>NZ_JWLI01000009.1 GCF_000813965.1 Leisingera sp. ANG-M7 | reverse complement strand
GGGCGAAGGAACTGTGCCAGCCGCACGGCTTCCACCGCCCGATAGGCGATTGCGAAGCAATCAGCCGAGAGGGGGAGATGGGACGTTTTACAAGTGGTGTCGGAGTATGGCGGTATGGAAGTGTCTGAGGCCAAGAGGTTGAAGATCCTGGACGCAGAAAACGCCAAGCTCAAGAGTTGGTAGCCGCCTTTGCCCTGGTGCGGCCGCGAAAGCGCGAAGAACGCTGGTGGGTCAACCAGGACGATGCCGCCACGCTGAAAGAGACGCTGGTTTAGGAAGCAGGTGAACCCGTCATACATCTTGGCCGGGGACAGTTGGTGCAACGGCACTTCTTCAAGCGAGGTGCAGGGTCACACGCATTCCCATTGCGCTGCATTCGAGCCGGTCGCCGGCCACTGCTGGTATGGCTGGACACAGCCCGCCAGTGGCAACCCATTGCCCCTCCTTCAGCGGCATCCCATAGCTGCGGGCTAGTTGCAAAAACTCCTGCGCCGCCCCGAGGGGGCCGCCTATGATGTTGGCGCTGCCCCCTTCGCCAGCTGGCTCGTTGTTGCGGCGGAAACTGGCCGCAAACTGCGCCTGAAATTTCTCTGCCTCAAATGGCCGCACCGCACTGATCCACAGGGCGCCTGCCCCCGCCCGGTCAGCCATCTGCCCGGCAAGTTTGCCTTTTAAAGCTTCTGGAAGCACGCTGGCAGGGATTTCAAAACCCAGCCCCATCTGGGAGAACGGCATGTCGGCAGCCGGGTCTCCACCAAGTTCCAGCATGATCTCCGGTTCTGCCAATGGGGCGTGCAGTCCGGCAAGGCTGAGTGTTTCCGTCTCTATGGCCACTTCGCTGGCCGCCAGCGGACCGAAGAACACCTCAGCGTTTTCAAATACCTGGCGCGACCAAGGGTTGGCCCCGCCAATTTTCCAGGCTGCGGGCTGCGGCGCCTGTTGACGCGCGACCGCGTAGGCTGCTGCTGCGGTCGGAGGTAAGTCTTCCGGAGCAATTCGAGCGGCTTTTACCTGGGTGCGCGCCGCCTGCAGCACGTCGGCCAATTGAAGCATGTGGTCCCCTGTAGATTGCAGTTGCAGCTGATGGTTTGTGGAGGGATTAGCGGTTTCTGGCGCAGGGGGAAACCACAAACCTGCGGGATCGGCTTGCACCCGGGAAACCGGGGCGGTAAGGTCCTCCTGCCTGCTTCCTGCAGGGTTTTGGCAGCTGCCTGTGCCAGTGATCCATTCATGATAGTTCCACTAGGGGTTGTGTGACCCGCCGCCGCGTCTGACGAAAGAGCACCGTAATGACCTTGCGCACCGCCATTATTGGCTATGGGAAAATGGGACGTATTCGTCATGCTGCGATGGAAAAGCATGGCGGTTTCAAAGTTGTGGCCGCTTGTGATAGCCAGCCGGATCCAACCGCCGCTATTCCGGTGGTGACAGACCCGCTGGCGGTATACGACTACAACCCTGACGTGATAGTCTGCAGTGTGCCCAATATGATGATCCCGGATGTGGTTTGCGAAGCGCTCACCCGCGGCAAGCACGTCTTTTCGGAGAAGCCGCCAGGGCGCAATTCCGGCGACGTGCGCCGGATGCGCCAGGCAGAGGCGCAGAATCCAAGTCTTGTATTGAAATTTGGATTCAATCACCGCATGCATGACGCCATCGAGGAAGCCAAGAAGCTGACCGATGCCGGGACGATGGGCGATCTCTATTTCATGCGCGGAGTTTACGGCAAGGCGGGCGGGCCGGGCTATGCGCAGAACTGGCGCAACGATCCGACGCAATCCGGCGGCGGCATCCTGATTGATCAGGGTATCCACATGCTGGATTTGTTTCAGATGTTTGCGGGCCGCTTTACTGAGGTGCAATCGTTCATTCAGCGCAATTTCTGGACCGAAGTGCCGGTGGAGGACAACGCCTTTGCGCTGATGAAGAACCCAGAAGGCATTATCGCGTCGGTGCATTCTTCCGCTACGCAATGGCAGCACACGTTCCGGTTTGAGCTGTACATGCGCAATGGATTTATTTCGGTGGACGGGATCCTGTCGGCCTCCGGCAGCTACGGCACCGAGGTGCTGACTGTAGCACTGAACCGTTTGGACCGCGGGGGCAATCCCATTCCCAACCCGGAATGCCAGGAGATCCGGTTCACCGAGGATCTGTCCTGGGACAAAGAAGCGGCTGAATTTTATGAGGCGATTGCCAATGGCACTCCGATCCGCAGCGGCACTTCTGCCCAGGCGTTGGAGGTCATGGAACTGGTGGAAGCAATTTATGCCGCCGATCCCGAGTGGCATGCCCAGTTGCAGCGCCAGTCTGTGACTGCCGCCGAATAAGAGTCGTTCTGACAGATGCAAACTCCTGTATTCCTTGACCACTTGCCCGATATTTCCACGGTGACGGGGCGCAAGCCTGAGCGCTACCGGTTGACCCGGAACAAGGCGCTGTCCGAGCTGTTGCTGGACGACACCGCCCACTGGCATGAGCGCAGCAACTGTCCTGCCTGCGGCGGGAGCATCGCAAAAAGCCGGAACTTCAGCCGGGCCTACCTGCCGTTCCAGCGGTGCGGGGGGTGCAACAGTATTTATGCGGCCCGCGTGCCTGCCCAGCAGGAGCTGGACCGGCTGCGCCTGGAGCAAACCGCCGTCAAAGACCCCGAAGCCGAACAGGACCGGGAGTTCGAGTTCATTTCGCTGCTGAACTGGATCAGCTTGACCGAAGCCCGCAGCGGCTGCCGTCTGGAAAGGGTTCTGGACTACCGGTTCTGCTCGCAGGCGCCCGGGTTCGAGGAGGCAACTGGCCGTTTGAGCCACAACCGTGACTGGCAGTTCCTGCCGCTGGAAAGCGCTGCAGACGGCGGCATAGGCAAGCTGACCCGGAGCCTGCGGGATCTCGCACCAAAAGCGGTTCTGGTACAGGCGGAGATGGACCGGGTTGCCGATCCTGCCCAGTTGCTGCGCACGCTGCGCGAAAATGTTGCTGAGGGCACAATTGTCTTCATTGGCACTTCCTGCTCTGACGGTTTGGAATACGAAATCCTCGGTGTGGATTCTCCCAGCTTCATCCCCCTGGACCGGCTGAACATCTTTTCCGTCAAGGGGTTCGAGCTGCTGGCTCAGAGTTTGGGTTACACAGTGCTTGAAGCCTCAACGCCCGGCCGCCGCGACGCGGTGTTGCTGGAGCAATACTTCAACAGCGCTGAAAATGCCAAAATTCCCTTTTGGTCGAGCTTCTTCCAGGACGCAGACAAGGACAGGTTGCGGGATTTGCAGATTCTGCTTCAGCGCAGCCTCAAGTCCGGCGTGATGCGTTTCGTTCTAAAAACCTGACAGGACCCCCGATTTATGACTGCCCTCTTCCCGGTTACCCCATTCAGCAGCTGTGAAGGCTTTGCTGGCGAGTATTTTGCCACTCTGGCGGCGGCCGTTCAGGCCAGCGACCTGAGCGTGCTGGACAAAATTGCCGCCCTGGTTAAGAAGACCATCGATACAGGCAATTTCATTTACATCTGCGGTAACGGGGGATCAGCAGGAATCGCCAACCATTCCCTGTGCGATTTCCTGAAATGTGTGCGTACTGACACGGCCCTGATGCCGCGGGTAATGTCGCTGGCCGCACATACCGAGATGAACTCGGCATTGGCTAACGACATTTCCTATGACGAAGTGTTTGCCTATCAGCTGCAGTCAATGGGACGGCCTGGAGACTTGGTTTGGACTGTCAGCTCTTCGGGCGATTCCGAAAACGTGGTCCGCGCCCTTCTGGTGGCGCGAGAATGCGGGATGGCTTCGGTTTCGTTCACCGGGTTTTCCGGTGGCCGCTCGCGTGAACTGGCCGATCTGAACGCTCATGTGAACGCCCAGAACTATGGGGTGATCGAAGACGTCCACATGGCCTTTATTCATATTCTCACCCAATATCTGCGCATGGACAACATGGATCAGAGCCTGCTGGGCCAGCGGAAATTCTGATCCCCGTCTAATGTTTCCGGCACGCGAAGATAACTTAATTGCAGATCTGCACGGCAAACTCTGCGCCCTGCTGCCCCAGGCAGCTGCAGAAGTCTTTGCCAACGGTTTTGAAACCCGGGCCAAAGGCAGTTGCGGGCTTGATCTGGTCACTTCTGTTGACCTGGCCATGCAGGCCCGGCTGGAAACCGGACTGGCGGCACTGCTGCCGGGATCGCTTGTGGTTGGCGAAGAAGACTTCACTGGGGCGCCGGGCGATGCTCCGTTTTGGCTAGTGGACCCGCTGGATGGAACCGTGAATTTTGTGGCTGGTCTGCCTGCGTATTCGGTGGCGGCAGTGCTGATCGAAGGCGGTCAGCCTGTGCTGTCGGCGGTGTATGATGTGCCCAATGGCATGGTTTTTTCCGCCATTGCGGGCAAAGGCGCCTTTGCTGATGGCGTGCCTCTGCAGCGCCAGGAGAGCCCGGCTCGGCTTGCTATTGTCAGCTCGGGGCTGCTGCGTGACCTGGCCACCCGGGCTCCGGACCAAATCGCTGTGTTGTTGCAGGAGTTTAAACTGCGCAACTTCGGCAGCCAGGCGCTGCACTTGTGTTATGCCGCGGCCGGCCGCGTCAGCATGGTCGCCAGCCGCGAAGCCAAAGGGTGGGACGACCTGGCGGGTGCCTTGGTCGCCCGTGAGGCCGGGCTTGCCTATGGCCCCTACCATACTCCGGCAGAAAGGCCCCCGGCCATGGATGCAGATCAATTCAGTCTCTGCGCCCCTGCTGACCTGTTTGACAACTATGCCCCGCTATTTGCCCGGTCTGCAGCCTGAGACCGGCCTAATCACAAGGACAGACCCGCAATGAAAACCATCGCCATGATTCCTGCCCGGATGGGTAGCCAGCGCCTGAAAAAGAAAAACCTCGCACCGCTGGCGGGCCAGCCGCTGATCACCCATGCCGTGCAAAAATGCCAGGATTCCGGCTGCTTCGACGAAATTTACATCAATTCCGAGAATGCCGAATTCGGTCAGTTCGCCGTGCAATACGGCATCAAGTTCTACCAGCGCCCGGAAGAACTGGGTAATTCGATCGCCACTTCCGAGCAGTTTGTGTATGACTTTCTGAAAAACGTGGAGTGCGACCTCTTGGTGCAGGTGCATTCCATTGCGCCTCTGCTGAGCGCAGCGGAGGTGAAATCCTTTGCGGAAGCCTTCATTGCCTCGGATGCGGATGTGATGCTGTCCTGCATCGAAGACCGGATCGAAGTGGCCTACCAGGACCAGCCAGTCAATTTCACCTTTGCTGAAAAGACCAATTCGCAGGATCTGGAACCTACCCAGCGGGTGACTTGGTCAATCACCGGTTGGCGGGCAAAATCCTATATCGAAGCGGTCGAAGCTGGCGGTATTGGAACCTACAACGGCAAGATCGCTTTTTACCCGGTTGACCCGATCTCCGGTCATGTGATCAAGACCCAGCAGGACCTCGATATTGCTGAGGCGCTGCTGAGCGTTCTGGGCAACAAATAGGGCAAGGCAAGAAGGACGGGCAGGCCATGAAAGTACTGGTTTCCAACATCATGATGCTGAACGAGCAGGCACGGTTTGACGCCGTATTGCGTGAAAAGGGCATCGAACCTATCTGGCCCGAGGTAAACCAGTTCATGGGTGAAGCCCAATGCATGGAATTCGCAGGCCAGATTGATGGCTGGCTGGCGGGCGACGATCGGATAACCGATGCGGTTCTGGAAGCCTTCCTGCCCCGTCTCAAGGTGATCTCCAAATGGGGGACCGGGCTGGATTCCATCGATCTGGAGGCCGCCAAGCGCCGCGGCGTGCCGGTTTGCAATTCCCCCGGTGCCTTCCGCGATGCGGTCGGCGAATATGCCATCGGTCTGCTGCTGACGGCAACCCGGCGGCTGGCGCGCACAGACCGGATGATCCGCCAGGCTGGTTGGCCCAAGGGCCGTTTTCCGGGCATGGCGGGCCGGACCATGGGAGTGATCGGCTATGGTGCCATTGGTCAGGGCGTTGGCCAGCGCGCCCGCGGCCTCGGCATGGAGGTGATCGCCCACGACCCCTATATGAGCACTGCCCCGGACGGTACCCAGCTGGTCTCTTTCCCGGAACTTCTGGCGCAGGCCGATGTGATCTGCCTGTGCTGCAATCAGACTGCAGAGAATTATCACCTGATCAACGCCGATGCGCTGGAACACGCCCGCGACGGGGTGGTCGTGGTCAATGTGGCCCGCGGCGGGCTGATCGATGAGGCCGCTTTGGTGGCCGGGCTGCAGTCGGGTAAGGTGGGCGCCGCGGCGTTGGATGTTTTTGAGACCGAACCTCTGCCGCAGGACCACCCGCTGCTGCAGTTCGAGAATGTTGCTGTGTCCAGCCACAATGCCAACAGCACCATTGAAGCGATTGAATATGTGCATGCCAATACACTTGAAAATCTGTTCAAGCACCTGACCGCTTGATCCGGTTTTCAAGAGATAGGGCTGAAACATGAAACACCGTTTGCAGGGATATATTCATGAGCTTGGCGCTGCCGCCGCCAATGCATTCGACCTGCAGGTATGGGGCCGGGCAACAACACTTGACGCCTTTGGCGTGGAGCTGCGCGTGCAGCGGGGCGCTGTTGAGATCAGCTTGCAGCATATCGCTGCAGACGGCAGAAGGCGGGAGTTTTGCCGCCTGGATTGTTTGGAGCCGGGATCGGTCTTCAGCCCGCCGATTTTTGTGGCGCAGATGGACGGTGTGCTGCTGCCTGTGCTGGAGCGGTCCTCGGAAGATGCCGGGTTTGACCTCTACTTTGGCACAAATCAGGTCCCTGAGCTGCCTGCAGCAAATATTGCGTTCATTCAGGAACTGCACAGTCCGGACGCTGAAGCTGCAGCAGTTGCGGCCCTCGGCTTTCTGCAAGAACACTTTGATCGCGGCGGCACAGATGCGGTGCAGCTTGTTGGTGTGGATAGCGCAGGCCTGGCGGCACGGCCGCAGGAAACGGGCATCGCCTGGATCGCAAACGACTGCACCGGCGGCGCGCTCGGCATTGGCCGCGGGCTTTACGAGGCTTGCTATGGCAGCCTTGCACAAGAAGGCTTCACTCATCTCTGCCTGCCCCCCGCCGGGCTGCCGCCGCATCCCGAATACTTCGCTCGCGCTGCAGCCTTGATGCGGTTTCTGAAACCCGGGTTCCAGGTTTGCGGGCCGGATTCCGGCGGGCAGCCAGAGCCGGAGCGGGAACCGGTCGGCTGGCATTGTATGGATGTCCGTGACATCCACCGCAACGGGCTGCCTTGCCCACTGCCGGAACCGGCAGCCCGGCAGGAGTACAGCGCCCGCATGCGCGCCGCCGGTCTGCAAGTGATTGCAAACCCAGCACTTCCCTGTCAGGCAGCTCCGGCTTCCCCTCCCTGCAAAGGATCGGACTGGGCACTTCGGCTCCTGATGGGCACATTGCCCGGGGCAGGCGAGCTGCAGGCGGAATTCGCAGGTGAAGTTCAAGACCGCATTGCGGCCGGCGATGCCGAAGGCGCTACTCGTCTTATGAATAGCATGGATATCTTTCTGGGCGGCCCGCAGCAGCTTTTTGCGTGCCGCCAGCAGCCAGTTCGAGCCGTCCCCCGCCCCCCGTTCGTGCGCTGGCAGCTGAACCGCCGATTGCGCAGTCAGCTGGCCCGGATCTCCGGTCTGTCCGCGATTGCCCGTTCTTATGACACTGCCCGGTGGCAGCTGGGCACGATTGCCTATTGGGGGCAGATGGGGGGCAACCGGCCTCCGTCTGATCCCGCACGCGCCCCGGAAGGCGCTTTGCAGCGGCAGCAGGAACTAAGCGTTCTGCATCTGAAGTCAGACAACCGGCTGCGCGGGCTCCAGTCCGCCTGGAGCCGCCAGTTCGCGGCGCTGGAAGGCCGATTGGAACACAACCGGCTGCTGGATACAGGCCGGTCTCATGCGGATCAGGACCGCGCCAGTCAGATCATGATGAGTTTGCTGCGGGACCGCCACAAGGGACGGCGAGCGGTGATAGTCGGCAACGGCCCCAGCCTTCGGATATCGGATCTGGACCGGCTGCAGGCGGACGTAACTTTCGCCTCCAACAAGATCTACCTTGCCTATGGCGAAACCTTCTGGCGGCCGACCTACTACTCTGTCGAGGATGGGCTGGTTATTCAAAACAGCTGGGACCAGATCGCGGGGCTGCAGGGCAGCATCAAGATATTCCCGGCAAATGTCCGGGATTTCGGCTATCACGCGCCAGACACCATTTTTGTGCCGTTCCTTCCGCCAAAATCTTTCGAAGACCCGCTGTCGGACCCGGGTTTTCCAAGTTTCAGCACCGATCTCAGCCATGGTATCTGCTGGGGGTCGACCATCGTTTACAGCCAGATTCAGATGGCCTTGTTCATGGGGTGCTCCGAAATCATCCTGATTGGCGTCGACCACAGCTATCAGCTGCCAAGTGTCAAACGGGGCAACCAGTATCTGCATGAAGGCGAGCAGAACCATTTTCACCCCGGTTACCGGCAGGTCGGAGAGGCTTGGCACCAGCCAAATCTGGATGTTCTGGAAGTCTCTTACGCCCGCGCCCGCGAAAGCTGTGCCGCACGCGGTGTGCAGGTGCTGAATGCTTCGCGCCGAAGCTGTCTCGAGGTGTTCGAGCGGGCTGACTTCGACACCCTGTTCCCACCGAACACAGCAGCAAAGGAATCCGCATGACGGTGACTGTGTTTGACAGCCGCAGCTGCATTCTGGGGGAGGGGCCGCTTTGGCATCCGCTGCGTCAGCAGCTGTTCTGGTTTGACATCGTGAATTGCAAGCTGCTGTCACGTCTGGGCGGACGGCCGCTGGAGTGGCAGTTCGAGCGCCATGTGAGTGCGGCAGGCTGGATCGATCACGGTAACCTGCTCGTTGCCAGTGAAACCGGGCTCAGCCGCTTCAACCTGGAAACCGGTACCGAAGAGATGCTGTGCCCTATTGAGGCGGACCGGAAGGCAACCCGTTCCAACGACGGCCGCGCCGATCCATGGGGCGGTTTCTGGATAGGCACGATGGGCAAAGCGGGAGAGCCGGAGCTGGGCACGTTGTACCGCTGGGCTCATGGCGAGCTTCGGATTGTTGAAACCGGCCTCACCACCCCCAACGCGGTCTGCTTCGACGGAGATCGGGCTTGTGCCTATTACAGCGACACCAAAACCCGAATAGTCTGGCGCCGGCCGCTTGACCCGCAAACCGGCTGGCCGGCAGGCGCCAAGGAAGTATTCCTGGACCTGCGCGCCAGGGAAACTGAACCCGAGCATAAGCCGGACGGAGCCGTGGTGGACGCCGAAGGCTGCCTTTGGAGCGCTCAATGGGGTTCGGCCCGCGTGGCCCGCTACAGCCCCTGCGGAAAATTCCTGCAAGCGCTGGATCTGCCAACCGGCCATGCAACCTGCCCCGCTTTTGGCGGGCCTGACTTCACCACGCTCTTTGTGACCTCCGCCACTCAGAAACTGCCGGAAGAGGCAGTGGAATGGCGGCAAACGGCGGGGCAGACCTTTGCCCTGAAATCACCAGTGCACGGCCGCCCAGAACCTCAAGTGCAAACCTAAAACCTCCTGAATACCGAGTGCCATCATGAACATTGTCCCCCAAGTTCCGTCTGCAAACCCAACTTGCCAAGACCATTCAGCGCGAGAGCGGTTTTCTCCTATCCGGGGGCTCTATCCGCTGCAGCGGTACGTGCGGGAGTTTGGCGCCAGCGCCGTTAACGCCTTTGATCTAGACGCCTGGCGCCGCGCCACCAGCCTCATCTGGCTGGGCACCCGGCTGGTGGTGCGTTCAGGTGAAGTCCGCGTGGCCCTGCACCACATTGCCCGCGATGGCACTGTCACCGTACTGGCGCGGGCACAGCAAAGCGGTCCGGGCACGCAGATTTTCCCGCCGCTGCGTTTGGCGGATATGGAAGGTGCGGTACTGCCGGTGGTGGAGCATGCAGTCAAAGGCTCCAGTTACGACATTACCTTCGGGACTGATGATCAGCCTGAAACACCGAACCTGCGGATCAACTATGTATTCTGCACATTCAAGCGGGCGGAATATGTGCAGCGCAACGCGGATGTGTTCCGCGACTACGTCCGCCGCAACCGGGCCGAGGATGAGGCGCATCTGACGGTTGTCGACAATGGCAGCGGCAGCGACAGCAGCGCTTGCGGGGTGCAGCCGGATGCCAATGTGACCGTCTTTGCCAACAGCAATACCGGCGGTGCAGGAGGTTTTGGCCGCGGTCTCTACGAAAGCTGCTACGGAGGGCAGGCAGAACAAGGGTTCACCCATGTCTGCCTGCTGGACGACGATATCTACCTGCATCCGGAGATGTTTGCCCGTAATACCGCATTCATGCGCTTCCTGAAGCCTGGTTTTCACGTCGGCGCGCCGATGTATCCAGCATCCTCGGAGAACAGAGTTCCGCTCCGAAGCGCCTGTTTCGGGCATAAGTACCGCGGCACGGTGCATCCCAGCGACAGCGCCCTGGGTGCCGGGCTGGACACAGCTGACATCCCTGCCTTTATTCGCATGGACCGGCGACCCGACAGCACCGGCTGGTGGTGGAGCTGCATGGCCGTGGCGGATATCCACCGCATCGGCCTGCCGTATCCGTTCTTTATCAAAATGGATGATGTGGAATACGGGCTGCGGCTGCGCGATGCCGGGGTAGAACTGGTGATCCCCTTCTCCTTCTGGGTGCTGCACGACGATTTCGAAGAGAAATACTCGGCCGCCATGCAGTATTTCCGCTTCCGCAACCGCTGGGTGCTTTTGGCGCAGCAGGGACGGCTGAACGATCCTGCCGGTTTCACAACAGAATTTGACCGTTTGGTGCGCGGTTTTGTTGAAGCCCGTAAATACGAGCATGCCCAGTTGCTGCTGGATGCAATGACGCATTTCCTGCAGGGGCCCGACTACCTGGTCCGCAACGAAGATGCCATTCTGGCCGGGGTTTTCCGCATTGTGGTGCAGGAAAAGAACAACACGATGCCTGAGCCGCCCGGCGGCGCTCCCGTGGTGAACGGTCTAGAGCCGCCAGCCTCAAAGCGCACCCTCTGGCTGAACGGGCGCACCTGGAACAACCATTTCCTGCCGCTGAAGGAGCAGGTGGTCATCGACACCACCCGTCCCTCCAAGCGCGCTGACTGCCGCCGCGGCAAACAAGTGAGCTACTGGAATCCGCAAAAAGGCGTCGGTTTCACCGTGACCCGCAACTCGCGCCGGGCCTTGCGTCAGATGCTGGCCCTACGCAGCCTTCGCCGCCGGATGCTCGACCGTCTTCCGACCTTGGCATCGTGTTACCAGGCCGCCCGGACGCATCTCACCTCGCAGGCCTTTTGGGCCACCTACGGCAAACACGGCGAAGCGCCGCGCCTGGCAGCCGCCGATCAGGAAAGCGCCGCGCTGCGGGACATGCGCCGGGCGATGGCAACCTTGCAGCGCACCCAGGCTGGGGCTGCAGTTCGCGCGCCAGTGACCGATGAGGATCTGGCTTTCTTGAACGGGCTGCGCAACCGCTACCAGGGCCAGCGCTGCTTTGTGCTCGGTAACGGGCCCAGTCTCACGGTGGCGGATATTGAGCTTTTGAAAGACGAGGTCACCTTTGCCGCCAACAAGATCTATCTCTGCTTTGATGAGACAGACTGGCGCCCGACCTTCTATTCGGTTGAGGATCTACTGGTGGCGCAAAATTGCCGGGCCGAGATCCTGGCAGTGGACCGAACGACCAAGATCTTTCCGCATCACATGCTGTCTTACCTGCCGCGCCAGGCCAATCACCACTACGCCCGCTGGCTGCCGCCCGCCGACAACCGGTCACCCTTCCGCGAGTTCTCTGCAGATCTCGCCAAAGGTATTTGCTGGGGCTCAACCATCACCTACTCAATGATGCAGATGGCAGTGCATATGGGTTTCAAGGAAATCTACATCCTTGGCCTCGATCACTCCTATGTGGAGCCCAAAACCAAACAGGACGGTGCGCTGGTGTCTGAAGGCGAAGTGAACCATTTCCATCCCGAGTACCGCAAGCCCGGCGAGAAGTGGCATTACCCGGTGCTGGACCGGCTTGAGCACTCTTATCAATTTGCCAAGGATTACTGTGATTCCATCGGCGTAGAGGTATACAACGCCAGCCGGTTTTCAAAGCTGGAGATCTTCCCGCGGGTGGATCTGGACGAAGTGCTAAGCCGCAAATAGGCGCTTGGAGTCATATGAATTCTGCAGATACGGGGCAAGCCTGCCCTCCCTACAACCCGGAGCCTGCCACGTGAAAGACCTCGAAGAAAAGCTGGGCCAGATTCTGCAGCAACTGGAGCAGATCGCAGAACATTCAGCCAAACCATATCCCAAGGTAAGCGCCTGGCTCGACACCCGCCCCAACAGCAATCACGCGCTGTTTCGGGCATTGTCCGAAAAGGCGCTAGAGCGGACAGTGGAAATTGTCCAGCGCGAGATGCCTGAAGCGATGTTGTTCGAGCGTTCCGACGATATTCTCCTCTATGCGCTGTCGAAGGCGCAGCGCAGCGGTGCCCATGCGGAATTCGGGGTCTTTTCCGGCCGCACCCTTAATATGATGGCCCGCGCCCGCCCTGAAATCACCTTTGACGGGTTCGACAGTTTCACCGGGCTGCCCGAAGAATGGCGTGGATGGCAGCCGTTTGACTTCGACCGCAAGGGTAAGCCTCCGGAGGTAGAATCCAACGTACGCCTGCATACGGGCTGGTTCGATGACACATTGCCCGCCTATGCCGACGCTATCAATCACGTCAGCTTCATGCATGTGGACTGTGATATCTACAGTTCAACTGCAACCGTGTTGCGGGCGCTGGAAGACAAGATCCAGCCCGGCTGCATCCTGCTGTTTGATGAGTATTTTTGCTATCCCAATTTTGAGCAGCACGAGCGCCGGGCGTTTGCCGAGTTCCTGGACCGTACCCGGTTGAAAGCACACTGGATTGCCGTCTGCGGCCAGCGTGCGGCCTGTGAAATTCGGTAGTTTTTTCCACACAACTCCTCGGGGTCCACATGAAAACCGCTCTTCTATTTACGGCGAACACCCCTCAGTTGGCGGCGTCCAGCCTGATGACGCAAACTTTGCGCGATCCCCGCCTCGGCGCCTATGACCAGGACATATGGGTGCTCTCGACACAGCTGAGCAGCAAGGCCCGGTCATATCTGGAAGCCGAGGGCATCTGCGCTCATGTAAGCCCGATGACATGGGCAGACGAGAAAATGAAATGGCGCCAGCTGTTTCCAGGAAAGCCCGACGCCGAAGCCCTGGCCGCATTTCATGCCTACCGCAACAAGCGTATGAGTAAGCTCATCTATCTTGAGTGGCATGCGCTTCACGGCCAGGACTACCACGCCGTAGCGATCTGTGACAATGACTTGTATTTTCAGAGTGACGTCAGCGGCCTGTTCGAACAAGCCGCCAATGGTTGTATCAACTACGCTGCCGAGGCCAATCCGATCTACCCCGGCACTAGCCTTTGGAAGAAAGATCTGCGCTACCGCCAGCTTGTCGGTGACTGGGAATTTAATGGCGGCCTGCATGAAGTGAATATCGGCTTTATCACGGCGCAGCCGAATTTGATGAAGGGGTTGTTTGAGGAGATCCAGACGCGCTTTACGAAACTGCCGCCCAGTCTGATACGTGACCATAACTGGCATGATCAGGACCTGGCCCGGGTAATCCGTGCGGCGCAGCCGGAACTGTTCCGTGAATTCCCCGAAGACAGTATCCTGCACTTGTGCGGTGGAGGCATGGCTCTGGTAGAGGAGCGTCAACCAGGCCATTTTGTAAACCGCCTGACCGGCAATGCGCCCTGCGTCGTGCATTTTGGCGGCGGAACCTGGAAAGAGTTTCGCTCTGTCGCTCCTTCATTCCAAGCCGCACCTCAGGACGTGTTCGATAATGCCTGCCGTACAAGCAGCCAAGCGCTCCGGTTGGCGATTTCTAAAGTCGATTACAACAGCGGCAGCGGTCTTCTCCGGGCACACGGCTGGTTCGTCGCCCCTGCAGAAACGCCGCCCACCCTGGTAGTTTCAATCACAAACGCAGGTGTGATTGGCATTCCGGTTCTCGGACCGGCACGGCCGGATGTGGCAGCTATTCACCCCGGCTCCGGAAGTTGGGATTTTGTTGCCCGGCTGCCAAAGGTGTCCGAAGGCGAGACGCTGGAAGTTACGCTGATCAGTAACAGCAGCCTCCAGCGAGCGCAAAAGCCAGTTTTCCAATGAAATGCCGCCCTGTAACCTGGTCGTGTTAACAAGAAGAAAACACACCGCTGCGCAGGCATGATTCAAGCTGATGTCTGCCATGGGGACCAGCTTGGCACTAGATCTGATGACGGAAGAGGAGTGTGGCGCTTTAAAACACTTCATCCTTGCCCATCATAAGGCGGCGAGCGGCGGCGCTTTAAGCGCAACGATGCAGCGTTGCCGGTCACGATCGAACGGCGGCTCCGGTTTAATCATGCCTGTAGCCCGCTTGAGACCCCTCGCTTTGCAATCGTCGCTATCTGCGTAAAAGTACCGCTAGCTGTGCGCAATCAGGGGTTTAAAGGATTGCGGTGAGGACAGGCAGGATACGGCGGATGCTTGCTCCCGCAACTGAATTTCCGGCCGAGCCCTTGCCTCCAGCGGGAGGCTTTGTTGATTCAGGTTGCCTCAAAGCCTTCAGCCTGCCAAGTCCACAACAGGCTCACTGGTCAGGGAACCATCATTCTGGATCAGGCACACCTCCAAAATCAAAGAAGCGCAAGCTTCTGCATCATGATTTCGCGCATCCTGAACTTTTGCGGTTTGCCCGTGACTGTCATGGGCAACTCGGCAACGATCCGGACAAAACGGGGGATCTTGAAGTGCGCGATCTGGCCGCGGCAGTGAGACAGGATCTCCTCTTCACCGAGGCTTGCACCCGGGGCAGGGACGATCCAAGCGCAGACCTGTTCGCCGAATTTCTCGTCTGGCACGCCAAACACTTGGGCATCTGCGATCTGCGGGTGGCGGATCAGGAATTCTTCGATTTCGCGCGGGTAGATGTTCTCGCCGCCGCGGATGATCATGTCCTTCACGCGCCCGGTGATGCTGCAGAACCCCTCCGCATCGAAAGAGCCCAGATCGCCGGTACGCATCCAGCCGTCCCTGATGGCTCCCTCGGTTGCGTCCGGGTCATCCCAATAGCCCTGCATTACCGAGTAGCCGCGCACTTGCAATTCGCCCCGTTCCCCTGCAGGCACGGTGGCGCCGTTGGCGTCCACGGCTTTCACTTCCAGATGCGGATGCACCCGGCCCACGGTGGTGCAGCGCTTGTCTGCCGGGTCGGAAGTGAAGCTCTGGAAGGACACCGGTGCGGTTTCCGTCATGCCGTAGCAGATCGTCACTTCCTTCATATGCATGTCTGTGTTGACCCGGCGCATGATTCCAATCGGGCAGGGGGCACCCGCCATGATGCCGGTGCGCAGGGAGGAGACATCGCGCGGCGACTGGTCCAGATCCTGCAGCATGGCGACAAACATCGTCGGCACCCCGTAAAGCGCAGTGGCGCGTTCGGCGGCGGCGGCGTCCAGCACGGAGGCGGGTTCGAACGCTTCGCCCGGGAAGATCATTGCGGCACCTTTGGAAACTGCGCCGAGCACGCCCATCACCATGCCGAAGCAGTGGTAAAGCGGCACTGGGATCAGAAGACGGTCAGCCTCAGTCAGGTTGATGCGGCTGGTGACAAAACGGGCGTTGTTGACGATGTTGAAATGCGTCAGCGTCGCCCCTTTGGGCAGCCCGGTGGTTCCGGAGGTGAACTGGATGTTGATCGCCTCCTCCGGCACCAATTCTGCGCCGATTGCATCCAGCGCTGCAGAGTCCGCGTCCGCTCCCAGCTCCAGCAAGGTCTGAAAGGGCAGAATGCCGGGGCCAGGGTTCGCCGCCATGACCACTGCATGGCGCAAGTCGGGCAACCGCTCCGCGGCCAGTTGCCCCGGGGGTGCGGTGGCCAACTCGGGCGCCAGCTCGCGGATCATGCTGAGGTAGTTGGAGCTTTTGAATCGTTCTGCTGAGATCAGCACCCTGCAGCCGGTTTTGTTGAGCGCATATTCCAGCTCCGACAACCGGTAGGCTGGATTGATCGTGACCAGTATGGCACCGATCCGGGCAGTGGCGAACTGCGTCATCACCCATTCGCACCGGTTTGGGGACCAGATGCCGACCCGGTCACCCTTGCTGACACCCAGTTTCAGCAGCCCCGCCGCAAGATTATCCGCCTGCTGGGCCAGTTCCCCATAAGTCAGCCGCACACCTGTATCCGTGAAAATCAGGGCTTCGCGGCTGCCATGCTTCTCCACTGCTTGCCGCAGAAGGTCCGGGATCGTGATGTGCTGCAACGGCGGCTCACTTGACCCGTGCACATGCGAAAGGCCGTCAATGGGTGCGGTGAAGTCTGATTGCGGATCAGTCATGGTCAGTCTCTGCTGGTAGAGCGGACCGGGCCGCCATAAGGCGGCCTGGCCGGTTTTCGGGCAAAAGGTCAGCCGCGGGCGACGTTGATCACCTGCATCTGGGTATATTCGGCGAGGCCCTCGACCGATTGCTCAACGCCGAGGCCAGAGCCCTTGAAGCCGGCCATCGGGATATGCGGCCCGATGTTCAGCTGCTGGTTTACCCAGATGGTGCCGGATTCGATGCGTCCGGCGATCTCTGTGGCCTTGCCTGTATCCGCAGAATGCACGGAACCGCCCAGCCCGTAGTCTGAGGCATTGGCGCGGGCGACCACATCATCGATGCTGTCGAAGCGGATCACTGGAAGAACCGGGCCGAATTGCTCTTCGTCTACGATCTTCTGGCCGTCGGTCACATCGCGCACAATGGTGGGCGGCACGAAGTAACCGGGCCCATCCTTGGCGTTGCCGCCTGCAATGATTTGTCCGCAGGCACGCGCATCCTCCAGGAAGCCCTTGATCTTCTCGAACTGCGCCTTGTTCTGGATCGGGCCGATGGTGGTGCCTTGCTTCATCCCGTCGTCGACCACCGCTTGCCCGGCAAGGGCGGCCAGTTCTGCGCAGAACTCGTCGTAGATGTCGCTATGCACATAGGCGCGCTTCACCGCCAGGCAGACCTGGCCTGCATTGAGGAAAGCCCCGCCATAGACCTTTTCCGCTGCCGCTTTCACGTCCACATCGGGCAGCACGATGGCTGGGTCGTTGCCGCCCATCTCCAGCGTCACCCGTTTCATGGTATCCGCCGCGCTCGCCATGATCCGCTTGCCGGTCTCCGACGATCCGGTAAAGCCGATTTTGGCCACATCCGGATGCGCTGTCAGCCTGGGGCCGAGGTCATTTGCATCAGTGATGATGTTCACGAGGCCGGCCGGAAAAACCCGGGCGCAGATCTCGCCGAGCTTGAGCGCAGCAACCGGCGTGGTCGGTGCAGGCTTCAGAACAATGGCATTTCCGGCCATCAGCGCCGGGCCGATCTTCCAGCAGCAAAGCAAAAGCGGAAAGTTCCAGGCGATAATGCCTGCCACCACGCCAAGGGGCTTGTGCCGGGTTTCGATCCGGAACTCGGCGTCATCCTGAATAACCCGGTCCGGCAGCTCCAAAGTTGCGGTATGCGCCAGATAGCCTTGCGACCAGGCGACCTCGCCCTGCGCCTCGGGCAGCGGCTTGCCCTGCTCCGTCGTGATCAGCCGTGCCAGTTCATCGGCTTCCTCGCCGATCGCGGCGGCCAGTGCCTCGACCTTGGTGCGGCGATCGGCCATCGGGGTTTCCGCCCAGGCCTTCTGCGCTGCTTTGGCGGCGGCTACCGCTTGTTCCATCTGGGCCAAGGAGGCATGCGGCACGCGGGCAAACACTTCCTCCGTTGCCGGGTTGATTACGTCGATCATGCGCTCCGCCGAAACCTGTTCGCCATTGATGAGCATCCGGTAGTCCATTGCCGTTCTCCCTGTTTATCCGTCAGCCGGGTTTGATTGGAAAAGACAACCACGGCCCGGCGGCAAGGTCTTGGACGGCTGTGACAAAGAGTTTGCGTCCTGCGCCAAAAAGCCGTTGAGTTTGCATGTGCGAAAGAAACTGCGGGGTGAACAGCCCAATTTCTGGCGGAAGACGCGGTTGAAATGGGAGATGTCGCCAAACCCGGCGCCATAGGCGATCTGGGCAATCGGTACCCGGGCGCCCTGCCGCGCCGCGTGGCGCAGCTTGCCGGTCACCACAGCCAGCCTTGCGCGGATGAGGCAGTTGGTGAAGGTGGTTCCGTTATCTTGAAACTCCCGCTGTAACTGGCGCCGCGACAGTCCTGCGCGGGTGGCCAGAATGTCGAGAGACAGATGCGGATCACTGCTGAGACGCTCCAGGGTCTCGTATATGAGCCGGAACCGGTGCGTGCGGCCGCCGAGGCTTCCTGCCCCCGGGCGTGCTCCTGCCTGTGAAAAGGCCAATGGCACCAACTCAAATATGTAGTCTGCATTGTCATCTGCTCCGGCGGCATCCAGCAACCCGCACAGGCTGGCATGCAGCGGATGCGCTGAGTTGATCTTGCGGCCTGCCGCGGGCATCTCCCGGCGCGTTTCCAAAACCAGCGCTCGCGGCAGATGCGCCGACAGGAAGGCGGCAGGCTGGCCGGTGATGCTCAGTTCCGCCGGGCGGGTGGAATCGAGCAGAAGAAACTCCCCGGGCATCAGCAGCGTCTCGCGGCCTGCATGATGGATGCCTGTTTCCCCCTCCAGCTGACGCAGCAAAAAGAAGTGCTCCTGATCGTCACGCAAGATGCCCTTGCGGGTGCGCTCAATGCGGGCCGGCGGGCAGCGGATTTCGGCCACATCAACGCCGCTTCGCTGGTGAAGGTCAAAGGTCCCCGCCCAATTTCCTGAAGCCTGATCCGGGGTCGCATAATAGTGGCCGCAATTGGCGCGCAGCGTGCTGTTCCAATTGTCAAAGCCGGTCATGCAGCACGCGGGCCTTCGGTCCCGATGCGTTCGCGGCCGGTGAAGGACGGGTTTTGCAGCATCTTCTCAACGCCGCCGTTCAGGCAGGCCCGTGCTAGCAGTCCGGTGAAATGCGCCGCCGCCAGGCTGGCGCCCCGGACCGGCGCGCCGGGAGCCCCCGGGCTGGCGCCGTATTGTGCGCCGGGCAAGTTCAGCAGCGACCATTGGCTGCTGCTGCAACGGGCATCACCTTGCACCGGTAGCACGCCCGCGCACCCCGCTGGAAAAACCGGCGCACCACGCGCCGGCGCAGAGGCCACCAGCAGCTTTCCCGCTGCCAGCACCGCAGCCACCGCCTCTGCCATCAGCGGACTTGCCTGACCATGGCCAAAGGAACAGTGAACGATTTCCGCTTCTGACCCCGCAGCCTTGTGCAATGCTTCCGCCACAGTGGCAAGTGAGGTGGTCAAGTGGCCCGCAAAGACACTGAGCCCAAGGATCCGCGCGTCTGGCGCATTTACGCGGATGGCAGCGGTCATGCAGCTGGCATGCAGTGCCGCCGGGCTTTCTGCCGCTTTCGGGTGCACGGCGCACAAATCCACGCGGCGTGCAAGGCCTGGGGTGCCTGCCGCCAGAGGCCCGTCGATCAGCGCTATCAGTGGTGTTTGTGTCATGCCGTCACCTCTGCCAGGTCGATCTCCATGTCGAAACTCCCGCTTGCCGCCGCACCGCCATGGGCGGTCAGGATGCGAGTGGTGCGGGGAAAGGCGTCGTCGATGTGCGCCAGGATCCGAGCCGCAGTGGCTGGGTCCACTTCCGACAGCGCTTCATCCAGGATCAGGATATCAAACGGTGCCAGAAGCACCCGCAAAAGGCACAGCCGCTGGCGTTCACCTCCAGACAGCGTGAGCCCGCTTTCGCCCAGCATAGTGTCAAGGCCTTCAGGCCCGCTGAACCTGTCCGCCAAGCCAAACAGCTCCAGCAACTGCCACACCCGCGCTTCATTCTCAGGCTTGGCCCAATAGGCGCGGCTTTGGAACAGGTTGCCCCGCAGACTGGCCCGCACAGTGAAGGGCCGCTGCCCCGCATAGGCGACCCGATCTGGCAAGCAGCTGCCGGTCAGCAGGCGCAAGTCCGCACCGCCCAGGGTCACTCGCCCGGCCAAGGGTCGTGCCCGTCCGCAGAGCACAGCCAGGAGCGACGTCTTGCCCGCGCCGCTGCTCCCCTTCAGGGCCACCCTGACTCCCTCGGGAAGGCACAGGGTGATTGGTCCCAAAGGTGCAGCCTCACCGCGGGACACGGTTACGTTGTGTAGCTGCAGCACATAGCCAGAAGGGGAAAAACGGTCAGAAAGGGCAGGGGGAGATTGCATCACCGCATCCAGCCGCGCCGCCGCCACCTTGACCCGCGCCTGCGCGTGCCACAGGCCCAGCAGCGACTGCATCGGCCCGGTCATGAAGCCCATATAGGCCACGAAGGCGATCAGCGAGCCCAGCGGCCACTCGCCCCGGATCACCATCAGCCCGCCCGCCAGAAAGATCGCCGACCGGGTCAGCGCCGACAGCAGCACCGGCACCGCGCGGGTGAACTCTCCCCACAAGTTCTGCGCGATCAGCCTCTGGCTCAGCCCGGCATGATCCCGCAGGCTGCGCCGCTGCGCCCATCCTGCACCGCGGGCGGCCTGCAGAGCAGGCAGGCCGAACAGCGTTTCCGACAGCCCCGCTGAGTATTGCCCTTGCCTCTCGCGCACCGACGCCGCGTGCCGCTCGGTCCGGGGCCGCGCCCAGATCAGGAACAGCAGCTCCGCGGGAGCCAGCATCGCCGTCAGCAACCCCAGCCGCCAGTCCAGCACCATCAGCATTGCCGAGCCGCCAATCAGCCGGATCAGCGCCGAGGAGCCGCCCAAGACCGCGTTGAACGCAAACTTCTGCACGTCCGCCGCGTCGCCATCTATCCGCGCCAGCAACTCACCCGCGCGCTGGCTGGCAAACCAGCCGGCAGGCTTGGCGGCCATCCGCGACAGCAGCCGCTGCCGCATCCGCGCCAGCATCCGGACCGAGGCCCGCATGTGCAGGATATTGCTCAGCGCGCCGGTGCCGGTGGCCAGCAGGCCGATCCCGAACAGCGCCGCGGACCAGATCACCAGCTGCGCCGCATCCCCCGCCATCAGCCCCCGGTCGATCACCAGCTTGCTGATATAGGGCGGCAGCAATCCAATCGCGGCGGCTGCAAAGCTGATCAGCAACAGCACCGCCAGCCGCCGCCGGTGCGGGCGCAACAGAGGCAGCAGCCAGCCCGCCGTGGCGGGCGTGAAAAGCGCCGCGCCCGCACGTGAAGGCAGACGCGGCCAGGCCCGGGCGGCAGCACCGCCGCCCGGCTGGGGGGAGAGTTTGGCAGCAGGCCCGGTCATCCCTGCGGCACGACATGCAGGGTGGAGACAGACATATCCCCACCTGAGGGCATCCGGATCTCGCCCACCCGCTCCAGCGTCTCGCTGTCATAGATGCCGATATCGTCATTGGTGCCCGCGACGTAGATTTCTTTCCCGTCGCTGGAGACATTGATGACGTAATAGGTGTGCGGCAGGTCCACCCGCTTCACCAGTTCCTGGGTTTCCAGATTGTGCTTGGACAGCTGGGTATAGACGCCGTACAGGTGCTTGGGATCCACCGCACTGCGCACCGCCGAGAACATCAGCACCTCGAAGGAGGCAAAATCGGCGATCTCCGTCTCCCCCGTGGCCAGGTCAACAGACTGATATCCCCAGACAAAATCCGCCATTTCCTGCTGGGTTTCATCCGTAAACACCGCCGCTGTGTACATCAGCAGCATCTCATCGTTCTGGCTGCCGGTGGGCCAGAACGCCAGAACATCCGGCGGGCTGTAGGAGGGGCGGTCCCAGCTGGCGTTGGCAATCGCCACCTCGGTCTCGCCGCTGGAGGGATCGACCCGGTAGATTTCATGCCCTGCGACATAAACCTGACCATTGCGGTCGCTCGCCATCAGGGTGGACCGCCGTGGCGCCTCATAGGTGGCGGACGGCTTGGCCTCCAGCCCGGCGTCGGCGTCATAGACGGCAAACTCCGGTTGCATCACCTCATACCGGTCGGTCTTCTTACGAACCGGATTGCGCACCGTGTAGATCTGGCTGCCATCCTTGGACACCGCCAGCGAGGCCAGCGAGCGGCGGGTCACATCCCCCTCCGACTGGGCTGCGTGAAAGACCTTTTCGCAGGTCTCGATATCGACCCCGACCACATCCTGCCAATGGTTCAGCAGCACATAGGCGATGCGGTTGTCCGGCGACATGGCGATCACACCGGGCGTCACATTCGCCCCCAGGTCGCAGTCGGCCTTGACCGAGCGGTCTTCGGCATCAAAGACATAGAGATTGGAGGGCCGGGCCACCGTCACCAGAAGGTCGCCAGCGGCCAGCGGCAGGGCTGACGCGCAAAACGCGGCAGCAGCAAAAAGCGCGGATTTCATGATGCGGGTCTCCTCAGGTTTCGGCGTCGGTAGGATAGGTGGCGCCAAGCGCGCGCCAGTCCTTGGCGGCATTGGGCGCGCCCTCGTCCCAGCTCTGGTGGTTGACCATGATGTCGGGCACCTGGGCAGGCCACCAGCAGGGGTCGGAGCAGCCGTAAAGGTCCGCCTCCATCGGCTGGCACAGCGCGGCCAGGCCGCCAAAGGGATCGACCTCCCAGCCCGGATCGAAGGTGGTGGCGCAGCCCGCGGTCACGGTCTGCATCGCGCGGACCTCTTCCATCTGGCCTTCGGCCGCGGCCAGCTGAACGCGTTCGGCTTTCTGATTAAGCGGTTTCATTTTCCAAACGCCCTCCTCGGCGCAACATGGTGGTGAAAGAACTGCGGTGCCTGGGCGATCAGCCGGGCATAGGCGGCCACGCCAAAGTCGATCCAGTCGCGCATCAGATCGCAGTAGTGATAAGTCGGCATCATCGGGTCGCTGAAATGGGCATAGCTTTCGTGGTAGCAGCCGCCCGCGCACAGGTTGCGGATCCGGCAGGTGGCGCAGCCCTTTTCTGTGCGGTCGGAGCGTGCCTTGATGAAGCCCGACAGCTCCTTGCGCTTTATGCCCTCATCGACGGTGCCGAACTGGTCCATTTCAGATCCGGTGAACCGGTGGCACAGGTTCAGCGCACCGTCGTGATTGACAGCAAGCATGCCCACCCCGGCCCCGCAGGGAAGCGCCTTGGAACGCCCTTCGTAAAGGTCGTTCATCATCTGATGCATGTTGGAAAAGCCGATGTTGCGGCCTTCCAGCGCTGCCTCGACATAGAGCCTGCCAAGGGATTTCATCCCCTCGAACACCTCCAGCAGCTCGGCACTATTGAGGTTGAAGGCATCCATGTCTCCCGAGGTGACTGGCGAGAATCCGACCTCGGCAAAGCCGATATCGTTGATCAGATGATCCCAGATCTCCACGATATTGGTGACCCCCGCCGTCAGGGTGACGCGGGCGCCCACCGGCTTGGATTTGTACCGCGACAGCAGCAGCCGCGCCTTGGCGGCCACGGTGTCATAGGTGCCCTTGCCGCCCACCGTCTTGCGGTTCAGGTCATGCTGCGCCTTGGGCCCGTCGATAGAGACCGTCAGTCCAAAGCGATGCTGGTCCAGCCAGTCGATCAGCGGCTCCGTCAGCAGCGTCGCATTGGTCGTCAGGCTAAAGTTCACCTCCTTGCCAAGCGCCGCAAAATGGGGCTCGGCCCAGTCCACCACCTGCCGGATCAACGGCAGGTTCGACAGCGGTTCGCCGCCGAAGAACACGATGTTGTAGCTGTCCCGGTCCGGGTTTTCCGCCAGCAGCATCTCCGCCGACTTCCGCGCGGTGTCAAAGGCCATCTTCTGGCCCTTTGACGGCACTGCCAGATCCTCTTTGTAGCAATAGGAGCACGCCAGGTTGCAGCCGGTGTTGACGTTCAGAACGATGGTCGTGAGCGGGAAGGTCTCGATCTCGATCGGCGGCCGCTCCGGCTGCAGCGGGCGGCCGTCGTTGACGATATCCAGCCGCACCAGCCCATCGAGCCGCGCCGCCGCATCTTGGGCGGCAAACCGCGCCTCGAACTCGTCCATCGAGAACGCCTGCTCCTGCGCGGCATAGTCCAGAATATCCCGGTCTACCCCGTCCATCTCGAAGATCGAGGTGGTTGGCACATGGAACAGAACCTCCCGCCCCTCGACCTCAACCCGGTGCGCATTGGCCGGCTGATAGTGAAAGTCTTTCATGGTCTCTCTCCCCTGTCTCAACGGATCGGCGGGTCGATGAAGCGCTGCACGGTAACGATCAGCATCGCCTCCGCCTGCTGGCCCATCGCCTCTGCCTGCACGGTCAGCTCACCCGCATTGTTGGCGCTAAAGGGGCGGTCCGGGTTGGGTCCGGCAACCGCGGGCGCAAAGATACCGTTTGCCTGCATTTTGCCTGCAAATTCAGTGTCCTTCATGTGCGCTGCGTGCTCATGCGCGTTGGCCACGGTCCATTGCGCCTCAACCCGGCCGATGCGCACGTCATCCTCGGTTCCCGCCTTGCCGTCAGGGCCGTTCCACATACCAACCGCATTGAAATAGGCAGGCACCGCCGCTGGGCCTTCTTCGCTGCCGCCGCCGACGCGGGCGATGGTGAACTCCGGCTCCACCTTCAGGCTATCGACAGAGGTGTAATGGGCGATCTGCCCTTCTGCCCCGCCTGTGCTGAAGGTGACAACGCCATTTCCTTCAGAGGCCAGCGCCAACGCCGCACCATAGGTGTTCGCAGCCGTCTCGCCGCTGGATGAGTCCAGCCCGTCCAGCCCGGTGCCAACCACCTGCACCTGCGCCTCCCCTGCCGGAACGGCAGAGGGAACGGTGCCCAGGATGACGCTGCCAGCCCCGTCCCGCACACCGCTCAGCGGTGCGCCCAAGGCGTCGTTGCTGCGGTCGAACTGGCGGCCCTGCAGGCTGTTGCCATCCTCCGACAGCGCCAGCACCTGGCGGTAGGCGGTGCCGCCAATATCCAGATTGGCGCGCCATTCATAGCCGGTGTACAGGTTCATCTGCCCCGACGCCGGATGCGCGGTACCATCCGTCGCCACGAACTCGCCGCTGACCTGATAGGGCGAGGCATCGCCCGTCACCGTCAGCTTGCCATAGGCCTCACCGATGCCGGGCAGGTCGGTCATCACAACCCAGTCGCCCGCCACCGGCTGCTTTTGCGCTGCCTTCCAGTCCGTCCAGGCGGCAGTCTCCAGCGGGTTCTGTTCCGCCAGGAAGCTGGCGATCTCGGTCCGCGCGATCTTGTACCACTCGCGGTCGCGGCCAAGCGCCTGGTATTCGATGGTCGGGAAATGGCCGACATGGAAGTCCATGTGCAGTTCCCATTCCTCCGCGGTGCGGTTCTGCAGCAGCCCCCGCGCGCCGGTATGGCAGCGCGCGCACATCGAGGCGAACGGCTCGTCAAAGCTCTCCTGCGCGTTCGGATCCTTCTCCAGCGCATAGCGGAACGGCGCGGCCTCGGCAGGCGCCAGCCCCTGCGTGTCCGCCAGATGCTGCACGATGGCGCGGCGGTCCTCGGCGCTGATCTCCAGCCCATGCGCCTGCTGCATCCGGACGATGGTCATCATCCAGCCCTCGGGGCTTTTGCGCTGGCCGCTGATCCGGCTCAGCCCGTTTTCCTCTGCCATGTGGCAGGCAGAGCAGATGTTCTGCAGCAGCTCTTCGCTGGCCATTGCCGGCATTGCGCCCGCCGCTGATATCAGAAGTGCAGCCGTCAGGCCGCGGGGTCGTAGTTGCATGGTTCAGTCTCCCTGTTTGCAGTGTCCCAGGGGATCTGCGCCCCCTCGGTAAAGCCTTGCGATAAAAGCCATTGATGGATCGCCCGCGCCGCCTGCGGCGGGGCCTCGGGCAGAACCGCGCTGTGAAAGCGGTCCGCTTGCGGCAGCGCCTGCCCGTTCAGGCGGCGCAGCAGCGGCACGATCTCCTGCCCGGCGGCAAACGCCGCACCGCCGGGGGCGTCCCGGGTAATCAGCACCTCGCGCCGCGCCAGATACCCGTCCTGCACCACCACCCGCATCGCGGTGTGCGGGCGAATGTCCGTGTCATGCGTCGGCGCCTCGTCGGGCCAGGCCGCACGCTGCTGCCAGAACGGCGTCTGGAACCCCGCCTCGCGGTAGAAGTCCCGCCCGACCCGCGCCTGCCGCCAGAAGGTCTCCGCCACCCTGTTGCGGTAGAAATCGCGAGCCAAGTCCGCCTCCCCCGCCAGCAGCGCCCTCGCAACCGGCACCGCCATCAGCGCCGAGGACACCGCCCAGAACATCCCGTGACCTGATAGGGGATCCAGCGCCACCGCGGCATCGCCCAGCCGCGGGCAGCGCGGGTCCAGATCCGGCGCCGTCAGCCGTGGAGCAATCGCATGAACAACGGGGCGGCGGGGCAGGGCGGTTTTGCCAAGCACGCTGTGCCATAGCTCCGCGACCGCGGCCTTGCCGTTGGTCCGGCCCAGCGAGGCAGCAGCGCCCACCGCCTGCAGCCACAAGCAGCCCCGGTCCACCGGAACCGACCAGACCCAACCATCAGGCCGTGCCTCGATCCGCGGTGTTTCCATATCTCCCGCCTGAGGCGGTGCAAATCCGGCAACGGAGATTGTGTCTGGACCGGCCAATTCATCCCGGTTCAAATCCGAACTTTGGCGCGGCGCACGGCGGCCCCGGGCCTCAAACAGCAGCCGGGCAGACAGGCAATTGCCATCGGCCATGCATATCTCACCCGCCTCGGGCCGCACACTGGACACTGATGCATAGATAACGCTGACACCCTCGGCCCGCGCCGCCTCCAGCAGCCCGGTGTCAAAGGCACTGCGGTCGGCCAGATGCTCGCTGTTCTGCCCGCCTTGGAATGCGCCCCAGCTGACATGGCGCTGCGCCGCCGGGCCGATCCCGGCCAGCGGCAGGTGGTGCTGCGCCAGGATCGCCGCGACGCGGGCGGACATGCCCTCATACCGGGGGCCGCGCGGCGGCAGAGTAGCCAGCGCCACGCGGAACCCGGCCCGTGCCAGCAGAACCGCCGCCACCGACCCGGCCGGTCCGCCGCCTGCGATCGCAATATCAAAGGTGCCAATTTGAGGTGCCATTTAACCAAGGTGCCCCGGCGGGCCGCGCCTTGTGGCGGACACATCCGGACAACAACCCGACATTTTCGGACAGAATCGGCCGCTTGAGACCTGCCTGCGGCAATTTTTCTGGAATAGCGGATTTTTGCGGTATTCTGGCGCAATCCTGAGGAACTGCGCGATGCCACACACCTATCAGCCCCGGATTTCCGCCTCCACTTTGAACGACCCGCTGCGGGCTGTCGAGTTCATGAACGGCGATGCCGCCGCGATCTCCCGCAACGCCGGGATCAGCCCCCAGGACCTGGACGGCGAGATCGGACTGAAGAAATTCGTGGACTTCTGCGAACATGCCTCCGGTCAGCTCGGCCTCCCTGATTTCGGCTGGCGGGTCGGCTCGGTCTTCAACCTGCAAAACCTTGGCACGCTTGGGGAATACATCCTGCAGGCGCCAACGCTGGGGGCGGCGCTGGCACTGTTCCGCAATGCCTTTCCAATGGTGCAAAGCGACTCGGAACTGCGGCTGACGGTCGACGGGGACAAGGCGCGGCTGACCTACCGGATTCTCGACACCCGCATCTGGCCGCGGCAGCAGGATGCGGAGCTGACTCTGTCGGTGTTTCACAGCCTGATCCGCTCCGCCACCGGGCCGGACTGGCGGCCCGACCTGCTGTCGCTGGAGCACGAATCAAGCGCGCTGCACAGCCGCAGTGCCGCCGGGCCACGCTGCCCGGTGCAATATTCCGCCCCCTCGAATACGCTGGTGTTTTCCGCAGGCCTCCTCGATCTGCCGCTGGCGGACCGCGAAAACCCCGCTTTCAAAACCGCCTCGCAATCCATTGTCCGTACCGCCCGGCAAAGCGAACGCGAAGCGCCGGTGACCGTGCGGGTGCGCCGCGAGCTGCTGATGCGGATCGGCCGCGAAAGCTTTGAGCAGACCGCCATCGCCGCCGCCCTGGGCATGTCGCGCCGCACCCTGCGGCGGCGGCTGGAGGATGAAGGGCAGAAGTTCTCCCGCCTGCTGGCAGGCTGCCGGATGGAGATCGCCAAGCGCATGCTGCTGGCCTCAAACGCGCAGCTTCATGACATCTCCGAAAGGCTGGGTTATTCCGAGGTATCTGCATTCGAGCGCGCCTTCCGGCAGCAGGAGGGGGCCACCCCCAGCCAGTTCAGGAAGCAATCCTCTGCCTGAATTTCCTTTGTAGGATGGCACTCAAAGTGGCAAGAAACGCGCACCAACTCTGGTGCGCGCTTCGCTGTCATCGCGGCTATGGATTTAAGCTGTGGTCAAGCTTCAAGAGCCAGCTTGTGTACGTGGATTTCATTGATCGGATGGCTCTCGGCACCGATAATGCCAGGCCGCGCGTGGCGGTAGAGCGAGCGCCAGTAGGGCTGGATGATGGTCCCGTCCTCGCGCATGAACTGCTCGATCTTTTCCATATGACCGCGGCGAGTATCCGCATCCGCAATAGCTGAAGCTTCTTCCAGCATGCTGTCGAACTCGGCACTGGCGAGGCCGGTTTCGTTCCATGCAACCCCGGTCTTGTAGGCCAGCGTCAGCACCTGCACCCCCAGCGGACGGTGGCCCCAGTCGGTTGAGCTGAACGGGTATTTGTCCCAGTCGTTCCAAAAGGTGTTGCCGGGCAGCACGGTGCGTTTGACCTTGAGCCCCGCATCGCGCATCTGCGCCGCCAGCGCATCGGTGGTATTGCGCCGCCAATCGTCGTCGATTGAGATCAACTCGTGCTCGAAATCGAGCATGCCGGCTTCTTCCATCAACTGGCGCGCCGCCTCGGCGTCACGCGCAGGCGCACCGATGTCGGCGTATTCCGGGTGTATCGGGCAGACGTGGTGGTTTTCAGCCAGGGTGCCGCGGCCGTCATAGCCGAGTTCCAGAAGCACCGCGTTGTCGCAGGCCAGCGCCAGGGCGCGGCGGACACGGGCGTCGGCATAGGGGGTTGCCCCGTCCACGATGGCGTCGCGGTTGGTGCGAAGCACCAGGGTATTGGCCGAGACTGACTCGCTTACGTTCCAGCCGATGGAGGAGAAGATGTCGACATATTCGCCTACAGTTTCATAGACCATGTCGATTTCTTCGGCTTCGGCGGCGGACAGGTGGGTAGAGCCGTCGTTGCCGAAGTCGATGAACTCGATCCGGTCCAGATGGGCGCCTTCGCCCCACCATTCATGGTCGGTGTTCTTCTCAAGCGCCACCTTCACGCCGACCTCGTACTCCACCAGCTTGTAGGGGCC
Source organism: Leisingera sp. ANG-M7 (assembly GCF_000813965.1). Lineage (GTDB taxonomy): Bacteria > Pseudomonadota > Alphaproteobacteria > Rhodobacterales > Rhodobacteraceae > Leisingera. The sequence goes on along the minus strand of NZ_JWLI01000009.1, from coordinate 11,937 downwards.
GGTGCCGACCGGATCAGCGCCCGGATCACCCGACCAGCCGTCCGGCACGATGGCAGCGGGGTATTCCGTCACCGCCGGGATGATGGTGATGTCCGGGCGGGTCAGCTTCAGTTTAAGTGTCAGGTCATCGACGATCTCGAGTGCGCCCTCGGCGGGGCCGTCGCCGGCCTCGTTCTGCAACGAGCCCATGCGGGCCGCCATTGAGTTGCCTTCCCATTTGCCATCACACCAGCGTGCAAAGTTATAAGCGACATCTTTGGCGGTAAGGGTGCCGCGGCCGTCGTTCCAGTTCACGCCGGGGCGGATGTGCAGCAGGTATTCGGTGGCGTCCTCGTTGACTTCCCAGCTTTCCAGAAGCCGGGGTTCAAAGGTGCCGTCGGCGTTGTACTGCACCAGATATTCCAGATAGCCGCGCACCAGGTTGCCCAGCTGCGGCCAGTTGAACAGCGGCGGATCCAGCAGCGCGCGCACCACCTGCTGGATGCGGATTGTGCCGCCTTCCTGCGCATTGGCTGCCGCTTGCACCGGCTGGCTGAGGCCGATCATGCCGTAGGCGGCAGAGGCGGTTACCCCCAGCGCAGTTGCCCGGCTGAGGAATTCGCGGCGGTCCAGCTTGCCTTCAGCCGCTTCCGCCACGTGCATCCGGACTGCCGGGTGGAGGGTTTCCCTGTTGTAGTATTGGGTCATTTTGCGTCCTTTGTTGCTGTGCTCAGCCCCGGAAAGGGTGCGGGCAGCAGTGTGGAGGTTTGAACGGCGGCCCTGCCCGCTGGCCGCCATTCGCGGGGAGAACTTTATTCAGCGGGCTCCTGGGTTATAGTGGTGGCCACGCCTGCCTGCGCGCGGCGGCCGTCGTTGTAGATCGCCTTGATCAGTGCCGCGCATTGCAGCACCATCACCACCGAAAAGGGCAGGGCGCCGATCACCATTGCAGTCTGGATCGCCTTCAGGCCCCCGACAAGCAATAGCGCGGTGACCACCGCACCCAGAGCCGCACCCCAGAACAGGATGTGCGGGCGGGCCTTGGGGCCTTCGTCGCCGGCCGCGTTGATGGTATTGACGATCAGCACCGCGCTGTCAGCCGTTGTCACCAGATAGGTCATGAGCAGAACCACGATCATCACCGACATCGCCCAGCCCAGCCAGGGTGACAGCATATATTGCACCATGGCAAAGATCTTGTCGCCATCCGGCGCGCCGGAGATCTGGCCGCCGGCGCCGCCGTTCAGCTCAAGGTCGATAGCGGTGCCGCCGGCCCAGGTGAACCAGACAAAGCACATCAGCGACGGCACGATCATCGCTCCCAGCACAAACTCACGGATGGTGCGGCCTTTGGAGATGCGGGCCAGGAATAGCCCGACAAAGGGCGCAAAGGCGATCCACCAAGCCCAGTAGAACACTGACCAGCCGCCCTGCCAGCCCTCCAGCTTGGAGGCCACGCTGTCCGGGTTTCCGTCACCGGTCCAGACCCGGAAGCTCATGTCCGGCAGCGCCGCCAGGTAATCCCACAGGCCAACAACCAGCGCCTGCAAGCCAAAGAAGGTGGAGCCGAACAGCAGGAAGAAGCTCAGCAGCGCGATGCTGAGAACCATGTTCAGGTTGGACAGCCACTTGATGCCCTTGCCGACTCCGGACAGCGCAGAGGCGGTGGAGGCAGCCATGATCACCACGATGGCAACCAGCACACCGGTGGTGTTCGCGGTGCCGGCTTCATTGGTCAGCCCTGTAATACCGATACGGGTCAGGCCGGAAACAAACTGCTCCACCCCGAAACCCAGAGTCTGCGCCACGCCGAGGATGGTGGCGACCACGGCAACGATATCTACCAGATGACCGATGGAGCCGGAGAGGCGGGTGCCGAACAGAGGCGTCAGCGAGGAGCGCATGGTGAGCGGCAGCCCGCGGCGGTAGCTGAAGAACCCCAGCGCCAGCCCAGCAATTGCATAACAGGCCCAGGCGCCCAGGCCCCAGTGCAGGAACGACCACTTGTAAGCCATGCGGATATTGTCGGCGCCACCGCCCGTGGTAAGGCCCTGGATCACTTCCGGGTTGTTGTTCCAGTGATAGATCGGCTCGGCCACCGCCCAGGTCAGCATGCCGACCCCGATTCCAGCCCCGAACATCATCGAGAACCAGGAGAAGTTGGAGAATTCCGGCGCGTCGCCCTGCTGGCCCAGTTTGAGCCGCCCTGCTGTTGGCCAGATCGCCAGCGCAATGCAGCACAGAACGAATAGCGCCACGGTCCAGATATACCAGGCACCGAAGGAGGCGAGGATGAAGCCGTTTATCGAGTTCAAGACCGCACCCGACTGTTCCGGGAAGGCAATCGCCCAGACCACCAGCCCGCCGATCATCAGCTTTGATGAAATGGTGACGATCTGGCTGAAGCCCCGATAAAATCCGCTGTCGGACGTGCCGATCGGCAAATCCGTTAAAGGAGGTTTAATTGACATGCAGTGTCCCTGTCTTTTTATGATCTGCCTGGAGGTGCCGCCGGGGCTGCGGCCTTAGCAGAACTTACACAGGGCATTTTTTGTTATAAAAATTTGCCCTTTTGCAGTAGGCAATATTTTATGAATGACATTAGCAGTATTAATAGGAAGCTGAGCTACAACCTGGTCGCGCTGCACACCTTCGACCTGGTAGCCCGGCATGGCAACTTTACCGGCGCAGCTGAATCACTGGGGCTGACGCAGTCGGCGGTTTCCCAGAAAATCAAGGGATTGGAGACGGAGTTGGGCATTGCCCTGTTCCGGCGCGAGCACCGCGGGGTGTCTCTGACCAACGAGGGTGTGCGGCTGTTGAACGTGGTACGCCCGGCTATGGCGCAAATGGGGAACTCGGTGTCTTCCCTGATGGAGCGCAAGTCGCGGCCAAGGGTTCGGATATCAGCGGACTTTGCCTTTTCCAGTTTCTGGCTGCTGCCGCGGCTGTCGCATTTGAGGGCAGAGCTGGGGGATGAAATAGAGATCCAGATCCTTGCGGCACAGGTGCCGCCGGACGATTACGGCGATGATTGCGACATCAAGATCCACGTTTCTCCGCGCAGCAGCATGGTGGACGGCGATGTGATGCTGCTTCAGGAGCGGGTCACGGCTGTCAGCAGCCCTGCCTATCTTGAGGCTCACGGCCCGATTGCCGCGTCTGCCAATCTGCTGGACTGCCACCTTCTCAGCCTGTCGAAACCGGCTTCGGCGGAGTGGCAGACCTGGCAGGGCTGGTTCGATCGGCTAGGCATCGCGGGGGAACGCTCCAAGAACTACATCAGCTTCAACAACTACGACATGGTGGTGCAGTCGGCGGTGGCAGGTGATGGCATCGCGCTGGGCTGGCTGGGGCTGATCGATAACCTGCTGGCTGATGGCAGGCTGGTGCAGGTGACCGGGGATGTCGTCGCCAGCGACGCGGGCTATGTGATGTCACGCGACTACTCAAGCCGCCTGCGCGGCCCCAATCTGGTATTCGAGTGGATTGCAGCGCATTCGGCCGGGCTGGCGTTAAGGTAACAGACCGGAACCTGAAAGGCTTTGTCGTTACGCCATGTCTGCCCTGTTGGAAAGCGTGGCAGCATCGTGCGGTGACAGCACAAAGAGTTTGAGCCGGACACCGCTTGTTCTTTGCCGGTGAACAATGCCGAACACTTAAAATTAGTGGGGGCGGAACTATAAAGACGCCGCCGCGCGGCTGGCCTGGTCATAGTGCCCCGAAAGCGCGCGCAGACTGCGGGCCAATTCGCGCAGGTCCTTTCCTGGCAGATCACCTGCTTCTAATCCATCCAGCAGGCAATGACGACGGATGTCGCGGTAGGCGGCGCAAAGGTCCGCGCCCTCTGCCGAGGTGCGATAGAAAACCTCCTTGCCGCGTTTCTCCGAGTCCAGCAGCCCGGCCTTCAGCAGTTTGCGCAGCCCGTAGTTCACCGTGTGGCTGTCTTCAATGTTGAGCAGGAAGCAGATGTCGGACAGGCGCTTATCCTTGCCGCGGTGGTTGACGTTGTGAAGGATCAGGATTTCCAGCGCGCTGAGGTTGGGCTGCCCGGCTGCGCTCATGCAGCGGATCATCCAGCGTGAAAAGGCGTTATAGGCCACGATGAGGCCGTACTCCAGTTCCGAAAGCTCCCAGCCTTCACCTTCGGCCAGATGGCGCGAAGAGACGATTCGGCGGGATTCTGGCAATTTTTCACTCATTGAATGCCTCTTCTTTGTCAGTAAAACCCCGGTGTTTTGCCTATGTTTGAAGCTAAAAGGGCAGGATTTCAAGGAGATCAAGCAGATATTTGGTATATGCTTGCATAACGTTGACAAAATGTAATCGTTATGAGTACGAAATATAAGTATATCACATTGGGAGGAGAAAATGCAGATCACGCGTATGCTGGGCAGCGCTGCTGTCCTGATTGCCGGGCTTTCGGTTTCGGTGCAGGCGGCAACCTGGGACATGCCGACCCCGTACCCGGACGCCACGTTTCACACCAAAAACATCGCTGAGTTCGCCGGTGACGTTGCTGAGGCGACTGGCGGCGGGCTGGAGATAAAGGTCCACTCGGCCGGCTCGCTGTTTAAACATCCTGAAATCAGCAAGGCGGTACGCAGCGGCCAAGTACCCGCGGGGGAGTTCTTCTTGTCACTGCTCGCCAATGACAACCCGGCTTTCGGCGCCGACTCGCTGCCGTTCCTGGCCACCAGTTATGAAGAGGCCGAACGCCTTTGGACGGCGCAAAAGGGCGTAATCGACGGGCTGCTGGACGCACAAGGGCTGATGGCGCTCTACGCGGTGCCGTGGCCGCCGCAGGGGTTGTACACCACCAAGGAGATCAGCAGCGTTGACGATCTGGCGGGTCTGAAGTTCCGCACCTACAACGCGACATTGGAAGAGTTCGCCAACCTGGCCGGTGCCGCGCCGACGCAGGTTGAGGTGCCGGACATTCCGCAGGCCTTCAGCACCGGCCGGGTTGAGGCGATGATCACGTCGCCCTCCACGGGCGTGAATTCCAAGGCCTGGGACTTCCTGACCCATTACACCGACATCCAGGCCTGGATCCCGAAGAACATCGTGGTGGTGAATAAGCGCGCCTTCCGCCGTCTGGATGAAGCGACCCAGACCGCCATTCTGGAAGCCGCGGCTGAGGCCGAGGCGCGCGGCTGGGAAATGAGCCGGGCCGAGACCAGCAGCCAGATCGAGGTGCTGAAGGAAAACGGCATCACCGTGTCCGAGCCGTCGGAAGAGCTGATGGACGGCCTGCGCGCGATTGGCGCCCAGATGCTGGAGAACTGGAAAGGCGAGGCCGGGGAGGCCGGTGCCACCCTGCTGAACGCCTACCAGCAGTAACGTGACCATGGCCGGGCGCCGGGGGCGGCGTCCGGTCTCCTGGGGAGGAGGAGCAGCCATGCGGGTTGTGCTTGATTTCATCTACCGTGCGGCCGGCGGGCTGGCAGCACTGTTCATCGTGGCCATCGTGGCGCTGGTCTTTGCGCAGGTGTGCCTGAACCTCGCTGACAAGATCGCGGTGGCACTGACCGGAACCGGAGTGGGGCTGACGATCCCGTCTTATGCGGATTTCACCGGCTTTTTCCTGGCGGCCTCGACCTTTCTGGCGCTGGCCTATGCGCTGCGCGCTGGCGGTCATATCCGGGTGACGCTACTGACCAACCGGCTGCCTGCTGCCGCGCACCGCGCGACGGAGCTGGGCGTGATCCTGCTGGCGCTGGCGATGAGCAGCTATGCCACCTGGTACATGGGGCTGCTCTTGCTGGAATCGCGGGAGTTCGGTGACCGCAGCGCAGGCATGGTGTCGGTGCCTCTGTGGCTGCCGCAGATGCCGGTGATGGTCGGCCTTGCGATCCTCACCCTGGCGCTGGCGGACGAGCTGATCTCGATGCTGCGCGGCGCGCTGCCCTCCTGGGAGGGCAAGGGCGAAAATCTTCTGAGCGAATAGGGGATCATCATGTCGGTTGCCGCGCTTTCCATCATTCTTCTGGTCCTTCTGTTCCTGTTCCTGGGCGCCGGCCTGTGGGTGGCCTTTGCCCTGCTGGGCGTGGGCATCGCCGCGATGGCGCTGTTCACCGAGGCGCCGCTGGGGCTGGTGATGGCCACCACCATGTGGGGCCACAGCAACTCCTGGGCGTTGGCGGCGCTGCCGCTGTTTATCTGGATGGGCGAGATCCTGTTCCGCTCGCGCCTGTCGGAGGACATGTTCACCGGGCTGTCGCCCTGGATGAACCGGCTGCCGGGCCAGCTGTTGCATGTGAACGTCTTTGCCTGCGGGATCTTTGCCGCAGTGTCGGGCTCGTCCGCAGCCACAGCCGCCACCATCGGCAAGTTGTCGATCCCGGAGCTGTCGCGCCGCGGCTACCCCGAAAAGCTGGTGATCGGCACCCTGGCCGGCTCCGCCACACTGGGGCTGCTGATCCCGCCGTCGATCATCCTGATCGTTTATGGCGTGGCGACCGAACAATCCATCGCCCGGCTGTTTGTCGCGGGCGTTCTGCCCGGCGTGCTGCTGGTTGGTCTGTTCGTGGGCTATGTGGTGGTCTGGGCGCTGCTCAACCGCAGCCAGCTGCCGACCGAGGACATTGCGGCCACCTTCCGCGAGAAGCTGAAGCGCGCCCGCAGGCTGCTGCCGGTGGTGCTGCTGATCGGCGGGGTGATCGGCTCGATCTATGCGGGGATTGCCTCGCCCACCGATGCTGCAGCTGTTGGCGTGGTGCTGGCGCTGCTGCTGTCGTGGCAGTCCGGCTCGCTCACCCGGCAGAGCTTTACCGAGGGGCTGATGGGGGCGACAATCACCTCCTGCATGATCGCCTTTATCCTGGCAGGGGCGTCGTTCCTGACCGTGGCGATGGGCTTCACCGGCATTCCGCGCATCCTGGCGGAGTGGATCGGGTCCTTGAACCTGTCGACCTTCACCCTGCTGGCGGCGCTGACCATCTTCTTTGTGATCATGGGCTGCTTCCTCGACGGGATTTCGGTTGTGGTGCTGACCGCCTCGGTGATCATGCCGATGGTGCTGGAGGCGGGGATTGATCCCTTGTGGTTCGGCATCTTCCTGGTGATCGTGGTGGAGATGTCGCAGATCACGCCGCCGGTCGGCTTCAACCTGTTTGTGCTGCAGTCGCTGACCGGGCGGGACATTCTGACGGTGGCCAAGGCGGCGCTTCCGTTCTTCTTCCTGATGATCGTGGCGCTGGTGCTGATCGTGCTGTTCCCGTCCATCGTAACCTTCCTGCCGGAGCAGATGTGATGGCACGGGAGAGCGCAGCAACGCCCGCCCCCGAGATCCGCACGGTGGGGGTGGACGGAATGCTGGTAAGCTTTGGCAGCCGCCTGAGCGAGCCTGCCAATCGCGCCGCCCTAGCGTTCCGTGCAGCGCTGGCAGCGGAAAGCTGGGACGGGGTCGAGGAAGTCTCTACCTCGCTGGTGTCGGCCTATGTGCGGTTTGACTTGCGGCATCTGGACCATGCGGCGCTGCGGGCGCGGCTGGGGGCGCTGCTGGCGCAGCGCGACTGGTACGCGGCAGAGCTGCCCGGCCAGCGCCGCCTGTGGCGGATCCCGGCGGTGTTCGGCACCGAGCTGGCGCCGCAGCTGCCGCAGGCGGCAGAGGCCGCGGGGATGACGGAGGCGGAGGCGGTGGCCTCGCTGTCGGCGGCGCGGGTGCGGGTGCAGACCATCGGCTTTGCCCCCGGCCAGCCCTATCTGGGCGAGCTGCCGGAAGCGTGGGACATTCCGCGCCAGACCCAGCTGACCACCCGCATCCCCGAAGGCGCGCTGGCGGTTGCGATCCGGCAGCTGGTGCTGTTCTCGGTGGCGACGCCGACCGGCTGGATGCACGCGGGCCAGACCGCGGTGCGGCTGTTCCGCCCGGAAGCGGAGGAGCCGTTCCTGCTGCGCCCCGGCGATGAGGTGCAATTCACCCCGGTGACGCCGGAAGAGCTGCAAGGCTTGCGGCGCGATCCACTGGGCGGCGCCAAGGCGGAGGATCTGTCTTGACCGGCACGTTGACAGTACTGCGCGCAGGGCCAGGGGTGACGGTTCAGGACCTCGGCCGCCCGGGCTGGCTGGAATACGGGGTGTCGCGCGGCGGCGCTGCCGACCGGCTGGCGCTGGCCGAGGGCGCTGCGCTGCTGGGGCAGGGCGCGGAACTGGCGGCAGTCGAGATGGCCGGCATGGGCGGCGAGTTTCAGGCGGACAGCGATCTGCGTATCGCCCTGACCGGCGCGCCGATGCGGGCGAGCATCGACGGCGCCGCCGCAGCCTGGAACTCCAGCCACCTGCTGCCCGCGGGGGCGCGGCTGGTGATCGGCGCGGCGCAGCGCGGCAGCTATGGCTATCTGCATGTGGGCGGCGGCTTTCAGACGCAGGAGCGTCTTGGCGCGCGCTCGACGCATCTGGCGGCGGGTATCGGCGCGCCGCTGGCCGAAGGGGACGTGCTGGAAACCGGGGCGGACGGCGGCCGCGGCACCGGGCTGGGGCTGGCACCGGAGAACCGGTTCGAGGGCGGCACCGTGCGGGTGGTGGCGAGCCTGCAGACGGCGCTGTTCCTGGAGGCCGAGCTGACGCGGTTTGAGCAGACGATGTTCCGCCGGGGAGCGCGCGGCAACCGGATGGGCGTTCCGGTGGAGAGCGATGGCGAAGGCTTCCGCCCCGAAAGCGCGCGCACGGTTGTCTCTGAGGTGATCGTGCCCGGCGACATCCAGGTGACCGGCGACGGCACGCCTTATGTGCTGCTGTCGGAGTGCCAGACCACCGGCGGCTATCCCCGGATCGGCACAGTGGTGCCCTGCGACCTGCCGCTGCTGGCGCAGGCGGCAGCGGGGGCGGAGCTGCACTTCCGTTTCATCCCGCTGGAAGAGGCGGTGGCGCTGGAACGGGCCGAGGCGGAGCGGTGTGAGCGCTTGCGCAGTCTGTGCCTTCCCCTGATCCGGGATCCGCGCACCATGCCCAATCTGCTGTCCTATCAGCTGATCAGCGGCGCGATTGCCGGTGAAGATGATGTCTTGGAGGAAATGAGATGACCAGGACTGTCGATCTGAATGCAGACTTGGGTGAAAGCTACGGCGCGTGGTCCCTGGGTGATGACGCCGGGCTGCTGGATATTGTGACCTCGGCCAATATTGCTTGCGGTTATCACGCAGGTGATCCGGACGTGATGGCCGCGACAATGAAGATCGCAGTGGCCAAAGATGTTGGAATTGGTGCTCATCCCGGCTTTCCCGACCTGCAGGGCTTCGGCCGCCGCCGCATGTCGGTGCCGAATGAGACCTTGGGGAACATGGTTCGCTACCAGCTCGGCGCGGCCCAGGCGATGGCACGCGCCGCGGGCGGCGAAGTGCGGCACCTGAAGCTGCACGGTGCGCTGGCCAATATGGCCTCGGAGGATCTGGCTGTGGCGCGCTCCTGTTATAAGGCAGCGCTGTCAGTGGACCCGCAGATCATCGTCATGGTACTGGCGGGAACCGCCCAGCAGCAGGCAGCACAGGAACTGGGGTTTAACACTGCCTGCGAGATTTTTGCCGACCGTGCATATAACGACGATGCAACTTTGGTGGATCGCAGGCTTCCTGGCGCAGTAATCCATGATCCTGGGGAAGCCGCACGGCGGATGGTAGAGATGGTCCAGGAAAAGGCCATTATCACCGCCAGCGGCAAGCGTATCCCGGCGCGGATCGACACCATATGCCTTCATGGCGACACTCCGGCAGCCCTTGCGATTGCTGCAGCCGTTCGCAACGCGCTGTTGGGGAGCGGCGTACGCCTCGCCAAGGCCAATGGCGCGGTCCTTTGAGGTTTACCCAGGAAGCGCTTTCGGCCCCACCAGGGATATTGCCGGCGGACTGGTGCCGCAATCGGTGCTGACCGGATTCAGCGCAGAAGTGGTTCAGGCGCTGGTCAAGACCGGTGTGACAGGTGACGCTCTGAACCCCGCAAGCGATTTAGAGCGCGGCGTTGCAACTGCCCGCAACCTGCTGGAGCGCTGAAGTAGCCCGGTGCGTTCCGATATAAGCCAGGGGGATGTGCTGATAGCAGCGGTTCAGGAAGAGCTGTAAGAAAGCGATGTCGCAGCGTCGGTTTCCCTGCGCTGTACGCAGAATGCAATTGTTGGCATCCGGCCGGAAATTGCCGTGGCAATGGTTCTTGCGGGGCTCAATCTGGAGAGTGTTCCCGCAGCGCTGAATCTGGATCATGGAATGGAAAATTTGCGGGCCAGCGCATGAACGTGCGGCCAAGTTCCCCTTGGTCCGAAAAGGTCTAACCAAACCATTGTCTGCAGTACGGGGGCAGAGGCAGCGGCACTTTTGAAGTGAACGTGCTGCAGCCGGTTGCGCCGCGTAAGCTTTTCGCAGCAGCCGTTGCTGTGTGGCCGGCTTGGGACCTGGCTCACCTTTCTTTCTAAGAGGGGAACAGGCTGTGCTCACGGTCCAGGGGGCTTGCGCAAGGCACTGGAGCTTTTGCAGGAGCCCTGCAACTAGGCGAACCGGTAAAGCTCGATAGACGGCACAGAATTGATTGCCTGTGCCAATCCGGCGGCAGCACTAGCCAGCTTGGGGCATAGGCCGGTGAAATCAGCAACTCAGCAACGGCTAAAACAGCCTGGAGTTGAGACAAATGCTGCATGGTTGCTGTTACATTGCAGTGCAACACTCCACCTAGCATGGCGAGGATTGGAAACGGGTGGTTTCAGAAGGAGCATGCGGGAACCTCATTTCGTAAATTTGTCTGGATGAATGTTCCTCACCAAATGGCACGGCATAGAGATTGCATTGTAAGAGTGGTAAGGCGGTGCCATTTTTGCATCTGTGCCTGGTAGTAAGAAAATCCTTGCGGCACTGGTCTGGAGATAGTGTGCAATTTAGGTTAGCGTGTTCTGGCGTGGCGGGACAACTGCCTGCCATTTTTCCCAAAGCCAAAGGTCTGGTCAGCAGCGGGTTGCCCCGGGCCGCGATTAATACACCTGCAAAGATTTGATGAGGCCGCCATGGCGACGATCACCTTTTACGAACCCTTTGTTGTCGGTACAGAAATTCAAGCAGAGTTTCTGGTGACAAGCAGCAGTATCATTTTTACGGGCGCCGATGGCTTTCGTGCAGAATACAGAGCTGCGGCGGGTTCGGAGTTCCAGCTGATTATTGGCCCGAACAACAGCTTCTCGGTGACCGGCACTATTGAGTCCTACTATCAGTACCAGTCCTATAGCGTTACAGAGCTTACTTATTCTGTTACTGGCCTTTCGCTTGATGCCAACACCGTCGTTGCAGATCCAAACATCACTTCAGATGAGTTTTTGCTGCTTTTCTACGGCGGCTCCGATACTTTTTACGGTTCGGACCAGAGCGATACCCTTTACGGACTTTCCGGAGCGGATCTGATCAGGGGCAATGGCGGTCAGGATCTGCTTTATGGTGGCACCGGATCCGATACCCTTTACGGCGGATCTGAAGGGGATGCGATTTGGGGCGGCCTGGAAGATGATTTCCTTTATGGAGATGACGGACAGGACACGCTGCGGGGTGAGGCTGGAGCTGACCAGCAGCATGGTGGAGCGGGCGGAGACCTGATTTACGGGGGAACCGGAGCTGATTTCTTGTACGGGGATGCCGACGCAGACACTTTGGACGGCGGCTGGGGGGATGACCTTCTTTCGGGCGGCACCGGCGATGACGAACTGCAGGGCGGCATTGGCGCGGACACGCTGTCAGGCGGTGACGGCGGCGACATGATGCGTGGCGGCGGCGGCGATGACGGTTTGTGGGGCGATGCCGGAGCTGACCAGTTGCATGGCGGCGATGGCCACGACGCGGTCAATGGCGGCCGCGGGGCTGACTTTCTGTACGGGGATGCAGGCGCAGACACACTGGACGGCGGTTGGGGCGATGACCAGCTGTGGGGTGGCTCTGGTAATGACGAACTGCAAGGTGGCGTCGGGGCGGACACGCTGTCAGGCGGTGA
>NZ_JWLI01000008.1 GCF_000813965.1 Leisingera sp. ANG-M7 | reverse complement strand
CCCCCAACACCGCGCCCCAGACCGCGCCCCAGACCGCCGCGCCGGCAGCGCAAGCCACGCCAGAAGCAACTGTCACCTTGCAGCCGGCCCCTGCCCCGGCCGATAGTCCTGCAGCAGAAATCCTGCCGCCGCTTGAGGTGACCCAGGCCAGCGTTGCCAGCCCGGAGGCCAGCCACTACGAGAAACGCATCTTCGAGATGGCCAAGGCGCTGCACACCCTTACATCGCAGCCCTGGCCGGAAAATTCCGTGGCCCTTATCCTGCTGACCGGCCTGCCGGAAGAACAGGGGGAAGTCCCTGTGCAGCCGGCAGCTGAGCAGCCGCAAACACCATCGCAGACCATCCCGACCGCAGTGACGGACACGGCGGGCACGGCAGGCGACGACACGGTTGAGCTGCGTGCCGATGTAATCCGCCGGGTTGCTACCGGTGACGGAGCCGATGCAGTGGCGCTGGAGGGACGCATCGTGCAGGGCGTTCACACCGATCGCGAGGCCGCCCGCCCCTTTGAAGGCCCCGGCTTCGGCTATGGCCGCCGGTTCAGCCGCATGAATGGCCTTGCCCTCGGGCATCAGCATGCCCCGGGACAGGCGCGCAGGCAGGAACAATTTTCTAATGCGGATTCGGTCTCAATCCGCGCCCGCCATGCCCGCAACATCAGCACCGGCGGCGGCGATGACGCCATTGCAATCCAGGCAGGCACCCTGCGCGGTGTCCGGGCCGGGGCAGGCGATGACAGTATCGCGGTCGCGGCCACTCTGGTGTCGCGAATCCGCGGCGGTGCTGGCAACGACGTGATCTCGGTCGCGGCTCAGCGCGCCTTGAGAGACCCGAACGAAGGCACTGCGCCAGTCTACAATGCCGACGCCCCTGCAGCTGAGAAGATGCGCCAGGCCCTCAGCAACTACGCCCAGGTCAGCGGCGGCAGCGGGGAGGACCAGATCACCCTGCAGGTGGGCGAAACCCTGGCTGCACGCGGCGGCGGCGGTGACGACCGTTTCACCCTGCAGGGCGGCACCGTGGCGTTGCAGTACAGTCTCGGCGACGGCCATGACACCGTTGAACTGACAGGAGGTGCAAACGCAGTGGTGCAGCTGCGCGAAATGGGCGCCTCCGCCTACAGCTCCACGCGCGACGGTGACACGCTGACGCTGACCTTCGACACCGGCGGAAGCATCACCTTCACCAACGTGTCCCAAGGCGGCGCCATCGGCGTTGCGACCGGCCAGGACGCCCCCATCGCACTGCTGCACCAGCCCGCGGCAGTGAACACAACAGCCTGAGCCTGAAGCTGCCAGCAGCGCACCTCAGGTGCGCTGCCCGGCCCAAGGCTGCCAAGAGGCACCGGCGCAACCGGCGCCTCTGCAGGCGCGGGAGCCTCCCGGGTCACCAGTCCGGCTGCTCCTCTGCTGCACCCCCAAGGAGCTGCCCGTCCTTGCCCGGGCGCGGGTCGCGCAGACGTTGCAGCCTGCGGGCCGCATCCATGGCGAATTTCTGCACCAGCTTCTTGCGCCGGGCCGGCGCCAGCTTGTCTTCCGGCGCCATGCGGATGATTTCCGCATCATAGGGATCGGCAATAATCAGCCCGGTGCCGTCCGGCAAAAGTTCGGTGGGGAAATCCATGTCCACCGCCCAGAAATACCGGTCGCACCATTCCAGGTAGCCCTCCCACTTGCTGTCGGACTGAAAATCGGCGCGGCTGGACTTGCACTCGATCACCCACAGCTCCCCTTTGGGTCCCAGCGCCATCACGTCCACCCGCAAGCCGCGGGCCGGCACGAATTCCTCCAGCGGCGCAAAGCTGAGCGAGCGCAGATAGCGTGACACCCCGCGGGCAAGTTTCTGTCCTGACTGCAGATCTTCCATCATGGTAGAGAATGTGAACAATTAGGGAACAAAATGCAATCCCGCGCTTTTGCCGCGAAACGCTGCCGGATGCCTCCTACCCCCTTGTAACGGCGCCTCCGGCAGCTTAGTTACGGCCTTGGCGGGTACTGCCCTTCTCGTGATAGGCAGCATTCCGGTGGCCTTAAGCAATTCCGAGGGAGCTGGCTCTGTCCGGATCCTGGTCCGTTTACCTGGCGCCCACCTGTATATACAGGTCCTCGGGAATCAAAGCCGCACGGTTGACTGGTGGTCCCGCCGCTTCTTCCCCCGTTGGTACATACGAAAACCGCGTTTTCCAGGGAAAACGCGGCAGAAATTCAGTTGTTTCTCGGTTCAGCGGCGGTTCAGCTGGCGCTGCTGCCGGGAGGTTTCCTCTGTCGGCACCCGCACCGGCTGGAACTCATGCGCCACCGGGGTGCCGCCGCGGGGGCCGTCGTTCTTCTCGGCCATGGCCATCACCGCCCATGCAAACTGCACGCCTGCAAACACGATGCCGTTCATGAACCACAGCAGGAACACCGCCAGCAGCCCGACGTCAGAGGTCGAAACCAGCGCCCAGAGGTTCATCACATTGAACCACAGGAGCATTGCCACAAAGGCGGCAGCGATCCCAAAGCCGATCAGCACGTTGCGGATGTACATTTTCACCAGTTCAGGCATCTGAGTCCTCCAGATAAGCAAGAAGAGGTTATCAGCCTTTGCGGCGGCGTCCAGCGTTTCCGGAAGGGATGAGCGGAATTTGCCGCACCCTTTCATTCTCTCCACCCGCAAAACAAAAAAGCGCGCCCCAAGGCACGCCTTTTTCAGTTCACGTCTGTGGCAGAGGCCGGTTCAGAATGCTTCTGGCCGGGCTTCGCGCGCCATGTGGTCGAGCACGGCGTTGACGAACTTCGCCTCCTTCCCCTCGGGGAAGAAGGCGCGGGCGATGTCGACGAACTCGTTGATCACCACCTTGGGCGGGGTGTCGGACTGGGTCAGCTCGGCCCCCGCCGCGCGGAACAGCGCCCGCAGGGTCGGGTCGATGCGGGCGATCGGCCATTTTGCCACCAGGGCGCGGTCGGTCATCTGGTCGATCCGCGCCTGATGGTTCACCGCCTCGCGCACCAGATTGCGGAACACCTTAGTGTCGCCTTCCGCCATCTCGTCACCCTCATAGACAGCGCCAAAACGGTGGTCCTCAAACTCGACGATCACCCTGTCAAAGGTGAGGCTGCTGTGTTCCATCTGGAACAGCGCCTGCACGGCGTAAAGCCGCGCTGCCGATCTCATCTGATTCTTGCCGTTGCCCTTGGGGCGGCTGTCCTGGGTGCTCATGCGCTGGTGGATCCGTTGTCTGTACCGGCTACCTGGTATGCCCCTGCGGGCGCCTTGAAGCCGATGCCTTTGGTCTGGGCGCCCCACTTACGCGTGAGTGCGATCAGATGCAAGGCCGCAGCCGCCGCGCCGCCGCCTTTGTTCTGATCGGCGGTATCGGCGCGCACTTCGGCCTGCTTGCGGTTTTCCACGGTCAGGATGCCGTTGCCGATGCACAGCCCCTGCAGCCCCATCAGCTGGATCGCGCGGGAGCTGTCGTTGCAGACTGTGTCATAATGGGTGGTCTCGCCGCGGATCACGCAGCCCAATGCCACGTAGCCGTCGAAATTGGAGGTGCGGTCGGCAATCGCAATTGCGGTCGGCACTTCCAGCGCGCCCGGCACTTCCACGATCTCGAATGCGCCGCCAGCGGCTTCGATCTCAGCCGCCGCGCCAGCCACCAGATTGTCGGCGATGTCCTTGTAGTACGGCGCGACAACGATCAGCAGTTTCACCGGCTTGTCGAACTCTGCGCGCGGCAGGGTGTGGTGGGTTTCATGTCCAGCCATATCAAGCGTCCTTCAGAATGGGGCGGCTGCCGGTGATGGCGAGGCCATAGGCATCCAGCCCGACGTATTTGGTCGAGGGCGAGTCGGTTAGCAGGACCAGTTCATGCAAGCCCAGGCTCGACAGGATCTGGGCACCGATGCCGGTCTGCTTGATGGTCACCGTGCGCGGGCCTTCGTCCTCGTTCGCATAGAGCGCATTGCGCGGCTGGCGGAACAGAGTCACGACGCCGCGGCCCTCTTCGGCAATGATCTCCATCGCGCGTGGCAGCTGGCGGGCAGACTTAGGGCCGAGGCCCAGAATGTCCGTTGCTTCATGCAGCGCATGGGTGCGCACCAGAACCGGTTCCGGTGTGGTGATGTCGCCCTTGATCATCACCACATGCTCGATGCCGTGGGTCTGATCGGTGAACAGCCGCATTTCCCACTCCCCCCCGATTTCTGAGGTCACTGTCTCGCGCGAGGTTTCCACCACCAGGTTGTCGTTGCGGGCGCGGTAGGTGATCAGGTCGGAGATGGTACCGATCTTCAACCCATGTTTCTGGGCGTATTCGACCAGGTCAGGCAAACGCGCCATGGTACCGTCTTCCTTCATGATCTCGCAGATCACGGACGACGGGTAATGGCCTGCCAGACGCGCCACATCGCAGCCGGCCTCCGTGTGGCCTGCGCGGACCAGCACCCCGCCCCGGCGCGCGCGCAGCGGGAAGACGTGGCCAGGGGTGGCAATATCGGCGGCGGTCTTCTCAGGATCAATAGCAGTGGCCACGGTCAGCGCCCGGTCGGCTGCAGAAATACCGGTGGACACGCCTTCGCGCGCTTCGATGGAAACGGTAAAGGCAGTTTCGTGGCGCGAGGAGTTGTGCAGCGCCATCATCGGCAGGCCCAGCTCCTCGATCCGCTCGGCGGGCATCGTCAGGCAGATCAGCCCGCGGCCGTGGGTCGCCATGAAGTTGATCGCCGCCGCATCCGCGTGCTGCGCGGGGATCACAAGGTCGCCTTCGTTCTCGCGGTCCTCGTGATCAACAAGGATGAACATGCGGCCCTGGCGGGCTTCTTCGATGATCTCTTCGATCGGGCTGATGGCATCGCGCAATTGCGCCTCAACCGGCCCTGGTGTTTCAAAGCTCATATGGCAGCCTTTCGATGCGCATGGGCAGCACGCCTGGCACTGCGGGTTCTTTCCCAGCCAGATAGCCCAGGCCGGCGGCAAATGCCAGTCCTGCAAACGGCAACCGTACGTCCGGACGCGCCCTGTGCATGGGTGCACAAGACATTCAAGGGCGCCGCCCCTCGGCCTACCGGCCTCACCCCGGAGTATTTGAGGAAAGATGAAGGGGCGTGCCCGATCAGCCCGCTTCCTGCAGCCGGGCGACGTAGCGGGCCAGCGTGTCGATTTCCAGGTTGATGAAATCACCCGTCTTCACATCGCCCCAGGTGGTAACTTCCTTGGTGTGCGGGATGAAGTTGATGCCGAAGTCGCGCCCCTCGACATCGTTCACCGTCAGCGAGGTTCCGTTCAGCGCGACCGAGCCCTTGGGCGCGATGAAGCGGGCCAGCGCCTCTGGCGCGCGCAGGGTGACGCGGGTGCTGTCGCCCTCGTCCTTCATGGCCACCACTTCGGCAACACCGTCGACATGTCCTGAGACAATATGGCCACCCAGTTCATCGCCCACTTTCAGGGCGCGCTCCAGGTTCACCCGTTTGCCCACGGTCCAGCTGTCGAGATTGGTCTTGGAGACCGTCTCTGCCGAGATCTGCACGTCGTACCAGTCCTCGCCCAGGGCGATCACAGTAAGGCAGACGCCGTCCGAGGCAATCGAAGCGCCAAGGTCGATGGTGGCCGTATCGTAGGCGGTGCGGATGCGGGCCCGCAGATCACCCTGCTGCTCCAGTTCGGCAATGGTGCCTACGTCGGTAATGATGCCTGTGAACATGGGGCGCTCCCTGCCGGTGATATGTCATTCCTGCCGCAGAGGTAGCCAAGCTGTGCGGCCTTCACAAGCCCCGGCTTGTCTTCGCCGCCCTAGCAGCCATAGTTTCGCCCCAGTCAAATGTTAATCAATCCCTGATTTTGCCCCTGTATAACCCGTCTTGTGATGCCGAATGCTGATTTGAAACACCGCAGCTTCCTGTTCCTGCAAGGCCCGCACGGGCCGTTCTTTGCCGCGCTCGGACGGATGCTGACGGCCGCAGGCTGCGAAGTGGCGCGGGTGGGCTTCAATGCAGGCGACCAGGCATTCTGGCGCCCCAAGGCCAGCTACCTTCCCTATAACGGCAACCCGCAGGATTGGCCTGATTATCTGGCAGGACTGCTGGAAAACCGCGGGGTGACGGACATTGTCTTGTACGGGGATACCCGCCCCATTCACGCCACGGCCGTTGAGGCGGCGCGGCAGCGCGGCATCACCGTGCATGTCTTTGAAGAAGGCTACTTGCGCCCCTATTGGGTCACCTATGAACGCGGCGGCGCCAATGGGCATTCGCGGCTCATGGAAATGACTGTGCCGCAGATGCAGGAGGCGCTGTCGCTCTCGGACATGGAGGCGCCGCTGCCGCCCGCGCACTGGGGCGACATGCGCCAGCACGTTTTCTATGGTGCGCTTTACCACTGGTTCGTCATGTTCCGGAACCGCAAGTACCGCAACTTCCAGCCGCACCGGGCGCTTCCGGTGACCAAGGAATTTCAGCTCTACCTCAAGCGTCTGCTTTTGATGCCCATACAGGCACTGGAGCGGCGGCTGGCAGAGAGGCGTATCCGCAATGGCGGGTTTCCCTATCACTTGGCACTTCTTCAGTTGGAGCACGACAGCTCTTTCCAGATGCATTCCCCGTTTACCAGCATGGGCGATTTCCTGGCTGAAGTGATCACCGGCTTTGCCGAAGGCGCACCGCGGCACCATCATCTGGTCATCAAGGCGCATCCGCTGGAGGATGGCCGCGCCCAGGTCCGCCGCACGCTGCGCCGCCTGGCGCGCGAGCATGGCGTTGCAGGCCGGGTCCATTATGTACGCGGCGGCAAGCTGGCACAGCTGCTGAATGAAGCCCGCAGCGCAGTGACGGTCAATTCCACTGCCGGCCAGCAGGTGCTGTGGCGCGGCATTCCTCTGCGGGTGTTCGGCCGTGCGGTCTATGGCAAGCCGGAATTTGTGTCAGAACAGCCGCTGGCCCAGTTTTTTGAGGCCCCGGCGCGCCCTGACAGTCGCGCCTACAAGGACTACCGGCGCTTTCTTCTAGAAACCTCTCAGGTACCGGGCGGCTATTACTCCCGCGAAGGCCGCCGCCAGCTGCTGCGCCAGGTTGCCGACATGATGCTGGCGGGTGAAGATCCCTATGACGCGCTACGGCTTGGCACAGCGGCACCACGGCAACAGTTGCGGCTGGTGACCTGAAGCGGAAACACCCAAAGACTGGATTTTTTCCTGCCAGCCAGTTAGGTTGCCCCTAAAACTTGAGGCAAACAATAATTGGTCGAGGAGACCGAGCAGTGACATCCGTTCCCCTTCGCTGGGCGCGCCCCGTGGCAATGCTGGCGGCATTGGTCCTTGCGGCGTCCTGCGGGCTGCCGAAAGTCGGCCCTAGCAAGCGCCAGATTTTCGCCGGCTCGGTACAGCGCGAAGGCGATGCCTTTATCGTCTCCGTCAATGACCGGGTCGCCCGGGCCACCGCCGTGGTTCCAGCCCTTGGCTTCTCTTCCGGCTTCACCTCCGCAGGCAAGCTGACATCCGACACCATCCGCCCCGGCGACGTGCTTGGGCTGACGGTCTGGGAAAACGTGGATGACGGGCTGCTGGCGGCTGAGTCCACCAATGCCACAGTTCTGGAAGAGGTGCAGGTCGATAGTGCCGGCTATATCTTCGTTCCCTATGCGGGCCGCCTCCGGGCCTCTGGCAATACCCCGGAGCAGCTGCGCGAAACCATCACCAGAAAGCTCGAAGATCAGACCCCCGACCCGCAAGTGCAGGTGCGTCGGCTGGCAGGAGATGGCGCCACAGTAAGCCTGACCGGCTCTGTGGGCGCACAAGGCGTCTATCCGATCGAGCGCCCGACCCGAACACTGTCGGCGATGCTGGCTCAGGCAGGCGGCGTGACTATCCAGCCTGAAATTGCCCAGGTCACCGTGATCCGTGGCCAGGAAAAAGGAAAGATCTGGTTCCAGGATCTGTTCGACCATCCGGAACTGGATGTCGCCCTGCGCGGCGGCGACCGCATTCTGGTCGAGGAGGACACGCGCTCCTTCACTGCGCTTGGCGCGACATCCGCACAGGCACGGGTACCGTTTGAAAGCCAGGATCTGTCGGCTCTCGAAGCCATTGCCCAGGTCGGCGGCCTGATCTCCACCGCGGCCGACCCGACCGGTGTCTTCGTTTTGCGCAATGAACCTGCCGAGATCGCCAATCAGGTGCTGGGCCGCGATGACCTCATCGGCGCGCAGCGGATGGTGTATGTGCTGAACCTGACCCAGCCGAACGGGCTGTTCATGGCCCGTGACTTCGTGATCCGCGACGACGACACGCTCTATGTGACTGAGGCACCCTACGCCCAGTGGACCAAGACGATCTCGCTGCTGCTGGCCCCGGTTGGATCGCTGGCCAGCACCTCCTCAGCGGTTAGCGGCTAAGGACAGATGCGCCTGACCGCAGGCCACCAGGAAGCCGGGAGCACAGCGTCCCGGCTTTTTGTCTACAACGGCGGCTTTCTGACACAACGGCGTGTGCGGCGTATCCTGGAGCTGTCTGGATATTCCATCCGCTTGGGCCTGCCGCAGGCAGAAGATCTGGTTGGCATCTGGGGCGCCTCCCCCACCGCCCATCGCGGCCAGGCCATTGCTGCGAAACGCGGCTGCGGGCTGTTGCGGGTGGAGGACGCGTTTCTGCGCTCGCTTCACCCCGGACGCGCCGGAGAGCCGCCGATGGGCCTGATACTGGACCGTTCAGGCGTGCATTTCGATGCGGCAGAGCCATCAGACCTGGAACAGCTGCTGGTAGCCCACCCTCTGGACGATACGCATCTGATGCAACGGGCGCGTGACGCCATTGCCCGTCTCAAGTCTGCGCATCTCAGCAAGTACAACGCGTTTGATCCCGGTGCAGAAGTACCCGAGCCTGGCTATGTGCTGGTTGCGGATCAGGCGCGCGACGATGCCTCAGTCACCGCGTCGCGCGCGGACAGGGCCCGGTTTCTGGAAATGCTGGCGTTCGCACAGGAAGAGCATCCCGGCGCGCGGGTCCTGATCAAGACCCACCCCGAGACGCTGCGCGGATACCGTGCGGGATATTTTGATGCCAAGGATGCGCATGGACGTTTGGAACTGTTTACAGGCGGCGTCTCTCCCTGGGCGCTGCTGGAGGGGGCGGTTGGGGTTTACACAGTCTCATCGCAGCTGGGTTTCGAGGCGATCCTGGCGGGTCACAAACCGCGTGTGTTCGGGCAGCCTTTCTACGCCGGCTGGGGGTTGAGCACCGACGAAGATGCTCCGCCCCGGCGCCAGCGGCAGCTGACCCGCGCGCAGCTGTTTGCAGCCGCGATGATCCTTTACCCCAAATGGTACGACCCGTTCCGGGATGAGCTGTGCGAACTTGAAACGGTTCTGAATAACCTTGAGGCCAAAGCGCGGGCCTGGCGTGAAGACAGCCAGGGCTGGGCAGCCTCGGGCATGCGGCTTTGGAAGCGCAAGCCTTTGCAAAAGTTCTTTGGTGCGGAAAGGCGGGTGTTGTTCACCGAAAACACCGCCAAGGCGCAGGCCAGCGGCCGCAGGCGGATGGTTTGGGCTGGCAAGGCAGCAGAAGCTCACTCAGGTGCAGTGCGAGTGGAGGACGGGTTTCTGCGCTCCCGCGGGCTGGGGGCGGAACTGGTGCCGCCGCTGTCGCTGGTGACCGACCAACAAGGGATCTACTACGATCCGCGCCAGCCATCTGACCTTGATGCGCTGATTTCCAAGCGTACAGAGATGACCCAGGCTGAGGAACGGCGGGCGGAGCGGTTTGTGCAGTCCCTGATCAGAGACGGTGTTTCAAAGTACAACCTTGGCGGTGCGGCCACCGCCCTGCCCGAAGGCCGCCGCATCCTGGTGCCGGGCCAGGTTGAGGACGACGCCTCGATCCTCTGCGGTGCTGGAGAGATCCGGACCAACCAGGATCTGCTGCGCACCGCGCGGGCGGCCAATCCGGATGCAGTGATCATCTACAAGCCCCACCCGGATGTGGAGGCGGGATTGCGGCAGGGCCAGATCGAAGCAGAGGATTTGGCTGACGTTGTTGCCTGCCGGGCAGACCCGATGGCGCTGCTGGGCGCCGTGGAGGAGGTTTGGACAATGACCTCGCTTCTGGGATTCGAGGCGCTGCTGCGCGGGCTCAAAGTCACAACCCTGGGCACGCCCTTCTATGCGGGCTGGGGGCTCACCACCGATCTGGCGCCGGTTCCCGTCTGGCGGCAGGCGCAAGTGTCCCTATTCGGCCTGGCCCATGCAGCCCTGATCGATTATCCGCGCTATTTCGATCCAGTGACCGGCCAGCCCTGCCCCCCGGAAGTGGCGGTGATGCGCTTGCGTGAGGGCCGCCTGCCGCATCCGGGCCTCAGCAACAGGCTGCTGTCGAAGCTGCAAGGACTGTTCGCCACTTACGCCTATCTGTGGCGCTGACCGAAGCAGAAGCGCTCCCGCACCCGCAAGATACCGAGGCTGGGCCAACGGGACCGGAGCAGAAGCATCGTCCGGCGGCAGACAGGAGAACCCGGATTAGCAAGGCTACAGCGAAGCATTACCGCAGAGCGCGTGTCCAGCGGTGCAGAATATCTTTACCGACAGGGCGCGCCTCGACCAGCTCGAACCGCGGTGCTTCCTCCAGCCTTCCGATGCCCAGCGCGCCGATCGAAGGCAGCCCCTCGGCACCGATGCCCAGGCCTGCGGTGAACCCGACCAGCTCATCCACCAAATCAAAGGCCAGCAGCGACGCAGCCAGCGCGCTGCCGCCCTCGCAGAACACCCGGGTCAGTCCAGCCGCGCCCAGCTGTTGCAGAATATCCCCGGCATCCAGCTGCACCCCATGCGACGCGCAGGGGATCAGCCTGGCACCCAGTCCTTCCCAGGCGCGAATACGCTCCTGATCAGCCCCATGGCCGTGGCACAGCCAGACCGGGATGTCCTTGGCAGAGCGGGCCAGTTGCCCCATCAGCGGCAGGTCCAGATGGCGCGAGATCACAACACGCACCGGCTGATGCTCCACCCCCAGATCACGAACTGTCAGCGAGGGATCATCCGCCCGTGCCGTGCCGCCGCCCACCATGACCGCGTCATGGCGTGCGCGCATCGCATGCACGGCACGCCGCGCTTCCGGCCCGGTGATCCACTTGCTTTGGCCCGATCCGGTTGCGATGCGGCCGTCAAAGCTGCCGGCCAGCTTCAAGGTCACCAGCGGGCGCCCCTGTTCGGTCTTCAGGAAGAACCCGGCATGGTCCCGCGCAGCCTGCGCCCCCCACACGCCTGTGTCCACTCTGATACCTGCGTCCCGCAACATCCGGATGCCCTGCCCTGAAACGCGCGGATCGCTGTCCCCGATTGCAGCGACAACCCTGGCCACCCCGGCATCAATCAGCGCCTGCGCGCAAGGCGGTGTTTCGCCATGATGGGCACAAGGCTCCAGCGTCACATAGGCGGTGGCGCCATGCGCAGCGTCTCCCGCCTGCGCCAGCGCTTCGGTTTCCGCATGCGGCCGCCCGCCCGGTTTGGTCCAGCCGCGCCCCACAACCCTGCTGCCCTGCACGATGACACAGCCCACTGCCGGGTTCGGCCAGCAATTGCCCTGCCCGCGCCGCCCGAGGGACAGCGCCAGCGCCATGTAACGGTGATCCGTATCCATTATTCTTCCGGCGCCACCGGCGGACGCAGCTCGTGGACGAAGTCCTCGAAGTCGTCTGCTGCCTGAAAGTTCTTGTAAACGCTGGCAAAGCGCACGTAGGCCACGGTGTCTATGCGGGCCAGAGCCTCCATCACGATTTCACCGATTTTCTTGGATGGAATATCGGTCTCGCCCATGCTTTCCAGCCGCCGCACGATGCCAGAGATCATCTGGTCGATGCGCTCCGGCTCAATCGGGCGCTTTTGCATTGAAATACGGATCGAACGCTCCAGCTTGTCGCGGTCGAAGTCCTCGCGCTTGCCGTTGGTTTTGATCACCACCAAATCGCGCAACTGCACCCGCTCGTAGGTGGTGAAACGGCCGCCGCAGGCCGGGCAAAACCGGCGTCGGCGGATCGAAACATGATCCTCCGCGGGGCGTGAATCCTTGACCTGAGTGTCGATATTTCCGCAAAATGGGCAGCGCATCCGCCTGCTCCCTCAATCCTGTCAGCCTGTTTATTGTGCCGGCATGTTCCCGGTTATCCACAACTATAGGCGACCCTCCAGAATTTGGGTAGGGGGCATTTACCGCCGCTAGATAAAGAGGTTCAGGACAGATGCGCCGCCACCTGCCGCTGGTGCGGTGCATCGCGGTGTTCAAAAAGGTAGATGCCTTGCCAGGTGCCAAGCGCCGGAGCGCCGCTGCGGACTGGAATCGACAAGCTGACAGGCATCATCGCCGCCTTGATATGGGCAGGCATGTCGTCCGGCCCTTCATAGGTGTGGCGCAGATAGCCCATGGACGGATCAGACGACGGCGGCACCAGACGGGCAAAAAACGCACTCAGATCCCCCTGCACCTCCGGGTCGGCATTTTCCTGAATCAGCAGGGAGCAGGACGTATGACGGACAAACATCGTCAGCAGCCCGTCCTGAAAGCCGGTTGCAGACACCCAGGCCTTCACTTCGCGGGTAAATTCATAGAGCCCCTGCCCGCGCGTCGGAATTCTGAAATCATGCTGCATGAGCCCTTTCTGGACGGTGCAGGCCGCGCAGGCAACCCTGCACCAGCGCCCGCTGCGGTTATGGCAGCCAGCGGTCGCGCCCGGGCAGCCTGTCATAACAATAATTCTGCGCCGAGGTTACCCGCAAGCTGTCCCCTGCTTCGCGCACATTGAGCGACAAGCTGCCTGAGCGGTCCGGAACCCCAGGCGGCAGGCCGAAGGCAAATTGCACTGCTTTGCGGCCAGGCCGGTTCACCGACGGCCCCTCTCCGCGCCACACATAGATCCGCTGATTCACCGGTGCCCGCAGCTGGCGGATGGCAAAATCGGCGATGCTGCACCAGTAATCCTGCGCGCCGGAGCGACTCCGGGCCACCACTTCCCAAACGCCCTCGGAGACCGGCAGCACTTCATTTCGGTTGATCGCCCTCCATGCAAATGCAGGCACAGGTACGGACAAAACCACTGCCAGCATTCCTGTCAGCCAAAATTTCTTGCAGGTCATCTCAACCTCCTACTCTGCAATCCGGAATGACCGTGGAGAACAGTAATTTCACGGCCGCCCGAACGGCACAAAACAATAATCGAAAGCTCTCTGGACACTCATTGTATCACCAGCTTGCAAGCTGTTAACAGACCCGTATCCGCCAGATGGTGGTGTTTGGGCCAGATTTGAATCCAGTGTGAACTGCACTGCTGACCTGCGCCCCGTAGTTTCACTAGGTCCCAAACCGCGAGATATATGCAAGCTGGCATTCCAAGGAGCCCCGATAACACGGTGGGCATAGTCAGCGGCACCGCACCAGAACAAGTAACCGTTTCCGGTTCTTGGTATCACTTCGAATATACCGCCCGGCATTTGATTGACATGTATGCTGTGGCGGCTGGAATTGGCTTCGGAACTGACGGGAAGCGCCAGAGTCAAAATTGCGGCAGCGAATACAAAAGCGGAAGCAGGTTTCATGGCGGCACCCTTTCAATCAACAAGACACAATGCACTGCGCCCAGCTATCAGGGTAAGGAAATCTGAAACACAGGCCATTCAAACTGCTGTGCGGGCCGGCCCGTCCTCAGGCTTCAAGCCAAGACACAGCAAGGTGCCACTGCGCAGGCTTCGGAAACTCCGAATTATCGCAAATTCTTAAGCGGTTCAGCTGGCATCGCTCTGCCGCCTGCCGCGGGCAGCTTCCAAAACGGTTGTGGCTGATTCATCCTGCCCGTTGCTCGCTACGACCGCACAAACCTGTGACCACCCGTGAATCCGCTCCGCTTTTGGGGAGCAACTACAGCGCCGGTGCTTGCACGCAGTACCCATAGCCCTGCTGAACTGACAGGCTTTCACCCGGACGGAACCCCAGCGACAGCCAGCCCGTCTTGGGCTGCACGCCAGTCTGTTCGGGGTGAAGGGAAAACTGAACGGAGGACCGGCGCCCTGTGGTGACGCTGACATCGCGCCCGCGAACGACATAATACCGGTCAGTCCAGTTCGCGCCCAGCACCCGGCGGGCATATTGCGCGCCAGCACACCAATAGTCCCAAGTCCCGCCAGAGCGGCCTGGCACCACCTCATAAACATAGTCGTTGACAGGCAGGACACGCACGCCGCGATTGGCAACAAATGTATCGGCAGCAGCAGGGGCGGCTGAGGCACAGGCCAGCAAAGCAGCAGTGATGTGGTTCTTCATCCGGAAATGTCCCTTTGTTCGCCTCAACATAAGGACTAGCCGCAGGGTCTCCAAGGGGCGATCACGGTCCGGACTGCAACCTCTCGCAGATGTGTGCCGGCAGGCGTCAAGCCCGGACAGGAAAAGGAATGATCTCCGCACTCTCCTGCTGAGGAGCCAGCACTTCTTCTAGAATAGCCAGAACCGCTGCATCAGGTGCAGTTCCGGTTTCGGGATGAAACCGGGCCCGGGCCTGATGGCGCAGCATGTCCCGGGTATGTTCGCTGCTCATCTGTTTCAGAGCGTTGCCCTGGCTGGCCATCGCTTCCACCATGAACTGGTTGGCGCGCACCAAGTCATTCAGCGACTGGAGCTTTCCCTGCAGCGCATCCAGCGCTCCATTCAAATCGGCATGTGCAGACATCTTCTTCCCCCCGGAAGGTAAATGCGGATGGTGCGAGTTTATGACCCTGGCCGCAAACGGGCAACGCTACGGTTAGCAAATGGTTAACGCCGAAGGTTCAATTCCGGCAGCGCAATGTGGCCGGTGTAGCGCACCAGCAAGCCGACCCTTGGCAGGCTGGCGGAGATGTCGAACCCCAGGTGCCCCTGCTGTGTTTCATACTCCATGGACGCGCTTTCCGGACACAGAGCCTTGGGCAGCGGAAACCCGAACAGGCGGGCTTTTTCTACCGAAACCTTCAGCGTGCCCTGCTGCATCAGGACCGAAAGCTCCAGCTCAACCGGCCCAAAGCGCTCCAGCGCGCGGCCCCTGCGCGCGTCATAGCGCAGGACCGACCGGGTCTGATGCTTGCCGAAAACACGCCGCCAGACATGGCCGTTTCCCTGCGGTGTGACATCCAGCCGGAACCGGGTCTGCGGCATAGGCGGCGGGAAGCCTGCCAGCCGGGCCAGCAGCTGAGCCCAGCGGTTTCCGCCCTCGACACGAACAACGCCAAAACTGCGTTCAGGCGGTTCGGCATGAAACCGCATCAGCGCCGGCGGCACCTGCAGAGCTTTCGCAGCGATGATTTCGCCAAAGGCGTCCCTCATCCGCCATAGCCCCCCAAGGCAAAGCGGTCGCGGACTTCCGGACTGGGGATCATGCAAGTGTCACGCCGCCCGAACAGACGGTAGCGGTTGCGAGCGATACTGAAATAGAACGCATCCTTCAAGCGCTGCGGCAGAAACCGGCATACTGACAAGGCCGGCCATGGCCACGGAAGCGCCCGCATCGCCGCGGCAAAGGCATCAAGGCGCTGATGAGGGCGACCGTCAAAGATCACCAAGTTGGTCTCAAAATCATCCGAGGGCAAGCCAAGGTCGCAGTAAAGCCGCTGCCCCAGCGGGGACTGAGCAGTAGCAAAGGCAAATTGCCCGGCGCGGTCATGACGCATCATGAAGCGGAAGAAGCCGGAACACAGCACGCACTCACCGTCGAAGACGATGAGATTCTGGTGCACTTGGTCCAAGCTTTTAGCCTTGCCTGTCACTTATTCCCACTGCCCCGTTTCCAAGGAGTAGACCTGCCCCGCTGCGACTTTTGCATCAAACAGCGGCAAGGGGTAGCCGCTGTCCACGCTGCCGGCATCACACCGCAGGTGTGCCAGTTCTTCACCGTTCTGTTCGACAATAACTCCAGCTTCCATGGGAAACCGCGCTCCCGGATCCTTTGAGAGACTGTAATAAACGATGTAGCGTACATTGCCGTTGCTGAAAATAGCTTCTTCCCAGATCGAACCGCCAATGCCCGGCCATGGGGTCATGTCCACGTCGCGCACATCTCGTTTCATTTCGAGTTCCGGCTGCCGCCCTGGTCTCCCAAAAACATAAGTTGCCTGCTCGCCCTGCAAACAGGTCGTCAATGTTCTTACTCCGTCTTTGAATGTACAGGAAATCAGCGTCTCGGAACCTTCGGGACATGCCGATACTGCTGCACTATTGGCCAGTAATAAAAGGCCGGGCAGAAAGATCCTCAAATACATCTCCTTGAAACGCAAAGGCGCCCCGTAGGGCGCCTTCTTACTTACTGATCCAAGAAACTGCGCAGTTTGCGCGAGCGGCTGGGGTGCTTCAGCTTCCTCAGCGCTTTGGCCTCGATCTGCCGGATCCGTTCACGGGTCACGCTGAACTGCTGGCCGACCTCTTCCAGCGTGTGGTCGGTGTTCATGCCGATGCCGAAACGCATCCGCAGAACCCGCTCCTCACGCGGGGTGAGCGAGGCCAGCACACGGGTCGTGGTTTCCTTGAGGTTTTCCTGAATGGCGCTGTCTAAGGGCAGCACGGCGTTCTTGTCCTCGATGAAATCACCCAGCTGGCTGTCTTCCTCGTCGCCGATCGGGGTTTCGAGCGAGATCGGCTCCTTGGCGATCTTCATCACCTTGCGGACCTTCTCCAGCGGCATCTGCAGCTTGTCGGCCAGCTCTTCCGGGGTCGGCTCGCGGCCGATCTCGTGCAGCATCTGGCGGCCTGTGCGGACCAGCTTGTTGATGGTCTCAATCATGTGGACCGGGATCCGGATGGTACGGGCCTGATCCGCGATTGAGCGGGTGATGGCCTGGCGGATCCACCAAGTCGCATAGGTCGAGAACTTGTAGCCGCGGCGGTATTCGAACTTGTCCACCGCTTTCATCAGGCCAATGTTGCCTTCCTGGATCAGGTCCAGGAATTGCAGGCCTCGGTTGGTGTATTTCTTGGCGATGGAGATCACCAGGCGCAAGTTGGCCTCGACCATTTCCTTCTTGGCCTGGCGCGCTTCCTTCTCGCCTTTCTGGACCTGCTGCACGATGCGGCGGAATTCGGAGATGTCCAGACCGACATACTGACCGACCTGGGCCATATCGGCGCGCAGCTCCTCGACCTTGTCGGTGGAGCGTTCGATGAACATCTGCCAACCACGGCCCGGCTTTTCTCCCATGTCGGACAGCCAATTCGGGTCCAGCTCGCGGCCGCGGTAGGCGTCCACGAACTCACGGCGGTTGATGCGGGCCTGATCGGCCAGCTTCACCATCGAGCTGTCAATCTGCATAACGCGGCGGTTGATGCCATAGAGCTGGTCGATCAGCGCTTCGATACGGTTGTTGTGCAGGTGCAGGCCGTTCACCAACTCGACGATTTCCGAGCGCAGCGACTGATAGCGGGCCTCGTCGTCGCTGCTGAAGGAGCCGTCCTCATTCAGGGTTGCCGAAATCCGGCTGTCCTGCATTTCGCTCAGCTCGGCAAAATCGGTAGAGATCCGCTCCAGCGTGACCAGAACCCGATCCTTGAGCGCAGCCTCCATCGCGGCCAGCGACATGTTGGCCTGGTCATCGTCGTCGTCATCGTCGTCATCCTGGGAGATCGGATTACCGTCCGCATCCAGTTCCGGGCCTTCATCCTTGGCCGGTTTGGCGGATGCCACTGCAGACGTGTCGACAACAGGCTCTTCTTCGCCGTCCTCATCCATCTGATTGCCAAAAGTGGCCTCCAGGTCGATGACGTCGCGCAGAAGAATGTCCTCGGACAAGAGTTCGTCGTGCCAGATTGTGATCGCCTGGAAGGTCAGTGGGCTTTCGCACAACCCAAGGATCATCGTATTGCGGCCCGCCTCGATGCGTTTCGCAATTGCGATCTCACCTTCGCGGGACAGCAGTTCAACCGATCCCATCTCGCGCAGGTACATGCGCACCGGATCATCGGTCCGATCCAGCTTCTCGGTCTGGGCGCCTGCCAGCGCAACCTCGCGCGGGCCTTCGGTGGTCACAAGGTCAGTGGTGCCCTTGTTCTCTTCTTCCTCGGCCTCTTCGTCCTCGATGATGTTGATGCCCATTTCGCTGAGCATCGACATCACGTCTTCGATCTGTTCCGAGCTGACCTGATCCGGCGGCAGAACCTGATTGAGCTGATCGTAGGTGATGTAGCCTTTCTCGCGGGCCTCCGCGATCATCTTCTTGACCTGAGCCTGGCTCATGTCGAGGGAGATTTCGGCGTCCTGATCGTCAGGTTTGCGGTCGTCGGTGTCTTTGGCGGCCATTAAATGCTCCTACTCAGGGGCTGCGGGATGATTCGCTGAGCGAATCATTAGCGCGATCATCTGATTCGTCACCCCGTTTACCCAATTTTCCTGTGCTCTTCCTTAGCAAAACGCAGAATCACTCTCGCGTGTTACTTCTCGGAGAAGCCGATCCGGTCCAAAAGGGCCCCGAAAGCATCACGCTCATCCCGGTTGAGCCGCGCGCCATTCTTGCCCACGTCATACGTTGCCTTGTCCTCATTTTCGCTGCGCACGGCCTTGTTCTTGGCCTCTGCTGCCTGCCGCAGCCGCCAAGTCAGCGCCTCATCCGCAAGGCCATGCAAATCCTCTTCGGCTTCTGCCAGTTCCGCATCCAGCCCGCGCAGCGTTTCGAGTTTTGCGAGTTCTTCGGCCAGGGTCATGCTGGCCAGTTCGGTGTCGCCGGGTCTGCGCAGGCAGGGGATGATTGCAACGTGGCGAAGGGCAAACAGGTTTTCAAGGGCATGAGGCCCCAAAGACCAGTCGATTTCCTCGCGCAGCCGCTCCGGCGCGCTGATGCCATGGCGAAGCACCATGTCCCGCAGGGCCGCCAGATCCGGATCGGCGCATTGCAGGCGCTCCAGGCTGGTCTCGAATTCCGGGATCACTTCCGGCGTGGTGATGGCGGTTGCCAGGATCACCGCCTCACGCATCGCGGCAAAGGATTCATCATCGGCACCTGCCACCAGAGAGGCACGGGTGGTGGCACGCGGCTGCGGGATCGGGCCAAAGCCTTTGCCCGGTTTCCAGGGCGCCCGGGTACCGTCGCGGAAGCCGCCGCCCTTGCCGCTGCGCTGCTGATAGCTGCCGCTGTCCCGGTTGCCGCGGAACAGCTGCCAGCGCAGTTCCTTGACGTCTTCTCCGTAGTGCTTGCGGATCGAGGGGTCGCGGATCAGCTTGATCTTTTCCCGCAAGCTTTTGTCCAGCGCCGCCTTGCGCTCCGGGCTGTCAAACACCTTGCCCTCGGTCTCGCGCTGCCACAGCAGCTTGACCATCGGCATCGCCTGATCCAGCACCGCCTGCACCGCTTCCGGGCCTTCGCTGCGGATCATGTCATCGGGGTCCTTGCCCTCAGGCATGATGGCAAAGCGCAGCGACTTGCCCGCCTCCAGCAAGGGCAGCGCTAGGTCGATCAGCCGCATGGCCGCACGGAGGCCCGCAGTATCGCCGTCCAGCGCGATGATCGGCTCATCCGACATGCGCCACAGCATCTGCAGCTGATTTTCGGTGATCGCGGTTCCCAGCGGCGCCACGGAGGACTGGAAGCCGCCCTCAGACAGCGCGATTACATCCATGTATCCTTCGGCCACAACCAGCGTGGAGCCGCGCCCCGAGGCCGCCCGCGCAGGACCATGATTGTAAAGGCTGCGGCCTTTGTCGAACAGCTCGGTCTCTGGCGAATTCAGGTATTTGGCGTTGTCGTTCGGGTCCATTGCCCGGCCGCCAAAAGCAATCGCCCGGCCGCGCGCATCACGGATCGGGAACATGATCCGCTTGCGGAAGGTATCATAAGGCTTGCCGCCCTTATTCGAAGGCTTGGCCAGCCCAGCACCGATGATCAAATCTTCGGGCACGTTCTTGCCGCGCAAGGCATCCCACAGGTTCTGCCAGCCGTCAGGGGCAAAGCCGATCTCCCAGCGGTCCAGCGCCTGCGCCGTCAGGCCCCGCCGCTGCAGATAGGCGCGGGCATCCTGGGCGGAATTGGTCTTGAGCTGCAGTCGAAAAAACTGCACCGCCTGTTCCATAACATCGGCAAGCAGCGTCCGGCGGTCCTGTTTCTCTTGCGCACGCGGATCTCGCTTGGGCATTTCCATGCCCGCTTCCCCTGCCAGGATCTCCACCGCCTCCATGAAACCGACGTTCTCGGTCTCCTGAACAAACTTCAGCGCGTCGCCCTTGGCGTGGCAGCCGAAGCAGTAGTAGAACCCTTTGCGGTCCTCCACGTGAAACGAGGCGGTCTTTTCGTGGTGGAACGGGCACGGTCCCCAATAGTCGCCCTTGCCTGGCTGTGATTTGCGCTGGTCCCACATGACCTTGCGCCCGACAACATCAGATATGCTGATGCGGGTGCGCAGTTCATCCAGAAAGCCGGGCGGCAGGGACATATCAGTTCGACTTCAGTTGTTTCTGCATCGCCTGGATCTGATCCCAGTTCTGCAGGCACTGCTGTTCGAACAGCGCGCCGAGGTCGGTTTCCTTCAGGTCGCGCCGCTTCATCGCATAGACATGGCTTGTCAGCTGCGGGATCGCATTGGAGTAGGCATCAGGCCACTCCGGATGGCTGTCCAGAATCACCTGCTCAACCTCCTCCTGCTTCACCCGGTCCAGCCGCGCCTGCTGCACCGCGGCCATGACTTGGCCTTGGTATTTGCAGCTTTGTTCTTTGCTTTCAGAAGCATAGGCCGGAGCCGCCAGCAAGGCGGCTGCAAGGGTGATGCGGATCATAGATGCGCTCCGGGAATCAGTTGGTGATCCCCGCAGGTTACCCCCGCGCCGTGACAGCTTCCATGGCTGTTTTCAAATCATGCACAAGCGTTTTCGCCATCGAGCGGAACACCATGATCTGAAACGCCTGCGGGCCAATGCGGGTGACCGAGGCCATCATATGCTTCAGCTCCGTCCGCACGGTATGGCCGCGCTTGAAAATCTGGGGGCGCAAATCCACCGGCACCAGCCGCGCCAGCACGTCCCCGGCCCCAGCCCCGTCCAGCCGGACAACGGCCCAGGCGTCGCTCTGTTCTGTCAGCGCTGCATGTTTGACCAGCTTGGCGTCTGGTTCAGGCCCCATCAGCAGCGCCATCTCGCGGCCGAACCAGACAGCCCGGCTGCCCGCCTTGCCGGTTGCGCGGTTCGCCGCCGGGAATGCTATTCCGTGGGCCGCTTCCAAGGCTTTGCTCAACGCCTTCTCCTGCCCTTTAAACGGTGCCAGGACCCACATGCTGCCGGGCTGCTCTTCAGTCAGGCTCATGCCTCCGAGGGTTATCGGCAGCAGCCTGTCACAGGGGCTTTTTGCTTTCAGTTCAGCCACGGGCACGCCCTCCCTCTGGGTCAAAGAACACAGGCGAAACAACCTCGCACAACGTATCCACACCGCGCATATGGTCGACCAGGCGCACGGTCTCGCCAATGCGGTCTGGGCCTTCCTTGAGGAAGGCCAGGCCTACCGGATGCCCCAGCGTCGGCGAGTACCCAGCCGATGTCACATAGCCCTGATCATAGATCCGCTCGACCGGGTCGCCCGGCGTGAACAGATGCGCACCAGCGGTGATCTCCTTGGCCGCTCCCACTGGTTTCAGCCCCACAAGGCGCATCCGGTCCTCGGCCATCAGGCCTTCGCGGGCGGACATCGCCTTGCCCAGGAAGTCCTTCTTCTTGGACATCATCCCCTGCAGGCCCAAGTCAAAAGCTGTCACCGTGCCATTGATCTCGGCGTGGGTAATCAGCCCCTTCTCGATCCGCAGCACATTGAGCGCCTCCATTCCATAGGCCCCGCCGCCCATCGCTTCGGCCCGCTTCAGGAGTTCACGATACAGGCTCTCGCCATAGCGCGCGGGCACCGCAACCTCATAAGCATGCTCGCCCGAGAAGGAGATCCGGAACAAGCGGCCCTTGACGCCCAGCACCGTTGCCTCGCCGCAGCCCATGAAGGGCCAGGTCTCGCCGTTCACATCCTCGCCCAGCAGCCCGTTCAGCAGCTCCTGAGACTTCGGCCCGGCCACGGCAAACTGCGCCCATTGCTCGGTCACCGAGGTAAAACGCACGTCCCATTCCGGGTAGAGCGCCTGGGACACGAACTCCATATGCGCCATCACCTGCCCCGCAGCAGCGGTGGTGGTGGTCATGACAAAGTGTTTTTCACCCAGCCGCGCGGTGGTGCCGTCGTCCATGACAAAGCCGTCTTCGCGCAGCATCAGCCCATAGCGGACCCTGCCCACCTTCAGGGTGCTGAAGGTGTTGGTGTAGAGGAAATCGAGGAACTTGCCCGCGTCGGCGCCCTGGATGTCGATCTTGCCCAGGGTGGAGACATCGCAGATGCCCACAGCCTTGCGCACCAGGGTCACCTCACGGTCGCAGGATTGGCGCCAGTTGGTCTCTCCCTGCTTAGGGAAATAGGCAGCGCGGTACCACAGGCCCACCTCCAGCTGATGCGCCCCGCGGGTGTCGCTCTCGCCATGCGAGGTCAGGAAGCGCTGCGGCTTGAAGCCCTCATCCGTAGCCCCTGCCCCCATCGCGCCCAGCGACACCGGCACAAAGGGCGGGCGGAAAGTGGTGGTGCCGGTCTCGGGAATGGTCCGCCCGGTGGCATCCGCCAGCACCGCCAGCGCAGCGACGTTAGAGTTCTTGCCCTGATCGGTCGCCATCCCTTGAGTGGTGTAGCGCTTCATATGCTCGACCGAGCGGAAGTTCTCCACCGCCGCCTGCTTCACATCCTTGACGGTCACATCGTTCTGGAAGTCGAGCCAGGCACGCCCCTTGCCCGGCACCGCCCATAGCGCGGTGATGCGGTAAGGATCATCCTCGGCATCCGGCAGATCGGCAGCTGCAGATTTTAGGCCCTGCGCCTCCAGCACTTTGCCAGCAGCCTCAGCCCCCTCGCGCAGCGCACTAGCGGTGGAGAATGCGCCGTTGCAGGCGCCTGCTGTAACCATGCCAGGTACTGCACCCTCTGCCGGTACAAAGGCCAGCGCCTCGCGGTTCCACTGCGGGCGGCTGTTCAAATGGCAGGTCAGATGCACAGACGGGTTCCAGCCGCCGGACATCGCCAGGCAGTCAGTCTGGATCTTCTCCTCGCCCCTGACCGAGCGCACGGTGATGCTCTCGACGCGCTGGCGGCCTGCGCTTCCGCAGACCTGTGCGCCTTTGATCACCTGATAGGGGCCGTCAACGGGCGCATCATGACGGCTGTCGATCACCGCCGCAATGTGCACACCTGCGTCATGCAAGTCGCGCGCTGTGCGGTGAGCCTGATCGTTGTTGGCAAACAGCGTCACCCGTTCACCCGGCGCCACGCCCCAGCGGTTCAGATAAGCCCGCACCGCACCCGCCATCATGATGCCGGGACGGTCGTTGTTACGGAAGGCCACCGGGCGTTCGATTGCGCCTGCCGCCAGCACTGCGTGCTTGGCTGCAATCCGCCAGAAGCACTCGCGCGGCAAATGGCTGCCCTTCAGCGAATGCCGCCGCGGCAGATGGTGCGAGACCCGTTCCAGCGCGCCATAGGTGCCCTGGTCATAGGCGCCGGTAACAGCGGTGCGGGGCATCAGCCGCACGTTTTCCATCGCCTCCAGTTCGGCCAGAACTTCAGCGGCCCACACATGACCCGGTTTGCCGCCGATCTCCTCGCGCTCCGCCAAAAGGCGGCCACCCATGCGGCCGTCTTCCTCAGCCAGGATCACATCTGCCCCGGCCCGGCCCGCGGTCAGCGCGGCCATCAAGCCTGCAGGGCCGGAGCCGATCACCAGCACATCGCAGAAGGCAAAGGCCTTCTCATAGGTGTCGCGATCTGCCTCGCCCGACAGCGCGCCTAATCCGGCCGCATTGCGGATCATAGGCTCGTATACTTTCTCCCAGAAAGCCGCAGGCCACATGAAGGTCTTGTAGTAGAACCCTGCACCAAAGAACGGCGCCGCCAGGTCATTCACCGCCATCACGTCGCGCTCAACCGACGGCCAGCAGTTCTGACTGCGCGCCTCCAGCCCCTCGAACAGTTCCTGCTGGGTGGCGCGCACGTTCGGGTCCTGCTGGCCGCCTGTGCCGATGGTCACCAGCGCGTTCGGCTCCTCGCTGCCGGCGGTCAGCACTCCGCGCGGGCGGTGGTACTTAAAGGACCGCCCCACCAGATGCGTGCCGTTTGCCAGCAGCGCCGAAGCCAGTGTATCCCCCTCCAACCCCATCATGTGGCGGCCATTGAAGGCGAATGTGATCGGCTTCGCACCCTGGTTCAGACCTTTTCCGGGAAGTCTCATTTTTCACCTCCCAATCCGGCTCCGGAAGCCAACTGCACCGCCAGAATCTCATGCGTCGCGGTATCGCGCGTCACCTTCAGCCAGGCATTGCAGCCCATCTCGTGATACCACAGCTCATCCAGCGGCCCGGCCGGGTTCTCCCGCAGGTTCACATACTCATGCCAAGCGTCCAGATCCGCGCCCTCAGCCGGACGCACCAGCGCGGCACCCTTGTAATAGAATTCGCGGCGATCCCTCTCGCCGCAGAGCGGACAGGTAATTCTCATGACCGGCGCTCCTTCATCTTTGCAAATATACTCCCGCCGGATGCATACCCGGCGCGCTTCAAACGCTTAGTGCAGGTTATGCTGCGCACCGGTTCCCTCCTCGTCCATCAAGCCCACACCGCTGCGAAAGCGGTCCAGCTTCAGTTTCGTGGCTGCCCCGTGCGGACGGTCCGTGGCGATCAGATGCGCGTAAACACTGCCCGACCCCGGCGTCGCCTTGAAGCCGCCATAGCACCAGCCGCAATTAAGGTAGAGGCCGTCGATCGGCGAATGATCGATAATGGGCGACCCGTCCGGGGTCATGTCCATGATGCCACCCCAGCTGCGCAACAGCCGTGCCTTGCTGAGCGCAGGCACCATCGCCACAAAAGTCTCCATCGTGTGCTCCACCATCGGCAGGTTCCCCCGAGCGGCATAGGAGCTGTAGAAATCCAGATAGCTGCCGAACACCATACCGCCCTTGTCCGACTGGCTGATATAGAGATGCCCCTCGGCAAAGGTGATCACATGATCAACAATGGGTTTCAGCCCTTCTGAGACAAAGGCCTGCAGCACATGGCTTTCAATTGGCAGGGTCAGGCCCGCCATCGCTGCCACCTGGCCGGATCGGCCAGCCGCGGCCAGCGCTACCTTCTTGGCGCGGATCGGGCCGCGGGCAGTCTGCACCCCCACCACTTTGCCGTTTTCCACGTCGATGCCGGTGACCTCGCAATTCTGGATCAGATCCACCCCGCGCATGTCAGCGCCGCGGGCATAGCCCCAGGCCACAGCGTCGTGGCGCGCAGTCCCAGCCCGGCGCTGCATCAGCCCCCCCATGATCGGGAAGCGGTTGTTGTCGAAGTTCAGGAATGGCGCCAGCTCGCGCACGCGTTCACGGCTCAGCAGTTCCGCATCATCACCCTGATTAACTATAGAGTTGCCCCGGCGCACCGCCGCGTCGCGCTGGCCGTCGTTGTGGAACAGGTTGATGATGCCGCGCTGGGACATCATCGCGTTGTAGTTCAGATCCTGCTCCATGGTTTCCCACAGCTTCAGGGAGTGAGAATAGAATTCGGAGTTGCCCGGCAGGTAGTAGTTGGCGCGCACGATAGTAGTATTGCGACCGACGTTGCCGCCGCCCAGATACCCCTTCTCCAGCACCGCAACATTGGTGATGCCATGCTCCTGCGCCAGGTAATAGGCAGTTGCCAGCCCGTGGCCGCCGCCGCCGATGATCACCACGTCATATTCGGATTTAGGTTCAGGATCCCGCCAGTGGGGCTTCCACCCCTTGTTCCCGGTGAGCCCCTCGCGAAGCACACGCCAGCCCGAAAACCGCATGTCGTCCCTCCCCGTCAAATCACTTCCGCCGCCCGGGAAAATCTGGTCCGGGCCCTGGCGGCATTGCTACCCGCTTTCGCGTGCTGCTCCTAGCCCCAAGGCTCAGTATGCGGCACTTCAGCATGGCTTTGCCGCAAAACACACGAACTATTCACTTGTGTCCAGTTCTATTTGCGACGGCGAATGCCGTAATGGAGTCAAAGGAAAGAAAACAGGGCGGCGAGTTTCCTCACCGCCCTGTTCATCATAGTTCGCCTTGCGCGCGGTCAGAGACCCTTGGCGTGATAACTCTTGGCCACTTTGTCGATCGACACCAGATAAGCGGCGGTCCGCAGATCGGTCACGTCATCACGGCTGTGCCAGACTTCGCGCATCGACTGGTAAGCCGCCCGCATGGTGTCATCCAAGCCGGAGCGCACCAGCTCCAGCTCGCCCGCCCCCTTCAGGTACTTGTCCTTGAAGTCCGGCGACATCGACCAGGTATTGCCCATCACGTCGTCCAGACGCTGCAGCTCGTCAATCACCAGCTGGTGGCGCGCCTCTTCCTGGCGGCGCTGCATGCGGCCAAAACGGATGTGGCTGAGGTTCTTCACCCACTCAAAATAGGACACAGTCACACCGCCCGCGTTGGCGTACATGTCCGGAATGATCACGCAGCCCTTCTTGCGCAGGATCTCATCCGCTCCGGCAGTCACCGGGCCGTTTGCAGCCTCAATGATCAGCGGCGCCTTGACACGCTCGGCATTGGAAAGGTTGATCACCCCTTCCAGGGCCGCCGGAATCAGGATGTCGCACTCCTCTTCCAGAAGCGCCGCACCGTTTTCAAGGAACTGAGCATCAGGATAGCCAGACACACCGTCGTGTTTGACGATCCAGTTGCGCACCGCCTCGACATCCAGGCCTTCAGCATTGAACAGACCGCCATCGCGTTCGATGATGCCGATGATGCGCGAGCCATCCTCCTCGGACAGGAATTTGGCAGCGTGGTAGCCCACATTGCCGAGGCCCTGAACAATGACCCGCTTGCCATCCAGCTTGCCCGAAAGGCCTGCAGCGGCCTTGTCTTCCTCGTGGCGGAAGAATTCCTGCAATGCGTACTGCACGCCGCGCCCCGTGGCCTCGACCCGGCCCGAAATGCCGCCGGCATTCAGCGGCTTGCCGGTCACACAGGCTTTGGCATTAATATCGGTGGTGTTCATCCGCGCGTACTGGTCGGCAATCCAAGCCATTTCACGCTCGCCGGTGCCCAT
Source organism: Leisingera sp. ANG-M7 (assembly GCF_000813965.1). GTDB lineage: Bacteria > Pseudomonadota > Alphaproteobacteria > Rhodobacterales > Rhodobacteraceae > Leisingera. The sequence continues at coordinate 135,397 of NZ_JWLI01000008.1, read as the reverse complement.
GTCGGGCGCAGGCACGTTCTGCGAGGGATGGATCAGGTCGCGCTTGGCCAGCTCATAGGCAAAGCGGCGGGTGATCAGCTCCAGCTCATGCTCCTCGTACTCGCGCGGGTCGATGCACAAACCGCCCTTGGAGCCGCCAAACGGCGCCTCAACCAAGGCGCATTTGTAGGTCATCAGCGCCGCCAGCGCCTCGACCTCATCCTGATTCACCCCCGTGGCATAACGGATACCGCCCTTCACAGGCTCCATATGCTCTGAATGCACCGACCGGTAGCCCGTAAATGTGTGCATGGCGCCGCGCAGTCGCACACCGAAGCGCACTGTGTAGGTGGCGTTGCAAACCCTGATCTTTTCCTCCAGCCCCGGCGGCAGGTCCATCAGTTTCACTGCCCGGTTAAACATCAGGTCCACGCTTTCGCGGAAGCTCGGCTCTGTGCGGCTGCTCATCAAAAATTTCTCCGTGCTCAAACATCGACTCGCTGCCGATGATGGTCTCACTCTATGCAGAGTTACTTAAGGAGTGCGACCTTTTTGACCATTTGCGGCCAAAAAGAATCATTTCCCGGCATGCGGAGTGTGATTCGCCGTTATCCAAAGAGCGATTGTCCAACCCCGCACCACAACCCTCGGAAATCACGCAGGATTAGCGTTAAAGACCGCAACAATGGGAGGGTTTTCGGCCAATTTCCGCCCCATTTCCGCCTACTTTACCAAGCATTAATTAATGGAATTCCGCTGCAGAAGCCGAGCTGGCCCGTTCCCCAGCCGGAAGGGGGTATTTAAATGAGTAAGCACCACAAGAATTCAACTGCGCTGAGCAATCCGCTCATGTTGCGCTGCCTGAAAAAGGCCAGAGGCTTCCTGCGGGAAGAGGATGGCGTTCTGGCAAAACCGATGATTATCACGCTGCTCCTTATGCTGGCCGCTGGCGGTATGGGCGTTGATTTGATGCGAATGGAGCGCGACCGCACCACTTTGCAATACACACTGGACCGTGCCGTTCTTGCGGCTGCCGACCTTGATCAGCAGCAGGACCCGGCAACGGTTGTTCAGGAGTATCTGACCAAGGCAGGGCTCGCCGACTACTACAGCGAGCCGGAAGTGGAACAGTCACTGGGCTACAAGAGTGTTGAAAGCACGATCAACGCGACCTTCCCTGCACACCTGCTGAAGTTCGCTGGCGTCGGCGACCTTCCGGTTTATGCGAATTCCCGGGCCGAAGAGACCATCGGCGCTGTCGAAATCTCCATGGTTCTCGACATTTCCGGGTCGATGTCCCGCAACAGCCGGCTGGTCAACCTGAAGGCCGCAGCACACAGCTTTGTAGATCAGATCACCCAGAACACCGACGTCGACAATCTGTCGATCTCGATCATCCCTTACGCCACACAGGTGAATGTGGGTGAAGCGCTGCTGAGCCAGTACACAAACGTCACCCAGGAGCATAACTATTCCTTCTGCGTGAACTTCATCAAGGATCAGTTCAGCAAACATACGCTGCCCCGCGATGAAAACCTCGAGCGCACCGCGCATTTCGACACGTTCACCTATTCGGAGAACATGATCTCCACGCCTGTTTGCCCGACCCGGGACGGCTCCCAGATCCTGCCTCTGACCAACAACGCTGCGTTGCTGCACGAGCATATCGACAAGCTGACTGCAAGCGGCAACACCTCCATCGACATTGGCATGAAGTGGGGCAGTGCCTTGCTCGATCCAACTGCACGTCCGGTTGTGAACGACCTGATCGCCGATGGCGTAATCGATGCATCTTTCGTGGACCGCCCCACCGACTACGGCAGCGGCGACACGCTGAAGATCATCATCCTGATGTCGGACGGCCAGAACACCAACCAGTACATGGTGAACCCGTCGCGGCGGGAAGGCGACTCCGACGTGTGGTACAACCCCACTTCGGATAGCTACTCCGTCTACCATTCCAACGGCACCAAGAACTACTATTGGGAACATCTGAACCGCTGGGAAGACCATCCCTACGGCGAGGGCACGTATCAAACCTGCAACTACTATGGCTGCACGACCCACACCGAGGAAGGCACCTCCTCCCGCCTGACCTATCCGGAGCTGCATGCCCGCGCCTCGCTGGCCTGGATTGCCAAATACGTCTACGAGTTCAGCAGCAGCGCCTGGGCCGACTGGTTCCATGCAGGCCGGTACTTCCACAACCGTGTCGCCAAGGACCAGCACACCAAGCACATCTGCGACATCACCAAGGATCAGGGTGTTATCGTCTACTCGGTCGGCTTCGAAGCCCCGTCCGGCGGCATCAAGGTCCTCGAGGACTGCGCCAGCTCCCCCGCCCACTTCTTTGACGTGGATGGCCTGGAGATCACCGACGCCTTCTCGTCAATTGCGACTTCCATCCGTCAGCTGAGGCTAACCCAATGACACACCGTATCCAAACCGCCCTGCGCCGGTTCCGGCACCGTGAGGATGGCAATGCTACAATGGAATTTGCCATCATCGTCCCAGCCTTCCTTATGATCCTGCTGGCCACGGTCGAACTCGGCATCATCAACCTGCGCCATTCCCAGCTGGAGCGCGCCGTGGATCAGACTGTCCGCGACATTCGCCTCAGCACCGGCGCCGACCTGCAGCACGATCAGCTGCGCGACGCGATCTGCGCCCGCTCAGGCTTCATCAGCAACTGCTCGGACTCGCTGCGGCTGGAGATGATCCGCCTGGACCCGTTCAACATGGCTGAGATTGATCCGACGCCGGATTGTATCGACGTCATTGACGACGTTCAGCCCGTGCGGAGCTTTGAAAACGGCCAGTCTAACGAACTGATGTTCTTGCGGGCCTGCATGAAGTTCAATCCGATTTTCCCGAGCTGGGGGCTTGCCTCCCATATTGCACAGGACGAAGACGGCCGCATTCAGCTGATTGCATCTTCTGCCTTTGTCCAGGAACCGAGGTAACGCCATGCTGACGCTTATTTCCCGCCTTTCCAACCGGACTCCGCTACCGCTGCGCGGCTTCGTTGAAAACACCAAGGGCAGCGTTTCGATGGAGTTCGCCATCTATGCCCCGCTGCTGATGTTCATGTTCGCCGCAATCTATACGTTCTTCGATGCCTTCCGCCAGGAGAACGTCAACCTGAAAGCGGCCTACACGGTCTCTGACCTGATCTCGCGTGAGACCAACTACGTGAACGAGACCTACATCGACAGCATGCACGCGCTGGCAACGGAGCTGGTGCGCGGCGATACCTCCCTGTCGACCCGTATCACTGTCGTTCGCTGGGATGAGGGCGATCAGAGCTACTATGTCGACTGGTCAAAAGTCCGCGGCTCTACCTTCACGGAATGGGACGATGGTTCTATTGCTGACGCCGAGGACAAACTGCCTGCGATGTACGATCAGGAACGCGTGATCGTGGTGGAAACCTGGAACGAAGTGACCCCGGCCTTCAACATCGGCCTGCCGCTTCTGGACGTTCAGAACTTCGTGTTCACCCGCCCACGCTTTGCACCTCAGGTTGTCTTCCTCGAGGACAAGGGCAATGGCAACAACCACAACGACGACGCCGAAAAGGTTTCGCCGCCGGCCTGATCAGTTAACGGATCAACCAATCAGCTTTGGCCGCGTCGCACCAGCATCGCGGCCAAAATTTCTGACATGGCCTTGCCCTGCGATCCGGGCGTCACCCCGCCAATGCCGATCCGCCGGCCGGACCGCCACCACAACCCTGGCATCCAGGCCCGGCCGCCTTGGGTGCTGGTTCGGACCAAAAAACCGTTGGACGGCTTGAAGGCAAAGAAGCCGCGGTCGATGGCTTCAATATCCTCTACCAGCGCGATCACTTGCCCGTCAGAGCAGCGCAGCTCTTCCGGCGTGAGCTCAATCCTGTGAACAGTAGCCTGCCACATCCGGACGGCCAGCCACAGGGCCCCTGCCCCAACCACCAGCAGGAACAGAAGCCAGGCCGGTGAAGGCGGCGCCGCAAAGGCGACATAGACCAGCAGGCAGCCGGTCAAGCCCAGCATCACCGTTCCCATCACACGCCGGCTGGCCGAGGCCTCGATTGTGGCCAGAACTTCCTTGCTCATCCGCTGCTCCCCTTTGCTGCTCAGCCGGGCATAGACCGGATCCGCAAAAGAAAACAGCCCCCGGCGCACCGGGGGCTGACCGCAGCCGTGCTGTTTTGGGGAAACTTATTCCGCAGCAGCGCTGCGCACGACTACCTCGTAGCCCGGCTCTTCCGGCTCGTCGTCGATCAGTTCCTGCGGGAAACCCGGCGCAGTGATCGACAGGCCGGTTGCTTCTTCCAGCCGCTCGATCATCCTATCCGACTGCGCCCGTTCGCCATAGCGGCGCTGACCGTCCTTCATCATCTCGATCATAAGGGGCGACAATTCCAGCGGCACGTTGTGGCGGTCGGCCAGGGTCTGAAACAATCCGATGTCCTTCATCACCAGATCCATGGTGAAATTCACATCGCGCGAGCCGGACAGGATCAGCTGGCTTTCGGTCTCATGCGCAAAGGAGGTGCCCGAGGACATCGAGATCGCCTCGAATGTCATGCCCAGATCCATGCCGCAGGCCTTCATCACTGTCAGCGCTTCCATGACTGCCAGCAGGTTCAGGTTGGCCAGGTAGTTGGTCATCACCTTCAAGGTCGAGGAATTGCCGATCTCTCCCACATGCAGGATGCGGCGGCCCATGGTGGTCAGGATCGGCAGGATACGGTCGAAAGTGGCGCGCTCGCAACCGGCATAGATCGAGATATTGCCGGTGTCGGCCCGATGGCAGCCGCCGGAAACCGGACAATCGACCGGCTCACCGCCGCGTTCGGTAACCAAGGCACCGAGGCGCTTCACCTCCGCCACGTCGGTGGTGGACATTTCCATCCAGACCTTGCCGGGTTTCACATGCGGCAGCATTTCGGTCACCACCGCGTCCGAGGCCGCCGGGCTGGGCAGGCATGTGATCACCGCATCGCAGTCCTGCATCATTTGCGCGGGGCTGCCGCCAGCCTTTGCACCGCGCGCCACGAATTTTCCAACCAGCGCCGCGTCCAGGTCGTGCACAGCCACATCCAGCCCGTTGCGCACCAGGCTGCCCGCCAGCTTGCCGCCAACATTGCCCAGGCCGATGAAGCCGATCTTCATTTCCGTTTTCATGTCCCGTTTCTCCTCCCGGGGGTAATCGCTTGCAAAAGGGCTAGCTTGACCTGCGCTAAAACAAAAACGAATAATAACGCACCCTGACCCACAAATTTTTTGCAACATAATGTCCGATTTGCCTAACCTTGTCTGGCTGCGCGCGTTTGAGGCCGCCGCCCGTCTGCACAGCTTCACTGCCGCCGCTGATGAACTGGGCCTCACCCAGGCAGCGGTCAGCCACCAGGTCCGCAGCCTGGAGAAAAGCTTTGGCATCACCCTGTTCATCCGACGCGCCCGACACCTGGAACTGACCCAGCTGGGCCATGCCTATTATCCCTCGGTCGCACAGGCACTCACCGATATCGCCTATTCCACCCGCGGCCTGCTGGGCCATGCGCAGACCCGGACTGTAACCTTGCGGGCACCAGTTTCCACCGCGGTTTTATGGGTGGCGCCGCGGCTGGGCGCCTTTCACACGGCCCACCCGCACATCCGTATCCGGCTGATCTCCGCCGTCTGGGCCGACAGCACCCAGGATGAGGACGTCGATATCGACCTGCGGCTGGGGCCTTCGGGCTGGTTCGACCGCCGTGCGCACCTGCTGGCAACCGAAAGCGTGATTGCGGTAGCACAGCCGCAGCTGGCGAAGCAGCTGAAATCGGTGGACCAGCTGTTCAGCCAGACGCTGATTCACATCCACGGCTACCAGGATCACTGGCTGCGCCTGTCCGAACAGACGGGCGGTCCACTCAAGGACCGCACGGCTCCGCTCTATGTCGACACCTCACTGGCGGCAATTGAGATGGCAGCTTCAGGTGCCGGCGTGGCCATGCTGATGCGGCGTTATGCTGAACTGCCCTTGTCGCTGGGCCGGCTGGCGCCTGTTGCTGGTGCGGAGATCCCGATGGGTCAGGGCCACTATCTGATGCCCGCCGCCGGCGATGCCCCCAACAGCGCCGAGGCCGCCATGGTGCGCGACTGGATCGTCTCCTTGTTCTGCTGATTGCCCACGCTGCAGCCCTTGCCGGAAAGCGAACAGCCCGTTAGCGTCCGCCCATGCCCTGGCCCCAGAACACCCCGCCCCAGCGTGACGGCGATGCAGCCGCAGGAATCGAAGTCACCGATGACTTCGAACGGTTCACTCAGCGCAACGACATCTTCACCCGTGCTTTCTGGGATGACCGTATAAAGTCCAAGCACACCGCCAAATTCTTTTCTTCCTACAGAATGGAAGCAGCGCCACGCCGCGGCGACGGTTTCACGCAGCGCGACTTCGCCCTGCGCAACGCGGCCTGGCTGATTTCCGACGTGGTCTCCTCCCGCCGGGCGCAAGAGGGTATCCGCGAAGGGTTCCAGGCCGCCATCCGCCCGGACACGCCAGTTGCCAAGGATGCACTAGAAATCGGCGACCCGGCAAAAATGTCCGCTGAGATAAAGCGCATCGCCAAGTTCTTCGGCGCCAATCTTTGCGGCATTACTGACATGGATGATCGCTGGATCTACACCTCCCGCGTCGATGCCCGCGACATGTCCGAAGCGCCACATGATCTGCCCGAGGGTCTAACCGGCGTGATCGTGCTGGGTCATGAGATGGACAAAGAGCTGGTCACCACCTACCCCTCAGCCCTGGCAGGTGCCGCGACAGGGCGGGAGTACAGCCACGAGGCCTCCATAGTGATGCAGCTTGCCGCCTATATCCGCAATCTGGGCTATGAGGCGGTGCCATCGATGAACGATACCGGTCTGGTGATCCCCTATGCGGTGAAGGCTGGTCTCGGCGAATACGCCCGCAACCAGATGGTGATCACGCCAGAATTCGGGCCGCGCCTCAGATTTTCTAAGATCTTCACGAACCTGCCGCTGGTGCATGACGTCCCGAAACCCCGGGGGGTGAAGGCGTTCTGCGACATCTGCACCAAATGTGCTGATGCTTGCCCGGTCAAGGCCCTGCCTTATGGGCCGCCATCAACGCAGACATCCAATGTCTCGGCCATCAAGGGCGTGAAAAAATGGACCTCTGATGCAGAGAAATGCTTTTCCTTCTGGGCCAAAATGGCTTCGGATTGCGCGATTTGCATGCGGGTCTGCCCGTTCAACCGGGATTATTCCAGGCACCGCAACCGGCTGTGGCTGAAACTGGCGCTAGGCCCCTTCCGCAAACTGGCACTGCGGCTGGCCGGCAAACACGGCGGGCGGCGCAAACCGGCTGACTGGTGGGCCGCATCTTCGCCCGGTCAGGACTGACTAGCACGAGGGCCCCCGCCCGTACTTGGCGTCTCCGGCACTGCTTCCCGTTAGACCTGGCAGCCTGCGGGCTGCGGGACCTCTGTTCACCTGCGCACAGGAGGCGTGGCCTGCAGCCTGTTTCAGCGGAGCTGCGCACGTTCTATTTTGACGGCACATACCGTTCACAGGAGACACGCAATGTCCCTCAGACCCATTCTGGAAACCCGCGACGCGCAGCCCCATACCGAGGGCGCAGGCGTCAAACTGCACCGCGCCTTCGGCTTTCAGGACCCGTCGGAACTGGACCCGTTCCTGCTGTTCGACGATTTCCGCAACAATAATCCGGAGGACTACCTGCGCGGCTTCCCCTGGCATCCGCACCGCGGCATCGAGACCATCACCTATGTGCTGGCAGGCACGGTTGAACACGGCGACTCGCTGGGCAATGAAGGCACTCTGGGCGCCGGCGACGTTCAGTGGATGACCGCCGGGTCGGGCATCCTCCATCAGGAGATGCCCGCGGGCAACGCCAAGGGCCAGATGCACGGCTTCCAGCTGTGGGGCAACCTGCCCGCCAGCCAGAAAATGACCGCGCCGCGCTATCAGGACATCAAAGGCACCGAAATACCTGAGATCATCGACGATGACGGCACCCGGGTAAAGGTGATCGCCGGCGATTTCTGGGGCAAGCGCGGGCTGGTCGACGGCATCGCCGCCGACCCGCAGTACCTGGACGTCTTCATTCCGGCAGGGGTGAAGAAGACCCTGCCGGTCGACACCTACCGCCGGGCCTTTGCCTATGTGTTCGAAGGCGAAGCGGCCTTTGCCGATGCCTCCGCCCCGCAAGGGGTGCTGCTGGAAAAAGAAGTCGCAGGCCAGGAGGTCAACATCCGCGACCTGTCCGGCGACCGCACCCTGATCCGCTTTGGCACCGGCGATGAAATCACTGTGCAGGCTGGCCCAGAGGGCGTGCGCTTCCTGCTAATCTCCGGCGCGCCGATCAACGAACCGGTGGCCTGGCACGGCCCGATCGTGATGAACACACAGGAAGAGTTGCACCAGGCCTTCCGTGACCTACGCAACCGCACCTTCATCAAGCCCGCGCACTGAACCGGAAAACCGGTGTCCACTTTTCCCTGTACACGGCGCAACAAGCCCGCGCACGAACCGTATCGGACCGCAAAAGGCACTGATGATGTGCTATACTCTCCCCGTTCAACGAGTGATGGGGAGAGTGATGATTATCCGGGTATTCCGTGCCACCGTCCGCGACGACAAGATCCAGGACTTCAAGACCTTTCTGACCGATACCGCGGTGCCGCATGTGCGCCGCCAGCGCGGACTTGTGTCGGTCACCGCAGGGCTGCCGCGGCCCGAATCCCCTGCCACATTCTGCGTGGTGATGGTCTGGGAAAGCGTCGAGGCACTGAAGGCCTTTGCCGGCGAGGACTGGGAACAGCCCCATGTGCTGCCTGAGGAGGATCCGATGGTGCTGAGCCGTCAGATCGACCACTACGACATGATCGGGCTGCTGAGCTGACTGATCGTCAGCCGCCGGCAGTCCAGCTGTAGATGATCTCATCCCCTTCGGCCGACGGAGTGAAACCGGCTTTCTCCAGCACCCGGGCTGAGGCGGCGTTTTCCTGCATCACCCCGCCCGACAAAGTAACGCCGCTGCCGCCGAAATGCGCCTGCAATCCGCCGATCAGTTCGCTCGCCAGCCCCTGCCCCCAGGCGGCTTCGGTAAAGAGATATCCCAGGTTCCGGATGCTGCTGCCCGCTTTCGGAATGGACAGGATGATCAGCCCGATGCCCTCATCCGCTGTACTGCGAAGGGCCGCCACTTCGGCTTGCTGCGACACAGCCGCCAGGAATTCGCGGCGGCTCTGATCGCTGCCCTGTGCCAGAAACCCGTCCGGCAGCCATTGCACCACTTTCGGCGCAAACAAGCCCGCCAGCTCCGCCGCTGTCAGATCTTGCCAAGGCGCTGCCTTCAACCGCTTGGTCGTCAAACTCAGCAAGCTCACGTGCTGACCGCCTTCTGCACCATGCCCCAATAGACCCGCTCCACCTCGTCCAGCGACAGCCGCCCCTCTGAGCGGTACCAAGTGTTGACGCCGTTCAGCATCGCAATCACCGCCAGTGTTGCGATCTTGGTGTCGGGAATGGCGAACACGCCCTGCTCGACCCCTTGTTTCAGGATCCCTTCCACGCCGTTCTCGTAGTCCCGGCGCAGCGATTCGATGACGGTGAAATTCTCCTCCGTCAGGTTGCGCAGCTCCATATAGGCGATGAACACCGCATCCGGACGCTCCAGGTGAAAGCGGATGTGAAAGCCGGTGAAGGCGCGCAGCCGTTCCAGCGCACTGTCCGCCTGCGGCACCGAATCCCAGGCCGCCTGCAGCTCTGCCATATGGCCCGCCATCAAGTTGAATAGCAGGCTCTGCTTGTCCGGCGTGTAATTGTACAGGGCGCCCGCCTGCACGCCGACCTCCTTGGCGATCTGGCGCATCGAGACGGCGGCATAGCCATGCTGCGCAAACAGCCGCAGGGCCGCCTCGCGGATGCGGGGGCCGGTGATATCGGAGTGGGAACCTTGGGTGCGTGCCATGTGGCGACAATAACTGAACGAACGTTCAGAAAAAAGAGCGAATGCCGCAGCCCCAAGCCTCTATCAGCCCGCGGCTGCAGGAACATCCCCCAACCGCCGCGGAAATTCAATTGTGCCAGCCCGCCGGACCTCCTAAAACCGGTCCAGCAGAGCATGGGGTTTGGGCAATGCAGTTTTGGACACGGATCGCATTTTTTCTGGCCGTGACGGCAGCAGCCGCCTGCACCCGGGTGCCAGAGCTGGAGGACCGGCTGACCCCGGATCTGCGCGGTGCGGACTACCCCGACCTCCTGCCGCTGGATGACGCGCTGGAACCGCTGGATCCGCCGCAACAGGCCAGCCAGGATCTGCAGGAAGAACTGGATGCCCGAAGCGACCGCCTGAAACGCCGCGCTGAAGCCGTCAAAAACGCCGAACTCTGACCCCTCCGCGGTATTCCTGCCCGCACTGCCGTGCCTTGTTCCGCGGCGGCGTTGCACGCCTGCGCCGAACCCGCTAAGGCGGTGCGGACAAGTTTCGGACAAAGGACCTCCAGCCATGACAGAACCGCTACGCCTAGGGATCGCAGGCTTGGGCACCGTCGGCATCGGCGTGGTGAAGATCATCCGCCGCCACGCAGCGCTGCTGGAGGCGCGTACCGGGCGCCCTGTCGTCATCTCCGCCGTTTCGGCCCGCGATCCGAACAAGGACCGCGGCGTGGCGCTCAAGGACTACGCCTGGGAGACCGATCCGGTGGCGCTGGCCGTGCGCGGCGACGTTGACGTGTTTGTCGAGCTGATGGGCGGCCACGAAGGTGCGGCCAAAGCTGCGACCGAAGCCGCCCTGGCGGCCGGCAAGGATGTGGTCACTGCGAACAAAGCATTGCTGGCCATCCACGGCCAGGAGCTGGCGGAACAGGCTGAGTCTGCAGACCGGGTAATCCGCTTCGAGGCTGCGGTTGCGGGCGGCATCCCGGTGATCAAATCCCTGACCGAAGGGCTGGCCGGCAACGAAATCACCCGCGTCATGGGGGTGATGAACGGTACCTGCAATTACATCCTTACCCAGATGGAGGCCACAGGTCAGGGCTACAACGCCCTGTTTGAGGAGTGCGGCCGCCTGGGCTATCTGGAGGCCGACCCGAACCTGGACGTGGGCGGCATCGACGCGGGCCACAAGCTGGCGCTGCTGGCCTCCATTGCTTTCGGCACCAAGCCGGCCTTTGAAAAGGTGGAGCTGGAAGGCATCCAGCGCATTCAGCTGGACGACATCCGCGCTGCTGCAGACATGGGCTACCGCATCAAACTGCTGGGCGTGGCTCAGCGCACCGCCCGCGGTTTGGAGCAGCGCATGTCGCCCTGCCTGGTGCCCGACAATTCGCCGCTGGGCCAGCTGGAAGGCGGTACCAACATGGTGGTGATCGAGGGCGACTCGATTGAGCAGGTTGTGCTGCGCGGCCCCGGCGCCGGCGAAGGCCCGACCGCCAGCGCGGTAATGGGCGATATCCTAGACCTCGCCCGCGGCCTGCGCATTGCCACCTTTGGCCAGCCCGCCAGCACCTTGCAGGACGTGCCCGCCGCCCAAACCGGCCTGCCCGCCCCCTTCTATCTGCGCATGGGCCTGCTGGACAAACCGGGTGCACTTGCCAAAGTGGCCGCGATATTGGGCGAGGCCGGCGTGTCCATCGACCGCATGCGCCAGTACAGCCACAAGGCGCCGGTGGCACCGGTGCTGTTCGTCACCCACAAATGCACCCGCGCCACTCTTGACGTTGCACTGGAAGGTCTCACCGCCACCGACGTGGTCGACGGCACCCCCGTTGCACTGCGCATCGAAGAGGTCTGAGCCGGCCGAAACCGGCAAAAAATGGCAGTTTACAGCGCTGCGGCTGGGATTTCCTGCCGCCGTGCCCCCTATCGCCTCTTGCGAGCCAGCCCCGCCCCGCGCTATTCGGCTTGAAACGCCCATTCACTTCTGACCCGTTGAGACAGGATTTCCGGTATGACTTCGAACACCTCTGACGCGCCTTTTCATGACCGCATGCTGTCGCTGGGCCTCGCCCGCGTTGCTGAACAAGCCGCGCTGGCCTCTGCCTCGCTGATCGGCCGCGGCGACGAAAAGGCCGCCGACCAGGCCGCGGTCAACGCGATGCGCGAGCAGCTGAACCTGCTGGATATCGCAGGCGTCGTGGTAATCGGTGAAGGCGAGCGCGACGAAGCACCGATGCTGTACATCGGCGAGGAAGTCGGCACCGGCAAAGGTCCCGGCGTCGACATCGCGCTGGACCCGCTGGAAGGCACCACGCTGACTGCCAAGGACATGCCGAACGCGCTGACCGTGATCGCCATGGGCCCGCGCGGCTCCATGCTGCACGCGCCGGATACTTATATGGACAAGCTGGCAATCGGCCCGGGTTACGCCGAAGGCGTCGTCTCGCTGGACATGTCCCCGCGTGAGCGGGTTGAGGCGCTGGCTGCCGCCAAGGGCTGCGCCCCCTCCGATATCACCGTCTGCATCTTGGAGCGTCCGCGCCACGAGGCGATGATCGCCGAAGTGCGTGAGACCGGTGCCGCCATCCGCCTGATCACCGACGGCGACGTGGCAGGCGTCATGCATTGCGCCGAAAGCGATGTCACCGGCATCGATATGTACATGGGCCAGGGCGGCGCTCCTGAGGGTGTTCTGGCCGCGGCCGCGCTGAAATGCATGGGCGGCCAGATCTTCGGCCGCCTGCTGTTCCGCAACGACGATGAAAAGGGCCGCGCCGCCAAGGCCGGCATCACCGATCTGGACCGCATCTACACACGCGACGAAATGGTCACCCAGGACGTAATCTTTGCTGCCACCGGCGTAACCGGCGGCTCGCTGCTGCCTGCGATCAAACGCACCCCGGGCTGGGTTGAGACCACTACGCTCCTGATGCGTTCCAAGACCGGCTCGGTGCGCCGCATGTCCTACCGCACGCCGCTGGAACCGCACCAGAAGTGAGCGTGCCCTGCGCCCGCGAAGCGGCTTGCGCCGCGGCCTCCGGCGGGAGTATTTGAGGAAAGATGAAAGGGCCGGATCCAATTGGGTCCGGCCTTTGCTTACGGGTGAGACACATGAACTTTTTGGGTGTAGAGCAGTCCTTGACCGGACGCCGCTGGGTGGGCCCCGGGGTTGAGGTGGACCGTGCCTCCGAAATGATGGCGCAGCAGACCGGCCTGCCCCGCTCTGTATGCCAGGTGCTGGCACGGCGCGGCGTGCCGGCGATGGAGGCCAAGGGCTTTCTGGAACCGAAGCTGAAAGAACTGCTGCCCGACCCGCGCGAGATGAAGGACATGGAGGCCGCCGCTACCCGGTTCCTGGAAGCGGTCCAGCACAAGCAGCGGATTGCGGTTTTTGCTGATTATGACGTCGACGGCGGCAGCTCAGCCGCGCTGCTCCTGGTCTGGCTGCGGCAGATGGGACTGCAGGCGACGCTCTATATCCCCGACCGAATTGACGAGGGCTATGGCCCCAATGTGCCTGCAATGCAGGAACTGGCCGCCGCGCATGACCTGATTATCTGCGTGGACTGTGGCACCTTGAGCCATGAGCCGATTGCGGCCGCCAAGGGCGCTGACGTGATCGTGCTTGACCACCACCTGGGCGGCGAGACGCTGCCGGACTGTGTGGCAGTGGTGAACCCCAACCGGCAGGACGAAAGCGGGGATCTGGGTTATTTCTGTGCAGCGGGCGTGATCTTCCTGATGCTGGTCGAAGCAGGCCGCCAGCTGCGCGAAGCAGGGGCCAAGGGTCCGGACTTGATGTCGCTGCTGGATCTGGTGGCACTGGCCACCGTGGCGGATGTTGCACCGCTGATCGGCGCCAACCGGGCGCTGGTGCGCCAAGGCCTCAAGGTGATGGGTGCGCGCAACCGGCCCGGCCTGGTGGCGCTGGCAGATGTGTCGCGCATGGATTCGGCCCCCTCAACCTACCACCTGGGGTTCATGCTGGGACCGCGGGTGAATGCAGGCGGGCGCATCGGCAAGGCGGATTTGGGTGCCCGGCTGCTGTCCACAAACGATCCGCATGAAGCTGCCGCCCTGGCGGAACGGCTGGACCAGCTGAACACCGAACGCCGCGACATCGAGAACGCCGTGCGCGCCGCAGCGCTGGAGCAGGCGGAAGAGCGCGGTCTGGAGGCCCCGCTGGTTTGGGCGGCAGGCGAAGGCTGGCACCCGGGCGTGGTCGGCATCGTCGCCTCCCGCCTGAAAGAAGCCGCCAACCGGCCTGCCGTCGTGATCGGCTTCGACGGTGAAGAGGGCAAGGGCTCTGGCCGATCGGTTTCAGGTGTCGACCTCGGCGCCTCCATCCAGCGGCTGGTCGCAGAAGGGCTGCTGGTCAAGGGCGGCGGCCACAAGATGGCGGCGGGCCTCACCGTGATGCGTGACAAGCTGGAACCCGCGATGAAGCGTCTGAGCGAGCTCCTTGCAAAACAGGGCGCAGGAGAAGGCGGCCCCGCAGATCTGAAACTGGACGGCGCCCTGATGCCAGGGGCTGCCAGCGTGGATCTGATTGAACAGATTGAGCAGGCAGGCCCGTTCGGCGCCGGCGCCCCCGCCCCGCGCTATGCGCTGCCGGACCTGCAGGTGCGCTTTGCCAAGAAAGTGGGTGAAAGCCACCTGAAACTGTCCCTTAGCGACGGTATGGGCGGCGGCGTCGACGCAATTTGCTTTGGCGCATTTGACACCGCATTGGGCCCGCGGCTGCTGGACCACGGCGGTGCGCGCTTTCACTTTGCCGGACGGCTGGAAATCAACACCTGGGGCGGCCGCCAAAGCCCGCAGCTCCGCCTGGAAGATGCCGCTGAAGCCTGATTTTTCAAAGGCTTGCCGCCTGTGGATAAGAAATTTCACAAAGGCTTATTTTTTCTCTTGCGGGTTCCGGCGCTTACAACTAAATACCCGCTCACACACAGAGTGGCCCGTTCGTCTATCGGTTAGGACGCCAGGTTTTCAACCTGGAAAGAGGGGTTCGATTCCCCTACGGGCTGCCACTTTTCCCCAAAAGATATGCACCACTGAGCGTCATTCAGAATGCTTTTTGAAATAGCATTACCTTACAGCTCCAGCCCGTTCTCTGCCGATTTCCACCACCGGTAAAGGTCTGAGAGGCTCCCGTATTCACGCCGGAACGCGCTTAGAATTTTTACCTTTTGCCAATTCAGCCTGAGCTTGATGCAGAGCCGCACCTAACAGCGGCTTCGACCTTCGGACGAGAGGCTGCACGCCAGTACCCCCACCCCATAATCACAGCCCCGGCAAAGGTGTTGCCAAGGGTGACGAAGGTCAGATTGCGGGCAGCACCGGTAATTGTGATGCTGTCCGGATGGTCTGACATCAGCGCCACCGAGAACACCGTCATATTGGCAATGCTGTGTTCGAAACCGGCCGCGATGAAAGCATAGAGGCACCAAAAGACGATAATGCATTTGCTCACGTCGTCTTTGGCCCGTGCCGCACACCACAAGGCCAGACACACCAGCCAGTTGCAAAGCACAGCCTTGGCGAACAGCTGCAGCGCAGAACCATGCATTTTCTTCGCTGCCACCTTGTACAGCAGTGCATCCTCGCCTGCGCCCAGGATCAGCCCGCTGCCGCCTGCAGTGAACACGGCCGCCAGCAGCAGCGCCCCGGCCAGGTTGCCGCCCCAGCTGGCCGCCCAGCAGCGCAGCAGGTCGCTGAGGCAAGTCTGGCCGGTCAGCAGGCCCTGCGTCATGTACATGGTGTGGCCGGTGAACAGCTCAGCACCGGCGAAAACCACCAGCGTCAGCGCGATACCGAAACTTGCGCCCATGACAATCGGGCGGAAAGCCCCCTCCACGCCCTGCCCCACCGAAAAGATCAGGAGAATTCCGGCCCCGACAAAGGCACCTGCCTTCAGCGCCAGGATCAGGAAGGCCAGCGGATCCGTGCGCAGGTGGAGGCTTTTCTGCCGGGCCAGATATGCAAAGTTCAGGACCGTCTCGGCATAGGTCATGTCACGTCATGCTCCGCATTTGGAACATCCGGCGCTGCCTGACGGCAGCCAGCGCGGATGTCCGAACAAAACCGGGACAGCCCAAATGCAGGCCAGCACCACGGCAAGCTGAAGAAAGGCAAATCCCAGATCCTGCTGGGCAGACACCAGGTAGGAATTGCAGATCCGCAAGGGGGCATGAGTGTAAAGGAACCCCAAAACCCCCAGCATCGACAGCACATTGGCCTTGAGAAAGCCGCGCAGAACGGGAGCCAGCCACGGCCAGCTCAGCCGCAGCGGCACGCCAAGCAGCAAAGGCAGGCTCAGGTATTTGGCGGTCTCGCCGGCTGGCGTCAGCGCCCAGTCCACACTGCGCGGCAGCATCCAGAACAGAAAGGCCGTCAGTGCGGTCAGCAGCAGCGGAACCGCCCAAACACGCCGCCGCCCGCGCATATCCCAGCTGATGAGCACACCCGCCAGCACCAGCAAGGGCATCTGGACCAGCACATGCTGGACCGGGCTGGCCTCTGCTGCCTGACGCAGGGCAATGGCCTCAGCTGCGGCAAGCAGGGCCAGGACGGTCATCTTCATGGCTGCGCCTCCCCAAGATAGGCAACCACTGCCTCCACAGCATCCGTGTCATAGACCGCTGAAAACCGGCCATCGCTGCTGATCACATGGATCGCTGCGTTATGCTGAAACCCTTCCCATTCGTCCGGAATGACCGTCACATCAAACAGCTTCAATAAGCCTGAAAGATCCTTCTGCTCCGGCCGTGCGATGGTCCACATAATGCCGTCGGCCTCATGCGCATCGCCATAAATCGCCATCTGCTCCGGCGTGTCGCGTTCCGGGTCGAAGCTGACTGACAGCAGCCGGACCTGCACCCCTTGCCCCTGCAGGCGGTCGCGGATCTCTGCAAAATCGGCTGCGGCGATCTGGCAGATGTCGCCGCAGACGGTGTAGATGAATTCGACCAGAACAACCTCTCCCGCTTGCGGCAGCAATGGCACCGGCCTGCTGGCCATATCCTCCAGAAGCACTTCGGGCACTTTGCGAGGCGACTGCAGAACATCCAGCCGCCGCGCCGCTTCGCTAGTAAAGGCCCGGGCCCCGTCTGTGGCCAGCCACAGGATCCCGCCGCCGGCCACGGCGGCGAGAACCGAAGGGAGAAAGCGGGCCGCCATCAGCCTTCGCGCCGCCCGAGCCGCGCAGCAAAGCGCAGGACAAAGACCAGCGTCCCCAGCACAACCAGCCCGCCGAACAGGGTGCCAATGCGGTCGTGGGCCAGCCATTCCTCATAATGCACCGCCCAGCGCCGCGGGATCGAGGCCGCACCGGAGAACAGGAACACCGTCACGAACCCAGCGGCACCCG
Source organism: Leisingera sp. ANG-M7 (assembly GCF_000813965.1). Taxonomy (GTDB): domain Bacteria; phylum Pseudomonadota; class Alphaproteobacteria; order Rhodobacterales; family Rhodobacteraceae; genus Leisingera. The sequence goes on along the minus strand of NZ_JWLI01000008.1, from coordinate 118,093 downwards.
CCAGGTAGGTCACAAAGGCTGCCCGGTCCAAACCGTCCATCTGCGAGATGGTCTTGCCGCGCACCAGCCAGGCCATGAAACCAAAGGCCATCACCACCTCGCCCAGCAGAAGGTAAGTGTGGAAATGCCCCGGCACCCACATGGTGTTGTGCATCACCTTGTTGACGCTGATCATCCCGTCAATGGAGGCCGGAATCGACCCCACCGACCAGCCTGCGACTGACAGAACCAGAAGCGACGACGCCAGATCCCAGGTCATCCTGGAGCCGCGCACATAGAGAAAGGTCGAAAAGGCGGTGACAGCAATCAGGGGAATGCCGCTGAAGTAGGAGACCAGCTGCCCCACAACCAGCATCCAGGGCGGCATCACCACATCCTGCAGCAGGTGGTGCCAGTAGACCGCCATCACAAAGATCAGCACCGCATTCCAGGCAATTGCAAACAGCCGGTTCGATTTCCACGGCTTGCCGGTGTATTCCGGCAGGATCTCGTAAACAGCTGTCACTGCCATATAGATCGAGGCGTTGATGAAGACATGGCCGAAGAAGTAGATCAGGTTCTTGGCCAAGAGCGCATCAACCTCAAACCCCGGCACCAGCAGATGCACAAGGCTCGCCACCAGAACCGCCGCTCCCAGGATAATCCCGATCGAATTGAAAATGGTCACAGCGGCAGCAGCTACGATTGCGGGCGGCGGCGGATCATTATCCTCGCGCCCCAGGATCAGATTCCAGCCCAGCGCCCGTACCAGGCTGCCATAGCGCGCATGGATCCGGCGGCCCAGCTCCAGGTAATACAGCAGAAAGCCCACCCCGATAGCGGTATAGCCCAGCATGAAGGCCGCGGCTGCTCCCGCCTCCCAAGCACCGCCGGAGAGAGCGGGCAGAGGGAACAAGAAAGTCCAGGCGCCACCGTAGCCACCGATGAAGATGGCGCCAAGGATCAGTACCACTCCCAGCAGGAACAGGCCGAGGAAGGCCCAGAAAATGCCGCCTGACAGCACCAGATGGCGGCCGCAGAAGTACCACATGATGGCCGCACCAGACAGTGCCGCAGTGCCCACCATGCCCGCACCATGTGCCGTCAGCAGCTGGTAGAAAAGCGCGGCGTCCAAATCAATCCACTGCCCCTGCGCCGCGCGCATGAGGAGGCCGAAGACCATCATCAGCGCAAACACGGCGCCGGACAGGACCATCGTCAGCTTGACCGCCCCCGCCTGCGGCGCAGCCGCCGCATGCCCGGGCACGTAATTTTCGGATATTGTGTTCATTTATCTCTCCGCCGCGATGACTTCGAATTCATTGACCATGTCGTGATGCGCCACGCCGCAGAACTCCATGCACAGGATCTGGTAGCGGCCCGGCTCCTCGAACGTGTAGGTGATCTGCGTGGTGTAGCCGGGGATCGCCTGCACCTGGGTCAGCAGCGTGAGGCTGCTGTCATAGATGCCCATTCCATGGGTAACGTCCTCGGTTGTGACGTTGAAATTGACCGGCTTGCCCGCCGGGATTTCCGTGGTGTCGATGTCCCACCACCACTGGCCGCCGCTGACATTCACCTCCAGCGCATCACCGGTGCCGGCCAGTGCATGCGGCCACTCCCGCAGCGAGGCAACGGAGACGATCACGCCCAAAATCGTCATCACCCAGATCAGCCCGCTGCGTTTTGCGCTGGCGCCGGGCCCCGGCGCCGGACCGCGCGAGGCCCGCGCCGCCGCAACAAAGACCGCTGACAGCGCCGCCATCAGGATCAGTGAGATAATTAGAACAACTGGCTGCATGCGCCGCCTCCACTTAATAGGTATTTCAAATACCCATTATTGAGCCACCCGAATACATGTCAACAAAATACGTCTTTTCAGTGCATATTAATTATGGGATCAACGCTTATGCAGATCACCAAGTTTTCCGATTACGCCCTGCGCATCCTGATCCACCTCGCCACCCACGAGGACGGGCTGATGACCACCCGCGAAATTGCCGGGATGCAGCAGCTGCCGTTCAATCACCTTGCCAAGATTTCGCAGTGGCTGACCCACGAAGGCTATGTGGAATCAGTCCGCGGCCGCAACGGCGGCATGCGCCTGGCCAAGCGGCCCGAGGCAATCTCCATCGGCGCCCTGCTGCGAAAATCCGAACACGGCACGCCGCTGGTGGAATGCATGAAAGAGGACGGCGGCTGCTGTGTGATGACACCGGCCTGCGGGCTGCTGCCGACCCTGTCTGAGGCGCAGGAAGCCTTCTTTGCCGCACTGGACAGCCGCACCCTGAAGGATGTTCTGGAAGGAAACCGCGGCATGAAGAACCTGATCCGAAAGCTGGAGGCGGAGCAAGCCTTGAAATAGGCTGCAGCAGTCAGCACTGCCTTTGCTGCTTCAGCCGCTCTTTACTTGGCAGCACCAGAGGCAGAGCCCTCCAGCACCTGCCCGTCCCAGGCTTCAAACGCCACGGACAGATGCCAGGCCTTGAACCCGGCGTAGCCTGCCAGCAGCGCCAGTATCAGCAAGTACATCGTCCTGCGGAAGCGCGGGTTCTCTTCAGACCGTGTGTTCTCAGTCCGCTGCATCATTGCCATTCCACAGCACATACAGGGTCAGCATCCGGATTTGGGCATCGCTCAGCCGTCCCTCCCAGGCCGGCATGACGCCCATCCGGCCATAGTAAACACTGCGGTAAATATCGTCCCGGCTGCCGCCATAGATCCACCGGTCATCCCCCAGGTCAGGCGCACCGTTTTCATAGCCGCCACGCCCGTCATCACCGTGGCAGGCCGCGCAGTTGTCCTCAAACACCACCCTGCCCGCTTCTGCCAGCTCAGCGTCATGCGCGCGCGCCGAAAGCGACAGCACAAAATCCACTGCCTCCTTGACCTCTGCCTTTTCCAGCATCCCGTCGGCGCCAAAGGCCAGCATCTGGGCACTGCGGGTGTCATCATGGGCCGCATTAATGCCATAACGGATGCTGTATTCAATCTCCTCCGGACTGCCGGACCACAGCCAATGCCCGTCCGTCAAATCGGGAAATCCGGCCTGGCCCGTCAGCCCTGCCGTGTGGCAGGCGGCACAGTTGTCGGCATACAGCTTGCCGATCGCCTGACCATATCGCGCTTCAAGCGCCGGGTCCGCCGCAAGCACCGCAATATCCGCGGATTGGAACGGCGCAAAGGCCTGCGCCCGCTCTGCTTCAGCCAGATCCACCGCTGCGGCTACCTCCGCCCGCGTGGAATAGCCCAGCAGCCCCTTGGCATAGCCGGAAACCAGCGGAAACGACGGGTACAGCAGCCAGAACAGCACCGAAACCGCAATGCTGGCCCACAACGCCCAGCGGGAGGCCCAGGGCACCGGCGTGTCCATTTCCTTGATCCCGTCCCACTCGTGGCCGGTAAGCTCGGTGCCAGAGACCGGGTCCTTTTCCCTTACTGCCATGGCTGGTCCTCCCGCCCGTCCAGCGGGGACTGCGCCGCATCGTCGTAGATCCGCCGCCGCGACGGCCAGTAGGTCCACAGCACGGCGGCCAGAAACACCACCAGCAGGTAGACCGCCCCCCAGGTCTTGGAGAACACAAGAACGGCATCATGGGTCATCGGCTGCTTTCCTCCGGGTCCAGTGTGTCCAGCTCTGCAAGCGTTCCCAGCATCTGCAGATAGGCGACCAGCGCATCCATTTCCGTCAGCCGCCCGGGCTGGCCGTCAAAATCGCGCACCTGCACTTTCGCGCCATAGCTCTCTTGCAGCTCGCTTTCGTAGGTCTGCTCGAAATCCGCCTGCCAGACCGCGTCCTTCTCTGCGTTTTCAATCTGGGCTTCGGTATAGGGCACCCCGGCGCGGCTCAACGCCTTCAACGCTGCGGGCAGATGGCCGGTCGCCAGCCGCGTGTCCGACAGGAAGGCATAGCCCGGCATCACCGAGCCCTCCACCAGCTCCCGCGGGGCCTCCAAATGGGCCACATGCCAGGCATCCGAATACTTGCCGCCGATGCGCGCCAGATCCGGACCGGTGCGCTTTGAACCCCATTGGAACGGATGATCGTACATGCTCTCGGCCGCGAGGCTGTAATGACCATAACGTTCCACGTCTGAGCGTAGGGTGCGGATCATCTGACTGTGGCAGGCATAACACCCCTCCCGCACATAGATGTCGCGCCCCGCCAGCTCCAGCGGTGTATAGGGGCGCATCCCTTCCACCTCCTCCACCGTATTCTCGATGGTGAACAGCGGCGCGATCTCGACAATGCCGCCGATCGAGGCCATCAGCAGGATTGCTAAAGCGAACCCGATGGAATTCCGTTCAAGCTTCTGATGCTGTGTGCTCATGGCTGATCACTCCGCGGGCTGGCGGGGGATTGGCCCCACTTGCAGGGTTTTAGTCTTTCGCGGTCCGCTCACCGTCATCCAGATGTTGTAGGCGCCGATGCAACCGCCGATCAGATACAGCAGCCCGCCCACAGCGCGCGCGGCATAGTAGGGATGCATCTCCACCACGCTGTCGAGGAAGGAGTAAAGGAAGGCCCCATCAGCGTCATAGGTCTGCCACATCAGCGATTGGGTTATGCCGCTGTTCCACATCGCGCCGACGTAGATCAGCGTCCCGGACAGGGCGAGCCAGAAGTGCCAGGCCTCCAGCTTCAGGGAGTAGACGCCTTCGCGCTGCCACACCCAAGGCACCATCTTGTACATCGCGCCAAAGGTGACGAAGGCGACCCAGCCCAAGGCACCTGCATGCACATGGCCCACTGTCCAGTCGGTATAGTGGCTGAGTGAGTTCACCGGGCGGATCGCCATGAACGAGCCTTCAAACGTTGCCAGCCCGTAGAACAGCACCGCAACCATCATGAACCGTACTGCCGGATCGGTGCGCACCTTGTCCCAGGCGCCGTTGATGGTCAGGATGCCGTTAAAGACCGAGGCCCAGCTCGGCACCAGCAGGATGATCGACATGGTCATGCCGAGGTACTGCACCCAGTCCGGCAGTGCCGTATAATGCAGGTGGTGCGACCCGGCCCAGAGATAGAGGAAGGTAATTCCCCAAAAGCCGACAATCGACATCCGGTAGGAATAAACCGGCCGGTTCACCGCCTTGGGCAGAAAGTAATAGAGCATGCCGAGGAAGCCGGCGGTCAGCAGGAAGCCAACCGCGTTGTGGCCGTACCACCACTGCGTCATCGCATCCTGGGTGCCCGCAAACAGCGAATAGCTCTTGGGATAGGCGATCGAGACCGGCACCGAGAGGTTGTTCACCGTGTGCAGCATCGCAATCACCACGATGAACGCCAGATAGTACCAGTTGGCGACATAGATATGCGGCTCCGCCCGCCGCGCCAGTGTTTTCAGGTACAGCGCCAGGTACCCCAGCCACACCACCAGCAAGAGCAGGTCCGCGTACCATTCGGGCTCGGCGTATTCCTTGGACTGGGTGATGCCGAGCGGATAGCCGGAGGCGGCCAGCACCAGGAAAAGGTTGTAGCCCCAGAACACCAGCCACGGCAGGGTTTCACTGGCCAGCCGCGCTCTTGAGGTGCGCTGCACCACATAGAACGAAGTGGCAATCAGTGCGTTGCCGCCAAAGCCGAAAATCACGCCAGAGGTATGCACCGGCCGCAGCCGCCCGAAGTTGGTCCAGGCCATATCGCCGTTCAGCGCCGGGATGGCCAGTTGCCAGGCCAGGATATCGCCCACCGCAAAGCCGATGATGCCCCAGATCAGCGCTGCGACCACGCCAAAGCGGATCACCTTGTCACTATAGGCCTGCGGCACCTGAGCCGGGGCATCAGCCAGACGGTTTACCATCCACAGGATGCCCCAACCCGCTGCCAGCGCGATCAGCCAGCCGTGCAGCACATAGGGAACCAGCACGCCCCAGCCCAGGATCGCCAGCCCGCCCAGCAGCACCAGGCACAGCGCGCACAGGATGGCGGTGTCTTCCAAGGGAACTCTACGCAGCATCGGAACACTCCATTTTCAAGGGGAACCTGTCCTGGCATCCCGGTCTCATGGCGTCAGCTCTCATCCCCGCCTCCATGAAACAGATCTGCGTAGGCATGCCAGGTTGCGTACCCAAGCAGCGGAAAAATCACCGCCAGCCCCAGCAGTCCTGTCAGCACCCCCAGCCCGGTCAGCAGGGTGATCGCCGCCCCCCACCAGACCGACAGCCGGAAATTGTGCGTGGCGGCGTTTAAGCTCAGCCCCATGGCAGAGAAACCGTCGATCCGGCGCTCCACCAACATCGGCAAGGAGAAGGCCGAGACCGCAAACCCCAGTGCCGCAAACAGCCCGCCGGTCAAGGACCCCGAAATCAGCAGCACCCAGCCCGCCGGCGTGCTGATCATCAGCACCAGCGTCTCCACGAAGCCGGCAAATGGCCTGAGGCCGTAGGCGATGGCGAACAGCACTGCCGCGGCCCTGATCCAGGTCAGGGCAAACACCATCAGGATGGCACCCACCAGCGCGATCTGACCTTTCGAGGCCACCTCGCGCCGCCCGCGGGCCGCCGTGAACAGGCCGACTGTGGCGACAGGCCCGACCAGCACCCCGCCCGCCAGCAGCGGCAGCAGCATCCAGCCGGTGCCGGTTGCAGCCAGCAGCCAGATTGCCAGCCAGCCCAACACCACCAAAGCGCCGCCGTAGAACAGTGAATACCCGGGGCTGCGGCGCAAATCGGTCCAGCCCGCCGCCAGCCAGCGCCGCACCACGCGGGCGGGCGGCTCTGAAATGACCCGGGCCTTGGAGTACAGCGGTTCCGGCATGTCAGCTATCCTCTGCACAACACGCACCCCGGGTCATGTCAGCACCGGCGGCGCATCCGCCTCGCGCCGGAAGTTTTCCAGCCCGTAGGACAAACCCTTGCCAATCCTGTCCGCCAAGGCGGCAAAGGCCTGGGCAGTCTCCGGCTTCAGCTCCCGCTCCGCGGTGTCGCGGAACAAGGCCAGCCAGATCGTGAAATGTTCCGGCCGGATCTCCGGATTGGCCAGGTGAACCTGCATCGGATTGCCCGAATATCCAGGCTCGCGCAGGATTGCCCCGCGCCAGAAGGCAGCGATGCGCACCTCATGTTCCGGCCAGTCAGTGACCGCGGCATTGAACACCGGCCCCAGAACAGCATCCGCGCGGACCCGGGAATAAAAACGGGCGACAACCAAGGCGATCTCATCGGCTGTCACCTCGAACAACCAAGGCTGCTTGTGCGGCGAATCCTTCATGGCACCTCTCCATACATGCACGCCGCATTCATGTATCAATAAATAAGTATTGTAAAGTCGTATTTAAATCTTGAGCAGGACTGGCTATGGCGCCAGGCACTTTCCAAGCGTCTGCGAAACAGCTCCGGAGGCAGTGGTTCAGGCTAGGATCTACGGCTCACGCTGCCCCGGGCACTCAGGGCCCGGGGCAGTTGTCTTGGCCGTAAACAGGGGCATCACTTCTTCAGGTTGGTCCAGATCTGATCATAGACCGCTTGGGTTTCCTGGTTGCAGACCTCGATGAACACGCCCTCACCCGCATTTGCATGGGGGTTCTTTTCCGGCTGCGCGGCCAGCGATGGATCGAGATGTTCGCTCACGCCGGTCACCCCGGCATTATACTGCGCATAGTTCGTGACTGCGGCGATGTTTTCAGGCTCCAGCAGGAAATCCATGAACTTCAGCGCGTTTTCCCGGTTTGGCGCGTCTTTCAGCAGCACAACATTGTCCATCCAGGCAACATAGCCCTGGGTCGGATAGGCGTATTCCACATTGGCGCCTTCCTCACGCGCCTTCGCAGCGAAACCGTCGTAGATCTGCCCGACAGCCGCATCGCCTGACACCAGAACCTCTTTGGCGGTGTCCGAGTTGAAAGACGCCCAATGCTGCTTGGCGTCCTGCAGCATGGCATTCAGCGCCTTCAGCTGCTCCCTGTCGGTGGAGCACTGCGGGATGCCCATATGCAGAGAGGCCATCGCCATCACTTCGCCCTGGCTGTCCAGCATGTTGATCTTGCCCGACAGCTCTGCCGGGGGCTCAAACAGAATGGCAGTGGTCTGGATATCGCCGCTGTAGGCGTCCCGGTTGACCGCGAAGGAGGTGGATCCCCACTGGTAGGGGATCGAGGAGGCGCGGCCCGGGTCAAAGCTGGGGTCGGCCCATTCCGGGGCGATGTTGCCTTTATTTGCCAGTTCGCCGTCAGCGATGGTGTCCAGCAGGCCCTCACCCGCCATGATGTTGACCATGTAGTCGCCCGGTACAGCCACATCGTAAGTGCCAATACCGCCGGCCTTCAGCGTTGCCAGCATCGATTCATTGGAATCGTAGGTGTCCATGGTCACCTCAATGCCGGTCTCGGCAGTGAACTTGTCCAGCACCTCCTGCGGCATGTATTCGAACCAATGGTACAGCACCAGTTTGCCCTCGGCGGCGGCGGCGTTGGCAGCAACACTCAGTGCAAGGGCTGCGGAGCTGGATTTCAGCAGGTTTTTCATGTGTTTCCCTCCAGGTTGGATCATTTTGTGTTATCGGATTTGCTGACGAAGTAGCTGATGGTGACCATCACGATTGAGATGCTCAGCAACATGGTCGAGATCGCCATGATGTTGGGTTTGATGCCCTGCTTGACCGAGCCGAAGATCGCGGTGGGCAGGGTCTCGACACCTGCACCCTTGACGAAATTGGTGATGATGAAGTCATCCAAGCTGACGATGAAGGCCAAGAGGAAGCCGGAGATGATGCCCGGCGCCATCAGCGGCATAAGGATCCTGGTGAAGGCCTGCCGCCGGGTGGCATACAGATCCATCGCCGCCTGCTCGAAACTGTCCTCGATCCCCTGCATCCGGGCAGAAATCGGCAGATAGGCAAACGGGATGCAAAAGGCGATATGGGCCACCAGAATGGTCATGTAGCCGCGGGTGAAGCCGATCGCGTTGAAAAAGATCAGCGTGGCAACGGCGGTCACGATCTCCGGCACCATCAGTGGCAATGAGATCAGGCCGAAAGACACGGTCCGCAGTTTGAAATTGCCGCCCCGGACCATGGCGGTTGCCGCGAGGGTCGCAATTGCTGTGCTCGCCGTGGCCGCGATAATGGCGATGGTGAAGCTGTTGAAGGCAGCAACCTTGAACTTCTCGCTTTCCGGCCCGGTGAACACATCGGCGTACCAGCGGAGGCTGATCCCCTCCCAGTTGGTGATCGATTGGGAAGCGTTGAAGCTGTAGATGGTGACAATCACCAGCGGCGCGTACAGGACCACCAGGCAAAGCAGGGTTATGGAGCGGAAGCCCCTGTAGGATTTGATATTTTCATTCACATGCGCCATGGCTCAGCCCCCTGCCTTGTCTGCTTTGGCCTGCTGGCGGGCAGAGAACATCAGGATGATCAGCACCATGGTCAGCAGGATCATCGAGGCGGCGGCACCGAACGGCCAGTTGCCTGCGTTGCCCTTGAACTGCTCCTCAATCAGGGAGCCGATCATGAAGTTCTTGGCGCCGCCCAACAGATCCGGCGCCAGGAAAGAGCCCATCGAGGGGACGAACACCAGAATGCAGCCCGCCACCACACCCGGTTTCACCGCGGGCAGCACGATTCGGCGCAGGGTGGTCCATTTGCTGGCGTAAAGATCCGCCGCTGCCTCAGACAGCGAGAAGTTGTAGCGTTCCACCGCAGCATAGACCGGCAGTACCATGAACGGCAGGTAGGAGTAGAACAGGCCCAGCTGCACCGCAAAGTTGGTGTTGACGATGTGAATGGGATTGTCGATCAACCCGGTGCCGATCAGGAAATCATTCAGCGGCCCTTGGTCGCGCAGCAGGAACTTCATGCTGACAGTACGGATCAGCAGGTTCACCCAATAGGGGATGGTGATCAGGAACACCCAGACGGGGCGCACGTGTTCCGGCCGCGTGGCGATGAAATAGGCGGTCGGGAAGCCGATCAGAAGGCTGAGCAGCGTCGCAGCGCCGGCCTGCCAGATCGAACGCCAGAAGATGGTGATATAGGTCCATTCGATCGTGGGCGGCTCATCCCCGAACAGCCCGCGGTCAAAGAAGAACTGATCATAGGCCGCGAGAGAAGGCTCCCAAATCACCCCGCCCCGGAATTCCTTGGTCAGGAAGGAATAGATCAGCATCATGCAGACGGGACCAAGCACAAAGATGCCGAGCACCGCCCAGGACGGCAGCAGCAGCCAGCCGCGGGCGTCCTTGTATGTATCTGCGCGGGCTGACCCGCCGCTTGCTGCGCCTGCTGCCATCAGTCCATCAGGAGGCGCCCGGCCCCCAGCTCCATGTTGACGAAAATCTCGCTGCCCGGCTCAAAGATCCGCTTGTTGCCGCGGTCGGAATTGGAGGTGCGCACGATGAACTGCGGCCCCTCTGCCAGATCAACAAGCGTGCTGATGTCGGTACCGACAAAGATGTTCTCGGCAACCCGCCCCTTGAGGCTTTCGGCCTCGACCGGCACGTCGGACATGAACAGCCGCTCGGGCCGCACCGACATATGCACCTTGGCGCCCTCACCGATGCCCTCAACCGAATTGCAGGTCAGTGCATGGCCGCCGCCCAAGTGGCAGACTGCGCGGCCATTGCGGACCTCATCGACAGACACCTCCAAGAGGTTGGTTTCGCCGATGAAGTCCGCCACGAACATGTTGCGCGGCCTTTCGTAAATTTCGGTCGGGGAACCCAGCTGCTGCATCTTCCCTGCCGACATCACCGCGATGCGGTCGGACATGGTCAGCGCTTCCTCCTGGTCGTGGGTCACGAAAATAAAGGTGATCCCGGTTTCCCGTTGCAGGTGCTTCAGCTCCAGCTGCATGGCCTTGCGCAGCTTCAGGTCGAGCGCCGACAGCGGCTCATCCAGCAGCAGGACTTTTGGCTGTGGCGCCAGCGCTCGCGCCAGCGCCACACGCTGCTGCTGGCCGCCTGAGAGCTGAGACGGTTTGCGGGCAGCGAATTGCGACAGCTGGACCAGTTCCAGCATCTCACCTGCCCGTTTGCGGGCGGCGGCTTTGGTTTTGCCGCGCATTTCCAGGCCAAAGGCGACATTGTCCAGAATGGTCATATGCGGGAACAGCGCGTAGTTCTGGAAAACCGTGTTCACCGGTCGCAGATGCGGCGGCAGGCTTTCAATCTCGTCGCCATAAAGCAGGATCTCACCCTCGGTCACATCCTCGAACCCGGCGATCATCCGCAACAGCGTGGTCTTACCGCAACCCGAGGGGCCCAGCAGGGTGAAAAACTCATTGTCCTTGATCGTCAGCGATATCCGCTTGAGGGCGGTGAAGTCCCCATAGCGTTTGACTGCATTGCGCACATCAATCGCATCTGTCTTATTGCCAGGCACTTGCGCCTCCCCTCTGCCGCGTTTCGTTAAATCCAGCATAAGAAGGGCGGAGGGCTGCTTTAAGAATTGACTCCCTCAGCAAATGTTAGTCTCTGCCTAACCTTTTAAAATGCAGCTCAGCCAGTGCCTTAGAAAGAACTTCAGAAGATGCTGCGGCTGGTTTGCCCCAGCTCTGGCCTGCCGGTTTCGCAAGATGGCAAGGGACGCGGTCAGCCGGATCACCACCAGCTATCCACCAACGCAATTCCCCGCGCTGAACGGAAACTTGCCGGCCGGACACAGGCCGGGCGACCAGGTAAATGGCCTCGGCAATTGTTACCGCGCCGATCCGCCCGGGGGCATCAAGTCAGGCGGCCATTGCCGTGCCGTGTTTCTCAAGTTGTCAAATCGTCCAGAATCCGGTCCATCATGGCGTCGCAGGCGGCAAGCTGGCTCAGCTCCAGATATTCGTCAGGTTTGTGCCCCTGCCCCTCCATCGAGCCCGGACCGCAGACCACAGTGGGCACACCCAGCTGGTCAAAGAACCCGGCCTCTGTGCCAAAGGCGACCTTGGCGGCGGTATTGCTCTGGGCGAGTTTCTGCGCAAAAGGGACGATTGGGCTGTCTGCAGGCACGTCCAGGCCGGGATAAGCGTTGTACTGCTCCACCTCGATACGGGCCTCAACCGGGTAACGGCTGCTGATCTGTTCGGCGGCGGCCTGTATGCGGGCCAGAATGTCCGCACCGCGGTCGGCCGCCAGATGCCGGTACTCAAATGTCAGTTCCGCACGGTCCGGCACGATGTTGAGCGCGGTGCCGCCGTTCATCTTGCCAACATGCACGGTGGAGTACGGCACCGCATACGCCGCATCCCGCGCGCCATTGGCGGCAAAATCCTGTTGCAGCGCACGCAGTTCAGCCAAGAAATCCCCGGCCAAGTGCAATGCATTGGTGAAATTCGGCGCCAGGGCAGAATGGCCGGCTTCACCATGGCACACCGCACGCAAGGCAGCCTTGCCCTTGTGCCCGATGGCGACTTCCATCCCTGTTGGCTCCCCCACGAAACAGGCCCGCGGCTGGCCGATCAGCGGCGCCAGGCGTTCCAGCATCTCTTGGATCCCGACACAGCCGACCTCCTCGTCGTAGGACAGCACGATCTTCAGCGGTTCTTTCAGATCTGCCTTCGCCGCCCGGTCTGCCAACGCCAAAGCACTGGCGGCATAGCCCTTCATATCAGTGGTTCCGCGGCCATAGACGCGGTCTCCGTCCCGGGTCAGCCGGAAGGGGTCGCGGGTCCAATGCTGCCCATCCACGGGCACCACATCGGTGTGGGCAGACAGCAGGACTCCCTGCCCCGCCGGGCCTTTCTCGGCGTAAAGCCCGGTCTTGGCGCCATCCGGCGACGGCAGCCGCATCACAGCAAATCCGCGCTCAATCAGGAAACCCTCCGCATAGGCGGCAAGCTCCAAATTGGAATTGCGGCTGACCGTGTCGAACCCGGTCAGCCGCTCCAGTATGTCCAGCGTCGCTGTCATTGTCAGTCCACGGCCAGCTCGGTGATCTCGCGGCGGAAAGGCAGTGCATCGCCGATATCCGGGCCGTCGAGCTCCCGCGCATAGCGGTGGCCTGCATAGGTCGCCCAGGCAATCGGACCCGGCGCACTGGCGTCGCCGATGATCTTGACCGACTTGATGCCGGCGTCCGCCCATTCCGCCTCGCGGGCGCGCAGATCCTCGTAGATGCTGTCGTTGCCGGTGCGCGAGGCGACCATCACAACCGCATCCGCCTCGATGTTCCAGGTGCGGTCCGTGTAAGTGCAATTGCTGACCACATGGCCCGGGTGGATTTCCGTCACCCCGCGGTTCAGCACGATCTCCACCCCGGCCTCAACAAGGCGCGGATGAATGGCAACCTGTTCCAGCGTGTTGTTGGTCCAGTCGCTGACAAAAGCCGAGGGCGTGACCAGCGTTACCTGCGCACCTTTGGAGGCCAGCAGTTCGGCCAGAACGCCGCCCATGTAATAGTGGTCGTCGTCATAGACCACCACGCGGCCTTCGGGGATGGTGCCATCCATCAGATCGTCGGGGGTATAGACCTTTGCACCCTCACCAATCGGCATCGGCACCACATGCTGGCGGGAAACCCCGTCCCGGCGCCAGGTGGAACCGGTGGCGATACAGATGTTCTCAAAGCCGAACTCCAGAATGCTGTCCGCATCCAGCGGGCTTTCGCGGTAGATCTCCACATTCGGGCGCTGGCTCAGCTGGTAGTCGCGGTAGTCCACCACACGGCCCCAGGCATTGAGGCCCGGCAATGTGCGTTCGCGGGTCACGCGACCGCCGATCACGTCCTTCGCCTCGGCCACCGCCACGTCATAGCCGCGGCGGCACAGCGCCCAGGCGGCTTCCAGGCCTGCCGGGCCTGAGCCGACAACCAGCACGTTGGAGCTTTCGCCCTTGGTGTTCATCTTCTCCGGATGCCAGCCCTTGCGCCATTCCTCCATGAAGGTCGGATTTTGGGTGCAGCGGCTGATCGACATGGTCATGTCGCCGGTAATGCAGATGTTGCAGCCGATGCATTCACGGATATCCTCGATCCGGCCTTCCTCGATCTTCTTCGGCAAGAAAGGATCGGCAATCGAAGGCCGCGCACAGCCGATGAAATCGAGCGTGCCGGATTTAACCATCTTGGCCATCACATCCGGGCTGGTGAAGCGGCCGACACCGACGATGGGCTTATCGGTCAGCTCATGAATGCCGCGCACCAGCTGTTCCTGCGCAGCTTCCTCCTTGAAACGGGACGGGCCGGAACAATCCTCCCAAGTGCCCTGCGCCAGGTCCCACAGGTCCGGCAGGTTTTTGTTCATCTCGATGTAATCGCGCACCTCGGCGTTGGAGAAACCCAGTTCCCCGATGGTCTCGTCCAGCGAAACCCGCAGGGTGATTGCCATGGTATCGCCCACGGCGTCGCGCATGTCCGCAATCACTTCCTGGCTGAACCGCGCCCGGTTCTCCAGACTGCCGCCGTATTCATCCGACCGCTGGTTCGTCGCCCGGCTCAGGAAGTGCTGGAAGATACCGAACCCATGCGCGCCATACAGGCAGATCAGGTCGAACCCGGCTTCCTTTGACCGTTTCGCCGCATTCACGAACCAGCGGCGCAGGTCCTTGATATCCTGCCTGTCCAGCGCACGGGCCTGCACCGGGTCATTGGTGAAGGTGCGGATCGGCAGCGCAGAGGGCGCCAGCGGCACCTCCTTGGAGTAAAGGTTCGGGCCGTTGATTCCGGAATAGGCCAGCTGGATCCCGGCCAGCGCGCCGTGGGTCTTCATCCGCTCCGACATCTTCCTGAGCTGCGGGATGTCTTTATCCTCCCACAGGCGCAGTTCGATGAAGGGTGTGATTTCCGAGGTGTGATGCATCTCGCACTGTTCGGTGAAGATCACGCCCCAGCCGCCCTCGGCCTTGATGCCCCGCATCGCTGCCGCCGCAGAGGGGTCCCGGTAGCCGCCGCCGTTGCAGTGGGGCACCTGGTAAAAGCGGTTCTTGGCGGTGAGCGGGCCGATCTTCATCGGCTCGAACAGAATATCATAACGGGGATCGCGCAATTTCCATCTCCTTCGGTGCAAGAGCCCCACAAAGGTACAGGACCGGCCCAAAGGCGAAAGTTGCGCTTACGGAAGCATTGATTAGCCGCCGCCTAAGCGCCGCCGCCGTCCCCGATGCGGATGCCAGGCACGCTGCCGTCAGTGATCCGCTCCTGGCAGTAGTTGATGAAGGTTTTGACGGTTAGAACGTTCTCAGCACCTTCAGCCGTCAGCAGCCCCATCCGCATAGGGCGCAGCTTGCCTTCGATTGGCACGAACTTCAGTTTGCGCCCGTCCGGCGCCATGTCTGTCACTGGACGGATATTGGCAATGGAATAGCCAAAGCCGTTTGCCACCAGCCCGCGCATCACCGCCATGTCGCGGGTGCGCTCGGCAATCTGCGGTGTAACTCCGGCGTCTTCAAAAAACGAAAGGAAGTACTCGGCACTCAGCGGCAGATCCAGCAGCACCATCGGATGCGCAGCCAGGTCGTCCACAGTGACACTTGCGCGGTCCGCCAACGGGTGATCCTCGCTCAACAAGGCATAGGGCGGCAGTTCCGCCAGCGCGTTGAATGTCAGATCCGCAGGGATATTCAGGTCATAGGTCAGCGCCACGTCAATGCGCGCCTGGCGGATCAGGTCGATCAGCCCGGCCTGATCGCGCTCCGTCTGGCTTATGGTGACGGCGGGATAGAGCGCCTCGAACTGGCGGCGCAGGCCCGGCACAATCAGCTGGGCAAAGGTTAGCAGGCATCCCACCGACAAGGGCCCCTGCACGAAGCCCGAGATATTGTCCGCCAGCCGGCTGAGCGCCCCGGCCTCATACAGAACCGCGCGTGCCTGATCCATGAACTGATGCCCGGCCTGGGTCAGCGACAAGCCCTGCGCGTGCTTGCGCACAAACAGCTGCAGGCCGAATTCATTTTCCAGCTGCGACACCGCTGCAGAGATCGAAGGCGAGGACACATTCACCTTCTCCGAGGCCAGGGCAATGGACCCGGCCTCGCCGACGGCGACGAAATACTCCAGCTGGCGCAAGGTGAAACGCAAAGGCATGTCAGCAACTATGCCGGAGCAGGACCGGCCCGATCAAGCCCGGTATTTGATCCAAGTGGTTTTCAGTGCAGTGTATTTTTCCAAGCTGTGCAGCGACAAGTCGCGCCCGAAGCCCGACTGTTTCATGCCCCCAAACGGTGTCTGAGCTGACAAAGCGTCTACTGTATTGACCGAAACGGTGCCAACCTGCAGCTTGTCTGCCACCCGGCAAGCGCGGCTGAGGTTGTCGGTCCAGACCGACGCCGCCAGCCCATAGATCGAGTCATTGGCCATGGCGACCGCCTCCTCCTCGCTGTCGAACGGAATGACCGACAGCACCGGGCCAAAGATCTCATCCCTGGCCAGCGGGTTGTCGTGGCTCACGTCGTCAAAGATCGTCGGCTGCACGAAACAGCCCTTGCCATCAACGGTCACCCGCTCGCCGCCTGCCACCAGATTGGCCGAGGCTTTGCCTGCCTCGACAAAGCGCATGATTCCCTCGGTCTGCTTCTCATCTACGATGGCACCCATTTTCGAGGCCGGATCCAGCGGATCACCCGGCTGGGTCGCCTCGGCGCGGGCAATCAGCTTCTCGACAAAGGCATCCTTGATCGAGCGCTCCACATAGAGCCGCGAGTTGGCCGAGCAGACCTCCCCCTGATTGAAGAAGATTCCAAAGGCAGCCATGTCGGCAGCCGTGTCCAGATCCTCGCAATCCGCAAACACCAGGTTGGGGCTCTTGCCGCCGGTTTCGGGCCAGACCTGCTTCAGGTTCGACTGCCCGGAATACTGCATGAACATCTTGCCGACTGCGGTAGAACCCGTGAAGGCAAGGCAGTCCACATCCATATGAAGACCCAGCGCCTTGCCCGCGGTTGCGCCATAGCCCGGCACCACGTTGAAGACGCCGTCCGGCACACCGGCCTCTGCCGCCAGTTCCGCCAGCCGCAGCGCCGACAAAGGTGACTGTTCCGCCGGTTTCAAAACAACCGAGTTGCCGGCCGCCAATGCCGCAGCCGCTTTCCAGGTCGCCATATCCAGCGGGAAGTTCCAGGGTGTTACAGCCCCGACCACGCCCAACGGCACGCGGCTGACCAACGCCAGATCGCCGGGCCCGGTCGGCGCCACCTCGTCATAGACCTTGTCGATGGCCTCAGCGTACCACTGGAAGAAATGCGCAGACCCGGGCGCGTCGATGGTGGCCGCATCGGTCACCAGCTTGCCCATGTCCAGGCTGTCCAGCAGCGCCATCTCCTCCAGATTTTCCCGGATCAGGTCCGCCAGTTTCAGCATCACTGCCTTGCGGGCCCCCGGCGCTATCCGCGACCAGCGCCCATCCTCAAACGCCCTGCGGCCCGCCGCAACGGCGCTGTTCACGTCCTCTTCATCGCATTCGGCAACCTGCGCCAGCACCTCGCCCGTTGCC
Source organism: Leisingera sp. ANG-M7 (assembly GCF_000813965.1). GTDB lineage: Bacteria > Pseudomonadota > Alphaproteobacteria > Rhodobacterales > Rhodobacteraceae > Leisingera. The sequence continues at coordinate 100,766 of NZ_JWLI01000008.1, read as the reverse complement.
GGATTCACGCTGGCAAATGTCCTGCCCGAGGCCGCATCTATGAACTTGCCGTCAATAAAGGCCTGACTGCGGAAAGAAAGAGCCGCCGCCCGGGATTTCCAATCATCCAGTGTATAGTCCAGCATCGTCTCTCTCCTGATTATTCGTCGCCCGGCACGCCGTAGGACGGCGCCTCGCGCGGGTCGAGCGCGCGCTGGACGTAGGCATCCAGCTGCGGCTTGTAGATGTCCCAGGCCATGGCAATGTTCTCGATCGGGCAGTCCTCAGACCAATCGCAGCGCAGGTCGGCCACAGGCCAGCTCACCTTGTCGACGATTTTCATGCCTGCCGAATGCACCGGCCCGGCCTCGCCGCCTGCCGCCAGCCCGGCCCGCATGGAGGCAATCAGCCGGTCGCCAAGATGGCCGGTTGAAGCCGCGAACCCGTCCACAATGGCCTGGCAGACGCCATCGTTGGCCAGCAAGTTGCCGCCCGAGGCCACATCCTGGCCTTCTGCCTGCGTCCAGATGCCCAGAGAGTTCGGTCCGGAGTGAATGGCAGTGCCGCCGCTTTTGTCTACGGCCAGCACTTGCCGGTATTCAATGAACCTGCCGCGCCGCTGAATCTCCGCCACCGCCTCAGCCGCGCTCAAGCCCTGCTCCATCAGGTCGAGTGCCAGGGGACCGAGACTTGGGTCGGTCACATTCTGGCTTGCGACCGCACCAACACCCGCCCGCGCAAAGGAACAGCGCGCCGCCACCGCCGGCGAGGAGGACGAAATCGCCACCCCGAACATGCCCGTTTCCGCGCAGCGCGCCACAAGCGAAAATGTCATCGTCTTTCCTCCTCAACAGCCATTGGAAACGGACCCGTTCTTCATCTGGCCGGAAATATCCTCGGGGGTGAATTGAGCCGCAGGCTCAAGAGGGGGCAGACAGCCCCCTTCCCGCTTCCGGATCAGTCCGGAATAACCGCGGTGCCGTCGATCTCCACCAGCCACTCGGGCCGTGCCAGCGCCTGCACAACCAGGCCGGTCGACACCGGGTGCACCCCTTTGATGTATTCGCCCATGGTGCGGTAAACCGCCTCGCGGTGGCGCACATCGGTGATGTAAACAACCACCTTCACCAGATGCTCCATTGTGCCGCCGCACTCTTCGATCAGCTGCCTGATGTTTTGCATCACCTTATGGGTCTGCTCCACCGGATCGTGGCTGTCGATGTTCTTCGCATCGTCCAGGTTCTGCGGGCATTGGCCGCGCAAATAGACAGTCTTGCCGCCCTGCGTTACCACCGCCTGGCACAGGTCGTTGTCGAGGTTCTGTTCCGGGTAGGTGATCTTGGTGTTGAACTTGCGGATACGGGTATGAGCCATGGTGTCCTCCTGGCCTGGCGGGATGGCGTGTCCGGTCAAAACCTGTGCTGACCGGCACAACTGTCATGTGCTGCTGCGAACCGGAAGGTCAGGCCTCATCAGGCGCGCGGTAGCCTTCGTAATGGCGCTGGATGGCGATCTGGTCGGCCACATGCTTGGCATCATGCCAGACCCCCCAGATGAAGGTCGAGCCGCGGCGCGACTGCCAGGGCAGGCCGAGGAAGTAGATCCCCGGCTCCGCGGACACGCCGCGCTGATGCTGCGGGCGGCCGGTCCCGTCAAAGGCATCGACGTGCATCCACGAGAAATCCTGACGGAACCCGGTGGCCCAAAGAATGGTTGTGATACCTTCGTTTTCCAGGTCGAGTGCGCGGATCGGGTTTGTCAGACTGTCCGGATCGGGGAAGGCCTTGCGGGCTTCCGGCTCCTCAGGCAACTCAATGCCGGTGCGTTCGGCATAGGCATCCGCAAGATCCAGCATCTTCAGGTAGTCCGCGTCGCCTGCTGCAATATTGTCCTGCAGATCGCCGGCGAAATTCATGACCCCGTTTTCATAGGACTCTGTCAGACCCAGCAGCGTCACCCCCTCGCCTGCCAGGCGGCGGAAATCCATGGTCTGACCGCCATAGGCCCCGCTGACGGAGATCGTCACATGCTCCTTGCCCGGCTCCAGCGCGGCCTGATCCCACAGGCCCAGCACCCCCAGCCACCAGACAAAGTCGCGTCCCCGGTACATCCGCGGCGGGCGATCGTGCGGCCCCACCGAAAGATAAACCTTGCGGCCTGCCCGGTTCAGCTCATCGGCGATCTGCGCACCGGATGACCCCGCGCCGACCACCAGCACCGCGCCTTCGGGCAGCTGTTCCGGATTGCGGTAGTGAAAGGAATGAAGCTGGTTCACCTCTGCGCCTTCCGGCACCAGCGGCGGGATAACGGGGTGCTGAAAGGCGCCGGTGGCGGCAACAATGCGCTTCGCTTCGATCACGCCCTTTGAGGTCTCGACCCGGAAACCGCCGGTGCCCTTGATACGCTCGGCCCTGGTCACTTCGACACCGGTCCGGATCGGGGCGTTGAAACGCCCGGCGTATTCAACGAAATAATCCGCAATACGTTCCTTCCCGGCAAAGGCTTCCGGATCGGTATCCGTGAACTCAAGGTTCGGAAAACGGTCGTGCCAGGCCGGGCCGTTCGCCACCAGCGAGTCCCAGCGGCCAGTGCGCCAGGCCTCGGCAATCCGGTTCTTTTCCAGCACCAGATGCGGCACGCCATGACTGGTCAGGTGTTCGCTCATGGCCACCCCGGCCTGACCAGCACCGACAACCAGCGTATCAGTTTTTTCGATCGCCATGTCCAAACCTTTCCTGCATCTTCCGCCGGCGCCATCGCCCTGCCGGCTCTAGAGGGGAGAATGTTCACATCCTCAGCGCAGGAGAAAGAAATCTATGGCTTACCCCTGCTTCGCCTGCCTCTAACCCGCGCTTCTCCGGCCTGTGCACTGCACCAGACCCGGCGCCGCAGACCTTGCGCAGAAGGCGGTGAGTGACAGACTGGCCGGGTAACGCCGTCGAAACAGGCCCAAGGCATCCCTCAGGCGTGAAGGAAAATTGGAGCTCAGGCCACCTTGGAATATCCGGGAACAATCAGGCGGAAAGCCCGAAGCAGAGCAAACTGCCCGGTTCAAAAGCCAGGTCAGGCTCAGGAGAGAATTGCCGTTTTCGTGATTTAGTGGCGGGGAGACAGGGATTCGAACCCTGGGAACGCTCTCACGTTCAACGGTTTTCAAGGCTGATGGAAACCAGGCGTTTTCAAACGCTTGGCCTAAAAATTTCCCAAGACAAAGCGAAAACACCTGCAGAACGTGGGAAACAGCTATTCCAGCGGCTCCGCCTCGATACTGGTGCGATACCCGCCGCTGTCCAGAGAATGCGTGGCCCTGGTAATCAGCCAGGGCCCGTCGATGTAAGACCTGAAGCCAGCAGCCTGCAGCACCGCCTCTGCCTTGGCATCCGGGTCGCCTTTCAAATCGATCGATAGCGAGCGCCCAGCGCGGCGCAATCGGCGCAGCTCTGTGTCAGCCGCCCGTTGTGCCGTTGCCTTGTCAGGGAAACGCCGTTTCAAACGCTGCACCGGTGCGCCCTCGCCCGCCGTGCATTCCTGCTGGCTGCCTTGAGCGAGATCTTGATAGGCCGCCACTACGGAACCGATCTTTTCCCGCAGGGTGTTCCGATAGCCCCAGCGGCTTACACCGCGTTCGGTGATCGACAGAACGGGCATCGGCTTGCCGGATGCCGTGAGGCTTTCCCCGCGCCGCGCCATGATCAGGCGGCCGTTGCCAGGCTTTGCGATTGCGTCCAGATCGCGGGCCACCCGGGACAAGAGGTTTATGTCACTCTCGTCGATCTGATCTATGTGAGGCAGTGCGATGTTCCCCAGGCTCTGAGCAACCAACGCCTGCAACCCGTGTTCGCCAGCGATTTTGCCGACCATCGCCGCGATGGTTGTTCCCTGCGGCCAACTGCGTTTCTTCTGGTCTGTCAGAGCGGTTTTGCCGCTTGTGGTGGTCCCATTTACTGACGCGCTGCCGGTGATCACAATGGTATCCGGCCGCCCATGCAGTTCGAAGGCGTCGGCGATGAAAAGGCCCATGAACTTCAGATTGAAGGCGTGCCCCAGCCAGACCTTGATTTCGGCCCCCTGGCGCGGCTCTTTGAGCCGGTCAAACGTCCCCGTGTCGCTCAGAACAATCTGCACCTGGTCCGACTGCACCCCAGCGGCGTCTGTCAGCGTCAGGCTCGAAAGGCGTGGTGCAAGAATGCCGGTGATATCCTTGCCGTCGACCTCTACCCGCATGAGGGGGCGAAAATCCGTCAATCCCATAGGCTCACGCTTTCCGCCTCTTTCGGGGTTTCGATTTCCGGCAGCTGAACAGATGTACCAACCGGTAGGACCGGTCCAAGATCCGCCAGGCCCGGGTTTGCCTCGAGCACAATCTCCAAAGCCCCACGCACCTGGTTTCCGTAGTAGCGCCAGACAATTTCGTCGACCGTGTCGCCGTCCTTAGAACGGTAAGAGACTGCGGAGTCCGCCATCATATCTCCTGATGCTGATCGTGAAATCTTGCCGCAATGGCGCACCCTGTTCGGCAAAGGTGCGCTGGCTTTCGCCCACCCGTTCGATCACCCACAGCCCCAGCACTTTGCCGGTGCCCGCGATCAGCGGCAGAGGAATGCCAAGGGATGCCGAAAGCCGCATCTTGTCGACCTGTCCCAACCCTCCCCGGAAATGCGGGTAAATGGTACCTTGCAATGTCATTGTGTCAGCGCCCAGCCCGGTGAACTGCAGGGCGTCATGCTTGCCCATACGTTCAATGGCGCCCCAGCGGTATTCCGTGGAACGATAGAGCCGCTGATATGCGGCATCGTCCAGGCTGAACTGATAGGCGCCCAGCTGCATCATTCTGCCTGCCATCACCCGCCCCCATACTGGCCGTAATCGTGCGCCGCATCATAGAGTGCCCCGGAACGGGCCATGCGCCCCCGGCGTTCCAATTCATCGGCAATCTGGGTAACCGTCAGGTGCGTCGCGTGGATCTGGATATGCTGGACTACCGGCGCGGCCTGCCCCCCTGCGGCCGGTGCCTGGGGAACTGACGCTGCAACAGCGGCCTGCGCCTGTTCCATCGCTCTCTGCAGCCCTCCGCCCAGTGCGGCAAGCATGGGCTCTGCCCGCGCCGCCAGCTGCGCCAGCCGCTCAGTGGCGCCAGCGTGCGCGACATATGCCCCTTTCGAGTTCCAGATCGTTTCCGGCCCTTGCTCTCCGACACGACGAAAGCCGCGGCCGATATCACCGCCCAGGAACGATCCAGAGATATGCATGGGGGCGGCGCGGCCGTTGACAGTGTTTCTGGCAGCACTTTGCGTTTCTGGCGCGTCGTCTCCGCTGCTGAAGATACCCCCAATACTGGAACCGATATCCTTTATGCCGTTAACAGCACTAGCGCCCTTATCCCGAAGCCAAGTCAGTTTTTCAATGACAGGCTGCAGCTTACCCATCAGCCAGTCGAATTTCTGTCCCAGCCAATCCAGAACCGTTTTCAGGCCGGTTTTGACGTTCTCCCACGCGGAGACAATGCCATCAGTCCAGCCCAAGGCGTCAGTTACCGGCCGGATCACATTCTCCCAGGTGGCCTTGAACACCGCGCCGACGCCGTCCCATAGGGTGGAATAGTAGCCTTTGATCCCGCCCCAGGCTTTGCGTGCACCATCGGCCGCGGCTTCCCAATCCCCGCGCCAGACCCCGCCAATGAATCCGCTGACACCTTCAAAGGTGGCGCGCACGCCGCCCCATAGTTCGCCGAACCACGGGCCGACTTTGTCCCAGTTCTGGTAAATCAAGACAGCTGAACCGGCGATGGCCGCCACGGTCAGGCCAATCGGGTTCGCCAGCAATGCAGCACCTATGGCTTTGATGCCGCCAGCCACAAGAGGCAGCACACCCGTAAGACTAACCAGGGACACACCCAGGCGCCCGACAGCGATACCGAAGCTCGCAATGCTGGCAATCGTTTTGCCCGCGAGCACCGCGCCGATGATCACGCCGAAGTTCTCCCAGCCGCCGACCATCTGGGCAACCCTGGATGCCACAGCGCCGACCTGGCTGGATACTTTGCCCATCCCCTCGACGATTTGGCCAATCACCGGCAGCGCGGCCTCAATCTTGTTGGCCGCGGTCTCGGCAAACGCCTTAATGTCTTCGCGGTTTTCGATGGCCCAGGCACTGAATTGCTTCATGGACCGGGTCACTACCGGCATCAGCTCAGCGCCGATGGTGTTCTTCAACCCCTTAATGGTCAGCTGCGCGTCAAGCTGCGCATCCGCAAATTTCTCCGCATCCCGTGCGGCCTCTTCGCTCAGCACATACCCGGTGCGCCGGGCATCCTTGCGCAGCTGTTCCAGCGCCTCAGAACCGCTACCCAGCATGTTGACCATGCCTATACCCGACCGGCTGAACAGCGCCGCAGCCAGCGCGGCCCGTTCGGCCGGGCTCTCGATCTTGTTCAGCTTGTCGGAAATGGCAGCCAAAGCCTGCTCTGGCCCCATGCGAACAAGGTCATTTGCGCTCAGTCCGATCTGATCCAGCGCCTTCTTTGCGGCACCGGTGCCCTTGGCAGCCTCCCCCAGCCGCTTTTGCATAGCCGTAAGGGAGCTATCGAAGGTGCTGACCGAAACCCCAGACCGCTCAGCAGCATATCGGTATTCCTGAAGCGCTTCGATGCCAATACCAAGCTTGCCCGCCGTCTTTGCTACGTCGTCGCCGTACTTCGCGGTTGAGCTCGCCAGTGTGAAGATCCCGGCACCGGCGGCTGCAACGCCCAGCGCCATCCGACGGCTGAGGCGGCCCACGTTCTCGGTCATTCGCCCGAAGGATTCGCCGACGCGCCTGCTGTCCCTCATGGCACGCTCCCAGCGGCGCTGTTTTCTGACCAGCTGCTCGAGGGTACGCTCAAGGTCTTCGTATTCGCGATCCAGGGCATCAACAGATTTGCCCTGTTTGATCAGATCCGCGCGCTGGCGCGACAGTTCTTTCTGCCGCGCCTTCACAGACTTGATGCTGTCTCCGACACTCTCAAAGCCGGAGCGGATCAGGCCGATGTTCTTCTTGAAGGATTTTTCGAGAACGCCGCCAATGGTGATATCGGCGCTAAGACGTTGCTTTTTCATCCAGCCCCCTCAGCCACCAGGTTAGACGGCTTGCGCTCATTGCGGTGATTTCGGCATGTGACCAGCCAGTCGCACGCGCCAGCAGCAAGACACCAGCGCGCGCGGTTTCAGGCTTCAGCCATTCAAAAAATCCAGCGCCTCCTGCAGGCGGCTGTAATCGCGCATCTTGGCGGCTTGGATTGCCTCGGCCGGAACCTCGGCCAGGTTGGCGATCAGAACCACCTCGGACATTGCATTGTCCTTGTTTGCCATATCCCGGGCGGCGATGTTGTCGCCGACAGACGGCTCCCGCAGGGTCAGCGATTTGCGGGCTTCACCATCCACCTTAACGCCCTTCAAAAGGGTCACCGTGATACGGTCTTCCTCGCCGCTGCTGTCCAGCTTCAAATATTCGGGCAGTTTGCGTTCCATGGGTTCTCCTTAGATGCCAAGCGCGGCCCGGCGTTCGGCGAGCTGATCCACGCCTCCCACGATCCGCACCATGTTGATAACGTCGACCTCGGTGGTGACCTGGCCGTCGATGGTTTCCTTGAAGTATTCGACCGACATATTGACGGTCAGCGAGGCGGACTGCCCCGGCGACCAGGTGCCCCGGTCGCCCTGCAGGATCTTGCCCCGGATATTGTGCACCACCGCCTTTACGGTGCCGTCTTCGCTTTCCAGAGAGCCGCGCGCGGTGACTTGGATCAGGCGGCCCGGCGCAACACCCCAGAGGGACAGCACAGTCGCGCTGTAGTTCCGCAGGACAAAGGAGGTGGTCATTTTCTCCTGTCCCATGTCGATATCGACGGGGCCATCCATCCCGCCTGCCCGGTATTCCTCGGCGGCGATAGAAGGGCTGGGCGGTGTATAGTCGCCCATCTTGCCCGCGTGGCCGTGGCCATCAACGAAAAGGTTAAAGGCCTTCAGAATGTCGGTGATAGCCATTATGCCAGAGCCTCCGCGATATAGTCGTTGGTGAGGTGCGAGCGGAAGGTGACCCGCTCAGCCGGATAGGGCGGCGTGAAATCGAAGTTGAACCACACCTGACCGTTTTGAATGCTGGCCGCGGTGTTCAAGTCCGGGTCGCCCCAGCACTTGCCTCCCAGCAGCGCCCCCTGTGCAACCAGCCCCGCGATGTAGCCATTCACGCCCTCGGCAACCTCTTCGATGTAGGTTTTGGTGATTGCCCGGTCGACGGCCCACAGATGCGCGCGCTGGATGCTGTCATTCAGAACATCAGCCGTGCGGCGCACGCTGATAAACTGCCATTTCGGGTCTGCGGTCGGCACCCGGTTACCCCAGAGCCGGAACCCGTTCTGGCGAATGATCGTGGTGACATTGTTTTCGTTCAGCAGGTTGGCCCGGCTCGACTGGTCGCCCAGTTTGAAATCAACCGGCCGTGACGTGCCGATGATGCCGGTGATCCCCTCATTCGAGGGCGATTTCCAGAAGCCTTTGTCGTTGTCGGTGCGGGCGATCACGCCAGCCACGCGGGCCGATGCAGGTTCGTCGACAATACTGCCGTCGCTTGCCGCAACCTTCACCCAAGGGTCGACCACGTAAATACGGCCTGTGGTTCCCCAGTCGGCTGCATAGGTCTGCGCAGCGGCATCGGTGGTGTTCGGGCCATCAGCGACAACCACAGCCCCCATGCGGTCGGCGATCCCTTCCAGCTCCGCAACAACCGGGTTTGCCAGATAGGTTCCCGGGTTGCCGGTGTCTTCCGGGCGCTGGTGGGTCCAGCCGGGCGCGCAAAGAATGCGCGGGGAATGACCAACAACGCTTTCGGCACCTGCCAGAGCATGCACACCCTCAAACTGGCCATTGCCCGAGTTCACACCACCTATCACATTGGCCAGAGTGGCGGCTTCGTCGGCCCCCTCGTCGACCCGGACCACGATAACCACCGCGCCGATCTGGTCGAAAATACCATCCATCGCGCCGGGCAGCGTGCCGCCGCCGGTGCCATCCGCGGTAGTGTCGAGCTTGGCGGCTTCAGTGCGGCTGCCAGCGACCAGAACCGGGGTATTCAACGGGAAAGCGTCGGCATCAGCCTGCGGGGCCGTGCCGACAATACCGATAACGCCGGTGCGGATTGTACGGATCGGGCGCGGGCCCGTGTCAATCTCGATCACCTCGACGCCGTGGAGAAATCCAGACATTTTTGCCCTCGCTGTATCTGCGTTTGACAAAAACTATGCCCAGAGCGGCAAACTGATCCCTCTGGCGGATTTCCCAAAGGCGGGGTTAGGACGGAGGTGCGATACCCAGGTCAGAGGCCATGGTCAGTGCTTGCTGCTTGCCCGCCTCAAGGATCGTTTCATAGGCGAACGCATCAGCTGCGGATTCGAGCTGCGACTTCAGCGAGCGGCGCAGGCCCGAAATCCGGGCGTTAACCTGATCGTCACGGTCAGCGTTCGCCACGATCTCTGCAGCAAGATCTGCCAGGGCCTCACTGGTCAGATCAACCTCCGCCTGCAGCATGGCCAGCTGCTCCGGAGTTGCGTCCCCCGCCAGGTAAGCACGAGCTGCGGTAGCCTTGACAGGCAGAGAACGCACCTCGGCCTCCGGCATGGCCGCAGTAAGGGTGGCTGCAAAATCGTTGATCCAGCCCAGCATGGCTGCAATCGCGGCCTCTAAGTCTGGATAGGTCGGCAATACTGGTTTTTCCGTCAGCAGGCCTCCGGGCAGCGGCCCCAGGGAGGAAATCTCCCGTGCCTCGCCTTCGGCAGTCCATAGGGTCTTGCCGCGATGGTCTTCAACCTCGCTCCAAGCCGCATCGGCAAAGACACGGGCAAACCCGACTCTTGCGGCCATAGGTTCAATCAGCGTGGCAAAGCCCGGCACAAGCACCGCGTCGGCAGACAGCAGCTCATTGCCGTCGCCGTCCAGTTGGCCGGCCATCGGATCAGGCCGGGCATCCTCTTCACCTGCATATTCACCAGTCACCGGGTCGAAATGAAAAATCTTGGTCATGGGAATGCCCTCAGTATTTGATGCAGTACAGCACCGCGCGGTTGCGCGGGCGCGTTTCGCTGGCGGCGTTTCCGCTGTCGATACCGCCGGTCGCTACGGTTTCGCTTTCGTCAATCGACCAGAGAGACCCGCCCCCAGTGCCACGGTCGGTGTCGCTGCTCAATCGCGGCCGCAAATAGCTGTGGCCGTGATGCTGCAACGCGTGATCCTGCAAGCTACCCATCGCCCGGCCACCGTCTATGCCTCGCCCATTGTCCCAGCCCCTGAGGAATTCACCGCGATAGTCAGGAATGTTGAAGGTCGTGGCACCGTCGCCCGCGCCGTAAAGGGTTCCGATCTTGGCAAACAAATCGGCATAGGCCGTGCGGGAGATGGCGGCCCCGTTGCATTCCAGCCAGCCAGCAGGCGGTGTGCCCATCGCAAAAGACTGAACTGCCCCGGCCTGCCCGGTAAGTTTCAAACTGCCGTCGTTGCCAACCCGCAGTACAAGCACATCGTTGCGCCAGAACTCGACAGCCTGATCGTCCAGACGGATGCCAAAGCCATTGTATCCCTTAATATCATCATCCGTATGGTCCTCGGTGATCCCTGAAGACCGTGACGCCAGCCAAACAGGCCCCGCAGACGTGCCTGCGTTCTTACCAAGGGCTGCCAGAAGTCCCCGGCCTTGAGTGGTGGCACCATCAGCAGTGTCACCCCTTGGCGCACCCAAAACGAGTGCGGCATTTTGATAGTCCGAACCGGAACGCTTGGCATCCAGACGGGCAAAACGGTCGATGGTCGGATTTCCCACGAGCGAGGGAACCGAGAATGGAGCCTTGCTGTACCAGCGGTCATTGTCCCGGTCAAAACCGAACTCAGCGGGCGCATCCCAACCGCTGTCGTCAGCCCTTCGGGGCGCAAACCAAAACCGGTTTCCGGTATCAGTCCAACCGGCGAAAATTCTTTTGATGCCACCAAAGTTGGAGAATTGATAAGCGGTATCGGTTCGGAAAAAGGGATGGCTTTCAGCCAACAGCAACGCCAGAACCGCGGCACCGGTAAAGGCTGACGCATCCAGCTTTCCCGCAATATTGCCAACCATTGCGGCGATTTCGTCGTCATTGCCGGTGATGGCGTCGGAAAGCTCTTTCAGCGTATCCAAGGCAGCGGGGGCACCGTTCAGCAGGGCCGAAATCCGGGCATCGAGCTCAGCAACGTCTGCCTTACTCAAGCCCAGCGCTTCAACTTCCGCTTTCAGCCAGGCTGTGCGGTTGGCGAGTTGCTGCTGCGCTGCATTGGCAATACCCTGCCCCTGCGCAAGGTTTGGCGGGCCGCCGACAACCGGGTCGGTCGTTTCAATCTGGTAGATTTCGGCTTCCCAATTCGGGTTCTCCGGCAGTCCTGCCATCATGCTACTCCATGAGTGAATTGCCCGTCATAGGTGATCCGGGCGTCATAAAGGTTCAGGGCCTGCTCGTAGAACAGCCCTTTGAGGTGGCACCTGGCCGGTGCGGTGCTTTTCAGGATCTCCCTGACCTGGGCGGCCTGTTCCACCGTGATCGGCCGGGACAGGTAAACGCGGTATTCCGCCCAATGGTCGGGCTCGTCGTAGGTGATTGCACCGTCGAACAAAAAGGAACCGTCATAGGTCTCCCAGCCATGACGCTCAACTACGGTTGCGTCACCATATCCCGCTGCGGCCACAGCCTGTTTTACCGCGCCTACGGTTCCCTTTTTTTGATGCACTGAAAAGGCTTGGCGGATTGCGTTTCGCTTCGCTTCGTCCGACCAGCCCGGGTCCCAATCATCAACAGAGAACGCACCGGCCAGCCAGGGAAGAAGCTCCGCCGGGCAATTGTCCGGGTTCCAGACTTCCCGCAGAAGCACAGGCAGAGCAAAGGCCTCACGCAAAACCGCCTCGAGCGCCCGCTCTTCCTCAGTTGCATTATGGGGCAGCAGACTGTCAGACACCTGTGCCCCCCACGGTTACGGCAACCCCATTGCAATAGGTCGCCTGGCCGTCATTAACGGCTACGTCCGCGGCAGGGGATGCCAGGACCACGTTTTGCACCCCAGGCTGATGCAGCGCCGCGTACAGGCCCGAAAGCGTCACATCGCGGCCCAGCCGGTGCTGGGCGTCGGCGTAGGCTTGGGCAGCCTTCTCAGCCGCGGCTCTCACCACCTCGCTATCCGGGCCAGGATAGACGGTCAGAGAGGCGCTGATCGAATAGGTGACGATTTCAGCAGCTTGAACAGTCACCAGATCACAGAGCGGCCGCACATCATCCGCATTGACCGCAGCCTCAACGGCGGAAACCAGCGCTGCACCGGCGGCGCCATCGGCGGTACGGGACAGAACGGAAATCAGAACTTCGCCGGGTGCCGGGCTTTGGACACTGGCATCGGCGACGTCCGGGTCGGCGCCCAGCGCGTGAAAGATGTAGGCCCCAATCGGCCCCGCGGCGCTCAGCCCTTCAAAGGCTAACAGCATCCGGCGGCGAAAATCGGAGTCACTCTCAAGAACCGACGGAACCGGCGGCAGCGCTTCCGGGTCACCCGCATCGATCACAAGCCGCGCAACCCCGTAGCGCGCTGCGATCTGGTCCAAATCAGCACCTATCGCATAGGCTGGCATAACTGCCCGCGCGGCATCGTTCACACGCTGCAGCAGGAGAACCTTGAAATAGGCTCCAAGCTCCAAGAGCTTGTAAGCTGGGTCACTTTCTACAAGGGCGTCAAAGGCTGGCGCCCGCGCCCGAAGGTCTGCCAGCATTTCAGCGAGCGTTGCCTCATAGTCCACCACCTGAACCGCATCCGGGGCAGGCAATTGGGAAAGGTCGACAGCGGAAAATCCCCCAGCCATCAGCGCACCTCTATTCCGTCAAGGGTGATTGGCTGGCCGTCCGGGAGATATACCCCCTGCAGCGACACCAGAACATTGCCCGGCTCTGGCATTTCCACGCTGATTTGATCCAGCTGAAGGCGCGGCTCCCAGGTTTCCAACGCCTCATAGGTGGCAGCCATCATTTCCAGCCGGGTTGCGTCATTCATCGGTTCGTCAACCAGGCTGTACAGGCGGCTGCCGTAGTTCCGCCGCATTACACGGGTTCCGATAGGCGTGGTCAGAATATCCCGCACCGACTGGCGCAGGTGATCAAGGCCAGACAGGCTTTTCCCGGTTGTGGCGTCGATTCCAAGCATGCCCAAGCATCATCCCGGAACCGCCCCCGAAACCTCTGGCGGTTTTCCCTAACCTCCTGCCGACACGTTGCCGGAGCCGCTTGCTGCATGTCCGCAGGACGCCAGGTCACCTTGCCTGCAAACTGCGATGCCCTCGGCAAAGACGGTGCCGCTGGCAGTGGCCATAACCGGACCTGCATGCGCACCCAGCCCGTGAGGGGCTACCGCGCAGCCCAGCACCGCAACGGCGCTCCCATTTACGCGAACAGTCGGCGCCAGAGCCTCGACGATAGTGCCGCCCGCGGCGTCCTGCCCTATGCGAGAAATCCCCGGCATCAGTTCAAGTCAATCCCTGCACCATTGAGCGAGATCCCCGCTGCATCCAGTACCAGCGTCGATCCATTGCTCGAAAGTGTAATCGCGCTCGCTGTGATCGTGATCGAGGACAGCCCGATTTTTACCCTGTGCATGGCCTCACTCGATCCGGCGCCAGGGTTGCCGTCACTGAACACCGAACCGAGAATGACGCCATTTGCAGTGTCGCCGGATTCGGAGACGACGATCACCTGTTCGCCAATGCTCACCGGAGCCCAGACTGAGATTGCGGCAGCCCTTTCCGCTTTCCAAGGCAGCCAGCCACTCACACTATCGCCACCAAACGACACCTTTGCGCGAGCGGCCCCTGCATCAACCGCGGTCACCACGCCAAAACGGACGATCCCCTCGCGCATTTGCTCACCACGCGCCGCACTGTAGCTCATGCGGCACCGCCTGGCAGATCGCTATAATCTGCCTCGTTGCCTGGCCCGATTTTGGGCGCGAAACCGATCTTTACCACACCCGGGGTAACACCCTCGCCGGTCCAGACGTTTTCGCCCAGATCAAGCTTTTGATCCCATTCAACCGCCCAGACTTCAAACCGGTCAAAATCAGGGTCGAATGCATCCGGCCCGATGATTGTGACACTAGCTGGGCTCACCGGCTGCCCCCAGCGGTTCTGATGCACAAAAACTCCCAGCGCACCGGCCAGCTTGCGGACCTCACGCTTGACGTTCACCTGCTCGAAACCGAACACCACCCGTGCGGCCCACTTGCTCACCACCGGCAGCTGCCCGCTGCCGCCATCACCATCGGGAGACGCTTCCATATCAACCAGCTCGAGCAGAACTGCTGGCACGTTCAGTTTCTTGCGGTCGGCTTCATAGTCTTCGACGGTCAGAAGTACCGGGAACTGATCTCGTATCTTATCGAGGATAGCCTCGTGCAATGCGTCCAAGTCGAGATTGTTGGCCATGCCTTACCCTTTCCCCACGTTGTAGAGCGTGCGCGCCCGCACCTCCGCCCGAAAGTGCTTGAAAAACACCTCTTCGATCTCGTCGAAAACCTCGTCCTCGATGTAGATCTGTGCCTTGTCTTCGATGGCCATACGTTCCTCCCGTATCGGGTAGGCCTTTTGCGTTGCGCGCCTCATGACAGTCGGTCGGCCTTTGGCGTTCCTGGCGATGAACGCACCGGGGAAATCTTGGCCCGCAAAGGCCGCACCGGCGCCAGTTAGGGACGCCCGGCCCTTGAAAGCCGACACCCGCATATCGTTCAGGCCAAACCACATTTTGACTTCCCCCAGGCCTTTTCCACGCTTGAACCTGAAACCCTGCAGGCGGCGGCGCAACTCCGCGGCGGTGCGCAACTTCAGCTCTGTGCGCAGGCCTTTGCGGGCGCGGGTTTTCATGGTCTGGGCGGTCCTGCGCAATGCCCGCGAATAGGCATATTGCAGGTCTTTTTCGCTGGCCTTGAACTCATCGGCGATGCGCTTCAGCTCGCGGGCGTCAAAATCAAAAGCCAGCATGGTTTCAGTCTACCGCCGCCAGGATCAGCACCGCAAAACCAGTTCCATCAGCCTGCGGCCCGGTCACCAGCAGATAGGACCGGCCGTCGATCTCGACCCCATCCTTAGCCGACAAATCGGCAACGTCCGACGCCTTGCAGGTCAGCCGCGGCTGGGCCGCGTCGGCCTCGTATTCCCCGATTTGCGTGTTGAAATAGGGTTCGTCAAAAATGCCCCTGATATCACGGGAAACGCCTTCCCGCGGCGTGACGGTTGCCAAGGTGGCAAAATCGTCAAGCTGCAGGAAGGCGTCGGGGGTTTCCCAGGCAGGCCCGGCCATCAGTCGTCGCTGGCTTCGGCCTGTTTGCCCCGGCCGCGTTTCGGCTCTTCGATCTTGCCGCGCTTGATCAGGCCATGCGCTTCAGTCTTGGTCAGTTCGACGGTGTCTTTGGGCTTCTTGATACCGCCGTCCCAGATGAAAGCACTGGTCACGGTGTATTTCGATTTCGGAGCCTTTTTCTGGTCGCTCATTTTTCAATCCTCGATTGGGGAATAGACCCTCCGGCCCGGTTCGGGCCAGAGCGCAGGATTAGCGCCAGTTAGCTGGCGTCGGTGCCGTAGCAGAGGCCCGCCGGGTGGCGCAGAACATAGTCAGCGTCCTGCATGCACACGATCCGCAGGCGGCCGCGGCGGCTGTGGGTATAGGGGTCGACGGTGATATCGAGCCCGCCCCACATGCCGACCAGGACGTTGCCGAAATCGCCGTGGAAGACGTCGCCGTCCTTGATCTGGTTGGTGACCTCGCCGCGGTAGCCGTTCACGGTGTTGTCGTTCTCCCAGATCGGCGAGCCGTTGGTGCCATCGAACTTCTGGGTGCTCTTGAAGTGGCCGCGCATTTTGGCGTTCTGGACATAGGCCATGCGGTTCACATCTGCATTCGCAGCTGCAATGTCGCTTTCCATCTGGATCACTTCTTTCCAGGTGGGCATTGCGGTCCCGCCGCCGGAGGCCGCGCCGCCGAAATCCACCACGTTCACACCGTTGGTGTTGGCAATGCCCAACGGCTGATCACCGGTGCCGGTTCCGTAGAACCCGGCATAGTCGAGGGAGGTGCCAGTCGCGAGGGCAAGGTCACTGCGGACCAGCGCCTCGATATCCATGCTGGTCTGTTTCAGGGTGCGCCGGGTGATCTCCGAATAGGCCGCCACGGTCTTCGGAGAGAACTGACGCTGGCCCAGGCTCAGCAGATCCTCGGCCGCCTCGTCGTCTTCACCAATCCAGTAGCCGGTGGCTCCGCCTTCCTGTGTCGGAATATCCGGGTTGCCGACAAGCCCCATAAGCGGGGTCGCCAAGCGCAGCAGAATTGTCTGATTGCGCAGCATCTGGATAAAGCTCTGAGTCAGCAGCGGGTTTGCAATGGCGTTGCCACCGGTGTCTGCAGCCGTCGCACCGCCGCTGCCGGTATTGAGCGGCGCACGCATCAGCACGTCAATCGGCACCATGATCCCCTGGGCGTCCCGGCCCTGGGCTTCCGCAGCAGCGTCGGACGCCTCGAATTCAAAGGCTGCGGCTTCCTGGGCCGCCCGGTCGGTCGGGTTGGCCAAAGCCCGGATAGCGCGCAGGAACGAGAACTGGTCCGCTTCGCCATCGGTCAGACCGACGCCAGCGCGCTCGGTAATCTGGCGGTTTTCGGTGCTGCGCTGATGCAGGTGATCAAGCAGCCCGTCGCGCATTTCCTGAACGCCGCGCCCCTCCGCAATCATCCGCTGGGCCAGCTCCGGGGCACCGTACTCGGCGCCCAGTTCGTTCAGCTCGCGTACACGGGTGCGCTCCTGTTCACGGCCACGCTCTACCAGCGCCGCCTCGCTCTGACCGCCATCGTTACCGCCAGCGCCGCCAGCTGCGCCGCTATCGGCACGTTCCAGCACTTCCAGCACTTCGACGATATTGCCGTTTTCATCCACTTTTGCGCGGACCTTGTTGCCGTGCGCATCGCGGGTGATGATCGTTTTCATCTCGTTTTCCCTTTGCTGATTGCCCGCGGACCGTTCCGCCGCGCCTGCATCTTCCCCCGCAGTCTGCCCGCCTGCGGCCTCGCCGCCCTCTGGCGGAATTTCCAATTCGCGGCCCACGCCGACGCTTGGGTCGGCCGGAACAGCCACGATTGAAATCTCGAAAGGCTCCCACCGGGTCACGGTGACCAGGTTGGGCTGGCCCTCGCGAATTTCCTCTTTGATGGTGTGAACCTTGTAACCCACCGAAACATGGCGCCGGATACCGTCGACCACGTCCTGAAAGATCTCCTGGGCCCGCACGCTCTGACCAAACCGGACCATCGCCCGGCCGACGCCGTCAGCGTCAACCCGCGCACTTTCCACCACCCCGATCTGATCATCCCAGTCATGGCTGACCAGCAACGCGCCACCGTCGTTCAGCCGCTCAAGGTTCACGGCATCTGCTTCGTGCGAAAGAACTTCCTCTCCGAACCAGCGGCGTACCGGCAGGGTGCTGGAAAATGCGAGTTCGACCGTGCGCTTGCCCTCGTCGATCTCGCGCACTTCACCCATGCGCCGCAGGCCGCCGCCTTCGCCGCGCGCGTTGATCTGCTCCGCGGTCAGTTCCCGGGTCAGCGAACGGCCGACCAGGTCAGCTGCCGTCCTGATTTCCTTCGTCGGCCCCTTCACCGGCTTTTCCGGCTGCTGGGTTGGCTTGCTTGCCATTGCCCTGCCCTCCTTTTGATTTTGCTGTGACTAGCGCCGTGATGATTTCCTCGGAGATTCCGGCGGCGCGCATGTCTTCGATATCTGCCGCGATCTCCGCATAGACTTCCCGCGGGTCCCGGCCGCGTTCCCGGATCACCTGACCACGGGACTTGAACATGTTTTCGACCGCGTCAGCGTCGGCCTTCACGTCCTTTGCTGGGTCGATCCACTGCCACCGGCGGGCTTGGAACATCACGGTAAGGAACTTCGACCGCTTTGCCGCAGGAAGGGCTGAACCGTTATCCAGGGTGATCCGCTGCCGCAGGAGGGCCACCTCGAGCCAGCGCTCATATACCGGGATGGCAAAGGCCTCGATCAGGCTTTCCTGCAGTTCCTGCCAGTGATCTCGCTCGCTCAGCACACCATGCCGGATGCTCGAAAGGTTCACTCCCTCAAGGTCATTGGCCAGGTCGTTGTAGGCTACGCCCAAACCGGTTGCGATGCCGCGCAACTGGTGCTTGGAAAACACCGCCATTTCGCCATTTGGATATGCGGTTTGCGTGCCTTTCAGGCGCGCGCCCATAGGCAATTCCTGATAGACGCCGTCCTCGCTTTCGATCTCAAATTCGCGCAGCTCGTCGCCGTCTTCTTCGTCTTCTTCATCGGCGTCGGAGGGCCCGTATCCTTCGGCCCATTCAATCACGCCGAATTTCTTAGCGCTTTCCCGGGCATTGTTCAGGGCGCTTTTTTCAAAATCCCCCAGCTGCCGCATGCGCAGCAGTGCCGTCGCCATCCACGGCAAACCGCGTTTCTGGCCGACAAAATCCTCTTCGAACCAATGGACGATCTCGTCTGCAGGCACCCGGACAAAGGCCCGGCCAGAATAATGATAGTCGGCCTGGGACTGGTCCAAGGTGGTGAAGTAGTAGGCAACTGGGCGGCCAAGCTTGGTGTATTCGATGCCAGCGCGGATGAAGCCGCCGCCTGGCCGCCGGTCTTCGTCAAAATCCACCGGGCAGAGCACCGGATCGAGAACCTGCAAAGCAAATCCCCACGGCCCGGCATCGCGCCCATAGACAAAGCGCACCATAAACTCGCCGTCAGTGCAGAGGCCATTGACCAGAGTTTTCTGGATCTGCCGGAAAGACCGACGCCCTTTCACATCGCAGTTCCGCCCGCGGCACCAGTCACCCCAAGCGCGTTCCAAGGCTGTATTCGCACCGCTGTCGAGCTTGCCCTTTCCGTCACGTGCCTGGGCCTGCAGAACAAAGCCGCGCTGGCCAATCAGGTTGCGCCGGGCGCTGCGCTTGAAGGCTTTGGCATAGTCGTTATTGGCAGACTGCTCCCGCGAACGCGCGACCAGCACCCGCCAATTCCGGCGAATGATCTGATCCGCTGGCATTGGGTTGCTTGTCCAACCGGTTGTAAGCCGGTCGGTTTCGGCTGCCTGAAACATGCGCGTGCCGCGGCGGCGGGGCGGCGACAGCATTGGCGGAGCGCGGCGCTGCGGTTCCGGGTCGGCAGCTGGCGCCGATCTGCTGAACCAATTCAGGATCATGTCATTCGCACCTTGATCATGCGCCCGAACCTGCGCCCGTTCTTGGCGGCCTTCTTGCCAGCAAGTTCGGCACGGTACTGGGTGCGCAGCTTTAGAAGCTCGCCCAGAGGGGTTCGCTGCAGCGAGCGGTTGTTGATCTGGTAACTCTGCTGGTCGATGGTTGCGCGGTTCTCGATCACCGCCTCGATAGCATCCAGAACCCGGCGCACATGGTCGCGCCCGTCATAGCCTGCGGCCTGGGCCATAAGATCAGGAGCGACACGCACTTCGCCCGTTTCCACGGTCACCACATCGTCACCCGAAACGGCCCGCAGCTCATACCGGTAGTGTCCCGGCAACCAATCCTTAGTGACGCTGGCGAGCGCGTGCAGCTCGTGGTTCTCTGCCTGCCCTGTTCCGGGCAAGTCGATTTGACTGGCGCCGCGCATGATCAGCGTAACCGACCAATCCGGCGCCGGATGAACCGGCAGGCAAACTGTTTGCCGGAAGGTTACCCCGGCACCGATTTCGGCAGGAATTGCGCCCACGTTTTCGCCCTATTCGTCGCTGCGGCGCCGCCTTCTTTTCTTGGTCTTCAAACGTCGGCGCTTTTTCGGAGTTTCCTCCGTGGGCGCGCGCAGTTCCTCTGGCGGATTTTCCCCGGCCTCTGCCTCGGCAACGGTTTCGGCCTCCTGCTCAATCTCCTGGCCCTGTTCTTCCAGCCCCTTCAAAACGCGCTTGATGTTAGGGCGCAGAATCCGCAGCGCGGCATATGCATAAACACGGCAGTCGAAGGCTTCATTCCGGGGGCGGACATTGTGCCATTCCCGGATAGGGAAACCCTTGATGTATTTGGTTCGCAGGGTTTCCGCGGTGAACATGTCATACCAGGCCGGGTCGCGGCCAAGCGGGAAATGGCAATGCCCCGGGCCGGGCTCAGGGATGCGCGCATTCTGGGCGACTACGACTTTCGCCTCGTCCACGCCAATCGAATGCAGCCAAACCGGACGAACCCCGCGCTGCTTTACTTTGCTGGGCTGGGTCACAATCGGGCGCCCCCAGCCGCCAACCCCCTTGATCGCCCAGACCTTCCGCCCCAGACGTTTCCGGGCATAGTCATAGGCTGCCTGTGTCCGCCCGCCCTCGCCGCCGGTGTCCAGGCATGCGGCGGAGATCCGAAGCTCGGCGCCGCTTTCATGCTCCCAGGTATCGGCAAGCAGTTCGTCCAGTTCGTCCCATACGTCCTGCTGCAGCGGATCGCCCCACAGAACCTTGTAGTCGACAGACCAGGACTCGTCGCCCAGCCCCCAGCCGACGATTTCCACCTCGAGCCGGTCATTCTGCATGTCAATGCCAGCCGTCAAAACGCCCGCCCCCATCGGGACCGGCGCCGTGAATTCCTTGGCCCGCGCCATCAGCACAGAGGACTCGAGCTGGTCGCCCTCTTCTTCCCAGGTCTCGGCCAGCGACACGTTCACAAAGGTCTGCAGGTCGTTCGCTGCCTTCTTGTCCAGGAAGGACTGCACAATGTCTTTCAGGTAGCGAAAGCAGCTGTAGAGTTCGGACAAGTGATAGGAGGCGTGGCCGCGAAATGGCTTCTTAGCAATCCAGCCGCCGCCCTGTTTCTCCGCGTTGCGGATCGCGGCGCAGCGCTGCCCGTCATTCCAGGCGGTGCCGCAGCCCTCTCCCTCGCAAAGATAGGTGGCCGTCTCCGGCAGGTGCTCGCCGTTTTCGTCTTTGCACCAGGTAACCTGCGACCATTTCAGGGTTTGGATATGCCCGCAGTGTGGGCAGACCACATGGAAATAGCGCTGGTCGCCTTCCAGAAAGGCGGTCTCGATCCAGCTCTCACCCTTGATGGTCGGCGTGCTGATTTCCAGCAGGAGCTTTTGATCACCAAAGGTAGCCGCACGCTGCCACAGAAGCCCGACCGGGTGCCCCTCGGTTGTGCGGTCATAGCCGTCTGTCTCATCGCACACGATGAACGGCGCCGACCGGCCGCGCATCGTTCTCGGCGATCCTGCCCAGCTGAACATGAGAAACCCGCCCGGGTAACTCTTCATGCGCTGGTTGTTCACCCCGTCCCGGCCGCGCGGTTTGGCCAAAACATTCTGCAGTCCTTCGTTCGCGTCGACCATCGGGTTGAACTTGGTTTCGAGCCAGGTTGTCAGGTCGCCCTGGCTGGGCTGCATCATCATTTGGGAAACAGGGTTGAACCCGATCCGGTAGGCCTGCGCGGCAAGTGCGGTTTGTGTCTTCCCGACCTGGGCGCCCCACATCAGCGTGATACGGTCGCACCGCGGGTTCGCGGTCATGTCGACCACTTCCCTCTGATACGGGGCATTATCAAACCGCATTTTGCCCGGAACGGCATTGCCGACCGGGATATTGATATTCGCCTCAGCCCATTCGGAGGGTTTCAGATTCGGCGGTGGCCGCAAGAATTCCCGCGCGCGGCGGGTCGCGCGGACAACCGCGCGGGCGTTGGAAAAATCAGCCCGGGCGTTCACTCACCTTCCGCCCCCTCGCCTTCGCCGTCTTCATTTTCGCCAAGAAACAGATCCGTTTCTTCGACAAGGTCCCGGTCGGCCAGTCCCGCAAGGGCATGATCGACTTCCTCGCGCATAACGTCCTTGAAGCGGGTTTCGTCAGTTTCCCCCATGAGACGGCGCGCCGCCCGCTGGGGCAGCACGTTTCGCAGGCTGGCCCGCACCTCGCCAAAAGCTTTCGTGAGCGCGCGCTCGTATTGCTCGACCGGGACAACCTCGTCTTTGGCCTTGGCCAGATCGAGTTCCGCTTGTTCCGTTTCCGCTGCCAGTTTTCTCAGCTGCAGTTCGTCTTTGTTTGCGTTCGTGGTATGGCTCGACTGGGCACGGATATCGTCGTCCCGCCAGCTGCGAACCTCAGCCGTGTTGAAAATCCAGGCCCGCCCCCGCCCGCCGCGCTGCACCACCGGGCAGCCGCGCCGCACCCAATCGTCGATGGTCGGCAGCGAGACGCCGTTGAATTCGGCAAGCTCGGCGCGGTTTACTTCTCTGCCGCGCGATTTCTTATTCTTTCCAGCCACTTGCGCCCCAATCAAATAGAAAACTGTACCACTGCGCACAGGCGCGCATTTTTACTTCTTGAGCCGGATTAGGTGTTTTCTTTCAGCCGCTTGCGCGAGCTAAATAATAAACAACCCCTATCCCCGGCGGCACGCACACATAATTTTCTGCGTATCCTGCTACCCACGTGACGCCCCGCCCTAGGAGGGACCCATTTTTATCACCCTGCCGAAGCCTGCCACAACGCTTGCGCCGATCTGTGCTGGCGTCGGCAACAGCCAACCCAGCAACGCGACCAGCAGCAGCCATGGCGGCGGATCTTCCCTCACCACAACGGTCTGAACCGCCTCGCTGCGCACGCTGGTACGGCCAGCGCTTTGTTCAATGGTGCGGGCTTGCGGCCGGGTCAGCCTTTGCTCGGTTACCACCGTCTGGCCAATGGTCTGCGCATTCGTGCGACCAGCCTGCACGTTGGCGGCCACATTGGGCGCCCCCGTGGCAAGGCTGGCCAGGCGCCCCACTGGCGACCCGCAGGCCGCCAGAACAAGGCACAGGGGGGCACAAACACGCCAGAACATCAGGTAAGGCCTTTAAGGCACAATGCGTGCTTGCTGTCCGCTCGCCGGTTCTCGAGGCCGCGGATACGTTGGCCGCCCGCCTTAACCCAACGCCGCAACTCATTGCAGGCACCCACATAATCGCCAGCGTTGGCCTTTCGCATCATCGTCGACTGGCACACCGGCCCGGAGCCAACATTGAAAGCAAGTTCCAGCATGGACGCCTGAACACCCAAAGGGATGCCCTTATTCGTCATGCACGGCGATATTTCGGCATAGAAGGTATGAACGTCTTGCTCGAGCCGGTCGACGCATTCAGCCATTGTGGCCGTGTCACCGATCTGCACGCCGTGAGTGTCCCCGAAGCAAATTGTGGGCACGCCGACGATATCGACATATGCCACAGTCCGCACACCTTCCCATTTGGCAATAAACGGCGTTGCCATCGCGATCACCAGGGCACCCGCGGTCATTCCGGCCAGCCCGCGCCGTCGCACTGCGCCGCTGGTATCGGCTCTGAAGTCCTTCAGGGCTTCGAGATTGGTCTGAACTATCAGGCGCGCGGGAACGGCTAACGTGTTCAGAACCGCGGCAGCCGCCGCGAACCAGACCGGGTCCCAACCCAGTTGCTCTGCGGTCACCATACTGATGAATGCGCCACCCATTGACACCAGCGCTGCAATCACCATCAGCCGCACCGACCACGAACCGGCCAGAACAGATTTCCAATTCGGTATGAGTTTCATATCCGCCTCCTATTGGTTTTCAGGGAAATAGCCGGGCGCCGGACCGGCTCGGCGATCAAGCCGCACACGGATATCGACAAGGGTTTCGAGAATGCGGTCGAGCGTGGCATCCTGCGCGCTGATGCGCTGTTCCACCTGCCGCAGACGCGGGCCGATACTGTCGAGCTGATCCTCAAGGCGCTGGAAATCATCCAACGCAACGACCTGCCCCTCGAGCCGCTTGATCGTCGCCTCGGTCACGGACATGCGCGTATTGAATTGGCCCCAGGCGAAAGCCAGGGAAGTAAGGATCGTGGCAAGGCTCAGCACTGTGCCAAGCGATATGCTCTTGTTGATGATTGGTTGAGACATTCGGGCGCCCTTGCTCGCTTTTGGAACAAGATCGCGCAATAAGTGTGCTTCAACCTCTGGCGGAATTCCCACCCATAGGCCCCTGTTGGGCTACTGGGTGCTTTCAGTATGGCGTCGTGTGGCCGAGGCTCGGTGTTGCGGCTTCAGGCGCGGCAGGCAAGCCCTGCGGAGCTTCAACCTGGTGCCGCTCGAGCCATTCCTTGAACACTCCCCAGAGATCCTGATCACTTGGGGCGTCACGAAAGCCAGACCTCGTTTCGAGCATGCGCTTCAGGTCATGAGGAATTGTGTGCGGCCAGTCTGCCATGCGCCCTCGCTCCTACTCTGGACGCATGGAACGCTCGATCAGCGCTTGCGTCTTTTCATCCATCGGCGCGGTGCGGATCGCGTGGATCATGCGACCGACATACCGATCACTTGCAACCAGGATGGCCGCAAACAGCATTTGTCGCGCAATTCTGTCCCGCAACCGCATTGCCTCGCTCCTTAGTTGGATTCGGCCTCAGCCAGCATTTCAAGGTGGCTCTTAGTAATCTCGCGGCCACTGTTTCCGACTATGCGGACCTTTTCGTCGCTCCGCTCCAAACCCTCCACAGCCGCAAGAGCTTCTTGGGCTGTATCAAACTCAGAGGAGCCTTCGCGAACGCCATCAATTTTATTAACCGGCTGAAAATAAACTGTGATTGTCAATTTTTACTCCTCAGTTGGACTTACAAACCAGAGCCGCACGATGGCTATCTACTCCCTGGCTTTGCGCTTGCACTGCCCTCATGCAGGACTGAAACTCGCCAAAGTGGATTTCGGCGGCCTTAGCCACCAAAATACATGCGCCAATGATCATCGCTGCGATTATTGTCTCTCGCACTTCTGCCCCCTCTTAGGGTTCCCCACCGTCTTCGACGGATTCTATCTCGCCAGCGTCCCACCGCTTTTGAAAAGCATAGTACGCTGCACGGCTCAACTTGACCTCTGACAGCGGCTTGACCGCCTCAAAGACTTCCTGGCCGCGCTTGCCGTTGCGCAACATCATGTCGGCCACCTCGACCCGGGCAGGCGTCATGGCAACAGGGCGGCCCGGCTTCTCGCCCCTCGCCTTGGCCCGCTCGATCCCGGCCTTGGTGCGTTCAATGATCAGGTTGCGCTCCAGTTCAGCGACAGCGCCCATGATCTGCACCATCGCTTTGCCCATCGGCGTGGTCATATCCACGCGCTCAGTCAGGCTGAAGAACTTCAGGCCACGCCGCTCGAACAGGTTCAGCACCATAATCACGCCTTCCAGCGTTCGGCCCAGCCGGTCGAGTTTCCATACGACAAACTCAGTGCCAGGGTGCTGTGCAAACTTGAGCGCTCGAATGAAGTTAGGGCGGTCCAAGCTGCCGCCGCTGGCCCGATCCACGAAGATCAGCCCCTCAGGGACGCCATAATCCTTTAGCGCCTGGATCTGCATATCCGGGTTTTGCTCAGCGGTCGAAACGCGAGCGTATCCGATCTTGAGTGTCGGCCGTTTTTCGGATTCGGACATCGCTTTCTTACTCTAAATCCCGCCTCACGTATCCAATCTGGACACAATTTCTGGACAAGGCAACCTGTGCGTTATTCGTTCGATCCGTTTTCACCTTTGGCACGGTGCATACGCATGTCACAACGGATCTTGAGCTTCTTTCGCGTGGCATCCCGACGGGCCTTCACCGGGTCCAAAGCCCTTTTCGCAGCGGCAAAATCTGCCTCTGCGGCCTCAAGCTCTTGCCGCTCTTCGTCAGTTAGGAAGTCCTGCCACGCCATTCGCGTTTGTATGCCCATAAATCGCATACTAGCAAGCGCAATAATGTATGTCTATTATTGACATACTGTATGCTCAAAAATAGCATACATCCCAACGATACAGAAACCGCCGGAGGCCAAATTGGAAACGATTGACGGATATCTGACCCGCTCACTCATCAAAGATGAAATGAAAGGCGGCGGGGGCTGGCGCACGGTTCAAGATGTTGCGAGGGCCTGCGCACCCACCAAGCCGAAAATGATCTGGGCAGCCGAAATGCTGCACAAAGCAGAGCAAGACGGGATAGCCGAATTTGACAGGGTAGGCTTGGAGCCGATCTACCGCACCACCAAGACGCTTGAGCAGGCGAAGGCCGATCACCCGTCGTACATCCCCTGAATCCAGAAACCGCCCATCCGCAGGAGGCAATCATGATCCTTAAATCAATGACTGAAGCGCTGGCCACGACAGCCGTCAAATACGCTGGCGCAGACAAGCCAATGCCAACCCTCGAATTTGTGATGCACCCGAACACGCGTAAAGACGCCTGCTTGGAGGCCGGTTTTAACACGAACCACCTGTACCACATCCATGACGTTTGGATGTTCCGTGGCATCCAGATCCGGGAAGATGAGAGCCTATCAGGCTGGCGCCTGTCGCCCGTCGAAGATCAATTCTAAAACCGCCGGAGGCCACCATGCCGAGACACTGCCCCGACTGCGGCGCCCAAATGGAAGACGACTCTCTGCACTGCTGGTGCCCGGCGGCGGGATGCTCTTTCAGGGGGTACGTGGTCCTGCAAACCGGGAAGATCCTGCGCGAACCGGAGCCGGAAGACGACGATGACCGCTGGCAGGATAACCCTGGCCGCATCCCCGATTACGACTGATCCAACACCCCCGGAGGCCACATGCCAGACCTGTATCTCCCCCTGAAGCGCGAATACTTCCAGCAGATCAAATCCGGTGAAAAGACCGAGGAATTCCGCCTGGCGAATGACTATTGGGCAAACAGGATCGTTGGCAGGCAGTATGAAACAATCATCCTGACCGATGGCTATCCGCCGAAGTCAGACGAGACGCGCCGCATTACCCGTATGTGGCGCGGTTATCGCAAGACGGTAATCACGCATCCGCATTTCGGCCCCGATCCTGTCGAGGTCTATGCGATCCGCGTCAACTGAATCCAGAAACCGCCCATCCGCAGGAGGAACCGCCCTATGTGGGAGCTTGACCCAGACGAAACACCGGCAACCGACGAAATGGTGCAGGTGCTTTGCGAACAACTGCACAATGAGCCGGAAGCCGTTTCGATTGGTGACTTCGGCGCAGGTGAGGAGTTCGTTTCCATCGGCTACATCCGCGCTGACAACATGCAGTGGGAAGTCGCGGGCTGGAACATGAGCCACGACTGCTGGACCTCGGCAGCAGGCTACAAAGTCGTAGGCTGGCGACCGCTTGCCAGCCCCAAAGAACCCTAATCCAACAAATGCCGCCCCTGAAACGACAAAAGCCCCGGTTAGCGCCGGGGCTTTCTTTCCTGCAGTGCTGCGGCTGGATTATGGCTCGATCCGCCGCAGACCGTGCGCAGCAATCATGGCGTCGAACTGTGCGGAGGGATCTGTGCTGCTGGCTGGGCCGGTCACCACAACCAGGTGATCAGCGACGGCCTGCCAATCTGCGGGGGTCAGGCCTTCCGGCCACTCCATGCCCGGTGGCAGATCTGGGGCAAAGGACAGAACATGCAGGAAGGCGTCCGTTTCCGCGGTCGAGGCTGCGGCATGGGTTGCAGGCTCCGCGCCGGACTGTGAAAGCTGGACAATGAAGTTTTGCCCGCTCCGGCCCAGGGCATTGGCGGCCCGGTTGCAGGCCTCAGCGTGTTCTTTCGGCGCTATGAAGGCGATACGATTGGTGTGCTGGGTCATACCGCCACCCCGAAGTATGCCGCCACCTGCTGCTGCTGCGCCGCTGTAAGGGTGCCGGATACGAGTACCGCGCCCACCATATTGTCGCGAAGCACATCATAGTCCCCAGCCATCGCCACGCTTTCATCCGCGATCAGGCTGCCACCGGCGGCGATGTAGGCAGAGTAAATTCCGGTCAGCGGTGCAATCAGAGAATCGTCGCCATCGTCTGCAAGCTTCTTGTCCGCTTGATAGGTGGGC
Organism: Leisingera sp. ANG-M7; assembly: GCF_000813965.1. Lineage (GTDB taxonomy): Bacteria > Pseudomonadota > Alphaproteobacteria > Rhodobacterales > Rhodobacteraceae > Leisingera. Next base: position 72,882 of record NZ_JWLI01000008.1, on the reverse strand, counting down.
CGTGCAGCGTCACCCGGAGCGAGGCAGTGGTTACCCGCCAGCTCTCTTACAGAGATGCTGCTGAACGTGATTGACCCGGTAGGCGAGCCGCCACCGCCCAAGGCCAGCAGCGCGGTCTGTGCGTCGTCTGCGGGCACCCGGTAGCGGTGCGTTCCGACAGCTTTTGCCAGAACCAGGTATGGGAAAGGTCCCGCGCCCGGTGGGGTAAACAGGTCCCCGGTGAAATCCGATGCCGTGATGGTGTACTCTATAACGTAAGTCCGTCCCGCGTTTGGAGAAGAGACTGCGGAAACCTGACCGCCGAGAGACAACGTGCCGGATAGCGTGCCTGCTATTTCACCACCCAACGCCAAGCCATTCGACTTGTCCAAGCCCAGCCTCACCGGATCCCCTGATGGATCAGACGGCGTGCTGCCCGCTGCGTCCTGAAAAAGGGTCGAGGTGTCCCGCCAGTCCAGAAACAGACCCTGCGCACCACCGGCGAACAGGTCGACGGGCGAAAACACCGCACCACCCGGCGCGCGAAGCCCAGCCCCTGCGCCCAACCGGGAACTGCTGAACCGGCCCGCGTGAAAACGCCCGCCAAACTGCATCAGGGAACCAGAAGGCTTGCGCTTGCGCCTTTACCAGCCAGCCAAAGCCGCTCGCCCGCCTTCAGCTGCATCGGGGTTGACTGCCCGGCATGGACTGGATGCGCCTTGCGAACATGGATGCCCGGCAAATCGTCGGTGGTGGTGATCTCGAAATAGACGGTGTAACTGCTGGTATTGGTCAGCAGAATGTCCTGATCAGCGGCAGCAGTGTGGCGCTTGCCCGCCTGCCAAGTCTCCGAAAGCTGGTCATAATGGGTGGTGGGCATTCGTGCCTCCGCAAAGTCAAGGTGCGGGCCGATTGTCTCAACCTGCACCCTGCCCGCCCTCTGGCACTATTCCGGCGACTGCAAACGTGGGCGCCAGTAATCTGCCAAGTCCAGCAGCGCCGCGACGGTCTTTTTCTCGACTCCGATCTCCCTGGCGATCTCCGCCTCTTCCGCGCCCTGATCGTGCAGCCGCATCACATAGTCAGCCAGATAGGCCTTGCGAAGCGCGTGGCAGGCGGGAAGCTCGAGAATGCAGTTCCCGTGACTGAAGCTCAGCCGGGTAGCGTCCTCAAAACCGATAAGGGTGGCGATCCGGTGACCCTCGGGCATTTCGGCCGGGACGTACAAACTGCGCCGCCAGCGGCGTTTGCCGCTGGGCCTGGTGCCTTCTACCAGGCGCACAGCCTTTTCACGGCCGACCACCTCGGCGATCTCCTGCACGCTGTCAGGGAGCATTACGCGGTGCCCCCGGCCCGCTGCGAATTCCGCCAGCGGATAGCGCACCACGTCGGGCATTTCGAGCTGGCGGGCTATCAACGCTGGGGCTGGTTTCGCAGGCGCTGGGCGCCCAGCGCGTTGCGCCTGATCCAAGAGGCTCCGCAGCTGCTTGTTCTCTGCTTTCAGATCCTCGATCACACCCATGGGTCAGCCCTTCGCCTTGGTGACAAGGATCTCCATGCCTTGGGCGAGCAGGATGGCACGCTTCAGCTTGAACACGTCGGTTTCATGCCCCTTGCGATCCTCGATCACGGCGCAGCCAAGCCGCCTGTCGACATAGGTGAAGTCGGCCCGGTAAACGCGCTGTTGTTTCCCGCCGTCGGTCATGATGGGCCCGTCCCGGCCATGCAAGGGAATGTCCACCTGACGGCGCAAACCGCAGATCTCGCCTGCCTCCTGCAGGAGCAGCAATTCCGCCCAGCGCTGGGCCTCTGTCTTGCTGTCATGGGTAATGCCGTCTGGGGTGGTGGTGCGCTGCGTTCCCCGCACACGGCGCTTGTCCTGCCCCTGTGTGCTTTGCTGCTGGCGGTACTGCTCTGCCGTCAAACGTTCTGTCATGGCGCCCTCACATGCCCAGCGCTTCTTTGTACATGTCGAGCACCGCCTCTTCCTCGGCGATATCGTTCTCGTCGCGCTTGCGCAGGGCGATGATCTTGCGCATGACCTTTGTGTCGTACCCGCGGCCCTTGGCTTCAGCCATTACCTCTTTCTGCTGTTCCGCGATGGTCTTCTTTTCTTCGTCCAAGCGCTCGAACCGCTCGATGAACTGGCGCAACTCGGCCTCTGTTACGCGGTAGTTTTCGCTCTTCTCGTCGTTTGCCATGTCCATAGCCATCAGACTGCCTCCTGCTGCTGTTTCTCGTAGTCCTGAATGCCGGTGCAAATGGTCGAATGATCACGGCCAAAGAACCGGGCGATAGCGATTAGGGTGAAGTTGTGTTGTTTCAGCTCGACCCAGCACTGCCTACGCGGCTCAATGAGGTGTGCCAGGCGGGAAGGCCCCCGCAGCTCGCTCGGCAAAACTTGGTGTTGCTGGGCTACCTTTTCGGTGATCTGTTCCATCAGGCTGCGGGGTGTTCCGGCGTGGCCTGGCTGGGTTCTGTCATGCAGCCCCGCGGTGTAGTGTTCCACGCATAGGCGCTCAATCAGTTCAGCGCGCTCGCGAGCGTGGCGCAGTTCCATTTCCAACAAGGACTCGGATCGCACGGTTTCGCTCATTGCCTCTTTGCCTCCTGATGGTCATTCAGAGCCTTTCCGGCGAACTCGAGCGCCCGGGCCATATCCCGCGCGTTCGGGTGCTTCCCTGGGGCCGTGCGTGCCAGCTGCAGCTGAATGCCATAGGCGCCGCGGATCTCGTCGAGGCTGTTGAACCGCTTGCGGGTGGGCACCTCTTGCCCGACCAGCCCTTTGCCGGGCGCGTGGATGATGCAGTCGCCGCGCTCCACATCGACCGTCACGGTGATTTTGCCGAAGGTGGTGCCGTGGGTTTCCGGGCTGAGGTGCGGGCTGGTCATACGTTGATCCCCGCGGCTTCGCAGTCCGCCGCTGTAACCAGCCCCGCGGCAATGCACTCGCCCGCTTGGCTGGGCTTGATGGTCCGCGCCCAAGGCTTGCGATCCCTGATTTCCTGCGCCCGCGCTTCCAGCACCTTCTGCGGATCAACGCTTTCCCGCGGCGCGGTCACATGCTGGCGCCAGCGCTTTTCGTCGATCCAGTTCTCGGAATACTTGATGAAACGCGGCTTGTTGCCGACCTGCTCGACCGCATAGGCCCGGGCACCGGCCAGGATCTCTTTCGGGTCAGCACCATCGCCCAGCGCTTCCCTCAGCGATTCCTCGGTCGCCTCCTGGTCACCCATCCGGGGATAGACGCTGACGAACTCAGCAAAGAAACCATCAAAATCAATTTCGGATTTGTGCGGGGCGGAAGCCGCGCAAGGTTCTCTTACTGGTTCTCTTACAATGGTTAGTGTCTCATTTTGAGACACGGTTTCGGCGTTTTTTGAGACACGGTTTTCGCCATTTTTGAGACACGGCACCGTGTCGCAATTTGAGACACGGCCCGCCGTTTTGTTCTCTTTTTGCCCCCGCTTTCCACGTGTCTCATTTTGAGACACGGCGTTTTCAACGTGTGGGGGCCGGTCGAAATTGAGGCCCAAAATGTAGAAGGTCGAAAGAGGCTTGCCGGTGCGCGGATCGATGCGCGGAACCCGGCGGATCAGCTCGAGTTCTTCCAGCGTCTCAAGGTGCCGGTTCACCGTGGCGCGGGACATATTGCAGTCCGCCGCCAGGGTGACCTGGTCAGGGTCACACCGCAGGGTGTCTTTGTTGTGCCTGTCTGCCAGCTGGATCAGCACCACCCAGGGGGCGGGCTTCAAATGCCTCTGATCCAGTGCCCAGCTCACTGCCTTGTGGCTCATGCTTGGCTCCTGCTGCTCGAATTACCCGCCCAGCGCTGGGCGGCCTCTGTGGTGCCTGTTCCGCCCTCTGCAGCCGCTATGCGGGCCGTGACGGTGTTCAGGCGTTTCATGATGCGGGCGGTGCTGCGATGCGCTCTGCGTGCCTTGTGCGCGTCTGTGAGCAGGCAAAGCCGCTCGACCTTATCGACGATTAGCTCGGTCATAGGGTCAGTTCCCCCTGCCGGGCGTCGTTTCGGTCCATCAAACGAAAGGCGGTTTCCTGCCCGGTCCAGGCGCGATCCCATATGAACCAAGCGTTGCGCTGCGGCGGAGCGCCCTTTCCTGTGAAGTCGACTTTCCAGCGGCAGCCATAAACACGGCTGATAGGATGCTGCGCCAACAGCCCAGCGAGCCCGGCCGCATAGGGCCAGTCAGCATTCAGGAAAAACGCGACATACTCTGCGCCCAGGGACAGTGCGTGGCTCAGCCAACGTCCGCGACCGTCTCTGGCGTTGATCTCGCAATAGGGCGGATTGGTGACAATGGCAGGGGCAAGCGTTTGGTCGAAATCATAGAAGCTTCGAAGCTCTGCACCATCACAGCCCCTATCAATCAAGTCAGTTCCGATGCAGGGCAAGCCGTAGGCCTCGAATTCACGCATCATCGCGCCATCGCCGCAGGCAGGTTCCCACACGGTGCCCAACTGGCGCAGCTTGTCACCTTCATAGGCAAGGAAAGCCCGGGTCACCTCAGCAGGCGTTGGGTAGAAATCATGCTCTTCTCGCGGTGTCGTGTCTGTTGAGACATTGCCAGTGGCGCGGAAAAGCGATTTTGCAGATGGTGCTGCCATCACCCTGCCCTCTGTTGAATAGCTGGCAGTGACGGGAAAGCCCGCCTCTGGCGCCTGCCTGCGCCCCGGTGACTGCACTTACCGGCTACCATGTGTCCCTCGCGGTCGCGCCGGGGCCGGTTGTCAGTGCTGTCTTGGTGTTCCGCTGTCCCGTGATGTTCAGCGTCAGGTCTACCCAGCGCGTGTTCCGTGGCGCGCGGCAAGGCTGCCCCCCCGCCGCGCGCGATCATCCCGCCCCAGGGTGGAGTGTAGGCAGGATGAAATTTCTGGTGTGGGCCCGTCATTCCGGGGCCCCGGTGTCTTTCGCGGCCTGCTGCCTGCGCACACCTTCGATTGCGTCGAAGATCTGCTTCATGGTCCGTGCAGTGGGATTTACCTGCGCGCCTGTAGCAATCTCTCGGACGATATTGTTGTTGGTGTTGCCAGGTATCAGCTGGGCAACCTTGTAAGCACTGATTCCAAGCTCTTTCAAAGAGCGCTTAACATACGCGCTGAACTCTTCGCCGGAGGGAAACTTTCCTTCCTCGGGAAACGGGGTTGAGTGCTTGGCCATATCCACCTCTCTAGATGGATACCTTTTTCCATTTTTAGATGGATGCTTGTCAAGTTATAAAGCGACGCTAACTGCTACCTATCAAATTTGCTGGGTTTCCAAGTTCCAGCTATCCTTTTATAAAATGAGCCATGACAGAGTATCAGAAACAACTCGACAAGTACTGCAAGCTGCGCGGCCTATCTCGGCCACGCGTTGGAACAGCTGCAGGCAAGAACAAAAACTACGTCTCCGACGTGATCAATGGAAAGATCACGCCAACCATAGACGCCCTTGAAGGATTGGCGGAGGTGCTTGAAGTATCCCTCGCTGTTCTTTTGTTCGGCGACTCCCCAGACAACGACATGGAGGAATTCGCCAACAAGTTTAAGCGCCTTGATGCAAGTGGGCAGCGGGCTGTCTTTGCTCTGATGGACACTCTTTCTGCTCTTCCTGAACCTGACCAATAGCTCGATCCATTTCATCAAGTACGGCTCGCCTATCCTTCGAGTTTAGCCGCTTGAACTGCTCAAATTTCCTAAACAAGTTTCGTTCCATCCACTTTTAACTTGATATCCTCGCTCCGCTGACTATCGTCCAGTTTTAAAGCGATATCAACCAGAGAGTGTAGAGTATGGATCAAGATAGACTGATAGCTCGGCTGCACGAGATTGCAGGCGACGGTGTTGCTATCGGATTTGGGTTCGATCAAAGCGGGCAACCTAAAGAACACCTCTGCACCTACAAACAAACCTGGCAGGATCACTATTGGGCTAACAAGCTGATTTTCAATGACCCGATCATAGGCTTTGGGGTGCGGAATCTTGGCGCTGTCAGATGGTCGGACGTTGAAGGCAGCACAGAAGACAATGCCGTAACCCAAGCGCGCGACTTCGGCATGAACGATGGAATAGTTATCTCTGTACAGGTCGACGGAGAACGCGCCATTGCCGGGCTGGCAACAAGCAGCCGCCCCTCTGATGCAGAAATCAACGAAGCCAGAGTTATCCTAGCAGCTCTTCAAGCTTCCAAAACCGATGAACCTCAGATTGTACTGACGCAACGTCAGAAAGAAATCCTGCGCCTCATTGCAGATGGTGCCACTGCCGAAGACGCCGCATTTGAATTGAACATTGATACTAGCACGGTCAACTTTCACAAAAGAGAAGCGCTTCGCAAAAACCACCAACACGCGAAGAACTTCACCGCCCTGCTGTCTGCAGCGATCCGCAAGGCTGTGATTTAGGCCATTTAAAACATGAGTGAATTCCGCTAGTCCGGCTCCTATCGTCACCTTGCTATCTACACGCAAGGGGCGATCATGAATACATACTGGGCGAACTGCCTGACAACCGGCATCCCGCAGCAACTTTTGCGCGCACAATTTCAGCTAAGAAAAGCGCTCTTTGTTGACAACTACCGCTGGCAATTACCGACAATCGGCGAACTTGAAGCCGATCAATATGACACTCCTTATGCCTCATACTGCCTGACTGAGAGAAATGGAAAACTTGCGGCAAGTGCCAGGATCTTGCCGACAAGCACCAACCTCGGCACTTCAACTTACATGATTCTCGACGCCGCCTTAGGCCGTCTCAGTCCTTCGCTTCCACCAGAACTTTGCAGCGGTTTCGTTCCACCCTCTTCTGAAAGGGTTTGGGAGGCAACCAGGCTGACGGTCTGTCCATCACTTACGAAGCTAGAGAAGCGGGCCGCCCTGCGATACACAGTGGAAAGGATGATGGCAGAGGCAAGGGCCGCAAGAATAGATCAGTACATCGCAATTGGCGGAATCGAGCTATCCTTGGGCGTCCGATCAGCTGGCTATCAGGTCGAACGGTTAACACCCTTTTTAGGTGTGGGAAGCGGCAAGGTGGCTATTTATAAATTGCCCGTGGTCCATTTATAGATTGACTTATCCTTTTATAAGTGGAAATGTGACCTCCGTAGAAAGCTGCGGAGGACAGTATGACGAACGATCAGACCAGGACAATCAATCTGCCCCTCACACCGGCAGAGGCGGTTCCGAACAGCGTTCTGCGCGACCTGGCCCATAGCGACCCTTTGCGGGCCATGGGCCAGATCTCCGACGAGCACCAGGCCATTCTGTCCATGTACCTGCCGGATATCTGCGGCGAGCTGATCGCGGCCCGGGCAGAGCTGGCGACCCTTCGCAATCCGGCAAGGGCCGCCTAATGACCGCGACCAGCCAGGAAATCTATTCGCTCGCCCAAAGCCTCAAGAATGGGAACCCGTTCTGGCGCGCGGCACTGCTGCGCACCAACGGTGCCCACGTGATCAAGGGCAGCCGACACCCCAGCGACCGGAATGATTTGGACGCCCAGCGCTGGCGGATAACCATCCACGGCATCACCGGTGAAGGGTGGAGCCACCAAGAGGCACTGAATAACTGGATTCGCTGGGCGGACTGGCATCACAAGATGGATCTCAGCCGCCGCGCCACCGACCACCGGGTCGACTGCCCCTATAACGGGCAGGGTCTGCCGGAAGACGCGATGCGGCAGGCCCCTGCCCCCGAAACACTCCCCCAGGCGAAGGCTGAAGAGGCGCCGACGCTTGAACTGGCTGGGGGTGCTTCCCCCGGCTCCCTTTGATCCCCGCGGGCTGGCCCCCGCTCCGCCCGGGCGCGGCAGCCGCCACTCACGACAACCGGCCGCGCCCTGAAACCGCATTTTTGGAGACACCCTCTCTTGATTGGCATGACTTTTTGTTCCGGCATCGGCGCCCCTGAAATGGCTGCCCAGTGGGTGGATTGGCGCCTCGCGTCGGAGATTGAGCCGTTTCCCCGCGCGGTTCTGCAGGAGCGTTTCGGATACCGGCTGCCGGAGGATCACAACCAGGGTGACCCGCTTCTGTGGGGCGATATGACCGAGATCACCCCGGAGCTGCTGCGCCAGCGCGGCGTACCCGCACCGGAGCTGGTCGTCGCGGGCACGCCCTGCCAGGATTTTTCGGTCGCGGGCCTTCGCGCCGGTCTGGAAGGCGACCGAGGAAACCTCACCCTAACGTTTGTGGAGCTACTGCATGCAATCGTCGATGCTCGACCTGATGGAAAACTCGCTGTCCTCTGGGAAAATGTACCCGGCGTCCTCTCCGACAAAGGAAACGCCTTTGGGTGCTTCTTGGGAGGGCTTGTCGGCGCAGTGGATGCCCTCCTACCAAGCCCCCGGCCAAAGCGAGGAAAATCCAACGCTTTCTGGAAATGGCACAAGGGGGGCGAAATCGAAATCCTTGGAGACGATGGCGAGCCCACAGGAGAGTTCGAAACAGCGGAACCCCACCACCGCCCCAAATGGCCTTGTGAAGGTATGGTGCAGGGGCCAAGGGCACGGGCAGCATGGGCCGTTCTTGACGCCCAATACTTCGGAGTGGCGCAGCGGCGCCGTCGCGTGTTCGTTGTCATCGATTTTGGAAACTGCGTCGATCCCGCGGCGGTATTACTTGAGCCCGACCGCCTGCGCGGGGATTCTCCGCCGCGCCGAGAAACGGGGCAAGGATCTGCCTCCCATGCTGCACAGGGCGTTGCAATCCGTGGCCGCGATGAGGGAGGAACCGCGGAGCTGAGCGGTTCCATAAGCCCCGCTTTGCGGGCTTCACAGGGTGGCGGAGATAAACCGCATGTTCTGGCTCCTTCTGATGTTTCTCGAACCATCCCGGCGCGCACCAACGGCGGTGGCGGGCTCGGAACAGAATTCGACTGCGACGGAGGGTTAATCCAGGAGACATGCGCAACCCTGGATGCGAGCTACGGGCGCCTTCAGGGTGCTTCGGGCCAAGATGCAAACCATGGCCATTCGCAGTTGATTGCCCACACCTTGACAGCAGGGATGGCCAAGAGCGCAAGTCGGGTTCCGCACGAGCAAGGAGCGCTGGTCCCTGTCGCCTTCGACTGCAAGGGCACAGAGGTTCAAAACGATGTTTCCGGCGTGATGCCGCCGCTGCGATCGATGGGGCATCTGGGCAGTCACCAGAACGCCGGCGGTCACGCGGTGATTGCCATCCAAGAACGGGCTGTTTGCGAAAACCCGGATGCGGGCCCTGACGGCGCTGGCTTCCGCACCGATGATGCCGCCTACACGCTGGAGGCGCGCACCACAGCCCAAGCCGTTGCATTCGATACCACGCAGATCACCAGCGCCGCGAACTATTCAAACCCGCAGCCCGGCGATCCATGCCATCCCCTTGCAGCCGGGGCGCATCCTCCGGCGTTGGCTGATACCTGGGCTGTTCGCCGTCTGACGCCCACAGAGTGCCACCGGCTTCAGGGTTTCCCCGACGATCACTGCGCCATCACCTACCGCGGCAAACCCGCCGCTGACGGCCCCCAATACAAAGCGCTTGGCAACAGCATGGCGGTGCCTTGCGTCGGCTGGATCCTCGACCGGATCAAAATCTCCCACGAGCAGAAGAGGAATGCAGCATTATGAGCTACGAAAACGCCCGCCGCATGTTCGACCGGCATATCCTCGAGTGCATCGTCGAGAAGGGGAACGCCGCATTCGGCGCCACGGAAACATTTTATGGCCTGGCTTTCTTCATGAATGACTGGGTGTCAAAGGATCTGGCGCGCGCTCTGCTGCGCGATCTGACCGACCGGGGCTTCTGCCACTTTCACCGCGGCCTGTTCAATGACGACGGCGAACCAGCTGGCTCTGGCTATGGCATCACCGAAAAGGGGCTCGAATACTATCAGGAGCTGGTCGCAGAGAATGCCGCCATGCTCATGCCCAAGCAGGTAGTTGCCATCATCGCGAACAACAGCGCCACAACAGGCATCTTGGCCGGTGTCGGCGGCAGTGAGCTGGCCGGAAACATCATTTCGACCCTCAGCGCCAATCCCGATCTGATTGGTGAGTACCTGGCAAACCCGGCTGGAACGCTGATCGACAGGGCAGAGCTTTTCCGGCCGGAGCAAGGCGCGCTGAGTTGGCTGGCCCGCAATGGCCAGATCGTCACCCCTCAAGAAATGCGCGCTCACCTCGGCCAAGCCGACAACTGATCCAGGAGGCTACATGAGCACTCTGCACCTCCCTCTGAAAAGCATCTACTTCGACCAGATCAAGAGCGGCGAGAAAGTCGAGGAATACCGGAAGGCCAACCCCTACTGGGCTAAGCGCCTTGAGGGCCGCTCGTACTTCGACATTGAGCTGACCAAGGGCTACCCGCCAAAGGGCGACACCAGCCGCCGTATCACGCGCCCCTGGCTCGGCTATCGCAAAACCACCATCACGCACCCGCATTTCGGCCCCGATCCCGTCGAGGTCTATGCGATCCGCGTCAACTGAATCCTGAAACCGCCGGAGGAACCAATGAGCCACTTTGAACTGTCCATGCTGCGTCTGATGCGCGCAATGAAGGTGACGACTGATTGCGCTCGCTACTACTTGGCAGGCGCTTTGGTGGAGCCGATTGAGGGCGGCGGCGCCTGGATCGTTGCCACGAACGGCACCGTCATGCTGATCCAAAAGGATGAATCCGCCAAGGCACCCCGCCCCGCAATCATCAGGGTGACACCGGCTGAGTTCGAGCCGGAAGAGGATGAATTCGGCAACGTGTCGACCACCTGGAACTGGGGGACATCCACGATCAAAATCCCGACTGGCGACATCTACAGTACTCATGCCGCTCCGGTGTCGTGGAAGGAAAACGAGCCCTTCACTCACGCAATTGCCGAGTTCGTTGAGAAGGCGGATCGCTTCCCGGAGTGGCGATCAGCGATTTCCGCGAAACGCAAAGACCCGCGGCTTGCCGTCCCAGACGAACGCTACACAGCAGTTCAACCGGGGCAATTGCAGCACCTGACGGAATGGGCCATCGGCTTTGAAATCCACCCGGCTGAGCCAGCGCACGCACAGACCATCACGTATGTTGGCGACCCCAATTCTCTTGGCGTGATCATGCCCATGGCGCGAGACCGGGATAACCACCTCCCAGCCATCATGACCGCCATCCAAGCCAATCAGTCTTAAAGACCCCGGAGACCCCCATGGGCCGCATGACACCCATTGCAGTAGCGGAGAAAGGCGCGGCGCAGCTTCTTGATATGAAGCCTGCAGAATTCCGCGCGCTAGTTGCTCAGGGTGTGTTACCTCGCCCCCGCAAGGTTGGCCCCTACGAACGCTGGGACGCGGAAGAACTGCGGGCGGTGATGCGCGGCGACTTCGTCGACGGCTTTGAGGACGTGAAATGGTGAAGAAGAAATTCACAACAACAAAGAAGGTCAAGGGGCGGCTGTACCAGTATTTCCGCAAGGATGGCCGGTACGTGCGCCTGCCTGACGATCCAAGCAGCGAAGAATATGACAGGGAATACTGGCGGCTGATGCGCGGCGGCGGTGCGCTCTCTCAGAAATTCACGTTCGAGAAGCTGATCAAGAGCTATAAACAGTCGCCCAAATGGGACCGTCTGGCCCCGCGGACCAAGGCCGACTATTCGAAGGTTCTGGAATACATCTCAGACAAGCTGGGCGGCAAAGATCCGACCAAGATGCGCCGATCCACAATTATCGAAGCTCAAATGGCGAACCGCCACCGGGCCCGCTTCGCAAACTATATCCCCCATATGCTGTCCATTCTGTTCGAGCACGCAATCGACTTGGACTGGCAGCGCGACAATCCGGCCAAGGGGATTCCGAAGATCAAGACAGGTGAGGGCCATAAGCCTTGGCCCGCCTCTGCTGTCGCGATCTACCGAAAGCACTCGGACGGGCTGGCATTGCTGATTTTCGAGCTTGCACTAGGCACCGGCCAGCGCGCCTCGGACCTTACCCGAATGGAATGGGACCACATCGAGGATGGCGGAATCTGGGTCACCCAAGGCAAAACGAAAGCCCGGCTCTGGATACCCTTCACCACCCGCCTTGCAGCTGTCCTTGCAGCCACCAAGCGAACCAGCCTGAAATTCATCCTGGCCGACGAATTCGGCCGGGCCCTGAACTATGACCAGCTGCAAAAGAAGGTGATGGCTGTGCGAAAGTCTGCCGGGCTGACCGAATATTCGCTGCACGGCCTGCGCTACAGCGCCGCCGGTGAACTGGCAGAGGCAGGTTGCACCGATCAGCAGATCGCCTCGATTACCGGGCACAAAAGCCTATCCATGGTCCAGAAATATTCCAAGGGCGCGAGTCAGAAGCGCCTGGCGAAGGAGGCCCAGAGCCTCAGGGAACAGAACAAAAACGGATCATGAACGTGGGAAACTTTTTGGGAAACCTCAAAATCCCCCCTCTTGGGCGGTCTCACTAGGCGGCAGCTAAATACTTGATTTTGTGGCGGGGAGACAGGGATTCGAACCCTGGGAACGCTCTCACGTTCAACGGTTTTCAAGACCGCCGCATTCGACCACTCTGCCACCTCCCCGGTCCGTCAGCGGTTTAGGATGCAACGCCGGGCGAGGCAAGCGGAAATCCTTGGCCAGCGGAAACTGCGCAAGAGAAATTTTCCAGCCGCCGCCAGACACGCGGAAATCTGCCACCGGCGCGGCTTTCCCTTGCATCGTGATCCGGCAGGGTTTTCATGACCGGAAGCGCAGGCTATCATGCCGCAAATCAAGAAGACCGGGCATTCCGGCAGGGGCGCAAAAGCGCCGCGGGCACAGGCAAGGATGAAAGCATGTCAAACACGGTGTCGAGAGCAAGAAAGGCCCCGCGGATCACCGCAGCGGCCTTGGGCCTGCTGGTCCTGGCGGCTTGCGAGGACGGGCCGAAACTGGGCTTCCTGGAACCGAAACCCAAGGCGGAAGGCGAGGTCCGCAACTCCAGCAGCACCAAACTGGTGGAGCGCGACGTGGAAGCGCCCGACGTGTTCCAGGTTACCGAAGCCGGCCTGTGGGACGGGCGTCCGTCGATCGGCGGGGTCTGGGTGGCGCATCCCGACACCAAGGACCCCGAACGGGTGATCATCCGCAACAATGCTAACGGCCAGTTCGTGATCGGTGCCCTGTTCCGGCGCGAGCGCGAGATTCCGGGACCGCGGCTGCAGGTGTCCTCGGATGCCGCTGCCGCTCTGGGGATGCTCGCCGGCGCACCGGTTGAAGTGAACGTTACCGCCCTGCGGCGCGAGGAAGTCGCCCCGGAGCCGCAACCCGAAGACTTGTCAGGCGCCGAACCTGCGCCGGAGGGCGACGCTGGGCTGAGCGACGATGCGCTGGCCAGCAGCGAGATCTCTGAGACGCCGCTGGATCCGATTGCCGGTGCCGCCGCCGCGATTGAGGCCTCGGCGCCCACCGCCCCGGATGCAACTGCAGCAGCTGCCAAGGCTGAGCCGGCCCCGGCGCCGGCCTCCAAACAGCAGAAGACGTCGCTGAGAAAACCATACATCCAGATCGGCATCTTCAGTGTTGAAGCCAATGCTAAACATGCCGCCAACGCAATGCGCAGCTCCGGAATGGTGCCGGAAGTGCGCAAGCAATCCACCAGCGGAAAGACTTTCTGGCGGGTGCTGGTTGGCCCGGCGCAAAGCAAGGCCGAGCGCAGCCAGCTTCTGAAAAGCGTAAAGGACACCGGATTCGCTGATGCCTATGCTGTCACGAACTGACACCCCCGGCGCGCATCTGGCGCGTCTCCTGAAATCATCTCTGCGCACAGGTCTTGCCGCCGGTCTGGCCGTAAGCCTTTCAGCACTGTCAGCCGCCGCTTTTGATACCAAGGCACGCGCGGCCTATGTGCTGGATTCGGGCACGGACACCGTGCTGCTGTCAAAGAACGCAGATGTGCCGCTGCCGCCGGCCTCGATGTCCAAACTGATGACGCTCTATGTGGCCTTTGAGGCGCTGCGCGACGGGCGGCTGACCCTGAATGAAACCCTGCCCGTCAGCCAGCACGCGATGAGCTACAAGGGCTCCACCATGTTCCTGGATACGCTGGACCGGGTGCGGGTCGAAGATTTGCTGCGCGGAATCATCGTGCTGTCCGGTAACGACGCCTGCGTGGTGATCGCCGAGGCGCTGAGCCCGGATGGAACAGAGGCGGGCTTTGCCCGCTACATGACCAAGCGCGGCCAGGAACTGGGCATGACCGCCTCGACCTTTGCCAATTCCAACGGCTGGCCCGCCGCCGGGCACCGGATGTCGGTGCATGACCTGGCGATACTGGCCGAGCGGCTGATCGAGGATTTCCCGGAATACTATCCGCTGTTTGCCGAAACCAAGTTCGAGTTTGACGGCCGCGCGCCCTCCAATGTCCGCAACCGCAACCCTCTTCTGAAACTGGGCATCGGCGCCGACGGGCTGAAGACCGGCCACACTGAAGAAGCGGGCTACGGTCTCGTCGGTTCTGCCAAGCAGGGCGACCGGCGGGTGATCTTTGTGGTTTCCGGCCTGGACAGCGAACGCGCCCGGGCAGAGGAGGCAGAAGCCCTCGTTAACTGGTCGTTTCGCCAATTTACCAAGAAAACCGTTGCCAAAGAGGGCATCCCCATCGCCGAAGCCGAGATTTGGCGGGGGGCCGAGCGATCGGTAGGGCTGGTGCCGGCCGAGGATCTGGAGATCCTGCTGCCGTCTTTGGCCGGTGGCACAATCGAGGGCGAAGTTGTCTACAGCGGCCCGATTGAGGCGCCGGTAGCACAAGGCCAGCGTCTGGCGGAACTGGTGCTGCAGCCCGAAGAACTGCCGGAGGTGCGGCTGCCGCTGGTGGCCGAAAGCGATGTGCCCGCAGGCGGATTTGTGGTGCGGGTGAAAACCGCGGCACAAGTGCTGATAAAGCAATTCCTGACCGGTCCCGAGGGGGCGCTGTGACAGCGGACACGGGGCGCGGCGGCCTGTTCATCACCTTTGAAGGCATCGACGGGTCCGGCAAGTCCACCCAGTGCCGCCTGCTGGCCGAGGCGCTGCAGGCGGAGGGCCGCGATGTGGTGCTGACACGCGAACCCGGCGGCTCCCCCGGAGCTGAGGAGATCCGCCGCCTGGTGCTGGAGGGCGATCCCGACCGCTGGTCGGCGGAGACTGAGCTGCTGCTGTTCATGGCGGCGCGGCGCGACCATCTGGAACGCACCATCGAACCTGCCCTCGCGGCTGGCAAGGTGGTGATCTGCGACCGCTTTGCCGACAGCACTCGGATGTATCAGGGCTTGTCGCGCGGCGATCTGCGCGCCGCGGTCGACCAGATGCACAAGCTGATGATTGGACGCGAGCCGGATCTGACCCTGCTGATTGACATGGACCCGGCTGAAGGTCTGGCGCGCGCCAAGGGGCGGCAGGGTACAGAAGAACGGTTCGAGGATTTCGGCGTCGAATTGCAGGAAAAGATGCGCGCGGGCTTCCTGGCGCTGGCGCAGGAATTTGCCAACCGCTTCCGCGTGGTCGATGGCGCCCGCCCGGTGGAGGACGTCGCTGCCGATGTCCGCAAACTGGCGGATGAGGCGCTGGAAGGGCCTGCTGCATGAGCGCTGACGAAGACCTTCCCCGCGCCGACCAGGCCGAGGGCGCGCCGCATCCGCGCGAGACCCTGCGCCTCATCGGCCAGGACGCGGCGGAGCAGGATTTCCTGACCGCGTACAACTCCGCCCGCCTGCACCACGGCTGGCTGCTGACCGGCCCGCAGGGTGTCGGCAAGGCGACCCTCGCCTGGCGGATCGCCCGCTTCCTGCTGGCAACGCCGCCGGCCGAGGAGGGCCTGTTCGGCGCCCCGCCGCCGCCGCAGACACTGGACATTGACCCTGAGCACCCGGTCTCGCACCGCATCCAGGCGTTGGCCGAACCCGGACTGGCACCGATCACCCGCTCCTACGACGACAAGGGCAAACTGCGCAGTCAGATCGTGGTCGATGACATACGTAAATTGAACCGCTTTTTCGGCCTGTCGGCCACCGACGGCGGTCGGCGGGTGGTGATCGTGGACGCCGCCGACGACATGAACGTGAGCGCCGCCAACGCGCTGCTGAAAATGCTGGAAGAGCCGCCTGCGCGCACAACGATCCTCTTGATCTCGCACCAGCCCTCGCGCCTTTTACCGACGATCCGCTCCCGCTGCCGCACCCTGCGGCTGGGGCCGCTGTCTGCACCGGACATGGAGGCAGCGCTGGCGCAATCGGGTGTCGAGCTGCCCCAGAACATGGACAATCTCGCAGCCCTGGCGGGCGGTTCTGTCGGCGCGGCGCTGCGGCTGATCAACCTGGGCGGACTCAAGATCTATGCCGAGCTGGTGCAGATCCTCGATTCCATGCCCCGGCTGGACCGCCAGCGGGCAATGGCCCTGGCCGAGGCTGCTGCCCAGCGCGGTGCGGCTGACCGGTTTGAATTGCTGTTGTCGCTGACAGAGATGGCGCTGGCCCGGCTCGCGCGCACAGGCGCCACCGGCGCACCGCCAGCGCCCGAGGCGGCACCGCAGGAGGCGGCGATGCTGCAGCGCTTGTCGCCCGATCCCCGCAAGGCACGCGCCTGGGCCGACCTTGCCGCGGAAGTGACAGCGCGCGCCCGCCACGGACAGGCGGTGAACCTTGACCCCGCCGCCCTTGTCCTAGATACGGTTTTCAAGATGCAGGAAACCGCGTCGCGCTAGGGTTTTGGCGCGGTGCAAGCGGCACCAGAGGACAAATGACCGAGACGCCCCCACAGATAACGGACAGCCATTGCCACCTGGACTTTCCGGACTTCGAAGGCCGCCTGGATGAGGTGATCGCCAGCGCCGCTGAGGTCGGCGTCACCCGTATGGTGACGATCTGCACCAAGATGAAGAACGAACCGTCCGTGCGCGCGATTGCCGAAGCCCACGCACCGGTGTTCTACGCCGCTGGCACCCACCCGATGAGCGCCGCGGACGAGCCGCTGGTTTCGGTGGATGAGCTGGTGGCGCTGGCCAAACACCCGAAGTTTGTCGGCATTGGCGAGACGGGTCTCGACTACCACTACACCGCCGACAGCGCCAAGGTGCAGCAGGAATCCCTGCGCATTCACATTGCCGCCGCCCGCGAAACCGGCCTGCCGCTGATCATCCACGCCCGCGCCGCCGACGAAGACATGGCGCGCATCCTGGGTGAGGAGATGAAGAACGGCGCCTATTCCTGCGTGATGCACTGCTTCTCCTCTTCAGCTGAGCTGGCAAAGGCCGCGCTGGATCTGGGGTTCTACCTGTCGATGTCCGGCATTGCCGCCTTCCCCAAGAGCCAGGAGCTGCGCGATATCTTTGCCGCCACCCCGGTGGAACGCATCCTGCTGGAAACCGACGCGCCCTATCTGGCGCCGCCGCCTTACCGCGGCAAGCGCAACGAACCCGCATACACGGCCTTTACCGGCAAGGTGGGGGCTGAGGTGTTCGGCATGGACTACGCCGCCTTTGCCGCGCAGACACAGGCCAATTTCGACCGCCTGTTCTGGAAGGCAGCAGCTTATGAGGCCGCCGCCTGATGGCTGAGATGCGTTTCACCATCCTTGGCTCGGGCTCCTCCGGCGGGGTGCCGCGGATTGGCGGCCATTGGGGAGATTGCGATCCAAAGAACCCCAGGAACCGCCGCGGCCGCTGCTCGATGCTGGTGGAGCGCATTGATGCGGGCGGCACAACCTCGGTGCTGATCGACACCCCGCCGGACATGCGCAACCAGCTGCTGGATGCTGAGGTGGGCCGGCTGGATGCGGTGGTTTACACCCATTCCCACGCCGATCATCTGCACGGCGTCGACGATCTGCGCATGGTCTATTTCAACATGCGCCAGCGCATCCCCGTCTATGCAGACGGGCCGACCCAGAACGACCTGCTGAACCGCTTCGGCTATGCCTTTGCGCAGCCCGACGGCTCCCCCTACCCGCCCATTCTGGACCTGAAGAGCATCAGCGGACCGTTCTCCATCGACGGGCCAGGCGGCGAAATCCCGTTCCGCCCGTTTGAAGTGAACCACGGCTCCATCGACGCGCTGGGGTTCCGCATCGGCGGACTGGTGTATCTGCCGGATGTGAAGGAAATCCCGGATGCCGCTCTGCCGGAACTGGAGGGGCTGGACGTCTGGATCCTGGACGGGCTGCGCCGGACCCCGCATCCGACGCATTTCAGCTACCAGGACGCGCTGGACTGGTTTGAACGGATGGCGCCCAAGCGCGGCATCATCACCAACATGCACATCGACATGGACTACGCGACCATCGATGCCGAGACACCAGAGCACATCACGCCCGCCTATGACGGCATGGTGATCCGGATGGAGATCTGAAGGGGCGCATAAAAGCGCCCTTTTTCATTTGCGAAATTTGAGGCCGCCCAGTGTTTCAAAGCTTGATTGATGTCATCCTGCCGGTGTTCCTGGTTGTCGGCGCAGGCTATGCCGCGACGGCGCGGGGTGTGCTGAACCAGGATCACATCGAAGGCGTAATGAAGTTTGCGCAAGGCTTTGCGATCCCCTGCCTGCTGTTCAAGGCCATGGCGGAACTGGACCTGTCGGCCAGTTTCGATCCCCGGCTGCTGGGCAGTTTCTATACCGGCGCCTTTACCTGCTTTCTGATCGGTGTGTTCGGCGCCCGCATCCTGTTCAAGCGGGAGTGGGAGGACTGCATTGCCATCGGCTTCTGCTGCTTGTTCTCCAACTCGGTTCTGCTTGGGCTGCCGATTACCGAACGCGCGTTCGGGCCGGAGAACCTGACCGGCAACTATGCGATCATCGCCTTCCACTCACCGTTCTGCTATGGCGTCGGCATCACCGCGATGGAATTTGTGCGCAACCGCAGCGCGGGCGGGATCAAAACCCTGACCTCGGTGCTGAACGCAATGTTCCGGAATGTTCTGATTCTGGGCATAGCCGCCGGGTTTGCGGTGAACCTTTCCGGGTTTTCGATTCCGCTGGTGGTGGATGAGGCGCTGTCGCTGATCATCCGCGCCGCCCTGCCCTGCGCGCTGTTTGCGCTTGGCGGCGTGCTGGTGAAGTACCGCCCCGAAGGCGATATGCGGGCAATCCTGTTTGTCTGCTTCACCTCGCTGATGATCCATCCGGCGATTGTCTGGACGCTGGGTTCGGCCTTGGCGCTGCCGCAGGACCTGTTCCGGTCGGGTGTGCTGAACGCGGCAATGGCAACCGGGTTCAACGGCTATATCTTCGCCAATATGTACGGGCGGGCCAAACGGGTGGCGGCGTCCTCGGTGCTGATTGCCACCGGGGCCAGCATTCTGACCGTGTGGTTCTGGCTGCTGGTATTGAGTTGAAATAAAAGGTCAGCAGTTCTGTCTAAATGTTTCGCGCGCGAAACATTCGGGCAACAAGACTGACCTTATCCTTCAGATTTCGTTAGGAAATATTCAACTAATGGTTACCGCCTTCAAAACCGGGGATCATCCAGTTCCAGCGGGAATCCTTTGGGCAGCAGACCGGCCTGAAACCAGTTGATGAAGGAATGGATCGAGAACACCGGCAGGCCGGTCGCTTTCCTCACGTCGCGGGCGTAGGGCACCATATTTGTGCATTCCAGCACGATGGCGCCCAGATCCGGTATGTCCGCCACCATCGCGCGGGCAGCGTCGATCATGTCGAGGCGGCAAGCCTCGAAGTCGATTGCGGGCGCATCGCCCAGGATGTCGCGGGTAAAGGCGCGCAGGCCGTCTGTGCCGGCAATGGGCGTATCCGGCGCAACACCTGCGGCAACAAGGTGGGCGGGCGTCAGCGTCGCCTTGGAGATCGTCAGAATACCGCAGCGCTTGCCCGCGGGCAGCAGGTTTTGCACCATCGGCACCTGCATCAGCGAGGATGTCGCCACCGGCACGCCCAGCGCCTGCTTCACCTCATCCTGGATCAGCGCCAGGAAACCGCAGTTGGTGGTGATGCCATCGGCCCCCATGGCCACCAAGTCACGCCCCGCTTCGACAAACAGGTCGATAAGCTCCTTGGGGTTGCCGCGCACGACGTTCTCAGGATTGGCGCCGCGCACGACCTTGTAGTGGACGGGGAAGTCCCAGGTCATTGCGTTGCCCATGTCGCCATGGATGCGGGGAAAGCGGGTTTCCAGCATCAGGATGCCAACCGCCGCGCCAAAAACCGTCTTGCCGCCGTGTTCCATGTGAATCCCCTACTCGTCCGGGACATAAAGCTGGGAAAAGGCGATGCGGACGGCTTCCGTCGCCTCCTCCCGGCGTTTCTCGATATGGCTGCGCATGGCTGATACGGCAGCCTCCGTATTGCGGGTGGCGATGCCCTCGACGATCTGGCGGTGGGCCGAGATGTCGCCCGGCGCCTTGCCCCCGGCCCGGTCGCGCAGCCGCTTGAGGTCAATGAGGCGGATATAGCGGATGCGGCCGTTGAGGTTGTTCAGGATGCGCTGCAGCTCGCTGTTGCCCGACAGCTGCGCCAGCCGGGCATGGAAGCTTTCGTCCATCGAAAGCAGTTCTTCCGGATCGGTGGCGCTTTCGTACTCCGGCTCCATCCGGTTCAGGTAGTCCGCCAGCGCTGCGATGTCCTCGTCGGACGCCCGGGTGCAGGCCAGCCGGGTGGCTTCACACTCCACTGCCACCCGTGCCTCGTAGAGGTCCATGATGTAGCTGGGGGTCAGGGGGCGGCAAAAGAAACCTCGGTTGTTCTGAAAGGTCAGGAAGCCCTCGGCCACCAGCCGGTTCAGCGCTTCGCGCAGCGGCGTGCGGCTGGCGCCCAGTACCTCAGACAAAGCGCTTTCATTGATCCGCTGATCAGGCTTGAAGGCAAAATCCGCCGCCATCCGGCGCAGCGCCTCATAGACCCTATCCACATTGCTTTCGCGTTTGGCCATGTTACCGCCGTGTGTTCACTCCGCCGTGCAAGTTAGAGCAGCGCCCTCTGCCTGGCAATATTGAATTCGAAGCTGCATACAATATTGAAACGGGTTCAGGAGGCGGTTGCTGAATAGGGCGCCAGCTCCTGTTTCAGCAGCGCCAGGAACTCCTGCCCCACCGCTGACAGCGGACGCGACTTGGAGGTAATCACGGCCATATCCATCATGATCCTCGGCTGGAACGGGCGGGACACAAAACCACCGCCGGTCTCGAAATCCAGCACGAAGGGATCCAGGATTGAGACGCCCATCCCCTCCTGCACGAAGCTGAGGAGGTTCTTGAACAGATGCGAATGCACCCTGGTTTTCAGTGGAATGCCTGCCTGCTGGAACACTTCGCGGGTGCGGCGGTGGGTCATGTGATCAGGGCCCATGACGATAAACGGTACGCCCTCCAGCAATTCGGGCGTCAGAACCTCATGTTCTGCCAGCGGGCTGCCAGCGGGTATTGCCAGCCGGGTTTCGACGCTGACCGGATGCACTTCCAACCCGTCGTGCACCAGCGGCATCTCGCAGACGCCGATCTCAAACAGGCCGGCGATGACCCACTCCTGGATCTTCAGCGAATACTGCGCCTGAAAGGAAATCGACATATCCGGACGCGAGCGGGCAAAGCGGGCGATCAGCGCAGGCATGAAGCCGAAGGACAGGGAATGCTGCGACGCCACCTGCAGCTGGCCTGCCTGTTTGTTCTGCAGGTCGGTGACCGCCTGCGCCACGTGGTCCAGCCCGCGCACAACGGTGTCGACTTCCTGAAACAGCACGCCTGCCTCAGGTGTTGGGATCAGACGGCCCTTGCTGCGCTCAAACAGTTTCAGGCGGGTCTGTCGTTCCAGCTGGTAAAGCAGGTTTGAAATGCCAGGCTGGGAAATTCCCAGCTGCTCCGCCGCACCGGTGACGGTGCCGGTTTCAACAATGGCGTGAAAGGCCTGCAGCTGGCGGAAACGGAGAGACATATCGCCCCATCATTTAAAATGATATCTTGTCCAATTCTTTGTATTGGTAATGATGTTTCAGTCAAGGCACGCTTTCCCCGCACCTGGGAGGACGATCAAAGTGCTGGAACAAAAGATTGCCGGGATGGACCTGTGGCATCTTGCGCTACCCGTAACGTCGCGCCGCGACCACGGGATCGGGTCTGTGGAAGGCTCCTGTGAGGTCATCATCTTGCGCCTGCGCAGCGAGGGCGACGCCGAAGGGTTTGGCGAGGCGTCAACCTGGTCCGTGTTCACCGGCACGCCGGAGGCAAGCCTGGCAGCGCTCGACCGCTACATCCGGCCGCTGGTGGAGGGCCGCCGGGTCGCCGACCGTGCCGCGATCATAGAAGATGCGGCCAAGGCGGTGGCCCATTGCACCGAAGCCAAGGCGGCGCTGGAAACCGCCCTGCTGGATCTGACCGGGCGGATCACCGGGGTGCCGGTCTGGGCGCTGATCGGCGGCAAGTGCCGCGACACCATCCCGCTCAGCTGCTCGATTGCCGATCCGGATTTCGGGAAGGACATTGATCTTCTTCAACGGCTGCGGACGGACAAGGTGGGGCTGATCAAGCTGAAGACCGGGTTCAAGGATCATGCCTTTGACATCTTGCGGCTGGAGCGGATTGCCAGGGACTTCCCCGAATTCCGGGTGCGGGTGGATTACAATCAGGGCCTCAGCATCGAGGACGCGCCAGCGCAGGTCCGCGATGTGGCGGAGTTCAAGCCGGATTTCATCGAGCAGCCGGTGCGGTACCACCACTTTGCCATGATGGCCAAGCTGCGGCAGATGATCGATGTGCCGCTGCTGGCAGACGAAAGCGTCTTTGGCCCGGAGGACATGGTGCGGGCCGCGCGCGAGGGCATCTGCGACGGCGTTTCGGTCAAGATCATGAAATCCGGCGGCCTCAGCCGCGGTCAGACCGTGGCCCGGATTGCGGCGGCAAACGGGCTGTCGGCCTATGGCGGCGACATGTTCGAGGCGGGGGTGGCGCATCTTGCAGGCACCCACATGATTGCCGCGACGCCCGAGATCCGGCTGGGCTGCGAGTTCTACCAGGCGAGCTACTTCCTGAAGGAGGACATTCTGGAGGCGCCCTTCCAGGTCAAAGATGGCCAGGTGGTGGTGCCGGACGGGCCTGGTTTAGGCATCAAGCCGGATGTTGAGAAGCTGAACCGTTACGCGGTCTCCAAGAAGGTCGCGGCATGAGCGAAACAAAGAAAACCGTTGCCATCATCGGCGCCGGCATTGTCGGCGTCTCGGCAGCGATTGAACTGCAGCGCGACGGGCATCAGGTGATCCTGATTGACGGCAAGGGACCGGGCGAAGGCACCAGCCACGGCAACGGCGGCATTCTAGCCTCCTGCTCCATCGTGCCGGTGACGGGTCCGGGGCTGTGGAAGAAGGCGCCGAAGATGCTGCTGGATGCGAACCAGCCCTTGTTCATGCGCTGGGGCTACCTGCCCAAGCTGGCACCCTGGCTGATGAAATACATGAGCCATGCCAATGCAGCGGACACCGCCCGCATTGCCGCCGCGCTGGCGCCCATCGTGGGGGATTCGCTTGCGGATCATCAGGCACTGGCGGCGGGCACCGGGGCGGAGCGGCACCTGAGGCCCTCGGACTACCTGTTCCTCTACAATGACCGCGCGCATTTCGGCGAGGATGCCTTTGGCTGGGGGCTGCGCCGGAAACACGGTTTCCGCTGGGGTGAGCTGGAGGGTGCGGACTTCCGTGCCTATGACAGTATCTATTCCGAGGACATCACCTTTGCAGCCCGGCTGAAGGATCACGGGATCATCACCGACCCCGGCCAATACGTGAAGGATCTGGCGGCGCATGTCACCACAAATGGCGGCCGGCTGATCCAGGCCTTTGTAACCGATGTGGCCCGCGAGAACCGCAAGGTGACCGGCGTGCGCGCAGGCGGCGAGACCTTCCCATGCGACGCGGTTGTGGTGGCCACTGGCGTGTGGTCCAAACCGCTGGCTGAGAAACTGGGAATTTCCGTACCACTGGAAGCAGAACGCGGCTATCATCTTGAATTGTGGGAGCCTTCGGCGATGCCCAAGGCGCCCGTGATGGTGGCAGCAGCGAAATGCGTGGTGACCCCGATGGAGGGACGGATCCGGATTGCAGGTATTGTGGAATTCGGGGGGCTGGAGGCCGGGCCGTCGAAAGGCCCGCTTGAGCTGTTGCACAGGAACGCGCGCCGCATCTTGCCGGGTGTCACCTGGAAACGGGAAGTGGAATGGCAGGGCGCCCGCCCGGCACCGGCGGACTCGATCCCGTTGATCGGCGAAGTCCCCGGCCTGTCCGGCGCCTATGTGGGTTTTGGCCACCATCACATCGGCCTCACTGGCGGGCCCAAAACCGGGCGCCTGCTGGCGCAGATGATTTCGGGCCGCACCCCGAACATGGATATGAGCGCCTATGCCCCAGCGCGATACGCGATCTGATACCAACCAGTGCCCCATAAGGGGCCGCAACCACAACAGGGAGAACATGATGAAAAAACTGACCAAACTGCTGGCCGCCACCGCGCTGACCGCAGCTGCCGCCCTGCCCGCCGCGGCAGAGACATGGGACATGCCGATGGCCTATTCGGCGTCCAACTTCCACTCTGCCACGGGTGCGGAGTTTGCCGAGTGTGTGACCACCGGCACTGGCGGCGAAGTTGAGATCAAGACCCACCCGTCGGGATCGCTGTTCAAGGGCGCCGACATCAAGCGTGCGGTGCAGACCGGCCAGGCCCCCATTGGCGAGCGGCTGCTGTCCGGCCACCAGAACGAAAACGCGCTCTTTGGCTTTGACTCGATCCCGTTCCTGGCGACCTCCTTTGATGACAGCGACAAGCTGTGGAAAGCGGCCAAGCCTGCAATCGAAAAGCTGCTGGCAGAGCAGAATTTGACCTTGCTTTATGCCGTGCCGTGGCCGCCGCAGGGCCTCTACTTCAAGAACGAGGTGAACTCGGTCGCAGAGATGAAAGGCATCAAGTTCCGCTCCTACAACAACGCCACCTCGCGCCTGGCAGAGCTGACAGGCATGCTGCCGGTGACCATAGAGGCGGCTGAGATCAGCCAGGCCTTTGCCACCGGCGTGGCAGACTCGATGGTGTCGTCGGGCTCCACCGGATATGACCGCAAGGTCTGGGAAAGCTTGAACTATTTCTACGAAGTGGATGCCTGGCTGCCGCGCAACTATGTGTTCGTGAACTCCGATATCTGGAACGGCACCTCCGAGGCCAACCAGAACGTGATCAAAGGCTGCGCCAAGCTGGCCGAGTACGCAGGCAACTGGCGCGCCAAGGAATACACCGGTTTCACCCTGCAAGGCCTGCGCGATGGCGGCATGACCGTGGGTCCGGCCTCTGACCAGATGGTGGGCGAGCTGAAGGAAATCGGCGTCACCATGACCAATGAATGGCTGGAAGCGGCCGGGGACGAGGGCAAGGCCATCGTCGACGCCTTCCGCGCCGAGTAACAGGCGGTCCAATGGCGGCGCTGGCACCGGCGCCGCCTCCGCGAGGCACCATGGATTACTCTTCCTTCAAAGACGCAGAACGCAGCGGCTGGAACGAACGTGCCGCTGTGTATGAAAGCCACACCGCATTGGCGACGCTGCAGATCGCCCCGGCAATGCTGGACGCCTTGCGCCTGCGCCCCGGGATGCGGCTGCTGGATGTTGCCTGCGGCACCGGAAACGTCGCGGCGGCGGCTTCGGCGCTTGGCTGCGAAGCCTGCGGCATAGACTTTGCCCCTGCGATGATAGCGCAGGCCAAGGCCCGGTTTCCCGGCACCGTTTTTCAGGAAGGCGATGCCGAAGCGCTGGACTTTGACGAAGCAAGCTTTGATGCCGTCAGTAACAACATGGGCCTGTTTCACGTCAGCGACACTGCCCTTGCGCTGTCTGAAGCCCGCCGCGTGCTTGTGCCGGGCGGGCGGTTTTCCTTCAGCCAGTGGGCGGCCCCCGAAGAGTCGGACCTCTACCGGATGCTGTTTTCGATCATCCCCAGAGTGGCCGACATGACCCGTGCGGATCCGGCCCCGGATGCCTATGCGCTATCGGACCCGGCAGCGGCGCAGGGCATGTTGCGGAATGCGGGGTTTGACGCTGTTGAGACCCGGCGGCTGGATACTGTGCTGCTGGCAAATGGCCCCGACTTCTTTGAATTCTTCCTGAACTTTGGCGTCCGGGTGCCGCTGATCGTGCAAGCGCAGGACCCGGATGTGCAGGATCAGCTGCGCCGTGAGATCAACGCCGCCGTGCAGCCCTACCAGACCCCCCAAGGCTATGAGGTGCCAATGCCCAGCCTGCTATACACGGGACAAAAACCATGCTGATGCTAAGACGCGCCCTGGACGGGCTTTATCTCACTGCGGGGGTGCTGGCCGCCCTCTGCCTGATTGCCATTCTGGGGCTGATCGTTGTCCAGATGCTGGCCCGCTGGACCGGTGAGGTCTTCCCCGGCGCGCCGGATTACGCAGGTTATGCGATGGCGGCGGCGTCATTCCTGGCCTTTGCCAATGCGCTGAACCGCGGCAGCCATATCCGGGTGTCGATCCTGCTGAATGCGGTGCCTGAGCGCTTTCGCCGGGTGCTGGAGATTTGGTGCTTTGGCATCGGCACCGCGGTGATGTGGTACTTCTGCTATTACGCCTACCGCTTTGTCTACTGGAGCTGGAAGTTCAACGACGTCAGCCAGGGCCAGGACCGCACGCCGCTGTGGATGCCGCAAAGCGCCATGCTGATCGGTGCGGTCATCCTGGCCATCGCCCTCACCGACCACCTGGTCCACGTGATTTTCCGCGGCGACCACCGCATCACCCGGGATCTCGAAGATCAGAGCCACGCGGAGTAAGGGCACATGGAAAACATCTCAGTCATCATCCTTTTTCTCTTCGTATTGTTCACGCTTCTGGGCACCGGCGTCTGGGTCGGCCTGGCGCTGATGGGCGTGGCCTGGGTCGGCATGGAACTGTTCACCACACGGCCTGTGGGCGATGTGATGCTGACCACCATCTGGTCGGCCTCCTCCAGCTGGACTCTGACGGCACTGCCGATGTTCATCTGGATGGGGGAAATCCTGTACCGAACGCGATTATCGGAGGACATGTTCAAGGGCCTCTCCCCCTGGATGGCGCCCCTGCCCGGCGGGCTGGTGCACACCAATATCGTCGGCTGCACGGTGTTTGCCGCGGTCTCCGGTTCCTCTGCCGCGACGCTGACCACGGTGGGCAAGATGTCGATTCCGGAACTGCGCAAGCGTAATTACCCTGAGAAGATGGTGATCGGCACCCTGACCGGCGCGGCCACCCTGGGCCTGATGATCCCGCCCTCGCTGACGCTGATCGTCTATGGGGTCACCATCAATGAATCGATCACCAAGCTGTTCTTTGCAGGCATCCTGCCGGGCCTGGTGCTGGCGGCGATGTTCATGGGGTACGTGGCGATCTACTCCAAAGTCGGCAAGGACTGGAACCCTGACCAGGAAGACAAGCTGACTTTCGCGCAGAAGGTCAAGAATTCCCGCTTCCTGGCGCCGGTGATTGCGCTGATCATCGTGGTGATCGGCTCGATGTACCTGGGCTTTGCCACCGCAACCGAGGCGGCCGCCTTCGGGGTCATCGGCTCGCTGCTGCTGGCGCTTGGCCAAGGCTCTCTGAACTGGAAGACCTTCACCGAGAGCCTGATGGGCGCCACCCGCACCAGCGCGATGATTGCCCTGATCCTGGCAGGCGCCGCCTTCCTGTCCTTGTCGATGGGCTTTACCGGCCTGCCACGGGGCCTCGCCGACCTCATTGCCGGCTGGGAGCTGTCGCGCCTGGAGCTGTTGATGGTCCTGCTGGTGTTCTACATTGTGCTGGGCTGCTTCCTCGACGGCATCTCCTCGGTGGTGCTGACCATGGCGGTGGTAGAGCCGATGATCCGCCAGGCGGGCATTGACCTGATCTGGTTCGGCATCTTCATCGTGGTGGTGGTTGAAATGGCCCAGATTACCCCGCCGATCGGTTTCAACCTGTTTGTGATGCAGGGTATGACCCACCACGAGATGAGCTATATCGCCCGTGCTGCGATCCCGATGTTCCTGATCATGGTGCTGATGGTGTTTGTGCTGATCGCCTTTCCGGAGTTGGCGACTTACCTGCCGAACAACCTCAGGCCGGGACCGGTCTAGCCTCATGCTCCGTGCGCTCGCCTTTGCCGCCCGGCACGGGCGGGCCGCACTGGTCCTGGGGCTTCTGGCCGGGCTTTTGCTGCCCGGCGTTGCCTCCGCCCTTCAGCCCTGGCTGCCGGAAATGGTGGCTGGGCTTTTGTTTCTGAACGCCTACCGGATCGGCCTGCGCAAGGCTGCAGGCGGGTTGGCCGACGGCATCGGCACGCTGAAGGCCATTGCCATGCTGCAAGTCGCCCTGCCGCTGCTGGCGTTGGGGGTCGCCGCGTTGTTCGGCGTTGCCCAGACCCCCGCCGCCGTTGCGCTGATCCTGATGCTGAGCGCGCCCTCGGTGACCGGCAGCCCCAATATCACCGCCCTTATGGGGCACGCGCCGGAACCGGCCCTCCGCCTGCTGATCACCGGCACCGCGCTGATGCCGCTGACGGTGATCCCGGTGTTCCTGCTGGCGCCCAGCCTGGGAGATCTGGGAGAGGTGCTGCGCGCCGCGGGGCGGCTGATCGGAGCGATTGGCCTTACCGTGGCGGCAGCCTTCCTGCTGCGCCGCCTGACCCTGCCGCAGCTTCGGGAGGATCAGGCCAGGGCCATCGACGGGCTGACCATGATTGCACTTGCCGTGATTGTGGTGGGGCTTATGGCAGCACTGGGGCCTGCGCTGCGAGCAAACCCAGTGCAGGTTCTGCAATGGCTGTGCTTTGCTTTGGCGGCCAATCTTGGCCTCCAGGTTCTGGTGTTTGCAGTCTTGCGCCGCCGTGCGGGCAGCGGCGCGGTGCCAGTCTCCGTAGTCGCCGGCAACCGGAACTTCGCGCTCTTCCTGATCGCCCTGCCCGCAGCCACAACCGATCCGCTGCTGATCTTCCTCGGCTGCTACCAGATCCCGATGTATCTGACGGCGATCCTGATGAAGCCGCTATACAGCCGCGCAGCCTTCAAGACAGGAAAGTGACCCCCGGCATGTGCCGGATCAGCTCAGCATCGGCCGCATAGCTCTCGCTCATGTCGTCCACAAGCGCTTGCGACCAGCCGGGAAGATCGATTTCCTCCTCGATCTCCTCCTCATCGTGGAAATAACTCAGGAACAGCGCACGCACCCGCTCCCGTTGGTCCTCAGAGAGCCCGGGACGGCTTGCCAGATAGGTCTCCAGCCGCTCATACCCTGCCTCGGAAATGATGCCGCGTGTAATGTCCAGCTCGCCACTGAAACGGAAACTGTCCCCCAGGCCGGATACATGGCCCAGGATGCTGGGCCAGATCACCGGTGTTTCCTCGTTGCACCAGACGGTGATGCGGCAGCCTGGATTGCGTTCCTGGATATCCTCAACCACTTCCGACCAGTGCAGGTTCAAAAAGTCGGTTTCTCCCGCAAACTCGCGCCAGGTTCTGCCGGACTGCGACTTGAACACCGGACCGATCAGGGTGGCAGGGTTGCGCAGGCCAAGGAAGAACTCGCAAGGATTGCCGGGAAACAGACCGCGCAGGGCTGCAGTATTGCTTCCTGCGTTGCGGTACAGCCGCCCGCCCTGCAGCATCCAGCCCGGCATCCCCAGAAAGCCGGAATTGGTCAGGATGATCCGCGAGACCGCCTGATCCTTAACCAGCCCCGCCAGCAGCGCCTCCCGCTCTTGATCAGTCACAAATTCCTTGTTCTGTTTGCGGATCAGCTGGTTCAGCGCCGTCATATAAGTGCCGGGCCGGCGGATCATGACACCACGGTCCAGCAGCGGCTGCGCATCCTTTCGCAGCGACCAGATCAGCTGGCCGTTGTCGGTATTGGGCGCCCCTATGTGGAAGGCCAGGGAAATATCCCGGATGTCCGTGTTCGACTGGCTCATTATCCTGTCCGGCCTCTGCCCGGGTTGTTCTTAGCGGCGCGGTTGCAGCCAGCCGTATGGGCTTCTGCGCATCTCATAGCCGTTCCTTCATCCGGCGGAAAAACCGGTCGTCCCTCTGCCGCAAGATATAGGCGCAAACCTGTTTCGCAAGACCCGGATGGCCGCGATCCAGTGCCAGATTGGCAAGCTCTCGCTGGAACCGGGGAAAGCCGTGCCGCTTGCGCAGCAAACGGTGGAAGCGATGCGGCGTCAGGTCCCCGGCGATGGCGCCGCGGGCAACCTCCTGCAGCACGCCCATTTGCTGCAACGAGGACCCCAGCCGGTGTCCCAAAAGCGGGCACCGCCAGAACGTCACATTGGAGCCGGTGAACCGGGCCGCATGCGCCGCATCCGCCGCCACGTAAGGGTCGAACATGATATGCACGTCCCCTGCCTGCTGGCTGGCTTGCACCGCGTCGCCGAAGGGGCCGGAGAAGTCCCGGTCCCAAACCTTTTTGTAGCGCATTTCCCAGGGCACGAGGGACTTGTCGAGGGTGGATTGCGGACTGATGGCAAACACAGTGGAGCCCGGCGCGGCCGCGGCAAAGGCCGCTGCCGCATAGCCGCCCATCGAGGCGCCATAAAACACAACGCGGGAAAACTGCTGAAAGAACCCGCTGTCGCGCAACTCCTCGAACTTGCGGGTGACTTCCTGGTGGCGGAACCAGGTCCAGCCGTTGGCCATCACACCGAGCATCGACCAGCCCTGCGCTTCGATGAAGCTGAAGCCCCAAGGCCGCCGGTTGTCCCGCTTGGTCATCGCAATATCGAGATTGTCGAAGGTGACCACCAGCGTTTCCCCGCGCGGCATGAACAGAAAGGAATGCTCCTCAAGCTCGTCAAAGAAACCTTCTTCCCCGGCCAGCCCGCGGGCGACCTTGGACCACTCACCGGAGGGGGGGAGCACCTCCTGAGGTTCGGCGGACAGGACTGCCAGCCCGTTGCTGTCTGCCCCGGGCGCCAGCAGCGTATTGCAGCCGCCATAGGCCTTCAGAAACGGGTAGCTGCCAGACCCCTTACGGATTTCGATCACGACCCGGCTCAGCGGGTGCAACGCGCCATCCAGCAGCGGTTTGATGTTCTGGATCTTGTGCCGGACGCCAAAGCTGTTCAGCGCGAGGATCACGTCGTACTGGCGGTTTTCATCCCCGCCCTCAGCGATTTCGATGGCCTCCCGGTCAACCCCGCCCTGTTCGAGCCGGGAAAGCCAGGTTTGCAGCTCCGATGCTTCGGGTGTTCTGGACCTGCCCTTGCGGTCAAGGCAGACCAGATCGATGCGGCAGCCGAACCTGTGATGCAGCAGGACACACAGTTCCGGCGCCTGCCCGTTGATATCTGCAACACTGCCGACGTCGTCAGCATCAAGCTCCGGCAGCACTGTTCTGAAGTCGAATTCACCGGTCAGCATATGTCTTCATCCGCCTTCCTGTGTTCTCCAGACAGCTTCGCGCTCCAGCCTGCTGCCCGCCGGAACCGAAGCGAAGCGCCGCAAGAGCGCAAACCATTGCCGTCACATAACAGCAAAAGGTTAACGCTCCCGTACCTTTCACGCGCCCTGCCCGGCCCGGGTCAGGACCGTGGAGTATTTGCCATGTTTTGCAAGCACTTCGACCGCACCGTAGGTTTTCATCGCGCCAATGCCGCCCGATCCCTTGCGGATATCCAGAACAATGCCGCCGCCGTCATTGATCTGGCTGCGGAACAGGCTGTCATAGGTGCCAACCGGATAGTGGAACCCGCAGGAGGCAAGGCTGATCACAAGATCGAAACCGCCCAGCGCCGCCGTATCTTGCGACTTGGGGTTGATGCAAGTGATCTGTTCCGCCGGCACGCCGTTGCCTTCCAGGAAGGCCCGCGCGGTTTCCAGGCTGGTGTATCCCGCGCCTTCTCCCTCAAACCCGAAATGGCGGCTGTTGCCCTCTTCGATATCAATCAGGACAACGTCGCAGCCGTAACGCCGGTGCAGCACAAGGCTGGCAAAGGCGTATCCGCAGCCGATGTCTGCCGAGCGCTTCGGCGCTATCGCATCGGCTGATTTCAGAAAGAACTGGCACTCCCGTTCCGCGATGCGGATCGACTCGTGCAGGATATGCTCCCTCTGCGTTCTGGCTTCTTCCAGCAGCAGCTGTTCATCGCCCGCCAGCCAGTCCCGGATGGTCTGCCCCGAACTGGCAAGCTCGCTTCGCTGCAACAGGATGTTGGCCACATCCTGGTCGCTGAACATGGAGAAATCCAGCGTCGCTGGATCGATTTCGTGTGTCATGGATACCTCAGTTTCCGGTGCGGGCTGCAGCAGATGGCGGGTTTCTTCCGCATTGATCCCGTGTTTCGCCAGCAGCTCATGCACATAGCAGCCCTCCGGCGGCACGCCACCGTACTTGGCGGCGATATTGCGGAACCGCCGTCCCCAGAAATGGATCGACAGGGTGTCGCTGCGGATATGCTTGGCGGCCTGATTGCGGCGGTTCGGGTTCAGCACCACCCCAGCCTGTTTGAACGGCACAGGATAGATCACATGGCCGGGCTTCGAGTTTGAAATCTCGCCGGTTTCCTGAAGGAACCAGGTCAGCGCATCCGGTCCCCAGACACCCCAGGGCAGCAGCGACACATGCACGCCCTGCCCCGCATCCTTCAGGGCCTGCAGCTCGGCCTGTTTTTCCGCGCTGTACCAGGGCGGGATGGGATATTCGTCACTGGTGAATTTCAGCATCGCCTGCAGTGTCTTGGAGGTCTTTGGCAACCGCAGCACGCCATTGTTGACCATCGGCTTCTTGTCCGAGATCCAGCCATGGAAATGCTTGCCCTTGATGTCCCATGGCTGGCAGCAATAGGCATCCGTATCGGCCCAGACATAATCCGTCTGGCGCAGCATGTGCAGGCGGAAGACATCCGCATGGTAGGCCGGGCTGCCGGTCTTGGCATGGCGGATGATGCGATCCGCAGGCAGGATATCATTGGCATCCGCAACCCGCACACCTTCCGGCACGCCCTTGACCTCATCGTAAGTGAACAGAACCACCTCGTGGCCGTTATCGGCAAAGGACTTCAGGCAAAGCTGTTCCAGCCAGCTGAGCTCAGCGCCCACCCAAAGTGATGCGATGACCGGAAGTGCCATGATACCTGCCCTTTGTTATCCTCGTTACGTCTACCGCCTGAATGCGTTATTTTGTTGGCGCAAATTAGCCTTCGACTCAAAAACCTGTCAAATTGCCCAGGGCCGGAGGCCCTAGTGTGTGGTCTCGCCGCGCGCTACTGTGAACCAGAAATCGCTGTCCGGTTCCTTTTCCGCAACTTCGTCCGGAATCACGCCCGGACCGCTGAGAAAGACATTGGCGCCAAAATGCGCATGCATCCGGGACAGTTTGCACAGCTTTTCGCTGGTCAGTTCTCGGAACAACTCCAGCATGTCATCGCGGGGTTTCAGCTCTTCGATCTTCTCGCGGTGCTTGCGGCTGGAATACTCATGCGCCGCGGCAATCTCCGGATCCGCCAGCAGCCGCGCCATCTCTGCCTCCAGCGCCGGGATCATGCGCTGGATCGAGCGCTCCTCCTCGGCGTTGTTGTTCATCCGGAACCAGTAGGACAGCCCCTGGTCGCGGTCGACGTGATTGACCCGGCCGCGGTCGCGCTTGACCAGGAAGCTTTCGGCGCTGCGCACGGCGTAGTGATTGAGCTGCACCAGGTCGTAACCGTAGGTGCTCATCGAGGAACGCCAGCCATTGCGGAACATTTCCCGCGGCATGTCCTGGCCGGACCCGTTGACCCAGCGGATATCCTCCCACAGTTGCGGCTTCAGGCCCTTGGGCCGGTGCACCCCCAGCTTCTTGAAGATGCCGGTGTTGCGGAACAGCGTCTTGAAGCCCCAGGCCTGATGCGGCTTGCGGGTGACCTCATGCGCGCAGCGGGTAAACTCCCGGGTGATCAGATCGCCGGTAAAGTCGCGCACATCATTGTTGCCGAACAGCCGCCAGGTCATCGAGATCATGTTGGCTTCACCGACCGCCTCGAACAGATCCGCCAGCCGCCCCTCGCCGCATTTGATGTTGATAAACTCGTCTACATCCATGCAGACCAGCCAATCGGCATTGCGGATCAACGGTTCTTCCTCCGCCGCCTGCAGCGCTGCGTGCTGCGGCTTCAGATCCGTGCCCCGGAACGGGTTTTCGCGGTGCTGCACGATGCCCTTCTCCTGCAGCATCTGCAGCATCGTGTCGGTGCCATCGGTGCAATCGTTGGTGTAAATGAGGAAGTCATCCACCCCGATTGCCCGGTGATAGGCCAGCCACTCCAGTATGAAGGGCCCTTCGTTCTTCATCGTGGTGACAATCGCGGTTCTCGCCTTGCCGCCAGGGCGCTGAACCGCCTGCTCTTCGGGAATGCGGACGGGTTTGGCGTTGAAATACCCTGTTGCCAGCTCCAGCAGTTCCGGGGTCTCCACCAGGCTTGTTTTCGGCACGATCCTGGAAACCGTATCCGCCGGGTGGCGCAGCGCCATGCAGCGGTAGAACCGGGCGACGTGTTCGGGATCCGGCTCCGCGCCAACCACACGGATCAGGCGCCAGATGCAATTTGCCCCTGCCTTGGCAGGCGCCAAACACCAGCGCGGCCGCAGGCCCGCAGCATCGAACTGGGTGCAGATATGATCGGCAAAAGCGGGCTCCTCGCCATTACGCACTCGCCAGGGATAGGCCTGCACCCCGCCCAGGCGCAGGCAGCCTGAAGGGGCTGCTACGGCGCGGTCAAACACATTCGGCCCGTCAGACGCAGCCAGCAGGTCGAAGAGATCGATGTTTGCCACCGCACGCGCCCGCGCCAGGAACCGCGCCCGCAGGATCTCGTAGATCAGGAATTCCCCCAGCGGCGCCTGCCAGGGATCCGCGGGCGGGATTTCCATCCGGTCCTTGCCCGGCGCGCCCGGCACGTTGAAGGGATGCGCCTCAGGCGGCAGCCCCGCTTTGCCCAAGGGCAGCTTCGAATGGATGACAACAACCTTGCCAAGCCCCGGGATACTGCCAGCGTGCTCGCTCAGATCCCGGATGAAACGGCGGCTGTCCTGCGGCCGCGCCCGGTCAAGGATAACGGCCCCCTGCATGCCGTGCTGAGAGACATGAAAGCGCAGCCAATCCGCGGCCGTTTCAGCATTTTCCCCGTTGCGGACCGCGGCAAGGACATTCTGCCCGGCAAACAGGCCGGTCTCGTCCGGATGGAGCGGTATCGGAAGCTCCCCCCCGTCAGCAGCGAGACTTAACGCACTGCCGGCCGGAACATCCAGAACCGGAGCGCCGCCGAAATTATGCAGCACCGCTTCGGTGCGCGAGGACAAGGTTGCAACGATTTCCCGCGGTGTTCCGGACCGGAAAAACAGCCGGGCCGCGCTTGCTGCCGGACCAGCCATTTGCACAGCATCCAGCAGATCCTCTCCAGCCACTGACAGCGCGCTGAATTCACGTTCAAGAACTTGACCGCTGCACTTCCCGGGAACTGGACTGGACATACTGCTGCTTCACATCGCGAAATTCTTGGCCCCGCCTACAGATGAAGGGGCGGTTTCCTTATACTCTGCGAACCCGGGTGCCGGAACCGTCAAACGCCTCAGGCGGACTGCAAGAGACCGCATGGCTGATATAAGCGCAACAGGCATACCCCCGCAGAACACAGGGCGCCGATATACAGCAAAACTTTTCAGGAAGATGATGGTGCGGTCGAGAAGACTCGAACTTCCACTCCGGTTAAGGAACAGCGACCTCAACGCTGCGCGTCTACCAATTCCGCCACGACCGCACTGTCTTAGGCTTGGTGTAGCGGCGTATAGACCAGCCCGGATGCGATGTGAAGCCGAAAATCGTGTTTTTTGCGCAGAATATCGCAGCTGCGGTTTTGGGTTGCCAACTGGCGGAGAACAGCCGGTTTTTCGGGTTGCCCTCCAGCTTGCAGAAGATCAAAGGGCGCACTCAGTTGCCCCGGGAAGCCATCTGGCGGCACAGCACAATCTCGCCTGACATTTGGTCATAACAGGCGGGGAGCTGATCGTGATCCACATATGCCGCCAGATCCTGCACATCCCGGCTTGCCTGCTTGGCCAGCTGATACAGGGTCAGCCCGGCTCGCTCAGCCAAGGCAGCCGGGCGCAGGCAAAGCGGTTTTAGACGCGTACCCCTAATGAAACACATCCATAAACTGCATGGGGAGCACATCAACTCATGCTTTGAGAAATATCCGCAGCAAGCGGGTAGCGTCTAAAACCGCACTGCACCAAACAAACATTTGAAAATTTCGGGGGCCGGTGAGGCGGCACAGAAAAGGCCGACAGAAATGCCGGCCTTCCCATTTCTTCACGAAGTTGGGATCAGTCGCTCACTCACTGTTGAAAGAAGGCAAAGCAGATGCCCCGCCAGAGGCCTGAACCGGCTGCACCCGGCCGCCGGCCAGCTCAGTCGAGGCTGCCCTGATCAGTTCCGCGCGGCCCGGCTGGCCGGGCGCGAACACAGGTTCGGCGCCGCTCTCAAGCGCAATCACCGCCATGCTGTACCATTCCTGCGCCTTCTTCACCGCATTCGGCGCGCCAAAGCCCAACGCCAGGTGATGGCCGATCAGTTCGGCATAGGGGCGCTGGCCGGTTCCCGCCAAAATCAAGGCTGACCCCAGAGCCACATCCATGTCATCACGCCGGTAGCCGGAGAACAGGCAGATCCCGGCCGTATTGGACAGCTGATCCAGCGACATGCCCGATTGCAGAACGAACTTCTGCACGTCCCCCATCACTTCGCCGCTGCCCGCAGTGCCCAGCTTGGCCAGATAGGGTTTCAAGGCGGGACCAAAAGCATCGCACTGGCTGTCGATCTGCGACTGCGACGCGCCTGCGACCTTGCCAGCCCGGGCTTCGCCGGCATTGATTGCATAGGTGCGGGCCAGGCAGAACTGCTCGCCCAGCGCCAGCTCCGGGTCGTTCATGCTGTCTGCCGTCATGAACCCGCCGTTCGAACTGGTCAGAAGGCTCACCTTGCTGCAATAGCTGGTGAGCGAGGCGCTCTGCTCCTGCTGATCAAACAGGGTGATGCCGCCCAGGGCTGCGCTTTCCTGCCCGGCAAAGGCCATAACGGTGCTCCGGTTCTGCTGAGCCGCCTGCACCGGTTCTTCTGCTCCCGTATCTGTCATCCGGCACGTGCCCTGATGGCAGGCGAAACTGGCCGGGGTCACACCGCGGGCCAGGAAGTCATTGCGCTGATACCCCTGCGGCGTCGAGGCAAAGACCATCACCGAACAGTTGGAAGCACCGCACCAGAACGAGCTGCCGGAAACAGAGGTGTCCAGCACATAGTCGTTGCGCCCGTCCCCGTTCAGGTCGGCAAGCTGCATGAACCCGGTGCGCTGCAGCAGCTGCTCCCCGGTCGGCTCGGAGCTGGCGGCGATCTCATCCACTGCGTGGCTGACTTCCGGCGGCAGCCCGCCGTAGCCGCCGCTGGCATAGGTGCTGCCAGGAGCGCGGATGCCAGCGGCCTCATCCCGCCAAGTGTGCAGTACGCCGCGCACCCCTTGCGGGCCCTGCATCGCCTTGATGACCTGCGGGCCGCCTACCTGGGCACGGTTATAGGAACTGACCAGGAAATTGCGCTCGTAGGGGGTCAGATGACCAGTGGCCGGGTAGCTCATATGCACCTGGTACTGGGTGATCGCTGCGCGCGACCTCCGCCCCAGCACCCCGTCCGGTGTGCCGGCGTTGAAACCGAAATAATTGAGCGCAACCTGGGTCTCGCGGTTTTCGGCACGCGCTGCGGAATAGGTTGGCGCGCGCCTGTAGGTTGTGGCAGCGCGGCGGCGCTGCTTATTCTTGTGAACTTCGTTGACAATAACACCGCCAATGACGGCGCCGGCTATGGCGGCCCCCAGTTCGTCCGCGGCTGCGGGTCCGGTTACGGATGTCGCCAGGAATGCGGCTGTCAGGGCCGGTTTGAGCGGCTTGGAAAACATGATACTCGCCCCCTATGGATACTCGCTACGGAATCAGGATACTCCACAGGCAGCGTTAGCACCTAGGGTTTTCCCGCCAATTCCGCCGGTAAGCCCCTGGCGGGATGTAAAAGGACTGCAGCAAGCATGGTTGAGTGGATCACTTCAGACGGTTTAGTCGATTATGATCAAGCGGTTGCCTTCATGGAAGAGCGCGCCGCGGCAATTGCTGCCGGATCGGCGGAGGAATGCATCTGGCTGGTTGAACACCCCCCGCTTTACACGGCCGGCACCTCGGCCAAGCATGAAGACCTGACAGATCCCGAACGTTTCCCTGTCTACGAGAGCAAGCGCGGCGGCCAGTATACCTATCACGGGCCGGGCCAGCGGGTCGTCTATGTGATGCTGAATGTCGGCGCGCGCGGGCATGACGTGCGCCGGTTTGTGCAGCAGCTGGAAACCTGGGTGATTGCCGCCCTGGATGAATTCAACATCAAAGGCCATATCCGCGATGGCCGGGTTGGCGTTTGGGTCGAACGCCCGGAAAAACCCCTTACCCTCTCAGGCGGCACCGCCGAAGACAAAATCGCCGCCATTGGCATCCGGCTGCGCAAATGGGTCAGCTTCCATGGCATCTCGATCAACGTCGAGCCGGACCTGGAGCATTTCACCGGCATCGTGCCCTGCGGGATCACCGAATACGGGGTGACCAGTCTCGTGGACCTGGGCCTGCCGGTGACCATGGCCGACGTGGATGTCGCCCTGAAGCGCAGTTTCAAACAGGTCTTCGGCAGCTGACCTTAGCCGTCAGAGGCAGAAGTGAGATCCTGCAGCGCCGTCAGCACCAGTTCAGGGAAGTTATAAAACAGCAGCGCCCCCGCTTCCTGGCTGATGCACAGCCGGGCATCCGGCCACCCGTGCAGCATCTCGCGGACTGCAGAGAGCGGCGCCACGTGGTCTTCTCCACCGTGCACGAACACGGAACGCGGCACCCGGGCCGGCATGCCGGTCCGGATCCCCTGCCTCAGCATCTGCACATCGGCCATGAACCCCGCGCCGCCCTGCTTCTGGAACAGAACCTGGCTTTGCTGAAGCAGCTGCAACAAGTCCAGCTGCGACAGCCGCGCCCGCTCCTTGCTGCCGCTGCGGGTCTGTATATGCAACAGCGTCTTGTGCCCATACCAGCGCAGTGCTGCCGCCCAGCCCTTCATCAGCACAGGCAGCATCCAGTTGGCGCGCGTGGCGGCCAGCGCAACCAGCCATGCATAGCCGCTGAGGCCTGAAAACTGCCGCGGCGAACTGATGGCGCAATTTGAGGCGGCGGCCACCAAACCGGCAATCCGGCTGTCCAGGCGGCTGGCTGCGATAAAACCGTAAAGCGCCCCGCCGCGATGGCACAGCAGCACCGGACGCTGCAGGTTTTCATGCGCCATCAGGGCAATCAGCTGCTGCACAAAAGCTTCCGCGGGGTCCTCTCCGCGTTTCAGCGGCACCGAGCCGCCATAGCCGCGGCGCATCGGCGCATAGACCCTGAAACCCAGTTTCCGCAACTGCGGCTGCAAGCGCTGCAGCGGCGCAATCCCGTCCAGCATGCCATGCACGAAAATCACCGGCTGGCCGGTCTCCGCCCCAAGCCGGAAGTACTGGGAGCGCTGACCGGCACTGTCCTCATAGGTGCCAGAGGGCGGCAGCACCTCGCCCCGCGATACTGCCAGGTCCCGGCTGTGCTCATTCATCAGAAAAACCGCCAACCGGATCAGCTCTGCCGGGCCGGGCGCACCGGCCTGGCCCGCAGCCTGTTCCAGCCTGCCGTCCACCTTGCCGCCCGGGCTATGCTCCGTGTCTTTCAGAGGCGCGAAATCCGCCTCCTGCAGGCCCAGCGCTGCGGCAACCGGGACAGCCGCCTCCGCCGTCAGCACCCCGTCCAGTCGCTCTGCCATGACTGCAACAGAAGCATCTGGACCGCTCAGGCGCACTGGACGGCACAGGAACTGCTCGCCGGAGGTGCGGGACGCCAGCAGCAGCACGTCCCGCCAGGAAAAGGCTCCGCAGCGCACGTCTTCGAGGTAGCTTTGCCACAGCTCAGCCGCCGCCTGCGTCAATCCCAGCGCAAAAGGCAGCGGGCCATTGCCGGTCAATAGGCGTGCCGCCCGCTGCGAGGCGTTCAGAAGACCGCCATCCGGGCGCGCCTCCGCCAGCAGCCAGAACCGGCTGCAGCTGCCGGAATAGGCTCCCGGGTGCGGCCGCCCTGCCCGCTGCCACTGCTGCTCCTGGATCTCAGCCGCCCGGGCAAAATGCGCCTGCAGAACAGGCCGACGACCTTGCGGCATTCTGCCCGCCGCAGGTGTGCCAGGGCCGTCCTGCGCACCGGACATGAAACGGTCGAATTGCTCCGGCCGGATCATCGTTTCATAAATGGCGGCCACGACCTGGTCTTGCGACAAGGCCTGCCCATGGCACAAGAGAGTCACCCCTGCCCCTCCAATACAGTTAATGAAGTCAAAGAAGCACCGCACCTGGTAAGCACGCGGCTCGCACAGGGGATGGTGCAGGCCTTCTGGCCTGCATGTTTCAGGCAGCCTGCCTGCAAACAGAAAATACCCGGCTGATGCCGCCTGGAACCAGGCTGGCATACAGTGCCGAATTACCCCAATTCTTGGGGTCCCAAACTCTTGGGCGCGGGCGCCCTCTCTGACCTACAACCAATTTGCGAAACAGCTATGATCAAATTCAACTAAAATTCAACATTTATTTCAGATGCATAAATTTGCATGCCGAAACACCGCAGCTTAAAGCCGCGGCGTATTCACAGCTCAAAAGATACTGACGAGCAGGAAGGATCAGCCCTAAGCCAGCGCCGCACGGATTTTTTCGGCCTGCGCCTGGATCAGTTCCATGTCACCCATGGTCCCCGGCGGACGCAGCCGGTCGCCCTCGTGCCGCGGCAGAACATGCATGTGCAGGTGGAACACCTCCTGCCCGCCGGCCGCCTCGTTGAACTGCTGCACGGTGACCCCGTCCGCGCCGAACGCGGTGATCACAGCCTGCGACAGTTTCTGCACCGTCTGCATCACCGCCGCCAACTGTGCCGGGCTCGCATCCAGGATATTGCGGCAAGGCGTCTTAGGAATAACCAGCAGATGCCCGTCAGCCCGCGGCATGATATCCATAAAGGCCAGGGTCTCGTCATCCTCATAGACGCGGGTGGACGGGATCTCCCCGCGCAGGAGCTTGGCAAAAATGTTGTCGGGATCATAAGCAGGCATGCGTCCGGGCTCCTTGTTCTGGCTCACCCCGGTTGTGCGCGCCCCCCGCCCCCAGGTCAAGCGCTCTGAACCGGGCAATTCCCAGGGCATTCAAGCCCCTGCGGCAATAAATCTTGATCCAGATCAAACTCCGCCATTGAAGGCCCCGTCAGGCCACACTAAAACTCGCAAGGAATCCAGGCCGCCCGGAGTCCGTCTCCGGTGGCCTTTCGTTATGCAGCAGGAGGCACCTAAATGGCAGATGCAGCCATTCATGGTCACGGCCACGAGGACGAGCGGAGCTTTTTCACCCGCTGGTTCATGAGCACGAACCATAAGGATATCGGCATTCTTTACCTGATCGTTTCGGCGATTGCAGGTCTCATCTCTGTCATCTTCACCGTATACATGCGGCTGGAACTGATGGACCCGGGCGTTCAGTACATGTGCCTGGAGGGTGCGCGCATGTTCGCAGACGCCTCTGCGGAATGTACCCCGAACGGCCACCTCTGGAACGTGATGATCACCGCCCACGGCATCCTGATGATGTTCTTCGTGGTGATTCCGGCCCTGTTCGGCGGTTTCGGCAACTATTTCATGCCGCTGCAGATCGGCGCGCCGGACATGGCGTTCCCGCGGATGAACAACCTGTCGTTCTGGATGTATGTCGCAGGCACCTCGCTGGCGGTTCTCTCGGTTGTCTCCCCGGGCGGCAATGACCAGCTGGGTTCCGGCGTCGGCTGGGTTCTGTACCCGCCGCTGTCCGTGAACGAGGGCGGCTACTCGATGGACCTGGCTATCTTCGCCGTGCACGTCTCGGGCGCCTCCTCGATCCTGGGTGCGATCAACATGATCACCACCTTCCTGAACATGCGCGCACCGGGCATGACCCTTTTCAAGGTGCCGCTGTTCTCCTGGTCGATCTTCGTCACCTCCTGGCTGATCCTGCTGTCGCTGCCGGTTCTGGCAGGCGCCATCACCATGCTGCTGATGGACCGCAACTTCGGCTTCACCTTCTTTGACGCAGCCGGCGGCGGCGACCCGATCCTGTACCAGCACATCCTGTGGTTCTTCGGCCACCCGGAAGTGTACATCGTGATCCTGCCCGGCTTCGGCATCATCTCCCACGTCATCGCCACCTTCGCGCGCAAGCCGGTGTTCGGCTACCTGCCGATGGTTTGGGCGATCATCGCCATCGGCGTGCTGGGCTTTGTCGTCTGGGCGCACCACATGTACACCGTCGGCATGTCGCTGAACCAGCAGGCCTACTTCATGCTGGCCACCATGGTGATTGCGGTTCCGACCGGCGTGAAAGTGTTCTCCTGGATCGCCACCATGTGGGGCGGTTCGATCGAGTTCAAAGCTCCGATGATGTTTGCCTTCGGCTTCCTGTTCCTGTTCACCGTTGGCGGTGTGACCGGCGTGGTGCTGAGCCAGGCGGCTGTCGACCGCGCCTACCACGACACCTACTACGTTGTGGCTCACTTCCACTATGTGATGTCGCTTGGTGCGGTGTTTGCGATCTTCTCGGGCATCTACTTCTACTTCGGCAAGATGACCGGCCGCCAGTACAACGAGCTGGGCGCCCAGATCCACTTCTGGATGTTCTTCATCGGCGCCAACCTGACCTTCTTCCCCCAGCACTTCCTGGGCCGTCAGGGCATGCCACGCCGCTACATCGACTATCCGGAAGGGTTCGCCTACTGGAACAAGATCTCGTCTTACGGCGCGTTCCTGTCCTTTGCATCGTTCCTGCTGTTCTTCGGCGTGGTGATCTATTCGCTGCTGCGCGGCGCCCGCGTCACCCAGAATAACTACTGGAACGAATACGCGGACACACTGGAGTGGACCCTGCCGTCTCCGCCGCCGGAACACACCTTCGAAATCCTGCCCAAGCAGGAAGACTGGGACCGCTCGCATTCGCACTAAGCGGGTCCGGATCCTGAAATAGAGAAAGGCCCCGGCGCTGACGCTCCGGGGCCTTTTTCATGCCCTCGTGACGGGCTGAACAGCCGCAGTGGACATCCCGTCTTTCCGGCACATCATTCTTGAAAGAGCCTTTCTTCCCAGCAGGCCC
Organism: Leisingera sp. ANG-M7; assembly: GCF_000813965.1. GTDB lineage: Bacteria > Pseudomonadota > Alphaproteobacteria > Rhodobacterales > Rhodobacteraceae > Leisingera. The sequence goes on along the minus strand of NZ_JWLI01000008.1, from coordinate 29,726 downwards.
GAACCGATGCCCTATAACTGGACCCGCCCGCAGGCCGGCGCCGAGCGCGAACTCCACCTCTGGCCGCACCAGTCGCTGCCGCCCAAAGGCTACGTGCGCTTCATTGGCCTCACTGCCGCTCTGATCTGCGTGCCGCTGGTGCCGCTCCTGGGGTCCTTCCTGCTGTGGGGGCTGCTGCCCTTCCTGCTGCTGGCGCTGTTCGGCATGAAATGGGCGCTGGACCGCAGCCGCCGCGACCACCAGATCCTCGAAGTGCTGACCCTCACCGCTGAGGAAGCCCGGCTGGAACGGATCAACCCGGACGGGGCCCGCCAAAGCTGGCACTGCAACCGCTACTGGACCCGTGTGGAGATGCACGACCATGACGGCCCGGTGCCCCATTACGTCACCCTGCAGGGCGGTGGCCGCGAGGTCGAGATCGGCGCCTTCCTGTCAGAGGAGGAACGGGTGGCGCTCTACGGCGACCTGAAAGACGCCCTGTCCGTGAAGCAGGCATGAAAAAGGCCCGCGCTGCGGGCCTCTCTTCATCATTCTTCAAATACTCGCGCCGCAGGCACCGCGCGGCAGTGCGGTCTTGGGCCGGCAGCAGCGGATCAGCAATCGCCCTTGCTGCAGAGCTGGTCCTTGACCATCGGGCCGGCTTTGCCGAAGTCCATCTGGCCGGTGTATTTCGCCTTCAGCGCGGCCATCACCTTGCCCATGTCGCGAATCGATTCGGCGCCGGTGTCAGCCACCGCGGCCTTCACTGCCTCGGCAGCTTCCTCGTCGCTCAGCTGCTGCGGCAGAAACTCTTCGATCACACTGATCTCGCCCAGTTCCCGCTCTGCCAGGTCCAGCCGTCCGCCTTCCTCATAGGCGCGGGCGCTTTCCTTGCGCTGCTTGGTCATCTTGCCGAGAATGGCAAGGATTTCGCCGTCGCCGATGCTGGTTTCCTCGCCATCGGCACGGGCCGCGATCTCGCGGTCCTTGATGGCGGCATTGATCAGCCGCAGCGTGGCCAGCCGGGCGGCGGCCTTGTCTTTCATCGCCTGCTTCAGGGCCTGGTTGACCCGAGTGCGCGTATCCATATTCAAAAGCATCCCCATGGTTGCCGGACACCGATGGTTATCCATTCCGGCGCTTCTGCGCAAGTTTTCAGTAAACTTTCAATTCCGGACCCCGCGTCAGCCTGCCCGCCTCTTGCAGGCTTGACCCGCATGGGCGCTCCCCTTACAAGCCCATGAATTTTACCCGCATGGAGACTCGCGCAATGGCCGCTTCCGCCCCGACCAAGCCCACCGCATGCCTGGCGCTCGCTGATGGCACCGTCTTTTACGGCACCGGTTTCGGCGCGACCGGCGACACCGTGGCCGAGCTCTGCTTCAACACCGCGATGACCGGCTACCAGGAGATCATGACTGATCCTTCCTACGCCGGCCAGATCGTCACCTTCACCTTCCCCCACATCGGCAACACCGGCGTCACCCCGGAAGATGACGAAACCGGCGATCCGGTTGCGGCAGGCATGGTGGTGAAATGGGATCCGACGCTGGCCTCCAACTGGCGCGCAACCGAAGAGCTTAAGGACTGGCTCACCCGCACCGGCCGCATCGCCATCGGCGGCATCGACACCCGCCGCCTGACCCGCGCGATCCGCCAGCAGGGGGCACCGCATGTGGCACTGGCCCACGACCCCGAGGGCAACTTTGACGTCGAGGCGCTGGTCGCCAAGGCACGCGGCTGGTCCGGCCTCGTCGGCCTGGACCTGGCAAAAGACGTGACCTGCGCGCAAAGCTACCGCTGGGATGAAATGCGCTGGGCCTGGCCCGATGGCTATGCCCGCCAGGAAACCCCCAAGCACAAAGTTGTCGCGGTCGACTATGGCGCCAAGCGCAACATCCTGCGCTGCCTGGCATCTGCTGGCTGCGACGTGACGGTGCTGCCCGCCACTGCAACAGCAGAGGAAGTGCTGGCGCACAACCCCGATGGTGTGTTCCTGTCCAACGGCCCGGGCGACCCGGCTGCCACCGGCGAATATGCGGTGCCGATGATCCAGGACGTGCTGAAAGCGGACCTGCCGGTCTTCGGCATCTGCCTCGGCCACCAGATGCTGGCACTGGCCCTGGGCGCCAAGACCGTCAAGATGAACCACGGCCACCACGGCGCCAACCATCCGGTCAAGGAGCATGCCACCGGCAAGGTGGAGATCACCTCTATGAACCACGGCTTTGCAGTCGATGCGCAGACCCTGCCGGAGGGCGTCGAAGAATCGCATGTCTCGCTGTTCGACGGCTCCAACTGCGGCATCCGCATTGCCGGCAAGCCGGTCTTCTCGGTGCAGCATCACCCCGAAGCCAGCCCCGGCCCGCAGGACAGCTTCTACCTGTTCGAGCGCTTTGCCGACGCGATGGCAGAACGCAAATCTGCGTAAAAAACCGGCTGGCCATGCCGCTCCGGAGGCATGGTTAACGCCGCATTTACCAACTCTTAACCCCCTGCCGCCAGCCTGAACGCCTCTGGTTTCAGTGTTGCGGGCAGGCGATGGGTATTGTGTCACAGCCGCTGCGGCAGCTCCGGCCGCCGCAGCACCAAAAGCCCCCGCGGCAGCGCGGGCCAGCGGATGCTCTGCCGCCGGTGGACAGCAGCAGCATGATGAAGGCGCTGGTGTTGCGCCAGCATCAAGGGGCGGCGCTTGGCCGGGTGCTGGTCGCCGAAGGCCTGGCCAGCGAAGATCAGGTTCAGGATACCCTTTCCTCCCAATACCGGATGCCACGTGCGGACCTGTCCGGCCAGGTGGCCAATACCCGGCTGCTGGCCTGCAAACCCGCAGCGTTCTGGCTGCGCCACTGCGCTGCTCCCTGGATGCAGCTTGGCCGGACCGTCACCCTGGCCGTGGCCCACCCCGACCGGTTTGAAACCCTGCAGCAGGAGTTGCAGGACAAATTCGAACACATCACGCCTGTTCTGGCCAGTGAAGCGCAAATCACGGCTTTGCTGACAGCCCACTTCAGCCCGGCGCTGGTGCGGCAGGCGAGCTGCAGCGTGCCTCCGCGCCAAAGCTGCCGAACTCTGAGGCCGCCCCGAAGCCGCGCTCTGCTGGCCGCCTTGGCCGCTCCGGCGCTATATCTGGCCTGGCAGGCACCTTCAGCACTTCCCGCCGCCCTCAGCGCAGTTGCCTTGCTGACTGTTTTCCTGTTCACCGCACTCAAACTCTTCGGGCTCGCCTCTTTTTGGCAGGCACGTGCGGACAGGACATCCGCTGCGCCTGCGGTAGCCCCGCCCGTCTGCACCACATACCCGATGATTTCGGTCCTGGTGCCGCTTTTCCAGGAGGCGGAGATCAGCCACGCTCTGCTCAGCCGGATCCGGAAACTCAGCTATCCGCGGGCGCAGACAGACGTGATCCTGGTGCTGGAAGAGCACGACAGTGTCACCCGGGCCGCGCTGGAGAACACCCGCCTGCCGCCCTGGATCCGGGTTGTGGAGGTCCCGGCCTTCGGCGGGCTGACAACCAAACCGCGGGCGATGAACTATGCACTGAACTTCTGCCGGGGCGACATTATCGGGGTCTGGGATGCCGAGGATGCACCTCAGACAGACCAGCTGAACCAGGTGGCGCAGGCTTTTGCTTCCGCCGGGAAGCGCACTGCCTGCTTTCAGGGGGTGCTGGACTATTACAACCCCGGCACGAACTGGATCTCGCGCTGCTTCACACTGGAATATGCCAGCTGGTTCCGCATCGTCCTGGACGGCATGGCCCGGCTTGGCCTGGTGGTGCCCCTGGGCGGCACCACGATGTTCGTGCGCCGCGAGGTGCTGGAAGAACTGGGCGGCTGGGATGCCCACAACGTCACCGAGGACGCCGATCTGGGCGTCCGCCTGTACCGGGCGGGCTACCGCACCGAAATGCTGCCCAGCACCACCTATGAGGAGGCCAACTGGCGCCCCTGGCCCTGGATCAGGCAGCGCTCCCGCTGGCTCAAGGGATTCATGGTGACCTACCTGGTGCACATGCGTCAGCCGCTGCGGCTGCTGGCCGATCTGGGCTGGAAGCGTTTTCTTGGCTTTCAGGCCTTCTTTCTGGGCACCATCGGGCAGTTTCTGTTTGCCCCCGTGCTCTGGTCGTTCTGGCTGTTCACCCTGGGTCTGCCGCACCCGGGCGCAGAGAGCCTGCCGCCGCAGCTGCTGACGCTGGCGGCGGCCACGCTCGTTCTCTTTGAAGGGCTGGGACTGGTAATCAGCATCACTGCGGCCTTTGCCATGGGGCGGCCCTGGCTGGCCGCCTGGGCGCCGGCGATGATCCTCTACTTCCCGATGGGGGCCATTGCCGTTGCCAAGGCGGCGCATGAGCTGCTGGCCCGCCCCTATTTCTGGGACAAGACAGCCCACGGCATCAAACCCGCTGCCCGTCGCCGTCTGTGGCGGGTTATCCGCGCCCGCTGGCGTCCTGCTTCAGCCGGGTCATGAAGGCAATCGAGATGTGCTCCTTCAGAGCCTCGCCCGCAGCCGCCTCGTCGCGGCGGCTGATCGCGTCGACAATGCCCTTGTGCTCCGACTGGGCAATCTCGCTGCGGCCCTCGGCCGCCAGCGAGGTGGTGGCCATCAGCGCCATGGTCCGGTGCACCAGATCCAGCTGCTGTACCAGATAGCGGTTGTGCGAGGCCAGGTGAATCTGCTCATGGAACCGCCGGTTGGCCTTGGACAGCGCCGCCGGGTCGCCGATCAGCTTGTCGTCGGACTCGACCATCTCCTTCAGCACTTTGATCTCTTCCTCGGTGGCATGGCGCGCCGCCAGCTGCGCCGCCAGCCCCTCCAGCTCGCGCCGCACCACATACAGCTCGGCCATCTGGTTGTGGTCCAGCGAAGCGACGATCAGCGACCGCCCGTCACGCTCCAGCAGCGATTGCGTCTCCAGCCGCTGCAGCGCCTCTCGGATCGGCGTGCGCGACACCCCAAAGCGTTCCGCCAGATCGCTTTCCACCAGCCGGTCGCCCGGCTTGTAGATCCCGGAGTCGATGGCCTCAAGGATCAGCGCATAGGCATCTTTCTGGTTGCTGCGGCTCTGGCTCATGGTCGTCCCTGTCTGTTTTGATCCGACAATCTCTACAGCGCATCCCCCAGCAATCAACCCTGATGGCGCCAACGCGCTGAAAACCCGCAGGCAAAATGCGCTTTTGATTGCAAATACCGCTTGGGGCCCCTACTTCAGCACCATGCCCAAACATTCCTTTTCCCACGTTTGCGAATGGGTGTTCGATCTCGACAACACCCTCTATCACCCGTCCGCACGGCTGTTCGACCAGATCGAGGTCAAGATGACCGCCTATGTGATGGACGCGCTCAAGGTGGACAGGACCGAGGCCGACCGCCTGCGCAGCTACTACTGGCGCGAGCATGGCACAACATTGGCCGGGCTGATGCGCGAACATGATCTGGACCCGGACCCCTATCTGGTCGCGGTGCACGACATCTCTATGGACCATCTGGAGGAGGACGCGCCGCTGGCGGCCGCGATCCGCAACCTGCCGGGCAAGAAAATCGTCTACACCAACGGCTCTGCGCCCTATGCGGAACGGGTACTGGCCGCCCGCGGGCTGTCCGGGCTGTTCGATGACGTTTACGGCGTCGAGCATGCGGACTACCACCCGAAGCCCGAACGCCGCGCCTTTGACCGGGTGTTTGACCGCGCCGGGATCGCCCCGCAGCAGGCCGCCATGTTCGAGGACGATCCGCGCAACCTGGCCGCCCCGCATCAGATGGGCATGCGCACCGTGCATGTGGCGCCAGAGCCGGTCCAGGCGGACCATATCCACCATCACTCGGACGATCTGGCCGGATTCCTCGCCGCCCTGACCTGAGCCCCGGAACCAGCGCCGGGACGCTTTTGCGCAGTGGTTTGCCGCATCGCGGAAGGTGTGCAATTGCATTCCGGCGAAACTTCGCAACTGCGTCAAAATATACCTGTTTGCTGCATGTTTTCCTCCCTATATGCGCCGCGAAGACAAATACAGGAGACCACCTGATGAGCGCATACACCCTCCCCGCCCGCCTGACCCTGTGGCAGCGCATCCTGTTTGCCGTGCCGCTGCTGGGACGGATCTTCAAGGAGGTCGCCTATGGCCCCGAAGAGAACATCGGCTACGCTCTGGCAACCTTTGTCAGCCTCTGGGGCTGCTCGATCCTGCTGTTCGGCATTCCGGGCCTCTACATTCCCGCGCTGTGCATGGTGCCGGTGATGTTCCTGGTTCTGCTCTCCATCACCCGCGGCTAATTCCCCGCGCGGCAGGTTGCGGCTTGTCTTCCCCCTCCGTCAGGGCCTATTTCAGGGCAACAACGGAGGGCTGAGACCATGGCCGAGACCTGCGACATCCTGATTTCCGGCGGCGGCATTGCGGGACTGACCGCAGCCGCCGCGTTTGCCTCCAAGGGCTTCAGCGTCATTTGTGCCGACCCGGCTCCGCCGGTCACAGAACGCGACGCCGAAGGCTCCGACCTGCGCACCACCGCCTTTCTGCAGCCCGCTCAGGCCCTGCTGGAGCGCTGCGGGATCTGGGCGCGGCTGGCGGACCACGCCGCCCCCTTGCAAATCATGCGCATCGTCGATGCCGGCGGCGCCCGGCCCGAACCGCGGGTGGTCAAGGACTTCAACGCCGCAGACATCTCCGACCAGCCGTTCGGATGGAACCTGCCCAATTGGCTGCTGCGGCGCGAGATGATTGCGCGGCTGGCAGAAGTGCCGAACGCCGACCTGCGTTTTGGCACCGGCACCACCGCCCTGTTCACCCGCACCGATGAGGCGCGCGTCAGCCTCAGCGACGGCAGCCAAGTGACGGCCAAGCTGGTTGTCGCCTGCGACGGCCGCAATTCCCCGATGCGCGAGGCCGCTGGCATTCCGGTGAAAACCACCCGTTACGGGCAAAAGGCGCTGGCCTTTGCCGTCACCCACCCTGTGCCGCATGACAACGTCTCCACCGAGATCCACCGCTCCGGCGGGCCTTTTACACTGGTGCCTTTGCCCGAATACCAGGGCCAGTCCTCCTCAGCCATTGTCTGGATGGAGCGCGGACCCAGGGCGCAGGAACTGCTGAATCTCGAACCCGCAGCCTTTGAGGCCGCGATGACCGAACGCAGCTGCGGGCTGTTCGGCGGTTTGAAACTGGCGTCGCGCCGCACCATCTGGCCGATCATCAGCCAGTCGGCGGAGCGGCTGAACGGCGAACGGCTGGCGCTGATGGCCGAAGCCGCCCATGTGGTGCCGCCGATCGGCGCGCAAGGTTTGAACATGTCCCTGGGCGACCTGCGCAGCTTGCTGGAACTGGCCGAGGCCCGCCCCGAAGGCCTGGGTGATGCCCAGATGCTGGCCGCCTACCACAAGGCCCGCCACAACGAGATCCTGCTGCGCGTGAAGGGCATCGACCTCCTGAACCGCACCTCGATGCTGGCGCCGCGCCCGCTGCGCGACCTGCGCGCCTTCGGCCTCAACGCGCTGTATTCGCTGGCCCCGGTGCGCAAAACGCTGATGCAAATGGGCCTTGGTGTGAAATAACATGCGGGCTGCCGGACGCTTTATGAAAGGCCACTGGCAGCTCCTCTGCCTGACCCTGGCCATTGCCGCCCTTTGGCAAACACCAGCGTTGCTGCCCCTGCGTATCCTGACCGTATTCCTGCACGAACTGTCGCACGCGGCAGCAACCCTGCTCACCGGCGGCGATGTGGTCAGCCTGACCATCGACCCCTATGAAGGCGGCAGGGTGATCTCGCGCGGCGGCAGCCGCTTCCTGACGCTCACGGCAGGCTACACTGGGTCGCTGCTGATCGGTTCTGCCCTGTTCGTGATTGCCCTGCGCACCGATTGGGACCGCAAGGTGCTTGCCGTCTTCGGCGCGATTACCCTGGCTGTTGCTGCCTTCTATGTAAGGGATCTCTTTGCGCTTGGTTTCACCCTTGCCACCGGCGCGCTGATGCTCGCCGCGTCGCGCTACCTCAGCCTCAACATCAACGACATGATCCTGCGTGTGATCGGGGTCAGCAGCATGATCTACGCGCCGCTTGATCTCTGGGACGACACCATTGCGCGTTCTTACCTGCGCTCCGACGCGCGGATGATGGCCGAGGAGTTCGGCGGCTCAACCATGCTGTGGGGCGGAGTTTGGCTGGCGATCAGCCTTGGGGTGATCTGGCTCACCCTGCGCCACGGGCTGGGCCGCACAAGCAATATTCCCTTGCGCAGCCCAGTCCGGATATTGCGTTAAAGCACCTGATCCACGACCGCTTTCAGACGCGCGATGGTGGCATCCACGTCATAAAGCTTGTCCAGGCCGAACAGCCCCAGCCGGAAGGTGCGGAAATCCGCAGGCTCATCGCATTGCAGCGGAACGCCGGCCGCGATCTGGGTGCCCAGCGCCAGGAACTTCTTGCCGTTCTGCACATCCGGATCGCTGGTATAGCTCACCACCACGCCCGGCGCGCCAAAACCGTCCGCCGCCACGGAGGTGATGCCCTTTTCCTTCAGCATGGCCCGCACGCCGTTGCCCAGCGCCCACTGCGCATCGCGCAGTTTACCGAACCCGTATTCCTTGGTCTCCAGCATGGTGTCGCGGAAATCCTTCAGCGCGTCCGTCGGCATGGTGGCATGATAGGCGTGGCCGCCGTCCTCATAGGCCTTCATGATGGTGCGCCACTGCTTCAGGTTGATGGCAAAGCTGTCCGAAGTGGTCTCCTCCAGCCGCGCCAGCGCACGGTCCGAGAACATCACCAGACCGGCGGAAGGAGACGCGCTCCAGCCCTTCTGCGGGGCAGAGATCAGCACGTCCACACCGGTCGCCTTCATGTCAACCCAGGCACAGCCCGACGCGATGCAGTCCAGCACCATCAGCGCGCCCACCTCATGCGCGGCTGCGGCCATCGCGGTCACATAATCGTCCGGCAGGATCACACCGGCAGCGGTTTCCACATGCGGGGCAAAGACGATGTCCGGCTTCTGCTCATGAATCGCAGCAACCACATCCGCAATCGGCGCGGGCTCAAACGGCGATGCGCTCTCATTGCCGGTGCGGCGCGCCTTCATCACGGTGGAGGACGCGGTGAACCCGCCGGCCTCAAAGATCTGGCTCCAGCGGTAGGAGAACCAGCCATTGCGCACGACCAGCGCACTTGTCCCGCGGGCAAACTGGCGCGCCACCGCCTCCATCGCATAAGTCCCGCCGCCCGGCACCAGCGCCACCGCTTCGGCGTTATAGACCTCTTTCAGCATCGCATTGATGTCCAGCATCACGGTCTGAAAGGTCTTGGACATGTGGTTGAGCGAGCGGTCGGTGAAAACCACCGAAAATTCATCCAGACCCTGCGGGTCCACGGTATCGAGCAGTGCCATCTGGGCCTCCCTTGTCTTCCTTTACTAACGGCTAGCCGGTGCCGCAGGCTTTGGCAAAGCCTACAATGGCATACAGCGCCGCCGCCGTTCTCCGAAGGGGAATACTGGCGAAACGGAAAGGAAAAGACAGCCCAAGCACGACAGAAAACACCCGCATTTGCGCCAAGCGGGTTTCTGATCGGCAACAAACACTCTGCTGCGGCCCGCCCATCTGGCGCAATCGCGCCTCAGCCGCCGGCGTCCCAGGCCACCGCCTGCTCGATCACCCCGGCCACCGCCAGCGCCTTTTCCGCCAGCTCTGGCGGCGTTTGCTCATCCAAGGCCAGATCCGCCATCCGCCGGTAAAGCTCCGGCGAGGTGTAAAAGGCAAAGACATCAGAATTGCCACCATTGTCCCAGAACGCCGAGATCCAGATCGACGGGCGCCCGATGCACCAGTCCCGCCACAGCCTCTCCGCAAGCGCATCTGCCGGACCGTCCAGCACCTGCGCGAACAAATCCGCCAGCGGCCATCCGGCAATACCGAACATGCACAGCACATCATCCAGGCAGTCCTCGCCATGCCGGACAGCCCGGTCCAGATACATGTGCCGGAACCTGTCGAGCACTCCCCATTCCTCCGACTTCCAACGCGCAGCGTCTCCGGTTGGAAACCGGTTCAGGCTGACCTCGAGCCCGACATAGGCCAGCTCCTCTCCGCTGGCGAGAACCTCCAGAACCCGCGGCAGCAGGTAGCGCCAGATGGGCTGACCGAAGGCATCGGAAACGGCGGCAAAATACCAGTCCTGCAGGTAGTGCAGCGGCAGGGCTGCGATATCCGGCACCAGAAAATCCGCCTCGATGGCAGGATCCATGCAGCACCCCTTGCAGACGCCGGTCTCCGCGGGCTTGGGTGCCGCAAAAACCCTGTAGGCTTCTGCAATCAGCTCCGCGAATTCATGATCCGCCGACAGTTTCGCCTTCACCTGTTTGCCGCTTTTACTCTTCAGATCCCGCCTCCCCATCAGCCCAGCGGCCCCGGCCGCCGCTCCTCGCTCAAGAGCACATTGGCCTCGACATTCCCCACCCCCGGCAATGTCATCACCCGGCGGCGCAGCACGCGCTCAAAGTCGGAAATATCCCGCGCCGTCACCCGCAGGCGGTAGTCATACATGCCCAGCACATGCTCCACCGTCTGCACCTCGGGGATGGCAGCGACCGCGCGTTCGAAATCTTCCAAACTGACCCGCCCCTTGGTGGCCAGCTTCACCCCCAGAAAGACAGTGACGCCGAACCCCAGCTTCTCCTTGTCCAGCTCCAGCCTGCGGCCCGCGATGATGCCCGTCTCCTGCAGCCTCTTGATCCGCCGCCAGGTGGCCGGCTGGCTGAGGCCCAGCTGCCGCCCCAAGGCACCTGCCGACAAGGTCGCATCCTCTGACAGCGCCCGCAGAATGGCAAAGTCCAGATCATCCAGCGCGCTCATACAGGCAGCACCTCGTCCGACTTGATCCGCGCCACATGCATCAGCGCCTCAATGTCGGTGATATGCGGCAGGTTCAAAATGGCGGCACGGTAGATCTGCTGGTAATGCGGCATGTCCCGCGCAATTACCGAAAGCCGCACATCCACCTGGCCCAGAAAGGTCTGGATCTCGATCACCTCGGCAATGCCGCGGGCCGCCTCGATGAACTCGTCAAAGGCGCGCGGATTGGTCTTGTCCAGCGTCACCCGCAGCGACACCTCGACCTCATAGCCCAAAGCCCGCCAGTCGATCACCGCCCGCTGCCCAAGGATCACGCGCGCCTCGCGCAGCTTCTCCAGCCGCCGCGACAGGCGCGAGGCCGTAAGCCCCAGCCGTTCGGCCAGATCCGGAATCGATTGCTCCGGGTCGCCTTGCATATAGCGCAGAATGCGCCGGTCCAGATCATCAAGCATGATTTCTTCACTATCAGTCAAAATGACGAATGACTACCGCAAAGAAACTGTGGAATTTATGCGCACCAGCAATCGCCTTCCCCGCCCACATGCCTATGATGCCTTCAAACACCAAACGAAAGGACGTGGATCATGCGCGTTTATTACGACCGCGATTGCGATGTGAACCTGATCAAGGACAAGAAAGTGGCCATCCTGGGCTATGGCTCCCAGGGCCACGCCCACGCGCTGAACCTGCGCGACTCCGGTGCCAAGAACCTTGTCGTTGCCCTGCGCGAAGGCTCCCCCTCCGCCAAAAAGGCCGAAGGCGAAGGCCTGCAGGTCATGGGTATCGCAGAAGCGGCCGCCTGGTGTGACGTGATCATGTTCACCATGCCCGACGAACTGCAGGCTGAGACCTACAAGAAATACGTCCACGACAACATCCGTCCGGGTGCAGCCATCGCATTTGCCCACGGCCTGAACGTGCACTTCGGCCTGATTGAGCCGAAAGAAGGCGTCGACGTCATCATGATGGCGCCCAAGGGCCCGGGCCACACCGTGCGCGGCGAATACACCAAAGGCGGCGGCGTGCCCTGCCTGGTCGCGGTCCACACCGACGCCACCGGCAAAGCGCTGGAAACCGGCCTGTCCTACTGCTCCGCCATCGGCGGCGGCCGCTCCGGCATCATCGAAACCAACTTCCGCGAAGAATGCGAAACCGACCTGTTCGGCGAGCAGGCGGTTCTCTGCGGCGGCCTGGTTGAGCTGATCCGCTGCGGTTTCGAGACCCTGGTCGAAGCCGGCTATGCCCCGGAAATGGCCTACTTCGAGTGCCTGCACGAAGTGAAGCTGATCGTTGACCTGATCTATGAAGGCGGCATCGCCAACATGGACTACTCGATCTCCAACACCGCCGAGTACGGCCAGTACGTCACCGGCCCGCGCATCCTGAAGTACGACGAAACCAAAGCCCGCATGAAAGCGGTTCTGGAAGACATCCAGCAGGGCAAGTTCGTGCGCGACTTCATGCTGGAGAACCAGGTTGGCCAGCCGACCCTGAAGGCCTCCCGCCGTGCCAACGACGAGCACCTGATCGAAGAAACCGGTGCCAAGCTGCGCGGCATGATGCCGTGGATCTCGGCCGGCAAGATGGTCGACAAAGAGAAGAACTAAGGCGCCCGCGGAACCATCCGCTGACCTTACCTCTGCAGGGCGCTCCAACTTGGGGCGCCCTTTTTCATTTATTTCATTGAGGTTATCCGATGCCAGACACTCCCGGCGCCGCCAATTGGGCCAAGCTCCTCTTCCTCGGCGTGATCTGGGGCGCCTCTTTCATGGCGGTGTCGCTGGCGCTGCGGGGCTTCCCGCCAATGACCATCGCCGCGCTCAGGATCTCCATCGGCGCGCTGTGCCTCCTGAGCGTGGTCTATGCCATGGGCATCGGTCTGCCTTCGCCGCGAACGCGCGAAGGCCGTATCATCTGGGCCTGCGCTATCGGCATGGGCTTCTTCACCAACGCGCTGCCCTTCACCCTGCTCAGCTGGGGGCAAACTTACGTGGCCAGCGGCTTTGCCGGGGTCTGCATGGCCGTGGTGCCGCTGTTTGTGCTGCCGCTGGCGCATCTGCTGGTGCCGGGCGAGCATATGACCCTGCGCCGCACCATCAGCTTCGTGATCGGTTTTGCCGGCGTGGTGGTGCTGATCGGGCTCGACGCCTTCCGCTCCGCCGGCACCGATTTTGAATCGCTGGCCCGCCTTGCCTGCCTCGGCGCTTCGCTCTGCTATGCCATCGGCTCGATCATCACCCGGCTCTGCCCGCAGGTGAACATGCTGTCGCTTTCCGCCGCAGCCCTCCTGTGCGGCGCCGCCATGATGACCCCCGCCGCGCTCTGGGCTGAGGGCGTGCCTGAGCTGCCCGCCGCCCTGCCGCTTGGCGCCGTGATCTACCTTGGCCTTTTACCAACCGCGCTCGCTCAGGTACTTCTGGTGCAGGTTGCCCGCAGCGCAGGCCCCGCGTTCCTTTCCACCGTGAACTACCAAGTGCCGGTCTGGTCGGTGATCTTCGGCGCGGCCCTCTTGGGCGAAACCCTGCCGCCGCAGCTGTTTGCCGCGCTGGCGCTGATCCTCGGCGGCCTCCTGCTCAGCCGCAGCCGCCGCCCGCGCGTGGCATGAAGCGCGAACTGTTCGATCGATAACAAAGCAATTGCCATTGACCCCGCCCGCCCGGCGGGGTCATGTCGCGCGGTGAACCGGCACGAGGGACCCATGCCCGATATCGCACCGCGCTACTGGCTGATGATCGCCACCCTCGGCTTTGTCTGGGGCGGGACGTTTCTACTGATCAAGCTGGCGCTGGACGGCATCACCCCGTTCTGGCTGGCGGCCAGCCGGATCGGCTTTGCCGCGCTCTTGCTCTGTGCGGTCTGGGGCTGGCGCGGGTTCAAACTGTTTCGGGGCGAGGCCAACTGGCCGTCGCTGATCCTGATCGGGATCCTCAGCACCGCCCTGCCCTTCATGCTGATCTCCTGGGGCCAGCAGCATGTCTCCTCCGGTTTTACCGGCGTCAGCATGGCGGCTATCCCGCTGATGGTGCTGCCGCTGGCGCATGTCTTTGTCCCCGGCGAGCAAATGACCCTGCGCCGCCTCATCGGTTTCTGCATCGGCTTTGCCGGTGTTGCGCTGCTGATTGGCGGCAAGGCGTTTGAGACCAGCGGCGCCGAACTGGAGGCCTATGGCCGCGCCGCCTGCCTGTCAGCCGCCGCCTGTTATTCGGTAAGCTCCATCCTGACCCGCCGCCTGCCGCCGGTGGACCCCGTGGGGCTGGCCGCTGTTCTGCTGGTGATCGGCAGTTTCATAATCTTCCCGGCTGCCTGGGCGGCCGAAGGCCCGCCGGTGATGCCGGACACAAGAACGCTGCTGATTGCCGCCATCCTCGGCCTGATCCCCACCGCCGCCGCCAACCTGCTGCGGGTGATCGTGGTGCGCGAAGCCGGCCCCACCTTCATGACCCTCACCAATTACCAGGTGCCGGTCTGGGCGGTGGTGCTGGGCGCGGTGTTCCTTGGCGAGGAGCTGCCGCCTTCGATGCTGCTTGCGATGGTGATGATCCTGGGCGGCCTGGGCCTCAGCCAGCTCGGCAAGCTGAGGCGCCTGTTTGGCAAAGGCGGCTGACCCTCCGGGTTTTACTCCGCGACGGCAGCCTCAACTGCGGCCACCACGCTGTCGACCGCAAGCGTCATCAGCCCGGCATCCTCGCATTCCGCCATCACCCGCACCAAAGGCTCGGTGCCGGATTTGCGGATCAAAAGCCGCCCCTGGCCATCCAGCATCTTTTCGGCCGCGGCAATCGCCTCCTGCACGCGCGCATCCTCCAGCGGTACCTGGCCCGCCTGGAACCGCACGTTGCGCAGCCGCTGCGGCACGGTTTCAAACTGATGCGCCAGCTCTGACGCCTTCCGGCCGGTCTGCACCATCGCCGCCAGGAAATGCAGCCCCGCCATCAGCCCGTCGCCGGTGGTGGCATAATCGCTCATCACGATATGGCCGGATTGCTCACCGCCCAGGTTGAACCCGCCCTCGCGCATCCGCTCGACCACATAACGGTCACCGACGGATGTGCGCTCCAGCCCCAGGCCCTTGCCCTCCAGGAACCGTTCCAGACCAAGGTTCGACATCACGGTTGCAACCAGCGCCCCGCCGGTCAAAAGACCTTCGTCGGCCCAGCGGCTGGCCAGCAGCGCCATCAGCTGGTCGCCATCCGCCACCGTGCCGGTCTCGTCAATCAGGATCACCCGGTCGGCATCGCCATCCAGGCAGATCCCGACATGCGCCCCATGCGCCACCACCGCCTCAGCCGCGGCCTGCGGATGGGTCGAGCCGCAACCGCGGTTGATATTCAGGCCATCAGGCGCAACACCCACCGGGATCACCTCGGCACCCAGTTCCCACAGGACCTCGGGCGCGGTCCGGTGCGCCGCGCCATTGGCGCAGTCGATCACCACCTTCAGCCCGTTGAGGCCCAGATTGCGCGGCAAGGAGCTTTTGACCCGCTCGCCATAGCGGAACCGGGCATCGTCAATCCGCTTGGCGCGTCCGATGTTAACAGCCTTCGCCGGTTCAACCCCTGTTTCCACCAGCGCCTCGATCTCCATCTCGGCGCTGTCCGACAGTTTGAAACCGTCAGGGCCGAAGAATTTGATGCCATTGTCCTCGGACGGGTTATGGCTGGCTGAGATCATCACGCCAAGGTCCGCCCGCATCGAGCGCGTCATCAGCCCCACGGCCGGCGTCGGCACCGGGCCCAGCAGCAGCACGTTCATGCCGGTCGAGGTCAGCCCTGCCGTCAGCGCGTTTTCAAACATATAGCCGGACAGCCGGGTGTCCTTGCCGATCACCACCCGGTGCACACCAGTGCCATCGCGACGGAAATATCGCCCCACCGCCGCGCCAATGCGCAGCGCCATCTCCGCGGTCATGGGATGGATATTGGCGGTGCCGCGCACGCCATCGGTTCCAAAGAGTTTCCGCATTATGCTTTCCTGCCAATAAGGCCTTACCGGACCGCCTGCCAAAGCCGCAGGGCCTGAACCGTCTCAGCCACGTCATGCACCCGCAGGAATTGCACGCCTTGCGCCAGCGCTGCAAGCCCTACCGCAATCGACCCCGGCGCCCTTGCATCTGCGCGCGGCGCATCGCCGATGGTGCCGATGAATTTCTTGCGCGACACCCCCAGCAGCACCGGGCAGCCAAGCCCGTGAAACAGGCTGAGATTGCGCAGCAGCGTCAAATTGTGTTCCTGCGTCTTGCCGAACCCGATGCCCGGATCAACCACGATCTGCTCGCGCACCACGCCGATGGCTTCCAGCCGGTCGATCTGATCGCTCAGGAAGTCATAAACATCCAGCAGCACATTTCCGTATTGCGGATCGTCCTGCATGGTGGCCGGGTCGCCCTGGGCATGCATGACGCAGACCGGCACGCTGGCCTGCGCCGCCAGCGGCGCCAGCGCCGGATCAAACGTGAAGCCCGAGACATCATTCAGCAGGTTCGCCCCCGCCTCCAGCGCCTCCATGCCGACCGTGGCCTTGCGGGTATCAATGGAGACCGGCACCGGGCATTCGGCGCGAATGGCCGCGATCACCGGCGCCGTGCGCTCGATTTCCTCGGCCTCGGGAACCTCATCAGCCCCCGGACGGGTGGATTCGCCGCCCACGTCAATGATCGTGGCGCCATCAGCCACCATCTGCAGCGCTGCGGCCTTTCCAGCCTCGATACCGGCATGTTTGCCGCCGTCCGAGAAACTGTCCGGCGTCACATTCAGAATGCCCATGATCTGCGGCTGGGTCATATCCAGCCCGGCAATCGACGCGCGCCGCGCGCTCAGGCGGCGGCGCTCCATCTCAGGCACCAGACCGGCAGGCACAATCCGCGGCGGCGCATCGCGGCTGAGGATCTCAACCTCGGTGAACCACAAGGAACTGCCTGCCAGCGGAACCGCGCCTTCGGGACGCGCGTCGCCGTGCTGAACCAACGGCCGGTAATATGTCACAGTTGTGCTTGCTCCACGCTGACGGCCCGCAAGGGGACACCGGGATTATCAGGCAAATCCCCGCCAAGCACAATCATCTCGCCAGCTTCAAACGTCGCCGCAAACCAGGCGGCCAGCGCCACAGAATTCGAGGGCGGCGCCGAAGGGCCGTCCACCGCATCCAGCACGATCTTGGACGGCGCCCAGACGCAGATCTGGCCGTTCTTCATCGCCCAGTCCAGCTCGGTCCGGGTCGACACCACGACGCAGCGGTCATCCTTGGCCGCAAGGCGCCAGGCATTCTGTTCAATCGCCAAAAGGTCGATCCGCCGCTGGGTCCATTTGTGCCCCGTCTCGGGCACCGCCAGCGGGTGCGTCCCGACGCACAGGATCAGCGGCCGCTTGCGGCATTCCATCTGGTCAATCCAGGTGGTCAGATTGCCACTCTCGATGGCAGCATTGGACAGATACATCAGCCGCGGATGCGGGCGGTCCTGTTCCTCTGCCAGATGGGTGATCTGATCCTTGGAGCGCACCACTTCGACGCCCAGCGCGCCGGGACCGCGGTCCAGCTTCTCGATCCGAACGAAGGCGCGCACCGCCTGATGCTCCAGCAGGATCCGCTCGGCCACGCGCTCTGCCAGGGTCTCCAGAAGGTTCAGCCGTTCCGCCGCCAATTCATGGGCGATGGCTTCGGTCAGCTTGTCATAGGACAGGATCCGGTCGACATCGTCGTCCAGGTCCTTGGGCAGCGGCGCGATTTCGACCACCACGTTGAAGCTGATCCGCTGGGTGGTGCCGCGCTCCGCCTGGAACGCGCCGATCTCCACCTCGACTGTATGATCGCGCAGTGAAATACGGTCCAGCAGGCCCGGCGCGGCAGTGGCCATCGAACGCTCGGACGGATGCGCAAAGGCGAGACGGATTTCAGAGGGCATTGGAGAACGGGCCTTTGGCTGGCTGTGTCAGGTGTGGGTCCCAACAATAGACTTTCAGCGGCTTCTTAACAGTCCCGCATACGCCATGCCAGTAGCAGAAAGCGGCACATTCATGCCGCCTTCAAGCCATCAGTTGCTCATCGCGGTCTGGTAGCGGTCGTCGCGGTAGAACAGGTGCACACCAATGCGCGTGGTATTTGTGAAGGTGCGGCTCCAGCGCGGGCGCACCGCGGTGGTATGATAGTAGGTCGCACCTGCAGTCAGTTCCGATTTCAGCCCGTCCAGTGCCGCACGCGCCACCTTGGCCACCCGCTGATACGCCTTCTTCTCGCGGATCACTTCCTCGTAGCCGTCGCAGGTGTAGGTGAACTGGCACTGGTACTTGCGCCCGGTCCCCTGATTGATCACCCCGCAAGGCGTGTTCGGGAACTGTTCGCTCTGGACCCGGTTCAGGATCACCTCGGCCACCGCAAACTGGCCTTTCACGGTCTCGCCGCGTGCCTCGAAGTACAACGCCTCGGCCAGGCAGGCGAATTGTTCGCCACCGGTCGCTTTGGGCTGGGAATCCAGCCAGGCTTTTGAGTACTCCACCTGTTGCGTGCTGGTCTTGCGGTTCTTGAACGGATTGGAGCGGAATCCGAAAAATCCGCTGAACTTCCGCGCAGGTACCGCGTTGAGACTGGCCTGCTCACGCTCGATCAGCGCATCCAGGCCGGTTTCGGCAGCAACACTCTTACCCATCGTGATGGTGGCAGCCATCACGGCAATCATAGTCAACAATTTCATTCAGGGTTCCCCCGTCCTAGCAGCTTGCAACCGGTTGCCCCGGCCACATGCGGTCGCAGCCTTTAAAGGAAATGACCCCGAACGTCCAGCTTGCCGCCCGGGGGTGCGACAGCATGGTTAACGCGTATGCAGAGCCAGAACCGCTTCCGGCAGCTGGAAGCCCTGAATTTTCCTAATATTTTTGGTAAGTTGGCGCAACCTGCCCGGTTCTGCTGCCAATCGCCAGCTGGGCGGCGGCTAACCGCGCAACCGGAACCCGGAACGGCGAGCACGAAACGTAATCAAATCCCGCGTCACGGCAAAATGCAATCGATTCGGGGTTGCCGCCATGCTCGCCGCAGATCGACAGCGTGATCTCGCCGTTCTCCGACCGGCCGCGCTGGACCCCCAGTTTTAACAGCTCGCCGACCCCGTCGGTGTCCAGCACATGGAACGGATCCTCCGGGAACACCCCCTGGTTCACATACTCCGACATGAACCGCCCGGCGTCATCCCGCGACAGGCCATAGGTCATCTGCGTGAGATCGTTGGTGCCGAAGCTGAGGAAGGCCGTATGCGGCGAAATCTCCCCCGCCCGCAGCGCCGCGCGCGGCGTTTCCACCATCACCCCCAGCCTGTAAGTGAAATCCTCACCGCGCTCTGATTTCACCGCCGCAGCCACCGCGTCGATGCGGGCCTTGACCAGTTCCACCTCGCGTTTGGCCGAGACCAGCGGGATCATGATCTCCGGCACCACCGGCTCGCCCCATTTCGAGGCTTCCAGCGTGGCCTCGAAGATGGCCCGCGCCTGCATGTCGTAGATTTCCGGCACCGTCACGCCCAGCCGCACCCCGCGCAGGCCCAGCATCGGGTTGTACTCGTCCATCTCCTCCACCCGCCGGGTCACATCACTGACCGGAATGCCCAAAGCCTCCGACAGCTCGCGCTGGCCGGTTTTGGTGGCAGGCAGGAACTCGTGCAGCGGCGGGTCGAACAGGCGGATGCAGACCGGCATCCCCTCCATGATCCGGAACAGCTCGCGGAAGTCGTCGCGCTGCATCGGCAGGAGCCGTTCCAGCACCGCCTCGCGGCCCGAGGGCGTCTCGGCAAAGATCATCTCCCGCATCACCGTCAGCCGGCCGGGTTCAAAGAACATATGCTCCGTGCGGCACAGTCCGATACCCTGGGCGTTGAATTTCCGCGCCATTTCAGCATCTTCCGGGGTATCCGCATTGGCACGGATACCGATATCGCGGGCCTCATCAGCCCAGGCCAGCAGCGTCTGCAGCGCCCCGTCCTCAGCGGCTTCCAGCATCTGCGGCTGGCCTGCCAGCACCTGGCCGCTGCTGCCGTCGATGGTGATGATGTCGCCCGCGTTGAATACCCGGCCATCGGCGGACTCCAGCATCTTGCGCTTGCTGTGGAACTTCATGTTGGAGGCGCCGACGATGCACGGCAGACCCAGACCGCGGCCAATCACAGCCGCATGGCTGGTCATGCCGCCCTTTTCCGTCAGCACGCCGGCCGCCGCATGCATCCCGCGCACGTCTTCGGGAGAGGTCTCCCGGCGCACCAGAATGCACGGCTCGCCGCGCGCCGCACTGGCCTGTGCCCCGGCAGCAGTAAAAACCAGCTTGCCCGTGGCCGCTCCGGGGCTTGCGGCAATGCCGCGCCCGATCACATCCCGCTCGGCGTCCGGCGCCACCTGGCGGTGCAGCAGCTCGTTCAGGATATGCGCGTCCACGCGCATCAGCGCGTCTTCCTTGGGGATCACCCCGTCCTCGGCCAGCGCAATGGCAATCCGCACCGCTGCCTGTGCCGAACGCACCACCCGCACCCCGTCCAGGATATGCACCCGGCCGTTCTCAATGACGAACTCCAGCTGCATTTCCTCGCGCAGCTTCCTGCGCATCAGCGCCGCGTGGGCCTTCAAGTCCGCAAAAGCCTCCGGTGCCAGCTCCTCCAGTGACAGCCCGCGCGCATCTTTGGCAAGGTACATCGCCTGAACCCCAGCCCCCAGCGCATCGCGCCCCTGGCTCTGGCTCAGGTAGCGCCCGGTCAGCTGCGGCATGCCGGTGGTGGAATTCACCAGCTGCAAAACGCCCGATCCGCATTCGCCCTGGCCCACGCCGGGGATCATCTCCTGCACCACCAGGCCCAGGCCCGCATCGGCCGGCGCCCCCTTGGCCTGGCGCAGCAGCCGCGCCGAGGTGCCCTCCCAGGCCCGCGCCATCGAGCGCAGCACCGCCGCCAGCTGCTCGCCCGGGTCCTGCGGGAAGTGCTCGTCGGTCTCCGCCTCATAGGCATGCAGGATCTCGCTCAGCGCATCCGGGCCGCCGTCCTCGACATCGTCGAACACATCCGGGTCCAGCCGCGCCACATGCACCGCATAGGACTGCACGAACCGCAGATAGAGCGCCGCCGCGGCCTCCCGCCCCAGACTGTCGCACAGGTCGACATAACGCGCATCGTTCATGCCGATGTTCAGGATCGCCCCCGGCCCGCCCCAATCCGGATCCTCCGAGGACGGGCGCACGCACAACAGTGCCTCCGGGTCGAATTCGGCCAGCACCGCATTCAGATCCGGCATCTGCCCTTCGGCGATGGAGTGCACAGCGTCAAACGACAGCGCCACAGTGCGCGGCACCGGCAGGTCCAGACGCACCAGCCGCTGCAGGCATTTCGCCCGGCCGCCGTGGGTGGCGGTGGCAATGGGAGCTGTCGAAGTTATCAGCGAGGCCTGCGGGGTCTGTTCGAAATCTTTCTGCACTGCAGCACGTCTCCTTTGAAAGTCACCATAAGGCCAAGTCGCGACGGCGCAAGGGTCTTGTACCGGGGCAGTAACGGATCAGGCGGGCGCAGATACGAAAAACCGGCCTTCCCTTGCGGTAAGGCCGGTCCCTGCGGGGCGAGTATTTTCATAAAGATGAAAGAGCCGTCGGCTCTCTCAGCCCTCGACCTTGGTGAGGTCGGCAACCTGGCCGCAGACCTGGCGGATCTGGCTGAGGAGGTTCAGCCGGTTGCGGCGGACGATGTCGCTGTCCGCATTGACCTGCACCGCCTCAAAGAACGCATCGATGGGGGCACGCAGGGCGGCCATGCCCCGCATGGCTGCCGCGAAATCTTCGGCCTCGATGGCCGGAGAGATCGCCGCCCCGCCCGCCTCCAGCGCATCGAACAGCGCGGTTTCCGCGTCGTCCTCGGCAAACTTGCGGTCGGCGCCATAGGAGTATTCCACCCCGTCCTTTTCCTCCGCCTGGGACAGAATGTTGTTGGCGCGTTTGAAGCCTTGCAAGAGGTTGGTGCCATCCTCGGTTTTCAGGAAATCCTCCAGTGCCCGCGCGCGCTTGACCAGCAGCGTCAGGTCGTCGTTGCCCTCCATCGCGATGCAGGCGTCGATCACATCGTGGCGGATGCCCTGATCGCGCAGGAAGACCTTGAGGCGGTCGTGGAAGAAGGAGAGGAGGTCGTCCGAAGTGTCCGGAACCTTCTTTTCGAGGTTCAGGAAAGCTTCCGCAGGGGACCCGCCAAGGCTCTCTTTCACGGCCTCAAAAGCGGACCCGAATACGCCGTGTTCCGCAATCTCCTGCAGCAGGCTATTCACGGTCTCCTCCGGCAGCGCACCATTGGCGGCGCTTTCGGCCCGCAGAAGCTGGCTGTCGAAGAACCGGTCCAGTGGCATCCGCACATCATTCTCCAGCACCAGCCGGATCACCCCCAGCGCGGCGCGGCGCAGGGCGAAGGGGTCTTTGGAGCCGGTGGGCTTTTCGTCGATGGCCCAGAAACCAGTCAGCGTGTCCAGCTTGTCGGCCAGCGCCACCGCAACAGAAACCGGCTCCGACGGCACATCATCGCCCGGCCCCAGCGGCGAATAATGCTGCTCGCAGGCGTTTGCCACTTCCTGCGGCAGGCCCGCAGCCTCGGCGTAATAGCGCCCCATCAGCCCCTGCAGTTCCGGAAACTCATAGACCATTTCCGAGCTGAGGTCGGCCTTCGCCACCCGCGCCGCCTGCTCTGCCAGACCGGCATCAGCGCCCACCACCGGCGCGATCTCGCGTGCCAGCGCGGCGATACGGTCAATCCGCGCGGCTTGCGTGCCCAGCTTGTTGTGGAAGGTCACGTTGCCCAGGTTCTCCACCCAGGCGCTCATGCCCGCCTCGGATTTCGCGGTGCGCAGGTCGTTCTCCCAGAAGAACTTGGCATCCGCCAGACGCGCCGACAGGACCTTCTGGTTGCCCGCCAGAATGGTGGCGCCATTGTCCGCGGTCTCGCGGTTGGCCACGGTGATGAATTTCTCGATCCGCCCGGTCTTGGGGTTCTTCACCGAGAAAAACTTCTGGTGTTCCTTCATCGAGGTCTGCAAGACCTCCGGCGGCAGCGCCAGGAATTCTTCGTCAATCGCGCCCATCAGCACCACCGGCCACTCGACCAGCCCGGCAACCTCGGCCAAGAGCCCCTTGTCCTCAACCACGTCCAGCCCATTGGCAAAGGCCTGATTGGTCGCTTCCTGCCAGATCGCCTCACCCCGCTCGCGGGCATCCAGCACCACATGGGCGCGCTTCAGCTTGGCGGCATAGTCGTCAAAACCGGTGACGGTGATCTCGTCCGGCGCCATGAAGCGGTGGCCGCGGGTGGTGTTGCCGGACTTGATACCGTCGATGTCCAGATCGACCACGGCTGCGCCTGCCTCATCCGACAGGATGCAGAGGATCGAATGCAAGGGCCGCACCCAGCGCAGGGACCCCGCGCCCCAGCGCATGGATTTCGGCCAGGGGAAGTTGCGGATGGTGTCTTCCAGCACCTCGGCAATGATTTCGGCTGCCGGGCGGCCCGGCTTTTCGATCATCGCGAAATAGACCGCGCCTTTCGGCGTTTCACGCTCTTCCAGCTGCTCGCGGCTCAGGCCCGCACCGCGCAGAAAGCCCTCGATGGCCTTGTCCGGCGCGCCCACTTTCGGCCCTTTGCGCTCTTCGCGGATGGTCGGGCTTTCCGCCAGCAGGCCGTCCACTGCCAGCGTCAGGCGGCGCGGCGTCGACAGCGCGGCGGCCCCGGCATAGGTCAGACCCGCCTCGACCAGACCATCGGTCACGCGCTTTTTCAAGTCCTCGGCGGCACGCGCCTGCATGCGGGCCGGGATCTCCTCGGAAAACAGTTCAATCAGCAGATCGGGCATCAGATATCCTCGGGCGTGGCCGCGCGGGGCGCGGAAAATACGTGTTGACGGAACGGAGCCGCTTCTGAACGAAGGGCTGCGCCGTCCCGCGGGGTGGCGCTGTTGCGCCGCCCCAGGGGGGCGGGACGGCGCAGCCCGGCTTGCAGCCGGGCGGTACTATTCAGAAAGGCAAGCATCATTCGCTTCCAACCGGCTCAGGCCGGGCTGGGCATTCCTCGCCCACCACAGTGCCGTCATAGGCTTTCTGACCGCAGTCATTCAGCTCATGCCAGACATAGCCACGGCCCTCATCGGTGACGGCGACAATGCGGTCGACACCATAGGAGATGTTCTTGACCGACAGGAACGATTTGGCCGATCCGTCTGCCAGCTTGGCGCCAATGGCAGCGGCATCAAAGCATTCAAACCAGTCCGGTGCGTTGCGCGGCTCTGTCTTGTCCGACAGGGTAAAGACCTGCGCCAGCGCGTCCGGCGTCATCTTGGTGCTGAAGCAAGCGCGGTAGCGGATGGGGGAGCTGTCGGCGTCAATCGCTTCGAAATCTGCATAGGCAATCGGCTGCGCCTCACCGCCGTCCAGCGGCACCAGCATCACATCGCGGCCCGGCTGCAGCGCGACCTCATCATAGAAGCCATAGACCTGCAGGTAATACATCGCCCCCCCGGCGGCGAGGCCGGAGACGATCAGGATCAGGGCAAGGAGTTTCCCCATAACGTGCTGTCTCCTGCTCAGGCCGCGCTCTCGGGCGCATGCCCTCCAGCCTCGGTCAGCACAAAGGCATCGGCGCATTGCTTGGCCAGCGCGCGGACGCGGCCGATATAGGCCTGGCGCTCAGTGACCGAAATCACCCCGCGGGCATCCAGCAGGTTGAAGATGTGGGACGCCTTGATGCACTGATCATACGCGGGGTGCGCCATGATGATGCGCTTGCCGGTCTTGGGGTCCTCGTGCTCCTGTGCCAGGATCGCTGCGCATTCGGCCTCGGCCTCCTCGAAATGGCGCAGCAGAACTTCGGTGTTGGCCACGTCAAAGTTCCAGCGGGCGTATTCTTCCTCGGTCTGCTTGAACACGTCGCCATAGCTCAGCGGGATCAGCGCGTCCGGGTCGTTGTAGGGCATGTCCATCACATGATCGACACCCAGCACATACATCGCCAGACGCTCCAGACCATAGGTCAGTTCACCCGACACCGGGTGGCAGTCATGGCCGCCGACCTGCTGGAAATAGGTGAACTGGCTAACTTCCATACCGTCGCACCAGACCTCCCAGCCCAGGCCCCAGGCGCCCAGGGTCGGGCTTTCCCAGTCATCCTCGACAAAGCGGATGTCATGCGTCGCCATGTCAACGCCGATCGCCTCAAGGCTGCCCAGATACAGCTCCTGCAGGTTCGGCGGCGACGGTTTGATCAGCACCTGGTACTGGTAGTAATGCTGCAGCCGGTTGGGGTTCTCGCCATAGCGCCCGTCGGTGGGGCGGCGCGAGGGCTGCACATAAGCCGCGGCCCAGGCCTTGGATCCCAGCGAGCGCAGCGTGGTCGCCGGGTGGAAGGTGCCGGCGCCGACTTCCATGTCATAGGGCTGCATCACCGCGCAGCCTTTGGCGGCCCAGTAATTCTGGAGCCTCAGGATAATCTCTTGGAAGGAGCGCGGCGCGCCGTTGGTCTGGGTCATCTCTTATCCCTTTGGGGGCATCTGGGGCAGCAATTGCGGTGTTCTTCCTATGCAAGGCTCTTGGCAGGGTCAACGCCCTCTGCCTGCCGAAGCCCCGTCCTTGCCCTGATGCCCGCATCGCATCGGCAACAAAAGTGCGGGAATGCGGCAACGGGCCGGGAATTCCCCCTGTCATGAGGAGTTCCCTTTGCCGCCGCAAAATGCTTTATCTCCGCCTCAAAGAATAAGAGTACTTCCGGGATACGAGGCCCTGACCATGAAAAAACTGTTTGCCGCTCTGGCCCTGCCGCTGATTGCGCTGGCCATTGCGTTCACGGCGCCTGTTTCGGCGCAAAGCAGCCGCGATGGCGTCTGGATCCAGATCGCCGCCCGCCCCTCCCTGCGCGAGGCTGAAAACGAGGCCCGCAGCTATGCCGCCCGCCTGCCCGATGTCTCCGGCTATTCGATTGGCGGCGGCTGGTACGGTGTGGTGCTCGGCCCCTATTCCCGTGATGACGCCGAACGCGTGCTGCAGGTCTACCGCGCCGAGGGTCAGATCCCGCGCGACAGCTTCATCGCCTTTGAACGCAACCTGGGCAACCAGTTCTACCCGGTCGCCGCGGATGCCACCCAGCCCGCGGAACCCGCCCCGGCCCCTGTGGAACCCGCGGTGCAGGAACCTGAACCGCAGCCGCAAACCGCCCTGCAGACCACCCTTCCGGATGAAACCCCGGCCCAGGCGCGGCGCAGCGAAAGCGCGCTCAGCCGTGAACAGCGGATGGAGCTGCAGGTTGCCCTGAAGGCGGCAGGCTTCTACAATTCCGGCATCGACGGCGCCTTCGGCCGCGGCACCCGCGCCTCGATGAGCGACTGGCAGGCAGCCCGCGGATTTGAGCCGACCGGCGTGCTGACCACCGCGCAGCGCCAGGTACTGATGGATGAGTACAACGCGCCGCTGATCTCGGTCGGCATGGCCCGGGCCGAGGACGCCAAGGCCGGCATCGCGCTGCAGATCCCGGCGGATGAAGTTGCCTTTGACCGCTATGAATCGCCCTTTGCGCATTACACCAGCAAAGGCGATCTGGGCGCCCAGCTGCTGCTGATCAGCCAGCCCGGCGACAAGCGCACCCTGTTCGGCCTCTACGACATCCTGCAAACGCTGGAAATCGTGCCGCTGGACGGCCCGCGCGAACGCGGCGCCAACAGCTTCACCATCGAAGGCCGCAACGGCAACATCGTTTCCTTCACCCAGGCCAGCCTGAAAAACGGCGAGATCAAGGGCTTCACCCTGGTCTGGCCCGCCGGTGACGAAGACCGCCGCGCCCGTGTTCTGGCCGCGATGCAGTCCAGCTTTACCCGCCTCGACGGGGTTCTGGACCCGGCTGAGGGCGGCGACGCTGTGCAAAGCGTCGACCTCGTGTCCGGCCTGGAGATCCGCAAGCCGAAGCTGTCGCGCAGCGGTTTCTTCGTGGACGGCAATGGCAGCGTCCTGACCACTTCGGACGTGGTGGCCGGCTGCACCCGGATCACCCTGGACCACGGCTATGAAGCCAGCATCGCCGCCAATAACACCGCCGACGGCATCGCAGTGCTCAAACCGGCACAGCCGCTGGCGCCCGCCGCAGTGGCAGGCCTCAGCACCGCTTCCCCGCGGCTGCAGTCCGAGGTCGCGGTCTCCGGCTTCTCCTACGAGGGCGTGCTCGGCGCTCCCAGCCTCACCTGGGGCAAGATCGCTGACGTGAAGAGCCTGGACGGCAACACCAATGTCGCCCGGCTGGAGCTGGCAGCCCAGCCCGGCGACGCCGGCGGCCCGGTGCTGGATGCAACCGGCGCGGTTCTGGGGATGCTGCTGCCGCAGCAGTCCGGCGGCAAACAGCTGCCCGAAGGTGTCAGCTTTGCGGTGAACGCCGAGGTAATCCGCGGCGCCTTGAACGATGCGGGCCTCAGCCCCGCCGCACAGCCCGCCTCCGGCGGCAGCCTGCCAAACGCGGCAATGACCCGTCTGGCCTCCGGCATGACCGTCCTGGTCAGCTGCTGGGAATAACCCCCCGCCCCGCTTGCGGGGCGCGGCACGCAAACAAGAAAGCCGGTGCGCCCAGCGCGCCGGCTTTTCTCTTTTCAGCATCCGCAGTCTCCCGCGCAGCGGCGCGCTCCCGCCTGGCACCGGACCCTGCCGGGCCCTCAGCCCGTTGGGCAGGGCACCGTGCCTGCGCACGGTGCCGCGCCGCGGCCTCCGTTCTGACCGTTTCCGCTCAGTACGGGTGGATACGGCCGTCCCAGGTGTGAAAGCAGCCGGTGGTGTCCAGGGTCAGGACGTCAAATTCGTTGATCAGCCCGGAGACCGACTCCTGCACCGTGATATCGCCGTCATAACCGCCCATATCGGTCTGCACCCAGCCGGGATGATAGATGCCGACGGCAATCCCTTCCGGCTTCAGGTCGGCTGCCAGGTTGCGCCCGATATTCAGCGCCGCCGCCTTTGACGCGCGGTAGGCATAGCTGCCGCCCGGCGCTCTGGTGTGGCTGGCCATCTGCGACGACAGGATGGCGATCTTGGGGTTTTCAGCCAGCCGCAGGTTCGGCAGCATCGCCTGCACGGTCAGGAACACGCCGGTCACATTGGCGGCCATCGTCTTGGTCCAGACCTCGGCGGAATAATCCTCCAGCCCCATTGCCTTGTCGATATAGACGCCGGCATTGCAGACCAGCAGATCCACTGCGCGGCCCTTGATCTGGGCGGCAAAGCGCGCCTGCTGGCCCGGGTCGGAGACATCCAGCTTGACGCCCGAGGAATGGTCCCGCGAGGTACCCGTCACCTCATGGCCCGCATCCCGCAGCTGCTTTACCAGCTCCTTGCCGATCCCGCGGCTGGTTCCCGTTACAACTGCATGCATTCTGCCCTGTCCTTCAGTTTTCTGTCCCTCAATTTGATTTGCGTCCGGGACGGAAGGGCAGCGGCATCACCGGCACCCCTTCCTCAATCAGCTCCCGCGCGTCTTCCAGCCTGGCCTCGCCATGGATCGCCCGCTCCGGCGCCTCGCCCAGATGCATGGCCCGGGCCTCCCGCACGAAATTGCCGCCCACGTAATCGGAGTTCTCCTCAACCTTCTTGCGCAGCTCGGCCAGCGCCTTTTCCACCTCGCCAGAGGGGCGGCTCAGCATGCCGGGCCCTGACGCAGAGGGCACAGGTGCGGGGACCGCAGGCGCAGGGGATGGCGCAGCTGCCGGCGCTGCCTGCGGTTCCGGCTCGCCGACACCGGACACGGCCTTGCGGCCCGGGCGCACCCGCGGCGCCATGATGGCCTTTGTCACCTGCGTGCCGCCGCAGACCGCGCAGGACACCATCCCGGCTGCCGCCAGCTTGTCAAAGGCCGCCACCGACTGAAACCAGCTGTCGAACGCATGCCCGTCCGCACATTTGAGGCTGTATTGAATCATGCTTACTCTCTTAGCAGGAAAGGCTGATTAAATCTGCCTTTCCGGCAAGCGCAAGAGGTCTCTGTGTCAACCTTGCAGCTAGCGTGCTGCATCAGGGCCTTGCAACCGCTGCCGCAGCCGTGCCGTCAGCTCCTCCGGCGCCACATCCGCCTCAACCGCCAGCCGTCTCAGGCCGAAATGCACATGCGCCATCTCGCGGTAATATCCGGAAAACACATAGTTCACCGCCGCCCCCGCCACCGCGCCAGCAATGGGCACCGCCTGCGCGGCCAGTTTCTGCCCCAGCACCGTGCTCAGTTTGGGCGCCACCTGCGCAATGAGCTTGTGCAAGCCCCCGGGCAGCCCCAGCCGGACCGAGACAAAGCCCAGATCCGCGCCATCATCCTCTGCCAGCGGCCCAGCCGCGGCAAAGACCTGAATGCAGTCGAAAGTCACGCTTTCAGCGTCCGGGTCAAAGCCCTCCTCCGCTGCCGCGCTCTGGATGGTGCGCAGCAGAAAGGCGGTGGTGGCCGGCAGCTCCACCAGCGCGCCCGGCAGCCCCGCAGCGCCGCCCGCGGCGCCCATCGCCGCGCTCACCATCCGGTCAACGCCGGGCTTCTGGTCCGGCACCAGGCGGCGCGACTGGCTGGCGCCCTTCATAGCAACCCGCAGCGCGGTCTCCGTGGCACCGGTCAGCCCGGCCCGCACCGGTTCCGGCAGCCGTTCCAGCAGGCTCTCGCCGCTGCCGCCCAGCCGGTTCAAGAGGTCAACGCCGAACCCGCCGGCCGCCCGGTACCGCGCCGCCAGCGCGTCCAGCTCTGCGTCGATCTCCTGCGGGGTATAGGCCCGTGCGTTTGTCAGAACATCTGCCACATGTGTCTCCTCTGCCTTCCTAAAGATCGGCAGCGAAAGGCACAATTTCAAGCCTGCCAGCGGCTCACCTGCCCCTGTACGCCATCCCAGGCACCCGCCTGCAGTTCCAACCCCAGAACCCGCTCCGGGTTGGTCGGGG
>NZ_JWLI01000007.1 GCF_000813965.1 Leisingera sp. ANG-M7 | reverse complement strand
GCCATGAGCTACAAGAGTGACATCGAGATTGCGCGTGAGGCGCAGAAGAAGCCGATCCAGGAGATTGGCGCGAAGATCGGGATTTCCAGCGACGACCTGCTGCCCTACGGCCATGACAAGGCGAAGGTGAGCCAGGGGTTCATCAATTCTGTGCAGTCCAAGGAAGACGGCAAGCTGATCCTGGTCACTGCGATCAACCCGACGCCTGCGGGCGAAGGCAAGACCACCACCACCGTGGGCCTGGGCGACGGCCTGAACCGGATCGGCAAGAACGCGATGATCTGTATCCGCGAGGCTTCGCTGGGCCCGAACTTCGGCATGAAGGGCGGCGCTGCAGGCGGCGGCTATGCACAGGTGGTGCCGATGGAGGAAATGAACCTCCACTTCACCGGCGACTTCCACGCCATCACCTCGGCCCACTCGCTGCTGTCGGCGATGATCGACAACCACATCTACTGGGGCAATGAGTGCGACATCGACACCCGCCGCGTCGCATGGCGCCGTGTGGTCGACATGAACGACCGCGCCCTGCGCACCATCACCGCGTCCCTGGGCGGCGTCTCCAACGGTTTCCCGCGCGAAGCCGGCTTTGACATCACCGTGGCCTCCGAAGTGATGGCGATCCTGTGCCTTGCCAACGACCTCAAGGACCTGGAAAAGCGCCTGGGCGACATCATCGTGGCCTACCGCCGCGACAAGACCCCGGTTTACTGCCGCGACATCAAGGCAGAAGGCGCAATGACCGTGCTGCTGAAAGACGCGATGCAGCCGAACCTGGTGCAGACCCTGGAAAACAACCCGGCCTTCGTGCACGGCGGCCCGTTCGCCAACATCGCACACGGCTGCAACTCGGTGATCGCCACCAAGACCGCGCTGAAGGTTGCCGACTATGTCGTCACCGAAGCAGGCTTCGGTGCCGACCTCGGCGCCGAGAAGTTCATGAACATCAAGTGCCGCAAGGCAGGCATCGCACCCTCCGCGGTTGTGCTGGTGGCCACCGTGCGCGCGATGAAGATGAACGGCGGCGTTGCCAAGGCGGACCTGGGTGCCGAGAACGTCGACGCGGTGAACTCCGGCTGTGCCAACCTCGGCCGCCACATCGAGAACGTCAAATCCTTCGGCGTGCCGGTTGTGGTTGCGATCAACCACTTCGTTACCGACACCGATGCCGAAGTGGACGCGGTCAAGGCCTACTGCGCCACCCACGGCGTTGAAGCAGTGCTGTCGCGCCACTGGGAGCTGGGCTCCGAGGGTTCCGCGCCGCTGGCCGAGAAGGTTGTCGAGATCGTCGACGCCGGTTCCGCCAACTTCTCGCCGATCTACCCGGACGACATGCCGCTGTTCGAGAAGATCGAGACCATCGCCAAGCGCATCTACCGCGCCGACGAGGTGCTGGCGGACAACAAGATCCGCAACCAGCTGAAGGAATGGGAAGACGCGGGCTACGGCAACCTGCCGGTCTGCATGGCGAAGACCCAGTACTCCTTCTCGACCGACCCGTCCCTGCGCGGGGCGCCGGTGGGCCACTCGGTGCCGGTGCGCGAAGTGCGCCTGTCGGCCGGTGCGGGCTTCATCGTTGCGGTCTGCGGCGAGATCATGACCATGCCGGGCCTGCCGCGCAAACCGGCGGCGGAAACCATCCGCCTGAACGAGGACGGCCAGATCGAAGGCTTGTTCTAAGACAAGATATGCGACATTCAGCGGCCCGGGACATCCCGGGCCGCTGGAGTTTTAAGACATGAGCACAGAGACACCGCCGCAGGACTGCCAGTCGATGGCAGAGGTGCGGGCCCAGATTGACAGGCTGGATATTGAGCTGGTGCAACTTCTGGCTGCCCGGGCAGGCTATATCGACCGGGCGATCCAGCTGAAGCAACAGAACGGCTGGCCGGCGCGGATCCCGGAACGGGTTGAGGAAGTGGTCATGAATGCCCGCGCTGCGGCGGAGGCTCAGGGGCTGGACCCCGATCTGATCGAGCATCTGTGGCGGCAGCTGGTGGACTGGTCGATTGCCCGCGAGGCGCGGGTGATCCGGGAAGAGTAAGGCGGGCCGAATGCCTGCACAAAAAGGAAGAGAGCAATGGCAGCAACTCTGATTGACGGCAAGGCCTTTGCGGCCAAGGTGCGCGGCCAGGTGGCCGAACATGTGGCGCGGCTGAAAGAGCAAAACGGCATCACCCCGGGCCTGGCGGTGGTGCTGGTGGGCGAGGACCCGGCCTCCCAGGTCTATGTGCGCTCCAAGGGCAAGCAGACCGTCGAGGTCGGCATGAACTCCTATGAGCACAAGCTGGAGGCGGACACCTCCGAGGCCGATCTGCTGGCGCTGATCGACCAGCTGAACAACGACCCGTCGGTGCATGGCATCCTGGTGCAGCTGCCGCTGCCGAAACACCTGGACGAGGATCTGGTGATCAACTCGATCGCGCCGGAGAAGGACGTGGACGGCTTCCACATCTCCAACGTCGGCCTCTTGGGCACCGGCCAGAAATCGATGGTGCCCTGCACGCCCTTGGGCTGCCTGATGATGCTGCGCGACCACCACGGCAGCCTCTCGGGCATGGACGCGGTTGTCATTGGCCGCTCCAACATCGTCGGCAAGCCGATGGCGCAGCTGCTGCTGGGCGACAGCTGCACCGTGACCATCGCGCATTCGCGCACCAAGGACCTGCCCGACGTGGTGCGCCGCGCCGACATCGTGGTCGCCGCCGTGGGCCGCCCGGAAATGGTGCCGGGCGACTGGATCAAGGACGGCGCCACCGTCATTGATGTCGGCATCAACCGGATCGAGCGCGACGGCAAGAACGTGCTGGTCGGCGACGTCGACTTCGCCTCCGCCGCGGAACGCGCCGGCGCCATCACGCCGGTGCCGGGCGGCGTCGGCCCGATGACCATCGCGTGTTTGCTGGCAAACACCGTCACCGCCTGCTGCCGCGCCAACAACCTCGCAGAGCCAGAAGGCCTGACGGCGTAAGGCGTTCGCAGAACAGCAACGGCTGAAAATGACACTCCCGCCGGATCACCTCCGGCGGGAGTATTTTTTGGAAAGATGAAATGAGCGTCAGAAACCTAGGTAGGCGATGCCGCCGAATGTGACAGCGACGCTGACCCATTGGGCGCGTGTCATGCTTTCGCGCAGAACCAGCCAGGCCAGAACCACGGTGACAAGGCCAAACAGTGAGGCGCTGACGGAGGCGAACTCGGGCCGGGGGAGGGTGCCGGAATAGATCACCAGGCCAAGCGCGGCAGCATCCAGCGCACCCATCACACAGAGGAGCGGCAGGACCTGGCGGGGGGGGAACTGCAGCGCACGCAAGAGGATTGCGAGGGCCACCGCCAGCAGGATTGCGGCCGCGCGGCTCAGGATCAGCACCGGCAGCTCAGCCCCGGCCTGGGTTGCGGCCTGGCCGGTTGCAAAGGTCAGCGCAAATCCGATTGCCGCCATCAGACCCCATCCTGCGGTCCGCGGATTAATCGCGCCGCCGTCGTCCTCGGCGG
Source organism: Leisingera sp. ANG-M7 (assembly GCF_000813965.1). GTDB lineage: Bacteria > Pseudomonadota > Alphaproteobacteria > Rhodobacterales > Rhodobacteraceae > Leisingera. The sequence continues at coordinate 415,654 of NZ_JWLI01000007.1, read as the reverse complement.
AAAACACCGCGATGCAGCCCACGCCGCCAACCACCGCGGCAACTGCCAGCCAGTGACCGGGACCGACCGGCTGCCCCTGCAGCATTGCCAAGCCCAGCGACAGCACCGGGTAAGCGCCGATCAGCGGGGCCGCCAGCCGAACCGGCCCCAGCGCAAAGGCCCGGTACAGCGCGTAGGACGCAAGAGCGTAGATGGTGCCGGAGAGCCCGGCGAGTTTGGCTGCCGGCAGGGTCATCGCGTGCCAATCCGCCAGGGCAATGCCTGCCGCAGCCATCAGAATCGCACCCGTTGCAAACACCGTCAGCATGGCGGGCAGAATGCCGGTTTTCTTGGAGACAACCCGCACGCAGAGGTCATGGATGCCCCAGGCAAGAGCGGCAATCAGGCCCAACAGCAGCGAGTGCATGGCGGTTATCCTTTTGTTTGCGGCATTCACCCCCAGGAAAATGCCGCATCCCGGGCAATCGCCATTTTTCCGCAGAAAATCAACATGTTTGTTGATTAGAGTGCCGTATCGGAATATTCTTTTCAATAAATAAATATTCCGACCGTGCAAGAATTGGCCGGAGTCCAACAGGAGATGCGCGATGAATGACATGAGCTTCCCTGAGGTTGTCAAAGGGCCGCCGAAGCCCTCCGGATTGTATCAGCCGTCGGTGTTCTCATTGCCCAAGGGAACAGAGCGTTATGCGGTTGAAGGCTGCGGCGCGGTCCTGATCCGGGTGGAAACTGGTGACCGGCTGACAGTGATCAACGACGAGGGCGGCCAGCCCTGCGAGATCATCGCCGCTGAGGACAAGGGGCGCATCGATGCCGGGATCATAGGTGCTGCGGCGAACAGCGATGCCGATGGGCTGAAGGCGCTGCTGACGTCCTCGGATCAGTCGCTGCGCGGCCTGCGTATGGGAATGGAGGCGCGTGGTATTGACCTTGCGAAGGGTGGTGCGGTGCGGGTCTTTGACCGTTCGTCACCTGCCAAGACCGAAGAAAGCTTCACCGCACAGCGCGACGGGGTGGTGATCATCGCGGCACCCGGCGGCATCATGGACTTTGAAAAGCAGGACACGGCGACCTCATTGACCGTGATGGTCAAGCGCGCGGTGATCAAGCAAGTGGCGCGGTTTGAACTGCCTGATCCGCTGGCGGACCCGGTCAGCGAGGTTCGGGTGCACAGCGCCACCGCGGAAAGCTACTTCGTGAAGGCGGGCGACTACATCCAGATCATTGATGTGGATGGCCGCCAGTGCACAGATTTCCAGTGTTTTGCCGCGCGCAAGCTGGACAAGGGGATTGAGCATGCTCTGGATGTGACCACCACACGCACCCTGATGGGCCATGCCTATCCGATGCCGGGGTTGCATGCGAAATACTATGACCAGGACATGCTGCCGCTGGTCGAGGTGGTGCAGGACACCGTGGGGCGTCACGATGCCTTTGCCCTAGCCTGCGCAGCGAAATACTATGACGACATCGGCTATCCCGGCCATGTGAACTGCTCGGACAACTTCAATGCGACGCTGGCCCAGCATGGTGTGACACCGCGGGCAGGCTGGATGGCGATCAACTTCTTCTTCAACACCGGCCTGGACGATCATGGCGTGATGTATGCCGATGAGCCCTGGACCCGGCCCGGCGATTACGTGCTGCTGCGCGCGCTGACCGATCTGGTTTGTGTCAGCTCTGCCTGTCCGGATGACACCAGCGCCGCCAATGGCTGGAACCCCACCGACATTCACGTCCGCACCTACAGCGGCCAAGAGACTTTCAAGCGGGCAATTGCGTTCCGCGCGACCCCTGAATCGGAGCCCAAGATGACCAAGGAAACCGGTTTCCACGACCGCCTCAGCAAGATGACCCGCAATTTCATCGAGTATAATGGGTTCTGGCTGGCAAATTGCTATGCCGAGTCCGGCCCGCTGGAGGAATACTGGGCCTGCCGCGAGAAATGCGTGGTGCTGGACCTGTCTGCCCTGCGCAAGTTCGAGATCACCGGACCGGATGCCGAGGCGTTGTGCCAGTACATCTTTACCCGCAACATCAAGAAGCTGGCAGTGGGGCAGGTGGTCTATACCGCGATGTGCTACCCGCATGGCGGCATGATCGATGACGGCACCGTGTTCCGCCTGGGCAAGGACAACTTCCGCTGGATCGGCGGTTCGGACTATGGCGGCGAGTGGATCCGCGAGCAGGCGGAGAAGCTGGGCCTGAACGTGCTGATCCGGTCCTCGACCGACATGCAGCACAACATAGCTGTGCAAGGACCAGAGAGCCGGGATCTGCTGAAGAAGATCATCTGGACGATGCCCCACAACCCCACGCTGGAAGAACTGGGCTGGTTCCGCTTCACTGCCGCACGCATCGGGGATGATCAGGGCGTGCCGGTGGTGGTGTCGCGGACCGGCTATACCGGCGAGCTGGGCTATGAGATATTCTGCCACCCGAAACACGCCAGCGAGGTCTTTGATGCGGTCTGGGGGGCCGGTAAGGCCCATGGCATCCGCCCGATGGGGCTGGAGGCGCTGGATATGGTTCGGATCGAGGCCGGGCTGATCTTTGCCGGTTATGACTTCAGCGATCAGACAGACCCGTTTGAGGCCGGCATCGGCTTCACCGTGCCGTTGAAGTCGAAAGAGGATGATTTCATTGGCCGCGATGCGCTGATCCGGCGCAAGACCACGCCCGCACGCAAGCTGGTCGGGCTGGATATCGACTCGGCGGTCGACGTGGGTCACGGCGACTGCGTCCACATCGGCCGGGCGCAGATCGGCGAGGTGACCTCCTCCATGCGTTCGCCGCTTCTGGGCAAGAACATCGCGCTGGCGCGGGTGGATGTGTCCTGCGCGGAGGTCGGGACCGAAGTGGAAATCGGTAAACTTGACGGGCATCAAAAACGGCTGCCTGCCAAGATTGTACCCTTTGCGCATTACGACCCTAAGAAGACACGGCCTCAATCCTGAGGCCGCCCGTTCCGGGGCAAGGAGGTTAAATGGTTCAGAAGCTGATAGAGCAGATCGGCGGCGAGGAGGTGCTGCGCGCGCTGGTGGAGCGGTTCTATGACATTGTCGAGGAAACGGAGACCGGCGCCCAGATCGTCAAGCTGCACAAGCGCGGGCATGGCATGGACCATGCCCGGATGGAGCAGTTCAATTTCCTGTCCGGTTTCATGGGCGGGCGCCGGTATTATGAGGAAAAGCACGGCCACATGGATGTGAAGCTGATGCACGCCCATGTGCCGATCACCGAGGAAGATGCCGAGAACTGGCTGAAATGCATGGACCAGGCGCTGGCGGATCTGTCGCTGGAAGGACCGCACGTGGAGCGGCTGCGCCAGGTGTTCCGGCGGGTGGCTCTGATGCTGGTGAATGATCTGGCCGAATGGGGCGAAAAGCGCGCCACAGCCTGAGTGTGCTGCCAGGTGCCGCTGAAAGAGACGCCAGCGGGAGCATCTGGGGAGACACCTTCACATGCATCCGGACATCTCAGCCATGGCGCTCCCTTCCCGAACGGCTCACTGCTGCCTCGCTGCCGACCCAGGGTGTTGCGCAGCCTGCGTACGGTGGCCTCACGTGATATTAAGCAGCTTTTTCCATGATCCTTCCTGATCGCGGTCACCGCCGGGCCTGACACCCCCGGCACTTTGGAACAGGGCCCTTTGGCACGGGCACGCACTGACGACGTTTCGCGTGCGGGAGCACCCCTCCCGTCCCGCCTCCGCCCCTTGGCGGCGCCGCCATCATTATTGTTGGCTGACACAGGCACTACAGCACAGACGAAGAGGCCGGACAGAAAAGGCCCGGACAGATACGGCAGAACCGGACCCGCAGATTCAATCTGTGCGGGCGTCAATCTGTTTCTTTTCGCGTTGATGCCGCATTCCCGCCCCAAACCCCCGTTAGCCGGATCGAAAGATTTCGGGCATTTCCACGAGGACATTATGAGCATCAAGCATCTGGCAGGCTTCGCAGCTGTGTGCGGGCTGGTATTTCTGGGCGTCGACTATGAACAGCAAACCCGCCGGGCGGGGCTGGAGCTGGGCAGTCTGGGCCTTTCTGCTTATGCAGGAACCATCAAAAGCCGTTATCTTAGCAGCAAGGCGGAACGCCGTTTGGCTGAGCAGGAGAAGGAACGCCTCCGCCGCTGGCAGCAGGGCGGCAAGGCGTATCTGCCCGATGCGCCGGCAGGAATGGAGCGGTTCAGCCTGCTTGAGCGGCCGGGAGTGCTGGCAGCCGGGGCAGAGAGCGCGGAGCCAGGGGAGGATGCGCTGTCGGATCTGGATCAGGCGCTGGATGGCGCCCGCGAACGGAAACGGGCCGCGAAGATGGAACCGCACAGCTGGGGTTACAGCAAGGACGGCGAAGCGGTTGTGCTCAGCGTCTATCTGCGTGGCCAGGAGAACCCGAACACCCTGGGGGGAATGGTTGTTTCCTCGATGCGCGGCATGGACCTGCCTGAGGAGCCTTATGCGGTCATCGGCGGCGTCGCCTTTGGCCGTGATCAGGGCATTTACGATCGCAGCAGCGGAAAGATGCGCAAGTTCAATGGGGTCGTGGGCTTCGGTGAGCATGCCACGATCCTGGTCCATGCGGATGCTTCGGATGAGACCATCCGACAGCTCCTGTCGGCCATCGATTATGACGGGCTGAACAGCCTGCTGGCGCAACCCGTTCCCACCATCGGCAATAATGTGACCGTGCCCTTGGCCGCCGAAGAGCAGCTGGCAGGGGATATCGCCCGGCTGCGCAGTGAGTTGCAGGGCATTGAGGCCAAGGCCGCACGGCTGAAGATGGAAAATATTGATCACGGCAAGCTGCTGGCTGGCGCTGTGACCGGCACCTCAGCCTTTATCGATGTAACCAGCGGTGATGTGCCCGATCCCGCTGTGGTGCTGGAGGCCGCCTATCGTGAGCGCCTGGTCCGGCTGATGGCAGAGGCCGGTGCGGTGCGCGGCGGCGTCGCGATCGGAGCGGAAGGTCATGCCGCAATGCCGGACGCCGCAGAAGACAGCCAGAGCAGCGGGGACGGTGCGGGCAAGACAGCGGGGCTGGCCAGCACGCTGCTTGGCGTGTTCACAGGCGGGTCCAGCCAGGCGGGCGACGCGGCTCCGCAGAACGGCGGCGTGGCTCAGGTCAAGGTCAGCAAGGGCCTGGCAGGAGACAGCGGTGATGGCAGCAGCTGTATCCGCCGCGGCACCACACGGACCTGCGACTGATCCCGGCCAGACCGGTGCAATTGCACCGGCTTTTCCCTGAATTGCCGGATTGCCGCCGCATTTCTGCGCCAGGTTTGAGAGTGTTGTTAACAGCACGGCAGGTGCGGACCCGGAGGGCAGAGATGGCACTGAAGAAAGCGATAGGCATTCTGGTGTTCAGCATCCAGGGGGTGGTCGGCTACGATTATTACATCCAAACCCGCGACGCGGGGCTGAACTGGGGCGATCTCAGCGCCACCGACTATGGTACCATTGTGCAGGAACGTATCGCCCGCGTACGGGCCGGGCGGGACAGGGCTGCCATTGATGCGCCGCAGGACGGCCAGACGCTTTGGGGAGAGGTCGCCAGCTACGGCAGGAACCTGCTTGGCGGCAGCGACCAGGTGGCCCAGGCAGGAACCGCCGAGGGCACAGGCGAGGCGCAACCCGTTTGCATCCGCCGCGGCAACGTGGCCGACTGCTGAGCAAACTAGAACCGCTGGAAACAGACGACAGGGGGCCGCGGCCCCCTTTTGCTTGCGCAGAAAAACGCCATTTCCGGCACTGCTGCCCGCAGAATCCGGTATGCTGTGGCGCGCAAGGTCGGTTTTGGATGTTTTTGCGTCGGCCTGATTTTGCGCGGATTTGCCTGCGCGGGCATAACCGTCGCCAAGAATCTCATTAAGCTGGAGAGCGGGAGAATGAAAACCCAAGTCAAAGCACTTGTTGTTGGCGGCGGCGCCGTCGGCACCTCGATTGCCTATCACCTGGCCAAAGCCGGCTGGGAAGACGTCATGCTGATCGAGCGTGACGAGCTGACCTCCGGCTCCACCTGGCACGCGGCGGGCCTGCTGCCGCTGTTCAACATGTCCTACGCGACCACCCACATCCACAAGTACTCGGTCGATTTCTACAAGACCCTGGAAGAGGAAACCGGCCTGAACGCAGGTTTCGCCGTGGTGGGCAACCTGCGCATGGCGCAGACCCAGGAGCGCATGGACGAATACATGCTCTATGCCTCCACTGCGGAAACCTGCGACGTGGACTATGAGTGGCTGACCCCGGATCAGATCAAGGAGCGCTGGCCGCTGATTGAGACCGGCGACCTGAAAGGCGCGATTTACCACACCGAGGACGGCTACATTAACCCGGCAGACGTGACCCAGGCGATGGCCAAAGGCGCCCGTCAGCGCGGTGTCGACATCGTCCGCAAGATGCAGGCCGACGCGTTCCACTGGACCGGCACCCACTGGGAAGTCACCTGCACCAAGATGGTCGAAAAGGGCGGCAACCTGGTCCCCTCCGACGAGCAGGTGGTGATCACCGCAGAGCACGTCGTGACCGCGTCGGGCAACCACGCACAGCGCACCGCGAAAATGCTGGGCATCAAGATGCCGGCCATCCCGGTCGAGCACACCTTTATCGTCATGGACAAGGACCCCGAGCTGGTCAAATGGCGTGAAGCCGGCAATCCCGAGCACCCCGTTGTGCGCGACGCCGACAACGAGTCTTATGCGCGCGAAGAGCGCGGCGGCTGGATCCTGGGCATCTACGAGCGCGGCGCGCCCGCACAGTTCGAGCACGGCGTGCCGGACAGCTTCCGTGCCGACCTGTTCCCGCTGGATCTGGACCGGATCGCAGAGCAGTACATGGCAATGGCAGAGCGCGTTCCGTCCTGCGCGGAATCCGGCCTCAAGGACGACTTCAACGGCCCGATCTGCTACACTCCCGACGGCAACCCGCTGGTCGGCCCGGCACCGGGCCTGCGCAACATGTGGCTGGCAGAAGGCTTCTCCTTCGGCATCACCGCCGCAGGCGGCACCGGCTACTACCTGGCGCAGATGATGGTGGACGGCGAGGCCGAGATCGACATGGCGTCGCTCGACCCGAAACGCTACTCCTCCAACTGGATGACCACCGAGTTCGCGGCCCGCAAGAACGAAGAGTGCTATGAGCACGTCTACATCCTGCACCACCCGGACGAAGAGCGCGAAGCCTGCCGTCCGCTGCGCACCGCGCCGGCATACGACCGCCAGAAGGCCCGCGGCGCACAGTTCGGCTGGGTCAACGGCTGGGAACGCCCGAACTACTTCGGCCCCGTCGATGCACCGCAGAACTACGACCACGACGCCCGCTCCTTCCGCCGCGGCGGCTGGTGGCAGCATGCCGTGGACGAGGCGAAAGCCGTGCGTGAAGGCGTTGGCCTGATCGACGCGACCGCGTTCACCAAGCATGTCGTCAAGGGCCCCGGTGCCACCCAGTTCCTGGACTGGTTCACCTGCAACAAGCTGCCGAAGGTCGGCCGGATCAACCTGACCTACGCGCTGACAGCATTCGGCACCACCCGCACCGAATACACCATCGTGCGCAACGGCGAGAACAACTACTACCTGGTCTCCGCCGGTGCCTGGTCCGAGTATGACGCCGACTTCCTGCGCAAGGCGGCTGAGGACAAGATGGAGGAGTTCGGCTATATCGAGATCCAGGACGTGACCACCCAGTGGGGCGTCTTCGCCATCGCAGGCCCGAAATCCCGCGATGTGCTGAAAGAGGTGATCGTCGACGCCGATCCGGAAACGGCACTGTCCAACAAGCGCTTCCCCTGGCTGTCGGCCAAGCAGATCGAACTGGGCATGTGCCCGGTCAATGCGATCCGTGTTGCCTACACCGGTGAACTGGGCTGGGAACTGCATCACCCGATCGAGATGCAGAACTACCTGTTCGACCTGCTTGAGAAAGCCGGTGAGAAGCACGGCATGAAGCTGGTGGGTGCGCGCGCACAGAACTGGCTGCGCCAGGAGAAATCCTACCGCGCCTTCGGCAACGAGCTGGGCCGCGACGCGACCCCGCTGGAAGCCGACCTGCCGCGCTTTGTTGATCTGGAGAAGGACTTCCATGGCAAGGACAAGCTGGTCGAGACCGGCGTCCGCGTGAAGTGCTGTACCCTGCTGATCGACGGCCCGTCCGACGCCGATCCCTGGGGCCGCGAGGCGCTTTATGCCGAAGACGGCACCCGCGTCGGCCGACTGACTTCCGGCGGCTACTCGGTGGCATTCGAGAAATCCATCGGCATGGGCTATGTGAAGCCCGACTATGCGGTGGAAGGCACCAAGCTGCAGGTCAAGATCCAGGACAAGCTGTGGGATGCGGTCGTCACCTGCGACAGCCCCTACGATCCGAAGAACGAGACCATCCGCCAGAACGGCTAAGGTCTGACGGAAGAAATGAAGAAGCCCCGGTCATTGGCCGGGGCTTTTTTGTTGGGGCGGCAATGCCGTTTACATATCCAGGCCATTTTCCCGGCCGAAATCCGAATAGCTGGTGTCGCTGCGGCATTCGTCCAGCAGTGCTTCGTCCACGGCCTTGGGGTCCATGTGGTACTCATTGATGCCGGAGCCTTCCACAAAGCGGTTTGCCAGGCTGAAGACCCCGCAGACCTGAATGGCGTCAAACAGCGCGCTTTCGCTCCAGCCTGCTGCGTAAACCGCATTGGCATCCTCTTCGGTCATGCGGGACGGCGTCAGGGTGAGCTTGCGGACATAGGCAAGCACGGGCTTCAGCTTTGCTTTAACCGGTGCCGTCTCCAGATCCTGCATCAGGGCGTCAATGGTTTCCGGCGCCACCCCATAGGCCCTGGCAAAGATCATATGCGCGCCATGGCAGAACGCACAGGCGTTCAGCCCCGAAACATAGGCTCCGATCAGTTCCCGTTCGGCAATGGAGAGGTCGCTTTTCCCCCGCATCACCCGGTTGGTATACTCCGCCAGCGGTGCAAGCTTCTCCGGGAAGGCGCGGTAGACACTGCCTAACGTGGCGTCTTCGGGCAGGGATGGGAACAAGCGCTTCATCTTCTATCCTCCAAAGGGCAGCCAAGACTGCGACCCAGTCTGCCTGTCGATGGAAGCCTGAACAAGCCGCAGACACCTGCGCGGAGATTGCGCACCGGTTCCCGTTTTGGCGTGAAATGTATTCAGGCGCCAGGCGCGGCGGCCCTATCCGTCCCGTCCCGGCTCGTTCGGATCGCTGGAGAACAGCGCGATCTTGTTGCCCTGCGGATCGCGCAGGTAACCGACATAGAAGCGGGGCCCGTAGGCGGCGCGGAACCCCGGCGGGCCTTCGTCCGATCCGCCCGCGGCGAGGGCGGCGGCGTGCAGGTCGCGCACCTGCTGCTGATTGCGGGCCTGGAAGGCGACCATCGACCCGTTTCCAGCCGATGCCGGGCGCCCGTCAAAGGTCGGCTTAACATAGAAATCAGGCAGAACGGGAGACTGGCCCGGCGCAACGGGCAGAGTGCAGCTCAATCCCGCGGGCCCTTCCTCCATCGCGTAGCCAAGGGCCGGGAGGAGCGCGGAATAGAACCGTTTTGCCTGCGCAATGTCATCAGCACCGACGGTGACATAGGCAATCATGCTGAGAGTCCTTTCTGGAAGTCTGGCCCGTCATAAAAGTTCTAGACCTGCACAGTTTCCGGCTCAACCCCGCGCGGCTGCCAGCCGCCCGCCCGCTTCCTGTTGACGGTGCCTGCACGCCCCGCCATGGTCCCGGGCCTGAGGCACCAAGGCAGGGCGGGCGGGCATATGAGCAGCGATTGGAACGACTATGCGGACGGATGGGACGGCAACAGCGATGTCCGGCTTTATGCGAACCGGGCATTTGCCGCGCTCGATGCTTTTGCAGGCATCACCGGAGGCGGCTGGCACGACAAGCGGGTGCTTGATTTCGGCTGCGGCACAGGTCTGCTGAGCGGGAAACTGGCTCCGCATGTGCAGGAAGTTGCAGCCGTTGATACCTCGGAGCGGATGATCGCGGTGCTGGCCGGGAAAGCGCTGCCAAATGTCAGGGCGCTTCATGCGGACATCCTGGACGGGCGCGGCGCGGGGGAGGGGCTCAGGGGCTTTGACCTGATCTGCGCATCTTCTGTCTGCAGCTTCCTGCCGGACTATCCAGGCGCTGTGGCGCAACTGGCGGGGCTTTTGAACAGTGGCGGCCTGTTTGTGCAATGGGACTGGCTGGCCCGGGACAGGGGCGGTTCCGGACTGACGGTGCAGCAGGTGCGGGACGTGCTGCATCAGGCCGGCCTTGACGGTATCCGTGTGGAACAGGTGTTTGAGATGGGCAGCGGCGGCCAGGCCATGCCGGTATTGATGGGAACGGGCAGCCGCAAGTGACCTGAACAGCCGCGCGGGAGGCTCCCGCCCGTTCACCTGCGGATATGAAATCCGCAGGGTCCGGTTGGGCCAGGCAAGCCGCGCGCAGCGCGCAGCGCAACCCTCAGGAAGCCAGCTTTTCCGCCTCGTCGACAGCGGCCTTGAAACCGGCCTCCGGGTCGGCCGTCAGCAGCGTCGGCTGGAAGCGGAGTTCCGCGATGTCCTCCACTCCCGCCTGGTTCAGCCAGAACTTCAAGTAGGCCGACTGGTGATCCACCCCAAAGGCTGGCGATGGCATATCCGGCCCGTAGGCGCCGCTGGTCAAGGCCAGCACGGCCCGTTTGCCTTCCAGCAGGCCAAAATACCCGGTTTCGGGATCCAGCCCCCACAGCAGGCCGGGCTGATGGATCAGATCGATGTACTGCTTGAATTTATAGGGGATGCTGCCGTTCCACATCGGTGTGGCGATCAGGTAGATGTCGGCGCTGATGAAGCGCTGGGCCATGCTGGTGATTTGGTCCCAGGCGGTGCGCTGGGCGTCATCGTGATCCTGGCCGGTGATCACGCTCATCTTGGCGGCAACCTTGTTGCCGTCAAAGTCCGGCAGGGGGACGACCGACAGGTCCAGCACATCCACCTCAAGGTCTGGTGTCCGGTCCTGAAGCCTGGCCAGATAGGCATTGGCGATCGCAGCGGATTTCGACTCGCCGCCGCGGGGCGAGGCTTTGATAAACAGCAGTTTGGTCATTCCGGGTCTCCTGTCTGAGGGAATGAGTGGTTTCGACAGAAGCAATATGGAGGCGCCGTGGTCGCGCAAAAACGCATTGAATTGCAAAGGATTTATGCACAAACTGCACAAATGAGCGAAGCTGGAAACATCAATCTCTTTGTCTGTGTGGTGGAGGAGGGCAGTTTCTCTGCCGCTGCGCGCGTGCTTGGTGTCGCGCCGTCGTCAGTGGCGCGCCAGATTCAGCAGCTCGAGCAGGCGCTGGGCGCCCGGCTGTTTCTGCGCACCACCCGCAAGCAGAGCCTGACAGAGGCGGGCGAACTGTATTACCGCCATGCGCGCCGGGCCGCCGAAGAACTGGAGGCGGCCCGCAGCGGCATTGCCCGCATGACCGGCGCGCCCGCCGGAGTACTGACGGTGACCGCGGAGCCGGATCTGGCCGTAGCACTGATTTCACCGCTGCTGCCCGCATTCCTGCAGGAATATCCAGAGGTAAAGGTCCGGCTGCTGCTTTCCTCTGCTCTCAGCGACCTGGTGGATGGACGGATCGACCTTGCGGTCCGTATGGGGCAGCTGAAGGATTCCAGCCTGGTCGCCCGCAAGCTGTTCGAAAGCCGGTCGCAGCTCTGTGCCAGTCCGGCTTACGTCAAAGCACACGGAAGACCGGCGCATCCTTTGGATTTGCCGGGGCACCAGTGCCTGTCTTTCCGCATATCCGCCGGCCGGACGCATTGGCGGTTTGCCACGCCGGACGGTCCTTGCGAGGTGCCCGTCGGCGGGCCGGTGCAAGCGAACGGGCTGGAGTTCCAGAAGTCGCTGGCCATATCCGGATGCGGGATCGCCATGTTGCCGGAGTGGATTGCCGGAAAGGAGCTTGAACGCGGTGATCTTGTTGCCCTGCTCGGCGGGTTTCCCTCGCTGCCTGCAGGCACGCCGGTTAGTGCAGTCTATGCCGAACGGCGCCAGTTGGAGCCGAAAACGCGCGCTTTCGTGGATTTCCTTGCCGCGCGCCTAGCAGGGCGTTGAGCTGGGGGTTGCGCGGGACAGGGGTAATTAGTGCCCCCAGGGCCGCGGTATGTGCAAAGGTTCTGACAGAGGGGCACCTCATCCCGGCGCGCTGTCGTGCACTGTTGGCATTGCGCTTCTGATAACAATGGCTTCATATGCGGGCTGATTGTGGCGGATTTTACCACAATCGGCGAAAACCGCCAGAGGGAAAAACGTGCCAGTTTCCCTGCAAAAACATGTATTTACCCATTCACATTCCGAAATTCCTCTGGCTAAGATCAAGGAATGAACAGGAATGGCCTCAGACATCAAAAGCGGAGCCCCGCCGCGGCACGGCTGGTGCCTTTCGGGCCGCGGCGGGGATCAGCCGTGGCGTGGGCCGGCGGTTCAGTTCCGGGGCGAGTAACTCTCCAGAGCAATGCTGATCCAGCGCATGGCCGCGGCCAGGGCCGCTTCGGCGGTGTCGCGCGCAGCCGGGTCTGCGCCGGCTGCGAAATAGGCCTCCTTGAGACGGTCAAGGTCGCTGGCGGCCTTCTCGAAATCTGCTGGAACAAACTGGCGCATTCTGCATCTGCCATTGACGGGGAAAGGAATAGACGAAGGTGAACGGGTGAGCGCGGAGACAGCTTCCTTTGTGCGGCAATACAAGGAAAGAAGCCGTCTCCGGCCACTCATCAACAGGTAACCTGATAACGGGGGGCTGATAGGTTTGGGGACGATCAAGGACAATCTCCAAAGCCGCGAAATGCAGCTTTTTGACATGTTCGGTGAACCGCCGCAGTTCACGGTACATGAAATGATGATGGTTTTACGCAGTGGGGTGTTTCTGAAATACGCCGCGGCGGTGGTCTTGCTGCTGGTTGCGTTCGACACGCATGGATACCGCGAGGCAGGGATGCCGCTGCAGGTGAACATCCTGATCTGGATGGTGTGCGTGGCCGCGTTTGTCTTTGTTTATGCGGCGGTGCTGCTGGGCTGGCTGGCGCTGGCGCCGGGCGGACGAAGGATACGGCTGCTGCGGCTGGTGCCGAATGCAACTGCGATGGCGGTGGTCACGGTCCTGGTGCTGGCACTGGCGTCGGGGTTTGCAGACCTGGAGTTCAGCAGGCGGGTCCTGCTGCAGCATCTGCCCTACAACATCGCCCTGAGCTATATCTTCGAGACCTTGATGTTCGTGTTCATCCTGCCGCAGGCGGACGCGGCGCTGGGGCTGGATTTGTACCGGCGCAAGCGGCCGGGCTGCGAACCGCCAGTGGAATCGAGGCCCGCACCGGCTGTGCCGGAGCAGCCCGTTCAGCCGCCGCGCGGCGCTGCCGAAGGGCTCAACGGGACTGCGGTCGTTGTCGGCGGGCAGAAATTCGCATTGGAGCAGCTGCGCTATGTGAAATCAGAGGAGCACTACTTGCGGGTATCGGCGGGAGGCAGCGAGCTGACCCTGCGCGGGCGGCTGGCCGATCTTCTGGCGCAGATGCCGCAGGATGCGGGCCTGCAGCCGCACCGGTCCTGGTGGGTGGCCCGTGACGCGGTTGCAGGGCTGAGGCGTGGCGGTCAGAGCGATGTGCTGCTGCTGGCAGATGGCACGGAAGTTCCTGTCGCCCGCGGACGCCGTGCCCATGTGCGGGAAGTCATGCAGGCCTGGCAGGCGGGGGAGGGCTGACCCCGGCCGGGCCGTCCTCCAAGGCGGCGTGCAATACGCGGATGCGAGCAGCTGGGCCGTTACGGCTGGCAGCCCACTTTGCGGAATTCCATGTTGTAGATCACGTCTTCTCCGGTCGCCGGGTCCACACCAGGCGCGCCGCCGATGCTCAGCCGGTCGCCGTCCAAGGTGAAGGGGCGGGACAAATCGCCCGCCCAGTCCGGATTCCAGGCGCCTTCCACATGGTGGACTACCCGGTTGTCCTCCAGGGTATAGGAGGCGACATAGGCCAACATATCGTCGAACAGTTCGGCTTTCTCCTCCGTGCTCCAGCCTTCGCTGCTCTGGCTGATCCGGTCGCGCCGGAACACGGTGGCCATCATCCGCCCGTCCGGGTGATAGGCGATATAGCCGATAGGAGACGGGCCGAGAGCGTCCACGGTTTCCCCGGTGGCGGCAGAGGTGCGGGTCCACGAGATCATGCGCCAGGATCCGATCAGTGCGCTGGCATCCGGCATTGCGGTCATCCTCCATGCAGCAGAGGGCGCCAGTATGCCAGAAACCGGGTGGACCCCCTAGCCGGGTCTGCGCGGCGGGTCACGCAAATGACAGTGCCCCTTCCGGCCAGGGGGCAGCCGGAGGGGGCGCAGCCTGGCCAGGCCAGGATAAGGACGCAGGGCGGCAGTGCCTGGTGTGTCAGCCCTCAGCCGTTTCAGCCAGCTCCATGTGGCCCCAGCCGCGCGACAGCACCTTGCGCAGGATCGGCTCGAAGAACTCAAGCGGTTTGGTCGGATACTCCGGGTCAAAGGCGCATTGGTCGTATTTTTCGCAGAAATACCGGCAGTCCTCCCAATAGGTGCTGTCGCGGTATTTGTCGCGGGCGTTGCGGTCGCCGCCGAAGTGGTGGTTGTAGTAAAAGCCCTGGAACACGCAGTGGTGCTTGAGGATCCAGTAGGTCTTCTCGCTGACATAGGGCTTCATCATCGCCGCCGACAGCTCACCGTGGTTATAGGGGGACAGGATGTCACCGGTGTCATGCACTAGGGCGGCCACGATGATCTCGTCGTCGGCGCCGTCTTCCCAGGCACGCGTCGCGGCCTGCAGCGAGTGCTGGTAGCGGTTTACCGGATAGGGGGTCCAGTCCTCGTCCAGCGAGCGGATCGCATCGAGGATGCGGTCGGGCAGGGCGGCGTTGTATTCCTCTTCGTATTTCTCCACCGCGGCCCAGTCGGCGGCGGTGGCTTCTTCGAAACTGGTCCAGGTTGGCTTGTGGCTTTTGTCCAGCATGGCGCGGGTCCTTTGGTTGATCTGCTGGCAAGGTAGCGAGTCATGCATGATCAGGAAAACGAATTGATTTGCTCAAAGCGAAAGGAAATAGTGATCACCATGCAGATCAGCGCGTTCAAGACCTTTCTGGCCATCGAGGCCGCGGGCAGCTTTCACGGCGCGGCGCGGGCGTTGAACGTCACCCAGACAGCCGTCAGCGCCCGGATCAAGGCGCTGGAGGAAGCGTTGGGTACGCCGCTGTTTGATCGCGGCCCCGGCGGCACAAGGCTGAGCGCGGCGGGGCGGCAGTTCCTGCCTTATGCCGAGCAGATGATGCGGACCTGGGAGTTTGTCGCAGGCGATCTGAAGGCGAGCCTGCAGGGGCAGGTGCCGTTGCGGCTGGGGGCGCAGCTGTCGGTCTGGGATCCGCTGCTGGTCGATGTGGCGGTCTGGCTGGAGGAGGAGCAGGGTACGGTGCCCTTCACGTTGAACTATGACCACGCAATGAACATGGGCGAGGCGGTGGCGCACCGTCTGTTGGACGTGGCGATTGTGAATGAGGTGCCGGCGGGTACGCGGCTGGTGGCGGAGGAGTTGCCGCCGGAACGCCTGGTGCTGGTCGCGGACCGCCCTTTGCGTCTGGGGCAGGATGCACTGCCGCTGTTCGTCAACCTGGAATTTGGCGCTGAATATGATGTGCAACTGCAGGATGCTCTGCCCGCCCGCAGCCGCCAGCACATCGTGCTGGGCAATGCGCTGATGGGGCTGCGCTATCTGCAAAGGCGCGGCGGCATGGGGTATTTTCCGGCCTATATGGCAGCAGAGGCGCTGGCGGCAGGGATGCTGCACGCAGTGGAGGGTGCGCCGGAGATCACCCTCGGCTGCCGCGCGCTTTATCTGCCAGACAACCCGGCGCTGGAGCACATCCGCCAGGTGATCCGGGGGCTGCAGGAGGTGCGAGGCGGCGGCTGAAGATTGTGAGACCGTTGACACCAGAGGGGTGGCTGCGCAATTTCGGCGTGTTTCAAGGAGTTCTTATGACAAAACGCATTTTCGGAATTCCGCAGAAGAAGCTAATGCTTGGCTGCACGATATTTGCAGTACTTTGGTACGGGAGTTTTCTGTGGGCCGGTCGACCGGTCAAACTGCTCGGGGCACCGGAAGCGGTGTAGGGGGGCGTGGACCCTGAGCAGGCTGGAATCCAGCTCCATAGGCGAACTGCGTTTTATGAGGGAGAGCTTGGGCAAGCGGCGGTTCAGTTGTTTGTAGTTCTGAACTGGTCTCAGCTCGAAAAAATTGAAGGGCTGCGAGAATTGTGCGGGGAGCCCTGCGGTGACGACAGTGAAGCCGTGCTGGTCCGCAAAAACGTCTTCCGGAATCTGTTCGAATATCAAAAGCTGCTGTTTGTCCGTATCGGTGACATTGTGGAATACGATCCCGCGGATGAAGAGAGTTTCATCTATCCCGGCAACTTCGCCCCGTGCTTGTGGGACGGTTTGGCAATGGAAATTGAAAGATCCAGAGCCTTGAGTGTGACTGAGGGATGTTTCGGCGCGACACTGCGTGGAAAGTCAGCTGTGCACGGAAGTAGGGGAACGTATCAGGTCGTCGAAAACTGGTCCTTCCAAGTCGGGTTCTAAACCGATGCTAAAGTAAACCACTTGTGGCGCTATTTCTGGCTAACCAGCGCCAGGTTGTTGGCGGGCATTTCGACTGACCGTATCATCTCCAAACCGGCAGCCTGCAGCCAACCAATAGCCTCAGCGTCATCCTTATAGCCGGTCTCCGGATCGTTCGCGGTGATGGCGGTGTGGAAGGCGCGGTCGCCCTCGCTGATGAGGTCGCCGCCGCGCATGAAGGGGCCGTAGATGACAAACCGCCCGCCGGGGGCGAGGGCGGCGGCGGCCTCCTGGATCAGCGTGCGGGCCTCGCTTTCACTGATGAGATGCAGCAGGTTCACCAGCACGATCAGGTCCTGGCCTGCGTGGTCCGCGCCCCAGCCGGGGGCGGTGGCGTCCAGCTCGGCGGGTGGTGCGATGTTGGGCAAGCCCGCCTCCTCGGCATAGGCCTGGATACTGGCACGGCGGGTGGCGTCCACCTCTGTTGGCTGCCACATCAGGCCGGGCAGGCGGGCCGCGTATTCAATCACATGCTGGCCGGTGCCGCTGGCGATTTCCAGGGCGCGGCCCCGCGGCGGGGCTGCTTCCGTCAGCAGATCGCAGATGGCGCCGCTGTTGCGTGCAGCCGAGGGGGCAAACAGCTTGCCGCCCTGCGGTTCCGCGACAGAGGCCGCGCCGGGAACGGAGCGCACCGGCATCAGCGCAGCCGCGCGGG
Organism: Leisingera sp. ANG-M7; assembly: GCF_000813965.1. Classification (GTDB taxonomy): domain Bacteria; phylum Pseudomonadota; class Alphaproteobacteria; order Rhodobacterales; family Rhodobacteraceae; genus Leisingera. Next base: position 398,348 of record NZ_JWLI01000007.1, on the reverse strand, counting down.
CGACAGCGCGGCCACAGTGGCAGCGTCCAGAACCGGTTTGCGGCCTGCAACCAGATCGGCAATCAGCTGCGAGGCGGCGGGCGCGGTCATGATGCCGTATCCGCCCTGGCCCGCGCACCAGATGAAATCGGGCTGGCCCGCGTCCGGCCCCAGCACCAGCGTGCCATCAGCGACAAAGCTGCGCAGCCCGGCAAAGTTGCCTTCGACCCGCGTTACCGGTTCTGTCACCATCTCCTCATACCGCGCCAGCCCCTCGGCCAGCACCATGTCGTCGGCATAGGCGTCATGCGGGTCCACCGGATCAGCATCCGCGGGAGAGACCAGGAGCTTGCCGGCGTCGGGTTTGGCGTACCAGGTTTCGCCCACGCCCAGCAGCATCGGCCAGCCGCTGACGTCATGCCCGCCGGGGGCGGGCAGCCGGGCCATCGAACGGCGCTTGGGCTGCAGGCCGATGGCGGCGACCCCGGCGAGTGCCGCGACCTGATCGGCCCAGGCGCCAGCGGCGTTGACCAGGTTGCGTGCCTCATAAACCGCGCCGCCTGCGGTGACCTGCCAGCCGCCGCTGATGCGGGTGATTGCGGTCACCGGCGCCTTGGTCACGGTTTGGCCGCGTGCCGCGCGCAGGGCCTTGGCAAAGTCCTGCAGCATCCGGTCGGTGTCGATGTCCTCCGCCGCGCCGCTGATGGCAGTGTAGCCCACGGTTTCCGGGTTCAGGATCGGCACCATGGCGCGGGCTTCGTCCAGCTCCAGCGTCGCCATGCCCAGCTCATCCACGTCGCGGGTAAAACCGTCGGCATCGCCCTTGGCCCCGACCAGCATCAGCCCGCGCGGCGACAGGTAGCCGTTCTCGCGCAGGTGCGCGGCACTGGCGCGGTTCAGGTCGATGGTGGCTCCGTGGCCGTAGTTTTCCTCAAACAGCGCGGCGGAGCGGCCGGAGGAATGGTAGCCAAGCGCGTCCTCCATTTCGAGCAGGGTGACGCTGCCGAGGCTGGCCAGCCGGGCGGCGGCGCTGGTGCCGGCCATGCCGCCGCCGATGACGATGAAATCCTGCATGGGTCTAGTCCTTGTGGTCTTGTTGTTCTTCCAGCCGGTCGGTGGCGGGCGCGGGGCGCGGGCTGAGCGCCTCGATCGCGCGGTAGAGATCCGCGTCCATCGGGAAATCCAGCGCTGCCAGCGAGGGCTGCAGCTGCTCCGGATTGCGGGCGGAGATGATCGGCACCGGGGCGGACGGGTGGGCGGCGGCCCAGGCCACGGCGAGGGTGGCGGGATGGGTGCCGCGCTGGGCGGCCAGTTCTGTCAGCGCCGCGGCGGTCTGATGCATGGCGGCGGGGCTGTAGCGGATGCCATAGCCTGCGTCCTCCGTGATGCGGCCCGTGCCGCCAATAGCGTATTTGCCGGTGAGGAGGCCGCCGCCAAGGGGTGAGTAGGGCACCGCGGTGATGCCCTGGTCGGCGCACATCGGCAGGATCTCCACCTCAGCCTGGCGTTTTACCAGCGAATACATCGGTTGCAGGAGGTCGACTGAAATGCCGGAGGCCAGCCCGGCCATCTGCGCCTTCATCACCTGCCATGCGGCGAAGTTTGACAGCGCTGCATAGCGGATCAGGCCCGCCGCCTTGAGCGCGGCGAAACAATCCATCGTTTCGCGCAGGTCGGTGTGCGGGTCGAAGCGGTGCAGGTAGAAGACATCGACCATGTCCAGATCCAGCCGGAGGCGGCTTTCGTCCAGCTGGGTGCGCAGATTGGCAGCCCCGGCGCCGCCCTCGTAGCCTGCCTTGGTGGCGATCAGAAGCTGGTTCCGCTCCTGCTTGATAAGGCGGCCGAGGATCTGTTCCGAGTTGCCACCGGTATAGACCCAGGCGGTGTCGAAATGGGTGATGCCGACAGCGCGGCAGGCAGCGTACATTTCAGCCGACTGGGCTTCGGTGGCGCGGCCGCCGAACTGCATGCAGCCAAAAGCAAAGCGGCTGGCAGGGGTGCCGTCGGGGCTGGTGAGGGGCGTGCGGGGGCTCTGTGTCATGGTCGGAGAGTGGCACGCAAGGCCGGGCAGGCAAAGGGCAATTCCGGCGCTGGCAGACAAAATGCTTGGTCAAACCGCCAAGGCGGTGCAACTATTGGAGGAAGTTCAAAAAAATAAATTGAAACGGGGGACGGACGATGACGACGCCCAATGCACATCCGATGGCTGCGGGGCATATTCCTTCTTATGTCACCGCGGCGGACGGAAGCGATTTCCTGTTCACCTTCATGGCAGTGTTCACCATTGTCCTGATCCTGCTGATCGGGGTTGCCTATTTCACGCTGCACGCGCTGCCGGAGAAGATGGCGCACAAGAGCAACCACCCGCAGTTCCAGCTGGTCGGCATTCTGGCGCTGCTTGCGCTGTTTACCCACAACAACATCTTTTGGGTGGCCGCGATCCTGATGGCAGGGTTCCAGATACCGGATCTGGCGGCGCCGCTGCGCGCCATTGCCGATGCGGTCCGCGGCCTGGGGCGGGAGCCTGATGCACCCGCGGCGCAGGACGGGGACGCGCCGCAGCCGGAGACGGCCGAAGAACCTGCACCGAAGCAGGCGGAACCCGTGGCAGAGGGGCACTGAGCGATGATTGAGACACTTCTATGCGCGCTGGTCACCATCCTGCCGGACTTCCTGTTTCGCCGCTATGTGCAGGGCAAGCGGGTCGGTCAGGAGCTGACGCTGTTTTCCATCTGGTATGAGCTGCGCTGGGGCCTGACGGCCTGCGTGATGCTGACCCTGATGGTGCTGACCACGCTGTTCTATTTCCATCCGGCGACCAATACGGTGGCCTCCTACTTCCGTACTGTCACCATCCTGCCGCAGGTCGGCGGGCGGGTGGCCGAGGTCTATGTCGTCAACAATCAGGAAGTGAAGGCGGGCGACCCTATCCTGCGGCTGGAGGGGCTGTCGCAGAAGGCAGCACTGGAATCCGCCCGCGCGGCGATTGCCCAAGTGGAGGCCTCGCGCAAGCTGGCAGATACAGACCTGGCCCAGGCAGATGCAGGCATTGCGCAGGCGCAGGCGGCGCTGGCGCAGGCGCGGGATGATCTGGAGCGCAACCAGACACTGCGGGACCAGGGCTCCAGCGCGGTGCGGCCGGCTGAGATTGAGCGGCTGGAGAACCTGGTGGACCAGCGGGCGGCCTCGGTTGAGGCAGCGCAGGCGCAGAAGGCGGCAGTGGAGCAGCAGATCGAGGTGCTGATCCCGGCCCAGATGGCCAGTGCCGAAGCGCAGCTGCAGCTGGCGCAGGCGGAGCTGGACAAGACGCTGATCAGCGCCGGTGTCGACGGCAGGGTGGAACAGTTCGCGCTGCAGGTTGGCGATTATGTCAGCCCGGTGCTGCGCCCGGCGGGCATTCTGGTGCCGCTGGCCTCTGGCAGGAACCGCTTCCAGGCGGGGTTCAATCAGATGTCGGCTCAGGTGATCAAGCCCGGTATGATCGGTGAAATCGGCTGTATGACCAAACCCTTCACGGTGATCCCTATGGTGGTCGTCGAAGTGCAGGACGTGATCGCAACCGGCCAGCTGCGCCCCACGGATGAGCTGCGCGACTTGGGCAACATGCGCAAGCCCGGCACCATTACTGTGTTCATGGAGCCGCTTTACGAGGGCACTGCCGAGGCACTGCCGCCGGGCAGCAACTGCCTGGCCAATGTCTATACCAGCAACCACGAGCGGCTGGAGCATGACGACAGCATCGGCACCGCTGAATGGGCATTCCTGCATGTGGTGGACACCATCGGGGTGGTCCATGCGGCGGGGCTGCGGCTGCGGCTCTTGCTGATGCCGGTGCAGACGCTGGTGCTGTCCGGCCACTGAGGTGGGGCTTGCCGAAAGGATAGGAAAGGCGGGCCTGCGGGCCCGCCTTTTGCCATTGTGGCTTGCTCAGTCCGCGAAACACAGCTTGTTGCCGTCCAGGTCCCGCACATAGGCCGAGAACCGCGGCCCGCGCTGCCCCGGTGCGCCTTCGCAGGTGCCGCCCAGGTCAAGCGCCTTCTGGTGCAACCTTGCGGCTTCGTCCGCGGAGCCGAGACTGAAACCCGCCATGGTTCCGTTGCCATGGGTGGCCGGTGCGCCGTCAAAGGGGAGGGCGGCGGCAAAGGCAAAATCTTCCTTCAGCCAATAGGTCATCCGTTCGCTGGGCCGGACCTGGGTAAATCCCTGGTTTTCAAAAAGCGCGTCATAGAATTTGACCGCGGCATCCATGTTGTTGGTGCCGACAACGAAGTAATTCAGTTTCAAAAGCAATCTCCAAAGTGCCTGAGCGCGCCGCGGGCAGGATCCCGCGGGCTTGTGGAGCTGGGAGTACATCAGGGCAGTGACAGGGTGTGTCAGCAGGCTTTGCTGAGATCAGACGTTTCGCGGTAACAAAAAAAGGCCCGCCTGACGGCGGGCCTTTGTGTGTCATAGGACGGTTCGCTTATTGCGGGATGTCGCCTTCGATGCCTTCGACATAGAAGTTCATGCCGGCCAGGGTACCGTCATCAGCGACTTCGCCCTCTGCCAGCCAGGCGGAGCCGTCCTGCTTGTTAATCGGACCGGTGAAGGCGTGGTAGGAGCCGTCAGCCTGCGCGTCCTTGATTGCCAGTGCCGCGGCCTTGACGTCCGCCGGAACCGCATCCGAGATTTCGCCGATGCCAACCATGCCGGCCCCGATGCCGTCCCAGGTGTCTGCGCTCTCCCATGTGCCGTCCATCACGGCGCGGGTGCGGGCGATATAGTAGGGCGCCCAGTCGTCGATGATGGAGGAGACGCGCGGCTTCGGCGCATACTCCGACATATCGGAGGCCTGGCCGAAGGTGATCACGTTGCCTGCGGCCTGTGCAGCTGCCTGCGGCGCGGTGGAGTCGGTGTGCTGCAGGATCACGTCAGCGCCCTGTTCGATCAGCACCTTGGCGGCGTCAGCCTCTTTCGCCGGGTCGAACCAGGTGAAAGCCCAGACGATCTTGAACTGGACGTCGGGGTTTACCTTCTTGGCATGGAGATAGGCGGAGTTGATGCCGCGGATCACTTCCGGGATCGGGTAGGAGCCGATATAGCCGATGATGTTCGACTCAGTCATGTGGCCTGCGATGGTGCCCTGCACCGCGCGGCCCTCATAGAAGCGGGCGGAATAGGTCGAGACGTTGTCGGCGCGCTTGTAGCCGGTGGCGTGTTCGAACTTCACGTTCGGGAATTTCTTGGCGACGTTGATGGTCGGATCCATGTAGCCGAAGGAGGTGGTGAAGATCAGGTCAGCGCCTTCCAGTGCCATCTGGGTCATCACACGCTCGGCATCCGGACCCTCGGCGACGTTTTCCACATAGACGGTTTCGACCTTATCGCCGAACTCAGCTTCAACCGCCTTGCGGCCCTGGTCGTGCTCATAGGTCCAGCCGCCATCGCCGACGGGGCCGACATAGACAAAGCCCACCTTGGTGGTATCGGCCATCGCCGCGCCTGCGGCCAGGCCAAGCGCCACGGCGGCGCTGGTCAGAAGATTGGTCAGTTTCATCAGGTTCTCCCCAGTTTGATCTTTTGGCCCCGGCAGATGGGGCAGTGAAAAGCCCCCCGTCTAGCGGGAGGCGTGGAAGTTGCGGCCAAGCGAGGCAGGAGCGCTGCTTTTGTCCGCCGAAAGGATAACAAGCACAATGATTGTAATCAGATAGGGCGACATTGCCAGATACTCGACCGGAATGGCAACGCCTGCTGCCTGCAGATTGAGCTGCACCACGGTGACGCCGCCGAAGAGATAGGCACCCAGCAGCGCACGCCAGGGTTTCCAGCTGGCAAAAACCACCAGCGCCAGCGCAATCCAGCCGATGCCGGCGGTCATGCCTTCGGTCCATTGCGGCACGCGGATGAGGCTGATGTAGGCGCCGCCCAGGCCTGCGCAGGCGCCGCCGAACATGATCGCAGCCAAGCGGATTTTCAGCACCTTGTATCCCAGCGCATGGGCTGCGTCGTGGTTTTCGCCCACCGCGCGCAGCACCAGACCGAGCCGGGAGTATTTCAGCACCCACCAGACCGCGGCGGTCAGGGCGATGCCGAAGTAGAGGATGATGTCATGGCCGAACAAGATCGGGCCGACGACGGGCAGGTCGCTGAGGACCGGGATGTGGATATCGCCCATCTGCGGCGGCTTGATGCCGACATAGGACTGACCCATCAGTGCTGACAGGCCGAGGCCAAAGAGCGTCAGCGACAGGCCGGAGGCCACTTGGTTTGCCTGGGCAAACTGGGTGAGGATGGCAAACAGGATCGACAGCGCCGCGCCTGCGATGGCGGCAGCAACGAAGCCGAGGAGCGGCGAGCCGCTCTCCACCGCGGTGGCGAAACCGGCGATGGCGCCGACGATCATCATCCCCTCGACACCGAGGTTCAGGACGCCGGCCTTCTCGACCACCAGTTCGCCGATGGCCGCCAGCAGCAGCGGGGTTGCCGCCACCATCAGCGAGGCGATGAGCAGGACCGGATTGATTGCAGAAAGATCCATGTTACGCCACCTCCGGCTTGCCGATTGCGATGCGGAAATTGGTCAGAAGGTCGAAGGCCAAGAGGAAGAACAGCAGCATCCCCTGGAAGACCTGAATGGCGGCTGCGGGCAGCTGCAGGTTCGACTGGGCGATGTCGCCGCCGATGTAGGTCAGCGCCATCAGCCCGCCTGCCAACAGGATGCCGACCGGGTGCAGGCGGCCCAGGAAGGCGACGATGATTGCGGTGAAACCATAGCCCACGTTGAAGTCGATGGAGATCTGGCCGGAGGGGCCGGAGACCTCAAACAGGCCGGCAAGGCCTGCCAGCGCGCCGGAGGTGCCGAGGCAGAACAGCACCAGGCGGGTAGGGTTCACGCCGGCGAATTTGGCGGCGCGCGGCGCCTCGCCGGTCAGGCGGATGTGGTAGCCGGTCATGTGGCGGTTCAGCAGCACATAGGCAAAGATCACCGCAATCAGCGCCGCCACCACGCCCCAATGCATGCCGGTGCCGGTGAGCAGCTCAGCATTATGGGCGGCGTCCCAGGACTGCAGGTTGCGGGAACCGGGGAAGCCGAAGCCCTCGGGGTTCTTCAAAAGGCCCAGCGAGACCGAGGCGAGGAACTGCTCGGCCACATAGACCAGCATCAGCGAGACCAGGATTTCGTTGGTGCCGAAGCGTGTCTTGAGGATCGCCGGGATCATCGCCCAGATCCAGCCGCCGAAGGCGCCTGCGAGGACCATGAAGGGGAAGATCAGGAAGGACTCGGAGGGGTAGAAGGCAAGGCCGGCGCCGGCGCCGAAGATGGCCCCCATGATGTACTGGCCCTCGGCGCCGATGTTCCAGATGCCGGCACGGAAGCCAAGGCTGAGGCCGATGGCGATCAGCACCAGCGGCGCGCCTTTGACCAACAGTTGCGGCCGGTAGTAGAAGGAGAACTCGCCAAACAGCGGTTCCCAGAAAATGGTGCGGATCGCCTCAACCGGCGGTTTGCCAAGCGCCGCGAACAGCAGCCCGCCGACGATCATGGTGGCAATCACCGCCACCAGCGGCGTGGCCATCGACCAGGCGCGCGACGGCTGCGGCCGTTTCTCAAGCCGGATCATGAAGCGGCTCCCTGTTTCATCTTTTGTTTTCTGTTGCGGAGGTCAGACATGCGCCACCTCCATGCCGTGGGCGCCGCCCATCATCAGGCCGATTTCGTCCACCGTCAGGCCTGCCGCTTCGCGCGGTGCGCTGAGGCGGCCTTCGTTCAGGGCGGCAAAGCTGTCGGAGATTTCCATCAGCTCATCCAGATCCTGGCTGATGCAAATGACCGCCGCACCCTTGGCCGCGAGATCCAGCAGCGACTGGCGGATGGACGCGGCGGCGGCGGCATCGACGCCCCAGGTCGGCTGGTTCACCACCAGCACATCCGGGTCCTGCAGCACCTCCCGCCCGATCACGAATTTCTGCAGGTTGCCGCCGGACAGCGACCGGGCTGCATTGCCGGGGCCCGGTGTGCGGACATCAAACGCCTTGATGATGCGTTCGGCAAAGTCCTTGGTGGCACCCCAGTCGAGGAAGCCGTTCTTCTCCAGCCCCTCGCGCACCGAACCGGTGAGCATTGCGTTCTCGGTCAGGCTCATGTCCGGCGCAGCGGCGTGGCCGAGGCGTTCTTCCGGTGCGGCCAGCACACCAAGCTTGCGCCGGGCGGTTGGGCCCAGTTTGCCGATTGGCTGCCCATGCAGTTTCACTGCGTCGGGTTCGGTCAGGGTTTCGCCGGACAGCACGCCCAGCAGTTCGTCCTGGCCGTTGCCGGCAACACCGCCGATGCCGAGGATCTCGCCCTTGCGCACGGTCAGATGCACGTTTTTGAGCGCGGTGCCAAAGGCGGAAGGCGCAGGCACCGACAGGCCGGAGATGTCCATTGCGACTTCGCCGAACTCACGGCTGCCGCGTTCAGGCGTTTGCAGGGTGCTGCCAACCATCATTTCGGCCATGTCCCGGGCGGAGGTCTCAGAGGGAGTACATTCGCCCACATTCTTGCCCAGCCGCAGGATGGTGGCGTGGTCGCACAGCGTGCGGATTTCTTCCAGCTTGTGGGAGATATAGAGGATCGAGGTGCCCTCGGACTGCAGCTTCTGCAGGGTCTTGAACAGGATCTCCACTTCCTGCGGCGTCAGCACCGAGGTCGGCTCATCCATGATCAGAAGCTTGGGGTCCTGCAGCAGGCAGCGGATGATCTCGACCCGCTGGCGCTCCCCTGCCGACAGGTCGCCGACGGTGCGGTAGGGATCGAGCGGCAGGCCGTAGGTTTCCGACACCTCTCGGATGCGGGCAGCAAGGTCACGCATTTCCGGCGGGTTTTCCATGCCCAGGGCGATGTTTTCGGCCACGTTGAGCGCGTCGAACAGCGAGAAGTGCTGGAACACCATGGCGATGCCGTCGGCGCGCGCCTGGCGCGGCTCAGCGGGCTCATAGGGCTGTCCGCGCAGCAGCATCTTGCCGCTGTCGGGTTTGACCAGCCCGTAGATCATCTTGACCAGGGTCGACTTGCCGGCGCCGTTTTCGCCCAGCAGGGCATGCACTTCGCCCTCGCCAATGTCAAAGGAGACAGTGTCATTTGCCACCACTCCGGGATAAGCCTTGGTCAGGCCCTGAAGGCTCAAAAGTGGTACAGTCACGTGCGCCGGTCCTCTTTCATTGTTCTGATCCCCCACTCAGCCGCCGCCGCGGCGGGCATCCCGGTCTCCGTTTCATTGCGGATGGCCGGATGCAGTGCCGCCAAGGGATACTGCTGGTTTCCCGCCATGGGAATAGTGTTTGGGCAAATGCCCTGCGATTTCAGGGGTATGGCCGCGGGGATACCATGGTGGAACGGCACCAGCGGTACGCGCGCCGGGCTGCATCGGCCCTGAGCACAGGTCAAGCTGACCCACATTGCATTGCGAGTTGCGCATCTTCCCGATACCGCCGCTTTACCCTGTTGACCCGGAATGCCGTCCCCTCGATGCGGCGCAGAAGGGAGGCGGGCTGTTTATTGCTTGCTGCCAGCAGCCTAGGGAGCGGTCCGTTGCCAAAGCAAGGAAAACCGGTGCTGCGCTGCAGTATTCTGCGGAGCAAGAAAATTGCGACACATACGGGTAGGTCGTTAATATTTATGCGTTTTATCTGCAGGTTTGCGGAGGCTTTACGCGCTGGATGCGAAAGAGTTTCAACAAAATGGATAAAATGCACTGCCCACCGCACCGGTTTTGGCGGGTGTTCATCGCACAGATCGCTCTTTCGCCTCTGCGTGTCAATAAGATAGCGTGGCGCCATGACAAGCTCTCCCCGATTCATTCACCTGCGCACCCATACCGAATACTCGCTGCTGGAAGGCGCCGTGCGGCTGAAAAAGCTGCCGGACCTGTGCAAGAAGCATGAGATGCCCGCAATTGCGGTCACGGACACCAACAACCTGTTTTCGGCGCTGGAGTTTTCGGTGTCGGCAAGTGGCGCCGGTGTGCAGCCGATCATCGGCTGCCAGGTGGATCTGCGGTTCACGGAACCGGCGCCGGGAGAGCGGCCCAAACCGCCCGCGCCGCTGGTGCTGCTGGCGCAGAGCGAGGCGGGCTATGAGCATCTGATGAAGCTGAACTCCTGCCTGTATCTGCGGCAGGGGGGCGAGCTGCCGCATGTGACGCTGGAGGAGCTGGAAGAGAACGCCGGTGACGTGATCTGCCTCAGCGGCGGCCCGGACGGGCCGGTCGGGCGGCTGCTGCAGATGGGCCAGCGCCCGGCGGCGGAAGCGCTGATGCAGCGGCTGAAGGCCATCTTCCCGAACCGTCTGTATGTGGAGCTGCAGCGCCATCCTGGCGAACACGGCCAGCCGGAGGCGGAGAAGCAGACCGAGCGCGGCCATGTGGAGATGGCCTATGCGATGGATTTGCCGCTGGTCGCCACCAATGACGTCTATTTCCCCAACACGGAAATGTTCGAGGCGCATGACGCCATGATCTGTATCGCCGAGGGCGCCTATGTCGATCAGGTGGAACCGCGCCGGCGGCTGACCGCGCAGCATTACTTCAAGAGCCAGGAGGAGATGGTTGCGCTGTTTGCTGACCTGCCCGAGGCAATTGAAAACACAGTGGAGATCGCCAAACGCTGCGCCTTCATGGCTTACCGGCGCGACCCGATTCTGCCGAAGTTCGCCGATGACGAGGTGGCCGAGCTGCGCCGCATCGCCAACGAGGGCCTGCAGCAGCGCCTGGCGGTGATTCCCCATGCGGTGAGCGTGGAGGAATACCAGGAGCGGCTAGATTTCGAGCTGGGCATCATCGAAGGGATGGGGTTCCCGGGCTACTTCCTGATCGTTGCCGACTTTATCCAATGGGCCAAGGACCACGACATTCCGGTCGGGCCGGGGCGGGGCTCCGGTGCGGGTTCGCTGGTGGCCTATGCGCTGACCATCACGGACCTTGATCCGCTTCGCTATTCCCTGCTGTTCGAACGCTTCCTGAACCCGGAACGGGTGTCGATGCCCGACTTCGACATCGACTTCTGCATGGACCGCCGCGAAGAGGTGATCAAATACGTGCAGGAGAAGTATGGGCGCGACAAGGTGGGGCAGATCATCACCTTCGGCGCGCTTTTGTCCAAGGCAGCGGTGCGCGACATGGGGCGGGTTCTGCAGATGCCCTACGGCCAGGTGGACCGGCTGTCCAAGCTGATCCCGGTCGAGGGCGTGAAGCCGATGTCCATCGCCGATGCGCTGAAGGAAGAGCCGCGTCTCAGCGAAGAAGCCCGCAACGAGCCGGTGGTGGACCGGCTCCTGACCTATGGCCAGCAGGTCGAGGGGCTCTTACGCTCTGCCGGCACCCACGCCGCGGGTGTGGTGATTGGCGACCGGCCGCTGGACGCGCTGGTGCCGCTCTACCGCGATCCGCGCTCCGACATGCCGGCAACCCAGTTCAACATGAAATGGGTGGAGCAGGCGGGGCTTGTGAAGTTCGACTTCCTTGGCCTCAAGACCCTGACGGTTATTCAGAACGCGATGGACCTGATCTTCCAGTCGGGCCGCGACCTGCATATCGCCGAGGACGGCACCCAGCTCTATGATCCGCCGGAGGGCGCCGAGAACCAGATCAACGCCATCCCGCTGGATGATAAGGTTACCTATGACCTATATTCTCGCGCCAAGACGGTGGCGGTGTTCCAGGTGGAATCCACCGGCATGATGGATGCGCTGAAGCGCATGAAGCCCACCTGTATCGAGGACATCGTGGCGCTGGTGGCGCTGTACCGTCCCGGCCCGATGGAAAACATCCCGGTCTATTGCGAGGTGAAGAACGGCCAGCGCGAGATCACCTCGGTGCACCCGCTGATCGACCATATCCTGGAAGAGACCCAGGGCATCATCGTCTATCAGGAGCAGGTGATGCAGATCGCCCAGGTGATGGCGAACTATACCCTTGGCGGTGCGGACCTGCTGCGCCGGGCGATGGGTAAGAAGATCAAGGAGGCGATGGACGCCGAGCGCCCGAAATTCGAGAAGGGCGCGGCAGAGAACGGCGTCGACAAGAAGAAAGCCAGCGAGGTTTTCGACCTCTTGGAGAAATTCGCCAACTACGGCTTCAACAAATCCCACGCCGCGGCCTATGCGGTGGTCAGCTACCAGACCGGCTGGCTGAAGGCGAACCACCCGGTGGAGTTCATGGCCGGTGTCATGAACTGCGATATCCATCTGACCGACAAGCTGGCGATCTACTTCGAGGAAGTGAAGAAGGGGCTGGGGCTGAAATACGTGCCGCCCTGCATCAACCGCTCGCTGGCGACCTTCAACGTGGTGAACGGCGAACTGGTCTATGCGTTAGGCGCGCTGAAAAACGTCGGCCTGGACGTGATGCGGCTGGTGGCCGAGGCGCGCAACGAAGACGGCCGCGAGCGGCCCTTTGTCAACGTCTACGACTTTGCCCGCCGGGTGAATCTCAAGAAAGTGGGCAAGCGGCCCTTGGAGATGCTGGCGCGGGCGGGGGCCTTTGATCAGCTGGACAGCAACCGCCGCCGGGTGTTTGAGAGCCTGGGCGCGCTGGTGGATTATTCCGCCGCGGTGCATGACCAGAGGAATTCCTGCCAGGTGTCGCTGTTCGGCGAGGCGGGCGAGGACCTGCCGGAGCCGCGGCTGCCCAATGTGCCGGACTGGCTGCCGGCCGAACGCCTGTCTGAGGAATTCAAGGCGATTGGCTTCTACCTCTCAGGCCATCCGCTGGACGATTACATGCCCGCGCTGAAGCGCAAGAAGGTGATGACGCTGGACGAGGTGACAGCCAAGGCCGAGCGCGGACCGTTCATGGCCAAGATGGGCGGCGTGGTCGCGGGGCGGCAGGAGAGGAAGTCGGCGCGCGGCAACCGCTTTGCCTTTGCCCAGTTGTCGGACCCCTCGGGGGCCTATGAGGTGACGCTGTTCTCCGAAGTGCTGGAGAAGAGCCGCGAGTTTCTGGAGACCGGCGCCAAGGTGGTGATCACGGCTGAGGCGACGATGGAAAGCGACCAGCTGAAACTGCTGGTGCGATCCGTCGGTCCGGTGGACAGCGCCATTGCTGATGCCGGGCGCAGTTCTTTGCGGGTGTACCTGAGCGATGCGGCAGCCGTGGGCACCGTGGCGCAGGTGCTGGAGGACGCCAAGGCGGCGGCCCGCAATGCGTCCCGCGGCGAGGTCTACATGTACCTGCAGGACCCCGGCCTGCCGGGGGATGTGGAGATGGACCTGGGGCAGGCGTTTCCGATCAACCCGCAGATCAAAGGTGCCCTGAAGTCGCTAGACGGGGTGATGGATGTGGAGGAGATTTGAGGGGTCGAATTTCTTTTCGAAGCTAGGCCCGTTCGAGGCGGGAGCGGGCTTAGGCCTCCTTGGGCACCGGTAGCTTGGCGACATCCTTCAGCAGGCGGATGGCATCCTTCATTTCCAGCCGCAGCGTTTTCACCACTTTCTTCAGCATCCCCTTTACCTTCTTCACGCCGGCCAGGATCGCGGTCAGCTCCTTGATCCAGCCAAAGACGATCTGCAGCACCGAGGCAAAGCGGTTCAGGATCATCAGGGCGGTGTCGAGCACGCCGATCTGCTCCCAGATCTCCTGCACCCAGCCCCAGACCTGGCGGAACATTTCGACGTATTTGCGGACCACGGTCTTCAGCACACGGACCAGGCGGGAACGGTCGGTGTTCTTGCGGATGGTGTCGAGGATGCGCTGGCCCAGTTTGATCATGGTCTTCAGCATCTGCTCCACCCGGTCCAGGAGGTTGAGCACCGCCTGCCCGGCGGATGTGACCTGCGCGACCGCTTTCTTGCCGGCGGTCTTGGCGATGGACTTGGCTGCCGAGAGCATTCTCTTCATGAATTTGCGCAGCGGCATTAGCAGCGAGCGGACGCGCTTCCAGACTTTTTTAAGGTAGAAGATCATCCGGGTGTGGAGTTTATCGATGCCTTTTTCGACGAATTCCACCGGGTCGTTGGATGGTGCCATGGCGCTGTCCCCCAATCACTTGTCACAAAATACCTGCGTGACAGCCTGCGCGGGGCAGGCGTTTGGATCAAGGAAAACCGTAGTTTGCAGGGTAGGGGTCAGTAGTGCGGCGGGCGTTCGTCGGCAAAAACCACACCGCCGCCGCCGTCCTGTTCGCGGGTGGCTTCGCGCTGCATCAGCATGGCGACACGGCGGGTTAGCACGTCGATCTCCTGCTGCTGGCGGGCGATCACGTCGCTCATTTCCTCCACGCTGCGGGTCAGGTGGGCGATTTGCTCTTCCAGATGCTGCATGGGTCAGGCCTTTGAGTGCGGATGTGCTTAGATAGGCGTGTTGGCGGTCAAGGTCCATGGCCTCTGCATCAGAACGAGGGCCGGGACTGCCTGGGCTGGCGCGAACGCGCCTGCCGGGGGGGGCAGGCAGGCGCGGCCCGGCCTATCGGCCGGGTGAACCATCGGAAATGCTTCCTGCGTCATTGCCTCCCGCGGCTCCTTCTTGCTGTTGCGGCCTGCTTCCGCTAGACCGCCGGGCGAGTGAAACCGCTACCCGTGAGGAGGCCTCAGATGGCCAAATTGAAGAAACAGCCCCGCCCCAAGGCGCAGACGCCGAAGGGGTTCCGTGACTATTTCGGTGCGGAGGTGACCCAGCGCAGCGAGATGCTGCGGGCCATCGCGGGTGTGTATCATCATTACGGGTTTGAGGCGTTGGAGTCTTCGGCGGTGGAAACCGTTGAGGCGCTGGGCAAATTCCTGCCCGATGTGGACCGCCCGAACGAGGGCGTGTTTGCCTGGCAGGAGACAGAAGAGGACGGGAACGGCGACTGGATGGCTCTGCGCTATGACCTGACGGCGCCCTTGGCGCGGGTTTACGCGCAGCACCGCAACGATTTGCCGACGCCCTACCGCCGCTATGCGATGGGGCCGGTCTGGCGCAACGAGAAACCGGGGCCAGGCCGGTTCCGCCAGTTCTACCAGTGCGATGCGGATACCGTCGGCACCGCCTCGATGGCCGCCGACGCGGAGATCTGCGCGATGCTGTCCGACACGCTGGAGACCGTCGGCATTCCGCGCGGCGATTACCTGGTTCGGGTCAACAACCGCAAGGTTCTGAACGGTGTTCTGGAGGCAATGGGCCTGGGTGACGGCGACACCAAGCGCGACGACGTGCTGCGCACCATCGACAAGTTCGACAAGGTGGGCGAGGCCGGGGTGTGTGAGCTGCTGACCAAAGGGCGGCTGGATGCCTCCGGCGCCTTCATCGACGGGGTTGGCCTCAGCGATGATCAGGCAGCGCCGGTGCTGGCGTTCCTGACCTCCAAGGCGGCGGATGCGGCGGGCACAATTGCCAACCTGCGCGCCGCGGTGGGCGACAGTAAGGTCGGCCAGGACGGTATCGCCGAGCTGGAGCAGATCGGCGAGTTGCTGGCCGCAGGCGGTTATGGCAAGGATCGGATTGAGATCGACCCTTCCGTTGTGCGCGGACTTGGCTATTACACCGGGCCAGTGTTTGAGGCAGAGCTGACCTTTGAAATCCTGGACGAGAAAGGCCGCAAGCGGCAGTTTGGCTCGGTCTCGGGCGGCGGCCGTTATGACGGGCTGGTCAAGCGGTTCACCGGGCAGGAAGTGCCGGCGGTGGGCGTGTCTGTTGGTGTCGACCGCCTGCTGGCGGCGCTGCACGCCAAGGGGCGGCTTTCGGCGGAGGCCACCGGGCCGGTTGTTGTCACCGTGATGGACCGCGATCGGATGGCGGATTACCAGGCGATGGTGGCAGAGTTGCGCAACGCGGGTATCCGGGCCGAGGTCTATCTGGGCAATCCCAAAAACTTTGGCAACCAGCTGAAATACGCGGACAAGCGGAACTCTCCGGTCGCCGTGATCGAAGGCGGCGACGAGAAGGCGAACGGCGTGGTGCAGATCAAGGACCTTATCCTGGGAGCCAAGATCGCTGAAAGCGCCACCTTGGAAGAGTGGAAGGAACGCCCCAGCCAGTTCGAGGTGCCGCGCACGGAATTGGTTGCCAAGGTGCGTGAAATCTTGGGCGGGCAGGGCTGATCATGGCATTGCGTTCTGACATTCAGGCCCGTGCCGCTCAGCTGCGGGTCCGGTTTGAGGCCGCTGGCGCGCAGGTGGTGGACACGCCGCTTCTGCAGCCTGCCGGCACTTTGCTGGACTTGTACGGCGAGGACGTCCGCGCCCGCGCCTATGTGACTTCTGACGCGCTGCGCGGCGAGCAGATGCTGCGCCCGGACTTTACCGTGCCGGTGGTGGAGGCGCATATGCGCCACGGCGCCGAGCCTGCGCGCTATACTTACTCCGGCGAGGTGTTCCGGCGTCAGGAGTTGGATCCGGACCGGCCCAACGAATATCTGCAGGTTGGTTATGAGGTGTTCGAGCGTGACGATGCCGCTGCCGCGGATGCGGAAGTCTTCTCGCTGTTTGCGCTGCAGGTGCGCGGGCTGCCCTTGCGGGCGGCGACTGGCGACATCGGCATTCTTATGGCAGCGGTCGAGGGGCTGAACACCACGGGCAAGCGCAAGACGGCCCTGATGCGCCATATCTGGCGGCCGCGCCGGTTCCGTTCCTTGCTGGACCGCTTTGCCGGCCGCTGCCCTGTGCCGGAGAGCCGCAGGAAACTGCTGTCGACGGAGGGCGACCTGACCGGTTCCGCCGTGGAGATCGGCAAGCGCCGCGCGGCAGAAGTGCAGGCGCGGGTGGAGGCGCTGCGTGCAGATGCCAAGGAGCCGCCGATTGCCGAAAACGAACTGCTGGCGCTGGAGGCCCTGATGGCTGTACGGGAAACCGTGCCCTTTGCCACCGAGCAGATGCGCGACATCGCGGTGGACCTGCCGCAGATCAACCCGGCGCTGGACCGGCTGGATGCGCGCACCGCAGCGATGAAGGCGCGCGGCGTGGATGTTGACAACCTCGATTTCGAAGCTTCCTACGGGCGCACCTCGATGGAGTATTACGACGGGTTTGTCTTTGGCTTTTATGCAGAAGCACGCCCCGATCTGCCGCCGGTTGCCAGCGGTGGACGCTATGATGCGCTGACCCGTCAGCTGGGTGAGGGCGAGGAGATCCCGGCCGTGGGCGGTGTGCTGCGCCCGGACCTGATGCTGCAACTTGAGGAGGCGCGCAAATGACCCTGAAGCTGGGTGTGCCGTCCAAGGGGCGGCTGATGGAAAAGACCTTTGACTGGTTTGCCAAACGCGGCGTGACGCTGTCGCGTACCGGGTCGGACCGAGAATACGCGGGCGCGGTCGAAGGTGTGTCGAATATGGAGCTGGTTCTGCTGTCGGCGGGAGAGGTCCCGCGCGAACTGGCTGCGGGGCGCATTCACCTGGGTGTGACCGGCACCGATCTGGTGCAGGAGAAGCTGCCGCGGTTCGAGCAGCAGGTGGAGGAGTTGGCGGAAATGGGCTTCGGCCATGCCGATCTGATCCTGGCCGTGCCGCAGTTCTGGATCGACGTGGACACCCTGGATGATCTGGACGCTGCCGCATCGGCGTTCCGCGCGGCGCATGGCCACCGGCTGCGGATCGCCACCAAATACCACCGGCTGGTGCGGGAGTTCCTGACCGATGCCGGAGTGGCGGATTACCAGCTGGTCGACAGCCAGGGCGCGACCGAAGGCACGGTGAAGAACGAGACCGCCGAGATGGTGGCCGACATCACCTCCACCGGCGAAACGCTGCGAGCCAATCACCTGAAGCTTCTGAACGACGGTCTCGTGCTGAAGTCGCAGGCGACGCTCTGGCGCAGCCGGGTAGCGAAATACGGGCCTGATGAGAAGGCTGCGCTGAACACGCTGCTGGACCTGCTGGAACACCGCAAGTAAGCGCTGCTGCCCGCGCGTCTGCGCGGGCTTGGCCCAACGCCTTCAAGGCATCAGTGATGCCTGCAAAGGGGGGCGGGAGCGCTTTTGTTTGTTCCGGATGTATGCTGTCCGCTGGGGTGCTCCCGCTCGGAGCTTGAAGCATCAAGAGTTGCTTCCGCCCCAGTAGGGCCGTGCGCCGGGCTGACGCCCGGCGCTGGCGAGGCTGCCGCGGGGGGAGCGGATAGCCTCAGATAACCCCGATTTCCGCCAGTGCCTGGGAAAGTTCCAGCGGCAGAGGCTCCTCCTGTTTTTTACCTGCGGGCAGGTCGGCAGGGGAGTCTTCAGTTTTCAGGTAGCGCCAGCCCTGAAACGGGCGTTTCGGTGCTGTGTGGGTGCGGTGCAGTTCAGGGTCCAGAATGATGGCGCAGCGGCGGATGCCGTCTTCGCCGGTGACTTCATCCAGCCGCAGGATGCGCTGGCGGCACTGGATCAGCCCCTTGATCACCCAGTAGATAGAACCGCCGTTCAAAATCTCCGCCTCGCGCTTGGGCCACATGCGGGTGACGTGGCGCGGCAGGCCCTCCGGCAGTTCCGCGCGGCGCATCTCCTGCCAGGCCATCAGGCTGTCGACGCTTTCAGTGCCGACCGAAAGCTTCAAAAGATTCACGCGCTTATCCACAGGTTCCCCACAGAGTCGTCCAGAGCTTTGACAGTATATAGTAGTTTACGGATCACTGACTTCAAGGTATTGTGTTTCTCCACGCTATTGCTGCAAGTAAGCCTTAACAAAAAATGGATTCGCCACGGTGCCCGGAAAGAGCTGCCGCAGCGGAGCCGTTTTCATGAAGCCCGAACGAGCCGAAGGACCGACACATGAGCCGCTTTGCCGCCCCCATCGCCGAGCAGATCTGGGATATGAAATACCGTTTCAAGCAGGCCGATGGCGCGCCGATCGACGTGACCGTCGAAGATACATGGCGGCGCATCGCGCGCGACCTGGCGCGGGCGGAAAAGAAACCGGACGTGTGGGAAGAGAAGTTCTTTGGCGCGCTGGAGGATTTCAAATACCTGCCCGCGGGCCGGATCACTGCAGGCGCCGGCACCGCGCGCCAGGTGACCCTGTTCAACTGCTTTGTGATGGGCACAGTGCCGGACAGCATGTCGGGGATTTTCGACATGCTGAAAGAAGCGGCGCTGACTATGCAGCAAGGCGGCGGCATCGGCTATGATTTCTCCACCATCCGGCCGCGCGGCGCCGACGTGAAGGGCGTGGCGGCAGATGCTTCCGGTCCGCTGTCGTTCATGGATGTGTGGGACGCGATGTGCCGCACCATCATGTCCGCCGGTTCCCGCCGTGGGGCGATGATGGCGACCATGCGCTGCGACCACCCGGATATCGAGCAGTTCATCACCGCAAAATCCGACTCTGCCCGCCTGCGCATGTTCAACATGTCGGTCTTGGTTACCGATGACTTTATGGATGCGGTGAAATCCGACGGCTCCTGGGAACTGCAGTTCGACGGCAAGGTCTATCACACCGTTGAGGCGCGCGACCTGTGGAACAAGATCATGCAGGCGACCTATGACTATGCCGAGCCGGGCGTGATCTTCATCGACCGCATCAACAAGGCCAACAACCTCAACTACATCGAGAACATCTGCGCCACCAACCCTTGCGGCGAGCAGCCGCTGCCGCCCTATGGCGCCTGCCTGCTGGGCTCGATCAACATGGCGCGGCTGGTGTCCAACCCGTTCGAGGGTGACGCGCAGCTGGATCAGGCCGCAATGCAGGAGCTGGTCGCCACCGCAGTCCGGATGATGGACAATGTGGTGGACGTCTCCAAGTTCCCGCTGGAGGCGCAGGCGCAGGAAGCGAAGAACAAGCGCCGGATCGGCCTGGGCGTCACCGGCCTGGCTGATGCGCTGCTGATGCTGGGACTGGAATACGGCTCCGACGAGGCGGCGCGTCAAACCGACGAATGGCTGCACGCGATTGCCCGCGCCGCCTATCTGGCGTCGGTGGACCTGGCCAAGGAAAAGGGCGCCTTCCCGCTGTTTGACGCTGAGGCGTACCTGAAATCCGGCAATATGCTGAACATGGACGAGGACGTGCGCGACGCGATCCGCGAGCATGGCATCCGCAATGCGCTGCTGACCTCGATCGCGCCGACCGGCACCATCTCGCTTTATGCAGGCAACGTGTCCTCAGGCATTGAGCCGGTGTTTGCCTATGCCTATACCCGAAAGGTGCTGCAGAAGGACGGCTCGCGCACCGAAGAGGAAGTGGTCGACTACGCAGTGCAGATGTACCGTGAGAAGTTTGGCGCGGACGCCAAGCTGCCGGACTATTTCGTGAACGCCCAGACATTGAGCCCTGCGGCCCATGTGAAAATGCAGGCGGCGGCGCAGAAGTGGATCGACTCTTCGATCTCCAAGACCATCAATTGCCCGGAAGATATCTCCTTTGATGACTTCAAGGACGTTTACATGCAGGCTTGGGACCAAGGCTGCAAGGGCTGCACCACATACCGTCCGAACGATGTGACCGGCTCGGTACTGTCGGTCAGCGAAAGCGCCGACACCGCGCCGGGCGAAACCGCGCAGGCACCGCACGAAAGCGACAGCGCCGAAGTGGTCTACATGTCCGAACCGCTGGACCGCCCGCAGTCGCTGGAAGGCCATACTTACAAGCTGAAGTGGCCAGACAGCGAGCACGCGATCTACCTCACCATCAACGACATCATCATCAACGGCCACCGCCGCCCGTTCGAAGTGTTCATCAACTCAAAGAACATGGAGCATTACGCCTGGACGCTGGCGCTGACCCGAATGATCTCTGCCGTGTTCCGCCGCGGCGGCGACGTGTCCTTTGTGGTTGAGGAGCTGAAAGCAGTGTTCGACCCGCGCGGCGGCGCCTGGGTGCAGGGCAAGTACATCCCCTCAATTCTGGCAGCCATCGGAGGTGTGATCGAGACCCACATGGTCAAGACCGGCTTCCTTGAAGGCGAGGGCATGGGGTTGAAATCCGACCCGCAGGCGCAAGTGGTGAACCTGAACGCCCCGCGCGGCAAGGCCTGCCCCAGCTGTGGCCAGTTTGACATGCAAATGGTCGAAGGCTGCATGACCTGCCGCAGCTGCGGCCATTCGAAGTGCGGCTGAGCCGGTTGGCCCACGTTGTTTGATGCACCAAGCAATTGAGACCCAAATCGGCGATTTTTTCGCCCAAAAACAAGGTCATTGCCGCCCAAGGTTCGAATAGACCTTGTTTTCATAGCGTTGGGAAAGCGTCTGAAGTTTCCTTCAGGCGCTTTCCGTCTTCTCAGCCTGTGGCGCGAGGGTATTGACGCGTTTATTCTTTTCGTGCTGTTTCATTCTATGACCTCAATGCAGCAAAACTTTCTCATACGGTTCTTCTGATCCGCCCCTCTTCGGGCCGACCGTTGGCTGCTTCTGCACCTCTTTCACGCACAAATTTCGGTCGGTTTGTCTCACTGGATAGATGAGGAAACTGCTGTGAAGACTATCAAACTCCTGCTCGCTGCTGACCCCAATTTTGAGAAAGATGCTCTCACGCGCCGGCTGACTGAATACCTGAAAAACCTGCGCAAGACCCGGCTTGCCAAGGAACTGATCGGTGATGATGAGCACGCGGTCGATCTTGGTGGAGATGATTTCGAAAAAATTGCCACCGAGCTGTCCGATGGGGTCGCGCTAACCTGGGACGACAAGCGGCGTATCAAGAAACGGGTTCAGAGGATCCTGCAACTTAGAACCGAAGCCTCCGGCCTTGGGCATCTGTCGGAAGAGGAAATCCAGCGACTGCGCCCGCTTATGAATGAGGTTCGCCTGGTCGAGCCGAGAGATGAGCATTGGGTGGACGAAACTGTGTCGGCCCTACATGAAGAGATGCCATGGATGGCAGCTGCAACCAATGAGGTTTGGAATGCATTGCGGCAAAGTTCCAGTGCCAAAGAGACAATCCGATTGCCGCCTCTTTTGCTGAGTGGACCACCTGGAATTGGTAAGTCGGTGTGGGCTAGACGTCTAGCCGAACTACTCGAAATTCCGAGATGCGAGATCGATGCCAGTTTAGGAGGCGTTGGCTTTAGTGTCGCAGGAACGGAAAGGGGCTGGTCTTCAGCACAGCCCGGAAGACCGCTTGAAACCATCCTCCAGCACCGTGTTGGCAATCCTCTGATTGTCGTCGATGAAATCTGTAAAGCTCAATCAGGTACTTCAGATAGGGGTGCCCGTCATGCCCTTTCGGGTACCTTGCTAAGCTTTCTGGAACCCGCAACGGCCGTTGCTTGGGAATGCCCGTGCTACCGGACCAAATTCGACATGTCTCACATTTCATGGATTCTGACTGCGAATGATGTTTCTCGTGCGCCAGAGCCTTTGATCAACCGATGTACCGTTATCGAGTTGCAAACACTCACTTGTAAGCAGCTAAGAGGATTTGCTCGCAGCCAAGCTGCCCGAATGGAGTTGTCAGAGGCTTCTGTAGACGCAATTGAGCGGGTAATCGAACATTCTATGGATGAACGAGGGCATTCATTGAGCCTTCGCAATGTCATCCGCATGTTGCACCGAGCTGTGGCTCTAGAGAACCGGGCAACTCATCACTAGATTGTGGTTGTGTAAAGCGGGTGTTTACCGGCGGTAGAGACCTCCAAAACAACTCGTTGTCCAAGGCTGTCCTCAAATGTCAGCTCCCACTTTCAAAATTTTGAAAAGTGGCTACATGGGCTGTATCAGGAAAGGATTTGAGAAAGGTTATCCGTCTAGTTCTCGTGCCAAGCTGGTCTCCATCGCAGATACCAGCTTGAATCACGTTCAGTGCTGCCTGTGAATCCCTTTTGTCAACACAACCTAGTAGACCTCTCCCTGAAGAACGGCCGTTTCTGCCTACGGCGAAGCTCTATCCACCGGGGGCGGGACGTTTTTGCCTCATGGTAAACGCGACGAGCCCAACAGTGGTTCGAGAAGCAGGTTGCAGAGCTTTCCAATCGCATTGGTGTGACCGTGAAGGAGGTCAAAGTCCAAGATCTTGGTTTCAGATGGGGGTCTTTCGGTACGGACGGTCGTGTTTCCTTTCACTGGAAGGCAATCCTTCTCCCTCCAAGAATTGCCCAATACGTTGTGGTGCATGAATTGGCACATGCTCATCACCCAGACCATTCAGCAAATTTCTGGATAAAAGTGGAACAACATCTGCCAGATTGGCGCTGGCGAAAGACTTGGTTGGCGGAAAACGGAATTCAGGTTGAAGGCCTTTGATGCCCCTGATTGTGAGGCGAGGGAACAGTGCCTCCGCGGTCGTGATCACCCTTGGGGCAGTGGAACTTTGGCTCGAACTGCAGCTCGCCTAGCACTGCAAAGTTCTTGGGGGGGGCGACACGGGGGTAATCCTATCGAAAAAGTTGAGTATCTGTATGTGCTTCTCCGGACCATGGTATCGCTACTCGACTTATATGTGGACAAGGTCGTGACGAAACATAAGAAGGTTTCTGCTCCATCGCCCCCTCACCCGTCCATTCCGTTGGCCTTGCGGCGCAAGGCGTCGCGTTCGGCGGCGTCGCGGTCGAGGAAGGCCTGGATCAGCCGCTCTGTGCGCCGCGGCCACCAGGCGGGCAGCAGAGACAGGTTGAAGGCGCCCATCAGGAAGCGGTCGAACCAGCTGTAGGGTGGCTGCTGTTCCAGAGCATCGCACCAGTCAGGCCGGTTGTGGCTGGTCAGGAAATCGCTGATCGCATAGGCGATCTGGCTGTTCTGGCCCTCGTGGCTGGGGGGGAAGACGCCAAGCGCCCAGCGTTCCTTCCAGCTTTGGCGGCGGTGGTGGCGCAGGCGGATCACCAGCGGGCCAAAGCCCATCAGTTGCGGGTTACGCATGTTTTCAAATGGGTCGATGGAGGTGCCGCGCAGGGCCATGTCCAGGTCGCGGGTGTTGTAACCGATCTTGGTCAGGAAAAAACGGCCCCAGGACCAAGTATAGGCGATGCCATGCTTGCGGTTGAACCGCAGCGGCCGGTAGCGCGGCCAGACAAAGGCGCAATAGAAGAAGAACGCCGGCAGGGAGAGGAAAATCAGGCCGCCGATCCAGCGGTTGCCGTGCATTTCCATCATGCCGACATACCAATCCGGAAATTCGCCTACGATCTGCGTGCCGCCATCGCGTAAGACCCAGCGATCATATTGCTCACGAAAATATTCCTGTGAATCCAGCCAAATCCGTACGTTGTCCCACAGCAGATTTTGCTCCCACCAGGACTGCACCACAAAATACGCAGTCAGCCAGAACATCCCCCACATGATGGCGCGGATGATGCCGTTATCCATGCGGGTGACTTCCAATGTGTCCTCATCCACCATGCGCAGAGAATAGCGCAGGCCGGGCAGATACAGCCCCTGCATGGAGGTTGGAGCGTCCTGCTCTCCAAGAGTTTCGAGACGGCGGAAAAGTGACATTAGAGTTTCCAGGCTTTGATGGTGAGGTCCCCTTACTCATCCATTCCGTTGGCCTTGCGGCGCAAGGCGTCGCGTTCGGCGGCGTCGCGGTCGAGGAAGGCCTGGATCAGCCGCTCTGTGCGCCGCGGCCACCATGCGGGCAGCAGCGACAAGTTGAAGGCGCCCATCAAGAAGCGGTCGAACCAGCTGTAGGGCGGCTGTTGTTCCAAGGCATCGCACCAGTCCGGGCGGTTGTGGCTGGTCAGGAAATCGCTGATCGCATAGGCGATCTGGCTGTTCTGCCCCTCGTGGCTGGGCGGGAAGACGCCAAGCGCCCAGCGTTCCTTCCAGCTTTGGCGGCGGTGGTGGCGCAGGCGGATCACCAGCGGGCCAAAGCCCATCAGCTCTGGTTTGCGCATGTTTTCAAATGGGTCGATGGAGGTGCCGCGCAGAGCCATGTCCAGGTCGCGGGTGTCGTGGGTGATCTTGGTCAGGAAAAAACGGCCCCAGGACCAAGTATAGGCGATGCGGTGTTTGCGGTTGAACCGCAGCGGCCGGTAGCGCGGCCAGATAAAGGCGCAATAGAAGAAGAATGTGGGCAGGGAGAGGAAGATCAGGCCGCCGATCCAGCGGGAGCCATGACCTTCCATCATACCAGAGTAAAATTCAGAAAACGATGTGCCTTTCATTCCTCCTGTTTCAACCCAGTAATCATACTGTTCTCGAAAATACTGCTCTGAGTTCAGCCAGATCTGAATATTGCCCCACAGCAGATTTTGCTCCCACCAGGATTGCGCCACAAAATACGCCGTCAGCCAAAACATCCCCCACATGATGGCGCGGATGATCCCATTGTCCATGCGGGTGACTTCCAGAGTGTCGTCATCCACCACTCGCAAAGAATAGCGTAGGCCGGGCAGGTACAACCCCTGCAGGGAGGTCGGTGCATCCTTCTCCCCCAGTGTTTCGAGACGGCGAAAAAGAGACATCAGAGCTTCCAGGCGTTGATGGTGAGACGATTGCTCACCCTTCCATTCCGTTGGCCTTGCGGCGCAGGGCTTCGCGTTCGGCGGCGTCGCGGTCGAGGAAGGCCTGGATCAGCCGCTCTGTGCGGCGCGGCCACCAGGCGGGCAGCAGAGACAGGTTGAAGGCGCCCATCAGGAAGCGGTCGAACCAGCTGTAGGGAACCTGCTGTTCCAGCGCATCGCACCAGACGGGGCGGTTGTGGCTGGTCAGGAAATCGCTGATCGCATAGGCGATCTGGCTGTTCTGCCCCTCGTGGCTGGGCGGGAAGACGCCAAGCGCCCAGCGTTCCTTCCAGCTTTGGCGGCGGTGGTGGCGCAGGCGGATCACCAGCGGGCCAAAGCCCATCAGCTCTGGTTTGCGCATGTTTTCAAAGGGGTCGATGGAGGTGCCGCGCAGGGCCATGTCGAGGTCGCGGGTGTCATGGCTGATTTTGGTCAGGAAAAAGCGGCCCCAGGACCAAGTATAGGCGATGCCATGCTTGCGGTTGAACCGCAACGGCCGGTAGCGCGGCCAGACAAGGGCGCAGGAGAAGAAGAACGTCGGCAGGGCGAGAAAGATCAGGCCGCCGATCCAGCGGGAGCCGTGCATTTCCATCATTCCAGCATACCACTGGTCAAATGGAGGCCTTAGTAAACCTCTTTCCAGTGCTCGATCATATTGAGCCCTCAGCAGCCCCTCGGAATCGAAAAGAAAGCGCACATCGTCCCACAGCGGATTCTGCTCCCACCAGGATTGCACCACGAAATACGCAGTCAGCCAGAACATCAGCCACATAATCGCGCGGATGATACCGTTATCCATGCGCGTGACTTCCAGCGTATCCTCATCCACCATGCGCAGGGAATAGCGCAGGCCGGGCAGGTAAAGCCCCTGCATGGAGGTTGGAGCGTCCTGCTCTCCAAGAGTTTCGAGACGGCGGAAAAGTGACATTAGAGCTTCCAGGCTTTGATGGTGAGGCGGTCAGAGAACTCCCCGCCAGTAAGTTTGGGAAAAGACGCATCCACACGCAGATCAGACATGCGGTCCTGTTCGGAAACTGGAGGAGCTTCCAGAACCAGATGCACCAGCCCCGGGTTGATGAAGTGTTTGGCTGCCGGGACGACCGGGCCGCTGAATCCTCCGCCGCCCATGCCAAACCCAGGGGTGATTTTACGCACCGTTGCGGTCAGGCGGTTCAGGTCGGCGATGCTGTCCACCGCCGGGCAGAAGATTTCAAAGCGCATATCGCCTTCTGTCTCATTCTTGATCTTAAGTGTCCCAGTCAGGTCCTTGTAGTCTTTAAGCTCTTGTTCAAAGGCAGATCTTTGAGGCTCTGCCCCATAAGCTAAGCGCCTTGCATCGCTGAGTCTCTCATCAATTTGTTCGCGTTGTTCTCCCCAGTAGTTCTTCGACCTCCCCCAGAACCCATGCCGGACCCAGTAATCCACATCGCTGTCGGTAAAGAAGGTGGAAACCGTGCCTGCAATGATCATCAGCCCGCCGATGATGGCGCCGGGGGCGGCCAGCGCGACGCTGCCGCCGGTGATCAGAAGGACCAGCCCGCCCGCAGCCACCAGGGAATTGCCGATGCCCGCGGCCATGTCATCGGCCTTGTAGCCCTCATATGCCTGGGCACCGGCAAGTGCAATGCCAGCTGCGCCGGCTATGTTGCCGATCGTGACATAGCGCATCAAACCGCCGGAGGTTGCGTTGATCCCGTTTTGCGCCTGGGCCGCGACGGATTGCGGGGTAAAGAACCCATCCGCCCCGGTGGCAAACATGCGGGAGAAAATCTTGGAACTGACCCCCTGGCTGAATGTCGCGGCATTGGAGGCCTTTTGCAATCCGCGGAGGCTTGCTGCCGAATCCAGCAGAGCGGAGGCAATCTGAATCCTCGGGTCGCGCGCAACCGCCCCTGCTCCGGTAAAGCTGGGTCGAACATTGTCCCAGTTCTGAAGTGTCTGGAAGGCAGCGTAGAAGGACAGAAACAGCCCGGCGCCTTCCGTGCCGATGGCACCTGCCCGGTAGTATTCACTCATTTTTTGGCCCTGTTCGGTCAGGGTGCCGGTGCCGGTGATTTCGAAGTACTGCACCCCGACCAATTTCTCTGGTACCGCCGTGCCGCCATCCATTGTTACTGTCAGCGCATTCTTGTCAAAGGAATAGGAACGAGGGGTGCTTCCCTTCAGTCTGGCGTCGGCGCTATCGAAGACTTCCCGAAGAGTATCGCCGATATTGTCCGGAGAAACATGAACAATACGCAGGTCCAGTCCTAGAATCTCGGGCACGGCTTCCTTGTAGAACACCCCGCCCGGGCTTTTGACCCAGGCCATTGCCAGCTCTTTGGACGCTACGGTAAACAGCATGTTTATATGGGTGCGGTATTTCTGCAGCAGATTTGGTGCAGCGGTTGCCGCTGCTCCGAGGGCTGTCTTGAAGATGGTGAGCCATTCTTTGGATCTGTCCGAGGCGGTGCCGCCAAGCATCGCAACCATAGACGCAGAGCCATAGGCGGATGTTCCGATGGTCTGAAACGCCTTGCTGAGCAGAAAGAAGACATAATCCACCCGCCGGGCCTCAGCCTCGCCGCTGACTTTCTCCAGTCCGTCCATGCAGGCTTTGATCTCGGCCATAACCGTGCCGGGACCGGTGCGCGTGCTGATGGCCCAGTAGCTGCGGACCAGCGCCTTGAGTTCAGCGTTCAGGACCTGCTGCCGCACCTCGATCGCGTCAAAAGCGCCCAGATAATCCCCGCTGAGCGGGGTGCCGTTAAAGTCGAGAAAGTCCCAGGTGCCACCGGCGTGGTCGATGTGTTCCCAAAGGTTCTTGACCCCTTTGCCGATCATTAGAGGGTACTGGTATTCAGCGCTGAAGGTTTTCAGGCTGTGCGACTTGGCCAGGTGCGCGGCCTGAATGTCCATCAGCTCGCCCAAGTGGTCTTGAATGGCCACCAGACGCCCGTTTTCCCGGCTGTTCTGGCAAATAACAACCTGGCTTTCGGCTTCCGGCTGAAAGGCGGTGTAGCGTATCGCGTTTCCTGGCGGATTTGCCTCGGCAGCGGAATTGAACTCCGCAACCTTGGCAGAAATCTGTGCCAGCGGGGCTGAGTGCTCCGTGCTTTCCTGGATTACGTTCACAGGGGTCATCAACTGGCTGCGCACGGAAGAATCCAGCTGCGCCATCAGGAAAAGATGTCCCGGCCACCGCTCCTCGCTATAGGCGATTTCGATCTCAGAGACCTGCTTGTTCACAAAGGCGTAGGGATAGCGGCGGGTGTCTTTGACTTCCCATTGCCCGTCGGCTCCGCCACCCGTCCATTCAAGCTTGTAGAACTGATAGCGCCCGTTTGGGTTGTTGACGTCCGCGCGAATGTGACTGGAACTGTCATCCAGATCCGGGCGGCTGACATAGCGAAAGACCAGCCAGGTACCGTCACTGTCTGAGCCAAGGTTTTCGGGATGCCCGTTTCGGGCATAGATGTAGATGTAGCCTTGACGGATCCGGCGCAACTCATGGTCGGACGAGGCGCCGATGTTCTTCGGGTTGCCCGGGGTGTGGCCATCCCGTGTGATATTGAAGAGAGCGTCTTCTGTCAGCGCATGGCGTACGGGAAAAATCGGCCTGATGTTCTCATCGCAGGGGCTTGCAATTTCATCAGCGTTGCGCGTCTCGGAAAGCGGGGCGGGTGAGGTGCTCATTCAGGTTCCTCGGGCGTTAATTCTAGTGTTTTCAAAAGCTCACGCGATCGGTCCAGCTCGCTCAGCATGGCCCATTTGGGGATTTTGTTTATTAAGTCTCTGATGCCGTCTTCCCGCCCGCCACAATGCATCCTCGCCACGACAAAATTGAAATTGGCTTTTTCGATTCGGAAGCCCATTGACCGGCCTTCGTCGCTCCAGCCCAAAAGCAGTTCGTTGCCTGCCTCCTGGGCTTTCCTGGGGTAGGCTTGGAGCAAATGCAGAAGGAGGTTTTCCTGAAACCGGCTCCAGCGGGCAGATGCATAGGCTGCCCGGTCTGCATTGGAGAACACGATTGCCGGCGGAGCAGCTTCTGCAGCAGGCGCACTCGATGCCGTCACACGTTTGGCACCGCCCCTCTCGACCCATAGAATCGAGAGAGGGGCACCCGAAACCGCCATGAACCTGCCAAGCGCGCGGGCATCCGAGGCATTTGACTGCAAATACCCCAGCAAAGCCATTGCCTCCCAGAACCGGAAGAAGAACCATTTTCCGTTTTCGTCGCGGATGCGAGTGAACTTTCTGAAGTGTTTCCAGACCGCGACAAAATCCGCGCTGGAACGGATGAAGATGCCGGGGTTCCTGTGCCACAGGTGCAGGGTCGACAGGCGGGCCGGGGCGTTCGGGATGTGGGTGAACAGAGCGCGGGTGAAGCGGGCATCAGATTCGAGCTGGATCAGATAGGGCGCGGCGTCTTTCAGCTCCTCTGCGGCCTCGCCCTGGAACAGGCAGCGGAACGGCAGCCCGCAATCTTGAATTTCGTCGAACCCGCCGTGCAATTTTGCGGCGTCGATCAGAGCATAGGTTTTCAGCAGCGCCGGTTCCTCTGCCCCGCCGTTGTCTGTGGCCCCGGCAGGACCGGCTTCCGGCTGGCCGAACAGCGGCTCAAGCAATGCGCCCGGCACGGTTTTCAGAGGCCAAGCGCCGAATTGAGCATCCAGCGGATCGACGCCTGGGATGTCCTCGATATGCAGGCGGGGGTCACGCGTCTCCGGGGCTGCGGGCGCCGCGTTGATGCCCAGCCAATAGTCATCTTCTGCCGGAATGCCCGGTTGCTTTAGCGGTTTGGTCATTGCAGGCTTCCAAGCTGGTTCATCAAGGTGCCGGATACGGTGGTGACAGAGGGGCGCCTCACGGCATGACCTTGTGGTTTGGCGATCCGCTGGCGATGGTGCCGCCTATGGAGGTCGGGGAGCCCACGTAGGCGATGGGGCGGCCGTCGTCCGTTGACATGGACGACCCGGCGGTGATCACTGCGCCGCAGCTGGTCTTGTCGCCCACGCGCGCGACGGGGCGGCCGTCGACGGTGGCGCTGCCGCCGCTGACGATCTTGCAGCTTCGGCATCTGGGGCAGGCATGGGTGTCTCCGATCCGGGCTACCGGCTGCATGGCACTGCCTCCTGCGGCGGACCGGAGATTGGGCGCGCCATCTGCCTCAATCCTTCTGTTTCACGCATTCTTCGACCAGCGGCAGCGCCTCGCGGGCGGCGTTCTGCAGGGCGGGCACCTGGGCGCCGCCGCTGCCGCCCATGCTGACCGCGCCTTTCAGGTTGATGCTGGCGGCCTCCAGCGTGATCCCGCTCGCATCGATGGTGATCTTGCCGCCCGGCCCCTTGATGGTGAACTTCTCAAACGCCATCAGCGTGTGGCTGCGGGTGTTGTTGGTGATCGCCTCGGTCACGTTGAGGGTGGATTTGCCGAACACCGTTTCCTCGTGGTTGCGGCCGATCTGCACCAGATGGTCGGCATAGATATCCTGCTTGTGGATATTGCCCACCACATGCACATGGTCCTTGCCGTATTCCTCCTGCTGGTTGCGGCCGACCTTGTAGAGCACGTCCTGGCCCACGGTTTCGCGCTGGTCGCGGCCCACCGACAGGGTTTCGTCCTGGCCGACGCTTTGGGTGCGGTCGCGGCCGATGGCGTTGTTCTCATCGCGGCCGATGGTCTTGGAGCGGTCATTCTCGATGACGATCTCCTGATCCTTCTGGCCGTGCATATAGATCTTTTCCTGATCCCGCTCGTCCTCGAAGGTCAGCTCGTTGAAGCCGCTGCCCTTGTGGGTGTCGGTCTTAAACACCGATTTGGTCTTGTTCTGCGGCAGCGGGTAAGGCGGCTTGTTGCGCCCGTTGTACACACATCCCGTCACCAGCGGTTTGTCGGGGTCGCCTTCTAGGAACTCGACCACCACCTCCATGCCGATGCGGGGGATCACCATGCCGCCCCAGCCCTGGCTGGCCCAGTTCTGGCTGACCCGGCAGCGCATGGAATGCGCCTTCTCCAGGTCCCAGTGGAAATGCACCAGGATGCGGCCGTGCTCATCGCAGTCGATCTCGCCCTCGCCAACCACCACGGCCGTTTGCGGGCCCTGCACCACCGGCACCGGCGTCACCCGCGGCGGCACCATCGGGGCGGTCACGGGCATCAGCCGGTAGTCGGCGGTGAAGGGGCGGTCCGCCAGGGCGCCTTCCCGGTTCGATCCATAGCTTTGGCTGACAAAAGAATAGCGGGCCCAGAGGCAAAGGTGTTTGGCGCCGTCGCCGGGCACTGCATCTCCGCCCCCCAGCGGCACCACGCCGCCTGGCCGCAAACCGGTGATGTCGCCGCTGGCGAACTGGCGCGCATCCTGGCCGCGCTCCTCTTCGCAGCGCAGCTGCGCCACCGTCTTGCCGCGTCCCAGATCCGGGTAATCGCCGGGATAATCATAAGCTTCCAGCTGACCCTCGGCATATTGCGCATCGCCGATGCGGTCGCTTTCCATCGCTGCCATCGGCGTCTTGAAGTTGTAATCGGTGAGCCGGGTTGCGCCCGTCGTCAGCCGCCGCTCCGGCCCCCAAGCCCAGAAATGCTCGCCCGTGGCACCCTGGTTCTGGGCCGCGCCGTAATAGGGGCGGGATGGGATTTCCGCATGGTTCAGCACGTCGTCCGTCAGCACCAGCGTGTGGCTGGCCTCCTGGTGGCGGATGTGAAAGGAGATCCCGAACCGCTCCATCAGGCGACGGGCGAAATCCAGGTCGCTTTCCCGGTACTGCACCGTGTATTCCAGCTCCGGGTAGTCGTTGCTCAGAGCGGTTTCCAGATGCGGATTGCCCAGATGGCCGTAGTCCGCCAGCAGCTCCTGCAGGATCTCAACCACGGTTTTATTGTGAAAGATCCGCTGGTTGCGCCGTTTTCCGGCCAGCCAGAACCAAGGCCGGAGCCGCAGATCATAGCGCCAGCCGTTCTCACCCGGGCCTTTCCAGCGGGCCTCGGTGATAATGCCGTCAAACAGCGCAGGCCCTTCCGCACCGGCGATCGTGACGGTGGCATGGGTGCCCAGGAGCACATCGAAATCCAGATCATCCCGTGTGGCCAGCGCCTCGACGGAATAGTCAAACAGCCCGTTCAGCGCCTCGGTTCCGTCAAAGCGCATCAGCACCAGCGCTTCCGGCCCCAAAACGGTTTTCAGACGCCCCAGCCGGGCGTCTTGCACAAATGCGTTCATCAAATAAAACCCTTAAAAGTTGTGCTGGACACTAAGGGTTTCCGCACAAGGGTCAAGAGACAGGCAAGCCGCAGCGAGGGGGAATTACCCGGCAACTGCGGCAGGAGGGAGCTCATTGCTTTAACCGCGTCAGGATCAGACCTCGGGAGGTCAATATTCAGTCCGTGCCGCCCGCAACAGCTGACGCCGCAAGGTCTGCCTGGCAAAGAGCGCTGAAATCAGCCGGAAGAAAATGCAGCTGGTCCTTTCCACTGTGTTTGGCGGCCGACTGCAGAGGGTCATGCGGTTCGAAAGTGAGCCCGGCTTCAGCTGCCTCCTGGTCGATCCGCGGGAGGTGAAATCCCTTACTCCGCGGCCGGCCCGGCATGAGCGCCGGTCTTGCGTTCATGATGCTGGGCATCGGATCGGCTGCTGGTAAGCGGCTGAACTCAGGCCAGTACAACGGGACAGTTCTGAAATCTGTCAGCGATCCTGGCGAAGAAGACGCGTGGGTCATGCCAGCCGCCATGGCCTGCTTCCGCAGCAGATATGCGACCTTCAAAAGCCTTCTGATAGAGGCGAAATGCAAGCATCCTCAGTTGAAACGGATGCTGGCTGCTCACGATGTTAAACCGGCTTTCGACCCGAAGACTCTGGGCGCGTTTCTTTGTCGAAGGGCGGACCTGCCGGACTCCTTTGAAATCTGACGTCCCAACGCATGCACCACCCAGATTGCTGCCTTCGGGCGGCTTTTTTGAACTTTCGATGGCAGATAATCCCGTGGAAAGTGGCAGAGAAGCCGCCCTGGCTAGTTTTGCGCAGATGCGGTCATTTAAAAACAATGACTTACATAGCGGCCGCTGGCACCAATGGCATTTTTCAGTGGTCCCGACATCGGTGATGACGCACTCGCTCCGACTAGTTCGCTCAGTTGACCAAAGCGTCCTTGTTCAGCAGGACTGAAGCGCAAACTTGGCCAGGTTCTTTCCTTCAATTCCCCGAACGCAAGATGTGCAATCGGGAGCCAAACGGCGCGGCGCACCGGGAAAGGAACAGTTATGTCTAAGATCAAATTCATCGAAGCAGAGTTCCACAATGCCGACAAAGACCGGCGGGCAATACGGCAGCGCCTGGAACGGTTCCTGAAGACGCGCCGCGCGCTCGAACGCGGTATCTTGCCTCCGCATTCCACGGGAACTTTGAAAACACGCCGGCCAAATCGAAGCTAAGGAAAGCGTTCTCAGATCCGTGCAGTTCACTCTCGGCACTCAAAAAACACTGCCCGCCGGTGAACTCCTTCACTGTGACGCAATGCCAGAGAGCAAGAACAGCGTTCTCCAACATCCGGAAAAATGACTTTCAAAGTTGTGAGTGTACCCTGGCCCGCGGGGTCTCGGCGGTGCTGCAAAAAGCTCTTCTAGTGCGCTTTGCCATGGTTTAATTCCTGCGCCGTCAACCAATACGGCTCCATGAGGTAAGTGATCCGTAAGCCCATCGACGTTGCTGACAAGCAGCCTGCGTCCTGCTGCCAGGGATTCAATCGCAACCAGCCCGTAGGCCTCCCATCGCGATGGCATCATCACCGCGTCAAGACTGGCCATGGCCCCAACCAGGTTAGAAGAAAAGCCTTCAAAATGTATTCGGGGATCCCCGGCGGCGAGGTCACGGAGTGGCTTCTCCTCCGCCCCCTGACCAAAGATATGAAGGGCAATGCCGGGGTCGCTGATTTCGCGGAAAGCCTTGATCAGGATATCAAACCCCTTCTGCGGTTCCAGCCGTCCAATGGCACCGATTGTCTTCACCGCGCCCTCTGGCGGTGCCAGTTTCCGGAAAGCAGACAGATCAACGCAGGAGGGAATGACATGCAGAGCGTCCGGCCGCACGAAGCCCTCATCCCTCAGCCACTTCCCCTGCGCTGCACTGACGGCAACGACATCGTGGAAAAGGGCATATGAAAGTTTGAGTAGAGCGCCGAACCGCCGTTTCCGTCTTACATTTATTACGGTGAAACACTTGGTGTAACTGTGCTCGACATGAACAAGCCGCGCTGCGGGGTTCAAGACACGTAATGCGGCCAGCAAGGGTAGAAGGCGCCAGCTTATTGCAAGATGCGAAATGATCACATCAGCTTCCACCCGCCCTATACAAAGACTGTTCCGTTTAACCTCCAGCAAACTGTGATCAGCCTCGCGCGTAAGATCAGGCGTTGTCATCATGTGGCCGACAACGCGCATCACACCGCCTGCCGTGGTGTCATCAACCAGATGGATTACGCGAATAGCATTCATGTCAAAGCCTCGGTCCGGTGTGCCCGTGCGGCCAGGTCCATTGTTTTCCGCAAAGCCTTCGGCCCAGTCACGGCAAGCAGCGCAGTCGCCGCCAGGGTTGCCACGGACTTCAACGGCTCCTCCCAAAGCGGCCGCAGGGAACAGGCAAGCCACACCCTGGCAAGATGTACAGCGCGGCTGCTGTCCAGATCACTGATGGCGCGACGGTTGAGGTAGCGGATCTGATATGCCCGCGCCACTTCTGTTTCTTCCGCAAAGAAACCGGAGTTAAACTTTGAGAGCTTTCGAACCATCCGCTCCCACGCGGCAAGCTGGCGGTCTGTCGCCGCCGAAAGCCCGCCTGAATTGATCCGGTAGCGTGTGAGCAGGCCCGGGATCCCTTCGAATGCCCAGTTGGTCGTTAAGGCAATCCGCAGCCAGCATTCGATGTCCTCGGATTGGCGGAAAGTCTCGTCGAAATACCAGTCGCGCTCGGTCTCGGACCGGGGCCGGAAGGCGATTTCGTCAAACACTGCCCGCCGGATCACGGCCGCAGATCCGTTTCCGACCGGGTTGCGCTTGAAAATGTGTTTGGCGTCGATGTTTTGCAGCCGCGGCCGCTGCGACTGGCCCGTAAGGGCGCCATCTTCTGAGATGAAAGCAGATCCGGCATAGCTTATGCCTACATGGGGCTTGGCCTCCAGATGGCTGATATGGCGGGCCAGCTTTCCCGGCTCCCACATGTCGTCTGCGTCGCAAAACGCCACTACATCGCCCTGTGCGCCAGCAATACCCGAGTTGCGCGCTCCAGCAAGGCCGCGGTTTTTCTGGTGAATCACGCGAAAGCGCGGGTCGCTGCAAAAGCCCGCAGCAATCGCGGCGGTTGTGTCTGTGGAGCCGTCATTGACCACAATGACCTCAAACTCCGTACAGGTTTGCCTCTGCAAGGAAAGAAGAGTGTCAACGAGCGTTTTCTCGGCATTGAAAGCTGGAACGACAATTGATGTGAAGGCCATGGTTGTGAACCTCGAAAAAGTTAACGGGAAAACAGGTTCCGGCGCAGCGGCCGGGGCAGGAACGGCGCCAGCAGTGAGCCGACCAATGTAAGGCCGCCCCTGCGGAACGGGGAGAAAAATCCGCGCGGGCTTTTGAGAATGCCGGACACAGCTTGTTTCAGCGCATAAGCCGGAGCCCCATTCAGACGAAGCGCCCGGCGGGCAAGGTAGCGGTGGTAAGTGGCATGAGAGGCGGCGCTTGGAACCACACCAAAACCGGCGGCGGTTGCAATTGCCTGTTCACGGCCTGCCCGCATTGCCTCAAGATCTGTCGACAATCCGCCAACGGAAGTTCGGTAGTAGGTATGCAGGCTGTCTATTCCGGTCACCCGCGCGCCGCCGCCGACCAGGCGGATCAGCCACTCCAGATCTTCGTTGTGGACCATTGCCTCGTCGAAGCCGCCGGTCGCAGCAAAGACGCTGCGCCGCACGGCAAAATTCGACATAGTGCAAATCGGGTTTTCTCCCAGCAGCATGCTGATTGTCACATCGTTCTCGGGCACGGTTGAAAACACATGAGCATCCGATGGTGTTGTGCGGAAAAAGCCGATCTGGCCAAAGACACCATGCACCGACCGGTCTTTGAAACAGCTCGAAAGCCCAGTGAGTTTTCCGGGATGCCAAATGTCGTCCGCATCGCAGAACGCAACCACGGCGCCACGGGCATGTTCCTTAACGCCGAAGTTGCGGGCCGCACTGGGGCCTTTTCCTGGGTTGCGGACCAGCCGGATCCGGGTATCCGACCGGCCCGCGTGCCGCACCAGGGTGCGGGTCTCATCCATTGATCCGTCATCAACCACGACCGCTTCCCAGTCGGTGCAGTGTTGGGCCTGGAGCCCAGCCAGGGTTTTCAGGATTGTGGCGGCAGCGTTGAAGCTGGGAATGATTACGGAGAAATACGGCATGTCTCAAACCTCAACGGTGCGGTGGCGGAAGGCCATGGAAAGGGTGGGCAGCGATGCCAGGGTCATCATCAGCGCGGCGACGGCGGCATAGCCGGCGGCAACGGCTGTCAAGCCGTAGGGTGCAAGCAGGCAGGTGTTCAGGATCAGCGCCCCAGTGGTGGCAAGCGTGACCCGGAATTCCTGGCCTGGCTTGCCGTTTGCCCGCAGCCAGCCAGCGGCTGCGGACCAAAGCGTGGTCGGGATCGCAACCAGGCAAAGGATCGACACAACACCCTCGATGCCTGCCCAGCCCGCCCCGAACAGGACTGGGACATAGAGCGGGGCCAGCAGCGACTGCGCGATGACAGCCGGTGCGATGATCCCGATTGCCAGCAGCACGCTTTGACGCAGCGCCTGCAGCTTGTCCGCGCTAGCACAGAGATGCGGGAACAGAACGGTGGAGAAAGCCACGGTGAAGGAGTTGGACAGGCTGAGACCGGCATTGAAGGCCATGAAATAAAGGCCAAGCGTCTCTGCCCCCATCAGGGCGCCCACGATAACCTTGTCGGCCTGCAGGCGCAGCGCCTTGACCAGTTCGACGCCCAGAACCGCCCATCCATAGGCTAAGAACGGGCGTAGCGGCGCATAGCCTTGGGACGGATCCGGGTTCCATGGGTGCAGGCGGCGCATGGCAATCAGCCAGAACGGCGCGGTCAGCAGGCGCGGCAGCACCAGCACCAGGGCAGAAGGCCAAATCAGCGCCAGCAACACCGACAACAGGTTTGACGCCACGATCTGCGTGCCCGAAATGGCGGCAGTCTGGCGCAGCTTTCCTGCCCGCATGGCGAGGCCTGCCTGCACCAGTCCGGCGGGCATGAACAGGTATTCACCTGCCAGAAGAAGCACCAGTGCCAGCAGCATGGCGCTGCCGCCGCTGGCAAAAAGCACAAGCCCAGCTAGCGACTGAAGCAAAAACAATCCGACGCACCAGACCCAGAAAATGCGGTGCGCGGTGGCACAGGTCTGCTGCAGCTGAGCCTGCGGGGCCGCGATGATCTTTTGAATGACGCCGTTTTCCGTCAGCGATTTGACAATATCAGCCGCCGCCAGTGCCGCCGCGGCAATGCCAATCTGATCCAGGTCGAGCGTGCGTGCCACCGCGACAACCACCAGAAGCCGCGATACCTTGGCTGCCGCCTCAGACGCGCCGTAGGCCAAGAGGTTCTTTGCGAAGGAGGGAATTTGCAAGGTACGGGGCATCGGGACCTGTCCAAAGGGCTGTTGGATCAAGTCATACCGGGTGTGCGAACCTGCTGTCCCTTGCCCCCTGGGACAGGGCAACGGTGCAACAGAACTGTCGCATATCCGAACGGATAGCACCGCAATATCAACGGGCTCTCGACCGCTGAGGCCGAATTCCGTATCACCGGTACAACCCGCAGTGATCGCGTGAGCAGTAGAATGATAAAGCCCCTCAAAAATGGAACGGCAATTCTGGCGGTCTTGTCCTTGAGCGGCTGTGCGCAAATCGATCCGCCGGACAACCTGGAGCCAATTGCCTCTGGTGACGGGTATCAGGCACAATACCGTGAACCGGTGGTGTCCCGCAGCGAAGCCGGTTTTCTGCAGTCTCAGACAATGAATGAGTCCAGGTGCCGCCCCGCTGCCGGCGGAACCGGCGGTAAGGGAGCCGGAACTGCGCAGGCTGCACTTGCGGGAGAACGGTTCACCCGCAATGATCTGGTGAACGTGCGTATCGGCGATGATGAAACTTTCAACGGCGACTATGTGATCTCGCGGGATGGCACGCTGAAGCTTCCCTTCCTTTCACCGATCCGCGCGCAGGGCCGAACGGCCATCCAGATTGAGAATGACATTGCCGCGAAACTGATCGCCGAAGACTTCTACTCTGACCGGCCGCGTCTGTCGGTCCGGGCCGCTGATTTTGCCTCAGTCACGGTGGGTGTTTCAGGAGCTGTTTTTGAGCCTAAAGCCGTGGAAATCGGCGGTGTGCCTGGTGACGAAGTGGATTCCCGCAGGCAGGGCGCGCTGGGGGCCTCGACCGAGGCGCGCAACCTGTCAGCGGCATTGCGTGCGGCAGGCGGGGTGCGCCCGGATGCGGATATCTCGGCAGTCGAGGTGCGGCGCGGCAGCAGCCTCTACCTGCTGGACATGCGTGGAGTGTTCGAAGGCCAGAACGCCGTCGACATCATGCTGCTCACAGGCGACCAGGTGCATGTGCCCAGCCGCGGGTGCTTCCAGGAAGACCTGATGCGGCCCAGCCCCATCAGCCCGCCGGGGGTGACACTTTTCTTGTCGAACCTCACCCAGCCGGCAGCAGGCAACGCGCTTTCTGCTATTGGCCGCGAGGTGCGTGAGTTTCCCTATGGCACGCGGTACCTGCAGGCGGTGGTGGACACCAACTGCGTAGGCGGCGCTCGCGCCACCAGCGCGCACCGCTCTTCCGTCCTTTTTTCCCGAAACCCGGTCACCCAAGTGTCGGTTGTGATCGAACGGAGGATCGAAGACCTGCTGCGCCGCGCTGACCGGGACGATTATGACCCCTTCCTCCTGCCCGGGGATGCCATTGCCTGCTATGACAGCACAATCACTAATCTGGGAGAGGTCGGCCGCCTCATCGGCGCCTTCAACTACTAAGTCAGGTTGAGCACCGGCTTGGTGGCGGTCCAGGCCTTCCTCAAAGGGCTCAGCGCGTATTCCGCCGCCTGAATGTCCTGGCTGAGCGCCGCTTTTTCGAGACGGATCAGAGCACTTCGCAACTCCGGAAGCCCAAAGGTCGCTGCACTGCCGGCAATCCGGTGGGCTTCGACTGCGGTTTCGTTCGCAGCCAAATCCTGCCCGTTCTCAAGACCTTTGAGGAAGGCTTCCATTTCAGCTGCAAAGCGGTTCAAGAGGGGGAGCAAAGCTTCTGCACCAACCGTTTCCTCCAGTTCAATAAGCTGCTGCGACCGCAGTGCAGCTCCTGCCGGTGCTGACGGAGCCGGGGAAGGGTGGTCTGCAATCAATTGCAACAGGCCTTCACGTGTCAAAGGTTTGGTCAGCACATCATTCATGCCATCCTTCAGAAAGGCTTCCTGCTCCTCGGCCATCGCGTTTGCTGTCACGGCAATAATCGGCGTGCGCGCTGACGCGCCGCCGCCGGTCCTGATCGCCCGTGCGGCACTGCGACCGTCCATGACCGGCATGCTGATATCCATTAGGATCAGGTCAAAGCCCGTTTCTTCTGCGATCTCGACCGCTTCCCGGCCATTGTGCGCTTCGGTCACAAAATGCCCCTGTGCTGTCAGCATCTCCCGGGCGACATGGCGATTGATCTCGTTGTCTTCCACCAGCAGGACATTTGCCCGCCTCCTGGCAGGTGCAGCAAACCGGGCCTTCGCCGTCGGCTCAGGTGCCGCAATGGCCTGAACAGGCAAGCTGACATTAAAGACACTGCCTTCACCCGGAGTGCTTTCGACAGTGATGCGGCCACCCAGCGCTTTCACAAACCGCTGGGCAATCCCCAGACCCAGTCCGGTTCCCCCGACTTCCCGGTCATAGGAGCTGTCTCCGGTCGCGAAATCATCGAAGATATGCGGCAGCAGGCCCGGGTCGATGCCTGTACCAGTATCCCGCACCGAAATTTGCAGAATGGTCTTCCCCTCGTCAGCGGCACTGGACTGAGCGGTGATGGATATCCGCCCGTCTTTCGTGAACTTGACTGCATTGCCGACGATGTTCATCAGAATGTGCTGAATGCGGTCCCGATCCGCGTGAACCCAGTTGAGTGGCGCCCCTGCCCAGCCCCACTCCAAAGTGCTGCCGTTGCCCGCCGCTGCACCGCTTAGGCTGTCCACAATGTCTTTCAGCAGTGTGCTGATATTC
Organism: Leisingera sp. ANG-M7; assembly: GCF_000813965.1. Lineage (GTDB taxonomy): Bacteria > Pseudomonadota > Alphaproteobacteria > Rhodobacterales > Rhodobacteraceae > Leisingera. The sequence goes on along the minus strand of NZ_JWLI01000007.1, from coordinate 357,828 downwards.
ATGTCCACCATGTGCAGCCGCAGTTTGCCCGCGTCGAATTTGGTAATGTCCAGAACATCCGAAATATGGCTCATCAGCAGTTTGCCGGACGTCTGCATGTTTCTTATGTAGCGGGACTGCTTGGCACTAAGCCGGGTTTCCTCGAGAAGGGTCAGATTACCCAGCAGCCCATTCAACGGGGTTCGGATCTCATGGCTCATGGTGGCCAGAAAATCGGTTTTTGCTTTCTCGCCGGCCATTGCACGGTCGCGGGCCAGAACAAGCTCGGCCTCTGCCTGCACCTGACTGGAAATATCACGCAGGAATGCGATGAAGATTTCCCCATCCTTGGTGTCCGCCGCCTGTATGGCAAGCTCCACGGGAAAAACTTCTCCGTTCGCCCGTTTCGCTTCAAGCTTGAAGCGCCCGCTTCCCACAACACGCTTTTCGCCCGTTGCGCGCAGGCGGGCCATACCGGCCTGATGCGCAGCCCGGTGATGTTCAGGCACAATCAGCTCCCCCAGATCGCAACCCACTGCATCTTTCGCGGAATAGCCGAAAATCTGTTCGGCAGCGGCATTGAAATCCGTAATGCGCCCTGCCGTATCCGCCACGACCACCGCGTCAAGAGACGTGTTTGTCACGATGTTCATCCGCTCACTGGCTTCGGTGACCTGTGTCCTGCGCCGCACGTTCTGAGCGTTCAGCACAGCCAGGTAACAGGCAAGCACGGCGAGCGCTGCCACCAGCGCGGCAATGGCAATCGCCAAATGCATCAGCGTGCCCGAAAAAGCCTCGCGCCGGAAGTCGGACTCCACAGCAAAATAGTTGAGGCCGGAAACGGACAGCCGCCGCACATCCGGGCGGACAGCCCCGGTTTTTTGTTCCAGCGCAGGCAATAGGGCAAGCAAGGCACCTTCATCGCTGTCAATCACAGGGACGGCGCGGTCTAGGAAGGCTGCAACCGCCGCCAGATTGGCCGCGAACTTCGGCACTGCGCGCAAATCGCTGTAGATGGATGCCTGCTGCAGCGTGCGTATTCTGCTGAAAAAGACGTCGAACTTCCGCCGGAGGCTGCGAGTATCCGGGCTGTCGCCCTGCAGCGCCTGCGCCAGTTCAAGTTCGAACTGGAGAAACTCCACCTCGGTCTGAGACAGGTTCCATTGAATGTTGTCGGAACTGGCAGAGTTCAGCCGCGTGATATCGCGGGACACATTCAACGCCAGAAAGGCAATGGCTGCCAGGCCCAAAAGGGCTGGCAGCACAAAGGCAGTGACCTGTAACCACATCTTTCTGCGTTTTGTGCCGGCCATTGCCATCATCCTCAAATGCAGGCAGCCAAGCCAAAGGCGCTGGATTCAGCGCTCGCTACTCAATCACTTCGATGCGGTCGAGCTGCCAAATGCTGCGGGAATAAACCACCTCTGATTGATATTCGGTTTTGCTGTCATAAGGGTAAACAATCCAGAGCGGCCCCTTGTCACGCACCGACATTTCCTCGCCGTTGTGCTTGTAGGCAATGATCGGGCCCCCTTCGACAGCATCCGCCAGCGGGATGTCCACCGAATAGTCGTTGATGGCGGTGGCCCGAAGCGTGGTTCCGGTGATGCCCAGATGGTCAACCAGCTGATCCAGCGGCACGCCTTCAAAATGCTGCACTCCCTGCGTCCAGATTGTGGACGTTTCAAACTCCACGGCACCCAGTCCTTCCAGCATGGCCAGATCGAAATGCGCCGCTTCCCCGGCGTTTTCCGCTTTCGGCGCTCCAGATACCGTCAGCACTACCTCTCCGGCTGGCTGGCCCAGATGTTCCGCTGCCAGCGGCTGCGCGGCGAACACGGAAATTGCAACTATCTTGAGCGCTTTAAAAAGCATTGCGCGGCCTCCTTTGCTGGCTGAGCCAGATATGACACGGCGCGGCGCGGGCGCCAAAAGGTTAGACGGATACCCGCCTATCCTTTCGAATAGGTCCCGCATTCATGCCGCCCGCGGAACCGGGGCAACACGCCCGGCAAGAAAGCCGGACAATTCGTGGGCCAGTTCCGGCCGGTCCAGAGCAAAGGCCGCCGTCGCCTGCACAAATCCTTGTACACTGCCGCAGTCAAACCGTTCGCCGTCAAACCGGAACCCGGTTACGCCGGCTGTGGGAAGGTCCGCGTTGATGGCGTCCGTCAGTTGCAGCTCTCCGCCAGCGCCCGGGCAAATGGTGCATAGAGCCTCAAAAATCGAAGGCTCCAGAATGTACCGGCCAACGACGGCGTGTGTTGACGGCGCCAGCGCAGGATCCGGTTTTTCAACCATCCCCCGGGCGTGTGCGAGTTTTCCGTACTCCCTAGCGACATCCAGGATGCCGTAGGAAGAGGTCTGCTCGCGCGCAACTTTCATGGTTGCCACCATGTGGCCGCGGCTCACGGCATGCTCCTCCACCATCTGGCGCAGCGCCCCGCGCGGCGCGCGAATGACATCATCGGGCAACAGCACAGCAAAGGGTTCGTCCCCAACCAGACGTGCGGCCAATCCCACAGCGTGGCCAAGGCCCAGCGGCTTGCTTTGGCGCACAAAAGACAGGGCGCCTTCCGGCATCCGGGTCCGTGCGATGGCCGCCAAAGCCGCTGTTTTGCCGCGTGCTTCCAATGTGTTCTCCAGCGCGGCGGCAGTGTCGAAGTAGTCCTCCAATGCTCCTTTGCCTGCGGCAGTGACAAAGATGAACTCTTCGATTCCTGCTTCGCGAGCTTCGTCCACCGCGTATTGGATCAGCGGACGGTCCACCAGCGGCAGCATTTCCTTGGGGATGGATTTGGTGGCGGGAAGAAAACGGGTTCCCATGCCGGCTACGGGAAAAACAGCTTTGCGAATATGTGTCATTGTATATCTCCTGAAGTGAGGGATCAGTAAGCGCCGCGGCCGGAAATCACCGCGCCGAAGGTTCTGAGAATGAGCTGGAGGTTCAGCTTGAGCGAGCGCGCCTGAATGTAGCTGAGGTCCATCTCGATCATTTCCTTGAAGCCGACAGAGGCCCGGCCTGACACCTGCCACACCCCAGTGATGCCCGGTTTGACCCTCAGGCGGCCAAGCGCACGGGGCGGGTAATCTGCAACCTCGCACGGCAGTGCCGGGCGGGGGCCGACGATAGACATATCCCCGCGCAGCACGTTGAGCAGTTGCGGCAGCTCATCAATGGAGGTCCGGCGCAGCCAGCGGCCGACGCGGGTGATCCGCGGATCCTGGCGAGACTTGAAGCAAAGCCCGTCCCGGTCTGAGACGTTCAGAATCCCCGCCCGCCGGGATTCGGCATCAGCCGTCATCGAGCGGAACTTATACATGGTAAAGGTTTTGCCGTTCAGCCCGACTCTCGTCTGTTTGAAAATCGCCGCCCCCTTGCTGTCTGCCCTTACTGCCAGCGCTGCCAGCAGCAGCAAGGGTGACAGCAGCAGCAGCGCCGAAAGTGCAACTGTGATATCAAGCGCGCGCTGCTGGACGTCGGCGAGGCGCTTCTGCCGCAGCGCAGCCAGTCCGGCATGTGCCAGGAAGCTGACGTTACCGGTCAGGTAGCGGCGTGCCATCCGGCGCGGCTCCATCGCCAGCCGCCAGACCCACTCCATCCTTGCCGCCCTGACCGGTTCCGGCGCCCGTGCAACCGAGCCCGACAAAAAGTCGAACAGCGCACCCACTCCAAGGGTAAGATCGGCCTTAAGATCATCAGCATGGCGGTGCAGCCAAAGCTCCTGCATTGGCACGCCAAGCGCGACCAGAACGATGTCGGCACCGCTTTCGTTGATGTCAGCAACAACCGCCCTGGTGTCCTGCGCTCCGGTATATCCGTCGCGGGTGCCAGCAATACGTAGGCCGGGAATGTCGTAGACCAGCCGCGCCGCGGCTGCATCCGCAACTCCCGGCCGCCCGCCGAACAGGTAGACCGATTTGCCCATGCTGGCCGCACGCTGCAACAGCTGTGGAACAAAGTCGGTGCCGTTCAAATTGGCCGTCAGCGAATGACCGGTGAACTTGGCCGCCAGTTCAACTCCGATGCCATCAGGCAGAAGGGTATCCGCCCCGGCGACAGCCTCGGCATAGTGCGGGTCTCGGCGGCGGATATTGCAGCAATGCGCGTTCATGAAGAAAACGCGCCGGCGGCCAGGCGACAGCAGCTTGGCAACAGCCTGATCAGTGCTGCTGTCAAACAGATGGAGGTCCAGCGCAGGCAGGTAAGCCGTGTTCAGAATTTCGGCTTTGACCGCAGGCGCAGCACCGAAACTGGAAGAAGAATATGCAAGTGTCATCTGCTAAGTCCTTGAGCTGTCATTGGTTGCTCTCAGGCTGTTGCAGGCGGCCGCTCTTCTCAACGGAGCGGGAGGACAGGTCGCAGGTCCGTTGGAAACCCTGGCTTGCCTTGCGGCGTGCGAACCTATCCGCCCGGATCAGAAACTATCCAAATGCTTTCCAAGCTGCGGCGAATACGCGCGACTTTTGCCGTGCAAGCGCCGCATTCACGCGTTACGTGTAGATGTAGGGATCTAGGAGCATGTTATGAGAGTACTGATAGCCGACGACCACGACCTGCTGCGCGATACGCTTGTTTTGTTCCTGGAAGGCCAAGGTTCCATCAAGACCAGCACCGCGGCGGATCTGGATCAGGCTTGCAAGCTGATCGAGACCGAAGATCCCTTTGATCTCATCCTGCTGGATCTCAACATGCCTGGTATGAACGGTTTGGCTGGACTCAAGCGGGCGATGGCCATGAGAAACGGGCAGCGGGTTGCGCTGATGTCGGGTGCTGCCACCCGCCAGATCGCTGAACAGGCGCTTGAGGCCGGCGCCGCAGGGTTTGTGCCAAAGACCCTGCCGGCAAAATCAATGATCAATGCAGTCAAGTTCATGGCGATGGGGGAGCAGTATGCACCCATTGATTTCATGACAGCCGCAGATCCGGAATTGGACCACCCGCTGGCGGAAAAACTCTCGCCGCGCGAGCTTCAGGTTCTGAAAGGCCTGACCGAAGGCAAGTCCAACAAGGAAATCGCCCGCGATTTGGACATTACCGAACCGACCGTGAAGCTGCACATGAAAACGCTGTACCGAAAGCTGGAAGTTGCTAACCGCACTCAGGCAGCACTGGCCGCGCGCGAGGCCGGGCTGTTCTGACTACCTGCAAGGGGCGCAGTACAGAAACCTACTCCATCGGATAGCCGCGAATACGGATGCGCATCGGGATAACCTTGCGCGCAGGCGCAGCGGGCAGGTGGCCGGGATAGTCTCTGGTTGAAGGAGACTGACATGCTGCAAAAACTTGCCGGAAAATTTGATGCTCCGCGGCGGCTTTGGCACCGGATATCACTCCGCCGCATCATCGTCGGCGGGCGCTTGGGCGACACCAGCCGCATCCGCCGCTACCTGGCATTCTTGCTGCTTGGGCTGGCGCTGATATGGGCGCCGATCAACGGATATTTGCAAACCGCACCGCTTGCCTTCAAATCGCATGCCTCGCTCATCCTGCCGGGGTCAGGTGCCTCAGCCTCGATGAACCTCAATGGCATCGGGCAGGCGTCCTCCTACGCCAATTCGGCTTTTGCCAGCAACTCTGTCAGCCCGACAGAAACATTCAAGCGCCTGATCGGTGCCGACCGTATCCTCGCCGCGGCTGCTGGCACGATGGGGCTGACACGCATTGAGTTCGGCAAACCGCGGATCCGGCTGGTGGATCAGACCAGCCTGATCCATGTGGAGATGACCGGCACCAGTGCCGAAGATGCCCAGCAGCGCGGCGATGCCTTGCTCCAGGCGTTCTTCGAAGAACTGGACGCACTGCGTAAGGATGAGCAGGCCACCCGCGAAGACAGCGGATTGGCCGCGATTGGTGATTACCAGCGTTCTGTAGCGGTCACACGCTCTGACATCGGCAAACTTCAGAAGTCCTCCGGACTGCTGTCTGGCGCGGAGTTCGATGCAATGGTCGAAGACACTCGCCAACTGGAAGGCCGGGTTGAGGACATTGCCGGTATTCTTGAGGAAAAGACACAAAGCGTTGCCGCGCTTGAGCAAACCTTGGGCATCCAGGCCTCCGCCGCGGCCGCAACCCTGAAACTTTTTGCCGATGCAGACTTCCTCGCTCTTGAGGAAGAAAGCGCCATCCATGCTGCAAAACTGGCCGAAGCCCGTGCGTCTTACGGCGAAGGGCACCCCAAGGTGCAAGCCGCCCGTGCCGCTCAGGCAGCGGCGGAACTCAGTGCAAGCCAACAGGCAGCGGCAGTGACAGGTATCCAAATTGACGAGCTGAAGAGGCTTGATTTGGCCCCGGACGGAGCGCGGGCAGAGCTGCTGGCTCAGCTTGTGCGGATGGACGCAGAACGCATGGGCACAGCCCGGCAGTACCAGACTCTGTCACAGCGGCTAGTGTCGGAGCGGACCCGGCTGCAGCAGCTATCTGCCAGTGCGGCTCGGCTGAAGGATCTGCAGCGCGACTTTTCCGTCGCCGAAGCAGTTTTCGCTTCTGCAATCGCCCGCGCCCAATCGACGAAATCTGATGTTTATGCTTCCTACCCGCTGGTTCAGGTGCTTGAAAACCCGTCCCTTCCGGAACGTCCCTCGTCGCCCGACCGAAAAATCGCCTTGGCCGCGGGGGCCGCGGCCACCTTCATGCTGCTGATCGCGCTGATGCTGGGTTGGATCAGATCCGCGGTCATCGGCCGACTTTTGGCCGCCCCCAAGGCAGCCGAAGCATGACCCCGCAAAACCCGGCAGAGCGGATCATCTACCGCTCCATGGTTCTGACTTGGCCCTTCTACGCCGTTGGTGCGCTGTACGTCGTGGGTCCGGTTCTGGCTTGGGTTCTCGGCGCGCTAGCGGTACTGGCTCTCTACCTTGGCCCGGCGTTCCGGCCGGATCTGCGTGCAACCGGTCCGGTTCCGGTGCTGATCTGGGCCTGGATCATCGGCATGGCGATTATGCTGGTGGCCCTGTGGATCGGTCACCTCGACTGGGGGCTCGGTCTCAAGAAGACAATCAAGTCCTCGATCGGCTGGGCCAAGGGCTGGGCGCTGCTGGCGCTGTTCCCGCTGGTCGGCGCGGTGCTGCCGATCCGCCGCGAAGTTCTGATCCGCGGTCAGTGCGTGATCGGGGCGTGGACCCTGGCGCTGGCACCAGTCCTGCTGGCAGCGCCCTACCTTGGCCTTCCCGAACGTATCTTCACCTCACCGCTGAAGGCAGTTGGCGGGCCGGGGCCGGAGTATTTCAGCCTTTACCTGTTCACCTATGATCCGGCCAGCTGGACACCGCGCTGGCAATTCTATGCCCCCTGGTCGCCCTTCGCGGCCCTGCTGGGGGTCATCATGGTGCTGTTTGCGCTGGAAGAGAAAAACCGAAAGTGGATGCTGGCAGGCGCGGCTGCCGGGGTCCTGATGATTTTGGCGTCAAAGTCCCGAATGGGGCTGGTGGGGCTGGTGGCCTGTACAGTTGCGCCGCGCATGATGCCCCTGATCCTGCGCGGCTGGGCCTGGCATATAACGGCAGGGCTAACGGCCTCACTGGCGGTGACCGGCAGTACATTGGCGGCGCTGGCTGGCGATGCAGTGGCCGCATTCAAGGGTGCCAGGGCCGACAGCACCCGGGTCCGTGAAACACTGCAGCGGATCGCCAGCGAGCGCTGGCAGACCGAAGCCTTCTGGTTTGGTCACGGCACGGTACAGCCTGGCTCCCATGCCGTTGAATACATGCCCATCGGCAGCCATCACACCTGGTACGGACTGCTGTTCGTCAAAGGTGCTGCCGGTTTTGCCGCACTGCTTATTCCGCTGGTTTGGCACATCGGCTTTGTCATGGCGGATGCAGCAAAACACATGCGGGGCCGCCTGCCGCTGGGAATACTGATGACAATGGTGCTGCTCTCTTTCGGGGAGAACATTGAAATCGAAGCCTATATGCTTTGGCCAGGCCTGATCCTGCTGGGCGTGCATCTTCGCGAAGCCGGGGCGGCTTAGGCCAGCAGCGGTTTCCTGCCGGAAAATTCGCCCGGCCCGCTGATGTCGTCGCAACTTCAGCATCGATCGCGTGACTGTGGCGAAAGACCGGTTTGCCCCGCATTGTGTGAGCACGAGCTTCCGGGAAAATTGCGGCTGAGGCGAACGGCTGGTTCGACGGGTTGCACTGCAGCATCAGGGACCCATATCGAGTGGCTGGTCCGGGGCGGCTATGTCGTTCGTGAGTGCTAGCAGTGAGCCCAGCCTGTCTGTGGGAGTATCACCAACAGTCGGTAAAGGAGCAAACCCTGAACAGAGCAAACTAATAAACGCGAGCCCATAGGGGAGCACGTTAATGTCACTCGCGAGCTCTTCGGCTTCTGTGGCCGGGGCGCCCTGGTCCAGCTCAAGGTCTTCAGCCTCCGCTGCTTCCTTTTCTGCGATGTCCAGACCAGTGCCGCTCGTTTGCCAATTTTTCAAGTCCGGGAGCGGCGGGTTACTCCGCAGCCATCGCGCGGGGGGGCTCGGAGCGCTCGTTGAAGCGTACCCATTTCAGGCCGGGGCGGTAGCGCCAAGCCATTTTTCCTTCGCCGTCCATTGCGATCAGGTGCAGCCAGCCGTTGTCAAACAGTTCGCGTACTCCGGGGTGGCGTTTCAGGATTTCCGACATCGCCTCGCGCGGCGCTTCGATGACTACGGTCAGGCGCAGCGGGTCGTGCTGCAGACCGGTGCCGTCGTGGACGGATTGCCACGGCAGCCCCGGACGCGGCGCGCCGGTGTTGCCCTCAAGAACGCCGATCCCGCCGACCACGTTGTGAAGCAGTTTGTTGCCGCCGCCGAACACGGACGGCGCCACGGTTGAGCCGTAGTATTGGAGGCTGATCCAACTGGCGACCACCACGGGCGCTGTCATGATCAGCTCAAGCACACCGAACCTTTCGTCCCGCTGCCAGTCGTAGTTGTGCAGGAAGGCCTGTCCGGACAGGTCCGCGCTGCCGGTCCGGTGGCGCGGCGCCGCGACAAAGGCACGGCAGCCCGCCAGTCCCCATTCGGGGCGTGTCTCAGCCCAATCACGGGCCCGGCGGGCAATTGCAGCGGCGTGGTCCGCGCGCGGCAGGTGCGTTGCGCGCTCGGCACGTGCCAGGCTGCCGGCTGCGGCGACCCATGTCTTCAGCTGTTTCAGGTCTTGCCGCGGCATCCCATCCGGCAGGTCCTGTTCAAACAGGATCAGATCGTCAGTTGTTGTATGATGAAGCGCCGGCACGAAGACGGTATCGGAGGGGATGCTGATCCCCTTGTCCCGCAGGCCGGCCTGTACGCTCGGGTCGTTCAAAAGGCTGGCCAGCAGGCGGGCATTCACATCTCCGGCGTAACCGCCGCAGGCACCGCAATGCAGCGCGCTTTCATGCGGATTGTTGGTCACCCGGGCGCCGTGGCCTGCCAGCAGCACGATCCGTGCGAAATTCTCCGTCAGCGACATGGCTGTCAGCACCGACCGGGCCATGCCCACGCGGCTCTCCAGATCGATTTCCGGGTCCATCACGGGGGCGGGATCTGCGGCCGGCTGGCCATTCAGCCCCAGTGCATCCCGGAGCAGTTTGCCCACATAGATCGGGCCAGCGGCCTCCACAAAGGCAAAGGAGGAGACAGCGGCAAGCTTGAACCGGCCCCAGGCGCGTTTGGCCCGTGCCGAGTAACGGCGGTTGAGGTCGGCTTGCCCTGTTTCGCCTGCCTGGGAGGCCATGCCGGGCTGGAGCAGCACCGGGTTGCGCCTTTCGGTCACATCCGAGCCTGCGGCCTTATGGGCGCTGGCCAGGCCGAAGAAGCCGGCAAAACCGATGGTCTGGATGCTGCTGCTTTGCGCCTCCAGCGCGCGGCGGAAGACTTCGGAGCGCACGTCGATGCAGAAGGCAGCTTGCACCTCCGGGCGCCCTTCGGTTTGCAGCGGTTTGCCTTGCAGCAGCTTGGCTTCCAGGGCGCGTTGTCCGGCCCGTTCTGCGGCCTCCTGCAGAACAGCGTCGATGACCAGGTCCGCAGACGGGGTGACCGGGGCCTGATGGGCCGCAACAGCCTCTGCCCAGCGAGCCTGGATTTGGTCTTTGTAAAGCTCGAACAGGGCTTCATCAAAGACCATCCGGATGGCCAGAAGCTCTGTCACCGTGCTGTCCTGCTTGCCCTCCAGTTCCGCTTGCCACAGGAGGTAGCGGCTGTACTGTGCCCAGCCGCCCAGCGTCATCAGCCAGCGGTGGAATGCAGTTGTGGCGGCGCTAGAGTTCACGCCAAGGGTTTCCGACGCCCGGCCGATGGCCCGCCAATGCGACCTGTTGGTGTCCGCAGCAAAGGCGCAGAAACCCGTCAGGCCGTGGATCTCCGGTGTCAGGTCACGCGCGGCAAAGTCCCGCCAGGCACTGAAAGCACCGCCGGTGCCGTCCTGCTGCCACAGGGCCTGCCCCTGATCGAAATGACTGGCGGCCCATACGCTGACGCGGTCTTCGACCAGTCCGGGCCAGTCGATGCCTGAAACCTCTGCGGCTAGTTCGGCCACAGTGGGAAGGGCTTTGGGTTCAGCGGTCTCACTGGCCAGGGCGGCCTTGATGTTTTGCAGGTTTGGCGCATTGAAGCGGCCTTCGACCGCAGCCAGAGCGTCCTGCAGGTCGGCTTCAGTGATGCTGCCTGCCTCCAGCTTCTGCCGCCAATACGTGCGCGGCGGTGTAATCCGTGCACCTCCCGCGCGCTCAAGACGCGCAGCAGTGACGGCCAGGGGTTCGCCCGTCTGGCCAAGGAACGGGTTCACCGCAACATTGGCAGAGAGCGGGAAGAGCGGCGGGATCGCCTTGGCAGCAGTGTTGGCTTTGGCAACAAGTTCCAGCAGGGCGGCGGGGTAGGACTCGAGTTTCGCAAACATGAGCGGGTTTCCTTTCAGGCAGCAGCGCGCTTGGACCATCCGTCCAGCAGCTTGTCGAAGATCGCATTGGCGTAGAGACCGTTGGTCAGGTGGACGCGCAGTCCGGCGGCCGCTGGGTGAGATGCCCAGAGCGGGAAGGTTGCCTGCGCCACGGCCACCAGGCCAAAGCTTACGAGGGCAAGGAGGATGAGCGCCCATTCCAGTGGCCCGGGGTTTGGGACCGGCGGCAGGCTGCCGGCGGTCAGATGCTGGGTGATGACCTGCAGGGCAAAGTAGCTGACCGAAGCTGCCAGGGCATAGGCTGCGGTCCGCTGCATCAGTGCCCGTGGCGCCGCATCGGCAAAGCCCTGTGCCAGCAGGTAGGCGACACCGAAGATCAGGATCACACCCAAGGCTATGGCCTGGACCGACTTGCCGTCAAATCCCAGAACCGCACCCGCGCCGCAGTAGATCACGATGGCGATGGCAAAGGCCTGCAGCACGTTGCGCGCGCTTGCGACCGCAACCGGGCCGGGGCGGCGGATCGCGGCGACATTGCGCACCGCTTCGCCTGAGCTGAGGAAGGCATGCGCCTTGTAGAGCGAGTGCGCCACGATGTGCAGCAGGGCAAGCGGGAACAGCGCCAGGCCGCATTGCATGATCATGAAGGCCATCTGCGCGATAGTAGACCAGGCCAGCGACGTTTTAACTGCGGGCTGGGTCAGCATCACCAGGCCGCCGAACAGCGCGGTGAACCCGCCGAGCATGACCAGCAGCGCCATCACGCCCGGTGCCAGCAGCATCACGTCGGCAAAGCGGATCAGCAGGAACCCGCCCGCGTTGATCACACCTGCGTGCAGCAGGGCGGAAACCGGTGTGGGCGCCTCCATCACCTCGGTCAGCCAGCCGTGCAGCGGGAACTGCGCCGAAGCCAGAACCGCCGCCGCGGCGATCAACAGGGCGGCCGCGGCCATCAGCCAGCCTGCCCCGGCCGTGGACAGGATCGTTTCGATATCCGTCGTCCCGGTTGCGGCGATCAGCAAAACAACGGCACCGGCTAGGGCGCCCTCGCTCAGACGTGCAACCACGGCCTTCTTACGGGCAGCCCGCCGGGCTGTCGCGCGTTCGGGATAAAACAGCAGCAGCTGGTTCAGCGCCAGGCTGGTCACTGTCCAGGCCGCAATGAGCTGAATGAGGTTGCCGGACATCACCAGCAGCAGAACAGAGGCCAACGCAGTGCTGACCCAGCCCGTGAAGGCGCCCTGCCGGTCTTCGCCGTCCAGGTAGGTCCTGGAAAAGCGCAGGACGATCCAGCCGATGAAGCTTACTAGAACCAGCATCACCGCACTTACCGCGTCCAGCCGGACCGAAAGCCCGGCCCCTAAAAGCCCGATCAATGCCGAGGTGCCGGAGCCATTCAAAATCAGCAGCGCGGCAGCCGCCGCCGCGATGGCAAAGGCGGCAAAGGCAGCGGCCTCGGCCAACTCCGGCACCCGCCCGGGGCGTTTGCCGGGATGGCGGAACGCATAGAAGGCTGCAGCCAGCAGGACCAGCGGGCTGAGGAGGGGCAGAAGAAGATAGGTCATGATCGGAACCCTTCAGTTTTCTTAGTCAGAGACATTTGGAAATGCATAAGGCAGAGCTTCACTTGATAAAAATTCATTGTTTTAGAGATATTGTTCTAATAAATAGAACGAATGCCATTGAACTATCATCATCTCCGGTACTTCTGGGCGGTTGCGCATGACGGCAATCTGACCCGTACCGCGCAACGGCTGAACCTGTCGCAGTCGGCGCTGTCAGTTCAGATCAAGCAATTGGAAGAGCGCTTGGGGCACGACCTGTTCGAGCGCCGCGGGCGGCAGCTTCATCTGACTGAGGCCGGACGTATCGCGCTGGGCCACGCGGATGCGATATTTTCAACCGGACAGGAGCTTGTCGCCACTCTGTCGGGGACGGTTCAAAGCCGGAAGGCCTTGCGTGTGGGAGCGCTCGCGACTCTGTCCCGTAACTTTCAGATCGGGTTTCTGAGGCCGATCCTGTCCCGCAGCGATGTTGAGGTTGTCCTGCGCTCAGGCAGTCCGGCGGAATTGCTCGAAGGCCTGGGAACGCTCAACGTTGACCTGGTGCTGATGAACCAGCCGCCGCCGGACGACAGCCTGACACCCTATGAGGCACACAAGATCGGCGAGCAGGACGTCAGCATTGTCGGCAGCCCCACGCGGCTGGACCCGGACCGCCCGCTGCGTGAGCTTCTCCTTGAGCAGCCCTTCATCCTGCCCACCGCCGGCAGCAGCGTGCGCACGGCTTTTGATGCCTTAGCCAGCAGGTTGTCGGTCCGCCCGCAGATCGCCGCAGAGGTGGATGACATGGCAATGATGCGGCTTTTGGCACGGGAAGATATCGGGCTGGCCCTTGTCGCGCCCATTGTCGTGACGGATGAGTTGAACTCCGGCCGACTCAGAGAGGCCAGCGAGCACCCCCGGATTCAGGAAACATTCTATGCGGTCACGCTCCGCCGCCGGTTCCCGAACCCTTTGGTCCAGGATCTGCTCGAGCGGCATGCCGCTTCGGCGTTCCTGTCCTGACGACTGCACTGAAACGCGTCCCCGGGGCCGGATGCAGGGCAGGCCATGGCTGATCCGGTACTTGCACCAAGGGTTGCCAGGCCGTCACACCCGTTGCGAGGGAGGATGCAGGACCTCGTGCGTTGCCTTGATGGCCGGGCAGCAGAGATGGTCCGGGCTGAGCTGGCAAATGCTCGGCCGTGTACAGGCAACGATCACGGGGCGGAAAGGAAATTTTGACTATCGCAACTTAAGGTGTCGTTCGTGTGAGTTTATGCTCCTTATGAGGGTTGTTGAATGTCTGAAGCTGATGCCATCTGGATCCTGCTCTCTGCGCTGCTGGTGCTTGTTCTGCAATCCGGGTTCCTATGCCTGGAATCTGGTACTGTACGGGCCAAGAATGCTGCCAATGTGGCCCTCAAGAACCTGTCGGATGTTTGTGTCGTCAGTACAGCCTTCTGGCTGACCGGTTTCGGTCTGATGTTCGGCCCCAGCTTTGGCGGGCTGTTCGGTGCCGGCGGTTTTTGGCCCCGGCTCGACAATTCCGCAGGCCATTCGGCCGCCGTTTTCCTGTTTCAGATGGCCTTTGCCTCCACTGCAGCCACAATTGTGTCCGGCGCTGTGGCAGAGCGCGAAAGGTTCCTCGGTTACATGGTCATGTCGGTTATGCTGGGGGCTTTCATTTACCCGGTTGCGGGCCATTGGGTCTGGAACGAGGCGGGCTGGCTGCGGCAGGCCGGCTTCATCGATTTTGCCGGCGCGACGGTAGTGCACAGCGTCGGCGGCTGGACCGCGCTGGTGGTTGTGGTCTTCTTGGGGCCGCGGCTGGGCCGCTACGGCCCGAAAAAACGGTTCTTCGAGGAGAACTCCATTTCCCTTGTGACCCTGGGCGGGCTGCTGCTGTGGGTCGGCTGGGGCGCCTTCAACGGCGGATCTGCCCTTGCTTTCAGCGCGGATGTCGGGCCAGTGATTGCCCGCACCATGCTGTCGGCCGCCGGGGCGGGCGTCGCCAGTATTGCCATCGGCCTCGGGCTGTTCCGCTGTGTCCGGGCGGAGATTCTGGTCAACGGCTTTTTGGGCGGGCTGGTTGCGGGCACGGCGGGGATTCATCTGGTGACGGGGCCGATGGCCTTTCTGGTCGGGATTGCGGGATCGGTAACTGTGATCGTCGCCCGGGACATTCTCGATGCATTGAAGATCGATGACGTGGTGGGCGCGGTTCCGGTGCATCTGGCCGCGGGGCTCATGGGGACATTGGCAGTTGCGTTCACGGTCCCGCTGGACCTGTTGCCGGCGGGCAGCAGGCTGGGCCAGCTGGGGGTTCAGGCGATGGGAGTTGCTGCCGTTGCTGCCTGGGTTACTTGCTGCACCGTGCCGCTGGCAATTTTCCTCAAGGCGGCGGGGCTGCTGCGGGCGCGCCCCAGGGACGAAGTGCGGGGGCTGAATCTTGCGGAAAACAACCAGCGAAATGCATTGCTGGAACTGCTTGAGGAAATGAAGCGGCACCAGCGGTCCGGATCTTTCAGCAGCCGCGTGCGTGTCGAACGGTCATCAGAGCTGGGCGCGCTGGCGTTCCGCTACAACCGGGTTCTCGACCGGGTGGAGGATGAGATCAGTTTGCGGATGGACTCGATCCGCAAGGAGCGGATGAGCCGGGAACTGGCGGAGGAAGCGTTTGAAGCCATGCGCGAAGCTCAAGAGGAGAGCGCCTGGTCAGCCCGGCACGACAAGCTCACCGGACTTGGCAACCGCAAGCACCTTGAAGAAATCGCGGCGGCGCCTGCAGCGGAGCAGCAAGCCGGGACGCTGGTCATCGCGCTGGATCTGGACCGGTTCAAGGAAATTAATGATACCTACGGCCACGAGGCCGGAGATCTGGTTCTCGAACATGCTGCCAAGCGGATTTCATCCCATATCAAGAACGGACGGGATTTTGCCTTCCGCATTGGCGGCGATGAGTTCGCCGTGCTGATGGAGTTTTCCGGCAGTGAGGCAGAGGCCTATGAATTCTGTTCCGACCTGTTGTTCGCGCTGCTTCAGCCGGTCACTTACAAGGATGCCGGCCTTCAAGTTGGCGCCTCCATCGGGTTTGCGCTTTGCGCGCCGGAGGAACCCCTGCAATCAGCGCTGCGCCGCGCCGATCTGGCGCTTTATGCCTCCAAGGCGGACGGGCGGTCCTGTGTTAACGCCTATTCCGACTCCATCGGTTCCGCTCATGACGAGAAGATGGACCTGATCCGTGATTTCAAGCAGGCGTTCGAGAGAAACGAGATTGAGGTCACCTTCCAGCCCCAGATTGACGGTGAAACAGGGGTGCTGGCGGGATGTGAGGCGCTGGCCCGCTGGCACCATCCCCGCCGCGGTATTGTCGGTCCGGATGTCTTTGTGCCGATCGCCAAGGAGGTGAACATGCTAGCGGATCTGGATCGTCGGGTTCTGGATATTGCCCTGTCGGCCTATTGGGAATTTGCGCGCCAGGGGACTACCCTGCCCAGCATCTCGGTGAATGTCTCAGCTGAGCGGCTGGGCCATCCGGGTCTGATCGAAGAGCTGCGGCAGCGGACCGACATCCCGCCCAGCGGACTGGCGTTTGAGCTTCTGGAGACTGTCTTTCTGGATCACGTGAACGATGACTACTCCAAGCAGATCGACGCGATCAAGGCAATGGGCATCGGTATCGAGATTGATGACTTCGGCACCGGCCACGCCAGTATCGCAGGTGTGCTGGCGCTCAAGCCGGACAGGCTCAAGATCGACCGCATGTTCACCACCGGAATCGACAAGAAGCCGGCGCGCCGCGACCTGATGCGGGGGCTGATCGAAATGGCTGCCAGCGCTGGTGCAGCGGCGGTTGTGGAAGGAGTTGAAACCGCCGGTGAGGCGGAAGTCCTGTCCGGGCTTGGTGCTGCCATCCTGCAGGGCTATGCCTTCGGGCGCCCGATGAGCAGCACAAAGTTCCTGGCCTGGGCCCGCGAGTGGCAGGCTGAAAACAGGCCGCTTCAAGCCGGGTAGGCAAGGGGGCTGGCAGGCTTCGCAGTTGCTTCGCACCGTGGCAGCAGTGCTGGGCTGCGCTGTGCGGTGGTACCGGACAGGCATAGCAGTTACAGTGGCTGGCACAGGTCCCAGGCCCCATTGCGGCCAAACCGCGAAAAGCCGGAAGTCTGTCATTGCCACCTTCCGGCGACTCTGCTAAACGCCATCCATCCTGCAGACCCCGGATTCGTTTCCGGGGTCGTTATGTTTGTCAGGACACTCGAACTCGGGGACCTTCGGGGCCCTATATCTCAGGCACCTACGGGGGCCTTCAACATAGCTGGGCCAAAGACAAGAACCTAAGGCCTGGCACGCTAAACGGAAGACAGAAAGCATGGCACTCAAGTCGTATAAACCGACGACGCCGGGCCAGCGTGGGCTGGTTCTGATCGACCGTTCGGAGCTTTGGAAAGGGCGTCCGGTCAAGTCTCTCACTGAGGGTCTGACCAAATCGGGCGGCCGGAACAACACCGGACGGATCACTGCACGCCGCCGTGGCGGCGGCGCAAAGCGCCTCTACCGGATCGTTGACTTCAAACGGAACAAATTTGATGTAGCGGCCACCGTTGAGCGGATCGAATACGACCCGAACCGGACCGCATTCATCGCGCTGATCAAATACGAAGACGGCGAGCAAGCCTACATCCTGGCGCCGCAGCGTCTGGCAGTTGGCGACAAGGTCATCGCATCCGCGAAGGCCGACATCAAGCCGGGCAACGCAATGCCGTTCTCGGGCATGCCGATCGGTACCATCGTTCACAACATCGAAATGAAGCCCGGCAAAGGCGGCCAGATCGCCCGTGCAGCCGGTACCTACGCTCAGTTCGTTGGCCGTGACGGCGGTTACGCTCAGATCCGCCTGTCGTCGGGCGAACTGCGCCTGGTCCGCCAGGAATGCATGGCCACCGTCGGTGCCGTGTCGAACCCGGACAACTCGAACCAGAACTTCGGTAAAGCCGGCCGTATGCGCCACAAGGGCAAGCGTCCTTCCGTGCGTGGTGTCGTCATGAACCCGATCGACCACCCCCACGGCGGTGGTGAAGGCCGGACCTCCGGTGGCCGCCACCCGGTGACCCCCTGGGGCAAACCGACCAAGGGCAAACGGACCCGCAACAAAAACAAGGCGTCGCAAAAGCTCATCGTTCGCTCGCGCCACGCCAAGAAGAAAGGCCGCTAATCCATGGCACGTTCCGTATGGAAGGGCCCCTTCGTTGATGCTTACGTCCTGAAAAAGGCCGAAGCAGCGCGTGAATCGGGCCGCAATGAAGTGATCAAGATCTGGTCGCGCCGTTCCACCATCCTGCCGCAGTTCGTCGGCCTGACCTTTGGTGTGTACAACGGCCAGAAGCATATCCCCGTCAACGTCTCGGAAGACATGATCGGTCAGAAGTTCGGTGAATACTCGCCGACCCGCACCTATTATGGCCACGCCGCAGACAAAAAAGCGAAGCGGAAGTAAGTCATGGGCAAGGAAAAGAACCCCCGCCGCGTGGCAGACAACGAAGCAATGGCAAAACTGCGCATGCTCCGTACCTCCCCGCAGAAACTGAACCTGGTGGCTCAGATGATCCGCGGCAAGAAAGTCGAGAAGGCCCTGACCGACCTGACTTTCTCCAACAAGCGGATCGCGCAGGACGTGAAGAAATGCCTTCAGTCCGCCATCGCGAATGCTGAAAACAACCACAACCTGGACGTCGATGAACTGATCGTCGCCGAGGCATGGGTTGGCAAGAACCTGACCATGAAGCGCGGCCGTCCGCGTGCCCGTGGCCGGTTCGGCAAAATCCTGAAGCCGTTCGCGGAGATCACCATCAAGGTGCGTCAAGTTGAGGAGCAAGCCTAATGGGTCAGAAAGTCAATCCGATCGGCATGCGCCTTCAGGTGAACCGCACCTGGGACAGCCGCTGGTACGCCGACACCAAAGACTACGGTGATCTGCTGCTCGAGGACCTGAAAATCCGCGAGTTCATCAAGGAAGAATGCAAGCAGGCTGGCATTGCGCGCGTCATCATTGAACGCCCGCACAAGAAATGCCGCGTGACCATTCACACCGCCCGTCCGGGCGTCATCATCGGCAAGAAAGGCGCGGACATCGAAGTCCTGCGCAAGAAAATCGCCAAGATGACCGACTCCGAGCTGCACCTCAACATCGTTGAAGTGCGCAAGCCGGAACTGGACGCTCAGCTGGTCGGCGAGTCCATCGCTCAGCAGCTGGAGCGCCGTGTGTCCTTCCGCCGTGCCATGAAACGGGCCGTGCAGAACGCCATGCGCATGGGCGCCCTGGGTATCCGGGTGAACGTCGCTGGCCGTCTGGGCGGTGCGGAAATCGCGCGTACCGAATGGTACCGTGAGGGCCGCGTGCCGCTGCACACCCTGCGTGCCGACATCGATTACGCACACTCCGAAGCGATGACCCCCTACGGGATCATCGGGATCAAGGTCTGGATCTTCAAAGGCGAGATCATGGAGCACGATCCTTCGGCGCGTGACCGTAAAGCACAAGAAATCCAGGACGGCCCTGCACCCCGTGGTGCTGGTGGCGGCCGTCGCTAAGGAGGATTTGAGATGCTTCAGCCAAAGCGCACTAAATTCCGCAAAATGCACAAAGGCCGGATCCACGGCCTGGCAAAAGGCGGCTCCGACCTGAACTTCGGCACCTATGGCCTGAAGGCAACCCAGCCTGAGCGTGTGACTGCACGCCAGATCGAAGCTGCCCGCCGCGCCATGACCCGCCACATGAAGCGTCAGGGCCGTGTCTGGATCCGTATCTTCCCGGACACTCCGGTGACCTCGAAGCCGACCGAAGTCCGTATGGGTAAAGGTAAAGGCTCCGTGGACTACTGGGCAGCCAAGGTTAAGCCTGGCCGCGTGATGTTCGAGATCGACGGCGTCAGCGATGAAATCGCTCGCGAGGCCCTGCGCCTAGCCGCGATGAAGCTGCCGGTCAAGACCCGCGTCGTGGTCCGCGAAGACTGGTAAACGGCGGCTCTGCTGCCGTGTGTGCCAGCCGCTCTTGCCTGCAAAGGCGGCAGGGGCGCACCCGGTCTGTACAAATTAAAGGCCCCCGCTGAGTGATCAGCGGGGGCTTTTCTTGTCAGCAGTATGGGGGGCTTACAGCCGTACCGTCCTGTCAGGGGTGAGCTGGTAGACCTCGGAGGCCAGGTTCTTGGACCGCAAATAACGTGCCAAAGAGCCGAAGGTCACGGTTGCGACGCCCTTGCCATGGTCGGATGTTGTCAGCGCAGCAGAGGCGGCGGGGGCCAGAAACCGTTTCAGCCCGTTGATGCGGATCGGCTGGGGGTGAAACTCGGCGGCGATCCGGGCCTTGATCCCGGATTTGTCCGTCGTGCCATAAATACTGGCAATCAGCAGGTCCAGGGTCAGCTCGTTGCAGTTCTGGAACTGCGTCGTGTTGGGATTGGACAGCACCGAATAGCTGGGGTTGTGCAATGCGGGATAGACCGGGCTGGCGATGGCCTTCAGAAGTTTGCGCTGCAAGTGCGGGGCAGGGATGATGATGCCCGTATCCAGCGTATGGGCGCTTCTGAAGAAGTCTGCGGGCGCCTCTTGCACCAGGGAGCTGCGGGTCAGGTCATCCTGATCTTGATAGAGATTGTACACCCGGTACCCTTTGGCGCTGCTGCCGTCCGGGGTTTTGATCGTTGAATAAACCCACAAGGCGGTATGCGTATAGTTTACCCCCTGCGGCAGCGTGTGCGGCGGCCGCCCGGTCCGTGCGACAATTGCGATACCGGCGCCGCGGGCTGCCAGGTCCAGCTGCACCTGATTGGAAAAGGCGGCGGTATCAGAAATAAGCAAATGCGTCTTGCCGGTTTCGCTGCTGCCAGCTGCAGCAGGGGCGGCATGGAGGGCGGCCGCAGCAGCCATCGCGATGAATATCCTGCGGATCATCGGTTGCCTCCTTGTGCCGGCTGCGGGATTTGTCCCGGGGCAGGGTGGCTTTGGGCATGGCTGTGCGGATGGGGGGAGGCCAGCGCGTCTGCGGACACCACGAGCCCGGCGCCCACGGCCAGAACAGGAATGGCAACAATTGCCACAGCGGTGGTAGCCGCAGCTTCACTGCTGGCGGCGGCGCTGTGGCCGGAATGCTGAAGACTTTGTGCCGAATGCTGGGTGCTGGGGCCTGCTGCGGCCTGGGATGCGGCGCAAAACGCCGCAACTGCTAGCAGGGTTTTGGGAATAGGCATGATCTGAACTCCGTTCATGAACGACGTTCAAATCATGTCGCGACCCGCATGGCTTTGTCAAACGTTTTTTGAACGCCGTTCAAGCTCCCTCGGCCGACTTGATGGCCTCATCCGGTTAGTCAGCGCCTGTCAGGCCGGAGCTGCTGGCAAGGCCGGGCAGGGCAGCCTGGCCGCCAGCGGAACCAAATGGCTGGGGGCGGCGGCAGGGCTAAGCCGTTCGCAGGCCTGCGAAAAGCTGAGCATCGTGTCCCCGGCAAGGCTGGACTGAATGCAGTTGTCCAGTTCGCCCCGCTCCTTGAGATCTGCCGCCAGCGAATGGACGGCGCCGGAAAAGACCCAGTGGTGAATATTGGCACCTTTGGGAAACAGCTGGGCGTGCTGGCCGTCCATTCCCGTGCCGCTGGAGAAGATGAAATACTCGGTCTCCGGCACAAAGTAGTGGCCCGCAGGCTTCATCGGAAAGCTCTTGATGCTCTTGGAATACACGCGCCACCTCCTGTCCCCGGGCGCGGCTTCCGGATCGACGCTGAACTGCGGCACAAAGGCGACCGACCTGGCGATTGGCAGGAAGGCGCTTGCAACGATGGCCAGGTAACCGCCCATGCTGTTGCCGATCGAAAACAGGGTGCAGCCCGCTGCCGCCTCCAGAACGGCTCTGGTCAGCGCGTCCCAGTCCAGCCGGTTCCCCCAGGACCGGGTCTTGTCGTAGCAAAAGATGACATTGCTGCAGTTGCGCCCCGACCCGGCAAATTCAGGCTGCTGGACATCGATCAGCTCCACCGCCTGACCAATGCCGGGAAAAGACAGCAGCACTGTTCCTCCTGCCGGTGCGGGGCCCGGTTTCAGGGTTTCCAGCCGCAACGTATCGTCTTCATAAATAATGTGCATGACCCAATGCCTTCGCTTCTGCGGTTCCCGATGGATCTTGCATAGGGTTGGTTAAATTGCGGTAAGTCCGGGGAGCGGAAAGCCTGGCTTCCTGCATGTTGCGCAGTGGCACATTTGCGGCTGGTTACGCAGGATCAGGTCTCCGTACAACAGCCGGGTGCTGGCATGACTGGTGCCGCGCTCCAGTTTCGCACATCGCTTGAACTTGAAGCTAAGGCATATGCCGTGTCCAAGCGTCAATTAACGATATGTACAGCTTTTGTTCCCATACTCTTCCTGTGATTGATTGCTGCCTTAAATGCCGACTCTTCTGGGTGTTTTGCAGCAGCGTGAGTAACGAGGAAAGGGAAGCTCCATAATGCGAATGATCGTTCCTGCAGCCCTGTGTTTCGGCCTGTCCGCTTGCGGCGGGATGGAATTTGACCGCAATGATTTGTCCAATATGTATGGCCCTGCGACGAACTACCGGAATCCGGTGGCGACACGCCAGATATCCAACAGTTTTGTTTCCCAGGAAACCGTATCCCCCGGCGGCAATGCCACGCATTGGACGTCGCCTGACGGGTGCACGTATTCCCGCACCCAAGCTCCGGGGTATGCGCCGGTCTGGTACCTGGTGCAAAATCCCTTTCACATAGGAATGCCAAACGCGCACCGTGACTGCCCGATTTCCGTGGTGGACGGGTAGGGGCGGCAAAACCTCGGGAGCGGAGTGGAATCCTTGGCCTCATGCAGGAGGTGTCTCGCCTCTTGCCCGGTGCTGCGCTAAGACGGCGCCATGGCCCAGATTGAATCGCTCTTCGTGACCCGCCTCTACCGCGCGCAACTGTCCGAATACGGACCATCGGTTGACGCGCATGAACTGGAAAACTCCTGCCTTGTCATCGCTGGCGATGATGATGCCGGCCAGGACTGGTGCGAGGATAACGGCTATCCCGGATATACCTCCTATGCGTCGCTCACCGATCTGCCCTGGCGGTTCCCGGTCTTTGCCGATCTGGTGAAATCGCTGGACCAGCACGTCGCAGCGTTCGCAAAGGATCTGGAGTTCGATCTGGACGGGCGCGCGCTGAAGCTGGAAGATCTCTGGATCAACATCCTGCCCGAGGGCGGCACCCATTCCAGCCACCTGCACCCCCATTCGGTGATCTCCGGCACCACCTATGTGTCGATGCCCGACGGCGCGAGCGCGCTCAAGCTGGAGGATCCGCGCTCTGCCCGGATGATGGCCGCACCCACCCGCACCAAAGAAGCCCGGCGCGAGCTGCAGCCTTTCATCTACATGAAGCCAGACGTGGGCGACGTGCTCTTGTGGGAAAGCTGGCTGCGCCACGAGGTGCCGATGAACATGGCTGAGGACGAGCGGATTTCGGTGAGCTTCAACTACAAGTGGGAATGATTTGCGTTTCCCTGCGGTTCACCGGCAAACCGGGCATTGCCGATGTATGACCACGCGCCGATTGAGCTTCATGAGGGTGAGCAACTGGTGCATGCCGTCCATGCGCGCATTGCACCCACACTGTCCGAAATTCTGGCCATCGTTCTTTTTGCGCCGGTTGCTCTGGTGATCTGGCTGGCTGTTCACCGCGCTTTCCGCTCCACCACCTACGTGATCACTACGCAGCGTGTGCTGGCGGTGGAAAAGCAGGGGCAGTGCGGTGAGGTCTCCATTAAAGACATCCAGCGTCTCAGGACTTTCCGTGGCGCCATGATGATCCATGCAGCAGAGACGCGCCTTTGGCTCCCCCGCCTCCCGGACGGCTGGCAGTTCGAAACCATCCTCAACAGGGTACGGCAATTGTAAAAGCCCCCAAACCCGCTTAGCTTCCCGGAACAGCTCTGCGGGAGGTATAGATGGCGCGGCGTTCCCCTTTTGAAATCGGCGGCTTCCACATCCCGCCCGGCACCCGCCGCACGGTGGATATGCCGGTCAGCGTGCTGTCGGACCACACGCCGGTCACCATGTCCGCCCATGTGATCCACGGCGCGGAAGAGGGGCCTGCGCTGTTTGTCTCGGCTGCCATTCACGGCGACGAGGTGATCGGGGTGGAAATCGCCCGCCGCCTGCTGCGCAGCCGCCAGTTCTCGCGCCTCAAGGGCACGCTGATCGTGGTGCCGATCGTCAACACCTTCGGCTTCCTGAACCACTCCCGCTACCTGCCGGACCGGCGCGATCTGAACCGCTCATTTCCAGGCAGCGAGGGCGGCTCGCTGGCCAGCCGCCTGGCGCATCTGTTCATGATAGAGGTGGTGGCGCGCTGCGACCTGGGCATCGACCTGCACTCCGCCGCGATCCACCGCACCAACATGCCGCAGATCCGGGTGTCGCCCAAGGCCAAGGAGACGCTGGAATATGCCGATGCCTTCGGCGCGCCGGTGGTGATCCGGTCTTCCCTGCGCGACGGCAGCTTGCGCAAGGAGGCGCAAAAGGCGGGCGTTGATATCCTGCTTTATGAGGCGGGGGAGGGGCTGCGGTTCGACGAGCAGTCTGCCCGCGTCGGCGTGGCCGGCATCCTGCGGGTGATGCACGCGCTGGGCATGATCCCTGACGACGGCGTGCCGCTGGCCGAGGCGGTGCCGGTCAAGGCCAGCGACAGCAGCTGGGAGCGTGCGCCTGCCGGAGGGCTGTTGCGCGCTTACAAAACCACCGGCGAGATGGTGGAGGAGGGCGACGTGCTGGGCATCGTCGCCGACCCCTTCGGCGAGGAGGAGGTGGAACTGACCGCCAGCCAGCCGGGCCTGATCATCGGCCGCGCCAACATGCCCATCGTCAACGAAGGCGACGCGCTGTTCCACATTGCCAAAGTCTCCGCGCCGGAGGAGGCCGAAGGCCGCATCGAAAGCCTGAACGCCCAGCTGGACGGGGCTGCCATGTTCGATGAGGATGAGATTATTTGAAGGAAACCGGACAGTCGGCAAAACAGGACGTTACGGCGTGTTTAGTTGAGTTCGCGAAAGTCCGGCAATCTATTGTTGAGGGAAAGTTGTTCTGCTACGTCGTTGCGCCCAACGCTGCGTTGCATTGGGTTAGCTTGAATAATCTCAAAGGACTCCAGTTTTGAAGACCAAACTCATTCTATTGGCCGCAGCCATTGCTTCGGTGGCAGCCTGTTCCAAAGATTTGGGCAAAGTACATGAGCGGCGCGCTGCCCTTGTTGCCCGTGTTTTCCCTGCGGAAGCCGACCGCACTGGTATCTCTCTGGCCTTCCCCGTCGAAAGCCACCTCGAAATCATCTATTTCCCGGACGAAGTTTCTCATGCGGCTATCCAGTCAAGAGCAGCTGCTTATTGCAAACGTATCGGTCATCCGACGCTGAAGGTCGCCAGACCGCTGAAGGATACGCAAACCACCTTGGCGGACGGTACAGTGCGGGCGTCCAAGGGTATCCTCTACGATTGCGATTAATGGTTCGACGGCAGCAGGGCAGAAGAGGGGCAAACTCACCCTTGCCCCTCACCCCCGTCTCCTCTATAGGGACCCATCGCTTGAACCCAATCCGTCTTGGATCCGGGTCAGGTGATTCTTTTTTGCCGCGTCTTCGGCGCGGTTGACATAACCCACCAGGTAACAAGGTGACCCTCGGGGCCTTCTGGTGCTTTGGACAAGGAACAAAGGCGATGAACGCCAATGATCTGCGCGAGAAGACCGTGGATGAACTCCGCGATATGCTCGCATCCCTGAAAAAAGAGAGCTTCAACCTGCGCTTTCAGCAGGCAACCGGTCAGTTGGAATCGACCTCCGGCATCAAAGCGGCCCGCCGCAACGCTGCCCGCGTCAAGACCATCCTGAACGAAAAAGCTGCAGCAGCAGCCGAATAAGGAGCGACACAATGCCCAAACGTATCCTGCAAGGCGTTGTGACCAGCGACGCAAACGCCCAGACCGTCACCGTCTCGGTTGAACGCCGCTTCACGCACCCGGTTCTGAAGAAAACCATCCGTAAGTCCAAGAAGTACCGGGCTCACGATGAAAAGAACGCTTTCAAGGTCGGCGATTCCGTACGCATCATCGAATGCGCGCCGAAATCGAAAACGAAACGCTGGGAAGTTCTGGAAGCCTAAGAGTCTCATCCGAGACTCCTGGCGGCTAGACTTAACAGTCAGTCGAAACCCTGGGGGATACCAGCACGCATCGCTGCCCCATAGGTCGGGAGAAACCACATGATCCAGATGCAAACAAATCTGGATGTTGCTGACAACTCCGGCGCCCGCCGAGTTCAGTGCATCAAGGTTCTGGGTGGCTCCAAGCGTAAATACGCTTCCGTTGGCGACATCATCGTCGTCTCGGTTAAAGAAGCCATCCCGCGCGGCCGCGTGAAAAAAGGCGACGTCCGTAAGGCCGTTGTCGTGCGCACCGCCAAAGAAGTCCGCCGCGAAGACGGCACCGCGATCCGTTTTGACCGGAACGCAGCTGTCATCCTGAACAACAACAACGAGCCGGTCGGTACCCGTATCTTTGGCCCGGTTGTTCGTGAACTGCGCGCGAAGAACTTCATGAAGATCATCTCGCTGGCTCCGGAGGTGCTGTAATCATGGCTGCGAAACTCCGTAAAGGCGACAAGGTCGTCGTGCTGGCAGGCCGCGATAAGGGCAAGGAAGGCACCATTGCTTCCGTTGACCCGAAAGCCGGCAAAGCCGTCGTCGAAGGCGTGAACATGGCCATCCGCCACACCCGCCAGACTCAAAACAGCCAGGGCGGCCGTCTGCCCAAGGCACTGCCGATCGACCTGTCGAACCTGGCACTGCTGGACAGCAACGGCAAAGCAACCCGCGTCGGCTTCCGCGAGGAAGACGGCAAGAAGGTGCGCTTCGCCAAGACCACCGGGGAGACTGTCTGATGCTTGACGCTGCAACCTACACCCCGCGCCTGAAAACTCTCTACAAGGACACCATCCGTGGCGCCCTGAAAGAAGAGTTCGGCTACAAGAACGACATGATGCTCCCCAAGCTGGAGAAAATCGTTCTGAACATCGGCTGCGGCCGCGCTGCTGTCAAAGACAGCAAGAAAGCCAAATCCGCCCAGGCCGACCTGACCGCGATTGCGGGCCAGAAGGCTTTGACCACCGTGGCAAAGAACTCCATCGCCGGCTTCCGCGTTCGCGAAGGCATGCCGATGGGCGCCAAGGTGACCCTGCGCGGTGACCGGATGTACGAATTCCTCGACCGTCTGATCACCATTGCGATGCCCCGTATCCGCGACTTCCGCGGCGTTTCGGGCACCTCCTTCGACGGCCGCGGCAACTATGCCATGGGCCTGAAAGAGCACATCGTGTTCCCGGAAATCGATTTCGACAAGATCGACGAAGCCTGGGGCATGGACATCGTGATCGCCACCACCGCGAAAACCGACGCGGAAGCAAAGGCGCTGTTGAAAGCTTTCAACATGCCCTTCAACAGCTAAGCGCGGGAAGGATAGAGACCATGGCTAAGAAAAGCATGATCGAACGCGAGAAGAAGCGCGAGCGCCTGGTGGCTAAATACGCCGCAAAGCGTGCCGAGCTGAAAGAAATCGCAAACGACGAATCTCGCCCGATGGAAGAGCGCTTCAAGGCGCGTCTGAAACTGGCGAAACTGCCGCGCAACTCGTCGGCAACCCGTCTTCACAACCGTTGCCAGCTCACCGGCCGTCCGCACGCTTACTACCGTAAGCTGAAGGTCAGCCGTATTGCGCTGCGCGAGCTGGGTTCTGCTGGTCAGATCCCCGGCCTGGTGAAATCGAGCTGGTAAGGGAGAGACTGATATGAACGATCCTATCGGCGATATGCTCACCCGTATCCGTAACTCTCAGATGCGCGGCAAATCCACCGTCATGACCCCGGCTTCCAAGCTGCGGGCATGGGTGCTGGACGTGCTGGCGGACGAGGGCTACATCCGCGGTTATGAGAAGATGACTGGTGAAAATGGCCACCCGGCCATCGAAATCAGCCTCAAGTACTTCGACGGCGAACCTGTCATTCGCGAGCTCAAGCGGGTCTCCAAGCCCGGCCGCCGCGTTTACATGGGCGTCAATGACATCCCGTCGGTCCGCCAGGGCCTGGGCGTGTCGATTGTCTCCACCCCCAAAGGTGTGATGTCGGACGCAAACGCACGCGCAGCCAACGTTGGCGGCGAAGTGCTTTGCACCGTCTTCTAAGGAGGCCTCGCAATGTCCCGTATTGGTAAGAAACCGGTCGAACTGCCCAGCGGCGTTTCCGCTTCTGTGTCCGGCCAGACCATCGAAGTGAAAGGCCCGAAAGGCGCCCGCAGCTTCACCGCAACCGACGACGTCACCCTGACCGTGAACGACAACGTTGTCACCATCGAGCCGCGCGGCAAGTCCAAGCGTGCCCGTCAGCAGTGGGGCATGTCCCGCACTCAGGTGGCCAACCTCGTGACCGGCGTGACCCAGGGCTTCAAAAAAGAGCTGGAGATCCAGGGTGTGGGTTACCGGGCTCAGATGCAGGGCAACACCCTGAAGCTGAACCTGGGCTACAGCCACGACGTCGACTTCGTTGCACCCGATGGCATCACCATCACCGCACCGAAGCAGACCGAAATCGTTGTGGAAGGTATCGACCAGCAGCAGGTGGGCGAAGTGGCGGCGAAAATCCGCGACTGGCGCCGTCCCGAGCCGTACAAAGGCAAGGGCATCCGCTACAAGGGCGAGTTCATCTTCCGCAAGGAAGGCAAGAAGAAGTAAGGACCAGCAAAATGGCAAACAGCAAACGTACCCTGTTTCTGAAGCGCCGGCTGCGCGTCCGGAACAAGCTTCGCAAAGTGAACGCAGGCCGTCCGCGTCTGTCCGTGCACCGTTCGAACAAGAACATCTCTGTTCAGCTGATCGACGACCTGCGTGGCGTGACCCTGGCAGCAGCGTCGACCCTGGAAAAAGATCTCGGTGTTGTCGGCAAGAACAACATCGAAGCAGCGGCCAAAGTTGGCGCAGCAATCGCAGAGCGCGCGAAAGCGGCTGGCGTGAGCGAAGCCTACTTCGACCGCGGCGGCTTCCTGTTCCACGGCAAGGTGAAGGCTCTGGCCGACGCTGCGCGTGAAGGCGGCCTGAAGATCTAAATCCCATGCGGGCAGCCTCTTGGGGCTGCCCCGATGATCCGGGAGACCGGCCTTTGGGCCGGTTCTCACCAAGGATCGGAAAAACAGGCGCCTAGCGCCCTATGAAAGGAATGCCTGATGGCAGAACGTGAAAACCGCCGCGGCCCCCGCCGCGAGCGTGAAGAAGCACCGGAATTTGCAGATCGCCTGGTCGCGATCAACCGCGTGTCGAAAACCGTAAAAGGCGGTAAGCGCTTTGGCTTCGCAGCCCTGGTTGTCGTTGGCGACCAGAAAGGCCGCGTCGGCTTTGGCAAGGGCAAGGCGAAAGAAGTGCCCGAGGCGATCCGCAAGGCGACCGAGCAGGCGAAGCGCCAGATGATCCGCGTGCCGCTGAAAGAAGGCCGCACCCTGCACCACGACATGGCCGGCCGTCACGGCGCAGGCAAAGTTGTGATGCGGACCGCGCCTGAAGGTACCGGTATCATTGCCGGTGGTCCGATGCGTGCCGTGTTCGAGATGTTGGGCATCAAGGACGTGGTCTCCAAGTCGATCGGTTCGCAGAACCCCTACAACATGATCCGCGCTACCCTGAACGGCCTGCAGAAAGAGCAGAGCCCGCGTTCGGTGGCTCAGCGCCGCGGCAAAAAGGTCGCCGACATCCTGCCCAAGCGGGACGACGCACCGGCAGCTGCCGAAGCTGAAGCGTAAGGAGTAGAGAGACATGGCAAAAACCATCGTCGTCAAGCAGATCGGCTCGCCGATCCGCCGCCCCGCCAAACAGCGCGCAACCCTGGTTGGCCTGGGCCTGAACAAGATGCACAAGACCCGTGAGCTGGAGGATACTCCTTCGGTCCGCGGCATGGTCAACTCGATCCCGCACCTGGTTCAGATCATCGAAGAGCGCGGCTAAGCCCCTTTTCGAGCACTGACTTTGGAAAACGCCTCAGGGAGACCGGGGGCGTTTTTCGCGTTTGGAGCGCAGCCTCGCAGGACGGACGGGCCGGTAATCCGGCAGCAAGCCCCTTGCAGCGCGTGCATAGCGGCTTGCCGGTTGCGTCAGTTGTTCGACTCATTCCCCGGTCCTATCTCGGTGTCACATCGAAAGACTGAACAAAGACCGCCGGGAATAGGCCCGGCATCAGACACGAAGGACCTGAACGATGGCACATGTTATCTCCGCTGCACACACCGGCCACAGCCTGACCGCCCGCATCCGCGCAACCGTCGAAGGCCTGGTGGATTCCTGGACCAAAGCCCGCGAATTCCAGCGCACCTACAACGAGCTGGACGCGCTGTCCGACCACGAGCTCTCGGACATCGGCGTCCGCCGCAGCGACATCGCCGACATCGCGCGCCAGCACGTCTACGGCTAAGAGTTTCTTTTTCCCGGGCGCTCCTCTCCTCCTCCTCTTCATGCCCGGGCCAAAGCGCCTCTGCCCCTCGCGGGGCGGGGGCGTTTTCTATTGAGGGCTTTCAAGATATCTCACGCATTTGTGCTATGCGCCCGCCGCATAGCCGCCAGACCGAAGCAGCCGTTGCGGGCTTGCCGGACCATCCTTATCTCCCTGTCACTTCAGACGAACAGATCAAGCGACGCGCCGGAAGCACGTTCCGGCAGCGCAGCGAAGGAACAAGAACAATGGCTTATTCAACTCTCACCGCGCCGGTCTCTGCCGGCATCCCCGCCCGTTTTGCAGGCATCCTGTCCGGCCTGTACCGGAACTGGCAGCTGCGCCGCGAATACCGGCAGACTGTGCACGCTCTGCGCGCCCTCTCGGCCCGCGACCTGGCGGACATTGGCCTCAGCCGCTGCGCCATCCCCGGCGCCGCCCGCGAGCACGTCTACGGCAAGTGATCTCCCTGGCCGGCTGACGGATCCTCCTCCCTCTCCGAAAACCTGGCCCAAATGCGCCCCTGCCATCCCGGCGGGGGCGTTTTTGTTGGTTGTCCGGGCAAGAACAAAAAGTCACCGCCTGGCGGCACGCCGGGCAGCGCCCGAACCGCCCCGTCAAACCGAAGGTTTGCCTCCGGCAAAACGGGGCGGGCGCTCCTCGCCCCCCCCCACGGTTCGGGCACTGCACTCCGTGATCTTCAAAACCGGGGTCGCCAGCCCGTTGCGCACCCACCGTACGCACCGCCTACGGGGTTTTAACCCCGCTCTGCCAAAATCATCTCCGGTCATGATCAACCGCCGGGACTGACACCCCCGGCACCTGGAACTGGGCTCCGGTTTGGCAGCCGGAGCGCGCATACGCGTTTTCGCATGGGGGAAACCCCATCCCATCTCCACCCCGGCGGCGCCGCCACCCTTTAACGGACGGCCCTAAGCGGAACGGAAACAGAGACAGACGGCAGGACACGCAACCGGCAGGGCAGGGGCCTTGGCGGCCACTGGTGCCTTTCCCCTTGCCTGGCTCGCCCGCAGGGCTTGATCCCATCCCCCAACCCGTCTATAGGCACCCGGTGGCGTTCTGCGCCACGGAATCACCAATCAAGAAACGCCGTGTTTGGCCCATCACGCTTCGGGGGCCACATCCGGCAAGGAGAAGCGACATGAAACTTCACGAACTGCGCGACAATGCAGGCGCCGCCAAGAAACGCACCCGTGTGGCCCGTGGCCCGGGTTCCGGCAAAGGTAAAATGGGCGGCCGCGGCATCAAAGGCCAGAAATCCCGTTCGGGTGTCTCGATCAATGGCTACGAAGGCGGTCAGATGCCCTTGTACCAGCGTCTGCCCAAGCGCGGCTTCAACAAGCCGAACCGCAAGGCATACGCCGTTGTGAACCTGGGCCTGATCCAGAAGTTCATCGACGCAGGCAAGCTGGACGCAGCCTCCATCACCGAGGATTCGCTGGTTGCTTCCGGCCTGGTCCGCCGCAAACTGGACGGCGTCCGCATCCTGGCCAAAGGCGAAATCACCGCCAAAGCAACCATCGCAGTCACCGGCGCATCCGCTGCAGCTGTTGACGCTGTTGCAAAAGCTGGCGGCACTCTGACTGTGGCAGCCCCCGCCGCCGCAGAGTAACGGCTTGTGAGCGGCGCCAATGCCGCTTACATAGTCTCCGAGTTTTCCTAGAACGCCGCCCGAGCCGGAAAACGGTTCCGGGCGGCGTTTCGCTAAAGAAGAGACCTTTTCATGGTATCAGCAGCAGAACAAATGGCGGCAAACACCAGCTGGGCTGCCCTTGGCAAAGCTACGGATCTGCGCAACCGCATCCTGTTCACTATCGGCCTTTTGATCGTCTACCGCCTGGGCACCTTCATTCCGGTTCCCGGCATTGATGCAGCCGCCCTGCGCCAGTTCATGGAGCAGGCAGGCCAGGGCATCGGCGGCATGGTGTCGATGTTCACCGGCGGCGCGCTTGGCCGCATGGGGATCTTTGCCCTCGGCATTATGCCTTATATCTCCGCCTCCATTATCGTTCAGCTTCTGACCTCGATGGTGCCCTCGCTTGAGCAGCTCAAGAAAGAGGGCGAGCAGGGCCGCAAGAAGATCAACCAGTACACCCGCTACGGCACCGTGGCGCTGGCGACCGCGCAGGCCTATGGCCTCGCCGTGTCGCTGGAGCAGGGCGACCTGGCGACCGATCCGGGCATGTATTTCCGCATGGCCTGCATGATCACCCTGGTTGGCGGCACCATGTTCCTCATGTGGCTGGGCGAGCAGATCACCCAGCGCGGCATCGGCAACGGCATCTCGCTGATCATCTTCGTCGGCATCATCGCCGAGGTTCCGGCAGCGATTGCCCAGTTCTTCGCCTCCGGCCGTTCCGGCGCGATCAGCCCCGCCGTGATCATCGGCGTGATCCTGATGGTTGTAGCGGTGATCATGTTCGTGGTGTTCATGGAGCGCGCGCTGCGCAAGATCCATATCCAGTACCCGCGCCGCCAGGTCGGCATGAAGGTCTATGACGGCGGCTCCTCGCATCTGCCGGTCAAGGTGAACCCGGCGGGCGTGATCCCGGCGATCTTCGCCTCCTCGCTCCTGCTGCTGCCGACCACCATCTCGGCGTTCTCCTCGGGCGCGGCGACCGGTCCGGTGATGTCCTGGCTGCTGGCGAACTTCGGCCCCGGCCAGCCGCTGTACCTGTTGTTCTTCGTCGCGATGATCGTGTTCTTTGCCTATTTCTACACCTTCAACGTCTCCTTCAAACCGGAGGACGTGGCGAACAACCTGAAGAACCAGAACGGCTTTGTCCCCGGCGTCCGCCCCGGCAAGAAGACCGCTGAATACATCGAGTATGTGGTCAACCGAATCCTGGTTCTGGGCTCCGGCTACCTGGCCCTGGTCTGCCTCCTGCCGGAGGTCCTCCGCGGCCAATTCGCCATCCCGGTATATTTTGGCGGCACGTCCGTTCTGATTGTGGTATCCGTCACCATGGACACAATCCAGCAGGTGCAGAGCCACCTCCTCGCGCATCAGTATGAGGGCCTTATCGAGAAGAGCCAGCTGCGCGGGCGCAACAAGAAACGGACAAAACGGGGACCCTCTCGCCGATGACCAACATTATTCTCCTTGGCCCGCCTGGTGCGGGCAAAGGTACGCAAGCGCGCTACCTGGTTGAATCCCGCGGCATGGTGCAGCTCAGCACCGGCGATATGCTGCGGGAGGCCCAGACCTCCGGCACCGAAATGGGCAAGAAAGTTGCCGCCATCATGGCCGAAGGCAAGCTGGTCACCGACCAGATCGTCATTGGCCTGATCCGCGAAAAGCTGCAGGGCGGCGCTGAGGGCGGCTTCATCTTCGACGGCTTCCCGCGCACCCTGGCCCAGGCCGATGCGCTGGCCAAGCTGCTGGATGAAATGGATCTGAAACTCGACGCCGTGATCGAGATGCAGGTCGACGACGACGCGCTGGTCGCCCGCATCACCGGCCGCTCCACCTGCGGCGGCTGCGGCGAGGTCTACCACGACCAGACCAAACCCTGGCCTGCAGACGGTAAATGCGCCAACTGCGGCAGCGACAACGTGCAGCGCCGGGCGGACGACAATGAGGACAGCCTCAAAACCCGCCTGATGGAATACTACAAGAAGACCTCGCCCCTGATTGGCTACTACTACGCCAAGGGCAACCTCCAGCGCCTGGACGGCCTCGCCTCGATCGAGGAAGTCCGCAAGAGCATGGCCTGGATTATGGGCGAATAAGCCGCCCGTTTACCGGATCGAAGTGCCCCGTGCTGCATAAGCACGGGGCATTTTCATTTCCGGAGACCCCGATGCCCGCACTCCGCCTGCACTTGTCCGCCGCCTGCGCTGCGGTGATTGCCATATCCGGCCCGCTGTCTGCGCAGCAGCTCTATCTTGATGATGGTGCTGCCTGCGACCGGGTGCTGATCAGCGAGGACGGCATGCTGGATTATGCGGCCGGGGGCGGCTTGATCCTGAACAGCAGCGGCTTCAACTCGCTGGAGTACTTCTGCAGCTTCCAGCCTCCGATCCGCTTTGGCCAGCGCAGCTACAGCGCAACCGACCACACGGGCCGCTGCGAACTGCCCGGGCCGCAGTATTTTCCGCAGCTGTTCACGATTGTTCTGGATCCGGAGGAGCCCGGCACCGTATCCATCTGGATGGGCGAGCCGGAGCCGCTGCGCTTCTTTGCCTGCAGCAGCTGATGGGGCAGGGCACCCAGGCCCCGGGTTTTCGCAGATCACGGGTTGACCCTTGCGGCATTTCCACATAGGCAACCCCATCCCTTCTGGGAATGATTCCCGGCGGATGGATTCGTCTGTCTGCCTTACCACCTCGAAATGCTGGACCCTCTGGCCACACTGCCACGGTCAAGTGTTGTGAAAAAAGGTTCCGGCGTTACGGAACCGCAACGAAAAGGAAAGTGACACGTGGCACGTATTGCCGGCGTTAACATCCCGACTGCAAAGCGGGTTCCCATCGCCCTCACCTACATCACCGGTATCGGCAACACCTCGGCGAAAGCCATCTGTGAGGCTGTTGGCATCGACGCAACCCGTCGTGTGAACGAACTGTCCGACGCTGAAGTTCTGGCCGTGCGCGAGCACATCGACGCCAACTACACCGTCGAAGGCGACCTGCGCCGTGAAGTGACCATGAACATCAAACGCCTGATGGACCTGGGCTGCTACCGTGGCCTGCGCCACCGCCGCAACCTGCCGGTCCGCGGTCAGCGTACCCACACCAACGCCCGCACCCGCAAGGGCCCGGCCAAGCCGATCGCCGGCAAGAAGAAGTAAGGGAGGGTTTGATCAATGGCACGTGATAAGACTCGCGTTAAGCGCAAAGAGCGCAAGAACATCGCCACCGGCGTTGCTCATGTGAACTCCTCGTTCAACAACACCAAGATCCTGATCTCCGATGTGCAGGGCAACGCGATCTCCTGGTCGTCCGCCGGCACCATGGGCTTCAAAGGCTCCCGGAAATCCACTCCTTACGCGGCTCAGATGGCTGCTGAGGATGCGGGCAAGAAAGCCCAGGAACACGGTGTGAAGACCCTGGAAGTCGAAGTTCAGGGCCCCGGCTCTGGCCGTGAATCGGCTCTGCGCGCACTGGCCGCTGTCGGCTTCAACATCACTTCGATCCGTGATGTGACCCCGATCGCGCACAACGGCTGCCGCCCGCCGAAGCGCCGCCGCGTCTAATTCGAATTTTTTGCTGGGGCCCCGCTTGATTCGCAGGGCCCCAGTGCGTCATTTAAACCTCGGGCGTCCTTGGCCTTCCGGACATGGGGCAGGGACAGGAATGGAGGGAACGCATGATCCATAAGAACTGGGCAGAGCTGATCAAGCCGGCACAGCTGGAAGTGAAGCCGGGCAACGATCCTGCACGCCAGGCAACTGTCGTCGCAGAGCCGCTGGAACGCGGTTTCGGCCTGACCCTGGGCAACGCGCTGCGCCGCGTCCTGATGAGCTCGCTGCAAGGCGCGGCCATCACCAGCGTGCAGATCGACAACGTCCTGCACGAGTTTTCGTCCGTGGCCGGTGTCCGTGAAGACGTCACCGACATCATTCTGAACCTCAAGGGCGTGTCCTTGCGCATGGAAGTCGAAGGCCCCAAGCGCCTGTCGATCAATGCCAAGGGGCCGGCAGTTGTCACCGCTGGCGACATTGCTGAAACCGCAGGCATCGAGGTTCTGAACCGCGACCACGTGATCTGCCACCTGGACGACGGCGCCGACCTGTTCATGGAACTGACCGTGAACACCGGCAAAGGCTATGTGTCGGCAGACAAGAACAAGCCGGAAGACGCACCGATCGGCCTGATTCCGATCGACGCGATCTACTCGCCGGTCAAGAAGGTCTCCTATGACGTTCAGCCGACCCGTGAGGGCCAGGTTCTGGACTATGACAAGCTGACCATGAAGGTGGAAACCGACGGCTCCATCTCCCCTGACGATGCCGTGGCTTATGCCGCCCGCATCCTGCAGGACCAGCTGTCGATCTTCGTCAACTTCGACGAGCCGGAATCGGCTGGCCGCCAGGACGAGGACGATGGTCTGGAGTTCAACCCGCTTCTCTTGAAGAAAGTGGACGAACTGGAACTGTCTGTCCGTTCGGCAAACTGCCTGAAGAACGACAACATCGTCTATATCGGCGACCTGATCCAGAAGACCGAAGCCGAGATGCTGCGCACCCCGAACTTCGGCCGCAAGTCGCTGAACGAGATCAAAGAAGTGCTCTCGGGCATGGGCCTGCACCTTGGCATGGACGTCGAGGACTGGCCGCCGGACAACATCGAAGATCTGGCCAAGAAGTTCGAAGACAGCTTCTAAAGGTTTCGAGGAGGGCTCCGGCCCTCCTCTTCAATGCCCGGACTGCCGGGGACGACATGGGCACCCGCCCCAAGGTGAGCGGCTGACACGCATCAGCCGCCTGACAAAGCAAAACGCAAGATAAGGAATTGAAAAATGCGTCACGCACGTGGTTACCGCCGCCTGAACCGTACTCATGAGCACCGTAAGGCCCTGTTCTCCAACATGGCCGGTTCGCTGATCGAGCACGAGCAAATCAAGACCACCCTGCCCAAAGCAAAAGAACTGCGCCCGATCATTGAAAAACTGATCACTCTGGCGAAACGCGGCGACCTGCACGCCCGCCGTCAGGCAGCTTCCAAGCTGAAAGAGGACAAGGACGTCGCGAAGCTGTTCGAGGTTCTGGGCCCGCGCTACAAGGACCGTCAGGGCGGCTATGTCCGTGTTCTGAAGGCCGGCTTCCGTTACGGCGACATGGCTCCGATGGCGATCATCGAGTTCGTCGACCGCGACGTTTCCGCCAAAGGCGCTGCCGACAAGGCCCGCCTGGAAGCAGAAGAAGCAGCTGCTGAAGCAGACGAATAAGACGCACTGAACCTCTCAAGGTTCACTGTCTGGCCCCCGCTCCAACAGGAGCGGGGGTTTTTCTTTACGTCCCGGCACTTCCCGGGCGTTTAAGATTCACTTTTCAGGTGAAAGGGAATCGTAATTTTCTTCTGGCTTAACTCTGCCATCCGAAATTTCCGGGACAGATGTGATGGCAAAGAAGAAGACATCCGCGGCCAGGCGGTTTTCACTGGCAAATCTCAGTACCAAGGTGAAAATCGTTTCCGTTGCGGTGCTGCCGCTTCTTTTGGTGCTTGGGGTGGGGGTGCTTGCCGTCTTCAACCTGGGCCGGATGGATCAATCGGCCAAGGCGGTGGATCACACCCAGGAAATCCTGACCAGCTCGCAGACCCTGGCTGAGGCTGCCTCGCAGATGGAGGCTGGCCTGCGTGGCTACCTTCTGGCAGGCCGGGAGGAATACCTGGTCCCGTTCGAGGCGGGAAAGAGCCAGGTCGCTGAAACTCTCGCCAGCCTGCGCAGCCTGGCAGCAGGTGATGCAGAAATGCTTGCCACCCTGGACGAGGCGGAACAGACCCTGACTGGCTGGCAGGAAAACGTGGCTGCCGGCGCCATCGCGCTGCGCCAGGAAATCGGCGACGCCATGACCATGAATGACATGGCCGCCGAGGTGAAGAAATCCAAGGGCCGGGTCTATTTCGAGCAGTTCCGCACCGAGATGACCAATGTCATCGAGGAAGAGGAGGTCGAGCTCAACAACCGCC
This sequence comes from Leisingera sp. ANG-M7, assembly GCF_000813965.1. Classification (GTDB taxonomy): domain Bacteria; phylum Pseudomonadota; class Alphaproteobacteria; order Rhodobacterales; family Rhodobacteraceae; genus Leisingera. The sequence continues at coordinate 320,242 of NZ_JWLI01000007.1, read as the reverse complement.
GCAATACCTTCATGTCGCTGGTCAATGCCGGCATTGCCGATGCGGACTATCTGAACACCTCTCTGCAGGCGGTGGAGCAGACCCACAAGGTGATCAGCCGGGCCAAGGACCTGCTGGCCGCCGCGGTCGACATGGAAACCGGTATGCGCGGCTTCCTTCTGGCGGGCGACCGGGAGTTTCTGGAACCCTACATGGAGGGCAACGGCCGCTTCAACGAGGTTCTGGCTGACCTCCGGCTGGCGCTTGCGGACAATCTGATGCAGTCAAACCGCCTGAACAAGGTGGCGGGGATCATTGACGAATGGCGCAATGAAGTGGTGGTGCCGATGCTGCAGCTGCGCCGGGTGATCGGCAGCGCCGCCACCATGGACAACATGGCCGACATGGTGGCCGAGGGCCGCGGCAAGGAATATTTTGACAGCTTCCGCGCCACCATGGAAACCCTGCAGGCCGCCGGCACCGCGGCCATGTCTGAACGCCGTGCCGCGAACGAGGAACTGGGCGCACAGACCCGCACCATGATCCCGGCGGCCATCGGCGGCGCCATCCTGATCGGCGGTATTCTGGCGCTTGTGATCGCCTCCGGCATTGCTTCCGGCATCCGCCGCATCGTGATGTCGATGCGCGGCCTGGCAGAGGGTAACAACGCGGTTGAGATCCAGGGCCAGACCCGCGGCGATGAGGTTGGCGACATGGCCCGCGCGCTGGAAAAATTCCGCGACGAGCTGGTGCGGATGCAGGAGGCGGAAGCGCAGAAGGCGGAGAGCAAGGACGCCGAACTGGCGGGCGTTGTGCGCGAGCTGAGCGAGCGTCTGTCGCGGCTGGCCCATGGCGATCTGACCATCCGCATTGCCGAGGAGTTCCCCGAGGAATACGAACAGCTGCGCGCCGATTTCAACGGCTCGATCGACAATCTGAACGCCACGGTCCAGCAGGTGATCGAGGCTTCGACGAGCATCCGCAGCGGGGCCGCCGAGATCAGCCAGGCCTCTGACGACCTGTCGCACCGCACCGAAAGCCAGGCGGCAACGCTGGAAGAAACCGCCGCTGCCATTGATGAACTGACGGCGAGCGTGAAATCGGCAGCCGAGGGCGCCCGCAACGTGGAAAACACCGTCCGCGAGGCCCGCCAGGAGGCCGAAACCAGCGGCGAGGTTGTGCAGGATGCGGTTGCCGCCATGGGCGGGATCGAGGAAAGCTCCAACAAGATCAGCCAGATCATCGGGGTGATCGACGACATTTCCTTCCAGACCAATCTCCTGGCGCTGAACGCCGGGGTGGAGGCCGCCCGTGCAGGCGAAGCCGGCCGCGGCTTTGCCGTGGTGGCGTCAGAGGTGCGGGCGCTGGCGCAACGCTCCTCAGACGCGGCGATGGAAATCAAGACGCTGATCTCCGACAGCTCCCGTCAGGTGGATCAGGGCGTTGATCTGGTCGGCCGCGCGGGCCAGGCGCTGCAGTCCATTGTGGGCCGCGTCAGCCATATCTCGCAACTGGTCTCGGAAATCGCCGAAGGCGCAGAAGAACAGTCCACCGGCCTGCATGAGATCAACACCGGCGTCACCCAGCTGGACCAGGTGACCCAGCAGAACGCTGCAATGGTGGAGGAAGCCACCGCCGCAGGACACATGCTGAACAGCGACGCGATGAAACTTGCCGACTTGGTGACGCGGTTCCAGGTGGACGGCAGCAGTGCCGCATTGGCAGCCCCGGCCGCGCCAGCAGCGCAGCCCTCGGCACATGGCGATGACGACTGGGGCAATGAGGATTGGGCGGCCGAGCCCAGCCCGGCGCCGGTTGCAGCCGCCGCCAGTGACGGCAATGCCGCCCGCGACATGTGGCAGGACTTCTGAGGTCTGCGCGCAGGAAACTGCCAAGGGCTCTCCCGCAGCGGAGGGCCCTTGCGCTTTATTGGGCGCGGGATTTTCAGGGGTGACAGCCCCGCGAATCTCCGCTAGCGTCCGGCCCATGACCCGTAGCTATGCCGCATTCTGGTATTTCTTTTATCCGCGCCACATGGCGGACGGAGGGGTCAGCGCGTTCTGAACACAGACAGGAAACGCACCAGGATACCACCAACCGCCCGCAGCCCGCAGGCGGTTTTTTTGTATCCGCCGCAGCGCCACGGGCCTCCCGCCAAGGAAGCTGAAAACATGACACCGCAAACCGAAAACCTCCGCATCACCGGCATACAGGAACTCATCTCGCCCGAGGACCTCGCCGCCCAGATGCCTTCCACGGCTGCCGCCACTGATACCGTGCTGGCCAGCCGCACCGCCATCCAGGACGTGCTGCACGGCCGCGACGGCCGCGTGGTGGCTGTGGTCGGCCCCTGTTCGATCCACGACCCCAAGGCGGCGATGGAATACGCCGAACGGCTGGCCCCGCTGCGCCAGAGGCTGGCAGGCGAACTTGAGATCGTGATGCGGGTCTACTTCGAGAAGCCCCGCACCATCTCTGGCTGGAAGGGGCTGATCAATGATCCTGGCCTCGACAACTCCTTCCGCATCAACGAGGGGCTGGGGCTGGCGCGCCGCCTTTGCCTCGACATCAACGCCCTGGGCCTGCCGGTCGGGACAGAGTTCCTGGATACTGCGGTGCCGCAATACATCTCCGACCTGGTCGCCTGGGCCGCCATCGGCGCCCGCACCACCGAAAGCCAGATCCACCGCGAGATGGCCTCCGGCCTCAGCTGCCCGGTGGGCTTCAAGAACGGCACCCGCGGCAATGTGCAGATCGCGGTGGATGCGGTGCGCTCTGCCGCCCATCCGCATCATTTCATGGCGCTGGCCAAATCGGGCCGTGCGGCAATTGCGGCCACCAGCGGCAACCCGGACTGCCACCTGATCCTGCGCGGCGGCGGCGGCACCAACTATGATGCGGCTTCCGTCGATGCGGCCTGCAAGCTGGCGGAAAAGGACGGCATCCGCGGCCATGTGATGATCGACGCCAGCCACGCCAACAGCGGCAAGGATCCGATGCAGCAGCCCGCGGTGCTGCGCGATGTGGCGGCGCAGATCGCCGGCGGCGACAGCCGCATCACCGGCGTGATGATCGAAAGCCATCTGGTGGCGGGCCGACAGGACCTGGGCAAGGGGGAGCTTACCTACGGCCAGTCCATCACTGACGGCTGCCTGGGATGGGAGGACACCGTGGCAGAACTGGAGCATCTGGCCGCAGCCGTTGCCAAACGCCGCACGCTCGCCGCGCAGAGGGACCTGGCCGACGCATAAAGCTGCCATCGGCGCGCGCCTTGCGGCGCATGCCTTCGGCATTGAGTATTTTGGCAAAGAAGAAGACCCTGCTTTAAATTGCCGCCTCTTCTTCTTTGCGGAAAATACTCCGGGGTGAATTGGCCGTCAGGCCAAGAGGGCCAGCGCCCCTCTGCTTCCGGACCTGCTGATGCCTTGCAATCCGGGCGCGCGCTCCGCATATCCTTCACGCAGCAACAAACGGGAGCCCCCATGATCCGCCCAGCCCTGACCGCCTTTGCCCTGTGCCTTGCCCTGCCTGCGCTGGCCTTGCCCGCCGCCGCTGAAACCAGGGTGCCGCAGTCCCAGGCAGAGATCGCGCTGGGGTTTGCGCCGCTGGTCAAAGAAGCCTCTCCGGCGGTGGTCAACATCTATGCCAAGGTGGTGCGCCAGGTGCAGCAGCGCCGGCGGTCGCCCTTCATGAACGATCCGTTCTTCGATGATTTCTTCCGCGGTTTCGCCAAGCCGCAGCCGCGGGTGGAGAATTCGCTGGGGTCGGGGGTGATCCTGTCGGCGGATGGCATCGTGGTTTCCAACTACCACGTTGTCGGCAGCGCCACGGAAATCCGCGTGGTGACCAATGACCGGCGCGAGTACAATGCGCGGGTAATCCTGGGCGACAAGGCCAGCGACCTGGCGATCCTGCAGCTGGATGAGGCCGAAGACCTGCCGCATCTGGACCTGCGCGACAGCGATGAGGTCGAGGTGGGCGAGCTGGCGCTGGCGATCGGCAACCCGTTCGGGGTCGGCCAGACTGTCAGCAGCGGCATCATCTCCGGGCTTGCGCGCACCGGCATGGGGGCGGGTGACGGTTTCGGCTACTACATCCAGACCGACGCGCCGATCAACCCGGGCAACTCCGGCGGCGCGCTGATCGACGTGAATGGCGATCTCATTGGCATCAACACTCGCATCCTGTCCCGCTCCGGCGGCTCCAACGGCATCGGCTTTGCGATCCCCGCCAACCTGGTCAAGCAGTTCGTGGAACAGGCGCAAAACGGCGCTGAGGAATTTCAGCGCCCCTGGGCCGGCATGGCCGGGCAGCCGGTGGATGCGGACCTTGCGGCCTCAATGGGTATGGACGTGCCGGAGGGCATGGTGGTCTCCGACCTGCACCGCGAAAGCCCCTTTGCCAAGGCGGGTTTCAAGGTGGGTGACGTGATCACCCATGTGGATGGCGAGGTGGTGAATTCGCCCTCCGAAATGGTGTTCCGCATGTCGGTCTCCGGCCTGGGCGGCACGGCGGAGATCACCCGCCTGCGCGGGGCGGAGCGCGATGTGGTGGCGGTGCCAATGATCACCGCGCCGGACCAGCCGCCCGCCAACCCGGTGCAGCTGGATGAAAAGACCGCGCTGCCCGGCCTGACCGTGGCGCAGATCAATCCGCAGGTTATCGCCCGCCTCGGCCTGCCGCTGTCGGCGGAGGGCGTGGTGGTGACCGATCCCGGCCCTTATGCGGGCCGCGGCGGGGTGCAGCCCGGCGACGCGCTGCTGGCAGTGAACGGCCAGCCCGTCACCGGCACTGAGGACGTCTATGCCATCCTTGCCAACAGCGGCCGCTGGATTCAGCTGGACCTGAACCGCCGCGGCCAGCGCGTCACCCTGCGGTTCCGCACCTGATGGCGGACCTGTTCGGCAGTCCAGAGCCTGCCAAGGGCGAGGCGCAGCAGGCCAGCAAGAACCGGCCGCTGGCCGATCGGCTGCGGCCGCAGTCGCTGGCGGATGTGATCGGCCAGGAACAGGTGCTGGGGCCGGAGGCGCCCTTGGGTGTGATGCTGGCTTCGGGGTCCTTGTCGTCGCTGATCTTCTGGGGGCCGCCGGGGGTGGGCAAGACCACCATTGCGCGGCTTTTGGCGCAGGAGACGGATCTGCATTTCGTGCAGATTTCGGCGATTTTCACCGGCGTGCCGGACCTGCGCAAAGTGTTCGAGGCCGCGAAAATCCGCCGCCAGAACGGGCAGGGGACACTGCTGTTCGTGGATGAGATCCACCGCTTCAACAAGGCCCAGCAGGACGGCTTCCTGCCGCATATGGAGGATGGCACCATCCTCCTGGTGGGGGCGACAACCGAGAACCCCTCGTTCGAGCTGAACGCCGCTGTTCTGTCGCGCAGCCAGGTGCTGGTGCTGGAGCGCCTGCAGCTTGCCGATCTGGAGCGCCTGACCCAGCGCGCGGAGAAGGAGCTGGGCCGCGCCCTGCCGCTGTCGGGCGATGCCCGCGACGCGCTGCATGAGATGGCCGATGGCGACGGGCGGGCGCTTTTGAACCTGATCGAACAAGTTGCCGCCTGGAAGGTGGAGGCCCCGCTGGGGCGCGAGGCGCTGTCCGGCCGGCTGATGCGCCGCGCGGCCAAATTCGACAAGTCCGGCGACGAGCACTACAACCTGATCTCCGCCCTGCACAAATCCATCCGCGGCTCTGATCCGGATGCGGCGCTTTACTGGCTGGCGCGGATGCTGGAGGGCGGCGAGGATCCGCGGTTTCTGGCCCGGCGGCTGACAATGATGTCGACCGAGGACATCGGAATGGCCGACCCGCAGGCCAATACGGTTTGCCTCAATGCCTGGCAGACTTATGAGCGCCTTGGCAGCCCGGAGGGCGAGCTGGCGCTGGCGAATGCCGCCGTCTACCTGGCGCTGGCGCCGAAATCCAATGCGGTCTATGTGGGCATCAAGGCCGCCCGGCGGCTGGCCAAGCAGACCGGCAGCGCACCGCCGCCCAAGCACATCCTGAACGCCCCGACCAAGCTGATGGCGGAGCAGGGATACGGTGACGGCTATGCCTATGACCACGACGCCGAGGACGGCTTTTCAGGCCAGAACTACTTTCCAGACGGTGTAAAGCGGCCGGTGCTTTATCAGCCGGTGGAGCGCGGGTTTGAGCGCGAGCTGAAGCGGCGCACGGATTATTTCGCGAACCTCAGGCTGAAGCGGAACAAGTGAAGCGGCTTTGCCGGCAAAGCCGCTGCCTCCGGCGGGAGTATTTGGGGAAAGATGAAAGGGCGGGAGCCTTTTGCTGGCAGCCCTGCGCGCCGTGCAATACGGGCAAAACTTGACATCCCTGCCTGCGCCGGCGACAGGACGGGGATGATTTCTTCGGTTTCCATGGTGGCCCTTGGCGGCGCAATCGGGGCGGTGTGCCGCTATCTGGCCGGGCTGGGCATCATCCGGCTGCTGGGGCATCACGATTTCCCGGTGGCGATCCTGACGGTGAACATCCTCGGCTCTTTTCTGATGGGGATGTTCGTGGTGGCGGCGGCGCTGCGGGACCTGACGTGGTTTAGCCCGCTGGTGATGACCGGGCTGCTGGGCGGGTTCACCACCTTCTCGGCGTTCTCGCTGGAGACCGCCAACCTGATCGAGCGCGGCGCCTTCGGGCAGGCGGCGCTCTATGTAGCTTTGTCCGTGGGCCTGTCGGTCGGCGGATTGTTTCTGGGCCTGATGGCCGCAAGAGGAGTGTTCGCATGAGCGGCGTTCAGATGATTACCGTCAGCGAAGACGATGGCGGCCAGCGCATTGACCGCTGGCTGCGGCGGCTGTTTCCGCATGTGAACCAGGGCCGCATCGAGAAGATGTGCCGCAAGGGCGAGCTGCGGCTGGACGGCACCCGCGTGAAGGCCAATACCCGCGTCGAGGCGGGGCAGGTGGTGCGGGTGCCGCCGCTGGCGGACAGCGACCTGAAACCTGCCGCCCCGCGCGAGATGCGGGTTTCCGATGCCGACGCCAAGATGATCCGCGACTGCGTCATTTACCGCGACGATGACGTGATCGTGCTGAACAAGCCCGCCGGGCTGGCGGTGCAGGGCGGGTCTGGCACCACCAAACATGTGGACGGTCTGGCAGAGGCGCTGAAGTTCGGGCTGGAGGATAAGCCCAAGCTGGTGCACCGGATCGACAAGGACACCTCCGGCGTGCTGGTGCTGGCGCGCAACCGCAAGGCGGCGCATGGGCTGACCGCTGCGTTCCGCCACAAGAACACCCGCAAAATTTACTGGGCCTTGGTGGCCGGCGTGCCGACGCCCTATCTGGGGGAGATCAAGAACGGGCTGGTGAAGGCGCCGGGGCATGGCAAATCCGGCGAGGGCGAGAAGATGATCAACGTGCATCCGCACGACATTGACGACACGCCCGGCGCCAAGCGGGCGCATACGCTTTATGCCACGCTTTACCGGGTGGCCAGCCGCGCCGCATGGGTGGCGATGGAGCCGATCACCGGGCGCACCCACCAGCTGCGGGCGCATATGTCCGGCATGGGCCATCCGATTGCGGGCGACGGTAAATACGGCGGCTCCGGGCAGGAGAACCTGGGCGACGGATGGGGGGCCTCGATCGGCGGCGTGATCTCCAAGAAGCTGCATCTGCACGCGCGCCGGATGGTGTTTGAGCACCCGGTGACGCACAAGCAGGTCTCGGTGGTGGCGCCGCTGCCGGAGCATATGAAGGAAAGCTGGGAAACCTTCGGCTGGACCGAGGACCTGGCAGCGGACGACCCGTTCGAGGATCTGAAGTGAGCGCGGACCTGCGGCTGATCCTGTTTGACGTGGACGGCACCCTGGTGGACAGCCAGGGCGCGATCACTGGCGCGATGGATGAGGCTTTTCAAGGGGTTGGGCTGGAAACACCGCCGCGCGAGATGATCCTGTCCATCGTTGGCTTGTCGCTGCCTTTGGCGATGGCGGAACTGGCGCCGGAGCAGGACGCCGCTACACTGGACGCGCTGGTGGAGGGCTACAAGTCCTCTTACATGCTGGCGCGCGAGGCGGCCGGCGCGGCGCATTCGCCGCTTTATCCCGGCACGCAGGAGATGCTGGCGGAGCTCAATGAGGTGCCGGAATACCTGCTGGGGGTCGCCACCGGCAAATCCCAGCGCGGCGTGGAGGCGCTGATCGCGGCGCATGGGCTGAATTGTTTCGTAACTCGCCAGGTGGCGGATCACCACCCGTCGAAACCGCATCCGTCGATGGTGCTGACGGCGATGGCGGAGACCGGTGTGGAGCGGGCAAGCACCGTGATGATCGGCGACACGCGGTTTGACATTGAAATGGGGCGCGCAGCGGGAGTCACCACCATCGCCGTGCCCTGGGGCTATCACCCGGCAGAGACATTGGGCGCCGACTACCTGATCCGCGATTTCGCGGAGCTGCGCCCGCTGCTGGCAGAGATCTGGAAGGGCTAGGATATGAGCGGCTGGGCACAAAAGCGGTTCTGGAAAGAGGTCACCGTGGCAGAAACCGTAGAAGGTTTCGCAGTGGAGCTGGACGGCCGCCGGGTCAAGACCCCGGCCAAGGCGGCGCTGGCGGTGCCAACACGGGAAATGGCAGAGGCGATTGCCGCGGAATGGGACGCCCAAACCGAATCAGTTGACCCGAAAACCATGCCCTGCACCCGCTCTGCAAATGCCGCAATCGACAAGGTGACACATCAGCACACCGAAGTTGCGGCGATGCTGTCTGAGTACGGCGACAGCGATTTGTTGTGCTACCGGGCGGACTCTCCGGTTGAGCTGGCGTCCCGGCAGGCCGCCGAATGGGACCCGGTTCTGGACTGGGCGGAAGCGGAACTGGGGGTGCGCCTGCAGCCCCGGACCGGGGTTCTGCACCAGCCGCAGGAGGCCGCCGCCCTGGCGGTTCTGGCAGAAAAAACCCGCGCCATGACGCCTTTCCAGCTGGCCGCATTTCACGACCTGGTAGGCATTTCAGGCTCTTTGATCCTTGGGTTTGCAGCTGCTTCCGGCTGGCGCAGTGCCGATGAAATCTGGCAGCTGTCGCGCCTGGATGAACGCTGGCAGGAAGAGCAGTGGGGCGAGGACGAGGAAGCCCAGGCTGCAGCCGAGGTGAAACGGCAGGAATTCCTGCACGCCAAGCGATTCTACGATTTCTCCTGACCGGATAAGAAATTACTTATCCACAGCCGGACCTGAAATAAAATTCCGCGCGGACCCCGTTCGTGCGGAATTCGTACATCGAAATTCCTGATACCGCACTTGACGTTTGCTGATGAATGCGCCCAAACTCAGCCACGAATTAGGGGCAAACCCTTCTTCAGTCTCATATCCGGCGGGGGATCGCCGGAAAATAAGAACCGCCGAATGGCGGGCTATCAGGAAGAGGTAAATATGAAAAAATCCGTTATTTTGGGCGCAATGACCTTTGCCGGTCTTGCGGCTGGCGCAGCATCTGCTGGCACGCTGGACGATGTGAAGGCCCGCGGCAAGCTGAACTGCGGCGTCACCACCGGCCTGGTCGGCTTTGCGGCCCCGAATGCAAACGGTGAATGGGAAGGCTTTGACGTTGCCGTCTGCCGTGCTGTGGCTGCAGCCGTGCTGGGCGACTCCAACGCTGTCGAATTCGTGCCGACCACCGGCAAGACCCGCTTTACCGCGCTGGCGTCTGGCGAAATCGACATGCTGGCCCGCAACACCACCTGGACCTTCAGCCGCGACGTTGACCTGAAATTCGAATTCGTGGGCGTCAACTACTATGACGGCCAGGGCTTCATGGTCCCGAAAGAGCTGGGCGTGTCCTCGGCCAAGGAACTGGACGGCGCAACCGTCTGCATCCAGACCGGCACCACCACCGAGCTGAACCTGGCGGACTTCTTCCGCTCCAACAACATCAGCTACGAGCCGGTTCCGATCGAAACCAACGCCGAAGCGCAGCAGCAGTACCTGGCAGGCGCCTGTGACGTCTACACCACTGACGCTTCCGGCCTGGCCGCAACCCGCGCCACCTTCGACGATCCGGCCGGCCACGTGATCCTGCCGGAAATCATCTCCAAGGAGCCGCTGGGCCCGCTGGTCCGCCATGGCGACCACGAGTGGGGCGACGTTGTGCGCTGGAGCCTGATGGCGCTGATCGCGGCAGAAGAGCTGGGCATCACCTCGGCCAACCTGGGCGAAATGGCAGCTGGCACCGAGAACCCGGAAATCAACCGCTTGCTGGGCAGCGAAGGCACCCTGGGCGAAATGCTGGGCCTGTCGGCTGACTGGGCCAAGAACGCAATCGCGTCGCAGGGCAACTACGGCGAGATCTTTGCCAAGAACATCGGCGAAGACACTCCGGTTGGCCTGGCCCGCGGCCTGAACGCTCAGTGGACCGAAGGCGGCCTGCTGTACGCTCCGCCGTTCCGCTAAACACACCACCGGGAGGGGCGCAGGATTTTCCTGCGCCCTTTTCCTATCATGAAAAAAGCTCTGGCAAGCTGCGGAGCGGGGACAACCCCGCCAGGATCAGAACGCCAGAGTCAGGGGATCACAATATATGTCAACGTTGACTGACCCGCCGAACGAAGGCTTTCGGCTGTCTATGCTCATCAACGATACCCGCTACCGTTCACTGACCTTCCAGGTGATCGCGGCTATCGTCCTTGCCCTGTGCATTTGGTATCTTGGAAACAACCTGATCCAGAACCTCCGCGCTGCCGGGCTCAACATTTCCTACACATTCCTGGGCGACCCGTCCGGCTATGACATCAACCAGCGCCTGGTTGAATACGACAGCCAGTCGAGCCACGCCAAGGCGGCTCTGGTCGGGCTGCTGAACACGCTGCTGGTGGCCTTCCTGGCCTGTATCACTGCGACTGTGTTCGGCGTGATCGCAGGTGTTCTGCGGCTGTCCAACAACTGGCTCGTCTCCAAGCTGATGGCGGTCTACGTTGAGATCTTCCGCAACATTCCGGTACTGATCTGGATCATCATCATCTTCACCATCATGACAGCCGTGCTGCCGGGACCGCGGGAATTCCGCGGCGACAACGCAACGGCAAGCATGGTGTTTGACTCTTTTGCCTTCACCAACCGCGGCATCTATATCCCGATGCCCTGGTTCGAAAACGGCATCTTTGCCAGCACAGCAATGAACTGGCTTCTGGTGCTGGCCGGGTTTGCAGGCTCCTGGATTGCGGCGCATCAGATCAACGTCTGGGCCAACACCAAGCAGGAATCCACCGGCGTACGGCCCAAGACCACGGCACTGATCCTCGCCGCGTGGCTGGTGCCGTTTCTGGCGCTGATGCTGATCATGGGGCTGACCTGGGAATATCCTGAGCTGAAGGGCTTCAACTTCAGCGGCGGCATCAAGGTCGGCGGCCCGCTGATCGCGCTGTGGTTTGCGCTGTCGATCTACACCGGCGCCTTCATCGCGGAAAACGTCCGCGCGGGTATCCAGGCTGTGTCCAAGGGCCAGACCGAGGCCGCATCGGCCCTGGGGCTGCGTCCGCGCCGGGTGATGAACCTTGTGGTTCTGCCGCAGGCGCTGCGGGTGATCATCCCGCCGCTCATCTCCAACTTCCTCAACATCACCAAGAACTCCTCGCTGGCGATTGCCGTGGGCTATGCGGATATCACCGCAACTCTGGGCGGGATCACCCTGAACCAGACCGGCCGCGCCATTGAATGTGTTCTGCTTCTGATGCTGTTCTACCTGACCGCTTCGCTGACCATCTCGATGGTGATGAACGTCTACAACGCATCTGTTAAGTTGAAGGAGCGCTGAGACATGAGCGATACGCACGCACACTCCATCGCCTTTGTCCGCGATACCGAAATCCCGCCGTCGCCGCCGCCAGCCGGTGAAACCGGCGCTGTCAAATGGCTGCGGGAAAACCTGTTCTCCAATGCGGTGAACTCTGCCCTGACCATTGCATCGCTGCTGGTCATCTACATTCTGCTCAGCAAGACCCTGCCGTGGCTGCTGAACGGCGTGTGGACCACCAACTCGCTGGCGGAATGCCGCGAGGTTCTGCAGGGCAAGACCGGCGCCTGCTTCTCGGTGCTGACCGAACGCTGGAACCAGCTTCTGTATGGTTTCAAATACCCGTCAGACCAGTACTGGCGCCCGAACCTTGCCTTGGTGCTGCTGCTGTTTGCCATTGCGCCGGTTCTGTTCTTTGACCTGCCGCGCAAGCTCTTGGCCTTTACCGCGATCTACCCGTTTCTGGCCTTCTGGCTGATCTGGGGCGGCACCATCCTGGCGCCCATCGTGGCACTGGTGGGCTTTGCTGCAGGCGCATTTGTGTTCCAGACCTACGGCAAGAGCAGTTTTGCGGTCGGCTTCTTCGGGGCGATTGCCGCAGCCTTTGCTGTGTGGATCATCGGCGGAATGCTGATCCCCGACGGGGCGTCCGACAACGCCATGCTGCAGGCCGTGCCTTCGCGCGACCTGGGCGGCTTCATGCTGAACCTGATGCTGGGCGTGACCTGTGTGTCGCTGTCGCTGCCTTTGGGCATCGCGCTGGCGCTGGGCCGCCAGTCAGACATGCCGCTGATCAAGTGGATGTGCGTCGTCTTCATCGAGTTCGTGCGCGGCGTGCCGCTGATCACCCTGCTGTTCGTGGCATCGGTGATGCTGGCCTACTTCTTCCCACCGGAAAGCACCGTCGACCTGTTCCTGCGCGTGGTGATCATGATCACCATGTTCTCGGCAGCCTATATCGCCGAAGTGATCCGCGGCGGTCTCGCGGCCCTGCCGAAGGGACAGTACGAAGCGGCTGACAGCCTTGGCCTGGATTACCCCCAGGCGATGCGGCTGATCATCCTGCCGCAGGCGCTGAAGATCTCCATCCCGGGCATCGTGAACGTGGCCGTCGGCCTGTTCAAGGACACCACCCTGGTTTCGGTCATCTCGATGTTCGACCTGGTGGGCATGATCCGCGGCCCGATCCTCGCCTCCACTGAGTGGAACGGGGTCTATTGGGAGCTTCTGGGCTTTGCTGCGCTTCTGTTCTTCGTCGTCTGCTACGGCATTTCACAATACTCACAGTGGCTCGAGCGCCGTCTCGCCACCGACCACCGTTAAGGAGTTCAACATATGTCTGAACTTATGTCCGACCGCGCAATCGACCGCTCCAAAATGCAGGTGAGCGACGAGGTTGCCATTGAAATCACCAATATGAACAAGTGGTACGGGTCCTTCCACGTGCTGCGCGACATCAATCTGACCGTCAACCAGGGCGAGCGGATCGTGATCGCGGGTCCCTCGGGCTCCGGCAAATCCACCCTGATCCGCTGCCTCAATGCGCTGGAAGAGCACCAGCAGGGCAAGATCGTGGTGGATGGCACCGAGCTGTCCAACGACCTCAAGAACATCGACAAGATCCGGTCCGAGGTCGGGATGGTGTTCCAGCACTTCAACCTGTTTCCGCATCTGACCATTCTGGAAAACTGCACCCTGGCGCCGATCTGGGTCCGCAAGACCCCCAAGAAGGAAGCCGAAGAGCGGGCGATGCACTTCCTGGAGAAGGTGAAGATCCCCGAGCAGGCCCACAAGTACCCGGGCATGCTGTCCGGCGGCCAGCAGCAGCGTGTGGCGATCGCGCGCTCGCTCTGCATGATGCCGCGCATCATGCTGTTCGATGAACCCACGTCGGCGCTGGACCCGGAGATGATCAAGGAAGTCTTGGACACCATGATCGAACTGGCCGAGGAAGGTATGACCATGCTGTGCGTGACCCACGAGATGGGCTTTGCCCGTCAGGTGGCGAACCGGGTGATCTTCATGGATGCCGGCCAGATCGTCGAACAGAACGAGCCGGAAGAGTTCTTCAACAACCCGAAGAGCGACCGCACCAAGCTGTTCCTCAGCCAGATCCTGGGCCACTGAGGCGGCTGCACCACCAAACAGAAAGGCCGGGCAATGCGCCCGGCCTTTTTTGTTTCGGAACCTGTGTTCAGGAATGGCTGGCGAATACCTCAGTCGTGCCGTCCGCCAGGATCAGCAGGGTGTCAAACGCCTCGCGCTCGTCCCCCATCTCCATGCCCGGTGAGCCGATCGGCATTCCCGGTACGCTTAGCCCCAGCGCCTTGGGCTGTTCGGCCAGCAGCCGCTGGATGTCTCCGGCAGGCACATGGCCCTCGATCACGTAAGGCCCGGCCATCGCGGTGTGGCAGGAGGACAGATCACCGCTGACGCCAAGCCGGTCCTTCATCGCCCACAGATCCTCGTCTGCGACATTGCGCACCTCGGTCTGGAAACCGGCAGCGGCCAGATGATCGGCCCAGGCAGTGCAGCAGCCGCAGCTGGGCGACTTCATGATACGGATGGTCTCAGCTGCCGCGGCAAAACCGGGCAGGGAAGCGAGGGGGAGGGCAGCTGCGGCCAGCAGCAGGGAACGGCGGTGCATGACGGTCTCCAGTCCGGCAAATGTCTGGCAGGCAATCTAAACAGGCGCGCGCGGCTTTGCCAGTGGCCTCCTGCGCGGGATGCGCCAGCGTGCCGCAGGGGTTATTCGCCCAGCAGCTCCCTCGGTACCGCAAAGTCGATCACCTTGCCGCTGCTCCAGCTCAGCTCGCGCCAGCTGCCGATATCGAACTCAGCCACCAGCGTCGCGCCGGTGGGATAGTCGTCGAACCGGGCATGGTCGGGCGGGCTGGAGACGATGGTATGGGCAAAGGCGGCAATGCCGGGGTTGTGGCCGATCACCATGACCCGCTTCTGCTCGGCCTCGCTCAGCACCTTGAAGATCATGTCGGAATTGGCGTGATACAGCCGCTCTGTGAACGTGGCAGGAACCCCCAGGTCCATCAGTTCGCAGGTCTCGCGGGTGCGCTGCGACGAGGAGGAGATCACCTGATCCGGCAGGTAGCCGCATTCGCGCATCCAGGCGGCAATGGCCGGGGCTGAGCGGCGCCCGCGCTTGTTCAGGGGGCGGGCATGGTCGCTGGGGACATTGGTGTCCCAGGCGGATTTGGCGTGGCGGGTCAGGATCAGGGTGCAGGTCATTGCGGGTGAAAATGCCTCATGTGATGTGCGGTTTGTTCTGGGTCGCGGCCGGCGCTGCGGCTCAGCGGGCAGGCCCGCCGGGCAAGGCAGCCGCCGGACATGCAGCCGGCGCCTGCGCTGGTGTCGAGATACGCGTGGCAGGCCGCCAGATCGTAGGGGCCTCCGTCGGCCAATGCGCTGACGGGGCAGGCGGCAAGGCAAGGACGCGAGGGGCAGCTGTCGCAGGGGGACTGTGCCAAAGGTGCAGGGGGAATGTCAAATTCCTGTTCGAAATGAATAGCCCCCCGCAAGGATATCATCATACCGGCGCTATCATGCACCAGCATCTGTGACGGCGATGTGAAGAACCGTCCCGAGGCCAGCGCCCAGTTGATGAAAGGCGTGTAGGGCGGTCCGCCAAAGGGAAAATACGCGTTGCCGCCCAGATCCGCTGCCAGCGTGCCCACCACCCGTTCGGACCAGCTGTCAACCGGGTCCGGAAGGCCGTCCTGATATTCGGGGCTGCTCTTGAAAAGCGGCCAGAAACTGCTGCCCGTGCCCAAAAGGATCAGGGTGCCGCCGGTCAGCGCCTGAACCGGCTGTTGGGCCGGGTGCAGCGCGGCGCGGACCTCCAGTCCGGTGTTTTCGGCGGCAGCTTCTATGCCGGTGCAGGACGGCAGGCCGCGGGGGGCGGGGGCAGGCTGGTCTGTCAGGGTCATTTGCTGTGTCCTGTCGGCTGGCTTGGGGTGAGCCTAGCAGCGCGGGGTGCCTGGCCGGAGGGCAAAAAACGTCCCGCAATCGCCTGCCGGCGTCTTCCCGCCGTCCACCGCCGCAGCGGCCGGGCACATATGCGGAAAAGAGGATTTGTGGTACTCTTACGCCCGGGGGCATGCAGGCCGCAAAGTTCGGCATCCTGCCCAGCAGCGGCGTGCAATTTCCACCCCAGGGAGTGACCAAATGCCGAGATTTATCGTGACCGGGAACTACACGTCTTCTGCGATGAAGGCGATGATCGAAAACCCAAGCGACCGCGAGTCCGCAGCGCGGGCCCTTGTTGAGGCAGCGGGCGGCAAGCTGGAGGCATTCTATCTGACCACAGGGGACCAGGATTTCGCGATCAAGGTCACGATTGACGACATCAGCGGCCTGCTGGCGGGCCTCTTGGTAACCGGTGCCAGCGGCGCGGTCAGCAATCTCAAGACCGTGCGCGCCTTCACCTCGGATGAGTTCACCGAGATCCAGAAGAAGGCGGGCTCCATCGCCAGCACCTACAAGGCGCCGGGGAGCTGATCCCGGGATCCCCCGTTCATCTGGCTGAAAATATCCCGGGGTGAATTGGCCCGGGAGGGCCAAGAGGGGCGGCGCCCCTCTTGAGTACCGCTTACCTGATTGTCAGGCGCGGATCATCGAACCTGCGCCGTGGTCAGTGTAGAGCTCCAGCAGAACCGCGTTCTGCACCCGCCCGTCGACGATGATGCAGGCGCGCACGCCGCCGCGAACCGCATCCAGCGCGGTTTCGGTCTTGGGGATCATGCCGCCGGCAATGACGCCGCTGGCGGTCATCTCCTCGACGTCCGCGGCCTTCAGCTCGGTCACCACTTCACCGCCGGCGTTCTTGACGCCCGCAACATCGGTCAGCAGCAGCAGGCGGTCGGCCTGCAGCGCCTTGGCGATGGCGCCGGCCGCAGTGTCGCCGTTGATGTTGTAAGTCTCACCGTTCCTGCCCGACCCGATGGGGGCAATGACCGGGATCATGTTCTTCTCAAACAGCCCGTGCAGCACCTTAGGGTCCATTTCCGCCGGTGCGCCGACAAAGCCCAGGTCCGGATCCGCCTGATCGCACGTGATCAGGTTCGCGTCCTTGCCCGACAGGCCGACGGCGCGGCCGCCCTGGCTGTTGATCGCCTGCACGATGCGCTTGTTGACGACACCGGACAGCACCATTTCCACCACTTCCATGGTGGCGGCATCGGTCACCCGCTTGCCGTTCACGAATTCGGACTGGATCTGCAGCTTTTCCAGCATCGCGTTGATCATCGGCCCGCCGCCATGCACGATCACCGGGTTCACGCCCACCTGGCGCATCAGCACGATGTCGCGGGCAAAGGTCTCCATCGCCTCGTCGCTGCCCATGGCGTGGCCGCCCAGCTTGATGACGACAATCGCCCCCGCAAAGCGCTGGAAATACGGCAGCGCGCTGGAGAGGGTTTCGGCGGTGGCAATCCAATCGCGGTTCATGTCTTGTTTCTTCATTGCTGCATCATCCCTTGGTTAGAATGTGTTACGGGGTTCCGGCGCTGCTGCCAAGGGGAGGCTTTGGCGCACCCCGTTGCAGATGGCGGCGCGGATGCTAGGCTCAGCCCAGATTCTCTCATCAGGAGGGCGCCATGCGCCAGAAGACACTACTGCTGACAGGTGCCAGCCGCGGCATCGGCCATGCAACCGTGCGCCGGTTTAACGCCGAGGGCTGGCGGGTCATCACCTGTTCGCGCCAACCGTTCCCGCAGGAATGCCCCTGGGGCGGCGGCCAGGAGAACCATGTGCAGCTAGACCTGTCGGACCCGTCGGACACGATCAACGGGGTGGGCCGGATCCAGGAGCTGCTGGACGGGCAGCTGGATGCCCTGGTCAACAACGCCGGCATTTCGCCCAAAGGGCCGGAAGGCGAGCGGCTCAGCACGCTCAACACCGACCTGATGGACTGGGGCAAGGTGTTTCACGTGAACTTCTTCGCCTCGGTGGTGCTGGCCCGCGGCCTGAAGGATGAGCTTGCGGCGGCCAAGGGATCGGTGGTCAACGTGACCTCGATCGCGGGCAGCCGGGTGCATCCCTTTGCTGGGGCGGCCTATGCCACCTCCAAGGCTGCGCTGGCGGCGCTGACGCGGGAAATGGCGCATGATTTCGGTCCGATGGGTGTGCGGGTCAATGCGATTGCGCCGGGCGAGGTGGAAACCTCGATCCTGTCGCCCGGTACCGAGAAGATCGTCGAGAAGCTGCCGATGCAGCGGCTGGGCCAGCCGGAGGAAGTCGCCTCGGCGATCTATTTCCTGTGCTCGGAAGGGAGCTCCTATATCTCTGGCGCCGAGATCGAGGTGAACGGCGCGCAGCACGTGTAGTGGCAGGCATTCCGCCCGGCCGAAAGGCCGGGCGGCGCCCGTCTCGGCGGGGCGGGCGCTTCGCTTCCCCCCCCGCCGAGACGGGCGCTGCCCTCAGCTCATTGTCAGCTCACCGCGCGTTTTAGCATGGGCAGATTGCCGAGCAGCAGCACGTCAAAGGCAAGCGCAGCCAAGAGCGCGAGGCCGGTGAGCGGAAAGGCCAGCGAGACCAGCACTGCGATCAGCGCGGCACCTTTCCAGAACGGCATCTCTGCCGGTTCCGGCGGTGCGGCCAGGCGGGCGGCACCAGCGGGGCGGCGCTTCATCCACATCACCAGGCCGGAGACGCAGACAAAGATCACCGCGAGGCAGAACACCACGTTCAGCACGAAGCTCCAGGTGCCCATCAGCCCCATATGGAAGGGGATGCTGACGGCCATCGCCTTGCCGGCCCAGGAATAGTCCGCGTATTTCACATCGGCCAGGATCCTGCCGCTGTACTGGTCCACATGCACGGTACGGTCGATGAAGGGGCTGTCGCCGTCGCCGCTCATGCTGTCGCGGTTTATGGTCCAGACGCCTGTTTCGCCGCCGGGGTAGGCGAGGCGGAAGCGGCCCTCCATCCCCAGTTCACGTCCCAGCGCGATCAGGCTGGCGGCATCCACGGGCGCGCCCTCCGCCACGCCGGTGATGCCCGCGTCAGAGCCGGAGGCGGGCATCGAGGTCTGTTCCAGCGCCCAGGGCACGTCGTTGGTGGACCCGTGATTCATGCTGGCGTGGATGTCATCGGACAGGGGCACGTTGTCCCACTTGGCTGCCGGAAAGGTGCTCCAGGCCTGCATCATCTGGCCGCCCCAGACGCCGGTCCACGACAGACCGGAGATCAGGAAGATGACCAGCAGAGCTGAAATCCAAAAGCCGGTCACGGCGTGCAGGTTCTTCCACAGTGTACGGCCACGGGCGCGGAGGTTGGGGACAAAGGCGCTGATGGCGTTGCCGCGCGGCCACCACAGGTAGAGGCCGGTCAGCACCAGCACGATGCCCAAACCGGCGGCGATTTCGATCAGCCGGTCGCCGGTGTCGCCGATCAGCAGGGTAGAATGGATGTTGTCGGCAAGATCGTACCAGCCAGTGCGGCGGTCCCAGACCTGGATCACTTCGCCGGTGTATTGATCCAGCGCGACAAGGCGCTGGCCGTCATCTGTTTTCACCCGGAACACGGCGGCCAGATCCAGGGCCTTGGGGCCGATCCACTCGGCGATGGTGCCGGGCTGGGCGGCCAGAACAGCGGCCTCCTGCGCGGGGATGCTCAGCTCGGCGGCGCCCTGGATGACGGTGATCTTCTCGCCGTCGCGGCCGTCCACTTGGGTGATGAACATCATCATCAGGCCGGTCACCGCCAGCATGATCAAAAAGGGGATCACAAACAGGCCGGCATAGAAATGCCAGCGCCAGACGGCGAAGTAGAATTTCTCAGAAAGCGGGCGCGATTGGCCCGCGGAATGCGGTTGGCTGGTTGCCATTGGGTCTCTCCATACCGGAACAGGGCCGGACGCGCGGGGCGCCGGCGGAAATGTCAGTTGTGTTCAGAAAATCAGGAGAGCGCGGGCGGGCCGCGGGCGTCGTAGCGCCAGTGGAAACCGGCGGTGTGATGGGTAAAGGCCTCACGCGACCAGCGGTCGCTGAGAGGCGGTTCCAGGTTCAGGCTGATCAGGCTGTCCGGCAGCAGCGCCACGGCGCCAAGGGCTGCAAACGGACAGCTGCGGTCCTCCATCTGCTCGGCAGGTGCATGGGGTTCGCCGCTGTCCAGATCGACCCAGGTTTCCACCGGCCCGTGGCCGGTACAGATCACCAGAAGCACCTTGCCGTCCTGCGCCGAGGCCGGCATCCAGCCGGATGGGATCAGCCCGGCCACGGCCAGGGCGATCACAACCAGCAGGGAGGGCAGGCGGCTGAGCACGCCTGTCAGAGCCCGGCGATGATCGAGCGCAGGGTGGCGATCCCGTCACCCTTCTCTGACGAGGTCAGCACAATCTCCGGATAGGCGGCGGGGTGTTTGGCCAGCGCGCCCTTCACCTGCTCCAGCACCTTGGCGCGGTCCTTTTCCTTGACCTTGTCGGCCTTGGTCATCACGCATTGGAAGGTGACGGCGGAGCTGTCCAAGAGCTTCATGATCTCGTCGTCCACCGCCTTCACGCCGTGGCGGCTGTCGATCAGCACAAAGGCGCGGCGCAGGTTCTGGCGGCCCGACAGATAGCGTTTCAAGAGCTTCTGCCATTGCTCCACCACCTTCAGAGGCGCGTTGGCATAGCCATAGCCGGGCAGGTCGACCAGATAGAGCTCAGGCCCCTGGGTGAAGAAGTTGATCTCCTGGGTGCGGCCCGGCGTGTTGGAGGCGCGCGCGATGCCTTTGGTGCCGGTCAGCGCGTTGATCAGGCTCGACTTGCCGACGTTGGAACGGCCGGCAAAGCAGACCTCCACCCGGTCGGCGTCCGGCAGGCCGTTCATCGCGACCACGCCCTTGAGGAACTCGGTCTCACCCGCAAACAGCTTGCGGCCCGTCTCAGTGGAAATCTCATCTGGCGCTTCGGCCAGGGAAAATTGCATCTGCATCACAGCACCTTTACCGCGTCGCCCAGGCGGATCTCGCCGCCGCGCACCACCTCGGCGTAGACCGAGAAATCCTGGTGGCCCCAATTGTCCTTGAGGGTCTTGAGCGTATCGGCGTCGCGTTCGCCGGTTTCAGGGTTGGCGGTGGTCGCTTGGCAGCGCACCACCCGCTCGCGCACCGCAAAGACGGCTTCGCCGATCTGCACCTCTCGGCCCAGCCATTCGTTTTCGGCCCAGGCCTCGTCCAGATCGAACCAGATGTTGCCGCGCCAGCGCAGCGGCGACAGCTCGTGGCCGATGGCCTGCTCCACCGCGCGGTGGGAGGCGTGGTTGCACAGGGAGACCGAGGGGAAATCGGTGTCGGTCATGCCGCGGCCGGGCACCTTGATGATACGGGCTGAGGCGCGGGCGGTACTGGGCAGCAGCGGCTTTTCCCAATCGAGAAACCGTTGCAGGTCCGCCGGGTTCTCTGGATCAAAGGTGATTTCGGGCCGGGCCGGGTGGGTCAGCGTGAGACGTCCGGTGGCGTCGTCCAGCCGCGCGTCAATGGCCATCAGGGCAGGGGACTGCGACCCGCGGGAGAAGTTCCCGCAGACCACCCATTTGCTGCCGTCGGCCTTGGACTGTTCATTTGCAACCGCCCAAACGCGGTCGCCGGGCATGGTCTGCCCGGCGATCATGGTGACGCTTTCCAGTGCCTCCCGCCCATGGGATTTGAGCGGGTGGCGCCAGATGTCTGTGACCTTTGCGGTCATTCCTTCTCAGCCTTCGGCTTCTTCTTGAAGCTCGACTTGATGTTGCCGAACACGTCCGGCTTGTAGCCATGGCTGCGCATGATCAGGTACTGCTGGCTGAAGGTGATCGTGTTGTTGGCGATCCAGTAAACCACCAGGCCGGAGGCGAAGCCGCCGAGCATGAACATGAACACCCAGGGCATCCAGGCAAAGATCATCTGCTGGGTCGGGTCGGTGGGCGCCGGGTTCAGCTTTTGCTGCAGCCACATCGAGATGCCGAGCAGGATCGGCAGGATGCCGATGAAGACCAGGGCCAGCACGCTTTCCGGCGCCGGGGCCGCAAAGGGCAGCAGGCCGAACAGGTTCATGATCGAAGTCGGGTCCGGCGCGCTGAGATCCTGGAACGGACCAAAGAACGGGGCGTGGCGCAGTTCCAGGGTGACGAAGATCACCTTGTAGAGCGAGAAGAAGATCGGGATCTGAATCAGGATCGGCAGACAGCCCGCGGCGGGGTTCACCTTCTCCTTTTTATACAGCTCCATCATCTCCTTCTGCATCTTCTGGCGGTCGTCGCCGGCGCGCTCCTTGAGCTTCTCCATCTCCGGCTGAAGCTCTTTCATCTTCGCCATGGAGGCATAGGATTTATAGGCCAGCGGGAACACCAGGATCTTGATCACCACGGTCAGGCCGATGATAGCCCAGCCCATGTTGCCGATCAGGACGTTCAGGTTGTGCAGCAGCCAGAACATCGGCTTGGTCAGGAAGAAGAACCAGCCCCAGTCGATGACGTCCAGGAAGCCCTCGATGCCCGCTTTTTCATAGCCGCGGATGGCTTCCCATTCCTTCGCACCGGCAAACAGCTGGGTGGTGACTTCAGTGGACTGGCCCTCGGCCACGGTGACGGTCGGCAGCACAATGTCGGTCTGGTAGATATCGCGGCGCTCGTCGAATTTGGCGATCGAGCGGAAATCCTGGCCCGGTGCGGGCACCAGGGTGGACATCCAGTAGTGATCGGTGAAGCCGATCCAGCCGTTGGCCTCGACCTGCTTGACGCTGGATTTGGAGCCGTCGCGCGGGTCCGGATCGAAATCGGCCATGTCGTCATAGTCGGTCTCGGCCAGCTCGCCGTCGGTCATGCCGACCAGGCCTTCGTGCAGGATGAAGAAGTTCTTCAGCCCCTCGGGCTGGCCGTGGCGGGCCAGGGTGCCGTAAGGCGCCAGCGACACGGTGCCGCCGGAGGCGTTGGCGACCGACTGGGTGACCGAGAACATGTAATCCTCATCCACCGCGATGGTGCGCGAGAAAGTCAGGCCCTTGCCGTTGTCCCAGGTGAGCGTGACCGGGCTGCCGGCGGACAGGGTGGCGCCCGCCGGGGCGGACCAGATGGTGTTGGCGCCCGGCACGTCGTTCAAGGTCAGACCTGCGCCCGGTGCCCAGCCGTAAAGCGCGTAATAGGCGCCGGCCTCGCCTACCGGTTTCAGCAGTTTGACGATCGGGGAACCCTCGTCCAGGGTCTCGCGGTAGTCCTTCAGCGACAGATCGTCGATCCGGCCGCCCTGCAGCGAGATGCTGCCGGTGACGCGGGGCGTGTCGATGGCGACGCGCGGTGCATCCGGGGCGGAAGCTTCTTCCGGGGCGGTCTCGGCCACGGCATCGGCACCTGCGGCGCTGGGAGCAGCGGCGGTATTGCCTGCCGGGGCGGTTTCAGTGACCGCAGTTTCCGGCGCCTGTTCCGGTTCCGGCGGCGGGAAAAAGGTGTACCACCCGAGGATCACCAGAAAGCTGAGTACGGTTGCGAGAATTAGATTTTTGTTCTGATCGTCCATTGGGGACTGCCACCTCGTGTAGGGAAGGACACGTGGGGTTCAACAGAGGTGGGCCGCAAAGGTCAAGCAGAATCGCGGCGCAGCGGCGCGTCAAAGGGCACCGCTGCGGCAGAAAATCAAAGGAATTGAGTGTTCAGGGCGTTTGGCGGCCGATTGCGGGCGCATCCTGCAGCTTGGCCTCATGCGCGGTGATCCAGTCCAGGGTCTGGTCAAAGGGCATCGGGCGGCCGATGCCGAAGCCCTGAACGTGGCCGCAGCCCAGCTGCGCCAGCAGCGCGTGCTCACCTGCGGTTTCCACCCCTTCGGCCAGGGTCTCCAGCTCCAGCCGCTCCGCCATGGTCAGGATGGCGGAGATCAGTTTCTGCTGCTCCGGGTCCTGGTCCGCCTTCATCACAAAGGTGCGGTCGATCTTGATGCGGGAGATGTTGAAGCGGCGCACCGCTGAGATTGACGCATGGCCGGTGCCGAAGTCATCGAGGTCGATCGGGCAGCCCATTTCGCTGAGCGCGAGGATGTTGCGGGTGACCACATCGTCGGGCTGATCGGTCATCACGGTTTCCAGGATTTCCACGCACAGGCGCTCGGCGGGCATTCCAAAACGCTCCAGCTCCCACTTGATGCGGCCCGCCAGCCCCGGGTTGCGCAATTCCTGGGTGGCGAAGTTGACGCCGACGCAGGGTACCGACACTCCGGCGTCATCCCAAGCCTTGATGGCGACCAGCGCGTTATAGAGCATCACCTGGCTCAACCGTTCCATCAGCCCGGCCTCCTCCAGCGCGGGCAGGAAAGTGGAGGGCGGGATCAGTCCCTGCACCGGGTGCTGCCAGCGTGCCAGCGCCTCAAACCCCGAAACCCGGCCGGTGTCGGTGCAGATCTGCGGCTGGAACCAAGCCTGGATCTGGCCGCTTTCCAGTGCTGCTGCGGCTTCCTCGCGCAGCGTGGAACGGCTGCCGGTGCGGCCCGGCATGTCGGTAGAATAGGCCCGGATGCCGCCAGGCCCGTTGCCTTGCGCCTCAGACAGGGCGGCAGCGGCGGCGCTGATCCACTCGGCGCTTTCGGCGCCGGGGACGCGGCTGTGCTGGCAGAATCCCATCGAGGAGGTCATGTAGATGGTGGTGCCGTCCAGCGGCAGGGGTTCTTCGGTAGCGGCCTGCATACGTCCGGCCAGCTGGATGCACAGTTCCAGATCCAGTTGCAGGGTTGGCGCCAGGCAGACCGCAAACCGGCTGTCACTGATCCGGGCGACGATGTCGTCCTGACGAAGCGCTGATACGATTTGCGCGCCGCAATGCTGCACGAACCGGTCGCCGGCTTCCTTGCCGTGGCGGTCTGTCAGTTCGCGGTGGTCGTCCAGCTCCACAATGAAAATGGCAGAGCGCAGCCCGCCCTCGCTGCATTCGGTAAGAATCCGGGCGGCTTCCTGCTCAAACCCGTTGCGGAGCATCATGCCGGTGACCGGGTCGCGCGGCTGAGAGTTCCCGCCCAGATTGCTGAAGCCGCCTGCGGCCGCAATCAGGACCGGCAGCCCCAGGGCAACAGCCAGCAGCGCCGTTTCGCCGCCAATCCAAAAGGTGGCCAGGGTCAGAGCAGGCAGAAAGGCGAGCATCGCCGGCCCGGAAACTGCGGGGGCGAGGATTTGCCGGAGGCGTGCCAGGATGCCTGAACCCGTATGTGTCATTCCCAGACCTTTCGTCTGCAGCCGTTCGTTCGGCCCTGAGACTAAGGTGCTGATATAACCCGGGAGTTAACGCAGCTGGGGAATTTCCGGAATTTCGTCCGCGGAATCGGCAATCTTCAGCTCAAGTCCCGCGAAATCGAACAGTTTCGGGTCCAGAAGATGCGACGGGCGCGCATTCATCAGCGCCCGGAACATCACCTGGCGGCGACCGGGCGAATTTGATTCCCACTGGTCCAAGATCTGCTTCACCTGCTGGCGCTGAAGTCCGTCCTGGCTGCCGCAAAGGTCGCAGGGAATGATCGGATAGTTCATGGACCGCGCGAATTTCTCGCAGTCGGCCTCAGCCACATGGGCCAGCGGGCGGAACACAAACAGGTCGCCTTCCTCATTGACCAGCTTGGGCGGCATGGTCGCCAGCCGGCCGCCGTGAAACAGGTTCATGAAGAAGGTTTCCAGGATGTCGTCACGGTGATGGCCCAGCACGACCGCCGAGCAGCCCTCTTCGCGTGCGATGCGGTAGAGGTTGCCGCGGCGCAGGCGCGAGCACAGCGCGCAGTAGGTGCGCCCCTGCGGAACCTTGTCGACGACAATGGAATAGGTGTCCTGGTATTCGATCCGGTGCGGCACGCCCATCTTTTCGAGGAACTCCGGCAGCACTGTTGCGGGGAATCCGGGCTGGCCCTGATCGAGATTGCAGGCCAGAAGGTCCACCGGCAGCAGGCCGCGCCACTTCAGTTCATAAAGAACCGCCAGCAGGGTATAG
Organism: Leisingera sp. ANG-M7; assembly: GCF_000813965.1. Taxonomy (GTDB): domain Bacteria; phylum Pseudomonadota; class Alphaproteobacteria; order Rhodobacterales; family Rhodobacteraceae; genus Leisingera. The sequence continues at coordinate 294,593 of NZ_JWLI01000007.1, read as the reverse complement.
CTGTCCTTGCCGCCCGACAGGCAGACCAGCCACTTGGGCGTGCTGCCGTCCTCGCGGCGCTCCACCATGCCGTATTGCTCGATCGCCTCGCGCGCGTACCGCACGATGCGCTTCCTGAGTTTCTTGAACTCAGTGGTCGAGGGGGCGCCGGCAAACAGCGGGTGGATTTCGTCCAGATCATCATCAAGCATGGCCGCGCCCTAGCCGAGGATGGGCGTTTTGCCAAGGAAAAAAGGCGGGCGGGGGTCAGTCCTTCCGGTCCGGCACCGGATCATAGCCGTCGCCGCCGAACGGGTGGCAGCGGCCGATGCGCCGCGCGGTCAGCCAGGCACCCTTTAATGCCCCGTGTTTTTGCAACGCTTCCAATGCATAAGCCGAGCAGGTGGGCTGGTAACGGCAGTTGAAGCCGACCCAGGGGCTGAACAGCAGCCTGTAGGCGCGCACGGGCAGGGCAAAGAGATGGGCCAGCGGGGTCATGGCGGATAGATAGGGGCAGGGCGGCCAAGTGGCAATGCGGCCAAAGGCCGGGGCGCTTACTGGCCGTGGATCTTTTTCAGCGCGTAAATCAGGTCGCGCTTCAGCTCCTCGAACGGACGCTGGGCGGTTTCCACGGCGCGGCCGATCAGCACGTAGTCCCAGCCGGGGCGGCCATGGGCCGGCAGAATCATCCGTGCGGCCTCGCGCAGCCTGCGTTTGGCGCGGTTCCGGGCGACTGCGTTGCCGACTTTCTTGGAACAGGTGAAGCCCATGCGGATGCCGCCGTCATCGCGGCGGTTCCGGCCCTGCACCATCATCGCCTTGGTGCCCTGCTTGCGGGCAGGCGGGCGGGCGCAGGCGAGAAAGTCACGGCGCTTGGCCATGATTTCGATCTTTTGGGTGTCAGGTGGACAAACGGACACCGCCGGAGGCGTGTCCCCGCGGGCAGCGTTGCCGTCCTTGGGGGCCTCCGGCGGTGTCATGTCCGTCAGAACAGGAACTGAGCTTATGCGCTCAGTTCTTTGCGGCCGCGGGCGCGGCGTGCGTTCAGGATCTTGCGGCCTGCCTTGGTGGCCATGCGCGCACGGAAGCCGTGGCGGCGTTTGCGAACCAGGTTCGAAGGCTGATAGGTGCGTTTCATCGCTCCGGTCTCCACATTTTGTCATCGGGTGCGCGGAATCGCCCGCCCGGGGTCTATCTCGAAGCCCGGTCTTTAGGAGGGAATGGCGGGTAAGTCAAACCCCGCAAGCCGCCTTTTCCGGGCAATATGCAACATTTCTGCCGAAAACTGCCCCGGAGCGGCCTGTCCGGACAGCGCGGCTGTAACACGGGGGCGGTGATTCTGCCATAAAGCTCACGGAATCCGGGGTTGTGATCAAGCGCCTGTGAGGCAAGCGGAACCACCCTCGCGGAAGAGCCATTTAATACGTAGCAACAGCAAGAACGCAATTGGAACGGACCAGATGAGCGGCATGACAGAGACACCGGAAACGAATCCCCAGTCCAAGGAACAGAACGGCGCCAAGCCGGGACTGGCGCGGCATCTTCCGCTGATTGCGGTGGTGGCGGTGGCGCTGATCGGGGCGGTGGTGCTGAAGGACTACCTGACCTTTGACACGCTGCGCGACAACCGGGAGGCGCTGATGGCGTTCCGGGACCAGAACTACCTTGGGCTGGTGGCGCTGTTCATGGGAATCTACATCGTGATCGTGGTGTTCTCGCTGCCCGGCGCGGCGGTGGCCTCTGTCACCGGCGGCTTTTTGTTCGGGCTGGCGGCGGGCACTGCCTTCAATGTCGTCTCTGCCACCATCGGCGCTGCGGGCATCTTTCTGGCGGCGCGCATGGGGCTGGGGGCGGTTCTGACCGCCAAGATCGAAGCGGCAGAGGGCCGGGTGCAGATGCTGAAACAGGCGCTGCGGGAAAACGAGGTGGAGGTGCTCTTGCTGCTGCGCCTGGTGCCGGCGGTGCCGTTCTTTGTTGCCAATCTGCTGCCTGCGCTGGTCGGGGTGAAGTTCCGCAACTTCCTGTGGTCCACCGCGGCGGGAATCATTCCGGGTGCCATCGTCTTTACCTGGATCGGTGTCGGCGTCGGCTCTGTCTTTGACCGCGGCGGCGATCCGGACCTTAGCCTGTTGTGGGAGCCGCATGTGATCGGGCCGATTCTGGGCCTGTGTGTGCTGGCAGCAATGCCGATCATCGTGAAATCCATCCGCGGCAAGAAGAGGGGAGGCTGAACATGACCCGTATCACCTGCGATCTTTTGGTCATCGGGGCCGGTTCAGGCGGTCTTTCGGTGGCAGCCGGGGCCAGCCAGATGGGGGCGGATGTGGTGCTGCTGGAAGGCCACAAGATGGGTGGCGACTGCCTGAACTATGGCTGTGTCCCCTCCAAGGCGCTGCTGGCGAGCGCCAAGGCGGCCTATGGCCAGGCGCATACGGCGGCGTTCGGCGTGGCGGATCTGCTGCCCCAGGCGGACTACGCCGCGGCCAAGGATCATGTGCATGGGGTCATTGAAACCATCGCCCCAGTGGACAGCCAGGAGCGGTTCGAAGGCTTCGGCGTGCGGGTGATCCGGGAGTTTGGCAGCTTCGTATCCCCAACAGAAGTCGAAGCGGGTGCGCATCGCATTACCGCACGGCGGGTGGTGATCGCCACCGGCTCCTCGCCGCTGGTGCCGCCGATCCCGGGATTGGACAAGGTGCCCTATGAAACCAACGAGACGCTGTTCGATCTGCGCGAGAAGCCGGAGCATCTCTTGATCATTGGCGGCGGTCCGATTGGCATGGAAATGGCGCAGGCCCATGTGCGGCTGGGCTGCAAGGTGACGGTGATCGAAGGCCTCAAGGCGCTGGGCAAGGATGATCCCGAGGCTACGGCGCTGGTGCTGGAAGCGCTGCGGGAGGAAGGCGTGGAGATCGCGGAAGGCGCCATGGTCTCCCGCATCACCGGACAGGCCGGGGCGATCGAGGTCGAAACCAAGGACGGCAGTACCTTCAAGGGCAGCCACCTGCTGATGGCGGTGGGGCGCAAGGCCAATATGGAGCGGCTGAACCTCGCCGCCGCCGGGATTGAAACGCAAGGCAACGGCATCAAGGTGGACGACAGCCTGCTGACCACCAACAAGCGTGTCTATGCCATCGGCGATGTGGCGGGCGGACTGCAATTCACCCATGTGGCGGGCTATCACGCCAGCGTCATCATCCGTTCCGCCCTGTTTGGCCTGCCGTCGAAGGCAAAGACCAGCCATATCCCCTGGGCCACCTATACCGACCCTGAGCTGGCGCAGGTGGGTCTGACTGAATTGCAGGCGCGCGACCGCTATGGCGTCAAGCTGGAGGTGGCGCGGTTTGACTATCACCACAACGATCGCGCCATTGCCGAGCGCAAGACCAAGGGGTTTATCAAGGTCATGGTGGTCAAGGGCCGCCCGGTGGGTGCCACTATTGCGGGCCATCAGGCCGGAGAGCTCATCGCCCTGTGGTCGATGGCGATTGCCAATGGCCTGAAGATGAGCCAAGTGGCGGCAATGGTTGCACCTTACCCCTCGATCAGCGAGATTAACAAACGGGCGGCAGGGGCCTATTTCTCCCCGCGGCTGTTTGAGAGTAAATTTGTTAAACGCGCAGTGCGCTTTGTTCAGCGCTGGATTTCATGAACTGAAGGCCGCTTCATGCTCAACACGCTCTCGGGCAGATTCCTGATCCTGACCACGGTCTTCGTGATGCTGGCCGAGGTGCTGATCTTCGTGCCGTCGATTGCGCGTTTCCGCGAGGACTATCTGGCCGACCGGCTGGAGCGGGCGCAGATTGCCTCGCTGGCGCTTCTGGCTGATGACATGCTGGAGACCGAGCTGGAAGCGGAGCTGCTGGAGAACGCGGGCGTCTATAACGTGGTGCTGCGCCGCGACGAGATCCGCCAGTTGATGCTGGCCTCGCCGATCCCGCAGGAAATCACCGCCACCTATGACCTGCGCAGGGCCGGAGCTATGACCCTGATCCGCGATGCGATGATGCGGCTGATCCGCCCGGAGAATGAGATCATCCGGGTGATCGGTGCGCCGGTGCGAGAAGCGGGCCTGCTGATAGAGGTGACCATGGAAACCGCGCCGCTGCGCGCGGCGATGATCGACTACGGGGTGCGGATCCTGATCCTGTCCGCCGTGATCTCCGTCTTCACCGCGGTGCTGCTGTTCGGGGCGGTGCGGATTGTGCTGGTGAAACCGATCAAGAGCGTCGTGGGGTACATGCAGCGCTATGCGGCGGCGCCGGAGGATGCGCGCGGTATCATCCACCCCAGTTCCAGCGTAGTAGAGCTGCGTGAGGCCGAAGAGGCGCTGATGCAGCTGCAGACCGAGCTGACCCATGCCCTGAAACAGCGCGAGCGGCTGGCTCAGCTGGGGGGCGCGGTGGCAAAGGTGAGCCACGACCTGCGCAATATCCTGACCTCGGCGCAGCTGTTCACCGACCGTATCGAGATGAGCGAGGATCCTCTGGTGCGCCGCTTGGCACCGAAACTGGTCAACTCGATCACCCGCGCAGTGTCCCTCTGCGAAGGCACCCTTGCCTTTGGCAAGGCAGAGGAGCCATCGCCCACCTTCGGTGTGGTCTGCCTGCATGAGATCACCGCCGACATCGCTGAGAGCGAACTGCTGGCGGCGGACAGCGGCAATGTCGAAATCATCAATGCAGTGGCCAAGCCGATGATGCTGCGCGCCGATCCGGAGCAGCTGTTCCGCATCGTGATGAACCTGGTGCGCAATGCCCGCCAGGCGATTGCCGCCACCGGCAAGCCGGGACAGGTAACGGTGGAGGCACGCGAGGAGGCGGACGCCTGGTACATCACCGTTTCGGATACCGGACCGGGCCTGCCCAAGAGGGCGAAGGACAACCTGTTCACACCGTTCCAGGGCGGTGCCCGCAAGGGGGGCACGGGCCTGGGGCTGGCAATTGCAGGCGAATTGGCCCGCGGCCATGGCGGCAGCGTCAAGCTGAATCAGACTGGTCCAGATGGCACCGTGTTCGAGATCTGCCTGCCAAAGGGCGACGGCACGCTCTGAGTTCTTCGGAGGGCATGGCTGGAAATTGGCCGCGGCCGGAACAATTTTTGTTTTTGGGGTTGCGCCCGTTCGATGCTATGAGTAAACCCCGCCGCAGTGGACCGATAGCTCAGCTGGATAGAGTACTTGACTACGAATCAAGGGGTCGGGGGTTCGAATCCTCCTCGGTCCGCCACTTCCTGAATTGCCGGGCGACACATAGTTTTGCCATTTGCGGCAGAACCCTTCCCTTTTCGTATCTCCAGCATCCCCGCTCGCGCCTCCTGTTCCGCCAGTGGCGAAGCCTTCGCTGATCTACTCTTCGGAAGACCTCCTGTCTTCCGGAGGGCAAAGCAGGGCGGGCGCAGAACTGGCTCTGACCGCAAAAGCCCCAGCGGATTCCGCTGGGGCTTTGATTTTCGGGATGCAGGAGGGATCAAGCGCCAGCCATCTCGCGTTTTTCCACGCCGCGGAAGAAGATCAGGTAGAAAACCGGCGCGGCCACCAGCGTCAGCACAGTGGCAAAGGCCAGCCCGCCCATAATGGTGATGGCCATCGACACGAAGAAGGCGTCGGTTAGCAATGGCGCCATGCCGAGGATGGTGGTCACCGCTGCCAGCATCACCGGGCGCAAACGCGAGACCGACGCTTCGACGATGGCTTCGCGCAACGGTTTTCCGGTCTCGCGTACCAGGTCGATTTCCTCGACCAGCACGATGCCGTTCTTGATCAGCATACCCGACAGGCTGAGCAGCCCCAGAAGAGCTGTGAAGGTGAACGGGAAGCCGGTGCCGAGAAGCCCGATCACCACCCCATTCACCGACATCGGCACCAGGAGCCAGATAATCACCGGCTGGCGGATCGCGTTGAACAGCAGGACCGAAATCAGCACCATGATCAGAAGGGTCACCGGCAGCTGCTTGCCAAGGCTTTCATTGGCGTCGCCGGAGCTTTCATGCTCACCGCCCCATTCCATGATGTAACCGGGCGGTATCTCCATCGCTTCGATCGTGCCCCGTATCTCGGCAAAAACGGTGGCGGCGGTCATGTCCGGCGGGATGTCCGCGCCGACAGTCAGCGTAGGCAGCCGGTCCCGGCGGTGCACCAGAGTGTTTTCCACCTCGACATCAATACCGTCGATCATCTGCTCCAGCGGCAAAAACTTTCCGGCTGAGGACGAAAACACCACCTGATCATAGATATTGTAGGTTTCTTCCGGTGCGCGGCGCACCACAATGGGGATCAGCCGGTCGCGTTCCCGGAAGACACCCATTTGCAGGCCGTCAGTGGAGAACTGCAGCGCGTCGGCAATGTTATCCCGGGTGACACCGGCGGTCTGAGCCCGGTCAGTGGCATAGACAGGTTTCAGCACCGGCTCTTGCTCGCGCCAGTTGTGACGCGGGAGCAGGATATTGGGGGAGGCTGTTTCCAGCCGCCGGATGGCTTCTTCGCCGAGGCTGCGCAGAACGCGCGGGTCGGGACCGGAGAAGCGCACCTGGACCGGATCGCCGCCGCCCGGGCCGAACACCAGCCGCTTGGTGCGGAACTCGCCCTCAGGGAAGCGGGATTGGCCAAACGCCTCCAGCTCAGCCTGCAGCGGCGGGATGGCGTCCAGGTTTGCGGTACGGATGATCAGGTGGCCGTAGCTGGGGTTCGGCTTTTCGGCAGAATAGGTCAGCATGAAGCGGGTTGCGCCCTGACCCGTGAAGGACGCCACCGAAACCACATCTTCGCGTGCGCCAAGCCATTCTTCGAATACTTGCAGATGCTCGGATGTGGTCTGTATCGAAGTGCCCTGCGGCAGTTTGTAATGGACGAAGAACAGCGGGGTGTTGGAATCCGGGAAGAATTGCTGCCGCACCTGTCCGAAACCGATAAAGCAGACCACGGTGACGGTAATCAGCCCAGCGACGACCATCCAGCGCAGCTTCAGAGATGCCCGCAGGATCGCGCCGTAGGTGCGGAACAGGACACCATCATAGGCGTCGCCATCCCCCTCCTTGCCCTGCTTGAAGAAATAGTGACCCAACAGCGGCGTAGCTGTCAGAGCCAGGAACCAGCTGAGCAGCAGCGAAATAGCAATCACCGCGAACAGAGAGAACAGGAACTCGCCAGTTGCATCCGGGCTGAGACCGATACCGGCAAAAGCCATGATGCCGATCACCGTGGCGCCGAGCAGCGGGATCTGGGTTTTCGAGGCCGCATCATGCGCCGCCTCGCGGGAGGTCTTGCCGCGCAGCATGGAGATTTGCATTCCCTCCGCCACAACAATGGCGTTGTCGACCAGCATCCCCATGGCGATGATCAGCGCACCAAGCGAAATCCGCTCCATTTCGATCGAGAACATGTTCATGAAGAACAGTGTGCCCACCACGGTCAGCAGCAGGGTGGTGCCCACCACCACCGCGGCCCGCCAGCCCATGAACAGGGCCAGCACCACAACAACGATGGACACCGACATGGCGAGGTTCACCAGGAAGTCGTTGGAGGCCTGCTCGACCACAACATGCTGCTGGTAGATCGGCTTCAGATCGACACCATAGGGGATTTGGCTGTCCAGCGCGGCGAGCTTGGCGTCAACGTTCTTGCCCACTTCAACGATGTTTTCGGTGGCAAGGCCCGCAATCCCGAGTGTGAAGGCTTCAACCCCGTCAAAGCGGATGATCAGGTCCGGGTTGTCGATGCGGCCGCGATGAACGTCGGCCATGTCGATCACATTGACCACGTCGCCCTGCCAGCCGATCGCAAGACCCTGAATTTCGGAGACCGAGTCCGAGCCTTCCGGCGCACGCATCAGGGTTTCGGCAGGACCGGCGTCCAGACTGCCTGCTGAACGGACCGAGTTGGACGTGGCCAGCGCGTTGCTGATCGCGTCAATCGGAACATTCTGATTGACCGAGACCGCCAGCGTGGGTTCGACAAAGATCGCCTCCTGCGGCAGCCCGGCGATTTCAACATCGGCCACCCCGTCCACCGTCAGCAGCTCGCGCCGCAAGTAGGTTGCCAGATCATGCTTTTCGGCGTCCGTGTAGCCTTCTGCCGTCACCGCATAGAATAGGCCGAACACATCGCCAAAGCCGTCGTTTACAACCGGCTGGCTGACGCCCTCCGGCAAAGCGCGGGCAGCATCGCGGACTTCCGCGCGCAGCTTGGTCCAAATGGCAGGCAGTTCGGTGCCGTCGTAAGTATCCTGCATCTCCACTTCGATCAGCGAGAAGCCGGGTTGGTTCACGGACGTGATCAGCTTGACCTCGCCCATTTTCTGGATCGCGGATTCAAGCGGCTCGGAGACTTCGCGCGCAACCTGTTCGCTGTTGGCGCCGGGGTATTGTGTCGCGATGACCGCGGATTTGATGGTGAAGGCCGGATCTTCGAGCCGGCCCAGGTTCAGAAACCCCCAGATGCCGCCAAGCAGGGCCGCCAGCATGATGATCCAGGTATAGAGCGGCCGGTTGATCGACCCGCGTGCAATGTCCATCTGCCTGCCCTCAGTTCCCGAAACCGGTAAAGCGTCTGACCTGCTGGCCATCCTTCAGCGCACCACCCCCGGTCAGCACCACCTCTTCGTCTCCGGCAAGGCCGTCCGCCACGCGGAAATCACCGTTCTGGGTGGCTTCGACCTTCACTTTGGTCCATGCAACGGTGCCTTCCTCAGCGCCGGGTGGGGAAAAGACCATCACGCCGGTGCTGCCGTCGGTTGCGGTTACCAGAGCCGTTGCGGGCACTCTGATGCCCGCATCGCCGGTGTTGACCCGCACTCTCACAGTTGCAGATGCGCCCGGCAGGATCTGGCGGTCTTCGGGCGGGGGCAGGCGGAATGTTACCTGGTAGGTCTGGCCGACGCTGCTGGCCTCTGCGTCATATTCCAGGATCTCCAGCGGATACTCGGTATTCTGGCCGGGGAAGTTGGCGGAGATCGTCAGCACGTCGCTTTCCTCGGCCCTTTGGAACAGGATTTCCGGCACATCAACCTTGATGTACAGTTCGGACATGTCGTGCAGCCGCACGATGGGAGTTCCTGAACTGACGGTGGTGAATTGCTCAACCTCGCGGCTGGACACCAGAGCATCAAAGGGCGCGCTCAGGGTGGCGTGCTCGAATTCATATTCTGCATCGCGCAGCGCAACGCGTGCCAGCCCCGCCTCAGTCTCGGCGTCGTCGATTGAGACCTGACTGACGGTGCCGGTCAGATTTTTCAAGCGCGCTACGGTGCGGTCAGCCTGTTCCTTACGCAGCTGCGCTTGCTCGAGCTTCAGCGCGAACGGTTCCAGGTCGAGCTCGGCAATCAGCCCGCCTTTCGCCACCGCACTTCCTTCGGTGACCGGAAACTTCAAGATTTGCCCCGAAACCTGAAATGCAAGGTCCACTGTCTGCTTGGCCGCCACCTGGCCGAAGAACTGCCGTTCCAGAAACAGGGCTTCCGTAGAAGTTTGCAGCAGCTTGACTGGTTTCAGCCCGCCTTGGGCAAGGGTAGCAGCGGGCAAGGCCGCAAGCCCCGCAGCAAAGGCTGCAGCAAATGCGAGTGAATTAGGCAAGCGCATGCTTATGACTCCTTTTGGGGCAGTTTCTTTGCTGTTCGCGTTGCGCAGCAGTTTCAGGCGGCGCAGCCATCGATGCAACACAAGATGCCGGGACCGGTGCGGCATAGTCCGGTTGCAGCGGCTTGCCTGTGAACAAGGTTACAAAGAACAGGAAATCTGCGGGCGGATCAGGCAAAAAGGTTTCGGCTGCCGGTGCCGGCTAAGAAGCACCCTTTAGATTTTCACATTCCCGCAATCACAGCGCGATTTTTAGTAAGAAGCCTGCCTGCATTAGAAGCTCAATGGCCGTGTGAGCTTCATCTGAGCTTAAACGCCAGGACAAGGATGCGCTTGCGGGGAGCACTTTCCTGTTTGAGGTCCTTCATCAACCCATCAGCCATGGGCTTGGGACTGCAGTGAAGTACTCGTATGCCGTGAGCCGGCCGGGCAGCCGCTCCTTAGCTTTGTCAACGCGTGCAAAATTGCCCTCATCAGAAAGGAGTGGGGAGTGCGTGAAGCTGTCACGCTCGGCCTCCTGTGCCCGCAGGTCAGTTTTCCGGCTCGGTCAAAAACGCGGTTTGGAACGGCGATGCTGTTAAAGCCCGATCTGCAGCAGCCTCCAGCGGCGGTCGAGCATCCGCTTTTCCTCACCATTTCGGGGTTTCACAACAAACAGGTTCTCTCGGATCTCTGGCGGGAGGGTCAGTGCAGGGATTGCATATCCGGTGTCGCGGATCTCCTGGCGTGCAGCGGGCAGGCTGTTCGTGGCGTTGGTGAAGATTGTTGCGCGCGCCATCTCCGACGGCTGCAAAACATGGTTCACCAGCCGGTGTGCACCCTCCGGATCGCCGGCATCGCTTGGAATAACAAAGAGATCGGCCCACAAGTTGGAGCCTTCCCTGGGAATGACATACTGATAGCTGCTGTTTTCATCTTCCATTTTTGGCGCCAGGCCCGCCGTGCTCCAGGCGATGGCAAGGCACACTTCGCCGTCCATCAGCGCATCATACTGGTAGGAATCAAACGACCGGACATAAGGCGCGATGGCGGACAGCAGGCCGAAGGCGGCCTCAATGTCCTGTTCTGATTGGGACTGCGGGTCCAGGCCAAGATAGGCCAGTGCAGCGGCCAGAACCTCCTCCACCGAGTTGACGATGGATATGCCGCAATCCGCAAGCTTGCTGGCATTTTCCGGGTCAAACACCAGCGCCCAACTGTCGAGCGGCGCGTCAGGCAGGCGCTCCTGCACCGCGGCGCGGTCATAGGCGAGGCCGGTTGTCCCCCAGAGGTAGGGCAAAGCGTAGCCTTCTGCTTGGGGAAGGGAGGCCAGCAGGATCTGCATCAGTTCTGTGTCGAGCGCTGCCGCGTTTGGAATATCCGGCAGGCTGAATTCCCTGATTGCGCCGGCCTCTGCCATGCGGCCGACCGTTTCAGAGGCCACGATCGCCAGATCATAACCGGTGCCGCGGGCAAGCAGCCGTGCTTCGGCTTCATCAGCATCGCCATAGGTGTCAAGCACGACCGCAGTGCCGGTAGAGTCCTGGAACCCGGCAAGGGTGTCCGGGTCGATGTAGCCGCTCCAGTTGTAGAGCCAAACCTGGCCGGGATCCGCTGCGGCTGGCGGGGACAGCAGGGAGGCAGATGTGATGGCAGCGGCAATCAACGGTTTCAGGCGCATTTCGAGCTTCCCTTGCTGCATGCGGCGGCCTCGTCCGGCCAAAGGCGGGTCAGGGCGGCAGCAATTGCCGCCTTGTTGACGGGTTTCGCGAGATAATCATTCATTCCTGCGGACAGGCCTTCCTGACGCTGCTCGCTCATCGCATTGGCGGACAGACCGATGACCGGGACCGGCGCCGATCCCTTCTCCTGCTCTGCGGCACGGATCGCCCGGGTGGCTTCGAGCCCGTCCATTTCCGGCATCCGGACATCCATCAGCACAAGGTCGGGCGCCCAGCTCTGTGTCAGCTCCACTGCCTCGAACCCGTTTCCTGCTGTTATGACGGTGCATCCCAGCCGCTCCAGCATCTTGCCCGCGACCATCTGGTTGACCCGGTTGTCATCAGCAACCAGCACCTTCTTGCTGAAAGTGGCATTGACGGGTTCGGGCCGGGAAACCGCAGCCGGCAGCGGCACATCCCCGGCAGGAAAATCCACCGTGAATTCGGCGCCCTGGCCTTCGGCGCTTTGGAGTGCGATCGTGCCGCCAATCGCCTGGGTAAGGTTCTTGACGATGGCGAGACCAAGGCCGGTGCCGCCAAACCGCGTGGTTGTGGTTGCATCGGCCTGGGCGAATTGCTCAAAAATATGTTCCTGGGCTTCCGGCGGTATCCCGATGCCGGTGTCGCGTACGGTAATGCGGATCATCCGGTCCCCGCCGGGGGCTGGCGGCAACTCCTGCAGCTTTACCTCTACAGTTCCGTTTTCGGTGAATTTCAACGCGTTGCTGATCAGATTGACAACGATCTGGCGGATCGCGGTGCCGTATCCCTGCACATGCCAGTTGCTGACCTCTGCGGCCGCTTCGAAACGCAGGTTGATCTTTGCGCTCTGTGCCCGTGCAGAAAACAGGTCAATCACCTCCAGGCAGGTGGCGCGGACGTTAAAGGCTTCGGCTTCCATTTCCAGCTTGCCGGCTTCGGCCTTGGACAGGTCCAGAACATCGTTGATGATGCTCAGCAGGGAATTGCCGCTCACGATCATCATACGGATCATATGCCGCTGCTGGTCATTCAGGTCAGTGTCGTTCAACAGCTCTGCTAAGCCGAGCACGCCGTTCAGCGGGGTGCGGATTTCGTGGCTCATCGTTGCCAGGAAAACGGACTTTGCCTCAGAGGCGGCTTCTGCTTTGCGGCGGCTGGCCTCGATTTCCGACTGCGCGCTGATGATGAAGCGCTCCATCGGCAGATGCACGAAACGGGCTGCAACAAATACGCCGATAGCGCCGATTATCACGGCCGCCAGCGCATAGAGCAGCTGAGTCTGCGCGGCAATGCGGCTGGTCTGGGCTTCGGCTTCCTTCACTTTCATGAGAATGGTCAGCAGCCGCCTGGACAGGTCCGAGGCCAGCGTCGCAGCTTTAATATCCGCGGCCGCCTCCCGGTTGGCGGCGGGATCCGTGAGCAGCCCTGTCAGCAGCAGGATGTCCTCCAGTTCGGAGATCGGATTCAGCGCCGGCTGGGATAGGATTTCCTGCGCCTGCGGCGAGAACGCTGAAAGCGCGTCTTCACCGGTGAGGCCGGCAAACGAGTCCGCTGCGGGCCTTGCGCTCCGCCGGATGCGCCCGCGCGCAATCAGCGCCTTCTGGCTGCCCGGGTCATTCTTCAGCTCGTCAAAGGCCAGCGACAATTCGGAGAGGGAAACAAGAAGCTGGTCGAGGACCCTGGTGTTCTCCGCCCGCCGGACCACGCTCCTTTGACCGGAGAGGGTGACGCAGAATGCGGCCACAGCGGCCGCCAGCAGGATTGCCAAGGCGATGCCGCTGCGCAGACGAAGGTATTTACGCGTAACACGCTGCTTGGTCATTGAGCGCCTGAATTGAAGTTCCGGGAAATCCTTGCGGTTTTCTGCAGACTAGAACCGAATGTCTATTCTGGAAAGCAAGCATTGAAAAACAATGAATCAGCTGAATGGAAAAGTTTAACCAGTGCTTGTTCCTGACCCTGCCATACTTGTGTCCGAACCGGCGGCGGCTAATCTTTTCACGCGACTTGCCCGCAGCGCGTTATTTTGCCTGAATACCTTTGGCAAAGTCCATGAAGGCGCGGATCACGCGGACGTCACGGCGCTGGGTGAGATAGATGATGCTTTCGCTCATCGTGAGGTCGGCATCGCGCAGGCTGTATTTAACCAGGCGGTCGTCGTGGCCGAACTCCGCCTCGGAGACAAAACCGATACCTGCGCCGGAGGCAACAAGCTCGCGCACGGCCTCGCGCCCTTCGGCGACAATTGCGGGCTTCAGCCGGATTCCCTGTTCCCGTGCGGCGGTCTCTACTTTCTCGCGGGTCTTTGAGCCCTCCTCGCGGAACACCAGGGGCAGCTGCGCCAGCTCCTGGAACGACAGGTCTGTCTGAGAGGCCATCAGCAGGCCGCGCGCGGCGAAGGCAACGATGCCGGTGGCACCGAGGTTCAACACACTCATATCCTTACCGGGGGACAGGCTGCCGGCGACCCCGATTTCGGCGTTGTAGTCGCGCAGTTCATCAATGATTTCGCCAGTGTTCCCGGCACGCAGCGAAATTACCACTTTCGGGTAGCGTTTCTGGAACGGTCCCAGGAAGCCGGTCATGTGCTGGGCGGAGTCGGCGATGATGCGCAACTCCCCTTCAACAGCGGCGCGGGTTGCCGACAGGTAGTCTCCGATCCGGCTTTCCACCTCGAAGTACTGCTTGGTCATGTGAAGCAGTTCCTCGCCTGCGGCTGTCAGGAACACCCGTTTCTTCTCGCGCCGGAACAGCAGCACATCGTGGTCCTGCTCCAGTTTGCGAACCTGTTCCGAAACCGCGGGCTGGGTCAGGTGCAGAGCCTCGGCGGCGCGGGAAAAGCCGCCCAGAAGGGCCACGTGGTGAAAGGCCTTGAGCTGAGAATGACGCATATTTTGACCCTGTAAACTTGTATAGGCTGGGCCTATCATTGAATTGTTTTTTGCAATTTTACATATGAACTGTGCTGGCGCAATCATGCTCTCGAACCATGCTTTGGAGACAGGCAATGACCGCTTCCGCACCGCAGATAGACCCGCCTTTTCTGGGCGAGCCTTACCTTCTGACACCCGGGCCGCTGACCACATCCTATGAGGTGAAACAGGCCATGCTTCGCGACTGGGGCAGCTGGGACGACGACTTCCGCGCCATGACCCGCGACATGCGCAGCCGCCTGCTGGCGCTGCTGGGCGATGGCGCTGGCGAATATGACTGCGTTCCGATGCAGGGCTCCGGCAGCTTCGCGGTGGAGGCAATGCTGGCCTCCTTTGTGCCGCGGGACGGCAAGGCGCTGGTGCTTGCCAATGGCGCCTACGGGCTGCGCTCGGCGCAGACGCTGCAATACCTGGGCCGCGACTATCAGCTGCTGGACAAGGGCGACTACCTGCCGCCGCGCGGTGATGAGGTGGCGCAGATACTGGCGGAAGATCCGTCAATCACCCATGTGGTGGCAATCCACTGCGAGACCTCCTCCGGCATTCTGAACCCGGTGGAGGAGATTTCCGAGGCTGTTTACGCCGCGGGCCGCAAATTGCTGATCGACTCGATGTCGGCCTTTGGCGCGATTGAACTGCAGCCGTCGCAGATCCGCTATGAGGCGATGGTCTCCTCTGCCAACAAATGCATCGAAGGGGTGCCGGGCTTTGGCTTTGTCATTGCCCGCAAAGAGGAACTTGAGGCGGCCAAGGGCAACAGCCATTCGCTGTCCCTGGATGTGCATGCGCAATGGGCGCATATGGAAAAGACCGGCCAGTGGCGGTTCACCCCGCCGACCCATGTGGTTGCGGCCTTCCTGGAAGCGCTCAAGGCGCATGAGGCTGAAGGCGGCGTCGCGGGGCGCGGCGGCCGCTACACCCGAAACCGCGATGTAATGGTTGCCGGAATGCGCGAGCTGGGGTTCGAGACCCTGCTGCAGAACCGCTGGCTGTCGCCCATCATCGTCACATTCTTTTGCCCTGCGGATGCGAATTTCGTCTTCGGCCGCTTCTACGATCTGATGAAGGAGAAGGGCTTTATCATCTATCCGGGCAAGCTGACCGTTGTGGACAGTTTCCGCGTCGGCTGCATCGGGCAGATGGATGAAAACGTGATGCGGCAGGTTGTGACTGCCGCCAAGGAAACGCTTGCCGAAATGGGCGTCGCCAGCGCGGCCCCGCCCGCCGCGGCGCTGGAAGAACGCGCCAAACTGGCCGCCTGAGACATAGAGGACTTTAAGATATGACCATTCAATCCCCCGTCGTGGCAAACGGCCGCGCCTATGATGTGCCCAAGACCTGCGCGATTGCCATTTGCCTGGACGGCTGCGAGCCGGAGTATCTGGACAAGGCAATTGCCGACGGTCTGATGCCCACGCTCAAGCGGATGCGCGCGGAAGGCACCGACCGGCTGGCGCATTCGGTGGTGCCGAGCTTCACCAACCCCAACAACCTTTCGATTGCGACCGGCCGCCCGCCGGTGGTGCACGGGATCTGCGGAAACTACCTGATCGACCCGGACACCGGCGAAGAAGTGATGATGAACGACGTGCGCTTCCTGCGGGCGCCGACGGTGTTCAAGGCCTTTTATGACGCCGGCGCGCGGGTGGCCGTGGTTACCGCCAAGGACAAGCTGCGGGCGCTGCTTGGCGCAGGCCTGGAGTTCGGCGACGACCGCGCCAAGTGCTTCTCGGCTGA
This sequence comes from Leisingera sp. ANG-M7, assembly GCF_000813965.1. Taxonomy (GTDB): domain Bacteria; phylum Pseudomonadota; class Alphaproteobacteria; order Rhodobacterales; family Rhodobacteraceae; genus Leisingera. The sequence continues at coordinate 278,692 of NZ_JWLI01000007.1, read as the reverse complement.
AAAATCCGACACCTCTACCGCGGCTGAGCATGGCCAGGAGAAAGCCAGCGCGTGGCTCGGCATGGCGCAGCCTGAAGTCTATTCGGCAGAGCTGAGCGAGTTTGTCTTTGCCGCCGGTGTGAAGCTGTTGAAGGAATGGGCGCCGGATGTGATGTATCTGACCACCACCGACTATGTGCAGCACAAGTACAGCCCTGACCAGGCGGAGGCCAAGGCCTTCTATGAGATGTTCGACAAGTACCTGACAGAGCTGGACGCGCTGGGCGCCGCCATCGTGGTGACCGCCGACCACGGCATGAAACCCAAGCATCACGCCGACGGTTCCCCCAGCGTGATCTATGTGCAGGACCTGATGGATGAATGGCTGGGTGAGGGCCAGGCGCGGGTGATCCTGCCGATCACCGATCCCTATGTGGTACACCACGGCGCGCTCGGTTCCTTTGCCACCTGCTATCTGCCTGAAGGCGCGAACCGTTCGGAAATTATGGAACGGCTGGCCGGTTATGACGCGATCACCGATGTGCTGACCCGCGAGGAGGCGGTGGCCCGGTTCGAACTGCCCGCCGACCGGATTGGCGATATCATCCTGGTTTCGGGCGAGAATATTTGCATCGGCACGTCTGAGCACCGTCATGATCTGGCGGCGCTTAAAGAGCCGCTGCGCAGCCATGGCGGGCTGACCGAACAGGAGGTACCCTTCATCTGCAACCGCGTCCTGCCGCTGCCCGAGCGCCCGGTGCTGCGCAACTTTGATGCGTTTTTCTATGCCGCGCAGGCGGCGGCGCTGTAACCATGAAGGATCAGGCGATGAGCGATATCGAAATCCGAAACGAGGGCATGCGGATCGGGGGCGAGGTGGTCTTTACCGAGGAAACCGTGCCGGTTCTCTACCCCTATACCAACGAGGTGGTGGGCCATGTGCCGGCGGGGCAGGCTGAGCACGCCCGCAAGGCGTTTGAGATTGCCGCGAACTACACGCCCAAGCTGACCCGCTATGAGCGCAGCCAGATCCTGCAGCGGGCAGGGGAGCTGATCGGGGAAAAGCGCGAGTGGCTGGCCAAATGGCTGACGCTGGAGCTGGGCATCTGCCATCAGCATGCGATCTATGAGACCAAGCGTGCGCAGGACGTCTATCAGTTTGCCGCTGCCGAAGCGCTGAAGGACGATGGCGAGATCTTCTCCTGCGATCTGACCCACAACGGCAAGGCGCGCAAGATCTTCACCAAGCGCGAACCGGTGAAGGCAATCTCGGCGATCACCCCGTTCAACCACCCTTTGAACATGGTCAGCCACAAGATCGCGCCTGCGATTGCCACTAACAACTGCATGGTTTGCAAGCCGACGGAACTGACGCCGCTGACCTGCATCGCGCTGGCTGATATCCTGTACGAAGCAGGCCTGCCGCCGGAGATGTTTCAGGTGGTCACGGGCTGGCCCAAGGACATTGGTGACGAGATGATCACCAATGAAAACATCGACATCATCACCTTCACCGGCGGCGTGCCAGTGGGCAAGATGATTGCCGAAAAGGGCGTCTACAAGCGCCAGGCGCTGGAGTTGGGCGGCAACGACCCGCTGATTGTCTGCAACGACCTGAGCGATGCCGATCTCGAGAAAGCCGCAACCATTGCCGTGGCGGGCGCCACCGGCAACTCCGGCCAGCGCTGCACCGCGATCAAGCGCATCCTGGTACAGGAAAGCGTTGCCGACCGCTTTGTGCCGCTGGTGCTGGAGAAGGCGCAGAAGATCAAGTTCGGCGACCCCCAGGACCCGGAAACCGAACTGGGGTGCGTCATCCACGACAAGGCAGCGGAGCTGTTCGAGAAACGCGTCTACATGGCCGAGGCCGAGGGCGCGGAGATCCTCTACCACCCTGGCCGCCAGGGGGCGCTGCTGCCGCCCATCGTGGTCGACAAGGTGCCGCACAACAGCGAGTTGGTGATGGAAGAGACCTTTGGCCCCATCGTGCCCATCGTCCGGGTGCCGGATGACGACGCTGAGGTGATGCGGATCTCCAACTCCACCGAGTTCGGGCTGTCGTCGGGTGTCTGCACCAATGATCTGAACCGGGCGATTGCTTATATCAACGGTCTGGACGTGGGCACCTGCAACATCTGGGAGCAGCCCGGCTACCGGATCGAGATGTCCCCTTTCGGCGGCATCAAGGATTCCGGCAACGGGGTCAAGGAAGGCGTTATTGAGGCGATGAAATTCTTCACCAACGTGAAGACCTACTCACTCCCCTGGCCGGAATAACACCGGCCCGCCGGGGCTGGCTCCACCTGGCCCCGGCCTTTTTAGCTTTCTCTTTTGACCCCCTGCACAGAGGCACCACATGCTCGTCCATACGGAAGGTGAATCCAACACGTCCGAGGCCCGCAAGGCCTGGCTGAAAACATCCATCGGCCCCAATTCCGCACCGCTGCTGGAGCGGGATGCGGATGCCTTCCTGCACCAGAGCCTATCCAGCCCCTGCGTCAGCACCATCGCCAAGGCCGAGGGTATCTGGATCGAGGACATGGACGGCCGCCGCTACATGGATTTCCACGGCAACTCTGTGCACCATCTGGGCTATGGCCACCCCAAGCTGGTCGCCGCGATCAAGCAGCAGCTGGACGACCTGCCCTTTGCACCGCGCCGCTTCACCAATGAACCCGCAGTGGAATTGGCGGAGAAACTGACGGCAATCACCCCTGGCGATCTTGGCAAGACCCTGTTCACGACCGGCGGATCCGACGCCAACGAGGTGGCGCTGAAAATCGCCCGCGCCGCCACCGGCCGGTTCAAGACTCTCAGCTTCTGGGATGCGTTCCATGGCGCGGGGTTTGGCGCCGCCTCGGTCGGGGGAGAGGCCACCTTCCGCAGCCATATCGCAGGCCCCTTGCTGCCGGGAACGGAGCATGTGGCACCGTTCAGCCCGTCGAACTGCGCCTACGGCCACAAGTCGCTGGAGGCCAGCGCCGAGGCCTGCGCGCGGATGATCGACTATGTGCTGGGCCGCGACGGCGACTATTGCGCCTTCATCGCCGAAGCGATGCGTGCGGTCCCGAATGTGCCGCCGCAGGGGTTCTGGAAATCGGTTCGCGAGATCTGCGACAAGCACGGGGTGCTGCTGATCCTGGATGAGATCCCCACCGGACTGGGTAAGACCGGGCAGATGTTCTCTTTCCAGCACGACGGGATCGTGCCGGACATCGTGACGCTCGGCAAATCGCTGGGCGGCGGTATCCTGCCCATCGCCGCCTGCGTGGCGCGGCGCGAACTGGATGTCTGCGGCGATTTTGCCATCGGTCATTACACGCATGAGAAAAACCCGGTCACTGCCCGCGCCGCCCTGACGACGCTGCAGATCCTTGAGGAGGAGGGGCTGGTGGAACGCTCCGCCGAGCTGGGCCGCCACGCGCTGGAGCGGTTACGCGATGCGCTGGGCCAGGTGTCTATCGTCGGTGACATCCGAGGCCGCGGGCTGATGTTCGGGGTAGAGATCGTCGAGGACCGCCAGACCATGGCGCCCGGCATCGCCAAGGCAGAACAGATCTACTACGCCTGTCTTGAGGCTGGGCTCAGCTACAAGATCAGCCAGGGCAGCGTGCTGACTCTGTCGCCGCCGCTTACCATCTCCCGCGAGGATCTGGATCGGGCGCTTGATATCGTTATAGCAGCGGTGAAGGCGTCAGACTGACGCCTCGTTAGTCAGCGCATGACAAAGCCCCGGCTGTCGCCGGGGCTTTTCTTTTTCTCAGCCCGGCAACCGGCTCCGGCTGTCGGGGCAGCGGGAATTAATACATCCCTGACGTGTGTTTCTGGCCTTTCGGGCTGATGCGCCGATCTTCCGGCCGCCGGTAGGGTCAATGCAGGCCGGTGCCAATCGGTGCCGCAGCCACATGAACCGCCGGCCTGCCGGCGTCTATCTGATGGGAGACTGAAATGACTGCATATCTGAAAACGATGCTGTCCAAGCTGCGCGGCGACGAACGCGGAGTGACACTGGTGGAATACGGCATTGCCATCGCGCTGGCAGTGGCTCTGGGCACTGCTGCCTTGGACAACCTGGCGGATGACGTCGGCGACTCGATGGATGCGGCCGGGGCCTGCATGCCGAACTCGGACGGATCCGCACCGACTTGCTAACTTGTTGCTTTGGCTTCCCGATCCCGATCGGGGAGCCTGGCGGATGCGGGGCTTCGGGGGGAATGCCCCGCATCCGCCAGAAAACTGCCGCTGGCGTTTACCGGCGGCAAGCACGGCAGGAAGCAGAAGCCTGCGGCCACATTTTCCGACGAACAGCCGGGGCCGCCCTTCTGCTGCGCCAGCCAGCGACGAAAGGAAACTTGGCATGAATATTTCATCACTTCTCAGCATGATTTCCGGACTGGCCCTGGCGGGCGGCTCTGCCTATGTGGCCAAGGATTACATTGACGGGCAGGCCGTGACCGGCGGTCCCGAAGGGCCAGCGCTGGTCGAAGTTGTGGTCGCCTCTCAGGATATCGCTTTCGGGACGGCATTGACCGCGCAATCCCTGACCACCATTGCCTGGCCGGCTGAAGCCAGGCCCGCAGGCACCTTCACCAGTTTTGACGCCTTGCTTCCGGATACCGGAAAACCGCCGCGCCGCGCCCGCCGCGCGATTGCGCAAGGAGAGCTGATCCGGGCGTCCAGGGTCTCTAATTTCGGTGAAAAGGTGACGATCGTGCAGACGCTCAGCCCGGATCACCGTGCGATGGCCATCAAGGTCAGCGCGGAAACCGCAGTAGGCGGTTTCGTGACGCCGGGCGACAGCGTTGATGTGCTGCTGACCCAGGGCAGGGGAGCGGATCTGAAGACCGTGACCATCCTGCAGAACGCCCGGGTTATCGGGGTGGACCAGGATGCCAACCAGGAAACTGATAAGCCGGGTGTCGCCCGCACGGTGACGGTTGAGGTGACTCCGGACGAGGGCCAGCGCCTGGCATTGGCCCAGCGGGCGGGCACACTGAGCCTCACTTTGCGCAACCAGGACGCGGCCGCCGAGGAAGTGCCGTTGGACTCGATCAGCCTGAATGACGTGCTGCGCAACCTTCAGCCGCAGCCGCAGGAGCCGGCCGCAGAGCCTGCGCGCAGGACCGTCCTGATACGCCGCGGCACCGAAGTGTCGGAAACTGAACTCCGCTGATCAAAACCGGGAGCTTTGCCTGACCATGCGCCTGAATATCCGCATCAGACAGTTTGCACAGGATGAGCACGGCACCATGCTGGTCATCTGGGGGCTGACCTTTGTGGTGCTGCTTGGGATTGCGGCGATGTCGTTCGACCTGGGCCGCACCGGTATCACCCGCAGCGAGCTGCAGGCCTACACTGACAACGTGGCACTGGCTGCAGCAGGCGAGCTGGACGGTAAGGATGATGCCATCACCCGCGCCCGGGCCGCGGCCGCCAATCTGATCAGCGACCGCAAGACATTCGGCACCGGCGGCAGTGTGCTGAGCGGCGATACCGACTACACGCTCACCTTCTATTCGGAACTGCCGGACGATGACACCGCGGCCTTGACCGCTGTCACCACCGACCCGGCAGAGGCGGTCTATGTCCGTGCCGTGGCTACGCCCAGTACAGTGGCGGCCACTTATGGCGCCGCTTTTGCGGCACTGACCGGAAACGCCCGCCCGAATGACCAGGCGCGCGCCGCGTCCGTGGCCGGTTTCACCCAATATGCCTGTGATATAACCCCGCTGATGTTCTGCATCCCGCCGGGGTTTTCGGCGGACGCCAGCGTTGGCGATATGATCCTGCTGCGCTCCGGCGGCAGCGGCTCCGCTTGGGGTCCGGGGGATTTCGGCTTTCTCGATCCGGCCAAGGTTCTGGTCGATGACGAGGGGCCCTGCGCCGGTCTCAATGGCGCGCAGCTGGACGCCTGCCTGCTGGGGGCCGAAGGCAGTATCACTCAGTGTTTCAATCAGCGCGGCGTCGACATTGAGCCGGGCCAGAAGGTCGGCATCCGCGATGCCATCTTCAATGTGCGCTTTGATATCTACAAGGCGATCATGAACGGCAAGCGCAACGACCCCGATTATCCGCCCGCGCCCAATGTCATCAAGGGCATCGTGCCCAGCAGCGGCGGCAAAGGTAAAGGCGGCGGCAGCTGCATCGGCAATAACGAGGACCCGTCGCCCGATACCGTTGGACTGCCGCGCGACGGATGTTTTGCCTCCGGCGGCTGCACACGATTTGGCGACGGCAACTGGTCGGCCGGACGGACGGATTATGTCGGCACTAACTATGGCGGGGTTGACCCGCACCCCGGTGCCACCACCCGCTATGAGTATTACCTGGAAGAGATTGATGCCGCTGGCGGTCCCGGAGGCGCAGGCAGCATCCTGTCCGGTCTGGCCGAGACCGGCCGCCCGGTGTGTTCACCAAATCAAAGCTCCAATCCGCAGCGCCGGGTGGTGATTGCGGCGGGAATCGACTGCTCCGCAAACCCGATCAACGGCGCAACTTCTGACGTGCCGGTGCAGGAATTCGTGAAGATCTTCCTGACTGAGCCGGTGGGGGACGACGGCGCCTCGCCGCCGACCCTGGATATCTGGGGCGAGGTTGTGGGCAGCGCAGGCGGCGGCGCCGGGGGCACCGGCGACGTCGGCATCTTCCGCGACGTTGTTCAACTGTACAGGTGACCGGGATGGCTGACAGAACACATGCCGCAGGCGGCTGGGCCGCCTTTCGCAAGGGGGAAGAAGGCGCGGTGCTGGTGGAATTCGCACTGATGCTGCCGGTGATGCTGCTGGTTTTTGCGGTGATCATCGAGGGCGGGCGGATGATGTGGTCTTACCAGGCAGCAATCTCCGGCGTGCGGGATGCAGCCCGTTACCTGGCGCGGGTGGCGCCGCAGAACATCTGCTCCGCCGGCGGCACTGTGGACGCGCACCAGCCGCAACTGCTGGCGATCGTGCGCGAAAGCATTTCGGGTGATGCGCTGTTTCCGGCCAGCCTTGCGGTGACCTCTGTCACCCCCGGCCTGACCTGCCAGGCAGGCAGTTACCGGATATCGCCTGCGCCGGTTGTGACGGTGCGGGCCAGCTTGACCATGACCTTTCCTTTTGCGGGTGTCTTTGAACTGAACGGCGGCAGCCGTGCCACCATCAATACGGTCATCACCGACCAGAGCCGGGTGTTCGGAACATGACGGCGCTGTTGAAAGCATATGCAGCCCTGCGCCGGTTCCGCCGGGATCAGGAGGGCGCAGCACTGGTTGAACTGGGCGTGGCCATCCCGCTGTTCCTGCTGTTGTTCATGGGCATCATCGACTTCGGCCGCATGGCGTTTCACTATGCGGTCGCAGAACGGGCAATGAATGTGGCCGCCCGGGTGGCCGCGGTGCGGCCGCCGGCCTGCGCCGGGGTGCCGGAGTTCCACCGGCGCGACCCGTCGGCGACCGGCACGCCGCCGGAGTTCGGCACTTCCTGCCGGGCGGGGGCAGACATCTGCCTCAATGCGGGAACGGTGACCTGCGCGGGCAGTGCAGCCAATGCCACGGCAAATGAAATCTGGAGCCTGGTGCGCGGCGCCATGCCGCCGGATGCCACCATTGCCGCGCTTTCATTCAGCTACAGCTACGACGGCAGCCTCGGCTTTCTGGGCGGACCCTATGTGCCCGTGGTCACGGTGGAGCTGCAGAACCAGACATTCCAATTCGTGTCACCGCTGGGGCGGCTGGCGGCGCTGGCCGGTGCGGCGGGGGGATCCGGCCTTGGTGCTGCGGTGCCGTTCCCGCCGATGAGCGTCTCGTTGCCGGGCGAGGACCTGGCACTGGGCCAGAGCGGCTGAAGCGATAGAGAAAGGAGAGGCCGATGCAGGCTGAAACACAATCCATCGTGGTCATCTCAAAGGATCCGGCTGTCTGTGCCCTGGTGGCCAGCGTGGCGCAGTTCCAGCCCGGAACCGGGGTGAAGAAATGCGCGTCTGCGCTCAGCGAAATCAACGGCACCGCGCTGCAGCTGGCCAAGGATAACGACCTGATCATCTTTCGCGCCGGGGCGGAAGCGGCCACTGATGCCGCAGCGGTGAAGGAGATGCTGCGTCACACCGGCGGCACGGCGCGGATCTTGGCCCTGGCGGATACCAGCATGCCGTTTGCAGATCTGCGGCTGCTGACAGAGGCCGGGGTACAGGATGTCCTGCCGGAAACCGCTTCTGCCGATGAGATGTCCGCCGCGATCCGTAAGTGCCTGAAAGCTGAGGAACCGCAGCCCTTAGCCGGCGTCAGCACCCGCGGCAGCCGCGAGGGAATGGTGGTTGCGGTCAGCCAGTCCTGCGGCGGCGCGGGAGCTACGACGCTGGCAGTGAACCTGGCGGACTGCCTGACCCGGCGCCGCGGCCTGAGGCGGCAGGAGGCGGAGTTCAAGGTTGCCCTCCTGGACCTGGATCTGCAGTTCGGTGCCGTCGGCAGCTTCCTCGACCTGCCGCCGAACCGCTGCCTGTACGAACTGGCAAGCGAGGGGTTCGTTCCCGACGATGTCTTTGCCGAGCAATCGATGAGCGAGGCGGCCCTCGGCCTGTGGGTGCTGGCTGCCCCGGCGGAGATCGCCCCGCTTCATGCGCTGAAGCCGGAACAGGTGCAGGCGCTGGTTGCGCATCTGCGCCAGCAGTTCGATTTCGTGGTGATCGGCCTGCCGCGGGCGTTGGCGGAGTGGCTGACGCCGGTTCTGGAAGCCAGCGAGCGGCTGCTGATGGTGACTGGCAGTTCAGTGCCTGCCATCACCCAGGCGCGGCGGCTTCTGGATTTCTACGCCGAGGCCAGCATGAGCCTGCAGACCGACATCGTGATCAGCCGCGAACGCAAGCCGATTGTCGCTGCGAGCCATCACAAGGAAGCCTCCAAGCTGCTGCAAAAGCCGTTCAAATACTGGCTGCCCAACGATCCCTCGGCAGCTTCTGCGGCGGTTGACCGGGGGGTGCCGCTATCGGCAGCGGCGGGGCGTTCCAGCCTTGCCAAGGCGATCCGGCGGCTGTCCCGGGACTTGATCGAAACAAGAAAGGCCCGTGCCGCCGCGGCGCAGCCTCAGCACGGAAAGGCGGTTTGATATGTTCAGGAATTTTGGCAAGCGAACAGAAGATGCCGCCCCGGACACGGTGGTGCCGCTGTGGCCGGAGGCGGGCGCGCAGCCGCCTGCAGCAGAGGCGGACACCAGCGGGGAAATCCGCAAGCTGGCGGCCTTTCTGGAGCTGAAAAGCCGGATGCACGAGGCGGTGATCGACCGGCTGAACCTGGCAGTGATCGATAAGGTCGAGCCGGAGGAGCTGCGCCGCGAGGTGGCGGCGCTGGTGAGCGATGTGCTGGCCGAGGAGAATAATCCGCTGCGCGCCGATGAATTCCGCCGCCTGGTGGATGAGCTGATCGACGAGGTGCTGGGGCTTGGCCCGTTGGAGCCCCTGCTGGCGGATCCCGGCATCAATGACATTCTGGTCAATGGCCATCAGACGGTCTTTGTTGAACGCAGCGGTGTGCTGGAGCAGACCGGCGTGCGGTTCCGGGACGAAAAACACTTGTTACGGATTATCGACAAGGTGGTCTCGCGCGTCGGGCGCCGGGTGGATGAGAGCAACCCCTGGGTGGATGCGCGGCTGGAGGATGGCAGCCGGGTCAATGCTATCATCCGGCCCTGTGCCATCGACGGTCCTTCGCTGTCGATCCGCAAGTTCGCCCGCGACCCGCTGACGATGGAGAAACTGGTGGCCGGTAACGCGCTGAATGGTCGCGCGGCGGCCTTTCTGCAGGCGCTGGTTGAGGCGCGCGTCAACATCCTGATCTCCGGCGGCACCGGTTCCGGCAAGACCACGATGCTGAATGCGATTTCCGCTGGTATCGACCCGCGCTCGCGGATTGTCACCATTGAGGACGCGGCGGAGCTGCAGCTTCAGCAGGCCCATGTGGTGCGGCTCGAAACCCGCCCGCCCAACCCGTCGGGCGGCGGTGCTGTCAGCCAGCGCGATCTTGTGCGCAACGCCCTGCGGATGCGGCCCGACCGGATCATCGTTGGCGAGGTGCGCGGCGCCGAGACCTTCGACATGCTGCAGGCGATGAACACCGGCCACGACGGTTCGATGACCACGGTGCACGCCAATTCCGCCCGCGACGCGCTGGGCCGGATTGAGCAGATGGTCTCGATGATGGGAATGGAGCTGCCGCTGGCGGCAATCCGGGCGCAGATCGCCTCGGGCCTGCAGATCATCGTGCAGCTGGCCCGCCTGTCGGACGGGCAGCGCAGGGTTATCAGCATCTCCGAGCTCACTGGCCTGGAGGGTGAAGTGATCACCATGCAGGACATCTTTGTGTTCCGCCGGATGGGGAAGACCGCCGATGGCGGCATCGCAGGCGAGTTCATCCCGACCGGCATCCGGCCGCAGTGCGCAGCCCTGCTGGAAGCTGCGGGTGTGGGCTTTGACGGCAATATGTTCCAGCCGGAGGGCGCCTGATGCTGAAGGATCTCATGAACGAAATGCACAGCTGGAACGGCCAACTGGGGGGCTACGCGGTCTATTGCGGCATTGCAGTCGGCCTGCTGCTGCTTATGTCCGGGCTGCGCCAGGTGCTGGGCCGCAAGGGCCGTTCGGCGGCCACCCGCAGCCGCCGCATGCGGATGATCGCGCAGGGGCGCAATGGCACTGAACGTCTCGCCATCCTCAAGCCGACGCAGCAGCGGACCGGCTGGCAGCGCATTCCCGTTGCAGGGGAACTGCCGCAGATCCTGCGCCAGGCGGATGTGCCGCTGAGTCCGGGCCTGTTCTGGCTTGGCTGCTGCGTGCTGACGGTGCTTATGTCGGTGGCGGCGGCGGGATATGCGGGATTGCGTCAGGGAATTGTGATCGGGGTCATTGGCGGTTTTGGCGTGCCGTTTGCGCTGCTGCTCAGCCAGCAGCGCAAGAAAATGGATAAGCTGATGCACCAGTTGCCGGACGCGCTGGAGATGCTGGCACGCGGTCTCAAAGTGGGCCATCCGCTGAACAACTCGATCGGCATCGCTGCCCGCGAAATGCCGGACCCGGCAGGCACCGAGCTGGGCATCATCTATGACCAGGTGACCTATGGTGACGATTTGCCGGATGCGGTGCAGGAATTCGCGGACCGGACCGGGCTGGAAGACGCTCAGTACCTGGCCGCCAGCATCAGCATCCAGCACGGCACCGGCAGCGACCTGTCGGTGATGCTGGAAACCCTGTCGCGGGTCATTCGCGGCCGGATTGCCCTGCGCCGCAAGGTGCATGCGCTGGCCTCCGAGGGGCGGCTGACCGCCTGGATGCTGTCGGCGCTGCCGCTGGTGATTTTTGCCACCGTTTCGGTGCTGACGCCGGACTATTACGCGGGCGTGGCGGAAGATCCGCTGTTCCGGCCGATGATGGGGGGAATTGCCGTGCTGACTGTGCTGAACGCGCTGATGCTGCGCAAACTTGTCAACTTCAGGATCTGACCGGGGAGATCTGCCATGGATACGTTCGTAACAGGATTCTTGACGCAAACCGGGCTGGCCCCCGGCGCATTGGCTGCCGCCGCTGTGGCTGCGGCGGTGCTGCTGCTCTATTTCGGTGCTGCCGCCAGCCTGGCCCGGAAATCGCCCGCTGCGGCGCGGCTGTCGTCACTGGGCGAAACCCGCCGCCGCCAGTCCCGCGATCTGGCATTGCTGAAGGCGCCTGCTGACCAGCCTGGCGGGCTGATGAAAGCCTTTGTTCCTGCCAGCCTGACGGAACGCTCAGAACTGGAGAATAAGCTCTCACAGGCCGGGTTCTCGCAAGCCGGTGCGCTGCGCACTTTCACTCTGATCCGGGTATTGCTGGGGCTGGCGCTGCCGGGTGTGCTGTTGCTGGTCATCGCCGCCGTTAAGACACCGGGCCTGCTGCCGCCCAATCCGGTCACCGCGCAGGTGGCGGGGTGGACCAACATTCAGGTGTTTCAGGTGCTGAGCGGGCTGGTGGGGGCGGGTTTCTTCGGCCCGGTTTACGTGCTGAACGCCCGCGCTGCTGCCCGCCGCCGCCGGATTGAGGACGCTTTTCCCAACGCGCTGGACCTGATGCGCATTTCGGTGGATTCCGGGCTGGGCTTCGACGCCGCCATGACCCGGGTCGGCAACGAGCTGGCCCAGGTTTCGCCGGATCTGGCTTTTGAGCTGCTCAGCGTGCAGCGGCAGATCCAGGCGGGCCGTGCGCGGCAGGATGCGCTGCTCGATATGGCCGGGCGCACCGGTGTCGAGACGGTCCGGTCGTTTGCCAATGTGGCCCTGCAGTCAATGCAGTTCGGCACCAGCATGGCGTCGGCGCTGGCCACATATTCCGAAGATCTGCGCAACCAGCGGGAAATGCGTGCGCAGGAAATGGCCAGCAAGCTGCCGGTCAAGATGTCGGCGGTTTTGGCCTCCCTGATGCTGCCTGCGCTGATCATGATCACCATTGGCCCGGTCGTAATCCGTTATGTCCGTTTCATTGCAAACTGATTCGAAATCAGCTTGGACAATTGCTGTTTTTGGCTGCAATTGGTTCAGTAAAACACGTTCAAAAGACTGAATGAATCGCCTCTAAATTGTAAATTTGCGCAGCTGCCCGCAATTTTCGTCAAATTCTTGACGCAATTGAGTGAACCGGCCAGCATGAGGGGACACAATAGGGAGTTGATTGGTGCGGGCGCTTGCTAAGTTACTAAAAGCGCTATGTTAAAAGTTAATATTGCTGTGGGGGACGCGCGTTATGGGGACCAATGCGCTTTTTGACACCCACACCATTCGGGCTGCTGAGGCCGGAATGATAGCGCCAATTGCGCGCTGGTGTGAGTGTTTGCACGGCTGTGCGCCTTTCAGGGACGCGTTGAGCGGACTGGCGGCGGCCATGAAGGGGGAAGCAGCTGCAATTTGCAGGGTATCGACCGGCCAGGGCCGGGCTTCCGGATCAGTTTTCTTTGACAGGGCTGCGGGCGGCGGAAACGGATTGCCATTGGAGCGCTCCTTTGCCCGCTCGGTTCTGGGTAGTTATCTGGACAAGGCCAAACCAGGCGCGATCTGGTATAAATCCATGAGTGATGAAGCGGCGGATCCGGCTCTGGACCGGTTCCATACGTCCCGCAAGCTGGTGGAGCTGGCGGTGATCCCGCTGTCGTCCGGCAAGCAGCACACCGATTTCCTGGAGATTCATTTCTCAACCCGGCCCGGTGCGGTGCAGCAGGCGCTGCTGAACATCATTTCCGGCACTTTGGTGCGGACATGGACCAACCGATCGCCAGGGCTCTACGCCGAGGCTTGCCTGACAGAGCGGCGCGCGGCCCGCGGAGCCGGTGTCCAGGCGCATCTGTTGAGCATGGACAACCCGGCGCAGCTGAGCCGCGCCGAGTACCGCGTTTGTGTTCTGTTGAGCAAAGGGCAGACAGCCAAGCGGGTGCAAACGGACCTTGGGATCTCGAAATCGACGCTGCGCACACATCTGCGCAACATCTACGCCAAGACGCAGACCGGCAACATGAGCGAGCTGGTTTACCGGCTGGTTTCGGTCGATAGCTTCTCAGGGCAGGTGCCGCGGCGCAATTCGGCCGCATGACGGGAGGGGTAGATCTCCTGCCGCTGGCTGCGGCCACGCCGGTTCTGGTTCTGGCCGCCGCTGGGGATCTGCGGCACCTTCGGATACCCAACCGGCTGATGCTGGGATTGGCTGCGGTTTTTCTGCTGTCCGCGCCGCTGCTGCCGCTGGCGGAAACCGGGTTGCGCCTGCTAGCAGCCAGCATCGTTTTTGTCCTGTGCTTTGCGTTGTTCTGCGGGCGGGCGTTGGCGGGGGGGGACGTCAAGATGATGGCGCTGGCGATACTGTTTGTGCCGTCCTCCGCGCTGGTGGTCTTTGGGTGGAGCTTCAGCGCCGCAATGCTCACCGTGCCCCTTGCATTGACTGTGCTGGGCCGGATTGAGGCCGCTGCCGCTTGGCGGTATTGGGCCTCGCTTCAGACGCCAGGGAAAATGCCGATGGGGGCGGCCATTTCCCTGGCGCTGATGCTTTTGCTGGTTGTTCAGGCCGCCAAGGTGTGACCCCGCAGAAAGAAAAGAAACCTCAGCGGGCAGGCGGAAACACCGCCGTCCGCTTGACCGTTCCATAAACAAAACTAGTGTCGATGGAGGCAATGCCGCCAACCGGGTGGATGCGGGTGCGGATAAATTCCTCATAGGCCTCCAGATCCGGCACCAGCACCCGTAGCTGGTAATCCATCGCTCCGGTCAGGACGTGGCACTCCAGCACCTCATCGATCAGCTGCATCTTGCGTTCGAAATTCTTCACGTCCGCCTCGCCGTGCCGCTCCAGCTTGATGCGGACAAAGACGGTGATCGGCAACCCATAGGATTTGGCATCCACCACCGCGCTGTAGCCCTGGATCACTCCCTGCGACTCCAAATTACGCACCCTCCGCAGACAGGGGGAGGGGGAGAGGTTCACCGCTTCCGCCAGATCCTGGTTGGTCATCCGCCCGTCGCGCTGCAGGGCGCGGATGATCTGGCGGTCCTTGCTGTCCATTTTGCACTCCTGATTGGCAGAATCTGCCAATATCAATACCTGCCTAGACATATTTCGCAATCCATTACCGGTGAAACAGGCGGATGATGCTTGTAACAACAGACAGGAGCATCCCATGAAAACCTCCGGCGGCTTTGCCACCCGTGCCATCCACCACGCCTATGACCCGCAGGAAAACGAAGGTGCGCTGACGCCGCCGCTGCACCTGACTTCGACCTTCACCTTTGAGACCGCAGAGGCCGGCGGCGAGATGTTCGCGGGCGAGCGGCAGGGCCATATCTACAGCCGGATTTCCAACCCGACCTGCGACCTGCTAGAGCAACGGATCGCCACGCTGGAAGGCGCCGAGGCGGGCCTGGCGCTCAGCAGCGGCATGGGCGCCATCACCGCAGTGTTGTGGACGCTTCTCAGCCCCGGTGACGAGGTGATCGTGGACAAGACGCTTTATGGTTGCACCTTCGCCTTCATGCGCCACGGTCTGGAGAAATGGGGCGTCACCATCACCCATGTGGACATGACCGACATGGAGAACCTGCGGGCGGCCGTGTCGGACAAGACCCGCGTGGTGTATTTCGAGACCCCGGCCAACCCGAACATGCGGCTGGTGGACATTGCTGCGGCATCTGAAATCGCCCATGCCGCAGGCGCGCAGGTGGTGGTCGACAACACCTATGCCACCCCCTACCTGACCCGCCCGATTGAGCTGGGCGCCGACATCGTGCTGCATTCCGCCACCAAATACCTGGGCGGCCACGGCGATGTGGTGGCAGGCCTGGTCGTGGGCACCGCAGAACAGATTGGTGAAATCCGCCTGGTCGGCATGAAGGACATGACCGGCGCAGTGATGGCGCCCTTCAACGCCATGCTGATCCTGCGCGGCCTCAAGACCCTGGCGCTGCGGATGGACCGCCACTGTGCTTCTGCCGTCACCGTGGCGGATTATCTGGCCGCCCACCCGGCAGTGAAATCGGTTTCCTTCCCGGGGCACGAGAGCTTTGCCCAGGCTGATGTCGCCAAGCGTCAGATGGTGCAGCCCGGCGCCATGATCGCCTTTGAGGTCGAGGGCGGCCTGCAGGGCGGTATCGCCTTCATGAACGGTTTGCAGATGATCCAGCGGGCGGTGTCGCTGGGTGATGCGGAAACCCTGATCCAGCACCCTGCCTCGATGACCCATTCGACCTACACCCCGGAAGAACGCGCTGAGCATGGCATCAGCGACGGGCTGATCCGCCTGTCGGTGGGGCTGGAGGATGTGGCCGACATCCTGGCCGACCTGGAACAGGCCTTGCCCGCCCCCGTGCAGCACGCCGCCGAATAAGGAGAGAGCTATGCGCCCCGATCTGACCCACTTGAAGACCATCGAACAGCGGCTGTTGTGGCTGTCGCATTGGATGATTCACAACGCGAACCACATCCGCCCCAAGGCGGACGGGATCAAGATCGGGGGGCATCAGGCCTCGTCGGCCTCCATGGTGTCGATCATGACGGCGCTGTATTTTTCTGCATTGAAGCCCGGCGACCGGGTGGCGGTGAAACCGCATGCCTCGCCCGTCTTCCACGCGATGCAGTACCTGATGGGCAACCAGACGCGCGAGAAGATGGAGAATTTCCGCGGCTTCGGCGGGGTGCAAAGCTATCCCAGCCGCACCAAGGACGTGGATGACGTGGATTTCTCCACCGGCTCGGTTGGCCTGGGCGTCGGAATCACCGCGCTGGCCTCGATGGTGCAGGATTTCATCACTGCCAAGGACTGGGGCAAGGACGCTTGCACCGGCCGCATGGTGGCGCTGGCGGGTGACGCTGAGCTGGACGAGGGCAACATCTACGAGGTGCTGCAGGAGGGCTGGAAAAACGATCTGCGCAACACCTGGTGGATCATCGACTACAACCGCCAGTCTTTGGACGGCATCGTCCGCGAAGGCCTGTTCGAGCGGATCGAGAAGATCTTTGACGCCTTCGGCTGGGACGTGGTGCGGGTGAAATACGGCGCCTTGCAGCGGGCTGCCTTCGAGGAGCCGGGCGGCGAAGCCCTGCGCGGCTGGATAGACGCCTGCCCGAACCAGCAGTATTCCGCGCTCACCTATATGGGCGGCGCGGTCTGGCGGCAGCACCTGATGGATGATCTGGGCGATCAGGGCGATGTCAGCGCGCTGATTGAGAAGCGCAGCGATGATGAGCTGGCTCAGCTGATGGAAAACCTCGGCGGCAACTGCGTCGAGACAATGGCGGACACTTTCGCATCCATCGACCACGACCGCCCGGTCTGCTTCCTGGCCTATACGGTCAAGGGCTGGGGTACGCCGATTGCCGGCCACAAGGACAACCACGGCGGCCTGATGACCAAGGCGCAGATGGCAGAATGGCAGGCCCATATGGGCGTCGCCGCAGGGGAGGAGTGGGAGCCCTTCGCCACCGTTTCCAACCCCGCCGCGCTGCAAGGCTTTCTGCGTCAGGTGCCGTTCTTTGCCGAAGGGCCGCGCCGCCATTTCGACGTGCCGCTGCCGGTGCCCGCGATTGCCATCGACACCTCCCGCGAAATCTCCACCCAGATGGCCTTTAGCAAGATCCTTGATGATCTGTCCAAGGGGGACAGCAAACTGGCGGCACGGATCCTGACCACCTCGCCCGATGTGACTGGCACTACCGGGCTGGGGCCGTGGGTCAACCGGCGCAAGCTGTTTGCCCGCGAGGTGCAAAAGGATGCCTTTATCGAGCACCGCATCCCGTCGACGGCGAAATGGAACTTTGCCCCCGAAGGCCAGCATCTGGAGCTGGGCATTGCGGAGATGAACCTGTTCCTGCTCTTGGGCGCTGCGGGCCTGTCGCATTCGCTGTTCGGCAAGCGGGTGATCCCCATCGGCACCGTCTACGACCCCTTTGTCTGCCGCGGCCTCGATGCGCTGAACTATGCCTGCTATCAGGATGCGCGCTTCATGATCGTCGGCACCCCCTCTGGCGTCACTCTGGCGCCCGAAGGCGGCGCGCATCAATCAATCGGCACGCCGCTCATCGGCATGTCGCAGGACGGGCTGGCTGCGTTTGAGCCTGCTTTTGCCGATGAACTGGCGGTGATCATGGAATGGGCCTTTGACTACCTGCAGCGCGACGGCGAGGGCGACCCGGATGAGCGCACCTGGCTGCGCGATGAGACCGGCGGCTCGGTCTATCTGCGCCTCACCACCAGCCCGATGGAGCAGCCCGGCAAGCGCGCCGATGAGGACTTCCGCCAGGGTGCTATCGACGGCGGCTATTGGCTACGCAAGCCGGGGCCGAATTGCGATGTGGTGATCGCCTACCAAGGGGCGGTCGCGCCCGAGGCGATCAAGGCCGCGGGCATCATCGGCGAAAGCCGCCGCGACGTGGGCGTGCTGGCCGTCACCTCTGCCGACCGGCTGAACGCGGGCTGGACTGCGGCGCAGCGGGCGCGCTCGCGCGGCAATGCCGCCGCCAGGTCCCATATCGAAACGCTGATGGGCGGCCTGCCGCCGCACTGCAAGGTGATCACCGTGATCGATGGCCACCCGGCGACGCTGGCCTGGCTGGGCGGGGTTGCGGGCCACCAGACCGTGCCCCTTGGCGTCGAGCATTTCGGCCAGACCGGCAACATCGGTGATCTCTACCGCCACCACGGGCTGGATGCTGCCGCTATCGTGGCCAAGGTGAACGGCCTGACCGCCGGCAAACGGGTCAGCAATGCGGTGACAGCCGGCTGATCCCCGCCGGAGCATCGCGGGCAACGTTGATTTCAGGGGCGGCCGCGCGGACACCCTTCCTGAGTCACTCCGCCACGCAATCCGCGAAGTAATGGGTCAGCCCATCAGGGCCGGTCTCCTGCACCAGCCCGTGAATGTCGGTTTCAAACCCCGGGCATTCCCGTCCGAAGGCGCGGTTGAACTTCAGGTATTCCACGATCTTCTTGTTGAACACCTCGCCCGGGATCAGCAGCGGAATACCAGGCGGGTAGGGGGTCACCAGGCTGGTGGTGATGCGCCCCTCCAGATCATCAATCGGCACCCGCTGGGTAGTACGCCGGGCGATATGGCTGAAGGCATCGCTCGGCTTCATCGCCGGGGTCAGGTCGCTCAGGTACATCTCTGTCGACAGCCGCGCCACGTTGTTCTTGGAATACAGCGCATGCACATGCTGGCACAGGTCGCGCAGGCCCATCTGCTCATACCGCGGCTGGCTGGCGCTAAACTCCGGCATCGCGCGCGGCACGGCCAGGTTTCGGGCAAAGTCGTCCTTGAACTGCTGAAGCGCGCTCAGCAGTGAATTCCAGCGGCCCTTGGTGATGCCGATGGTGAACATGATGAAGAAGGAATAGAGCCCGGTCTTCTCTACCACCACGCCATGTTCGGCCAGGTATTTGGTCACGATCGAGGCCGGGATGCCCCAGTCCTCAAACCGGCCGTCCAGATTGAGGCCGGGTGTGATGATGGTGGCCTTGATCGGATCCAGCATGTTGAACCCCGGCGCCATGTCG
Organism: Leisingera sp. ANG-M7; assembly: GCF_000813965.1. Lineage (GTDB taxonomy): Bacteria > Pseudomonadota > Alphaproteobacteria > Rhodobacterales > Rhodobacteraceae > Leisingera. The sequence goes on along the minus strand of NZ_JWLI01000007.1, from coordinate 259,698 downwards.
CCAAAGCCGTGCCAGCTGTCCTCGCCGCCCGCCTGCACGCCGTCGGCATCGGTTTTCCTCAGCACCCAATCGTTGGTGCTGCCGATGCCGTCCTCGGACAGATCTTCCGGCCCCCAGACCTGGAACCACCAGTCATCGGCGCCGTATTCCTCATCGACTTTGCGCATGGCGCGGCGGAAATCCAGCGCTTCCATAATGCTTTCTTCGACCAGCGCCGTGCCGCCCGGCGGCTCCATCATCGCCGCCGCCACATCGCAGCTGGCGATGATCGAATACTGCGGGCTGGTAGAGGTGTGCATCAGGTAGGCCTCGTTGAACAGATGCCGGTCCAGCTTGGTCTCCTCGCTGTCCTGCACCAGCACATGGCTTGCCTGGCTGATGCCCGCCAGCAGCTTGTGGATCGACTGGGTGGCATAGGTCACCGAATGCTTGGTGCGCGCCCGCTTGCGGCCCATCGCGTGATAGCTGCCGTAGAATGGGTGAAACGCCGCATGCGGCAGCCAGGCCTCGTCGAAATGCAGGTTTTCGGTATAGCCATCCAACTGCCCTTTGATCACCTCGGTGTTATAGAGCACCCCGTCATAGGTCGATTGGGTCAGCGTCAGGATCCGCGGCTTCACTGTATCGGCGTCCACGTCCTTCAGCAGCGGGTTGGCGCGGATCTTGTCCTTTATGCTGTCAATCTCGAACTCTGAATGCGGGATCGGGCCGATGATGCCCCAGTGGTTTCGGGTCGGCTTCAGGAACACCGGGATGGCGCCGGTCATGATGATCGAATGCAGGATCGACTTGTGGCAGTTGCGGTCAACCACCACCACGTCGCCTGGTGCCACCGTGTGATGCCAGACCATTTTGTTGGAGGTCGAGGTGCCATTGGTCACGAAATAGCAGTGATCGGCGTTGAAGATCCGCGCGGCATTGCGCTCTGACGCTCCGATCGCGCCGTTGTGGTCCAGCAGCTGCCCTAACTCCTCCACCGCGTTGCAGACATCTGCGCGCAGCATGTTTTCGCCGTAGAACTGGTGGTACATCTGCCCGACCGGGCTTTTCAGGAAGGCCACGCCGCCGGAATGCCCCGGGCAGTGCCAGGAGTAGGAGCCGTCCTCGGCGTAATCCAAGAGCTTCCTGAAAAACGGCGGCTGGATGCTCTCCAGATAGCCCTTTGCCTCGCGGATGATGTGGCGGGCGACAAATTCCGGCGTGTCCTCAAACATATGGATGAAGCCATGCAGCTCGCGCAGGATGTCGTTGGGCAGGTGGCGGCTGGTCTTGGTTTCGCCGTAGATATAGATCGGCACGTCGGCGTTCTTCCAGCGCACTTCCTCGATAAACGTGCGCAGCGCCACCACTGCCGGATCCAGATCGGGGCCGGGAGTGAACTCCTCGTCGTCAATCGATAGCACAAAGGCGCTGGCGCGGGACTGCTGCTGCGCATATTGCGACAGGTCGCCGTAGCCGGTGACGCCTTGCACCTCAAAACCTTCGTCCTCGATGGCCTGCGCCAAGGCGCGGATGCCGGAGCCTGAGGAGTTCTCTGAACGGAAATCTTCGTCAATGATGACAATGGGAAAGCGGAATTTCATGCTGTTCTCCTGGGAGCATGCCTGATTTGACGATACAGGCTGCCTGCGATGATGCAACGCCCGCGCAAGGGCGCAGATCGCGTTACGTCCGTCCGAAGCTGCCGCCAAGAGGGCATGTGCAGAATTCGCTGGCTTTCGGCGGACATATAGTTGACACTGTCAATTATCATGACTCAGCATCGCTTTCACCTGCACCAATCCCTTGGCTACCAGATCACCATGCTGGCGCGTGTGATCGAACGCCGTTTTGAACAGCGTATTGCCGAACACGGCCTGACTCGCGTGACTTGGTGCGTGCTGCTGGCTGCAGGGGAGGAGGGGCTTGCGACCCCCTCGGAGATCGCTGACTTCATCGGTATCGACCGCACCGCCACATCCCGCGCTTTGCGGCAGATGGAGGCCAGCGGGCTGATCACCCGCGGCAGCGGTGAGGGCGACGGGCGCTCGATCCGTGTGACGCTGACCGCAGCAGGCCAGTCGGCGTTGCAGGCGGTGCTGCCCATCGCGCAGGAGAATGCTGCGTATTTTGAGGCCAAACTGACTGCGGGAGAACTGGAGGCGCTGCGTCAGTCCGCCGCCAGGCTGCTGCAGGACGAGCCGCGCATCGTAGCCAAGCTGTAACCCAAAGGGGCCATCCATGGGCAAACTGTTTTCCTACCGCAACCGGCCTGTGCATCTGGGGCCGTACCCGATGGAGATCCTTGCACGGCAGGCGGCCCCTGAGGGGCTGAACGCGCTACCGCCGCTGGCGCAGGTCAGCTTCCGGCGCCCCGATGCACCGCTCTCCATCGTCAACGCCATGCGCGACTACCAGGCGATGCTGGACGCCACCCGCGAGGGGCTGGTGAAAAGGGAACGCGCTGAAATCCCTGTCGACCCGCAGGAGCGCACGGATCATCTGAAGGCCTTCGGCTACTTCTGCGACGCTTCTCTGGCAGGTGCCTGCGCGGTACCCTCTGACGCCTGGCTGGACGCGCCGCTGGTGAACCCGGATGTTGCATCGCTGGCTGAGACGCTGCGCAGCAAGCAGACCAATACCTTTGCCTCCGGCATCGACGTGGTGATGGCGAACCTGCGCGAGGCGATGCAGGCCCCGCCCGCGGACTGCCGGCATCACACGCACGCTCTGGTCTTTATTTACGAGTTCCCCCGTGATCCCGAGGCTGAGGAAGATGGCGCCGATTGGCTGGCGGATGCTCAGGACCAGCGCGCCTGCCTGCGCGCGGCGGAAACCGTGGTGACACTTGCCAACTACATCCGCCTGCTGGGGTGGGAGGCGCGCGCGCATACCGGTGCCGCCAGTGATGTGCATCTGGGCCAGCTGGCGGTGCAGGCGGGGCTTGCCACCTGCGAGGATGGCGTGCTGACAAACCCGTTCCTTGGCAATCGCTTCGGCATCGCCGCCGTCACCACCACCCTGGAACTGGCCGCCGATCTGCCGCTGGTGCCGGGGCAGGCGCCGGGCCTTAAACACCGGCTGGGCCTTGGTAGCCACGCCAAAAGCGCTGCCAGCCGCGACCCCTATGCCAAGCGCCGCTTCATGGACGGCCCGCACCCGTTTGAAACGCTCAAGCGCGTGGCAGATCCAACGACCTATATCGACGAGGCAAACGTCGCCCGCGTGCCCAAGCGCACCGACATGTTCGCCCGTGCGCTGTTCGGCGACATGGGCAAGGGCCCGCAAGAGGCTGCCAAGAATGGCAACTACGTCCGCAAGTCTTCTTCAGCCTTTGCCTTCCGCTCGTCGCTGGCGGCCTTTGTCCTGCTGCAGGACGGGCAGGCCGCGCCGCAGATCGACCCTTCCGCTGCGGACGCCGCCCGCAATGCTGCCAGCATCAAGGCCGCCGCCTATTTCCTCGGCAGCGATGCGGTGGGCATCTCGCGCTGCCCGGACTGGGCCTATTACTCGCACGACGCAGCGGGTGCGCCGCTGGCTCCGTACCACGAAAACGCCATCAGCATGATCATCGACCAGGGTCACGAAACCATGGACGGTGCCTCGGGCGACGACTGGATCGCCTGCGCCCAGTCGATGCGTGCCTACCTGCGGTTCTCGCTGCTGGGCGGGGTCATCGCGCAGCAGATCCGCAATCTCGGCTATACCGCCCGGGTGCATTCAGTGATGGATGGCGAGGTGCTGCAGCCGCCTTTGCTGCTGCTCTCGGGCCTGGGCGAGGTCTCCCGCATCGGCGAGGTGATCCTGAACCCCTTCCTAGGCCCCCGGCTGAAGTCCGGTGCGGTGACGACAAACCTGCCGATGACGCATGACAAGCCGGTCGACTTCGGCCTGCAGCGGTTCTGCGAGGCTTGCAACAAATGTGCCCGCGAATGCCCCTCCGGCGCCATCACTGCAGGCCCCAAGCTGATGTTCAACGGCTACGAGATCTGGAAGTCCGACAGCCAGAAATGCACCACCTACAGGGTCACCGTGCCTGGCGGTGCCATGTGCGGCCGCTGCATGAAAACCTGCCCCTGGAACCTGGAGGGGCTGTTTGCAGAGGCGCCGTTCCGCTGGGCCGCGATGAATGTGCCGGGCAGCGCGCCTCTGCTGGCGAAACTCGATGACGCGCTGGGCCATGGCGAGGTCAACACCGCCAAGAAATGGTGGTGGGATCTGGAGATGGTGGAGGAAGGGCCCTATGCGCCCCCACAGCATCCGGTAAACGCCCGTAAGCTGTCCAAGGACCTGGACCTGAAGTTCGAGGATCAGACCCTGGCGGTCTACCCCGCACCGCTGGCGCCGCCGCCCTATGCCTGGCCTGCGCCGATGGACCGCGAGGCCGGTATCGCTGCCTATCAGGCGATGATCCCGGCAGCGGAGCACAAGCGCCGCCGCGCGCAGGGCCTGCCGCCGGAGCATGTCTATACCGCAGATCAGGGCGACGCCCCAGTGATGCGCGTGCGTCTGTCGAAGGTCGAGCACATGACGAAGGCCGTCACCAAGTATGAGTTCTCTCTGCCGGACGGTTCCCCTCTGCCGCCGGCAACAGCGGGTGCCCATATCGACGTGGTCGTTGCGCCGGAGTTCTTTCGCCAGTACTCACTGTCAGGAGACCCGGCGGACCGCTCAAAATACCAGATCGCGGTGCTGCGCGAGGACACGGGCCGCGGCGGCTCAAGGCTGATGCACCGGATCTTCGAGGAAGGCCGCATGGTGTTCATCTCCAAGCCGATCAATCACTTCCCGCTGGTGGAGGATGCCGCCAAATCCTATTTGATGGGCGGCGGCATCGGGGTGACTCCGATGATCGCCATGGCCCACCATCTGCACGCCTTGGGCCGGGACTTCGAATTCCGTTACTCATGTTCGGAAAAGACAGGCGCGGGGTTCATTGGCGATCTGGAAACGGTTGCCTGGGTCGATAAAGTGCAACTGCATTTCTCCGACCAAGGCACCCGTGCGGACTTTCGGGAGGTTCTGAAGTACACCCCCGGCAGCCATGTCTATACCTGCGGACCGGAGGCATATATGCAAGCGGTGCTGGGTGCGGCCGAAGCAAATGGCTTCCCCGAAGACGCCCGCCACATGGAGTATTTCACGGTTCCCGAACAGCCCGAATACGAGAACCATCCCTTCATCCTGAAGCTTGCGAAATCGGGCCGCGAGATCCTGGTGCCAGGCGAAAAAACCGCGGCCGAGGCGCTGACCGAAAGCGGCATCCACGTGGATGTGAAATGCTCCGACGGGATTTGCGGCGTCTGCAAATGCGGGCTGATCGCGGGGGAGGCGGAACACCGCGATTTCGTGCTGTCGAACAAGCAGCGCGAGGGCGCCATCATTCTTTGCCAGTCCCGCGCGCAGGCGCCGGATGGGGTTCTGGAAATCGATCTCTGAACCGCTGGCCGGAAGGCGCGGCACAATTTTCTTGTTAAAGAAAATTGCCAAGAGTTTTGTTGAAAACTTTGTTCGCGGGGCGGTGGCGGGTCAGAACGGCTGCCGCTCCCCCAGCAGGTAGCGGGCGACGTCCAGGTAATCAAACGCCAGCGAAACCGCGATCACCGCGCAGATCAGCAGGATGATCCGCTGCGGCCAGACCGGCATATCCACCCGCATCCGCTGCCGCCATAGCCAGACCACCAGCGGCGTCCACAGGAACACATGGGGCAGCCCCAAGAGACGCACATATCCCAGCTGCCCGTAGAGCCAGTAGACCCCGCCTGCCGCCAGCACGCTCGCAGCCACTGTCACCAGTCCCGCCAGGCGGCTGGGCTTCCAGATCAGCAACGCCAGCGGCAGCACAAAGGCGCCCAGAAACAGAATGTTGACCCAGATCTGCACCCATACCGGCTGGGTTGCAATTGCCTCTTCCAATGTCATGGCACGGCGCTCCCACCTGCGACCCTAGGCAAGGGCAGGACAGCCGGCAAGAGCTACAGCGGTGAACCTTCGCGCATCCTGTCCTGCTCGTCCGGCGTCGGTGTGTGGTTGAACACATAGGCCGTGCGGCAGGCCTCCTCGCCGCCAAGCTCCGCGATCCTGCGGCGCTGATCAGCAAAGGCGCGGGCGTTCACCTCCTCCGGGTCGCAAATTGCCCGCAGCCGCCGCTCGCCCTCGGCCAGAGCGGCCTTGATCTCCGGATCATTCACCCCGTCCTTCGCCCGGTTCACCTGCTCATTCGGATCTGCTTCCAGATCAAACAGCTGCGGCTGCATCCCGGCATAGTGGACGTACTTCCACTTGCCCCATCGCACCATGAAGGCGCCGGTTTTTGACCCGCCGTCATGGTATTCGCTGAACCCGGTGCGGGCCTCGTCATAAGGCGCATTCGCAACCGCGCGAAGCGACACGCCTGGCAATTCCGGGGCTTCCCCCGCGGCGCAGACCTCACGCGCAGTGGCGGCGATGTCAGTCAGGCTGGTGCAGGTCGCCACCTGCTGCCCCGCTGGAATGCCTGGCCCGGCGGCGATCATCGGCACCCCTGCGGATTGCTCGTACATCACCTGCTTGGTCCAGAATCCTTGATCCCCCATCATGTCGCCGTGATCCGACACATACAGGATCACCGTGTTTTCCAATTGGCTGCTGGCCTCCAGTGCCTTGAATACCCGGCCCACGCAATCATCCATGAACGACGTCAGCCCATAATAGGCCGCCTTTGCCTCGCGCATCGTCTGTTCGTCGAAATAGTCATCGTAGTTGAAGAAGGCCGCGATGTTGCGCAGTTCCTCGTGCTCCGGCAGCCCCTCGCCATAGCCCACAGGCAAGTCCATTTCTGCGGGATCGTACAGGCTGTACCATTCGTCAGGGCAGGTCAGCGGGTAATGTGGGCTGACCAGCGACACAAAGGCCGCCCAAGGCTGCTGCTGGCGCTTGGGGTCGGCCAGCCAGGCTTCGGCTGCCTTGGTGATCGCCAGGTCATAGTCGGTATAGGTGCTGCTGCCCGCCCCAACGTCGCCGGCCAGTTCTGCTGCAGAGTCATAAGGCGGCGGGTTTTCCCGCAGCAGGCCGATGGCCCAGCCGACGCCTCCGACCACATGCATCGGCAGGATTTCCTCGGTAAACCCGTTGTCATCCCCGGCGGAACGGAAATGCAGTTTGCCGATCGACACGACCTCGCGGCCCGCGTCCCGCAGGGCGTGCATCCAGCTGCGCGGGCTGCCGCTGTAGGGTGTGGCACTGTCCCAGTGGCCGGTCTTGTGCACCCAATCGCCGGTGGCCAGCGCCGCCCGGGTCGGCACGCACATGGGCGACGGCGTATAGGCCGCGGTGAACATCGTGCCGCGCGCCGCCAGCGCGTCCAGGTTTGGCGTTTTCACAATCGGATGCCCGGCACAGCCCATCGCATCCTTGCGGTGCTCGTCGGAAATAATGACCAGGAAATTCGGCTGTTTGCTCATCAGGACCTCCCATCCAGCCGCCACAGCCGCAATGGCCAGGCGGGCAGGCCGCAGTGTTCTGGAAATCCGCGCGGCAATCCAATAGATAAAATTGCAATGAAGTCATAAGAAAATTTATGGATTGCCATGTCGACCCCTCTGAAGTGGCTGCACAACTTCGAAGCCGTGGCCCGGCTCGGCAATATGACACTGGCCGCCCAGGAGGCCGGGCTGACTCAGGCCGCCCTCAGCCAGCAGATGCAAGCGCTGGAAACCCACCTGAAACTGCAGCTGTTCATCCGCGAGCCGCGCGGGATGTCGCTCACCGCTTCCGGTGCGCAGCTTTACAGCGACGTCTTTCCGGGGCTGGAGCAGATCTCCAACGCGCTGAAACGCTACCGGCAGCCGCAGGGCAGCCGCCTGCGGATCCTTTGCAACGCCAGTTTCGCCCTGCGCTGGCTGATCCCCAATCTGCCGGGGTTTCATGCCCGTCATCCCGGGATCCAAGTGGAAACCCGCACCGCCCTCTGGCGGCCGGAGCGGCACGGGTACGACCCGGATGCGGAGATCTACCTCGGCGGCCCGGTTCAGCCGGCACCTGCCAGGGCACTCGTGAAGTGCAGCCTTATCGCGGTTCGTGCACCGGGCTGCGCCGAAGAAGCGCCGCTTCCCGTAATCCGTATCAGCGGCCAGGAAAGCTTGTTCGAGGAGTGGCTGAAGTCACCGCGTTTCGCTGCCTGCACGATCCGCCAACCCCTTGAAGTCGACAGCGTGCACGCCGCAGTCAGCCTGGCCGCAGATGGTCTCGGCTGGACCCTGTGCCCTTCCTTTCTTGTCCGCGCAGAGCTGCAGACCGGACGGCTTCTCGCCGCTGATGCCGATGTGGCAGCACCCAAACGGGCCTATTGGTTGCAGCTGAAGGACCGCCCGAGCGCAGCCGCAGAGGCTTTTCGCGATTGGATCACAGCTGAATTGCCCGCCGGATTGGATTGAGTGCCCCCAGGCGCGACGGGTTCAGCGAAGACTTATGGGAAAATAATCGGCTGTTCCGTTTCATCTTTCCAGAAATACTCAAAGCTCCACGGCCTGCGGCAGACGGCCAAGCTTAGGGGAGGGGCAGCCGGTTTCAGCCTTGCGGCCGGACAGACCAGCTGCTATCCACATAAATTAGTTGTTATGATATAACATATGGACTCGCGTATGATGGATAATAGGCTGCCAGTAACTGTGCTCTCGGGCTTCCTCGGGGCGGGCAAGACCACGCTTTTGAATCACGTTCTGAACAACCGCGCTGGCCGCCGGGTGGCGGTAATCGTCAACGACATGAGCGAGGTGAACATCGACGCGGACCTGGTGCGCGGCGGAACGGAACTGTCGCGCCAGGACGAGAAGCTGGTGGAAATGACCAATGGCTGCATCTGCTGCACGCTGCGAGACGACCTGCTGCAGGAGGTGCGCCGCCTCGCCGGCGAGAGGCGCTTTGACTATCTGCTGATCGAAAGCACCGGCATTGCGGAACCGCTGCCGGTCGCCGCGACCTTTGATTTCCGGGATGAGCAGGGCGCCAGCCTCTCGGATGTGGCGCGGCTGGACACTATGGTCACGGTGGTTGATGCCGTGAACCTGCTGCGGGATTTCGCCAGCCATGATTTCCTCAGCGACCGCGGCGAAAGCCTGGGCGCGGAGGACGACCGCACCCTGGTCAACTTGCTGACCGACCAGATCGAATTCGCTGATGTCATCATCCTGAACAAGGTAACAGACGCAGGACCGGACCAGACTTCCGCGGCAATGGCGGTCATCAAAGCGCTGAACCCGGATGGCGAGGTGATCCACGCCGATTACTCCGAAGTTGACGGAGACCGCATCTTCGACACTGGCCGTTTCGATTTTGACAAGGCTCATGAGCATCCCCTTTGGGCCAAAGAGCTTTATGGCTTCGACCACCATGTGCCGGAAACCGAGGAATACGGGATTTCCTCTTTCGTCTACCGGGCCAAGCGCCCCTTTGACCCCGCCAAGATCCACGCAGTTCTGAATGGCGATCTGCCCGGAGTGATCCGGGCCAAAGGGCATTTCTGGCTGGCCACCCGCCCCGAATTGGCTGCGGAGTTCTCGCTGGCCGGGGCGATTTCCTCCGTCCGCCCGTTGGGTCTCTGGTGGGCGGCGGTGCCAACGGAGCGCTGGCCGTCTCACTCTGAGGCCCGGCGCGAATTCCTGCAGAACTGGGACGAAACCTGGGGTGACCGGCGGCAGGAGCTGGTGTTCATTGGTACAGGCCTCGACAAGGCAGCAGTCACCGCACGGTTGGACGCCTGCCTGATGCCGGAAACGGTGAATGGCTTCGACCCGGCCTGGGCCGCCCTGGACGACCCCTTCCCAAGCTGGCGCCGCAATGGCTGACCGCCGCGCGCGCCGCAATCTGAACTCCCGCCTGAAACGGCGGCGCAGGGCAGGGGATCCGATGCAGGCCTACGATGCCTTGCCGCCGACCCTGCGGCAGTGGCTGGCGGACGCGTGCCTGCCCTGGAGTCCGGCGTCAGCGCTCAGGCTCTGGACCAAGGCGGGCGGCAGGCGCGATCCCGCTGCAGCCGTGGCACGGTTGGATGCCGCTGAACAGGCAATGCTGAAACGGGACGCCCGCGTCTGGGCCTTTCGGAACTAGAGAAGACGACCGCAGCTTCAGGCGGTCTTTTTCTCCGCTTCAGCTGCAGCGTCGAACTCTGCCCGCGCCGCGTCGATCACCGGCAGATGCTCCAGCGCCCAAAGCCCCAGCGCCCTGACCGGCTCGCGGAACGACTCGCCCAAGGGTGTCAGCGCATATTCCACCTTGGGCGGGATCGTCGGGTAATAGGTCCGGCTCACCAGCCCGTCGCGCTCCAGTTCGCGCAAGGTCAGGCTCAGCATCCGCTGGGAAATCCCCAGGTGCCTCTTTAGCTCATTGAACCGCAGCACGCCGTATTGCGCCAAGGAGATCACGATCAGCACGCTCCAGCGGTCGCCGACCCGCGACAGCACTTCGTTGATGCGCCCGCACTCCGGGCATTGACCTTCCGCCATGGCGGTTCCTTCCGTGTTACCGGGGCTCAGGAATGTGCCTTCTTGTGCCCTATCCGGTTCCGCTTATATATCCAGTTACAAATTTATACCATCCTTCCTGAAAGGACCGGAAACATGAGCAAGAGCACCCTGATCGAGAAACTGAACTGGCGTTACGCCACCAAAAAAATGGACCCTGCCAAGGCGGTTCCGCAGGAAAAGGTCGACCAGATCATCGAGGCCATCCGCATGGCGCCGACCTCTTCAGGCACCCAGCCGTTTGAGGTGTTTGTCATCACCAACCCGGAGATCCGCGCGCAGATCCGTCCGCATGCCTGGGACCAGGCACAGATCACCGACGGTTCGCATCTGATCGTCTTTGCCGCCTGGGACAACTACTCCGAGGACCGTATCGACGCCGTCACCCGCCAGATGACCGAAGAGCGGGGCGAGATCCCGATGCTGAACCAGTATTACGATAACCTCAAAGCAACCTACCTGCCGCGTGAGGAGCGCACCAACCACGACCACGCCGCCCGCCAGGCCTATATCGCGCTGGGCTTTGCGCTGGCCGCCGCGGCGGAACTGGAGGTCGACAGCACCCCGATGGAGGGGTTCACGCCGGAGAAGATCGACGAAATCCTGGACCTCAAGGACAAAGGCCTGCGCTCCGTTCTCTTGCTGCCGCTCGGCTACCGGCAGGAAGACGGCGATTGGCTGCTGCCGATGAAGAAGGTGCGCAAATCCCGTGAAACCATCGTGACAGAGATCGCCTGAGTAATTCCCGCATGAAGGCAGGCAGGCGGCATTTCCGGCCGCCTGCCTGCCTCTCTTTGCCGGGCGCCTACAGCAATCAAATCGAATTGAATCCTTTAATACGCTGATTTCAGGCTACATTAACAGCTGTGTGTTATTTTTTAGGCACGGCTCTTGCCGCTTCCAAGGAGCCGCAGTGTGGTGTGTTTGTGCCGGGGACAGCCAAACGTGTTTACTTTTGATTTCTCTGCAGGCGAATTGCAGCCGGAACTGAAGCAGGTCTTCTTCCACTGGCGGAACGCTGCTGAAGACGGAAATTTCCCGCGGCTCACCCAATTCGAACTGCCGAATGCCCGCCCGGCACCGAACATCCTGTCCGTCTTTGAAATTGAGCGGACGCAATCCGGTGAACCTGCCGACTTCAAGGCGCTGTATATCCGCAACAAGATCATCAACACGCTAAGCCGCAAGTATGTCGGCACCCGGCTATCCGAGCATCCCGGCTTTGGACCCGGATCGATGATATGGAGCTGTTTCCACGAAGTCGCCTCCAGCTCCCGGCCATTGCTGGCCGCGCTGCCCTATGTCGGCCCGCTGCCGGAATACCGCAGCACCTCCGAGCTTTACATGCCTCTGCTGGGAGAGGGGGTGTCGGTTGACTATGTGTTTGTGGGTGTCGTCCTGCTGGAACAGGAATACAGCCACAAGGCGCCCTGACCTGGACAGCGCAGGGTGCGGCGGGCAATTTGCAGCGCCGCAGATTGCTTACATGCTTGCTGAAAATCCCTTTGCACCTTGCCATGCAGGGCTTTTCCCTTGCGCGCACCCGGGAATCCGCCTATATCGCGCGCTGTCAGAACATGGGCGGCAAACGTCCGGGCGGCATATCTGAGCAGGGCTGGGGAATACCTCGGCCCTTTGTGTTTGTTTGATCAGATGTGCTCCGGGTCACGTACTGGACTGGCTTAACCAAGACCGGCGGAGACAACCGCCCGGCCAGAAACACTAGTAAAGGAAACCTGAGACCTCATGGCTCAAAACGCATCGATGGAGGAATTCGAAGCCCTCCTGAACGAAAGCTTCGAAATGGACACCCCGGACGAAGGTTCGGTTGTCAAAGGCAAAGTGCTGGCAATCGAAGCCGGCCAGGCCATCATCGACGTCGGCTACAAAATGGAAGGCCGCGTTGATCTGAAAGAATTCGCAAACCCCGGCGAAGCGGCTGAAATCGCAGTCGGCGACGAAGTGGAAGTGTTCCTGCGCGCCGCTGAAAACGCCCGTGGCGAAGCCGTCATCTCCCGCGAGATGGCCCGCCGCGAGGAAGCCTGGGACCGCCTGGAAAAAGCCTACGCAGACGATCAGCGCGTCGAAGGCGCGATCTTCGGCCGCGTCAAAGGCGGCTTCACCGTCGACCTGGGCGGCGCTGTTGCCTTCCTGCCCGGCTCGCAGGTTGACGTGCGCCCCGTGCGCGACGCAGGCCCGCTGATGGGTCTGAAGCAGCCGTTCCAGATCCTGAAGATGGACCGCCGCCGCGGCAACATCGTTGTCTCCCGCCGCGCGATCCTCGAAGAGTCCCGCGCCGAACAGCGCGCCGAAGTCATCGGCAACCTGTCCGAAGGCCAGGCAGTGGATGGTGTCGTCAAGAACATCACCGAATACGGTGCGTTTGTTGACCTGGGCGGCGTTGACGGCCTGCTGCACGTCACCGACATGGCATGGCGCCGTGTGAACCACCCTTCCGAGATCCTGTCGATCGGCGAAACCGTCAAGGTTCAGGTCATCAAGATCAACAAAGAGACCCACCGCATCAGCCTCGGCATGAAGCAGCTGCAGGAAGACCCGTGGGATCTGGTTGGCGCCAAGTACCCGCTGTCCTCCGTGCACAAGGGCCGCGTCACCAACATCACCGATTACGGTGCATTTGTTGAGCTGGAGCCGGGCGTCGAAGGTCTGGTCCACGTCTCCGAGATGTCCTGGACCAAGAAAAACGTCCACCCGGGCAAAATCGTCTCCACTTCCCAGGAAGTCGACGTCATGGTTCTGGAAATCGACGGTGCCAAGCGCCGCGTGTCCCTGGGCCTCAAGCAGACCATGCGCAACCCGTGGGAAGTGTTCTCCGAGAACAACCCCGAGGGTACTCAGGTCGAAGGCGAAGTCAAGAACATCACCGAATTTGGTCTGTTCATCGGCCTCGACGGCGACATCGACGGCATGGTTCACCTGTCCGACCTGTCCTGGGACGAGCGCGGCGAAGACGCGATCCAGAACTACCGCAAAGGCGACATGGTTTCGGCCGTTGTCTCCGAAGTGGACGTTGAGAAAGAGCGTATCTCGCTGTCGATCAAAGCCCTGGGCGGTGACAAGTTCGCCGAAGCCGTGGGCGGCGTGAAGCGCGGCTCGATTGTGACCGTTGAAGTGACCGCAATCGAAGACGGCGGCATCGAAGTGGAATACGAAGGCATGAAGTCCTTCATCCGCCGCTCCGACCTGTCCCGCGACCGTGCCGACCAGCGCCCCGAGCGTTTCTCGGTTGGCGACAAGGTCGACGTGCGCGTCACCAACGTCGACTCCAAGACCCGCCGCCTGGGCCTGTCCATCAAGGCGCGCGAGATCGCGGAAGAGAAAGAAGCAGTGGAACAGTATGGCTCCTCGGATTCCGGCGCATCGCTGGGCGACATCCTGGGCGCCGCACTGAAGTCGGGCGACTAATCTCCCCGGCTTCACGGCTGACAAAACGGAAAGCCCCGCAGATTTCTGCGGGGCTTTTTGTTTGCGGTTCGCTAGACCAAGCGAAGCTTAGTTGCCGGCTTTGCTGCTGGCGGTTCCCAGGAACCTCTTTCGAGTTCCGGTTTCGGCATGCTGCTACTGAATTGGGGCTGTTATCCTTGCAGCCAGCGGACGGCGTCCGCAATGTTGCGCGCACGGCCGCGCAGCACGGCGGGTCTGCGCACAGCATGCACATAACTCGTCTGAAGCATAAACTCCGCGAGGTCTGTATCCTCCGCATAGTTCGTTATCAGGAAGTCGAGCGGTACGCGGTTGTTGTTGTATCGCCTTTTCTCAAAATATCCGTGGATGACGCCGGCCAAGACCTTTGCCTGCTTCAAAGGATCGTCCGCGATCCCCGGGTAGCGGAAGGCCCCCATATGATAGCGATGGTTTCCCCGTGTCGCGACGAGCTTGTTTTTTACGTTTCCCAGGTATCTCAGGAACTGCCGGAGGTTCACTTCAATCGACATAGGTTTGTTCCAGTCCGGTGCGTCCTCTCCGTTCCAGAAACGGATGTTGTCGGGTAACGGCAGCACGCCAAACTCCCCTTCGTTGTGGGGGTAGCGTTCCCAAAGCGTGCCATCGGATTTGAGACCGGCTTCACAGTTGAACAATATCCAGGCATCAGCCTCGCTTACGGGTATAAAGTCACTAGCGTATTTTTCCGAAAGCTCCGCATTGATGCCGGAGATGTCCGATTGAAAGCTTTCGCGGTATTCGGTCAGGAAGGCGAACTTTGTTTTTCCCTCGATGTGGTACTGCATTTCTGAAAATCACCCATGGTTGAATTTTGGTCAAAGAACTCATTCTAATGGTTCATAATTGACTCGCTGTTGCGCTGGGTCAATGCTGGGACGGATCATCCGAAGGCAGGTGCAGCCCATTCTTTGTCTGGCACATTTGTATCTCCGGTTCTGAGCCTCGCTGCGCTGTTCAAATGCGATGATTGTGCGCAAAACCGGCCGCTGCCACGGGCGAGGGCTTGTTAGTTGCTCATGCGAATGAACTGATCCACTCCGGGAATTGCCGTGCCCCATGCAATTGCTATCTCCGTTTACCTCCTGCACACGCTTCGTTTGACCGGGTTGAACCGCAACGCTAAGCATCATCCGGTCAGCGGCACAGGTATCTTGTCTTGCAGCACGCAGGTTCTAAACGGAAAAGCGAAGCGGCGACCCTGCGGTCGCGGCCGGATCTCTATGGCATTGAGACCCTCTCCGCGCGCTATCTGAAACAGACCTTCAAACCCCACGCCCATGACGAGTACCTTTTTGGCGTGATCGACGGCGGTGTCCATGCTGTCTGGTGCCGCGGAGAAATGAACCAGGTGCCGCAGGGGTCGGTGGTCACCATGCGGCCCGGCGATGTCCACCACGGCGGTTCGGGGAGCGAGGCTGGCTGGCGGCAGCGGATGATCTACATCCCTGAGGCCGGGATGCGGGCGCTTCTGGAAGACATCACCGGCCGCGCGCCAGCCGGAACGCTGGATTTCGGCGCTGCCTTCCATGCCCGGCCTGACCTTGCGAGGCGCTTTGCCGTCCTGCACGAGGCTCTGCACACATCGGATCAGACCCTGTCGCGCGATGTGGCTCTCGATACGCTGGTGGGCGGGCTGCTGCGGGAACTTGCGCCGGAGGTCTCGCAGCCGCAGCCCCGCGGCAGCGGGCGCATTGCCGACGCCATCGAATATCTGCACAGCCGGGTCGAGGACGACGTGCCGCTGGAGGACCTCTGCCGCATTACCGGGCTGCGGCGGCGTCAGACGATTGACGCCTTCCGGCGCGTCACCGGCCTGCCGCCCCATGCCTGGCATCTGCAGCGCAAGGTTCAGCATGTGAAACACCTGCTGCGCGCGGGATTCTCTCCGGCAGAGGCTGCGGCTCAGGCGGGTTTTGCAGACCAGAGCCACATGGGCCGCCACTTCCGCGCCATCACAGGTATCACCCCCGCTGCTTACGCACGGGGCTGACACCGCGTTTTTGTTCTATATCGCGAGACCCCCGGAAGCCTATCCCGCCTGTGATTGCGAAACAGACGGGGGCGGGCATGACCGTTTCAGAACACTTCATCACCAAGCGAATCGCACTCTGGGCTGATCTGGCGGTACTAGGTGTGGCGCTCGTCTGGGGCGCAAGCTACCCGGTCGCCAAGGGCGCGCTGGCGCATATGCCGGTGCTGCTCCTGATTTTCTTCCGCTTTGCTCTGACAGCGCTGGTGATGGGGATGGTGGCCTGCCGCGACCTGCGCGCGGCCTGCCGGCGGGAAATCCTGTCCGGGGCGCTGCTCGGAAGCATCCTTTGCGCCATCTTCCTTGCGGAGACCTGGGGCGTGTCGATGACCACGGCCACGAACACCGCGCTGATCATCTCGCTCTGCACCATCTTCACCCCGTTCCTGGAGTTCGGCCTGCAGCGGCGCCTGCCGCCCGCTGGTGTGATCGCAGGAGCAGCTGTGGCAGTGGCGGGTGTCCTGGTGTTGTCGGGTGGCATGGGAGCTTTCGGCGCCGGTGACCTTCTGGTCCTTTGCGCCGCGGGCCTGCGCGCGGTCATGGTGGTCTCGACCAAGCGCCTGATGGAAGGCAGCCGCCTGTCCTCCGCCGCACTGACCGCAGTGCAGGCTTTCACCGTTGCGGGGCTGGTGCTGGCGATCATTCTCTCCCAGTCAGGTCCGGCCGGGCTGCTGGTTCATGCTGGGGCCAAGGGCTGGGCTGCCGTCGTCTTCCTGTCACTCTTCTGTACTGTCGGGGCCTTCTACGTTCAGAACGCCGCAGTCCGGCGCACCAGCCCGACCCGCGTCAGCTTCCTGATGGGAACCGAGCCGCTGTTCGGTTTTGCACTGGCCTGGATGCTGCTGTCCGAACCCGCCACTGCAACCGCGATGATCGGCGCCGGGCTGATTGTCGGCGGCACCTTCTTTGGCATAGCGGCAGAGGGGAGGCGCTGACGCCCCATGCCGCCAGCGTCCCCTAGCCGTGGCATCTGTTAGTTCGGTCGCACCGCCACCAGCACGACACCCAGTTCCTCTTCCAGCTCCTGCAGCTTTTTCAGCTTCTCGTCAGGCAGGGCTGCGGTGGTTGTTTCAACACCTGCCAGCGCCACCACCGGGCTTCCGATGTCCTTTTCGAGGCTCTTGATCGCGTCCAGTTTGTCAGCCTCAAGCGAGGCAAGCGGGTACAGCATCGTCGTCTCCTCCGTGTTGATGACGTTGACTATAGCCGATTCTTGGCGGTGCCGACCTGAACAGCACAAAAAAGGCCCCGGCGTTTGCCGGGGCCTTATGCGGCTCAAGATGGATCAGGCGTGCTGTGCGCTGTCCGCGTGGGTGACAACATCCGGCTCCAGGTCCCAGTTCTTGCCGTCCAGCCCGTCGATCTGATCGTCCTCAGACACTTTCAAGCCAACCGTCCGCTCCAGGACAAAGGCCAGGATCAGCGCCGTGACAACGCCGGTGCCGATGCAGACGGCAGTCCCCACCAGCTGCATCACCAGCGAAATCTCACCGTGCTGGAACGCATAGGCGCCTTCCTCGATGCCGAAGTAGCCGCCGCGCGGAGTGCCCGCCTTGAACAGGCCCAGCAAAACCATGCCCAGGGTGCCGCAGCCCAGGAACAGCGGGAACAGCTTGTGCTCGTCGATGCCGCGCTTCAGCGTGAACTCATAAACGGCATAGGCCGCGAAAGGCGCCACCAGGCCGACGATGAAGGCCTGCCAGGGCAGGTAGACATCAAAGCCGGATGCGCCGGCGACATAGCCCGCCAGCGGCCCCAGCAGGGTATAGGCGTATTTGCCGGTGGCATAGGCGATCAGCAGCCCGGTAATGGCGCCGCCGGCCCAGACCATGGCGTAGTTGTTGATGGCGATGCCGACACTGGTGTCGGCCATGGTGACGCTGACCGCCAGCGCTTCGGGATCAAAAAAGAACAGGCAGGACAGGATCACCATCGGCAGGCCGGCAAAGATCAGCAGCAGGCCCGGCGCGCACAGGCCGATGCTGGGGGCCAGATAGGCCGAGATCCGCGGGTGCGGTGCCATCATGCCGGGGCGCGCACCCAGTTTCGGAGTGAATACCAGCGCCATGCCGGCCGGGAACAGGTAAACAAAACCAACACCGAAGAAGTCGTGGAATCCCGCATTGGTCAGCGGCCCGACAGAGCCCCAGGTCGCCCAGCTGAGAGCCGAGGAGACCACCGCAGCGACGATGCAGGTGATGAAATAGGCCGAGGCCTTCATCCGCTCAGATACCGCGAAATGCAGCAGGATGTTGATGATGCCTGCAAACACCGCCAGGAAGAAAATGAAGATCTGGAAGGTGTTCAGCCCCGGGAATGTTGCCGGGTCGGTGTGATGCGCCAGCGCATTGGTCATGGCGCCGCCCAGCCACCAGTCTTTGATCGAATCCATCATGGTCGCGCCTTCCATGATGTAATACTGCCCGGCCCACAGGCCGAAACCGATGACGTAATAGGTGGCAAAGCCGAGGAAGAACCCCAGCGTCTTTTCAATGGTCGAGTTGAACAGGTTCCTGCGCCGCGCGGTGCCCGCGTCGATCAGCAGCAGGCCGACAACGACCAGGATGGCCCCGACGATGCCCGATGCGTACAGAATATTCTGCACCAGGGAGTTCAGGGTAACTTGCTGCACATGTATCGTGCTCATGTCCAAAGGCATTTCCAGTTTTCTCCAAGTTGGTTTGGCTGCCTGCCGGTTGTTCGCCACCAGCTTCGGCAGGCCGGCACCCGTTGCCGCCATGGGGCGGCTGTGCCGGTTCGTTTGGCACCAGATCTGGTCAGTTTGTGACGCGCCTGGTTAGGAAAAGGATGAGCGATGCGGGGCGCTTTACAATGAAAAATTTTACTTTGCGGAAATATAGTTTCATATGCGGCACGAAGGCCGGGCTGATGCCGCATCCCGCGCGGCCAGACCGGCGTTGTGCCGGATTCCGGGCACTGAAGGCAGTTGTTGGCAGTGCCCCGAATCAAACCGGCCTCCGCCTTCTAAACTGGCGCCGATGCCGCGCTGCGGCGGCGCTTTGCCGCCCTGGATTGGGGGTTTGCAGGCTGAAAAGGTGGTGAAGAGCCGCCGATTTGCCCGTGAAAGCTGCGGCATTTTGTTCCCCCGCGCGCGAAATTTTCCTATACTCTCAGAATAATAGCCAAAACATACCGGCACCCTGGGAGGAAAAAGAACATGATCCGCTCTGAGTTGATTCAGAAGATTGCAGACGAAAACCCGCACCTGTATCAGCGGGATGTGGAGAGGATCGTGAACACGGTGTTCGAGGAAGTGACCGATGCCATGGCCCGCGGCGACCGGGTTGAACTGCGCGGCTTTGGCGCCTTTTCGGTCAAGAAGCGGGACGCGCGCACCGGCCGCAACCCGCGCACCGGCGAGACGGTCGAAGTCGAAGAGAAACATGTGCCGTTCTTCAAGACGGGTAAACTCTTGAGGGACCGCCTGAACGGGAAAGCCTGATGCGTTACATTCGCTACGCGGTTCTTGGGGCACTGGCCGTTGTGCTGGTGTCTGTCTGTCTGGCCAACAGCACGGTGGTTGAGCTGAAACTGATGCCGGCGGCCTTTGCCGAACTGGCCGGCTTCAACTACAGCATCGCGCTGCCGCTTTTCGTGGTGGTGCTGGGCGGCGTTGGTGCAGGGCTGGTGATCGGCTTCCTGTGGGAATGGATCCGCGAGCACAAGCACCGCAGCGAAGCAGCCCAGAAGGCCCGCGAAGCACGCAAGCTGAACCGTGAAGTGACCCGGCTCAAGAAGCAGAAGAACGAAGGCAAGGACGAAGTCCTGGCGCTTCTCGAAGACGCGAACTGAGTCGGCAATGACGGACATCCGGGTTAAGATCTGCGGGCTCAGCACCCCGCAGGATGTGGCTGCCGTTGCCGCGGCCGGGGCGGCTTATGCGGGCTTTGTGTTCTTTCCGAAATCGCCGCGCAACGTCTCCATCGCCCAGGCCGCCGCGCTGGCCATCGAAGCCCCGATTGGTCTTTGCAAGGTGGCGCTGACGGTGAACGCCTTTGATGACGAACTGGATGCCATCACCGGCACAGTGCCGCTCGACATGCTGCAGCTTCACGGCAAAGAATCCCCGGAAAGGGTAGCCGAGGTGCGCGCCCGCTATGGCCTGCCGGTGATGAAGGCGGTGGGCATTGCCGATGCCGCCGACATTCCCCAGATCGCGCTTTATGAACAGGTGGCAGATCAGCTCTTGATCGACGCCAAGCCGCCGAAAGAGGCAGAGCTGCCCGGGGGCAACGGCCTCGCCTTTGACTGGCGGCTGCTGGCGGGGCGCAAATACTGGCAGAAACCCTGGATGCTGGCCGGCGGGCTGACACCTGAAAACGTGGCAGAAGCCATCCGCATGACCGGCGCACGCCAGGTTGATGTCTCCTCCGGCGTCGAAAGCGCACCGGGCGAAAAAGATGCGGCTCTGATTGACGCCTTCACCAAGGCGGCCCGCGCCGCCCGCGGCTGACGCCCTGCATTTCCCATTGGCAGCGATGGCGGCTCCGCCGGGATTTGAGTATTTGGGGAAAGATGAAAACACCGGGCCTGCACCTTCATCTTTCCAAAAATACTCACTGCGCGGCATCAGCGGCACACGCGGCGCCCAGGGAGTTGCGCACCCTGCGTACGCTGGTCTCACGGGATCTTAAGCGGCGTGCGGCAAAGTCCCAATTGATCGCGGTCACTGCCGGGCCTGACACCCCCGGCACATTGGAACAGGGCCCTTTGGCAGGGGCACGCACAGACGACGTTTCGCGTGGGGGAGCAACCCTCCCGTCCCGCCTCCGCCGCTTGGCGGCGCCGCCATCCTTAACCTTCCGGCCTTTTGACAGGCAGATCACAGCAGAAACCAGCAGCATACCGGCAGGGCAGGGGCCCTGGCCGGATGCAGCCGCTTGCGCAATCTCCCTTTACCAAGGCGCTGGCGCGCTATAGTCATGGCGGGCGCTGCGAAAGTGAGGGAAGAACCATGGCCGACGATCTTTTCAACAGCTTCATGAACGGTCCGGACGAACAGGGCCGCTTTGGCATCTTTGGCGGGCGTTTCGTATCTGAAACCCTGATGCCGCTGATCCTGAGCCTTGAGGAAGAATATAACAAAGCCAAGGACGACCCCTCCTTCTGGGCCGAGATGGAAGACCTGTGGAAACACTATGTCGGCCGGCCCAGCCCGCTCTATTTTGCGGAGCGCCTGACGGCGGAACTGGGCGGCGCCAAGATCTATATGAAGCGCGACGAGCTTAATCACACCGGCGCGCATAAGGTGAACAACGTGCTGGGCCAGATCCTGCTGGCGCGGCGCATGGGCAAGACCCGCATCATCGCCGAAACCGGCGCCGGGCAGCACGGGGTGGCCACCGCCACCGTCTGCGCCAAGTTCGGGCTCAAGTGCATCGTCTACATGGGCGCGCACGACGTGAAGCGGCAGGCGCCCAACGTGTTCCGCATGCGCCTCCTGGGTGCTGAGGTGATCCCGGTGACATCGGGCCGCGGCACCCTGAAGGACGCAATGAACGACGCGCTGCGCGACTGGGTGACCAACGTGCGCGACACCTTCTATTGCATCGGCACCGCGGCCGGTCCGCACCCCTATCCGGCAATGGTGCGCGATTTCCAGTCGGTCATCGGCAAGGAAGTCCGCTGGCAGCTGGCTGAGCAAGAAGGCGAAGGCCGCCTGCCGGACACCGTGATTGCCGCAATCGGCGGCGGCTCCAACGCCATCGGGTTGTTCTACCCGTTCCTGGATGATGCTTCCGTCAGCATCATCGGCGTCGAGGCCGGCGGCAAGGGTGTTGATGACCGGATGCAGCATTGCGCGTCGCTGACCGGCGGCCGCCCCGGCGTGCTGCACGGCAACCGCACATACCTGCTGCAGGATGAGGATGGCCAGATCCAGGAAGGCTTCTCGATCTCAGCTGGTCTCGACTATCCCGGCATCGGGCCGGAGCATTCCTGGCTGCACGACACGGGGCGCGCCCAGTATGTGTCGATCACCGACAAGGAAGCGCTGGAAGCCTTCCAGGTCAGCTGCCGCACCGAGGGCATCATCCCGGCGCTGGAGCCTTCCCACGCGCTGGCCCATGTGATGAAGATCGCGCCGGAGCTGCCCAAGGGCCACATCATCGTGATGAACATGTGCGGCCGCGGCGACAAGGACGTGTTTACGGTCGCCAAGCACCTGGGCTTTGACATGTCCGACACCGAAGAGGGCCGCACCTTCGAGGAGTAAGTTCGGACAATGCTGCAACAGAACAGGCGCCCCGCGGGGCGCCTTTTTCATTTCTTCATGCGCATCGCGGCTGATTAGGCCGGGTCGGCGGCATAGCTTTGCAGCACGCTCAGCGGCACGATGTCCAGTGCCCGCATGTGGGTCGCCTCCAGCAGGACCTTGGGCGCGCAGCCTTCATCCGCGGCTTGCAGAAAGCGGGCGGCGCACAGGCACCAGCGGTCGCCGGGCTGAAGGCCCGTAAAGCTGAACTCGGGGCGCGGTGTCGACAGGTCGTTGCCAACGTATTTTGAGAACGCCAGGAACTCTGCCGTGGTGACCACGCAGACAGTGTGGCTGCCCTGATCCTCGGCGCAGGTGTTGCAATGGCCGTCGCGGAAGAACCCGGTCACCGGGCCATTGGAGCAGAGCGCAAGCGGGCCGCCCAATACGTTGATGCTGTCGTCTTTGTCCATCGAAGGCCTGCCCTTCCTGCGTGCCCCTGTAAGAGTAGTGCGATTGCACGGTGCGTCCCGGTATTTCCGGTGCCAGGGGCGGAGATGTCAAACGCAAACCGCCCGCCAGCGGGGCTGGCGGGCGGCTGAAAACTCACCTGAAAAACGGATCAGGTGTTGAACAGGAAATGCAGCACGTCGCCGTCCTTGACGACATAGCTCTTGCCTTCGGCCCGCATCTTGCCGGCTTCCTTGGCACCCTGTTCGCCATTGCAGGCGATAAAATCGTCATAGGCGATGGTTTCGGCCCGGATGAAGCCCTTCTCAAAGTCGCCGTGGATGACGCCCGCCGCCTGCGGTGCCGCGGTGCCGGTGCGGATTGTCCAGGCGCGTGCTTCTTTGGGGCCGACGGTAAAGTATGTTTCTAGGTGCAGCAGTTCGTAGCCCGCGCGGATCAGACGGTCGAGCCCGGCTTCTTCCAGACCCATTTCCTCCAGGAACATCTGGGCTTCTTCGGCTTCCAGCTGGCTGATCTCTTCCTCGATCTGGGCAGAGATGATCACATGGGAGTTGCCTTGTGCAGCAGCCATTTCGGCGACCTTGGCGGAGTGGGCGTTGCCCTCGACCGATTCCGACTCACCCACGTTGCAAACGTAAAGCACCGGCTTGGTTGTCAGCAGCTGCAGCATCTTCCAGGCCTTGGCGTCTTCGGCATCAACCTCGACCAGGCGGGCAGGCTTGCCGTCTTCCAGCATCGCCTGCGCAGCGGCCAGAAGGCGGTCCTGCTGCTGGGCTTCCTTGTCGTTGCCCTTCAGCTTGCGCACCAGGTTGGCACGGCGCTTCTCGATGCTTTCGAGGTCGGCCAGCATCAGCTCGGTCTCGATCACCTCGGCGTCGGTCACCGGATCGACGCGGCCGTCCACATGGGTCACGTCGCCGTCTTCAAAGCAGCGCAGCACATGGGCAATCGCATCGGTTTCGCGGATGTTGGCCAGGAACTGGTTGCCCAGACCTTCGCCCTTGGAGGCGCCCTTAACCAGGCCTGCGATGTCGACGAAGGTCATCCGTGTCGGGATGATCTGCTTGGAGCCGGCAATCGCCGCCAGCTTGTCCAGCCGTGCGTCCGGCACACCGACTTCACCCACGTTGGGTTCGATGGTGCAGAACGGAAAGTTGGCCGCCTGCGCCGAGGCGGTTTTGGTCAGTGCGTTGAACAGCGTCGATTTACCCACGTTGGGCAGGCCGACGATTCCCATTTTAAAGCCCATTGCGGCCTCCTGATGCCATTTGGGAGCTGCTTCTAGGCAGCATTGCACGCCCGCGCAAGCCAAGTCTGTCTGGCAGAACTGCCACAGTTGCGAACTGTGTGCCGCTTCACAGACAGTATGCACACTGATTTTCCATAAGCCCCTTGGCAAATGTTTAGGGAGTTTTAGAAGACTCCTGAAAAAGCTTGGCCAAAAGTCATTATTTTCCGAGGGGCTGGAAATGAAAAAGACAACTCTGCTGGCGGCTGCGGTTTCGGCAGCCATGGCGGCACCCGCTGCGGCGCAGGAAGTGACACTGGGGCTGGGGTATTCCGATTACCACCGGGAGACCGCGGAAAACGGCGCCCTTTTTGCTGCCGAATACCTGCACACGCCGTTTTACGAAAAGGGGCGTATGTCGGCGCGCTTTGGCGGCACTTTGCAGGTGGTGGAGACCGGTGATGTTTTTGCCGGTATCGGCATCAGCGGCCTGATCGACCTGAACAACAACTGGTTCATCGAAACCAGCGTCATGCCCGGCGCCTATCACGAAAGCTCGCCGGAGAACGATCTGGGGTCCGCCTTCGAGATCCGCAGCCTGCTGGCGGTGGGCAAGCGGTTCCAGAACGGCAAGGCCGTGTCGCTGGCCATCAGCCACAAGTCCAACGCCTCCACCGCGGATGAAAACCCAGGCGTGAACTCGCTGACCCTGCGCTGGCATATTCCGCTGGGCAGCTGAGCCGGGCCGCCGGACCTCGCGCGGGATTGATTTCCCTCGCAACATTCGGCACACCGGGGCGGACAGATTTCAAAAGGCCCGCCCATGACCCGTATCGATGCCAAATTCGCCGAACTGAATGCCGTCGGCAAGAAAGCCTTTGTCACCTATGTGATGGCGGGCGACCCTGATTACGACACCTCGCTGGAGGTGGTGAAGGGGCTGCCGGGCGCCGGTGTCGACATTATCGAGCTGGGCCTGCCGTTCACCGATCCGATGGCGGACGGACCGACCATCCAGCTGGCGGGCCAGCGGGCGCTCGACGGCGGCATGACGCTGGAAAAGACGCTGCAGCTGGCAGCCGATTTCCGCAAAGACGACGACACCACCCCGATCGTGCTGATGGGCTACTACAACCCGATCTACAACCGCGGCGTGGAGAAATTCCTGGAGGATGCCAAGGCTGCCGGCATCGACGGGCTGATCGTGGTGGACCTGCCGCCGGAAGAAGATGACGAGCTGTGCATCCCCGCGCAAAAGGCGGGGCTGAATTTCATCCGCCTGGCGACCCCCACCACCGACGACGCGCGCCTGCCCAAGGTGCTGCAGAACACGTCGGGCTTTGTCTATTATGTCTCGATCACCGGCATCACCGGCGCGGCTGAGGCCGAGGCCGGCGATGTGGGCCCCGAGGTTGCCCGCATCAAGGCCGCGACCGATCTGCCAATCATCGTGGGCTTTGGCATCAACACGCCGGAAAAGGCGCAGAACATCGCCTCGATCTCTGATGGCGCGGTGGTGGGCAGTGCCATCGTTAGCCAGATCGGCGCAGGCAAGTCCCCGGCAGAGGTGCTGGCGTTTGTGAAGTCCCTGGCGGACGGCGCCCACAAGGGCTGAGGCTCGTTCCCAAATCAGGTTTGAAAACCGCGCCTTCGGGCGCGGTTTTTGCGTTTCAAAGGGTGCGGCAAACGGGGCGTTGCTTTTGCTGGCTTGAATTGGTAAAGAAACTTTACCAAATGAGATCGGGAGAGAATCCAGTGCCGGTGATCACCAATATCAACGACCTGAAGCGCATCTATGAACGCCGTGTGCCGCGGATGTTCTATGACTACGCCGAAAGCGGCAGCTGGACTGAGCAGACCTTCCGCGAGAACACCTCAGACTTTGAGCAGATTCGCCTGCGCCAGCGGGTGGCGGTGGATATGACCGGACGCACCACGGCAACCCGGATGATCGGCCAGGACGTGGCGATGCCGGTGGCACTGGCACCGGTGGGGCTGACGGGCATGCAGCACGCCGATGGCGAGATCAAAGCGGCGCGCGCAGCGGAAGAGTTCGGGGTGGCGTTCACGCTCTCCACCATGTCGATCAACTCGATCGAGGAGGTGGCGGAGGCGACTACCAAACCTTTCTGGTTCCAGCTTTATACCATGAAGGACGAGGACTATATCCGCCGCCTGATCCAACGCGCCAAGGATGCCAAGTGCTCGGCACTTGTGATTACGCTGGACCTGCAGATCCTGGGCCAGCGCCACAAGGATCTGAAGAACGGGTTGTCCGCCCCGCCGAAACTGACACCGGCCACCATCGCCAACCTGATGACCAAATGGACCTGGGGCCTACAGATGCTGGGCGCCAAGCGGCGCAACTTCGGCAACATCGTAGGTCATGTGCACGGTGTCTCCGACACCTCGCAGTTGGGCGCCTGGACGGCGGAGCAGTTCGACCCTGCTCTGGACTGGGGCAAGGTTGAAAAGCTGATGGAGATGTGGGGCGGCAAGGTGATCCTGAAGGGGATCCTGGACGCCGAGGACGCGAAAATGGCTGCAAAACTGGGCGCTGATGCCATCGTGGTTTCCAACCACGGCGGGCGGCAGCTGGATGGCGCGCTGAGTTCCATCCGGATGCTGCCGGAAATCATGGATGCCGTCGGCAGTGATGTCGAAGTGCATCTGGACAGCGGCATCCGCTCCGGCCAGGACGTGCTGAAGGCGCTGGCGCTGGGGGCCAAGGGCACTATGATTGGGCGCGCCTTTGTCTATGGTCTGGGTGCCATGGGGCAGAAGGGCGTGACTGCAGCGCTGGAAGTGATCCAAAAGGAACTGGACACCACCATGGCGCTGTGCGGCGAACGCTCAGTCGAGGGACTGGGGCGCCATAACCTGCTGATCCCGGAGGACTTCGGCGGCCGCTGGCAAGCGTGAAGCCAGCGCAATAACGACAATCGAACGGAGTTTTTGCTGTCCAAGCCTCCCGTATGCGCGCAGCTTTGAGTTGTTTGATTTGGCATCGGGAGGTTTTGATGCGGACGTTTTTAGCAACCTGCGCAATTGGTGCGGCAGCGATGGCGGCGCCGGCGGCGGCGCAGACGGTTTATGTCAATCAGGGCAGCGACTGGACACCCAGCCTACGCCAGCAGTTCTACACTCAGGATCAGGGCGCGCGGATCATGCCGATTGCCTGGATGCGGGCGCTGACCCTGCCGGATGGCGAGGCGTTTCTGCATGATGCGCTGGCGCGTTATGGCTATTTGCCAATGGCCGGGCGGCAGGAGGCGGATCTGCCTGCGGGTTTCACCACCAATGGCAGCGGCGCGGATATGGCGGTGGGGATGACCTGTTCCGCCTGCCACACCCGCCAGATTGAGGTCAGCGGCACCGCCTACAGGATCGACGGCGGCCCCGGCATTGTCGATTTTCAGAGCTTCCTGAAGGATCTGGACGATGCGGTGCTGGCGGTTCTGGCGGATGCTGATGCTTTTGACGGTTTTGCGGACAAGGTGCTGGGAAGCAGCGCTTCGGTGTCTGAACGCAGCGCGTTGAAGGCAGAGGTGGAGGTCTGGAGCAACCGTTTCCACACACTGATCGACCGTTCGCTGCCGGACCCGGCCTGGGGACCAGCGCGGCTGGACGCGGTGTCGATGATCTTCAACCGTCTGGCGGGGCTGGATATCGGCGAAGCCTCCGATGATTATCTGATTCCGGAAAATATTGCCGTGGCCGATGCCCCCACCCGCTACCCGTTCCTGTGGAACGCGGCGCGGCAGGACTTCACCCAATGGCCGGGGTTCTCGGCCAATGGCAACGACCTGCTGGGGCTGTCGCGCAACCTGGGCGAGGTTTATGGCGTCTTTGCCGACTTCCGCCCGCAGCCGCAGTCCGGGCTGCTGTTCAACCGCGACTACGTCTCGCAGAACTCCGCCAATTGGGACGGGCTGAAAGAGCTGGAGGAATGGATCTGGGATATTGGCGCGCCGCAATGGCCGTGGGAGCTGGACCAAGGCCTGGCGGTGCAGGGCGAGGCGGTGTTCAACCGAACCGCGGCAGAGGGCGGCTGTGTGTCCTGTCACGGCAAGAAGAAGGGCAAGTTCCGCTCGATCTTCCACACCACATGGGAAACGCCGATCCTGGATGCGGGCACCGACACGCGGGAATGCGGGGTGCTGACCCGTATGGTCAAGACCGGCGTGCTGGACGGTGCGTCGATCCCGCTGACCGGCACCACATTGGGCGCGGAGGCAAAGGCGTTCGATGTGCTGGCTGTGTCGGTGATCGGCGCCATCGTGCAGCATTCGCTGGGAGCCGTTGGCGAGGATTTCGTCAAGACCGCCAAGGCAGCAGAGGCAACGCCGGGCAACGCCGACGACCGCCAGGCGCTGTCGCAGTTTGACGATCTGCGCAAGGCCTTCCCGACGGGCGACAACGCGGGGTTGCTGAAATCCGCGGCGGAGCCAGGCTGCAAATACGAGGCCCGGGTGCTGGACGGGATCTGGGCTGCTGCGCCTTATCTGCACAACGGCTCGGTACCGACGCTGCGCGACCTGCTGACCGCGCCTGCTGACAGGCCGGCGTCGTTCAAGCCCGGCCCGAACTACGATATCGAGGCAGTGGGTATGGCGGCAGAACAGACCGCCTTTGGCCACGTGATCGAGACCACGGGCTGCGATCAGCTTGATTCGGGCAACAGCCGCTGCGGCCACGACTACGGCACCAGCCTGCCTGAGGCGGACAAAAAGGCGCTGCTGGAGTACCTGAAGTCGATCTAAGTCCGGAAAATGCCGCTGCAGCCCTGCCTGCAAGGGCTGCGGCGGTATGAAACCCCTTTCCAAACTGGCTGAACGGGGCTATAGGCACGGCTTCACGCGGGGTGACAGCCTTGGAGGCACCCCGCCCCAGACATATTGGAGAATAGACATGGCAAAAGAGATTCCTGATCTCGTAGCCGAAGTACGTGCGGGGACGGGCAAGGGCGCCGCTCGCGCTGCGCGCCGCGCAGGCATGGTACCGGGCGTTGTTTACGGTGGCGATGCGGATCCCGTTGCGATCCAGATCCCGTTCAACGTTCTGCTGAAAAAACTGAAAGCCGGCCAGTTCAAGTCCACCCTGTGGAACCTGAAAGTGGAAGGCCAGGAAGACGTGCGCGTGATTTGCCGCGACGTTCAGCGCGACGTGGTGAAGGACCTGCCGACCCACCTCGACCTGATGCGCCTGCGCCGCACCTCGAAAGTCAACCTGTTTATCCCGGTTGAGTTCGTCAACGAAGACCAGGCCCCCGGCATCAAGAAGGGCGGCATGCTGAACGTGACCCGTCCTGAGGTTGAGCTGGTTGTGACCGCCGGCGACATCCCCGAGAAGCTGGTTGTCGACATGGCAGGCCTGAACATTGGCGACGTTGTCACCATTTCGTCGATCGAGCTGCCGTCCGGCGCCAAGCCGACCATCGACCGCGACTTCGTGATCGCCAACATTGCATCCCCGGGCGGCCTGACCTCCTCGGATGACGAAGACGGCGAAGGCGAAGAAGGCGAAGCAGTGGAAGCAGCTGCCGAAGAATAAGACCTGCGCCCATCGGGCAACGGTTTTGCGGGCTCCCGATCGGGGGCCCGTTTTCTTTTGTGCGGCGGGCCCTTTGCAGGTGATTGACTTTTGCCCGCGCGGCTGTCCCATTTCGGTCTGAGGACGGGAGGAGACGGGCATGGCGGACTACGATATCGCCGTTGCGGGCGCGGGCATAGTGGGGATGAGCTGCGCGCTCTGGGCGCAAATGCGCGGCCACAAGGTATTGCTGATCGACCCGGAGGATCCGGGATCGGGTACCAGCTATGGCAACGCCTGCACGCTGGCGACCTATGCCTGCCTGCCGGTGAATGATCCCTCGGTGCTGTCCTCGCTGCCCAGCCTGATGTTCTCCAAGGACAGCCCGTTGTCGCTGTCCTATGCCCATGCGCTGCGTAATCCGCGCTGGATGCTGTCTTTCCTTGCAAACTGCCGTGCCGCGCCCGCACGCCGGATCGCGGGCCATCTTGCGGATTTGCTCTCGCATGCCGATGCCGGGATCAATCCGCTGATCGAGGCCGCGAGCGCGCAGGATCTGGTGGTGGAGCGCGGCCAGCTGTCGGTCTGGTCAACAGAGAAGGCCGCCAAGGCTGCCAGCGATGGGCTGGAGCGTCGCCGCGCTCTGGGTGTGCCCTGGCGCGAGGTGGACCCTGAGGCAGCGCTGGAGATGGAACCGGGGCTGCACCTGCCCATCAGGCGCGCGGTGCATTTCCATGCAGCCCGCAGTTTGCGCGATCCGCAGGAGTTCATCACCCGGATGCACCGGGCCTTTGCCTCCCTGGGCGGCGCAACCCTGCGTGCCAAGGCAGAGGCGGTCAGTGCCTCGGGCACTGGCGTGGAGCTGCTGGCAGGCGGGCAGGGCATTACCGCCAATCATGCGGTGATTGCCAGCGGTGCGTTCTCCAACCGGATCGAGGGGGCAGGCACGCGGAAGCTGCCGCTTGGCACCGAGCGCGGCTACCACGTGATGTTTGAGGACGAGGCGCACCGGGTGACGCGGCCCGTGGGCTGGGGAGAGGCCGGGTTTTATGCGGTGCCCCATGCGCAAGGCCTGCGGCTCACGGGCACGGTGGAGATCGCGGCGCTGGATGCGCCGATGAACACGCGCCGGCTGGCCTATATCGCCCGCAAGGGGGCTGAGATGCTGGGGCCGCTGCCCGCGCCCAGCAGCGAATGGCTGGGTTACCGCCCGACACTGCCGGATTCGCTGCCGGTCATTGGGCGCAGCCCGCAGTCGGACCGGGTGCTTTATGCCTTTGGCCACCAGCATATCGGGCTGACCCTGGGCGGCATTACCGGGCGGCTGATCACGGACCTGGCGGAAGGCCGCCAGCCCAACGTGGATCTGGCGCCTTTTGCAGCGGACCGCAGCTTTGCCTGACGCCGCGCGGGTCTGGATTCCGCGGCCCAAATAGGGCATCACTCGGTTTCCTTGAAACGCAGATCGGGCAGGTCCCCCATGAAACTCTTTGTCGGTCTTGGCAATCCCGGCCCGAAGTATGAGCGCAACCGCCATAACATTGGCTTCATGGCGCTGGACCGGATTGCTGGCGATCACGGGTTTTCACCATGGAAATCCAAGTTCCAGGCGCTGATCTGCGAAGGTAATCTTGGCGGCGAGAAAGTGCTGCTCTTGAAGCCGCAGACCTTCATGAACCTGTCCGGCCAGTCGGTTGGGGAGGCGATGCGGTTCTACAAACTGATACCCGCCGATGTGGTGGTGCTGCATGACGAGCTGGACCTGGCGCCGGGCAAAGCGCGTATGAAGCAGGGCGGCGGCCATGCCGGCCACAACGGGCTGCGCTCGATCCATTCGCACATCGGCGCGGACTATGGCCGTGTGCGGCTGGGGATCGGCCATCCGGGCCACAAGGACGCGGTGGCGGGCTATGTGCTGCGCGACTTCCCCAAGGCCGACGAGGGCTGGCTGGATGACCTGATGCGCGGGATTTCGGACGGCGCGGCCGAGCTGGCCAAGGGCGATGGCGGCAAGTTCATGAATGCGGTGGCCCTGCGGGTGGCGCCGCCGCGCAGCTCCACCACCAAGCCCAAGGCGGAGGCGAAGCAGCCCGCCCAGAAGGAACTAGCGCCGGATACACGCTCGCCGCTGGAAAAACTGATGGACAAGTTCAAGTAAGCCCAGGCTGAAGACAGAAAGAGACAGGCAGATGGTGAAACTGATTATCGACACCGATCCGGGCATCGACGATGCCATGGCGATCTTCTATGCCGCGGCGGCCCCTGACATCGACCTGCTGGGGCTGACCACGATCTTCGGCAATGTGACCACTGCGACCGCCACCCGGAACGCGCTGCGCCTGCTGGAAGCGGCAGAGCTTGACGTGCCGGTGGCGGCTGGTGCCGCCACTCCCCTGGTGCTGCCGCCGTTCAAGCCTTCGGCCTATGTACATGGTGAGGAAGGGTTTGGCGACATCCCGGCGGCAGATCCCAAGGGCAAGGCGCTGGAGGAAGACGCCGCGGCTTTCCTCTGCCGGATGGCACGCGAACACAAGGGCGAGCTGGTGATTTGCCCGATCGGCCCGCTGACCAATATCGCGCTGGCGATGCAGCGTGATGCGGAGTTCATCAAGAACGTGAAATCCATCGTGGTGATGGGCGGCTCGCTGGAGGAGGGCGGCAATATCACGCCCCACGCCGAGGCCAACATCTACCATGACCCGCACGCGGCGGATGTGGTTTGCCAGGGTGGTTCCAAGGTGGTGTTTGTCGGGCTGGACGTCACTCACCGCATCCTGTGCCTGGCGGAGGATTTCGAGGCAATCGCCGCCAAGTCGCCGGAACTGGGCGGCATGCTGCAGGAGATGTCCTATTTCTACCTGAAGTTCTATCTGGAGGTTGCGGGCAAGAACGGCTGCTCGCTGCATGACCCGGCGGCGGTGATTGCCTGCACCAATCCGGAACTGTTCGGGATGCGTGATGTGGCGCTTGAGGTGTCCTGCGAGGGTGAAAACTCCGGTGCCACGCTGGCTGCACCGGCCAGCGGGCGGGAGCCGGTCAAGGTCTGCATGACGGTCGAGGCAGATGCGGTGAAGGCGCTGTTCCTCAAGCGCCTGGCGCTGCTGCCGTAACCAGCCTGACGGCCTGCGGGCCGTCACGCATACCGCTTGGCCCCGGCCACGCAGAGCACCACAAACGCGGTGGCGCCCAGCATGGCGGGAGCCACCGGCTCTGACAGCAGCCAGCCTGCCAGGATCAGGCCAAGGAACGGCTGCAAGAGCTGCAGCTGCCCCACGCCCGCGGTGCCGCCAAGCGCCAGTCCGCGGTACCAGAACACAAACCCGATCAGCATCGAGAACATCGAGACATAACCGAGGCTGATCCAGACCGGCAGGCTGAGCCCTGCCAAGGTTTCGGGCCGGGCGGCCAGCGCAGTCAGCGCCATTACCGGCAGCGCCAGCGCCAGCGCCCAGGAAATCACCTGCCAGCCGCCCAGCCGCCGCGACAGCTGTGCACCCTCGGCATAACCCAGACCGCATAAGGTAATGGCGGCCAGCATCAGCGCATCGCCAGCCAGCGACACCTCCGCATTCTGCGACAGGGCAAAACCTGCTACAGCCAGGCTGCCGAGGATGGAAAACAGCCAGAACAGCGGGCCGGGCCGTTCTCCGCCGCGCAGAACGCCGAAGATGGCGGTCGCCAGCGGCAGCAGGCCGATGAAGACGGTCGAATGCGCGGCTGTGATATGCTGCAACGCCATCGCGGTCAGCAGCGGAAAGCCGATCACCACTCCGCCCGCGACCAGTGCCAGTGGCAGCAGGTCCTGACGGCGCGGCACCGGCTGGCGCAGCAGCAGGAGCAGCGCGGCACCGGCCACCGCGGCTATGACTGCCCGGGCTGACGTCAGGAACACCGGGTCCAGCATCCCCACCGCAACACGGGTTGCAGGCAGCGATCCGCTGAAGATCACAACGCCCAACATCCCGCTGCCCCAGCCCGAAAATGACGCCTGCATTGCATGTCTCCCTTGTCTTTTGGGCTTTCTAAGACTGCAGGCGTGCCATAGACAGATACGGAGCCATACAGTTTTACAAAACTGTATTGGCGCATGGAGCAATACAGTGAGGTCTCACATGGCACAGCCCTCCCGCCGCGCGCTGGTCATCAATGACATCCGGCGGCGCATCACATCGCGGGCGCTGGTGGCCGGCGACAAGCTGCCGTCAGTCCGCGGCTGTGCGGCCAAGCTGGGCGTTTCGCCTTCCACCGTGGCAGAGGCCTATGATGTTCTGACCGCTGAGGGAGTGATCCGGGCCAGGCGCGGGGCGGGGTTTTATGTCGCCGCCAAGCCGCAGCCCTTTGCGGTGTCTGAGACCGGGCCGCAGCTGGCGCGCGAGGTGGATCCCCTGTGGGTGGCGCGGCAGTCGCTGGACGCCGGCACGGAGGCGCCCAAGCCCGGCTGCGGCTGGCTGCCGGAGGACTGGATGCCGGTGGCCTCACTGCGCCGTGCGATGCGGGCGCTGGCAGCGGCACCGGAGGCGGTGCTGACGGACTATGGCAGTTCCAAGGGCGCAGCCGGGCTGCGGCGCCATATCAGCCGCCAGCTATTCGATCAGGGGCTGGCCTGCCCGCCGGACCAGGTGCTGCTGACCGGCTCCGGTTCGCAGGCGCTGGATCTGGTCTGCCGTATGCTGCTGCGCCCGGGCGACACGGTGCTGGTCGATGATCCCTGCTACTTCAATTTCCAGGCGCTGCTGCGGGCGCACCAGATCCGCATTGTCGGGGTGCCTTACACGCCGGACGGCCCGGATCTGGATCGTTTCGAGGCGGCGCTGGGCGAACATCATCCGCGGCTTTACCTGACCAATTCGGCGCTGCACAACCCAACCGGGACCACGATTACTGCGCCGGTGGCGCACCGGGTGCTGGCGCTGGCCGCGCAGCATGATCTGATCATTGTCGAGGATGACATCTTTGCTGTCTTCGAACCGGAGGTATCCCCGCGGCTGGCTACGCTGGACGGGCTGGAGCGGGTGGTGCGGACCGGCAGTTTTTCAAAGACGCTTTCGGCCTCGCTGCGCTGCGGCTATATCGCGGCCCGCGGCAGCTGGATCGAGGCGCTGACCGATCTGCAGGTTGCAGTGAATTTCAGCGGCCCCAGCCCGATGGTGGCGGAACTGCTGCACACGGTGCTGTCGGATGGCAGTTACCGCAGGCATCTGGAGGCCCTGCGCCACCGGCTGAGCCGCTGCCGGACTGAGGCTCAGGTGCAGCTTGCGGAGCTCGGGATCCGGCCTTGGGTGCAGCCGCGCGGCGGTTTCTACTTGTGGTGCGAGCTGCCGGGCGGGATGGATGCGGCGATGCTGGCGCGCGCGGCGCTGGAGGAGGGGGTGGTTCTGGCACCCGGCAATGTGTTCAGCGTGTCCCAGGGCAGGGCGCCGTTCATGCGGTTCAATGTGAGCCAAATGCAGGACGGCGCCTGCTGGCAGACCCTGGCGCGGCTGCTGGGAGCCGGGGCCGCTGCTGCCGCTGACAGGAAAGGCGCCGGCTGATTGCTTGCCCGCAGTGCGGCCGGCGCTGGGCCTGTTATCCGTAGTCGAGTTTGGACTGCGCAATCAGCGCCTGTGCCGATGCGCGGGTTTCGTAGTTTTCGAGGAAGACGAGATCATGCACCTTACTGGCCTCCTCGATCCGTCTCAAATCCTCTGTCAAGGCGCGGTCATAGAGTTCGGCCGGCGTGCTGCTGCGCCCCTTGACCTCGAACTGGGATCCGAGCACGGCCACCTGCCGGCCGCTGCGCATCAGCTTTGCCATGAAGATCAGATTGAGAAACCTGCTGCCGTCCTTGCGGTGGTTCGCCAGCAGGAAACGCGCTTGTCCGGCTGCCGGGTCCATAAGGAAGTTGCGCATCCGCTCGCGCACGGGGCCGGCACCGTCTTGGGGCTGGAGAAAGCGGCAATTGCGCCCCAGAACCTCATCCGCGCCATAGCCGATAAGCGTGCAGAAGGCGCTGTTGACCCCGGCAAGCGGGCTGTCCGGCAGGGTGGAATCCGCCAGCGAAAGCGCAACACTGCTACGATCGAACGTGTTGAAGAGGGCGGCGAAGCCGCTGTGATCGTTGAAGAATGCTGCCATTGCATCATAGTGATCCGAGCAGCAGCGAGTCGCAACAATAAGTTGCATTTATGACGGCAAAGAACGTTCACGCAATGCGGCTTCCGGCAGGCCGTTTTGACACAGGCAGGGTGCGGCGGTGCGGCCCGTCAGCCCTGGGTGAGCAGCTGGTAGCCCGGATGAGCAACCGCACTGAGACTGGTGATCGGAGCTTCGCCGATCCAGGTGGTGCGCTCCATCACAAACAGCGCGTCTCCGGGCTTGCTCTGAAGTATCTCGCTGTCGCTGGCGGAGCCGGGGCGGGCATAGAGGCGCAGGTCGCAGCGGCTGTAGGGACGGTTGCGGACCAGCCATTCGTTTGCGCTTTCGCGGGTCAGGTCAACGGATGTGATCTCCGGCACAGTTTCCAGGCAGATCCAGCGGTCTTCGAAAATATAGGGGCGGCTGTCGGCCAGGTGCAGCGCCTCGACGCGCAGCATCGGCCGGGCCTCCGGAAGGGCGAAGTTGGCCATGATGGCCGGGCTGGACGGCTGCACGGATTGCCGGATCAGCTGGTAGCCGTAGGTGCTGCCTTTCTGTTCAACCTCAAGCCGGGTGATCGGAATGTTGAGCGTTGCGCGCGTCACCGGGTCGCGCCGCACCGTGGTGCCGCCCTTGCGGCGCCGTTCCACCAGCCCGCTCTGGGCCAGGTCGCGCATCGCCCGGTGAACCGTGGAGCGGGCGCAGCCGAATTGGGCAGCAAACTCTTCGTCACGCGGCAGCTTGTCCCCCGGCCCGTAGGTGGAGTTCAGGATCATCTCCCGGATGCTGTCCCGGATGCTCACCCAGGAATGCCGCTGCTTGTCCGTCATCGTCCTCCCCGGGCCAAACGGGAAAATTCGCTCCGCCGCTCCATATTGCATTCTGCGCGGAAAGGCGAATTGAACCCGCGCAACCGTGATTGACATTATTATGTAGCTACATATTAATGTAAAGCGCGTACAAAAAATCAATATCTGCGCTGCCGTGCGCGGCCCGCCGCAGATGCACCGACAGACGGAGGACTGGAGACATGGAAAGACGCGCATTCTTGAAAGCCGGCGCAATGGGCGCTGCTGCGGCCACGCTGGCCAGCCCGGCCATCGCCCAGGGCAAGATGCAGTGGAAGATGGTCACGGCCTGGCCCAAGAACCTGCCGGGGCCGGGTGTGGCGGCGCAGATGCTGGCCGACCGGATCACCACCCTGTCGGGCGGCCGGATCGAGGTGAAACTGTTTGCCGCGGGCGAACTGGTGCCGGGCCGGGGCGTGTTCGACGCTGTGTCCGAAGGCACGGCTGAGCTGTATCATGCAGTGCCGGCCTATTGGGGCTCCAAGTCCAAGGGCATCCTGCTGTTCGGCTCGCAGCCGTTCGGCCTGCGCGCGGATGAGCAGTTCGGCTGGCTGTACCACGGCGGCGGCCAGGCATTGTATGACGAGATGTACGGCCGTTTCGGCATCAAGCCGTTTCTGTGCGGCAACTCCGGCCCGCAGTGGGGCGGCTGGTTTAAGACAGAGATCAACTCTGCCGAGGACCTGAAGGGGCTGAAGTTCCGCACCACTGGCCTGGCGTCGGAAATGGCTTCGAAGCTGGGGATGGCCGCGGAGGCCACCAGCGGCCCGGCGATGTTCCAGGGCCTGCAGACCGGTGCGCTGGACGCGGGTGAGTTCATCGGCCCCTGGACCGACAGCGCGCTTGGCTATTACCAGGTGGCCAAGAACTATTACTGGCCCGGCGTGGGTGAGCCGTCCTCGGCTGAGGAATGCGGCGTTAATGCCAATGTCTTCGCCGAGCTGCCCGATGACCTGAAACAGGTTGTGTCGCTGGCCTGCGAGAGCCTCTACAACCCGGTCTGGACCGAATACACCACCAAACATGCGCTGGCGCTCAAGAAGATGGTCGACGAGGACGGCGTGCAGGTGAAGATGTTCCCAGAAGACGTGATCGCCGCAATGGGCGCTGCCGCCAAGGAGGTGATTGCTGAACTGCAGGAGGACGAGGATGAGCTGGTGCGCCGCATCACCGAAAGCTTCCTGGCCTACCGTGACAGTGTTGGCGGCTACATGAGCTATGCCGATAATGGTCAGATGAATGCCCGCGCCTCGGTGATGGGTTACTGAAAACGGCAAGACAGCCGGCGCCCGCCGCAGCGGGCGCCGGTTTTTTGATGGGGAGAGAGCAGAATGCAACGGGTTGCAGATGCGCTGGACGGTGTGAACCGGGGGCTGGCGCAGGTGGTGCGCTGGCTGGCGCTTGTCATGGTGCTGGCGCAGTTCACCATCGTAGTCGGGCGCTATGTGTTCGGGGTGAACTCGATCGCCGCGCAGGAGAGCGTTCTCTATATGCATGCCACCCTGTTCATGCTGGCCGCAGGCTATACGCTGCTGGTCGACAAGCATGTGCGGGTGGACGTGTTTTATGCGGGCCTCAGCCGCCAGGCGCAGCGCCGCATCGACATCTTCGGCCATCTGTTTCTGCTGCTGCCCTCAATGGCGGCACTGCTTTACTGGTCCTGGCCGTCGGTGCGTAATTCCTGGTCCATTCTCGAAGGCCCGCTGGCTGTTGGCGGTATTGAGGCCGTGTTCCTGCTGAAATCGCTGATCCCGGCCTTTTGCGTGCTGGTGATGCTGCAGTCGCTTGCGCTGCTGATCCGCCTGCTTTCCGAAGGTGACGCCTGATGACCGCCTATCTTGACCTGATCATGTTCGCCGCATTGATGGCGGCGATCCTCATGGGGTTCCCGGTCGCGTTCTCCATTGCCGGTGTGGCGGTGATCTTTGCCTATCTCGGCTGGGTGCTGGGGGTGATGGACATCTCGCTGCTGGGGGCGCTGGGCCAGCGGGCCTTTGGCCTCCTCAGCAACGAGGTGCTGATCGCCATTCCGCTGTTCGTGCTGATGGGGGCGATCCTGGAGAAAAGCCGCATCGCGGAAGAGCTGCTGGATACCATGGGACGGCTGTTCGGCCAGCTGAAGGGGGGCTTGGGCATTTCCGTGGTACTGGTGGGGGCGCTGCTGGCGGCCTCAACCGGGATTGTCGGCGCGACGGTGGTGGCGATGGGAATGATCGCCCTGCCAGCCATGCTGCGTGCAGGCTATGATCCGCGAGTGGCCTCAGGCATTGTTTGCACGGCGGGTACGCTGGGGCAGATCATCCCGCCCTCGACGCTGTTGATCATCTTGGCTGATGTGATGTCGAACGCCTATCAGCAGGCCCAGTACGAGCAGGGCAAATTCTCGGTCGAGGCGCTGTCGGTGGGCCAGTTCTTTGCCGCGGCGCTGGTGCCGGGGCTGGTGCTGGTTGTGCTTTATCTTCTGTATATCCTGGTCCGCGGCCTGCTGCGGCCGCAGGATATGCCGTCAGCCCCGGCCGGAGTGGCCCGTCCGACCGGCGGCGACGTTGTGCGCGCGGTGGTGCCGCCGGTCCTGCTGATCTTTGCCGTGCTTGGTGCCATTCTGGGCGGTGTTGCCACCCCGACAGAGGCGGCATCGGTGGGCGGCATCGGTGCCCTGCTGATGGCGGGCGCAAGGGCAGGCGGCCCGGCGCGGCTGATACTGTTCGGCGCGGCGGCCTTGATCCTGCTGGGAATCCTGTCTGGTGTGCATCCGGTGCGGCTGCAGCGCAGCGACCTGGGCGCCGGCGATCTGGCGGCGGGCGTTTTCTATGCGCTGCTGGCGGGTGCAGGGGGTGTTGCCATCCTGGCTGCCCTGCGCAGCGGGTTGCAGAAGCGCATCCTGCATGAGGCTGTGACCTCAACCGCCACGATGACGGCGATGATCTTTGCCACCATCCTGGCGGCGGGCATGTTCTCCCTTGTGTTCATCGGGCTGGGCGG
Organism: Leisingera sp. ANG-M7; assembly: GCF_000813965.1. Classification (GTDB taxonomy): domain Bacteria; phylum Pseudomonadota; class Alphaproteobacteria; order Rhodobacterales; family Rhodobacteraceae; genus Leisingera. The sequence continues at coordinate 220,337 of NZ_JWLI01000007.1, read as the reverse complement.
CGAGGAGCGGGTGGCGCACTTCCTGGGCAGCATGCCCGGCGGCCCTACCGGCGCGCTTCTGTTCTGCATGCTGTTCATCTTTGTGCTGGGCTTCTTTCTCGACTTTGTCGAAATTTCGGTGATCGTGCTGCCGCTGGTGACGCCGGCCCTGATCCTGATGGGCCATGATCCGGTCTGGCTGGGCATTCTGATTGCGATCAACCTGCAAACCAGTTTCCTGACGCCGCCCTTTGGCTTTTCGCTGTTTTACCTGCGCGGCGCCGCGCCGAAAGAGGTCACCACCCGCCAGATTTACCAGGGGGTGGTGCCGTTCATCGGGCTGCAGGCGCTGGGCGTTCTGCTGGTCTGGCTGGTTCCCGGTCTTGCCACCTGGTTGCCAGCAGCAATTTTCTGACTACGGAAACGGATTGAAGGCAGAGCGGTTGTGCGGAGAATATCCCGCGCGCCGTCCGCCGCAATCGCGCTGCAATACTACGCCTGGCGGCTAAGGCAGGTTTCCATTTCCGCCTGCATGTTCTCGATGGCGTTGCACAGCTGCTCTGTGAATGCCTTGGATGTCAGCGACTGGGTGGCGTAGCCCGGCGTCAGGATCGATACGCCGGTTCCGATTCGCGGGTGGAACCGGCGAAACACCAGATCCTCAGTGGTCTGGCGCTGCTGCAGGCAGCTGTAGGCGGTTATCATGTCGCAGATCATGTAACAGATGCCTGCCGCAACAAATTGCAGGCCGGGTGCCCAGGTGCGAAGTTCCAGCCGCTTGCGGAACCGGCAGCCGCTCCGGTGGAATGCGGTCTCAGTCTGGACCGTCAGCGGATGCTGATCGAACAAAACCGCCATCGGTTTGCCGTCCAGATCCTGCGGGGTGATCTCTGCGGCTGCCGCAAGCGGGTCGCTGGCTGGAACGACGCAGACGCATTCCAGATCGAAATCCATCTGCCGGACAGAGGGGCGCGGGGCAGGGGTCTCGGCAAAGCCGATGTCGAATTGCTGCGACGCGATCAGGTCCTCGATCACGTCGGAAGACCGCATGATCAATGCCGCCTCAAGCTCATCCTTGCCCTGCAGAAAATCCGTTAGAATCCGCGGCATGAACAGCCCGGCCGCCGCCGGATGGCAGGCAATGCGCAGCTTGCCCGCCTCGTGACTGCGGATCTTGCTGACCGTGCGTTCGATCCGCTCGATGCGCTCCAGAACGGTTTCGCACTCCTCGAGGAAAAACTGCGCTTCCGGCGTCGGGATCAGCTTGCCCTGATCGCGCACAAACAGGCTGAAGCCCAGTTCCCCCTCCAGCGTCGCGATCATCGTGCTGACTGCCGGCTGGGTGCGCCCGACGGTGCGTGCGGCCTGGGAGATGGAGCCGCTGCGCATGACCTCGCGGAAGGTGAAGATCTGGCGGATCGAGAAGTTCATGGTTGGGGTATCAAGTTTGTTTATGGAGTCACAGATATTTTGAAATTGATCTTATGCCCCTTGTCCAGCCAAATCCACCAGACCCGGTGAGGGGACACCGGAAGGAGGACAGATGGACACATTTTCGAAATATCTGCTGACCGGGCTGATCTGCCTGGTGGCCCTTGGCCAGTTCGTCCAGGTGGTCACCCGCTACCTGCTGCAGATCCCGGTGATGGGGCTGGAGGAGACCATGCTCTACCCGACCATCTGGCTGTACATCCTGGGTGCCGTGAACGCCTCGCGCGAGGACACCCATATCCGCGCCAACGTGCTGGAGATCGCCATCAAGACAGAGCGCGGCCACACCGTGCTGGCAATCATCGGTGAAATCATCAGCCTGACCGTCGGCCTGTGGCTGCTGAGCTGGGCCTGGGAATACACCCAGTACGCCTGGCGGGTCTGGAAGGAGAGCCCGACGCTCTACCTGCCGACATTCTATTCCGAAGTGGCGCTTGTGGCCGGTCTGGCCCTGATGATGCTCTACACCGCGGTGCACCTGTTCCGCCATATCAACGCCCTGCGCGCCGGAGCCGCAAAATGATTGAAATCGCACTCCTTGCCATCGCCGTTCTGGTTCTGACGCTGACCCTGGGCGTGCCGCTGCCCTACTGCTTTGGCGCCGCCCTGATGATCATGTATTTCCTGGGCGATGTGACCATGAAGGGCATGATGCTGTGGGGCTCCCAGCAATTGGGCAACCCGGTGCTGCTGGCCATTCCGCTGTTTGTTCTGGCCGGCACCATCATGTCGGCCAGCGGCATCGCCGCCTCGCTTTTGAACTTCGTCAACGCCTTCATCGGCCATGTGCGCGGCGGCCTGGGCGTTGTGGCCGCGGTCAGCTGCGCCATCATCGGTGCGATCTCCGGCTCCGGCCTGACCGGCATTGCCGCCATCGGCCCGCTGCTGATCCCGGAGATGGAGAAGCGCGGCTACCCGCGTGAATACGCCACCGCGCTGATTGCCAACTCGTCGATCCTTGGGCTGCTGATCCCGCCGTCGGTCACCATGATCGTCTATGGCTGGGTGACCGATACCTCGATCCTTGCCTGTTTCCTGGCGACCCTGGGGCCGGGCCTGCTGATCATGTTCAACTTCTCGGCCATGAACCTGTGGATGAGCCGCAAGTTCGACCTGGTGCTGGATGATGCGCCCACCTTCTCCCAGCTGGCAGGCGATGTGGCCAAGAAAGGCTTTAATGCGACCCCGGCACTGCTGATGCCGGTGATCATCCTGGGCGGCATCTACGGCGGCATCATGACCCCGACCGAAGCCGCCGCGCTGTCGGTGATCTATGCGCTGCCGGTTGGGTTCTTCATCTACAAGGGCCTGAAATGGGACAGCTTCCTGGAGGCCGGCAAGGAAGCCGCTACGGCGGTGGGCGCGATCATGGTGATGATCCTGTTCTCGATGATCCTGAGCCAGATGTTCGTCTATGAGGCGATCCCGCAGAAGATGGTCAGCGCGATTTTCGAGATCACCGACAACAAGGTGCTGCTGCTGATCTTCATCAACATCCTGCTGTTCCTGGTCGGCATGGTCGTGAACGACGTCACCGCCATCATCCTGATTGCGCCGCTGCTGCTGCCGCTGATGCAGGCGATCGGGGTCACCCCGGTGCAGTTTGCCGCGATCATGGGCGTCAATACCGCGATGGGCGGCGTCACCCCGCCCTATGCCTCGATCCTCTACCTTGGCGCGCGGATCGGCAATGTGAAGGTCACCAAGGTGATCCCGCCCGCAATGATCCTGATCCTGACAGGCTATGTGCCGGTGGTCTTCCTGACCTCGCTGTGGCCCGACCTGTCGCTCTTCTTGCCGCGTTTCTTCGGCTACTGACCCCACCCCTGACAAACACCAGACACCCTACGGAGGAGACTACCCATGAAACACTTTCTGACCGGCACCGCTGCTGCTGCCCTGATGTCGCTGGCGGGCCTCGCCTCGGCCGCCGACCTCAAGATGAGCCACGTGCGTCCCCAGGACACCACCATCGACAAGGAACTGCGCGCCTTTGCAGCGCAGGTGGACGAGGCCACCGGCGGCGATGTGTCTATCAACATCTTCCCGGCCTCTGCCCTGGGGGATTACACCACTGTGCAGGAGCGCATCAGCGTTGGCGCCATCGACATGGCGACCCAGCCCGCAGCTGCCGCGGCGGACCGCCGGATGCAGATCAGCTCGTTCCCCTATCTGGCCAATAACTGGGATGAAGCGCGCAAGATCTACGGCCCCGGCGGTGCGGTGCGCGACGTGATGGCAGAGCTTTATGCCAAGCAGGACATCACTATGCTGGCGGCCTACCCGGTGTATTTCGGCGGCATTGCGCTGAATACCGATGCGGTCAGCCCCGGCGACCCGTCGCAATCCAATGGCATTAAGGTGCGGGTGCCCGGCATCAAGAGCTTCCAGCTGACCGGCGAAGCTCTGGGCTACATCCCGTCGCCGATCCCGTTTTCCGAGGCGTTCACCGCGATCCAGACCGGCGTGGTTGACGGCGTCATCGGTTCCGGCGCCGAGGGTTATTACGCTTCGTTCCGCGACGTGACCAAGGCCTATGTGCCTGCCAATACCCACTTTGAGGTCTGGTACATGATCATCTCCAACGGTTCGCTGGCTGAGCTGGACGCCGAAGACCAGGAGGCGCTGAAAGCCGCCGCGGCGGAGTTTGAAGCGCAGCGCTGGACCGTCGCCGAAGCGGATCAGGGCAAATGGGAGCAGCGCTTGGCCGATGAGCTGGGGGCCAAGGTAGTCGATCTGAGCGGCGACGAACTGGCCGCGATGGCCGCCAAGGTGCGCCAAGACGTCTGGCCGGTGGTTCTGGAAGACGTTGGCGCCGACTGGGGCCAGGGTATTCTTGACCAGATCGGCAAGTAATCCCGTATCAAGGACAGGGGCGGCCGTGCGCCGCCCCGTAACCGCAGCCAACCCCGGAGAAGCGGCAGGATGGAAGCAGACTATGCAGTGATCGGCGGCGGCGTTGTCGGCCTGTCGGTGGCCTGGGGGCTGCTCCGGCGCGGCAAGCGCGTCACGGTGCTGGACGGCGATGACGGCGCGTTCCGGGCCAGCCGCGGAAACTTCGGCCTGGTCTGGGTTCAGTCCAAGGGCATGAAGCAGCCGCGCTATGCCAGCTGGAGCCAGCAGTCCGCTGCAGCTTGGGCCGGGTTTGCGGCAGAACTGGAAGACGGCACCGGCCGCTCTGTCGGGTTGCAGCAGAACGGCGGCTATGACCTGCATTTCTCCGAGGAAACGCTTTATGCCACCGTGGCGCAGTACGATGCGCTGAAGGACAAGCTGGGCGGCAACTACCCTTACGAAGTGCTGGGCCGCAACGCGCTGAGCCGCGAGGAGCCGCATATCGGTCCCAAGGTGGCAGGCGCGATCCTGCATCACCAGGATGGCCACGCAAACCCGCTGCGGCTGCTGGTTTCGCTGGCAGAGGATGTGCGCCGGCTGGGCGGCACGGTTCTGAACGGCAAGACCGTGACCGCAGTCTCCAAGCCGGATGCCTTCAAGGTCCAGTGCAGCGATGGCACCGTGGTTACGGCGGGCAAGGTTGTGCTCTCCGCCGGGCTCGGCGCGATGGAGCTGGGCCCCAAGCTGGGTTTCAAGGCACCGGTGCGGCCGCAGCGCGGCCAGGTGCTGATTACCGAGAAGATGCCGAAACTGATCAACCGCCCCTCGCTGATTGCCCGCCAGGTGGATGAGGGCGGCATTCAGATCGGTGCCACCAACGAGGAGGTGGGGCTGGACGACGGGGTGACGCAGCCGGGTCTGTCGGGCCTCGCCGCAGAGGCGATCGCGGCCTACCCGGCGCTGGCCCGCGCGCAGCTGGTGCGCAGCTGGGGCGCCCTGCGTATCCTGTCGCCCGATGGCTTGCCGATCTACCAGGAAAGCCCCGGGATGCCGGGCGCTTACCTTGTCACCTGCCACAGCGGCATCACCCTGGCCGCGGCCCATGCGCTGTTCCTGCCTGACTGGCTGGAAGGCACCGCAGCCGCCCCTGATCTGGAGGTGTTCAGTGAAGACCGATTCCCCGTTTCTTGAGCTGGCAGATGATGCCCCCCGCGTGCGGGTCTGGTTTGACGGTTTGCCGCTGGACCTGCCCGCAGGCGCCAACCTGGCTGCCGCGCTGCTGGCGGCTGGCGTGCAGGTGTTTCGCCACACGCCTGTGTCGGGCGCGCCGCGGGCGCCGTTTTGCATGATGGGCGCCTGTTTCGAATGCCTGGTGGAAACCGGCGGCCGGGTGCAGCAGGCCTGTATGCTGGAAGTCGAGGAGGACATGAAAATTGCCCGCCCGCATGAAGCGGAGGCTGGCAATGAAACGCTGTGACCTGGCAATCATCGGCGCAGGCCCGGCAGGCATGGCCGCCGCTGCCGAAGCAGCTAAACAGGGCCTGAGCGTCACCCTGCTGGACGAACAAAACCGCCCCGGCGGGCAGATCTACCGCGACGTGGACCGCGCGGGCGGGCTGCGCGGCGCTATTCTGGGGCAGGAGTATCTGCACGGGGCGACCCTGACGGCGGGTCTTGGCGGGGCCGGGATCACGCATCTGTCCGGTGCCGTTGTCTGGGCCATCGAGGACGGGTTCCGCATCTCCTTTACCCGGCACGGCCGGGCAGGGCAGGTGGACGCGGACCGGATAGTTCTGGCAACCGGCGCGCTGGAGCGCCCGATGCCGGTCCCTGGATGGACCCTGCCGGGTGTGATGACTGCAGGTGCTGCGCAGATCCTGCTGAAGCAATCCGGCGTGCTGCCGCGCCGCGCGGTGCTCGCCGGGAGCGGGCCGCTGCTGTACCTGATCGCGGCGCAGATGGTGCGGGCGGGCACGCCGCCGCTGGCACTGGTGGAGACCCAGACTGCGGCCAGCCCGCTGGCAGCAGCCCGCCACCTGCCCGGCGCGCTGCGCGGCTGGCGCTATCTGGCCAAGGGCCTGAAGATGCTGGCGGAAATCAAGCGCGCCGGTGTGCCACGCTATACAGGTGCCACGGAGATCGCGGTGGCGGGCACCACCGGGGCCGAGGCGGTGACTTTCCGCAGCAAGGGGCAGGCGCACAGCATCGCCTGCGATACCGTCCTGCTGCATCACGGCGTGGTGCCGAACACCCAGGCCGCGCGCTCGATCAACGTGCCGCATGTCTGGTCCGAAGCGCAGCAGTGCTTTGTGCCGGAGACTGGAAAATGGGGCGAGACTGGCAGGGACGGAGTTCTGATCGCCGGCGACGGCGCGGGCATCAGCGGTGCAATGGCCGCCGAATATGCGGGCCGGATTGCAGCGCTGAAAACGGCAGAGGAGTTGGGCCGGATCACCGCGCAGGAGCGCGACCGCCTGGCCGCGCCGCTGTTCAGCCATCGCAGCAGGGAAACCGCTGTGCGGCCGTTCCTGGATGCCGCCTATCCGCCCTATGCGGGTGCTGTGCGGCCCGCCGACAGCACCATCGTCTGCCGCTGCGAGGAAGTCACCGCGGGTGACATCCGCAGCTATGCCAGGCTTGGCTGCCTGGGGCCGAACCAGGCCAAGGCCTTTGGCCGCGCGGGCATGGGGCCGTGCCAGGGCCGCTATTGCGGGCTGACCGTGACCGCGCTGCTGGCCGAGGCCAGCGGGCAGACCCCTGACGCGACCGGCTATTACCGCATCCGGCCGCCGATAAAACCCGTGACACTGGGCGAACTGGCAGCGATGGACGACCCTGCTGCCACTGCCGCGGAATAGGAGAGAAAGATGATCGAACGGATCGAAACCGGCCCCCGCATGAGCAAGATCGTGAAGCACAACGGCGTGGCCTATCTCTGTGGCCAGGTCGGCGACGGCGCCGATGTGGCCGAGCAGACCCGCGACTGCCTGTCCCGCGTCGAGGCGCTGCTGGAGAAGGCCGGTTCCTCGCCGCAGCAGATGCTGCAAGCGATTGTCTGGCTGGCCGACATGAAGGACTTTGCGGAGATGAACGCGGTCTGGGATGCTTGGGTGCCGGAAGGCCACGCCCCGGCCCGGGCCTGCGGTGAGGCCAGGCTGGCGCGGCCGGAACTGAAGGTGGAGATCATCGTGACCGCGGCCTGCTGACAGGCACGCCGGAAGATTCCAGCTGGGCGGTCTAAAGGGATTTTGAGACCTGGCGGGCCAGCTCTGCCAGCGCTAGTGCCAGGGCATCGGCGGTGGCAGCCGGGCCGGTGCCGTTGACGGGCGTGGTGATGTCAAACCGCTTCACGAATTCGCGCACTGTGCCCTCGGGCGAGGAGACCGCGAACTGGCCGGACAGCTCAAACTGGCCATCGGCGCGGGCATAGACCTGATCCACCCGCACATCCAGACGCGCGTCCGGGCCGCTGTTCAGCGGCCAGGGTTCGATGGCTGCGGCAGCGCCGGTGCGCTGGTTCAAGCCGCGGGCCAGGGCGGCGGTCATGCCGCGGGCCGGGTCGTCTGCCCATTGCGCGCCACCCAGCGCATAAAGCGCGCCGCCTTCGCCCTCCGCAACGATGTCCGAGGCCGCGGCATAGGACGGCAGCGACACCAGCCGCACCTCAATCGAACGGGAGCGCAGGTTGGCGACGGTTTCACCCGGTGCAGAGGAAATCAGATAGCGTGGATCGTTGCTCCCGGCGCAGGCCGCCAGCAGGGTTATGGGAAGCAGAAATTTCAGGGTGTTAATCATCTTATCTTCCAAACAGCAGGGAATTCGGGTCGCGTTCGATCTTGCGTGCCAGCTGGGACACCGCACGGGCGGCGGTCTTGATCTCGCGCAGCGCGTCCAGGGTTTCGGAGTTGAAGCTGGAGTGGCCGCCATAGGAGGCGATCAGCGCCTCGGATTGGGCCACGAGGCGCTCCAGCCGGGCTGAAAGCGCTGGCAGCCCCTTGGCAGCGGCCGCCACAGCGTCCGCTGCACCGCGGGCAGAGGCCATGGTGGCATTGGCATTCTCCACCAGCCCGCCCCGACGCAGTTCCTCCAGCGTTGCACGCATTTCGTCCAAGGCGCCGGTTAGGGCCGGGGGCAGGGCGCGGGCGCCTTCGGTGCCGATCAGCGCGTCGGCGCTGTTCATCAGCTGTCGGGCGGAGCTGATCAGCTCTTCGGTTTCCAGAGAATTGGCCTTGGCCGCCAGTGCGTTGAAGGCGGAGATCAGAGCAGGCAGATCTTCTGCAGCATCGGCAATACCGGCAGCGGCCGCGCTGCCCTTTTCCAGCGCGGCTGCGAGATTGGCTGCAGCCTGGCCCTGCTGCAGCTCTGCCAGCAGGGCACGCACGTCCGCTACAGCCGCCTGCAGCTCTCCCGGCAGGGCGCGGGTGCCCGGATCGGTAAGCAGTGCGCGGGTGTCCTCCAGCAGTGCCACCGCAGCGGCGGGTGCCTGACGGGTGCTGTCGGCAGCGGCCAGGTTTTCAATGCTGGCTAGGGTGGCAATGGCCTGCGCCATAAGCTCTTCCACCGGAAGTTCGCTGATGCGCTCCAGCGCGCCTTCGGCGGTGGCAGTGAAATCGGGCAGGTCGGAGGGGGCGCTTGGCAGCTCTGGGAATGGTTCTGCTTCGCGGTTGAAGGCTGCGGGGCCCGCGTCCTCCAGCGTCACCAGATCGACGAGCAGTTCCGAGCTGAACAGACCGGCAGAGGCCAGTCGCGCGCGCAAGCCGCCGGCCACCGCCTGTTCAAGGAAATCAAGAGCTTCTGCCTCGCCCGCACCGCGCGGCAAGCCCATCAGGGCAGGCTCCAGCAGCAGTTTGGCGATCAGCCGCACCTCGGCCTCATCGCTGCCGCTTTGAATGGTGGCGTTGAGGCTGCTGACCTCGCCCACCTTGACTCCGCGCAGCTGCACTTCCGCGCCGCTGGCCAGGCCCGCAACCGACTCGTCAAAGGCGACGGCGACGGCAACCCCGCCGGACAGGGTGCGCGCAAAGGCGGTACGGCGGGCCGCGGCCTCGTCGGTGTGGATGTCGAAGACGGTGCCGGGGCCAACAGCCTGGCCACCGTCAAAGACTGAGTCGAATTCGATGCCGCCAGCCACCAGGGAGGCGATACTGTCGACGTCCAGCGACAGGCCGCTGGGGCCGATCGAGACCGAGAAGCCGGAGCTGTCCCAGAACCGGGTGGCAGAATTGATGCGCCGGTCATGCGGCGCCTCGATGAAGGCATCGACGACGATGCTGTCGCCGCTGACGGTCAGGCGCGGGGTTTCCAGGCGCCCGACCTCGATGCCGCGGAACAGCACCGGCGCGCCCTCAGAGATCATCCGCCCGTCATCGGTGCGCAAGGTGATCCGCCGCCCGCCGCGGCCCGGCTGTTCCAGCGGCGGGCCGTCAGCGCCTTGGAATGCGGTCTGCGCTGTGCCCAGCTCCTGGTCCCAGCTGCCTTCGATATAGACGCCGGACAGTACAGTGCTGAGCCCTGATATGCCGCGCGCTGAAACCTCCGGCCGGACCACCCAGAAGTTGGCATCCGCGTCCAGATAGGGGGCGATGTCCTTGTCGATGCGGGCCTGGACGGAGACCTTGCTCAGATCATCGGCAAAGCCGACCTTCTCCACCCGGCCGATCACCACGTCGCGGTAGCGCACCGTTGTTTCATTGGCCGCAACGCCAGAGGCGTTTTCAAAGGTTATGGTGATCAGCACGCCGCGCTCTGAATAGGCTTGCCAGGCCACGCCAAGCGACACAGCCAGCGCTGTCAGCGGCACCAGCCAGACAAATGACAGGTTGCGCCAGGGTGAAGGGCGCCGGGCCTTGATGTTCATCTGGGCGGGATCAGGCGTGGTCATTCAAATTCTCGCTTTCCGCGTTCCAGATCAGTCGCGGATCAAAACTCTGGGCAGCCAGCATGGTGAAGGCAACCGATATTGCAAAACTGACCGCCGCCATGCCGGGGGCGATGGCAGCGGCGAAATCAAGCTGGACGAGGGCGGTCAGGATTGCCACCACAAAGACATCAATCATCGACCACCGTCCGATAAATTCGACGACCTCATAAAGCACCAGCCGGCCATGGCTGCCAAGGGCTGCCAGTTTGCGGACGGACACCGCCAGATAGGCGATGGCCAGGAACTTGGCCACCGGGATCACGATGCTGGCGAAAAAAACGATCAGGGCCACACCGTAGGAGCCGTGGCTGAACAGTTCGGCAATGCCGCCGATCAGGGTATTTTCGGAACTGCGGCCAAAGGTGGTGGTGCGCAGCATGGGGTAGACATTGGCGGGCACATAGGCGATCAGCCCCGCCGCCAGCCAGGCCCAGACGCGCTGCAGGCTGGCGGGGTCGGCAGCTGCCAGCGGGCTGCCGCAGCACGTGCAGGCCCGGGCACCGCCCGGGTTGGCGGTCCCGCAGACGCGGCAGCCGGCCAGCCCGGCGGCTGCCGCGGTCAGGAAGCGCTGCGGGTTTTCAGGGTTTTCCATACGGTCAGTCTGCAAATTGCGTTATCGGTCAGAATGGTTACCACCAGGAGCGCGGCAAAGGCCCAAAAAGCCGGCCCCAACCCGACCCGCGCCAGGCCAGAGACTTTGACCAGGGCCACTGCCACGCCGATGATGAAGATCTCAGCCATTGCCCAGGGTTTCAGCCGCTCCGCCCAGCGGTAGGCCGCGGCGGCATGCGGCGCCGGGCGCCAGCCCAGTGCCATCGGCGCCAGAGTGTAGATCAGCGCGCAATAACGTGCCGCGGGCAAGAGCACGATCAGCAGAGCGGTCGCCAGCGACAGGGGCGCCATCGGCCCGCTGGAAAAGGCGAGCACGGCGTCCAGCACCGACGCCTGATGCGACAGGCCCTGTGCCCTTAACTCCAGGAACGGGAAACCGGCTGCGGCGGCCAGCAGAACCAGCGCGGTCAGCGACAGCATCGCGATCCGTGTCATGGCGCCCGACTTGGGCGCCGCCAGCACCGTGCCGCAGCGGGCGCAGCGGGCAACCGTATGGGGCTTCACGTCCTCATCGCGGTTCAGCACGTCGCAGGTCGGGCAGGCAATGAGCTGATCTGTATGCATGTCTTCAGTGTCCGTTCCCGCCATCTGCCCAGATGCTGTGTGTTCAAGCGGCAGCTGGCGCTCATGATCACGAAAATGAGGGCGATATCAATCCGGATATGACGCGTTTCGCGGTCGCGCCGGGCCCGAACTGCGGCGGCAAAGCGGCGGCCTTCCCCTTTGCGAGCACTCAGGCCCGCAGGTGCTGGTGCCAGGCTGCCAGAGAGAATTTGCAAGGGAGTTGCAAGGTTTGCAACACCTTCAGCCATTGTTCGCCGCTACAATCAATTGCGCCCTAAGGAGAGCAGGTATGGAAATAGAATGGCTGGAGGATTTCCTGGCCCTTGCCTCGGCGGGAATCTTTGCCAAGGCCGCCAGCGCCCGAAACATCAGCCAGTCTGCATTCACACGCAGGATTAAGAATCTGGAGCACTGGGCGGGGGCGGTCCTGTTTGACAGAAGCGTGCATCCGGTGGTTCTTACAGCAGCCGGAGAGGCTTTCCGGCCAACAGCCTATGAGACCATGAATGCGCTTCGCCTGGCACGGCAGGATCTGAAGCAACTCGCGCGGCGCGAGGGGGATGTCATCAGTATTTCCGCTCTGCACACTCTCGCGATTTCCTTCATCCCAGCGTGGATAAAAAACGTCTCCGCTGCCATTGGCCCGGTCAACACCAAGTTTGCGGTCGAGAATTTCTCGGACTGTGTTGAAACTCTTATGGCCGGAGCAACCGATTTCATGCTGTGTTATGATCATCCGTCCATTGCCACAATGTCCAAGGATGACCGCTACCCGTCAATCAGGATCGCGGACGACAGACTTGTGGCCGTGTCCGGCACCGACACTTCCGGCAACGCGCTCTACCGCTTCGATCAGGACGGTAAACTGCCGTTCCTGGCCTATTCCCCGGAGAGCTTTCTGGGGCGGATGAGCGAGATCTCCATCAAGCGGGCAGGGTTGGCAGAAAAACTGGAGATCCGCAGCGAAAACTCGGTGGCTGAAGCGCAGAAAGCAGCCTGTGCGGAGGGGCTGGGAGTGGCTTGGCTGCCCCGGATGACAATTCTGCCAATGCTTGATCAGGGCAAGCTTGTGCGCATCAGTGACGATCTTTCTGAACGCCGGATGTCCATCAAGCTGTACCGCTCAATTGAGAGAAGCCGCCCTTCCGTGGAGAGGTTTTGGACGCTGGCAAAAAGTGCTGCTTCTTCAGCGCGGTAAACTCTGCTGTAGCCCTCAGAGGTTTTGAGCCAGCATCCAGAAGCGTTCCAGTTCCGCTCTGGAACGTTCGATTGAACGGTAAAGCTTTATGTCAATGACGAGTTCGAATTCCGGCCGACTGATTTTGTGCAGTGTTCCGACTTTCAGCTCCCGCTCCGCGGCTCCTTCGGGCAGGAAAGCAATTCCCAGCCCGGCGAGACAAGCGGATTTTAGCGCTTCAGCAACCGAGTTTTCATAGATGGGGTCCACTTTGCTGCTTAAGTTCCCCCGTTCCAGGCAAACCTGGGACACCCGGCCCAGAAAGGTGTCGGGGGAATAGGATAGTAGCGGCACCGGGTCATCGCCCTCCAAGCTGAACTTGGCGCGCCCGTCAGCACCGGCACTGCTGACGGCTATGATCCGGTCTTTGGCAATCGTCGAGGACGGGTACCGGTTTTCATCAGAAATCGTGGGGACGGCAGGATGGTGGTAGCACAGCATGAAGTCTGCGCTTCCGCACAGTATTGCCTCCGCGCAGCCAGAGAAGTTTTCCGCAACCAGCCTGGACTTGATGGGACCAAGGTGGCTGGACATGCGCATGAGCCACGCCGGAAAGAAGGAAATGGCCAGGGTATGAAGCGCGACGAAGTCCAGCACTGATGCTTCCTGGCGGGACAGGCCGCGTATATCGCTTTTGGATTGCTTCAGCGCCGCAACTGTGTCGATGGCGGTTTGCTTGAAAGCCCTGCCTGCCGCGGTGAGCTCAACAGGGTGCACGCTCCTGTCAAACAACGGAGTCCCTGTCCAGTTTTCCAGGTTTTTGATCCGTCGTGTAAAGGCTGACTGGCTTATGTTCCGCGCATCCGCGGCGCGGGCAAACACACCCGCGGCCGAAAGGGCCAAAAAGTCTTCCAGCCAGTCGATCTCCACCTGTCTTCTCCATCTGAAAGGGGTCCCCGAACGGTAGGATCGGGTTGCAAAGTTTGCAACATTCTTGCGCAGGTTGTCATGGGTGCATGGGGCGGGCAGCAGTAAGTTCCGGCCTGCACGATAACGGTCTCCCGGCTCCGCGTTTCCTGATGCCGGCTGCGAGACCGCAGAAAAAGGTCACAGATGATGAGCAACTACCGAACAGAGTCCGACAGTCTTGGCCCGGTGAAGATCCCGCTGGCCGCCGCGTGGGGCAGTCAGACCCAGCGGGCGCTGGAGAACTTCCCGATTACTGGAGTGTCAATCAGCCATTATCCGGAATTGATCGTTGGCCTGGCTTCCGTCAAAAAGGCTTGTGCGCTGGCGAACCGGGATCTCGGCGCTTTGCCCGCCGGGAAGGCGGTGGCCATTGCCGGCATCTGCGATGAGATCATCGGCGGCCGCCATCACGATCAGTTTGTTATCGATGTCATGCAGGGCGGAGCCGGCACATCGACCAATATGAATGCCAACGAGGTCATCGCGAATCTCGGGCTGAAGAAGCTCGGTGCGGATTTTGGCGCCTACGGCCGGCTTCACCCGAATGACGACGTGAACCGCTCGCAGTCCACAAACGATGTCTATCCCACCGCAATCCGGCTTGCCGTCCTCTCGCGGATCACCCCTCTTATTGAGGCAATGCACCGGCTGACCAATTCATTCGGCAATAAGGCAACGGAGTTTCAGCAAATCATGAAAGTCGGGCGCACGCAGCTTCAGGATGCTGTGCCGATGCCGCTTGGCGCCGAGTTCCGGGGTTACGCCACGACGATAAACGAGGACGCAGACCGCCTCTGCGACCTGTCCCGTCTTCTGACGGAAGTGAACCTTGGGGGTACAGCTATTGGCACCGGCATCAATGCTCCTGCGAATTTCGGCGAAGCAGCTGTTGCGCACCTGCGCGAAATAACGGGCGAACCGCTTCAACTGGCCCCGGACCTGATTGAGGCCTCCTCTGATCTGGGCGCCTTTGTGATGTTTTCAAGCACGCTCAAGCGGGTGGCCATCAAACTATCCAAGATTTGCAACGACCTGCGCCTCATGTCCTCCGGGCCACGGGCTGGAATTGGCGAGATCATTCTGCCGCCGGTTCAGGCGGGGTCCTCCATCATGCCCGGGAAGGTGAACCCGGTCATTCCGGAAGTGGTCAATCAAGTTTGCTATCAGGCGATTGGTAATGATCTGACTGTCACCATGGCCGCCGAGGCAGGCCAGTTTCAGCTCAACGCGATGGAGCCTGTCATCATCCATAAGGTGCTGGAAACAATGGGGTCACTGACCAGTGCAATGAACGTGCTGCGGACCCGGTGCGTGGACGGCATCATAGCAGATGAGGAAAGATGCCAGTTTCTGCTGAGCAATAGTCTTGTGCAAGTAACTGCGCTCGCCCCCGTAATCGGCTATGAAGCTGCGACCAAACTTGCAAAATATGCGCAAGCAAACGGTCTGAGTCTGCAGTCCGCTGCACTGCCGGCATTGCCGGAAGAATTGGCCGAGACAGCCCTGAAACATCTTCAGGGCAGGATACCGGAGAACGCCTGATGAACAGAAACCAGTCTCTCCGCCTGGGAATCGTTGGAGGCCTGGGCGCCCTCGCCGGAGCCGATCTGCTGAACAGAATTGTGCAGATGACCCCGGTCAGGTCGGAAGAGGATCACCGGGAGCTGATTTTCCATCAGAAGCCACTGCGCGAACCCGTGTCCCCCAAGGAGCCGGCCTACATTCCCACAAACCGGAAGCTTTACGTATTTGATACGCTGTCCCGCATGCAGCGGGATGGATGCGATGCGGCTCTTCTCCCTTGTTTTGTAACGCATAGTTTCCTGCATGAGCTGGAAGAGGAGCTGGAGCTGAAGCTCATCAGCATGACCGGCGCAATCAGAACTGCCGTTGCGAAGCTGAAACCACAACCGGAGAAGATTGGCGTGATCGCAACGCCTTTTGTCAGGGAGAACGGCCTGTTCGAGAACCTGTTCGGCGACGATGTGCAGGTTGTCTATCCTGCCACTGATTTGGAAAGCGCCGTGATGGAGGCAGTCTATGGCGGCAACGGCTTCAAAACCGGCAACCGCAGGGATGAGGTGTTGCAACCTATCAACGCAGCCCTTGCCAGCCTTTCGGAGCAGGGGGCGGCGGTTTTTGTGCCCGGGCTTTCCGAATTGCCCCTGCTGCTTGATCAGCTTGACTTGCCGGAGGGGATGACAGCCATCGACACCGCAGCGGTTTATGCGGAACACGCGCTGAAGGAGACGCATCCAGGCCGCCGCCGCCGGTTCAAGGTCGGTGTGGTTGGCGGTGTCGGACCTGCCGCGACGGTGGATTTCCTTTCCAAACTGGTCAAGGGGACAGAGGCTGCCTGCGATCAGGATCACATCAAGGTGCTGGTCGAACAAAACCCGCAAATCCCTGACCGGACTGAAAACCTGGTGGGATCAGGAACCGATCCGACAGTCG
This sequence comes from Leisingera sp. ANG-M7, assembly GCF_000813965.1. Taxonomy (GTDB): domain Bacteria; phylum Pseudomonadota; class Alphaproteobacteria; order Rhodobacterales; family Rhodobacteraceae; genus Leisingera. The sequence goes on along the minus strand of NZ_JWLI01000007.1, from coordinate 204,336 downwards.
CACTCTATTCCACCTGCAAGAAGCTGGAACGCGGCGGGGCCGATATTCTGGTCATCCCCTGCAACACCGCCCACGCCTATGTCGATCGCATCCAGCGCCATCTCGACGTTCCGATCATTAGCATTTTGTCAGCGGCCACGGACCACATCAGGGAGAATTCTCCCGGGACGCGCACGGTCGGGATACTCGGCACCGATGGCACAATACGAAGCGGCCTGTATCAGCAGGCGCTTGAGGAGGCTGGCCTTTGCCACATCGTTCCCGATGAGCAGCATCAAAATTTGATCATGGAAGCCATCTACGGCCCGGCCGGCGTCAAGGCGGGGCACATTGAGGGCCTCTGCAAGGAGCAGGTAACCCGGGCTTTTTCCCACCTGGTCACGCGCGGCGCCGAAGCGGTCATTCTCGGCTGCACGGAACTTCCTCTGCTTGTAACAGCGGGCGCTGGCGAACTGGGAGCGCTGGCCGTTGACCCAACCGATGTGCTGGCCCGTAAATGTGTGCACCTGGCAAAACCCTAGAGGAACCGGTTTCCTCTTGGAGGCTGAAAGGGCGTTGCAAAGTTTGCAACGCCCTTTCCATGTTTGCGCGACGCTGCCCGTCACCGAACTGGTACCATGCTGCGACTGCCGGCAGCTTGATCCGTTCGGCTGCCATGGAAAGGGAGGTCCTCATGGCGAATACCAGTCAAAAAACAGGGTTTTTGGCACCTTGGAGAAACATGCTTCTGTGGAAGCAAATCGTAATCGCACTTGTACTTGGAGTGATTACAGGCGTTCTGCTGAACGCGACCGGCAACCAGGCAATTGCCGGCATGATCAAGAACATCGGGACCTTGTTCCTGTCACTTATCAAAATGCTGATTGTCCCGCTGATCTTCGTGTCGCTCGTATGCGGCATGACATCCGTCAGCGACATGGCGCGCATGGGGCGCATTGGCTTGAAATCGATCGTTTTCTATCTGGGCACCACCGCATTTGCGATTACGATCGGCCTGACTTTGGGGTTGCTGATGCAACCCGGTGCGGGCATCGATTTGAGCGCCGCCGCCGCCATGGAACCCAAAACCTCACCGCCCTTCATTCAGCAGCTCATCGGGATTGTCCCGAAGAATCCGGTTGCCGCCGCCGCAGACGGAAACGTTCTGCAGATCATCTTTTTCGCAATCATGTTCGGTCTAGCCATCAACCTGGTTGGCGAAGCAGGCAAGCCGGTGCGGGAGTTCTTTGAAGCCCTGAATTCAGTTGTTCTAAAGCTGACGGAGATTGTGATCAGTTTCGCCCCCTACGGCGTGTTTGCGCTGATGGCCTGGGTCGCCGGAACCTACGGGCTTGATCTTCTGCTGCCTCTGGGCACCGTCATCGCTGCGCTCTATATCGGCTGCTTCCTGCACGCGCTGATCGTTTACGGCGGTCTCGTTTCGGTCTTTGCGCGCTTGAACCCGGTCCGCTTCTTCCAGGGCATCATTGAACCGCAGATCGTGGCCTTCACCAGCACATCCTCCTCGGGAACACTTCCTGTTACAATGACTGCCGTGCAGCAGAACCTTGGTGTTAACCGGTCAGTTGCAAGCTTCACGCTGCCGCTTGGCGCGACGATCAACATGGACGGCACCGCAATGTACCAGGGTGTTGCTGCTCTTTTTGTGGCGCAGGCCTTTGGAATGGAACTGGGCATGGCGGAATACGCCACAATCATTCTGACATCGACGCTTGCCTCCATCGGCACCGCAGGTGTTCCCGGAGCCGGGCTGGTCATGCTGTCGCTGGTTCTGACCTCCGTCGGTCTGCCTCTGGAAGGTGTTGCCATCATTGCAGGCATTGATCGCATTCTCGACATGGCGCGCACCGCGCTCAATGTCACGGGCGACGCAGCCTGCACGGTGCTGATTGCGAAGTCTGAAGATCAAATTGATCTGGAGGCGTATGACACTCCCCATGTGCTGAAAACCCCCGGCGTTTCACGGGCGTAACATTTCAAGCACATCACTGCGGCCGCACCGGTAGGTGCGGCCGGTATGCGGGCAGGGTGCCGCCCCTTACTCCGTCCCTCGCAGCACCCGCCTGTTCTGGCTTAGGCGGAAATTGGAACGAGTTCAGCAGCAAGCTCCAGTACAAGGCCGCTGACAGCCTCTCGCGCTTGGTCCTGAGATTTCTTTCCGCGCAATTTTCGGGCAAGCGCAGAACCACGGGCAGAGGTTTCCTGCGCCAGCAGCAGCACGGCCATTTCCCGCAGCTGATGCATGGCCAGGTCAGCCTCGTCCTGCCCCAGCAGCACTGCAAGCTCAGCCGGAGCCGTGCAGCCGGCCAGCAGGCGCTTCAGCGCAGGCCCATTCTTTGATGCCTCGGCCCAGGCAATGCAGATGTCGGTCATGCCTGCCATCTCAGAGAGAAAAACCTCAACCGGAATGCATGCTATCTGCCTGGAATAACCGGCCTGCCGCTCGACTTGGAGCTTCCGCTGCGCCGGGTCATAGGACATCTCAAGCCCATCGAGCGACACGTTCGATGCAATGGGATTTCCGAAGCGCTTGCGCAGGCTGAGCGCTTCCGCAAAGAGGACCAGTTGCAATAGGCCGGCTTGCGGCAGATCGCAGGAAATACGCTGGATGCCGCTGCGGTCGGCGTGCTTGTAGTTGAGCGTAAGCCGGGCACCGCCGGTCTCCCGCGCCTCCATTGAAAATATTTTTGCAGCCATGGCGCGGGTTATATGGAAGACCGCCGGACCTTCAAGCGGCGGCCGGTGAGGTTCTGTGAGGTTAGGCGGTCATGCGCCTAGGGTAAGGCAATACTTGGAAGGGTCGTACCTGCAGTGTGAGCACCCCTGGCCAAACCGAATTCTTTCAGGCCCCGCGGATAAGCGATGTCCGGTGAAGGGAAGGGCGTTGCAGAAGATGACTCGGAAGAAGAAGGCAGCTGGTGTTCACGGCGAACCTCTCTAATGGGTTTGCCATGATCCCAAGTAAACAATTGATAAGGTAGAGTAAAAATTTGTGATGGCGGAGACGATGGGATTCGAACCCACGAGACGGTTTCCCGCCTACTCCCTTAGCAGGGGAGCGCCTTCGACCACTCGGCCACGTCTCCGCTGACCCGTATATGTGCCGCAACCTAGAGAGACAAGGCGTTTTTTCAATTTTCTTCCTGCTCCTGCAAAACATGGAATTTCGGCCTGCTTCCCGGAGCTTTTGCAGAACTGCACGCGATTTGCGTGCTAAACCGGAGCAGTCATGCTTCCTGCTTGATCGTAACTTTGCGCCAGTGAATTCACCCGCCGCAAATCCAGTTCGTGTTCAGGCTGCAAGCCAGGCCGACGGTGGGGCGGGCATGCTGTTCTGGATCGTGCGGCACCGTCAAGACAACCGAATGCGCCGGGCAGCGGAGAAAAACCCTCCGCGGGTCAAGCGCTGAATTTATCCGCCCAAACGCACGCATGCGAATGCGGACGGCAATCTTCAGCGAAACGGAGCACTGCGCCTCTGATCTCATACGGCCTCAAAAATGCGCCTTGCCAAGTGTCTACAAACCGCATTGCACTGGAACCTGGTGTCAGGATGCATTGATTTCCGATCTGCCGTAGGATTCAGAGCTATTTTCTGGCTGAGCGATGCGCAGATGGCGCGTCTTGAACCCTTCTTCCCCAGGTCCCACGGCAAACCTCGCGTCGATGACCGGCGCGTTCTGAGCGGGATTATCTTTATCAATCGCAATGGCTTGCGCTGGCGCGATGCGCCTTCTGAATACGGTCCGCACAAGACGCTTTACAGCCGGTGGAAGCGCTGTAGCGAGAAAGGCATCTTTGCTCGAATGATGGTCGGGCTGGCCTCCAGTCACAGCGAAGAGAAGACTGTGATGATCCCCTCTCATTGATTGCTGCGCAATCAACTGCCGGGCAGTGGACGCAACTTTTCTGAAGGCCCATCGAACAGCGACAAGCATGGGCGTGAAAAAAAGGGGCGTGGACGCCTTATCGGTCGGACCAAAGGGGGCATGAACACGAAGTTGCATGCCATATGCGACAGGCAGAGGCGTCCATTGAACCTGTTCGTGACCGCCGGGCAGGTCAGCGATTACATCGCCACGCGGGCGCTGCCAAGCAGCTTGCCAAAAGTCGGTTGGCTTCTCGGGGATCGCGGGTGAGATGCGGATTGGTTCAGAGAAACGTTGAACGACAAAGGGATACGCGCCTGCATCCCCGGTCGAAAGCAGCGCAAGAAAGCTATCAGAAACGACAAGCGCCGATATTAGCGGCGCAACCGTATCGAGATCATGTTTGGCAGGCTCAAGGACTGAAGGCGTGTCGCAACTTGCTACGACTGGTGCCCGAAAGTCTTCCTGTCAGCAATCGCCCTCGCGGCGTTAGTAATTTTCTGGTTATGAATCCTGAACCTAGACCGCCAGAAGCAGGGTTTTTCTGGCTCTTCCACGATGACGGGCAGCTGGCGCCATCGGCATATTGAAACGGGCAGGGAGGCAGCGCGAAAGCTTCACCTGCCCCAGCTTGCTTGAGAAGGCGGGCTGCACCTCCAAGAAGAAAACGCTGAGGACAGCTATTGCAAAGATGCAGACAATGTGCGGACGCTCGGTGCATTCAGGCATCATTACCTCCGCCAGTGAACGTTCCGAAATGAACCAGGTGAATGCCCGGAATCAAAAAACCCGGCATCACAGCCGGGTTTTCTGATCTTCTTGGATACTGGCGCTTATGCCGCCAGCCCTTTGGAACCGATATCCAGAAACTTCTGACGCCGGTCCTTGACCAGCGCAGCGGCGTCCATGTCCTTCAGTTCGTCCAGCATCTCTTGGATGGCGCCGCTGACGGACTTGATCGCAGCCTTCGGATCGCGGTGGGCGCCGCCCAGCGGTTCCGGGATGATCCGGTCGTTGACGCCCAGCTTGTTCAGGTCCTGCGCAGTCAGGCGCAGCGCTTCAGCGGCTTCGCGCATCTTCTCGGCATCCTTCCACAGGATCGAGGCACAGCCCTCGGGGGAAATCACCGAATAGATCGAATGCTCCAGCATCGCCACGCGGTTCGCCGTGGCAAAGGCCACTGCGCCGCCAGAACCGCCTTCGCCGATGATCACCGAAATCAGCGGCACGCCGATCTTCAGGCACATCTCGGTCGAGCGCGCAATCGCCTCGGACTGGCCGCGTTCCTCGGCACCTTTACCGGGGTAGGCGCCGGCAGTGTCGACGAGGGTGATCACTGGCAGTTTGAAACGGCTGGCCATTTCCATCAGCCGGATCGCCTTGCGGTAGCCTTCGGGGCGCGCCATGCCGAAGTTGCGCTCGATGCGCGATTTGGTGTCGCTGCCCTTCTCGTGGCCGATCACCACCACCGGCTGGTCGTTGAAGCGCGCCAACCCGCCCATCACCGCCAGGTCATCGGCAAAGTTCCGGTCGCCGGCCAGCGGCGTGTACTCGGTGAACAGCGCCTCGATGTAATCCTTGCAGTGCGGACGTTCCGGATGGCGCGCCACCTGGCATTTCCGCCAGGGCGTCAGATTCTTGTAGAGGTCCTTCAGCAGCTGCTCCGCCTTGGCGTCCAGCGCCTTGGCCTCATCCGCCACGTCCATTTCCTCATTCGCGCGCGCCAGCGCCCGCAGTTCCTCCGCCTTGCCTTCGATTTCAGCCAGCGGTTTTTCGAATTCCAGATACTGGGTCATGTTGCCTCTGCTCTGCAGGTTTGCAGCTATATGGCCTTAGCGGCGCCAAGATGCAACTCAGCAAGATTTGTGATCTAGGCTTATGCCATCACCTGAGGGCAGAGAGACACGAAGGAGACGCCGCCAATGGCTGCCAGCTACGAAGACCGGATCCTGCGCGTTCTGGCCTACATCCACGATAACACCGATGGCGACCTGTCGCTGGACCGGCTCGCGGATGTGGCGGCGATGTCGCGGTTCCACTGGCACCGGGTGTTTCGCGCCCTGACCGGTGAGACCTGCGCCCAGGCCGTGCGCCGGATCCGGCTGCACCGCGCCGCGGTCTGGCTGGTGATGGACAAGATGCCCATCGCACAGGTGGCCGCCCGCGCTGGCTATCCGAACCAGAACAGCTTCTCCCGCGCGTTCTCTGAGTCCTATGGCAGCAGCCCGGCGGCCTTCCGCCGAGACGGCCAGGTGCGGCTGCCCAACCCAGCCCTCAGAACAGGAAGCTATCCCATGTATGACGTGATCACCCGAACCGACCCCGCCCGCCGCCTTGCCGGCCTGCCGCACAAGGGCGCCTACCACGAGATCGGCAAGAGCTTTGAAGCCCTCGGGGCGATCTGCGAGAGCCGCCAGCTGTGGCCGCAGCTGGGCGCGGTGCTTGGCGTCTATTTCGACAGCCCGGATGAAGTGGCAGAAGCCGACCTGCGCAGCTTCGCCGGCGCAGAGTTCAACGGCGATGCACTGCCTGACGGCATGGAGGAGGTGAGCCTGCCCGGCGGCCGGGCCGCGGTGCTGACCTACAAGGGCCCGTATTCCGGCATCCACGCCGCCTATCACAGCCTGTTCGGCAACTGGCTGCCCGCATCGGGGGAGGAGCCTGCGGATCAGCCCTGCTATGAGGTCTATCTCAACAATCCCCGCGACACCGCGCCGGAGGATCTTCTGACTGAGATCTGCCTGCCCCTGAAATGATGTACCGCCCGGCCGGAAGGCCGGGCAGCGCCCGCCCTCTCGCGCGGGGGCGGGCGCTCCGCCCCTTCGGGCAGGAAGAGGCACCTGCGTTATTGCGGCCAGATCACCGGATAGAGTGAAGCCACCAGCAGCGCCGCCATGGTCCAGTTGAACAGCACCAGCCGCCGCGGGCTGGTCAGGAACCGCGCCATCTGCTGGCCCAGCACCGTCCAGGATCCGACAGAGGGCAGGTTGATCGCTCCGAAAATCACCCCCACAAGCAGGATGGCCGCCAGCGTCTGATCCGGCGTGTAGGCGCTGATTGCGGTTAGGGCCATCGCCCAGGCCTTGGGGTTCACCCACTGAAATGCTGCCGCCTGCAGAAACGTCATTGGGCGCCCCTCAGTCCCCTTGGCTTGCACCGGCGCGGCATTGGCGATCTTCCACGCCAGCCACAGCAGATAGAGAACCGACACTGCTTTCAGCACCGTGTAGCTGACCGGGAAGGCATCAAACACCTGCACCAGCCCGGCGCCGACCAAGAGCACCATGAACACGAACCCTAGCGCCACCCCCAGCATATGCGGAATGGTGCGGCGGAAGCCGAAATTGGCGCCTGAGGCCATGAGCATCAGGTTGTTCGGCCCCGGTGTGATCGAGGAGACGAAGGCGAAAAGCGCAAGCGCGGTGAGGAGTTCGTAGGTCATGCGCAAAATCATTGCGCCGAACGCACTAAATGAAATTGCGTTCTGCCGTGTCTTGCACGTATTTTCGCAACTAATGGCGAAGAATGACAAGATAAACCAGCAGATATTGCAAGAACTCAGCCGGGACGGCCGGATCAGCAATCTGGAACTGGCAGAGCGGGTGGGCCTGTCGCCCTCCGCCTGCCTGCGCCGGGTGCAGGAACTGGAGCGCACAGGTGTTATCACTGGCTACCGCGCGGTGCTGGACCGGCAAAAACTGGGCGTGGGCTTTGCCACCTACATCGGCGTCGGCCTGGGCGAGCATACCAAGGAGGCGCAGGAGGCGTTTGAGCGCGCCATGCAGGCGGCGCCGGAAGTGGTGGAGTGCCACAATATCACTGGCACAATCGAATATCTGCTGCGGGTCGAATGCGCCGATCTGCCCAGCTACAAGAAGTTCCACACCGATATCCTCGGCACTTCACCTTATGTCACTGCGATCACCACCTATGTGGTGATGGGCTCGCCCAAGGACCTGCGGGCGTGAACTCCGGCTGAGGCTGGATTTTGAGTATTTGGGGAAAGATGAAAGACAGATGCGCTTCATCTTTCCTTAAATACTCACTGCGCTGCGTTGGATTCAGGCGCGCCTGCGGGTGTTGCGCACCCTGCGTACGCTGCTCTCACCGGATCTTAAGCCACCGGTGGCAGTCTTGTTCCCGGTCGCGATCACCCGCCGGGGCTTGGCTCCCCGGCACCCTTGGAACCGGACTCCCGCCTGGCAGCGGGGCCGTGCAGAGACAACGTTTAGCACGCGGGCGGATACGCCCGTCCATCTCCGCCATTTTGGCGGGGCCGTCAATCCATAACACTTCCGTTGAACCGGAACATGGAAACAGGCAGATACGGACCAGACACACCGGCAAGGCAGGGGCCTTGGCTGGGAAAAACTCATGCCGTGCCGCAAGGTCAGGCGCCCCCCTCATGTTCCGCGAGCAAGGCCCGCACGGCAATCTCCGGCGAGGCCAGCACCGGCACCCTCGTCCGCTCCCGCAGCAGCTCAGCCGCCCCGGCCATCGAGGCCTGCGCCAGCACCACGCAGGCAAAATCCATCGCCGCCAGCGCCTCCGCCACATCCTCTGCAACTGCAGCTGCAAAGCCCGCGCTGTCCCCAGCCTCGAACAGCGGCCAGTGCTGGCCCAATTCCAGGCAAGTAAGCTCCGGGTCACGCGCCCCGAAGGCATGGCGCAGTAGCGCTTCTGAAGGCTCAGCGGTGCTCTCCAGGCAATAGGCCATCAGCACCGGCCCGCCGGTGCGCGCCGCTTCCTGCATCATCGGCCAGTCGATGCGGGTAGCCCCCGCCTTTTCCGCCGCCGGGCCAAGCGTGGTGCAGGTACACAAGACCGGCCCGTCCGCCCTTGCAATGGCCGCAGCAATCTCTGCCTCAAGGCGCACATCAATCCCGCCCTGAGCCCGCTCCAGCCAATCGGTGCGCACCTGCTGGTTCAGATCCGCCCGCGGCGCCAGCGCGCGAAAGGTTTCCACATGCACCTCAGCCGTATGCAGCAAGGTCAAATCCGGCATCTTTCTCTCCAATCAAAAAGGGCGCCCCCTGGGGACGCCCTTGAAACCTTAAGCCGCGGACCGGCGTCAGCTGCCCGCAATCAGTTCGGCCTGCGCCACAATCACCTCTGCCTGCTTGATCGAGGCGATGTCGACCAGACGGCCTTTGTATACTGTTGCGCCGGCGCCGGAGGCCTTGGCCTCTTCCATCGCCGCCAGGATCTCGCGGGCTTCTGCGACCGCCTCATCAGACGGGGTGAAAACCTCGTTGGCCAGCTTGATCTGGCTGGGGTGGATCGCCCATTTGCCGACCATGCCCAGCGTCGCGGAGCGTTTCGCCTGCGCGATATAGCCGTCCTCGTCGGAGAAGTCGCCGAACGGGCCGTCGACCGGCAGAATGCCGTGGGTGCGGCAGGCCGCGACAATCGCCGCCTGTGCCCAGTGCCACGGGTCGGACCAGTGCTTCTGGCCTTCGCGGATCATGTAGTAGTTTTCCTGGGTGCCGCCGATGCCGGTGGTCTGCATCCCCATCGACGCGGCGAAGTCTGCAGCGCCCAGCGACATCGCCTGCAGCCGGGGAGAGGACTTGGCGATCTCCTCCGCATGGGCGATGCCTGCCGCGGATTCGATGATCACCTCGAATGAAACCGGCTTGGCGCGGCCTTTGGCGCGCTCGATAGCGGTGACCAGCGCGTCCACCGCGTAGACGTCCTCAGCGCAGCCCACCTTGGGGATCATGATCTGATCCAGCCGGTCGCCGGCCTGTTCCAGAATGTCCACCACGTCGCGGTACCAGTAGGGCGTGTCGAGACCGTTGATCCGCACCGAAAGGTATTTATTGCCCCAGTCCACGCTATTGATCGCCTCGATCACATTGGCGCGGGCTTGGTCCTTGTCATCCGGCGCCACCGAATCCTCCAGATCGAGGTTGATGACATCCGCTGCCGAGGCCGCCATCTTCTCGAACAGCTTCACTTTGGAGCCGGGACCGAACAGCTGGCAACGGTTGGGGCGTGCCGGGGCGGCGGGCTGGATGCGGAAGCTCATGGGGCAATCCTCCGGGTAATGACGTTTCAATTCTGCTGGGTTGAAGTGTTAGAAAGTTGCGCGAACATGTGCAAGGGAATTTTGCACACGCAGAAATTGCCGCTGCAATGCGGCGCCGGAAACATTGCCGCAAACAGGCGCGAACCGGCAGGGAGCCTGTGCGAGCACCCGGGCATGAGACGTGCATTCATTGAAAACTGGGCCCTGTTTCTGGGCATGCTGATGCTGATGGTGGCCAACGGCCTCTTGGTCACCCTGCTGACAATCCGGGGCGCGGGGCTTGGCTTCTCCGACCTCACCATTTCGATCATGCAGGCGGCCTATCCGGCCGGTGCCCTGCTGGGCACGGTGATGGCGCCGGGGATGGTGGCCAAGGTGGGCCATATCCGGGCGTTTTCGGCGCTTGCCTCGCTGGTGTCGATCTCGGCGATCCTGCATCTGCTGACCTCCGACCCCTATTCCTGGTCGGCGATGCGGTTCCTGGCCGGGGTTTGTTATCCCGGCATGTATGTGATCACCGAAAGCTGGCTGCAGGCGAAATCGGAAAACAGCAACCGGGCGCAGATCCTGTCGATCTATTTCATGATCTGGATGGCAGGCCCCGCTATTGGCACTGCACTGGTGGCACTGCCTGATCCCAGCGGCAACCTCTTGTTCGGGGCAGTGTCGATCCTGATTTCCCTGTCGATCGTGCCGCTGCTGCTGTCCGGCAACAAGGCGCCGGAATACGAGGTGCCGGACCGGATGCCGGTGCGCAAACTGTACCGCGTGTCCCCGATGGCGGTGCTTGGCAATCTGGTGAGCGCAACCGCCGTGGCCGGCTGGTTCATTGCACTGCCCCTTTATGCGCTGTCGCGCGGCATGAGCCCGGCAGAGGCCTCAGGCGTTCTGGTGGTGGCAATGGTGGTTGGCGCCGTGGTGCAGTACCCGGTCGGCTGGATCAGCGACAAGACCGACCGGCGGCTGGTGCTGATGGGGCTGGGCGTCATTGGTGCCGCGGCCTGCCTGTGGATGCTGGCCACCCCCACGCCGCAGGCGCTGGTGATCGGCTTTGCAGTGCTCGCAGGCGCAAGCCTGCCGATGTATGCGGTCTGCTCCGCCCATGCCAATGACCAGCTGAAACCGGCGCAGATTGTGCCAGCTAGCGGCGCGATGGTGTTCCTTTTGAACGTCGGCCAGTTCGGAGGCACGCTGGCGGCCCCAAATATGGTCAGCATTGCTGACGGAAATGGATTGCTGATCCTGCTTGCAGCCCTGTGTTTTATGGTTGCGGGCGTTGCCGCGCTGCGGCGGACGCAGGCCGATGCGCCGGAGGAAACCGGCTCCCAGCAGGCGATTGCGGTGCTTGGCGCGCCTCAAACCGGGGTGCTTCAGGCCGAATCCTGGCTGGAAGAGGAAAATAATGTCAGCAATAGTGACTTAACGCAGAAATCTACGCCAAAATAACTAAATTGCAGGAGAAACTTGCGCCCCAGGCGCGCCGTGCAGCGGAATAGGTATGAACTTGTGCGGGAATCTCCGCAAACTCACCGGCAAGAGTGAAGAGGAAACCCGCCATGATCGAAACCCCTTATCTGCTGTTCCTGGGCGATGCGCCCGACATGCTGGCCGCCAAAGTTGCCATCGGCATCCGTGACTGGCGCCCCGACCACGCCGTCGGCCAGATCCGCCTGCCGGGCTGCGGCGCCGACCTGGGCCTGAAAGACCTGACCCTGGCCGAAGCAAAGGAAGCCGGCGCCAAGACGCTGGTGATCGGTGTTGCCAACCGCGGCGGCGTGATTTCCCAAGCCTGGAAGGAAGTGCTGATCGAAGCGCTGGAAATGGGCTATGATCTGGCCTCCGGCCTGCACAACCTGCTGCGCGACGAAGGCGACCTGGTGGCCGCGGCCCAGACCCACGGCGGCACCCTGCACGACGTGCGCGTGCCCACCGTCGGCTACCCGATTGCCAACGGCAAGCCCCGCACCGGCAAGCGCTGCCTGGCGGTTGGCACCGACTGCTCGGTCGGCAAGATGTACACCGCCATGGCGATGGACAACGAAATGCGCGAGCGCGGCATGAAGTCGACCTTCCGCGCCACCGGCCAGACCGGCATTCTGATCACCGGCCACGGCGTGCCGCTGGACGCGGTCATTGCGGACTTCATGGCAGGCTCCATCGAGTACTTGACCCCGGACAACGACGAAGATCACTGGGACCTGATCGAGGGCCAGGGCTCGCTGTTCCACGTCTCGTACTCGGGCGTCACCATGGCGCTTGTGCACGGCGGCCAGCCGGACGCGCTGATCCTGTGCCACGAGCCGACCCGCACCCATATGCGCGGCCTGCCGGAATATGACGTGCCGACCCTGGAAGAGCTGCGCGACGTGGCCCTGCCGCTGGCACAGCGTGCCAACCCGGCCTGTCAGATCGTCGGCATCTCGGTGAATACCCAGCACCTCAGCGAAGACGAAGCCGTGAAATACCTGGCCGAAGTCGAAGAGCGTATGGGCCTGCCCGCCGTCGACCCGTACCGCCACGGCGCCGGCCGCCTGGTGGACGCGCTGGCAGCGGTCTGATCTAACAGCCCCGCCGGAGGTGCTCAGGCGCAGCCTGGGATGCCTCCGGCGGGAGTATTTTTGGAAAGATGAAAGAGCGGGTGCCCCGGATGAAGGGCATCATGCCAAGGCCCGCCGCGGCGCGCGCAGGGCCGCAGGAAAGGGCAGTTTCATGAACATCACCGTCACCCCGGACGTCTTCAAACTGGCGCAGGTCTTCACAATCTCGCGCGGCTCGCGCACCGAGGCAAAGGTGCTGACCGTGCGGGTGGAAAAGGACGGCGTCACCGGCTGGGGCGAATGCGTGCCTTATGCCCGTTATAATGAAACACTGGAAAGCGTGACCGCTGAAATCGAAGGCCTGCCTGCCGATTTCACCCGCGAAGAGCTGCAGTCGCTGCTGCCCGCCGGCGCCGCCCGCAACGCGGTTGACTGCGCGCTGTGGGATCTGGAGGCAAAACAGGCAGGCAAACGCGTCTGGGAACTGGCAGGCCTGCCGGAGCCTAAGGCGGAGATCACGGCCTATACGCTGTCGCTCGACACGCCTGAGAACATGCAGAAGCAAGCGGCGGAAAACGCCTACCGGCCGCTGTTGAAGATCAAGCTCGGCACCCCCGATGACATGCCCCGTCTGGAAGCAGTGCGCGCGGGTGCGCCCGATGCCAAAATCATCATCGACGCCAACGAGGGCTGGTCGGCAGCGGTTTACGCTGAGTTGGCGCCGCATCTGGTGCGCCTGGGCGTGGAACTGGTGGAGCAGCCCTTGCCCGCAGGCGAGGATGAGGCCCTGATCGGAATGGAACGCCCGGTGCCAGTCTGCGCCGACGAGAGCTGCCATGACCGCGAGAGCCTGCCCAAGCTCAAGGGCAAATATGACGTGGTCAACATCAAGCTGGACAAGACCGGCGGCCTGACCGAGGCGCTGAAACTGCGTGAGGCAGCGCTGGCCGAGGGCTATCAGGTGATGGTCGGCTGCATGGTCGGCTCATCGCTGGCGATGGCGCCCGCGACGCTTGTGGCGCAGGGTGCGGCGGTTACGGATCTTGACGGGCCGCTGCTTCTGGCCGAAGACCGCGAGGAACCTTTGACATTTGATGCCGATGGCGTGCACCCGCCCAAGGCTGCCCTGTGGGGTTGAGGAGACAACAATGACCCGTACTGTTTATGTGAATGGCGAATACCTGCCCGAGACTGAGGCCAAGGTTTCGATCTTTGACCGCGGCTTCCTGTTTGCCGATGCGGTTTATGAGGTGACCTCGGTTTTGGATGGCAAGCTGATCGATTTCGAAGGCCACGCCGTGCGCCTGGACCGCTCGCTGAAGGAGCTGGACATGGCGTCGCCCTGCTCCAAGGAGGAGCTTCTGGAAATCCACCGCAAGCTGGTGGAGCTGAACGGCATCGAAGAGGGTCTTGTCTATCTGCAGGTCTCCCGCGGCTCTGACGGCGACCGGGATTTCGTGTTTCCCTCTGCTGACACCCCGCCGAGCCTGGTGCTGTTCACCCAGAACAAGCCCGGCCTGGCCGATAGCCCCGCTGCGCAGAAGGGTGCCAAGATCATCTCGATCGAGGACATCCGCTGGGGCCGCCGCGACATCAAGACCGTGCAGCTGCTCTATCCGTCGATGGGCAAGATGATGGCCAAGAAGGCAGGCTGCGATGATGCCTGGCTGATCGAAGACGGCTATGTGACCGAAGGCACCTCCAACAACGCCTATTACGTCAAGAGTGGCAAGATCGTGACCCGGCCGCTCAGCAATGACATCCTGCACGGCATCACCCGTGCCGCAGTGCTGCGTCTGGCGGCGGAAGCGCAGATGGAGATCGAGGAGCGCTTGTTCACTATCGAGGAAGCCAAGGAAGCGGATGAGGCCTTCACCACCTCTGCCAGCGCTTTTGTAATGCCGGTGGTAGAGATCGACGGCGCGCAACTGGGCGACGGCACCCCGGGTCCGATCGCCAAGCGCCTGCGCGAGATCTACCTGGAAGAAAGCCGCAAGAAAGCCGTCTGAGGCCGCTTGCCGGATCAGATTGGAAGGCCGCCCTTCTGGGCGGTCTTTTTAATTGATAGAGAATCGATTCCGTAGTTTCAGGCCCGCCGATCGGGGAGTGGCAGCCCGGTTGCAAGGGGGCTGAAAAGGCGCATTCTCCCGGCCCTGGAAACAATGCGCCCCACGTCTGGTGGACTGTTCCGCAAAACCCCTGTTTCGGCTCTGGATTTTAACTAATTTTACACAAAATGCGCCCTTAGGCGGCGGCTTGCGGTATTCTGGTTTCAGGCGATGGGAACCGGCCAGGGGGGCCGCGAGCCAGAGCCGCAAACCGTGGAGGTGCCAGTATGCAACAGTGTTATCAGCCGGAGATGGGGGAAGCCATGAACAGCCAGGCCACAGAGCCGAGCGACGTGGAAATCCTGGCTGCTGTGCGTCAGGTGCTGACCGCGGAAGAGGTCGTGCATCCCGACTATGCCAAGGCGCCTGCCAGCCAGGGGTGGCTCGCTGGCAAGCTCCTGGCGCGGGAGCGTCCGGCCTCTGGCGCGCTGGCTGCGCGCCTTCTGGGCCGCTTGCGCGGTTAGGGCGCGCCTTCGGGGGTGCGCGCCCGGCCGCGAACTTGCGGTCCAGGGATTTTCCAAAAAAGACATTTTGCAGCGGCCGCCCAGAACGGGCGGCCTTTTTTCATGGCCGCAGCGGCGCTGGCGGTGTGTGCTAGGGTAGATCGCGTACCGGACTGAGGAGGGGCTGATGCTGAAACAGGGCCTGATGCTGCTGGCCGCAGCTCTGCTGGGCATGCCGGCAGTTGCGGCGGCGCAGGACGCGCAGTGCGGCGGGGAAGTGCCGTGCAGGATTGACGGCGGCGTATACCACCTGGCCCTGCCGGACGGTTGGCAGGGCGGGCCGGCAGTGATGTTCCTGCATGGCTATGGCAGCAGCGGCGCCAAGGTGGTTGCCAATACCGGGCTGGTGACCGCGTTTAATCAGCGCGGTTATGCGGTAATTTCCCCCAGCGGCCTGCCCTGGGCAGACGGCAAACCTGCAGACTGGTCGGTGCGAGACGGCTGGAACACTTATCCCCGCAACGACACGGAATTCCTGCGCGCGGTGCTGGCGGATGCTGCGCAACGGGCTGGTGTGGATCCGGAGCGACTGCTGCTGAGCGGCTTTTCCCGTGGCGGCTCGATGGTCTGGGATATGGCCTGCCAGGTGCCGGAGTTTGCGGCCGGGTATGCAGGGGTCTCCGGCGGTTTCTGGCTGCCAATGACGCGGGACTGCAAGGGGCCGGTCGCTCTGCTGCACATTCACGGATTCGCCGACACCGTCGTGCCGCTGGAAGGCCGGGCCATCCCCGGCGCCAGTGTGGTTCAGGCCGACGTCTGGGAGGGGTTGCAGCTGTGGCGGCGCGAAAACGGCTGCCCCAGCAACGCCGCCGCGCATGAGGCCGAAGATGGCATCTGGCGTAAGCGCTGGGACTGCGACGCCGGCGGGCTTGAGGTGATCCTGCATAAGGGCGGCCATGGTCTGCCCAGGGGATGGAGCACCATGGCGCTGGACTGGTTTGAAAGACTGGAGCGCTGAATCGGCGCGCGCCCTGCCGCTCCTTGTCAGTGGCAATGCACCTCGCCGGTCGCTTTTTTCATGTGGCAGCACTGGCCCGGAGGTGAGCTTTTGCGGCAGCCGCCGCCGTGCATCACAACGTCAGGCCCGAAGGCAGGTGCCAGCGCTGCAGCCGGGGTTGCGTGAAGGCTGGCCGGGGCCAGCAAGGTTGCAATGCAAAGCGTGGTCTTCAGGAGTTTCATTGGGGTCTTCCACTTGAAATGCGCTGCGGGTCTATTCTCCTTTTGATGGTGCAGCACAAGGAGAGTTTCTCCGCTGGCGGGTGCGGCATATCGCCAGCGTCCCGCCAGAAACGGATGTAGCATCAGGCAGACGCCGCAGGTATCAGCTGCTTTCCGTCAGCCGCTGCCTGAAGAACCCCAGGATCTCATCCCGCGCTGCCAAAGTCGGGCTGCCGGCCTCATCCACCAGATGCGCGGTGACCACGCTGTGCGGTGTGGGGACGTGTTTGGAAAAGAATGGCGGCACCTCCGCGGCGGCGGCGCTGTCAGGCAGGGTACGGGTGTCAAATCTTTCCCCCAAAGCCTCAGAGTAAGCCGCAAAGCGCTGCGCCTGGCAGAAGGCGTCGCCCTGGAACCGGTAGGCAAGCACCGTGAGGTCCTCGCGCTCCAGCCGTTCGCGCACGGCAGCCAGTTCCTCGGGCGGGCTTTCAACTCCTGCAGGATTGTCCAACGGCAGCGAGGGCTGCGCCAGCACCGGCGCCAGCATGGCGGGTTCCAGCATCATCGACAGCGCAAAGTTGCCGGTGAAGCACATGCCGATGGCGCCCGTGCCGGGGCCGCCGCACTCCTGATGCGCGAGGCGCGCCAGCGCCCGCAGCCACTGGGTGACTGGACTGGAACCACCGCCTGCAAAGGCGCGGAACTCGGCGCTGACGCAGGCACGGCGGAACACGTCTGCGCCATCCTCTGCCGTGGCCACGGCACCGTCGCGGCCGAAAAGCGAGGGCATGTAGACGGTGAAGCCTGCATCACGCACCCAGCGGGCAAAGCGCGCCACATGCGGGCTGATCCCCGGCATTTCTGCCATCACGATCACCGCCGGGCCCTGGCCGGACACATGCACGGTTTTCTCCACATCGTTGAGGGTGATCCGGCGCGGCTTGAAATCTTCGAGCGTGTCATCCTGGTCCATCGGGCGATTGGTCATCGGGTCTGTCCTTTCTGCTGGCGAATCTGAGTCTCAATTTTGAACTTAGATAGAAATCCCCTATCTGAGTCCGCATGTCAAACTCAGCTTCTGATTCCCGTGAAACCCTGCCCGCTGTCCGCCGCCGCGCCCTGGTGCCCAAGGAACAGTGCCCGATGGCGCTGGCCGCAGAAATCCTTGGCGACCGCTGGACGCTCCTGATCCTGCGCGAGGCCTTCTATGGCGTTTGCCGGTATGACGACATGCGCGAAGACCTGAAGGCGCCACGCTCGACGCTGACGGACCGGCTGAACAGTCTGGTGGCGCGGGGGGTACTGGAGAAACAGCCCTATCAGGAGGCTGGCGACCGGGTGCGCCAGGCCTATGTGCTGTCCGAGGCCGGGCGCGGACTGGCGCTGACTTTCCTGGCGCTGGCGCAATGGGGGGAGGCGCATGTCACCGAAGGTGCTGCGCCGGTCGGGGTCGTGGACCGGGAGACCGGCGCACCGCTGCAGGTGGCATTGGTGGATGCGGATGGCGCACCGGCTGATCTTGCGCGGGCTGCGTTGCGGCTGAGGGGCTGAGACGGCCTCCAGCCAGCCCTTTCACCTTTGGGCAAATACTCCGGGGTGAATTGGCCGTAAGGCCAAGAGGGGCAACGCCCCTCTGTCCCGGATCAGCAGAGCAGCTGGTTACTGCTTGTCGGTCACGTTTTCCTTGAAGGCGACTTCAAAGGCCGCCTGTTTCTCGGCGCTGGCCTCGGTCTGGTAATTGGCTTTCCACTCTTCCATGGTCATGCCGTAGTAGATTTCGCGGGCTTCATTCTTGTCCATCTCGATGCCGCGCTCGTTGGCGGCTTCTTGGTACCAGCGGGCCAGGCAGTTGCGGCAGAAGCCGGCCATGTTCATCAGATCGATGTTCTGCACGTCGGTGCGGTCTTCCATCAGGTGCCTTTGCAGGCGGCGGAAGGCGGCGGCCTGGATTTCGATCTCGGTTTGTTTGTCCATGGCGGTGGCTCCGGAATTGTCTTGCGTCCCCGCAGGCCTAGCAGCCGGGGCAGGGGCGGGCAATGGGCGCGGCCTCAGACCAGCTGCAGCGCCAGCCACGGTCCAAGCGCGGTGGCGAAGATAACGATCTTGTAGGTGCCGAGCCAGCGGTAAACTGTCAGGCTGACATCCGCAGGCGCCAGGCCGAACATGCGCGCGTGCAGCCCCGCCACCCAATCCCGCATCAGCATCAGAAGCACGGCTGAAAGGGTGAAAAGGCCGATGTGCAAAACGGTCAGCCAGCCGAAAAAGGCAGAAAGGGTTTCCTGGGTCATGACTGCTCCTTTCCCCGAAAATCCCGCGTTTCCGTTACAGATATGGGGGCGAGACGCCGGTTCTGCAACGCGGGCCACCGTTTTCCGCGCCGGAAGACAGCACGGTGAATACGTGCTTTCCGAGCCGGAATCCGCGCCGAATTCCGGGTCAGAGACCGGAAGCCTCCAGTGCCTTGGGCAGTACTTCGGCCAAGCGTTCGGCCCAGGCGTGCTGGCCCTTGTGCTCAGCAATCAGGTCATTCCGCAGTTCGATCAGCGTGTTGGGGCGGCCCGGTTTGGTGGCGTGAGTTTCGATTGCGTCGCCGGGCAGATAGCCGGTGTAGGGCTCGTTGACGCCCACGCACAGGCCGTCCTCGCGGTTCAACTCGTCAACGACGAAGGGAGAGAAACGCTCGCCTTCGGGGAACAGAATGCCAATTTCCCAGGGGCGCGGGCTGCGGCCGCGCAGCTGGCGGGTGAAGCTGTGGACGGAGATGATGACGGTGCGGGGGCGCTCCGCCAGCTGCGCCAGTGCCCGGTGGTAGGGACGGTAGCAGCCTTCCAGCCGTTCCTTCAGCTCTGCCTCGCCCGCGTGGCGGTTGGCGGGGATGATGGTGCCGTCATAGAGCTTCATCAGCAGAGTAGGATCGTCCTCGCCGCGGTTTGGGTCGATCACCAGGCGGGAGAAATTCGACGCCACCACCGGCGCATTCAGCATTTCGCCGAGCAGTTTAGAAACCTCATAGGCGCCGACGTCATAGGCGATGTGGCGTTCCATGTCCTCGCGCGGGAGGCCGAGGTCGCCGCCGCCGGCAAACTCCGGCACATGGTTGGTTGCGTGGTCGCAGGTGATCAGCCAGCGGGCGGGGCGGTCTGCGCCGTGAACAAAAAACGGTGTGTATGTCATGAGCCTGATATGTTTTGCCGCAATCTCTTTACGGGAGTTGCGCGGAAATGGGAATTGGGGGATAAGCACCCCGAGCTGTTTGCGGTAACATGAAGTCAAGACCCGAAGGAGAGGACCCCAATGAAACGATCGCGCAATGTGAAGATTGTCGCCACTTTGGGGCCGGCCTCGGAGACCTACGAGACCATTCGAGCGCTGCATGAAGCAGGCGCTGATGTGTTCCGCCTGAACATGTCGCACGGCAGCCATCCAGAGATTGCCGAGAAGCACAAGATCATTCGCCAGGTGGAGCAGGATCTGGACAGCCCGATTGCGATTTTGGCCGATCTTCAAGGCCCCAAGCTGCGCGTCGGGGTGTTTGCCAATGGCGCCGAGGAGTTGGAGGAGGGGGCGAAGTTCCGCCTTGATCTGGATGAAGCTGAGGGCGACGTGAGCCGCGTCTGCCTGCCGCATCCGGAGATCTTCCAGGCACTGGAACCGGGCGCGCATCTCTTGGTGAACGACGGCAAGATCCGCCTGGTGGTGGATGATTGCGGGCCGGATTTTGCCGATTGCACGGTGGAGACCGGCGGCACGATTTCCAACCGCAAGGGGGTGAATGTGCCCGACGTGGTGCTGCCGCTGGCCGCTTTGTCAGAGAAGGACCGGGCGGACCTGGAATTTGTCTGCGCCCTTGGTGTGGACTGGCTAGCGCTGTCCTTTGTGCAGCGGGCCAAGGATGTCTACGAGGCGCGCGCGCTGGCCGATGGCCGCGCTGCGGTGCTGTCCAAGATCGAGAAGCCGCAGGCGGTGGAGGATTTCGAAGCCATCCTGGATGCGTCCGACGGCATCATGGTTGCGCGCGGCGATCTCGGCGTCGAGTTGCCGGTGGCAGCTGTGCCGCCGATCCAGAAGCGGCTGGTGCGCAAGTGCCGGGCCGCGGCCAAGCCGGTGATCGTGGCAACCCAGATGCTGGAAAGTATGATCGAAAGCCCGATGCCGACCCGGGCCGAAGTCTCCGATGTGGCCACCGCGATTTATGAGGGCGCCGATGCGGTAATGCTGAGCGCCGAAAGCGCGGCCGGCCAGTATCCGGTGCAGGCTGTGCGGACCATGGACAAGGTGGCCATCGAGGTCGAGGCCGACCCGACCTATACCCAGATCATCGCCGCCTCGCGTTCGGCCAAGGGCACCACCGTGGCCGATGGCATCGTCGCCGCAGCGCGGGAGATTGCAGAGAAGACCGAGATCAAGGCGATCTGCTGCTTCACCCAGTCCGGCACCACCGCACTGCTGACAGCGCGGGAACGCCCCGGTGTGCCGATCATCGCGATGACGCCGGTCAGCACCACCGCGCGGCGGCTGTGCCTCAGCTGGGGCTGCAAATGCGTGATGACGCCGGAACTGGACCGCTTCAAGGGCGCAGTGGTCAATGCGGCGCGGGCAGCGCGGGCAGGCGGCTATGCCGCTGAGGGCGACCAGATTGTGGTGACCGCAGGCGTGCCCTTCAACGTGCCGGGAACCACCAACATCCTGCGCATCGCCCCCTGCGACGAGCGGCTGATCTACAGCACAGACCCGGAGTAATTGCAGGCCGGTCTGCCGCAGGGCAGGGGCGTGATTGAAATGCCGCTGCCTGCCCCTACCATCATCCCGTGTTGCTGTTCTGATGGGGGTGGGTCATGCAGACGGATCTGGCGCTGGTTCTGGGGCTTGTGATAGGGGCCTTTACGGTACCGGGGATCCTGACCGCGCTCAGCGAGCGCCGCGCGCCGCGCGCGTCGGTTCTGACCATCCTGATTGCCATCGGGCTGGTGACCTATGCGGTGATGGTGAACCCGGGCGGCTACAGTGTTGAGGAGATCCCGGACGTGTTTTCCCGGGTTGCGGCGCAGCTTTTCTAGAGAATCCGCTTGCCCATCCGGCCTGCATTGCTTAAAGGGCAGCTCTGTTCCGCGCGGCCGGCCGTCGAGGCATGCCGAGTCGCGCGTCTAGCGAACCCGCATTGAAGGAGACGGAAATGCCCAAGATGAAGACAAAGTCGAGCGCCAAGAAGCGCTTCAAGATTACCGCCACCGGCAAGGTGAAAGCAGGTCAGGCCGGCAAGCGCCACGGCATGATCAAGCGGACCACCAAGTTCATCCGCGACGCCCGCGGCACCACCACCCTGTCCGCACCGGACGCAAAGATCGTCAAGGGCTTCATGCCCTACGACCGCTAAGAGGAGATCTGAGATATGTCCCGCGTTAAAGGTGGTACCACAACTCACGCCCGTCACAAGAAGGTCATCAAGGCAGCCAAAGGTTACTACGGCCGCCGCAAGAACACCTTCAAGGTTGCCCGTCAGGCCGTCGACAAGGCCAACCAGTACGCAACCCGCGACCGTAAGAACCGCAAGCGCAACTTCCGCGCGCTGTGGATCCAGCGTATCAACGCTGCTGTCCGTTCGCACGACGAAGCGCTGACCTACTCCCGCTTCATTAACGGCCTGACCCTGGCCGGCATCGAAGTGGACCGCAAGGTTCTGGCCGACCTGGCCGTGCACGAGCCCGAAGCCTTCGGTGCGATCGTCCGTCAGGCACAGGACGCGCTGGCGGCCTAAGGCGCCAGAGAGTTCGAATTCAGAAAAGGCCGCCCAATCGGGCGGCCTTTTTTGTTGGCGCTACTCGGGCAGCCCTGCTTCCCTCAGTGCATCCAGATATGGGTCCAGCCCGCCGGGATGCTTGGTGGGGAGGCTGCGGGCCAGATAGCTGAGGGATAGTTTCGGCAGTTCGCCAATCGCTGCCTGCACTGAGACTCTGGCTTCGTCCAGGCGCCCGGCCTGCACCAGAGCCGCGGCCTTGACCGCATGGGGCCAATATCCGGTGGCCCGGGGCAGCTGCATTGTCCTGTCCACCCAGGCCAGCGCGGCCTCTGTGTCGCCTGCCAGCACATCTGCCAGTGCGTGGGTGATCGTTGTTGCCCAGAGGATGGGATCGCGCGGGCTCAGGGGCTCGACACGTTCTTCGCTAGCGCGCGCCTCGTCCAGGCGGCCTGCCAGGGTCAGCACCATGCCCAGCCCGTGATGCGCCTGGCTGAAGCTGGGGTTGAGCTGTATCGCGCGCTCCAGAGCCGCGATAGACAGGTCGTGGCTGCCCTGCATCATGTGGATCCGGCCGATCGCGAAATAGCCCACTGGATCGGTGTCGTCGATCTGCAAGGCGCGGCGTGCTGACGCCATGCCCAGTTCCAGATGGCTCTCCGGGTCGTCCGGCCAGCCCATCACCACGCCTTCGTAGTAAGCATAGCAAAGGTAGGCGTGCGCGGTGGAGAAATCCGGATCAAGCTCTGTTGCCTGTCTGAGGAGATCCAGCGACGTCTGGTGGTCTTCGCGGCTGTAATCCCACATGTGCCAGAGGCCGCGCTGGTAGCAAGCCCAGGCGTCCAGGCTTTCGGTTCTGCGGCTGATCGCCTTCTCGCGTTCGGCAGCGGCCATTTCCGGCTCCACCCGGCCGACGATTGTCAGTGTGATCTCGTCCTGCAGATCGAAGATATCCTGCAGCTCGCGGTCATAGTGTTCGGCCCAGACATGCAGGCCGGTTGAGGCATCGATCAGCTGCGCGGTAACACGGACGCGGTTGCCGGCCCGCCGCACGCTGCCCTCAAGTACGTAGCGAACGCCAAGTTCGGCGGCGACGCGTTTGATGTCGACGGCCTGGCCCTTGTAGGTGAAGGTGGAGTTGCGGGCGATCACCAGGAACCAGCGGATTTTCGACAGTCCGGTGATGATGTCCTCGCTCAGCCCGTCGGCGAGGAACTCCTGCTCCGGGTCGGCGGACATGTTGGTGAACGGCAGCACAGCGATGGACAGTTTTTCCCGTTTCCGGGCTGCGGGTTTGGCTGTGGCCGTGCCGCCGTCCCAGCGCCAGACCCGGAACGGCCCGTCAATGTTCTTGAGGCTGATCCGGCCTGCGTCGATGAAGGTCACACCGACCTTGCCGCGGACTTGGCTGTGCACGTGGTCCGAGGTCAGCACGCCGCCTGAAGGCGCTGCCGCTTCGAGCCGTGCTGCGACGTTGACGCCTTCGCCCAGCACATCGTCGCCCTCTGCCACGATGTCACCTAGGTTGATGCCGATCCGGAACTCGATCGGTGCTTCGTCTTTGGTTTCTGCATTTCTGGCACGCAGGGCATTCTGCAGCGCCACCGCGCATTCGACCGCGTCCACGGCGCTGGCGAATTCGGCCAGCGCACCATCGCCCATGGTCTTGAAGATGCGGCCCCTGTTTCCGTTCACCAGCGGGATGAAGATTTCGTCCCAAATTTCCTTCATCCGTTTGAGCGTTGCCGCCTCGTCCGCTTGGACGAGTCTTGAATACCCCACGACATCGGCTGCCAGAATTGCAGCCAGGCGGCGCTCCATCAGCTGGCCCTCCCCACTGTCGAAGGGTAGCGGGCACAGCGCTGAAAAACCAGATTCTATTGCTGCAGCGCGTCCTGATGCAGGCCTGAGGCGCAATTCTATGCGCGCGCGGTTCAGCCCTGACGGGGCATCCGCAGGGTGAAGACAGTCTGCTGGCTGTCCGACGCAGCCGAAAGGTGGCCGCGGTGCGCCTTGGCGATTTGCTGGGCAATGTAGAGGCCGAGGCCCAGCCCGTTCTGCGACTCGCGGGTTTCGGCGCGGGTGAAAGGTTCGAACAGCAGAGTCATGGTTGCCTCGGGGATCGGTTCCCCCTGGTTGGCAACGGACAAGACGAAATCACCGCCGTCATCGGCTGCGGTCAGGGTCACCGGTTTTCCCGGGGCGCCGTGCGTTACCGCGTTGGACAACAGATTGGAGACCAGCTGCGCAATGCGGTCCGTGTCGCAGTTCAGCGGGTCAGTGAAACTGTAGCTTTCAGTGATCGGCGTATCCGGGTTTGCCAGCCGGATTTCCTCCACCGTTTGCGCCAGAACCGGGCGGATTTCTGTGCTGGCCGTGCGCGCCACCTCGATCCCATCCCCCAGCCGTGAGCGGGCAAAATCGAGGATGTCGTTGATCAGCGCAGACATACGGGTGACTGACTGGCGCCCAAGGGCTAGGATCTCAAGCGCCTTGGCCGATTGCGGTTCATTCTCCAGAAGCCGCAGTGCGGCGCCGACCGCGGACAGCGGGTTGCGCAGGTCGTGGCCCAGCACGGCGATGAACTGCTCGCGGAAACGGGCCTCCTGCTCGCGGTCCGCCAGATGGGCCGCGTTCATCTTGGCTTCGGTCACATCCCGGGCGTTGCAATAGAAACGGTCGCCCTCCGGCACCGCGTTCCAGGACAGCCAGCGGTAACTGCCGTCCTTGTGGCGGTAGCGGTTTTCGAACTGCAGCACTGGCTGCCCGTGTTTGACACGCTCAAATGCTGCCTCTGTCCGGGACATGTCATCCGGGTGCAGGAAGTCAAAGAATTGGCGGCTTTCGATTTCCTCCGGCAGCAGGCCGAGGGTTCGGAACCAGGCGGGATTGGTATCCATGAAGACGCCCGAGGTATCGACCACGCCCAAAAGGTCGGGCGTGACTTTCCAGGTCAGGCTGGTGCGGTCCATATGGGAGGGCACGGCGGGATTTCCATGAGGAGCAGAACAGCATCCAGCATGCGCATGCCGCAAACCTTCTGGCAAGTCCTAAGTTAATGTTGTCGCGCGGAAAATCTGCTTGTCCGCAGGGCCGTGGCCGGGCGCGCCGCAGAGGTCACCACATCCGGCTTTTGGCATATTCCGCATAGCCTGCGTCATAAGCCTCTGCTTCGAACGCCGCTTCCTGTTCCTTCAGGAACTGGCCTGCGGTGGGCACGGCGGGGCGGTCAGCCTCTGCATCCCACAGGCGGGAGCGCATCAGTGCCTTGGCACATTGGAAGTACAGCTCTTCGATGGTGATCACCGCGACAGTGGCGGGCAGCAGGGTCTTGCGGGCGAAATGGCTGCGCAGGCCTGCGTCTGCGGTCAGCACGGCGGTGCCGTTCACCCGAACCACGTTGTTGCAGCCGGGCACCATGAACATCAGGCTGACGCGCGGGTCGCGGACGATGTTGCGCAGGCTGTCGATGCGGTTGTTGCCGCGCCAATCGGGCAGCCAGAGGGTGCGGTTGTCCGCTATATGGACCACCGGGCCGTCATCGCCGCGCGGACTGGCGTCGGTGCCTTCAGGGCCGATGGTGGACAGGATCATGAACTTCGAGGTCCCGATCCAGTCGCGGTAAAGCGGCGTCAGGCGGGGGGTGACTTTGGTAAGCGACTGCGGTACCGGGGCGCCGTAGATCTCTTCAAGCTCATCAATGCTGGTGAGGGTTTGCATGGGTCCGGCCTCCTTTTGGTTGCGTTTTAGCTTGCCCTTTTGCCGCCATGGGGCCAGTTTTCGCGCAAATGGGCCAGAATGCGGATATCCGGCGGCGGGGATCGTCCTCGTCCGATGCGGTGCAGTTGCTGCCGCATGGGGTGGCTTCCTACGCGCGCACATACGCGGACGGCTATCTCTCAACCTGGCATGATCACCCGCGCCATCAGCTGGTCTATGCCGTGGCCGGGCTGATGACCGCGGAGGCTGGCGGCACCAGTTGGGCGGTGCCTGCGGGGTCTGGGCTGATCGTGCCGGCTGGGATGCTGCACGAAATCCGCATGGCGGGGGAGGTGCAGCTGCAATCGCTGTATATCGACCCGGCGGAGCCGGAAGCGGAAGCCATGGCGGAGTGCCGGGCGGTGCTGGTAGGGCCGCTGCTGGCTAGGCTGATCGCGGCGCTGTGCGAAATGAACAATCCCTGGCCGCTGCCGCCGCGGGCGCACCATCTGAGCCGGCTTATCCTGATCGAGCTGGGCGCGGCGCCGAAATCGCCGCTGTCGCTGCCCTATCCGGGTGACGCCCGGCTGCGGCGGGTCTGCGATGCGCTGATGGACAGCCCGGGCAGTGGTCAGACGATTGACCATTGGGCGGCGCTGGCGGGGATGAGCCGCCGCAGTTTCACCCGCCGGTTCCAGCAGGAAACCGGCCTTAGCTTCGGGCACTGGCGCGACCGGCTGCGCTGCCAGATCGCGCTGCGGGCCGAGGCGCGCGGTGAAAAGATGGAGCAGGTGGCGCAAAGGCTGGGCTACGCCAGCCGCCAGTCCTTGCAGGGCATGATGAAGCGGGTGGTTTGAACAGTCGCCGGGCCCGTTGCTTTACCGCCACGTGTAAGCGCCGCGCCTGCGGTTGTGTCGTCCGGCACTTGTATTGCGGGAAAGTGCGGGATTACTGCCCGTTGCGGGCCTGTTTTCAAGACGGGCCAATCAGCATGTTACCGCGGAGAAAATAATGAAGAAAACTATCCTTGTACTGCCGCTGCTGGCACTGGCGGCATGCGCCGATGAATTCAGCTATCCGGCGCAGTTGGACAAGCAGACGCAAGAGGCCGCACAGACCTCGGTGACACCGGTGGGCCAGATTGCCCTTGAGCGCGGCGCGACTGTCAATGGCGGCAATTTCCAAGTGCTCGGGGCGGTTAAAACGTCGGTGGGCAAACCAACCGCCTTCCACCCTGCTCCCACAGTTGCTCAGGCAGAGCAAAAGCTGCGGATTGAGGCGGCGAAACTCGGTGCCGATGCAGTCATCAATACGGAAATTGGTGAAATTGGTGTCTGCCCGTTCAGCTGGGGCTGCCGGAATGCCAGCGGTACCGCGGTGAAGCTGATTTATTGATTGCCGCCCCGGTAATAGCCGCACAGCCGCTGTCCTGCCGTATGGCGGCTGTGCTATTGAATTCCATAATCGAAGGCCGTTGCCGGTTGTGAGAGACTGCCCGGAGGTTCGGAGGAGAGAGGCCAGCATGAAGTTCATCCGGGATGTGATCGCGCAACTGGAAACCCCGCGCGAGGCGCGCCCGCTGGGCAGCGGCTGGCTGTCGGGATCCATGGCGCTGCTGGCAGCCGTCACAGGCCTGCTGCTGGTACTGCTGCGCTGGTACCCTGAGACGTTCTCTTATCCGCAGATCGCGTTCGTGCATTCCAGCGGCTATGTCACCGCCTTTCTGCGGTTTGTGCTGCTGGCGGGCTATGCGCTGTCGCTGCTGAGCCTGATCCTGAGCCGCCAGAAAAGCCTAGGCTGGGCGGCGCTGGGGCTGTCGGTTGTTGCCTCGCTGATGGCCACGGCGCAGCCGCAGCAGGCAGGCGAGGCGCCGCAGAGCTTGTATTTCGGGCTCGACTACTTCGTCGTGAACGTGCTGCTGGTCGGGTTCCTGTTTGTGCCGCTGGAGCGGTTCTTTCCGGCGCGGCGGGAGCAGACCGTGTTCCGCACTGAATGGCGCGAGGACATGTTCTATTACCTGGTCAGCTCCATGCTGGTACAGGTGCTGACCTTCCTGACCATGGCGCCGGCCAACTATGTGAACACCGAGTTTGATCTGGAGGGGATCCGCGCCCATATCACCAATCTGCCCTTTGCGGTGCAGGTGCTGATCATCATGGCGGCAACCGATTTCGTGCAGTACTGGGTGCACCGCGCATTCCACACCTTCCCGGCATTGTGGCATTTCCATGCGATCCACCACTCGGCCAAGAAGATGGATTGGCTGGCCGGCGCGCGGATGCATTTCATCGAGATCGCGGTGCTGCGCGGGCTGACCGCAGTGCCGATGTTCACGCTCGGCTTCAAGCCGGAGGCGATCCAGGGCTATCTTCTGATCGTTTATTTCTACTCCAGCTTCATCCACGCCAACATCGGCTGGAAGCTGGGTTTTATGGAGCGGTTCCTAGTGACGCCGCGCTATCACCATTGGCATCACGGCAGCGAGCGGGCGGCGATCGACATCAACTATGCCTCGCATTTCCCGCTCTATGACTGGCTGTTCGGCACCCACCACCTGCCGGAGGAGGACTGGCCGGCGAAATACGGCGTGGCCGGCGACACCGTGCCAAACGGCTATTGGCGGCAGTTCCTGTACCCGTTCAACCAGAAGCGCTGGAAGAAGCGGCCGGAAAGCAAGCCCGGGGACTAGGCCGCGATCCCGTGCGGGCCGTGGCGGATGATGGCCCATTGGCCATAGCTGTCGTCCAGGTCCAGCTTGATCGCCGCATCGGATTTGGTGGAGGCGCTGCCTATCTCGGCCAGGGTGAACTCAATGCCGCCGGGGATGCCGATCTGGACCCGGTGCTCGCCGCCGCCGTGAGGTGCCTGGATCGGGCGGCCGGTGGATGTGACCAGCCCTTCGATATCCAGTTTGGCGGTGCGGCTATCGATGTCCACCTCATAGTCGATCCGCTTGGTCAGCGTCTCGTGCACGGTGTCGCACATGGCGCGGAACACCCACCAGTGGGTGGCTTCTTCATCGGTTTCTCCTCCAAGGAGCACGGTTTCCAGCGCTGCGCGCTGGGCATCAGAGGCGCGGTCGTCGATTATTGCCTGCAGCACACCCTTGCCTTCGAAGATCGGGCCGGGCCAGGCGTAGAGCAGGGCGGACCTTGTGCCAGTCAGGTCTGTTTCACCGAAATGGCCCTTGTCGATGTGAAGCACCTCGAACCCGGTGCAATTGCCGTGGGTCGGCAGGTCCTCGAACTGGCAGGGGCAGCCGTAGTTGCAGTTGCAGTTCCCGAAGCTGCGGCCTTCGATATACCAATCCACATGTGCCATGGCTGTCTCCTCCGGTTGCTGCTGACTGGGATGCGCGTTGGCCTGCGCACCGCAAGTATAGCATAAAACAGGAAGCTTTGCCGGGCGGTGGCCAAGGGTGGTCCTGTGCCCCCTGCAACCTGCGCAGGCGGCCTGTGCCTGGCAGTGATGGCTAGGATGAAAGAAACTGCCATTCCAAACTCAGATTTGGGTGTCTGAACCGTGAATGATCATTTTGAAAACTTCCGGCCGCGCTGTGCCGCTATGGGCGCTTGCGGGATTCGCGATACTGCCAAAGTATGTGCTGCCGTTAGAGATGAGAACATTGGTTAATTGAGCTGTACCGTCATCCGGAATCCACTCCTTGGTCAGGGGGTAGCCGATCAGATCGTTCGGGTCACTGTAAACAACCACTGAAATCGGCTCGCTGATGGCCCGGGATGTGTTTCTGCTGGAGAGTTGCCGAACAAGAGTTCTGAAGTCATTAGCGCCCGGTTCGCCGCCTTGACCGGTGGAATTTCTGACTGTGTTTTCGCTGGCTTGAGCCTGAGACAGCAGGGGAATTTGATTGGTCGCCAAATGGATTGCCCTTACGGATCCTAGCGCCCCTTCTTTATTGCCTCCCTTGATGGAAAGGATTGCATC
This sequence comes from Leisingera sp. ANG-M7, assembly GCF_000813965.1. Lineage (GTDB taxonomy): Bacteria > Pseudomonadota > Alphaproteobacteria > Rhodobacterales > Rhodobacteraceae > Leisingera. Next base: position 174,752 of record NZ_JWLI01000007.1, on the reverse strand, counting down.
CATCATGATTTTTGAGCCGAGCGATTCCGGGACCAGAATTGCCGGTACCTGTGATCCTGAGGCCATACCGCTGCAGGTTACCTTTTCATTTGGTCGGCCTGTATTGGCTCCTGAAATTTTTCCGCCCATGAGGTCGCACATGGCTTCTCTGTATGCGGAACGCAAACTATCTCCCCGCGAACCGCCATAGGCAACTGCATCGACCAGACAGTTATCCATAAGTTCCGTTTTCAAACTGTGGTTCAGTGAGGCGCGCGTGATAGGCGGTTTCTGGATTTCAGCTTCAAGAATATCCAGGGCGTTGAAGGCTGGCCAGAAGCTTTGGCCCCATTTCAGCATTTTTAACTCGTAGGTTGTGCCGTCGGCAGCATGAATATTGAGATCGTAACGGGACACCGCGGGAGACCGTGATGTTCCCTTGTACTCTTTAACGGGCTTGTATTGCTGCTGGCGGGTGTAGCCAGTGTCGCCAACCAGGCCGGCGATAGTTTCGGAACGGTCTGCAACCCAGTTCTGGCCCGGCCCTCCGAAAGCCTGATGAGATTGAGAGCACATACCATGGGTCATGATAACTCTAACGCGTTTGGAGTCCGCTGCCAGATCTGAAGCGCCGGCAAAAGACATCGCACCGCGGATCTCTGGCGGGGAATAGGGGCGGGAGCAAGCTGCCAAGGAAACCAACAACATAGCAATGAGAGGGACTTTGAACTGCACAAACTGCATCAGCAATTTCCTCTGATAAGGGGCGGACCTGCTATGACTTTATTGCTATCGTTAAAGGTGTAAAGGGGGCGAACCCTGTCCTGGTGCCGCATAGCCTTTGGAAGGCGGGAATTTGATGGTGCGCTTGCGGACATGTGTTTGCAGGCGGTAGAGGTTCGGCGGGGTTCTTTCTCGCCATAAAGGGAAACGCTCCTCAGGCAGTTTTATGCGATCTCAGATTGTGCAAAAAGCGAAGCCAGGGCATGGAAAGGGAATCCGAAAGGCGCCCGGCAACACAGCCGCCCACGCATCCGTCCCCGCCCTCTTGCTTTCGCGCGCCCTTGTGGTAGCAGGGCACAAGCAGAATTCGAGGGGCCGTGATGGACGATCTTAAAGCCAAATACCTGGGTCAGATTGCAGAGGCCGCTGACGAGGCCGCACTGGAGGCGATCCGCCTTGCCGCCGTCGGCAAGAAGGGCGAGGTGGCGCTGAAGATGCGCGAGCTGGGCAAGATGACCCCGGAAGAGCGCCAGGTCGCAGGTCCCGCGCTGAACGCGCTGAAGGATGAGATCAACTCAGCCCTGGCGGCCAAGAAGGCCGGTCTCGAAGATGCCGCTCTGGACGAGCGCTTGCGCACCGAGTGGCTGGACGTGACCCTGCCGTCGCGCCCGCAGCGACAGGGCAGCCTGCATCCGATCAGCCAGGTGCAGGAAGAGATCACCGCGATCTTTGCCGAACTGGGCTTCTCCGTCGCCGAAGGGCCGCGGATCGACACCGACTGGTACAACTTCGATGCGCTGAACATCCCCGGCCACCACCCGGCCCGCGCCGAGATGGACACCTTCTATATGCACCGCGCCGAGGGCGACGACCGCCCGCCGCATGTGCTGCGCACCCATACCTCGCCGGTGCAGATCCGCTCGATGGAGAAGATGGGCGCGCCGTTGCGCATCATCTGCCCGGGCGGCGTGTACCGCGCCGATTACGACCAGACCCACACGCCTATGTTCCACCAGGTCGAAGGCCTGGCGCTGGATAAGGACATCTCGATGGCGAACCTGAAGTGGGTGCTGGAGGAATTCGTCAAATCCTTCTTTGAGGTGGACGACGTCGAGCTGCGCTTCCGCGCCTCGCATTTCCCCTTCACCGAGCCGTCGGCAGAGGTGGATATCCGCTGCTCCTGGGAGGGCGGCACGCTGAAAATCGGCGAGGGCGACGACTGGATGGAGATCCTCGGCTCCGGCATGGTGCACCCCAAGGTGATCGCGGCCGGCGGCATCGACCCGGAAATCTATCAGGGCTTTGCCTTCGGCATCGGCATCGACCGCCTGGCGATGCTGAAATACGGCATCCCCGACCTGCGCGCCTTCTTCGACAGCGACCTGCGCTGGCTGCGCCACTATGGCTTCCAGAGCCTGGACATGCCGGCGCTGCATGGCGGTTTGAGCCGGTAAATGGAGGTTGTGAACGTAGTCTGGGCTTTTATAACGTCGCTGGGTGACCAATTCGTTGCTCTGGCATTCACGCTTGTTGCTGCGCTCGTTTTCTATGTTTTTCGTCTAAGGCCAATTTTGGTCTTTGGGCGGGCGCATTCTAGCCTGCACAACCTTAATCTCTCTAAAGATCAACATGGACCGCCGGAAGAGCATCATTTCCTAGAAATCTTCAATGAGCAGTTTTTTGTTCAGAACAAAGGTAGGAAGCCTGCCGCTGATGTAAGTCTCGAATTAAGCCATTTTCCTCGTAATATTTCAATAAACCCGGGCCAAAAGGTGAGCTATGAGGCCATCGAAAATGGCCAGTGCTTGATCAAAGTGCCCTTTATCGCCGCAGGCGAACTTATCACTTTGGATTGTATCTACCTAAATCAAAGGGCTGCCTACTTCGCCTCAGTAAGGTGCTCTGAGAGTGTCGGCAAAGAGGTGGATTTCTTTACGGTTCAAAGATTCTCATCTCTCGCTTACGCTATTCTTTGGCTGCTCATACTTTTCGGCATGGCTTTTGTCGTTCAGTTTGTCTCTGGCATTTTTTAACAGCGATTTTCGGCTATGCGCGGAACAGGGCCGAGGGGCCGCCGCGCCATCGCATTCCTCTCGGCGATTGCCAGCAATCGCCTGTCGGCAGTGCATTGCTGTGCAATGCACGAGAGACCGCCCGCAGGGGCAGGCGATTTGGAGCCGCAAGCACACAGGTTTAGACGCCGTACAGATTGGGCCGGGATAAACTGCCGCACACTGCCTTTGGATTGCCTCCCCGCGGTCAGGCGGTGGCGCGGCTTGAGCGTGACACCTCAGGCAGGTTCTGCCGCTGATGCACTTCCCAGCCGTTTCCCCAGCGCCTTGATCCTGGCGACCCGGTTTTCCTTGTCCGGCACGATAAAGCCGCGGAGCTTGCGGTTGACCATTCCGGCCATCAGCTTGCCCATCAGCTTAGGCGAGCGTGTCTTGGCATAGCGCAGCTTGACCAGGGTGCCACCGCCGACCTCTTCCATCTCGATGGTCTCATACATCATCAGCCCCATAGGCAGGTTGTAGCGGCCGGTGACATATTCGCCGGGGTTCCAGTCCAGCACTTCATAGGGAAACAGCGCGTCGCCGTGGTAGCAGTGGTACATCGTGCCGGGTTCGATCTTGCCCTTGTTGGTGTTCAACAGGTCCATCTTGTCGGCGCCCAGCCATTCGGTGCGCAAGTCAGGGCGGGTGCAGATGGTAAAGGCGACCTCTGGCGAAACAGCCAGCGGGATGATCCATTCGTCAAACAGCAGGTCATCGCCGGCACCGACAAAACTGCGCTCGGTCGCACGGCGGCGCTGCCAGGCAACGCGCATGTCGCGGACCACATATTCGACCTGGCCGATATGTTCGATGTCCTCGCTGTGGAACTCGCTTTCATCAAAGAAATCAACCAGGTCCATCGCCCTCAGCGCATCGCAGGACAGCAGTGTATAAGCGGTGAGACCGGTGCGTTCGGTGACGGAGTTTTTTAGAAGCCTGAACGCGGTGATCACGTCGGGACCGGCCAGTTCATGGGTGCCGCGGCTGTGCTGCTGGATGCATTCGCCGTGATGCACCACCAGCTTCAGTTCCAGATCGCCGATCTTGCTGCAGGCGTCGCAGGTGCAGCCGGTGTTGAGGATCATCTTCTCCTTCTCACGGGCGAAGACGCAGTAGAGGCTTTCGGCAAAATCGAGGATGAATTGCTTGGTCATCACCTCGGTTTCAAAGGCATAGGCAAAGACCGCATCGCCTTGCAGGCCTGAAACTTGTAGCGGCGCCCGGATGGCAGGGAGCAGTACGCCGAACAGCGCGTCCAGGATTCCCTTGGAATGCTCCAGCGGGGTGCCGGCCATGAATTTGGTGTAGCCCGACAGGTCGGCAATGACGAAGAAGGCGTTTTGAACCCCGGAATGCTGATCCGTCATCGGTGTCTCCCTGGCAGTGAGGAGATCAGTATGCGCGAAACCGGGGGAATCTCAAAACATCGCGTCCGGGGAATGTTTGCAGGGCAGGCGGCGGCCCCCACAAACTTGTGACGTGACAGCTGCCGCGGGTTGGCTAGGCTCTGCCATATGATCCGAGCAGCCATATCCATTTCCGCCGTCCTGTTGTGGGCTTCTGCCGCGGTCGCCATGGGGCCTTCGAAACCTGCTGAATGCCTTGGCGCTACGCCCTGTGAACTGGGCGGCCGCTTTTATCATGTGATGGAGCCGGAGGGCTGGGACGGGGTCTCGCCCCTGCCGGTGCTCTTGCATTTCCATGGCTGGTCCCGCACCGGCCGCCATGCGCAGAAGAGCGAGCGGGTGGGGGCCTCTGCCATGCGCCGCGGGGTGCTGCTGGTGACCCCGAACGGGCGCAACAAGACCTGGGATTTCTGGTCCGCGGAAACAGAAGACGTTGCCTTTGCCGACCGGGTGCTGGAGGACGTCGCCAAACGCTATCCGGTTGACCCCGAACGCATTTTCGTCTCGGGCTATTCCTACGGTTCGGCCATGGCCTGGCGGTATGTCTGCAACAGCGGCAATGATGTGGCGGCGCTTCTGGCGGTGGCCGGCACCATCCTGCAAACCGAGACCTGCGCTGAGGCCCCGCGCGAGGTGCGCCATGTGCACGGCCTGAAGGACACTGTGATGGATTTCCCCTATGGCCCGGGCGGCGAGCGGACCTATCCGGTAGCGCTGTGGCGGGCGCGGCTGGGCTGCGGCGCGGCGCGGGCGCTGGGGCAGTGGCAGGTGGTCGACTTCCTCAAACTGGAGCGCACGGTCTGGGCCGGCTGCACGCGCGGCCAAGTGGTGCTGGACACCCATCCCGGCGGCCATTTCATCCCGCATGGCTGGATCGGGCGGCAATTGGATGAGCTTTTGAACCTCACTCCCAGCTATCCTTGAGGGCAGTCGCGCAGAACCCTTGAACCTTGGCGCATTCTTTGCCATTGCCTCAGGTCAAACACGCATGTCTGCCAAGGGGTCCCCGACCGATGAAATTCACGCTTTCCTGGCTGAAAGACCACCTCGACACCGACGCTTCGGTGGAAGAGATCACTGACGCCCTGACCGATCTGGGCCTTGAGGTCGAAGGGGTCGTCAATCCGGCGGATGCGCTGAAGGATTTCAAGCTCGGCTATGTGAAGCACGCCGAGAAACACCCGGATGCTGACAAGCTGCGGGTCTGTAAGGTGGACACCGACGAGGGGGAACTGCAGATCATCTGCGGCGCGCCGAACGCGCGCGAAGGCATCACCGTGGTGGTCTGCAAGCCGGGCATGTATATCCCCGGCCTCGACATCACCATCGGCGTCGGCAAGATCCGCGGCGTTGAGAGCTTTGGCATGATGGCGTCCGAGCGTGAGCTGGAGCTGTCGGACGAGCATGACGGCATCATCGAGCTGCCTTCGGGCGCGGTCGGCGACAAGTTTGTGGACTGGCTGGCGGAGAACGATCCAGCCAAAGTCGATCCGGTGATCGAAATCGCGATCACTCCGAACCGCCCTGATGCGCTGGGCGTCTACGGCATTGCCCGCGACCTGGCGGCGCGCGGCCTTGGCACCCTGAAAACCCGCGCGTTTGAAGCGGTCCCGGGCGATTTCGCCAGCCCCATCAAAGTGACCATCGACGATGACACGCTGGACGGCTGCCCGCTGTTCGCGGGCCGGGTGATCAAGGGTGTGAAGAACGGCCCCAGCCCGCAGTGGCTGCAGGACCGGCTGAAGGCGATTGGCCTGCGCCCGATTTCGGCGCTGGTGGACATCACCAACTTCTTCACCTTCGACCAGAACCGCCCGTTGCATGTGTTTGATGCGGCCAAGGTGTCCGGTGATCTGCGGGTGCACCGCGCGCAGGGCGGCGAGACGCTGAAGGCGCTGGATGAGAAAGAATACACCTTCGGCGCGGACCAAATGGTGATCTCGGATGCCAATGGCCCGGAAAGCATCGGCGGCATCATGGGCGGCGAGGAGACCGGCTGCACGGAGGAAACCGTGGATGTGTTCCTGGAGAGCGCGTTCTGGGACCATGTGCAGATCGCCATGGCGGGCCGCGCGCTCAAGATCAACTCCGACGCGCGCTACCGTTTTGAGCGCGGCGTCGACCCGGAATACACCATCGAGGGCCTGCACAGGGCGACCCAGATGATCCTGGACCTGTGCGGTGGCGAGCCGTCTGAGGTGGTGATCGCGGGCGACGTGCCGGATCATTCGCGCGCCTACAAGCTGGATGCGGACCGGGTGCAGTCGCTGGTGGGCATGGAGATCCCGGAGAGCGATCAGCGCCAGACCCTGACCCGCCTGGGCTTCCGCCTGGAAGGCAATATGGCGCATGTGCCCAGCTGGCGTCCGGACGTGCAGGGCGAGGCCGACCTGGTGGAAGAGGTCGCGCGTATAGCGTCGCTGACCAAGCTGCAGGGCAAGCCGCTGCCGCGGCTGACCGACGGCATCCCTAAGCCGGTGATGACTCCGCAGCAGCGGCGACAGCAGATGGCGCGCCGCACCTGCGCCAGCCTCGGCTACAACGAAGTTGTCAGCTACAGCTTCATCGACAAGGCCTCGGCTGCGCTGTTCGGCGGCGGCGATGATGCCACCATGCTGGCCAACCCGATCTCCTCCGAGATGTCGCACATGCGCCCCGATCTGCTGGCAGGCCTGTTGCAGGCTGCGGCCCGCAACCAGGCGCGCGGCTTCATGGATCTGGCGCTGTTTGAGGCAGGCCCTGCCTTCACCGGCGGCGAACCGGGCGAGCAGGTGAACCAGATCGCAGGCTTGCTGGTGGGCCGTACCGGGCCGAAGGACGTGCACGGCGCCTCGCGCGCGGTGGATCTCTATGATTCCAAGGCTGATATTGAAGCGGTTCTGGCTGCCATTGGCGCACCGGCCAAAGTACAGGTTCTGCGCGAAGGGGCTGCCTGGTGGCACCCGGGCCGCCATGGCCGGATTTGCCTGGGGCCGAAGAAGACCCTCGGCGTCTTTGGCGAGCTGCACCCGAAAGTGCTGAAGGAGATGGGCATCAAGGGGGCCGCCGTGGCCTTTACCATTTTCCCGGATGAAATTCCGATGCCGCGCAAATCCTCGGCCACCCGCCCGGCGCTGGCGATCAGCGACCTGCAGGCGGTGGAGCGGGACTTTGCCTTTGTGGTGGACGACAGCGTCGAAGCGCTGACCTTGGTCAACGCGGCGGCCGGTGCCGACAAGGCGCTGATCGAGGATGTGCGCGTCTTTGACGAGTTCATCGGTGGCAGTTTGGGTGAGGGCAAGAAGTCGCTGGCGATCACCGTGCGGCTGCAGCCCAGTGATCAAACGCTGAAGGAAAAGGACATCGAGGCGGTGAGCGAGAAGATCATTGCCAAGGTCACCAAGGCCACCGGCGGCACCCTGCGCGGCTGACGGCGGGTTCAAGGCTTTTGAGCAAAAGCCTTGGCAAAAGTTTTGAGGAAAACTTTTGGGCGGCTCCCGGTTCCGGGGCCGCCCTTTTCCTTTGCGGCGGAGGTTCAGAACCGCATCTTCAGCCCGGTCAGGTAGTCGGCCAGAATGTCGAACACCAGACGGATGCGGCGGCTGGTGTGCAGCTCGCGGTGAGTGGCCAGCCACAGCGGAAATTCCAGCGTTGGCATGTCCTCCAGATCCAGTGGCTCCACGTCCGGGCTTTTGCGGGCGATGGCGTCCAGCATCGGCACGATGCCGAATCCCTGCCGGACCAGTTCCCAGGCCGCCAGGCCGCTGGTTGAGCCGACAGGGAAGTTCTCTTCGCTCAGCCGGATGCCAAGCGGTTCCAGGTAGGCCAGGAACTGAGGAATGTCGCCGAAGGAAACAAAGTCATGAGTGCTGAGGTCGGCACGGCAGCGCGGCGTGCCGCGGCGTTCCAGATAGCTGCGGGCGGCATAAAAGCGGGCAGTGGTGTCCTGCATCTTGCGGGCTATCAGTTCCGGCTGTTCCGGGCGGACGTGGCGGACCGCAATATCCGCCTCGCGCCGCTGCAGGTCGCGGATGTCGTCCGCGGCAACTATCTCAATCCGCAGCCGGGGCGCTTGCTGGCGCAGTCGTTCCAGCACCCCGGGCAGGATATGGGCCGAGATGCCATCGCTGGCGGTGATGCGCACCAGCCCTTCGATGGTCTGCGCTTGTCCTGTTGCCGCCAGGGCTAGCCCATCAGCTGCCTCGCCCATCCTGCGGCTGTGCGCCAGCAGCTCCTGTCCTGCTTCCGTCAGCGCAAGTGCACGGCCAAGGCGCTCAAACAACAGCACCCCCAGCTCTGACTCCAGTGCCGCAACCTGGCGCGAGAGCGTCGGCTGGGTGAGACCAAGCTTACGTGCCGCTGCTGACAGAGAACCGGTTTCAGCGGTGGCGAGAAAGGCGCGGATATGGTTCCAGTCAGGGCTCATCATGCAAATACGTATAACAACCTTGCGGATTTCGGCAATTTATCCGTGGTTCCTGCATAGGTAGGGTACGGGGACCCAAGGAGAGTTGCCATGACTGCCGACGCCCGCTTTTGGAACAAGATCGCCCCGAAATACGCCGAATCCAAGATCCGGGACGAAGACGCTTACCGCTTTGCGCTGGAGCGGACACGATCCTATCTCAAGGCGGATGACACCGTGCTGGAGCTGGGCTGCGGCACCGGGTCCACGGCCATTGAGCTGTCACGTGGTGTCTCCAAGATCGTCGCAACCGATCTGTCTGAGGCGATGCTGGAGGTGGGCCGCGAGCGGGCCTGGGATGCAGGTGCTGGCAATGTCGAGTTTCTATGCTGCAGCGCCGGGCAGGCGCCCGAGGGGCCGTTTGATGCGGTCCTGGCGCATAACCTGCTGCATCTGCTGCCGGACTTGGCAGAGGTTCTGGACGGCGTCGCGGGCCGGGTAAAGCCCGGCGGGCTTTTCATCTCCAAGACCCCTTGTTTGGGCGAGATGCGGGGCAGCTGGAAGTACTGGGTGTTCTCGGCGGCCATTCCGCTGATGCGGCTGGCAGGCAAGGCGCCCAGCTTTGTGGATTTTATCGACATCCGCAGGCTGGAGACGGCAGTGCAGAAGGCAGGGTTCGAGATCATCGAGACCGGCAACTACCCGGCCGATACACCTGGGCGCTACCTGGTGGCGCGGCGGCGCTGAGGTTGCCTTTGCAGCTTCCGCGCTAGGTAACGGGGTGGAGACTGAAATGTTTGAAGACCGGATTTCCGCCGGGCTTCAGCTGGCCAAGGAACTGGCTGAACGGCCGATGACGGACCCTGTGGTGCTGGCGCTGCCGCGGGGAGGAGCGCCTGTCGCCCTGCCGATTGCGCAAGCCTTGCACGCGCCCATGGACCTGATCCTGATCCGCAAGATCGGCATGCCCTCCAACCCGGAACTGGCCGCTGGCGCCTTGGCGGAGGGCAGCAATCCCATTTTCAACGGTGCTCTGCTGAAGGCCACGGGTATGAGGCCGGAGGATTTTGCCGCCCAGGTCGCCCAGGCACGGGAAGAGAACGCTGCCCGCCGCGCCCGCTATCTGCAAGGGCGCGACCCGATCGTGCTGGAAAGGCGCACCGTGATTGTGGTGGACGACGGGATTGCCACCGGCGCCACCTTTATGGCGGCACATTTCTGGCTGAAGGAACGTAAGCCTGCGCAGGTCATCCTGGCGGTTCCTGTTGCGCCGCCGGAAGCGGTGGACGAACTGCGCCCCTTGGTGGATACTCTGGTCTGTTTGCTGAGCCCCAGGGAGTTCTGGGCGGTCGGCGCGCATTACAGGGATTTTACGCAAACCAGCGATGACGAGGTCATGGCCGCACTGGCTGCGGCCCCGGACGCTGGCGCAGGAAAGGACAAGACGTGGCATTGAATGTTTATCTCTCGGGCGAGATCCACACCGACTGGCGGGAACAGATTATCGAAGGCGCCAAGGGGCTGGAAGTGAGCTTCAGCGCGCCGGTAACGGATCACGATGCCAGCGATGATTGCGGCGTGGCGGTGCTGGGCGCCGAAGAGAACAAGTACTGGCACGACCACAAGGGCGCGATGGTCAACGCGATCCGCACCCGCAAGGGGATCGCGGATGCCGATGTCGTGGTGGTGCGCTTTGGCGACAAGTACAAACAGTGGAACGCGGCCTTTGACGCGGGCTATGCCGCAGCACTGGGCAAGTCGATCATCGTGCTCAGCCCGCCGGAGCATCAGCACGCATTGAAAGAGGTCCATGCTGCCGCGCTGGCAGTCGCGGAGGAGCCCCGCCAGGTGGTCGAAATCCTCACCTATGTGTTGACCGGCAAGCTGCCTGCATGACCGCGCCAACGCTTGAAACAGAGCGGCTGATCCTGCGCCCGCACCGGGTGCAGGATTTCGAGGCCGTGGCGGCGCTCTGGGCGGAGCCGGAGGTGGTGCGTTTCATCTCCGGCACGCCGTCCACTCCAGAAGAAAGCTGGGCCCGGTTGCTGCGCTACATCGGCCATTGGCAGGCACTGGGCTTTGGCTATTGGGCCGTCACCCTGCGCGAGAACGGCCTGTTCATCGGCGAGGTGGGCTTTGCCGACTACCAGCGTGGCATGGAGCCGCCGCTTGCCGGGGTGCCGGAAGCGGGCTGGGTGCTAGCGCCGGAGGTGCACGGGCAGGGGATCGCAACCGAGGCGGTCGGCCGGATCCACGATTGGGCCGCAGAGATGACGGATTGGGCGGAAACGGCCTGCATATTCGATCCCTCCCACAAAGTGTCGCACAGGGTGGCGCTCAAGCTGGGTTATGCACCCGCGGGCGAGGCGCAGTACAGGGGCAGCCCGACGCTGGTCATGAAGCGGGCTGTCAGGCGTTGAAGCTGCAAACATTCCATTGTTTCAATGTTTTGCGGCTCACTTGCCGAGGCTGATGCATTTTCTGTGCGCAACGCTATGCAACGCTTCTTTAACGCCCCTGGGCTAGGTTGAGGGCGACTAGGGACTACAACATAGGCACCGCGCTTTCCGGAGGGCGGTGTTTGGGACTGCCGAATGACCAACCGCCGCCGCCCTCCAGTGCAAGTCACCCCGCTGATCGAGGACGCGGGCCTGTTCAAGCGCGAGGTGCGTGACGTGGTGGTGGAGCTGGTGCCGGTCTTCAGCCGCAACAACCGCGGCGATCTTGTGGTCAAGGGGATCGTGCAGCCTGATGCAGAGATTGAGGTGGTGTTTGCCGGCCGGCGGCTCCGGGAGGCTGCCAACCTGGTCGTGCGGATGAAAAAGCTGCGTGCGACGGGGGTGCGCGCGGCCATAAATGGCCATCAGGCGATGAACAGCATACGTCAGCTGCGGCTGCCGGTGAGGGTCCGGGGCACCTGGCGATTCCGGTTTCAGCCCGACCCGTCCGGCTGGGAGGTCAAGAACTACCAGCTGATCGCGGCGCAGTGGGCGTTTGCGGATGAGGACGGCGTCACCGTTCTGGCAGGCTGGCCGCCAGCCAAACCGGAAAACAGAGTGCAGGAGCGCGCCCGCGCGGTAAGAGCGCGCAATGCGGCCCTGCGGGCTTTAAAGGGCGCGCGGCAACAGTAGGCGTCCAGGTCTCGCCGTGTGTGCAAACGCCCCGCCAAAGGCGGGGCGCCACGCCCAACGGGATGCGGCCCCGGCAGGGGCCAAAGACGGGCGGGAGAGCCTCAGCCCGCCTTTTTGATTTCCACAGAGTGCGGATAGGGGATGGAAATGCCCTTGGTGTCAAAGGCCTCTTTCACCCCTTGGGTGAGGGCGAATTTCACTTCCCAGTAGTCCTCCGCTTTGCACCAGACCCGCGCGGTCAGATCGACAGAGCTGTCACCCAGGTTGGTGACCCGTACCCAGGGCTCCGGATCTTGCAGCACCCGCGCATCCGCATTCGCCTCTGCCAGGATAATCGCCTTGGCGGCTTCGGCGCTGTCGCTGTAGTCGATGCCGAACACCATGTCGACGCGGCGGGTGGCATGATGCGAGAAGTTGGTGATGACCGAGCCCCAGGCCTGGCCGTTGGGAACGATGATCTGCACATTGTCAGGTGTTGCCAGCTCGGTCACGAACAGATTCACGTCCTTCACCGTGCCCGCGGTGCCGCCGATGTCGACATACTGGCCGATCTTGTAGGGGCGAAACAGGATCAGCATGAAACCTGCGGCCAGATCGCTGAGGGTGCCCTGCAGCGCCAGGCCGATCGCCAGGGTGGCGGCTCCCAGCATCGCAACCAGGCTGGTGGCCTGAATGCCGAAGATGCCGAGGATCGCGACCAGCACCACCGCCAGCAGCACCCAGCGGATCATGCTGGCGGCGAAATTCCCCAGTGTCGGGTCGATCTGCGGCGTCTTGTTGATGCGGTTGCGCACCGCGCCGCTGATCCACCCGGTGGCAATCCAGCCCAGGATCAGTACAACCAGCGCCTTAACGCCAGCCACCACCAGCGGCCACAGCGCGCCGGCCTGTTCGATCAATTGTTCCATTGCGTTGTTATCCTTTCAAACGCGCAGAGGAGCGGAAACCCGCCCCTCTGCAATTCCTTGGTGCCGGTGTACCGGCGTTATTTTTTCAGCGAGTCGCGGATTTCCAGCAGCACGTCAAGCTCTGTCGGGCCTGCGGGTACCTCCTCTGCCGGGGCGTCCTCCTGCCGCTCCATCGCGTCGCGGGCGCGGTTCACGGATTTGACCAGCAAGAACACCACCCAGGCGATGATCAGGAAGTTCAGTACCGCCATCAGGAAGGAGCCATAGGCAAAGACCGAGGCGCCAGCCTCGCGCGCAGCCTCCAGCGAGCTGTAGCTGGCGCCATCGCCGCCCAGCACCGCGAAATTGTTGGTGAAATCCACACCGCCGGTGAACAGCCCGATGATCGGGTTGATCAGATCATCGACCATCGATTTTACGATTGCGGTGAATGCAGCGCCGATAATGATCCCCACCGCCATATCCATCACATTGCCCTTGGCAATGAAGGCCTTGAATTCGTCCAGCATGCCCGTTTCCTTTCATCCCTGTCGCGTTGTTATGCGCTTCAGGCTAGGAGCGGCGTTTCACTCTGTAAACGGGGAATATGAGGACGGTAACAGCATGCCAGAGGTGGAACTGGGGGCGGATCACACGCCGCATGCCTCAGGTCAGCAGCATCCAGGTCGCGACCGCGGCCAGCACGGCACCAAACAGAAGGTTCAGCCAGCGGGCGCCTTCCGGTGTCTGGAAGAGCTTGGCGATACTGCCGCCAGCCAGCGCCCAGACCGAGAAGGCCAGAAGGTTGTTGAGGGTGAAGATGGTCGTAATCAGCAGCACCGGCCACAGGCGCGGGGCCTCTGCTGGACCTAAGAATTGCGAGAACATCAGCGCGATGATCACATAGGCCTTGGGGTTCAGCACCAGCAGAACTGCGCCGTCTGTGAAACTGGCCGCCCGGGCCTGCTGCACGCCTTCCAGCGCTCCGGCCCGGACCAGTTGCCAGGCGAGCCACAGCACATAGAAGGAACCTGCGGTCTTGAGTGCTGCAAACAGCTGCGGCGCCTGGTCCATGGCGGTGACGAAGCCAAGCCCGATTGCCGCCGTCACGACCCAGGTTGCCAGGTGATACCCCGCGTTGGCCGGAATCGTGGCCGCAAAGCCGAAACGCGCGGCATTGGCGGCAAAGAACAGGTTGCCGGGGCCTGGGCTGAAAGCGAGCGGGAACAGGAATACGATGAGGGCGGCAGTGGTCTGGAGCATTCTGGAAGCCTCTTTGAGAGATTCCAGAAAGGCCGTTTCCGCCGGTCAGGTCGATCCGGTTCTTGCGCAAACCGGGGCAGCAAAAAGCCCCGCCGGACTGGCGGGGCTTTCTGTCTGTTCTCACTGTCCGTTGGCGTGGGCTTACTGCTTCAGCGCCAGTTTCGGCGACAGCACGTCCAGGCCCAGGGCCTCGCCCACGGCGTAGTAGGTCAGCTGGCCTGCGTGCACGTTCAGGCCGTTCAGCAGGTGCGGGTCGTCCTCGCAGGCCTGGCGCCAGCCTTTGTTGGCCAGGTTCAGCATGAAGGGCAGGGTCGCGTTGCCCAGAGCCTGGGTCGAGGTGCGCGCCACGGCGCCCGGCATGTTGGCGACGCAGTAGTGCATGATGCCGTCGACTTCATAGATCGGGTCGGCGTGGGTGGTTGCCTTGGAGGTCTCGAAGCAGCCGCCCTGGTCGATGGCGACGTCCACCAGAACTGCGCCCGGCTTCATCTCAGAGAGCTGTGCGCGGGACACCAGTTTCGGCGCTGCCGCACCGGGGACCAGAACCGCACCGATCACCATGTCGGCCTCGCGCACCAGTTCAGCGGTGGCGCCGGCAGTGGAGTACTGGTTTTTGAAGGAGCGGCCGAAGACGTCGTCCAAGTACTTCAGGCGGGTCAGCGAGCGGTCGAGGATGGTGACATCCGCGCCCATGCCGGCCGCGATCTTGGCTGCGTGGGTGCCGACGACACCGCCGCCGATCACGACAACCTTGGCCGGGGCCACGCCGGGGACGCCGCCCATCAGCACGCCGCGGCCGCCGTTGGCCTTCTGCAGGGTGTAGGCGCCAACCTGGGGGGCCAGGCGGCCGGCCACTTCCGACATCGGCGCCAGCAGCGGCAGGCCGCCGCGGTCGTCGGTGACGGTCTCGTAAGCAATTGCAGTACAACCGCTTTCAAGCAGATCTTTGGTCTGCTCCGGATCGGGCGCCAGGTGCAGGTAGGTGAACAGCAGCTGGTTCTCGCGCAGCATCTTGCGCTCAACCGCCTGCGGTTCCTTCACCTTGACGATCATGTCGGCGGTGGCAAAGATTTCCTCGGCGGTGTCCAGGATCACGGCACCGGCGGAAACGTAGTCCTCGTCGGTGAAGCCTGCGCCCATGCCTGCGCCTTGCTGGATGACAACCTCGTGGCCGCGCAGGACGGCTTCGCGGGCGGCGTCCGGGGTCATGCCGACGCGGAATTCCTGCGGTTTGATTTCGGTGGGGCAGCCGATTTTCATGTGAGTATCTCCTCAAAACTCTCTGCGGGCATATTGCCGCAGGCAGTCCGGAATGTGCTGCTTATTTGGGCAGAATAAAAACATGCCCTTCGAAGATTCTTCGCGTATATTGGCAATATACAGCAAGGATCTTCGCAAAATGTCGCTAGACGAAACAGATCGTCGCATTCTCTCGGTACTGCAAAAGCAGGGGCGCATCTCCAACGCCGACCTGTCGGAGCGGGTGAACCTGTCCGCTTCGGCCTGTCACCGGCGGGTGCAGCGGCTGGAGGCGGAGGGCTATATCCGCGAATATGTCGCCCTTTTGGATGCGCGCAAGATGAACGTGCCGTCGACGGTGTTTGTGGAGATCACCCTGTCCGGCCAGGCGGACGAAGTTCTGGACGCGTTCGAGAAGGCGGTGTCGCGGATTCCGGATGTGCTGGAATGCCACCTGATGGCAGGCACCGCGGATTACATCCTCAAGGTGGTGGCGGAAAACACCGAGGATTTTGCCCGCATCCACCGCCAGCACTTGGCGCGGCTGCCGGGGGTGGCGCAGATGCAGTCGAGCTTTGCCCTGCGCACCGTATTCAAGACCACGGCGCTGCCGGTCTGAGGCGGGATATTGGGGGGTGACATGTGTGCACCCCCTGTACACCCCCTGTACACCGGGGCGGCGCATTTTCAGGCCGGACCGGGGTAGGTGAACAGCAAGAGGTGGGTGATGTTGAAGGCAAAGTGCATCAGCACCGGCACGCGGAACCGGCCCGATCCCGAATAGCCCAGTCCGCAGGCCAGCCCCAGGAACGCGGCGAATGCGGCTACCGCCGGACCTGCGGCCACATGGGCGAGGCCGAAAAGAATGCTTGCGGCGGCAATGCCCGCGGCAGGCCCGAAGCGGAGGCAGAGGCCCTGCTGCAGGTAGCCGCGGAAGAAGGCTTCCTCTGCCAGGCAGGTGAGCAGCAGGTTCGAAGCTATCCAAAGAAGGGTCCAGTCCGGCAGCGAGGGCTCCAGGTCCAGCGCGCCGGTGAGGAGGGCCAGCGGCAGCAGCGCGGCAAGGAGCAGCAGGCCGGACTGGAAGGCGGGTTTGCCTGCCGGATCCTTGCGCTGCAGCAGCGCAGGCCAGGCCAGCAGCAAGGCGAAGAACACCAGCGGCTTGTCCAGATTCAGGTGCAGGGAATAGGGCGCGCTGCCGGGGGCGGCCCGAACCTGGTCGAGGATCAGCAGATTCTGTACCCCTGGCAGCAAATGCGCGCCAAGCGCTAGCGACCACAGCACCAGCACTGCATGCCCGGCCAATCCGGCAGGGCCGCGGGTGCTGGGGATGAGGACGGCAAGCAGCAGGCCGGCCGCCAGCACCGCCAGACTCAGCGGCTCCAGATGCCCGCGCGCCAAGGCAGCACCTCCGAAGGCGGCAAGAAGGGCAAAGGCCGGCCCGCGCTGCCCGCACCAGCCGGCAGTCAGCGCTGCTATCAGGATCAGCCAGGGCCAGGTTTGGGGCAGGGAGGTCAGGACAAAGTTCATGGCGTGCACATAAACCGCTCATCCGCCCGGTTTCCAGCAGGCGGCGCAGGGGTTGTGCTCTTTTTGCGCTTGAACCTGCCCGGGAATTCCGCTTGCCTTGAGGGAAGCTGCAGGCGGGGGGTGACATCAAGCCGTCACATGGCGCCGCTAGAAAGCAGGCTTTGCACCACCTGACAAGGAAGGAACCCGCCCGTGACCCGCGAATTTGAAACCGCCTCCCTCGACTGGCTGGAAGCGGAGCTGCAGGACACGCTGGACGAAGACATCGAGATCGAGTTTTCCGAGCCGATGCTGAGCCAGGAGATCCGCAAGGTCTACCGCGAGCAGCATCCTGAAATGCTTGACCGGCAAGTCTATTTCCGCAACCTGCTGCGGCTGCAGGCGGAGCTGATCAAGGTGCAGGACTGGGTTCAGCACACCGGCGCCAAGGTCTGCATTCTGATGGAAGGCCGCGACAGTGCCGGCAAGGGCGGGGTGATCAAGCGGATCACCCAGCGGCTGGACCCGCGGGTTGCGCGGGTGGTGGCACTGCCGGCGCCGAACCGCCGCGAGCAGAGCCAGTGGTATTTCCAGCGCTACGTGCCGCATCTGCCCGCAGGCGGCGAAATCGTGCTGTTCGACCGCTCCTGGTACAACCGGGCGGGGGTCGAGCGGGTGATGGGCTTTGCCAGCGAGGACCAGGTCGAGCAGTTCTTTCAGGACGTTCCCGAATTCGAGCGGATGCTGGTGCGCTCTGGCATTATCCTGCTGAAATACTGGTTCTCGATCACCGATGAGGAGCAGCAGCTGCGG
Source organism: Leisingera sp. ANG-M7 (assembly GCF_000813965.1). Lineage (GTDB taxonomy): Bacteria > Pseudomonadota > Alphaproteobacteria > Rhodobacterales > Rhodobacteraceae > Leisingera. The sequence goes on along the minus strand of NZ_JWLI01000007.1, from coordinate 157,367 downwards.
TTTTTGATGCGCATCCACGACCCGATGAAGCAGTGGAAACTGTCGCCGATGGATCTGGAGAGCCGGATCCGCTGGGAACAGTACACCAAGGCCAAGGAGGCGATGTTCAAGCGCACAAATATCCCCGAGGCGCCCTGGTACATCGTCGAGGGCAACGACAAGAAGCGCGAGCGGCTGAATTGCATCGAGCACCTGCTGACCAAGATCCCCTATGAGGAGGTGCAGCACGAGAAGGTCGAGCTTCCGGACCGCAAGTACAACCCGGATTACGAGCGCCAGGTGCTGCCGGATGAGCTGTATGTGCCGAAGATTTACTGAGACCTGACCGGCACGGAAAAAGGGGCGCCGCGGCGCCCCTTTTGCTTTTTTGCCCGGCGGGGACAGGGGATCAGAACAGGAAGTCGCCCGAGCTGAGGTCCTGTTCTGTGATACCAGTCAGCAGCATGCTGTCGCCGTTGCCGTCGGTGATCAGCAGCCCGTTTGCGGTCTGGCTGGTGTGATTGGTCATCAGGTCGCTGAAGCTGGTGATGCCGTCAGCCGGCCGGAGGTCGATCAGTTCGCCGCTGGCGTTCGGGTCAAAGTCGCTGACGGTATCGTCACCGGCGGAGAAAATGAAAAGGTCGCCGCCGCCATTACCGCTCAGCAGGTCATTGCCGGCCCCGCCGTCCAGGGTGTCGTGCCCAGTCCCGCCAGACAGCGTGTCGCTGCCGCCGTCGCCGTTCAGCCTGTCATCGCCAAAATTGCCAGCCAGATTGTCATTCCCGTTGCCGCCGTTCAGGGTGTCGCTGCCGTCGCCGCCCAGCATCACGTCAAAACCCATGTTGCCGAACAGCAGGTCGTTGCCGCGGCCGCCGTCCATCGTGTCGTTGCCGTCGCCGCCCCAGAGGGTGTCCAGGCCGAGGTTTCCGTAAAGCACGTCGTGGCCCTTGCCGCCGTCAATCGTATCGTTGCCGTCAAGGCCCCACAGTTTGTCATCGCCGCGGTTGCCGTACATGGTGTCATGGCCGTTGCCGCCGTTCAGTGTGTCGGAGCCGTCGCCGGCCCACATCTTGTCGTCGCCGCCTTCACCGTTGAGGGTGTCCGAATGTGCGCCGCCATACAGGGAGTCGGCGCCATGGCCGCCTTGCAGCAGGTCGCGGCCGTCCTGGCCCAGCAGGTTGTCGTTGCCTGCGCTGCCGTTCAGCGTGTCATTTCCCGCTAGCCCCTCCAGGCTGCCGGCGCTGGTCAGGGTCAGGTTGTCGTTGCCGCTGGTGGGCTGGCTGCCGCCGCCGGACCCGGTGTCGAGCTGCAGCTCTGCGCTGGTCTTGGCGAAATTCTGGGTCACCATAACTGCGTCCCAGCCGTTAAAGTTGCCCTGTTCGATCCCGATCCCGATGACCTCGACGTTGGCATTCAGGATGTTGGCGCGGTGGCCGGGGCTGTTCATCAGCGCGTTGTGCAGGTCGATGACGTCATCGGCGAGGCCGGGGGCGCCGCGTTCGCTTTGCCAGGCGATGTTTTCCGCCCAGGTCCAGCTGCCGGAAAAGACAAATCCCGCGTCCTCCATCCGGTCGCCTGCGCTGGAGCCGCCTGCGCCGGTGTGGGAAAACACATCCTGCTGCAGCATCCAATCGCTGTGATCCTCGGCGGACTCGTTGAGGCGCAGCTCCAGCTGAACCGGATTGAGCCCGCGCGATGTGCGTTCCGCGTTGATCAGTTCGAGCATCTGACGCTCGAGATCGCTTGCCTGTGACATTGTAAACTGCTCCGTGAGTGAGCCGGCTGTGCGGCGGTGCCCTGATCCGTTAACGAATTTTCAGGGCGTAAAAAGGGCAGCAATGTGCAGGCGGCGCTTTGCGGCAAAGCTCTGCCCGAAGTGCGGTTATGGTACGCGGATTCCTGCGTATCTGGCCTGAAACCCCGCCGGCAGCGCGGCTGCGGGTGCTGTAGCGGCCGGAGGCTGGCTGGCGGTCAGGGCGCGGCATCCGGGATTCGCGGTGCGCCAGAGCGGTTCCAGAGCAGCTGCCAAAAACGGGGAGGGCAAACGAACCGGACGCTGCCGGGGGGAAATGGCAGCGTCCGGAAAAAATGGAAACCCTGAAAGATGAGCCTTGTTTGCAGGGACCAAGACCGGCGCCGGTTACAAGGGGGAAGCGCCGATTGCCCAGGGTTTCGGAGAACCGGGTGTTCCAATCCCGGCCGGCGGGGCAATGGTTAGGGAAACGCAACTGATCTGCCCTGCCGTGAGTCTGTGTATAGCAGAAGGTGGCAGAGAAATACACCCTAAAGATGTATTTGTGATCAATTTGACATTTTTACGTGTGTCTTCCAGGGGGAGACCGGTACGCCGCGGTGCGCGATCAGCCGAAAGAGGTGCCACAAATGACAAACCCCCGGGCAGGGCCGCGGGGGTTGTCTGATCTTTTAGCGGCGGGTCCTGGGACCTGCCATAGTGCTGTCCAAAGCTGGAGAGCGGGGCCGGCTTACAGCAGACCTTCGCGCTGGGCTTTCTTGCGTGCCAGTTTACGGGCACGGCGGATCGCTTCAGCTTTCTCGCGCGCTTTTTTCTCGGACGGCTTCTCGAAATGTTGCTTGAGCTTCATTTCACGGAAGACGCCTTCACGCTGCAGCTTTTTCTTCAGGGCACGAAGCGCCTGATCGACGTTGTTGTCGCGAACACTAACCTGCATGTGGTTTTCACCACCTTTCTAAGTTGAGTTGCAAGGATTTGCAGGAGGTGGCCGTATAGCAAAGCGCGTATATTTTGTCTAGTAGGGTACCAGGACGCTGCCAGCGGGAGGCTGAGATGACCAAGGACCACGATCACGCACCGGAGGGTATCAAGGATAAACTGCTGGATGCGGCGCTGAATCATGTGCCGTTTGACGGCTGGTCGGAGGTGACGTTCCGCGCCGCCTGCCAGGATGCAGATGTGCCGGAGGTGCTGGCCCATGCGGTCTGCCCGCGCGGCGGTGTCGACCTGGCGCTGGCGTTTCACGCCCGGGGCGATTCGCGGATGCTGGAGCGGCTTGAGGCCGAGGACTTGTCGGGGATGCGGTTCCGCGACAAGGTTGCGGCGGCGGTGCGGTTCCGGCTGGAAGCGGTCGAGGACAAGGAGGCGGTGCGCCGGGGCACCACGCTGCTGGCGCTGCCGCAATATGCCGGCGATGGCGTCAAGGCGATCTGGACCACCTGCGACCTGATCTGGGACACGCTGGGCGACGGCTCGGACGATCTGAACTGGTACACCAAGCGCGCGACGCTGGCTGGCGTCTATTCTGCCACGGTGCTGTTCTGGCTGGGCGATGACAGCCTGGAGCATCAGGCGACCTGGGATTTCCTCGACCGGCGCATCGATAACGTGATGAACTTCGAGAAACTGAAGGCCGGTCTGCAGAAGAATCCGCTTCTGAAGCCCTTGCTGGTGGGGCCGAACTGGCTGGCCGAACAGATCAAGCCACCAAAGGGGCGCGATGATCTGCCGGGGTCGGTTGATCCGCGGCGCTGAAGGGGGGGGCAGTCCCGAGGTCGGATACCTGTCTGCTGGCGGCACGGGACTTGCCGTCAGCCAAAGCGCATATGCGCGTACCTTGCTGCAGATGGCGGGAGAGAGCCCAGAGCGGCGAATGCTGCGAAGGTTTTAGGCGGCCGTTATGGGGACATATCTGGCGACTGCAGATGAACGCTCAGTTTTGAAGACGTGCAGTGAGTTGCAGCTGAAGCCGTGCCTGCCGGAAGCAGGCACGCCGCAGAGGCATAGGAATTCCGCGTGTTACTCATTCCCGCCGGTCAAATCCTGCGCAAGCATCAGCGCATTGCCGTCGAGGTCGTAGAAAGTCGCGGTTTTGACCATGCCTTCGACGACATCCGTCTCGCCATCAAATTTGACTTTCGCCTGCTCCAGTTTCTGCCGGGCCGAATCCAGATCAGCGATCCCAAAGACAGGCACGCAGTTGCCGGGTGCTGGCTTGGTGTGCTCGCCAAGGCCGATAGCGACGCCGGGCGTGTTTGTCCGAAGCTCGGACCAGCCCGCCTCATCGGCATGATAGAGCAACTCAAATCCCAGCATGGTTTCGTACCACTTTGCGCTCGCATGGCGATCCCTGACTGACATTGCGATGGTGATGGTTTGGTCGACTGCAATCAGTGACATGGGCTTTCCTTATAACTAAAAATATACTAACTATACTTTATGGACATAGAAGCGTTTGTCAACATCACGTCGAAGGCTTGGGCGATGCCTATACTCTCGTGCCTGCATTCGGGCATTGCCGGACGGCAAGCGCCCCTGCTGGCCGCGACAGGGGCAGGCAGAACCGCCTTCGCGCAAAGCATGGATCACCTGATCGAAATTGGATTGATTGAACGAAACCCTGGGTATGGTCATCCGCTGCGCCCGGAATTCCGCCTTACGCAGCTGGGGATTGCGGCGGCGGCCCTTGCCCATAAGATTCAAGGTGTTTCGACAGCGGAAGATCAGCCTTTGCTGCGCCGCTCATGGACTTTGCCGGTTCTGACATCGCTCCACACACCAAGCCAATTCAGCGGCATCAAGCGAACCCTGCCGACGATAACAGATCGGGCATTGTCGCAATCATTGAAATCCATGGAGGCAAGGAATTGGGTGTGCCGCAGCGTGGATAGCGCCGCCCGCCCGCCGAGGTCCATTTATTGTGCGGTGAACACTGGCGGCCGGATCAGCCGGCTCATTGCACCTGAAATTACCTTCATGTTGTAGAAACGGTTGTTAGTTGAAAGAGGGCGGAAGTCAGGAAAGTCCGCGCTGCTATTACAATACCGGCCGAAGTTCTGTGACAGCGTTTGTAATGCCGCTCTGACAGATTCCTGCTGCCGGCGCGGCCACTCCGCATTCCGCCCCAACTGCGGCGCCTTTGCTGTTTGCGCTCACTCTGCCGGATGCTAGGCAGAGGGCAAGGATCAGGAGGAAATCAGCCGATGACAGAGATGATGCGCGCGGTGGAGATCACCAAACCCGGCGGGCCCGAGGTGTTGAAGATGTGTGAACGCCCGGTGCCGCAACCGGGCCATGGCGAGGTGGTGATCAAAGTGGCCTATGCCGGGGTGAACCGCCCCGATGCGCTGCAGCGCGCAGGTGCCTATGATCCGCCCAAGGGCGCCAGCGACCTGCCGGGGCTGGAAGCCTCGGGCGAAGTTTTGGCCGTGGGCGCGGGCGTCAGCGGCATCGTGGCGGGCGATCAGGTCTGCGCGCTGCTGCCGGGCGGGGGGTATGCGGAATATGTGGCAACGCCGGCGGCGCATTGCCTGCCAATCCCGGTGGGCATGGATCTGAAACAGGCAGCGTGTTTGCCGGAGACCTTCTTTACCGTCTGGTCCAACGTCTTCACCCGCGGCGGGCTGAAGGCCGGCGAACGGTTCCTGGTACATGGCGGCTCTTCCGGCATCGGCACAACAGCGATTCAGCTGGCCAGGGCGTTCGGAGCGCGGGTGTTTGCGACTGCGGGGTCGGATGAGAAATGCCAGGCCTGCCTGGACCTGGGCGCCGAGCGGGCGATCAACTACCGGGACGAGGATTTCGTCAAGGTGCTGCGGGATGAGGGCGGCGCCGATCTGGTGCTGGACATGGTCGGCGGCGATTATATCCCGCGCAACATCAAGGCGATGGCCGAGGACGGGCGGCTGGCGCAGATCGCCTTTCTGCAAGGCCCCAAGGTGGAGCTGAACTTTGCCTTGATGATGGTCAAGCGGCTGACGCTGACCGGATCGACCCTGCGCCCGCAGAGCGACCTGGCCAAGGCGCAGATCGCCCAGGATCTGGCGGAGGCGGTCTGGCCCCTGCTGGAAGCAGGCAAGGTGGCGCCGGTGATGGACAGCGAATTTGCGCTGGACGAGGCGGCAGCGGCCCATGCCCGGATGGAAAGCTCCGGCCATATCGGCAAGATCGTCCTGAAGGTGGGCTGACTGCTTCAGGCCTGCAAACCAAAGGGCCGGCGGATGCGCCGGCCCTTGTTTGGTTTCAGGTGTTCACTCCACCGCGCGCCGGTACAGATGCCAGGTCGCATGTCCCAGCACCGGCACCACGATGATCAGCCCTGCCAGGAAGGGGATTGATCCGACGATCAGCGACACGCCGACGATCAGGCCCCAGGTCATGCAGACCATCGGGTTCTTGCGCAGCACCTTGATCGAGGTTGCGACCGCGACCGGCAGGCCGACATGGCGGTCCATCAGGAGCGGGAAGGACACCAGACTCATCGCCAATGCGGCAAAGGCAAAAACCGCGCCCACGATGCCGCCGCTGATTGACATCATCCAGCCCTCGCGGGTGGTCAGCACGTCGCCGACGAAGCCCATGATCGAGGCCGGCGGCTCTGGCCCCAGGGTGCGGCTGTAGATCATGTCTGCCGCCACCAGCCAGATGATGAACAGGGCTGCCAGATACAAGCCCAGCACCAGAATGGCGCCAAAGGAGGGCGAGCGAATGACCGCGAAGGCATCCATCCAGCGGGTCTCCATCCCGGCCTCGCGGCGCGATGACATCTCATACAGGCCGACTGCCGCGACGGGGCCAAGGATGGCAAAGCCCATGATCATCGGCACAACGAGCGGCAACAGGTTCATCGACAGGCTCATCACGATGAGCGCGATGCCGATAATGGGATAAAACAGCACCAGGAACATCGCGTCGGAGCGGCATGCGGCAAAATCCTCCAGCCCGGCGGCCAGCGAATGGATGATGTCATCCATGCTGAGCTTGCGTGCCTCCGGCATTGCCGCAGCGCCGGTGCTGCGCATTTCGCTGACGGATTGGCCAACGTGGTGGGAGGTGGTCTCTGCACCCTGCAGAAGCCAGCTGAGCGGGTTACCGATTGTTTTTGCCATGCGCTTCCTCCTTCTCGCTGACCAAAACGGAGTGCCGTTCAGGCAGGGCCGGGCGCGGCACGTGGTGTAATGTAGCACGAAACGCGGCAGTTTCCGCTTCACAGGCGCTTTACCGCCTTGGGGCGGGGCGGAGGCATGTTTCCGCACCTGCCGGCGGCGGCGCTGGCTGCGTGGCAGGGTTTGTGTATTTGGGGAAAGATGAAGACTGGGTCCCCTGTTCATCTGGCCCGAAATATCCCGGAGTGAATTGGCCGTGGGGCCTAGAGGGGCAGCGCCCTTGCCTGTTCAGCGGATGGGCGCGAAGCGGGCGTTTTTCAATGTGCAGTCCCTGATCACGTCGCGCCCGCAGGGCACCGGCTCCAGTGCCTTGGACAGGCAGATACGGGCCTCCTGGATGGCGCCGTCGCGGCAGGTAATGGTCAGGCTGTCGCGGCTGAGGTCCGGGTTGTCCTGCAGAAAGGCCTGCTCAACAACGGCGGCAGGCAGGGTCACCGGCTTCTCGAGACTGCGGAAGGCGGCGGGGCGGGTGACGCGTTCGTAGGCCGCACGCATCGCGGTGTAGTAGTCCCGCGCGCTGAGGCCGGAGCAGGTGCCGTGTTTCTTCCACTGGTGCCAGGCGAGCCCTGGGCTGCCCATGATGTCTGCCATGTCCCGGCTCATTGCGCGGCTCGGCGGGGCCTCTGCCGTGCGGCAGTAGCTGGGCCAGCCGCGGTGGTACTGGGGCCAGAGGCCATGCAACGTCCAGCCGTAATCATGACGGGCATCACATTGGTCCGCGCCCTTGGCGTCGCCCTCCAGCGTGCACCAGTTCGGCGACCAGCTGAGCGACAGCACGTAGTAGTCGAAGTCGCCCGCAGGCTCGCCGTCCGCCGCCGCAAGCACCGGCAGCAGGGTCAGAACAGCCGCAAATATACCTGTGAACAACTTGCGCATTGGCCTCTTTCCTTATGCATCGATGCCGACTATATAGGGCGGAAGTTCCCCGACAACGGAAACCTGCCCCGGATCGCCGGGGACGCCATTTCAGGCGGCGGGAGAGATGTATCCGGGGATCAAAGGTGTTTTAAGGAGATGAGCACATGGCAAAACCGTTGATGGCCAAGGCAACCGCCGTGTGGCTGGTGGACAATACCACAATCAGCTTCAAGCAAATCGCGGATTTCGTGGGCATGCACGAGCTGGAGATCCAGGGCATCGCCGACGGTGAAGTGGCGGTGGGCGTCAAGGGCTTCGACCCGATGGCAAACAACCAGCTGACCCAGGAAGAGATCGACAAGGCGCAGGCCAACCCGCTGCACAAGCTGAAGCTCAAGTTCAACCCGGCAGCGGCCGGCGAGGAAAAGCGCCGCGGCCCGCGCTACACTCCGCTGTCCAAGCGCCAGGACCGTCCGAACTCGATCCTGTGGCTGGTCAAGTTCCACCCGGAACTCAGCGACGGCCAGATCGCCAAGCTGGTGGGCACCACCAAGCCGACCATCCAGTCGATCCGCGAGCGCACCCACTGGAACATCGCCAACATGCAGCCGATCGACCCAGTGGCGCTGGGCCTGTGCAAGCAGTCCGAGCTGGATTCCGCGGTGCAGAAAGCCGCGGCCAAGAAGGCAGCCGAAGGCGGCGTGATGAGCGATGACGAGCGCCGCAAGCTGGTCTCCACCGAGCAGTCGCTGGAGATGGACGCTGAGCCGAAGATCCCGTCCGCCATCGAGGGTCTGGAAACCTTCACCCTGGGCGGCGGCCTCAATGACGACGAGGACGAGAAGAAAGAAGAGGACGTCCTGGACGCCGACAGCTTCTTCAACCTGCCCGCGGGCGGCGATGATGAGGACGACGACGAGGACAGCCGCTTCTGATGCGGACCTGCCCGTCCTAGGTCAGCCGGCCGGTCCGGCAAATGGAAAATCTGTAAAAAGCCGCAGATCCGGTGCTCCGGATTTGCGGCTTTTTCTGTTAGAATTGAGTCTCAATCATACAAGATGTTGACTGCGCACGTGTAGTTCGCGCAGCATGATGTTGCGGTGCAGCCATGTTCCAGGCTGCCTGCAGAATTGAGCACTGCGGAGGACGCCCTTGGGTAAAAGGGGGCTGGTCTGCGGCGCGGAAGGACAGTGTTTTGTGAGTTTGCCAGGGGTCCGGACCCGGAAGGCCGGCCCGTGCAGGGATGGCAGGAGTATTGGTTATGGACGCATCCGGGGGTGCGGCGCTTGGGGCAGGCAGCCGCTTGGATCTGGAAGAGCTGGCGGGCGCAAGCGGCGCCGGGTTCTGCCAGGCATTTGCAGATCAGCTGGCACGGGGATTCAGCGCGGATCTGGTCACAGTCAGCGCATTGCGGATCCGGCAGGGCGAGCACCTGAAGGTGGTGGCCAGCTGGTTCGACGGGATGCCGCTGGGGGATTTCGAATATGACGCGCGCGGCGCGCCGTGCCGGGACGTGGTGCTGCGCGCCGCGCCGCAGGTTTTCGCGGACCGGGTGCAGCAGCTGTACCCGGAAGACGCGATGTTCATCGAAGAAAACATCAACGCCTATGCCGGGGTGCCCTTGCTGGACGCTGCGGGCGCAGTTGCCGGCCTGGTGCAGGCGGCCTGGCGGCAGCCGCCAGGGGCGGCGCTGACAGCAGAGGCCGTAGCAGCCATGCAGCAGTTTGCCCGGCGGCTGGGGGCGGAGCTGGCCTCCATGCAGCAGGCCGCAGTCCTGGCGGCGCTGGCGCGCGGGGCGGGGGCAGGCAGCCTGTCGCCCCGGGCGGCCCTGCGGCAGCTGGCGGTTCAGATGCAGCGCGCCTTCCGGGTGCGAAGGGCTTTCATCGCTGAATACACGGCTGACAGCCCGGGCTGCTACAGGGTTCTGGCATGCTGTGATGGCGGGCTGGCCGCTGCAGGCAGCGGCGAGGAGCTGATGTCTTATGAGGGCGCCCCTTGCGCTTTCCTGCAAGAGGGAGAACCCTTTCTGGTGCCCAAAGGGCTGCAAGAGATGTTTCCGGCGCAGGAGGCGTTCCGGGCGCAGGGGGTGGTCTCCTATTTCGGGATGCCGCTGCGGGATGAGAATGGGCAGCTGATTGGCCATTTTGCGCTGCTGCACGACGGCGAGATGGCCGCCGGATTTCAGAACAGCAGCTTGATCGGCGTCTGTGCAGCACGGGCTGCGCATGAGCTATGCCGCGGCAGGGCGGAGCGGCGGCGGCGCCAGGCGGAACAGGCGCTGCTGCTGCGGCGCAAGGCCGAAAGCCTTGGGCTGCTGGCGGGCACAATCGCGCATGAGTTCAACAACCTGCTGGCCGGGATGCAGGGCCGCAGCGAGCTGGCGCTGGCGCATCTGGAGGCCGCGCATCCGGCAGCAGCGGATGTGCAGTCTGTGAAGGCGGGGCTGCAGGATTCGGCCCGGCTGATGCGGCAGCTGCTGGGCTATGCAAGGGGCGGCGGCACCCCGCAGCCGGAGGCCTGCGATCTGAACCGGATCGTCCGTGAGACGCTGGCGCTGGTGCCACCAGAGTGCAAGCTGGGCAAGGCGGTGGTTCTGGATCTGGAGGCAGGGGAACTGACTGCCCGGATGGATCCGGCCCAGGCCGGTCAGCTGCTGATGCAGGCGGTGCTGAATGCGGTTGAGGCGATCGGGCCGGGGGCCGGCACGGTGACGGTCTCCACCCGGCGCAGCAGCCTGGGCTCGGCAGAGCGGCGGCGGCTGCTGGCGGGGCGCAGGATGCCTGCGGGCCCCTGCGTCATGCTGGAGGTGCGCGACACAGGCGGCGGCATGGCACGCGATACCGTGGCGCGGATATTCGATCCGTTCTTTACCACCAAGCCCGGCGGCCGCGGTCTGGGGCTGGCGGCGGCGATGGGCATCATCAGCAGCCACCGGGGCGGGCTGGCCGTGGACAGCCGGGAGGGCGGCGGCAGCACCTTCCGCTTCTATTTCCCGGCCTGCGAGGCGGCTGAGGTTCAGGCCGCCGGACCCGCCGCGGCGCCAGAGCCGCGCAAAGGGCAGGCGCGCCGTATCCTGGTGGTGGATGACGAGGACACCGTGCGCCGTGCTGTCGCCGGCCTGTTGCAGCTGCGCGGCTGCGAGGTCGCAAGCGCGGATGGCTATGATGCGGCGCTGGCGCTTATTCAGACTCAAGGACCGTTTGACGGCGCGGTGATCGACATGAGCATGCCGGGGCGCGGCGGCTGGGAAACACTGTCCCGGCTGCGGCAGCTCCAGCCCGGGCTGAACGCTGTGATGATGAGCGGCTTTGCCTTCAGCGCTGCGCAGGCGGGTTACCCGGAACTGGATGGGGTTCAGGTGCTGGACAAGCCGTTCACCAAGGAAAAGCTGTACAAGGCGCTGTTCCGCTAGGGGAGCCCGCATACCGGAGTGCTCCCGCGCCTGCAGGTGCCCCTGCGGGCCCCTTGGCAGCCTTGGGCGTGGCGCCGCGCTGATGCGCGGCGCGGTGGCGTCTAGGCGCCGGGCGCCTGTTCCAGCAGCCAGGTCCGGACCCGTTCGATCCGGCTGATGCCCGTCTTGGCCTGCGGTGTCAGCAGATAATAAGCGCTGGCGGGCGTGCAGCGGTGCGGGTGGGCCAGGGTCAGGCTGCCTTCCGCCAGCTCGCGGCGGACCAGAAGCTCCGGCAGGATCGCCACCCCGTGGCCGTATTTCACCGCGTCGATCAGCATCTCGAACTGGCTGAACAGGGGGCCGGTGGGACGGGCGGGCAGCGCCTGGCCCAGATCTTCGAACCAGATCTGCCAGCTGAGCGGGCGGGTGGTGTGCTGCAGCGACGGGTGGTCCAGCAGGCGGGCAGCCTCCTGCGGCGGAGCTTCCAGCAGGCCGGGGGCCGCCACCGCCACCAGGGTTTCCGGCATCAGGAGATCGGCACGGAAACCGGGCCACGGCGGATCGCCCTGCACGATGGCCAGATCCACCAGGCTGGCATCCACCTGTGCATTGTCCAGGTAGGTGATGGTGTTGACCGTCAGCCGCGGCAGCGCCTGAGCAAGTTCCGCAAGCCGCGGCATCAGCCAGCGGCTGCCCAGCGTCGGATAGGTGCCGATGTTGAGCGCGCCGTAGGGATTGTCGCGGGTGCGCAGCCGGTAAAAGGTGGCTTCCAGCGCCTCAAGCTGCGGCGCCAGCTCCTGCAGCAGCATTCCGCCTGCGCCGGTCAGATGCACCCGCTGGCGCTCGCGTTTGAACAGGGTCTGACCGGTCTGCGCCTCCAGCCCCTGGATCTGGCGGCTGAAGGCGCTTTGCGACAGGTTCATGGCGCGGGCGCCCTGGGCAAAGCTGCCGGAGCGGGCTGCTGCCTCGAAACACAAGAGGGCGGAGGTGGGCGGGATCTTGCGGCGCATGGAGTTACCCTGCCATGTGTTGCAATTTTTGCAAGAAGGATTGCGGAAACGCTGCTTTTGGGACGGGAAGCAGTCTGCAATGCTGGCGTCAAGTGCAACACCCGAACATGCGAACGGAACGAAACTGGGAGCGCGCAGCATGACTTTTTCACCGCAGATCAAGGACGCCGATGTGCAGGCCGTCACCCGGGCCATGCAGGCCATGCCCGATTCCGCCTCGGTGGCGGAGTTTGTGCCGGGGCCGGGCATCCAGCGGCTGGAGCTGACGTTCGACATCCAGCTGTTGCAGGAGGCACTGCAGGAATGTCTGCGCCGCGAGGACTTCATGGGCGGCATGCAGGACCAGGGGTTTGCCGCGCTGCCGCTGACTCAGCGGCCGGGGCAGTCCGAGTGGACCGCCAATGATCTGTCGGGCCGCTACTGGCTGCGCGCCGACAGCCGCTATGTCGAGGAGCCGCGCGAGGATCTGGTGCCGGAGGTGGAGTTTTCCGAGTTCAATCCGAAATTTGCAGGAACCTACTTCGAGCATGTGCACGAGGAACTGGCCAAACGCTTTCCGATCGGGCGCACGCGGGTTTTGTCCAAGGGGCTTTACAACTGCAACTCGTGGCACCGCGATCCGGAGCCGCGGCTGCATATCCCGGTGCTTTCCAATCCCGGATCATTGTTTATCGTGAATCATCACGTCACCCACTTGCCAGCCGACGGCTCTGTCTATTTCACTGACACCCGCGGCTACCACACCGCATTGAACGGAGGCGAAACCCGGCGTGTCCACATCGTGGCGGCGCTGGCCTATGAACAGGTGACGGAATGAACCAATACGCCGGCATGGCGCGGGCCGGGGACAATGCGGCCCTGTGCGACCTGCGCAGCGATACGGTGACGCGGCCCGATGCGGGGATGCTGCAGGCAATGGCCGCAGCGGAGCTGGGCGATGACGTTTATGGCGAAGACCGCTCGGTGAACCGCCTGGAGGCCGTTCTGGCCGAACGGCTGGGCAAGGAAGCGGCTCTTTTTGTGCCCACCGGCACCATGAGCAATTTTGCTGCCATGCTGGCGCATTGCCAGCGCGGCGAGGAAGTGATCTGCGGCAGCGGCTACCATGTGAACGCCTACGAGGCGGCTGGCGCCTCGGTTCTGGGCGGCATTGCGCTCTGCCCTCTGCCCGTGCGCGCGGACGGGGCGCTGGACCCGGCAGAGATCCGGGCTGCGGTAAAGGAGGATGATCCGCATTTTCCCGTCAGCCGCCTGGTGTCGCTGGAAAACACCCATAACGGGCTGGCAGTGCCGCTGGCGGATATGGCCGCAGCGGCGGAGGCCGGCCGGGCTGGCGGGCTGTCGGTGCATCTGGACGGGGCGCGGTTCTTCAACGCAATCACCGCGCTGGGGTGCGCGGAAACGGATCTTGCCGGGCTGACGGACACGGTGTCGGTATGCCTGTCCAAGGGGCTGGGCACACCGGCGGGATCTGTGCTGGTCGGGCCAGCGGATCTGATCGCCAGGGCGCGGCGCTGGCGCAAGATGCTGGGCGGCGGCATGCGGCAGGCGGGCGTGCTGGCAGCGGCCGGGCTCTATGCGCTGGAGCATAACGCTGAGCGGCTGGCAGAGGATCACGCACGGGCAGCGGACCTGGCCGGAGTGCTGCGGGGGCTGGGCGCGGGTGATGTGTCTCAGGCCACCAACATGGTGTTCTTCACGCCCGCTGACGGGCGCAATGATGATCTGCGGGCGCATCTGGCAGCCGAGGGCGTGGTGATCGGCGGCGGCAGTTCCGGCGCGATCCGCCTGGTGCTGCACAAGGACACCGGCGATGGTGCGCTGTCCCGGGCGGTACAGGGGCTGCAACGTTTCTACGGCTAACGGAGGAGAGCCGGAAAATTTCGAATTTTCCGGCCAAAATTCTTCGAAGAATTTTGCGCCCGGCCGCGGCGTCAGATTTCCTTGCGCGCCTGCATCGCGGCGGAGATGGTGCCGTCATCGAGGTAATCTAGCTCCCCGCCGATCGGCACGCCCTGCGCCAATGAGGTCAGCTTCACCTGTCCCTGCAGCTGATCGGCGATGTAATGCGCCGTGGTCTGGCCGTCGATGGTGGCATTCAGCGCCAGGATCACTTCACTGATGCCTTCGGTGGCGACCCGGTCGATCAGCCGCGGGATGCGCAGATCCTCAGGTCCCACCGCATCCAGCGCCGAGAGCGTGCCGCCGAGCACATGGTAGCGGCCCTTGAACACGCCTGAGCGCTCCATCGCCCAGAGGTCGGCCACATCCTCGACCACGCACAGTTCGCCGTTGCCGCGCACCTCGTCGGTGCAGATCGGGCAGATCTCGCTGGTGCCGGCATTGCCGCAGTTGAGGCATTCGCGGGCTGTCGCTGCCACCTCGCTCATCACATCGGCCAGGGGCGTCAGCAGCAGCGCCCGCTTGCGGATCAGATGCAGTACCGCGCGGCGCGCCGAGCGCGGCCCCAGTCCCGGCAGCTTGGCCATCAGGGCAATCAGGTCTTCAATATCGCTGGTGGAGTTCTTGATCATGCCTTGGGCCCTTTGCTTCCCAGCCATATAGGCTGATCGGGACAGGGAAGTGCAAGGGCAGGGCAGCAAAATGTTCGGGGTTTGTTTTGCTGCGTGCCGGGGGTATGCCTAGCCTGAAACGGCGGAGGGTTCGGGATGGCTAGCGGCACATGGCGGGAAGCAGGAAAATCTCCCCGGCTGCGTTTTGCCCGGCTGACAGAGGTGCCGCCGCAGGAGATTGCCCGCCACATGTCAGACCCGCGGATGGCGGCGCATATGCCGTTGCTGACAGGCGCGTGGGATGAGGCCGCTGCCAGGGATTTCGTGGCCGCCAAGGAAGCCCGCTGGCAGCGCGACGGGCTGGGCCATTGGGCTTTCTTGCACGGTGAGGATTACCTCGGCTGGGGTGGGTTCCAGAAAGAAGGCGCAGAGTGGGATTTCGGGCTGGTGCTGCGGGCGGACTGTTTTGGCCTTGGCCCCGCCATTGCGCGCAAGGCACTGGCGTTTGCCCGCCAGGATCCGCGCATTCCCTTTGTCACCTTCCTGCTGCCGCCGACCCGACGCCATCTGCGGCCGCTGATGCGGCTTGGGGCGGTGCAGACCGGGGCGGTGCAATACGAGGGGCAGCGTTTCTTGAAGTTCCGGCTGGAGACTGGATGAGGCAGGCAAAGAAAAAGGCGGCACCAGACGGGCCGCCTTTTTTGCATTCAGCTTGCCGGTTCTTAGAACGGCAGCTTGATGTCTTTGGGCAGGCCCATGCTTTCGGTCAGCTTGGCCATTTCGTCCTGCGCCTTTTCCGCGGCCTTTGCCTGGGCGTCTTTGATGGCGGCCAGGATCAGGTCCTCGACCACTTCCTTGTCGTCGCCGTTGAAGATCGAGGGGTCGATGTCCAGCGCTTTCAGGTCGCCTTTGGCAGAGGCGGTTGCCTTGACCAGGCCCGCGCCGGCCTCGCCGGTCACCATGACGTTGTGCAGGTCTTCCTGCATCTGCGCCATCTTGGTCTGCAGTTCCTGTGCCGATTTCATCATCTTGGCCATGTCGCCAAGACCGCCGAGGCCTTTGAGCATCTGTCTTCTCCTAAGTGCGGGGGCGCAGGGCGCCGTAAGTCATCCCCGCACATATCGCAATTGCAAGCGCGATGAACAAGTGGGGGGAGGCGGTGCAGTCTTCGATTATGCCCAAGGCTTTCTTATCGTCGAAGAAAAGCTCGTGGTTATCTACGGCTATGACGAAGGCCAGAAGGCCCCACAGCGCGCCCGCGAGTGAAAACGGCAGTCGCTTTCCGCTATAGAGTGCGAATCCGGCGAGGGCGAAGAGGGCCAATGCAACAGGTTTGGACGAGAGCCGCACAAGGACATCCCATGCGCTGTCTTGTGCTTCCCCTGTGTCAAAGCAAGTGGTGGCAAAGGCGGTGGCCGGCATTGTGAACAAGAGGGCCGCCAGGCCCGCCGTCAGCCGTCTTCGAAGGGGTCCCATTCGTCCTCCACCTCGGGCAGGGCTTCGGCGGCAACTTCGGCGGCCAGTTCCTCCGGTGTGCGTATGCGGGTGATTTTGGCCTTGGGGAAGTTCTCTAAAACGGCTTGCACCAGCGGATGCGCAGTCGCCTCTTCACGCAGGGCGTTCTCAGCCGCATCGCGGATCTCGGCAATGGTTGCGGCATCGCCGTCCGGCGCGATGGAGACTACCCAGCGGGCGCCGGTCCAGTTCTGCAGCGCTGAGCCAAGCCGGGCGGCCAGGTCGCGCGGCGCCTGGGCAGAGGGGGTGAACTCGATCCGGCCCGGCTGGTAGGAGACCAGCCGCACGCCGGTTTCGACCTCGACCAGCAGCTTGACGTCGCGGTTGGTGCGGATCAGTTCCACCACGTGTTCAAAAGACGGATAGCGGGCGAGGGCGGAGCTGACCTGCGGCGCCAGCGCCGTTACCGTGCCGCCGCCACCATGGGCCACAGGTGCGCCGCCGGATGCGCCGCCTGCCGGGCCGCCTTGCGGTGCAGCACCGCCAAGCGCCTGGGCGCCCATACCTTGCATTTGCATGCCGCCGCCAGGGCCGCCTGGACCGGGGGGCGGCGGAGGGGGCGTGTCCTGCAGCTTGCGGATCAGCTCCTCAGGGGAGGGCAGGTCGGCCACATGGGTCAGCCGGATCACCGCCATTTCCGCGGCCATCATTGCGTTCGGCGCGGCGGCCACTTCCTCCAGCGCCTTCAGCAGCATCTGCCACATGCGGGTCAGGACGCGCATCGCCAGCGCATCCGCCATCGCCTTGCCGCGGGCGCGCTCGTCCGGGCTGACGGTGGGGTCCTCGGCGGCGTCAGGGGTGATCTTCACCACCGAGACCCAATGGGTGATCTCCGCCAGATCGCGCAGCACCGCCAGCGGGTCGGCGCCCTCGGCATACTGGCCGCTGAGTTCTGTCAGCGCCGCCGCCGCGTCGCCGCGCAGGATCATGTCCATCAGGTCCAGGACGCGGCCGCGGTCGGCAAGGCCCAGCATAGCGCGGACCTGATCGGCAGTGGTCTCACCGGCGCCGTGGGAAATCGCCTGATCCAAGAGCGAGGTCGCATCCCGCGCGGAGCCCTCGGCGGCGCGGGTGATCAGCGCCAGCGCGTCCTCGGCTATCTCGGCGCCTTCGGCTGTGGCGATCTTGCGCAGAAGGGCAATCATCACCTCCGGCTCGATCCGGCGCAGGTCGAAACGCTGGCAGCGCGACAGCACCGTCACCGGCACCTTGCGGATCTCGGTGGTGGCGAAGATGAATTTCACATGCGCGGGCGGTTCCTCCAGCGTTTTCAGCAGTGCGTTGAACGCGCTGGTCGACAGCATGTGGACTTCGTCGATGATGTAGATTTTGTAGCGGGCCGAGGCGGCGCGGTACTGGACTGAATCAATGATCTCGCGGATGTCGTTCACACCGGTGCGCGAGGCCGCGTCCATCTCCATCACGTCCACATGGCGGCCTTCCATGATCGCCGTGCAATGCTCGCATTTGCCGCAAGGGTCGGTGGTAGGGCCGCCCTGACCGTCCTCGCCGACGCAGTTCATGCCTTTTGCGATGATCCGCGCGGTAGTGGTCTTACCGGTGCCGCGGATGCCGGTCATGATGAAGGCCTGGGCAATCCGGTCAGCGGCAAAGGCGTTCTTCAGCGTCCGCACCATGGCGTCCTGACCCACCAGATCGGCAAAGGTCTCAGGCCGGTATTTGCGGGCCAGAACCTGGTATTGGGATTGGCCGGTGCTGCCGGTGGTGCCGCTGGGGGTATCGTTCATGATGTCTCGTGCCGGATTCGATGTGCGGGCGTCCCGCGTTGCGCGCAGGGTATTGAAGCGCAGCCGGTTCGTCCACCGCTGATGGGCAGGTGCCAGCCGGCCAAGAAAAGGTTTTGGATTCGGCGGCTTTGGCGGTTAGAATCACCTTGCAAGACCCTGGGCGGGAGTGGGAATTGGAACGCAACGCGAGGAGGCGGCATGCGATCTGACGAAGTCTCTGGGACTGCGGCGCAGGAGATGCCTGTGGCAGTGAATATTTCCATATACGAGGTGCCCGTCGCGGGCGGGAGGCTGGCGCTGTGCCCCTTGCCGGGCAAGGGCGGCGACTATGCTGGCGACATGGGCCGGATCAACGCCTGGAAGCCCGGACTGGTGATCTCCATGACCACGGCAGACGAACACGCGGCGGCCGGCAGCCACCGGCTCGGCTGCGATATCCAGAGCATGGCCAGCCGTTGGATCCATCTGCCGGTGCCGGATTTCGACGTGCCGTCGCGGCAGGTGGCGGCGAAATGGCCCAAGGCAAGCGCCTCGGCGCGGATGGCGCTGGAGGGCGGCGGCCGGGTGCTGGTCCATTGCAAGGGCGGCTGCGGCCGCTCCGGCATGGCGGTGCTGCGGCTGATGATCGAAAGCGGCGAAGACTCCGCACAGGCGCTGGCAAGGCTGCGCACTGTGCGCCCTTGCGCTGTGGAAACGCAGGCGCAGCTGGAATGGGCCTACGCGGGGCGTCCGGCAGGGCTGCGGCCGCAATAAGTCGGCAGCCCCATCAGGCCTGCCGTTCCGTTTTGCTGCGCTTGGCTTGCCGGCTTAAAGCGCCAGCATCTGCTCCGCCTGACGTGCCTCTGCCGTTTTCGGCAGCGCCTCCATCAGCGCACAGGGGCGGGCGTCCAGTTTGGAGGCCGCAAAGCCGGTGCCGTCGCGGCTGAGAATCGCATCGGCAAACCGGTCCAGCCCGTCACGCGGGGCCTCTTCCCCGACACCGCAGAACAGCCGGATCCGGTCGTGGCTGGCCACGAACTGCGCCGGGCAGTTGCGCGGGCAGCCGTCCAGCTTGCTGGTGCCGGTGATTTCGAAATCCTCCTGGGTCAGCGGCTTGGCCTTGGTCATCGCCTCAGCCAGCTTGGCGATCATCCGCTCTGCTGCCGGGCAAGGTTTCCCGAGGTATTTGCAATCCGTTGCCGCATAGAAATGCGTCTTGTCCGTCCACATCATGTTTGCGCCCTCCGCGCGTGGTGCGGGGGTCTTGGGGACAAGAGACCGGATGAGAAAGCGGAAAGCCCGCGGTGCCATCAGACCCTGTCCGGACACCCCGCCCGGGTTCGAGTTTCATATCCGATGGCAGGTCTCCTGACTTGCGGGTCGCAGCTTTCCCGATCCTTCCCGGCCCATTCGGGCCAGTGGCTCTATCGGGGTCGCTCGCCGCTTACAGTTGCGGGGGCAGTCGCGGAATTGGCCTTGCGCTGGGCGAGGCCGCACCGTGTTCCCTTTTCATCCCGGACACAAGATTCTGTGGCACGGGAACCATCAACACAAGCGGTAGCGGCTGGATCCCTGAGTCGTCAAATGTTTTTCTGCGTCTGCACAGGTGCGCGCAGCTGCAGGTGCAGTCCTCGGATCACGTCCGAGTCCCGCCGCACCCGCGCCAGCTGCCAGCCGCCCTGCAGCAGGATATAGAAATTTTCCGCCGCTGCGCGGGCCTCATCCCTGGGCAGCCCCAGGCGCTCGGCGTGCTGTGCGGTCTCCGTGATCCAGCCCTCGAAAAGCTTGGCGGCGTGCTGGTGAAAGGCCTCATTCTCCGGCCCCTCGAACAGCGTGGCCGAAACCGGGCAGCCGCTCCATTTCCCTTGCAGGTCGAACAGCTTGGCCAGTTTGTAGCAGACGGTTTTGGCACCTTCCTGAAAACTGGGGGCGGGGTCAAAAGACACTGCAATCACCTGCCGCATCTGCTCCGACGCCCAATCCGCCGCAGCCAGCGCCAGATCGGATTTACCGTTCGGGAAATGATGGTAGAGCGATCCTTTGGGCGCCTCCGCCGCGGCCAGCAGTTCGGCCAGGCCGGTGCCGCTGTAGCCCTTGTTGCGGAACAGGCCGGCCGCCGCCCGCAGCAGCCGCTCGCGGGTCGGGATGGGGCTGTCCGGGTCGGGCTGGGGTGTCGTCACGTCAGTCATGACGGCAGGTTGACAGCATTAGACCGATTGGTCCAGAGGTGGAATAGACCAATCGGTCTAGGAGGGTGCCATGCTCGACAGCCATGCAGAACACGCCGCGGAAGTCCGGGTGGAGGACGTGCGCTTTGCCGCCGGTGAGGCAGAACTGGCCGGGCGGCTCTATCATCCGGCGGCACCGGTCAAGGCAGCGGTGGTGCTGAATGGCGCAACAGGGGTGCCGCAGGGCTATTACCGGCATTTCGCACGCTGGCTGGCGGCAGAACGGCAGATGGCCTGCCTCACTTATGACTACCGGGATTTCGGGGCCTCGGCGTGCATGCACCCGCGCCGGTCACAGGCCACTATGGCCGAGTGGGCGCTGGCGGATCAGCCGGCCGCCCGCCAGGAAATGCAGCGGCACTATGCGGGTGTGCCGCTGCTGGTTATTGGCCATTCTCTGGGGGCGATGCTGATGCCCCTGCAGGAAGGCCTGACGGACGTCGCCCGCATGATCGTGGTTGCGGGCGGCTTGGTGCATCACCACGATCATCCCTGGCCCTACCGTGCGCTGGCACTGGCCTTCTGGTTCGGCCATGTGCCGGCGCTGGTCCGTGCCCTGGGCTATCTGCCCGGGCGCGCGGTGGGGTTCGGGGCCGACTTGCCGGCAGGTGTCTACTGGCAGTGGCGGCGCTGGTGCACCACCCCGGGCAGTTACTTGCCGGAAGCGGGGCGGGGCCTGCCGCAGCCGCGCTGGGCGGAAACCGGCATCCCTGTGGATCTGTTTGCAATGAAAGATGACGATGTGGTGCCGCCTGCGGCGGTCTGGCGGCTGGGCGATGCCTTTGGGAGTGTGCTGCAGCGCCGCGAGGTGCTGGACCCGCAACAGGCGGGCCTGCGGAAAATCGGCCACCTTGGCGCCTTTGCCCGCGCCAATTCCGCGCTGTGGCCGCGGCTGGTGCCGCAGTTCTAGAATTTGCGCGGAGGCTTTCCGGAAGGCGGGCTCAGGCTGCCTGGTTCAGGCGGACCGGCTCAGACGCTCTTCGGTGATGCGGGCGTAATCCGCCAGCCGCAGCTTGAAACGGCGGTTCAGATTGCTGCGTGCCAGTTTCAGCGATTGCACCAGGAGCCGGCCGGTCAGAGAGGTCGGCGACAGTTTGAGCCGCACCGACATCCGGGTCCGCTGCGGCGACAGCGCCAGCAGCTCAACCTCCGTCCGCCCGTCAATACCGCTGCCGCTGCCCTCCAGCACTATGCCCGACGGAGGCGAGTAGGAGGCCATCGTCAGCTTGATCTCGCGCGGCTTGCCCCGGAAGCGGAAGGCAAGGTCCCAGGCGAGGCCGTCTTCGGGGCGGGCCAGATCACCGCTGCGCTGCAGCTCAATGCCGCGCCGCAGGGCGGACCGCTCCAGCATGGCGAAATCCGAGATCGCACCGAACACCTCGGCAATCGGGGCATCGATGTCTTCTTTGCTGTGAAATTCCATGTTCGCCTGCCTCGTTTGCGGCTTGGGGTCTGCGCCGTTTCCGGCAAATATGCGCTTTAGTCCAGCGTGTCCGCAAGCCAGTTCTTGATCAAAAACTGCGCAATCGCGCCTTTGCGCGCGGGCTTCAAAACCGGATGTTCGCCGGCAAAGACGGTCATCATCTCCTGACGGCTGACCCACAGCGCATCCTCGATCTCCTCGGGGTCGATGGTGATCTCGCGGCTCAGCGCCTCGCCAGCGCAGCCGAACATCAGCGACATCGGGAAGGCCCAGGGCTGGCTGGACAGGTAGCTGACAGCGCCGACCTGCACGCCGGTCTCCTCCAGCACTTCGCGGCGCACGGCGGCCTCCAGCGTCTCACCCGGTTCGACAAAGCCCGCGAGCAGCGAATACATCCCCTCCGGCCAGCCGGGGGAGCGGCCCATCAGGACGCTGTCGCCATGGGTGATCAGCATGATCACCACCGGGTCGGTGCGCGGGAAATGCGGAGCCTTGCAGGCCGGGCACAGCCGCTGCCACCCCGCCTGCGCCGGATCGCTGGGGGAGCCGCAGCAGGCGCAGAACCGGTGACTGCGGTGCCAGGCCAGCAGCGCCTTGGCAGTGGCGGCCAGTTCCGCCTCCAGCGGGGTGAGGCAAGTCATGATCCGGCGCAGCTCTGCAAAGATGTGTGTGTCCGGTAGGTCCGGGTGCTGCTGCTCGCTGGCGTCGGCAAAGCTGTTGAGCGCTTCCCGGTCCAGGTCCTGCGGCTGCCAGTCACTGATGTCGCAGGCAAAGCAATGCGTGCCGCCGGTGGCCTGGCCCAGGTAAATGGCGTCACCCTTGCGGTCCGCCGCCAGCGGATGCGCGGGCGCGGTCCAAGCCAGGCCGCAGGGCAGGTCCGCCTCTGCTTTGCGCCGAGTGAGCGGCTTGCCCCGCCACATCAGCAGAACCTGCGCCTCAGAGCTCTTCCAGGCCTCCGTCAGCGCCGCCGCATCGCTGCGCAAATGCGCGGCGCGCTCAAGTCCGCCGCCGCCGCCGAAGGTCACCTGTTCCGCGCGTCTCATGGCAATTCTCCTATGACTGGCGGATTTCGGGCCGCGCTCAACGGGGAAATGCGGCAATCCATGACAGTGTGCCGCAGCCGTTGCCAGCATTCGGGCACGATCCGCGCTTGCCTGTCGCCATGCGGCCACACCTGGCACGGCTGACGTAGGGTCATTTCGCAGCGGAGCAGGGCGTAACAGGGGGGCAGCGCAAGACGCGTGTGAAAAAGTTAACACGCACTGCAAAGGATCCTTTGCAAATCGTAGAAACGCTGATTCAAATAACGCGAAACAAAAATGGCGCCGAATGGTGCAAGAGGAGCAGCGGGCAGGCGGTGTCAGCAGTATTTCGGACATGACAGGCGGGGCGGCGGCCTCCAAGGCCCGAAGTGCCGGGGAATTGCATGTGCTGGCCACCACGGACCTGCATTGCAATCTGCTGAGCCATGATTACTACGCCAACCGGCCGGACCCGGCCATTGGGCTGTCGCGGGTGGCGACCCTGATTTCCCAGGCGCGTGCTGAAGCCGCGCAGCAGGGGGCGGCCTGTGTCCTTGTCGACAATGGCGACGGTTTGCAGGGGGCACCGCTGGGAGATGTCCTGCCGCGGGCGTCCGGTCCGCATCCGCTGATGCGCGCATTTCAGGTTCTGGAATATGACGCCGCCGGTCTTGGCAATCACGATTTCGATTCCGGGCTGGAGGCGCTGGCGAATGTGCTGAAGGACGCGCCCTGTCCGGTGCTGTGCTCTAACCTGTCAGCGGTTGATCCTGACCGCGTGCTGCCATTTGCGCCCTCTGCGGTGCTGGAGCAGAAGGTGCCTTGTTGCCCGAACCTGCCGCCGGTGCGGATCGGGGTGATTTCTGTGCTGCCGCCGCAGACGCTGGCCTGGTGCCGGCAGGCGCTGGAGGGGCAGCTGCGGGCTGCTGGTATTATTGAAGCCGCAGCAAAGAAGGCGCGGCAACTGAAGGCGGAAGGCTGCGATCTGATACTGGCGCTGGCGCATACCGGGCTGGCAGCCGCGGGCGGTGACCGCAGCGAAAATGCTCTGAAAGACTTGGCCGTCCTCACGGAGATCGACGTAGTGGTCGGCGGACACACCCACCTGACATTGCCGCACCCTGACCACTCCTTTGCCAAGCCGGTGGTGATGCCCGGTGCCCATGGATCGCATCTGGGAGTGATCCGGCTGGAACTGGAATACACTGGTAGAGGCTGGCAGATGTCGGGCGGCTCGGCCTGCTTGCGGCCGGTTGCCATGCCGGGCGGGCGCGGCGCGGTGCAATCTCTGGCGGCAGAAGATCCGGCCCTGGTTCGGGCGCTGGCAGAGGATCATGCCCGCACACAAGAACGGATGCAGGAGCCGGCTGGCCACAGCCCGGTAGCTATGCATTCCTACTTCACATTTTTTGCCCCGGACCGTGGCCTGACCCTGGCTGCCTGCGCCCAAGCCGCCGCGGCGCGGGTGCTGCTGCGCGGCACTGATGCCGTAGGCCTGCCGCTGCTATCGGCGGCCTCACCGGGCAAATTCGGCGGCCGTTCCGGGCCGCAGTCCTATACCGACATTGCGGCGGGCGAGCTTTGTGCCCGCCATATTGCCGATTTGCAGGTCTTCCCGAATGAATTACGGGCGGTGGCCGTCACTGGCGCACAGCTGCGGGACTGGCTGGAAATGTCAGCCGGACTGTTCAACCGGGTTGCGCCAGGCAGCTCCGGCCAGCGGCTGACCGATCCGCTGCGGGCCGGGCACAACTTCGATGTGATCTTCGGCCTTAGCTACCGGATCGATGTCTCCCAGCCGCCGCGGTATTCAGCATCAGGGGAGCTTCTCAATCCTGCAGCCCGGCGGATCACGGATCTGCGCTGGCAGGGCCGTCCGGTTGATCCTGGTCAGCGCTTTGCGGTTGCGCTCAACAGCTACCGGGTCAGCGGCGGCGGCCGGTTCCGGATGCTCGAGGAGGCGGAAGCGCTGCCGCTGCCGCCTGTCCGCATCCGCCAGGCGATCCGCGACTATATCGCCGGGCGTTTGCCGCCGGAACCGCTGGCAGAGATGCCTTATCCCTGGCAGCTGGCACCGGTACCGGGCACCAGCGCCGTGGCTGTGACGGGCCCCGGAGCGGCGGAGCATCTTCAGGAGCTGCCCGCCGGGCTGGCCGAGCCGCGCGGTTTCAACAGCAGCGGTTTCTGGGAGCTGGAGCTGCAGCTTTAGGCATCCAACAGCGGTGCTGCAGCTGCTCTTGCCAATCACCGCGGCGGTCCTTATATCAGGATTCGAGAGGTTGGCGCGGGCAGGCGCCTCGCCAACCTGGTCAGGTCCGGAAGGAAGCAGCCACAACGAGCCCCGCTTGGGTCGATGTCCAGCCTCTCACTTACCCCCCCCTCCGCATAATTCAGCCTGAACGGGATTGCTCCCGCCCGCTCTGGTGCAATCAAAGATTGCGTCGCGCCGTTGGGCCGGGCGCCACGCTGGCGCGTGGCGGGGGCTGTCGCTTCATCTGGCTGGAAAATACCCTGGGGTGAATTGGCCGTGGGGCCAAGAGGGGCAACGCCCCTGCCTGCCTTCTTCCCTGTCAGAA
The DNA here is from genome assembly GCF_000813965.1 of Leisingera sp. ANG-M7. Taxonomy (GTDB): domain Bacteria; phylum Pseudomonadota; class Alphaproteobacteria; order Rhodobacterales; family Rhodobacteraceae; genus Leisingera. Next base: position 132,207 of record NZ_JWLI01000007.1, on the reverse strand, counting down.
CCGGCCGTTGTCCGCCGGGTAGACGCCGAGGATTTCCACATTGGTGGTGAAATAGCTCAGCTCATCCATTGCCAGCTGCACATTGGCATCATCCGGGTGGCCTTCGATATCGGCATAGAACTGAGTGGCGGTAAACGAGCCGTCCACCATATAGCTTTCCAGCTTGGTCATGTTGATGCCGTTGGTGGCAAAACCGCCCATCGCCTTATACAGCGCCGCCGGGATGTTGCGCACCTGGAACACGAAGCTGGTGATCATGTTGTGGGCACCGCGGCGGGTGTAATCGATGTCCTTCGCCATGATCAGGAAGCGGGTGGTGTTGTCGCCGTTGTCCTCGATATGGCGGGCCAGCACGTCCAGCCCGTAGATCTCGCCCGCCAATTCGCTGGCCAGCGCGGCGGAGTGGATGTCTCCGGCCTCAGCCACGTCGCGCGCGGCGCGGGCGTTGTCGGGGCTAACGCGGCCGCGGATGCCGTGCTCGCGCAGGAAGGTTCCGCATTGCGGCAGCAGCACCAGATGCGAATGCGCCTCGCGGATATCCTCCAGCTTCGCCCCCGGCACCGCCAGCAGGTTGATATGAACCCGCACAAAAGCCTCGTCGATGATGTGCAACCCGCTGTGCGGCAGCAGCCGGTGGCTGTCGGCCACGCGGCCGTAGGTGGAGTTCTCCACTGGCAGCATCGCCTGCTCTGCCTCGCCGCTGCGCACCGCCTCCAGAATCTCCTCGAACGTGCGGCAGGGCAGCACCTCCATGCCCGGGCGTGCAATGCGGCAGGCCTCGTGGCTGTAGGAGCCAAGCTCCCCCTGAATGGCGATTTTGCGGCTCATGGGTGTGTTCCCCGTGCAAAACTTCAAGAATTGGGCGTTTCGTCGCGCTGTCTATACCTTGCCACTTGGGAGGGGAAGCCTTAGACACCCCTGCAGACAGCTAAATGGACTCGCGATCATGTTTGACACGATGACCCTCACCAAAGCGACCGCAGGCATCTGCGGCGCGTTCCTGGTATTCCTTCTGGGCAAATGGGGCGCAGAAGTACTGTATCACATGGACAGCCACGGTGAGGCTTCCTATGTGATCGAAGTTGCCTCGGCCGAAGATGCCGGCAGCGACGAGCCGGAAGTCAGCTTCGAAGAGCTGATGGCCTCTGCCGACGCCGCCAAAGGCGCCAAGGTATTCAAGAAATGCTCCGCCTGCCACAAGCTGGAAGACGGCGCCAACGCAACCGGCCCGTATCTGTACGGTGTGGTTGGCCGTGACATCGCCTCTGCTTCCGGCTTCGGTTATTCCGGCGCTCTGACCGGCCTGGCCGATAAGGCCTGGACCCCGGAAGAGCTGGACGCCTTCCTGGCCAAGCCGTCGGCCTATGCCTCCGGCACCACCATGTCGTTCTCAGGCCTGAAAAAGCAGACCGACCGGGTGAACCTCATCGCCTATCTGGACAGCCTGGACGGCTAAGCCGGACCGCTGTCCCAGCTATCCAAGTGAAAAAGCCGCTGCGGTTTGCAGCGGCTTTTTTGATGTTCGCGTGAGTGGTGTGCCGCGGGCGGCCTGATCAGGCCGGGTTGTTCTCACGGTAGTAGGCCAGCGCGTCGCGCTCTGTGCCGTCGGGCAGGATGCAGACGCCGATGGTGCCCGCCTTGCCGCTGCGCAGCACATATGTGCCGCCGGTCTGCACGCAGTATGCCTCTTCCGGACTGGTGTAGACGACTTCCTCTTCCTGCTGGGCGCAGGCGCTCAGTGCAGCGGCCCCGGCAACCGCAAGGGCGGCAAATCTCATTGACTTCAGCATCGCAAACTCCCTCGTTTCATAACGCAATCGTGATATGAGGCTGGCAGGCAATTATATTTCGGGCAAGCGCCGCGGCGCGCAGGCCCTTGTTTGGGCTGCTTTATGCCCAGATCAGGCGTTTGATCACCCAATCTCAACTTGAATGTTACCGCCCCCGGACATTAGCTTGGGGGCGAAAACCCGGGCCAAAGTTCCGGGCACAGGAGGTCATGGCAGATGAACATCGCCAAAGCTGCAGCGCGCGTGCGCGCGAAGGACAGAGTGAACCCGCTGCAGGCCGCCGCCGCGCTTGCGCTCGGCTTGATCCTGGCATTGGCCGCGGCCACGCTGGCGCGGGCGGAAGAGGCCATCATCAAGGCGCATGGCTTTGCCGAGTTCGGAGAGCTGAAATACCCGCAAGGCTTTGACCATTTCGATTACGTGAATCCTGATGCGCCCAAAGGGGGCGAATTGTCGATTTCTGCCGTCGGCACCTTCGACAGCATGAACCCCTATACCCGCAAGGGCCGGGCTGGGGCGCTGTCCTCGGCCCAGTTCGAAAGCCTTCTGGTGGACTCCTATGATGAGCCCGGGTCCTACTACGGCCTGATCGCCGAAAGCCTTGAATACCCCGAAAGCCAGGATTGGGTGATCTTCAACCTGCGCCCCGAGGCAAAGTTTTCTGACGGCAGCCCGGTCACCGCGGATGATGTGGTGTTCTCCCACAACATCCTGCTGGAGCAGGGACTGAAATCCTACGCCGAAGCGGTGCGCAAACGCATTCCCAAGGCGGAGGCGCTGGGGCCGCACCGGGTGAAGTTCTACTTCTCCCCGGATTTCCCGCGCCGGGCGATGATCACCCAGGTCGGCGGCACCTCGGTTTTTTCCAAGGCCTGGTTCGAGGCAGATCCGGAAAACCGCCGCATCGACCAGCCGCGCTTGGATCCCGGCATCGGCTCCGGGCCTTATGTGCTGGAAAGCGCCGATGTGAACCAGCGCATCGTCTACAGGCGCAACCCGGACTACTGGGGCAAGCACCTGAACGTGAACGTGGGCCGCCACAACTATGACCGCATCCGGGTCGAATATTTCGGCGATGATGTGGCTGCGATGGAAGGCTTTAAGGCTGGCGTCTATACACTGCGCCCCGAAAACAACTCCAAGAACTGGGCCACCAACTATGAATTTGCCGCAGTCGACTTGGGGCATGTGATCAAGGGAGAATTCCCGGACGGCAATGTGCCGGCCGCCAGCGGATTTGTGATGAACCTGCTGAAACCCAAGTTCCAGGACATCCGCGTCCGTGAGGCGATGCAGCTGGCGTTCAATTTCGAATGGACCAACGAAAGCCTGCAATACGGGCTGTTCCGCCACCGCTCCTCCTTCTGGCAGGATTCGCCGCTGGCGGCCGAAGGCCTGCCCGAAGGCCGCGAAAAGGAGGTGCTGGAGGCGTTGGGCGACCAGATCAGCCCGTCCATCCTGACTGAGCAACCGGTGATGGCCCATGCCTCCAAGGCGTCGCGCCCGGGAGACCGCAAGAACCTGCGCCGGGCGATGAAGCTCTTGGATGAGGCCGGCTGGGCCGTCGGCGGCGACGGCATGCGCCGCAACGCGCAAGGCGAGCCGCTGAAGGTTGAATTTCTGGCCGACAGCCCGACCATCGAACGCATCGTGCAGCCCTATGTCGCCAACCTGCGCACCATGGGGGTGGATGCAGTGCTGAACCGGGTCGATTATGCCCAGTACACCAGCCGCCGCCGCGAGAAGGAGTTCGACATGATCTCCTCCGCCTATCCGATGTCGCTGGAGCCTTCGACCGGCCTCTACCAGTATTTCGGGTCCGAGGCGCATGAGTATTCGGTGTTCAACCCGGCAGGCCTGGCCGACCCGGCGGTGGATGCACTGATCGGCAATATTGTCGATGCCAAGACCCAGGAAGAGCTGCGCGCCAACGCCCGCGCGCTGGACCGGGTGCTGCGGGCCAAGCGGTTTGTGGTGCCGACCTGGTATCTGGATGTGAACTGGATCGCCTATTGGGATATGTACCGCCAGCCGGAAAACCTGCCGCCCTATGACACCGGCCTTCTGGACCTGTGGTGGATTGATGCAGCGCGTGAGGCGGAGCTCAAATCCGCCGGCGCGCTGCGGTAAGGGACCTGAGATGGCAGCCTATATCCTCCGGCGCCTGCTGCTGGTGATCCCGACCCTGTTTGGCATCCTGGTGGTGAACTTCGCCCTTGTGCAATTCGTGCCCGGTGGTCCCGTCGAGCAGATCATCGCCCAGCTTGAAGGCGGCGGCGACGTGTTCGAGGGCTTTGCCGGCGGCGGCGGCGATGCCGGCACAGAGGCGATCAGCGCTAACGAGAATTACGCCGGCCGCCAGGGCCTGCCGCCGGAGCTGATCAAGGAGCTGGAAGAACAGTTCGGCCTCGACAAGCCGCCCTTGGAACGCTTCCTGACCATGCTCGGCAACTATGCGCGCTTTGATTTCGGCGAGAGCTATTTCCGCAAGATCGATGTCACCGACCTGGTGCTGGAGAAAATGCCGGTCTCAATCTCGCTCGGCCTGTGGTCAACGCTGATTGCCTATCTGATCTCGATCCCGATGGGCATCCGCAAGGCGATGCGCGATGGCTCGCCGTTCGACACCTGGACCAGCGGTGTGATCATTGCGGCCTATGCGATCCCTGGCTTCCTGTTTGCCATCATGCTGCTGGTGCTCTTTGCCGGCGGCTCCTACTGGCAGATCTTCCCCCTGCGCGGCCTGACGTCCGACAATTGGGAAAGTCTCAGCCTGCTTGGCAGGGTCATGGACTATTTCTGGCACATCGCCCTGCCGGTCACCGCCTCCACCATTGCGGCCTTTGCGACGCTGACCCTGCTGACCAAGAACTCCTTTCTCGACGAGATCAAGAAGCAATACGTCATGACCGCCCGCGCCAAGGGCCTCAGCGAGAACCGGGTCCTCTACGGCCATGTGTTCCGAAACGCGATGCTGATCGTCATCGCGGGTTTCCCGGCGGTGTTCATCGGGGTGTTCTTCGCAGGCTCCCTGATCATCGAGACGATCTTCTCGCTCGATGGCCTCGGCCGGCTGGGGTTTGAGGCCGCGGTGGCGCGCGACTACCCGGTGATGTTCGGCACCATGTATATCTTCGGCCTGATGGGGCTGGTGGTCGGCATCATCTCCGACCTGATGTATGTGGTGGTCGACCCGCGCATCGACTTTGAAAAGCGGGAGGGCTGATCCATGGCGCTCTCCCCCCTGAACCAGCGCCGCTGGCGCAACTTCTGCCGTAACCGCCGCGCCTACTGGTCGCTTTGGATCTTTGCGGTGCTGTTCGGCCTGTCGCTGTTCGCCGAATTCATCGCCAACGACAAGCCGATCCTCGTGAGCTACCGTGGCGAGGTCTACGCGCCGGTGTTCAAGTTCTACCCGGAGACCGAATTCGGCGGCGACTTCCAGACAGAGGCCGTCTATTCCGATCCGGAGGTCGAATGCCTGATCCGCTCCGGCGGGGTGGAGGACTGCTTTGATGAGCCGGATACCATCCTTGAAGAAATCGCCGCTGGCACCTATGCAGCAGATGATTTTCACGAAGGCTGGACCCTGTGGCCGCCGATCCCCTACAGCTTCAACACCACCGTCGACCGCCCCGGCGCCGCACCACTGCCGCCTGGCGGGCTGAACCTCCTGGGCACCGATGATACCAAGCGCGACGTGCTGGCGCGGGTGATCTACGGCTTCCGCCTGTCGATCCTGTTCACCCTGATGGTGACCGGCGCCGCCAGCCTCATTGGCATTCTGGCCGGCGCGGTGCAGGGCTATTTTGGCGGCCTGACGGACCTGGTCTTTCAGCGGGTGATTGAGGTCTGGGGCTCGGTGAACTCGCTCTATGTCATCATCATCATGTTCGCGATCCTGGGCCGCAGCTTCTGGCTGCTGGTGCTCCTGATGGTGCTCTTTGGCTGGACCGCGCTGGTCGGAGTGGTACGGGCCGAGTTCCTGCGCGCCCGCAACCTGGAATACGTGCGCGCCGCCAAGGCGCTGGGGGTCGGCAACCTGACCATCATGTTCCGCCACATGCTGCCCAACGCGATGGTGGCGACGCTGACCATGCTGCCCTTCATCATTACCGGCACCATCGGCCTGCTGGCGGGTCTCGACTTCCTTGGCTTCGGCCTGCCGTCCTCGGCGCCGTCTTTGGGCGAGCTGACGCTGCAGGCAAAGCAGAACCTGGAGGCGCCCTGGCTTGCCTTCACGGCCTTTTTCACCTTTGCCATCATGCTGTCGCTCTTGATCTTCATCTTTGAGGGCGTGCGCGATGCCTTTGATCCGCGGAAGACGTTTTCATGACCGGCTCAGACTTGTTTGAAATGCATCGCCCGGCGGGACGCCGGGCAGTGTCCGTCCGCCCCCACGGGCGGGCACTTCGTTTCCGCCCTCGGACGGGCACTGCCCTCATTGTGGTGCCGCAAGGGGAAAAACAATGACCAAAACCTCCCCCCTCCTGAACGTCCAGAACCTCCGCGTCTCCTTTCGCCAGGACGGGAAGGTGACAGAGGCCGTGCGTGGCGTATCTTTCTCCGTCGGCCGTGGCGAAACCGTGGCGCTGGTGGGTGAAAGCGGCTCCGGAAAATCGGTCTCGGCGCTCTCCACCGTGTCCCTCCTGGGCGACAGCGCCATGGTGAGCGGTTCCGTCACCTATGACGGCACCGAAATGGTCGGCGCCAGCGAGCGCCACCTGATGCAGGTGCGCGGCAATGACATCAGCTTCATCTTCCAGGAGCCGATGACCTCGCTCAATCCGCTGCACACCATTGAACGCCAGCTGGAGGAATCCCTGGCGCTGCACCAGGGGCTGACCGGCAAATCCGCCCGCGCGCGTATCCTGGAGCTCTTGGAGAAGGTCGGCATCCGCGACGCCGAAAGCCGCCTGACCTCCTACCCGCATCAGCTCTCGGGCGGGCAGCGGCAGCGGGTGATGATCGCCATGGCACTGGCCAACAAACCCGATATCCTGATCGCCGATGAGCCGACCACGGCGCTCGATGTGACCATCCAGGCGCAGATCCTCGACCTGCTGGCCGATCTCAAGGAAAGCGAGGGCATGGGGCTGCTGTTCATCACTCATGATCTCGGAATCGTGCGCCGCATCGCCGACCGGGTCTGCGTGATGAATAGCGGCGAGATCGTCGAAGAAGGCCCAGCAGCCGAAATCTTTGCCAACCCGCAGCACCCCTACACGCAGAAACTGCTGGCGGCAGAACCCTCCGGCCAACCTCAACCGGTGCCGGCTGACGCGCAGGAATTGGTGGCCGCCAAAGACCTCAAGGTCTGGTTCCCGATCCAGCGCGGCCTTCTGAAACGCACCGTCGGGCATGTGAAGGCGGTGAACCCGATGTCGATCTCCGTGCGGGCAGGGGAGACCCTGGGCATCGTGGGGGAGAGCGGCTCCGGCAAGACCACCCTGGCGCTCGCCATCATGCGGCTGATCGCGTCCGAGGGCGCAGTTGAATTTCAAGGCCAGGACCTGCGCAAATGGTCCACCCGCGACCTGCGTGCGCTGCGCAAGGACATGCAGATCGTGTTCCAGGACCCGTTCGGCTCTCTCAGCCCGCGGATGACCTGCGCTCAGATCATTTCCGAGGGCCTCGCCATCCACAAGGTCGATCAGCACCGCGATAGCCGCGAACTGGTGGCAGAGGTGATGACGGAAGTGGGCCTCGACCCGGCAGCGATGGACCGCTACCCGCATGAGTTCTCGGGCGGCCAGCGCCAGCGGATTGCGATTGCCCGCGCCATGGTGCTGCGCCCGAAACTGGTGGTGCTGGACGAGCCGACCTCGGCGCTGGACATGACGGTGCAGGTGCAGATTGTCGAACTTTTGCGCGATCTACAGACGCGCTACGGGCTCGCCTATCTGTTCATCTCCCACGACCTCAACGTGGTGCGGGCGATGTCGCATCAGGTGGTGGTGATGAATCAGGGCGACGTGGTGGAGACCGGCGCGGCAGGGGAGCTGTTTGCCAACCCGCAGGCAGACTACACCCGCAGGCTGCTGGCCGCCGCCGGTTGACCCGTCCGGGTTAACGCTCTGTCAGGCTTTGCAGCATCTATGCGTTCGCAGCTTACGCAACGCCCAGAAGTTGCGGCAGCGCGTTTGACCAAATGTTTGGCGCGCGAAACATTTGGTCAGGACGGCTGACCTATATCTTTTGTCTGGAAAACCGGCAAATGCTCCCGTTGGACGGCGGCGTGCGGGAGGCTTCCGTGTTCGAAAGACCGCCTCAGATGGCGGTGCTGTGGCCTGAGTGGCTCAGCTCGTAGGCGTCAAAGCTGCGGGCGATCATCCGGGTCAGCGGGCGGGCTTCCTCGCGGATTTTCAACCCTTTGGCGGAAACCTCCAGCATCCCCGGAAAGGCTGCGCTGGCCTCTGCAAACAGCCGGTCCAGATTTGCCTCGGTGACGGCAAAGCGCGACAGGATCTCTTCGCGGCAGATGCGGAAATCGCACATCAGCGCTTCGATCAGCCGCGCCCTGAGCAGGTCCTCGCCGCCAAAGGCATGGCCTCGGGCGGTGGCGAATTGGCCGTTGCGGATTGCGCGCACATAGGCCGAGGTCGCAGGCGCGTTCTGCGCATAGCCTTGCGGGAACCGCGAAATGGCCGAGGCGCCGATGCCGATCAGCACCTCTGCTGGATCGTCGGTGTAGCCTTGGAAGTTGCGGCGCAGGCGCCCGGTTTGCTGCGCCACTGCCAGCCCGTCATGGGGCCGCGCGAAGTGGTCAATGCCGATCTCCCGGTAGCCGTCCCACTGGAACAGCTGGCGGGCGGTCTCGAACAGCTCCAGCCGCGCCTCCGGCGTCGGCAGCGCATCAGAGCGGATCATGCTTTGGCGCCCGGCCATCCAGGGCACATGGGCATAGCCGTAGACTGCCACACGGTCCGGTGTCAGCGACAGCAGCTTCTGCACGCTTTCGGTCATGATCGCCGGCGTCTGATGCGGCAGGCCATAAAGGATATCGGCATTGAGGCTGCGGATCCCATGCGCGCGCAGCTGCTCAATGGCGGCGCGCGTGGCCTCGAAGCTCTGGATGCGGCCGATCGCCTGCTGGATGGTGCTGTCGAAATCCTGCACGCCCACAGAGGCGCGGTTCATGCCTGCCTCGGCCAGCGCGTCCAGCCGCCGGTCCCCGATCTCGTTCGGGTCGATCTCGACCGAGAACTCTGCCCGCGGCGCCAGGGGAAACGCCTCAGTGATTGTGCCTGCCAGATCGCGGATCAGATCGGCACTCAGCAAGGTTGGGGTGCCGCCGCCCCAATGCAGGCGCGACAGGGTGATGCCCTCGGGCAGCTGCGCTTTCAAAAGCGCAATTTCGGCTTTAAGAACCTGAACATAGGCCTCCACCGGGGCATCGGAATGGGTGCCCTGCGTGCGGCAGGCGCAGAACCAGCACAATCTGCGGCAGAACGGCACATGCATGTACAGCGAAATGCTGCTGCCCGGTGAAATATTTGAAATCCAACTGGAAAACTGCGCGGAATCAGTCTCTTTGCCAAAGTGCGGCGCGGTCGGGTAGCTGGTATAGCGCGGCACTTTGGCGTCAAACAAACCAAGTTCGGCCAATTGAGCTTTCTGTTCCATTCAATTACCGTTATGGGAACCCGCGAACCTGAGCCTTGACCCAGATCAAACCGGACCAACGTATGAACGCTCCAGTCCTTTCCCATTCCAGATGCGGTGACTGCCCGATCCGCCACCGTGCCGTTTGCGCGCGCTGCAACGCGGATGAGCTGGAGGAACTGGATGCGATCAAATACTACCGCACCTATGAGGCCGGCCAGCCGATCATCTGGTCCGGCGACGTGATGAACTTTGTGGGTTCTGTGGTCTCTGGCATCGCCTCCCTGACCCAAACGATGGAGGACGGGCGCACCCAGATGGTGGGCCTGTTGCTTCCCAGCGATTTTGTCGGCCGTCCGGGGCGTGAGGGCGCGGCATATGATGTGGCGGCGACCACCGACGTGGTAATGTGCTGTTTCCGCAAGAAGCCGTTCGAAGAACTCATGGAGCGCACTCCGCATATTGCCCATCGTCTGCTGGAAATGACCCTGGACGAACTCGACGCTGCGCGCGAGTGGATGCTGGTTCTGGGCCGCAAGACTGCGCGCGAGAAGATCGCCAGCCTTTTGGCCATCATTGCGCGGCGTGATGCCACGCTGACACCGGGCGGCGCCACCAACCGGATGGTGTTCGACCTGCCACTGACCCGCGAGGCAATGGCCGACTACCTGGGTCTGACGCTGGAAACCGTGAGCCGCCAGATCTCGGCCCTGAAACGCGACGGCATCATCGAGCTGGAAGGCAAGCGGCATGTGACCGTGCCTGACATGCGCCGCCTGATGGAAGAGGCGGGCGACGACAGTGACGGCGGCTTCCTCGGCTGACCCAGCTTAATCCGCGTTCTCTCTAACCGTTTTCCGCCAGCCAGCGCGCCACCCGTGCTGCCGGGCTGCGCGGGCCGGAGGGGCGCAGGCTCCACAGGCGCAGCGCGCGCGGCAGCTCTGCTTTGACCGCAAACGGCGCCACCAGCCTACCGCTGTCCAACAGCGGTGCAACCAGAACCCGGTGGCCGATCAGCACCCCTGCGCCATTGACGGCCTCCTCCACCGCCAGCGAGTAGAGCGAATACTCCGGGCCCCTTAGATGCAGAACCTCGCCGGTGCAGGCGGCCTGCAGCCAGTGCTCCCAGTCCTGCGCCCAGACAGCGTCTGACAGGCAGGGCACGTTCTGCAGATCCGCTGGCGTGCGCAGCTTCCCTGCCAGCGCGGGGGCGCAGACGGGGAAGATCACGTCCTGCTCGATCACCTCCCCCAGATCGCCGCCGTAGAACAGGCACAGGTCATAGGGCGTGCGTTTGAGGTTCGGCGGCTCCTCGGCGGCAGTGACCGAAACCGCCATCTCCGGCATCGCAGCGCGCAAGGCAGGCAGGCGCGGCGACAGCCAGAACTGGGCAATGGCGGGCAGGGTGGCGATATGCACGGTGCTGGGCTGGGCCTCCTCGCGCAGGAACCGGGTGGCGGCGTTCAATTGGTCAAAGGCGGCGGAGAATTCCGGCAGCACCCGTGCGCCCAGCGGCGTCAGCGTCACCTGCTTGGGGCGGCGATGGAACAGCTGCGCTTGAAGCGCGTCCTCCAGCGATTTGATCTGGGCTGAGACCGCACCTGGGGTTACGCCCAGCTCCTGCGCGGCGGCAGAGAAACCGCCCAGCCGCGCGGCGGCCTCAAAGGCACGCAGGGCGGTCAGCGGCAGCGATTGGGCAGGGGGCGGGGAAACAGCCATGTCTGAGCCTCAATTTTTCTAGCCCTAGTTTTCTGGAAAACTGATTTGCGGGCAAGGGGGCATCGGCGCTTTGATGGTGGCAGAGAGAAACCCGCCACTGCGCGAAGGAGACAAACCATGACAGAGCTTGCCCGCCGCAACTGGGTGCCCGCCGCCTGCGAAGACTACGTGCAGATCGTGGCTGCCACGACCGCCGCTGCCACCAGCGGTGAGACCGCCGCGCGGCTGACCGCGCTGGCGGACCGGAATGCAGAGATCCACGACCGTGACTGCTTCAACCTGAACCCGGCCACCAATGTGATGAACCCGGCGGCTGAGGCATTGCTGGCAACCGGCCTTGGAAGCCGCCCGTCGCTGGGCTATCCCGGCGACAAGTACGAGATGGGTCTGGAGGCCATCGAGGAGATCGAGGTGATCGCCGCTGAGGTCGCCGCCAAAGTTTTCAACGCGCGCTATGCGGAAATCCGTGTGGGCTCGGGTGCGCTGGCGAACCTCTATGGCTTCATGGCGCTGACCAAACCCGGCGATGCTATCATCGCGCCGCCTGCCGCAGTGGGCGGTCATGTCACCCATCATGCGGGCGGTTGTGCGGGGCTTTACGGGCTGCAGACCCATCCGGCGCCGGTGGATGCGGACGGTTATACCGTCGATCTGGACGCGCTGCGCGATCTGGCGCTCAAGGTGCGGCCGAAGCTCATCACCATTGGCGGCAGTCTCAACCTGTTCCCGCACCCGGTGGCAGAGGTGCGCGCGATTGCGGATGAGGTGGGCGCCAAGGTGCTGTTCGATGCGGCCCACCAGTGCGGCATGATTGCCGGCGGCCATTGGGCCAACCCGCTGGAACAGGGCGCGCATATGATGACGATGAGCACCTACAAGAGCCTGGGCGGCCCGGCGGGCGGTCTGATCGTCACCAATGATGCGGAGATCGCCGAGCGGCTGGATGCCATCGCCTTTCCCGGCATGACCGCGAATTTCGACGCGGCGAAATCGGCGGCGCTGGCGATGAGCCTGCTGGACTGGGTGGAGCACGGCGCAGGGTATGCCAAGGCGATGGCCGATCTGTCGCTGGCCCTGGCCGAGGCGCTGGCGGGTCAGGGACTGCCGGTCTTTGCGGCCGTAAGGGGCATGACCCAGTCGCATCAGTTCGCACTGGAGGCGGCGGAGTTCGGCGGCGGCCAGGCGGCGTCGAAGCATCTGCGCAAGGCGGGCTTCCTGGCCTGCGGCATCGGCCTGCCCATTGCGGAGGTGCCGGGCGACATGAACGGGCTGCGCATCGGTACCCCGGAACTGGTGCGCCGCGGAGTCACCGTGGAGCATGCGCCCCAGCTGGCGGAACTGATCACCCGGGCCTTGCGGACGGAGGACCCGGCGGCCATGGCGGCAGAGGTCGCCGAATTCCGCGCCGCCTTCCAGGGCATGCACTACGTGCGCTGACGCCAGACAGGCGGGACGCTAAAACGGGGCGCTCCCGCACCCGCGCGTGCCCGGCTGTGCCGGACCCGCTGGCGGCTTTGGGCGGGAGCACCTGTTTTCGCCGGACCTGGCGGCAGCGGGTGACCCGGCGGTTCGGTTGTGTTCTACTATGGCGGTAACACAACATGGAGGCGGCAATGCAGTTTGGAAGTCTGATCGGGATGCTGATCATCGGGGCACTGGCGGGCTGGCTGTCCGGCAAGATCATGCAGGGGCGCGGTTTCGGCATCCTTGGCAACATCATCGTCGGCGTGGTGGGCGCTTTCCTCGCGGGCACCATCTTTCCGGCACTGGGCTTTGCCGCGGGCGGCGGCTTTTTCTGGTCGCTGATCCACGCCACCATCGGCGCGGTGATCCTCTTGTTCCTGATCGGCCTGATCCGCAAGGCACGCTAGGGCCCGGCTTGCTGGTACAAAAGAAAAAGGCGCCCTGCGGGGCGCCTTTCTGATTGCAAAGCCTGACAGGCCTTAGTGGGCCATCAGCACCGGCACTGCGGCCTGTTCCAGCATGTTGCGGGTGGCGCCGCCCAGGATCGCCTCGCGGAAGCGGGAGTGGCCGTAGGCGCCCATCACGATCAGGTCGGCGGCAGTGTCAGCGGCGTGGCGGTTAAGCACGTCCGACACCCGGGTCAGCGTCTTGCTGAGCACGTCGATCTCGCATTTCACTCCGTGGCGGGCCAGCATCTGTGCCAGCATGCCGCCGGGGTCCGAACGCTCGGGGCCGTGTTGCGGCGGGTCGATTACCGCGATGCGGACCAGTTCCGCGCCCTGCAGGAAGGGCATCGCACGGCGGATGGAGGTCATTGCCTCGATGCTTTCGTTCCAGGCCACCAGAACGGTTTTTGGTGTCTTCAGCGGCGCGCCCTTGTCCGGCACCACCAGCACCGGCGCGCGGCCCTCGAACAGGGCGGCTTCGACGATCGGTTCTGCCTCGGCACGTTTGCCGGATCCATAGGGCTGGCCCAATACCACCAAGTCGGAGAACCGCGCCTGACGGGCCACGTGACGGCCGATGTCCGCGATCTGGGCGACGCCGCTGTCGGTGCCGTAGGCCACGCCAGCCTGTTTCAGGGCTGCGTCTGCCTGGGCCTGGACGCCTTCGGCCTCTTCCTGCGCGCGGGCCAGGGTTTCCTGCAGCACCATCGCATTGGCGCCGGCATAGTAGTATCCTGTCTGGGTGCGGTCGACACCAAGGCAGAGGGCATCGGCATGGGCGCCGAATTCCTCAGCCAGGGCCGCAATTTGCGCCAAAGGCGCCGCTGCGGTGTCCGCAGCTGTCAGAACGGTAAGTAAGGACTTGTAGGACATTGACACCTCTCGGCGGAAAGTGCACCGCAATCCTGACGGGTGCTGGTGCGTGGAGTTTCACTGCTCGTGAAGAAGTGTCACATGTTGCCCGGATTTGTCTTGATGCAGATCAAGGCAGCAAAGAGGCGCGTTTTGCATGAAGGGCGCGGTCTAATAACGTTCCCGGTTTCGCAAGAATCGCGGGGGCATGGCAAAGGGACGCAAGATGTCTAATTATATCAAGCTGATAGCGCTTGGTCTGGTCACGCTGTTTGCGATGATCGGCACCAATTACGCGCGGGATCTGGCTTACCAGGTGCACGCGATCATCGTGATGATCGTGGCTGGCGGCCTGTTTCTCTACACTTTGCGCAGAACCGACGAGCCGAAAGTGGCGGCCGCCGGTCTGGAAAATGAGTATTTCGACAGCGTGATCCGCGCTGGCACGATTGCAACCGCCTTCTGGGGTGTGGTCGGGTTCCTGGCCGGAACCTTCATCGCGTTTCAGCTGGCATTTCCAGCGCTGAACTTCGAATGGGCCGAGGGTCTGGCCAACTTTGGCCGCCTGCGCCCGCTGCACACCTCTGCGGTGATCTTTGCCTTTGGCGGCAACGCGCTGATCGCGACCTCCTTTTACGTCGTGCAGCGGACCTCCGCGGCGCGGCTGTGGGGCGGCAACCTGGCGTGGTTCGTGTTCTGGGGCTACCAGCTGTTCATCGTGCTGGCGGCAACCGGCTATCTGTTCGGCTCCACCCAGTCCAAGGAATATGCCGAGCCCGAGTGGCACGTCGACCTGTGGCTGACCATTGTCTGGGTCGCCTACCTGGCCGTGTTCCTGGGCACCATCATCAAGCGCAAGGAGCCGCATATCTATGTGGCGAACTGGTTCTATCTGTCGTTCATCGTCACCGTGGCGATGCTGCACCTGATCAACAACATGACCATCCCGGTCTCGATCTGGGGGTCCAAGTCGGTCATCGTATGGCCGGGCGTGCAGGATGCGATGATCCAGTGGTGGTACGGCCACAACGCTGTGGGCTTCTTCCTGACCGCGGGCTTCCTGGGCATGATGTATTACTTCATCCCCAAGCAGGCCGAGCGTCCGGTGTTCTCCTACAAGCTGTCGATCATCCACTTCTGGGCGCTGATCTTCCTCTATATCTGGGCCGGTCCGCACCACCTGCACTACACCGCGCTGCCTGACTGGGCCTCGACCCTGGGCATGGTGATGTCGGTGATCCTGTGGATGCCCTCCTGGGGCGGTATGATCAACGGTCTGATGACCCTGTCGGGCGCCTGGGACAAGCTGCGCACCGATCCGGTGATCCGGATGATGGTGATCTCGCTGGGCTTCTACGGCATGTCCACCTTTGAAGGCCCGATGATGTCGATCCGCGCGGTGAACTCGCTGTCGCACTACACCGACTGGACCATCGGCCACGTGCACTCCGGCGCGCTGGGCTGGAACGGCATGATCACCTTCGGCGCGCTCTACTATCTGGTGCCGGCGCTGTGGAAGCGCGAGAGCCTCTACAGCTTGCGCCTGGTCTCCTGGCACTTCTGGCTCGCCACCATCGGCATCATTCTCTATGCCGCTTCGATGTGGGTGACCGGCATCATGGAAGGCTTGATGTGGCGCGAAGTGGACGCCAACGGCTTCCTGGTGAACTCCTTTGCCGACACCGTGGCAGCGAAGTTCCCGATGTATGTGGTGCGGGGCTTGGGCGGGGTGATGTTCCTCGCTGGGGCGGTCATCATGTGCTACAACCTGTGGATGACGGTCCGTAAGGCGCCGGCCAAAGAGGCCAGCCTGACGGTCCAGGTCCCGGCTGAATAAGGAGCCAGGAAGCTATGTCTATTCTCGACAAACATAAGATCCTCGAGACCAACGCGACCCTGCTGCTGATCTTCAGCTTCCTGGTCGTGACCATCGGCGGCCTGGTGCAGATCGCACCGCTGTTCTACCTGGAAAACACCATCGAGAAGGTGGAGGGCATGCGTCCCTACACCCCGCTCGAGATGGCGGGCCGCGAGGTCTATATCCGGGAGGGCTGCTATGTCTGCCACAGCCAGATGATCCGTCCGATGCGCGACGAGGTCGAGCGTTACGGCCACTACTCGCTGGCGGCGGAGTCGATGTATGACCGCCCGTTCCAGTGGGGCTCCAAGCGGACCGGGCCGGATCTGGCCCGCGTCGGCGGCCGCTACTCGGATGAGTGGCACGCAGATCACCTGCGCGACCCGCAGTCGGTGGTGCCGGAATCGGTGATGCCGAAATACGGCTTCCTCGAGGAGAAGAAGATCGACGGCAAATACATCGGCGACGTCATGGCGACCAACGCGCTCCTGGGCACGCCCTACACGGATGAGATGATCGAAGCCGCGCAGGCTGACTTCCGCGCCCAGGCCGATCCGGACAGCGACTATGACGGGCTGCTGGAGCGTTACGGCGAGGACATCAATGTGCGCAACTTTGATGGCCAGCCGGGGGTTTCCGAGGCCGATGCGCTGATCGCCTATCTGCAGATGCTGGGCACGCTGGTCGACTTCTCGACCTTTACCCCGGACGCGAGCCGCTGAGGAAGGAGCAGAGATGGAACTCTATACACTCCTCAGGCAGTTCGCCGACAGCTGGATGCTGCTGTTCCTGTTCACCTTCTTCATTGGTGTGATTGTCTGGGCGTTCCGCCCGGGCAGCACCAAGGCCTACAAGGACACCGCAAACATCCCGTTCCGGCATGATGACGCACCCGCGCCCAGCCAGGGCCAACCCGCCGCGAATAAGGAGGCGAGGGCATGAGCAAGAAATCGCAGAAATTCGAAGGCGATCCGAACACCACCGGCCATGAGTGGGACGGGATCGAGGAATTCGACAACCCGATGCCGCGCTGGTGGCTGTGGACCTTCTATGCCACCATCATCTGGGGCGTTCTGTACACCGTCGCCTATCCGGCATGGCCGCTGATCAACGGCGCCACTGCGGGCGTGCTGGGCTGGTCGACCCGCGGCGATGTCGCGGCGGAGATCACCGCGGTGGAAGAAGCCAACGCACCGATCAATGCCAAGCTGGAAGCGGCTGAACTGACCGCCATCGCGGAAGACCCGGAACTGGGTTCCTACGCGGTTTCCGCCGGTTCCGCCGTGTTCAAGACCTGGTGCGCCCAGTGCCACGGCTCCGGTGCGGCTGGCGCCAAGGGCTATCCGAACCTTTTGGACGACGACTGGCTCTGGGGCGGCTCGATGGAGGACATCCACGCAACCATCACCCACGGCATCCGCAACGAGGACAGCGACGAAGCGCGCTATTCCGAGATGCCTGCCTTTGGCCGCGACGAGCTGCTTGAGAAGGAAGAGATCTCTCAGGTGGTCAACTACGTGATGTCGCTGTCGGGTGAGCCGCAGGATGCGTCCAAGGTCGAAGCCGGATCGGTCGTGTTTGCTGACAACTGCGCCTCCTGCCACATGGAAGACGGCACCGGCGACCGCGCGCAGGGCGCGCCGAACCTGGCGGATGCGATCTGGCTGTATGGCGGCGACTACGGCTCGCTGACCGAGACTGTCAGCAACTCGCGCTATGGCGTGATGCCGGCCTGGAACACCCGCCTGACCGAGGCAGAGATCCGCGCGGTCTCCTCCTACGTCCACCAGCTGGGCGGCGGCGAGTAAGCTGGACGCAGGCTTTCAGAAATGCGGAAAGGGCTGCCCATCGGGCGGCCCTTTCCCGTTGTGATGCAACGCCAAGCCAAGAAAAGGAGCGGACGAGGGAGGAAAGCAAGCACGTTTTCAGGAAGGTGCAAAGGCGTCGTTGTTTTGAAAGTCCAGATCGCGGACGAAGCGGACCTTTGCCGCGGGTGCGGCCTAGGCTGATCCGCCCTGTGGCAAGCGAGGGAAGTGGTCTTTGCTAAGTGTACGAACTGCACCAGCGCAGGCCCGAGGAGGGCTAAACAGAAGCCTCGTAATGATGACGATCAAGAGCCTTACTTGAGCCGCAATTATTGTCGCATATTCCTTTGCCTGCTGCGCTTTTTATATGTGAAATTCATGAACAAAATCAGATTGATCTCGGCCGCAGCGATTGCCTTCGCTGCACTTATCTATTTCTCAGGGGATTTTGGTGTGAATGCCGAACTGAGGGCATGCCAGTCTAAGGACAGGCCAGATACCCGGATTGTCGCCATTTGCACTGCGCTGCTGGAGCGCGACGATATCAAAGATGAAGTTCGTGCAAGGGCCTTATTCCGCCGTGCGCTTGCATATGAGCGGGGTGATGATCCAGCTGCCGAACGGGACTATCTGTCAGCACTTGAAATACGTCCCAACTGGGCTGGGCTGCATCTCAATCTCGGTTTGATTTATCAAAAACAGGGAGAGCACAGCAAAGCCCTTCCCTATTTTGACAAGGCATGGGCATTGTATCCAGGCTATGCCCGCCGGACAACTCGTGCCAACACCTATTATGATCTGGGGCGCTATGAGGAGGCATTAGCGGATGCTGATACTGCCCTGACGTTCGATCCAAACAATCTGTGGGCACGGTTGGTTCGCGCGCGCAGCCTTCGGAAAATGGAGAACTATGACGCCGCTGTAGAATCCTATTCTAAGCTGATACTTCTTGACACCGGCAATGCGCGCGCGCGTCGGGAGCGGGCTTGGATTTACTATAAGATGCAAAGGCTAAGTTATCATGCCGAGGTAGATTTAAGGCACGTTTTAGCGCGCGACTCCGACGATTACCGGGCATGGGCGCAGCTTGGATATGTGCTGCTGAGACGTGACCGATATACTGAGGCGGCCGATGCGCTCGAACGCGCCTTGTCGATCAAACCCGGCTATAAATTTGCGCGCCGCGGATTGGATCGCGCAGAAACTGAAGTCGAGGAGCGGCGGCAGAGGAACGCAAGACTAAGCACGCCAGAAGGCCGCACGCTTGCGGGGCCGGCGTTTGGAACGCTTTTGGCTAGAAATTTTGTGAAGGTGGGTGAAACAGCCCGTGCTCTTGCTGAAAATGACGCGGTACTTGCATCGGACCCGGACAATGTATTTGCCCATGCAGGTAAGGCGAGAATTTACTATGACACAGGCAATTATGCGGCTGCTATCGCATCAAACTCTGATTTCTTCGCGGCGGTGGCCACTCAGGAGGATGAAGCGAAGATGTGGGGAGCGATGATTGATCGAATGCATGCTATACGCGGCAATTCACATAACCGTCTCGGCAATGCCGGAGCTGCTTTGGCTGCATGGACAAAAGCCTTGGAAAAAGAGCGGACATTAGATGTCTCCTTGTGGCAGTTGCGCCTGCAATCGGCCGGCTACTACAATGATTGGCCCGATGGAGAGAGCGACAATGCGTTCTTCGACGGATTAGCCGCTTGTGCCATTGACCCTGCCTGTTTGCACTGAGTTCGATACGGGAGCGGCGGTCATCGACATCAGCAAGCTAAACGGCAGATCCGTGGAGGCGGCGGATCTCTGGCTGCAGGAACCTCAGCCCATAGACGTCATTGACTTGCGCTTGCTGGCGCGGGCGGCGTCTGACTTGGCGCTCCACCAGGCGATGCCGCCCCAGAGCACCACATAGAAGATACCTGTGCCCAGCACCAGCTCGCCCGGGAAGGGGCCGATGTCGGCGCGGTCCAGAGCCTGCTGCCAGCTGGTTACGCCCGTGGGGTGCACGGCCAGCTTGCCCGCATAGGCCATCGACTGGATCAGCAGGATCCAGAAGTAGTTGCGCCGGATCCGCCGCCCGATCGCGGTCATCACGCCGACGTGGTACTCAGGCCGCAGGTAGTCGGCGGCCAGCACGTCCTGCCAGTGCTCCTCCAGGTGCAGATCGCCCTCAACCAGCATCGGGGTATAGAAATGAGTCTCCAGCCAGCGGGCGCGGGCACGGAACACGTTGAAATAGCGGTAGCGGCGGGCCTCCAGCATCAGGAAGAAGATGATCAGAACACCCACGAGGATCAGTGGCAGCGGCGAGGCCTCGGGCGAGGAGTAAGAGATCGACAGCGCCACCCCCAGCGTCACCACCGACCAGTTGGTGGTGGTGTCGAGCCGGGTGCGCCAGACCGTGCTGCGGTAGATCTCGCCCCGGTAGAGATGCGCAAGCGCACCGACTTCATCCGCTGACAGCGGTGCGCGGGCCTCCGCTGCCGTCTGTTCGCGCTGTGATGTGTCCATACGACGAGGGTAAGTTTTTTGGCGCGGACGGGCAAATTATTTGCGCCAGTTTGATCCGTATCAAACATCGCAGCTGAAAGCCGGGGTAAAACCGCAGGTGAAAGAGTTTGCTGCTTGGCCAATACCCCTCCTGGGCAGCAAGAAATCCCGCGAGGCCGACGTGCAGGCCAAACGGGCCATGCGCCGGTTTTCCGATCTGTTCGCGCGTTTCCTGGAAAACCGGCGCTTTTTTCTTCTCAAATCTTCTGCGGATTGATGCAGCGGACCTGCCGTGGCCGTCCACGCAGCCATGCGGTGAGTTTGGCCAGCAGGCCCGGCGCGCGCGGCGGTGCCTGATAGGCGCGCGGCAAAGGTTTGGCGGGCGGCAGATCGCGCAGCCGCACGCAGTCCTGGCGGGCAGCAGTCATCATAGAGCGGGCATAGATATCGGTCAGCATGTCACGGCCTCCTGTTTTGGCGTGTGGTCCCGACTCTTGCCTGAATGTGCGATTCCTGCGAGTTAAGAAGAATGTCATTATGTAAGGGTTGATTACATATGGATTGGCTGCACATGCCACCTCTTGCGGCGCTCAGGGCTTTTACTGCCTTTGCTGAGACAGGAAATGTGGTGCAGGCAGGCGCCGCGCTGAATGTCAGCCACGCTGCCATAAGTCAGCAGCTGCGTGCACTGGAGGCGCATCTGGGTGCGCCGCTGTTGGACCGCAGCGGCCGAGCGCTGGCATTGACAGCGGACGGTGCCCATCTGGCCCGGGCGCTGCAACTGGGGTTCGGCGCGATCGAGGCTGCGGTTCAAGAAATTTCCGCTGCCGGCGCGGCGCGGCCGCTGCATGTCACCTGCACGCCGATGTTTGCCGCCCATTGGCTGATGCCGCGGCTTGCGGAATTTCAAGCCAGCCACCCGGAGATCGACCTGGTGCTGGACCCGCGGGGCGAGATTGTGGAGCTGAGGCCGGGCGGAATCGACCTGGCTATCCGCTATGGCGGCGGCGACTGGCCGGGGATGGACTCCCGGATGCTGCTGCAGTCGCCCATGGTGGTGATTGCCGCGGACAGCCTGTTGAGAGGCCGCAAGGTGGCGGCGCCGGAGGATTTGCTGGACCTGCCCTGGCTGGAGGAGCTGGGCACGACGGAGGCCTCGCGCTGGCTGGAATCGCGGGGCGTCACGGACAGCCTGCGCGGTTCCCGGACCCGGTTGCCCGGCAACCTGCTGATGCAGGCGGTGCGCGCAGGGCAGGGGGTCGCGGTCAGTGTCCAGGCGTTCGTCGAAGAGGACCTGCAAGCCGGCCGCCTGTGCGCCTTGTTCACCGAGGGCGAGGACCGGGGGTATCATGTCGTCACCCGCTCAGGCGTGCTCCGCCCGGAAGCCCGCAAGTTCGCTGCATGGCTCAGCCGCCAGGCTGGCGCCTGAAGCTTTTGCGGCTAATGATCCGGCTCATCCGGAACCGTCAACGTCTTTTTCTAAATGCGGAAAGGCCGATAGCTGGGGTGGTGGGAGATCTTGAGTTCCGAGTCTCCTCATCGCTTTTGCCAGCTCACCGCCTGAACCGGGGTAGTATTTGGGGTGAAACGGAGTGAAGCCTGGGGCGGTTTGGTAGCTAACAACGTGCCTCCGGTGCTGCAGCCCCGCTGCCCAAACATCCAAGCGGCTACTTTCCAGCGCTAACATCCCGGCCGATCTCTGACGAGTGCTGGAGGGAGGCGCACTGGTCGCGAGGTCTCCGGAGAGGGGTGCAGGTTTGGGGGCTCTTTCGCTTGCCAGAACTTTTGATGCCCCCTACCGTGCGGAATACCAGAAAGAAAAGTTATTATTATGCTGGAAATCGGTCTGCTTTTTCTCGGGCTATTGGGCTTGGTGGTTGTATTTGGAGTGCCATACTTATTGGTGTCTCACGCGCGGCTAAAGGCGCGGGTAGCAATTTTGGAAGCCCGCCACGCCCGTGAGAAAACTCCCGGGGTAACTAAAGCTGAAGAAGGTGCCGGGATTGCTCAGCCTGTGCCGAACGGTGGAGAAGAAGCAAAGGCAGTAGTAACACCGGACGATGCTTCTAAACCCGCATGGCCAATCCCAGCGGCAACACGTGCCTCGCCTACTGATGAAAAGTCTAGCACGGACACAACAGCCGCCGACACGCCGAATGCAGCACAGGAAGCACCACGCGCCTTCGTTTTCCAAAAAACCACTTTCAAGAACCTGAGCCAGTGGCTGCGAGAGAACTGGGTGCTTGCGGCTGGAGCTGCGTCTCTGGCGTTGGCCGGTATCTTCATGGTTCAGTACGGCGCAGAGCACGGGTTGTTGACCCCTTTCTGGAGGGTGATGGCCGCTTTGGGGTTCGGTACGGCACTAATTGCAGGAGGCGAGGTGATACGCCGCCGCTTCGGCGATGAAGCCGCAGGTAGCGTGCAGTATCTTCCCTCCGCACTTGCGGGAGCGGGCCTGATCGCGCTTTTCTCTGGCATCCTTGCTGCGCGGGCGATGTATGGTTTGCTTGATCCTGGGCCTGCCTTCCTAGCGTTGTGCTTGGTATCAGCCTTGGCACTGGTACTGGGATGGTTTTATGGGCCAATGCTCAGCGCACTTGGAATTATCGGAGCCACTGCAGCGCCTTTCCTGGTTGGCGGTCAATCCGACGCCACATGGGTACTCTACTACTATTTCACCCTGATTGCGGTTGTTGGCTTGGCCGTAGATACGGTCAAACGCTGGGCATGGGTGTCAGTGCTTGCATTGTTTGCAACTTTGTCAGCGAGCCTACTGCTGTTCCTGACAGATGCGGGTGAGCTCCATTTCCTGATTGCAACACTACTGATTGCAGGCGCCTCAATTGTCATTCCGGAGCGTAGTCTGACGCCTCATCATAGCGGTCCTTCCATGCTTGAAATGCGCCGTCTGGTGAATGGGAAGAGGGTTTACCCGGAGTTCACAACCCGTTTGTCCGCCGCAGTTACCTGTGCTGCTACGGCCAGCGCGATACTGGTGGTCCTTGATGCGGCGAAGTCAGAAGAGGTGTATCTTGGCATTTCTGCCCTGATAATCCTTCTGATCGCCACGGTGATTTGGATGCGCCAAGCGCCCGCGCTATTCGACCACGCACTGGTTCCAGGATTGGCCACTCTGGCGGTGCCGGTGATCGAGACAACTTCTTTCGGCCCGCTGTTCCGGGAGTTCCTGGATGGAGCCCAACGCCCACCTGAGACTGCCGCGCCCGCCACCATTTGGATCTTAACTGCAATTGGCGGGTTTGGTTCCGTGCTGGCATTTTTCCGTATGCAGTGGGCTGACGGAACTGGCAAAGAAGGAGACAACACACCGGTTTTTTGGGCTCTGGCAGCGGCTGTATTTGCGCCAATTATGATGCTGGTGCTGGAATTCCTTTGGCAGCCTGCTGCCGTAACCGGCGCGTACCCTTGGGCACTGTCAGCTATTGCGATGGCAACCATGATGACTCTACTGGCTGAGCGAACCGCACGAGGCAGAGACATCGATCAACGTGCTCTGAGAGTAGCTCTGTTTGCGACCGCCGCGCTGACGCTGATCGCTCTGGCATTCTTCTTATTGCTCGCCGAAACCGCCCTGACGCTGGCCTTGGCGGTTATGGTTTTGCTGACAGTACTCATCGACCGGAAGTTCGATCTTCCCGCGCTCGGCTTGTTCACTCAAATTGGTGCGGCGGTCGTCACCTATAGATTGATTATTGATCCAGGGGTTTCGTGGGCAACTGACTTTGAGCTGGTTGAGGAGATCTGGGTAGCCGGTGCACCAATTGCTCAGGTGCTGCTTGCCTACGTTGGCACTCTGATCTTGTTGGCTGGAGCATGGTATGTCTCGCGAAGTGCCAGACCAAAAACGAGGCTGATCCTGGAAAGCACGTTTGCGACGATCGGTGCCGTGTTTCTCAGTGTTATGATCATCCGGATGATTTCGGAACCCGGTGGCAGCGGGCATGCGGAAATCGGGCTTCTGGCAGCTGTCTGGGCTGCCTCCATGTTCAACCAACTGTACCGCATGCAGAGTAGTTCCCGCTTCAGCCATTTTGTTCGGGGCGGTTTGGCAACGGCCTACGGTTTGGCCTTGCTGTTCTTTTTGCTCGGACTGTTTGGGGACGCAAACCCGCTCTTCAATAGCCGCGAACTGATCTCCGGGCCGCCGCTCTTGGATTCGCTTGCGGCAGCATTTTTACCGCTTAGTGGCATCTTCGCAGTGGGGGCCTGGAAAGTGGCGCATTTTGGTCGTCAGGTGAGGACTGCATTTGCTATTTCCTCCAGCTTCCTGGCCGCGTGGTATACAGCCTTGGAAATCAGGCGACTGTGGCGTGGTAACGATCTAACGGTATCGGGCATAACAGACCCCGAGCTATATACTTACACGCTTGCGCTGCTGGTCACCTCGACAGCCATCCTGGCCATTGCGTTCTGGCGCCGTTCAGACACCTTGCGTAAAATCGCTATGGCGGGAGTAGTGCTGACGATAGCTAAGGTGTTCCTGATCGATATGAGCGGACTTTCTGGGCTCATCCGGGTGTTCTCGTTTATGGGGCTGGGGTTGGCCTTGGTCGGGTTGGCATGGATTAACCGCATCATGAAGGCGCAGTGGAACAAGGGGGAACTCGCGGCAGGTGTGAGTGGAAAAGACGATAGCTAGCTGCATATTGAACGCCAAAGTAGGAGGCCCGCTGGATGGCAGGTCTCCAGTGGTGAGCTAGTCAGACCGGTTGGCTTCCAACTCGTACACGATCAACTCGATCTCCACGCCCTTGGACACGGACAGGTTCTCCCATTTGGCCTGAACCTCGCTGCATAGACCGGATAACCGCCCTTCAGCTACCTCAGATGGGGTTAGAAGCTCGCCAGCCAACAAGGGCAGAAAGCGGGGCACTTTAGAGCCTCTGAGGCGCCCAAGCTTCTTGTTTTGCTATGTCAGGAGGCCGATGGCTGGGGTGGTAGGATTCGAACCTACGGTACACGGTACCAAAAACCGCTGCCTTACCACTTGGCTACACCCCATCGGTGAGGCGCTGTCTAAAGTTTGTTGCGGGGGGGTGCAAGAGGGTTTTTGAAAAAAAGTGCAGTTCTTTTTTCCACCTTCGCAGAAATGCAGAAGCGATGCCTTTAGGGGGTACCGGCAGGTGCGGCTGGTTCGGGGTAAAATGAAATATTTTCAGTCGCTTGAGCGATACTTGCGTGCTTTGGGAAGAGGGGCTGCCTGATCGGGCCTAGCCCCGTTTCGGCGGTTTCAGAGTGCTGCGTCCCGTCTATGCAGAGGCCGGTCCTGAAGGGGGCCGGCCTTGGTCAGGCAAAGCACGGATCTCTTGCTGCAGCCAGGGTCAGGAACCCCAGATTGCTTGCTGATGCGCTTCTTCTCCGCTTTCGAAGATATGCGGCTGGACGCCGCGGCTGGCGAGCTCACCCTGCATCTTCAGGCGCATGAAGGCGCTGGTGGTGTAGTGGGCGATCGAAGACGAATACGCCTCCAGAGTCTGACCAACGGAGTTTGCGTAGTCGTCCTGCAGGTCTTCGGCGATGCGGAAGCCGTTCTGGTTCATCACGATGCTGACATCCCGGCCGCTCTTGCCAAAGGCATCTTGCAGCACGCGGTCCAGATCCTCGACATCCTGCCTTTTGCGGACGCTCCAACCTTCGAGGTTGAGGAACATGGTGTGGCGGGCGGCGTCATAGGTGACACGTTCGGAGAGGTTGAGGTTCAGAAGGTCGTTCATCAGTCCCATCGGCTCATCCCGGAAGATGCGCGCGTCCATCAAGGCGACATTTTCGATGATCGGCTTGAACTCCATCTGGTCGAGGATGTCGCGCTGCAGGTCGATGCCGGGGGCGATCTCGATCAGTTCCAGCCCTTTGGGGGTCAGCTGCAGCACACAGCGTTCAGTGACGTAAAGCACCGGCTGCGAACGTTTCGAGGCGTAGGGGCCGGAGAAGGTGATCTGTTCAATCAGGCGCACGAATTTCTTGTTGCGGCCCTCCTGGACGATGCGCAACTGGCCGTCCTCGACCGCGACTGTCAGCCCGCCTGCGGTGAAAGTGCCGGCAAAGACAACCGCACGGGAATTCTGCGAGATATTGATGAAGCCGCCGCAGCCGTTCAGGCGGCCGCCGAAACGGGAGGCGTTGACGCTGCCCTCGGCGTCGCATTCGGCCATGCCGAGGCAGGTGAGGTCGAGCCCGCCGCCGTCGTAGAAATCAAACATCTGGTTCTGATCGATGATGGCGTCGGCATTGGCAGAGGAGCCGAAACTGGAGCCGCCCGCCAGCACGCCGCCGACGGCGCCGGCCTCGGTGGTGAGGGTGATATAGGGGGTGGCTTTTTCCTCGTTGGCCACCGCGGCCACGCCATCGGGCGCACCGACGCCGAGGTTCACGGCGCCGTTGGGCGGCAGCTCAAACGCGGCGCGGCGGGCGATGATCTTGCGCTGGTCCAGCGGCATCTTGGCAATGCCCTCTACCGGCACCCGGATTTCGCCGGAGAGCGCGGGATTGTGCTGCACGCCGTAGTTCATCCGGTGCATCTCCGGGTCGTCAGCGACGCAGACACAGTCCACCAGCAGGCCGGGGATCTTCACATCCTTGGGCTTGATCGAGCCGTCCTCGACGATGCGTTCCACTTGGGCGATCACGATGCCGCCGTTGTTGTGGGCCGCCATCGCCTGGGCCAGGCAGTCCAGCGTCAGCGCCTCGCGCTCCATGCTGATGTTGCCGGAACGGTCGGCGCTGGTGCCGCGGATGAAGGCGACGTCGATCTTGGTCGCCTTGTAGAACAGCCATTCCTCGCCATCGACCTCGTGGTAGCGGACAATGTCCTCCTCGGTCACCTTGTTGACCTTGCCGCCGCCATGGCGTGGGTCGACATAGGTGTGCAGGCCGACCTTGGAGAACAGGCCGGGCTGGCCGGCGGCACAGGCGCGGTAAAGCTGGGAGATCACCCCTTGGGGCAGGTTGTAGCCGCAGATCTTATTCTCCTGCGCAGCCTGGGCGACCTTGGGCATGCGGCCGAAATTGCCGGCGATCACCCGGCGCAAGAGACCATCGTGATGCAGCCGCCCGGTGCCCAGCCCTTTGCTGTCGCCTGCGCCTGCGCACATGATCAGGGTCAGGTCGCGGGGAGCGCCTTCGGCCAGGAAACGTTTTTCCAGCGCCGCGTGCAGCATTTCCGGAATGCAGCTTTGCACAAAGCCGGTGGTGGTCACGACGTCGCCGTCGCGGATCAGCGCCATCGCCTGTTCGGTCGTGGTTGTCTTGTCTTTCATGGCGGCGCTTCCTCCCCAATGCCGGTTGCCCTCCGCGGGGGCTTTGCAGCCGCACGGAAATCTGGTCAGGGATGTTAGGCGGGCGCCGCGGCGCTGCTGTCCTTTGATTGCGTCAGCGGACAGGGGAGTTACGACATTGCGCGGGGCGGTGCGGCGCTGAAGTTTCCGATTGGCGGCAGTGTTTTCCAGATTGGGGCCGCCTGTATACTGCGGCCGGCTGAAACTGGCGGAAAAAGGCTTGCACCCGCTGCTGGCCGCAGGGTTTGCCGAACCCGTAGCTGGGCGCAGTATACAGCGGATTGCCGGCCTTGCGGCAGTGCGGAGCTGCAGCGCCGGTGAGGGCTTTTAAACCGCAGGGCGTGTCAGCGAAGACGTCAGGCTTGTTTGGCGGGAAGTTGGGCTGTGTTCTCTGTCCAGCGGGCGATCTGCTCCAGCAGTTCTTTTTTGCGCACCGGCTTTGACAGGAAACCAGACATTCCGGCGGCGCGGCAGGCCGCTTCGTCCGTGCTCAGCACATTTGCCGTGAGCGCGAGAATGGGGCAGGGCGCGCGCTTGTTCTCCTGCTCCCAGGCGCGCAGGCGCCGGGTGGCTTCCAGCCCGTCCATCACCGGCATTGACATATCCATCAGCACCAAGTCGAAGCCTTGGGCGGCAAATGTGCTGAGCGCCTCCTGGCCATTGCTGCAGATGGTCAGGTTGATGCCAGTAGGTGCCAGCATTTTCTGCAGGACCAGCTGGTTGGTGCGGTTGTCCTCTGCTGCAAGAACCCGCAGGTGGCCGAAACTGTTCCCGGTTAGCTCAGCAGCAGCCGGCTGGCTAGCGGCTGGAAGGAGCGGGCTGTTCAAGGCATCCAGCAAAGTGCGCAGCAGAAGTTTGCCGCGGGCGGGCTTCAAGAGCACGTGCACGGTCTTGCAGCTTTTGAGCACCTGGTAGTCGGCCAGCAATTGACCGCCGGTGCAATACACGATGGGCAGCTCCCGGCAGCCCGGCAGCGCGTGCAGTTCCTGGCAGAAGGCTCTGGCCTGCTCCAGCGGCAGGCTGGTTTCCACCAGTACCAGATCCGGACGGCGCTGCTCTGCCGTCATCGCGGTGATCTGAGCCAGCAGGTCTTGCAGGCTGGAGGGGGCAAGCGTTTCCGCGCCCCAATAGTCAAGCTGGCGCATCCGCACTTCACGGGAGAAGGGCAGATCTGCAACCACCGCCACGCGGGTTCCTACCAGCGGTTGCGTCCGAGGAGCCGCCGGGACTGCGACGGGCAGGGTCAGGCAGACGGTAAAACAAGACCCTTTGCCGACTTCCGAGGCGACATCAATCCGGCCGCCCATTGCCTGTGTCAGCCGCGAGGAAATTGCCAGCCCGAGCCCGGTACCTTCGAACCGCCGCGCGTTGGTGCTTTCGACCTGTTCGAAGGCATGAAAGATCTGGCCCAAGCTGTCCTGAGGGATGCCAACACCGGTATCGCGGACGTCAATGCACAAGGGAATCCTGTGGTTGGAATCGTAGTTGAGGGTGATGCTGATGAATCCGCGCATCGTGAACTTGATGGCGTTACCAACGAGGTTCATCAGGATCTGCCGCACCCGGCCGCTGTCGCCGCGGAACACAGCCGGGGTGCCTTCGGGGATGTCGATGCAGATCTCTACACCTTTGGCCGTGGCGCTGGGAGACATCAGCGCAGCCACGTCATAAATCACGTCGCGCAGGTTGAAGGGCTGCTCCAGCATCTGTGTCTTGCCGGCCTCTAGCTTGGAGAAGTCGAGGATGTCGTTGACAATGCGCAACAGCGCTTCTGAGGAGGTCAGGATAGTGTTGGCGCAGGATTGCTGTTCGGATGTCAGACTGGTCTCGCTGAGCACCTCCGCCATGCCAAGCACGCCGTTGATCGGGGTGCGGATTTCATGGCTCATGGTGGCCAGAAAGCGGGACTTGGTCTCAGTTGCCGCTTCAGCCCTTGCTTTCTCTTGCATCAGCTTGTCGGCGATCCGTTTCTTCTCCTGAAGACTGATTTCAAGAGTGTCGAGTGCGGTGAACATGGCGGCAATCTCGTTGTCGCCGGCCGGTGCCGCAGGCTGTTCGCGGCTGGCGAGCCGCCGCAATTTCTGGGCGGCCAGCTGAACCGCTGCCGAGAAGCTGCGTGCCCTGCGCATGGAAAACATCAAGGCTGCGGCCATAAGCAGAGCGGTTCCGGTCAACCCCAGAACCAGGATGCGGGTCAACGCCTGGTTGGTTTTTGCGACGACCTGTTCCGCATGTTGCGCGGCCATCGACGTTACGATTGCGGCCTGACGGGTTACGTCCTCACTGCTCATGACCAATGCGCTGAGTGTGGGGATTTCCTGTTCGGGTTTGATGCCCAGAAGCACAACAGCCTTTACGCACCAAGCCGACAGGGCCGTGTCCAGCGCCTGGACTTCCGTCCGCAGCGGTGCGGACAGCGGCAGCTTCGTCAGCGCGGCGAGTTCCTTGTTGATTGCCGTCAGGTAGCTCTGAAACTGCCGGGCCACTTCTTCTTGCGGGATCAGCCGGGTCATTGCCAGCACATCCTGAGCATAATCTTCGGCGCCGGTAATGCCCGCTGTGACGCTGCTGATGCGCCGGGTAACTTCCAGCGATGCCTCCAGTGCGGCGTCTTTGCGGGCGGATGCAAAGACGGCCATGCCACCGACCAGAAGCGCCGCGAACAGGGCCGCTCCTGCGATGACCAGTACCGGCAGCACGATGGACCGTTTTATGTTCATGCGTGATGTCCCTCAGCCGTGCGCATCAGTTGGCCGGCAGGATTGGGGTTGGTACATTGGTCCCGGTGTCCGTCAGCGTTGCCAGGAAAGCGATGAGATCCTCGGTGTCACCCTCTTCCAGGAGGAAACCCTCTATGTCTGACGTTCTGGCAATGGCTGTGCTGCCGCCAGCGGCATAATGGCGGATCACTTCTTCCAGGGAAACCAGAGTGCCATCGTGCATAAAGGGCGCCCGCAGCGCGATATTGCGCAGGCCCGGGGTCTTGAAGCGGAAGTTCAGGTCAGGATCCGGCGGAACCAGGCCGCCGCCGCCAAGATCACTGGTCGGCAGGCCGATGTCATACATCTGGTTGTTGGTGAACATCCAGCCGGTGTGGCATGACGCACAATTCGCCTTTCCGGTGAACAGCGCAAAGCCGCGCTTGGCGGCGTCGGATACGGCCGTCTCATCACCTTCCACCCAGCGGTCGAAACTGGCGACGCCGCCGACGATGGTTCTCTGGTACATGGCGAGTGCCGCCAGGACCGTTTCCTTGCGGATACCCTGACCAGGGAACAGGTGGTCGAACCAGATCCTGTAGTCTTCCACGGACGACAGCCGTTGAGTGATGCCGTCGAAGGTTGCATTCATTTTTGCCGGGTTGGTGATCGGTCCGATGGCCTGCTCCTCCAGGCTGCGCGAGCTTCCGTCCCAAAGCAGCGGTGAAATCCAGGCAGCGTTGAGCAGTGTCGGGGCATGGCGCCGCACGGGCGTGTTGGCGGCGCCAATTGGCTTGGGTACCGGCACTTCCCAGCCGAAGGAAGGGTTGTGGCAGCTGGAGCAGCTGATGTTCTGGCCGCCGGACAGGCGCGGGTCAAAGAACAGCATCTTGCCTAGGGTGGCGATCTCGCGGTTATAGGGCGCGTCTTCGGGAAATGGCACCGTTTGCGGGCGCTCGAACGCCTCAAGCCCGGCCGCCTGGGCCAGGCTTTGGAAAGTCCACAAAAGCAGCGGTGCCAGGACGGCAGCTTTCCACCGCATGCAGGACCTCCTCCTCGTTTCCCGTAACCTTGTTAACCGGAAAGCCAGCATCTGAGAAGGCCGTTAAGATATCGTGAGCTGCGCTCTGATTGCTGGGGTTTATGAAGCAGCCGGAGCGGGCTTGCCGGAGACCTTCTTGGGGCCAAGCCGCCGGGTAACAAGCCAGGGGCCAGTTTTTAGCACCATCAGCGCAAACCCTGCGGTCCACAGGCCAGCTGAGAGCGTGATCCCATCCAGGCCCGCGACCAGTTCCTCACTGCCTGTGACCCGTGCCGCAACGGCGCCAAGCAGCAGCATGAACGCAACCGTCAGCGCGGGGCCTGCCACCAGCGGACGGCCACTGTGGCCCATTGTGGCCCGCATCATAACTGCCAGAGTCATGCCGCCTATGGCGCCGATGCTAAGAATATGCGCTGCGACTGCCGGCTCCAGCAGGCCAAAAGGAACGCCGCCTGCGGCGATCAGCCCTGCAGGCACCAGTGCATAGGCCAGGTGCAGCATCAGCAAGAGCGGGTCGGGCAGGGTCGCCAGGCTGCGCCAGCGTGTCAGCCGCACCGCATGCAGCAGGCCGGCTGCCAGCAGCAAGGCACCGGAAAGGACGGCCCAGGGTGCCGCGGTCCAAGCCGCCAGCGCCGCAGCGCCGAAGACCAGTGTAACTGCGTCGAACTGGCTGAAGGTCACTGGCATCTTCGTTGCACCGTGCTTGGCCAGCCAGTTGCGGGTGAAGCTGGGAATGATCCGGCCGCCGATCAGCATGATCAGGAAAATAAGCACCGCAATGCCCAGGCGGCGCGAGACGTCTGCCGCACCTTCGGTCATCGCCTCGATGTGGAAACACGCGTTGGCCACGCCCAGCAGGGTGACCGGCACCAGCACCTTGAGGTTGCGCCAGTTCTCACCGGCGATGATCTCGCGTGCGATCATGGCAACCACCGCCGCCAGGAAGGCGCAATCCAGGACCATCACCCCCAGCGCAGGCAGCTTCAACCAGCCAGCCATCGCCAGCCGCCCCAGCAGCCACAGCCCGGACAGCAGCGCCAGCGGCAACCCGCGCGCAGGCATCCGCCCGGTCCAGTTCGGCACCGCGGTGAACAGGAAACCCGCCACCACCGCCGCGCCATAGCCAAAGATCATTTCGTGAACGTGCCAGTCAGATGGCAGGAACGGGCCGGAATACTCCAGCTCGCCGCGCCAGATCAGCAGCCAGGCGGGGATTGCCAGCAAGGCAAAGATGCAAGCGCCCAGAAAGAACGGCCTGAAGCCAAAGGAAAAAAGAACAGGTCCGGTGTAGTCGGTTCGCGCAGCCATGACGGCCTCCTTGCGTCCGGTCAAAGACAGGCGGGCGGCACTGGTCAGGTGCCGCCCGCCGGTTCAGCGCAAGGGACGCAATCTTTCGCCGAACCCCGTGGATCAACTCCGGCGGGCAGGGAGGAGGGAGGCTCCCCCGTTTCCGGTTTCCCGTTTTTTCCCGCACGGTTGTTTCCTCTGGCTTCACTATGCGATAACGGCGGAGGGACCTCTTTGTCCTTCAGCAAACTTGCGGTGCATTCTTGTCCAAGCTCGACGAAAGCCTCCTGACCGGGCTGCCGCCCTTCAGCCTCCTGGAACGCGGCCAGATCCGCGAGATTCTCGATCAGGCGCTGCCCAAGCGTTATGACGAGGGGGCGGAGATCTTTCACGAGGGCCATGACGCCGAGCGCTTCCACTTGCTGCTGGATGGCTACATCCGGGTGGTGAAGACTACAGAAGGGGGCGAGCAGATTATTGCATTGCATATCTCGCCCGGGCAGCTGTTCGGCATTGCGCCTGCACTGAACCGCGACACCTATCCGGCAACGGCCATTGCAGCTTCGGAATCGCTGGCGCTGTCCTGGCCTGTGCGGTTGTGGGGGGAATTCACAACCAAGTACCCGGGTTTTGCCACCGAGAGCTACAGCACCCTGGGCCAGCGGCTGGGGGAGATGCAGACCCGGATAACCGAACTGGCCACACAAGCGGTGGAACAGCGGGTGGCGGCGGCGCTTTTGCGGATGGTGACCCAGTCGGGCCGCAAGGTAGAGGAAGGGATCGAAATCGCCTTCCCGGTGACCCGCCGCAATATCTCGGAGATGACCGGCACCACGCTGCACACCGTCAGCCGGCTGCTATCGGCCTGGGAAAAGGACGGCATCGTGCATTCCACCCGCAAGCACATTGTGGTCACGGCCCCGCACAGGCTGGTGCTTCTGAGCGGGGCGCAAGGGTAGCACTTTGCGACGCGGCAGCGGCGTGTGCTGCGGTCAGAAGTTATCCCACCCCTGAGCCATCGGCAGATCGTCTTCTGCATAGGCCGTATCGGGCTGCGATGCAGACTGCGCAGGCATTCTTGCCACGGCCGCCGGTTCGGCGCCTTCGCTGCCGTCTTTGAACTTGGAAACCTCCTGGGTGAGGTGGCCCGCGTCATTGGACAGCATCTGGCTTGCGGCAGAGGTCTGTTCGACCATGGCTGCGTTCTGCTGTGTAACCTGATCAAGCTGCGACACACCCTGATTGATCTCTGTCAGCGCGGTTGACTGCTCGGACGCGCCGGTTGCGATATCCTGGATGTGATCTGAGATTGTGGCGACACTCTTGATGATCTGCTGCAGTTCTTCGCCGGACTTGCCAACAAGATCGACACCTGTGGCGACCTGCCGGTTGCTTTCACCGATCAGCTGCTTGATTTCACCCGCGGCGTCCGCAGAGCGCTGGGCCAGCGCGCGCACCTCAGAGGCAACAACCGCAAATCCGCGGCCAGCCTCTCCGGCACGGGCGGCCTCAACGCCGGCGTTCAGAGCCAGAAGATTTGTCTGGAATGCAATGTCGTCGATGACACCAATGATTTTCGAGATTTGCTCAGATGAACTTTCGATCTGCGCCATGGCGTCGATTGCGTTGCTCACGACCTCGCCGCTGCGTTCAGCCGATGTTTTGGCTTCTGAGACGATGCCTTCAACTTTCTGGGCGCCTTCGGCGGAAGCTTTCACTGTTGCCGATAGCTGTTCAATCGCCGCGGCAGTTTCCTCCAGGGTGGCAGCTTGGCTTTCGGTTCGCTGGGAGAGATCCCCGGCAGCTTGCGAGATTTCCTGCGCGGTGCGGCCGACCGCGGAGGATACTTGCTTGACCGTCCTCACAGAAGATCCGAGCTGTTCAAGCGAGTGATTGAATGTCTTTCCAAGGGCGCCGACATCCGGAAGATCGGACACTGCAACCCGGTGGGTCAGATTGCCGCCGCTGAGTTCATGAAGGCCTTCTCCGATTTCATCCAGGGCACGGCGGCGCGCGGTGATGTCAGACGCTACTTTTACAACCCTCACTACCTCGCCGTTTTCCCCTTCGACCGGCGCATAGGTCGCTTGGATCCAGATTGTTTCACCGGACTTTGTTACACGCGGAAACTGGTCCGTGAACACTTTGCCGCTGGCGAGATCCGACCAGAAAGTCTTGTAGTCATTGGATGCGACCAGATCCGGTGCGACAAACATGGAATGGTGTTTTCCCTGGATCTCTTCCAGGGCATATCCCAACGCGCCCAGAAAGTTCTGGTTTGCGGTGATGATCGTGCCGTCCGGGTGGAACTGAATGGTCGCCTGGGTGCGGTCAACCATTCCGGCGATGATTGCAGTGGTATCGTCTTGCGTAGCCGTATCCGGCTTTTTTCTGATAAAAAACACTAGCTTTACTCCAAGGATTGCTGGGTCTCAGTCCTGTGAGTTAATTTTCATATCGCAAAAACAGAATAAAAAAGTTAATGCGCCTCAGCACCGTTCGAGTAATGAGATTGGGGCTGGCGCGGATCCTTCTGGCAGAGAGTCCGCGGCAAGCACCAGAGACTGGCCGAGCGCCTCAATGTGCAGATGCGGTCCGAGGCACTGGAAAGCCTTGCAGCCGGCACCCCGGTCAGGACTGCTTCAAGCCATTGCGGCTCCCCTCAAGTTTTCCCGGAACGCCATCTCCTCCAAGCCGTACTCTTCACACGCATCAATCAACGTGTGGAATGGAGCGATCGGGCAACCGGGACAGAGCATCTTGCGGCGCATGAACTCGCCTGCACAGGCCGGCCAGTGGTGGAACAGTTCTGACAAAGGCAAGTCGGGATCGTCGAAGTCGGGGCGTCGCATGGCGTGTCCTCCTTTTCCTGCATTTTGCGTGCAGCAATGAGGCAAGTCTTTGCGCTTCGACAATATCCGCGGCGGTGCGCGGGTTTAGGCAGAACCCATCCGCAACTGTACTCAGGACCGCGATATGTCAGAGATACTTACCAAGTCGCGGGCCAGGAACGTGTTCTACGGGGGCTCCTTGTTCTTCGTCGTCGTGTTCGTGGCCATGACCGCGCACAGCCACCGCTTCATCGTCAACAAATCCACCGCTGGCATGGAGCTGACCGACGAAGTTCGCCAGGGCAAGCATGTGTGGGAGCGCCACTCCTGCATCAACTGTCACACGCTGCACGGCGAGGGCGCCTATTTTGCCCCCGAAGTGGGCAATGTGATGACCCGCTGGGGTGTGCTGGACGACCCGGAAGGTGCCTATGAAATGCTTGATGGCTGGATGAAATCGCAGCCCTCCGGTGTTGAGGGCCGCCGCCAGATGCCGTTCTTCGACCTGACGGAAGAAGAAACCAAGGCCTTGTCCGAATTCCTGCGCTGGGCGGATCAGACCGACACCCAGAACTGGCCGCCGAACGACGCAGGCTGAGGGGAGAGAAACAATGAAATATCAATCTCAAAAAGTAGCCTATGCCTACTTCATGGTGGCAATGGGCCTGTTTGCCATTCAGGTTCTGGGCGGTCTGCTGGCCGGCTGGATCTATGTCTGGCCCAACACGCTGAGCGAGCTGTTGCCGTTCAACATCGTGCGGATGCTGCACACCAACGCGCTGATCGTCTGGCTGCTGCTGGGCTTCTTCGGCGCAGCCTATTACCTGATCCCCGAGGAATCCGAGCGTGAACTGTTCTCGGTGAAACTCGCCTATATCCAGCTGGCGATTCTGGTGGTCGGTACCCTTGGTGCGGTGGGCTCTTACCTCGTGGGCATCCATGGCGGGCGGGAGTTCCTGGAACAGCCCCTGTGGGTCAAGTTCGGCATCCTGGTCGCGGCGGTGATCTTCCTCGTTAACATCTCCCTCACCGTGCTGGCAGGCCGCAAGACCGCAATCACCAACATTCTGCTGATGGGTCTATGGCTGCTGTCGCTCCTGTGGATCTTTGCCTTCATCAACCCGGACAACCTGTCGCTCGACAAGATGTACTGGTGGTTCGTTGTCCACCTGTGGGTGGAAGCCACCTGGGAACTGGTGATGGCCGCGATCCTCGGCTACCTGATGCTGAAGCTGACCGGCGTTGACCGTGAAGTGGTGGAAAAATGGCTCTATGTCATCGTTGCTTTGGCGCTGTTCTCCGGCATCCTGGGCACCGGCCACCACTTCTTCTGGATCGGCACCCCTGGCTACTGGCAGTGGATCGGCTCGATCTTCTCGACACTGGAAGTGATCCCCTTTTTCGCGATGATGAGCTTTGCCTTCGTCATGGTCTGGAAAGGCCGCAAGAACCACCCGAACAAGGCCGCGCTGCTGTGGTCGCTGGGTGCTTCCACCGTTGCCTTCTTCGGCGCGGGCGTCTGGGGCTTCCTGCACACGCTGCACGGGGTGAACTACTATACCCACGGCACCCAGATCACCGCCGCCCACGGGCACCTTGCCTTCTACGGCGCCTATGTGGCGATGAACCTGGCGATGTTCACCTATGCGATGCCGCAACTGCGCAACCGCGATCCCTATAACCAAGTGTTGAACATGGCCTCCTTCTGGCTGATGACCGGCGGCATGGCCTTCATGACCTTTGTGCTGACCTTTGCCGGTACCATCCAGACCCACCTGCAACGCGTCATCGGCGACTACTACATGGATGTGCAGGACCAGCTCGGCATCTTCTACCTGATGCGTCTCGGCTCTGGCGTGGTGGTGGTCCTGGGGGCGCTGCTGTTCATCTACGCAACCGTCGTGGTCCGCCGCGAAGTCATCAAACCCGGCCCCGCGGCCGTACCGGGAGAGTAAGCCATGAACGCAATGAACATGCCTTCCGTGCCCTTCTACCGTCCCGCAGGCGATGAATGCACCGTCTTCGAGATGGCCCAAGCCAACGGTCTGCCCCTTCTTCTGAAGGGGCCCACCGGCTGCGGCAAGACGCGGTTCGTGGAACATATGGCAGCCCGGCTTGGGCTGCCCCTCCACACCGTTGCCTGCCATGACGACCTGTCGGCTGCCGACCTGATCGGGCGCTACCTGCTGAAGGGCGGGGAAACCGTCTGGGTCGATGGTCCGCTGACCCGCGCGGTGCGCGAGGGCGGCATCTGCTACCTCGATGAGGTGGTCGAAGCCCGCAAGGACGTGGCCGTGGTCTTGCACCCGCTGACCGACGACCGCCGTCGCCTGGTCATCGACCGCACCGGCGAGGAGCTGGCGGCGCCCAAGCCCTTCATGCTGGTGGCCAGCTACAACCCCGGCTACCAGAACATCCTGAAGAAGCTGAAGCCCTCGACCCGGCAGCGCTTCCTGTCAATCGGCTTTGATTTTCCGGAAGCTACTGCCGAGACCGCGGTGGTTGCCTCTGAAAGCGGGCTGGACGAGGGCCGCTCCGCCGCGCTGGTGCGCCTGGCGGGCCATATCCGCAAGCTCTCTGGCATGGACTTGGAGGAAGGTGTCTCTACCCGGCTGCTGATCTATGCTGCTACGCTGATTGCAAAGGGCATGGGCGTGGAGCGCGCGGTGGAGACCGCAATCATCGAACCCCTCAGCGACGAGGCTGATGTGCAGCAGGCGCTGCGCGACCTTGCCGCCAGCGTCTACGGGTGATGCCATGATCCACGCTCTCGACCTTCTGGAACCCGAAGAAACGGTTGGCAACCTGTGGCACGGAATGGCGACACGGATCGGTGCCGCAGAGGATGGGGCCGAGCACACCGTCCGGTTCGAGGACATGCGCGCCAGCGTGGCGGCCTTGTTCCGGGCGCTGGGCGGGGCCGGGGGCGTGGAAATCCAGGTGGCGCCTGCGGTGCTGTCGGACCATCGTCCGGACCGGCTGCGCCGCATCGGCACCCCTCGGGAAATGGTATATACCGCCAGTTTCGACGGCGAGCGCCTGCGCTTGCCGCCGGAAATGTCAGTCTTTCCCAGCCCGGAGTTGAACCGCAAGGCCTACCTGTGGCTGGCCGCAATGGCTGCCTCGATCGAATTGCCGGAACGCAACGAGGACCGCTATCAGGCCGATCAGCTGGAGATCGCTGCCAATGCCCGTGCTGCGGACAAAGTGTTTGCCGCCTGTCCCGGGCTGCGCTCTGCCTATGGCGCGTTCTGTGCCCATACCGCCGAGACCCGCAAACGCAACGGCCTGCCGCGTTCCGAAGCGCGGATCGAGCGCATGGTGCTGGATCAGATCGGCACCGACTGCCGCATTGCCGAGCCCTGCACCTGCACCGCGCCGCGCGGCTACCGGACTTATCAGCCGGTGCCGTTCTGGCTGCGCTTGGCCGTCCCGCAAGCGGGCAGGGGGGCAGCCCCCGCAGCGGACAAAGAAATGAAAACCCCTGGCCTGGCCGTTACTACCCGCAAGACGGCAAAGCGGCAGGACCAGGATCAGACCACCCGCAAGGACAGCTTCATCGTCCACCGGTTCGAGTCTATCCTGTCCTGGGCCGAAAGCCTGAACATCAACCGCATGGTCGATGACGACGACAACGAGAACGCCCAGAAGGCGGCGGAGGACCAGGACAACCTCACCCTCTCGCAGCACATGAAACGCGCGGCCTCGCGGCTGCGGATCTCGCTGGACCTGTCGCCGCAGGATGCCGAGCACGAACGGCTGGCGGGGCAGTTCACCTATCCGGAATGGAACCACCGGCTGGGCAAGCACATGCCTGCCCATACTTGCGTGCTGGAGGCTGAGGGCAACCCCGCAGACAGCTTCCAGCCCGATCCGCGGCTGGTGTCCCGCGTGCGCCGCCAGTTTGCGCCGCTGCACCCGCGCCGGGTGATGCTGCCGCGGCAGCTGGATGGTGACGAGCTGGATCTGGAAGCGGTGGTGAAATCCCATGTCGATCTGGCCTGCGGCCAGCAGGGCAGCGACCGGGTCTGGCAGGCCAGCCGCCCGATGGCCCGCGACCTGAGCGTGGCGGTTCTGATGGACTGCTCCCGCTCTACCGAGGCCACGGTCGGCGACCGCCCGGTGATTGAGACCGCCCGCGAATCTCTGGCAGCCCTGGCCGGCGGTATCGCCACGGCAGGCGATCGGCTGGGCATTTGGGGGTTCTCCTCCCTGCGCCGGGACCGGGTGTTCCTGACCCGCGCCAAAGGTTTTGAGGACCCGATGTCAGAAGCGGTCACCGCCCGCATCGGCGGCTTCAAGCCCGGTCACTATACCCGCCTTGGTGCTGCAATCCGCCATGCCTCTGCCCAGCTGGCAGAAGAAGGTGCTGAACGCCGCCTGCTCTTGGTGCTGACCGATGGTAAGCCAAACGATCTGGATCACTATGAGGGCGTGCATGGCATTGAGGACAGCCGCATGGCGGTGCGCGAGGCGCGCGCCCTGGGCCAGTCAGTGCATGGCGTGGTGATCGACGCCGACGGGCAGGACTGGTTTGCCCGCATCTTCGGGCGCGCAGGCTTCACCCTGCTGCCCGACCCTGACCGGCTGCCGCGCGCGCTGCCGGAAATCTATCAATCCCTGACCATGGAGCACTGAGATGAAGCGTATCCTCGCTCTGGCCCTGCTGGCCCCGTCCAGCGTATTTGCCGCCAGTTTTGAACGGCCGATCCCGCAACCGCAGACCGAAACCGCAGAGTTCTGGTTCCTGATGGGTTCCATCGCGCTGATCGTCAGCTTGGGGTTCGTCCAATACCTGGTGAGCCGACGATGACACCGCGGCCCTCCTGGCGGTTGCTGGCAGCGCTTTACCCGTTCGGGGCGGGGGCGGCGGCCGTCAACATCTTCTTTGCATCGCTGATTGCCAGTTGGATCGGCTGGCAGGTGCTGACCCCGTATGAGTCAGTGGCTTGGGGACTGCTGCTCGGCTTGCCGGCGACTTACATTTTTGCCCGTCACATCGAGCGGCTGAAGCGGCAGGCCGACGGCGGCTAATCCGTCATGGACGCGTAAAGAGGCCCTGCCGAGCAGGGCCTCGCACCATTTAACATCAGGGGAAAAAGCAAGTGGCAAGGCGGCTGGATTAAGGGGGGAGCCGCCTTGCCGCGGGTTCAGCCGGCTGTTGGCAGCAGACCAGCTTCCTCCGCTGCCTTCACCTCAGCCAGATCCGCCTCGCCGTCGGCATTGGCGTCGATGGTTGCAAAGGTTTCCTCTGTCAGGTCGGGAAACGCCGCCTGCAGCTCTTCCAGCGAATAGGTGCCATTGCCGTCGGTATCGGCCTCGGTGATGGATTCCATCGCCGCCAGCGGTGATGCGGCGAGGGCAGCAATCGCGGCAGCGGTCAGTGCGAGATTTTTCATGTGAGACACTCCAATCATGGGTTCGGGTCTTCCTTCGGCCGCGGTGTTCCGCATGCCGTGGCCTAGTGCTAGGCCGGGCCGGTGCTGGCTTCCACGTTCTTGCCGCAGGCAGAGAGTTTCAGGCACCAGGCTGCCGGAAAGGTCTGTTCTGCCCGGCGCATTGCCGCTCTGAATTCCTGCTGGTCCTTTCTCCGCTTATGCTGCTGAGCCCGCCCTGCAGGTTTTCGCCCGTTCAGCCGGGAGTTCTGCAAAAGAAGACGTCATTGCGGCTTTTGCCGAAATCAGCAGAGGCCGGATGCAGAGAGGGCCCGGTGAGTCGCAGAGACAAGGCAAGTTTTACTGCTGCCGCGGAGAACGGGCGCCGCGGGCAGCTTTGCCTGACAGGGGGTAAGACCGGAAGTCAGCTGCCGGACCAGAACCTATTGCGAGGGGACCGCAAATCCGCCGTTCAGGGCGCTGACAGCCAGCTCCGGTGTGCTGTTGCGCGTTGCCATGCGTTCCAGATTGACGATGGTCGACAGCATGATGCGGTCGTGGCTCCAGTCGCTGGGACGTTGCAGCAGCATCGCGGTCGCAAGCACAACCCCGGTCATCGCCAAAGAGACGGCGCCCCAGCCGAGCGAGTTCGGCCCCTGCGGCTGAACGGCCGTCACTGCGATGATACGCCGTTGCAGAGACGCGCCGCGGCGGGTTTCGCGGCGGTCTACCAGGGCCACTGCGGGGCTGCGGCGCATGAACAGCGCCGGGCTGCGTGCGGCATGGGCGCAGGCACGGATCAGGCATTCGCAATAGGAGCGCACATCGAAAGAGGGCCGCGCCATCAGTGCCTGATCGCAGGCAAACTCACGCAGCAGCCGCACCTCGCGCCGCCAAAGGTAGAAGGCGGGGTTCCAGAACAGCAGCGGGCGCAGCATTTCCAGCAGGAACTCGCATTCGATGTCACGCTGGCGGAAGTGCTGCAGCTCATGCGCGATGGTCAAGCGCAGGTCGCACGGGTCATTCAGCAGCTGCGTGGGCAGGACCACATAGCGGCAAAACGGCCCGCGGGTGGAATAGGCCACGCGGATGTCATCGGACACCATCAGTTGCACCCGGCCGATGCGTTTCCAGATAAAGGCACCCGCCAGGTTCTGGCGCAGCCGGAAGACGGAAACCGCAACATGCGCCAGGCAGATCAGTGCTCCGGCGGCAAAGCCGGCGGCAATCATTTGCGCCCAGGCCGGCTGCAGGCTGGTGAGGTCGCGCACCGCATCTTCGCGCAGGCCGAGGGTGGCCTCAAAAGTTCCGGCGCTCATGCTGACATTGCCCTGCAGATACTGGGAAACCAGCATGTCGGAGAAATTCGGCGGATGGGCGATGATGAAACGGGTGAACGCCAGAATCAGCAGCGGCGAAGCCGCGAGCAGCACTGTCATTCCGTTTAAAAGACGCAGCTGCGGCCGGTAGGCGCGCCCCAGCGGACTGCGTGCCAGCGCTTTGCGGGCGGCGAACCACAACAGGGTGCCCGCTAGCAGCAGGATATTCAGATCAATATAGGCATTCAGCAGAACATCAGCGTTCATTATCCCCCAGCCTTTCCTCCAAGAGCGCCCGCATCTCCTCGAGCATCTCGTCGGTCACATCCTCATCATCGACCAGCCGCGCCACCAATGCGGCGGGCGCGCCGTTGAAAAGCTTGCTCGAAAGGTTTTTCAGAGATGTTTTCTGATACTCTGCCTTGGGAACGGCGGGGCGGTAAACCAGGGAGCGGTCCTTGCGCTCGCTGGTGAGAAAGCCCTTCTGTTCCATGATCTTGAGAACCGTGGCCACCGAAGTGTAGGCGCGTTCCTGCATCTTGTTCAGCTCGGCAAGGATATCGCGCACGGTGCCGCCGCCCATGTCCCAGACCACGGTCATGAATTCCAGCTCAACCTCGGTCAGCAGGGAAGTGTCGTGTTTCTTGCGCATCGCCTCGGCAGTCCGGCTCATGTGATCGTTCCAGTCATGCTAGGGGAAGCAGGCTTCCGTGAAAACTATTTTTTTAGAAGATGCGCGGCGGCGGGGCTTTTGTTGTCAAAATGTGCGCTGCCGCGCGAGTCTTCTCAGCAGGTTGCGGGGTGATGGGCCAGTCTTCGGGACGGTGCCTGGCGCATTGGTTCAAGGTTTCGGCTGGGAAGGCCTTGAAGGGCAGGTTTGCCTTCAAGGCCTGTCCCGATTTTGTTTGGGATTGCGGGTCAGACCTTCCAGAAGCAGAAGATGCCCCATGCAATCGACAGCCCCAGCGGCCACCACAGCGGCATCCCCACTAGGCCCAGCCAGGCCAGGAAGATGTAGGAGGTGCCCAATAGGCTGATGAACAGCCGGTCGCCGCGGGTGGTGGTGAGACCCAGCACCCCCTTGCGGGCCGCGCCGCCGGGGTGGCGGATTTCGGCGATGATCAGCACGCCGATGGCACTGAAGATGCCGATGAACAACAGGGCAGTGGGCCAGGTCCAGGCCATCCATGAAAGCATTACACCCTCCCCATCGCGAAACCCTTCGCGATGTAGTTGCGGACAAACCAGATCACGATGGCGCCCGGAATGATTGTCAGAGTTCCCGCAGCCGCCAGAAGACCCAGTTCATAGCCCGCACTGGAGGCGGTCTTGGTCATGGTGGCGGCAATCGGCTTGGCGGCGACGGCGGTCAGGGTTTTCGCCAGCAGCAGCTCCACCCAGGAGAACATGAAGCAGAAGAAGGCTGCCACACCCACGCCCGCCTTGATCGACGGAATGAAGATCGTCGCAAAGAAGCGCGGGAACGAATAGCCGTCGACGAAAGCAGTTTCATCCAGCTCCTTGGGAATGCCGCCCATGAAGCCTTCAAGGATCCACACCGCCAGCGGGATGTTGAACAGGCAGTGCGCCAAGGCAACGGCCAGGTGGGTGTCGAACAGCTCCACTGCGGAATAGAGCTGGAAGAACGGCAGCGCGAACACCGCGGCAGGCGCCATCCGGTTGGTCAGCAGCCAGAAGAACAGCTGCTTGTCGCCCAGGAACCGGTAGCGGCTGAAGGCAT
Organism: Leisingera sp. ANG-M7; assembly: GCF_000813965.1. Taxonomy (GTDB): domain Bacteria; phylum Pseudomonadota; class Alphaproteobacteria; order Rhodobacterales; family Rhodobacteraceae; genus Leisingera. The sequence continues at coordinate 88,583 of NZ_JWLI01000007.1, read as the reverse complement.
AGGCCGCCGGCAGCGCCACCGCGATGGAGATCACCGTGTTGATCGACACGTAGGCGATCGAGTTGATGTAGCCCCAGTACCAGCTGGGATCGGTGAAGATGGTTGCGTAATTGTCCAGCGTGAAAGTCTGCGGGAACAGCGAGAAGCCCGACAGGATTTCATTGGTCGTCTTGAAGCTCATCGCCACCAGCCAATAGATCGGCAGCATCAGGAACAGGATATAGACGATGGGGACGATGGATCGTTTCTGCATCTGGATCCCTCCCTTAGTTCAGATCGTCCTTGGTCATCAGCGTGTAGAACAGCCAGGAGACCAGGAGCGTGATTGCGAAATAGATGAGCGACATGGCCGCAGCGGGGCCGAGGTCGAACTGGCCAAGCGCGATTTTCACTAGGTCGATCGACAAGAGCGTGGTGGAGTTTCCGGGACCGCCGCCTGTCAGCACAAACGGCTCGGTGTAGATGTTGAAGCTGTCCATGAAGCGCAACAGGATAGCGATGGTCAGCACTGTTTTCATCTTGGGTAGCTGGATGAACCGGAACACCGCCCAGTTGGAGGCGCCGTCGATCTTGGCCGCCTGGTAATAGGCGTCGGGGATCGACACCAGGCCGGCATAGCTCAGCAGCACCACCAGCGAGGTCCAGTGCCAGACGTCCATGGTGACGATGGTCACCCAGGCCGCAACCGGATCCTGCGTCATGTCGTAGTTGATACCCAGCACATGGTTCAGGAAATAGCCCAAGAGGCCGATGTCGGGCAGGGTGAAGATGTTCCACATCGCGCCGACCACGTTCCACGGGATCAGCATCGGCAGCGCCATCAGAACCAGGCACACCGGCACCCAGAACCCCTTGCGCGGCATCGACAGAGCAATCGCGATGCCCAGCGGCACCTCGATGATCAGGATCAGGAAAGTGAACAGGAACTGGCGGCCAAGCGCCGCGTGGAAGCGGTCAGAGCGCAGGATCTGCTGGAACCAGTCCAGGCCCTGCCAGAAGAACACGTTGTCGCCAAAGGTCTCCTGCACCGAGTAGTTGACCACCGTCATCATTGGAATGAGCGCGTTGAAGGCGACCAGCGCCAGCACCGGCAGGACAAAGAACCAGGCTTTCTGGTTTTCGGTTTTCATCAGGCTGCTCCTTGTTCGCCGGTGGCATTGGCCGGGGCGGTGGCAAGCCAGCCGTCCACGTAAAGCCGGGTCATGTCCTGGCGGAAGGCCAGGTGCACGGCGCTGCCTTTTTCCGGCGCGGCGCCTTCTGTCACGGCGTTGATGCGGCAGCCGCCAGCCTCGCATTCCACCACCGTGTGGCGGCCGATGTCAGAGACCTTGGTGACGGTGGCGGGCAGGCCGTGGTCCGCCAGCGAGACGAACTCCGGGCGGACGCCGATTTCGGTCTGGCCCTCAGCGGCGCCTTGAATGGGCCCCTCCAGCATGATCTGCTGGCCCGCAAACACGGCCGCACCGTGCTGCAGCTCGCAAGGCAGGATGTTCATCCCGGGCGAGCCGATGAAATGGCCGACAAACGTATGCGCGGGGCGCTCGAACAGCTCCACCGGCGTGCCGATCTGCACCACCTCGCCCAGCTGCATCACCACCACCTGATCGGCGAATGTCAGCGCCTCGGTCTGGTCGTGGGTGACGTAGATCATCGTAGCCTTCACCCGCTGGTGCAGTTCCTTCAGCTTGGAGCGCAGCTTCCACTTCAGGTGCGGGTCGATCACAGTGAGCGGTTCGTCGAACATCACCACGTTGACGTCCTCGCGCACCAGGCCACGGCCCATGGAGATTTTCTGCTTGTTGTCGGGGCTGAGGCCCGCCGCCTTCTGCTCCAGCATGTCGGTCACTTCGAGCATTTCGGCAATCGCCATCACCCGCTGGTGCACCGTGGTCTCGTCCCGGCCGCGGTTGCGCAGCGGAAACGCCAGGTTATCGTAAACCGTCATGGTGTCGTAGATCACCGGGAACTGGAACACCTGGGCGATGTTGCGCTGATCCGGGGGCAGGGCGGTCACGTCGTTGCCGTCGAACAGGATCTGGCCCTCGGACGGCACCAGCAGGCCCGAAATGATGTTCAAGAGGGTGGATTTGCCGCAGCCCGAGGGGCCAAGCAGCGCATAGGCGCCGCCGTCGGTCCAGTCGAGGTCGATTTCCTTCAGCGCGTAATCCGAGTCGGATTTCGGCGTCGAAAGGTAGCTGTGGCGCAGTTTGGAGAGAGTTATTTTAGCCATTGATGCCTCACGCCGCGCGGCTGCCGTCGGGGGCAAAGAAATATGCCTGCGCGGGGTCCATGTAGAAGTCATGCAGCTCACCCACCTGGTAGGGGTGGACGCCGTGGGCCAGCGAGACCCAGCTGCCGGAGCCCATGTCGAAATGGGCAGAGCTTTCAGAGCCGGAGAGTTCGGTCACCTGCACCTGGCCTGACAGCTGCACATCAGCGCCGTTGCGGGGCTGCGGCGACACATGGTGCGGGCGGATCGCGATGGTGTAGGTGCCATCGGCTAGCCCTGCGGCAGCACCTGCCAGCTCCCAGGTGACGCCGGCGCCCAAGCGGGCCATGCTGCCCTGCTTGGTGATCTCGGCGGTGTTGATCGGCGGGTCGGAGAACACCCGCGCCGCATCGACATTGCCGGGGTTGCGGTAGATCTCTGCGGTGGGGCCGAACTGGGTCACCCGGCCGTCGCGCATCAGTGCGGTCTTGCCGCCCAAGAGCAGCGCCTCTTCGGGCTCCGAGGTCGCATAGACCACGACCGCGCCGCGGCCTGCAAACAGTTCTGGCAGCTGGTCGCGCAGCTCCTCGCGCAGTTTGTAGTCGAGGTTGGCCAGCGGCTCATCCAGGAACACCGCGCGGCTTTCCTTGGCAATCGCACGGGCCAGGGCGCAGCGCTGCTGCTGGCCGCCGGACAGCTCATGCGGGCGGCGGTGCAGCATCGGCTTCAGCTGCAGGATCGCCGCGGCTTCCTCGACACGGGCCTCGATTTCCGACTTCGCCATGCCCGCCACCTTCAGCGGCGAGGCGATGTTTTCGAACACCGTCATATGCGGGTAGTTGATGAAGAACTGGTGCACCAGGCTGATGTTACGCTTCTGGGTGCTGAGACGGCTGACATCCTCGCCATCCATCAGCACCTGGCCGCTGGCCATCGGGTCGAGGCCCGCCATCAGTTTAATGAGTGAGGTCTTTCCGGAGCCGGTGGCGCCGAGGAGGACGTTGAAGTGACCGGGCTCCAGCAGCAGGGAAGTTTCCTTGATGTGCTGAATGGCGCCGACGCGCTTGGTCACACCCTTGAGTTCGAGTGCCATCTTGCTTTGACTTTCCGGCAGGCGGCCTGTTTGCGCCCGGGGCAGGGGCGCGCTGGGGTCGTGGGGAAAAAGGCCCCGGATGACGGGAAAGAGTCTCCGGGGCCTGATGCAGCCCGGCCAGATGATGGGGATCGCTGGCCGGACCGGGAGGAGGCCTTAGTTGGTTGCCCAGCGGGCCACCAGCTCGTCATAGTTGACGGTCTGGCCCTGCGGCTTCTCGTTCTCCAGCGGGGCTTTGGCGCCGCCATTGGCGTACCACCACTCCGCGTCTTTCTCTTCGTTCAGGCGCGGGCCGCAGCCGCCATAGACATTCGCCTGCTCGTCTGCACGCTGCATACGGCCCATGGTGATGTCCATTTCCTCGGCCAGCCGGTCCATCGCTTCCTGCGGCGTGAAGGCGCCGGAGTTCACGTCACCGATCTGCTGCCACCAGATCTGGGCCAGCTTCGGGTAATCCGGAACGTTGATGCCGGTCGGCGACCATGCCACGCGGTCAGGCGAGCGGTAGAACTCGACCAGGCCGCCCAGTTTGGGTGCGCGCTCGGTGAAGCTCTCGTGGTTGACGGAAGAGTCGCGGATGAAGGTCAGGCCAACGTGCGATTTCTTCACGTCCACGGTCTTGGACACGACGAACTGGGCATAGAGCCAAGCAGCCTGGGCGCGGTCCAGCGGGGTGGACTTGAGGAAAGTCCAGGAGCCCACGTCCTGATAACCGACCTTTTGGCCTTCTTCCCAGTAGGGGCCGTGCGGGCTGGGCGCCATCCGCCACAGCGGGTTGCCCTCGGCGTCGACGGTGTTGTTGCCTTCGGACTGGGGTTTCACCATGTCGGCGGTGAAGGCTGTGTACCAGAAAATCTGCTGTGCCACGTTGCCTTGGGCCAGTGCCGGCAGCGACTGGTAGAAGTCATAGGACGCTGCGCCCGGAGGCGCGTATTTGCGCAGCCATTCGTCCCACTTGCGGATCGCATAGACCGCTGCCGGACCGTTTGCCGCGCCGCCGCGGGTCACGCTGGCACCTGCCGGGTTGCAGGAGCCTTCTTCCATGCGGATGCCCCATTCGTCGATCGGCACGCCGTTCGGCTCACCCTTGGAGCCGGCACCGGCCATCGACAGCCAGGCATCGGTCATCCGCCAGCCGAGGTCCGGCGCGCGCTTGCCGTAATCCATGTGGCCATAGATCGCGGTGCCGTCGATTTCCTTGACCTGCTCGCTGAAGAACTCGGCGATGTCCTCATATGCGGACCAGTTGACCGGGACACCCAGGTCATAGCCGTATTTTTCCTTGAACGCGGCCTGCAGGTCTTCGCGGTCGAACCAGTCCTTGCGGAACCAGTAGAGGTTCGCGAACTGCTGGTCGGGCAACTGGTACAGGTCGCCGTCCGGGCCAGTGGTGAACTGGGTGCCCATGAAGTCATCCAGGTCGAGGCCGGGGTTGGTCACGTCCTTGAACTCGCCTGCCATCATGTCGGTCAGGTTGTACGCCAGCTGCAGGCGCGAGTGGGTGCCGATCAGGTCGGAGTCATTGACGTAGCCGTCATAGAGGTTCCGCTTGGTCTGCATCTGGGTCTGCACGGCCTGGACGACTTCGCCCTCCCCGAGGATCTGGTGGTTCACCTTGATGCCGGTGATTTCCTCAAACGCTTTGGTCAGCACTTCGGATTCATAGCTATGCGTCGGAATGCCTTCCGACAGCACGTTGATCTCCATGCCTTTGTAAGGTTCAGCGGCCTTGATGAACCACTGCATCTCCGACAGCTGTTCATCCTTGGTCAAAGCCGAAGGCTGGAACTCTTCATCAATCCATTTTTTGGCCGCCATTTCGTCGGCATAGCCAATTGATCCCGCAACCACCGCACAAACGGCTGCTGCGGAAAGAAGATACTTACGCATCTCTTCCTCCCTGAAAGTCTCTTGAGGCCAGTTGCGCGTTGGCTGCACCTGACTGGCATAGAGCTTTCATAGGTTGGATTATGTTGTCAAACTAATTTTTTAGTAATGCATAATATATTGAATATGCTGACTTAAAATAGCCCTTGTTGGGTGTTCACAGGATGCTGCGGCGCGGCATCTGCGGTTGTAACGCAACGGCAATTTCCCCAATGGCGGGATCTGAAAAAACTGTCGCCGCGGCTAAGCTTTGCGTCTAAGGAGGGCGGTATGACGCAAGATACCACATTTGAGATATTCCTGACCGCACCACCCGGGCTGGAACAGGCGCTGCTGGTTGAGGCCAAGGAACTGGGTTTTGCCGCGCCCAAGGCGGTGCCGGGCGGGGTCACGGTGCAGGGAGACTGGAGTGAGGTTTGGCGCGCCAACCTCTCCTTGCGTGGCGCCGCACGGGTGCTGGCAAGGATCGGCGAATTCCGTGCCTTCCACCTGGCCCAGCTCGACAAACGGTCGCGCAAGTTTCCCTGGAGCGAGGTTCTGCGCCCGGATGTGCCGGTGAAGGTGGAGGTTTCCACCAATAAGAAATCCAAGATCTACCACGCCGGCGCCGCCTCCCAGCGGGTGGAGAAGGCGATTGCGGAAACCCTCGGCGCCCCTGTCACCAAGGATGCGGAGCTGACGGTCAAGCTGCGCATTGAGGACAACCTCTGTGTCTTCAGCGTCGATACCTCGGGCGAGGGTCTGCACAAGCGCGGCCACAAATCCGCGGTTGGCAAAGCACCGATGAGGGAAAATCTTGCCGCTCTTTTCTTGCGCGAATGCGGCTTTGGCGGCGCTGAGCCGGTGGTGGACCCGATGTGCGGTTCCGGCACCTTCGTGATCGAGGCCGCCGAGATCGCCAAGGGCCTGCAGCCCGGCCGCAGCCGCAGCTTTGCCTTTGAGCAGCTGGCAACTTTTGACGCGGACGCCTGGGCCGAAATGAAAAAACAAGGCGAGACGCGGGAAACGGAACTGCTGTTCCATGGCTCCGACCGCAATGCGGGCGCCGTGGAGATGGCCGCTGCCAATGCGGAGCGGGCGGGCGTGGCCGATTGCACCCGTTTTGCCCAGGCTGCGGTCAGCGACCTGCAACGCCCGGATGGCCCGCCGGGCCTGGTCATCGTCAACCCGCCCTATGGCGCCCGGATCGGCAACAAGAAACTGCTCTATGCCCTTTACGGCGCGCTGGGGCAGGTGCTGACGGAGCGGTTTTCGGGCTGGCGCGTGGGTATCGTCACCTCGGAAACCAGCCTGGCCAAGGCAACCAATCTGCCGTTCCTTCCGTCCGGCGCACCCGTTGCACATGGCGGCCTGAAAATACGCTTGTTCAAGACAGGTCCGCTGCCCTGATGCGGCCGCCACGGCGGCTCATTTTGTGACGTGTGGTCTCTGTTTCCGGCCCGCTCCCGGCCTGGCTATGCTGCCGGGCGGAACAAAAGGGGAGAACCATGCAGCAGGCCGAAAATTTCCGTGCAGAGAGCCGCGCCCTGGCAGCCATCCTTGAGCACCTGCCAGAAGCAGAGTTCCACCGCGAAACCCAGTTCAAGGGTTGGACCATTGACCATGTGCTGGGGCACCTGCATCTGTTCAACGCAGCGGCAGAGGCCTCGCTGCGGGGCGAGGACGCCTTTGCAGCCTTCATCGCGCCGGTCCTGCGGGACATGCAGGCGGGCCGCTCCATCCTCGAATGCCAGTTTCCCTGGCTGGATGGCCTCAGCGGCCGGGCGCTGTTTGCGGCCTGGCGTGAGGGGGCGGAGCGCTGTGCTGATGCTTTCGCCGCAGCGGAGCCCAAGGCGCGGCTGAAATGGATCGGACCGGACATGAGCGCGCTCAGCTCGGTCACCGCCCGGCAGATGGAGACCTGGGCGCACGGGCAGGAGGTGTTCGACCTCCTGGGGCATGAGCGGCAGGAACAGGATCGCATCCGCAACATCGCGCATCTGGGAGTAGCGACCTATGGCTGGAGCTTCCGCAACCGCGGTCTGGACGTGCCGGAGCCTGCGCCCTTTGTGCAGCTCACCGGGCCGTCGGGGGCGGTTTGGGAATGGAATGCTCCGCAGGATGAGGATTATGTCAAAGGCTCTGCGGTGGAGTTTGCCCAAGTTGTCACTCAGGTGCGGAGTATTTCTGACACAGGATTGGAGGTCTCAGGCACCGCCGCCGAATGCTGGATGCAAATCGCTCAGTGCTTTGCCGGCCCGGCAGAAAATCCGCCGCTGAAGGGAACAAGGTACAGGGCCGGGCAGGCAACGCCACAGGCCGGATGAGGCAGCGACCCCGCAGGCAGGGGGCTTCCATCCGACGCAACCGATAAGTCCGCAGGCTCGGTAGTGCGCCGCTGTGGCCCCCGATCACGCTGTGCTGGAGCAACGGGAAAATTGAGCCTGGCTTAGCTCGCGGTCCAAGCCCTGGTCAGCCCTTCCAGAGTCATGCGCTGCGGATCTGCCACTGTAACGGGCAGCCCCTGGGCATCCAGCGCGGCTGAATAGACCGCCTGAAGCGGCGCATCGGCAAGCAGAGCCACATTCTGACCCAGCCAATAAGGCCGCGAGGCTGCCAGCTCCGCCCCAAGCAGCAGCCCCCAGAGCCTGCCGGATATATCCTCTGCCGGCAGATGCCTCAGCCTGGCCTCTGCCTGGAGCGCTGCCAGCCGTGCCGCCAGCAGTTCCGGCTTGGCGATTCCATCTGCCGCCGCTGCGGTAAGCGCTGCCTTGCCGCAACCGGCATCGGCGTTCAGTGCCATTGGCTGCATCACCGCTGCCGCAATCTGGCCGGTCAGCGCGCCTTGGAAGCTGACGGCCTCCCTGGCGCTGACTTGAACCCAATGGGTGACAGAGCTGCCAGGCAGGCAGACCACCCCGTCCCAATCCGGGTTCAGCTGCAAAAACCCGCGCAGCCGGGCTGCAGCCCCTTGTATGAGACCGCACGGCACGGCCTGGTTCAGTCCCGGCAGGGCATGGACGGTCAGCTCTTCCAGCTCTACCACTGCCAAGCGCACTCCGGCAGGCTCTGCCGGCACGTTCTGCGGCGGCACCAGCCCGCTGCCGCCGAGAACCAAGGGTTGCGCCTCGTTGGATCGGAGCTGCCGCAATCCGGCTGCCAGCGCAGCAGGGCTGGCGTCCTGCAGCCTCTGGACCTGCGCCGGACCTGCGGTTTCACCGGTAACAGTCCAAGCGGTCAGTGTCGTTCCGTCCATATTGGCGGCCAGCCAGCTGGCGCCGCTGCCGGTAGGCTGCGTCATACCCTCATGCCCTCTCTTACTTCTGCGCCGTGCGTTATGGCCATGAAACCAGGATCCGGCAAGTGCGCCGCCTGGCAGAGACGGGCTGCAGGAATGCAAAGGCCCGCAGGATACTTGTGCCTCCAAAGGTTCGCTGCCCCGCGAAATGTTGCTCCGGCGGCTGCGATCAGTCAGCCGCCGTTTTTCCCACTTTTCCGGAAATTGCCGGCCGCACGGCCAATTCTCCATAGGTTGGAAAGTCTATTCATTAAGCTTTGGGGGGCAAAGCTTTTCTAATTGCCAGGCTTTTCGGTGCCGTTTCGAGAAACAAGCGTGCAAGAGCCAGCGCCTTGATTCCGGGAAGTGGCCGCATCTTCGGGAAACAATTGATGAATAATCCCGCAATCGTTTCCCTGTTTTCTAGGGGAGGAGCGTGATTCTGGTCCATTTTTTGGGGAAATGTAAATTTTACACACAATTTTCCAAATATGTCCTAATTAGGGCAGAGTGCAGGTTTGCACCGCCGCCGGTTATTAGACGCGGCCAAATGAAATAGGCGCGGGCGCGTGGGGGCGCGCCCCGTTTCGAACCAGAAAATCAGTAACGGCATTCTGCGGCAATAGGCCTGCGGACTGTCAGTGTGAATTGTGAAAGTCCGCTGTTTCAGGCGGCTGTCCGGCGGTGGGGACTGGCCGGAGTGAGGGGATGTGGAATGAGAGACGCGGCTTCCGGAGGGGCGGCGCTGTCCTTTGCGCGGGTTGAGGTTGAGGCGAGGCGGGTGTCCAAGGCCGTTGCTTTCCTTCGTCCGCTGCAGATGCAACCGGCCAATGTGAACTCTGCTTTGAACAGTTTTGCACCGGCGGGGCAGGCCGTTTGGAGCGCAGAGGGGGGCACAAGCGGCGGTGCCTATTCAACAAGCGGCAAACGGGTCCTTGATCTGCTGCTGGTGCTGGTGAGCCTGCCGGTTACCCTTCCGCTTGTTGCCATGTGTGCAGCGGCGCTGTGGCTTGAGGGCGGGCAGCCGTTTTACACGCAGGCCCGGCTGGGTCGCGGCGGGCGACGATTCCGCATCCTGAAGCTGCGCACTATGGTGTGCGATGCGGACCAGTTGCTGCAGCACTACTTGGCCACGGATCCGGCACTGCGCCGGGAGTGGAATGAGACACAGAAGTTAAAGAATGATCCGCGGATCACCCGCGTCGGCCGTTTCCTGCGCACCACCTCATTGGATGAGGTGCCGCAGCTGTGGAACGTTGCAAAGGGTGACATGAGCCTCGTAGGGCCGCGTCCGATGATGCCGGAACAGCTGCCGCTCTATGGTGATGCGCGTGCGTATTTTGCCTTGCGGCCAGGGATAACCGGCGTCTGGCAGGTGTCCGTCCGCAACGAAGGCAGTTTTGCAACTCGCGCCCGGGCGGATGCGGATTACCGGCGCGGGCTGTCTCTAGGCAGGGACCTGTCGCTGATTTGGCGAACTGCCGCCGTGGTACTGAAGGGGACGGGATATTAACGCTTTTCTGGTATGCTCTGCCTGCGTCCCGCGCGTCGGCATCAGACTGTTCGGCCATTGCAGGGAGCAGGGTTGTGAAGCATTTTGCTGTATCTGGGTCCGTCACCGCGAGCCCGGTGGGTGGTACCCGGATTTTGGAGAAGGATGACGAAGACGGCATGAGCGAGCAAGGGTTCAAACGGTTCCGCCGCCGCCGTGCCCCGGCGGAGGCTGCGCCCGCGGCTTCTGATGCGCCGCGGCAACGCCCCTTGGACGCGCCTGCTTCGTCCGCTTCCGCTCAACTGCCTGCCACGTTGCCGGAGCCTTGGGAGCGGATCCGGCAGGTTCCATTCCAGGACGCAGCGGAACAAAGGGTACGGCTGCCGCTGGTTAGCCGGTTCCGCTCTACGCCTGCTGCCAAATCCTTCGATCTGCTCCGCACGCGGCTTTCGCACACTCTAAGGGCACGCGGCTGGAAGCGGGTTGCGGTGACCTCCCCGGCTTCAGGCTGCGGCAGCACCTTCTCAGCGGTCAACCTCGCGCTCAGCCTGGCCCGGGTTCCCGGCAGCCGCACCGTGCTGATGGATCTGAACTTCCGCCAGCCAGGAATTGCGCGGGCCATGGGAATCCAGGCAACTGCTGATATGGGGGCCTACCTGTCCGGTGCGGTTCAAATGGAAGACCAACTGCTGCGCCCGCTGCCATCGCTGGCCGTCGGGCTGAACAGCGCCAAGGATCAGGATGCCGCCGAGATCCTGCATAGCCGAAGCTGCGGCGCAGCCGTGGATGACTTGATGCTGCGCAGCGGCACTGACACCGCGTTATTCGACCTGCCCCCGGTGCTGGAACATGACGACGCCGCCGCCTTTCTGCCTCAGGTAGACGGGGTGCTGCTGATCTCTGATGGCGCCAGCACAACTGCGGCGCAATTGGCCGCGTGCGAGAAGATGCTTGCCGGCCATACGGAGCTTCTGGGCGTGGTTCTGAACCGCGCGCGCAAGTCTGAAAGCCCGCTGAACTGACCGCTGAAACGCCTTAGTTTCGCCCGGTTGCTATGGTGTAAAACCGGGAATGGCGGCCTTGAGTGCGGCTGGATCGAATTGGAACGGCCGGGATCCCGGCGGCATGAGAGCAGACAGATGGGGCCGATCTACTCACTGGGCGATTTTCTCGACATGGTGCGGCGCAGGCTGTTCACCATCGCCTGCGTGTTTGTATTCGGCTGTTTGGCGTCACTCTGGTTTGCCGCTAGCCAGCAGCATGAATATGAAACGGCGGAAGTGCTACAGATCACCCAGCCGCAGATTGCGGGCGAACTTGCCAAATCCACTGTCGAAGGCTCATCTGCGCGGCGCATGCAGCTGATCGAGCAGCGGCTGATGGCCCGCGGGACATTATTGGAGATTATCGAGAAATTCGGTCTGTATGCGGACCAGGACTCCCTGACCGAACTGCAGAAAGTGGTGCAGTTGCGCACTGCGGTGCAGATCACTGGCGTTGCGGCCGCCCGCGAGGGTTTTGCCGATGATGGCACCATTTCGGTGCTGACCATCACCGCCCGGATGCCCACAGCGGAGCAGGCGCAGCAGGTTGCCAGCGAGTTCGGCCGCCGCACGATTGAGCTCAGCATCTCGACCCGCATTGACCAGGCCCGGGAAACCCTCAGCTTCTTTGTTCAAAAAGAAGCCGCCCTGGCAGATCAGGTCGCCGCACTGGAGGATGAGATCGCCGCCTACCGCAACGCAAACGAAGTGACCCTGCCCGGAACCATCGAATTCCGCAGGGCTGAGATTGCTGCGATGAACGAGGGCCTTCTGGAAATTGCCCGGGAGCGGATCGAGATCCGCCGCGCCGCCGACCGCGCCCAATCGACAGAACGTGCTGCAACTGCCCGCCGCCTTCAGGAAGAGGCTGAACAGCAGCTGGCGACGCTGGACGCGCAAGAAGCGCTGCTGACCCAGCGCAAGGCCGGGCTGGAGGCTTCTTTACAGACCACTCCGGAAGTTGAGCGTCAGCTGGGCGCCTATGACCGTCGGCTGGAGCAGTTGCAGGGCGAGCTGGCACAGATGACCGCCCGCCGTAACGAGGCCGAGGTTGGTTTCCGGCTGGAGACCAGCCATCAGGCAGAGCGTCTGACAGTGATCGAACCGGCGCCGCTGCCGGACTACCCGGTGACCGGCGCCCGCAAGACAAAGGCGCTGATGGGCGCAGCGGCCAGTGCCGTTCTGGCCCTGCTGGCGGCCTTCCTGCAGGAGCTTCGCCACCCGGTTCTGCGGACCGCCGCGCAGATGGAGCGGGAAACCGGCCTAGTGCCCGTGGTTTCCATCCCGGTGATGGACACCCGCCCGCCGCGCCGCAGGCTGTTCCGGCGCAAGTCCTAGACGATATTGGATTTCTGCCCTTGCCGTAAACCTGCAGAGGGCACCGCTTCCGCCCAAGGCTGACCCCATCTTCGGGCAATTATCCAGGTAGGCTTGCAGGCTAGACCTAAGGCATTCCCAGAGCCGCTGCCATCTCAGTGACTTCCGTCCAATGCCAGCTGAGTGCTGCGCCGCCAGCCGCGCTGCTCAGCAGTGCATAACCGGCGTCATGCACAGGATCCCAGACGTGATGCCTGCGCGCCAGCCGCACCAGCACCGGATAGGCTGCCAGCATCGACAGGCCCAGTGCCGCAATTCCGCCTGCCAGCCCGAACCAGGCCACACTGCCTAAGAACAGCGCCGTCTGCAGGCAGGCCCGCGCAGCAGAAAACACAAAGAATCCGCGGCTGTCGCCCGCCGCCAGCGCTGCCTGGTCATAGGTCATGGTGATCACCGCAGGCGCTAGCGCCAGGGCGATCAGCACAATCATCGGCCCGGCCTGTGCATAGCGGTCATCATACAGGATCTGGGCTAGCCAAGGCCCGGCCCAGGCCATAATTAGCAACAAACTGAGAACGCCGCCCGTCAGCCCGCAGCGCAGCTGCCGCTGACGCCGCAGGTTCTCAGGTGCCTCCCGCGCAGGCTTGTCGCGGTAAACAGGGATCATCAGCCGCTGGTTCACTGCATGCCCCAGAAGCATCGGAAAGCTCGCCAGGAAATAGCCGATGTTGTAGATACCCAGCACCTCCAGCGGCACGAACTTGCCCAGGATCGCCCGGTCCCCCTGCGAGGTCAGGAACCAGAAGGCGGTGGACAGGAAGATCCACTTGCCGAAATGAATGAGCTCCCGCGCCGCTGCCTTCTCCCAGCGGAACCGGTTGGCCGCCCCTGGCAGGCCATAATGGCACAGGGCCAGTTTGGCCGCAGCCTGAATGACCCCGCCCAGCACCAGCGCGATCACCGATTGCGTGGCCAGTGCCAGCAGCACCATCGCCGCCAGCCCGATTGCCTGGCCCGCCAGATCCAGCGCCGTGACCCGCCCCGCCAGCAGATGCCGGTGCGCGGTTTCGATCCGGGTCGGGTTGAAGCCGGCGATGGCGAGCCCGGCGCCTGCGATCGGCAGGTAGATCAGCAGTTCCGGCGCGCCATAGAACGCGGCCGCGGGCCAGGCCAGGAGCGCTGTCAGCGCCCACAGGGCAAATCCGCGGATCACCTGAATGGTCCAGGCGGTGTCCAGAAACGCCGGATCGTCGCCGCGCTTGTTCTGGGCAATCGACGGCCCGATGCCCACGTCCGAAAACAGTGACAGACCCACCGTTACCACCGTTACCAGCGCCATCAGGCCAAAGGCCTCGGGAAACAGGATGCGGGTCAGGATCAGGTTCGAGGCCAGCCGCAAGGCCTGGCTGCCGCCATACCCGATCATCAGCCAGGAGGCCGAGCGCAGCACCCGCGCAATCATCCCCTGACCGGCAAAAAGCGAAGCCACCCGCTGCATTCCTGCGAAATCCCCTAAACCCGTATGCTGCAGGCTAGGCGGGCGGGGCAGGGGCGTCAATCTTGCGGGGGCAACGGCAGCCGTGAGATGTTCAAGCGGCTGAAATGCAGCAACAATTTCGGCGCCTGTGCTGCATTCTCCACGCCCTCGGGACAAGCTGCATGCGGCGCTGGGCAAGCCGCCAAACCACCGTTAACCTGCCACGGATACATGCACCAGCCAGGAAGCCGCCGCGTTGAAGATCGCCTATGTCCTGAACACTTACCCGCAGCCCTCGCACAGCTTCATCCGCCGTGAGCTGCAGGCGCTGGAGCAGCAGGACGTGGAGGTATTGCGCCTTGCAATGCGCCCCTCTGATGCCCCTCTGGCCGATCCTGGCGATCAGTCAGAGGCCGCGCGCACCGAATATGTGCTGAAGGCTGGCCCAAGCCGCCTCCTGACGGCGCTGGTGCGGGAGGGACTGGCGGCGCCGCGCCGTTTTTCAAAGGCGCTGGCGCTTGCGCTTCAACTGGCACGCGCCTCGGACAAGGGGGCGCTGCGCCACCTGATCTATCTGGCTGAAGCGGCCCATGTGAAACAGCGCTGCGCGGCGGAAGGCGTGCAGCATATGCACGCGCATTTCGGTACCAACTCGGCGGCGGTGGCGATGCTGGCGCATGTGCTGGGCGGTCCCGCCTACAGTTTCACCGTGCACGGGCCGGAAGAATTCGATGCCCCCCAAGCGCTGTCGCTGAGAGAGAAGATCCGCCGCGCGGCCTTCACCGTTGGGGTCAGCAGTTTCGGAAGGAGCCAGCTGAGCCGCTGGTCGGCGTTTGCAAAGTGGGACAGCCTGAAAGTGGTGCACTGCGGCATCGAACCGGCCCGCTTTGCCAGCCCTTTGCCGTTGCCCGGCGGCACGCTGCGGCTTGCCGCCATCGGACGGTTTGTCGAGCAGAAGGGGCAAATGGTACTGGTCCGGGCCATGGCACAGATAGTGGTGCAGGTCCCGGATGCGCAGCTGGTTCTGATAGGCGACGGGGAAATGCGTCCGGAGCTGGAAACGGCCATTGCCGAACTTGGGCTGCAGCGGAATATCACCCTGACCGGCTGGCTGGCAGAAGACGGTGTGCGGCGGGAACTGGGCCGCGCCCATGCACTGGTGATGCCTTCCTTTGCCGAGGGGCTGCCGATGGTGGTGATGGAGGCAATGGCCGCCGCCCGGCCGGTCATTGCCACCTTTGTTGCGGGCACACCGGAGCTGGTGCAACCGGGCAAAACAGGCTGGCTGATCCCTGCGGGCGATGAAAAGGCGCTGGCAGAGGCGCTTCTGGAGCTGTCGGAAACACCGCAGGAAAGGCGAGCCGAATTGGGCCAGGCCGGCCGCACCAGGGTGCTCGAGCGGCATGACAGCGCCAAGGAAGCCGCCCGCCTGGCCGGACATTTCCGCAAAGCAATCGGGACATAGCAGCGCTTTCCTCCCGCTTGGCGCCTTGCACCGGGCCACGCCCAAGACCTCCAAGGGTGTTCTGGCGTAGCCAGTGCATCCTGCGGGCGCGGGAGTGCTCCGGTCAGCGGCGGGCTGTCAGCAGATCGCTGTCAGCGGCCGCGGGTCCAGCGGGTGCGGGAGGCAAACAGCGGCGTTTTCACCGCCAGCGCAACTGCGGCATAGGCCAGAAACCCGGCCGGATCGCGCAGCAGCAGGCTCAGAACCCTGCTTGTACCAACGCGGGGTGTGTCTTCATTCAGCATCAAATGCGGGTAGGTTTTTGCCACTTCCGCCACACCTGCATTCTGCCGCCGCCGCACTTTCACCAGATTGCGGAACCCCTCCACCATCGGCCAGCTGTAGGTTGCCGCCACCTGCGCGCGCTCCTGCGGGGTGAAGTTCAACCGCGCAAAGATGTCGTCGGCGATGATATCCGGCCAGCCGCCCCAGCGCTGGCGCCCGGCACGGTTCATGGCAAAGATGCCGAACCCCGGCACGCCGCTTGAGAAGAACGGCAGCCGCATCCAGAACCGCGCATAGGCGCGGGTCACCAGGCTGCGGGCCGGGGAAACCCGCGGGCGGCCGCTGGCATAGCCCGGTGCGCCGCTATCCAAGGCCGCTGCGATCTGCGCGATCAGATCCGGTGAGACCTGTACATCGGCATCCAGATAGATCAGGATTTCTCCGCGCGCGAGGGCATCACCGGCATTCAGCGCACCCAGCTTGCCGCCCTCCGGAAGTTCCAGCACCTGAAGCTCCCAGTCCTTTGGCGCAGTGGCCTTGCGGGCCAGCGCTGCGGTCGTATCAGTACATCCATTGGCCAGTACCAGAACCTCCGCTGTCATGCCGGGGGGCAGCGGGGCTGAAGCAAAGACCGACTGCAGACAGGCGCCGATATACATTGCCTCATTGTGGGCCGGGATCAGTACGGAAACCTGCCGTGTCATTTCGCCTGCTCCAGTGCGTCCCAGCGCGGGTTCTGATCGCTCAGGGTGCGCAAGGCGCCCCAGCTGCCCCATTTCCCGGGGGCGCCGACGTCGGCATAAGCGGTGAACAGGCTGCCGCCCAGCGCCTGCCAGCCTGCCAGCAGGTCGCGGTACAGACCGCCCATCTCATCCGTGTAGTTGAAATGGGTGAAAAAGCCGGTCAGCTCCGCGTCGTCTACCATCGGGCCGATACCCACCACATGGCTGCCGCCCTCATACATGATCAGATCCAGCCCGTGTTTTTGCGCGGCACCCGCGTGGTAGGGCAGCACGCGGCCAAGCAGATCCGCCAGCGTGTCGGCGGGATTGCCGGAGATCTGTCCGCCACGCAACTCAGCCCCGGCCCGGACGCTGGCGGCGTCGTATTGATGCCGTCTTGCAAACTGAGCTGCTGCAGTGCCTGTCAGCCCGCGCTCTGCCGCCAGTGCCAGTGCCTGCGCGCGGCTGTCATCGATCCAGGCGCGCACCGTGCCCGAGTGGTCTTCCAGGCCCAGCACGCCGCCGAAATACCCCGTGACTGCATAGGCATCAAAATAGGTAGCAGGTTCCAGCCGCCCGGTCTCTTCAGCCTTCCACAGGGGCGCCGTCAGCACTTGTTCTTCCAGCCCCAGCCAGCCGGTTTGAGACGAAATCACCCTTACCAGCCGTGTGCCGTCTTCGCCGAACACACCGGTCCAGATCTGTGCCACTTCCGCTGCGCGGCCGCCATAGAACTGCATCCACAATCCCTCGCCCCCCCAGCGTGCCCTGGCCTGGCCATCGGCCCAGGCGGCCTGCTGAAACTGCCAGTTCCAGACCTCGTTGGAGTATTCCACATAGGCGCGCAGGCCTGTTTCCAATCCGCTCTCCGCCAGCTGCGCGAAGCGCCGCACATATGTGTCATCTGCCATATGGGGCATGTTGAACCAGGGATCGGCATCCAGCTTATTGGCCAATGCCAGCATCACTTCCGCCGGAACCCCCTTCAGCGCCCAAGTGTAGTCCGACGTCAGCGGCCGGTCTTCCCAGCCGGTCTGCTCCGAGTCATTGGTGGCCATCCAGTCCATGAACCGCAGCGCGGCAAAACCTTCCAGCCGCTCCAGCCACAGGGGATTGAACAGCGCGCCGCTGTCAAACGCTTCCAGATGCTCTTCCCGCACCACGGTGATGTTGCGCACGTACCGGCCGCCGCGGCCCATCCGCTGGATGCGGATCTCCACCGGGCCGGGGCCGGGGGTGTAGTCAAACCGCACCTCGCCTTTGCCATAGCGGACGTTTTCTGCCCTGCCCAGAACCTCAACGATGCCCTCACCTTCGAAGCGCAGGACGTAGCGGCCCGCGAGTGAAACGGCTGTCTCCGGTAGGTCGGTCAGGATCACCGTGCCGATTGAGCTCAGCTCCGGCGGGATCGCGGTGGGCCAGCCCGCCGGATCCAGATAGCCGGCGTCCTTCAGGGTGGCATGATCCACACCGCCCCATTGCCCGGGCAAATGGCCGATCCAGGGGCGGGCGGTTTTAAAATGATCAAGAAACGGCGCCTGGCTGCTCCAGTCGGCAATGCCCGCAAGGTTGATGGCGATGGGCTGGCGGGCGGTGGACGGAGGCGGTGCTGCAGCGGGAGCGGCCTCCAGTACAGAGGCATTCAGCACAGGCACGGGCGGATCCTGCGGCAGCGGCGGCGGATCCGCAGGCAAGGCCGAAGCACGCGCGCGGCCTCCTTGCGCGGCCTCCCAGGCAACGGCTTGCAGGCGGGCGGCCAATTCACTGGGCGGCGCAGGATAGGGCTTCCCCCAGCGATCCGTCAGCCGGTGCGGCAGCCCGGCGGGATCCTTGCCCGTCAGCACCGCATATTGCAGCAGCGCCAGAAAGTAGAAGCCGGTTGCATTGGGGTGAATATCATCGGCAAAGACATCGCGGATACTGGAAAGCCCCGGCACGGTGCCCGCCCTGATCTCATCATCCAGCCGCGCCATCGCCTGGCCTGCAGGCAGCAGTTTCACGGTGCCGCCAGTGGCCGTGTTCACCTCTGCCACCACCGCCTGCCAGCGCGGCAGGTCCTGCTCCAGCCGCATCCGCCAGGGCACTCCGGCCCCCTTGTCAAAGGGCACATCGGTGCCGGAGCCGCTGTCCAGGCTGTGCCAGGTTTCCTGCAAATAGAAGCGCACATCCGGGTTGGCGGCGCGGGCCAGCTCATAAAACTGCGCAACCGCCTGTTCCGTGCCGCTCCATTGCAGATGATTGGCCAGCGGGATCGCCTCCGTCACGATCACCGCATCGGCAGGTGCGCGCAGTCTTTCGCGTGAATCAACGCCTTCGGCGCTGCTGCTGTTCTGCCAATTGTAGCTGAGAGGCGCGCCGTTAATGATCTGCGCTTCGACCCGGGCTTCTGCTTGGGTGTCCAGCAGCTGCTCCAGCATCTGCGGGTTGTCCGGCCCGAACAGCGAATGGCCGATCATCACAACGGAGGTGATCAGCGCCTCCAGCTTCATGCCGGCGCTCCGGCGGCGGCAATGCCGGTGCGGGGCTGGGCGCGCACGGTCTCCCAGACGATCTGCTGCACCCTGGCTGCGGCCGCGGCGCTGTAGGTCTCCGCCGGGCTGCCATCCGCACGGGTCAGCTGATGCGGCAGGCCCATGGGGGGGCGCTGATACAGCACCGCATAGTGGGTCAGGGCCACGACATAAGCGCCCAGATCGTTGATGTGGATCCTGTCCAGTTCCCCTTCAGGCGTGCGGGCAAACAACGCTTCACGTGACACCAGCCCGGGGATTTCCCCGGCCTCCGCTGAACGCGCAACCGCTGCCAGCACCTGACCGCCGGGGATCAGATACACCGGCCGCTGCGGGTTGCGGCTGCTGTCCGTGCCCAGCAGCTGACGTGTCCACAGAGCGTCCAGGTCCCCGTCAATCCGCTGCAGCCAGCCATCCGGATCATCCAGCCGGTGCCAGGTTTCATAGAGATACAGGCGTGTCTGCGGCGAGGCCTGTCGCGCCAGATCAGCCCATTTTCCCAGATGCTTGGCGGCATCGAAATATTTCAGCGCATCGCGCAGCTCGACCATTTCGGTCAGCACAACCGCGCCGTAACCGCCGGACCCGATTGCCTCCTTCGCATCACGGTAGGCAGGCGCTTGATTGGCGGTCTCAAAATCAAGGATCGCCTCGTCCGGCTCCCAATGCGCCCTCAGCGAGGTGCCCGACCCCAGCTGGCTGTTATAGGCGTGCCCGTCAGGCGCCAGCTGCATCAGCATGTGCGGCATGTCCGGCCCGACCAGCGAATGGCCGAGGTGAAACACCTTCAGCGGCCCCTCAGGCGGGGCCAGCGGCGGCGGCACCGGCACGGACCGGCTGCGGGTGGCAAACACCATCAGCCCCAGCGTGGCGGCGGCTGCGCCCGCAGCCAGAAGCCCGCGCCGCCCCATCATCCGCGCCCCCGGATTTCCGCGGTGGTCATGATGAGGCCCGCACCAATGGCAAAGCGCCCGCCCACCGCCTCGCCGCGCTTGAAAGGCGTCCGGTCGGCGGTGAAAAACGCCTGATAGGCGCTTGCGGCCAGATCAAACTCCAGCTCCATCCCGTCAAAGCCGTAAAACGCCTGGCTTATTGTGTACTGCGCCTTATAGGCCGCTTCTTTGGCGGAAAAGATCACCTTGGCCATCTGGCCAGGATTGTCCTGCCGTTTCAGCCAGGCCTGTTCCCGGTCAGAACAGATGGCGGGCAGCAGCTCATTCTTCAGCGGCGTGTCTTCCTCGACGTCGATGCCCAGCCCCTGCACCGCGCCTGACCGTGCCAGCACCGCCATGGCGCAGCTCTTGGTATGGGTGATCGAGCCCACCAGCCCCTCAGGCCAGACCGGCGCCCGGTCGCTGCCGATTTGAACCGGGGCGGAGGGCACGCCCAGCTGCCGCATCGCCTGATGCGCGGCGTCGCGGCCTGCGGCGAACTCCTTGCGCCGTTTTTCAACCGCGTTGGGGGACAGCCCGGCGGCCTCCTCTGCCAGCGGCGCCGGAGGCACACCCAGCGGATCCGCCCCGGCCAGAGCCACATCGGCGGCAAAAAGCGGCCGGACCAGGGCCAGCCGCTCTGCCAGTCTGCTGTTGCCGTCCGTCATCCGGTCCTTGTCCTGCGGTTTGCCCGCATCGCCCGCCGTTTCGACATCATGTCGCTGCGGTCCGGAGCTGCGGCTGCCTCAGGCTGTTGTTCCGTATTTGCCGGGGTCCCTGCAAGCCCTTCGATGTGCGCGGCCAGTCCGGCCAGGGTCGGAAAGCGGAAAATGTCGGTGATCGACAGGGCGCTGGTGCCCAGTTCCTCGCGCAGTTCCCGGTGCGCTTGCACCGCCAGCAGGGAATGGCCGCCAAGGGCAAAGAAGTTGTCCTGCGCACCGATGCCGCTGACCCCCAGAATGCGGCTCCAGACCGTGGCAATCCGGGCTTGCGCCCCTGCGTCCAGCGCCTGTGCCGGGATGGATTCTGCGCGTGCAGGCAGCGGATCCGGCAGTGCCTTGCGGTCGATTTTCTTGTTCGGGGTCAGCGGGAAAGCGTCCAGGGTGATGATATGCGCAGGCACCATGACCTCAGCCAGCCGGGTTGCCAGCGCCTGTTTCAGGGCTTCTCCGGATACAGGTGCAGAAACGGTGACATAGGCAACCAGCTGTTCTGCGCCAGCGTCGCCGCGCGGCACCGCAACGGCGCCTGTAATACCGGGCTGCGCCGTCAGCGCGGCCTCGATCTCCCCCAGCTCAATCCGCTGGCCGCGGATCTTCACCTGATGGTCGGTGCGGCCCAGAAAGACGAGACTGCCCGTTTCGCTCCAGCGCACCAGATCGCCGGTGCGGTAGAGGGGCGTTGCAGCGAACGGTGCCTTTACGAAGCGTTCAGCCGTCAATTCCGGCCGCTGCCAGTAGCCGGCGGTGACTCCCGCGCCGCCGATATACAATTCACCTGGAGTCCCTGCGGGCACAGGCGATTGCTTCCCGTCCAGCACGTAAACCTGTGTATTGGCAATCGGCGTTCCAATCCCTGCTGTCCCTGCAAGGACGGCGCTGATTTTCTCCACCGTCGACCAGATCGTCGTCTCAGTCGGCCCGTACATGTTGTGGATGTTCGCGCGTGTGGCCGCGCGCAGCGCCTGCACCAGATCACCCGGCAGCGCCTCGCCGCCCACCAGCAGATGCTGCAGCTGGCCCAGGCAGGCGCTGGCATCCCCGTCTGCGGCAATCATCCGCGCCATTGATGGCGTGCATTGCATGTGGCTGACGCCATGGCGCACGATCTGTGCCGCCAGCGAGAAATCATCCGCCGCCAGCTCCTGTGGCGCGTTCGACAGGCGAAGCACCTCAGCCAGCGGTTTCAGCCCCTCCAGCACCACATCCGGCGCGATGCCGTAGTCGATCAGGCAGGCGATCTCATCGACGCCGATGCGCTTCAGTTGCTCCACCCGCTGGCAGGCATCCTGGATGGTGCCGAACAACCCGGAGTCCTCGAAATAGCGCTCAAAGGCGAAATCGAGGATGGCTTCCAGTTCCTCCTCCGACAGCATCCCCAGGTCCATCTCGAAGGGATTCTTCACGCCTTCGGGCTTCTTGAAGGCAGGGAAGGCCCAGGCGTATTGCTTGATCAGCCCGGCAGCGGATCGTAGATAATCCTTCATCGGCTCGCGCGCGACGCGGCGTGCTTCCTCGCGGGTGTCGGCCAAATAGCTGTGCAGCATCAGCGTGACCTTGAAATCCGCAGGATCATGGCCGGCCGCGCGCAGGGCGTCATGGTAGATGCGGATCTTGCCCGCCACCTCTTCAATGCTCTGGCCCAGAAGATGGGTCAGCACGTTTGCCCCGATTGACCCCGCCTCGCGCCAGGTTTCCGGGTTGCCCGCTGTCGTCACCCAGACCGGCAATTCCTTGGACACCGGGCGGGGCTGGGTCAGGATGCTGTGCTCCCCGCCGTCCTTGCGGGGAAAGGCCACTTCCTCGCCGCGCCACAGCTTGCGCACGGTTTCGATGGTTTCAAACAGTGCGGGCTTGTTGGCGGGCGGGGTGTTTTCGGGGCGCAGGATGAAGTCATCCGGCTGCCAGCCGGACGCAAAGCCGATGCCCGCACGCCCCGCGGTCAGATTGTCGATCACCGCCCATTCCTCGGCAATCCGCGCGGGGTGGTGCAAGGGCGCGACGCAGGAGCCGGAACGCACACCGATGTTCTGTGTCACCGCAGCAACGGCGGCACCAGTGACGGACGGGTTCGGGTAGGGCCCGCCAAAGGCGTGGAAATGGCGCTCCGGCGTCCAGACCGCATTGAAGCCGTTCCGGTCGGCAAACTTGGCGCCCTCCAGCAGCAGGTGGTATTTCTGTGGCCCCGGCCCGTCGTCATTGCCCCAGTAGAACAGGTTGAAGTCCATCTTGCGGTCGCTGAGGGCCACCGGCCCCTTGGACAGCTCCAGCCGGCTTTCGTCGCTGGACAGCACCAGTTTGAACCCGCGTGAGAGCGTCCAGAACAGCTCAAGCACCGAGATGTCAAAGCTGAGGCTTGTAACCGCCAGCCAGGCATCGCCGGGCTGGTGCGGGATGCGCTGGTCCATACCGGTAAAGAAGTTCGCGACATTGTCGTGGGTGACCATCACCCCTTTGGGCAGGCCAGTGGAGCCGGAGGTGTAGATCAGATAGGCCAGATCGCTGCCGGTGGCTCCGCCATCAGTGCTTTCACCCTGTGTCCCCGCAGGGACGTCTTCTATTTTCAGCACCTGCGCATCCGACGGCGGCAGGCTTGCGGCCAGTGCGCCCTGGGTCACGATCACCTGCGCCCGGCTGTCTGTGATGTAATGCGCGATGCGGTCGGCGGGGTAGGCGGGATCCAGCGGCACATAGGCGCCGCCGGCCTTCATCACCCCAAGCGCGGCAAACACCAGTTCCGGCGCGCGGCGGATGTGGATGCCGACATGCCTCCCCGGTTTTACGCCCTTTTCACGCAAGCGGCCGGCCACTGCATTGGCGCGGATGTTGACCTCAGCGTAGGTGAAGCTCTGGTCCTCGAACACCAGCGCGGTGGCATCCGGGGTCCGGGCGGCCTGCGCCTCGAACGCTGCGTGGATGGTCAGGCCGGTTGGGACGTCCGCAGCGGTCTGGTTCCAGTCCTCCAGCAGCATCTTGCGCTCGGCCTCTGGCAGGATTGGCAGCTCTGCCACGGTTCTGCTGCTGTCCACTGCAATGGCGTTCAAAACCAGGTCCAGCCGCGCGGTGAGCAGATCCGCAGCGTCTGGCGTCAGGGCGGCTGCGTCGCAGTGCAATGCCAGGGCGCCAGCGTTCAGGGAGACCGTGACGGCACAGCCCGCAACTGCCGCATCATCGCCCAGCATCAGGCCGATGGCGGGCTGGGCCTGTGCGGAAATCTCCGGTGCGCGGGCCACCAGATCCTCTGCAAAACCGCCATATTTCCGGGCTGTCTCAATGCCTCGTGCGGTGCGCTCCAGCAGGGCGGCAACACTATCCTGCCGCTGCGCCTGCAATGGCACCCAAGCAGAAATTAGGCCGGGCAGGCCCTCCGCGCCTTCAGCGGAAAGCGCAATATCACCGGTTTCCGCGCCGCTGCTGAGCAGGGCAAAGGCGAGGACGGCTGCGGCGGCTTGCTCTTCGCTCAGACCGACAGGCAGGGCGATGTCCCGGCGGCTGTATTCACTGCTGCAGCGGCCTGAGGCCAGCGGCACCTGTACCGGCTGCATCGCGGCGAGCCGTCGGCGCCAGTGGCTTTCGCCCCCTTGGACCGCAGCAAGACGGGCGGTGAGTGCCCCTGTCTCTGCTGCGGTCAGGGAGGGAACCTTGTCTCCGGCTTTGGTCAGAGTGGATATGTCCAGCGGCTGGCCTGCGGGTGTGGTCAGGCGGGACAGTGTGAGGGCACCGCTGCCGGTTGCGATTTTTATGGTAGACTTGCTGACCTCCAGCACGGTGCCCGGCGCGCCGCTGCCCTCTGCAACTTCCGCAGCACCGGCCAGCACAACGTTTCCGCCAAGGCGCAGCTTGGCGGCGCACAGCGGGTTCCAGTAGCCGCCCGTGTCCAGCGCCCGCACCAGCCGGGCTAGTTCCGTCGCGGGACGGGTGAAATCCAGCATCCCGCCCGCTGCAGGCCGGTCTGACTTCATGAACAGGCGGCGCTGGCTCAGGTCCTGCGGCCGACGGTTCAACTCACCGGTTTCCAGCTGGGAGACGACCTCGCCGAAACTGTCCATCGCCGCGGCGTAGCATTTGGAATTGAGGCTCAAGGCAGTTTCATCCTCAGCCACATCAAACAGCCGCTGGGCCAGGATATCGCCCTCATCCACGCCGCCCTCAATCAGGTGCCAAGTGATGCCGTGCTGCGGCTCGCCATTGATCAGCGCCCAGTTCGGGGTGTTGAGGCCTGCGTAGCGGGGCAGCGGGCCGTCGTGGAAATTAACTGCGCCCTTGGCGGCCTGCGCCAGCACCGCATCCGGGATCACCGTCAGGTTGGCGATCGACAGCAGCCAGTCAAAGCCGCCATTGAGCTCTGCGGGAGTGTTCAGAATGTCCAGCCCCTTGTCCGCGGCCCAGGCGCGAATGTCGGCATCCTGCGATACCACCGGCCGGATCTGGTGGCCGCGGGCCAGCAGCGCGTCGGCGCAGCCGATCAGAAGGGATTCATTGCCAATCAGTGCACAGGTGAATGCGGTCATTTCTGCTCCTTTGCAAGCGGAGAAGGGAGGCGCGTTTCCGAAGTGGGGTGGTGGCGCGGCGCAAACGGCGCGCGCAGGCTGTGCAGGCAGAGATCGCGCAGGAAATGCGGCGGATCGGCCTGCGGCTTGTTCTGGATCAGGCGGCGCAGGCCATAGATCAGGCTGCCGGTGATGCGGGCCAGCGTGGCGGCGGCGGCATAGGCGCGGCCGTGGTTCTTGACGAAGTAATGCAGGCGCGAGTCGAACCAGTAGCGCGGCGTGCGCTGCCAGCCCTTCATGCCGGTCGAGGCGGAGCCGATATGCGCCACTTCGCTGGCGGGCACATAGTGGGTGCGCCAGCCCGCCCGTGCGGCGCGGCGGCAGAGGTCGGTCTCTTCAAAGTAAAGGAAGAAAGTCTCGTCAAAACCGCCAGCGGCCTCAATCGCCTCGCGCCGGATCATCAGGCTGGCGCCGGCAGTCCAGTCGACCTGCACCTCTGCCTGCGGCATCTCCATGGCGACGACCCAGGGTTTCAGCAGCCGGGTGAAGATGCCGGTCCGCACGCTGGCCTCGAATTCGCCCGCGATGGAGGGAAAGCGGAAGGCGGTGCGGTGCGGCGCCCCGTCCGTGCCGCGCACATAAGACCCTGCAAGGCCCGCGCCGGGACGCTCCAGCAGGAAATCGCGAAGGGTGCGGATGGTGTCCCCCTGCACAAAAGCGTCGGAGTTCAGGAGGTAGTAGAACTCTGGTGCGCTGCCGTCCGCGAGGCCGGTGCCGAGGCCGATGTTCATGCCTGCGCCAAAGCCGCCGTTCACCGGCGAGGCGATTACCCGCACCCGGTTGCTGTCCAGCCAGCCGCGTGCCCGGGCAGCCGCCCGGATCTGGTCAAAGGAGCTGTCGCCGGATCCGTTGTCGATGATCAACAGCTCGCCCGGCAGGTCTTCCAGCTCGCACAGCGCCGTTTCAGCGGCCTGCAATGTCATGTCCGGGGTACGGAAATTCAGAAGGATGATGAGGATGCGCTGCTGGGCCATGATGGTTACTCCGCCGCCCGGATGGAGCGGGACGGGCTGGAGGCTGCTGCCCGGTCTGCGGTATCGAGCCGCGTCTTGACGCCGGCTGCCAGCACGCTGACGTTCGGCACCAGCACCATGCTGTCATGGTCGCCCGGCACTTCGTCCACCTCGACGGCGGGCGCCCAGCAGGTCCAGTCGTTGTCGGCGAACACATATTCGCGTTCGCTGCTGACCCAATTGCCGCCCGAGACCTGCCACTTGCGGTCCAAGGGCGGGCGGAACAGGGTGAGCGGGCCATCCCAGGGTTTCAGGCCATAGCTTTCGACTGCCGCACGGAAGGCCAGTTCTATCTTGCGGTTGTTGAATTCGGGCAAAGCGCCGGTTTCCGCCGGTCTGGCGCGGCGTTTTTCAAACTCCCAGGCGATCCGGTTCTTGGCCCATTCACCAAGGTAGCCAACGCCCTTGCCGCGCAGTTCCGCCAGCTTGATCCGCGCCTTGTCCTGCCGGGACAGGGCCGGGCGCACCGGCAGCGGCGTATCCAGCAGGATCAGCGCCGCTGTTTCCTGGCTCAGCTGCTTCAGCTGCTGTGCCATCTCATAGGCGGTGATGCCGCCGCCGGAGAAGCCGCCCAGCAGATAGGGGCCTTCGGGCTGGATCCGGCGGATCTCGTCCAGGCAGCTGCGGGCGGCATCCTCAATCCTGTCATGCGGCGCATCACTGCCTACCAGCCCCTTGGCTTGCAGGCCATAGACCGGGCGGTCCTTGCCCACCAGCAGCGCCAGGTGCCGGAGGTTCAGCACGTTGCCGAACATGCCTGCAACCAGGAAGAAAGGCCGCCGCCCGGTGCCGTCGCCGGGGTGCAGCTGCACCAGGTGGGTGAACTGCGGCTTCTCTTCGGCAGCCTGCGTGCCGCCGCCCGGCTCCTCAGCAACTCCGCCGCCGGTGCGTTCAATGATCCGTTCCGCCAGCGCGGCAACGCTGGGCGCCTCGAACAGAACCGACAGCGGGAATTCCACATCAAAGGCGCGTTTCACCTGCGCAAACAGCCGCACCGCGATCAGGGAGTGGCCGCCGAGGTCAAAGAAACTGTCTTCTATACCGACCTGGCTGACGCCCAGGAGCGAGGCAAACAGCTTTGCCAGCTGCTCTTCCACCGGGTTGCGCGGAGCGACATAGTCGGTGTCGAGCTGCGGCCGGTCAAATGTCTGGGCCTCCGCCTCAGCCGGTGTGCTTTGCTCCGCTTGGGCGATCAGGGCTGGCAAGTCCAGTGAGGAAACCACCACCTGCGGCAAGCCAGCGGTCAGGGCGCGGGCCAGAGCCTCACCGCCTTCCTCTGCCTTGATGCCGTTTGAGATATTCAGCTGCAAGCGGCGCTCCTCGGGCGACAGCGGCTGCGGGCTGCTGGCGGGTTCCAGCCCCAGCTGGGCGGCTGTTGCATCCGCCTCGCCCTGTTCTGCGGCCGCGTCAAAGCCGCCGGCAAGGCGCTGCATCCGGAAACCCTCGATTTCCACAAGCACGGTGCCGTCCGGGCCGGTCAGGGTCACGTCGAAGGCGGCTGAGCCATTGGCATCACTGCTGGCGAGGCGCATGTGGCTGAAGACTTGCTGAGTTAGCGGCGCATAGACCCGGATGGTGCCGTAGGAGACTGGCACCCACAGCGCGGTGCCTTCGTAACCCGGGATCAGCTGCATCGCCCAGCCAGTGGCCAGATCCAGCAGGCCGGGGTGCAGCAGGCAGCCGTCGCCAGCCGCCGCATCCGGCAGCGACAGGGCGGCAATCCCTTCACCGTCCCCCAGCGCTGCGCGGTTCAGCACATGCCAGCGCGGGCCGAAATTCAGATGCGCCTCCTGCGGGGAACGCAGGCGCCTGCGAACAGGCGCCTGCTCCTCCGGGCATCGGGTGAAAATCGTCTTGAGGGGGAGGGGGGCGGGGCGTTCTGCCGCCGCCGTTAAGGCCAGCATTGCCTGACAATTCAAACGGTAACCATTTGTAAACCCCGAGTAAACAAACAGTTCATAACCATTTTCATTAGCTTCTAACTTTACCAGTGCCTCGCGCGGATGGCCTGCTTCTGCAATCAGCGGGCGCAGGAAGTAGAGATCCCGGATCTCGAAAGGATCTTCCACACCAATGGCCGCCAACGCCTCGGCGGCCATTTCGATATAGCCGGTGCCGGGCACCAGCGCGGTGCCATCCTTGGTGCGGTGCTCATCCAGCAGCCAGTCCGCGGTGCTGAAGCCGGGGGTGAAGATGCGGTTGCCCGCGGCATCAAACGCCTGCTGCTGCAGCAACGGCTGCGGGCAGGGCTCGGGCGTGCTGGCGCCGGCGTTTCCATTGCGCCCTGCCATGGCGTCAGCGGCCATGCCGGTATCCGCCCAGACGCCCCAATCCACGGCAATGACCTGCGTGTGACCGCCCGCGCGGTGCTGGGCCCAGGCGTTGAGGTATTCGTTGGCAGCGATGTAATCCACCTGGCCCGCTGGACGGGTCACGGTGGAGGAGGAGGAAAACAGCACCATCAGCTCCAGGCTGCCGTCCGGGAACACAGTATCAAGCGCCCGCAGTCCGCTGACCTTGGGGGCCAGGACCCGGGCGATCTGGTCTTCGTCCTTGGCCAGCAGCGGACCGTCATGGATGACGCCGGCCCCATGGAACACCCCGGTGACGGGGCCAAAGACCGCCTCGGCCTGCTCCCGTGCCGCACGCAGGTCGCCGCTGTTGCAGACGTCGGCAGCGAGCGGCAGCACCGCACCTTTGCCATTCGCCTCCAGCGCCATGACTGCTCGGATGCGCTGGGCGGTGCGGTTGGCCGGGCTGTGGCTGGCCAGATACCGCTCCCAGGTCTCGCGCGGCGGCAGACCGCCGCGGGAGATCAGCGAGACCCTGGCGCCGTAGTTCCGCATCAGGTGGTCCGCAATGGTCAGGCCGATGCCGCCATAGCCGCCGGTGATCAGGTAGTGGCCGCCCTGTTTGAAGGGCGGGGTTTCCGGCTCGGGCAGCGGCTGCGGGCGCCAGCTGAGCTCGAACCGTTTCTCCCCGCGCCAGGCAGCCGAAGTGCTGGCGGGATCGGCCATCAGCTCTTCCAGCAGGCGGGAAGTGATATCGGCCTGCTCGGGATTGCGGCGGGCGAATATGCCTCGCGGCGTCTGCGGCAGTTCGATGTCCACCGCGGCGCAGGTCAGCCCCGGCAGCTCGCGCGGGATCACCCCAAGCGGGCCTGCGATCATGGCCTTTTCCGGGTAGGGCAGCGCCTCATCCCGGACCTGCGCGGCACCGGTGGTAAAGACCGTCAGATGCGCCGGGCCGGGCAGATCGGCATTGCCCAGTTCCTGCGCCAGTGCGGTCAGGGAATGGAATCCCATCTCAAGGTTGCGGTCAAAGAAGG
Source organism: Leisingera sp. ANG-M7 (assembly GCF_000813965.1). Taxonomy (GTDB): domain Bacteria; phylum Pseudomonadota; class Alphaproteobacteria; order Rhodobacterales; family Rhodobacteraceae; genus Leisingera. The sequence continues at coordinate 59,306 of NZ_JWLI01000007.1, read as the reverse complement.
AGGAACCGGGGCGGAAGCTTTCGCCCTCGGTCACCAGCCAGAAATGCGCGATGCGGTCCGGCAGTCGCCCGGCCTCTGCCAGATCCGCAAGCAGGGCGCCATAGGCGGCGCGGCCCTGTTCCGGCGGCAGGATATAGGAGGCGGGTGAAAGCTGCGCATACGTGTCGCCTGCGCGGACACGCACAACGCTGTGGTTTGCAGCCTCCAGCCTTTCGGCAATGCGGGCGGCGTGGCCTGCCTCGTCCTCGAAGATCAGCCAGCTGTGCAGTTCCTGCGCCAGCTCTTGCGCCACATCCAGCGCGCAATCGGCCAGCCGCGGACGCCAGGCCGGGCGGTAGCCCCATTCGCCCAGATCATCGTGACGGGACGGGGCGTCACCCTCGCTCTCAGCGGCTGGTTTCCCCGGCTCGATGAAATAGCGGCTGCGCTGGAATGCATAGCCCGGCAAAGGCAGGCGGTTGCGGCGCGCCTCGCCCCAGATCTGCGGCCAGTCGGCCTCCACCCCGCAGGCCCAGAGCCGACCGATGACGCCGAAAAAATAACTGTCGTCCATCACCTGCTGATCGGGATGGCGCAGCGTGCTGAGCACCTGCCCCTGTTTCACCGCAGGCGACATCTGCGCCAAGGCGCTGAGGGCCTTGCCGGGGCCGACTTCCAGGAACACCCGGTCCGGGGTCTTGGCAAGGGTCTCGATACAATCGGCATAGCGCACGGTATTGCGCAGCTGGCCGACCCAGTAATCAGCGCTGGTGGCCTGTTCCGCGGTCAAGGCAGCCCCGGTGCGGTTCGAAATCACCGGCAGGCCGGGCGCCGACAGGGTCAGATTGCGGATGAAATCGCCATAGTCCTGCAGGATGCCGTCCAGCATCCGCGAGTGGGCGGCGATGTCGATGGGGATGCGCTGGTGTTCGGCCTCGCGGGCGGTCAGCTCTGCCGACAGCCTGTCCAGCGCTTCCTGCGGGCCGGAGACGGCGGTGAGCGAGGGCGCGTTCACGCTGGCGATATCCAGATCATCGCCGATGATGGCCTCAACCTCGGCCAGCGGCAGGGCGATGGACAGCATGCCGCCTGCGGGCACGGTGTCAAACAGCCGCCCGCGCAAGAGGACCAGATCAATGCAGTCCTCAAAGGACATCACACCGGCCAGGCAGGCGGCGGTGTTCTCGCCCATTGAGTGGCCGACCAGCGCGGCGGGCTTCACGCCCCAGCTGATCCACAGCTGCGCCAGCGCGTATTCGACGATCATGATCAGCGGCAGCTGCACCGAGGGCTGCTGCAGCTTGGCGTTGGCCGCATCCTCCTCGCCTGCTTCCGGCAGCCAGATGGCGCGGATATCGTAGTCGAGGCTCTGCTGCAGATGGTCCAGCCCGCGGTCCATCCACTCGGCAAAGACCGGTTCGGTCTCGTATAGATCCCGCGCCATGCCCGCGTATTGCGCGCCGCCGCCGGGGAACATGAACACCACCTCGGGACTGCCGCTGAGGCGGTCGTGGGTAAAGACCTTGCGGGGATCGTTTTCTGAAATCAGGTCAATGGCTTCGGCAGCGGTTTCCGCCACCAGAACCCGCCGCTTGGCAAAGCCGCGGCGGCCCTCCTTGAGGGTAAAGGCCATATCGGCCAGATCAGCCGCGGGATTGGATTTCAAATAGTCCGCAAGGGCCTGGGTGTTGGCGTCCAGCGCCGCCTTGGACTGGCCGGAAACACAAAGGATCTGGAACGGGAAATCGCTTTCTTCCGAGGCCGCGCGTTCCGGGGCCTCTTCCAGAATTAGATGCGCATTGGTGCCGCCCACTCCCAGCGAGTTGATGCCGGCGCGCCGCGGCCCCTTGTGCGGTGTCCACGGGGTGAGGGCGGCGTTCACGCGGAACGGCGAGGTCTCAAAATCAATCGCCGGGTTCGGCGCCTCATACCCAAGCGAAGGCGGAATTTCTTTGTGATGCAGCGCCAGCGCGGTCTTGGTGAGGCTGGCAACGCCCGCCGCGGTGTCCAGATGGCCGATGTTGGTCTTGACCGAGCCGATGCGGCAATAGCCCGTGTCAGTGGTGGTGGCGCGGTAGGCGTCGGTCAGGGCGGAGACTTCGATCGGGTCGCCCAGATAAGTTCCGGTGCCGTGGCATTCCACGTAGTCGATGGTCTCCGCCGGGGTGCCCGCGGCCTCCAGCGCCATTTGCACCGCTGCCGACTGGCCGCCCACCGAGGGGGCCAGATAGCCGGCCTTGTCCGCGCCGTCGTTGTTGATGGCAGAACCCTTGATGACCGCCCAGATGTGATCGCCGTCGGCAATCGCATCCTCCAGCCGCCGGAGCGCCACAGCGCCGGCACCGGAGCCGAAGACCGTGCCTTGCGCCCGGTGGTCGAACGCATGGCAGTGGCCATCCGGACTAAGGATCTCGTTTTCCTTATAAAGGTAGCCGCGGCCCTGCGGCAGCTCGATGGTGACACCGCCCGCCAGCGCCATACCGCACTCGCCTTCGCGCAGGGCCTTGCAGGCGTAATGCACCGCCACCAGTGATGTGGAGCAGGCGGTCTGCACGTTCACCGAAGGGCCATGAAGGTCGAAGACATGGCTCACGCGGGTTGACAGGAAGTCCTTGTCGTTGCCGGTGTGGCGCAGCAGGAACATGCCCACGTCATCGACCAGGCCCGGGTTGGAGCAGATATTGAAGTAGAAATAGCTGCCCATGCCGCAGCCCGCGTAAACACCGATGGGGCCATTGATGCTTTCGGGCGGATGGCCTGCGTTTTCCATCGCCCCCCAGGCCACCTCCAGGAACTTGCGGTGCTGCGGGTCCAGGATCGCGGCTTCCTTGGGGCTGAAGCCGAAGAATTCGGCGTCAAACTCGTCAAATCCCTGCAGCCGGGCCGAGGCGGGCACATAGTTCGGGTCGGCCATGACCGATGCACGCTCGCCGTTTTCCAGCAGCGTTTCGCGGTCCAGCACCTCAATCGATTCAATGCCTGCGCGCAGGTTCTGCCAGAACGCTTCGGCAGATGCGGCGCCCGGCACTGTTACCGACAGCCCGACAATGGCAATGTCACCGGGCCTTGTCTGTTTTGCAGCGCCCCCCGCTGCGGATGTCCCATCCTGCATCGTCAATACCTGACCCCACTAGCCCTTCGCAAACAACCCGGCACGCCGCAGCCAATCCGCTTTGCGAAGATGGCAGGGCCCGCCGGACGGGTTTATTTTCGGGTGCCGGGGTGCTCCCCGGCTGCTGGCCCGGCCTGGCGGCTTGGATCCCCATCTGTTCCGCGGGGCCGGGTGAACTCAAATTTACTTTCGTCAATCCATGCGGCTGTCCTGTGGACGCATTGTGTCAATTTCGGCCGGAAAAACGGAAACATTGCGGCATCACAGGATGCTGCGCCGCTCAGGCCGTCCGGTGTCAGGCATCAGCGCCTGCGTCCCGCCAAATAGCGCGGGCTTCTTTTGGAACAAGCCGGGGTAGAGCAGCCTCTCGGCATAGCCCAGAACGGATCCGGCGCACATCCAGGTGATCGGAATGAGCGTCGCATTCAGCAGCATGTCCACCATGGTGGCCGCCAGGATCAGGGCAATCGGAGCGGCATAGGGCGACACGCTGCCCCGCGGCGCGCGGGCTGCCGCCACAGCCAGCAGCATCAGCGGTGCGGCCAGAAGCCCCATCTCGGCGATGTAACCCAGCCAGCCGAAGGTGCCGAAAACGATGATCCAGCGCCCGTCCGGGATCGACAGGATCTGCCCGGTTTCTTCGTGCCGCACCAGGTTGCGGCCCCAGCCGCCCCAGCCGAACCAGGGCTTCTCCGCGGCACGGGCCAGCATCTGTGCTTCGTTTTCAAAGCGGTAGTTCAGCGAATGCGCCCGCTCGGCGCTGATAGCTCCGGCCTGGGCCACCAGTTCCTCGGTCGGGACCAGCCCGGTGTTGCGCAGCATCGGATAGACCACGGCAATCACAGCCAGCAGCAGGGCCGCACGCAGCTGCCAGCGCAGCGGCGCCAAGGCAACAACCGGCACAAAGGCCAGCGCATAGGCCAGCGAGGCGAGGCTCTTGCACAGCACCAGCACCGCAAACAGGTAACCGGCGGCCAGCAGCAGGCGGATGCGGTCCCCGCCTGCTGCGGTGCGGGCCAGCGCGGTGGCCGCCAGCAGCGCCGACAGCATGAAGAATGCCAGCCACAGCGCATGCGGCAGGAACACGATGGGACGGAAGCCGCCCTGACGTATCATCTGGCTGAAATCATGCTGGAAGAAGCCGTAGATCCAGACGTTGATTTGCGGACTGAAGCGGATTTCGATCAGCGAAGGGACTGTATAGGCTAGGCCGCCAATCATCAGCGCCAGCAGCAGTTCGCGCTGGGCCTCCGGGGTGGACAGATACCGGCGCGCCAGCAGGAAAGGGATCAGCACGATCATCTGGTTGATGACCACAGACCCCAGGTCGCGCCAGCGCAGCCCCGGCAGCTGATCGGTCAGAAAGATGATCGGGTCGGAATTGGCGATCTTGCGGAACAGGATCGGCTCGCCATTGGTCAGCACGGTGGGAATGACCCCGAACACGAACAGCAGCACCAGCGTCCTCACCGCCGGGTGCCGTGGCAGCAGCGGCACCGGTTTGCGCAGCAGAAATACGCACAGCACAAAGGCCATCACCGAGGGGATGGCGAATTTGTCCAAGTCCGGCACCAGCGGCAGGTCGAACTCGGCCAGCGGCGGCAGCAGCAGGTAGCCGGCAATGATGCACCACAGGATGGCCCGCTCCAGCGGCAAGCGCCGGAACAGGATCAGGCTGGCCAGCGGCCAGGCCAGCAGCATCAGATAGGCCAAAGCGTTGGGCAAAGCCCCGTGCTCCCTCAGTTCCCCGGTATTTACATCAAAGTTTACCTGTTGCGGGTCGCGCTGTCGCGCGGATTTGCAACAACGGGTTAACGGGGTGCAGCTTTGCCACGCTGCCAGCGGTTCGGTGCCCGCAAGACTGGCCGGGCGGCGGCGGCGGCGCTATCACGGGGCAAAGCAGACCCGGGGACGCCCATGTTTTTTGAATGCCAAGGCCGCAGGGTTGCGGTGAACACGGCCACGCGGACCGGGCTGGAAGCCGAAATCCGAGCCCGCTTCAAGGCAGGGCAAGGCTTTGCGCTGGCGACAGTGAACCTGGACCACCTGGTCAAGATGGCAGGGTCGGCGGACTTCCTGTCCGCATATCAGGCGCAGGATCTGGTGGTGGCGGACGGGCGCCCCATTGTCTGGCTGTCACATCTTGCCCGCCGCCCGGTGGAGCTGATGCCGGGCTCCGACATGGTGCTGCCGCTGTGCCGCCTGGCGGTTGAGGCCAAGGTGCCGGTGGTGCTGGCGGGCAGCACGGATGAGGCGCTGCAGGATGCCGAAGAGGCGCTGACGGATGCGGTGCCGGGGCTGGAGGTTGCCTGGACTCATGCCCCCTCCGGCTGTTTTGATCCAGAAGGGGAAGAGGCGGATCAGATCCTGCACCGGCTGGATGAAACCGGTCCTTGCCTGTGTTTTCTGGCGCTGGGAGCGCCGAAACAGGAGCAGTTTGCCCAACGCGGCCGCAAGCTGGCGCCCGCAGCTGGTTTTGCCTCTGTCGGGGCCGGTCTGGACTTTCTCGGCGGCCATCAGAAACGCGCCCCGGCCTGGGTCCGCGCGATTGCGATGGAATGGCTGTGGCGGGCGCTGTCCAGTCCGTCGCGGATGGTGCCTCGCTATGCAAAGTGCCTGGCCATTCTGCCGGGGCAGATCCGCACGGCTTGGCGCATTCGGGTGCAATAGGAACTGCTATTTGTACTCCAATATGCCGCGGGCCGAGCCGCGCCAGCGGCGCCAGTAAAACTCCAGCGCGCCTGCGGCCTCGGCGAACTTACCGAGAACCGTGAACAGCGCCTGTTCAAACCTCATGCGGCGTGACAGGCGCAGCACCTGCGCCGGGTAGATGAGCGCAATCATCAGCAACAAGGGATATGCCAGTGCTGCCAGGGCAATACCGGCAGGCAGGGCGGCGCCCCACAGCAGCGCGCGGCGGGTTTCGGCCACCCAGTGCCGCTCCGGCCCGGTGCCATGCAAGGCGGCGCCTTCGGCAAAGGCGTGGCCTGCGCGGCGGCTGCGGTTCCACCATTGGGTGAAGCGCAGCATCTGTGCGTCATGCAGGGTCATCTCAGCCTCCAGCCGCCACACCTGCCAGCCTGCCCGGCGCAGGCGCAGGCACAATTCCGGCTCTTCCCCGGCGATCAGAGCCTCGCGGTAGCCGCCCGCGGTATAGACCGCCGCCACCCGCATCAGTGCGTCGCCGCCGCAGGCTGCGGCCTCTCCTGCAGGCGTGTTCCATTCCGCATCGCAAAGCCGGTTGTAGACGGACGCTTCCGGAAACCGCTCCCGCCGCCGCCCGCAGGCCACTGCTGCCTTGGGGTGTGCTTGCAGGAAATCCGCTGCTTTGGCGATCCAGCCCGGGTCCACCTCGCAGTCGCCGTCCACAAATTGCACAAACTCGACCCCGGTCTGCAGCGCCGCCAAACCGGCATTTCGGGCGCGGGCGGCGGTGAACGGCTGGCTGAGATCCAGATCCACCACCAAGGCGCCCAATTCCCGCGCCGCCGCTGCCGACCCGTCCGTGGAGCCGCTGTCGACATAGACAAGCTGCTGCACCTGGCCTTGCAGCGAACGCAGGCAGCGGATCAGCCGTTCCCCTTCGTTGCGGCCAATGACCACTGCAGCGATGGCGGGGGCGCTCATGCGGCCGCCCCGGCAAGAAACGCCCGGTATCGAGATGACCCGCGCAAGAAACCCTGGTGCTGCAGCCGCGATATCCCGGCGTCCGCGGCCGCGTCGGCGGACCACAGGCTGAGTTCCGGCTGCGCCTGCATTGCGCTGCTGCGCTGGCGGTCCTCGCCGTGTTCTGAGACCGTTTCGGCCTGGATCTGCAAATCCCGGGCCAGACTGTCGCTGGCAAACTTGTAGTGGCGTATCAGACCCTCAATATCGGCCACCCGCACGCCTGCCGAGGCATGCGGATGCACAGCTGCCTGAACGCCCGGCCCATTGAACACCAGCGGGTGCTTGCTGAGGCAGCAGGTCTCGCCAAAGACCTTGCCGCGCACGCCGCCGAACTGCATCTGCGCACCGCCGGGCGGCAAGGCGTTCTGGCGCAGGTAATAGGCAAAGCCCGTGTTGCCGGACATGTAGTCCACCGCCGACACGGTGCTTATGTCAGAAAACCGGAAGCTCTGCACCGCTTCGGAATAAGACAGCGCGCGCGCCGCAGCCAGCGGACCTTCGGGAAACATCTCCAGCATTTCGGCTTGCAGCGCCGTGTACCCATTTTGAGCCAGGTAGCGTGTCAGCCCGCCCAGCCCCACCGCAGCGCTGCCCTCAAAGTCGAACAGTTCATCCATGTCTGCAAACAAGCACCAGCGGTCCCGGCCATAGCGGTCCGCGGCATACGCGCGGAAGGTGTTTTCATATTTCAGCCAGGGCAGGGGGGACTGCAGCACCGCGGTGTCCGGTTCCTGCCGGATGCGGTCAATCGTGCCGTCAGAGGAGCCGTTGTCGAAGAAGACAAACGCCGATACACCCAGCCGCCGGTAGTGGTCAAAAAACACATCCAGGTAATAGGCCCCGTCGCGCACCAGTGCGATCAGCACCACCTGATCAGGCGCGGCAAAGCACCGGGCAGGCCCGTGCAGATGACGCAGCGACGCGCGGAACCTGGCGCGGTGCGCGATACGGCTGGCGCGCCCTGCCAGTTTCTGGGTGAGTGTTTTGCCCACAGCGTCCCCTGATATGCGGTTGCCCGGAATAATGCTGGCAGCTTGCCGGCATATTCCGTCCGCTGCAAGCCCGGCCTGTCAGTAATCCCGCTTGAAAAACAGGCCGACGCCAGTCTCTCCCTCGCTGTCCACCGTGCCCTGAACCGTCAGGCTTTTGGTGACATCCAGATTGATGCTCAGCTCGCTGTCGCCCTGGGTGTTGACGTTGAAATCGGTATAGACGTTCTCCGCCACGTAACCGCCCAGCCCCAGCTGCCCGGTGCCTAGGTTGTCGGTGCCGATATCAACATCTGCCGCGCCGGTGGCTTCGCGCACTTTGCTCTGGGCGCCGCCGCCTCGGCCGCTGAGCGTGAGGGCAGAGCCTGCCAGCCGTGCCAGCGCCAAGGGCGAGATGTCCCCGATATTGTCACCGAACAGCAGCAGCGCCAAAGCCTCTTCGCTAGGTCGCGGCGGATCGGAGGTCACCTTGATCTCCGGCGCATCGACCCGGCCGGAGATTTCAAGCGTTGCGGTGCCCTGCTCCGTGGCAGCGGTGGATTTGAACTCCAGATAGGGCTTCAGATCGCCCAAGAGGGTGATCCGGCCCTCATCCAGTTCCAGCCGCCGTCCGAGGATATCGAAGGTACCGCGGATCAGGCTGATCTGGCCGGAGGGCGAGGGCCGCGCGGTGGTGCCGCGCAGGTGGATCTGGCCGCCCAGTTCTGAGCGCAGCCCGCGGCCGCGGGCAAAGATGCGAGACGGCGCGCTGATCATGATGTCCAGGTCTGTTCTGCCGGAGCCGCCCGCGCTGCTGCTGCCGGTGCCGGTGAGCCCGGCGCGGGCCAGTGTCCGGCGCACGTCGCCCGGTGCACCCACATGGCGGATTGGCGGGATCGGCGCGGAAGACACCGAACCGCCTGCGGTATTCAGATTGATGTTGGTCTCGCCAACGTTGATCTGGCCTGCAATCCGGTTGTTGCCCGCCATGGCTCCGGACATCGCCAGGCTGCCGTTCAGCAGGGATTCATAAGACAGGTGGTCGGTCACCACCACATCGCCGATGGCGATCTGCAGGTTGCCGTTGAACGGCGGCAGCAGCCCGACCGGACCGCTGATCCGCACCGTGCCGCCATCGCGGGGGCGGGCAGAAACCTGCACCTGTGCATTGGAGCGGGCAATGGAGACTGTCGCGTTGATGTCATCCACTCGCTGCGCCGCGGCCGGGATCGCCAGCGAGGCGCCGGGGATGGAGATGGTGCCGCTGACCCCGTCCAGTGCCGGCACGCCGCGTATCGACATGTCGAAGTTCGCAGGCCCTTGCATGAGGTTGGGGGAAATAAAGGGATTGAGGCCTTCCAGCCGCAGGGTGCCCTTGGCGGTAACATCGGCGGTGCCCTTCGCCTCGTTCCAGCTGCCTGAGATGCGGCTGTCGATGCCTGCCGGGCCGCTGGCGGTGCTGTCCACCGTCCAGGTGCCGCCGCGCCGGGTCGCAGTGCCCGCGGCCGCCAGCCGGCCGGGCAGGTCCGGCACCAGCCGCTGCAGCTCTGCCACTACCGCGTCGAACTTCAGATCGGTGCTGCCGTTGCTTTCGGTGAAACGGGCCTCGGTCTCCACGGATATCCCCGCAGGGCCGGCGGCTTGAACAGTCGCCTGCCATTCGCCATTGCGCCGTTCCGCCACACCCTCGGCGCTCAGCTTGCCTGCCAGCTGCGGCACAAAGCGTTCCAGCTCATTCCAGGCGGCAGCAAAGGTGAAATCGGCATCCCCTTCGAGCGTCACCGATCCGTCCAGCTTGGCGCTGGAGGTATGCGGCCCCTTCAGCTCCGCCACGCCGCTGAAGGTGTCGCCGGCGCGGCTGAGGGTGGTGGCCAGCTCCAGCGTGCCTGGCGCCTGCGGCACCAGAACCTCCAGCCGGTTCAGCCTGGCGGTGATATCCAGCTGGCCGGCCTGGTTGTTCAGCGTGCCCTTGGCTGTGGCAGCCAGCGCGCTGCCGGACAGGTCAAACCTGTCTATGGTTATGCCGTCCTCATCCCGTGCCGCCGTCAGAGCGACGGTTGTGGTGCCAGCCAGCAGTTCATCCGCCTGGGCGATGCCCGCAGACAAGTCCTGCGCCTGCACTGAAAGATCGGTGTCAAAACCGCCAGTCAGCGGAATGAAGGATCCCGTGACCACGGCCTGCACCGCGCCGCCCAGAGGGCGGCCTGCCAGCTCGGAAAAACGGCCGAGATCCGCCGCGCCCGCCGCCAGGTCCGCGGTAACATTCAACCCCTCTTCCAGACCGTCAAAGGCCACATCGCCTGCGGCCTGATAATCGCTGCCGCGCAGCTCCATATCCGTGACATGCAGCGCGCCGGGGCCATCGGTGCTCAGGGTGCCTTCAAAGCGGATCTCATTGCCGGTTGCCTTGGCCAGCGCCGGGTCGCGCGGCTGGAACCCGCTGAGGCCGGCCGTCAGCCGGCCCTCCAGCGCAAAGCCGCTGGTCTGATCCAAGGTGCCGCGGCCGACGATCTCAGCCGCATCCACCAGCGCACCCGGGTGGCTCAGTTGATTGAGCACCCCGTCCAGCACCCAGCGGCCTTCGAGTGTTTTCTGCAACAGCAGGTCGGCCTTGGCCAGCGTGGTCTGGCCGTCGCTGGTCGGCAGCGTGACAGCAGCCTGGCCGGCGGGCGGGGTGATCGCGGTCTTCAGGTTGGCGGTGGCCAGCTTGCCGCCGGCATCCAGCGCTGCGGCGCCGGTGATCCGCAGGGCGTTGGTGCGCAGGACCAGCGTATCCAGCGTTACAGCGCCGCTGCCTTCGCGCAGGCCTTTGACGTTCAGGCGCAGGCCGGGGCCGAAGAACGGCCGGTGCACCGGCGGCAGCAGCACGTCGATATTGCCGCCCAGATCGGCGGAAAACCCGATGTCGCGCGGCGTTTCCGGGGCGGCGTCTTCGGGCAGGGGACGGGCTGCCAGCACCACCTGGCCGCCGAGCCGCTCGGTGCCATTGGTGCTGAAGGCGATATCGGCAGCGAAATCCGTGACCGGGCCGCTGCCCTTGGCCGTCAGCTGCAGATCGGGATTGCCCGGCAGGTCCAGCCCGCGAGAAATCAGCCCGCCTGCGGCCTCATCCACCGACAGGTCCAGGGTGATCTGCTGGGTTTCATTGGCATAGGCTGCCTCCAGCCGGATGTGGTCGCCGGGCTTGTCCAGCCGTGCAGCCTCCAGCTTGGTGTCCAGCGCGCCGTCTGCCAGCTTTAGCGCGCCGTCGACCCGCAGAGTGGCTGCGCTGCCCGCCAGATCCTCGCCCAGCTCGATCCGGGCTGCCTTGATCTGGCCCAGCTCGATGGCCACCGGCAGTTCCGGCAGGGCAAAGGGCGTGGTCTCGGCTTCCGGGAGCTCCGGGTCCGGCGGCAGCGCTTCGGGCGCGCGTTCCACCGCGATGCGCTCTGCCGACAGCTCATTGACCGAGAACCGCCCGCGCAACAGGTCCAGCCGGTTCCAGTCCAGAACCGCACCCTCGACGGTCAGCCAGATGCCTTTCTCGTCGGCGACGGTGATCTTCTTGATCTTGGCCTCAGAGGAAAGCGCGCCCTCCAGCCCCGACACGCTGATATAGCGGCTGTCGCCTGACAGGGTGTCCTCCAGGAAATCAACCAGCAGCCCGCCGGCGTCCTCCGTTGTGGTCTCCTGCGCAGCAACCGGCGCCAAGGTCAGGCCCAGTGCGAGCGTATAGCCAAGAACCTGTCTCAAAACGCCTGTCCTATCCCGATATAGAATTGCAGCCCGTCCTCGGACCCGCCGTCCACCGGATAGGCGAGGTCCAGCCGGATCGGGCCGATGCCCGCCACATCATAGCGCACACCGATGCCCGCGCCTGCATGGCGTGCAGAGGAGCCGGAGACGAAACTGTCCGCATCGACAAAGCCCAGGTCGTAGAAACCAACCAGCGAGATCTTGTCTGTGACCTTGCCGCGCACTTCGGCGGACAGGGATGCAAAGCTGCGCCCGCCCGCAGTGCCGCCATTGGCGGGAACGCCCAGCGACTGGTATTCATGCCCGCGCACGGTACCCGCGCCGCCGGAGAAGAACAGCAGGGTAGGAGAGACCTCACTCAGCGAGGGGCCCACCACAGAGCCCAGCTGCAGCCGGCCTGCCAGCACGATCCTGTCGTCAGTGCCCAATCCATAGTAAGCGCGCCCGTCGCCTTTCATCTGCAAACCGGACTTGCTGCCGCCAAAACCGATGAAAGGCGTGGCACTCCCTTGCAGGAAATAGCCCTCGGTGGGGTTCACCCGGCTGTCGCGGGCGTCGTATTCGGCCCGGAACCTTCCCGCCACGTACTTAAAACGGCGCTTGCCGAACACGTCCTCTGCCAGGGTTGAGGACACCCCCAGCGCGGCTTCAGCAAAAAACGTATCCGAGAAGGTCCGCCGCGCACCGATGGCGCCATAGACACGAGTGGCGGTGTAATGCTCTTCGTCCAGCCGCTCCGCCTCCGCCAAGTAGAAGATCAGGTCATCCGGGCCCAGTTTCGCGGGCCGGTCCAGCCGCACCGCGACGCGCCCGTCGATGTCGTTGCTGCTGCCGATGCCGCTGATGCGGGCTTCGATCCGCAGCTTCTCGGCGTTGCCGAACAGGTTGCGGTGCATCCAGCTGCCTGACAGCTCCAGCCCGTCGGATGAGCTGACCTCGGCACCAAATGTCAGGCGGCGGGGCGGCAGGTCCTCAACCTGCGCCACGAAATCGAGGGTGCCGTCCGGGTTCGGCTGTTCCGCTTCGCGCAGGACAACGCTGGAAAACGTGCCGGTGCGCCGCAGCCTTGTGGCAGATTTCGAGATCAGGTCAGGGTGGAATTCTTCTCCCGCCGGGAAGCCTGCAATGCGGCGGATGGCGTCTTCGGTCACGGCGGTGTCACCAGTGATCCGCATCTGCCCGAACCGCAGTTTTGGCCCCGGCGCCAGGCGCAGTTGGGCATCCAGCCGCGCCTGCAGGTGGTTGGCGGTGATGTTCTGCTCCGCCACGTCCGCCTTGGCATGGCCGCTGCGGCGCCAGGCGCGGACGCCTGCAATGGCGGCATCGCGGATCACCGCGGTTCCGGCCGGCTTGCCGGGGGCGAATCCCTCGGGGATCTCCACATCGCTGATTTGCGGGAACGGTACCAACTCGGCCCGGCCAAAGACGAACTGCGGGCCGGGTTTTACGGTGATTTCCACCTTGTTTACGGTTTTCGGAGGGTTCAGCGGCTGGATCTGTGCGGCCTCGCGCCCGTCCAGGCGGATGTTCACAACCGGCGAGAAGTGCCCTGCGTCATAAAGCACCTGCACCAGCGTCCGGTAATCCGACAGCGCGGCTGCCAGCAGTTCCTGCACGTTGGTCTCGCCGCTGGCCGCAACCGAAGCTGACGCGCCGCGCAGCTTTTCCGCAAGGGCCTCGTCCGCCCCGGGGGCTTGCAAGGTTGCTTCGGCCGCATTGCCTGGCAGCGCCGGCAGGGTCAGGAGACTGAAGGCGAGAGCGCGCGCCAGGCAGCGCGGGCGAAAGGGAAAATTCATGTCTGCTCCGGCAGCGGGCGTAAAATTGCCGCCTGACCCCGGCTGAGGCCCAGGCGTTCCAAAGCAAGCCTAGCACGGGAAAATTGAGGGATGGAACCTGCAAAGCGGCGGCAATCCGCCGGTGTCAGGCAACGGCGGATTGCCGCGCATTGGCGGCGGTGTCACGGCAGCAGCTAATCAGCATTGGAAAGCGGAACAGGGTATGTGATAGATTAAACCAGCTCCAGCGGGTATTCCGCCGGAGCTGTCACTGTTTAACAAAGAACAAGAGCAACGTCAGGCGCAGCCACCACTCACAAAGCAGCCAGCCTGACTGGAATGATACCACGCATGATTTTACTGTCTATATAATTGTCAGTTTGATAAAGTTGTGTGGTATCATTTCACCCTTGGCCCTGCCGGGGTGCGGTTTATGAGGATCCGGGAGAGCGGTTTTGGACCGGTTGAGACCAATTTTCGAACTTCGCGACATGCTTCACCAGATGGAGCGTGATTTAGGCCTGGACCGACTGAGCCGGTCAGAGCGGGATGTGCTGCTGGCGGCAAATTCGCTGACAAAGACGCCCGGCGAGGCGGTGCAATCCGAACAGATCCGCAATCACCGGCTGGTCAAGGGGCTGGCCCAGGCCACCTTTCACCGCACACTAAAGTCGCTGCTGGAGCTGGGGCTGATCAAACGGGCCGGCGGCAGCAAGGCCAAACACTATGTGGTGAGTTTCAATCCTGCGGCAAAGTGACGGCGCCGCGCCGATCATACATTCCGCGGATTGCAGGTTTCCCCGCTCCCGTCTAAAGGGGGCGGCATGAGACGAGTTTTTCAGCTGTTTGCTGGCCTTCAAAGTTTTGCGGTGATCACGGCCGCCTATGTTATCTGCCACGGGCTGACCGCCTGGGTGGTGACGCCCGTGCAGGGGGTCTTCCTGCCGGAGATCACGGTTTTTGCCAGTCTGGCCTACCTGCCGCATGGGGTGCGGGTGCTGGCGGTCTGGCTGCTTGGCTGGCGGGCGGTTTTGCCGCTGGCCGCAGGCGCCTTCTTGTCGGAATTGATATTCACCGACGCCGGCGTGCGGCAGGTGATGGAACCGGTGCTGCTGGAGTCCATCGCCGTCGGCGCGGTTGCTGCCTTTGCGGCATTTGAAATTGCCAGGATGTTCGGGTGGAACCTTTACGCGGGCCAGGCGCGGCGGATTGCCTGGACCAGCCTGCTGGCGGTTGGCGCGCTGGCTTCCCTGATCAATTCATCGGGGCAATCGGTGGTGTTTTCCGGCCTGATTTTTCCCGAAGACCAGCTTCCGGTGATGGCGATCTATGCCGCCGGCGACCTGGTCGGTCTTGCCGTCTGCATGCTGGCGCTGACGCTGGTATTCCGCTGGATCCGTCTGACGGGCAAACAGCGCTGCCGGCAGGAATAGCAAAGCCCGCCGGAGGCGGGCTTGCAGTTCGGAGCAGTGGACATGGGGTTTACCCGGCCATCAGCCGCGCCACATCCAGCATCCGGGCGGAAAACCCCCATTCATTGTCATACCAGCCGAACACCCGCACCTGCGCATCCCCGGCCATGCGGGTTTCCGGACCGGCAATCACCAGCGACTCCGGCCGCGCCCGCAAGTCTGAGGACACCAGCGGCATATCCGTCCAGCCCAGCACCTTCGACGCGGCCACACCCTCTCGCAGGGCGGCATCGAACTCTGCCTCGCTCATCGGGGTCTTCAGCTGCGCCACCAGATCAACAGCTGAGACGCTCGCCGTCGGCACCCGCACCGCCGAGCCGCTGACCCGGCCTTTCAGATGCGGCAGCACCTCGTCAATTAGATGCGTTGCGGAAGTGGTGGTCGGCACCATTGACTGCGCACCGCCGCGAGAGCGCGCGAAATCGCCGCGCGGCGCGTCCACCATCGGCTGCGAGTTGGTGTAGCAGTGGATGGTGGTCATATGCGCGGTGTCGATGCCTGCAATGGCATCCAGCAGCTTGACCAGCGGTGTCAGCCCGTTGGTGGTGCAGGAGGCATTGGAGACGATCCGTGCATCGCCCAGGGTCTCCTCGTTTGCTCCCAGCACCACGGTCAGCTCAGCCGCGGGGGAGGGGCCGGAGATCAGCACTTTGGCGGCGCCCGCCTTCAATCCGCGCTCCGCCACATCGGAGGTCCGCGCGATGCCGGTGCATTCCAGCACCAGATCGACACCTGACAGATCCACCTTTGTCAGATCCGGTTCGTGGCTCACCGGAATGGAGCGCCCCATCACCTGCAGCGCGTCATCGCCAAGCTCCACCGGATGGGCAAAAGGGCCAAAGGTGCTGTCGTACTGAAACAGATAGGCGCACATGTCCAAGGGTGCGATATCATTGATCCGCACCACCTCGATGCCGTCTCCGCGCGATGTGGTCAGAATCTGGCGCAGGATGGCGCGGCCGATGCGGCCGAATCCGTTGATAGCAAGTTTCATGCGCAATCTATGGCAGGCGCACTGGCGCCGCTCAATCCGCTGTGCTCGGGAAAATGATCACATTTCCCAAGAGGATGTTTCAGAAAAACGCTGCAAAACCGGGCAAGCGTCAGGCGCATGCCTATTTGCGGCAGGTCACCTGGGCGTAGTAGGTGCCGGTGATGTTGCGCACCATTGTGTCCAGATTGACGCTGCAGCCGGTGGCGGTGCGAATGGCCCTGACCGCCTGGCGCGCGGTCAGCACCGCGGGCGGGCGGAAGGCCAGATGCTCCAGGTTCATCCGGGTGGCGCTGTAGCGGTCCGGGGCGTCCTCCACCGGGGCCACCACCCAGTCGCGGCCCAGCACGGTGACCTGCTTGCCTTCCACGCCCTTGGCCCCTGCAGCCGGGGCCAGCGCGGCACATAGGGCCGCTGCCAATGCAGTCTGTTTCATCATCGAAATGCTCCTGCGGAAATCTCTGGTCTCAGCCTAGCGCAGGGCAGGGGCTTTGCAAGGTGCTGCTTACAGGTGATCCACCGCCTCCGCATGGCGCAGCTCTGCCGCGCACAGCTGCAGCCCGCGCAGCAGCCGCTCGGCATCCGCTTCCGGCTGCTGGCCCCGCGGCGCAGAGCACCCCGCCACGATTGGCGTCTGGCCGGGCCGCGACACAGGCACCGCGTAGCCAGTGATCCCGGACTCGAATTCGCTGTCCGTCAGGCAGTAGCCTTGCTCCCGGGCCTGTGCGACGCGCTCCAGAATGGCAGCGGGATCGGTCAGCGAGGCCTCTGTGTGGCGCGGGAGGTCCGTTTCCGCCAACACCTTGGCGGCCTCTTCCGCCGGCAGCCCGGCCAGCAGCATCCGACCCAGGCTGGTATGCGCCAGCGGAATGTGGGAACCGGCGGTAAAGCCATAGGTGATATGGCCGTGCTCGACAGTCGATTGCGCCAGCAGCAGAACCCGCCCCTGATCCAGCATCGCCAGCGTCACCTCAATCTCCATCTGCTGGGCATGGCGGTTCAGCACCGGCTGCACCCGGCGGCCGAACTGGTTGGCTTGCAGGAACCCGCCCGCCAGTGCCAGGACCCGCGGAGTCAGGGACAGCATCCGCCCGTCCTGGCGCAGATAGCCTGCCTGCACCAGCGTCAGCGCCCCCCTGCGGGCGGTGGCCCGGTCCTGGCCGCTGCGCCGGGCAATCTCGGCCAGTGTCATGCAGGGGGTCTCGGCATCAAACACCGCCAGCACCGCCAGCCCCTTGGCAAAGCTTGACGAAATATTCCTGTCCTGGTCTGCCGCTGTCATCATTTGGCCGTCCCGTTCTGTCCCTGTAGTGCCGCTGCCCGGCCGGGCATTGTGCGGATACTGGCATCAATGTTCGCTTTGCGAACGCTGTCAAGGCGCAAAACCTCCGCAATATCCAGATAGTGCAACGGGTTGCGGCAAAAACGGTTGCCGGGTGGACGGCGAGGCATTTCCGGTGCAATTTCAAACAACTCCGTATGACGAGGCCGCCCATGGCAGAAGATTTCACATCCGGCAAACTGGCCCGCCTGGGGCTGCTGACCCCCGAAGACTGCCGCAAGGCGGCGGAGATCACCTCCCGCGCCCAGTTCGACGGGATCGAAACGGTGCGGGTTCTGTTCCCCGATCAGCACGGGCTGTTGCGCGGCAAGACGGTGATGGCAGAGGCTTTCGCCTCCGTCTTTGACAGCGGCCTCAACGTGCCCGCAACCCTGCTGCTCAAGGATACCTCGCACCGCACCGCCTTTCCGGTTTGGGAGGAGGGCGCGGATCTGGCCGGCCCGATGCAGGGAGCGGGCGACGTGCTGCTGGTGCCGCGCCCGGACACTTGGCGGGCGCTGCCCTGGTCCGGCCATTCCGCCTGGATCTTCTGCACCCCGGTCTATCCGGACGGCCGGCCCATTCCCTTTGCCCCCTGCGGGGTGCTGCAGCGGCAGGTGGAGATGCTGGCCGCGCAGGGCATGGCCGCCACCTTCGGGCTGGAGGTGGAGTTCCACCTCTTCGATCTGGCCGACAAATCCGCCGCCCATACGCAGGCGACCCGCCCCGGTTCCCCGGTGCAAACCCGCAACCTGACGCAAGGGTATCAGTACCTCACCGAAACCCGCTATGGCGAGGTTGAGGGTATCCTGGACCTCTTGCGCCGTAACGCCCAGAAGCTGGGCCTGCAGGTGCGCTCGGTGGAAATCGAAATGGGCCCCAGCCAGGTCGAATTCACCTTTGCCCCCGGCAGCGCCATGGCGCAGGCAGACGCGATGGTGATGTTCCGCACCATGGTCAAGGAGGTCTGCGCCAGCAATGGCCTGCACGCCAGCTTCATGGCCAAGCCGCGGCTGGACAATGCCATGGCCAACGGCTGGCACGTCCACCAGTCGCTGCAGGACCTGGCGACGGGACGCAACCTGTTCATGCCGGAAACTACCGGGATGCTGGCACCGCCCGCCAGCGCCTGGATGGCCGGCCTCTTGAAATACGCGGCTGAGACCTCGCTGTTGATCGCCCCCACAGTGAACAGCTATAAACGCTACCTGCCGTTCCAATTGGCCCCCAGCCGCATCGGCTGGGGCGAGGATAACCGCGGTGCCATGCTGCGGGCGCTGATGCAGCCCCATGACCCCGCCAGCCGGATTGAGAACCGCGCCCCGGACAGCACTGCCAACCCCTATTACGCGCTGGCCGCCCAGATCATCGCAGGCGCTGCCGGCATCCGGGATGGCCTGGAAGCCCCGAAACCCACCCTGTCGCCATACAGCGAAGACGCGGACCGCCTGCCGCGCTCGCTGGGCCAGGCGCTGGAAGGGTTCGCAGGCTCAACCCTGTGCCGCCAGGCGCTGGGCGCGGAGACCGCAGACTACCTGCTGCAGCTCAAGACCTTTGAGTGGGAACGCTACCTGGATACCGTCAGCGAATGGGAGCAGGCGGAGTATTTCAACCTGTTCTGACGCCCCGAAGGGCAGCAAAATCTCAGCCTACGGGTGATTTGCCGTCTTGATCGCCAGCCCCGCCCGTTGATACCGTATACCCGCGTATGCGGGGGCCGTGCCCTTGCCATCCGCGGCGCCATTTCCGGTGGCCAGAGACATTGAAACCCACGCCTCTTCGAAGGAAAACACCCCCATGAAATACACCGAGGAACACGAGTGGCTGCTGCCCGAGGGCGACCTGATCACCGTCGGCATCACCGCCCACGCCGCCGAGCAGCTGGGCGAGGTGGTCTATGTCGAGCTGCCCGAACCGGGCACCGAAGTCTCCAAGGATGACGAGATCGTGGTGATTGAATCGGTCAAGGCCGCCTCCGACATCCTCGCGCCGCTGGACGGTGAGATCGTCGAGGTGAACGAAGCGCTGGCCGACGATCCCGGCAAGGTGAACGAAGACGCCGAGGGTGACGCCTGGTTCTTCAAGATCAAACCGTCGGACCTGTCGCCGATGGACGATTACATGGATGAGGCCGGCTACAAAGATTTTATCGGCTGACCGGGCTGCCCCGCGGCACCGGGCGTGCGCGGGGCAAGCCACTGAAGTTTTGCGTTTTTGGGGCCGGTGGCGCGGAAAACAATGACCCTGGCCCCGGCCGTGCGCATTCTCAACCGGAAGGTTCCGATGGCTTTTCTTCAGCTCCCGATGAAAGGCGCGTGCCTGTGCGGCCAAGTGCAAGTCTGTGTGACCGCACCGCCCCTTCTGACGCTCGCGTGCCACTGCCGCGACTGTCAGAAGCTCTGTGCGAGCGCCTTCTCCTTGACCGCTATGTTTGCGGCAGAGTCTTTTTCTGTCACTGGCAGACTGCTGGCAGGGGGCCTCAGGTCCGGGCGGCGGGAGCATAACTTTTGCCGCGACTGCCTGAATTTTGTGTTTACCCGCATTCAGGGCGCGGAGAGCCGTGTCAATCTGCGTACGGCTCTGTTCGCTGACCTCGCCAGGTTTGAACCCTTTGTCGAACTGATGACAGAGGAGAAGCTGCCGTGGTCAAGTGTGCCTGCCACGCATAGTTATGCCCGGTTCCCGGAAACGGCGGTAGAACTGGAAACCCTGATGGCTGAGTATCTGGATCGCGGCGGCATCTAAGGGCAGCTGCCGTTCAATACCCCCGCTCACGATCCACTTCGTGCAGCAGGTCTTCGCCCGCCTCCAGCCGCTGCAGGTTCTCCACCACGTCTTTCAGCGCATCCCCCAGGTGCCAGCCCGACACATGCGGGGTAAGGGTGACCTTCGGATGCGCCCACAGCGGGCTGTCCGCGGGCAGGGGTTCCTTGCTCACCACATCCAGCACCGCATGGCCGGGCGTGCCCGCGTCCAGCGCCGCCAGCAGGGCCGGTTCATCCACCAGATCGCCGCGGCCTGCGTTGATCAGCACCGCGCCCGGTTTCATCGCTGCCAGCATTTCTGCATTCATCAGCTGCCGGGTGGCGGGGGTGGAGGGCAGGATCGCACAGACATAATCGCATTCGCCCAGCATCTGCGGCAACGCCGCTTCGCCATGGCGGCAGTCCACGCCGTCGATCTCCTTGGGCGAGCGGCTCCAGCCCAGCACCCGGAACCGCAGGTCGCGCATCAGCCGCGCCGTCATGCCGCCGATATGGCCGAGGCCCAGTATGCCCACCGTGGTCTCCTGCGGGCGTTTGGGCGCCAGCGGTTCCCAGCCGCTGCGGGTCTGCGAGGCTGCGTGCGCCCGCATGTTGCGCTGATCACGTAGCACATAGGCCAGGCAGAACTCCGCGATCTCATGCGCAGGTTCCAGCGGTCTCAGCCGGGCGACGCGCACATGCGGAGCCAGGCTGGGGTGCGCCACGATGGTATCCACCCCTGCGCCGAGTTTCTGCACCAGCTTCAGGTTTGGCAAATGCGCGGGCAGATCGCCTTTCAGCGCGGAAACGGCCAGCACCGTGATCTCATCCAGGTTGCCGGGGGCAGAGACGGGCCGGATATCGGCGCCGGGCGCCATCGCCTGCAACTCCTCCACCAGCTGTTCCTCGGTGTACCAGCCGTCGTGGCCGATACTGATCAGCATTGCCATGCGCGTTCCTCCCCGCCGCCGCGTCCCTTTGCGGGACTAAGCCACGGATTGCGCGCAAACGAAAGATGGAAACCGCAGCCTTAGTCCAGCCGCCGCACCAGGATCTGGTTGCCCTCGCCGCGCTTGGTCTCAAACAGTTTCAGCGTGGCAATCAGGTCGCTCAGCTTGCGCTGGCCATAGCTGCGGGTGTCGAAATCAGGAAACGCTGCGGTGATGTACTGGCCGATCTGGCCCAGGGTGAACCATTCGTCCTCCTGTCCGATCGCATCCATCGCCCGCACAACAAGCTTGGTCGGGTCCGCGAGCTCCGATGGCGCGTTGCCGTTGCCCTCTTCCTTCTTGGGCTTGGCCTTCGCCTTTGCAGGCTCTTCCAGCAGGTTCTCCACATAGATGAAGCGCTTGCACGCCTGCACAAAGGCGGCGGGCGTCTTGCGCATTCCCATGCCGAACACATCCACCCCCTGTTCGCGGATACGGCTGGCCAGCCGGGTGAAATCGCTGTCCGAAGAGATCAGCACGAACCCGTCAAAGCGCCCCGAATGCAGGATGTCCATCGCGTCAATCACCAGCGCAATGTCTGAGGCGTTCTTGCCGGTGGTATTGGCAAACTGCTGGTGCGGCACAATCGCCAGCGACGCCAGCTTCTCCTTGTTCCAGCCCTGGGGGCCCCCGCCGGCAAAGTCGCCATAGATGCGCCGGATGCTGGCCTCGCCAAAGGAGGCGATCTCCTCGAACATCGCCTCGGCGTATTTGGCAGAGATATTGTCGGCGTCGATCAGGACGGCCAGGAGCGGCGGTTTGGTTGCTGTTGCCATTCGGGTGCTCTGCCTTTTTGTTTCTGATTGCCGCAGCGGTGCTCAATACCGCCGCAGGGGGCTGCCGGTTTGCCTGTGTTCCGGCAAGTATGAACGGGTGTTGTGGCGATTAAATGGCGGCCTAACGGCCCGCCGGTCAGATGGGTGCTGTCTTGGGGGTGCACAAGCGGTGCACAGGGGGTGTACGGATGTCACCCCCCATTTCCGGGCTCAGGCAAAGGGATCGTCCGGATATCCCACCCGCGCTAGATAGAGGCCGTGGCCCGGGCAGACCGGCCCGCAGGCCGCCCGGTCGCAGGCCTCCAGCGCAGACCTCACATCCTCCGGTTCCCAAGCCCCGGCGCCCACACGTTCCAGGGTGCCGACAAAGCTGCGGACCTGATTGTGCAGGAAGCTGCGGGCGCGTACATGGAAATGGATTTCCGGCCCGGAGAAACCCTGCACGCGTTCCACCCGCAGCTCATCCAGCGTCTTGACCGGGCTCGCCGCCTGGCAGATCGAGGAGCGGAAGGTGGTGAAATCATGGTTTCCAATCAGATGGTTGGCGGCATCCTGCATGGCGTCTGCATCCAGATCGTGGCTGATCTGCCAGACCTGGCCGGCGTCATGGGTGGCTGGTGCGCGGCGGATCAGGATGCGGAACAGATACTGCCGCTCCACGGCTGAGAACCGCGCGTGCCAGTCCCCCTCCACCCGGGCGCAGTCGACGATGGCAACCGGATCGGGTTTCAGGTGGTAATTCAGCGCTTCCGACAGGCGGAACGGGTCCCACTCCTTGGCCATGTCGCAATGCGCAACCTGTCCCAGCCCGTGCACGCCGGTATCTGTGCGCCCGGCCGCAGCGATGGTGTGCTCCCCAGGCTCCAGCCGCGCCAGCGCAGCCTCGATCGCCCCCTGCACCGACGGCAGGTCCTTCTGCCTTTGCCAGCCGGCAAAAGGCTTCCCTTGGTATTCGACTTTCAAAGCAAAACGCGGCATGGCCGGGCAAGTAGCAACAGGGCCGGGCCGGGGCAAGCCCCGTGTGCGCTCTGGTATCCGGGCGGGATGCTGCCTATCTTGTCAGCAGCAAGAACAGAGCAGGATCAGGGCCTTGGTGATAACCTCCCTTGCAGACGGGGTGATGAGCGGGGTGGAGAGCGCCGCCAGCGGCCTTTCCGCGGCGCTGTTCGACCGGCCGATCCGGCTGGGGGTCACCGGGCTGGCGCGTTCCGGCAAGACGGTATTCATCACCTCGCTGGTCGCCAACCTGATGGACCGGGGCCGGATGCTGCAGCTCGGCGCCGCGCGCGAGGGCCGGATCGAGGCCGCCTTCCTGCAGCCCCAGCCCGACGACACCGTGCCGCGGTTCGACTATGAAAACCACCTCGCGGCGCTGACCGGGCCGTCACCCCATTGGCCGGACAGCACAAGGGCGGTTTCCGAGCTGCGTCTCAGCCTGAAGGTGCGGCCCGCCGGCCTCCTGGCAGGCCTGCAGGGGCCGCGCACACTGCATTTGGATATTGTCGACTATCCCGGCGAATGGCTGCTGGATCTGGCTTTGCTGGACAAGACCTACGCCGAGTGGTCTGCAGATGTGCTGTCCCGCATTGCCAGCCGTCCGCAGGCGGACCGCTTCCTGGCAGAGCAATCCAAGGCTGTCCCCGCAGGGACGCATGACGAGCCGCAGGCGCAGGCGCTCGCCGCCGCCTTCACGGAATACCTGACAACCGCCCGCACGGCTGGCTTCTACGACTGCACCCCGGGCCGTTTCCTGCTGCCGGGCGATCTGGAAGGCTCGCCAGTGCTGACCTTCGCCCCGCTGCCACCGGAGGCCAGCGCCCCGCGCGGAAGCCTCTGGCGCGAGATGGAGCGCCGCTACGAGGCCTATAAATCCAAGGTCGTGAAACCGTTCTTCCGCGACCACTTCGCCCGTATCGATCGGCAGGTGGTGCTGGTGGATGCGCTCTCGGCGATCCATTCCGGGCCGCAGGAGGTGGAGGATCTGCGCCATGCGATGACGGATATCCTCAGCGCCTTCAAACCGGGGCGCAATCATTTCCTGACCCGGCTTCTGGGCGGCAAACGGGTGGAGAAAATCCTTTTTGCCGCGACCAAGGCCGACCACCTGCACCATGCCCAGCATCCCCAGATGACCGCTATCATCGAGGCGCTCACGCGCGAGGCGCAGGACCGTGCCCGCTTTGCAGGCGCCGGAACCGCGGCGCTGGCGATGGCCTCCCTGCGCACCACCACGGAAGAAATGCGCCTGCACAATGGCACCGAGCTGCCCTGCGTGCGCGGCACCTTGCTGGAGAGCGGCAAGCAGGCGGCCTTCTACCCCGGCGCTTTGCCGCAGGACCCGGCCCAGCTGCTGACCCCGGCGCGGCAAGGCGCCGAACGCTGGCTGGAGGGCGATTACCAGTCGATGGCTTTTGCGCCCGCACCACTCACCCTGAAACACGGCAGCGGGCCGCCGCATATCCGCCTGGACCGCGCCGCAGACTTCTTGATCGGAGACGCCCTGTGACCCTCTCCCTGCGCCCTGCCACGCCTTTGGATGCCGGAACGGTTGGGGAAATTCTCTACCGGTTTCAGCAGGATACCGCCTGGATGCCCAAGCTTTACTCCTCTGCCGAGGTTATCTTTTTCTGCGGCGTCATGATCGACCGCGGCTGGGTCACAGTGGCAGAGCGGGACGGAGCAATCCTCGGGTTCCTCGCCCGCAAGGAGGAGGAGGTCTGCTCTCTCTACCTTGCTCCGGGCGCCTGCGGGCAGGGCGCCGGCAAGATGCTGCTGGATGCCGCCAAGGCTGCATCCCCGCGGCTCTCCCTGCGCACCTTCACGGCCAACGGCCGTGCGCAGCGGTTCTACCAGCGCGAAGGGTTCACTGAGACCGGGCGGGGCGATGGCCTGAACAACGAGGAAGGCCTGCCCGACATCGCCTATGAATGGCGCACCGCCCCGGAGGCCGCGGCATGAGCAACAAGCCGGTCCTGTTTGATCTGGAGGAAGACGCTGGCGTCCCGTCTGTCACTGAGGCGCCGCCGGTGCCTGATCCCGCACCGCTGGCTGCGCGGCCGAATGCTATGGAGCAGGCGGCCCGCATCGCGGCGCGGCGCCCCTCGCGGCTGGCCCGCTGGTTCTGGGCGCTGCTGGTGGCGGTATTCAGCGCCATGGCCTCCGTCGCGGCCTGGGATTTTGCCGCTGGCCTGATCGCGCGGGTGCCGGTGCTGGGCTGGGCCGTTACCGCTGGTCTGGGGCTGCTCCTGCTGCTGGCGCTGGCGATGGCCTTGCGTGAACTGGCCGCGCTCTCCCGGCTGCGCCGGGTCGATGCCTTGCGCCAGCAGGCAGCGGAGGCCGTGGATCTGACCGCCGCCCGCGCCTTCGCCACCCGGCTGGAGGCTTTCTACAACGGGCGCGAGGATCTCAGCTGGCATCAGGCAAGGCTGGCAGAGCGGCAGGCGGAGGTGATGGACGGCGACGCGCTGCTGCTGCTGGCAGAGGAAGAACTGCTGGTGCCGCTGGACGCCATTGCCTTGCGCGAGGTGGAGGCGGCGGCCCGCCAGGTCGCCACGGTAACGGCACTGGTTCCGATGGCGCTGGCTGACATCCTGACGGCGCTGGTCTCCTCGCTCAGGATGATCCGCCGGGTGGCCGGGATTTATGGCGGCCGGGCGGGGTTCTTCAGCTCCTGGAGGCTGACCCGCGCGGTGCTGGCGCATCTGGCCGCCACCGGCGCAGTGGCCGCAGGCGATGACCTGCTGGAGCCGGTGCTGGGCGGGTCGGTGCTGTCCAAGCTCTCCCGCCGTTTCGGCGAGGGGCTGGTCAACGGTGCCCTGTCCGCCCGCGTTGGCATCGCCGCGATGGAGGTTTGCCGCCCGATGCCGTTCTCCGCGCAGCACAAACCCAGCACCCGCAAGGTGGTGCAGCGGGCGTTGACGGGTTTGTTTTCAAAAGAAAAATAGACGCCGTCAGAACAGTTTCGGGGGCTGGTCCTTGGGCTGGCGCATGGCCACCACGCCGGTGCGGAAACCTTCGCCGATACGGTCCGCCAGGGCGCCCCATTGCAGCGCGGTGCCTTCCGGCAGCTCCGCCCGCAGCACCTGGTGGAACAGGCCCAGCCACAGGGGGAAATGCTCTGCCTTAACGTCGGGGCGGCTTACGTGCACCCGCATCGGATTGCCGCTGTAGCTGCGCTCGCGCAGGATCGCATTGCGCCAGAAGCCCGCGATCTTCTCTTCATGTTCCGGCCAGTCGGTGACATGGGCGGCAAACACCGGCCCCAGCACGTCGTCCGCACGCACCTGCATGTAAAACACGGCAACCACGCGGGAAATCTCCTCCGTGGTGATCTCGAACCGCGCCAGCGGGTTCTGTGTTCCGGTGTCGGTCATTGTCTGCTCCGGCCTGCTTTGGCCTGTAGATAAGTGGAAGCCAAGCCGAGCGGAAGGGCAAAGGCGCATCTGCCGCAATCTGAGCTTGCGGCAGCGCTGGCGCCTGCGGCTGCTGCCGTTATGGTGAGCGGGAGATTTGGCAAAAAGGCATTCATTGATGGCGGAGAGCGCAAAGCGGGTGCTGATTCTGGGCGCCTACGGGTTTATCGGGGCCGAGGTCGTGCGTGCCTTGCGGGCCGCTGGAATTCATGTGACCGGCCTGGGCCGCAGCGCCGCGCAGGCAGCGCGGGTGCTGCCTGGGGTTTCCTTTGTGCAGGGCGACTTGCTGCGGCTGTTGCGGCCTGAGGATTGGGCGCCGCTGCTGCAGGATGCGGACGCCGTGGTCAATTGCGCGGGGGTTCTGCAGGATATGGCGCCGGGCGAGCTGGAGATGGTGCACCACACGGCCATCGCAGCCTTGGGGGCAGCCTGTGTAGAACGGGGTATCGCCGTGGTGCAGATTTCAGCAGCCGGGGCAGGGCCGGATGCCGGGACAGAGTTCATGCGCAGCAAGGGGCGGGGGGATGCAGCCTTGCGGGCCGCTGGCGCACCGCTGCGTATCCTGAAGCCGGGGCTGGTGATCGGGCAAAATGCCTATGGCGGCACCGGTCTGCTGCGGATGCTGGCGGCGGTGCCGCTGGTGCAGCCGGTGGCGCTGGCAGACGCGCCGGTGCAATGCATCGGTATGGCCGATCTTGCCGCAGCGGTTGCTGCGGCGCTGCAGGAAAATCTGCCGCAGGGCACCTATGATCTGGTGGAGGACCAGCCGCATACGCTGGCGGAGGTGCTGGCAGAGACACGGGCGTGGCTGGGGTTTGCCCCGGCGCGCAGGCTGCTGCGCCTGCCGGACTGGCTGCTGCCGCCGGTGGCGCGATATGCCGACGCTTTCGGAAGGCTGGGCTGGCGTTCGCCGCTGCGCACCACCGCAATGGCCGAAATCCAGAGCGGCGTGTGCGGCGATCCCGCACCGTACCGGGCCGCTATGGGGCAGGGGATTGCACCGCTCAAGGCCATCTATCAGCCGCTGCCTTCGGGGCGCGCCCAGCGGCTGGAGGCGCGGCTGGCACTGCTGATGCCGGTCGCCGTCGCGGTGCTGTGCCTGTTCTGGCTGGCCTCGGGTTTGATCGGTCTTTGGCAGCTGGAGGAGGCTGCAACGGTGCTGACGGACTCAGGCTGGGGTAGCCTGCCGGCGAAAGCCAGCGTTGCCTTCTGGTCGCTGGCCGACATCGCCCTGGGACTGGCCATCCTGTGGCGGCCCTGGGCGGCGCGCGCTTGTTTGGGGATGGCAGCGGTCTCGCTGATCTACCTGGCTGCAGCCACCGCTGTCACACCGCACATGTGGGCGGATCCGCTGGGGCCGCTGGTCAAGGTGCTGCCGGGCCTGCTGCTGGCGCTGATCACCCATCAGCTGCTGCAGGAGCGCTGAGGTGGATGCGGACCTGATCCTGCGGTGGCTGCATGTGATTGGCGCCTGCGTGCTGCTGGGAACCGGCGCGGGCATCGCCTTCTTCATGCTGATGGCGCACCGGACACGGGACGCGGCGCTGATTGCCCACACTGCAAGCGTGGTGGTGGTGGCCGACCTCCTGTTCACCGCAACGGCAGTGATTGCCCAGCCTATAACAGGCGGGCTTCTTGCCTGGCGGCTGGGTTGGCCGCTGAGCACCGGCTGGCTGGCGCTGTCGCTGGGGCTTTATGTGCTGACTGGGCTGTTCTGGCTGCCGGTGGTCTGGATCCAGCTGCGGCTGCGCAATCTGGCGCGGGCGGCGGCAGAGACGGGAGGGGCACTGCCCGCCCGTTACCACCGCCTGTTTGCGATCTGGTTTGCCTGCGGCATTCCGGCCTTTGCCGCGGTTCTGGCAATCCTCTGGCTGATGCTGGCCCGCCCGGATCTGGGTGTCTGGCTGGTACGGTGACGCAGGATGGGCGGTTCCGCTCGCTGCCCTCATCAAAATGCGCCGCAACTGCCGCTTTACCCCGCCGCAGCCCCGTCCTATAAGGCGCTTCATGTCCCTATTCGCGGCCATCATTATTCGAATTATATCCCCGGCGCTCTGAAACCATTGAGCCGCCGGGCAAAGGCGCTTGAGCCATCGCGCCGAACCGAATATCCCAATTTCCGACCTTGATCATCCAAAGGACGCCCCCGATGTGCGCCGACACACCCCAGACGCCTGACTATAAAGACACCCTGAATCTGCCGAAAACCGGTTTCCCGATGCGCGCAGGCCTGCCCAAGCGCGAGCCTGCCTGGCTGGAACGCTGGGCCGAGATCGGCGTCTACGACAAACTCCGCGAGAAAGCGGCCGCGGCCAAGGGCGGCGACGCGGAGCGCAAGCCCTTCACCCTGCATGACGGCCCCCCGTACGCCAACGGCCACCTGCATATCGGCCACGCGCTGAACAAGACCATCAAGGACATGATCGTCCGTTCGCACCAGATGATGGGCTTTGACAGCCGTTACGTGCCGGGCTGGGACTGCCATGGCCTGCCGATCGAATGGAAGATCGAGGAGCAGTACCGCAAGAAGGGCAAGAACAAGGATGCGGTGCCGGTTGTCGAATTCCGCCAGGAATGCCGCGCCTTTGCCGACAGCTGGGTCGATATCCAGCGCGAGGAGTTCAAGCGTCTGGGCATCACCGGCAAATGGGATGACCCGTATCTGACCATGAACTACCACGCCGAGGCTGTCATCGCGGACGAGTTCATGAAATTTCTGATGAACGGCACGCTTTATCAGGGCTCGAAGCCGGTGATGTGGTCGCCGGTCGAGAAGACCGCACTGGCGGAGGCGGAGGTCGAGTATCACGATAAGGAAAGCTTCACCATCTGGGTGAAGTTCAAGGTTATTGGTAAGAAAGAAGTTGCATCAACAAACGCTGGCGGTGGAGCGAATGTGACCGTCGCAGGCTACTCTAAAGACGCTACACATCTTTCTGGCGCTCAGGTGGTGATCTGGACCACTACTCCCTGGACCATTCCGTCGAACAAGGCCGTGGTCTATGGTGCGGAGATTGCCTATGGCCTCTATGAGGTCACCGGCACCCCGGATGAATGCTGGGCCGCCGTGGGCGACAAATACATCCTCGCCGACAATCTGGCGGCTGAGGTGTTCAAGCGCGCGCGCCTGAGCGAAGACCAGTATACCCGCGTTGCCGATGTGCCGGTCTCCGATCTGGAAGGCGTTGGCCTGGCCCACCCTCT
The DNA here is from genome assembly GCF_000813965.1 of Leisingera sp. ANG-M7. Taxonomy (GTDB): domain Bacteria; phylum Pseudomonadota; class Alphaproteobacteria; order Rhodobacterales; family Rhodobacteraceae; genus Leisingera. The sequence goes on along the minus strand of NZ_JWLI01000007.1, from coordinate 30,159 downwards.
GCACGGCACCGAAGGCTCCAACGGCGAATGGGACGGCATCCGCGACTTCCGCGCGGCGCCTTTTGTGACCGACACCGAAGGCACCGGCTTTGTCCACTGCGCACCCAGCCACGGTATGGAGGAGTTCGAGCTCTACCGCGACCTTGGAATGCTGGAGCAGATGATCACCTATAACGTGATGGACGACGGCGGTTTCCGCGCCGATCTGCCTTTCTTCGGCGGCACCTACATCCTGAACCGCAAGGGCGGCGAGGGCGATGCCAACAAGAAGATCATCGACAAGCTGGTTGAGGTTGGCGGCCTCTTGGCGCGCGGCAAGATCAAGCACAGCTACCCGCATTCCTGGCGCTCCAAGGCGCCGATCATCTACCGCAACACGCCGCAGTGGTTTGCCTCTGTCGACCGCAAGATGGACGACGGCATGGATGAGATGGGCGATACCATCCGCGAACGTGCCCTGCGCTCGATCGACGAACTGGTGAAGTGGTGGCCGCAAACCGGCCGCAACCGCCTGCATTCGATGATCGAAAGCCGCCCTGACTGGGTGCTGAGCCGCCAGCGCGCCTGGGGCGTGCCGCTCACCTGCTTCACCAAGAAAGGCGCGCTGCCGACCGATGCGGACTTCCTCTTGCGCAATGAAGAGGTGAACAAGCGCATCGTAGCCGAGTTCGACGCGCACGGCGCCGACGTCTGGTACGAGGATGGTTTCAAAGCGCGGGTGCTGGGTAACTCCGTGGACCCGGATGACTACGACCAGGTGTTCGACGTGCTGGACGTGTGGTTCGACAGCGGCTCGACCCATGCCTTTGTGCTGCGCGACCGCGAGGACGGCACCGAGGACGGCATCGCTGATGTCTACATGGAAGGCACCGACCAGCACCGCGGCTGGTTCCACTCCTCGCTGCTGCAGGCCTGCGGCACCAAAGGCCGCGCACCCTACCGCAACGTGGTGACCCACGGCTTCACGCTGGACGAGAAGGGCATGAAGATGTCCAAGTCGCTCGGCAACACCATCGTGCCGGAGGAGGTCGTCAAGCAGTATGGCGCCGATATCCTGCGCCTGTGGGTGGCCCAGACCGATTACACCGCCGACCAGCGGATCGGGCCGGAAATCCTGAAAGGCACCGCCGATAGCTACCGCCGCCTGCGCAACACCATGCGCTTCATGCTGGGCTCCTTGGGTGATTTCAGCGAGGATCAGCGGGTTGACCCGGCAGATATGCCGGAGCTGGAACAGTGGGTGCTGCACCGCCTGGCCGAGCTCGACCACAAGGTCCGCACCGGCTATCAGACCTTTGATTTCCAGGGTGTGTTCTCGGCAGTGTTCAACTTTGCCACCGTGGACCTGTCGGCCTTCTATTTCGACATCCGCAAGGACGCACTTTATTGCGATGGCGACACCCTGAACGCCCGTGCAGCCCGCACCGTGCTGGACATCCTGTTCCACCGCCTGACCACTTGGCTGGCGCCGATCCTGGTCTTCACCATGGAAGAAGTCTGGCTGGAGAAATACCCGGGCGAGGGCAGCTCCGTGCATTTGCAGGACATCCCGGTGACGCCCGCCGACTGGCTGAACGAGCCGCTGGCCGCCAAATGGTCCAAAATCCGCCAGGCCCGCCGGGTGGTGACTGCGGCGCTGGAGGTTCAGCGGACCGACAAGGTAATCGGTGCCTCGCTGGAGGCCTCGCCGGTTGTGCATGTGCGTGACGGTGAAGCGCTGGAGGCGCTGAAGTCGGTGAACTTCGCAGATGTCTGCATCACCTCGGACATCGCGCTGACCAACGATCCGGCCCCGGCGGAAGCCTTCCGGATGCCGGAAGTCGACGGCGTGTCGGTGGTGTTTGAAAAGGCCGACGGCGGAAAATGCCAGCGCTGCTGGAAGATCCTGCCGGATGTCGGCAGCCACGGGCATGAGGGCGTCTGCGGCCGCTGCGACAGCGCACTGGGATAGACCCTGTCTCACCCTTGAATTGCATGCAACGCCCGGCCACAGCGCCGGGCGTTGTCTTTTTACGTTCTTTCTGCGTCATTTTGCACACGCTATCCGAGAAATGCCTTGTGTTCCCTTGCCGCGTTTTCCCCTAGATGTTGACCGGTTTTCCACAATTGGTTAAGAATTCGTTAATTCCATGTAGATTTTTACGTCATTTCAAAAGATGGCATGGGGCAGGGGGCAATTTTCAATGCTGAAGCTGAAAGCGGATGCGCAGCTGGCGGCTGAGCTTGGCAAAGCACGCGGCGCGGCAATCCGGATTGACGGGGTGTCGGCGCCAAAGAATATCAAAATCGGTTTGGTCGCTGCCGGCGCGGGGCCGGTCAAGGCAAAGCCTGCGGCTGGCGGAACGGCAAAAGACGCCAAGGCCGACAGTCCGGTCAGTGCTGTGAAACCTACCTCCGCGAAGCCGGAACCCGCCATGGAACCACAGCAGTTTGCACCATTGCCGGCCGGGAATGAGTCTGCGCTGCCAAAACTGGGCCTCGCCGCTGCGGGGCTGGCGGTTGCATCTGCGATGCTGCTCTACTTCCAGTTCGGCGGCAGTGCGCCAGCAACCGATCAGCCGGTAACGGCTGAGAAAGCCGTGGCAGAGCTTCCTGCAGGGGCCGCGGCAGCAGCGGGTCTGGAAGGCTCTGCTGCCAGCGGCGAGGATGCACTGGTTGCCCGCATCACCGAAGGCACGCTGGCCGCCCTTCGCAGCAAGCAGGCACAGCCCGCCGCGGCAGTTCAGGATGCGCAGGCCGCGCCCGTTGAGGGTTCGGCGCTTTACAAGATGGTGCTGACCGCCGCCGCGCAGGGCCAGTCCGCAGCCTATATCGACCAGCTGGTGAACGGCGCATATGAACGTCAGGAAATCACTGTTCCGGCCAGTCTGATCGGCGCTGACGGGCGGGTGGATACCGCAACGCTGCTGGCGCTGTTCGTCGGCAACTAAGACCCATCGGCTGCGGCGCCAGAAAGGCACTGCCGCGCGGTCAGCAGTACTGCCCGCGGACCTCAATCAACGACAAAACAACAAGCGCCGCCCGCCAATTCAGCGGATCAGGCGCTGCACATTTCCGGGGGGAACCATGAAAACCTTCTTTGCCGCCGCCGCCTTCGGGCTGTCCGGCCTGTTTGCTACCGCCGCCGCTGCAGAAACCTGCGGTGGCATCTATACCGTTCAGTCTGGCGACAGCCTGTCGGTGATTGCCGACAAGCTCTACAAGGATGCGGGCAAGTGGAGCGCCATCCACAACCGCAACATCGACCAGATCGGCCCCAAGCCGGGCGCGATCCGGGTCGGCATGAAGCTCTCGCTGGCCTGCCTTGAGGGGCTGCCGCTGGGCCTGCCTGGCGGCAAGGACATTTCCGCCGCCGCCCCTGCATCGGCAGTGCCGGTCAAGGTCGCGCCGGGCAACGCGGCGGTGCGCCAGAAAATCAACCTGCTGACCGGCGACGACTATGCGCCCTTTACCTCCAAGGCGTCGCACAACGGCGGCCTGATCACCGAGGTGGTGAATGCAGCAATGACACAGGCTGCTCCGGCTGAAGGCTATGCGATCCACTGGGTCAATGACTGGTCCTCGCATTTCGACCCGCTGCTCTCCAACGCGCTGCTGGATCTGGGCTTTCCCTGGTACAAGCCCGATTGCGAGACGATGCCGGACAGCTACCGCTGCCAGAACTTCCACTTCTCCGAGCCGATGTTCGAAACCCTGATGCTGCTGTTTGCGCATAAGGATCGGCCGTTTGCGTTCACCAGCGACAGCGACATCGAAGGCAAGACCCTGTGCCGCCCCGCTGGTTACCTGACCTTCGATCTGGATGAGCGCGGCCGCAACTGGATTGCGGAGAAGAAGATCACCCTGAAGCAGCCGCACAAGGTGAAGGACTGTTTCGACATGGTAGCCGCTGGTGAGGCGGACGCGGTGGCGATCAATGAATTCACCGGCCGCAGCGTAATGAAGGAGGCGGGCATCGCCGATCAATTCACCGTGCTGCCGCAGCCGCTGTCGGTGCTGGGTATCTATGTGGTGGTGCACAAGACCCATCCGCGGGCGGATGAAATGTTGGCGATGATCAACAAGGGCCTGCGGTCGATCCAGGAGAACGGCAGCTACCAGACCATCGTCGAGGATCACATGGCCCGGATCTGGGCCGGGTTCTGAGGGAGGATGCCTGTATGAGACGGTTTCTCTCACACCTCTTCCAACTGGCCGCCCTGTTCACAATGGCGCCGGCTGCAGCCTGGGCGATTTGCGACGTGGAGTATGTGGCGCAGCCCGGGGACTCGCTGTTTACAATTGCGGAGGCCCACTATGGCGACCGCAACCGCTGGACCATGGTCTACTACGCCAACCAGAAGCTGCTTGCCGGGGCGACCGTGCTGCCGGGACGCAAGCTGTTCATCCCCTGCATCACCGGCGCCACCGCGCCGGATGCCACGCCGCTGCGCCAGGAAAAGGCAGAGCTGACGCTGCTCACGGGCAGCGGCTATGGCCCCTTCACCGACCGCAGCTTGCCCGGGCAGGGGATGGTGACGGAGCTGATCAACGCCGCGCTGGAACTGGCCCCCGCGCCGGTCAGCTACTCCGTCAGCTGGGAGGACGACTGGTCCAAACACCTGTTCCCGATGCTGAACAAGAAAGAGTTCGACATGGGATTTCCCTGGCTCAAGCCTGATTGCGCGGCTGAACCGGGCAACGAGCGCTGTGTCAATTTCCACTTCTCCGAGCCGGTCATGACAATGCCGATCATGCTGTTTGTGCGGGCCGGCGGCGGGTTTGAATACACCGCAGACACTGATGTCGAAGGCAAGACCCTGTGCCGTCCTGCCGGCTATTTCACCCACGACCTGAACCGTTCAGACCGGCGCTGGCTGGCCGAGGGGAAGATCGAACTGGTTCAGCCCAAAACCCCGGCTGACTGCTTTCGCATGGTGGCGGACGGCCAGGTGGATGCGGCAGCGGTGAACCTGTTCCTGGGCGCCAACACGATCGTTGCGGAAAATCTGCGCGACACCGTGGTGCCGCTGGAGAAACCGCTGTCAGAGGAAGGCCTGCATGTCGTGATTTCCAAGCGCCACTGGCGCGGCACCACCCATCTTTACCGGATCAATGCGGGCCTGCAGAAGCTGCGGGAGAGCGGCCGGTTCGAGGAGATCATGTCGCGCCATCTGGAATTGTTCTGGGCCCAGCTGCAGTAAGGTAAGCGGAAGAGAGCGGTCAGGCCGTTAGCGACCTGGCCTCTTCATAACCGTGAAAGGCGGCCTTGGCTTCACCTGCGGTGATCCGGTCTGCAGGCCAGGCGCGCTGCATCAGCAGATGCTCCGCCAGCACCGCGTTTTCGTGAAGCAAGTCATCGGCGGATACAGGTGTTTGCGGACCGGGAGTATCCCAGACAGGGTTGTCGTCTTCCGGATGCAGCGCATCCGGCAGCTGCTCCTCTTGCCCGCGCGGCGTGTTGTCGGCGGATTCGCTTTTGTCCGGATCGTCGGATCGGACAACGGGGCGGGCGGTTAGAAACCCGCGGTTCGGTTTGATAGGATCTATACGTCCCGAAACTGGTATAAACATCAGAGGGTCCTTCGCAGAGGCATTGAACCGATCTTAAAACGGTTTTTACCACAATAGGCTTAACTGCAGGTTAACACATTCCGCCGGTGGAGTTTGTTGCTATTCCATCGGGCCGGTTCCGGCCGTGCTCAGCCGATGATCCGCTGCACCTTGGCATAGTTCGCTTCTGCAGCCAGCGCGCTCACCGGCTTGGGGCCGGCCTGGCAACCATTCATCAGATCCTGATAAAACGCATCCATGTCGATGCCCTTTACCGGACGCGGTTCCAGCGCTTCTGCCCGGGCAGCTTCGCGGGCGGGGCCGATGTATTGAGTGGTAAGGGCATCAGCGTGCTCGCCGGCCTGAAGGGCTTCGCGGGCCGGCGCCATGCCGTTGGTCAGAGTTGCGTCAGCTGCGGTGCCGGCGGCCGGAGCCTGGATCTTCTTCATCGAGGTATAGAAACCGGCGGTGCTGGAGACTGGTGCAAACATTTTACTGACCTTTAGCTCTGTTCTTGATGCTCACTTTATTAGAATTTGATACAACCCGGCGGGAAACCTTTAGCACTGGTTAACAAGACGTTAACATGCCGCGGCCTGCTTGGCGGGCGGGGCTTGCAGTTCGGGTGGCGGCACAGGAGAATGCAGCCGCCTGCAGGCCGGAGGAGAGACATGATTTCAGCAAGCCTTGAGACGCCCGTTGGACCGCTCAGCGTGTCAGAGCGGGACGGCGCCATCGTGCGGCTGGACTGGACGGCTGAGGCCAGCGGCCAGTCCGCGCTGCTTTCACGGGCGCTGAAGCAGCTGCAGGCCTATTTTGCGGGGGAGCTGACGGTGTTCGACTTGCCGCTGCAGGTGGCGGGTTCGGGCTTTCAACGCGCTGTCTGCGACGCCATGCTGGCGATCCCCTTTGGCGAAACACGTACATATGGTGATATCGCCAGGGATCTGAGCGCCCCGCCGCAGCCGGTCGGCAATGCCTGCGGCGGCAATCCGATCCCGGTGATCATTCCCTGCCACCGGGTGCTGGGTGCTTCCGGGCTTGGCGGGTTTTCCGGCAAGGGCGGCGTGGAGACCAAGGTGGCGCTGCTGAAACTTGAAGGTGCCGCCAGCCTTTTGATCTGACATGGCTGGCTGCATCCGGGGCCAGCGTTTTCAGAGCGGCAGAACTCATGGCTGCCGGAATACCCGCACTGCCCGAGGCTGTCAGTCCGTGGAAGAGCTGCGGTGTTTTTCCGGCACGATCTGCTGGGCGATGCCGACAAACAGCAGGTAGACCGACGTGACCACCAGCCCCCAATGAGCCCAGCTGGCCGGGTGGAAGTCGACCCAAGCGGCCCAGCCGGCAAAGAAGGTCCAGGCCAGCGCCATCGGCAGCGAAACCTTGCGCCAGCGCACCGTGCGCACGGGATGGATGAACTTCAGCGGCAGGAACATCGCCACGGACAGCAGTGTCACCAGCACCAGGCTGGTCCAATGGCTCGGCTCCAGCGCAAAGATCACCAGCACCGGCATGTTCCACACGCCGGGATAGCCGGAAAAGGAATTGTCCTTGGTCTTCATCCGCGTGTCGGCGTAGTACATCGCACTCCCGAAGGTGATCACGATGATGGCGAACCAGCCGGTCCAGCCTGCCATCAGCCCGGACTGGAAGAGGGCAAAGGCAGGGATGAAGACATAGGTCAGGTAGTCGATGATCAGGTCCAGCAGCACCCCGTCGAATTCCGGCGAGTAGCGCTTGACGTGATAGTGTCGCGCCAATGGGCCGTCGATGCCATCGACGGCAAAGGCCACTACCAGCCAAAGGAACATCAGGCTCCATTTGCCTTCGGCCGCGGCCAGCATAGCCAGCATGGCAAAGACTGCCCCTGTGGCGGTCAGCAGATGAACGGAGAGGGCGCGGATCTGAGGTGTCATCCGACCGTGATGGCGAATTTACCCCGGAGCCGCAACCATTCAGTGCAAATTTGGGCGGAAATCCGTACCTGCCGGCAGCAGAATACGGGCCATGCGGCGGCCATATGGCACCGGGTCGGTGATGGCGGGGGCGGAGAAGGGGGAGTTTGCGGGACGGTCACGTTCCCAAGGCTGTACGCCGGGCGGCGGGGCAGGGGCCGCAGGGGCACCATCTGAAAACGAAATGGCATAGCCGGCACTGGTCATGGCAGAATCCTTTCTGGATCGGTTTCTGCCATCTGGCCTGCGCCGGCTTAACAGAGGCTTGCTGCCAGCTTCGCAAAATAGCGCGTATTTTATTAAACCGGGCTGCCTGCCCGTCACCCGCAGCAGCCGTCACCCGCCTGCACCGGTGGGCAAGGGACCGTCCCGTAAGAGCAGAAAATACAGCAATCGCCGGGCTTTGGCCGCAACAGGGTATTGCAGGCGGGGCACTCGTGAAACCACTGGCAGGCGTCCTGCGGCATCTCCTCTGCCGCCTCATGCCCGCAGGCGGGGCAGGTCAGGATGCTGGTTAGTTCCACTTGCAGGGTTTGTTTGCCGGACATGGGCAGGTCCTCCTGCTGACAGCAAAGGCCAGGCCAAGGGCCTCGGTCAAGTCACGCTTTCGGGTGAGCCTTGTTGTAGACCTCCAGCAGATGGGTGGTGTCCACTGCCGTATAGGCCTGAGTGGTCGACAGCGAGGCATGGCCCAAGAGCTCCTGAATGGCGCGCAGGTCGCCGCCCGCCTCCAGCAGATGGGTGGCAAAGCTGTGGCGCAGCGCGTGCGGGGTAGCGGTGGCAGGCAGGCCCAGCTGGGCGCGGGTCCTGGCCATCACCCCCTGGATCTGGCGCGGGTTCAGCGCACCGCCGCGCACACCGCGGAATAGGGGTTTGTCAGCCTCCTGCGGATGCGGGGACAGCGACAGGTAGCGCTCCACCGCATCGCGGGCGGCGGGCAGCACCGGCACGACCCGCTCCTTGCGGCCCTTGCCCAGAATGCGCAGGACCGGCGGCAGCGGCGCATCCGCACCCGTCAGCCCAAGCGCCTCGGAAATCCGCAGCCCGCAACCGTAAAGAAGCGTCACCACTGCAACATCCCGCGCCGCGACCCAGTCCTGCTGCGACTGCAGCTCAACGGTTTCGAGAACGGCCTTGGCCGCTTCTGGCGCCAGTGGGCGCGGCAGCTTTTTCTGGAACTTGGGAGAGCGTGCCAGCAGCACCGCGGCCGGCTCAAACCCTTCGCGCTCCGCCAGCCAGCGGTAGAAATTCTTGACCGCCGACAGCTTGCGTGCCAGCGACCGCGCCCCGGTGCCGGAGTTGCGTTCCGACGCCATCCAGGCCCGCATGTCCGATGTCGTGATCCGCACCAGCGCGCCCAGCCCCTGCGGCCCGCCGCTGTGCTGTGTCATGAAGGCCAGAAAAGCAGTCACATCGCCGCGGTAGGCGGTCAGCGTGTTGTCCGAAGCATCCTCCAGCCCGCCCAGCCGTGCCAGCCAAAGCTGCAGGGCGTCGCGGCAGGCAGGGGAGATCATAGTCATGACAGCCAGTAGCGCATCGAGCGTTCAAAGACGCCGCCGAAGAAGGTCAGGAGGTCCGTGCCTTGCATCGGCGAAAACTGATGCGGGTCTTCTGATCCCATTACCAGCATACCAGGCAGGCGGCCCTCGCCCAGATCCAGCATCAGGCAGGCCTCGGAGCGGATCCATTCTGCCTTCTGGCCATAGACGCGCGGGCTGCCACCCTGGGTCTGGCGCAGGGTCACCGGGCGTTCGCTGCCGGGCTGCCCGGCATAGCTTTCGGCGAAACCGGGGCCAGCGAGCTTCAGCGCGCCGGACTTGCGCTCCACCTCGGCGCCGCCGGGCTGGGCGGTTTCCAGCACCAGCGCCAGCGCATGCACACGCAGAATCTCCGGCATGTCCTGCTCCAGACAGGCAAGAAAGGCGGTGAAGTCGCGCGGCTCCAGCAGCCGCAGCACGGCGCGGTGAATGAGGTTGGTGCCTGCCAGATTGTCATAGGCAGCGGCAATCACCGAACGGTGGGTATCCTCCAGCCGGTCCAGCCGTGCTGCCATCCGCTCCATCGCGATGCCGCGCAGGTCGACAACGTTGGAGCCCATCGCCCGCTCATTGGCGGCAACCAGGGCATTCATCAGGTGCTGATCTTCCAGCACCGCATCAGGTTTGGCGAGAATCGCCTCGCGCAGCTGGTCTTCCAGGCTGACTGTATTGCTTGAACTGCTCATGTGAACTCTTACGGCTCCGGACCTCTGACGGGTTTGGAAACGTGTATAGCATGGGATTTGCACGATGACGCGGAAAAATGCGGGGCGGACGGAAATTGCTGAACGCAGTGGTGCTGCCAGCCGTCGCGCAGCGGATTTTGCCAGTGCAAGACCGAAAACAAAAAAGGCGCCCGGATTAGGACGCCTTTTTCTCTCTTTCCGTCAGAGGAGCGGATCAGAGGATCTTGATCTCAGCCGCCTTGATGTCGGCCAGGAAGGCATCCAGGCCCTTGTCGGTCAGCGGGTGGTTCACCATCGCCTTGATCACCGCGGGCGGCGCGGTGATCACGTCAGCGCCGATGCGGGCCGAATCCAGCACGTGGTTCACGGAGCGGATCGAGGCCGCCAGGATCTGGGTTTCGAAACCGTAGTTGTCATAGATGGTGCGGATGTCCTCGATCAGCTCCATGCCGTCCAGGTTGATATCGTCCAGACGCCCGATGAAGGGGGAGATGAAAGTCGCGCCGGCCTTGGCCGCCAGCAGCGCCTGGTTGGCAGAGAAGCACAGGGTCACGTTCACCATGTGGCCGTCGTCGCTCAGGGTCTTACAGGCCTTCAGGCCGTCCCAGGTCAGCGGCACTTTCACTGCGATGTTCTCGGCAATCTCCACCAGCTTGCGGCCTTCGGCGATCATGGTCTCGGCATCGGTTGCGGTGACCTCAGCAGAGACCGGCCCGTCGACCAGATCGCAGATCTCCTTGGTGACCTCGATGATGTCGCGGCCGGATTTCTTGATCAGCGACGGGTTTGTGGTGACACCGTCCACCATGCCCAGATCGTTCAGCTCGGCAATGGCGTCGATCTCGGCGGTATCTACGAAGAATTTCATGGGGCAGTCCTTTGGATGGGTTGGCCTCGGTCGCTTCTGCCTTTACCTCATGGGATTACGGGCGGCAACATAGGCAGCAGCATGAGCGGGCAGGAGTTCTTTCAGGCAGGCGAACGGGTTGGGGTTCTGACCACGCAACCCCTTGACCGTCTTCTGGATTACCGCGCGCCGGAAGGCGGCTGTTTCCTCGGCGCCTATGTCGAGGTGCCGCTGGGCCCGCGCAAGGTGCTGGGCGTGGTCTGGGGGCCGGGTGCGGGTAACTTCGATTCGGCCAAACTGCGCGCGGTGATACGGGTGCTGGACGTGGCGCCGATGCGGACAGAGATGCGCCAGTTCCTCGGCAAGGCCGCCGATTACACCCTGACACCCATGCCCGCGATGCTGCGGCTGGCGACCCGTGCGCCGGGGCTTTCAGATCCGCCCTCGATGCGCAAGATCCTGCGCCGTGGCGACGGTGTGCCGGACCGGATGACAGATGCCCGCACCCGCGTGCTCGAGGTGCTGGAGGAGTTCGGCGGCCTCGCCTTCACGCCAAAGGAACTTGCCGATATGGCCGATGTCACGCCGTCGGTGGTGAAGGGGCTGGTCAAGCAGGGCGCCCTGCGCGAGGAGGAAGCCCCCCGCGACACTCCTTATCCGCATCTGGACCCGGAATTGCCCTCCAAGCAGCTGACCGAGGACCAGGCCAAGGCTGCCGCCGCGCTGGCCGAAGGCGTCCACAGCGGGCGATATGGCACCACACTCCTGAAAGGCGTCACCGGCTCCGGCAAGACCGAGGTCTATCTGGAGGCCGTCGCCGCCGCCCTGCGCGCCGGGCGGCAGGCGCTGGTGCTCTTGCCGGAGATCGCGCTGACGGCGGAGTTCCTCACCCGCGTTGAGGCCCGGTTCGGGGCCAGGCCCGCCGAGTGGCACTCCGGCGCGACCATGACCGAACGCCGCCGGGTCTGGAAGATGGTCGGGCAGGGGGCGGCACAGCTGGTGATCGGCGCCCGCTCGTCGCTGTTCCTGCCGTTCCGCGATCTGGGTCTGATCATCGTCGATGAGGAGCACGACACCTCCTACAAACAGGAGGACGGGGTTCTGTACAACGCCCGCGATATGGCGGTGCTGCGGGCCGCCATGTGTACGGCGCAGGTGGTTCTGGCCTCGGCCACGCCGTCGCTGGAGACCTGGGCCAATGCCGAGGCCGGGAAATACAACCGGCTGAACCTCACCTCCCGCTTCGGCGCCTCGGTGCTGCCGGACATGCGCGCAGTGGATATGCGGTCAGAGGACCTGCTGCCCTCCACCTGGATCTCGCCGACCTTGAAACAAGCGATGACCCTCAGGATGGAGCGCGGCGAGCAATCGCTCCTCTTCCTGAACCGCCGCGGCTTTGCCCCGGTCACCATCTGCCGCGCCTGCGGTGCGCAGGTGGCCTGTGACCATTGCGACGCGCGGATGGTGGAGCACCGCTTCATGAAACGGCTGATGTGCCACCAGTGCGGCGAGACCAAGCCGGTGCCGGAGGCCTGCCCCTCCTGCGAGGTGGAGGGCAAGATGGCCCCCGTCGGCCCCGGAATCGAGCGGCTGGCAGAGGAAGCCACGGGCCTGTTCCCGGAGGCACGCATCGCGGTGCTCAGCTCCGACCTGTTCGGCTCCGCCCGCGCGCTGAAGCAGCGGATCGAAGAGATTGCCGCGGGCGAGGCGGACATCATTCTTGGCACCCAGCTGGTCGCCAAGGGCCACAACTTCCCGCTGCTGACGCTTGTTGGGGTGATTGACGCTGACCTTGGCCTGCAAGGCTCCGACCTGCGCGCGGCAGAACGGACCTTCCAGTTGATGCGCCAGGTGGCGGGGCGGGCAGGCCGCGCCGAACGCCCGGGCGAGGCCCTGATGCAGACCTTCCAGCCCGAGCACCCGGTGATCCGCGCCATTCTGTCGGGGGATGAGGAAAGCTTCTGGAAAGCCGAAGCTGCCGAACGCCAGGCTGCCGGGGTGCCGCCCTATGGCCGCATGGCCGGGATCATCCTGTCGGGTCCGGACCTGGCAGCGGTTTTCGACCTCGGCAACGCCATGGCCCGCAACGACGGCCCGCTGCGCCAGATCGGCGCCCAGCTGTTCGGCCCGGCGCCTGCGCCCATTGCCCGCGTCCGCGGCCGCCACCGCGTGCGTCTGCTGGTCAAGGCGCCGAAAGGCGTGCCTTTGCAGGAGGCGCTGGCCCGCTGGACCGCGCCGCTGCGCCTGAAGGGCGATCTGCGCCTCAGCATCGACATCGACCCGCAGAGCTTTTTCTGAGACCGGGCCGGGGCGCTGCCCCCGGCCTGCGGCCTCCCCCGGGATATTTTCGGCCAAAAGAAGAGCGGATCCCTTGTTCTTCTGGCCTCAAGTATCCCGGAGCGCGAGGCAGAGCCTCGCATGAAAGGCCTCTGCGCGCTGATGCGGAGCTAGATGTGCAAGGCCTCTTTCCCCCTCGCCAGACCGGCGGAACAGGCGTAAACCCTTGCTCATGTTCAAACCGATGCCCCTTTCCGAGGCCCAGAGCCTCCCGTTCTGGCGCCGTCCCGTGACGCTTTTGTTCCTGATGGCGCTGGCGATGCCGATTGCTTTCAACACCTGGAGCGCACTGCTCAACAACTTCGTGATCGAGGCCGCCAATTTCGACGGTGCCGACATCGGTCTGTTGCATACCGTGCGGGAAATCCCGGGCTTTCTGGCCGTTGGCGTGATCGCCGTGATCCTGTTCATGCGTGAGCAGGTGCTGGGGCTGATTTCACTGGTGATGCTGGGGGTGGCCACCGCCGTCACTGCCTGGTTCCCCTCGCTTGGGGGGCTCCTGATGGTGACCCTGCTCAGTTCCATCGGTTTCCACTACTACGAGACGGTGAACCAGTCGCTGCAGCTGCAATGGCTGCCCAAGGACCGCGCGCCGCAGACGCTGGGCTGGCTGGTCGCTGCCGGGTCGGCAGCCACGCTGGTGGTCTACGGGCTGATCGTGCTGACCTGGGAAAGCCTGGGCCTCAGCTACAACACCGTGTTCCTGGCCGCAGGCGGGCTGACCGCTGCCATCGCCCTGTTTGCGCTCTTTGCCTATCCGCAGTTCGACGCGCCGCACCCGCAGACCAAGAAGCTGATCCTGCGCAAGCGCTATTGGCTGTATTATGCGCTGCAGTTCATGGCGGGTGCCCGGCGGCAGATCTTCGTGGTCTTTGCCGGTTTCATGATGGTCGAGAAATTCGGCTTTGAAGTGCATGAGCTGACCGGGCTCTACCTGGTCAACCTGGTGATCAACATGACCGTGGCACCGCTGCTGGGCCGCGCCGTGGCCGCCTTTGGCGAACGCCGTACGCTGATCTTTGAATACGCAGGCCTGGCCATCGTGTTTGCGGCCTATGGCGGCATCTACTGGTTCGGCTGGGGCGTGGTCATCGCGGCAGTGCTCTATGTAGTGGACCATGTGCTGTTTGCCTTGGCGCTGGCGCTCAAGACCTACTTCCAGAAGATCGCCGACCCGGGCGACATCGCTCCCACGGCGGCGGTGGCCTTCACCATCAACCACATCGCCGCGGTGTTCCTGCCAGTGCTGCTGGGCCTGCTCTGGGTTTATGAACCGGGCCTGGTCTTTGCCCTGGCAGCCGCGATGGCGCTGGTGTCGCTGTCTCTGTCGCTGCTGATCCCGCGCCACCCGGAACCGGGCAACGAGACCATCTTCAGCAAATACGCACGGCCTGCGCCCGCGGAATGACCCGTCCGCCCCGGCAAGGGGCGGAGCGCCCGCGCATGAGTTAAGCGCAGGCGGTGCCTAGCCTCGGGACAGGCGGGCGCTTGACGCGAGGCGCGCGGAAGCCTAGGCGCATGGCAACAGTTTCAGGAGCAACGCCATGCCCACATTCACCGCCCTCACCACGCTCACCGCAAAAGCCCAGGCCGAAGCGCTGGGCGAAGCCATGGAGCGGCTGAACCCTGAACCTACCGGCATCGGCGTCTTTGAGATGGAGGATGGCTCCGGCCTGTGGGAGGTTGGCGGTTATTTCACCGAAGCCCCCGACGAGGCGGGCCTGGCACTGCTGGCCGCGGTGCATGAGGCCAAGCCCTTTGTGGTCTCGGAAGTGCCGGAAACCGACTGGGTCGCCCATGTGCGCCGCGAGCTGGCCCCGGTCGAGGCAGGCCGCTTTTTCGTCTACGGCTCCCACGACGCGGACAAGTTGCCGGCGGGCAAGATCCCGCTGCTGATCGAGGCTGCGATGGCCTTTGGCACCGGCCACCACGGCACCACGCTGGGCTGCCTCAAGGCGCTGGACCATCTGCTGGACGAGGGCTTCCGCGGCGAAAAAGTGGCTGACATCGGCTGCGGCACCGCGGTGCTGGCGATGGCCGCTGCGCGGGTCTGGGACGGCGCCATCCTGGCCAGCGACATTGATGAGGTGGCGGTTGAGGTGGCCGAAGCCAACCTCAAGGCCAATGGCATGGAAGGTCAGGTCATCTGCCTGGAGGCTGCGGGTTTTGACAACCCGGAATTGCAGGCGCAGGCGCCCTATGACCTGATCTTCGCCAATATCCTGAAGGGCCCGCTGGTTGCCCTGGCGCCGGACCTGACAGCGAATCTGCGCCCGGGCGGCTATGCGATTCTCTCCGGAATCCTGAACGAGCAGGCCGATGACGTGGTCAGCGTTTATGCACAGAACGGCACCAATCTGGCGCGCCGGGACGAAATTGGTGAATGGACAACGTTACTTCTCCGTAAAACGGACTGATTGAACTAAGTTTGCGGCAAATTTGAGATGCTTGCCCCATTTTCGCCGCATTTTTAGCCAATCATGGGCCATCCGCTGGTGGGGGCCAGTTCGGAGACTAGTGATGGTCGAACATCGTGATCAGTTTCATTCGCGGTTGAAGCAAATCAACCGCAAGCATGCGGCCTTGTCCGAGGGGTTTTCCGCGAAGATGCGGCCGGACGGGCTGCTGGTGATTCAGCCGCGCCGGGTGCAGTCCCGGATTTCGGCCCGCACGGTGGTGTTCTTCACCGCCGCCTTTCTGCTGTTCAAGGGGTTCCTGATCGCAGCACTTGGTTCGGCCAGCTATGATGACCGGGTTGTGAAACTGGCAGGGGGCAGTGCGGTCGAACGCGCCGGCGCGTTCCTCATGCAGGCAGAACCCGCTTCCCTATACATCGCTCAGAAGATCGGGCCGGTTCTGCGCTAAGCGCTGCTCCGCTCTGAAGACGAATATCAAAGGCCGCTGGCAGGGCAGCGGCCTTATTTTATGTTCTCCCCGGCCCGCTGGGGCTGCAGGACAACAAAAAACGCCGCGGCCTGTTCAGGTCCGCGGCGTTTCCCTGTGCGCCCCAAGGGAGGAGGAGGGCGAAATCAGGGGTGTCTTAGAAGACGGTTTTGCCGGTGGCCACGCCATCGATGTCGCCGCGGCACATGCCGATGTCGGCCAGCTCGCGGTCGGACAGGCCGTTCAGCGCGTTGCGGGTCACGCGGGCGTCATTCCAGGCGGCGAATGCGCCGGTTGCGGCGGCGACCAGAGCGCCGAAACGGCCAAACAGGCCGGTGGAACCATAGGTGGTGCGGGTGGTATCAAATGCGGCCATATCCGTGTCCTCTGATTAGCTGTTAGCATCCGTCGCGTTATTGCGATGGCGGGCATCTAGTGGCGGAATATCTGCGCAGCAAGACCTGAAAATGCATGTGTCATATGCGCTGTGCGCATAGCTTTCCGCCTTGTAAATAAGGGGTTTCCCTTGCGGTGCTGAACAAGTGCGAAAATGTCGTTTCCGCCATTATGAACGGTCGTTTCCAGGCCGCACTTGTGCTCTCAGCGAGAACAATCCGATGTGAAAGCGATTGGACATGTTCGCCTTTTGTGCTAATCGTACGTTAAAATAATTTCCGGCAAACGGGCCGGCATGCGGGCAGGGGCAGGCACATCATGCGGATTTTGGGAATTGATCCGGGGTTGCGGAACCTTGGATGGGGGGTAATCGAATCGCGCGGCACCCGCCTCAGCCACGTTGCCAACGGCGTTTGCACCTCTGACGGCGATGACCTGGGGGAGCGGCTCTTGTCCCTGCACAATCAGGTCACTGAGATCATCGAAGCCTTCTCTCCGGATCAGGCGGCAATCGAACAGACCTTTGTGAACAAGGATGGCGCCGGCACGCTGAAGCTGGGCCAGGCGCGCGGTGTGGCGCTGCTGACGCTGGCCAAGGCCGGGCTTGTGGTGGGCGAATACGCTCCGAACCGGGTCAAGAAAACCGTGGTGGGCGTCGGCCACGCCGAGAAGGAGCAGGTAATGCATATGGTGAAACTGCAGCTGCCGGGGTGTTTGCCCAAGAACGCCGATGCCGCAGATGCGCTGGCGATTGCGATCTGCCACGCCTATTACGGCGGCACGCAGCAGCGCCAGCTGAGGGAGAAACGCGCATGATCGGCAAGCTGACGGGACGTCTCGACTACCGGGCGCAGGATCATGTGCTGATCGACGTGCGCGGTGTCGGCTATATCGTCTATTGCTCCGACCGCACTATGGCGGCTTTGCCGGGCGTGGGCGAAGCCATTGCGCTCTACACTGACATGGTGGTTCGTGAGGATCTGATGCAGCTTTACGGCTTCACCTCGCTGGTGGAGAAGGAATGGCACCGGCTGCTGACCTCGGTGCAGGGGGTTGGCGCCAAGGTCTCGCTCGCGATCCTCGGTGCCTTGGGGCCGGACGGAGTGAGCCGGGCAATTGCACTTGGCGACTGGGCCACGGTCAAGGCAGCCAAGGGCGTTGGGCCCAAGACCGCGCAGCGCATCGTGCTCGACCTCAAGGACAAGGCGCCTGGCGTGATGGCGATGGGCGGGACCGTTGCCGATGCGATGGACGGCCCGGGGCTGGAGCTGGTCGAGGACGCGGGGGGCGCGCCCGCGGCCAAACCGTCCCGCAAGGCACCGCCAAAGAAACCCTCAGGGGCAGCCGCTGCCTCAGCTGGTGCGCTGTCGGCGCTTGGCAATCTGGGCTATGGGCCGTCGGATGCAGCTGCCGCAGTGGCAGAGGCGGCAGCGACCTATCCGGATGCGGATGAGGCCGAGCTGATCCGTGCCGCGCTGCGGCTGCTTGCGCCAAAGGGGTAATGGGCATGCCATTTGAAGTTTCGTGTTCCGCCCGGCTGTTAGGCCGGGCAGCGACCGTCCCGCCCCCCACTGGGCGGGCGCTTCGCTTCCACCCCGCCGGGACGGGCGCTGCCCTGACCGCTGCTCCACAGATTGCGGATACATAGTTATGATTGACGCCGATCCCGCCCTGCGCCCCGAGCCGCTGCCGGAAGACAACGACCGCGCCCTGCGCCCGCAGGGCTTGGGCGAGTTCATCGGCCAGGCCGAAGCCCGCGCCAACCTGCGCGTCTTCATCGAAAGCGCCCGCCGCCGGGGCGAGGCAATGGACCACACGCTGTTCCATGGGCCCCCGGGCCTCGGCAAGACCACGCTGGCGCAGATTGTGGCGCGCGAGCTGGGGGTGAACTTCCGCATGACATCCGGCCCGGTGCTGGCCAAGGCGGGTGACCTGGCAGCAATCCTCACCAATCTTGAGTCGCGCGATGTGCTGTTTATCGACGAAATCCACCGTCTGAATCCGGCGGTGGAGGAGGTGCTTTATCCCGCGATGGAGGATTTCGAACTGGACTTGGTGATCGGCGAAGGCCCGGCAGCACGGACCGTGCGGATCGAGCTGCAGCCCTTTACACTGGTCGGCGCCACCACCCGGATGGGTCTCTTGACCACGCCGCTGCGCGACCGGTTCGGCATCCCGACCAGGCTGCAGTTCTACACCATTGATGAGCTGTTTGAGATCGTCAGCCGCAACGCCCGCAAGCTGGGCGCCCCAGCCGATGATGCCGGCGCCCGCGAGATCGCGCGGCGCGCAAGGGGCACCCCTAGGATCGCCGGGCGGCTCCTGCGCCGCGTGGTGGACTTCGCGGTTGTCGAGGGCGATGGCACCATCACCCGGGAACTGGCTGACGGCGCCCTGACCCGGCTGGGGGTGGATCAGCTTGGGCTGGACGGCGCTGACCGGCGCTATTTGAAGCTGATTGCCGAAAACTACGGCGGCGGCCCGGTGGGGATCGAGACGATCTCGGCTGCCCTCAGCGAAAGCCGCGACGCGCTGGAGGAGGTGATAGAACCCTACCTTCTGCAGCAAGGGCTGATCCAGCGCACCCCGCGCGGACGGATGCTGGCGCAAAAGGCCTGGACCCACCTCGGCATGGCGCCGCCGCGCAGCCAGAGCGACCTGTTCGGGTAGGACTGGCCTTTGCTGTTGCAAGAGGGGCTTCCGCCTGCTGCAGAGGCATCAAGGATGCCGCCGCAGCCATTGGGCCGGGCGCCGCGCTGCCGCGCGGCGCCGTTGCGTCAAGCCGGTGCCGCGCCGCGCCAGCGGCGCCAGGCCCAAGGCTGCTTCCGGCGGCCTGGCATAGCCAGGAGACCGGGCAGGCGCGGGAGCCCCCCTTGCCGCCGCGCGGTGCAGACGGCATAGACGGGGCAGGATCAAGGAGACGCCCATGACCGCCCAGCTGCCAGACCTGACGCCGGAACAGATCGAAGCCCTGTTCACCCGCCACGACGGCGCCTACGCCTTTGCCCGCTGGGGCCGGCCGGTGGCGCCGATTGTGTTCGGGGTGCAGGACGAGACCCTGAAAACCGTCAAAGGCGCGCTGGAGGCGGTTATGACGCTGGCGGGCCATCAGATGGCCGAGACCGATCCGGAGCTGGGCTCCAACCTGATGTTCTTTTTCTTCCGCGACTGGGATGAACTTCTGGAAGTGCCGGACCTCGACCGCCTGATCCCGGGCCTGCAGCCGCTGATCGCACGGCTGAAAGAAGCAGACGCCAGCCAGTACCGTGCCTTCCGCTTTGACGATCAGGGCGGCATCAAGGCAGCCTTTGTGTTCCTGCGGATGCAAGGAGCAATGGCGCAGATGCCGGCCGAGACGCTGGCGCTCACCCAGGCGGTGCAAGTGGCGCTGATGTGGGGCGATGCGGCCTTTGCCGAGGCGTCGCCGCTGGCGGTGCTGCCAGAGACCGGCGCCACCATCCTGCGGCCCGAAATCGCGGGGGTGATTGCTGCCGCTTACGACAGGATGATGCCGGTGGCGGCAGAGGATAAATCCCACGCCTTGCGCCTGTTTGCCCGCCTGCAGGCCCCGGCAGAGCCGCCGCAGTCCTGATGCGCGCCTTTGTCGGCCTGCTGCTGCCGGACGCAGCCCTGGACGCGCTGGAACGCGTGCAGGAAGGGCTGACCGTGGGCCGGCAGGTCCCGGCAGAGAGCATGCATCTGACTCTGGCCTTCCTCGATAACCAGCCGGAGGACGCGCTTCAAACCTTGCATCAGCTGATGGCAGAGATCAGCGTGCCGCCCCTGCAGCTGACGTTCCGCGGGCTGGACACCTTTGGAGGCAAGCTGCCGCGGGTTCTGGCGGCTCAGGTTCAGAAAACGCGGGAACTGACCCGCCTGCGCGACCACGTCCGCAGCGCCTGCCGCACCGCCGGGATCGAGCTGTCCCGCGAACGCTTCCGCCCCCATGTGACGCTGGCACGCTTTTCCCGTCACTTGGAGGTGAGCCAGGTGAAAAAGATCGCACGCTACCTGTCCGCAGCATCGGAGTTCCGGTTGGAATGCGAAGCAGACAGTTTCGTGCTGTTCCAGTCGACGCTGGCGCCAGAGGGCGCGCGGTATGACATTCTGGCGGAGTATCCGCTGGAGGGCTGAGCCGCTTGCAGCGGATTGGTGCCGCCCATAGGGTGCGCAAGCAAATGCAGGAGCGCAGGCAATGAACCACCAATTCCCCGTCCGGGTCTATTACGAGGACACCGACATGGGCGGGATTGTCTATCACGCCAACTACCTGCGCTTCATCGAGCGCGCCCGCAGCGACTGGGTGCGGGGCATTGGGGTGGATCAGAACGCCATGCGCGAGGCCGGTCTGATTTATGTGGTGCGCCGGATCGAGGCGGACTACCTGGCACCTGCCAAGTTCGACGAGGAACTGCTGGTCACCACCTCTATGCACAATGTAACACCTGCCCGGATGGTCCTGAATCAGGAAGTCACCCGCGGCGGCCAGCCGCTGTTCCGTGCCCAGATCACCATTGTCTGCATCACAACGGGCGGCAAACCGGCCCGGCTTCCGGCAGAGATTCGCGCATTGCGGTAACATTTGGCCCCCGTGCGCCTGTTTTAATGGCCTTTGCCATTGATCTGCGCTAGCGTCTTGCCAAATAAGGCCGGATAAACGGCTGGGAAAAACCGTAGAGCAGGCGAATGGAAGCAGAAACTCTGGCGCTGGCGCAGGAGATTGATTTCTCCATGTGGGGCCTTTTCGCGCGGGCCACCGTAACCGTGAAACTGGTGATGCTGATGCTGGTGGGGGCCTCGATCTGGTCCTGGGGCATCATTATCCAGAAAACCATCAACTACCGTCTTGCCCGCCGGGAAGCGGATGCTTTTGACCGGGCGTTCTGGTCCGGCAACCCGCTGGATGAGCTGTTTGAGCGGCTGGGGTCCGAACCCTCGGGCCAGGCGGCGCGGATTTTCTCGGCCGGGATGAGCGAGTGGCGCCGCAGCCACCGCAGCGACGGCGGGCTGATCCCCGGCGCGCAGGCACGTATCGACCGCTCGATGGATGTCGCCATCGCCAAGGAGACCGAAGGCCTGCAGGGCGGGCTGTCGGTGCTGGCAACCGTGGGTTCCACCGCGCCCTTCGTGGGTCTCTTCGGCACCGTCTGGGGCATCATGACCGCCTTTATCGAAATTGCCGAGCAGCAGAACACCAACCTCGCCGTTGTGGCGCCGGGCATTGCCGAGGCGCTGATGGCGACCGGCCTGGGCCTCTTGGCGGCGATCCCGGCGGTGGTCTTCTACAACAAGCTGAGCGCGGACAGCGACCGCATCATCGGCGGCTATGAGGCCTTTGCCGATGAGTTCGCCACCATCCTCAGCCGCCAGCTGGACTCCTGAGGCCATGGGCGCCGCAGTCCAGCAGCCTTCGGGAGGCGGCGACCGCCGCCGGGGCCGCCGCCGCCGCCGCGGCCGGCCGATGTCCGAAATCAACGTGACGCCATTTGTGGACGTCATGCTGGTGCTTCTGATCATCTTCATGGTGGCGGCGCCGCTGATGACCGTGGGGGTGCCGGTGGAACTGCCCAAGACCGCCGCTGGCGCATTGCCCGGCGACGAGGAGGAACCGCTGACCGTCACCATGACCGCCGAGGGCGGCGTGGAGATCCAGACCACGCCGGTGGCGCGCGAGGAACTGGTGGCCAAACTGCGGGCGATTGCGGCAGAGCGGTCCTCGGACCGGGTGTTTCTGCGCGCCGACGGGCGGATAGCCTATTCGGACGTGATGCAGGTGATGGGCGCGCTGAATGCGGGCGGTTTTTCCAACGTGGGGCTGGTGACTGACACCGGCGGCCCGGCGCTGGACGGGCAGCGGGCTGAAGGCACAGGGCAGTAGGCAGGGACGCGGACGGTGCAGACCGGAACCAAAATCTCGCTGGCAGGCCATGGGCTGTTGATGACCTGGGTTGTCTTCGGCGCCTGGTTCCCGTCCGAACCCTTGCCGTCCAATGTGCAGCAGGTGGCGCTGATTTCCTCGGAACAATTCGAGAAGCTGAGCCAGCAGCGCCAGGCGCCGCAGGTGTCGCCAGAGCCTGCGCCGCTGGCGGAGCCTGCCGAAGTGCAGCCTGCGCCGGAACCTGCGCCCCGGCCGGATCCGGAACCGGAAATCACGCAGCCTGAACCGATTGCCCCGGCAGAGCCGGATCCGCAGGTGGCAGAGCTGCCCGATCAACCGCCTGAACCGGAGGTGCCGATCGAGCTGCCGTCTGCCGCGGAGGAGCCGGATGTGGCCTCGCTGGTGCCGCAAGTGAGGCCTGAAACCGCGCCGCGCCCGGTGGACCGGGTGGCGCCAGAGCCTGTTGCGCCGCCGGAGCCGGACACCAGGATCGACGACATCGTCCAGCCGGAAGTTGCGCCTGACGAAGGTGCTGAGACACCGCAGGACGTGCAGGACGCCACTGCGCGCGAGGCGGCCAGCGACCGGATCGTGACCGAGGAGAACGAGGGGGAGGACGTGGCAGCCTCTGCCGCGCCTGCGGTTTCCAAACGGCCCAGGACCCGGCCCGCACGGCCCCAGCCGGAACCGGAACCGCAGGTGACGGAAGCGGCGCAGCCTGCTGAACCTGCTGAGACGCCGCAGGCGGATACTGCGGATGCAGTTGCGGATGCGCTGGCTGAGGCGCTTGCAGGCGGTGCCGATGTGGAGGCGCCGGAACCTTCCGGCCCGCCGCTGACGCTGGGAGAAAAGGACGCGCTGCGGGTTGAGGTGTCGCGCTGCTGGAACGTTGGCTCGCTGTCTACGGATGCGCTGAAGACAACCGTGGTCGTGGGTGTTTCACTGTCGCAGGACGGTAAGCCCGACACCGGCTCGATTCGGATGCTGTCCAGCACCGGCGGATCGTCGGCGGCGGCAAAGCAGGCCTATGAGGCGGCCCGGCGGGCAATTATCCGCTGCGGGTCCGCAGGCTTTCAGCTTCCCCCTGAAAAATATTCGCAATGGCGCGATATTGAGATGACATTCAATCCTGAAAGGATGCGGATCAAATGAGGAAAATACTGGCAGCTCTTCTGATCGGTGCCGCGGCGGCGGCAGGCGCGGGCGCGGCCATGGCTCAGGACGGCCCGCTCCGCATCGAGATCGACCAGGGCGTGATCGAACCCTTGCCTTATGCGGTGCCGGATTTCGTGCCGGAAACCCCGGCAGCGTCAGAGTACGCCGCCCAGATTGCGCGGGTTATCGCAGCCGACTTGAGCGGCACCGGCCTGTTCCGGGAAGTGCCGGCCAGCGCCCATATCTCCAAGGTGGCAAGCTTTGACAGCGCGGTGAAATACGCCGACTGGAAGGCAGTGAACGCGCAGGCGCTGATCACCGGCGCGGTCAGCGTCAACGGCAACCAGCTGACGGTGCGCTTCCGCGGCCATGACGTCTTTGCCGAGAAGGAGCTGGGCACCGGCCTGCAGTTCAACGGCACCACCGACGGCTGGCGCCGGATGGCACACAAGGTGGCAGATGCGGTCTACAGCCGGATCACCGGTGAAAGCGGCTATTTCGACAGCCGTGTGGTCTATGTCTCCGAAAGCGGCCCCAAGAACGACCGCCGCAAGCGGCTGGCGGTGATGGATTACGACGGCGCCAACGTGCAATACCTGACCAACAGCGCCTCCATCGTGCTGGCGCCGCGGTTCTCGCCCACCGGCGACCGGGTGCTCTACACTAGCTATGAAAGCGGCTTCCCGCAGATCCATGTGCTGGACGTGGGCCAGGTGCAGCGCAAAGTGCTGTCCAGCGGCGACGGAACTATGAGCTTTGCGCCGCGGTTCGCACCCGACGGGCGCACCATTGTCTATTCGCAGACCCAGGGGGGCAATACTGATCTGTTCTCGATGGATATCAGCACCGGCGCCAAGTCCCGGCTGACCTCGGCACCCTCGATCGAGACAGCACCGTCGTTCTCTCCGGATGGCAGCCAGATCGTGTTCGAAAGCGACCGCTCCGGCAGCCAGCAGCTCTATGTGATGCCGGCAGGCGGCGGTGAGGCGCGGCGGATCAGCTTTGGTGAGGGCCGCTACGGCACACCCGTATGGTCGCCGCGCGGCGACATGATCGCCTTTACCAAGCAGAACAAGGGCCGCTTCCATATCGGTGTGATGCGTACAGACGGCGGCGAGGAGCGGCTGCTGACGGCATCTTTCCTGGACGAGGGGCCGACTTGGGCGCCCAATGGCCGGGTGATCATGTTCACCCGCGAAAGCCAGGGCAGCGCCGGGCGGGCGCTGCTTTATTCGGTGGACATCACCGGTCGCAATCTGAAACCTGTGAAGACACCGGACGGGGCCTCGGATCCAGCCTGGTCGCCATTGCAGAATTGAGTGAAATGAATTGGCGGGATACCCGCATGGAACCTGATCCGGGCATGTGTTAATTTCCGGTCAAGAAACGCAAAAAGGGATAGGCAGAGAACATGAGCGGTTTGAAATTGGCAATTGCGGCTGTTGCCGTTCTGGGCTTGGCAGCCTGCAGCAACAACCGGTGGGATGACATGGCAAACGGCAGCGGCGCCGGTGCAGGCGCCGGCTTGGGGGCAGGGTCTCTGGATCCGGCAAGCCCGGCCTATTTCCAGCAGACCGTTGGCGACCGGGTGTTGTTCCTGGTGGACCAGTCGACGCTGACGCCGGAGGCACAGGGCATCCTGCAGGGCCAGGCGCGCTGGCTGAGCCAGAACGCTGATTATGTTGTCACCATCGAGGGCCACGCAGACGAGCAGGGCACCCGCGAGTACAACCTTGCCCTGGGCGCCCGCCGCGCCAATGCCGCGCGGGAATACCTGATTTCCCAAGGGGTTGCGGGCCACCGACTCAAGGTTGTCAGCTATGGCAAGGAGCGCCCGCTGGAAATCTGTTCGAACGAGGCCTGCTATTCCAAGAACCGCCGCGCGGTCACCGTGCTGGCCGGCGGGCTGACGGGATAAGCCCATGAAGTGCCTGCGCACCTTACTTTTCGCCTCCGTGATGCTGCTGCCGGTGCCGCTGGCGGCGCAGGACAGCCAGACGCTGGCCGACATCCGCCAGGAACTGACGGTTCTGCATGTGGAAATCCAGCGCCTGAAGCGGGAGATGTCGACAACCGGGGCGCCCTCGGCGGACGTTTCCGGTGATACGGTTCTGGATCGGGTCGCTGCGATCGAGAGCGAATTGCAGCGGCTGACCTTGCAGACTGAGCAGATGAATCACCGGATCGACCGTATCGTCACCGACGGCACCAACCGGATCGGTGACCTGGAATTCCGCCTGGTTGAGCTGGAGGGCGGCGATCTAGGCGCGCTGAAGGAAACCACGACGCTGGGCGGTGGCGAACTGCCTGCATCCGGCGGTGCGGCAGTGCCTGCCATCGGCGCAGACAGCACTGGTGGCGAAACTGGCGGCGGTGAGCTGGCGATTGGCGAACAGGCGGACTTCGATGCTGCGGAAAAGCTGCTGGCGGACGGCGCGTATCAGGACGCGGCAGAGAAATTCGCGGCCTTCAACCAGTCTTACCCTGGCAGCCCGCTGGCACCCGCTGCCGAATTCAGCCGGGGCAAGGCGCTGGACGGGCTGGGCGACACCCGCGAAGCAGCGCGCGCCTATCTGGCGGCCTTCACCGGCAACTCTGCCGGACCAGTGGCACCCAAGGCCCTGTTCGAGCTCGGCGCGGCCCTGGGCCGGCTGGGGCAGACCGATCAGGCTTGCGTGACGCTGTCCGAGGTCGGGGTGCGCTTTCCGGGGGGCTCGCAAGCGGTTGAGGCCGCGGCAGAAATGGCCAAGCTGGGCTGTTCTTGACAGGGCTGCGGCGCGATATCCTGGGGCTGCTGCGCGGCCAGTTCCAGTCCAGACTGACCGGCAAGCTTGGCATCGCCGTGTCCGGCGGCAGCGATTCGATGGCGCTGATGCACTTGATGAAGGAGGCTTTTGAAGGGGAGCCGGTCGAGTTTCAGGCAGCAACCGTGGACCATGGATTGCGACCGGAATCGACATCTGAGGCCAACTGGGTAGGCGAGGCCGCTGCCGAATTGGGGATCGCTCATGAGGTGATCCGCTGGGAAGAAGGCCCGGGACAGGGCAACCTGCAAAAACAGGCCCGCGAAGCGCGCTATGATCTGCTGTGTGCCTGGGCAAGGCGCAACGGTATCTCCACTCTCTGCGTGGCGCATACAGCGGACGATCAGGCCGAAACCCTGCTGATGCGCATGGCCCGGGCTTCAGGAGTTTCGGGGCTTTCCGGCATGCCGCCGCGCCGGGTGCACAAGGGCGTTACCTTGGTGCGGCCGCTGCTGGAAGTGACCCGCAGCGAATTGCGCCAGTTCCTGCAGGAACGCGGCATCGAATGGTGCGAGGACCCCAGTAACAGCGATTTGCGCTATGAACGGGTGCGGGCACGCCGCGCCCTGGCGGAACTGGCGCCGCTGGGCCTGACACCGACGGTGCTGTCCCGGGTTGCCGAAAACATGAACAAGGCGCGCGAGGCACTGGACTGGTACGTGTTCCTGGCCGCCCGCGACATGGCCCACGTGCAGGCCGGCGCGGTGGTCCTGTGCCAGCGGAAATTCCGCACTTTGCCCAGCGAGACCGGCTACCGGCTGCTGGTCAAGGCTATCCAATGGGTGGCGGGAACTCCCTATCCGCCGCGCCGGGTGCCGATGGAAATCGCTGTTCTGGCCGCCCGTGGCGGCGGCGCGGCGACCGTGTCAGGCTGCCATCTGCTGACAACATCCAAACAGATCTGGATCTGCCGCGAGGCCAAGGCGGTTGCAGGCGTAACCTCGCTTCCTGGCCAGGTCTGGGACGACCGGTGGAAGGTTTTCGGAGGCGATGCAAAGGGTTGCGAAGTGCGCCCCTTGGGGCGCAACGGGCTGTTTGAATGCCTGTCCTGGCGGGCAACCGGCGTGCCGGGCACCGTGCTGGAGTCTTCGCCGGCGGTGTGGCGCGGCGCCGAACTGGCGGCCGCGCCGGTGGCCGGACTGGGCAATGGATGGACAGCGGAACCGGTGGCAAATGAAGAAGAGTTCTTTGCATCCCTTTTATCGCATTGAACCTGCCCGAATGATCCTTATTTTAAGCACAACGCAGGCGGCCTGACAGGTGCGCCTAATTGATAGGGAGAACTTTCCTTGGGCAACGCTCGCAATATCGCCTTTTGGGTTGTTCTGTTTCTGCTGATTCTGGCGCTGTTCAATCTGTTCAGCGGTTCCGGCAGCACGATGCAGAGCCGTGAACGCACTTTCTCGGACTTCGTCAGTTCGGTGGAGACCGGCAAGGTCAGCACCGTCACCCTGGACGGGGAACAGGTCCGCTACACCACGACGGACGGGCAGAACTACGTCACCATCAAGCCGGGCGATGCCGAAGTCACGTCGCTGCTGATCGAAAAGAACATCCCGGTGCGCGCTGAAAAGCAGCAGCAGTCCGGCTTCCAGTCCTTCCTGATCACGCTCCTGCCATTCCTGCTGCTGATCGGCGTCTGGATTTACTTCATGAACCGGATGCAGGGCGGCGGCAAAGGCGGCGCCATGGGATTCGGCAAATCCAAAGCCAAGATGCTGACCGAGAAGCATGGCCGCGTCACCTTTGACGACGTGGCGGGCATCGACGAGGCCAAGGAAGAGCTGGAAGAGATCGTTGAATTCCTGCGTAACCCGCAGAAGTTCTCGCGCCTCGGCGGCAAGATCCCCAAGGGCGCGCTGCTGGTTGGCCCTCCGGGCACCGGTAAAACCCTGCTGGCCCGTGCCATTGCAGGCGAGGCCGGTGTGCCGTTCTTCACCATCTCCGGCTCCGACTTCGTCGAGATGTTCGTCGGCGTCGGCGCCTCCCGCGTGCGCGACATGTTCGAGCAGGCCAAGAAGAACGCGCCCTGCATCGTCTTTATCGACGAGATCGACGCCGTGGGCCGGCACCGTGGTGCCGGTTATGGCGGCGGCAATGACGAGCGTGAGCAGACCCTGAACCAGCTGCTGGTGGAAATGGACGGTTTTGAGG
Organism: Leisingera sp. ANG-M7; assembly: GCF_000813965.1. Lineage (GTDB taxonomy): Bacteria > Pseudomonadota > Alphaproteobacteria > Rhodobacterales > Rhodobacteraceae > Leisingera. The sequence continues at coordinate 1,994 of NZ_JWLI01000007.1, read as the reverse complement.
CCAACGAAGGCGTCATCATCCTGGCCGCCACCAACCGAAAGGACGTGCTGGACCCGGCACTGCTGCGCCCCGGCCGCTTTGACCGCAACGTGACCGTCGGCAACCCCGACATCAAAGGCCGCGAGAAGATCCTGGCCGTGCACGCCCGCAAGACCCCGCTGGGCCCGGATGTGGACCTGCGCATCATCGCCCGCGGCACGCCTGGGTTCTCCGGTGCCGATCTGGCGAACCTGGTGAACGAGGCCGCGCTGATGGCCGCGCGTGTCGGGCGCCGTTTTGTCACCATGGAAGATTTCGAATCCGCCAAGGACAAGGTGATGATGGGGGCTGAGCGCCGCTCGATGGTGCTGACCCAGGACCAGAAAGAAAAGACCGCCTACCACGAGGCCGGCCACGCCGTTGTCGGCCTGGCGCTGCCGCTGTGCGATCCGGTCTACAAGGCTACAATCATTCCGCGCGGCGGCGCGCTGGGGATGGTTGTGTCGCTGCCCGAAATGGACCGGCTGAACTACCACCGCGATGAGTGCCAGCAGAAACTGGCGATGACCATGGCGGGCAAGGCGGCGGAAGTCATCAAATACGGCGAGGACCACGTCTCCAACGGTCCGGCCGGCGATATCCAGCAGGCCAGCCAGCTGGCGCGCGCCATGGTGCTGCGCTGGGGCATGTCGGACAAGGTCGGCAACATCGACTATGCCGAAGCCCACGAAGGCTACTCCGGCAACACCGCGGGTTTCTCGGTCTCGGCCCATACCAAGGAGCTGATCGAGGAAGAGGTCAAACGCTTCATCCAGCAGGGCTATGAGCAGGCGCTGGAGATCCTCAAGGACAAGAACGAGGAATGGGAGCGTCTGGCGCAGGGCCTTCTGGAATACGAAACCCTGACCGGCGACGAGATCAAGCGGGTGATGAACGGCGAGCCGCCGCAGGCCGGCGACGATGAGGGCGACAGCGAGGATCAGGGCAACGCCTCGGTCACCGCGATCCCCAAGGCGAAGCCCAAGAAGACCCCGCCAGAGGGCGGCATGGAGCCTGAGCCCTCCGCCTGATGACCCAAGGCTTTGACCCCCGGATGCCGCTGGCCTCCGGGGGTTTTTCATTTCCGGTGCTGAACTGCGGGACCACAAAAAACCATCGCGGCACCACTGGTGCCGGCCCGCGCCGTCTGTATGCTCGCCGCAACGTCAAAGGGTTATGCGAGGGAGAGCGGGCATGCCGGTGCTGCGGAAAACGGAATTCACAGGACAGATTACCTGGCTGGGCCATGTGCCTGCAGGCAGCGGACTGCAGGCGGTGCCCGCAGACCATCTGGACCTGGGCTTTGGCGGCATTGCCGGCGGGCGCCATGAAGGCGAAAACCGCGCCTCCTGCGTGCGGGTCAGGAACCTGTACCCGGAAGGCACCGAAATCCGAAACGTGCGCCAGCTGACCATCCTGTCGGAAGAGGAACTGGCACTGATCGCGGGGGACATGGGGATGGACAGCGTGAGCCCTGCGCATCTGGGCGCAACCATCGTGCTGCGCGGCATTCCGGACTTCACCTTCGTGCCGCCGTCCTCGCGCCTGCAGGGGCCGGATGGGGTGACGCTGACAGTGGACATGGAAAACCGCCCCTGCGTGCTGCCGGGCCGCGAGATCGAAAAGGATCACGCGGGCTTTGGCGCGCGGTTCAAGCCGGCGGCGCAGAATCGCCGGGGAATCACCGCCTGGGTCGAACATCCCGGCCGGCTGCAGCTGGGCAGCGAACTTACGCTCTTTGTTCCGGATCAGCGCGCCTGGGCGCCCTAGGCGGCCAGTTTCGGGGAATTCCGTTTCCTTTAAGGAACCTTGGCAGGGCCTGCGAAAGACGCCACGCCGCATCAAGGCGTGATAATGTCGGAAATCACGCGCGTATTGTGCCGCATTTTGGCTAAGTCTAACGCCAAACCGGCATTCCCGTGCCGGCGATTGTATGCAAACTCAGCAGGAACCTTGCCATGAGCTACAAGAGTGAC
>NZ_JWLI01000006.1 GCF_000813965.1 Leisingera sp. ANG-M7 | reverse complement strand
GGCCGCGGCGGCATGGGCCGGGACGCGGTCAGACAGCCGGTTCAGCGCCACCCAGGCGCCGTTCGCACCGCCCCAGGCATCGCCGCGGGCAAGGCCCATGTCATACCATTCCAGAGCTTCTGCAGCGTCGCTGCCGGGCAGGTCGCCGTTCATGATCATGCGGCCAATCTCACCCGGGGCATGCGGGTGGCCCAGCTGGGCGGCCTCCGCAAACAGCGCGCGGGCCTTTTCCTTGTCCACCGGTTTGCCGGCACCGCCGTCGCGGTAGACGTAGCCCAGATTGGCTGTGCCATAGATGTCGCCGCGCCCGGCGGAGGCCTCCAGATATGTCAGCCCGCGCTCCGGCTGCGCCAGCTCATCACCGCTCCACAAGAAGAAATAGCCAAGCTCGTTCATCGAGTAGGTGTGGCCAAGCTCAACTGCGCGGCTCAGCAGGTCGTAGCCGCGCCGCTTTTCCTCCGGCGTGCTGCTTTTGCGCAGAAGCCGTTTGCCGCGTGCATGCATCGAGAAGGGGTCGCCGGCCTCAATGCCCTTGTCCCAAAGCGCAAATGCCTTGTCCGGGTTATAGGGGATCGGCACCGTCTCGCGGTCCACATTCTGCGTTACATGCAGATAGGCTACCGCGTTATAGGCGCGGATATGGCCCAGGCTCACTGCCTTTTCAAAGGCTTCATAGGCTTCCATCAGCCGCCCCTGGCCCTGCAGCGCACGGCCAAGCTGGTAATGCAGGCGGCCAAGGTCCGGCGCAGCCTGGACAGCCTCCCGGCAGGCGGCCTCTGCTGCCTTGAGGTCGATTTCATTTGGGTAGCGGAACAGGCCTACGCCCTGCAGATCCAGCAGATCTCCAGCTTCCAGATCGCATTGGCGGGCGATCATCTCGAGATTCACGGTCACGTCGCGCACTGCATCGGCCTGTGCTAGGCGCAGCACCATCCGGTCCCTGCGGACCTGGCCACCGTCCTGGCGGGCGGGCAGCTCTGTGAGCTTGGGTGCATAGCTGACGCTGAGCGAGCGGCCATCGCCGGACTGCAGCGATGTGACACCGGAAGACGAGTTTTCAACGATCGAAACCGTTGTGCCCGCTTGAATATAGGGGCTGATTTCAGGCGCCAGCTCCAACGCCCGGCCCAGCGGCACTTTGACAGACAGCTCTGCTGGGATCTGGTCAAGGCTGGCGGCCACAGTCCCAGATGCGGTGTCCATACTGGCCGAGGCAACATTCAGGGACCGCTCCGCAGGGCGCAGATAGATCTTCTGCATCAGGGTGGAGCTCTCCCAGGGCACCTGTGTATTGCCGGTAGCGCTGTAGACATCGCTGCGGATGGCCGCCAGAACGGTCATCGCGTCCTCGTCCGGGTTGTCCGGGAAATGCCGCACGACGGAAGCGGTATAGGGGCTGTTGCCGCCGGGCTCCCCATCCAACGCGGTGGCGCCGGGGGAGGTGGAAAAAGCCACCAGCGTGTTCAGCGGCGGGCGGAACACATCAAAGCCTTCGCGCGCCTCATAAAGCTGGGCACCGACCTCGGCGTTGAGCTTGGCTTGCGGCACTGGGTTGTCGCGGCAGGAATCCAGCATCAGGATCTGGCTGCCGGCCTTGCCTCCCAGAATGGCGGACACCCGGTCCAATGTAACAGACTGGAACGGCAGGTCGTGAATGCCCGACAATTCTGCATCGCTGGTAAGCAGATAATTGCGCCGCCCCAGCTGAATGCCGTGGCCTGCGTAGTAGAAAAACACCTGGCTGCCGTCGCGGATGTTGAGCGCCGCCTGGCGAAGCAGTGCCTCGAACCCGCGCTTGTCCAGGTCGTAGCCTTCATAGACAGTATAGCCGAAGGTCTTGAGCATCTCTGCCATTGCCTCGGCGTCCTTGCGGGTGTTGGTCAGATCGCTGACGTGGTCGTAGTCCTGTATGCCGATCACAATGGCGGTTTCGGGAGCGGCGCTGCCTTCGCTGGTCTCATAGGCTGCCTGAACTGCCGCCGCAGGCAGCAGTCCTGCACAGGAAAGGGTCAGAGCAGCAAACGAGGAAGGTATGGGGGAAAGGGCTGTCATGGTTTTGTCCGGGTTTAGCCCCAGCCGCCACCNNCCGGCACCGCCGCCGCCCGGCGGACCGATGGTTGTTGCAGCAGGAGCGGTTGTTGTGCTGGCCGGGGCTGTGGAAGCGGGAGCCGGTGCGGGCGCGGGGCGCGTTGCCGGGGTGCTGTAGCTAGCAGGTGCCGTAGCCGGTACAGATGCAGCCGCCGGCGGCGGAGCAATCGGAGCCGTCGGTTCACAGGCTGCGGTAACAGCTGCCACAGGCAGCGCGGCAAACAGGAAATGTATCCGCATCGGGTACCTTTCTCTCTTGAGAATACTGGTCAAAAAACAATTGGCGTTCAGCTTACTTGAACTTAGTCCGCAAATCAAAAATGTCCTGCCGCTGAACGGCGGATCAGGACCGGATGCTCAGCCGCCGCTGCGGATGATGGTACTGCCATCGCGGTTGCGCTGCGCGCAGGATGCTTCGCTCAGTGGTGCCAGCCGCGGCCCAAGCGGGGTGCCGGCACTACTCCGGGTGCAGCGTTTCAGTGCGATCTGCTGATAGCCCTTTGAGGCCATGCAGGATTTTTCCAGCCGCTGGCGCAGAGGCTTGTTGACATCAACGGTGTAGATGCTGCCTTCCGACCAGTAGCCGGGGTAATAGTGGCAGTTGCCGTTATGGCAGACCTGCCGGCCGGGGTAGAATACCGGTGGATGCTGGCGGATCTCATTGGCGACGGGCGCCTCCTTCAGCGCTTGGGTCGCGCAAACCAGTTCATCGCTTTGCAGCCGCGATACCTCTGCCCCCTGCTTGTAGTAGACGGGCAGGGGCCCGCAGGCCGTTGTAAAGGCCAGCAAAACAGCGCCGGAGGTAACTGTATAACTGCGTTGCATATCGAAAGAATGGCCGCAAACTGAGGAAGTTACAATTAATTTGACCGTGAAAGCGGCATCTGTCATTCACATCGGGCAAAACTTTGCCCGAAACTCCGCCAAGGGACATGTAAATGAAGGTCATTATCTGCGGCGCGGGCCAGGTCGGCTGGCAGATCGCCCGGCACCTGTCCGGTGAGCACAATGATGTAACGGTGGTCGACAGCAATCCGGAACTGGTGAGGCGCGCGACCGATACGCTGGACGTGCAGGGCATCCATGGCTTTGCCTCTTATCCGGATGTGCTGGACCGGGCCGGGGCGCGGGACGCCGATATGATCATCGCCGCCACCCACTCGGACGAGGTCAACATGGTGACCTGCCAGGTGGCGCATTCGGTGTTCAAGATCCAGCGCAAGATCGCCCGCTTGAGGGCCAAAAGCTATCTGACTGCGATCTATTCCGACCTCTATCAGCGGGAGCATCTGCCGATCGATGTTGTGATCAGCCCGGAGCGCGAAGTGGCCGCGGCTGCGATGCAGCGGTTGTCGGCGCCTGCTGCCTTTGACACTGAGACCTTCATGGGCGGCAAGGCGCAGCTTTTGGGGATTCAGATCGATGCGGAGTGCCCGGTGGTGAACACGCCGCTGCGCCAGCTGACGGACCTGTTTTCCACCTTGCGTGCGATTGTGGTGGGGGTCCGCCGCGATGGCACCCTGTTTGCGCCAGAGCCGGGCGACCAGCTGTTCGTCGGCGACAGCTGCTATGTGTTTTCCCACGCGGACGATGTGCCGCGCACCATCGAGGTCTTCGGCAAGAAAGAGAAACGCCAGGACCGTGTAGTGGTGGTCGGCGGCGGCAACGTCGGGCTGGAAGTGGCCAAAGCGTTGGAAAGCAGCACCTCCCGGATCCGTGCCAAGGTGATCGAGCGGGACCGCCGCTGTGCCGAACGCGCTGCCGAGGAGCTGGAGCGCACCATTGTGCTGAATGGCGACGGGCTGGACCGGTCACTGATGATCGAGGCGGGCATCGACAAGGCGGACGCACTTCTGGCCGTGACCGACGACGACAAGGTCAACATGCTGGCCGCCGTTAGGGCCAAGGCCGAAGGCTGCCCGCTGGCGATTGCTCTGATCAATGACCCGACCCTGGTGCCGCTGCTGCCGCACCTCGGCATCGACGCCTATATCAACCCGCGCTCCACCACCGTTAGTTCTATCCTGCGCCACATCCGTTATGGCCGGGTGCGGCAGGTCTATTCGCTGGGCGACGCCGAGGCTGAGATGATTGAGGCTGAGGTGCTGTCGACCTCGCCTATTGCCGGGCAGATGATCCGCGAGACGGACTTCCCCGAAGGCGTGCTGGTCGGCGGCATCCTGAAGAACGGCGAGATGCTGCGACCGTCAGGTGAGACCCGGATCGAGGAAGGCGACGTGATCGCGCTGTTTGCAATGGCCGATGACGTGCCCGAGGTGGAGCGGCTCCTGCAGGTGTCGATCGACTACTTCTAGCATGCGCCGCGTGGTCCAAGCCCCCATCGGCGTGTTGCGCCTGCCGCTGTTCCTGCTGATCTGGGGCATCGCGTCTTTGGCGATGTGGCTGCCGGCCATCCATGCGGTGGTGCTGGATGACCATCACACATCGCAAAGCTTTTTCTATTCCGGACTGGCGGGGCTGATCCTGGTGGTTCTGATTGCGCTGTCGATGGGCAACCGGGTGCCGCGCTACGGGATGCCAGGGCAGCTCTTGTCGCTGCTGGCAACTTTTACCGTGTTGCCGTTGTTCCTGGCGGTGCCGGTGCAGGACGCGCTGGTCAGCACGCGTTACCTGAACGCCTATTTCGATATGGTCAGCGCCATTACCACCACCGGCGCCGATATCTGGGCCGATCCCGGCCGCCTGCCGCCCAGCGTGCATCTGTGGCGGGCTATGATCGGCTGGCTGGGCGGGCTCTTGATGTGGGTGGCCGCCTCAGCTGTGCTGGCGCCGATGTCGCTGGGCGGGTTCGAAGTCACCGCCAAGGGCGAGCCGGGCGGCGGCGTTGCCGGGCCGGGCCATATGGAGCGCGCGGACCCGCGCCGCCAGCTGCTGCTCGTCACCCGCACCCTGGCGCCGGTCTATGCCGGGCTGACCATGGTTCTGTGGCTCTTGCTGATGATCACCGGCGAACAGGCGCTGACCGGGCTCAGCCATGCGATGTCCGTGATGGCGACCTCGGGCATCTCCGCCACTGGCGGGGTGGAGAACGCGGGCAGCGGGATCGCCGGCGAGATGGTGATGTTCCTGTTCATGTTCTTCGCGCTGTCACGTCTGACCTTTTCCAGTGATACGGTGACTGCGGGGCAAGGGCGTTTGGACAAGGACCCGGAGTTCCGCACCGGGCTTCTGATCGTCTTCGGTGTGCCGCTGCTCCTCTTTCTGCGCCATTGGTTCGCCGCCTTCGAGGTGGATGCTGCCGAGGATCTGCTGCAGGCGCTGCGGGCGTTCTGGGGCACGCTGTTCACGGTGATGTCTTTCCTGTCCACCACAGGGTTTGAAAGCCTGCACTGGGAAGCCGCGCGGACCTGGTCCGGGCTGGAAACGCCGGGCATGATCCTGTTGGGGCTGGCTGTCTTCGGCGGTGGTGTTGCCACCACGGCGGGCGGGGTCAAACTGCTGCGGGTTTATGCGCTCTACCTGAACGGTCTTAGGGAAATGGAGCGGCTGGTTCATCCCAGCTCGGTCAGCGGCGAAGGCGACCGGACCAAACGGCTGCAAAAGAACGGTGCATTTGTCGCCTGGATCTTCTTCATGCTGTTCGCCTTGTCGCTGGCGCTGGTCAGCACCGCGCTTGCGGCGGTCGGGTCCAGCTTCGAGCAAGCTCTGGTTCTGGCAATCGCAGCGCTCTCGACCACCGGCCCGCTGACCGAGAGCGCCAGCAGTGCACCGATTGTTCTGAACCTGCTGACGGACCCGGCCAAGCTGATCCTGTGCATCGCCATGGTGCTGGGCCGGCTGGAAACGCTGGCCTTCATCGCGCTGCTGTCCCCGAACCTCTGGCGCAGCTGACTGTTCCCGCGGGTGAAAAGTGTTTTTCGGGTGGAAACTTATTTTTTCTTTCTCCATACTGAATTTTAACGTGCGTGCTGGTCCGCAGCGCGCGGCAAGAACAAAGGCGAGATAATAAAAAATGGCTTCGGACAGACAGAATCTTCAGGATGCCTTCCTGAATCACGTTCGCAAAACCAAGGTTCCGGTTACAATCTTTCTGATCAACGGGGTCAAACTGCAGGGTGTGATCACCTGGTTCGATAATTTCTGTGTGCTGCTGCGCCGCGACGGACAGTCGCAGCTGGTCTACAAACACGCGATCTCGACCATCATGCCGGCCCAGCCGATCAGTCTCTATGAGGGTGAAGACTCCAATTGATGGAGCATGACAGGAAGCAGACCCGCGCCTGGGTCCTGCATCCGGAAATCAAATCTGACATGGGACGCCGCGAGGCTGCTCCCGCGCTTGAGGAGGCCGTTGCGCTGGCAGCGGCCTTGCCCGATCTTGACGTGATCGGATCGAATGTGGTGCGCCTGCCCAAGGCGCATCCGGGGATGCTGTTCGGCTCCGGCAAGATCGAAGAGCTTGCGGGCATCCTGAAGGCGAATGACATTGAACTGGTCCTGATCGACGGGCCGGTTTCCCCCGTGCAGCAGCGCAACCTTGAGAAGGCCTGGAAGGTCAAGATCCTGGACCGGACCGGGCTGATCCTGGAAATATTCTCGGATCGGGCGGCGACCCGCGAAGGCGTGCTGCAGGTCGAAATGGCCGCGCTCAGCTATCAGCGGACGCGGCTGGTGCGGGCCTGGACCCACCTGGAACGCCAGCGCGGCGGCCTGGGGTTTGTCGGCGGACCCGGCGAAACCCAGATCGAGGCTGACCGGCGGGCCATCGATGACCATCTGGTGAGGCTGCGTCGGCAGCTGGATAAGGTGGTTAAGACCCGGACGCTGCATCGTGCCTCGCGCGCCAAGGTACCCTATCCGATTGTGGCGCTGGTGGGTTATACCAACGCTGGCAAGTCGACGCTGTTCAACCGGCTGACGGGTGCTGAAGTGATGGCCAAGGACATGCTGTTCGCGACCTTGGACCCGACCATGCGCCGGGTGCAGATCCCTGACGGGCCGGAGGTGATCCTGTCCGACACCGTGGGCTTCATCTCGGACCTGCCGACGGAACTTGTTGCCGCTTTCCGCGCCACGCTGGAAGAGGTGCTGGCGGCGGATGTCATCCTGCATGTGCGCGACATCAGCCATGACCAGAGCGAGGAGCAGGCAGAGGATGTGGAGGCGATCCTGACGTCTTTGGGCGTGGATGAAAACCGCGCCGGGATTGAAGTCTGGAACAAGCTGGACCAGTTGTCTGAAGAAGAAGCCGAAGCCCGACGGCAGCGTGCGGCGCGCGAGGAAGGCATCCACGCGATCTCTGCCCTGACCGGCGAGGGGCTGGAAGGTCTGCTGGCGGATATCGCGGAGCAATTGCAGGGCGTGCGGCACGAGGAACTGCTGCAGCTGACCTTTGCGCAAGGCAAGCAGCGGGCCTGGCTGTTCAAGGAAGACCTGGTGCAGCGCGAGGAGCAGACCGAGAGCGGCTTCGATATCACCGTGCTGTGGACCGACCGGCAGAAAGCCAAGTTCGAGCGGCTATAAACTTCCAATTTGCTTACAAAGAGAAACGGGCGCTGATGCGCCCGTTTTTTATTGCCTCGGTGCAATCCGGGTTATGCCGACAGCCGCAGCACGGGCTAGTTCTTCGTCCAGCGACATTGGAATGTATTCGCCGCGGCGCCACAGCTGGGCCATGTCGTCATAGTAGCGGGACAGCGGGTGGCCGGACTGCCCGGTGGCAGTGATAAAGACGGAACTGTCCGGGTCGGCAAAGTCATAGACCCCGCGGTAGCCGGCAGCGTGGATGTTCTGGAACGGCTCCGGGTCTTTGCCGGAGCTTTTGCCGCGCTGCAGGGTGTTGTCGCCGCCGCTGGTGGACTGGCGGATGTTCACGAAATAGCGCAGCAGCGGCACGTCGCCCAGAACAGCATGGTCCTGAACCGCCTGATGCGCGTCACCCCAGCGCAGGGATTCCAGCGCGTCGCCATAACGCTCCTCGATCCAGATCAGCGCATCATCAAGTGCAAGGCGCGCCATGTCGGTGCAGGTTTCCTGCGGCGCGCTCTGGCGCACGTCGCACCAGGATGCGGCGCCTTCGACATTGCGGAAGACACGCTCGATAAACAGCGGCTCCACGTGGCGGTAGGATTTTGCGACCGGCCCCAGTTCGTCGGTGATCAGGCGGGTCTGCAGGGCGCGCAGCCAGGCAGCATAGATTAGCGGCTCCGGCAGGTGCTCGTTCATCTCGCCGTTCCACTCTGACAGCAGGGTCAAGGCGATCTGGCGCTGGCGCTCACGGGTGCCTGCGGGTGCCGCCTCGCCGGTGAACCACAGGTTTGCGCCAATGAGCGGCAGCAGGGTGCGCGCGGTGTAGGAGACCGTGTCCAGCTGCGCCTCAATGAAGCTGTCGCGGGTGTGCACCTCGCGGTTCTGCATCAGCTTTTCCCAGCGGTGGATACGCTGGGTATCGCCCCAGTCAAAGGAGACGTGCCGGGGGAACGGGCGGTCGAGGATCTTGTTGTTGGTATTGCCCAGAATGCCGCCCGCGGGGCTGACGAACTCCGGGTTTTCCGTGTAAGGCGCCTGGCCTTGCCAGCGGTTTTCCAGTCGCCAGCCCTGGCTGGGCATCCGGCCTTTGCTTTGATGGTTTGCATCACGCAGCGGAAAAGCGCCAACGGTTTTCAGCGCGATGGTGTCCTTGTCCGCCAGTGTCAGGTTCTGCGCCGGGGCAACAAAATCCTCACCTGCTGTGATCGCCTCCTGCACCGAGGCGCTGCGCATCAGTCCGATGGTGGCGCTCATTGAGGTGTCCTTGGGGCTGAGAACGGTCCAGCCGAGGGAAGCCACGTGGCCGGGCGGGGTAATGTCCGCCAGGTTGAACATGGAGCCGGGCAGCACCGGGCCGTTGTCGGTCCAGCGCAAGGTCAAGGTGACGGGCGCCTCGTCCTTGATCTTGATGATCGAGGGGCGGGTGACGAATTTCTTGTAGCCGTCAACGCTCAGATATTCCTGCGGGTTTTCCGGGTTCAGCCGTTCGATAAACAGGTCCTGGTCGTCCATGTAAGAGGAAGTGACCCCCCAGCCCAAGGCATCGGACCGGCCGGTGATCACTGCGGGGATGCCGGGGATGGTGCCGCCGATCACGCCGCCGGTCGCCAGTTCCAGCCGGGCCAGATACCAAACGCCCGGGGCACTGAGGCCCAGATGCGGGTCATTGGCCAGAAGCGTGCCGCCTGCTGCAGAGCGGCTGGGAGCGGCGGCCCAGGCGTTGGAGGCGCCAGCGAGGCCGCGCGGAGCAACCGGGAACAGCAGGCTGTTTTCCTCGATGGGTGTGGCAGAGGCAAACTGCCGGGCGCCGGGTACCAGTTCCGCGTATTCGGGCAGGGCGGTGACACCTTTGCCCGGTGCGTCCGGCAGGATGTCCCGGATGCGCTCCGCATCGTTCAGCGCCAGCGAGGTGCGGGCGCGCAGGATCTCTTCCTTCATGTGGCCGGAGAGCTGCAGCGCCATCAGCTTCATGATCGCAATGCTGTCGGCGGGCTGCCAGGGGGCGAGCGGCATCTGAAACAGGAACATTTCCGGCGCGCCGCGGCCAAGCGCGTCCTCGTTGATTTCCAGAAGCCGGGCATTCACCCCGTCGGCATAGGCTTTGAGTGCCGCCGTCGCCTCGGGCGACTGCACCTCCACCGACTGCCGCGCCAGATTGTAGAGATCGAGGCGGCGCAGGTAGGTGTCGGTCTCCACTGTACGGGTTCCGAAAATTTCCGACAGGCGGCCCTGTGCTGTTCGCCGCATCACCGCCATCTGCCACAAACGGTCCTGGGCATGGGCGTAGCCGAGGCCGAAATACACATCCTCATCGCTGGCGCCGAAGCTGCCGAAAATATGCGGCACATTGGCGTTGTCGCGCACGATCTCCACGGGCGAAGAGATACCGGGCAATGCCAGTTCCTTGTTGTATTCGGGCAGAGACTGCGAGGCGAGGTAATAGACCAGCGCGGCGGCCAGGAGGCTCAGCAGAATCAGGCCCGCAGCGAGGCGCAGAAGCCAGCGGAAAAGAAGTCCCATCAGCGGTTGTTTTCCCTTGGGTTTTTGTCATTTCCAGCCGCATGGCAGATTGCGCCCCGCGGCGGCGGTGTTAGGGTTGGCGCCAACATATGCGAAGACAGATCAGGGGAAAAGCAGATGGCAAAAATCGCGTTTCTGGGGCTTGGTGTCATGGGCTATCCGATGGCGGGGCACCTGCAGGCCGCGGGCCATGAGGTCACCGTCTACAACCGCACCGAAACCAAGGCCAAGGCCTGGGCCAAGGAGCATGGGGGCCATTTTGCGGCGACCCCGCGTGCGGCGGCATCAGGTGCGGAGTTCGTGATGGCCTGCGTCGGCAATGACGACGACCTGCGTTCAGTCTGCATGGGCGCTGACGGGGCTTTTGCAGGCATGGCCAAGGGTACGGTCTTCACCGATCACACCACGGTTTCGGCCAAGGTCACGCGCGAGCTGTACGGTGCTGCGGCGGAACAGGGAATTGCTTTTGTCGATGCCCCCATCTCCGGCGGCCAGGCAGGGGCGGAGAATGGCGTTCTGTCCGTCATGTGCGGCGGTGATGAAGACGCCTATGCCCGCGCTGAGCCGGTGATTGATGCCTATTCCCGCATCTGCCGCCGCATCGGCGGCAGCGGCGCCGGCCAGATGACCAAGATGTGCAACCAGATCGCCATCGCGGGCCTCGTGCAGGGCCTGAGCGAGGCGCTGCATTTTGCCGAAAAGGCCGGCCTCGACGGGCGCGCGGTGGTGGAAGTGATCAGTCAGGGCGCGGCAGGCAGCTGGCAGATGGCGAACCGCTACGAGACCATGCTGGACGATCATTTCGAGCATGGCTTTGCGGTGGACTGGATGCGCAAGGACCTGGGCATCTGCCTGGACGCAGCGGATGAAACCGGCGCCAGCCTGCCCGTGACGGCGCTGGTCGATCAGTTCTACAAGGACGTGCAGAAAATGGGCGGCGGGCGCTGGGACACCTCGTCGCTGTTCAAAAGGCTGCGCCAGCTGGACGGCTGAGGCAAAAGAAAATGGCCTTTCCAATTGGAAAGGCCATGCCTCCGGCGGGGATATTTCCAGCCAGATGAAGAGGCGGATCCTGCCGCCTCCATCCCGTTCTCTTAGGGAATGATGCGGGTGTATTTGGTGCCTTCCAGGGTGGCGCCGACACGCAGGCCCGCCTGGGCAAATACCACGGCCAGAACCGGCGAGGTCAGGGTGTTGGTATCGGCTCTCAGGGATTCGCCTTCGTTCATGATGACGAATTCAGCATCGGCGCCAGCCGCCCAGCCTTGCGAGCGGCGGAAGTCTGCCAGCGCGTCCTGGGTCATGAAGAACAGCACATGGGCGTACTGCTGCGCCCCGATCTGGAAGCCGGCGTTGCCCTTGTAGGTCGCGTAGTAGTCAACGGTCACATCATTGATCCGCAAGGCGCCGCGGCCATAGGCGCCGCCAAAGACAAATCCGGCCTCGGTCACCAGCGGCATCACCAGCATGCCAGCTGCCTTGTCCGCAAGGGTGCGGGTGTTCGGGTACTGATTGTACATATGGTTCAGTGTGGCATCGACACGGGCGTCGATGGTGGCGGCGTTGGTGTTGCCGACGCCGTTGCCGCAGGCGGCAGTGACGCCTGCACCGGCCAAAGCGGTCAGGGCGAAACCGCGGCGGGTCATGCGGATAGAGGAATTATCGCTCATTTTTCAGGTGCCTGTAATGATTGCTCCAAGGCCGGTTCGATCCGGCTCTGAGGCAGTGTATACGCGGAAAACCGCTGCCTGTCATCCGCTGCGGTGCGGATATTGGCGGCTTCCCGCTGAAGTGATCCGGGGCGGCCCGCAGTGCAGCGTCAGCCGTTCAGCAGGCGTGCCGCGGAAGGCGCGAAATACGTGAGGATGCCGTTGCAGCCTGCGCGCTTGAAAGCCATCAGGCTTTCCATCATCACCTTCTCACCGTCGACCCAGCCGTTCTGGGCCGCGGCCTGGATCATCGCGTATTCACCGGAGACCTGATAGGCGTAAGTCGGCACGCCAAAGGTGGATTTCACCCGTTGGCAGATATCCAGATAGGCGATGCCGGGTTTGACCATTACCATGTCGGCGCCCTCCATCAGATCGCGTTCGATCAGCCGCAGAGCCTCGTCGCTGTTGGCCGGGTCCATCTGATAGGTTTTCTTGTCGCCCTTCAGCGCGCCGGATGCCCCAACCGCATCGCGGAACGGCCCGTAATAAGCTGAGGCGTATTTGGCCGAGTATGACAGGATCGCCACATTGTGGTGGCCTGCCTGTTCCAAGGCCGTCCGCATGGCGCCAACGCGGCCGTCCATCATGTCGGAAGGGCCGATGATGTCGGCGCCGGCGTCGGCTTGGGCCAGCGTCATCTTGACCAGCGCCTCAACCGTGGCGTCATTGACGATCTCGCCATCCACCACATAGCCGTCGTGGCCGTTGATATTATAGGGATCCAGCGCCACATCGGTCATTACGGCGATATCAGGTGCCGCGTCCTTGATGGCGCGGATGGCACGGTTGGTCAGGTTGTCCGGGTCCCAGGCCTCGGCGCAGTCCTCGGTCTTGAGCGAGGCATCGGTGTAAGGAAACAGGCAAATCGCCGGAATACCCAGCGCCTGGGCTTCAACCGCGGCTTCAGTGATCTTGTCCACCGAGCGGCGCATCACGCCTGGCATTGAGGCAATGGGCTCTTCCACGCCTTCGCCGTCGCGGACAAACACCGGCCAGATGAAATCGGATGGGGTCAGGGTGTTTTCCTGCACCAGATTGCGGATTGCCTGGCTTGCACGGGTGCGGCGCAGGCGGGCGGCGGGAAAGGGCGCGACGGTGGGCTTCATGGCGGTCTCTCGTTTTGGCTGGCCCATGGGTGGCATGGAAGCCGCCCCGGGAACAAGAGGCACATTCGCCGCGCTTGGGAACTTGTGCGCTCTGCGGGCTTGCCTGCGCGCGTTTCCCGGTTGATATAGGGCCAGTTACATAAAACAGGCCCCAAGGGCCGGCAGCGGCAAGATGGGGGCTGGAGTGGATCTGTTTCAAATCCTCTATGAGATGATTGACCTGCGGTCGTTTTCCAATCTCTGGTACTGGATTGCACTGGCAGTGATGTGGTCCTCTGCCAGCCACAGGGTTCTAGGTGTTCCGTTTGACATGGTCCAGCGGGCACGCCGCCGCGGAGGACAGGCGGAACAGGATCTGGAGGACATGGTCCGCGTCAACGTGAACCGGCTTCTCTACATTGCCGAAGTGTCCGGCCCCTGGCTGGTGGCGCTGGCCTGCTTCCTGTTGTCTGCCCTGGCGACGCTGGGCTTTGTTTTCCTGATGGAATTCGCCCAGGCTGTGTTCTTGCTCGCTTTCCCGATGTCCTTTGTTGGTGTCATCAGCTATTTCACGGCACGCCGGATTGCACGGGACGGTGCTTTGGGCGAGGACCTGTGCAAGCGGCTGTCCATGTGCCGGCTCTGCATCCAGTTCGTGGGGTCAATCTCAATTCTTGTGACCGCCTTCTGGGGGATGTATCAGAACCTCTCGATCGGCGCCTTGGGCTGAGGGGCAGGGTTTCAGCGAACCCGGAAAGGAAACCGCATGGCACAGCGCGCAATAACCATGGGCGGCGCCCCCGAGGGGTATGATGCCCGGCTGATCCTGAAGGAAGTGCAGAAATCCGGCGTGCCGGTGGTGCATGTGGCGCGCGATGACAAGCGGATGGAGGCGATGCGGGCCGCACTGGCCTTCTTTGCGCCTGACATGCCGGTGTTCGTGTTTCCAGGCTGGGACTGCCTGCCCTATGACCGGGTGTCTCCGAATGCGGACATCTCTGCGGCGCGGATGGCCACGCTGGCGGCGCTGGTGCACCAGATGCCCAAGCAGTTCGTGCTGCTGACCACGCTGAATGCCGCCAGCCAGCGGGTGCCGGCGCGGGAGGTGCTGCGGGAGGCGGCATTTACCGCCCGCGTCGATCACCAGGTGGATGAAGAGGCGCTTCGCAACTTCCTGGTCCGCATGGGGTTTTCACAAAGCCCGACCGTGATGGAGCCGGGCGACTATGCCATTCGGGGTGGTATCATTGACATCTTCCCGCCGGGTGAAAGCGGCCCCGTGCGGCTGGATTTGTTCGGCGATGTGCTGGACGGCGCCCGCCGCTTTGATCCGGCGACCCAGCGCACCACTGAGAAGCTGGAGGTGGTGGAACTGGCGCCAGTCTCCGAGGTGATCCTGGACGAGGCGGCGATCACACGGTTCCGCCAGAACTACCGGATCGAATTCGGCGCCGCCGGTACCGATGACCCGCTGTATGAGGCGGTCAGCGCAGGCCGCAAACACCAGGGGATTGAACACTGGCTGCCGTTCTTCCATGAGAAGCTGGAAACGCTGTTTGACTACCTGCCGCAGGCGACCGTCACGCTGGACGATCAGATGACGCCCGCACGGCTGGCGCGCTGGGACAGCATCGAGGATCAGTACGGCACCCGCAAGCACGCGCTGGAGCAGAAGGGGCGGATCGACACCGTCTACAAACCGACGCCGCCGGGTTTGCTATATCTCGACGATGCGGCCTGGGAGGCGGCTGTTGCGGATATGCGCGTTGTGCAGTTCCACCCGCTGCCGCAGGCCTCCGGCCCTGGAGTGGCAGATGCGGGCGGCCGCATTGGGCGCAATTTTGCGCCGGAGCGCCAGCAGGAAAACATAAGCCTTTTCGGCGCTTTGGCGGACCACATTAAGGTGCGGATGCAAGAGGGTCCGGTCCTCATTGCCTCTTACTCCGAAGGTGCGCGGGAGCGTCTGACGGGGTTGATCGAGGATGAGGGCCTGGCTGAGGCCATCCCGGTGATGGATGGCACCCGTATCGGAAAATCCGGTTTGCATTTGGCGGTCTGGGCGCTGGAGTACGGGTTTGAGGCGCCGGATATGACGGTGATCGCGGAGCAGGATGTGCTGGGCGACAGGCTGATCCGGGCACCGAAAAAACGCCGCAAGGCAGAGAATTTCCTGACCGAAACCCAATCGCTCAGCCCCGGCGATCTGGTGGTGCATGTGGACCATGGCATCGGCCGCTTCAAGGGGCTGGAGGTTGTCACAGCAGCCAGTGCGGCGCATGAGTGCATCCTGCTGGAATATGCCGAACAGTCCAAACTGTACCTGCCGGTCGAAAACATCGAGCTTTTGTCCAAATACGGCCATGACGAGGGGCTCTTGGACCGGCTCGGCGGCGGAGCCTGGCAGGCCAAGAAAGCCAAGCTCAAGGAACGCATCCGCGAGATGGCGGACAAGCTGATCCGCATCGCGGCGGAGCGTGCCCTGCGCAAGGCGCCAGTGATGGATCCGCCGCCGCACGCCTGGGAGGAGTTCTCAGCCCGCTTCCCCTATCAGGAAACCGACGACCAGCTGCGCGCGATCGAGGATGTAATGGAGGATCTGCACTCCGGCCAGCCGATGGACCGGCTGATTTGCGGCGATGTAGGCTTTGGCAAGACCGAGGTGGCTATGCGTGCGGCCTTTGTTGCCGCGATGTCCGGCCTGCAGGTGGCGGTGGTTGCACCAACCACGCTGCTGGCGCGCCAGCACGCCGCGTCTTTTGCTGAACGGTTCCGTGGTTTTCCCCTGCAGGTCAGGCAGTTGTCACGCTTTGTTAGTACCAAGGAGGCCAGCCAGACCCGCGAAGGATTGTCCAAGGGCACCGTCGACATCGTGGTCGGCACCCACGCGGTTCTGGCCAAGAACATCAAGTTCCAGAACCTCGGCCTCTTGATCATCGACGAGGAGCAGCACTTCGGCGTCGCCCACAAGGAACGGCTGAAGCAGCTTCGCAGCGACATCCATGTGCTGACGCTGACGGCTACGCCGATCCCGCGGACCTTGCAGCTGTCCCTGACCGGTGTGCGCGATCTGTCGATCATCGGCACGCCCCCCGTGGACCGGCTGGCGATCCGAACCTATGTCAGCGAATTCGACAGCGTCACCATCCGCGAGGCTCTGCTGCGCGAACATTACCGTGGCGGTCAGAGCTTCTATGTGGTGCCGCGGATCACCGATCTGCCGGACGTCGAGGAGTTCCTGAAGGCGCAGCTGCCGGAGCTTAGTTACGTGGTGGCGCACGGGCAGATGGCGGCGGGCGAACTCGACGACCGTATGAACGCTTTCTATGACGGCAAATACGATGTGCTGCTGGCAACGACTATTGTGGAGTCGGGCCTTGATATCCCAACCGCCAACACCATGGTCGTGCACCGCGCCGACATGTTCGGCCTTTCGCAACTCTATCAGATCCGGGGCCGGGTAGGCCGGTCAAAAACCCGCGCCTACGCCTATCTCACCACCAAGCCGCGCCAGCGGCTGACCCCGGCAGCAGAGAAGCGCCTGCGGGTTCTGGGCTCTCTCGACACGCTTGGTGCAGGCTTCACCCTTGCCTCGCAGGACCTTGATATCCGGGGCGCAGGTAATCTGCTGGGGGAGGAACAGTCGGGCCAGATGCGCGATGTCGGATACGAACTCTACCAGTCGATGCTGGAAGAAGCCATTGCCAAGATCAAGGCGGGTGAGATGGAGGGCCTGTCGGACGCCGACGAGCAATGGGCGCCGCAGATCAACCTGGGCGTTCCAGTGCTGATCCCCGAGGAATACGTACCGGACCTCGATGTGCGCCTGGGTCTTTACCGCCGCCTGTCGTCGCTGTCGACCAAGGTGGAGCTGGAAGGCTTCGCGGCTGAGCTGATCGACCGCTTCGGCAAGCTGCCGAAGGAAGTGAACACGCTTATGCTGGTGGTGCGCATCAAGGCGATGTGCAAACGCGCAGGCATCGCCAAGATGGACGGCGGCCCCAAGGGCGCGACGATCCAGTTCCACAACGACAAATTCGCCTCGCCGCAGGGGCTGGTGGAGTTCATCCAAGGCCAGAACGGCCTGGCCAAGGTGAAGGACAACAAGATCGTTGTACGCCGCGACTGGAAGAAGGACGCCGACAAGATCAAGGGCGCCTTTGCCATTGCCCGCGACCTGGCAGATAAGGTCGTGGCGGAAAAGAAGAAAGCCAAGGCCTGATCCTGGGCGGCAAGGAATTTCGAATTTCCTTGGCAAAATTCTTTCGCAAGAAATTTGGTCAGCCGCAGCAGGGGCTGGGCGTCATCGCTGCCTGGGCACAGAAACAGGACGCGCCCGCCGCCTGATCCGCGCGCGCCAGTGCAAGGTCGAGCTGTTGCTGAATATGCCTGATTTCGACAGTTTCGCCGCGTGTCTTCAAGCAGTCGTGCAGCCCCTTCAGGCTCCAGATATTGCCGGGATGCACGGATGCGCGTGACAAGGTGCTGTCCAAACCCAGGTCGGCACGGTAGACTGCTTCGGCTTCTTCCACATGGCCTTGCTCGAACAGCAACGCCCCCAGCGCGTGGCGGGTGGGCTGCATCCAGCCCCAGGGCTCATCATAGGGCAGGTTGTCGTCCAGCTCCGCCGAGCGGCGCAGATGGGCAAAGGCCGCGTCAAAGTTCTCCTTGCGGTACTCGATCTCGCCGCGCAGCATTTCCGTCGCGATTTCAAGCAGATCCACGACGCGGTTGTTGTGCAGCAGACGGGTGTCGGGCACCCGGGCCTTGGCGGCCAGGAAAAGCTGCTCCTCTGCTTCAGCTTCCGCCACGCGTCCAGTTGCGGCATAGGCAATGGCGCGGGCGTAATGGGTGTTCGCGGCCAGGGTGCAGTAAAGTTTCTGATCCTCCGGCAGCTCCAGAGCCATCGCGTCCTCCCAGCGTCCGAAGCGGACCAGGATATGCGGGTGCATTGCCATGTAGCTTTCAAAGAAATCCGCGATGGGCGGGCTTTCGACCTTCAGCATTTCCGGCGGGGTGGTGTCTAGAATGCCCTGATTGGCCGCCAGCGCCGGTTCAAGCTGGCCCAGGAACATCGCGCCGTAGATGACGAAGTGGTAATTGTGCTGGCGGTAGCCGGTGTAGATGTTGAACGCGCCTTCGCGCTCATAAAATTTCAGGTCCGCCTCGATCGCTTTCTGGTTCCAGTAAACCACACTGCGGTAGTCGCCGCACAGCACGTCGATATGGGTCGGCATATGCACCAGATGGCCCGCGTCCGGAACCAGTGTGCGCAGGGCATCCGCCGCTTTCAGCGCTTTTTCGGGCGTGGGCGACATCTCCATTAGATGCACGTAGAGATGCAGCAGGCCAGGGTGCTGCATGGCGCTAGGGTCGTTTTCCATTGCCTTTTCCAGCACCTTTTGTGCTTCCAGCGTAGCAGCACCTTCGGCGGGAAAACCGGTTTTCAGGTTCCACATCTTCCATGGGGTCAGGTTCAGCAGGCTCTCGGCATAGACCGTGCGTAGGTCCAGATGATCCGGGCAGGCGGCAAAGGCCGCGCGCATTGCATCAGCGAAATCGTAGTCCCAAGAGTGCATGTCCTCACCCGGTTCGCGCTGCGGATACCGGGTCTGGATGGCGCGGATCAGCAGTTGTTCGGCCTCTGTACAGCCTTCGATGCAGGCCAGGGCGGATTGCACCGCGTCAAAGGCTTCGGCCAGCGCTTTGGCGCGGCTTTTGGCGTCCCGGAGGTCCCAGGGCAGGTTGTAATTCGGCCCGGCTGCATAGGCGGCGCCCCAATGGGCCATGGCGCAGTCCGGGTCGTGTTCCAGCGCGCGGCGGAAGCAGGCGATGGCTTCTTCGTGATTGTAGCCATAGGTCCATACCAATCCCCGGTCGAACCAGCACTGCGCCTCAGACGACGCTGTGGTCACCGGGCAGGAATAGCTGCCGAGATCATAATCATAACCCATAAAAAACTCCCCCCAGTTAGGGGGAGGTTAGGCAGCGGGTGTTATCCGGGCAAGGCTGTTATTCGGCAGGCAGACGCGCCTCGGCTTTGGCCATTTGCAGCATCAGAAGAAAAGCAATGCAGGCCATGATCAGGAGACCTGCCGCCAGCGGCACCAGCGAGCCGTCGAACAGCAGCCCGACAGGTGCGGCAATGGCGGCAGCCAGAACCGTTGAGATCGCACCAATGACTGAGGCCGCCATGCCGGCAATATGGCCCATCGGCTCCATCGCCATCGCATTGAGGTTGCCGACGGTGGTGCCGACCATGAAGAACACGCTGGCTTGCCAGGCGACAAACAGGCCGAACATCCACGGATCCGGCAGGCTCCAGCCGCTGATCAGCAGTATCGCGCCAGTGATCAGGATCTGTGCAGCCAGCGAAACGGTAACGATGCGGCGCATGCCGATCCGCACAACGATGGCGGCATTCAGCAGGCTGGCGGTGCCGGAGATCGCCGCGACCAGGCCGAACCAGTAAGGAAAGCTGTCCGCGCGGCCAAAGATGATGTCATAAACCGGCTGCACCATGGTCAGCATGGTGAACAGCATGCCCAGGCACAGCGTCTGCACCATGATCGACAGGCGCACCGTCGGATGGCTGAGCATCTCTTTGACAGCCCCCATCAGCAGCGGCATGCGCATGGCGCGGCGGTCTTCACGCGCCAGTGTTTCCGGTAGGCGGAGGCTGGTCCACAGGACAATGACGGCGGCAAACAGCGCGAACAGCAGGAATATGGTGCGCCAGCCGGACAGCGCGATGATGCCTGCTCCCATCAAGGGGGCAATGGCCGGAACAATCATGAAGATCATCATGGCAATCGACATCAGCCGCGCCATTTCACGGCCCGAATAAAGGTCGCGGACAACGGCAACGCCCACGATGCGCGGTCCGGCGGCACCGATACCCATCAGGACGCGGGAGATCAGCAGAACTTCCAGCGAGGGAGACAGCCAGGCGGTTAGCGCGGCCAGCACATAAAGGGCGCATCCTACAGCCACCACCGGCTTGCGGCCAAAGGCATCCGACAACGGGCCGGTGAAGAAGGTGCCAAGCCCCATGCCCAGCACAAAGGACGTCAGCACCAGCTGCGCCCGGTTTATGTTCTCCGGGCTGAGCGTCTGGCCGATTTCCGGCAGGGCGGGCAGCATGGCGTCGATCGACAGTGCGATGGTGGCAAACATCATCGCAATCAATGCAATGAATTCAGCCTTGGCCATGCCATGGGCCGGGTTGTGAGCCTGGGATTGGGACATCTGAAACCTCTAACAGCTCTTCAGATGGGTCCGGGGAATGAGGCCGGTCTGGGAGCCGTCCGCATCCGCTATCACAATTGCGTCAGCCGGGCCAGCGCCCGGCTGCACAGGAATCTGTGCATAGTTGCGATGCTAAGCAGTTCGCCGCGGGTTACTCGGTCTCTGCGGCCTTCAGCTGCTGCAGGATGTCTTCGATCACCTGCTTCCACAGCTCCGGCGGCTGGGCGCCCGGCACTGCGTGCTGGTTGGCGACGATGAAAGTCGGCACCGAACTCACCCCCATCTTGCGGGAATGCGCGTCGCGGTCGCGGATGGCTTGCACATCGCTGTCGCCTTCCAGCAGGCGGGCGGCAACATTCGCCTCCATGCCTGCCTCCTGCGCCACGTCCGCCAGAACTGCGTGGTCGCCGATATCCCTGGCGTCGACGAAGTAGGCCTTGAACAGAGCGTCCACGACCTGCGTCTGCTTGCCTTCAACCCCGGCCCAGTGGATCAGCCGGTGTGCGTCCAGGGTGTTGGGGGTGCGCTGCATGGCTTCGAAATTGATCGTTAGCCCGGCCTTTTCCGCGTGCTCCACCACAGGTGCGTAGGCCTTTACCGCGCCCTCCTTGCCGCCGAACTTGCGCTCCAGGTATTCGCGCCGGTCCATGCCTTCGCGCGGCATATCGGGGTTCAGCTGGAAGGGGTGCCACTCGATGACAAACGGATGATCCGGCACCTCCGCTAGCGCCTTGTCCAGATGGGTCTTGCCGATATAGCACCAGGGGCAGATCGGGTCGGACAGGATGTCGAGCTTGACGGCGGGCATTTGGGTCATCCTTTGAACAGGGCGGGCAGGGCACGGCGCAACAGTTTTCCGTTGGCGCCGGTGGGCAGCGCCTCCAGATGGACGTATGCGCGGGGCTGCTTGTAGCGGGCCAAGCGTTCGGATGCAAAGGCCTGCAGGTCTTCGGCCTTCAACTCTTCGGGACCGGTATAGAATGCGGCGATAATATAGGTGTCTTCCTTCACTTCCACCGCGGCGGCGCCGGCCTGGGTGATGCCGGGGTGAGCGGCAAGGGCGGTCTCAACCTCGATCGGCGACACGCGGTAGCCGCCGGCGTTCATCATGTCGTCGCTGCGTCCCAGATATCGGATCTGGCCTTCCGCAGACATCGCCCCCTGATCGCCGGTCAGGAACCAATCGCCCTGATAGCGGGCCGCGGTTTCCTCCGGCGCGTTCAGGTAGCCCAGCATCAGGCCGGGATCGGATCGGTGGATCGCGATGGTGCCTTCCGCATCGACGGGAACCGGCCCGTTTGTGTCGACAATCGCCACCCTGCGGCCTTGCTGCGGCTGTCCCAAGGCGCCGTCCTGCGCCGGGTGCGCTGGGGATGAAGAGATGAAGGTCGAGCATTCCGACATTCCAAACGCTTCGTAGAGGCTGCAGCCGGATGCGGCTTCCCAGGCATCGTGAAGATGGCGTGAGAGCTTTTCACCTGCGCAAAGCCCGTGCCGCAGGTCCGGCAAGTTCAAAGCACCGCCGCGCAGGAACTTCCGGTAGACTCCAGGGGCGGCGGCAAAGATCGTGGCGCGGTGGCGGTGCAATAAGGCGGGCAGCTCTTCCGGGCGTGTGCCAGGGGTGGGGATCAGCGCAGTTGCACCTGCCGCCCAGGGGTCCATCAGCCCGGTGCCGAGGGTGTAGGTCCAGTTGAAGGCACCGGCATGCAGCAGCCGGTCGACCTCCGTCAGCCCGTACCAGCCGTCCACCATCATCTGCCGTGCCCAGACAGCCCTGTGTGCGTGTGCCACGGCACGCGGATTTCCGCTGGTTCCGGATGTATAAACCACATAGGCCAGCTGCTCCGGGCTGCCAAAGGCGTACTCACAAGGAGGCAGTTCATGCATCGCCAGCAGTTCCGTGGTGCTGATCTGGTGCGGGTGAATCGCGCAGGCAACAGCCGGATCCCGCAGCACGGCCGCAGGCTGAAGATCCGAAAGCAACCGCGCGGTTTCGGCCTCGGTCAGCTGTGAGGAGGTTGGCACCGGAACCAGACCGGCAGCTATGGCGCCGAGATAGGCGATCGGAAACTCCACCGTGTTCCCCAACCGCATCAGCACGGCGTCGCCGGGTTTCAGACCTGCCTGAAGCAGCCCGGTGCCGGTGCCGCGCACGGCGGCCTCCAGCCGGGCATAGCTCCAATCATCGCAGCCTTCGCCGTCAAGCACCGACAGCGCGGTCTTGTCCGCCAGCCGCGCGGCATGGCGCAGCACATGGGCCGCAAGATTGAAGGGTGAGGGGCAGGGCGCACAGGGTCCCTGATCAAAAACCGACAGCATGGCAAATGGCTAGCCCGCGCTGTCCTGCGTTGCAAGGCGCGCGGGTGCGGCTTATAGAGTCCTCATGAAAAGCCGCGATCCGAAATCCCTGATCACTATCGCCCGCGCGAACGGCGGTGACGATCAAGCAGAACCCCTGGACCTGGGCGCCCGCGTGCGCGAGCTGCGCAAGGCGCGCGATTGGACGCTGGAACATGCGGCCAATCAGGCCGGGCTGGCGCGTTCGACCCTGTCCAAGATCGAAAACGGCCAGATGTCACCGACTTACGAGGCGCTGAAGAAGCTGGCCGAGGGACTCGAGATTTCCATTCCGCAGCTGTTCACGCCGCCGCAGCGGGACCAGGTGAACGGGCGCATGACGGTGACCAAGTTCGGCGACGGTTCAGCGCACGCCACCGCCACATATGAGCATGAGCTGCTGGCTGACGGGCTGACGCGCAAGCAGATGCTGCCTTACCGTGCACGGGTGCGGGCACGGTCAATGGAAGAATTTGACGGGTGGGTGCGCCACGACGGCGAGGAATTCCTCTATGTGCTGACTGGTGTGGTCAAGCTTTATACGGAATTCTATGAGCCTGTGGAAATGCGCCGCGGCGACAGCGCCTACTATGACGCTGCGATGGGCCACAACGTGATTTCCGTCAGCCCCGAGGACGCAACAATCCTCTGGGTGACATCGCTGGCCTGACGTTCCGGGCTAGTGCTTGCGTCCGTCCAGTTCTCTCAGCAGGCTTTCGATATACAGGAAATCGTCCACTTCTTCCTTGGCTTCATTCAAGGTGAGATGGTGGGTGCGGGCCAGGTAGGCCACGAATTTGTCCCGGTCATCCAATAGGGATGGCGCGTTGCTGGCTTTCAGATGAGGAAAGCGCTGTTTGATGCGGGGCATCCTGTCAATCCAGCTGGCAGCTGCTGCTTGTACAGGCATTGGGGGGCACTCCCTGACAAACGGATTATGGTTTTCGGACCCCCATCGTAACACTTTTTGTGAGATTTTGTAACGTCCGCCCCAAGGTGCCGGCTTGGGGCGGTATCCGTAAGCGGATTTCTGCTGGTTGTCAGCGAGATGCAAATAGCTTGGGCAGTACCAGGTGGCCAATGCCAACCGCAATAAGCTGCATCAGGATGAACATCGGGATGTGGCCCGGGTAGATGCCCGCAAAGGTGTCGCTGAAGCCGCGCGCTATGGTGACGGCAGGGTTGGCGAAGCTGGTCGAAGAGGTGAACCAATAGGCGCCCGTGATGTAAAGGCCGACCAGTGCAGGCACCGCTTCTGGTCTTGAACGCAAGCCGCCGAAGATCACGAACAAGAGGCCGAATGTGGCCAGGATCTCAGAGAACCACTGCGCGGTGCCGGTGCGGTGCATTGTGGCTGAGCTTTGCAGGATTGCAAGGTCGAACATCACATGGCAGGCCCAGACGCCGAGGATGCCGCCACCGATCTGCACCAGGACATAAGGGGCGACAGCGTTCCAGGAATGCTCGCCGCGCAGTGCAAAGGCCAAGGTGACCGCCGGGTTGAAATGGGCGCCGGATACGGGGCCAAGCGTGGTGATGATTGCGTAGAGCATACAGCCGGTGGCGATGGCATTGGCCAAGAGCGCCAGCGCCACGTTCCCGTCCGCCAAGGTCTCCGCCATGATACCGGAGCCGACGACGCCAATCAGAAGCATGGCGGTGCCCAGCCCCTCGGCCAGCAGCTTTTGCGCGGTCATGCGATCTCTCCAATCTTCTTAAGCTGTTCGGACAGCTCTGCCGCCGCCATGGTTTCAATAGGCAGCTCCAGCAGCGCCTTGGCGCGCTTCTCCAGAATGGTATAGGCGGTGCGGAAAGCGGCGTCCCAATCGGGCTGTTCTGCTGCCGCCGGGTCCTCGACCCCCCAATGGGCACGCACCGGCGCGCCGGGCCAGACCGGGCAGGTCTCACCCGCGGCCGAGGCGCAGACAGTGATCACGATGTCCATCTCCGGTGCATCTGCGGCGGCAAATTCGTCCCAGCTCTTGGACCGCGCACCAGACACGTCGTGGCCCAGTTCGTCCAGCAGCACCAGCGACTGCGGATGTACTTTGCCGGTTGGGTTGGAGCCGGCCGAAAAGGCGCGGGTGCGGCCCGCGCCCAGCGTGTTGAAGATCGACTCCAGCAGAATGGAGCGCGCGGAATTGCCGGTGCAGAGGACGAGGATGTTCATGTGATGAGTCCGTGCTTTTGTTTCAATCGGGTGAATTCAGTTGGCCGATACCGTCGAGCTGATGCTGCAGCGACATTCGGTCAAGCGTATCAAAGGGCAGCGCCGCAAAGGCTTTGATCCGGTTGCGCAGCAGCCCATAGGCCTGCTGAAAGACAAGGCGGCGTTCGGCGTCTGTGCCCTCGGCCTTGACCGGATCGGCCAGGCCCCAATGGGCGCTCATCGGCTGGCCGGGCCAGGCCGGGCATTCCTCATTTGCTGCGTGGTCGCAGACGGTAAAGATGAAATCCATCTTCGGCGCATCGGGTGCGGAGAACTGGTCCAGAGGCTTGGACTGCAGGCTGCTTGTGTCCAGACCTTTGGCCTCCAGCATGGACAGAACCTCCGGACGGGGGGCATGCGCGGGCAGGGTTCCGGCCGAGAAGGCGCGGAACCTGCCGCCGCCCTCCTGTGTCAGGATTGCCTCCGCCAGCAGCGACCGGGCCGAATTGCCAGTGCAGATGAACAGGATATTCAACGGGTGTTCAACCGTTGGCGCGGGCATTGCTGCGGCTGCCGCGGGGTTGCAGATATCAGGGCGGTTCTGGCAGCAACCCGACAAAAGGCCGTCAAACATGCCGCGCAGCCCCGTCAGGTCAGCGGCATACATCAGCGATGTGCCGCTGCGCTGCTGGGTGATCAATCCGGCGTGTTTCAGGGCTGACAGATAGGCTGAGGCGGTATTTGCCTTGTAATCCAGCGCCTCTGCAATCTCACCTGCCGGCACGCCATCCGGATAGCGCCGCATCAGCAGCCGGAACAGCGCCAGCCGGTTCGGGTGCGCCAAAGCGGCGAGTTTATCTGACAGTTCTATTTCCATAATTCGTGAATTATGGAAATAGAGTTTTTCTGTCAACTCCGCAGGGCGGGTTTGGGCTCCGCAGAATGGTCAGTCTGCCTGATACCACCAGACGTCTGGCATGAACCCGGTGCGGTCGCCATAAATCGGAAGCCTGTCCGGGAAACGCATCTCTTTCACATGGGCGATGCGGCCGGTGTCGAAACTCCAGAACGGAATGACATAGCGCCCGGCGGTCAGCACCCGGTCCAGCGCCCGCACCGCGGCGGCGAAGTCCTCCGGTTCGGTTGCGGTCAGCATTGCGTCAATCATCGCCTCTGCTGCCGGGCTGTTCATGCCCATCAGATTGCGGCTGCCGGGCTGGTCCACGCCTTCGCTGCCCCAATAGTACCGCTGCTCATTGCCGGGGCTCAGCGACAGTTCCCGGCGGAACCGGGTGAGGTCGAAGTCATAGGCGTTTTCCCGTTCGGCATATTGGGCGTTGTCCACGGTCTCAGCCGTCAGGGTGATGCCCAGCCGCTCCAGCGCGCGGGCGTAGATTTCGGTGACCGTTTTCATCTCGCCGTCGCCCTGACGGATCAGCACGCTGAGGTCCATCACTGTGCCCTCAGCGTTGCGCAGAACGCCATCGGCTACGGTCCAGCCTGCGTCTGCCAGCAGCTTCATCGCCTTGCGCAAATTGCCGCGGTTGCGCTTGCTGCCGTCACCTTGGGGCAGGGTGTAGCCCTCCAGCGTGCCGGGCAGCAGGCTGTCTGCAAAGGGATCCAGAAGCGCGCGCACCTTTCCCTCAGCGGCGCCAGAGCGCATCCCCAGAACTGAGCCGGAGAAATAGGAGGAGATCCTCTGCTGGGCGCCCCCCGTCACGGTGCCGTTGATGTATTCAAAATTGAAGGCCAGCAGCAGTGCCTCGCGCACGCGCCAGTCGTCCAGCGGTGCGCGGCGGGTGTTCATCACCAGCCCGGTCATGCCGGAAGGGCGCTGATGCGGGATTTCGCTTTTGACAACGTCGCCGCGGTTGATCGCCGGGAAGCTGTAAACACTGTCCCATTTGTCGGCATTGAACTCGCGCACCGCGCTCAGCTCGCCCGCCTTGAAGGCCTCGAACAGCACCGTTTCATCGCCGAAGAAGTCGATGCGCAGCTCATCAAAGTTCTGGGTGCCGAGGCGCAGAGGCAGATCCTTGCCCCAATAGCCCGGGTTACGGGTGAGGGTGACAAAGCGGCCGGGCTCATAGGCGTTGACCACATAAGGGCCGGTGCCGATGGGCGCGCCTTTGACTTCATCGGTACTGAATTCCATGCCGTCCCACTGGGCCTTCTGAAGGATCGGGCGCAGGCCGGCGATCAGCGCCAGCTCGCGGTCCTCGACGTTGAAGGTCAGCCGGAGGCTGCGCGGCCCGGTCTGTTCGATGGACTCCACCTTGGTCCAAAATCCGCGGTAACGCGGATGGCCTTTGGTGCCCAATGTCTCGTAGGACCAGATCACATCGTCGACGGTCACCGGGCTGCCGTCAGAGAATCGGGCCTCCTGCCGCAGGGTGAATTCGACCCAGGAGCGGTCCTCCGGAACCTCAATCGATTCGGCCAAAAGACCGTAAAGGGAGAAAGGCTCGTCCCAGGAGCGGCCCATCAGACTCTCGTATCCCCAGAACCGAAGCTGCCAGGGAGAGGTCCCCTTAAGGGTGAACGGATTGAGGCTGTCAAAACCTCCGGTGTTGCCGAACACAACCTTGCCGCCCTTCGGTGCGTCCGGGTTCGCATAGGGTAAAGACACAAAATCCGGTGGCAGCGCAGGGTCGCCGTACATAGCTATGCCATGGGCCGATTCTGCCAGCGCATAATTCGCGGTAATTGCCAGGGTGATTCCAGCCAGTGCCGCGCGAAGAGTCCGGAAATTTTCTTTTCGCTGATTCACAACAATCCCGCTCTGCCCTTATTTTCTTGCCTCCGCACGCTACGTGCGCTTTTTCGTCTTTTCAAACTTTTAGCTTGGACGAAAGCCGGAAATTGCTTATAAAGGGGTCACTGCTCGATAGGTTTCTTGCCTGTATGAAACCTGCCTCAATAACTAACGCCCGCCTTGTGCGGGCGTTTTTTTCTGCCCGTTTCTTTACTTTTCCTGCGATGGAAATGGCGGCTTTGGGCAGCAGCAGCATCCGTAGTCTTACGCGTTTCTTTTGCATCTGCAGCATGGCACAGTAGCGGCAGTTTCAATCAGCCAAGGGGCAGGACGCGATGACATTGCAAGGCAAGACCGCCGTTATCACCGGATCGAATTCAGGGATTGGCCTGGGGGTCGCACGCGAACTGGCGCGGGCAGGGGCCAATGTGGTGCTCAACTCCTTTACCGACCGCGAGGAGGATCACGCGCTGGCAGCGGAACTCGCCCGTGAGTTCAGCGTCAAG
This sequence comes from Leisingera sp. ANG-M7, assembly GCF_000813965.1. Classification (GTDB taxonomy): domain Bacteria; phylum Pseudomonadota; class Alphaproteobacteria; order Rhodobacterales; family Rhodobacteraceae; genus Leisingera. Next base: position 526,295 of record NZ_JWLI01000006.1, on the reverse strand, counting down.
GCCCAGTACGTTCAGGCCGATATGTCCAAGGGCGCCGATTGCCGCGCGCTGATCGAAAAGGCTGGGGCCTGCGATATCCTGATCAACAATGCGGGCATCCAGCACGTGTCGCCGATCGACGAGTTTCCGCAGGAAAAGTGGGATGCCATCATCGCCATCAACATGAACTCGAACTTCCACACAATGGCGGCAGCGCTGCCCAAGATGCGCGCAGCAGGCTGGGGCCGGATCGTAATTATTGCGTCAGCGCACGGGCTGACAGCCTCGCCCTACAAGGCCGCCTATGTGGCCGCCAAACACGGGGTGGTGGGCATGACTAAAACAGTGGCGCTGGAAACCGCGGAGGAGCCGATCACCTGCAATGCGATCTGTCCGGGCTATGTGCTGACACCGCTGGTGGAGGCGCAGATCCCCGATACCATGGAGAAATACGGCATGGGCCGGGAAGAGGTGATCAAGAAGGTGATGCTGGAGCGCCAGCCAAGCCGCGAGTTCGCAACGGTGGAGCAGCTGGGCGGCACCGCGGTGTTCCTGTGCTCCGATGCGGCTGCGCAGATAACCGGCACAACCATCAGTGTCGATGGCGGCTGGACCGCGCTGTAAGCGCGTGCGGCGCAGGCGGGAGGGGGCCAGCCCCCTCTTGCCCTGACGGGGCAATTCACCCCCGGAGTATTTTCATAAAGGTGAAACTGGCAGGTGGGATGTGGTGACACGGATTAATCTGGCCCTGCAGGGCGGCGGCGCGCACGGGGCGTTCACCTGGGGGGTGCTCGACCGGCTGCTGGAGGACGAAGGGATCGAGGTTTCCGGGATCACCGGGACCTCCGCCGGGGCGCTGAACGGCGCTGCGTTCAAGGCCGGCATGGTGCAGGACGGGCGCGCGGGTGCCAAGGCGGCGCTGGCTGGGCTATGGGCGCAAATGGGCGCCGTTGGCGACATGCGGTTCAATCATTGGCTCACGCGGTTTGACGCGGTAGCCTGGGCAGGCGCGCTGGAGGCGGCGATGCCGTTTTCGCCGCTGGAAAGCCTCAGCCAGGTGATCTCCCCCTATCACTACGGTCCGTTCTACAAGAACCCGCTGCGCGAAGTGGTTGAGACATTCAATTTTGCCGAGGTCTGTGCAGGCGAAGGGCCGGAGCTGTTCATCTGTGCAACCTGCGTGCGGACCGGCAAGATCCGCATCTTCGAGGGGGAGGAAATCAGCACGGACGCCATTCTTGCTTCTGCCTGCCTGCCGGACCTGTTTCAGGCGGTGGAGATAGAGGACCCTGAAACCGGCCGGATGGAGGCCTATTGGGACGGCGGCTATACCGGCAATCCGGCGCTGTTTCCGCTGTTCCGCGACGCGCTGCCGGGGGATGTGGTGATTGTGAACATCAACCCGCTGGAGCGGGAGGATATCCCCAAGACCCCGCAGCAGATCCGCAACCGGGTGAACGAGATCAGCTTCAATTCGTCACTGCTGCGGGAACTCAGGGCGATCAATTTCGTGCAGCGGCTGCTGGCGGATGGCACTATTCAGCAGGGGCGGATGAAAGAGGTGCGGGTGCATATGATCGCTGACGATGATCTGATGACGCAGTTGTCGGTCACCACAAAGCTGTTCCCTGTGCCGCAGATCCTGGCACGGCTGAAGCAGGCAGGACGGGATGCGGCAGAGGGGTTTCTGACCCAGAACCGGGAAAACCTTGGGGTGCGTTCTTCGGCTGATCTGCCGGCAATGTTCGGCTAGGCGTCTTCTTTTTCCAGAACCTTCGGCTTCTTGCCGTTTTCCACTGGCTTGGTGGGGTCCTTGGGGTTCGGGTAGACGAGGCCTGCCGAGATCACCAGTTTAGCCGAGTCCTCCACCGTCATGTCCAGTTCGATCACGTCCTCCTCCGGCACAAACAGCAGGAAGCCGGATGTGGGGTTCGGCGTGGTCGGGAGAAAGACGCTGACCAGCCCGCCACTGGTTTCGGCCCGCTTGGCGATCTCACCCTTGGCATAGGTGGAAATAAAGCCGATCGCCCAGATGCCCTTGCGCGGATATTGCACCAGGCAGGCCTTTTCAAAGCTGCGCTCGGACTGGGCAAAAACCGTCTCGGAAATCTGCTTGATGCCGGAATAGACCGTCCGCACCACCGGCATCCGGTCCACCAGGCTTTCGGCAAAAGTGATCAGCGAGCGGCCGATGATGCCCTTGGCAATCCAGCCGACGATAATGGTGAACAGCAGGAAGATGATCAGCCCGACGCCGCGCAGGTTGATGCCGATATACTGCTCAGGCCGGAACGTGTGCGGCACCAGCGGCAGCACCACGCTGTCTATCCAGCCCATGACAGACCACAAGAGCCAGATGGTCAGCCCCACCGGCGCGATCACGACGATGCCCGTAAAGAAGGAGGCCCGCAGGCTGGCGAACAGGCCGCGGCGGCGTTGGGGTTCTTCGTCGAATGGCGTGGTCATAGATCAGTTTTCCAGGAATTCCGCGTGGAACCTAGGCACTGTTTTGGGGCGGAGCAATGGTTTCCGCCCCAAAAATCAACTCATTGTGCGAGATTGTTGAGTTCCTGTGCGATCTTTGCCGCCAGCCGCGCGTTGTTGCGCACCAGTGCGATGTTCGCGGTGAGCGAGCGGCCTTCGGTCAGCTCGAAGATACGGGACAGGAGGAAGGGCGTCACATCTTTGCCCGCAACGCCCTGTTCATCTGCTTCGGACTGGGCCTGGGCGATGACCGGGGCCAGGTCTTCTGCCGCGATCTGGGCGTCTGCCGGGATCGGGTTGGCCACCAGCTGGCCGCCGGGCAGGTCCATGGCCTGACGGGTGGCGTGGGCACGGGCGATATCAGCAGGGGTGTCCATGCGCAGCGGTGCCTTCAGATCCGACTGGGCCGACCAGAACGCGGGGAAGCTGTCCTGCCCGTAGGCAATCACCGGCACGCCCTGGGTTTCCAGCACTTCCAGGGTCTTCGGCAGGTCCAGGATCGCCTTGGCGCCTGCAGCCACAACGGTGACCGGGGTCTGCGCCAGCTCCATCAGGTCGGCGGAAATGTCGAAAGAGGTCTCAGCCCCTTTGTGCACGCCGCCGATGCCGCCGGTGGCAAAGACGGAAATCCCTGCCAGCCGCGCCGCAATCATGGTGGCTGCTACGGTGGTCGCACCGGTGCCGCCAGTTGCGATGCAGGCGGGCATATCGGCGCGCGAGATTTTTGCTACGCCCTTGGCCTGTCCCAGCGCCTGCAGCTGTTCGGGCTCCAGCCCCACATGCAGCACGCCGTCGATCACCGCCATGGTCGCTGGCACGGCGCCGGCATCGCGGATGTCCTGCTCCACCTGTGCGGCAACCTCGACATTCTGTGGATAGGGCATGCCGTGGGTAATAATGGTGCTTTCCAGCGCAACGATTGCCTGTCCATCGGCCTTTGCAGCCAGAACCTCGGACGAATACTGAATATCGATCAAAGCGGGGGTTCTCCTGAAACGTAGGTTGCCGCAGCCTTGAGGGCTGAGGCCAAAGCGGTCTTGCGGTCTTCGCCCCGTGCCTCGGCAACGATATGGGCGGCCATGAAAGTATCGCCTGCGCCGGTCACGCGGGCGACGGTAACGCGGGGCGGGTGCAGGGTGATGGTGCCCTCGGCATCGGCCACGGTGGCAGAGGAACCGCCATCGGTGACCAGCACCCGTGCGGCACCACGGTCCAGCATCGCTGTAGCGGCGGTTTCGCTGTCGGTGAACTCCGCCTGGCACAGGATGCCGGCCTCTTCCAGGTTCACATAAAGCGTGCCGCGTGTGCGGGTGAGGAACGGGCGCAGCCGTTCCGCCTTGCCCGGCGAAGCAGGCGCCACGCGCAGGTCGGCCTTGGCAAAGGCCGGGCTGGCGACGATGTCATCCAAGAGCGACAGGGTCAGGTTGCCGTCGAGCGCCACCTGGCCCTCATAGGGTGCGGCCTCGGTGCCCAGCGAACCGTCGGACAGCGGGCGCAGGATTTTGTCTCCAGCAGCCTCCAGCGAATGCGCATCGGCAATGGCGGCAATCAGCCCGTTGGCGCCCTCGACAGCCATGTAGCGGTCGGTGGGCAGGTCCTCTGAGCGGTAGATGTGATCGGTGATCAGGCCGAAATGCCCACAGGCATGGATCAGCTCGTCGCCTTCGGGATCGCGGCCCACGGCGGTCAGTAGCGCGGGCTTCACGCCAAAGCGCGACAGGGTCATGGCGATGTTCATGGCGACGCCGCCGGGCAGCCGGGTGATGCGCCCGGGCATGTCCGATCCGCGCTGCATTTCACTGGTGCAGCGGCCGATGATGTCCCACAGGACCGACCCGATGCACAGGATGGCGGGTGTCTGAGAGTTAGGGGCTTGTGTCATATCGACCTATTGCCGCCTTTGGCAGGCCTCTGCAAGCGGCTTCACCGGGCGGGCACCGCGAATGTCAGGGCCGCCCACAGGCTTTCCCAAACGAAATCCTCGCCTGCCGGGGCAGGGCGCAGGACCACGGAGTCCAGCAGGTAGCTGTGCCCGGGGGCAACCCGGACGATGGTCTCTCCCTTCGCATCCGTCAGCTGGGTCGTGATGGCGACAGTGCCATCCGGGGCCTTGGCAAAAATCTCGACCTGCGCCTCTGCCCGCGGGGCGCCCTGATACAGAACCCGGACCCGAAGCCCGTCTGCCATGCTGTCCGTATAGGGATTGGCCAGGGCCACGATCTCGGTCTCCAGCCCGGTGGCTTGGTCCGCCCCTTTGCCATCGCCAATGGCAACCAGCGCCTTGGCATAGCGGGTGTACTGCTCAACGAATCCCGCGTCCGGCAGGCTGCGCGCCTGATGCTGTGTGCGGATATCGCCAAACGCTTTGTGATCAACAAAGGCCTGGAATTCCTCCCAGCTGTCATAAGTGATGGTCTGCGGCCGGGTCTGGTGGATCAGCACGGCCAGCCCGTTCTGCAAGGTGCTGCCGGCAAAGGCAGGCATATCGCCCATCCGGCCAAGGTAGAGCATGGCAGGTCCGCCCTGAAAAACCTCGAACCGTGCGATGCGGTGATCCAGATAGGGCTGCTCGGCACCGTTGAACTCTTGCCCGTTTCGCAGCCGTGCCACCACCGCTTCCCCGGATTCCACTTGATATTTCTCCGGCTCAATCCAAAACTCGTGGGATAACACTGGCACGGCCCCAAGGGTTAGCCCGGCACAGAGAATTGAGCAGAACAGGCGGTATTGCATGAAGGGGTCCTTGGCTGTCAGGCGCGGCTTAACGTGGCTGCAAGGCCTATTTGCGCTGCTGTTCTGCGTGGTTGCAATAGCAGTGCTGCCAGCCCGCGCGCATGAGGTCACGCCGGCGATTGCCGATTTCACGGTCAAGAACGGGCAGATCACGCTGGAACTGCGCCTGAACGTCGAGGCTTTTGTCGCGGGTATCAACCTCGATGGGCTGACGGACACCAACCAGACCGCCCAGGCTGCCGACTATGATGAACTGCGCGCGCTGGGTGCCAGTGAACTGGAACCGATGGTGCAGCTGTTTGCAGAGGAATGGCTGGAGACGTTTTCCGTGCAGGCTGGCAGCCCGGTTGCGCTGGATGTCGCAAAGATCACTATTCCCGAGGTCGGCAATGCAAGCCTGCCGCGCGCCTCCTACCTGGAACTGACCGGTGGCGTGCCGCCCGGAACAAGGACACTGCGCATTGCCTGGCCCGCAGGCTCCGGCGGCGTGGTGCTGCGGCAGAACGGGGTGGAGGAGCCGTATACGGGATACCTGCAAGGCGGAGAGACCTCACCGCCGATCCCATTGGACGGCGGCGCGGCCAAAACGCCGGTTGAGGCCTTCATGGAGTATATTCCCGTCGGCTTTACCCACATCCTGCCCAAGGGGTTGGATCATATCCTGTTTGTGTTGGGGCTGTTCTTCCTCAGTCCGCGGGTGAAACCGCTGCTGTTGCAAGTGAGCCTGTTCACCGTGGCACATACCATCACGCTGGCGCTGGGCGCGCTGGGCATGGTCGATGTGAACCCCGCCATTGTCGAGCCGCTGATTGCCCTGTCGATTGTCTTTGTCGCGGTCGAGAACATCTTTGCCCGCAAGCTGCACACATGGCGCAGCTTTGTGATTTTCGGCTTTGGCCTGCTGCACGGGCTGGGCTTTGCCTCCGTGCTGGGGGAATTCGGCCTGCCTGCCAGCCAGTTCCTGCCTGCGCTGATCGGCTTTAACGTCGGGGTGGAACTGGGCCAGCTGGCGGTGATTGCAGCCGCCTACCTTGGCGTGCGCCTGTGGTTCGGACGGCATCCGAAGTACCGCGGCCGGGTGGCGATCCCGGCCTCTGTCACCATCGCGATGATCGGCGGCTACTGGTTTGTGGAGCGGGTGTTTCTGTAAACACCTGCCAAATGGCTCAGGAGCAGGTCAGCCCATCGCCCGCATCAGCACCTTGAGCGCCGCCAGCGGGTCTTCCGCGTGCCAGATCTCATCGCCGATGCCAAAGAAATCGGTATGGGGTGCGATGCCGCGCACCAGATCCTCAGTCAGGCCGCCCTCGGCCACCACCGGAACCTCGATCATCTTGGACCACCATTCAAACAGATCCGCCTCTGCCTGTGCGCCATCCCCCAGACCGGAGGTGCCCACCGGACCAAAACTCACGTAATCCGCGCCCGCTTCGCCGGCAACCATACCGTCATGCTGAGAGGCACCGCAGAAACAGCCGACAATCGCATCCGGCCCCAGCGCCTTGCGCGCGGTGCGGATGGATTTCGACGCATCGGTCAGATGCACGCCGTCCAGGCCCAGCCGTTCCGCCAGGATCTGGTGGTCAGAGATCACCAGCGCCACGTCGCGCGCCATGGTCACTTCGCGCAGCGCATCGCCCGCGCGGCTGAGGGTGTCCTGATCGCGGCTCGCCATGTCTAGGCGCACGCAGGCTACGTCGACCTCATCCAGCACCCGCGCCAGCTGGCCGGGGAATTTGCCCAGTTCGAAACTCGGCGGGGAGATCAGATAGATCTGCGGCTGCTCCGGTGCGTCAGCAGGGCTTCCCATGGCGGTGCTCCATTGTTCAGGCGATTGGACGGTGTTTAGCCGATTTCTTGCAGGACGCAAGGATTTGCGGCGGTGAAGCCCCGGTAAATGAAGCCCAAACCCGCGCTGGACCTTGCCCCGCAGCCGCGCGGGCAGTACAGCAGTGCCGATTTTGCCGGAGAATACGATGCCCACCGATACGCCCCAGCCCGCCTTTGTCCTTGTCCGCCCGCAGATGGGCGAGAATATCGGTGCCGCGGCGCGGGCGATGTGGAACTTCGGCCTTGACCGGATGCGCATCGTGGCGCCGCGCGACGGCTGGCCGAACCCCAAGGCGGTGGCGATGTCCTCTGGTGCCGGGCGGCTGCTGGACGAGGCGCAGCTTTGTGCGGATGTGCCGGAGGCGCTGGGCGACTGCACCTATGTCTTTGCCACCACCGCCCGCCAGCGCGGTCTGACCAAGCCGGTCTACAGCCCTGAACGCGCCATGCAGATTGCCGCCGAGAAGATCGCGGCGGGCGAGAAGGTCGCTGTGATGTTCGGCCCCGAACGTGCGGGCCTTGAGAACGAGGATATCGCCAAGGCCAACGCCATTATCTCGGTGCCGGTAAACCCGCTTTACGCCTCGCTGAACCTGGGCCAGTGCGTGCTGCTGACCGGATACGAATGGATGCGCCAGTCCAGCGAAGTGCTGCATGAAACCACTGATCTGGGCCGCAAGGGCGAATGGGCCACTGGTGTCGAGGTCGAGAAACTGGTGGAGCACTACGAGGACCGGCTGGATGAGGCGGGCTTCTTCTTCCCGCCGGAAAAGGCCGAGGGCATGAAGACCAACCTGCGCAACCTGTGGAGCCGGATGCGGATGACCCGCAGCGACGTGCAGATGCTGCACGGGATCATGCGCCAGATGGTCCGCTGGAAAGAGCGCGGCGGCGAGTAAGCCGCTCTGGACCTTTGAATAACCCGCCCCTAGCTTGGCACCACAGACAAAGAGGCAAGCATGAGCAAGCGCAGCATTTTCGAAGAGGTTGAGGGCGAGAAAAAAGACGCGCCTGCGGTCCAGCCAGGGCTGATCGACCGAGGCCGCGGCGGCGCCCGCAAGGCGATCCGCGCCTGGCTGATGGTGCTGTTTGCGCTGGTGGTTGCGATGATCGTTGTGGGCGGGCTGACGCGCCTGACCGACAGCGGCCTGTCGATCACCGAATGGCGTCCCGTGACTGGAGCTGTCCCGCCGATGTCGGAAGCCGAGTGGCAGGCAGAGTTCGACAAGTACAAGGAAATCGACCAGTGGCGCATCCAGAACCAGTGGATGGAACTGTCTGATTTCAAATCGATCTACTGGTGGGAATGGGGCCACCGCCAGCTGGGCCGTTTCATCGGCGTGGTCTGGGCGGTTGGGTTCTTTGGTTTCTTCGCCGCACGCAAGATCCCGGCGGGCTGGACCGGCCGGTTGCTGCTGCCTGGTCTCCTCGGCGGCGTGCAGGGCGCCATCGGCTGGTGGATGGTGGCCTCTGGCGTCACGCAGGGCGAGGGGATGACCGCGGTGGCCTCCTACCGGCTGGCCGTGCATCTGGGGCTCGCGTTCGTAATCCTCGGCTTCATCGCCTGGTATGTGCTGATGCTGGGCCGCGAGGAGCGCGAGCTGATGCAGGCGCGCCGCGCCAAGGAGGCAAAGCTGTTCAGCCTGTCCACCGGACTGATGCACTTCGCCTTCCTGCAGATTTTGCTGGGCGCTCTGGTCGCAGGGATTGACGCGGGCCGCTCCTATACCGACTGGCCGCTGATGGGCGGGCAGGTGATCCCGCCGAAACCCTTCATGATCGACCCGGTGTGGAAGAACTTCTTTGAAAACCCCGGTCTGGTGCAGTTCATTCACCGGGTGGCAGGCTATCTGCTGTTTGCCTTTGCTGTGGTCGCCTGGCTGCGCGGACGCAACTCGGCCCATGCGCGGACCCGTTTCGCGTTCAATGCCGTTTTCGCGGCGCTCTCCGTGCAAGTTTTGCTGGGGATCATCACCGTGGTATACGCCGCGCCGCTGCACGCCGCGATTACCCACCAGCTGGTGGCTGTGGGCGTCTGGGTGCTGATCCTGCGTGCCCGGTTCCTGTCTGCCTATCCCATTGCAACCTCGATCAAGGATCATTGAATTATGAGCGCATTTGACGAATTGATGGCCTTCCAGCGCGAAACCCAGGCGCTGGGGCAGATTGCGGGCCGTCTGGGCTGGGATCAGGAAACCATGATGCCGCGCGGGGCGGCGCCGCAGCGGGGCGAGGAGATGGCCGCGATGGAGGCGGTGCTGCACGCCCGCCGCAGCGATCCGCGGGTGGCGGAGTGGCTGGAGCAAGCGGTTGCCCCCAATGAGGCAGGAGAGGCGCAGTTGCGCGAAATCCGCCGCAGCTATGAGCGCACCGTCAAGGTGCCCGCCGATCTGGCCAAGAAGATCGCCCAGGTGACTTCTGTCGCGCAGGGCCAATGGGCTGCGGCGCGGGCGGATGAGGATGTGGCAGCCTTTGTCCCGGTGCTGGAGGAAGTCGTCGCGCTGAAACGCGAGGAGGGACTGGCGCTGGCGGCGGGCGGTGATGTCTATGACGCCATGGTCGAGGACTATGAGCATGGCATGACTGGGGCCGCAATCGCGGAGATCTTTGATAACATGCGCCCCGGACTGGTGGAACTGCGCGCCAAGGTGCTGGAGAAACCCGCGCCGAAGGGCGTGAGCGGCACCTTTGATGAAGCCGCGCAGATGAAGCTGACCCGAAAGCTCGCCAGGCAGTTCGGCTATGACATGTCCCATGGCCGGGTCGACAAGGCAGTGCATCCGTTCTGTTCCGGCGCGGGACTGGACGTGCGGATCACCACCCGGACCAGCGAGACTGATCCGTTCAACTGTTTCTATTCCACCATCCATGAGGTCGGCCACGCGGCCTATGAGCAGAACATCAGCCGCGACTACCTGCTGACGCCGCTGGGCAGCGGCGTGTCGATGGGGGTACATGAAAGCCAGAGCCGGATTTACGAGAACCAGATCGGCCGCAGCCGCGCCTTTACCGGCTGGCTGTTTGAGGAGATGAAGGACGCCTTTGGCGATTTCGGTGTTGCGAACGCGGATGCTTTCTATGCTGCCGTGAATGCGGTGCATAAGGGCTATATCCGGACAGAAGCGGATGAGCTGCAATACAACCTCCATATCATGATGCGGTTCGGCCTGGAGCGCGCGCTGATGAGCGGCGATCTGGCGGTGAAGGATCTGGAAGCGGCTTGGAACGACCGGTTCGAGGCGGACTTCGGTTATGCCGTCGACAAACCGTCGAACGGCTGTTTGCAGGATGTGCACTGGTCGGTGGGCCTGTTCGGTTACTTCCCGACCTACACGTTGGGCAATGTCTATGCCGGCTGCCTGTACCAGGCGCTGCGCCGGGATGTGCCGGGACTGGATGCAGAGCTGGCTGAGGGCAGCACCGACGGCGCCACCGCGTGGCTGAAGGAAAACCTGCAGCAGCACGGCGGCCTGCGCAGCCCGCGCGAAACCATCAGGCACGCCTCCGGCATGGAGCCGGGACACGCGCCTCTGCTGGCCTATCTCGAAGAGAAGTTCAGCTTGCTCTACGATCTCTGAATCGGGTTTGAACTACGGCTAAGGCCCTCTGGCGGCAGCGGAAATCCCGCTGCCCCGAAAATGCCGCATTTTAACAGTATTCTCTTAATCCTTGGGGGTGTGAGTAAGAGAGTAATCTGATGCATACAGCCGTCGCCTACCTGATTTTTGCCAGTTACGTGCTGGGAACCACCCTGGTCTGAGGCATCTGCCCGTCAGATCAGCGCCATACGCTCCGCCCGTTCCGGATCCGGGAAGGGCCGGTAAAGGCCGATGTTCGCGGTGGCGATCAAAGCCCTGACGTGGGAATAGAGCTTCTCAACCTCCTCGTCATGCTCGCCCAGAACCCGGAAGGCCTGATCAAGCTGGGTCATGTCCTTGAATTCGATTTCCAGGAGGAAATCGCGGCAATTGTCGCTGGCCATGTCCAGCTTACGGCGCAGCAGCCGCCAGCCCTGGACCACACCGCGTTCCTGCAGATAGCCCATCCATTGATCGACCGCGCTGGCAAAACTCAGCGCCTTGGCCTCGTGATGCAGGTCGATGGAGCAGTGGTACAAGTTCATTGGGGTCTTCCCTTCATGAGAAATCAGAACTTGCCGTAACAATACCTAAGATCTGTTAGGGGGCCGTTAACACTGCGAACGCCGCCCCGGCAACGGGACGGCGTTCAATGTTTTCAATGGGATGGGTTGAGAGGGGGCTTATTCCTCGCCGCCGTCCTCTTCCTCGCCGTTCTCAGCAATCCAGGCGACAGAGACGACTTCTTCACCCTTGCCGGTGTTGAATACCCGAACCCCGCCGGCAGAGCGCGAGCGGAAGGAGATGCCATCGACCGGAACCCGGATCGACTGGCCCTTGGAGGTCGCCAGCATGATCTGGTCGTCCATCTCAACCGGGAAGGACGCCACGATCTCGCCGCCGCGCATCGCCTTGTCCATCGCAGTGACGCCCATGCCGCCGCGGCCGCGCACCGGGTAGTCGTGCGAGGACGACAGTTTGCCGGAGCCGCCGGTGGTGATGGTCAGGATCAGGTTCTCCGCTGCCGACATTTCTGCATAAAGCTCGGTCGAGAAGTTCGGATCCTCGGGCGCGTCCTCATCCGAAGCCTCGGCATCGTCGGTCAGACCGGCCATCGCGCGGCGCATCTTGAGGTAGGCGGTGCGCTGCTCCGGTGTGTATTTGGAGTGGCGGATCACCGACATCGAGACAACATCGTCCTCGCCGGTCAGCTTGATGCCGCGGACGCCGGTGGACTCGCGCGAATTGAACACGCGCACGTCGGTGGAGCGGAAGCGGATGGCGCGGCCCGAATTGGTGAACAGCATCACGTCGTCATCTTCCGAGCAGATGCGCACGTTCACCAGTTTGACGGAGCCGTCTTCCGGCAGCTTCATGGCGATCTTGCCGTTGCGGCGGACATTGGTGAAATCCGACAGGCGGTTGCGGCGCACGTCGCCGCCGGAGGTCGCGAAGACAACCTGCAGGTTTTCCCATTCTTCGTCCGGCACATCGACCGGCATGATGGCAGCGATGGAAACCCCGGTCGGGATCGGCAGGATGTTGACGATCGCCTTGCCCTTGGAGGTGCGGCCGCCCTGCGGCAGGCGCCAGGTCTTCAGCTTGTAGACCATGCCATCGGTGGTGAAGAACAGCAGCTGGGTATGGGTATTGGCCACGAAGAGGGTGGTGATCACGTCCTCTTCCTTGGTCTGCATGCCCGAAACGCCCTTGCCGCCGCGTTTCTGGGCGCGGAAGTCGGCCAGCGGGGTGCGCTTGATGTAGCCGCCGGAGGTCACGGTCACGACCATGTCCTCGCGCTCGATCAGGTCCTCGTCCTCCATGTCGCCGGACCAGTCGACGATCTCGGTTCGGCGCGGCACGGCGAAGTTGTCACGAACTTCGCGCAGTTCATCTCCGATGATGCCCATGATGCGCTCGCGCGAGGACAGAATCTCAAGGTACTCCTTGATCTTGGCTGCCAGTTCTTCCAGTTCGTCGGTGACTTCCTTGACGCCGATCTGGGTCAGGCGCTGCAGCCGCAATTCCAGGATTGCCCGGGCCTGGGTTTCAGACAGGTTATAGGTCCCGTCGTCGTTCATCTTATGAGTCGGATCGTCGATCAGGCGGATGTAATCCGCAATATCAGCGGCTGGCCAGCGCCGGGTCATCAGTTTTTCACGCGCTTCAGCCGCATCCGCGGAGGAGCGGATCGTTGCGACGATTTCATCGACGTTGGAGACCGCCACAGCCAGACCGCACAGGATGTGGCTGCGCTCGCGGGCCTTGCGCAGCAGGTGCGCAGTGCGGCGGGCAACGACATCCTCGCGGAAGTCGATGAAGGAGGTCAGGAACCGGCGCAGGGTCAGCTGTTCCGGCCGGCCGCCGTTCAGGGCCAGCATGTTGCAGCCAAAGGAAGTCTGCATGGGGGTGAAGCGGAACAGCTGGTTCAGCACCACCTCGGGCGTGGCGTCGCGTTTGAGTTCAACAACAACCCGCACGCCGTTGCGGTCGGATTCGTCCTGCACATGGGCGACGCCCTCGATCTTCTTCTCGCGGACCTGCTCGGCGATCTTCTCGATCATCGCGGCCTTGTTCACCTGATAGGGAATCTCGTCCACGACAATGGCATAGCGGTCCTTGCGGATCTCTTCGACGCGGGTTTTGGAGCGGATGATCACGCTGCCGCGGCCTTCTAGGTACGCCTTGCGCGCACCAGAGCGGCCCAGCATCACACCGCCGGTCGGGAAGTCGGGGCCGGGGATGTAGTCGATCAGTTGTTCGCTGGTCAGATCCGGATCCTCGATCAGGGCCAGAGTGGCGTCGATCACTTCGCCCAGGTTGTGCGGCGGGATGTTGGTGGCCATGCCGACCGCGATGCCGCCGGCGCCGTTGACCAGCATGTTCGGGAAGCGGGCCGGGAGCACGGTGGGCTCGCGGTCCTTGCCGTCGTAGTTGTCCTGAAAATCGACGGTTTCCTTGTCGATGTCAGACAGAAGGAAGGCGGCCGGCTTGTCCATCCGCACTTCGGTGTAACGCATGGCCGCCGGGTTGTCGCCGTCCATCGAGCCGAAGTTGCCTTGGCCGTCCAAGAGCGGCAGCGACATCGAGAAGTCCTGCGCCATCCGCACCAGCGCGTCATAGATCGCGCTGTCGCCGTGCGGGTGGTATTTACCCATCACGTCGCCGACCGGACGGGCCGACTTGCGGTAGGCCTTGTCATGGCTGTTGCCGGATTCGTGCATCGCATAGAGAATGCGGCGGTGAACCGGCTTCAGACCGTCCCGCAGGTCCGGAATTGCACGGCTGACGATGACCGACATCGCATAGTCGAGATAAGAGTTGCGCATCTCGGCTTCGATGGAAACGGTCGGCCCGTCATAGGCCGGGCGTTCCGGCAGGTTTTCGTCCATGTTTTCAGGAGTTTCCGGCGTATCGCTCACGTTGGCTGCCCGCTCTTTCTTCTGGGTCTATATATTGTGTTCGCACCCTATCAGAGACCGTATATGGGGCGCAAGCACACAGCCCCCGAAAGCTGGAAACCTGCTGTTCACGCATCGGTAACGCACTGTTTTTGAGGAAATTAACCAATTGCAGCCTAGCATCAATCAGAGGGGGTAAGAATTGGAGGCTAGAGATGGAGACCAGCGAAACCGAGCTGATGCTCAAGGGATACGGGCTGACCACGGCAGAATTCACCTATCACATGCCGGATCATATCCATGTTCTGAATACGTTTGTCTGGCAGCAATACGACCTGGCGCCGGACCACCCGCGGCTGTTTGAGTTCATCGAATTCTGGCATCGCGAAATCGAAGGGCCGCTGCATTCGGTGCGGTTCAATCACCGCAAGATGATCGGCCCCGGCGAATGGCGCAACGTGGTCGGAGAGTTCCAGATCCACTGACCAGACCCACTGAGCCGGATCAGCGCCAGGCATAGACCGCGCAGCCGGTGGAGCCGCTGGAGGTGAAACTGCGCCCGTCCGCGGCAAGACGGCCGCGCCAGGTGACGGTGATGCCGGGAAAATAATCCGTGCCGCTGATCTGCTGGCCGTTCAGGAAGACCTCAGTGTTGGCGTTCTGACCCAGTGAATCGCTGAACCGCCCGTGGTATTTGTTGCCGCCTGCATGGGTGTAGTGGACGTTTCCCGTGACCTTGACCACCAGGGCGCAGGTTGCCTTGAACTTCCAGGCGCCTGCCAGCGGAGCAGCGGCTTTTGTTGGGGCAGGTGCCGGGGCGGAGGCAGTTCTGGGCGCAGGTTTGCAGATTTCCCCCGACTTTTGGCGCAGTTCTTCCAGCGCGTGTGCGGTGCCCAGATCATCGGCGCCGAGATTGCTGTCCGACGCTGCCAGATAGGCAGCAAAGGCGCTGCGGGTGCGCGGACCGGCAATTCCGTCGGGGCGGCCAGACTGGCAGCCGATTTCGTTCAGCGCTGCCTGTGTGTCGCGCATCACCGCCTTGGAGTCGGGGATGACCGGAACGTCAGGGGTTTCGGGCGTTTGCCGGGCAGGTGGCTCCGCCTGCGCTTGTTCGGTTTCCAGCCCCTGCCTTAGCTGCAAGGCAACTGTGTAGGTATATTCGTCCTCGCGGCCCGTGTAGCGTTCCAGGAAGCTATCGAGGGCCTGCTGGGTTCCTATCGAACGGGCGACCTCAAAATCCGTTTGCATTGTGTTTGCAGGCAAGGGCGCAGGTTCGGCGGGCAAGGCGGCCTGCGTGAAATAGAATTCCCCTAGCATTTCATCATAATAAGCAGGCACTTGGCGGTGCTGGACGGTCAGCGCCAGATCGCGCACCTCGCGCCGCAGCCCTGCAACCAGCGTGCGCAGCTCCAGCCCCGGTTCCGACAGGAGCGGCAGCAGCGCACGGGTGAAGACCGAGTTTTCCGCTGTGTCGTCCTCGTTCAGCCGGTCCAGCGCCAGCTGGCCTGCGCCGGCGGAGAAGATCACGAACGTGCCTTGCGGTGCCGCAATCCGGCCAAGGCCGCGGGTGGTGCCGATGCTGCGGCCCTCGACCAGTTCAAACGGGTTGTTGCGGCAGGCGTCGATGACCACCACGGCAGAGCGCGCGCCGGTCTTGCGGACGCGGTCCAGAAGATCCGATAGGGCAATGGATTCGGATTTCACAAAGTCGCTGCCGCCAGCGCTGGGGGCCGCAATGTCCGTGGGCAGCAGGTAGTTCTCGCCGTCAATTTCCACCCCGTGGCCGGCAAAGAAGACAAAGGCCGCATCGCCGGGTTCCAGACGGGCGGTGAATTCAGAGATTTTCTTGTTCAGTCCGCGGCGGTCCTGGTCCAGCGCAGTAGTGACGGTGAATCCCAGCTCATTCAGTTTGGTGCCGATGGACCGCGCGTCTGCGCGGGCCTTGGCGAGAACGGGAACGTCGGAATAGCTGTTGTTGCCAATGACCAGGGCCATCCGGTTCTGTGCTGAAGCCGCGATGGGAATAAGGCACAGAAACAGAGCAATCAGAAAACGCATGACAGAACCCTAGCAGACAATATGGCATCATGGTGCCATCCTGCCGCGGTCAGGTCAAAGCTGCTTTGCCTGTGGGTGCGCGCTTATGCCGAACAGCTGGCACCGCCAAGGACGCAGAATTTGGCGCAATGGGGGTGGTTCAGCTGCACAGGGCGCTCGGCCTCGGCCAGTGTCGCGCCCATCTCGAACTCCGGTGCATAGGGCAGCAGGGTGCAGGCCAGCACTGCAGGACCGTCTGCACCCCTACGTTTGACCACCATGCGGGAGGAGGCGCACATCACGCTGTCAGGCGACTTGTTCAGGATGCCCCAGCACGCGGTTGTGATTTCAGGGACTTCGACAGTTTCGTCCATTTCGGGGAACAGCACGGTCTGGCCGGGGTTCTGTGCGTCGATGGCAAAGCCGTGTTCGGCAAATAATGCGGCATAGCCCGCGCGGGCCTCGGCCTCGCTCTCGCCCCAGACGGTGCGGCCTGCCACGGCCATTGCAAAACCGTTGTCCCGCAGCCATTCCATGCCTTCGATGGTCTTGGCAAAGCTGCCCGCACCGCGTTCTTTGTCGTGCAGTTCGGCGCTGTGATGGTCAACCGATATGCGCAGGGTCAGCTTGTCACCGTAGTTTTCGCGCAGGGCCAGCAATCCCGCCTTGACCGTCTTGCGCATCATCGGGCGCATGGCGTTGGTCAGGATCAGCACCTCAAACCCGCGTTCCAGCGCGGCGCGGGCCATCGGGATCATTTCCGGGTTCATGAAAGGCTCGCCGCCGGTGAAGCCGATTTCCCGGATGGGCCAGTTGCGCTCTGCAATCTGGTCCAGGTAGTCCCGCACTTCCGCTTCTGCCAGATAGACCAGCGCGTCATTTGTCGGAGAACTGAGAATGTAGCAGTTGCTGCATTCGATATTGCAAAGAGTGCCGGTATTGAACCAAAGGGTTTCCGGATGGCTGAGCGGCACGGAGGCGCGCTGCTGACCGTCTGCCGTCACAAAGGCGTCTTGGAACTTGCCTAGGTTGGCGGCAGATTTTTGCAGGTCTTTCATGCGGATGTCCTTCGGGGCAGTTCCTTTCGCGGCAAGCTACCTTATACTGGGCGGGAAATGAAAGCGGCCGGGCAGGCACATGACAGGGATGTGAGCGGCGGTGTGCCGCGACTGCACCGGCGGAGACAGGAAGAACAACATGGTTTCGCGTGTAATACCGGTCGACCCGTTTGACCTGGTGATTTTCGGCGGCACGGGCGATCTGGCGCAGCGCAAGATTCTGCCTGCGTTGTTCCGGCGACATTGCGCCGGCCAGCTGTCCGGCGATGAGCGGATCATCGGTGCTGCACGCAGCAGCCTGACCAGCGAAGAGTACCGGACCGTTGTGGCCGAAGCTTTGCGCGCCCATGCAGGGCCTAAGGCTTGCGGCGGCGGCGCGCTGGAGGCGTTTCTGGAGCGGGTGAGCTATGTGGCGCTGGATGCCCTGGGCGAAGAGGGCTGGCCGGAGCTGAGCCGCCAGCTGCGCCCGGCGGCCGATGTGCCGGTCCGTGTGTTCTATTTCTCGGTCGGACCGGGCTTGTTCGGGCCGCTGGCAGAGCGTTTGCACCGGCACGGTCTGGCCAACGGGGATACGCGGATCGTGGTGGAAAAACCCTTTGGCCACGATCTGGAGACAGCCAGAGAGCTGAACCGGACGCTGGCGAGCCATTTTGACGAAGGCCAGATTTACCGGATCGATCATTATCTGGGCAAGGAGACCGTGCAGAACCTGATGGCGGTCCGGTTCGGCAACATGCTGTTTGAGCCCTTGTGGAACAGCCAGTACGTGGATCACATCCAGATCACCGTGGCGGAAACCGTCGGTGTTGAAGGGCGCGAGGAGTATTATGAGCGCGCGGGCGCCATGCGCGATATGATGCAGAACCACCTTATGCAACTTCTGTGCCTGATCGCGATGGAACCGCCCGCGAAGTTCGACCCTGATGCGGTCCGCGATGAGAAGCTGAAGGTAATCCGGGCGATGGAACCGGTGGAGCCGCACCACATCGTGCGCGGCCAGTATCAGGCCAGTCTGGACCCGGAGGCGCCGCATCCGTCCTACCGCGGGCTGGTCGGCAACCCGCGCAGCACCACCGAAAGTTATGTGGCGCTGAAGGCGCATATCAGCAATTGGCGGTGGGCGGGGACTCCGTTTTATCTGCGGACCGGCAAGCGGCTGGTGAACCGATCGTCCGTCATCAACGTGATGTTCAAGGACGCGCCGCATTCGATCTTCGGGGCAGAAGCCGGACGTCACGCCAACCACCTGAAGATCCGCCTGCAGCCGAATGAAGGCATTACGCTCAGCGTGACCATCAAGGAACCGGGGCAGGGCGGGATGCGGCTGATCGATGTGCCGCTGGACATGAGTTTTGCCGAGGCACTTGGGCCAGAGGGCGGCGACCCGCCGGATGCCTATGAACGGCTGATCATGGATGTTGTGCGCGGCAACCAGACGTTGTTTATGAGGGGCGACGAGGTCGAAGCGGCTTGGGCCTGGACCGATCCGGTAATTGAGGGCTGGAAATCCCGCGGCGATGTGCCTAAACCCTACGTTAGCGGTACCGCCGGGCCGGAGGATGCCAATTTGCTGATGCGCCGCGACGGGCGGGAATGGAGGGGGATCAACCCATGAAATTCAACGAATATCCTGATCGGGACATGCTGGCGATTGAAGTTGCAAATGAAATCGCCGGGGATCTGAAAACCCATCTGCTGCATCACGACACGGTGTCCTTTGCGGTTGCGGGCGGCACCTCGCCGGGGCTGATCTTTGACGATCTTTGCGCCGCGGACATCGAATGGGACCGGGTGCACGTCATGGCAACGGACGAACGCTGGGTGCCACAGGAGCATGCCCGCTCCAACGCGGCGATGATCCGCAAGCGGCTGCTGCAGAACCGGGCTGCGAGCGCGCAGCTCCTTCCGTTCCATGTTCCGGAGCGGGAACCGGAAGACGTGCTGGCAGAGCTTGAAAGCGTGGTTGTGCCGGAATTGCCGCTGTCGGTGCTGCTGTTGGGCATGGGTGAGGATATGCATACGGCTTCGCTGTTTCCCGGTACTGCCGGAATTGAGGCGGCGCTGGCCGCGGACGCTCCGCCGCTGGCGGTGATGCGGCCGGACAGCCAGCCCGAGGCGCGGATCAGCCTGACGGCCAGAGTGCTGGATGGGGCGATTGCCAAACATCTGGTGATCTTCGGCGAAGCCAAGCGAAAGGCCCTGGAGCAGGCGATGTCGCTGCCGCCGGAAAATGCCCCGATTCAAGCTGTTCTATCCGAGGCGTCAGTTCATTGGGCGCCTTGAATACTGGAAAGGTAGAAATGTTTACTGCTTTGAAGACGCTGCAATCTGGGATTTGCAGCGCAGACATTATCAGTCTGTTTGAAAAGGATCCGGGGCGTGCAAATGTTTTCAGCGTCCGGTTCGGGGACCTTTTGTTTGATTACTCTAAAACCCTGATAACCGGTGAGGTTCGGGACGCTCTGGCTGCTTTGTGCGGTGAACGCGGTGTTGCCGCCAAGCGTGAGGCAATGTTCCAGGGCGGACGGATCAACGAAACGGAACAGCGTGCGGTTCTGCACACAGCCCTGCGCGATCCGAACGGGCCGGAGCTGCTGGTTGAAGGTGAAGACATCCGGGCACCCTTGCGCAAGACGCTTGTGCGGATGGAGAAACTGGCCGCCGATGTCCGCTCTGGCGTTATGCAGGGGCCGGGCGGCACGTTTACCGACGTGGTCAACATCGGCATTGGCGGTTCAGACCTGGGGCCGGTCATGGCGACGCTGGCGCTGGCACCCTATCATGACGGGCCGCGCTGCCATTTTGTGTCCAACGTGGATGGCGCGCATATTCACGACATCCTGCAACGGCTTGATCCCCAAACAACGTTGGTGATCGTTGCTTCCAAGACCTTCACCACCATTGAAACCATGACAAATGCGGCGACGGCGCGGCGCTGGGTTGAGGCGGGCGGCGGCGATCCTGCTCAGCAGTTCCTGGCCCTGTCGACCTCTGAGGAGGAAACAGCCGCCTTTGGCATTCCGCGCAAGCATGTGTTCGGCTTTGAGGATTGGGTCGGCGGGCGCTATTCGGTCTGGGGGCCGATCGGACTGAGCCTGATGCTGGCTGTCGGGCCGGAGAATTTCCGCGCCTTTCTGGCCGGCGCCAAAGCGATGGATGACCATTTCCGCAGCGCGCCCTGGCAGCAGAACATGCCGGTAATGCTGGCGTTGACCGGGATCTGGCACCGGCAGGTCTGCGGCCATCCGACCCGCGCGGTGCTGCCATATGACCAGCGGCTTCGGCGGCTGCCGGCCTATCTGCAGCAATTGGAGATGGAGTCAAACGGCAAGATGGTGGCGATGGATGGTACGGTGCTGCCATATCCCTCCGGCCCGGTGGTCTGGGGGGAACCCGGCACCAACGGCCAGCACGCGTTTTATCAGCTGCTGCATCAGGGCACGTCGGTTATTCCTGCCGAGTTTCTGGTGGCCGCCCAAGGGCATGAGCCGGAGCTGGCACATCACCACAAGCTACTGGTGGCGAACTGCCTGGCTCAATCCGAGGCGCTGATGCGCGGCCGCAGCCTGGAGGAAGCCTGCGCGCTGATGCGGGCCAAGGGCTATGAGGGTGCTGAGCTGGAACGTCAGGCGCGGCACCGGGTGTTTCCGGGCAACCGGCCCTCAACCACACTGGTCTATCCCAAGCTGACACCGCATGTGCTGGGTCAGATCATTGCCCTTTATGAGCACCGGGTGTTTGTCGAGGGGGTGATCCTGGGCATCAATTCCTTTGATCAATGGGGGGTAGAGCTTGGCAAGGAATTGGCCAACACTTTGGCTCCGCTGCTTGCAGGGGAGAAGAGCGCAGACGGCAAAGACGGATCAACCCGCGCTTTGCTCGACTATGTGCGCGGGGCTGGCGGCTGAACCTGTGCGCTGAAGCGGCGGGGCGGGAGTGCCCCGCGGCGACGTTCAGGGCAGTGTAACGCTGCTGGTAATCGTGTTGACGAAGTTTCCGCTTGCCGGATCAGTGAGGGAGGAAAACTTGCCGCCGCCTTCGGCTGCAGCCCAGGGACCGGTTCCGCCGCTGAGCTTCCAACTGCCGGTCAGGGCGCCGGAGGCGTCCATCCCCTCGGCGTGCCAATGCAGCACCACCTTGTCGCCGGCCTTGTCGGTGAAGGCGCAGATGCCGCCGCCGGTGACGCCGGATGGAGCTACTTCAACCGCGCCGAAACAGGGGCCTGCGGCACCGTTCATAGGATGACCGGGGTCCTCCATTTCGACGTTCTCATAGGTGCTGCTGGTTTGGATCACCATGTGGTCGTCAGCAATCTCGGTAGGGGAGTTGCTTGCGGTGCCGGTCCCGGTGCCGCCCTGTTCCCAGGTTGTTCCTGCTCCAGCAGATCCGGCGCTGAAGGCGCACAGGAGTGCGGCGGTAAAAAAGTGGCGTGTCATACTGGTACCCTCCCAAACTAACAGCCCGGTCCACGCGGGCGTGCGGCGCCAGTTTAGCACAAACAGCTGGCTGGTGCTTGACCCGGGCAGTCAAACGGCTGCGCCGGGAGTGCGTTCGGCAAGTATCTGAAAAATAGGGGAGGCTGGAGCGGGTAGCGGGAATCGAACCCGCGCCTTAAGCTTGGGAAGCTCGCATGATACCATTTCACCATACCCGCTTGTGAGGGCAGGATTAGGCCGCTGCGGCGCCAAGGTCAAGGGCGCCGCAGCGAAATTATTTCCGGTTCCGGCTTAGCCGCGGCGACGGCGGCGGCGGCCGCCGCCCGCGCCTTCACCGTCACCCCCGCCGGTGTTGAAATTCACCTGCGGCAGGGTGACCACGGTTTCCAGGATCGGGAAGGGTTCCGCCGAGTTCGGGATCGCCGAGGCGTTCACGAAATGCTCCTGGAAGCGGGGTTCGACGGCGGTTTCAATCTTCTCGATCCGGCGCACGGTTTCCTCAATCTCGCCGCGCGCTTCGGTGTTCAGAAGCGCAATTCTGGCACCGGTGCCTGCGGCGTTGCCGGCCGAGGTGACCTTCTCCAGCACGCAATCCGGGATCATGCCCAGGACCATGGCGTGCTTTGCAGAAATATGCGCGCCAAAGGCGCCGGCCAGCACCACGCGGTCCACGGTATCGACGCCGAACTTGTCCATCAGGAGGCGGGCGCCGGAGTAGAGCGCGGCCTTGGCCATCTGGATGGCGCGGATGTCCGGGTTGGTCACGGTGATGGTCGGGCCGCCCTCGGCGGAGCCATCCCACAGCATGTAGGCGTTGGTACGCCCGTCCTGGATGCAGCGGGCAGAGCCGGTCTGCTCAGCGGAACCGATCAGGCCAGAGGCATCCAGTACGCCTGCCAGGCGCATTTCGGCAATCGCCTCGATGATCCCTGAGCCGCAGATGCCGGTGATCCCGGTGGTGGCGATGGATTCCGAGAAACCGTCCTCATCCGACCAGATGTCGGAGCCAATCACCCTGAAGCGGGGTTCCTTGGTCTCCGGATTGATCTCAACCCGTTCGATGGCGCCAGGGGCGGCGCGCTGGCCGCTGGAGATCTGGGCGCCCTCAAAAGCCGGGCCGGTGGGGGAGGAGCAGGCGAGGACCTTCTCCTTGTTGCCCAGCAGGATCTCGGCGTTGGTGCCCACGTCCACGACCAGCACAAGGTCTTCGGATTTGTCGGGGGCTTCGGACAGCGCCACAGCGGCGGCATCGGCACCGACGTGCCCGGCGATACAGGGCAGCAGGTAAACACGGGCGGCGGGGTGAATGTTCAGATCCAGCTCCACCGCGCGTAGTGCCAGTGCGTTGGAGGTCGCCAGCGCAAAGGGCGCCTGGCCCAGCTCAAACGGGTCGATGCCGAGGAACAGGTGGTGCATCACCGGGTTGCAGACAAAAACGGCATCCACGATCAGCGCCTTGTCGATCTCTGCCTCAGCTGCGATCTGGGTGAAAAGCGCGTTCATGCCCTCGCGCACCGCGCGGGTCATCTCCTGGTCGCCGCCCTTGTTCATCATCGAATAAGAAACGCGGCTCATCAGGTCTTCGCCAAAGCGGATCTGCGGGTTCATGATGCCGGAGGAGGCCACGACCTCACCGGTTTTCAGGTCACACAGGTGGGCAGCGATGGTGGTCGAGCCAAGGTCAACCGCCAGACCATAGATCGAGCCCTCATAGAAGCCGGGCCAGATATGCATGATCTTGGGAGGGTGGTTTTCATCGCCTAGATGCACGGCAACGGTAACTTTCCAGCCGCCTTTGCGCAGGGCGGGCTGCAGCACGTTCAGGATATGCAGGTCGGTCTTGACGCCCTTCAGGTCCCATTGGGCGTCCAGCGCCTCAATCAGCCGCTCCATGTCGCCGGTGGGCTTGTGCATGTCGGGCTCTTCCACCTCGACATAGTACAGCCGGGTGGAGGGGTTCATGGTGATGTCGCGGGCCTCGGCGCGCTTGCGCACCACCTGGCGGTGGACCTGGCTTTCGGGCGGCACGTCGATCACGATGTCGCCTTGCACTGTGGCCTGGCAGCCCAGGCGGCGGCCGTCGATCAGGCCGCGCTTGTCCTTGTAGCGCTGCTCAACCTTGTTCCACTCGCTCAATGCCCCCTCGGCCACGGTCACCCCGTGTTTGGGAAACTCGCCGTAGGAGGGCGTGATCTGGCACTTGGAGCAGATGCCGCGGCCGCCGCAGACCGAGTCCAGATCGACACCGAGCTGCCGGGCGGCTGTCAGGATCGGCGTGCCCGCGGGGAAACGCCCGCGCTTGCCGGAGGGGGTAAACACAACGAGGGGTTCGTCAGTCATGCCTGTGGCCTTCTCATTCCGCAATTTAGGCGGAGCATATGGGCTTTTGCGGCAAGCGAAAGGCGATGGGCGGCATTTTCCCGTCTGCTGACGCCATTTTTGACGAATTGATGAGTTTCAAATGCGTTTTCCGGGCGGGCTTTGGGTCAACATGCCGCTTGCTCTTCAACTTCTTCAAGCCACGTCAGAATCTCTGTCCGGTTGCCGTCAAGCCGCGGGGCAGGGCGGCGGGTGACCGGGTCGGGCAGGCCGCTCATCTTGATCGGGTTGCCGGCAGATGTATTGTCCGGGCGGCCGTCCTCATCCAGCACATCAACAACCATGTTTCGAGCCAGGATCTGCGGATCACGAAGCACCTGATCCACGGTCTGGATCGGGCCAGTTGGCACACCAGCTTCGCTTAGCAGGGTGATCCAATGCTCTGTGGGATGGTCCAGTGTCACTGCTTCGATCAAGCGCTTCAGAAGGCGGGCGTTTTCGCAGCGCGCCGGGTTGGTGGCAAAGCGCGGGTCTGCGGCCAGCGGCAGTTGCAGGGCATCGCAGAGCCGGGTAAACAGCGCGTCGTTGCCGGCCGCAATCACGAATAGTCCGTCCGAAGCATGGAAGGTTTCAAACGGGGTGATCGACGGATGCCTTGCGCCGGAAGGTTGCGGCGCTTCGCCTGTGACGGTGGTGATTGCGATGGCGTGCTCAAGCAAGGCCAGCTGGCTGTCCAGCATGGCGACGTCGATGAAGCGGCCCTTGCCTGTCTTCTGCACGTCCAGAAGTGCCGCGAGAATGCCGTGGCCTAGGAACATCCCTGCAACAATATCGCCGATGGAGGCACCGACCCGAACCGGCTCGCGGTTTTTCTCGCCGGTGATCGACATGACGCCGCCACGCGCCTGAACCACCATGTCATAGGCGGGTTTCAGGGCGTCGGGGCCGGTGTGGCCAAAGCCCGAGACTGCGCCGTAGATCAGCCGGGGGAACCGGGCGTGCAACTCTTCCCAGCCGTAGCCAAGGCGCTGCATCACGCCGGGACGGTAGTTTTCCAGGAGCACATCAGCCTGCGCCAGCAGGCGTTCAAAAACCTCCCGGTCCCCGGGAGCTTTCAGATCCAGCGCAATGCTTTGCTTGCCGTGGTTGATGGTGGCGAAATAGGCGCTGCTGCCGTGTTTGAAGGGCGGGAAGGCGCGGGTGTCGTCGCCTGCGCCGGCTCGTTCAACCTTGATCACCCTGGCACCGAGGTCCGACAGTATCATTGAACAATAGGGGCCTGCCAGAACATGGGTCAGGTCCAGAACGGTGATGTCTTTCAAGGGGGCGGACATTGCAAAACCCTGAGTCATTTCTGCAGCTTTACTGATAGCTGCGGCTGCGCCCTGCGCATTGACCCAGATCAGCCTGTTGCCAAAGAATTGCTGCGGTGCAGGAATTCTTGGTGCCGGCCTCTTTCCACCCGCAAGGTTCTGTGCCATAGGGTCACCGCCAAACGGGGTTATGCATGAGGACGACCAATGCAGATTCGTGAGGCTCTCACCTTTGATGATGTTCTACTGGTGCCAGGCGCGTCGAGCGTTCTGCCCAACACCGCGGATACGCGCACACGGGTGACACAGTCGATCGCCCTCAATATTCCGCTTCTCAGCTCGGCGATGGACACCGTGACCGAGGCGCGGATGGCGATTGCGATGGCGCAGGCCGGCGGCATGGGCGTGATCCACAAGAACCTCAATTCCGAGGAACAGGCCCGCGAAGTGCGCCGGGTCAAGCGGTTCGTCTCCGGTATCGTGTACAACCCCATTACGTTGACCCCGGATCAGACGCTGGCAGATGCGCAGGCGCTGCAGGAGCGTTACCGCGTCACCGGTTTTCCGGTGGTTGATGGATCCGGCCGTGTGGTTGGCATCGTGACCAACCGCGACATGCGTTTTGCCACCGATGCCAGCACACCGGTTTCGGTGATGATGACGTCGGACAATCTGGCGATGCTGCAGGAGCCGGCCGATCTGGAAGAGGCCAAGTCGCTGATGAAGGCGCGCCGGATCGAGAAGCTGCTGGTGTCTGACAAGGACGGCAAGCTGACGGGCCTGCTGACCCTCAAGGATACCGAACAGGCAGTTCTGAACCCCACCGCCTGCAAGGACGAGCTGGGCCGCCTGCGTGTGGCTGCCGCCAGCTCCGTCGGTGACAGCGGGTATGAGCGGTCCGAGGCGCTGATTGATGCTGGCGTGGACGTTGTGGTGGTGGATACCGCGCACGGCCACTCCGCCGGCGTGATCGAAGCTGTGAAGCGGATCAAGGCGCAGTACAGCAACATCCAGGTGATTGCCGGTAACGTTGCTACTGGTGAAGCAACCCGTGCGCTGATTGATGCAGGCGCCGATGCGGTCAAGGTTGGCATCGGTCCGGGTTCCATCTGCACCACCCGCATGGTGGCGGGTGTTGGCGTGCCGCAGCTGACCGCGATCATGGATTGCGCCGCAGCTGCGGGCGATGTGCCGGTTATCGCAGATGGCGGCATCAAGTTCTCGGGTGATTTCGCCAAGGCGATTGCAGCGGGCGCCTCCTGCGCCATGGTCGGTTCGATGATTGCCGGCACCGATGAGTCCCCCGGTGAGGTGATCCTCTATCAGGGCCGTTCCTTCAAATCCTACCGTGGCATGGGGTCCATGGGCGCCATGGCGCGCGGCTCCGCCGACCGGTACTTCCAGAAGGATGCAGCCAGCGACAAGCTGGTGCCGGAAGGGATCGAAGGTCAGGTGCCCTATAAAGGCGGTGCAAACGCAGTGATCCACCAGCTGGTGGGCGGCCTGCGGGCGGCGATGGGCTACACCGGCTGCGCAACCGTCGACGAGATGCGCAAGAACTGCAATTTTGTCCGCATCACCGGCGCCGGGCTGAAAGAAAGCCACGTGCACGACGTGCAGATCACCCGCGAAGCGCCGAACTACCGGGTGGGCTGAGACCATGATGGCCGCTTGTAAAAAGAACGCGGAATACGGGGCAGGGGCATGACCCCCGCCGCCCGCCTGCAGGCGGCCATCGAAATCCTGGATCAGGTGCTGGCGGGGGAACCCGCCGAGAAGGCGCTGACTTCCTGGGGACGCCGCAGCCGATTTGCCGGGTCAAAGGACCGGGCCGCAGTGCGCGATCACGTATTTGATGCGGTGCGCTGCCTGCGCTCGCATGCTGCCCTTGGCGGCAGCCGCAGCGGCCGCGGGCTGATCCTGGGCGCGCTGCGCGAGACGGGGCGGGATCCCGATGAGTTCTTTACTGGCCAAGGCCATGCGCCTGCGCCTTTGACGGCCAGCGAACGGGACCTGCCGTCCGCGCCTTCGGGGGCGGAAGCGCTGGATATTCCTGAATGGCTGTGGCCGGACTTCCGCGCAAGCCTTGGCGCTGAGGCTGAGGCTGCGGCGCTGGCTCTGCGCAGCCGGGCGCCGGTTCATTTGCGGGTGAACACCGCGCGCGGAACTGTTGAAAAGGCGATGAAAGCCCTGGCCGGCGAAGGCATTACTGCCGAGCCGCATCCTGCAGCGGGGACCGCGCTGGAAGTGACCGAAGGCGCGCGTAAATTGCGTAATTCCAAGTCCTATCAGGATGGTCTTGTTGAGCTTCAGGATGCGGCCAGCCAGGCTGTGACGGACCGTCTGCCGCTGAAGGATGGCATGAAGGTCCTGGACTATTGCGCTGGCGGCGGCGGCAAGTCTCTGGCCATGGCGGCCCGGGCCAGTCTCCAGAGTTTCGCGCATGACGCTGATCCGCGGCGGATGAAAGATTTGCCAGAGCGTGCCGCGCGGGCCGGGGCGGCGATTACGCTTGTTTCAACCGGTGATCTGGCCCGCAACGGGCCGTTTGATCTGGTTCTTTGCGACGTGCCTTGTTCCGGCTCGGGCTCCTGGCGCCGGGCGCCCGAAGGTAAATGGCGTCTGACCGCCGAAGGGCTGGCGGATCTGCAACGCATCCAGGGAGAAATCCTGCGCAAGGCTGCCGGGCTGGTGACGCCGGGCGGGGTATTGGCCTATGCGACCTGCTCCATGCTTGATGGCGAAAACAGCGCTCAGGTTCAAAGGTTTACCGAGGAAAACCAGGACTGGCATCTGGCGGATCAGAAAGGATGGCAGGTACAGGGCGGCACTGATGGCTTCTATGTTGCCGTGTTGACGCGCGCAAAACGCGGTTGTTAGGGTTTCGGCAGTAGAACCTTTGTGTTTCTTAACGTGGTTTTAACCTAAACCGCCGCGTTATGGCGGCAATATGCACTGACCATGGAGCCGCAATGTCCGGTCGCCTAGAAACCTCCGTTCCGGAACTGCGCGTTTACGCACCTGAACACGCCCGGCTGGCCGCAACACTGCTGCTGGCGTTAATGCTGATGGCAGCGCCATGGATCCTGCCGCTGCCGCACTGGATGGGCCGCGGATTTGTCATGGTGGGGCTGACGCTGACAGCGGTTGCAGCGCTGCTGGTGGTGCAGACGCGGACGCGGTTGAATGCGCGGGCGATGGCAGCGGAATTGCTGACAGGTTTCATCGAAAAGGATGCAACCCCCAGCTTTGTCACCGACGGTGACGGAATGATTCACGCGTGCAATGGCGCTGCGGTGAAACGGTTTGAAGATGCCGGCCGCGAAACGCTGGCGGGCTCGCTGCGGTCAATCCTCGCCAACCCCTCTGCGGTGCTCTACCGGTTGCAAAGCCGCGCCCGCGTCGACGGTTCGGCACGTGAGGATATTGTCACCCGCCGAGGACATGTTCGTCTGGCGGTGCACCAGATGAGCGGCGGCAGTTTCCTGTGGAGGGTCGAGGATATTCTGGATCGGGGCGGCAATGGCCGCGGCGCCGATGCGTTACCGGTTCCGATGATTACCGTGGGCCGCACTGGCACGGTGCTGTTCATGAACGAGGCCGCACGCAGCCTGATCGGCGAACGGGTGAAGTCCACGGACCGCCTGTTTCCGTCGCTTCCGGTGCTGCCGGGGCAGATCAACACGCTGAGCACCAAGAAGGGGCCTGTGCAGGTGCTCGTGAGCGAGCAGAACCGGACCCAGGGCCGCAGCGAACTGTTTCTGATGGAGGTGGATGAAAGCAGTTTTGAATCCGCCCGGGCCGGGTTCGAGGCGCTGCCGGTGCCTTTCCTCAAAGTGGCGCCTACAGGAGAGATCCTGAGCAGCAACCGGATGGCGCTCCGGCTTCTTGGGGTCGACAGCTGCGCCAGCCTGAAACTGGGCCAGCTTATGGAGGGTCTTGGCCGCCCGATGTCGGATTGGCTGCGCGACACAGCCGACGGGCTGGCCCCGAACAAGTCGGAATTCCTGCGGCTTTCGCGCTCTGACAAGGAGGTCTTTGTCCAGGTTACGCTGACCCGCGTGGTGGAAGACGGGACGCCGCTGCTCATTGCGGTTCTGAATGACGCCACAGAGCTTAAGACGCTGGAGGCGCAATTTGTCCAAAGCCAGAAGATGCAGGCAATCGGCCAGCTGGCAGGCGGTGTTGCGCATGATTTCAACAACTTGCTGACGGCGATTTCCGGCCATTGCGATCTGCTGTTGCTGCGCCACGATCAGGGCGACCAGGACTATGGCGATCTGATTCAGATTCATGAAAACGCAAACCGGGCGGCGTCATTGGTGAGCCAATTGCTGGCGTTCTCCCGCAAGCAGACATTGCAGCCGGAAACCTTGGATGTCCGGGATACGCTGTCCGACCTGACCCATCTGCTGAACCGACTGGTCGGGGAGAGGGTCACCCTGACGCTCAGCCACGATCCTGTGATGAAATCGATCCGGGCCGACAAGCGGCAGCTGGAACAGGTTCTGATGAACCTGGTTGTGAACGCCCGCGATGCGATGCCTCAGGGCGGTGAAATCCGGGTTGAGACCGAAGTTGTCTCGCTTGAAAAACCTTTGGAGCGCAACCGGGCAACAGTGCCTGCCGGCGATTGGGTGACGGTGAAGGTCTCAGACGAGGGTGTCGGGATTGCCCCGGACAAGCTGCAAAAGGTGTTTGAACCTTTCTATACCACAAAGCGCACGGGTGAGGGGACCGGTCTGGGGCTTTCCACGGCCTACGGTATCATCAAGCAGACCGGCGGCTATATCTTTGTCGATTCGGTGAAAGGCCACGGAACGCAGTTCACCCTGTTCTTTCCGGTCTACAAGCAGCAGGCCGAGCAACTGGCCGCGGAGAAACCGGAAGCTGCGGCCGATAAGGCTGCCGCCGCTCAGCACGGCGAAGGGGTTGTGCTGCTGGTCGAGGACGAGGCGCCGGTGCGTGCCTTCGCGTCGCGCGCGCTCAGGATGCGCGGCTACACGGTGCTGGAGGCCGAATCTGCTGAAGACGCCCTGCGCACGCTTGAAGATCCCGGACTTACGGTAGATGTATTCGTGACAGATGTGGTGATGCCAGGCATGGACGGCCCCAGCTGGGTCCGCGAGGCGCTGAAGGAACGCCCGGATACCCGCGTAGTGTTTGTCTCCGGCTATGCAGAGGGTGCCTTTGGCGAAGCAGAGCCGGATGTGCCGAACTCTGTCTTCCTGCCAAAACCTTTCTCTCTCAACCAGTTGACCGAGACAGTGCACGCGCAGCTGCATTGATCTGACAACCTGCCGGATCCCGCGGGTTGTCTTTCAGCGGCTCGGAATGCTGCTGTATAATTCGAACTCAGCCGCGCGCTTGCGCCGCAGATGCGCCTCAGCTTCAGAGCTGAGGTTCAAAGGCGCTTGAGGGCTGACGTTTTTGCGTTCCAGGCGAATTCCGGTGTTCAGACGAGATTCAAGAAACCCTTTAAGCGCTTCCTGATCCTCGTAGCGGAAAAGATGGTTCACCCTGCAGCCATTGGGCTGGGCCTCGAGGAACTTCGCCTGGCTGCCGACGTTGGCAAAGGCGGGCGGCTTGCCTTTGCAATAAGCGCGCAGGAAGTCGTCGAAACTGATCCCTTTGGTCGAGTTGGGCTTGCCGTCCAGCGCCGGCCGTTGACGGTACCGGTACCAGCTGCCCAGCCAGCTGACAGGTTCGCGCACGACAGCCGCAACCTCCAGTTCAGTGCCGCAGACCTTTTCAAACATTGGCCGGATCCAGCGGTTGTAGCGGTAGAGCGGCGCATGTTTCAGCTCAGGCGGATCGGAAATCACCATGTCGGCGCGGTCGCGCAGAGCCGCTTGAAACGCGGTGGTGCCGGTCTTGGGAACAGACAGAAGCGCCAGCCGTTCCTTGAAAAATATCATCATTCCGTCAACTGCCCGGTAAAAATTCTTGCTGCTGATTAACCATAAACCAATCTTTAACATCCAGCTCCCGAAGTGGGTACACCAGAAACTTGTTGCAATGTTCTCTTTTTGATCTCATAAGGAACAAGAGGTGAACAAAGCAGTGATTGCCGCGCGCCCCGGTGTGTGACACATAGAAAAGGACAAGGGACTATGGCGGATCTTTTGACCATGAAAAATAAAGTAAGCGGTGACAAGCAAAAGGCGCTCGACAGCGCGCTTGCCCAGATTGAGCGGCAGTTCGGCAAGGGTTCGATCATGAAGCTCGGCGATGGCAATGCCATGCACGAGATCGAGGCAAGCTCGACCGGCTCTCTGGGGCTCGACATCGCGCTGGGGATCGGCGGCCTGCCGATGGGGCGGATTATTGAAATCTACGGCCCGGAAAGCTCCGGCAAGACGACGTTGACACTGCACTGCATTGCAGAACAGCAGAAGAAGGGCGGCGTTTGCGCCTTTGTCGACGCGGAACATGCGCTGGACCCGCAGTATGCGGCCAAGCTGGGCGTTGATCTGGATGAGCTGCTGATTTCGCAGCCCGACACCGGCGAACAGGCGCTGGAAATCACCGACACCCTGGTGCGCTCCGGCGCGGTCAACATGGTGATCGTCGACTCGGTGGCGGCGCTGACCCCGAAGTCCGAACTTGAGGGTGATATGGGCGACAGCAACGTTGGTGTGCAGGCCCGTCTGATGAGCCAGGCAATGCGCAAGCTGACCGGCTCCATCAGCCGCTCCAAATGCATGGTGATCTTCATCAACCAGATCCGCATGAAGATCGGCGTGATGTTCGGCTCGCCCGAAACCACAACCGGCGGCAACGCACTGAAATTCTACTCCTCCGTCCGCCTGGACATCCGCCGCATCGGCGCGATCAAGGACCGGGACGAGGTGGTCGGCAACGCAACCCGTGTCAAAGTGGTGAAGAACAAGGTCGCGCCGCCGTTCAAACAGGTGGAGTTCGACATCATGTATGGCGAAGGCATCTCCAAGATGGGCGAGCTGCTGGACCTGGGTGTGGCGGCCGGTGTCGTCAACAAGTCCGGCGCCTGGTTCTCCTACGGGGATGAACGGATCGGGCAGGGGCGGGAAAACGCCAAGACCTTCCTGAAGGAAAACCCGTCTGTTGCCTTTGACATCGAGGACAAGATCCGCGCTTCCCACGGGCTGGAATTCGAGCGCCCTGAAACAGACGACGCAGACGATATCCTTGAGGCCTAAACGCCGGAAAATCTGATCAAATACTTAAACGGTGAGGGCGCGGCGCGAGCTGCGCCCTTTTTCATGAAACCATGCCGCTTCCCGCTGTGGACAGTGCGTCGGCGGGCGGTTAAACCTGCCCGGAACGCTTGTTTTAAGCCCGCAAGAGATCCCGCATATGCCGACGCTCAACGATATCCGCTCTACCTTTCTGAACTACTTTGCCAAACAGGGGCATGAAGTTGTCGATTCCAGCCCGCTGGTACCGCGCAATGACCCCACCCTGATGTTCACAAACTCAGGGATGGTTCAGTTCAAGAACTGTTTTACCGGGGTGGAAACCCGCGACTACAAGCGCGCGACCACTTCGCAGAAATGCGTGCGCGCAGGCGGCAAGCACAACGATCTCGACAATGTGGGCTACACCGCGCGCCATCACACGTTTTTCGAGATGCTCGGCAACTTCTCCTTTGGCGACTACTTCAAGCATGAGGCGATCCCCTTTGCCTGGGAATTGATCACCAAGGAACTCGAGGTTCCAAAGGACCGGCTTTACACCACCGTCTATCACACCGATGACGAAGCCTTTGATATCTGGAAGAAGATCGGCGTGCCGGAGGACCGGATTATCCGTATCGCCACGTCCGACAACTTCTGGCAGATGGGCGATACCGGTCCTTGCGGCCCCTGCACCGAGATCTTCTATGACCACGGCGACCACATCTGGGGCGGCCCTCCGGGTTCGCCGGAGGAAGACGGCGACCGGTTCATCGAGATCTGGAACCTCGTCTTCATGCAGAACGAGAAGTTCGCGGACGGCTCGATGGTTGACCTCGAGATGCAGTCCATCGACACCGGCATGGGACTGGAGCGGATTGCGGCGCTGTTGCAGGGCACCCACGACAACTATGAAACCGATCTGTTCAAGTCGCTGATCGAAGCCTCAGCAAACGTCACCAACACCGATCCGTTCGGTGATCAGAACGTGCATCATCGGGTGATCGCGGATCACTTGCGTTCCTGCTCCTTCCTGATTGCCGAAGGCGTGCTGCCGTCGAACGAAGGCCGCGGCTATGTTCTGCGCCGGATCATGCGCCGCGCGATGCGTCATGCCTCGCTTCTGGGGGCCACCGATCCGGTGATGCAAAAGCTGGTGCCGTCGCTGGTCCAGAAAATGGGCGCGGCCTATCCGGAACTTGGCCAAGGGCAGGCGCTGATCGAAGAGACATTTGAGCAGGAAGAAACCCGTTTCCTCAAAACCCTGGACCGCGGTCTGAAACTGCTGGACGAAGCCTCCGGTGACCTGGGCAAGGGCGATGTGCTGCCGGGCGAGACTGCGTTCAAGCTGTATGACACTTATGGCTTCCCGCTCGACCTGACGCAGGACGCCCTGCGCGCCAAGGAAATCGAGGTCGACACCGATGGGTTCGACGCTGCGATGAAAGAGCAGAAAGAGAAATCCCGCGCAGGCGGCATTGGCCTGGGCGAAGCCGCGGATGTGAAGGTTTACTTCGACATCGTGGACGCCGCCGGCACCACTGATTTCCTGGGTTATGAGACCGAGAAGGCCGAGGGCCAGATCGTTGCCATCGTCAAGGACGGTGCGCAGGTGCAGTCCGCGGCCAAGGGCGACACGGTGCAGGTCATCCTGAACCAGACGCCGTTTTACGGCGAAAGCGGCGGCCAGGTGGGTGACACCGGCGTGCTGACCGTTGAAGGCGGCGCGGCCCGTATCACCGACACCAAGAAGGTGGAGGGCCTTTTCCTGCACATCTCCGAAGTGACCGAGGGCGAGATTGCCGTGGGCAAAGGCGCGGCGATGGAAGTGGATCACGCACGCCGCAGCAAGATCCGTGCCAACCACTCCGCTACGCACCTGCTGCACGAAGCCCTGCGCAATGCGTTGGGGGAACATGTGGCGCAGAAGGGGTCGTTGAACGCCGAGGACCGCCTGCGGTTCGACTTCAGCCACAACAAGGCGATGAACGCGGACGAACTGGCCAAGGTCGGCTCGGAAGTGAATGACTTCATTCGCCAGAATACACCCGTGTCGACACGGATCATGACCCCCGATGACGCGCGTGAGCTTGGCGCCCAGGCGTTGTTCGGCGAAAAATACGGCGAAGAGGTCCGTGTTGTCTCCATGGGCCGCGCGCCGACCGGCAAGGGCCACGATGGCGATACTTACTCGATCGAACTGTGCGGCGGCACCCATGTGAAGCAGACTGGCGACATCGGCACATTTGTCATCCTGGGCGACAGCGCGTCATCGGCTGGTGTGCGCCGGATCGAGGCGCTGACCGGTGCGGCGGCGGTTGAGCATCTGGAGCGTGAAGCGGGCCGGATGGCAGAGGTCGCCGGTGCCTTGAAGGCGCAGCCAGTGGAGGTTCTGGACCGCCTGAAGGCGATGATGGATGAACGCAAGGCGCTGCAGAACGAGATCTCCAATCTCAAGCAGCAAATCGCCATGGGCGGCGGCTCCGGCGGCGGTGCCGAGGCCAAGAACGTGAATGGCAAGAATTTCCTGGCCCAGGCGCTGCAGGGCGTGTCCGGCAAGGACCTGCGCGGCCTGATCGACAAGCACAAGCAGAACATCGGCTCCGGTGTGATCCTTCTGATCGCCGAAGAAGATGGCAAGGTTGCTGTCGCGGCCGGTGTCACCGACGATCTGACCAGCGAAGTCTCTGCCGTTGACGTGCTCAAGGCAGCAGTCCCTGCAGTGGGCGGTAAGGGTGGCGGCGGCCGTCCGGATTTGGCCCAGGGCGGCGGCAAGGACTTCTCTGGCGCCGAGGAAGCCATCAAGGCAGCAGAGGCTTTGCTGGCGGGCTGACCATTTGGTCAAAAAATACTTGGTCTTTCCGGCAAACTGCCTAAGCTGCCGGAAAGATCATCACTAAGGGAGGCTCCGATGCCCGCACTCTGGATCGCACATGTGACCGTCACCGACGCAGATGCCTACGGCAAATATGCCGAGTTGGCAGGTCCGGCTATTGCCGCGCACGGCGGGGAATTCATCGCCCGCGGCGGCCGGTTTGTGCAGCTGGAGGGCAAGGAGCGCCCGCGCAACGTGGTTGCGAAATTCCCCAGTATCGAAGCCGCGGTGGATTGCTATCACAGCCCCGAATACCAGGAAGCCCTGAATCATGCGCGCGGCGCGTCTGAGCGCGAGCTGATGGTGGTGGAAACCTCCGAGTAATGGTCACCGCATTTGCGGAAATGCTGAAGCGTCATGCGGCCCCGGGCCGGGTGGTGTGGATTGGTGTGCGCCCTGGCAGGCGTGAAGAGGTTCAGGCGCCTGAGGCGACTGGCATGTCCGTTGGTGGTCTAAGAGGGGACCACGCCAAAGAAGGTAAGCGCGCAGTAACCTTGATTCAGGCGGAACACCTCCCGGTGATCGCAAGCCTAGCGGGCCTTGAGGCCGTTGATCCGGAGCAGTTGCGGCGAAATCTTCTTGTTTCAGGGATCAACCTTGCAGCCCTGCGCAAGGCAACGCTGCGGGTCGGCAGTGCGGTGCTGCGTGTCACTGGCCCTTGTCCGCCATGTTCGCGGATGGAGGAAGTGCTGGGCCATGGCGGTTACAATGCGATGCGCGGCCACGGCGGCTGGTACGCTGAGGTGTTGGAGCCGGGCAGGGTCACCGTGAGCGACAAGGTGACAGTCTTGCAGGACACGGAATGAAAAACGGCGGCAGATCTCTCTGCCGCCGTTTCTTTTTCGTCAGGCGCTGGCCTTGGACATCCGCTTGCGCTCATGCGGGTCCAGGTAGCGCTTGCGCAGACGCACGTTGTTCGGCGTCACCTCAACCAGCTCGTCGTCGTTGATATAGGCGATGGCCTCTTCCAGCGACAGCGTCATCGGTGTGGTCAGGCGGACCGCATCGTCGGTGCCAGAGGCCCGAACGTTGGTCAACTTTTTGCCCTTCAGCGGGTTCACTTCCAGGTCGTTGTCGCGCGAATGCTCACCAATGATCATGCCAGTGTAGATGTCGGCCTGGGCGCCGATCATCATCTTGCCGCGCTCTTCCAGGTTCCACAGCGCGTAAGCCACGGATTGGCCGTTCTCCATCGAGATCAGCACGCCTGCGCGGCGGCCAGGGATTGCGCCCTTGTGCGGTGCCCAGCCGTGGAACACGCGGTTCAGCACGCCGGTGCCGCGGGTGTCGGTCAGGAACTCGCCGTGGTAGCCGATCAGCCCGCGGGAGGGGACGTGGGCAATGATGCGGGTCTTGCCTGCACCGGCCTGTTTCATCTCGACCAACTCCCCCTTGCGGGCGCCGGTCAGTTTCTCGATCACTGCGCCGGAGTATTCGTCATCGACGTCGATGGTGGCTTCTTCGATCGGCTCCATGCGGACGCCGTCGACTTCCTTCATGATCACTTGCGGGCGGGAGATCGACAGCTCGAACCCTTCGCGGCGCATGTTTTCGATCAGAACGCCCATCTGCAGTTCGCCGCGGCCTGAGACCTCGAAGGCTTCGCCGCCCGGGGTGTCGGCGATTTTGATGGCGACGTTGCTTTCGGCCTCTTTCAACAGGCGGTCGCGGATAACGCGGGACTGGACTTTCTTGCCGTCACGGCCAGCCAGCGGGCTGTCGTTGATGCCGAAGGTCACGGTGATTGTCGGCGGGTCGATCGGCTGGGCGTCCAGCGCCTCATCCACAGCCAGCGCACAGATGGTGTCGGCCACGGTGGCTTTGGACATGCCGGCGATGGAGACGATGTCGCCTGCCTGGGCTTCTTCGATGTCCTGCTGGGCCAGGCCGCGGAAAGCCTGGATCCGGGTCACGCGGAACTGTTCGATTTTCTGGCCGATACGGGAGATCGCCTGCACGGTGGCACCGACCTTCAGCTTGCCGGATTCAACGCGGCCGGTCAGCAGACGTCCAACAAACGGGTCACTGCCCAAGGTGGTGGCAAGCATCCGGAAATCTTCGTCCTGACGCTTGATCTGCTTCGGCTCCGGCACGTGGTTCACGATCAGGTTGAACAGTGCGTGCAGGTCCTTGCGCGGGCCGTCCAGTTCAGCATCGGCCCAGCCGGAACGGCCGGACGCGTACATGTGCGGGAAGTCCAGCTGGTCCTCGGTGGCGTCCAGCGAGGCGAACAGGTCAAAGCATTCGTCCAGCGCGCGGTCGGGTTCGGCGTCCGGTTTGTCGACCTTGTTCAGAACAACGATCGGACGCAGACCCAGGGCCAGCGCCTTGGAGGTCACGAATTTGGTCTGCGGCATCGGGCCTTCGGCGGCGTCCACAAGCAGCACCACGCCGTCAACCATCGACAGGATCCGCTCAACCTCGCCGCCGAAATCGGCGTGGCCGGGGGTGTCCACGATGTTGATCCGGGTGCCGTTCCACTCGACCGAAGTCGGTTTGGCAAAAATAGTGATGCCGCGTTCGCGCTCCAGATCGTTGCTGTCCATGGCGCGTTCCGCCACAGCCTGATTTTCGCGGAAGGCGCCGGATTGTTTCAGCAGCTCGTCGACCAGGGTGGTTTTGCCGTGGTCAACGTGAGCAATGATCGCAATGTTGCGCAGGTCCATGACGTTCGCCTTTGTAAGGAAGTTGGGCCGCGCATAGCCCGAACCCCGCACAAAGGCCAGAGGAAAACCGCTGTGTGGCGCTTTCTACGGCGGATCAGTGTCCCGAGGACTTGGAAAACAGGTGGATGATGACAATCCCGGACATGATCAGCACCATGCCGATGACGGCGGGAAGATCCAGCTTTTGACCGAAAACAATGAAAGCAATGACTGCAATCAGCAGGATGCCAAGCCCGGACCAGATGGCGTAGACAATGCCCACCGGCATGAATTTGAGCGTAAGCCCCATCATGTAGAAGGAGAAGGCATAGGCGACCAGAACGATCAGTGACGGGCCGAGCCTGGAGAACTGCTGGCTGGCCTGCAGCGCCGTCGTGCCGATGGTCTCCGCAGCCACCGCAATAATCAGGTAGACGTAGTGAACCGGCATCTCAGCCTCCTTCAAGCCCTTGCCGCGGGTAATTCCGCCAGCCTGACTTCCCGCCTATCCGATCCTGGCAGGCCGGGGAAGTCCCGAAGCGGCACAGGCAGGCCGGATTCCGCAAACGGTCCGGAATGAACACGTCATTGTGCGCAGGCACACTGGACTGTGAATTGGGTAATTCTTAGGAACCTGTCCTGATAATGGGTGTCAGGTTGAAACATTGATCTGATTCCCGGAAACGGAATGGGGATTGCCGCATGTGCCGCTGGGCTGCCTACACGGGTGCCGACGTCTTTTTGGAAGACATTATTTCAACGCCTGCGCATTCGCTGATTGCGCAAAGCCAGAAGGCGGTTGAATGCAAAACCGCCACCAATGGCGACGGCTTCGGCATCGCCTGGTATGGCCAAAGGCCGGAACCGGGGCTGTACCGCGATGTCTACCCGGCCTGGTCGGACTGCAATCTTCGGGCGCTGGTGCACCAGGTGCAGTCGGGCTTGTTCCTGGCGCATGTGCGGGCCTCCACCGGGTCGGCCACCAGCCGCAATAACTGCCACCCTTTCACGGCTGGGAAGTGGAGCTTCATGCACAACGGGCAGGTTGGCGGCTTTGAGAAATTCCGCCGCCACGCTGATATGTGCATCCCGGATGAGTTGTATGAGCACCGCAGAGGTGCGACTGACAGCGAAGTATTGTTTTTGCTGGCCCTGCAGGAGGGGCTGGATGCGGATCCGAAAAGGGCACTGGAGCGTTCGGTTGCCCGGATGGAAGGCTTGTCACGGGCGCGCGGGACGACTCCCCACATGCGCCTGTCGGCCGCGATGTCGGATGGGGAGACGCTTTATGCAGCGCGTTACTCTTCGGACAGCATTGCACCGTCTGTTTATTACCGCTGGAGCCAAAGCATGCAGGGCTGGGCGGTGGTCTCGGAGCCGCTGGAAGACACCGGAGAAGCTTGGAATGAGCTGAAGCCGGGGGAATTTCTGATGCTGACGCCGAAGGGGGCGGAAACCCAGCCGTTTCAACCGTTTCTGGAGTGAAATGCAGACCCGCTTGCGGGGCTGCACTGTCCTTTAAAGGCGTCCGGCCTCGCGAAACCAGGGCTCGATTTGCACCCGGACATAGGTCCATACCTCTGGCGCGCCGCGGCTGACCTTGCCGCCGACGCGGGCATCGAGCTGTGGCAGGCTGACATCGTAATCGACCCAGCTGCCGCCGCCGTTCAGCAGGTTCAACAGCACGGGCTGAACCCGGTCGATGGATTTGGCGAAAACCGCATCGGGGCTTTCCGCGGCCTCGAACTCTTCCCAGATTGCACGCATGGGCAGGCCTTGCTCGGCGGGAAGCATGCCGAATAGGCGGTCGGCAGCAGCCAGTTCCTCGGCAGCCAGGGCAGCAAGCGCTGCGGGATCAATCACTCCGTGGATCGGTGCATCTCCAGCGTCAATTTCCACCAGATCGTGCAGCAGCAGCATTTGCAGCACACGGTTCACATCAACTGATACAGTGCTGTGTTCCGCCAGCACCCAAGCATAGAGCATGATGTGCCAGCTGTGCTCTGCCGAGTTTTCATGCCGGGAGCCGTCGCCGAGTTTGGAGGCGCGGGTGACCAGCTTCAGTTTGTCGGCCTCATTGAGGAAGGGCAGGCGGGCCGTCAGGCGGCTGCAATCGTACCCTGTGTCCTCACCCAGCAGCGACAGTGCGTGGTGAAAGGCCTCCGGCAGGTGCTGCTCCAGCGCAGCTGCGCGACCGCCAAACAGGTTTTGACGTACCACATCAATATGCCAGTCCAGCGGAGCAGCGCCATAGAGCGTCTGAAAGATCGGCTGGCAGTGATCCACCCGTTTGGCAAATTGAGAGTCGGGCGTCTCTGCGGTTTCGAATTCGTGCCAAAGGGACAAGAATTCTGCGCCTTGATCGGCTGGCAGCAGCCCAAACAGCCGCTGCGCCGCCGCCTGCTCTGCCTTTGCCACCGCCTGCCAGTCGACGTCATCGGTAATCGGGTGGTCGCCTGCGTCGATCTCGACCAGATCGTGCAGTAGCAGCATCCGGATGGCGCGGAAGACATCCACTTCCGGCGCGGCAAACGGGGCAAGTGCCAGTGCATAAAGCGCCAGGTGCCAGCTATGCTCGGCCGAGTTTTCGCAACGGCTGCAATCGATGATCAGGTTCTGGCGCTCAACACCACGCAGCTTGTCGGCTTCGAGCAGAAAGGCAAACTGCGCCTCCAGACGGGCGCTCACGCGTTACCCTTCGTGCCGAGCTGGGCTTGCAGGTCGGCGACTTTCTTGTTGAGGAAGTCACGCGCCTTGCGTTCGGCCAGTCGCACGCGGATTTCGGTTAGAAATGCCTCTTCAAGCGATTGGGAGGCGGCGCCAAGAACCTGGCCCACCTCCACATAAAACCGCTCTTCACCACTGGCGTCTTGCACCTTGAGCGTATCGACCGCTAGTTTCTGGGCCAGCGTTTCGATTGTGCCCATCAGCGGGTGTTCTCCGTCAGGCGGCGCTTCACGTAATCGGATACAGTGCCGATCATCGTATCCATATGCGGCTCCTGGAAGAAGTGATCAGCGCCTTCCACCTCAGTGTGGGTGATGGTGATGCCCTTCTGCTCATGCAGCTTGCCTACAAGGCTTGCAGTGTCCGCGGGCGGTGCCACACGGTCAGCGGTGCCGTTGATGATCAGGCCCGAGGACGGGCAGGGCGCCAGGAAGGAGAAATCATACATGTTGGCCGGCGGCGCAACGGAAATGAAACCGGTAATCTCCGGGCGGCGCATCAGAAGTTGCATTCCGATCCAGGCGCCGAAGGAGAAGCCCGCAACCCAGCAATGCTTGGAGTTGGAGTTCATCGACTGCAGGTAATCCAGCGCCGAGGCGGCATCGGACAG
Source organism: Leisingera sp. ANG-M7 (assembly GCF_000813965.1). Classification (GTDB taxonomy): domain Bacteria; phylum Pseudomonadota; class Alphaproteobacteria; order Rhodobacterales; family Rhodobacteraceae; genus Leisingera. The sequence continues at coordinate 485,113 of NZ_JWLI01000006.1, read as the reverse complement.
CTCGCCCACGCCCTGGTCGTATTCGCCTTGGCTGCGGCCGACGCCGCGGAAATTGAACCGCAGAACCGTGAAGCCCATGTTGTAGAACGCATAGTGGAGGTTGTAGACCACCTTGTTGTTCATGGTGCCGCCAAACTGCGGATGCGGGTGCAGCACGATGGCGATCGGGGCGTCTTTTTCTTTTTGCGGGTGATAGCGGCCTTCGAGGCGGCCTTCGGGTCCAGGAAAGATGACCTCGGGCATGGGCGGTTAAAATCCTACTCTCGTTGTCGGGTCTGCCGGCAGAATACTTGACGGGTTCCGTCAGGCATCTTAGAACAGTTCTAATCACGGGCGCTGGCCTCGCCATACACCGTCAGGCTGAGATACGCACAGTCGGAGGGAAGGTCAATGTTTTCGCACTCGCGCCCTGGTTTCGAGGGGTAAAATATGAAGCTTTCCACCAAAGGGCGCTATGCGATGGTTGCGCTGGCGGATATTGCGCTGCAGCCGCAGGGCGATCTGGTGCCGCTGGGCGATATCTCCAAGCGCCAGGATATCTCGCTACCGTATCTTGAGCAGCTGTTTGTTAAGCTGCGCCGCGCCGGGCTGGTCGAGTCGGTGCGCGGCCCGGGCGGCGGATACCGGCTCGCGATGCCCCCATCTGAGATCCGGGTGGTGGATGTGCTGTCTGCCGTGGATGAAACTGTCGATGCTATGCACAAGGGGGCAGGGGCATCCGGCGCCTTGTCCGGCAGCCGCGCGCAGTCGCTGACCAACCGCCTGTGGGAGGGCCTGAGCGCGCATGTCTATGTGTTCCTGCACCAGACCCGCTTGTCGGATGTGATTAAGAACGATCTGGCCCCGTGCCCGGCTGTGCCCAGCCTGTTTGCGGTGGTGGACGACTGAGGTGCAGGTCAGGCAACACAGAACCGCCTGTCAGGTTGGAGCGCAATCCGCACAAAAACTGCGCGGAAGCTTTGCCAATTGGGGCAAGGCGGCTTATGACGCGGCGGTTGCCCGCAAAAAGATGACTCTATGAAACGTGTTTACCTCGACCATAACGCCACCGCCCTGCTGCGCCCTGAGGCGAAGGCTGCGATGATTGCGGCGATGGAGGTCTGCGGCAACCCGTCGTCGGTGCATGCCGAGGGCCGTGCCGCCAAGGCGCTGGTTGAGAAGGCGCGCGCGCAGGTGGCTGCGGCCTTCGGTGCGGACGGGGCGGATATCGTTTTCACCTCCGGCTCAACCGAGGGCGCAGCGCTGGCGCTGGCGGGCCGTGGTCTGCATGGCGCACCGGTGGAGCATGACGCCGTGCGGGCCTGGACTGTCGAGGACTTGCAGGTCACGGGCGAGGGGGGTGTTCAAATCAGCGACCCTGCGAAATCCACAGTTCAGCTTGCCAATTCGGAGACCGGCATCGTGCAGAGCTTGCCCGAAAGGCTGGCAGTCACCGATGCGACACAAGCCTTTGGAAAACTGCCGGTGGCGTTTAACTGGCTGGGCGCCCGAATGGCGCTGATTTCGGCGCATAAGCTGGGCGGCCCCAAAGGGATCGGCGCCGTGGTGATGAAACGCGGAACTGATTTGCCTGCGCAGATCAAGGGTGGCGGTCAGGAAATGGGCCGCCGCTCCGGAACCGAAAATGTCATTGGAATCGCAGGCTTCGGCGCTGCCGCTGAAGCGGCCGCAAAAGATTTGGCAAATGGTGTTTGGGACAGGGTTGCAGAACTTAGAAATATTCTAGAAAAGGCGCTTGTGTCTGGCGTAAGCCATACTATTTTTGTCGGGAAGGATCAGAAGCGGCTGCCGAACACCCTGTGTTTTGCAACGCCGGGCTGGAAAGGCGAAACCCAGGTCATGCAGATGGACCTTGCAGGTTTTGCGATCAGTGCCGGAAGCGCCTGCTCCAGCGGCAAGGTGCGCGCCAGCGCGGTGCTGACCGCGATGGGATATGACGAGGCCACAGCCCAAGGCGCCGTACGGGTGTCGCTGGGGCCGGAGACAACGGAAGAAGACGTGCTGCGCTTTGCCGAGGCGTGGCTGCAAAAAGAAAAGAAACATCGCGCCCGCGCGGCGTGAGTGAGGAGATGACAATGGCCGCTTTGGACCAGACCCAAGTCAAAGAAGGTGTTGACCAGGAAACCGTGGACGCCGTCCGCGAGGTTGGCGGTGCTTACAAATACGGCTGGGAAACCGATATCGAGATGGAATACGCGCCCAAGGGCGTGAACCCCGATATCGTCAAACTGATCTCAGAAAAGAACGAAGAGCCTGAGTGGATGACCGAATGGCGTCTGCAGGCCTTTGAACGCTGGGAGCAGATGGACGAGCCCGACTGGGCAATGGTCAGCTATCCGGAAATCGATTTCCAGGACCAGTATTACTATGCTCGTCCGAAATCGATGGAAGTAAAGCCCAAGTCGCTGGATGAGGTCGACCCCAAGCTGCTGGCCACTTACGAAAAACTGGGTATCCCTCTGAAAGAACAGATGATTCTGGCGGGCGTCGAGGGCGCAGGCGAAACCCCGGAAGAAGGCCGCAAGGTCGCCGTGGACGCGGTGTTCGACTCAGTGTCTGTCGGCACAACCTTCCAAAAGGAGCTGAAAGAGGCCGGCGTCATCTTCTGCTCTATCTCTGAAGCAATCCGTGAGCATCCCGAACTGGTGAAGAAGTATCTTGGCTCGGTTGTTCCGGTTTCTGACAACTTCTATGCGACGCTGAACTCGGCTGTGTTCTCGGACGGCTCCTTTGTCTATGTGCCGCCGGGGGTGCGCTGCCCGATGGAACTGTCCACCTATTTCCGCATCAACGCGGAAAATACCGGCCAGTTCGAGCGCACCCTGATTATTGCCGACAAGGGCTCTTACGTGTCCTACCTGGAAGGCTGCACCGCGCCGCAGCGCGACACTGCGCAGCTGCACGCCGCCGTGGTCGAGATCATCATCGAAGAAGACGCCGAGGTGAAATACTCCACCGTCCAGAACTGGTATCCGGGCGATGAGAACGGCAAGGGCGGTATCTATAATTTTGTGACCAAACGTGCCGACTGCCGCGGCGACCGCTCCAAGGTGATGTGGACGCAGGTGGAAACCGGCTCTGCCGTGACCTGGAAATATCCCTCCTGCATCCTGCGCGGCGAGGAAAGCCAGGGCGAGTTCTACTCGATCGCGATTGCCAACAACATGCAGCAGGCCGACACCGGCACCAAGATGGTGCACCTGGGCAAGAACACCAAGTCGCGCATCGTCTCCAAAGGTATCAGCGCGGGCAAAGCGCAAAACACCTATCGCGGTCTGGTGTCGATGCATCCCAAAGCTAAGAACTCGCGTAACTACACCCAGTGCGACAGCCTGCTGATCGGTGACAAATGCGGGGCGCACACGGTGCCTTATATCGAGGTCAAGAACAACTCCTCCCGCGTGGAGCATGAGGCGACTACGTCCAAGGTGGATGACGACCAGCTGTTCTACTGCCGCCAGCGCGGCATGGACGAAGAAGAGGCGGTGGCCCTGGTGGTGAACGGCTTCTGCAAGGACGTGCTGCAAGCGCTACCGATGGAATTCGCTATGGAAGCGCAGCAACTGGTTGCGATCTCTCTGGAAGGATCTGTGGGGTAAGATTTTGCAAGCTCCGGAGCCGGAATACATTCAGGAAATGCTCAAGGAACACAGAGGAGCCGAATTTAGGGCGGCGAAGCGCTCTCTGCTTTATCTGATGCCGTTTCTTTTGCTAGTCGGAATTGGCGGACTGGGACTTGCTGGGAATATGGTGTTGAACCCAGCGTATTGGTTCATAGCTCTTTTTCCAGCTTTACTGGTTGGCTGGTGGTTTGGGCACCGGCCGCTTGCAAGACTTAGGAATGCCAATCGTGCGGCCCTTGAACAGGCCGTGAGAAACTTGGAGCAAGGGATCAAGACATGATCATCACAACCACACCAAACGTCGAAGGCTACCAGATTGCCGAGTACAAGGGCATCGTGGTGGGTGAGGCGATCATGGGCGCCAATGTGGTGCGCGATGTCTTTGCCTCCATTACCGACATCGTCGGCGGTCGCTCCGGCGCCTATGAAAGCAAGCTGCAGGATGCGCGCGAAACCGCGCTGGCAGAGCTGGAAGACCGCGCCCGGGCCAAGGGCGCCAATGCCGTGGTGGGCGTTGATCTGGATTACGAAGTGGTCGGGCAGTCCATGCTGATGGTCTCGGCCAGCGGCACCGCGGTGGTGCTGGGTTAGGAATGGAACGGCCCCGCAGGGGCCATGGGAATATCGCAGGGCACGTACCTGCGCGACATATGAGACGAGGAAAAAATGCTCGAAATCAAGAACCTGCAAGTCAAGCTTGAAGATGAAGACAAGCAGATCCTGAAAGGTCTGGATCTCAAGGTCGAGGCTGGAAAGGTGCACGCCATCATGGGGCCGAACGGCTCGGGTAAATCGACCCTGTCTTATGTGCTGTCGGGCCGCGACGGGTATGAAGTGACCGAGGGTTCCGCCACTCTGGAAGGCGAAGACATCCTGGAGCTTGAGCCGGAAGAGCGCGCCGCGGCGGGCATGTTCCTGGCATTCCAGTACCCGGTGGAAATCCCCGGCGTCGGCAACATGACCTTCCTGCGTACTGCGGTGAACGCACAGCGTAAGGCGCGCGGCGAGGAAGAGCTGTCGGCCTCCGACTTCCTGAAAGAAGTGCGTGCCAAGGCAAAAACGCTGAAGATCGACGCCGACATGCTGAAGCGCCCGGTCAACGTGGGCTTCTCCGGCGGTGAAAAGAAGCGCAACGAGATCCTTCAAATGGCGATGCTGGAGCCCAAGCTCTGCATTCTGGACGAGACCGACTCCGGCCTCGACGTGGATGCGATGAAGCTGGTGGCCGAAGGCGTGAACGCCCTGCGCGATGAAAACCGCGGCTTCCTGGTGATCACTCACTATCAGCGCCTGCTGGACCACATCAAACCCGATGTGGTGCACATCCTGGCAAACGGCCGCATCGTCAAAACCGGCGGCCCGGAGCTGGCGCTGGAAGTCGAGAACAACGGTTACGCCGGCATCCTGGCAGAGGAGGCGTAAATGGCCCTGCCCGAAGTCAAGCAAAGTGCAACTGAGGCGCGGCTGTTGGCGCTGACCTTGCCGGAGAGCGGCTGCCTCAAGGCGGCCCGCCAGGCCGCGCTGTCGCGGGTCCAGACCATGGGTCTGCCGTCGCGCCGCGACGAATACTGGAAATACACCAAGCCGGACACGCTGGTGCAGGCAGATGCGCCCAAGGCAGCTGTGTTCCACGCAGACGAAGTGCCGATGTTCAACGCATTTGAGCGCCTGAACATCGTATTTGTGGACGGTGTGTTCGACGCGGAAGCCTCCGATCATCTGGAGATTGAAGGCCTGACCATCGACCGGATCGAGGATATCTGCTGCAAGGATATCCACTGGGCCAAGGATCTGTACGGCGTTCTTGAGGCGCGCGGCCAGACCCCGGTGGAACGCCCGCTGGCGGCGCTGAACACCGCCTTTGCCAGTGATGGCGTGGCGATCCGGGTGACCGGCAAGGTCTCCAAGCCGCTGAACTTCACCTATGTGCATTCGGACGAAAACTCGGATGCGATCCTGCACCATGTGATCCGCGTGGAAAGCGGTGCAGAGGTGACGGTCCTGGAGAACGGCCCGGCTGCGTCGCGCTTTAACAAATGCATGGAGATCGACATCGCCGATGGCGGCACGATGCATCTGGTGCGGGCCCAGGGCCGCGACCACGAGCGCCGTGCGGCGACCCATCTGTTTGCCCGACTAGGCACAGAGTCGGTGTTCAAGTCGTTCACCCTGACCGTGAATGGCGTGCTGACCCGTAACGAGGCGGTGATTGAGCTGACCGGTGATGACGCGGTTGCCCATATCGCGGGTGCCTGCGTGGGCGACGGCGACTTCCACCACGACGACACCGTTTTCATCACCCATGACGCCGTGAACTGCGAAAGCCGTCAGGTGTTCAAGAAGGTGCTGCGCAACGGTGCCACCGGTGTGTTCCAGGGCAAAATCCTAGTGAAGGAAGGCGCGCAAAAGACTGACGGGTATCAGATTTCCCAGTCGCTGCTGCTGGACGATGACAGCCAGTTTCTGGCCAAGCCTGAGCTGGAAATCTACGCGGATGACGTGGCCTGCTCGCACGGGTCCACTTCCGGTGCGATCGACGAGGAGGGCCTGTTCTACCTGCGCTCCCGCGGTGTCCCGCACGCAGAGGCAACCGACCTGATGACGCTGGCCTTCCTGGCCGAAGCGGTGGATGAGATCGAGGACGCGGAAATCGCCGCCGACATCGTCTCCCGCCTTGAAGGCTGGCTGGCCCGGCGCCGCTGATGTCCGTCACAACGGATATCCCGGCGACCTATAAGGGGCCGCGCAAGGTGTTTGCGCGGCTTCTGAGCATGGGCGCCCGAGAGGACCGTCTGCTGGTGTTTCTGCTTGCGGGCTGTGTTCTGACGTTTGTCGCGCAGATGCCGAAACTGGCCCGGGAGGCGCATCTGACCGGCCAAGAGCTGAACATGCTGCTGGGCGGTTCGCTGCTGGCGCTGGTCTTTATCGCGCCACTTCTGCTGTATGTTCTGGCGCTGGTTGCCCATTGGATCGCCCGCGCCTTTGGCGGTCAGGGCGATGCCTACCGCGCCCGGCTGGCGTTGTTCTGGGCGTTTCTGGCGGCCAGCCCGCTGATGCTGTTGAACGGTCTGGTTGCCGGTTTCATCGGCCCCGGTCCGTCCCTGACTCTGGTGGGCATCCTGTGGTGCGCTGTATTTATTTGGTTCTGGGTGTCCGGCATGATCCAGGGCTATTGGGCCAAATCATGAATGCGCTGGCTGCCTTTGCCCTTCTGACACTGAAGTCGCCGCGTGATGCGGCGCATCAGATCCTGGCGCGCGACTGGCCGCGGGAGGCGCTGTGGACCGCCTTCCTGCTGTCGGTGGTTCTGAACACCTGCGTCTACACAGTTCAGAAAATCCTGTTCCCGCTGCCGCCTGAGGTCTTGCTGCCGCGCTTCACGCCAGGCGTCTATTTCGCCATGGTGCTTCTGCTGCAGCTCTGTTTCATTGCGATGCTGTCGTCAGCCGGCCGCTGGCTGGGCGGGCAAGGCAATTTGCCTGAATTGCTGGCGCTTGTTACCTGGCTGCAGTTGCTGCAGGCGGGACTGAACGGTGCCATTGTGGTTGTGTTCCTGGTGATGCCTTCTCTGGCCGCCTTGCTGAATATTGCGGCCAATATCGTTGTGTTCTTCATCCTCCTGCATTTCGTCAATGCGGCGCACCGTTTTGGTTCCGTCTGGCGCTCGCTTGGGGTGGTATTAATGGCCAGCATGATCCTGGTCTTTGCTCTTCTCTTTATCGTGGGTCTGATCGGCCCAGCCAATCTGGGACTTCCCGAAAATGTATGACCTGGACAAAATCCGCGCCGACTTCCCGATCCTGTCGCGCGAGGTGAACGGTAAGCCGCTGACCTATCTCGACAACGGCGCATCGGCCCAGAAGCCGCAGGTGGTGATCGATGCCATCACCAAGGCCTATGCTGAGGAGTATTCCAACGTTCACCGCGGCTTGCACTTTCTCTCCAATCTGGCGACAGAGAAATATGAGGCCGTGCGCGGCATCATTGCGCGGTTCCTGAATGCAGGCGACGAGAACACCATCGTTCTGAACTCCGGCACCACCGAGGGGATCAATCTGGTTGCCTACGGCTGGGCCATGCCGCGGTTTGAGGCGGGTGACGAGATCGTCCTGTCCGTTATGGAGCACCACGCGAATATCGTGCCCTGGCACTTCTTGCGCGAACGTCAGGGGGTGGTCCTGAAGTGGGTGGATACCGAAGCGGACGGCAGCCTTGATCCGCAGAAAGTCATTGATGCGATTGGCCCCAAGACCAAACTGGTGGCCGTCACTCAATGCTCCAACGTGCTGGGCACGGTTGTGGATGTAAAGGCGATCACCCATGGCGCCCATTCCAAAGGTGTGCCGGTGCTGGTGGATGGCTCACAGGGCGCGGTGCATATGCCCGTCGACGTGCAGGACATCGGCTGCGACTTCTACGCGATCACTGGTCACAAGCTCTACGGTCCGTCCGGCTCCGGCGCGATCTATATCAAACCGGAACGCATGGCAGAGATGCGCCCCTTCATCGGCGGCGGCGACATGATTAAAGAGGTCTCCAAAGAGGGGATCATCTACAACGATCCGCCAATGAAGTTCGAGGCGGGCACGCCGGGCATCGTGCAGACCATCGGCCTGGGTGTGGCGCTGGAGTATATGATGGAGCTTGGCATGGACAACATTGCCAAGCACGAAGGCGGCCTGCGCGACTATGCGATGCAGCGGCTGACCGGGCTGAACTGGATCAACGTGCAGGGGCAAGCACCTGGCAAGGCCGCAATTTTCAGCTTCACCATGGAGGGTGCGGCACACGCCCACGATATCTCCACCATCCTCGACAAGAAGGGTGTCGCAGTGCGCGCCGGCCATCACTGCGCCGGGCCGCTGATGGACCACTTGGGTGTTTCGGCCACCTGCCGCGCGTCCTTTGGCCTCTACAACACCAAGGAAGAGGTCGACACGCTGGTCGACGCGCTGGAACTGGCGCACGAATTGTTCGCTTGATTGCGGCTGACGTTCAAATGAAAACGGCGCCCTTGGAGGCGCCGTTTTTCTATTTACAGTAATACCTTAGCCCTGAATCTTGTCCTCGCGCAACGGGCAGGACAGGTAGACACCGAATTCCTTGCCCACATCGCAGCTGACCCGGGCATGCACCTTGCCCTGCCGGTCGAGGAACCGCTGGCTGTCGTCCACCGGAAAGATCCCCTCGTGCCAGATATTGGGGTGGATATAGAGCCCCTTAGACCCGTCACACCAGAAGGCCACAACCTGCTCGGGTTTCAGGTCATCCCCCGGCAGGGCTGCGGGGATAATGAAGGGCTTGTTGTCCAGCGGATAGAACATCTGGCCACCGTCGGGGTGATAGTTCATGTGCCACAACAGCACCTGGTCCCGCGGCGCGGTCTGCGTGTCCGCTTGGGCCTTTTGCGGGTCGGTGGACCAGCCCAGCACATAGTTGCCGTTGACCGCTTCGTTCTCGCCGTAAAGCACATCACCGCGCCAGTCGCCGCGGAAGGTACCCTCAACCCAGCCGGCTTCGTCGCCGGTGCCTTCATCGATCGGCCGCCACCCCTGAGCCGGCCATTGCACGATTTCGATCTCGAAACTTTCCGGATCATCCACCAGGCAGCCATAACCTTTGACGCTTTCGTCGGTGGCCCGGATCAGCGGCACCTCATGCCAGGGCAGTGAAGGTTTCGAGCTGGCCTCAAAGATGTACTCGGGCGCGCTCATACTGCAGAACCTGCCGTGCCCAGGTGCTTATCGACCATCCGCTGGACCATCGGTGCAAAATGCCAGTAATCCGGGGTTTCCATGTCGTCCCGCTTGCCGGCCTCATCCAGATAACGCACAGCGATGATCTGCTTGAGGTTCGGGTTCTTCTCGAACTCGGCCACTTCCTCCGCGTCCATCGGCCCGCCTTGAAGGTTCAGGGAGTGGACAGAAGCCTCTGATAAACGGTTGAAATATTCCGGCTTGGTGGCGCAGAGATAGCGCTTGGCCGCCACATGGTAGCGGACGCAATCGGTGATCACCGAGGGAAAGAACTGCTCCAGAACTTCGGCTCCGGCTTCCTCGTGATAGCGGTCCTCTGTGTCATCCATGGAGAATGTGCCGAACTCGCTGGTGAAATGGCCGATATCGTGGAGGAGCGCCCCCACGATGATCTCTTCCGGCTGGCCGTTCTGCTCAGCGATGGTGGCGCCTTGCAGCATGTGTTCGGCCATGGTGACCGGTTCACCCAGATATTCTTCGTCGCCGCGGCGATCAAAAATGCCGCCGATGAAGTCTACGATATTGTCCCGGTTCAGCTGGCTGACGTCTGGCTTGCTCATCTCTCAGCCCTCCAGCTGCGCGTTCAGCACGTTGAGGGTGGACAGCAGCCCGTCCTTGTCGGCGTAGCAGCCCTGCAGCCAACGGGAGCCGGAACCGGAATACCCCAAACGGGCATGCATCACCCGGGTGTTGTCGACGATGAAGCTCTCGCCCGGCTCCAGCTTGAAGGATACCCCCATGTCCGGGTCGTCGATGAATTCACCCAGCCGGCGGTAAGCGGCGTAGTAGGATTCCATCTTGTCAAACGGAATGTCGACAAACGGGGCAGAGGAGCGGTTATTGAAGCGCATCCCGATCATTTCGCCATCAGGAGACAGTTCGATCATCGGGCGGCGTGAGCGCAGGTGCACGCCGTCAGAGCCCTTGTACTCAAACCGGGCCGGGTAGCCTGCCAGCAGGGCAAAGCCCTCTGGATTTTCCGCTTTCAGGCGCTCGGCGGCACGAAAGCCGTCCACGACAATGCTTTCACCGCCCTCGGCCGAGTTTTCCAGACAGTACAGGATCTGCAAGCTGGGCACCGGATCGCGGTAGGGGTTGTCGGTATGCGCCTGCAGGCCCAGGCCTGTATAGGCGAGGTTGGTCGGGTTCACCTCGGTGCGCACTTCGAAATACTTGCCGTAGTTGGTTTCCCGCACAAACCCGAACATCCCGGCGTTCTCGATCAGCGCACCTTCGGTTACAGGGCCGTTTACCAGTTTGGCGAACCCGAGGCGTGCAATCGCGTCCAGCCAGTCCCGTTTGACTTTCGGGTCGGACTGAACCTCTTCCCAGTCAAACACAGGGGCAGGCAAACCGCTGTCCCAGGTTTCAACACCAGGGGCCATACGGCCGAATTCTGTTGGTCGGTCAACATCATAGGCGTATGCCTTCAGCCAGCTTTCCGGAAACGTCACGGTTTTGCCTTCCGGGGCGAAGGTCACTGTCAGGGCGCCGTTCTCCACCAGCGCAGTGCTGATCCTGGTGTCTGCCGGAATGTCGCCAATGGTAATCAGCCGCTGACCGTTCCCCGGGGCACGGGTTTCAGGGTCCAGCGCGTTGTCACGCAGCCAGATCGCATGGAAGCGGCTTTCGCAGCCGTCTTCAAAAGTCAGTGTCAGGAAGCTGCCGGATGCGTCGGCGGATACGGAACGGGGCATGAGGGTCTCTCCGGTTGGCCTTGTTCTTGCTTGCCTTGCTATCGCCGCTGAGCCATCAAGAGAACGACGGAAATTAGGGTTTGAGAGTTAGGTTTTCTAATGCCCAAGAAAGTGACCAAGCAAGGTTTGCCGCCGCTTGATTGGCTCAAGGTTTTCGAGGCTGCCGGCCGTCATGGCAGTTTTACTGCCGCGGCAGAGGAATTCGGAGCAACTCAGGCTGCTGTCAGCCAGCGCATCCGCAATTTGGAATCCTGGCTGGGGCGGCAATTGTTCATCCGCTCAGCCCGCGGCGTGTCACTGACAGTCGATGGCGAAAGCTATCTGCCGCTGGTCCACGATTCCCTTCGCGCGCTGGAGCAGGGCACCGAAAACCTGTTTGGCCACAGTGTACGGGAAATACGGATCGCTGCCCAACCATCACATCTGGAAATGCTTTTGCTGCCAAGGCTTATGGCGTTTTCTGAAAGTCACCCTGAGCTGCGAATTGTGACGGAAACCGTGCCGAAGCGGTTGGATTTCGAAGCAGCGGATGATGCGCTGCATATCCGCTACGGGCGCGGCAGTTGGCAGGGGCGCGACGGAGTCCTGCTGGCCAATGAGGTTCTTCAGCCAATGGCAGCCCCAGGCCAAGCTGCGGTCTGGCGCCAGTTGCCGGCGATTGAGTTGCGCGGAGAGCGGCCGGGATGGAGCGAGTGGGCACGTGTGACCGGAGAGCCGGCACCGGAGGCGGGGCCGGTTTCGGTGGATTCCATGGCGCATGCCCTTCGGGCTGCCCGGCTTGGAATGGGGGTAGTACTGGGATCCAGGGCTCTGGCAGCCAATTTGCTGCTGACCGGGCAATTGACCTGCTTGCCAGCCGCCGAATTGGCCACGATTGACGGCTATTGGCTGACCTGGCCGCCGGGACTAGGCAAAACAAAGCGGCAAAGTGAGGTCCTGAAGGCGCTCACCAAGGCGCTAAGTGCTGATCTTGGGTAAGCGGGGGTTGGTATTCAGGTCGGGAACTCGCCGATCTTGGTAAAATATGCATCCAAAACTGGCCGTGCGCCGCGCTTGCTGAGGAACGCGAAGCCAATTCTTGCGTCCTTCCGCCAGCGGGTTCGAACCTCAAATTCGGCGATATCTCCGATGGAGACAGATCTTAGCTCTGCCAGGCTGAAAGTGTTCTGATCCTCAGGCAAGCGGACGGCAAACCCGCTATGGCTGATGTTGTAAACTATGGCCTCCCGCACAGATCCGGATAAATTGATTGTACATGGCAAATTCAGACGAAGCCGGGGCTCTGTTGGTTTCGCTGTCCGGAAAATGGAGTTGGTCTGTGCCATTCTGCCTCTCTGGCCGCATATTGAAGTATAGGCAGAGTAGTTAGCGGCAGGCTCTTTAAATAGCTTTAAACGCTTTGAGTTTTCAAGGTGAAGATGGCGCACCTGAGAGGATTCGAACCTCTGGCCTCTGCCTTCGGAGGGCAGCGCTCTATCCAGCTGAGCTACAGGTGCGTCGTTACGCCGGGGTATACCCGCGGTTGGTTGCCTCTGCAACGGGAAAAACTGCCTGTTTCCAAATTCCTGACGTGGCTCATAGATCTCGGCCTCGGCTGGTTATGCTGAAAACAAAAAAGCCTGCACGCGGTGTGCAGGCTTGCATTCTTGCAAAGGCTGACGGGTTTAGCCGCGCCAGGAGCGGACAACACCGCAATCCATATGCACAAAATTCGAGCGATGGTATTTACCAACTCCGCCTGCGTGGCAGGCTTCGGCGGCCTGTGCCATCTGCGAAACGGAACGGGAGGCAAGGCGAAGATCGGCGGCCTGGCCGCGCATGTGCAGCGAGTTTTTCGCGACCCCGCGAGAGCGGCTGCGCAGCATGGCGTTGGTCTTGGGGCTGCGATAGCCGGACAGAAGCATATAGGGCTCGTTCACATCCAGCAGGTTGTGGGAAGCCGCCATGATGTCGATGGTCCGCAGATCCATGTTCTTGACTTCATCGGTACGCCAATCCCGCATGAAGTGGTTGATTTCCTTGACCGCATCTTTGATGTAGTCGCCATCAATCCAATACACCATGTCCAGACGCTCGCCGGTGCGGCCCGAGTACATGCGAATGCGCCGGATGTCTCCGCCGCCGCGAAGGAAGCCTGCTGCATTGGAGAAAGTCGGGGCTGCTGCCACTGCGGTTGCAGCAAATACACCCAAAAGAGAACGCCGGGAAATCCCCGTGCCCGTGGTTTTTGCCATTGTCACTGCGCCGTCCCGTACGCTTTTAGTCCTGCCTATTGCCCGATGTTACGGGCTCGTTAACGATCTCAGTTAACGTGCGGCATGTATGGCACACAGAGAATCCTGATCCAACATTTCTTTGCCGCGCTGTAACGGATAGCCCGTTTTTCGGCGATTTCTTGCGCATAAGGGGAGGGCGAGGGAACTTTTCCCCGCGACTGTTGCAGCGGGGTTTCATAGACGCGGCATTGCTGCATCAAAGCTGACTTTTCGCAATTGTGAATGGACAACAGTGGCTGGCATTTACCAGAATTTCAGTTAGGCACTGCCAGAATTGACAAAAATCGGCGCAAGGACCGGAAATTATGACTCGTGCGACTGCAGGAAGCTTCTTGCCAGGGATCAAGGCAGGGCTGTTCGCCCTGGCACTGGGCGGTTTGGCCGCTGGGGCTGTTTCCAGTTCAGCACAGGCTGAGGTTTCGGCGGCTTTCCGCCAAGCGGTTGCCGAAGCGGCTTACGGCAGCGACGCGGTCGCTGAATTCTACCGTAGTAACGGATACCAGGCGATCTGGACCGGTCAGGATGAGGCGTCGCGCCAGCGCCGCAATGCTTTGTTGGCGGCCTTGGGCGACACCCAGGCCCATGGTCTGCCGGACCGCTCTGCCGAGGTCAGCGCACTGATAGAGCAGATGCGCGGTGTTCGCACGACGCGTGATATCGGCAATGTCGAGGCCGCGCTGAGCCGGGCCTTGGTGCAATATGCCACCGATCTGCAAACCGGGCTGCTGGTTCCCTCGCAAATCGATGACGGTATGGTGCGCAAGAAACATACCGTGGACGGGGCCAGCATCCTGGCGGGGATCCGCGATACCCAGCCTTATGCCTATTTGCGCAGCCTGGTTCCGGCATCTCAGCAATACCGCGGACTGATGCGCGAAAAGCTTCGGCTGGAACAGGTCATGGCTGCAGGCGGCTGGGGGCCGTCTGTAAACGCCAAGAAACTGGAAAGAGGCGATCAGGGACCAGCGGTAATTGCACTACGCAACCGGCTGATGCTGATGGGCTACCTGCAGCGCAGCGCTGCGCGGACCTATGATGCGGCACTTGAGAAGGCCGTGCAAAGCTTCCAGTCCGATCATGGTCTGGAAACAGATGGCGTGGCAGGAGCCGGCACCATTGATGAGATCAACAAGCCGGTCAGCGCGCGCCTGAAGTCCATCATCATCGCGATGGAGCGGGAGCGCTGGCTGACGCCGGAACGCGGCGAGCGTCATATTCTGGTCAACCAGACCGATTTCACCGCCAAGATCGTCGACAACGGTGATGTGACCTTTGAAACCCGCTCGGTGATCGGCAAGAACACCCATGACCGCCGCAGCCCTGAATTCTCGGATGAAATGGAGCATATGGTGATCAACCCGAGCTGGTATGTGCCGCGCTCGATCATCACCAAGGAATATCTGCCGAAGCTGAAGAACAACCCGAATGCTGTGGGCCACATCCAGATCACAGACCGCCGCGGAAGGGTTGTGAACCGCGGTTCGGCAGACTTCTCGCAATATACTGCGCGGAATTTCCCGTTCTCCATGCGCCAGCCCCCCAGCCGCAGTAACGCGCTGGGGCTGGTCAAGTTCATGTTCCCGAACAAATACAACATCTATCTGCACGACACCCCGCAGAAGAGCCTGTTCGCCCGCGAAGTGCGCGCTTTCTCGCATGGCTGTATCCGTTTGGCCCAACCGTTTGAGTTCGCCTATGCGCTGCTGGCCAAGCAGACCGAAAACCCCAAGGATTTCTTTCACCGCATTCTTAATTCCGGCAAGGAAACCAAGGTCGAGCTTGAGACGAAAGTGCCGGTGCACATCATTTACCGGACCGCTGTTGTATCCGGCAAAGGCCGCGCCGAATTCCGCCGGGATGTCTATGGCCGTGACGCCAAGGTCTGGGCTGCACTGGAACGGGCAGGGGTGGTGCTGCCCAGCGTTCAAGGGTAAATGTCAGGCCCATACAGGATATTCTGAGAGGGCCTGACATGTTCACAATCCGCCAGATCGCCGAGTCTTTGGGCGCTGATGCCGAGGGCGACCTCGACCTGCAAGTTGCAGAGGCGGCGGAGCCTCAGGACGCGCAGGCAGGCCAGCTGGCCATGGCAATGGCGCCGAAGTATGCTGACGGACTGAAGGAAGGCCAGGCGCAGGCTGCCATTCTTTGGGACGGTGCGGACTGGCAGTCATTCGGACTGAAAGCGGCAATCTTTGCCCCTCGTCCGCGCATGGCCATGTCCGGTGTGACTGAAATGCTGGACCGTGGCCAGGGTTTCCCGCCGGGCATCCATCCGTCCGCCGTTATCGATCCTTCAGCGGTATTGGGTGAGGATGTTTCTGTCGGGCCGCTGGCCGTGATCGGAGCGGGCGCAAGGATCGGATCGCGGTCCGTCATTGGTCCGCACTGCTATGTCGGGGCGGATGCCGTCATCGGCGACGATGCATACTTGCGCGAAATGGTTTCCGTCTCCGCCCGTGCAACCATCGGAGCCCGTTTCCGCGCACAGCCTGGTGCGCGGGTGGGCGGCGATGGCTTTTCCTATGTCACGCCTGAAGTGTCGGGTGCGGAAAACGTGCGCAAGACCCTGGGTGACCAGGGCGAGGCCAAGGCGCAATCCTGGATTCGAATCCATTCATTGGGGGCGGTCACGATTGGCGATGACGTGGAGGTCGGCTCCAATTGCACCATAGATAATGGCACTATCCGCAACACGGTAATTGGCAATGGAAGCAAGCTCGACAACCTCGTGCACGTGGGCCACAACACCCGCGTCGGCAATGACTGTCTGCTGTGCGGACAGACCGGGATCTCCGGCTCGGTGGACATCGGAAACAACGTTGTGCTGGGCGGCCAGTGCGGTGTGGTCGACAATATTTTCATCGGCGACGGGGTGATTGCCGGCGGCGGCACTAAAATCCTGTCCAATGTGCCGGCGGGCCGTGTCATCATGGGCTATCCCGCGGTCAAGATGGAGACCAACACCGAAATGTATAAGGCACAGCGCCGCCTGCCGCGTTTGATGCGTGACATCGAATTGTTAAAAAAGGCTGTTTTCAAGTAACCGTCGAATACATACATCAGCCTCAGGCAGAACATCGGGGATCTTTACATGAGCACGCAGGACAAGGTCATTGCAATCATTGCCGAACAGGCGGTCCTGGAACCGTCGGATGTGACCCTCGACAGCACGCTTGCGGATCTGGGAATCGACAGCCTGGGCGTGGTCGAGAGCATCTTTGCTATCGAAGAGGAATTCGACATCTCGATTCCCTTCAACGCCAATGAGCCGGAAAAAAGCGACTTTGACATTTCCAATGTCGCGGCAATTGTTGCCGGTATCGACAAGCTGGTTATGGAAAAAGCGTAAGGCTTCATGAAACGCGTCGTCATTACCGGGGCCGGAACCATCAATGCCCTGGGCCATTCGGTCCCCGCCACGCTGGCCGCCATGCGCGAGGGGCGCTGCGGTATTGGCCAGCTGGACTTCCGCGATGTGGAGCGGCTGGCCATCAGGATCGGCGGCCAGGTCCGCGGGTTTGAGGCCGAAGGCCGCTTCAACCGCCAGCAGATGAGCCTCTATGACCGGTTCACCCAGTTCACGCTGACCGCTGCCAAAGAAGCGATCGAACAGTCAGGGCTGGAGTTCCATGGTGAGCTGTCGGCCAAGGCTGGTGTGGTTCTGGGCAATTCCGGCGGCGGAATGCAGACGCTGGATGAGAACTACCGCAGCGTTTACGAGGACGGCAAGAACCGGGTGCATCCGTTTGTCGTGCCCAAGCTGATGAACAATGCAGCGGCCGGCCACGTGTCGATGCAGTTCAACCTCAAGGGGCCGAGCTTCACAGTCTCCACAGCCTGTGCCTCCTCCAACCACGCGATGGCGCAGGCGTTTCAAATGGTGCGTTCCGGAATGAGCCCGGTGATGATAACAGGCGGTTCGGAATCGATGCTGTGCTTTGGCGGAGTGAAAGCCTGGGAAGGCCTGCGGGTGATGTCCAAAGACGCTTGCCGCCCCTTCAGCGCCAACCGAAACGGCATGGTGCAGGGCGAAGGCGCCGGGATCTTTGTGTTCGAGGAATATGATCACGCCAGGGCGCGTGGCGCCGAAATTCTGTGCGAAGTCATCGGCTTCGCCATGTCTTCAGATGCGGCGGACATCGTGATGCCCAGCAAACAGGGGGCGGCACGGGCCATTGCCGGCGCGCTGCAGGATGCCCGCATCGACGCCTCTGAGATCGGATACATCAACGCTCATGGCACCGGTACGGCAGCCAATGACAAGACGGAATGCGCTGCCGTGGCGGATGTGTTCGGCCCGCACGCTGACAGCCTGATGATATCCTCCACCAAGTCCATGCACGGCCATCTGATCGGCGGCACCGGCGCGGTGGAGCTCCTGGCCTGCATCATGGCGCTGCGCGACGGGGTGATTGCGCCGACCATCGGCTATGAGGAGCCGGACCCGGAATGCGCGCTTGATGTGGTGCCGAATGAGGCTCGTGAAGCCAAGGTTGCGGTCGCCCTGTCCAACGCCTTTGCGTTTGGCGGGCTGAACGCGGTGCTGGCGCTTCGCAAGGTCTGACGGTCTGAAACGAAAAACGCCGCGGCCCTTGGGCGCGCGGCGAATCGTTTGGCTGATGCCAGCTCTTACTGCTTGACGACGTCGACCACATCATAGCCTGCGGTAAAGCCTTTCAGCGACATTTTCAGTTCTACAATGCGGTCCAAGTATGGCTCAGCGGTCATTGTCACGATTGCTTCCTTGCCGTTTTTAAAAGCCTTGATATCGCCGTCGGTCAAAGCGATTTGTGTCAGGCAGCCCACCTGTGAGCATAGCCGAAAGTTGTATCGCTTACTTGGCGCACCGTCGACGGAGAGTGAAACTCCCCTTGGCAAGTGAACTTCCAGCGGAACGATAAGAGTCGCACCAGCCACAGCTTGTCCGCCATTTTCAGTTAAACGAAACAACGAAAACTCGGCAATCGGGTTTCCGTTTGGTCCAGTCAGGACTTGCATTAACGAGCAGGGGTCATGGCCAACTTCAGCCTTGATACAAGCAAGATTCCAGTCACCATGTTCTTCTTTTATGTACCGTTGTCCGACTTGTGTTTCGTTCTCAACAACTTCGCCGTAATCAAGGAGGAGATCTGAGGGCTGTTGCTCTGCGGTTTCCGCCCCGGCGGCCTGTTCTGTGGTGTCAGTCTCCTCGGCGGTGGTTTCCTGCGCCGCCAGCGGCGCGGTCATAGCCAGCACCGCGGCAAGCGTGATCGGGGTCAGGGACTTCAACATGAATGCCTCATTTTTCTAAAGACGCTGGCAACGCGTTTATCACGCCGCCCGGGTGGTGTCAGGCCTATTACTAGGGTTTAGCGGGGAATTCCGCGCACAACAGCTCAACTGCGGAAGTCTCTGAATAAATGCAAAAAAGGGAACCGTTTGGCCCCCTTTTTCGTGTTTGCATCTCCCCGTCGGACTGGCCGACTTAGTTATTGCGTAGGACGTTACGAAAGGGCTGGCCATCGGTCAACATCCAAGTTCAAAAAAAATCCTGACGGGCCGGATTTCATGAAAATTGAAGTCTTAGGGCAGAGCGGTCAGAGGAATATGCCCGTTTTACAGGCAAACATTGCCCAAAAAGAAGGCCGTGCACGAGGCACGGCCAGTCTGACAGGGAGGAAATGTCCGCCACGGCAACCGCTTTTGCAGGGGCGGGCAAGATTGACTATCGCATCCAAAAGTTAACTTTGTATTGTTATCCACAGGAAAAAGATAAGGCGGGGCAGGCATGTCAGACAGAGTATTTCTTGGCGGCGGAGGTGAAGGGTACGGCGAACAGCAGGGGCTGGATCTGAAATACGCCAACCGTCATGGCCTGATCGCGGGCGCAACCGGAACCGGCAAGACAGTCACTCTGCAAATCCTCGCGGAAGGGTTTTCCAATGCCGGCGTCCCGGTGATCCTTTCTGATGTGAAGGGTGATCTGTCCGGGCTGGCACTGGCTGGATCCCCGGATCACAAGCTGCACGAACCTTTCCTGGAGCGCGCCGCCAGGATCGGGTTTGAAGGTTACGGCTACCATCCTTGTCCCGTCACCTTCTGGGATCTCTACGGTGAGCAAGGGCATCCGGTGCGCACAACAGTTGCGGAGATGGGGCCGCTGCTGCTGGCACGCCTGCTGGAGCTGAGCGAGGCGCAGGAGGGCACCCTGAACATTGCTTTCAGGCTTGCAGATGAAGAAGGACTGCCGCTTCTGGATTTGAAAGATCTGCAGGCGCTTCTGGTCTGGATCGGTGAAAACCGTAGCCAGTTGTCGCTTCGCTACGGCAACGTCTCCACCTCCTCAATCGGCGCCATTCAGCGCCGTTTGCTCGTGCTGGAAAACCAGGGCGGTGCGGGCCTGTTCGGCGAACCGGCGCTGGCGCTCAGCGACCTGATGCGTTGCGATGCGGCAGGCAGGGGAATGGTCAATATCCTGGCCGCGGACAAGCTGATGGCGGCACCGGGCCTGTATTCCACTTTCCTTCTGTGGCTCCTGAGCGAGCTGTTTGAGGAACTGCCGGAAGTGGGTGACCCGGACAAGCCCCGGCTGGTGTTCTTTTTCGACGAGGCGCATCTTCTTTTCGATGATGCCCCCAAGGCGCTGATCGACAAGGTGGAGCAGGTTGCGCGGCTGATCCGATCCAAGGGGGTCGGAATCTATTTCATCACCCAAAACCCCGCAGATGTGCCAGAGGACATTCTGGGGCAGCTTGGCAACCGCATCCAGCACGCGTTGCGCGCGTTCACCGCCAAGGACCGAAAGAACCTGCGGCTGGCCGCCGAGACCTACCGGGAGAACCCGCGGTTTTCGACCGAAGATGCCATCCGCGAAGTAGGGGTTGGCGAAGCAGTCACCTCGATGCTGCAGAAGAAGGGTGTGCCTGGCATTGTGGAGCGGACATTGATCCGTCCGCCCAGCACGCAGCTGGGGCCGATCTCGGCGGGTGAACGTAAGAAGATGCTTAAGGCTTCTGACATGGCCGGTAAATACGACACCCCGATGGACCGCAGATCCGCCTTTGAAATCCTGGCACAGCGGGCGCAGGCCGCGGCCCAGGCGGCTGAAGCTGCCGAGGAAACTGCTGAAGCTGCTCCAGAACCGACGGCGCGGGAATTCAATGCCGCGCGCCGCTATTCCGGATCGCGGGTGAGCAGGTCAACGTCACGCTCTTACAAGAAGAAAGACAGTTTTACCTCCGCCATGTCAGAGGCGGTTATCAAGGAACTGAAGGGCACCACTGGCCGCCGGATTGTCCGCGGTATTCTTGGCAGTTTGTTCAAAGGCCGCTGAGAGGAGCGGGAGGCCGCAATGAGGGCTGCAGTCAGCCCTCTTTCATTTGCCTGTAACCTTCGCGTTTGCAGATTTCATCGGCTTCCTGGACCGGCATCGAGGTGGGTCGGTCGATCGAACGGTCCCAAAGCACCCGGTCCTTGGTGTAGAGCTGGCAAGTCACCACGCCCTTGCTGGTCTGGAGCTGCACCGGAGTGGTTTCGAACTGCTCGGGGGAAACGCAGCCAGACAAAGCCGCAATTGTGCCGAAGGCGGCAATAGATTTCAGAACGGTGTGCATGGCTTCCGGCCTCATTAAACTCTGCTCAGTAGTACGAACCCCACAAAAACAAATGATTAAGGCACCACTTTCGCGGTTCTAAGGCAAAGCTGGGGCGTTGAATGCTGCGGGGGAAATGGAGCGGTTCAGCTGCGCCGAACTGCAGCAAAAAAGGCCGGGCCCTGGCCAGAACGTGCTGGTCAGGGCCCGTGCTATTTTACTTTTCAGGGATCAGGCCGCGCGGACTGAACCTCAGCACCAGAAGCAATATCAGCCCCATGGTGAACAGCCGCATATGCGAGGCACTTTCCAGGAGGTGCGCCTTCAGCGCGCTACCCTCGGCCATGCCTGCGGTTACCAGCTCCATCAGCAGGATGCCCATCGGCTCGACTTTGATCCAGAAGAACCAGATCAGCATGCCGCCCAGCACTGCGCCGAAGTTGTTGCCGGAACCGCCGACAATCACCATCACCCAAATGAGGAAGGTGAACCGCAGCGGGTTGTAGGTGCCCGGCGTCATCTGGCTGTCCAGCGTGGTCATCATCGCACCGGCAATGCCGCAGATGGCGGACCCCAGCACGAAGATCTGCAGGTGGCGGCGGGTCACATCCTTGCCCATCGCCTCGGCCGCGGTCTCGTTATCGCGGATCGCGCGCATCATCCGGCCCCAGGGGCTTTTCAGCGCCATTTGCGCCATCCACAGAAGCGCCAGCAGCACCATGGTGAACATCAGCGCATAGCCCGCTTTCACATAAACGGTCGAGGCGGTGACCGGGTCCATGCCCCAGCTGGCCGCGCGCTCCACAAAGGACGGATCGCTTTGCAGATCCACCTCATACGGCAGCGGGCGGGGCAGGCCGACGACGTTCTTAACGCCCCGCGACAGCCAGTCCTCGTTCTTCAGCACCGCAATGATGATTTCGGCAATCCCGAGGGTGGCAATCGCCAGATAGTCCGAGCGCAGACCGAGGGCGGTCTTGCCAATCAGCCAGGCTGCGCCTGCCGCGAGCAAGCCGCCTGCGGGCCAGGCCAGCAGCACCGGCAGGCCCAAGCCGCCGATATTGCCGTGAAGGGCGGGGTTGATTGCTTCAACCGAGCCAACGGCCGGATCGAAGATTGCACGGTAGACGATGAAGCCCACGATCATGACCGCCGACAGCACCAGCATACGCAGTTTGCCGGCTGGCATGAATTTGGTGATCATCACCGCCGACACAACCGTCAGCGCGCCCATGACCAGTGCCATCACGATGCTGACACCGCCGGACGACCATGCCGCCGGGATCACTGGGGTCGATACCAGTACCACGGCCAGCCCGCCAAGCGCGGTGAAGCCCATGATGCCGACGTTGAACAGCCCGGCAAAGCCCCACTGGATGTTCACCCCGATCGCCATGATGGCGGAGATCAGCCCCATGTTCAGGATCACCAGCGCCGAGTTCCAAGAGCCGGAGAAGAACAGGAAGTCTGTCGCGCCCTCAGCCAGGATCATCACGCCGACAAAGACGAAAAGAAGGGTATGTTTCATGGTCTCGGTCATACCGCTTTCCCTTTGAAAAGGCCGGTGGGCTTGAACAGGAGGACAACAATCAGGATCGCGAAGGAGACCGCGAACTTGTAGTCGGTGCTGAGGAGCTGAACCAGCCCGTCAGGTGCCAGGCTGTCCGGCAGGCCGTAGGTCAGAACCTTCTTCCAAGCATAAGTGATCGTCACCTCGGAGAAGGCGATGATGAACCCGCCGGCAATGGCCCCGATCGGGTTGCCGAGACCGCCCACGATGGCGGAGGCAAAGATCGGCAGCAGCAGCTGGAAATAGGTGAAGGGTTTGAACGACTTGTCGAGACCGTAAAGCACACCCGCAATGGTCGCCAGCGCCGCGACGATCATCCAAGTGTACATCACCACGCGCTCCGGGTTGATGCCCGACAGCAGCGCCAGATCTTCGTTATCCGAATAGGCCCGCATGGACTTGCCGGTGCGGGTCTTGTTCAGGAACCAGAACAGCACCGCCACAACGATGATCGCAGTGATCACGGTGATGCCTTGCGTGGTCTTGATTGCCAGGCCTTCGTTCAACCCGGTCATCTGCTTGAAGGTGCGGGCCTTGATGATGAACCGCTCGCCATCGGCAAACCGCTGGTCGCCGGGGCCGATGATGAAGCGCACGATGCCGTTCATCATGAACATCACACCCAGCGAGACCATGACAAAGATCACCGGCTTTGCCTTCTGCTCGCGGTAGAACCGGTAGACGGTGCGGTCCGTCAGCAGCACCAGCGCGATGGCGCCCAGGATGCCAAAGGGCAGGGCCAGAAGCGCCGTCGGCAGCACGCCTGCGCTAAGGCCCATCGACTGAAAGGCCCAGGTGATCAGGATCGTGACCATCGCCCCGAACGCCATGGTGTCGCCATGGGCAAAGTTCGAGAACCGCAGGATCCCGTAGATCAGCGTCACCCCCAGCGCGCCGAGCGCCAGCTGGCTGCCATAGGCCAGCCCGGGGACAAGTACAAAGTTGGTTAGCGCCACAAGGGCGTTGAGAAGATCCATTACGACACCACCGTTTCACAGGTGCCAAGCACGGAAGCAACAAGCCCCATGTGCTGACCTGTATCTGGATTCATTTCGACTGAGACATGGATTGAGTAGGCAAATGTCAGGTCGTCAAACAAAGTCAGAGAGCTCACTCCTTGGGCAGCGATTGGCTGACCATAGGCACGTAAAATAGCGCCATCTGACGGCTCAAGTGCCTTCAGGTCGAAACGGCTTTCTGCTGAAGTAAAGACTACGTTCTCACCGTTTTGGATAATCGAATGGCCAATTTGTTTTTCAGTGCATGGGGTTGTCGCCACGCAGCCATGTGACGATATGCATGTCCATTGGCTGGCTGCCGAAGCGAAGCTCGGTAGGGGAAGGGCAAGCAGGGCAGCCGCATTGACTGCTGCGGCCAACTTAAGCACGGGGCGGATAACAATGTGCATTCTTTACCCCCCCAGGAACGACTTGCGCACTTCGGGATCGGCCAGCAGCTCCTTGCCGGTGCCGGTATAGGCATTGCGCCCCTGCACCAGAACATAGCCTTTGTCTGCGATCTCAAGCGCTTGCTTAGCGTTCTGCTCCACCATCAGGATCGGCAGCCCGGTGCGGGCAACCTCGATGATGCGGTCGAACAGCTCATCCATCACGATGGGAGAAACGCCTGCAGTCGGTTCGTCCAGCATCAGCACCTTGGGCTTGGTCATCAGCGCGCGGCCCACCGCCACCTGCTGGCGCTGGCCGCCGGACAGCTCACCGGCCGGCTGGTTGCGCTTGTCGCGCAGGATCGGGAACAGATCATAGACCTGCTCCATCGTGTCCCGGAAATCATCGGTACGGATGAAGGCGCCCATCTCCAGGTTCTCCTCCACCGTCATCGAGGTGAAGATGTTGCTGGTCTGCGGCACAAAGCCCATGCCCTTGACCACCCGGTCCTGCGGGGTGAGCTGGGTGATGTCCTCGCCATCCAGGCGCACGGCGCCGGAGCGCACGTTCAGCATCCCGAACACGGCCTTCATCGCGGTCGACTTGCCGGCGCCGTTGGGGCCGACGATGACCGCGATCTCGCCCTTGTCGACGGCGATGGTGCAGTCATGCAGGATGTCCGGACCCTTGCCGTAGCCGCCGGTCATGGTGTCGCCGATCAGGAACGGGCCGCCGTCGACCTTGTGGGTGGGGCCGCTTTTCATATGGGCGGGCTGCATCGTGCCGATGCCTTTCGTATTGGTGATCGAGGCATCCTTGTTGCCATGATCGTCCTGGTAGGGGTTGTCGCTCATGCGCCCGCCTCCAGTTTGTCTTTGTTTTTCAGGCCGGTACCCAGATAGGCCTCGATCACATGCTCGTTTGCCTTGATCTCGTCCAGGGTGCCCTCGGCCAGTTTCTTGCCTTCGGCCATGCAGATTACCGGATCGCACAGGCGGCCGATGAACTCCATGTCATGCTCGATGACGACAAAGGTGTATCCGCGCTCCTCATTGAGGCGCTTGATTGCATCGGCAATGGTGTAAAGCAGGGTTCGGTTCACACCGGCGCCAACCTCGTCGAGGAAGACGATCTTGGCGTCCACCATCATGGTGCGGCCCAGCTCCAGCAGCTTCTTCTGGCCGCCGGACACTTGGCCCGCCTTCAGGTCCGCGATGTGGCTGATGGTCAGGAACTCCAGCACCTCGTCGGCCTTGGCCCGCAGCGCGCGCTCTTCGTCAGCAATCCGCTTGCGGCCGAACCAGGTGTTCCACAGGGTTTCCCCGGATTGCGCGCCCGGCACCATCATCAGGTTTTCCCGGCAGGTCATCGAGGAAAACTCATGCGCAATCTGGAAAGTGCGCAGCAGCCCCTTGTGGAACAGCTCATGCGGCGGCAGGCCGGTGATATCCTCACCATCCATGGTGACCCGGCCTGAGGTCGGCTCCAGCACGCCTGCGATAACGTTGAAAAGTGTGGTCTTTCCAGCCCCGTTCGGGCCGATCAAACCGGTTATGGACCCCTTGGCGATTTCCAGCGAGGCGCCGTCAACCGCGTGGAACCCGCCGAAGTGCTTGTGCAAGTCCTCGACGACGATCATGTCATTTCATCCCCTGCCGCGTTTTCGCGGCGTTTTTAATTTAGAACAGCCCGGGAAAACCCGGGCTGGCCTATCTTGGTTGCTTTTCAGATGCTTATCAGCGGAAGCGAAGGGTTTCGTTCTTGCCGTCCTTCACTTCGATCTCGCGGTAGGAGCCTGCGCTCTCACCCGGGCCGATCAGCTCAACGCCGGTTGCGCCCTGATAATCGATGTCGCCGCCAGCGGCGAGGATTTCCAGCGCCTTGCCAAGCTCACCCGGGTTGATCGGCTCGCCCGGTGCGTTTGCCACGTCCAGGATCTTGCCAACATAGTCCGCCGGGTTGGTGGAGTTTGCGGCCTGCATTGCTAGCAGGAACAGCGCTGCTGCATCATAGGATTCAGACGCGTAGGCCGAGGTGCCGTCAAAGCCGCGCTCTTTTGCCATTTCGGCAAAGATTTCTGCGCCTTTGCTGTCGGAACCTGCGATCTGGCCGAAGGAGCCGTCGAGGTCCGCGCCAACGTTTGCGGGCAGGCTGTCGCCGATCATGCCGCCGGGCAGGCCAAAGGTGTCAAAGGCACCGGAATCCAGCGACCCCTGGATGATGCCCAGGCCGCCCTGATCCAGGTAGCCTGCAACCACCAGGATGTCGCCGCCAGCGGAGGCCAGCGCGCCGACCTCTGCGGAATAGTCGCCTTTGCCGTCTTCATGCGCGGTCACGATGGTGACTTCGCCGCCGGCTGCCTCGAACGAAGACTGGATCGCGTCCGCCAGGCCCTTGCCGTAGTCGTTGTTGGTGTAGGTCAGGGCGATCGAGTTGATGCCGCGGTCCTTCAGGATGTCAGCCATCACCTGGCCTTCGCGTGCGTCCGACGGCGAGGTGCGGAAGAACAACCCGTTGTCTTCCATGGTCGACAGGCCGGGCGAGGTCGCCGACGGCGAGATCATCACCATGCCGTTCGGGATCGCCACGTTCTGCAGGATCGCGCCGGTCACGCCGGAGCAGTCGCCGCCGATGATGCCGTTCACACCTTCTGCAACCAGTTTCTCGCCGTTTGCTACGGCCAGACCGTTGTCGATGCAGCCGGTGTCGGCACGCACAGAGGTCACGGTGGCGCTATCCAAGAGCTTGCCGGATTTGGTGACTTCTTCCATGGCCAGCTCAGCGCCGTCGCCCATTGCCGGGGCCAGCGATTCAATCGGGCCGGTGAAGCCGAACAGCACGCCCAGTTTCACTTCCTTGGCATGGCCGCCGGCATATGCGGTGCCAGCAGTCAGCGCAGCGGCCGCGGTGGCCATCAGCAGTTTCTTCATTTGAGAACTCCCATTGTTGGAACAAAAATGTTCACATCGGACCCTAGGCAAGCCGTCTGGAAAAGAAAAGTCCCGTTGAGGCGTGAGATAGCAAAGAGTCCGTCCCGTTTTTCTCCGCTATTATACGTTTGTGTTCTGCGGAGCTGCATTTAATTTAAGCTTGAAGTAACAAAAGGGGAAGCAAAAATGTTGCAGCGGTTACTCATTTTGTCGGCTGCATTTCTTCTGGTGCCGTTTTCCATGACTGTTCAGGCAGATACGATGGACAGCAGCCTTGGCAGCGTGAGCGTGACGAGGATGGCGGGCGGCTTCGATGTGCCTTGGGCTTTGGCTTTTCTGCCGGATGGCGGTTTTCTGGTGACGGAGCGGGACGGCACGCTTTTCCATGTTCAAGGCGGAAAAAAGAATCGCATCAGCGGCACGCCCGCCGTGGCCGCAGAGGGGCAGGGCGGCCTGCTGGATGTGATGGTGCCGCGGGATTTTCAAACCAGCCGGGAGGTTTTCCTGACCTTTGCGAAACGTCAGGGCCGCGGCGCGGGAACCGCTCTGGCCGCGGGCCGTCTCAGTGCGGATAACAGCGCTCTGGTTGACCTCCGGATCCTGTTCGAAGCCGCACCAGGTGCCACCGGCGGGCGCCACTTCGGCTCCCGCGTGGTTGAAGCGCGGGATGGTACTCTGTTCATTTCACTCGGGGAGCGCGGTGACCGGCCCAGCGCCCAGAACCTGCGGCTGCATCAGGGATCTGTGGTGCGGATCAACCGCGACGGCTCGGTCCCCGGCAGCAACCCCTTCACCCGCCGCAAGGACGAGCAGCCGGAAATCTGGTCCTACGGCCACCGCAATCCGCAGGGGATGGCGCTTGATTTGCAGGGCAGTCTTTGGGTGGCGGAACATGGTGCCAAGGGCGGCGATGAGGTGAACCAGGTCCGCAAAGGCGCCAACTACGGCTGGCCGGTGATCTCCTACGGCCGACATTACTCTGGCGCAAAGATCGGCGAGGGCACGTCTAAACAGGGCATGGAGCAGCCCGCTTGGTACTGGGATCCGTCTATCGCACCCTCTGGCATGATGATCTATTCCGGCCGGATGTGGCCGGAGTGGCGCGGCCATATCTTCGTCGGTTCGCTCAAGTTCGATTACATCTCCCGGCTTTCCGGGGTGCCGCTGAAGGAGGCCGAGCAACTGCGCGGCACAGCAACCGGGCGCATCCGCGATGTGCAGGAAGCGCCCGATGGCAGCATCTGGTTTGCATCAGAGAGCGAAGGGGCGGTCTTCAGGATTTCCAGATAACCGCCCGCCCGGGCTGGGGCTCAGGCCTTATACGCTGCTGCCTTGCTGCCGCGTTCGCGGTAGGGGGTGGTGTCGTAATGGGCCCGGTAGCACTTGGAGAAATGCGACGGCGAGGCAAAGCCGCAGGCCAGCGCCACGTTGATCACGCTCATATCCGTCTGCATCAGCAGGTTGCGCGCCTTCTGCAGCCGCAGCTCCATGTAATAACGCTTTGGCGAGCGATTCAAATAGCGGCGGAACAGGCGTTCCAGCTGACGGGTGGACATGCCCACGTCCTGGGCCAGGATCGACGGGCTGATCGGCTCTTCGATGTTTGCTTCCATCATCTGGATGACCATCGACAGTTTGGGATGCCGCACACCGATGCGGGTCGGGATCGAAAGCCGCTGGGTGTCCTGGTCGGTGCGGATCGAGGAGTAGATCAGCTGGTCTGCAACCGAATTTGCCAGATCCTCGCCATGGTCATTGGCAATCAGCTTGAGCATCAGATCGATGGAAGAGGTGCCGCCAGCCGTCGACAACCGGTTCCCGTCGATCACAAAGACCGACTTTGCCAGTTCCACCTCGTCAAATTCCTCGTTGAAGCTGTCGGCGTTTTCCCAATGGATGGTCGCGCGCTTGCCGTCCAGAAGCCCTGCCTTGGCCAGCGTGTAGGATGCTGTGCACAACCCGCCGACCATCAGCCCCTTGCGCGCCTCACGGCGCAGCCAGGACAGGATTTTTTTGGTGGAGGCATCCTGAACATCGATACCGCCGCACAGCATGATAGTGTCGTCACGCTGCAGCTCGTCCAGATCCGAATCGAGCTGAAAGACAGTTCCCGCGGAACACGTTACCGTCTCCCCGCCTTCACCGACCACGGACCAGCTGTACAACTCCTTGCCAGCCATCCGATTTGCGATCCTCAGCGACTCCATCGCAGCCGAAAAGCAAAGCAGGGTGAATTTGTCGAGAAGCACAAAGACAAACCTCTTCGGCTGGCCGGTGGCTACTCCTGAAACAGCAGGCTTGCGTGGCGTCTGCATGGCGGGCGTCCTTCAAGAAACAAGTCGGGCCGCGGGAGCACGCTCCGCGGCAAGTCGGAAAACCGTGCTCACAGCTTGGACCCGGGGTCAAGTCTCCGCAATTCTAAACTGGCCTCTCCCGGGCGGATTTTGTATAGAGCACCCAACATATTCTAAAGACCTCTGATGCGGAGATAAAGTCATGAGCGAATGGCAAAAATCGGACTGGCGCAACAAGCCGCGGGTGCAGATGCCGGACTACACCGATGCCGCAGCGCTGAACGCTGTCGAGGCTCAGCTCTCCAAGTATCCGCCGCTGGTGTTTGCCGGTGAAGCGCGCCGTCTGAAACAGCACCTTGGTGCGGCCGGGCGCGGCGAGGCGTTCCTGCTGCAGGGCGGTGATTGCGCCGAAAGCTTTGACCAGTTCAGCGCAGATGCGATCCGCGACACCTTCAAGGTAATGCTGCAGATGGCCATGGTGCTGACCTATGGCGCCAAGGTGCCGGTGGTGAAGGTGGGACGTATGGCGGGCCAGTTCGCCAAGCCCCGCAGCGCGCCGACCGAAACGATCGATGGCGTGGAGCTGCCCAGCTACCGCGGCGACATCATCAATGAACTGGACTTCACCGCCGCGGCCCGCATCCCGAACCCGCAGAAAATGCTGCAGGCCTATACCCAGGCGGCTGCGACCCTGAACCTGCTGCGTGCGTTTTCCACCGGCGGCTTTGCCGACATGAGCCGGGTGCATTCCTGGACCCTCGGATTCACTGATGAGCAGGAAGTCCAGAAGTACAGCGAGATCGCAACCCGCATTCAGGACACCATCGATTTCATGGCAGCGGCCGGCATCACTGCCGACACCACTCATGAATTCTCCACCGTCGATTTCTACACCAGCCACGAGGGCCTGCTGCTGGAATACGAGGAGGCGCTGACCCGTCTCGATTCCACCTCCGGCAAGTGGCTGGCGGGTTCCGGCCACATGATTTGGATCGGCGACCGCACCCGGCAGCCGGACGGCGCCCATGTTGAATTCTGCAGCGGCGTGCTGAACCCGATCGGCCTGAAATGCGGCCCGACCACCACGGCTGAGGACCTGAAGGTGCTGATGTCCCGCCTGAACCCCGAGAACGAAGAAGGCAAGCTGACTCTCATCGCCCGCTTCGGCGCCGGCAAGGCGGGCGAGCATCTGCCGCGCCTGGTGAAGGCTGTTAAGGAAGAAGGCGCCAATGTCACCTGGGTCTGCGACCCGATGCACGGCAACACCATCAAGTCCTCCACCGGCTACAAGACCCGTCCCTTCGACAGCGTTCTGCGCGAAGTGCGTGATTTCTTCGGTGTTCACAAGGCCGAAGGCACCATCCCCGGCGGCGTGCATTTTGAGATGACCGGCCAGGACGTGACAGAGTGCACCGGCGGCGTGCGCGCTGTGACCGAAGAGGACCTGTCCGACCGCTACCACACCGCTTGCGATCCGCGCCTCAACGCCAGCCAGTCGCTGGAACTGGCCTTCCTGGTGGCGGAAGAGCTGTCTGCCCTGCGCGCAGCGCAAAGCGCCCGCCAGGCCGGCTGACGGCACCTGCAACAGCCCAAGGCTAACAAAAAAGCGCCCCGGAGGTTCTCCTCCGGGGCACAGTCAATTCAAGCAGCTATGACCTTGTACTTGAACCTTGAATTCTCTCAGAGCCGGGCCTGGATCAGTCGCGGCTGACCACCAGGCGCAAATGCGGTGCGCCTTTGCGCTTGGCTGGGGCAGGATCGGCCGGCTCCTCTGTCTTGCCGGCCCGGCTGCGCTCCAGCATTGCCTTGGCTTCATCCAGCAGCGAGCGTTCCGGCTTGAAGCGGGCCTGGGTCTCGGCAAAGCCCGGATTGGGCTGGTTCACGTCCGCGGGGGCATCCTTGGCCTCTGCACGCGGCTTGGCTTTGAACTCGGCGGAGGTATCGGCTTTGCCAACGGCGCGCATCTCAATCGAGCTGATTGAGAACCGCTGGGATGTGACTGACGTTATCTCATCAGCCACCAGAACCCCCAGCACCCGGCTGATATCGCCCAGGTCGCTGCGCAGCGGCAGGAGCAGCATGCGGGCTTCGCGAGGGGTGCTGAGACGCGGCGCCAGGATCTGCAATTCCAGCTCAACGACTGCAGGTGTGTCGAACATGTGCTCCATTGCATTGCTCAACTGCTTACGCGCATCCGCGGTGAAAAACGCCGTCACCGGCATGCCGCGCACTTCCATGCCCGCCATCTCATTGACCTGGGAACCTGCCAGACGGAAACGGGCGATGCCCGGCGCAATCCGTTCCAGAATGAAGGTGTTGCTCAGGATATTCTCCAAGCCGCGCGGGTCGATCTGCGAGCGGCTGGGCACATCGTCACCGCGGCGCAGCGCCGTCCAATAAGCCTCCGCCTGGCGCAGCGGTGACAGTGCACCGCCTTTGCGGAAACGGTTCATGGATACTACGTTTGCCTGTCCGTCAGACAAGCCATCCCCACTGCGGCTGCCAAAAATCATCTCGTTTTCCCCTGCAACTCCGGACATCCTGTGGTCCTGCGCAGCTCCTTGCTGCCTAAAGACTTAGGGCCGGTATGGTTACCCTGAAGTTAAGATGACACAATCTAATTCAAATTTGGACTAAATCTTAAAGCAATGGTTAACGCCTTCGCATGCGCCCGTTTTTGCAATTGCGCTTGCACCCTGTAGTTTCGAGACAGTAGAGCAGATTAATCACCAGCGTTCAGGGGGCTTTCAATGACCATCCGAAGTATGACCGCCTTTGCCTCGGCACAGGGCAGCTCCGATCAGCACAGCTGGAGCTGGGAGCTCAGGTCAGTCAATGCCAAGGGGCTGGATATCCGCCTGCGGGTGCCGGACTGGCTGGAAGGCCTTGAAAACCTGACCCGTTCCGCCCTGTCCAAGGCGCTGGCGCGGGGCAATGTCTCGCTGACACTCCGGATCACCCGGACTGAGGACAGCGCCGGGCAGGTGCAGGTGAACGCCGCGGTTCTGAAGTCTGTGGTAAAGGCGTTGGGAGAGGCGCAATCGCTTGCCAAGCAGAACCGGGTGGAGGTCCGGCCTGCCTCAGCGGCTGAGCTTCTGTCCTTCAAAGGCGTGCTGGAACAGTCCGCGGGCGACGACGATCCGGCGCCTCTGGTGGCTGCGCTTGGAAAGGAACTGGACACTCTTGTGGCGGAATTCGTGCAGATGCGCGAGGCCGAGGGTGCCGCGCTTGCCGTAATTCTTAACACACAATTGGAGCAGGTTGCGGCCCTGACCGCACAAGCCGCGGAGCGCGCCGAAGAGCGCAAGGCCAAGATGGCTGGAACGCTGACGGCCAATCTGGCGCGGGTGATGGACAACGCAGATGGCGCCGATCCCGACCGGGTGGCTCAGGAACTGGCGCTGATTGCGGTCAAGGCCGACGTTACCGAGGAACTGGACCGGCTTGGCGCCCATGTCGCGGCGGCCCGTGATCTGCTGGTCAAGGGCGGGGCTGTGGGGCGCAAGCTCGATTTCCTAATGCAGGAGTTCAACCGCGAGGCCAACACGCTCTGCTCAAAAGCTCAGCACAGCGGCTTGACGGCGGTAGGGCTTGAGATGAAAACCGTCATCGACCAGATGCGCGAGCAGGTGCAGAACATAGAATAAGAAAAGGAGTGCCCAGATGGCGGACCGCCGCGGCCTTTTGATCATCCTCTCATCGCCTTCGGGCGCAGGCAAATCCACACTGGCCCGCCGCCTGATGGCCTGGGACCCGGGCCTTGCCTTCTCAGTCTCCGCCACCACCCGCGCCCCGCGCCCGGGGGAGGAGCACGGCCGTGAATACTATTTCATGTCCGAGGATGAGTTCAAACAGAAGGTCGCCGAGGGCGGCATGCTGGAGCACGCCCACGTCTTCGGCAACTTCTACGGCTCGCCCGCTGGCCCGGTAAAGGACACCATCGAGGCCGGCCAGGACGTGCTGTTCGACGTTGACTGGCAGGGCGAGATCCAGATCCGCAATTCCGATCTGGGCAAGCACGCGCTGTCGATCTTCATCCTGCCGCCTTCGATCACCGAATTGCGCCGCCGCCTGGAAACCCGGGCGCAGGACAGCGACGAGGTGATCTCAAAGCGGATGATGAAAAGCTGGGATGAGATCAGCCACTGGGGCTATTATGACTATGTGCTGGTCAACGACGATCTGGACGAGACCGAATCCAAGCTGAAAACCATCGTCGAGGCCGAGCGCATGCGCCGCATCCAGCAGCCCAAGCTGCAGGACCACGTCCGCGCCTTGCAAACCCAGTTCGAGGAACAGTCATGACCCTTTTTGCTCTTGGCGCTGACCAGCCGCAAATCGATGAGGACACCTGGGTCGCCCCCGATGCCAACCTGATAGGCAAGGTGGTGATGGAGGCAGGGTCCTCTGTCTGGTTCGGCGTCACCATCCGTGCCGACCACGAGGAAATCCGCATCTGCGAAGGCACCAACGTGCAGGAAAACGTGGTCATGCATATTGATGCGGGCTACCCGCTGACCATCGGCAAAAACTGCACCATCGGCCACAAGGCGATGCTGCACGGCTGCACCATCGGCGAGAACTCTCTGGTCGGCATGGGCGCAACCATCCTGAACGGGGCGAAGATCGGCAAGAACTGCCTGATCGGGGCAGGGGCGCTGATCACCGAGAACAAAGAAATCCCCGACAACTCCCTGGTGATGGGCAGCCCCGGCAAGGTGGTCCGGGAGGTGGACGCGGCGCTGGCTGAAAAGCTGACGCAAAGCGCGCTTCTCTATCAGGACAACATGCGCCGCTTCAGGGCTGAGCTGAAACCGCTGTAACCGGCGTAAACCGGGCGGTTTTGCGCTGCTTGAACGGTTGCTGCCATAACAGGTTTACACTGCGGCAGTAGGCAGGCCGGACTGGGCAACAGCGGGGAACAGATGACGACGGATCTGATAGAAGGATTTCTGGCGGCAATTCCGCTGCCTGCTGTGATGGTGGACCAGACCGAGCGCTTCATCGCCATCAACAGCGGTGCTGAAGCGTTGCTGGGGCAAGGCATCCAGGGGCGCCACTTCGCAACCATCCTGCGCCAGCCCAGCGTTGCCACCGCGATCGAGGCCTGTCTGCACGACAAGCAATCACGTACCGCAAGGCACCTGTCCAACGATGGCGCGCAGGACACCACTTACACAGTCACTCTGCGCTACGTGCCGGGTGTCGGTGCTGTGGGCGGCGGCGCGGTACTGGCCTGTTTCGACGACATCACCGAACGCGAACAGGCCAGTCAGATGCGGCGTGATTTCGTAGGTAACGTCAGCCACGAGCTGCGCACGCCGCTCACCGCCCTCATTGGCTTCATTGAAACCCTGCGCGGGCCGGCCAGGGATGACGCCGCCGCCCGCGACCGGTTCCTTACGATCATGGAAGGCGAGGCCAGCCGGATGAACCGCCTTGTCGGGGATCTCTTGTCGCTGAACCGAGTGGAAAGCGAGGAGCGGGTCCGCCCCAAGGAAAAGGTCGACCTGACTGGCCTCCTGTCCTCAACCCTCAAAACGCTCGCACCGGTGGCAGAGGCTCGCAGCAGTGCGATGACACTGGAGGCACCGGAGGACACGGTCAGCGTCACCGGCGATCCTGATCAGCTGCGCCAGGTGTTCCTCAATCTGGTAGAGAATGCGGTGAAATACGGCGGCGACCAGGTCCGCGTCGTCCTGACCCATACAGACCGCGATCCGTCGGTGCGGGCGCCTGCCGCGCGGATTCAGGTGATCGATAACGGTCCCGGAATCGCCCCCATCCACCTGCCGCGCCTGACCGAGCGCTTCTACCGCGCCGACAGCCACCGCTCCCGCGAGATGGGCGGCACCGGCCTTGGCCTCGCAATCGTCAAACACATCATCAACCGCCACCGCGGGCGGCTGCGCGTCGAAAGCGATCTGGGCGAAGGCTCTGTTTTTACAGTGATTTTGCCGGACTAGTCGACTTCCGCCTGTCAGCCGGACACACGCTGCTGACGCTCCTCCACGGCGGCGGCTTTGGCGTTTGTATCAGAATTTTTTCTGCCAAACCCCGCTTTGTCATACGGGCGTTACACAGCTGTCACAAAAGCCTCATCAGCAGCTTCTAGGAGAGGCGGCAAGATCATCACGGTGTGATCGACCTTTGAAACTCTTGGAGACACAAATGTCCTTTGTGAAACTGACCGCTTCCGCCCTGGCGATTTCCGCCGTTTCCGCCACCGCAGCCGCTGCGCGCGACCAGGTGCAGGTTGCCGGTTCGTCCACCGTTCTGCCCTACGCCTCCATCGTGGCAGAAGCCTTTGGCGAGAACTTCGATTTCCCGACCCCGGTTGTTGAATCCGGCGGCTCCTCTGCCGGCCTCAAGCGTTTCTGCGAAGGCGTGGGTGAAAACACCATCGACGTCGCCAACGCTTCGCGCCGCATCAAGGACAAGGAAGTCGCTGCCTGTGCCGAAAACGGCGTGACCGACATCATCGAAGTCCGCATCGGCTATGACGGCATCGTGTTCGCGTCGGACATCAACGCCAACTCCTTCGAATTCACCCCCACCGACTGGTTCCTGGCCCTGTCCGACAAGGTTCTGGTTGACGGCGAACTGGCCGACAACCCGAACACCACCTGGGCCGACGTGAACCCGAACTTCCCCGCCGTGGACATCCAGGCCTTCGTGCCCGGCACCAAGCACGGTACCCGCGAAGTCTTCGAAGACAAGGTGATCCTGGCCGGCTGCGAAGCCACCGGCGCGTTTGAGCACCTGCTGGCCCACGCCGAAGGCGACACCGACAAAGCCAAGCACAAGGCCGCTGAGAAGGCCTGTATTGCCCTGCGCACCGATGGCAAATCGGTCGACATCGACGGCGACTACACCGAAACCCTGGCCCGCATCGAAAGCAACAAAGACGGCATCGGCGTCTTCGGCCTGGCGTTTTACGAGAACAACACCGACAAGCTGCAGGTTGCCACCATGTCCGGCGTTGTGCCCTCGACCGAGAGCATCGCAACCGGCGAATATCCGGTCTCCCGCCCGCTGTTCTTCTACGTGAAGAAAGCCCACATCGGTGTGATCCCGGGCCTCAAGGAATATGCTGAGTTCTTCGTGGCGGACGAGGTTGCCGGCGAAGACGGCCCGCTGGCCGAGTACGGCCTGGTTGCCGATCCGGAACTGACCGAAACCCAGGAAGCGGTTGCCAATGAGACCGTGATGGGCGGCAACTCCTAAGCGGCCCCGCCTGTGATCTGATCCTTGCCGGGGCGGAGCCATCCGCCCCGGCGCATTCTTTCCGCGGCAGGGCTGCCGCAGCTGATACGCCACCGCCAAAACCGGAGCTTTTCATGCCCACTTTCTGGCTTGTTGCCCTCCTGATCGCGCTTTCCGCCGCAGGGTTCTACGGCGGCCGCCGCCGCGCGATTGCCACCGCTGCGGGCAATGTCAAAGACCTTCATTCGCTGCCATCTTATTACGGCTACCACGTGGCGCTTGCGGCCTTTGTTCCGGCCATCGGCGCCCTTGCAATCTGGCTGCTGGCCCAGCCGATGTTTATTGAAAACCGCGTCTCCGGCATGATCCCGGCAGAGGCGATCCCGGAAAGCTCTTCCATCGGCCTGGTGATGAGCGACGTGCGCCGGGTTGCCGAAGGGCTGGATCTGGCGGTGGAGCAGGGGCTGCTGACCGCCCGCGAGGCCCGCAATGCCGTTGCTGGCGAGCAGGACCTGCGCGCCCTGATGGGCGAAGTTGGCGTGGCACTGGGTTCCAAGGTGCGCCCGGAAGTGCTGAACGCCGCCCAGGCCTACCGCAATCTGTCCCACACTGGCCGCATTGCCATGACCGTTGTTGTGGCGCTGCTGGCGCTTGGCGGGTTCGCCTTTGCTTACGCGCGTACCCACAAGGACTTCCGCGCCCGAAACGTGGTGGAACGCGCGGTGCTGGCGCTGCTGATCCTGGCGGCCTCGCTGGCGATCCTCACCACCGTGGGCATCGTCCTGTCGATGCTGTTTGAAACCAAAAACTTCTTTGGCCTGCATTCCTGGACCGATTTCTTCTTCGGCTCCACCTGGGCACCCAACTTCCGGGGCGGCAGTGAGCTGTCGATCCTGCCGCTGCTGTGGGGCACGCTCTATATCTCCTTCATTGCGCTGCTGGTGGCGGTTCCGGTGGGCCTGTTTGCCGCCATCTATTTGTCCGAATACGCCAGCGGTGCCGTGCGTGCCTTTGCCAAGCCGCTGCTGGAAATCCTCGCGGGCATTCCCACCATCGTCTACGGCCTGTTTGCGCTGCTGACCGTCGGCCCCGCGCTGGCAGACCTCTTCGGCAAGGGCGGCCTTCTGGGTGTCGAATGGATGACTGGTGCCACCTCGGTCCTGACCGCAGGCCTCGTGATGGGTATCATGCTGATCCCCTTCGTCTCCTCGCTGTCCGATGACATCATCAACGCGGTGCCGCAAGCGATGCGCGACGGCTCGCTGGGCCTCGGCGCAACTAAGTCCGAGACCGTGCGCCAAGTGGTGATGCCCGCCGCACTTCCGGGCATCGTCGGCGCGGTGCTGCTGGCCGCCTCGCGCGCCATTGGCGAGACCATGATCGTGGTGATGGGGGCAGGGGCGATTGCCAAGTTCTCTGCCAACCCGCTGGAATCGATGACCACTATCACCACCCGTATCGTCAGCCAGCTGACCGGCGACACCGACTTTGCCAGCCCGGAAACGCTGGTTGCCTTTGCCCTGGGCCTGACCCTGTTTGTCCTGACCCTCGGCCTGAACGTCCTGGCGCTCTACATCGTGCGCAAATACCGGGAGCAGTACGAATAATGACTGACCTCAGCCAAAACCCCGCAGGCGCTGCGCCCCGCAAACACGGCGGCTCGCTGCTGGAGAAATCCCCGCACACCAAGAAGCGCAACGCGGCAGAAACCCGGTTCAAGGCCTATGGCATCGCCGCCATCACCGCGGGCCTGATCATGCTGCTGGTGCTGGTGACCACCATCGTCGGCAAGGGCACCGGTGCCTTCCAGCAGACCTTTGTCACGCTGAATGTGGAACTGCTGGAAGCCAAGCTCGACAAGAAGGGCAACCGCGATCTGGCCGACATCAAGAAGGTCACCACCTTCGGTTACGCCCCGATCATCAAGGGCGCGATGGAGGCCGTGATCGAGGAACTGGGCATTGAGACCAGCCTCAAATCCAAAGAGCTTGCCGGTATCCTGTCCAAGGACGTCGCCGCCCAGCTGCGTGACTATGTGATCGCCAACCCGGACCAGATCGGCCAGACGGTGGAGTTCCGCTTCCTCGCCTCCAGCCGCGTGGACGGCTACCTGAAGGGCCGGGTGAGCCGCGACAGCATCGTCAACGACAAGAACATCTCAGCTGAACAGCTTGATCTCGTTGATGCTTTGGCCGCTGCCGGAGTATTGGAAAAGACCTTCAACCTCGATTTCATCTTTGGCGCGGATGCCTCCGACGCCCGCCCGGAGGCAGCCGGCATTGGCGTCTCCATGCTGGGCTCGCTGTTCATGATGCTGGTCGTGCTGGCGCTGGCGCTGCCGATCGGCGTCGCCGCCTCGATCTACCTTGAGGAGTTTGCACCGCAGAACTGGCTCACCGACATGATCGAGGTGAACATCTCAAACCTTGCAGCCGTGCCGTCGATCGTGTTTGGCATCCTGGGCCTGGCTGTCTTCATCAACTACATGCACCTTCCGACATCGGCGCCGCTGGTGGGCGGTCTGGTGCTGACGCTGATGACGCTCCCGACCATCATCATCTCCACGCGCGCCTCGTTGAAATCGGTGCCGCCGTCGATCCGCGACGCAGCGCTGGGTGTCGGCGCCTCCAAGATGCAGGCGGTGTTCCACCATGTGCTGCCGCTGGCTGCACCCGGCATCCTGACTGGCACCATCATCGGGCTGGCGCAGGCGCTGGGGGAAACCGCACCGCTGCTGCTTATCGGCATGGTCGGCTTCATCGCCTCCAACGCGCCGGAAACCCTGGCGGACGGCCTGCTGGCGCCGAACTCCGCCATGCCCGCCCAGATCTACGAATGGGCGAAACGCGCCGACCCCGCATTCTATGAACGCGCCTGGGGCGGCATCATCATCCTTCTTCTCTTCCTGGTGACCATGAACACGCTTGCTGTGATCCTGCGCCGCCGCTTTGAACGCCGCTGGTAAAAGGGGCATAGTGCAATGAACGACATGACCTTGATGGATAAGACCGTGGAAACCCAGAACATCAAAATCGCCGCCAAGGACGTGAACGTCTACTACGGCGACAGCCACGCGATCAAAGACGTGAACGTCGAGATCGAGGATAACACCGTCACTGCTTTCATCGGTCCTTCGGGATGCGGCAAGTCGACTTTCCTGCGTTGCCTGAACCGGATGAACGACACCATCGACATCTGCCGCGTGAAGGGCGACATCCTGCTGGATGGCGAGGATATCTACGACAAGCGCGTCGACCCGGTGCAGCTGCGCGCCAAGGTGGGTATGGTGTTCCAGAAGCCGAACCCGTTCCCCAAGTCGATCTACGACAACGTGGCCTATGGCCCGCGCATTCATGGCCTGGCCAAGAACAAGGCGGAACTGGATGAAATCGTGGAAAAATCCCTGCGCCGCGGCGCCATCTGGGATGAAGTGAAGGACCGTCTCGACGCCCCCGGCACTGGCCTGTCCGGCGGCCAGCAGCAGCGCCTGTGCATCGCCCGTGCCGTTGCGACAGAGCCCGAGGTGCTGTTGATGGACGAACCTTGTTCGGCGCTTGACCCGATCGCCACCGCGCAGGTCGAGGAACTGATCGACGAACTGCGCAGTCAGTATTCCGTGGTGATCGTCACCCACTCGATGCAGCAGGCCGCGCGGGTCAGCCAGAAAACCGCCTTCTTCCACCTCGGAAACCTGGTGGAATTCGGCCCCACCGGCCAGATCTTTACCAACCCCGAAGATCCGCGCACCGAAAGCTATATCACCGGCCGGATCGGCTGATTTCTAGGAAAAACAAATGACTGCACAGCACATTGCATCTGCATTCGACCGCGATCTGGAGGCAATTCAGGCCCGGATCATGAAAATGGGCGGCCTGGTCGAGGACGCCATCCGTGAAGCCGCGCAGGCACTGGAAACCCGCGACGAAGAACTGGCGCTGACCGTGCGCCAGGGCGACAAGGCCATTGACGGGCTGGAAGAGCTGATCAACGAAGAGACCGCGCGGCTGATCGCTTTGCGCGCGCCTGCGGCCTCCGACCTGCGGCTGGTGCTGTCGGTAATGAAGATTGCCGGCAATCTGGAACGCATTGGCGACTATGCAAAAAACATGGCCAAGCGTACCGGCGTCCTGGCCCAGGGGCCGAACATCAGCGAAGGCACATCCGCCCTGCGCCGCATGGCGCGCGAGGTGGAGCGGATGCTGAAAGATGCGCTGGACTCCTACATCCAGCGCGATGTGGAACTGGCCCGCGACGTGATCGCACGCGACCGCGACGTCGACCAGATGTACAACGCCCTGTTCCGCGAATTCCTGACCCACATGATGGAGGATCCGCGCAACATTTCGGCCTGTATGCACCTGCATTTTATTGCAAAAAACACCGAACGCATGGGCGACCACGTGACCGCGATCGCCGAGCAGGTGATCTATCTGGTCACCGGCGAGAAGCCGGAAGAAGACCGCAAGAAAGCCGATACCACCTCGACCACACCGCAGGAGATCTGACCGATGGCTGCCGACCAGCCCACCGTTCTGGTTGTAGAAGACGAAATGGCGCAGCGCGAAGTGCTGGCCTATAATCTCGAAGCTGACGGCTTCCGTGTGCTCAAGGCCAAGGATGGCGAAGAAGCGCTGCTGGTGGTCGAGGAGGACATGCCCGATATCATCATCCTTGACTGGATGATGCCCAATCTCAGCGGCATCGAGGTTTGCCGCCGCCTCAAGACCCGCGCCGAGACCCGCAACATCCCGGTGATCATGCTGTCCGCCCGGTCCGAGGAAGTGGACAAGGTGCGCGGCCTGGAAACTGGCGCCGATGATTACGTGGTGAAACCCTATTCGGTGGTTGAGCTGATGGCACGGGTGCGCAGCCAGTTGCGCCGGGTCCGGCCCTCCACCGTTGGTGTGCGCCTGGAATACGACGACATCGTTCTGGACGCAGAAACCCACAAGGTCAGCCGTGCCGGAAACCAGCTGAAGCTGGGTCCGACCGAATTCCGCCTGCTCTCCACCTTCATCGAGAAACCGGGCCGGGTCTGGAGCCGGGAACAGCTCCTGGACCGGGTCTGGGGCCGCGACATCTATGTCGACACCCGCACCGTCGACGTTCACATCGGCCGGTTGCGAAAGGCGCTGACCCAGCACGGCGGCGACGATCCCGTCCGCACCGTGCGCGGCGCCGGCTACGCCCTGGGCTGAAGCCTGGCGGAAACGGCACCGGGGGGTGCACAAGGGGTGTACAGGGGGTGCACGCATGTCACCCCCTGATCTTCACCGCGGCAGCGGGTCCTCCGGCTGCGCTTTTCCTGCCAGCCAGCCGCGGAACTTCATCAGCGCCGGCGCGTCTGATTTTCGCTCCGGCCAGACCAGGTAATAGGCGCCGGCAGTTTCAACCGCCTCCGGATGCAGCGCCACCAGCCGGCCGGTCGCCAGGTCCTGCTCCACCAGGTAATCCGGCATCAGCGCGACCCCAAGCCCGTGCAGCGCGGCCTGGGTGATGGTTGCGAATTGATCATAGATTGTACCACTTAATCCCGCATCAGCTTCAATGCCTTGCTGCTCGAACCAGTCCTTCCAGGCGGTTGTCCGGGTCTGGATGTGCAGCAGGGGCAACTTCAAGATGTCCTTCGGCTCCTCAACCCTGCGTCCGTCCGTCAATTGCGGTGCGCAGACCGGCAGCAGCTGTTCATGCTTCAGCAGCAGGGATTGCGTTCCGGGCCACTCGGCGTTTCCGAAATGTATCGCAGCATCAAAGGGTTCCGTAGCAAAATTGAATGGTTCCAAGCGGGTGGCCATGTTGATGGTCACATCCGGGTGAAGCCGGGCAAACTCCGGCAGCCGCGGCATCAGCCAGCGCATGCCGAAGGCTGGCAGGATCGCCAGGTTGAGCGTCCCTGCTAGCGAGGCGGCCTGCAAACGCAAGGTGGATTGCACGATCTGGTTCAAGGCCTGCCGGATCTCCGCAGCGTAATCCTGGGCCTCTGTTGTCAGCGCCAGACGCTTT
The DNA here is from genome assembly GCF_000813965.1 of Leisingera sp. ANG-M7. Lineage (GTDB taxonomy): Bacteria > Pseudomonadota > Alphaproteobacteria > Rhodobacterales > Rhodobacteraceae > Leisingera. The sequence goes on along the minus strand of NZ_JWLI01000006.1, from coordinate 442,796 downwards.
TGGTCGCGCTGCACCAGCTCCATCCCCAACTGCCGCTCCAGCGTTTGCAGCTGGCGGCTGACCGCACCCTGCGTCAGGGCCAGCTCATCGGCGGCGGCAGAGGCGCTGCCAAGCCGGTCCAGCGCTTCAAGGGCGCGCAGGGAGGAGATTGAGGGCAGGAATTTGCGTGGGACTGTCATGTATGAGTGTTTGTCATGCTTTGTTGCCAAAGTCTCGCTGTTTTTTCTGTTCACCGCCCGTTAGGGTTTGGCCAAATCGCGAACCACTGAGGTGACAAGATGACAGATAAACCCGCCCTGCGCGCCAAGGATGCCCCGGACCTGGGCCGTTTCAATTGGGAAGATGCCCTGCGTCTGGAGGATCAGCTGACCGAAGACGAGCGGATGATCTCCGCCTCGGCCCGTGCCTATGCTCAGGAAAAACTTCAGCCGCGCGTGCTAAGTGCTTATGAAAATGAGGAAACAGATCCCGAGATCTTCCGCGAGATGGGCGAAATGGGCCTGCTTGGCACGACCATTCCAGAGGAATACGGCGGACTTGGCGGCGGCTATGTGTCCTATGGCCTGGTTGCCCGTGAGGTGGAGCGCGTGGACAGCGGTTACCGCTCGATGATGTCGGTGCAAAGCTCGCTGGTTATGTATCCCATCTACGCATATGGCAGTGAGGAGCAGCGCCAGAAATACCTGCCTAAACTGGCCTCCGGCGAGTGGATCGGCTGTTTCGGTCTGACCGAGCCGGATGCCGGTTCCGATCCTGCCAGCATGAAGACCCGCGCCGAGAAAATTGAAGGTGGATACAGGCTTAAGGGGTCCAAGATGTGGATCTCCAATGCGCCTATTGCCGATGTATTTGTAGTTTGGGCTAAGTCCGAGTCCCATGGCGGCAAGATCCGCGGCTTTGTGCTGGACAAGGGTCTGAAGGGCCTGAGCGCGCCGAAGATCGAAAACAAAGCCTCCCTGCGCGCGTCGATCACCGGTGAGATCGTCATGGACGGTGTCGAAGTCCGCGAGGACGCGCTGCTGCCCCACGTTGAAGGCCTGAAAGGGCCGTTCGGCTGTCTCAACCGTGCGCGCTATGGTATCAGCTGGGGCGCCATGGGCGCTGCCGAGGCCTGCTGGCACGCGGCGCGTCAATACGGTCTGGACCGCACCCAGTTTGGGCGTCCTCTGGCCAACACCCAGCTGTTCCAGCTGAAACTGGCCAACATGCAGACCGAAATCACCCTGGGCCTGCAGGCGTCCTTGCGTGTCGGCCGGCTGATGGATGAAGCGAGCGCCGCGCCGGAGATGATATCGATCATCAAGCGCAACAACTGCGGCAAGGCACTGGAGATTGCGCGGATGGCGCGTGACATGCACGGCGGCAATGGCATCAGCCTGGAGTTCAATGTGATCCGCCATATGGTGAACCTGGAGACCGTGAACACCTATGAGGGCACCCATGACGTGCATGCGCTGATCCTGGGCCGCGCCCAGACCGGTTTGCAGGCGTTTTTCTGATTACCTGGATGCAGCGCGGGGAGTGTTCCGCGCTGCGTTTTCGCAATATGAGGTTGCACTTTTGCAAGCTTCAGACGTGCAGGGAATTCTGCAAAGGAAGCCACGCTGCCATTTTCACCTGAAGAGGCGTCGAGGCGCGGGAACGTCGTTAACACGTTGGGCGCCTTGGGGCGGCAATCTTCGTAGCTGGAAGCGCTATTCTGACGGTCGAAAAGTTAACGCGCGCATCGCGTTTTGCAAAACTGTCGCTTTGTTTATGCCTGACCGGCAACACTGCTGCAAGATTGCAGGCCGCGAATTGAGCTCCTTTAAACAGGCGCGTCTTGCATTTTTTCAAATCAACAGCTTTGGAAGCCTCGGGTAATTGGCAGGTTTTGCGTTATTGCAATGCTGCTTTGCGCATCTGCTGCTGCAAAAATGCAGATGATACCAAGGAGGGTAGCGCACCGGTTTGCGTTTCTAGTCGTCTTTACAATAAGTTAACCTGAGGATCTGGGAGCCTCAAGGTCAAACTTAGGACAATTTTCAGAAATGAGCTGTACAGCTCCTGCCTGTAGTTCAGGCCGGCAAGTATGTTAAAACGGGCCGGAAATCCCGGCCCGTTGAAAGGTCATCCAGTTCCGCGTCATGCAGGCAGATGGATATTGAAGTTCTGCCGGATTGCCATGTCGGTTTCCGCGTCAAACCGGGCTGAGGCGCGTTCGGACAGGATCTTTTCCTTTTTGGCGACTGCCTTTTCGATCAGATCGGGCTTGTCGCGCTCCGCCCATTCCTTGGGAGAGGTGCGGTCGCCCAGATCCGGGTAGACATAGTCGACCTGCATCCGCCCAAGGGTCTGATCGGTACCCAGGTAATGGCCAGGCCCGCCCAGGCAGGTGGCACGCATCTGATCGAGCGCAAGGGTCTCGTCGTTCACCTCAATGCCGCGGACACAGCGCTGCGCCTGGCCCAGCAGGTCATTGTCCAGGATCAGCGATTCCAGGCAGAAACCAAGCAGAGAGGCGTGCATGCCGGCGGCCTCATAAACCATGTTGAGGCCAGAAAGGCCGGCCATGACGGCGGAACACATCTGCTCCCAGCCAGCCTGCATGTCCGGCAGCTTGGAATCTGATGCCCCGGCTGCAGCACCGCCGGGCAGGTTGTAGAACTTGTGCATCTGGGCGCAGCCGGTGGTCAGCAGGGCTTGTTCCCCGGAGCCAACGGACATAGCACCGGTGCGCAAGTCGAGGCCGAAGGGCCAAGTGCCAAAAATCGCAGGGGCACCGGGCTTTACGGCGTTGACATAAACCAGTCCAGCCAGGCATTCGGCAACCGCCTGGGTGATGGCCCCGGCAATGGTCGAAGGGGCTGTGGCGCCGGCCATGCCTGCTGACAGTAGAAGCACAGGCATGCCGCCCTTGATGCATTCCTCCATCACTTCACAGGATTCCGTGGCAAACTTCATCGGCGGCACCACGAAACAGTTGGAGTTGGAAACAAACGGGCGCTCGCGCCATTTGTCTTCGCCGCCCGCAATCAAGTGCAGCAGCTCAAGCCCGTTTTTCACATACCCAGGTTCAGTGAAAGAGACGCCGACATGTTTGGTGGTTCCGGCACAGGTGGCGTAGATGGAGTTCAAATCCATCTCGAGGTTATCGGGAATGTCGCGGCAGACCATGGGGCGCTGGACAAAGTGGATGTTGTCCAGCTGATCGCAGATGCGGGCCGCGTCATGTAGGTCCTGCACGGTGGAGTCACGGTAGTTTCTGCCTTGCACATCGACCACACTGACGGCCGCGCCCGCGGTGCCGTAGTGGACACGGCCGCCCGACAGTTCCAGATCGTTTTTGCCGTCGCGGCTGAATAGGGTGACGGAGCGGTTTGCCTTGGCGATTGTGTCTTCCACCAGGGCGCGGGGGAAGCGGATGCGGCCGTCGTCGCCCAGTGTGCAGCCTGCGGCAGTCAGGTAATCGATCCCGCTCTGCGGGGCGTCAGCAAGGCCGATCTCTTCCAGCGCGGTGAGGGCGGCCTCGTGGATCTTTTCCATGTCCGCTTGGCTTAGCATCTTCAGGGCGGTGGATTCCATGCCGGGGCGGACCGGGCGCAGATGATCCGGCAGAGCGGCAGCACGGGCAGCACGGCGCGCATTGCGCCCGCCGCTGCGGGTGGCGCGGGCAGGGGAGGCTTGGTCGTTCATTTTGGGAGCCTTTCAGGAATGTGAGTTGAAACGTGTTTTATTTCAACTCAGTACGGCCGGCCTCTGGCGGCGCGTCCCCGTGCCGCGCCAATAGTGCGGCAGACGAGGTTAAGAAGGCTGCGTTCTTCCTGCATGCGGTCTCCTGTGATCTTCGCGGCAGTCTGGCATGCATTTGCGAAGATTCTAGCACGATAACGACCTTGGTGAAAAATGCGACATTTTTTTCACACGGTTCTGCTTGAAGGCACCGCAAGCGTGAACAGTTAATAAATTTCGATGCTTTTTACGGTAATGACGCTTCTTTTAACGCTTCTGGCGCAGGTGGATTTCGGGCAGTCTTGGAACGAAATATTAAGCATTAATGCGTATAAATGGGGTCCTAGGGGGATGACGCGCTGAACGGCGCATTGCAAAGAGGCAAAGCCACATGCCGATGGTTAGGATGACCAAACTCCGCCGAATGTTCGCCGCGGTAATCGCCATTGCCGCTCTGCATGGGCAATCCGGTTTGGCTGAGGATAGCCGCCAATCTGCTTTCGATAGTCCCAACCCGCTTACATTCAGCAATCCGGGGGGCGAAGGGCACTCATTCGCTTTCGGATACAGTGAAGGTTCTGATGGGCTGATCCTGGGGGGCAGTGTTGCAACCGGGCAGACCGGGCCGCTCACACGGGCCCTGCAGGTGGAGGAAACGCATCAGCTGCGTTTGCATGCCGGGTACGACTTTGGGCCCGCCACCGGCTTTGTAACTGTTGGCGGGCTTCAGGCCGAAGATTCGGGCCGTCGGCGCCTTGGGACGCTGTTTGGGTTCGGTATGCGTATTTCTTTGAACCGCGCGCTTCAGCTGACCGGGGAGCTGCTGCATCATGAGGCGGGGCCAAGGGACGGCAGTGGTAGTCCGCGCGGCGAAACCCTGGCGGTTGGGGCCGCGTTCCGGTTTTAGGTGTGCGGCGTCGTGTGCCTGGCCGGGCGCTAGGAAAAGCTTTGCTTTCTTTCAATAGCTTGGCGGAATTCCGCTTGCGGAATCCGGCGGAAAAGCGCGTCTTGATCCTGGGTTTCGGCCACTCACCGCCAAGTCAAAGCTTGTGAGCCGGTCGGCACTGGAAACTGGCAAGCAAAGACCTTTTGTAAGCGTCAACGGCGCACAGCTTGCGCCGGGACTGCAAAAGGAGAAGTCTGAATGACTCGTTTCGTAGCTATGACAGCCATCGCAACCGTAATGGGCAGTGCGGCTTTTGCCGGCAACCTGGTTGAGCCGGTGGTCGAACCCGCGCCGGCTCCGGCGCCGGTTGTGGTCAATGAAGGCGGCGATTGGACCGGTTTCTATCTGGGTGGCCAGGTTGGCCAGCTGGACGCGGATACCAGCAACGGTGCCTCGGGGGATGATACCGCATATGGTGTCCACGGTGGCTACAATCATGATTTCGGCCGTTTCGTGCTGGGCGGCGAACTGGACTATGATGCAACCGACCTGGATCTGGGCGGTGGCGCTACCGTCGACTCTGTGGCCCGTGCCAAGCTGAAGGCCGGTTATGACTTCGGCCGCGTTTTGGCCTATGTGACCGGCGGTGTGGCTGAGGCCGACAGCTCGCTGGGCAGCGAAACCGGCGACTTCTATGGCGTTGGCCTGGCCTACCAGGTGACCGACCAGTGGCTGATCGGCGGTGAAGTGCTGGAGCATGATTTTGACCAGTTCGGCACCTCGGGCGTTGGCTCCGATGCGACATCCGTGTCGCTGCGCGCGTCCTTCAAGTTCTAAACTGACATGAACACCGGCGCGGCATTCCTGTAACGCCGCGCCGCTGGCCGCCCGGTCTGTACCCAAGGCAGGCGGGCGGCCTTTGCCTTTACCGGCAGCCAAATAGCTTGGCGGAACTTCAGCAGCGTGCTAAGCAGCCTGCATGAACCAGAATTGCACCACTATTATCTGCTGCATTACCTGCTGACATATCAGCGGGCTGGTTTCTGTCGTTTTCATTTCACTGACAAGTTGCTAAGCCCGCGCTGCGCGCAATGGGTAGTGCCTGCTGCTATTGGCTGGGCATGCGAAAGGAACCGGGCATGGGAACCATGGACAGAGTGATCAAGCTGCAAAACACGAAGACCCGCAAGAAAGAGGTCTTTGCTCCGATCGACGCCGAAAACGTGCGGATGTATGTCTGCGGCCCCACGGTCTATGACCGGGCGCATCTGGGCAATGCCCGCCCAGTGGTGGTGTTTGATGTTCTCTACCGCCTCCTGCGCGAGGTTTATGGCGCGGATAAGGTGACTTACGCCCGGAACTTCACCGACGTGGATGACAAGATCAATGCCCGCGCTGCTGAGAGCGGCCGACCGATCGGCGACATCACCGCTGAGACAACGCAGTGGTTCCTGGACGACATGGGTGAGCTTGGCGCGCTGGAGCCCAACCATATGCCCCGTGCAACCCAGTACATTCCGCAGATGGTGGCGATGATCGAGGATCTGATCGCCAAGGGCCATGCCTATGCCGCTGAGGGTCATGTGCTGTTTGCTGTCGACAGCTGGAAAGAGCTTTATGGCAAACTGTCGGGCCGCTCGGTGGATGACATGATTGCAGGCGCCCGGGTTGAGGTTGCGCCTTACAAGAAGAACCCGATGGATTTTGTGCTGTGGAAGCCGTCCAGCGATGAATTGCCGGGCTGGGACAGCCCCTGGGGCCGCGGCCGGCCGGGCTGGCACATTGAATGCTCGGCGATGTCCTATGAACTGCTGGGCGAGACCTTCGACATTCACGGCGGCGGCAACGACCTGATGTTCCCGCACCATGAAAACGAAATCGCGCAAAGCTGCTGCGCCAATGGTGATGATAGCTTTGCACGCTACTGGCTGCACAACGAGATGCTGCAGGTCGAAGGTAAGAAGATGTCCAAATCCCTCGGCAACTTCTTCACCGTGCGCGACCTGCTGGATCAGGGCTATCCGGGCGAGGTGATCCGGCTGGTGTTCCTGCAGACCCATTACCGCAAACCGATGGACTGGACCGATAAGAAGGCCAAGGAGGCTGAGGCCACGCTGCGCAAGTGGCGGGCGCTGACCGCGGGCATCGAACCCGCGTCCAGCGCTGCTGCCGCGGTCTTGGATGCGCTGGCGGATGACCTGAACTCTGCCGGAGCGATTGCCGAGCTGCACAAGCTGGCCGCAGCGGGCGATGCTGCTGCGCTTCTGGCGTCGGCGCAGATGTTGGGTTTGCTGACAGAAGAGATGGGCGCCTGGGCGTCTGCCCCCACGGTAGACCTGTCTGCCTACGAGGGGAAGCTGGTTGAGGCTCGGCAGAAGGCTATGGAAAGCAAGGATTTCTCGGAAGTTGATCAGCTCAAAGAGGCCTTTGTCGCGGCTGGCCTGGAAGTGCGCATGAGCAAGGCCGGTGTGGAACTGGTGCCGGGTGCCGGATTTGATCCGGCAAAGCTGGAGGCGCTTTGATGGCCAGGGAACGCCTCTATCTTTACGACACCACACTGCGCGACGGTCAGCAGACCCAGGGGGTGCAGTTTTCCACTGCGGAAAAGAAGCAAATTGCGACAGCGCTGGACGCCTTGGGCATCGACTACATCGAGGGCGGCTGGCCGGGCGCTAACCCGACTGACAGCGCGTTCTTTTCGGAGGCGCCGCAAACTCGCGCCACGATGACAGCCTTTGGCATGACCAAGCGGGCAGGCCGATCGGCAGAAAACGACGATGTTCTGGCAGCAGTGATGAATGCGGGCACCCAAGCGGTCTGTCTGGTCGGCAAGAGCCACGATTACCACGTGACACAAGCGCTGGGGATCACACTCGAAGAGAACCTGGAAAACATCCGCGCCTCTGTCGCCCACATCGCCGCGCAAGGGCGTGAAGCGCTGTTTGACGCCGAGCACTTTTTTGACGGCTACAAGGACAATCCGGAATACGCGCTGGCGGCTTGCCGTGCCGCGCTGGAGGCCGGTGCGCGCTGGGTAGTGCTCTGCGACACCAATGGCGGCGCGCTGCCCGCAGAGGTTCACCGGATCGTCAGCGAGGTTGTTGCGGCTGGTATTCCGGGTGAGAAACTGGGCATACATACCCATAATGACACGGAAAATGCTGTCGCTTGTTCTTTGGCGGCTGTCAACGCCGGCGCGCGGCAGATCCAGGGCACGCTGAATGGATTGGGCGAGCGCTGCGGCAATGCCAACCTGACCGCGCTGATCCCGACGCTTCTGCTGAAAGAACCCTATGCCAGCCAGTTCGAGACCGGGGTGAGCCTGGAAGCATTGGCGGGGCTGACCCGGAACAGCCGGATGCTGGACGATATCCTGAACCGGGTTCCGGTGCGGCAGGCGGCGTATGTCGGGGCTTCGGCGTTTGCCCACAAGGCCGGGCTGCACGCCAGCGCGATCCTGAAAGATCCTTCAACTTACGAACACATCGAGCCGGGTACGGTCGGCAATGCGCGGGTGATCCCGATGTCGAACCAGGCCGGGCAGTCGAACCTGCGCAAAAGGCTGACAGATGCGGGCCTGAGCGTTGAGAACGGCAATCCGGCGCTGGCGCGGATCCTGGAACGGATCAAGGAGCGGGAGGCGGAAGGCTATTCCTATGACACCGCGCAGGCCTCGTTTGAACTGCTGGCGCGCAAGGAATTGGGGCAGCTGCCTGATTTCTTTGAGGTGAAGCGCTACAAGGTCACCGTCGAGCGGCGCAAAAACAAGTATAATCGCATGGTCAGCCTGTCAGAGGCGGTGGTTGTGGTGAAGGTTGATGGCGAGAAACGCCTGTCGGTCAGCGAGTCGCTGGATGAAACCGGAAGCGACCGCGGCCCGGTGAACGCGCTGGCACGGGCGCTGAGCAAGGATCTGGGGCGTTATTCCGCGCAGCTGGAGGATATGCGGCTGGTCGACTTCAAGGTGCGGATCACCCAGGGCGGCACCGAGGCCGTCACCCGGGTCATCATCGACAGCGAAGACAGCCAGGGCCATCGCTGGTCCACTGTCGGGGTCAGCGCGAACATAATCGATGCGTCGTTCGAGGCGCTGCTTGACGCCATCCGCTGGAAGCTGATCCATGACGGGCAGGCGGATGCAGTTTGACGCCGATCTGAATGCCTGCGCGGAACTGGTACAGAAAAGCGACCCGGACCGGTTTCTTGCCACCATGGCAGCGCCGGTCCAGGCGCGGCCGCTGCTGTTTGCGCTTTATGCCTTCAATATCGAACTGGCACGGGCACCCTGGGCCAGCCAGGAAAGCATGATTGCGGAAATGCGCGTTCAATGGTGGCGTGATGCCGGGGCGGAGATTGCAGAGGGTAAGCCGGTGCGCCGCCATTATGCCGCGACCCCATTGGCAAAGTTGCTGAAGCCGGAACTGGCGGTCTGTATCGACGGCATGGCTGAGGCCCGCCGTTGGGACATTTACAAGGATCCTTTTGAGGATCAGGCGGAATTCGACCGCTACATTGACCGCACCAGTGGCTCTCTGATGTGGATGGCGGCCGCGTCCTTGGGGCCCGCGGAGGAGGACGTGGTCAGGGACTTCGGCTATGGCGCGGGTGTTGCTAGCTGGCTGCGTGCAATTCCTGAGCTGGAGGCTCAGAAACGGATTCCGCTGTTGGACGGCACTTTGGAAGGCGTGCAAGCTTTGGCCCGCAAGGGACTGGACCGGCTGAATAAGTCGCGCGCCCGGAGAGGCGCGGTCTCGAAACTGGCCGGGGCTGCACTGCTGACAGGCTGGCAGGCAGAGGCGGTATTGAAACAGGCAATCCGCGAACCCGAACGGGTCGCGCAGGGCGCGCTTGGCCAAAGCGAGTTCCGGCGCCGGGCGGGTTTGATGCGGCGGGCGGTCTTCGGCCGCTGGTAACCTGCAAGCCAAGAAAAAGGCGCCACACTGGGCGCCTTTATTTTTGCTTTTTGTGCGGGATCTCAAGCGTCCTTGGGCCGCATCACCAGCCACATAAGCGCGCCGCCGGCCAGAACCAGGAAGGGCGCCATCGCCATATTCACTGCGTTCCAGCCGTCCACCGGATTGCCGCCGGAGCAGTTCATCAGGCCGCCGGAGGCCAGCGACGCCATGGTCACACCGCCAAAGACAAGCAGGTCATTCAGCCCCTGCATCCGGCCTTTTTCGTGGCTGTCATGGGCGCCGGCCAGCATGGTGGTGGCGCCGATGAAGCCGAAGTTCCAGCCAAGGCCAAGCAACACAAGCGCGATGAAAAAGTTCTCCAGTTCAACGCCTTGGAGAGCGACTGCGCCAGCTCCTGCGAGAATGATCAGTCCCGCAGCGACGATCTTTTCTACGCCGAACCGGGCAATCAGATGGCCGGTGAAGAAGGACGGCACATACATAGCCAGAACGTGGAACATCACCACATCGGAGGCATTGCCCTGAGTGAAACCGCACCCTACCACGGCCAGCGGGGTCGATGTCATGACAAGGTTCATCAAGGCGTAGGAAACCATTGCACAGATTACCGAGACGGCGATAACCGGCGTCTTCAGCAGTTCGAGACGGCTGCGCCCTTTGGGGCTGTCATGGCTGGGCGCTGGCGGTTTGGGAATATCCAGAAGCAGGAACAGCGCGGCGCCGAACACATTGACGGCAATCACCGTCAGGTAGGTACCAAGAAACGGAATAACAAAGGCTTGGCTGGTCAGCTTGACCAGCTGCGGACCGATCAGTGCAGCTGCAAGGCCGCCTGCCATTACATAGGAGATTGCCTTGGGGCGGAACGCCTCTGAGGCGGTGTCAGCGGCTGCGAACCGGTAGAAGCCATGCGCGCTCATGTAGACGCCGGTCATCAGGCTGCCGAGCAGGAAGACCGGGAAGGAGCCGAGATACAGACCGTAGGCGCCAACCAGCCCGCCCATTGCACCAAAAGCCGCGCCGGTGAAGAAACCTGCGCGGCGGCCCCAACGCTGCATGATGGCAGAGATGGGCGTGGCGGCCAGCATTGAGCCGCCCACGATCAGCGAGATCGGCAGCGTTGCAAAGCACGGGTTGGACGCCAGCGATTGGCCTGCAAGGCCGCCAATGATAAAGATCATCGGCATCTGCGCGCCGAGGATCGCCTGGGCCAGAACCAGGATGGCAACGTTTTTCTTGGCGATCGCGTCGCTGGGGGTGGTCATGGTCATGCTCATATGGGATGCGTAGCGGTGAACCGGGTGCGGGGCAAGGCGCTTGCCACGCTGGAAGGCCGCCCAATTGCCGCGGCCAAAGGGGGTGACGTGGCGTCAGATCTACCGAGGTTTCTGCCGGGCGCGGGCCGGATCATTCAATGCGGCGACTGCGTCTCCGAGGGCGCGCAATGGCTGGCGGCGAAGGACGGCCGGTTTGCCAATGCCCTTGCGCTGACTGGTCCGCTGCCGTTGCGGCGTAAGCCTGAAGGCTTCGCTGAGCTGCTGAGTGCGATTGTCAGCCAACAGGTGAGCGTAGCGTCTGCAAATGCGATCTGGAAGCGGATGAAAGACGCCAAGCTGACTGGCCCGCGAAAGATCCAGTGGGCAACGGATGACGACCTGCGCGCAGCAGGCCTGAGCCGCCAGAAGATACGCTATGCCCGGGCGCTGGCCGAGGCACGCATTGATTTCAAAGCGTTGCGCAATGCTCCTGATGCGGAGGTGATCGCTACGCTAGTGCAGGTCCCGGGGATCGGCGTCTGGACCGCGGAGATATACGCGATGTTTTCGCTGGGCCGCGCGGATGTCTTTGCCCATGGCGACCTGGCCCTGCAAGAGGCCGCGCGGGTTTTATTCGATCTCCCTGCACGCCCAAAGGAGCGTGAAATGCGGCAAATCGCGGAAGCATGGTCGCCGTGGCGGTCGGTTGCAGCGCGGATTTTGTGGGCCTATTACCGTGTGGCGAAGGACAGGGAAGGAATCCGATGACTCGTGTACTGAATGCCGGCCGCAAGGAGCCGCTCTCCGGCGACACCCGCTCTGTTGTGGTGTTCCTGCATGGCTATGGCGCCAATGGCGCGGACCTGCTGGGCCTGGCCGATCCGCTGGGCGAACATCTGCCGGACACGCTGTTTGTCGCACCCGATGCGCCCGAGGCCTGCGCCGGTGCGCCGTTCGGCTTCCAGTGGTTTCCGATCCCGTGGATTGATGGTTCATCCGAGGAAGAAAGCATGCGCGGGATGCAGGCTGCAGTGGAGGATCTGAACGCCTTCCTCGATGCGCTGATGGTGGACGAGGATGTTCTGCCGGAGCAGGTTGTGCTGTTTGGTTTCAGCCAGGGGACGATGATGAGCCTGCATGTGGCACCGCGGCGCGAAGATGCGGTTGCCGGGATTGTGGCTTTCTCCGGCCGTCTGTTGGCGCCTGAACTGCTTAAGGATGAGACCGTTTCAAAGATGCCGGTTCTGCTGGTGCATGGCGATCAGGACGACGTGGTGCCGGTGCAATCGCTTCCTGAGGCCGCTGAGGCGCTGCAGGAAGCGGGTTTCCAGGATGTCTTTGCGCACATCCAAAAGGGCACGGCCCACGGAATTGCGCCGGATGGGTTGAGCGTCGCTTTGGCCTTCATGCGGGACAAGTTGAGCCTGTAACGGTTTTCAATTGAAGGAATTTCTGATCTTGCTGCGGTTTAATACGACCACAAATGCGGCTCGGCGATTTCAACTGAATTTCCAGCCGGGTCCCGGAAATAAACAGACCGGGGCCCATGGGGCCAGTCAAATTCCGCCTCTATGTCAACACCGGCGGCGCGGAGCCTGTCGCGCATTTCCTGCATGTCTTCGCGGGGCTGGGCGAGGCAAACGTGCCCCGGGCCGTGTGCACCATGCGGAGGCACCGGCAAGCGGGGATTGCCGGCCGCCTTTGCTGTTTCTGATGCACTGAAAAGCAAAAGGACGGAATTGCCGCAGCGGAAGAACACATGCCGGTTGTCAGCCCGTTGAATCCGTTCCAGCCCAAGCAGGCCGCCATAGAACTCCTCGGCGGCATCCAGATCATCCACATAGAGCGCGGCTTCGAGAATGGCTTTCGGTGCAGGGGCTTTGGGCAGCATGGCTGCAGGCTATCAGCGGCGGCGGGGCCTGTCACCTTTTGCCGGGCGCGGTGATACAGCCTTGGGCCTGCGCGGCGGTTTCAGAGAGGGTTTGGGCGGGCCGGGCACGCGCGGCGGTTCCAGATCCTCCCAATCGCCTTGGGCCAGCCCATCCAGGGTCCAGGTGCCGATGCTGTAGCGGATCAGCCGCAAGGTCGGATGCCCGACAGCCGCTGTCATACGCCGTACCTGGCGGTTGCGCCCTTGACGGATGGTGAGCGCGATCCAGCTGTCCGGGACGGTTTTGCGCACCCGGACAGGCGGCGTGCGCGCCCAGAGACCTGGCGGTTCCGGGATCACCTGTACATTGGCAGGCATGGTTTTTCCGTCCTTCAGCTCAACACCCTCCGTCAACTGCCTGAGAGCCTCCGCGCTGGGAATGCCCTCCACCTGCACCCAATACGTTTTGTCCATCTTGTGCTTGGGATCAGTGATCCAGGATTGCAGACGGCCATTATCCGTCAGCAGCATCAATCCCTCGCTGTCGCGGTCAAGACGGCCGGCGGCATAGACACCGGGGCAGTCGATGTACTGGCTGAGCGTTGCCCGCGGGCTGTCCTGACTGCCGCGGTCAGTGAATTGCGGCAGCACGTCAAATGGTTTGTTGAAGCGGATCAGACGGGTCATGGCGGGGCAATAGGCGGACAGTGCCTTCAGGGCAAGGGGGCCATTGAACGCCGGCCTGTGGATAACTGTCACGGGGCTGTCATGGAATCAGCGCAGCTTGCTCCCGACATATTGTGGATCATTGGGGCTTGTCAGGTGCCAACCACGATATATAGTCAAATTTAGGCTGGGGCGGGTTCCCCGCTCTGGTTCCGGGAAACGGAAGATCAGGGCGAGGAAGACGTTCAAAAATGGATGGCGATTTCAGAGCAGAGTTTGTCAGATCTCCGGGGGCGCTTAAACAGCACCCGGCATTGGTATTGAACGCGGACTACCGGCCGCTTTCCTATTATCCGCTGTCACTTTGGTCCTGGCAGGACGCGGTCAAGGCGGCTTGGCTCGACCGGGTAGCCATCGTCGCCGAATATGACGAGGTGGTGCATAGTCCGAGTACCCAGATCCGAATACCGTCTGTGGTGGTTCTGAAAGATTATGTAAAACCTCAAAAGCGCGTGGCCTTCACGCGCTTTAATTTGTTTCTGAGGGATGAATTCTGCTGCCAGTACTGCGGCAGCAAAGGTGAGCTGACGTTCGACCACGTGGTGCCGCGGGCGGCCGGCGGGGTGACCAGCTGGGAAAATGTCGTTGCCGCTTGCAGCCCCTGCAACCTAAAAAAAGGGTCGAAGTCACTGCACCGGGCAGGGATGTCGCTGCGCAAGCCGCCGCGTCGGCCCGGAGCGGAGGAGTTGCGGAATACAGGGCGCAAGTTCCCGCCGAACCACCTGCATGAAAGCTGGATGGACTTCCTGTACTGGGATACCGAGCTGGACGCCTGAAGAGTGGAGGCAGCGGCCTCCTGTTTCTGAAAGACTTTCGAGGAAATCCCAGTCGCCGCTTGGAGCACGGCCTTAAAAAGGCCATACGCCGTTTCAGTTGTTTTCGCCATGTGTGAGGGGTCAGCAGTGGCTATTCTCCGATCTGGTCCATTACTGCGTCCAGATGCGCGGTCGAGAATGGCCGGGTGAGCATCGGCAGACCCTTCACATCCGGGTCTGTGGTTTTTCCGTTGATCAGAATGATACGCCACCCCCTGTCACGCGCGGCAAGAAACCAGTCCCGGGCCGGAGGAACGCCAAGGGAGAATGCAAAGAACACCAGCCGTGGAGGCGGCGTGCTGTCATCCAGGAATGTATCGCAATTCTCGATCTTGGTTTCGCTGACAATGTTGTCCAGTCCCCGGCGCATCAAGTAGTCGTTGATGTCGAGGGCCTCGAACGTGTTTTCGGTCAGGATTAGAATAGGTGCGTCCGCACTACGAGATTCAGTGCCCATAAGGTCTCCTTAAGTGATGAAGGAGCCATGCCACTTGGACAGCGGAGCCGCATTAAACTGTGACATACCAGCGTGCAGTTGCTCAAAAAAATTACAGCTCTGTCAGAACTGGTTTGCGGAACAAGAAAATTTGTCTCGCCATTCCGGTTTTATGATTAATTACAATGCAATACCTGCAACATTGGACCACGGGCAGGAATGGGCATTTGTCGTTTCCGGGCTCTTTCTCTGGCCTTGTGCCTTGGCAGGTGAGTTGTCGCAGATTAACTAGCATCGGCGATGCGCTCCGCAATTCTTCAGCAAAACAGATGAGAGAGCCGAGGCGGGCAGCCACAATGAATCCTCTAGAACCCGTCGCAATGGAGCATTGATGTATTATCCTGCGTGTTCAACCCCGCTTTTCTGCTCTAAGTAATTCGCAACCGGGTCCACCGGGGTTTTGGTTGAAGCGCCGGTGGCAATTTCTAACGCCGCAATTGCTCTGTGGAGGAAATCGAGTTGAGGCTTAAAGAGGGAGTTGAGAGGTCCGTTAATGCAAGCCGCGTTCTATTGCGTGTGGTTCTGGGCGTGACGGCAGCCGCGGTACTTTCTTTCACTGCGGCAAGCAGTATGGCGCAATCCGCAGACGGTCCGGTTCAGACAGACGGCCAGATCGAAGTGGGTGCCGAGGCTGTGCGCGATAGTGAGATCCTCAACCGGATCGAAAAGCTACTGGCGCAGATTGATGGTTTCGCCGCCGTGGACGTCTCCGTCTCCGAGGGGGTCGTCAAGATTACCGGGCAAGTGATCGACAATGCAGCGCAGGACCGGCTGAACCAGATCATCAACCGGGTTGAGGGCGTTGTTGCAATCGAAAACGAAACCGAGATCAGCGGAACCCTGGAGGAACGACTGGCGCCGGCGATGGAGCGGATTGCAGCAAGGACACGTAACTTGCTGGCAAACGGGCCGATTTTTCTTGTGGCGCTGACGGCATTTCTTGTGGTCGCGGCGGGCGGCTGGCTGCTGACCACGCGGATCGGTATTTGGACCCGGCTGGCCCCCAACGCGTTTATCGCTGATGTCTACCGGGCCGTCGCGCGCATCCTGTTCATCCTGACGGGGCTGGTGCTGGCTCTGGACATTCTCAATGCAACCGCGCTGATCGGCGCTGTCCTGGGCGCTGCTGGCGTAGTTGGTCTGGCTCTTGGCTTTGCGGTGCGCGATACAGTGGAGAACTTCATCGCCTCCATCCTGCTCAGCCTGCGGCAGCCGTTCCGGCCCAACGATTTTGTCGATATCCAGGGCGATCAGGGAACGGTCGCCCGTCTGACCTCGCGTGCGACCATCCTGATTTCGCCCGAGGGCAACCATATCCGAATTCCGAATGCCACCGTGTTCAAGGGCCGTATCGTGAATTTCACCCGTGATCCCCGGCGCCGGTTTGGTTTTAATCTGGGGGTCGACGCGGATGCGGATCTGGCTGCGGCGCTGGCCACGGCCGTCGCCGCACTGGAGGCGCAGCCGTTTGTGCTGAAGGAGCCGGAAGTCGGTGCCTGGATCAGCGAGGTAGGCGATTCCAACGTGGTCCTGACCTTCACTGGCTGGGTGGATCAGACCAAGGTGGATTTCGCTAAGGCGCGTGGCGAGGCGATCCGGGCCGCCAAGCTGGCGCTGGAAGCTGCGGGCTTCGGTCTGCCTGAGCCGATCTACCGGGTGCGCCTTGATGGCGCGCAGGCGGCATTACCGTCTTCGAATGAGTCCGTTGACGCAAGACGTCCAGCCAAATCCGAACCGGCCGAGCTGCCAGAAGCGGCGGATCCCGCGAGGTCAGAACCGGCCGTGGCAGAAGCTGCGGAACGGGAACGCAAGGGGCTCGATGGCGGTGAGAACCTACTGGATGACCAGCAGCAGGTGGAGTGACGGCAGAGACCACGGACCGCGCGGGGCGCGGACTTGGTTTTACATGACTTCGCGCAGCGGATCCTCTTCTTTGCGGCCTTTCGACTCTGGCTGCGGTTCCAGCAGAACGCCAAGCCAAAGAAGCAGCGGCAATGTTACGAAGGCACCGACCGGCCCCCACAGCCACAAGCCGAAGACAATCGCCATGAAGATCAGCAAGGGATTGATCGCCATGCGCTGGCCCACAACCAGCGGCGTTACAATGTTGGCCTCCGCCAGGTTGATCAGCAAGAACGCAGCCGGCGGCAGTACAGCATAGACACCATGGAACTGGAGCATGCCGGCAATGGCTAAGCTCACAGTTATCAGCAGCGGGCCCAGATACAGCACGTAGTTCAGCAGCCCCGCCGCCAAGCCCCACAGAAGGGCATATTCAACACCAAGCGCCATCATTGCAGCTGCCGTAACAGCGCCCAGGCCGGTGTTCACCAAGGTGATCGCGGCAAAGTAGCGTGCAACAACGGTATCTGCGTGCTTCAGCCTGGTCTTCAGCGGCCCCGTAAGGTGGTAGAGATCGTTGCGGGTCAGCGTGAAGAAAAACAGAGTGCCCACGAAGATGAAAACCTGTGAGACGAAACTCGGTGCCAGCCACAGGGCATCACCGACCGAGGGGATCGCAGTTTGCGGTTCCACCGCTTCGGCGCCCACGCTTTCTTCGATTTCCTGACTGATTGTTTCGATGCCTCGTAGCAGAGAAGAGGCACGGTCGATCAGGCCGGCCATAACCGACTTTATGCGGGGCAGTTCATCTATCAGCACGTTGATCAGCGGTTCGATCAGAAGAAGGATGATAGCAACAAACAGCGTGCAAAGCAGAAGCAGCGTCAGAGCGATCAACAGCCGCGGCACGCCGGCGCGCGCCAGCTTATCGGCCAGCGGAGACACCACCACGCCCAACACAAGCGCAAAGCTCATCGGGGCAAGGATTTGCTGTGCCAGTTGCAAGGCAGCAGTGATGCTGATGACCGTCAGGATCATCAGCATCACACGGACCCCCCGGCCGCTAAGAACGGTTTTCAAAAACCCGGGCATGGCCGTTAGCCGGCGGCGGTTCGGGGCGGCAGCCCGCCGTCTTCTGAAACAAGTTTTGAGCTGGCTTTGTGATACAGTTTGTCCATCTCTTCTCTCAGGGCCGCTTCTGCCTTGGCGGCCAGCGCATCCCTGTGAGAACCAAGCAATTCGTCTTCGTGGCGCGTCGACGGCAGGAGCGCACCGATCAGCGCGCCAAGGCCAAGAGCAATGGCACCTGCGGCCAGCGGGTTGCGATTGTAAAAAGTCCGGCCCTGAGCCGCAGTGCGGGCGGCCTGTGCTTCAACTTTTTCCTGAGCGTGCAATGCGGCGGTGCGGGCCTTGAGCACCCGTTTGCGGGCGGCATCGGGCAGAGTATCCAAGCCTGCATTCAAAGTCTCACGCATCTTGCTGCTGCGGAAGTTTTCGTCGCTCATCCCAGTCATCTCCTGTTTCATGGCGGCATCCGCCGCGGCAACACGGTCATCAAAGCCCTCAAATGCAGCTTCGGGCGCAACCGCAGCGGACCTGGTCGCCGGTGTCTTCGGGCGGCTGCCAGTGCCTATGAACATAAGTGCAAGGCCAGCGCCGGTGAGCAGCAGCGCTGCTGGGTTGCGTTTGGCGGCGGACATTGCCTCGTGGCCCAGCTGGCCGCCATATCCGTGGGCCGTTGCCGCTAGCTGGTCTGTGACATGGCGCGGCGACAAGGCGCCGGACAGCCCGGACAGGGAAACTGCCAAGCGGCGTCTGTTTTCTTCGGCCTGCTGTACGAGCTTGTCAGTTCCGGTCATGAGTGGCCTCCTTGATGCTGGCGGCGTCCAGTTGGACGCTGCGGATGGTGCGCGAGGGTAGTAGCGCCTTGCCGTTCAAACGCGCTTTGGCCGCGGCAAGAAGGCCTGTGGCGCTTGCCAGAAGCACGCCGCCGACGAGCAAAGCAGCAAGCCCCGGTGACAAACCAGCGGATGCAATCCAGGCAACCAGCGCAGCCGCGAGCACATGCAAACCGGTCAAGGCCAGTACCGCTGCGGCGGCCAGGCAGGCTAGGCCGGTTCCGGCGCTGGCAGCCTTCTCTTTCAGCTCACCCTTGGCCAGTTCCGCTTCGCTGCGCAGCAACGCTGCAAAATAACGGAGTGCTTCAAGCAACAGTTGCGGCGACTCGCGCAAATCACGATACGCCATGACCGCCTCCCTCATGCGCCGGAGCAGGATTGCGGACAGTACCGGTTGACGCTTCAGGGTCGGGGTCGTGTGCCTTCAGAAACCTGGTTGCTGCGAAACCAGCAAAAGCAGCCGCGCTCAAGAACAAGAGCGGGTTGCGGCGGGCGAAGGCGCTGACATCCTCAACAGTTTGTTCGATGTCGAGCGTCCGGACGCGATGGGCGGCATCTTCCAAATGACCGGCAACCATGCTTGCAGCATGGGCTTGCACCGAGCCGGGGGAGAATGCACTGGCGGCGGCATCTGCTGCTTCCGACGTGGCCTCTACCTCCTGTGCGGCTTTAGACTGGGCAGCGTCCGTCGCTTCACGGAGTTTTCCTGCCACCGCAGCCTTGGCTTTGCGGCCCAAACCAGCCGCCTGGCTGCGTGCCTGTTGTTCCCAATTGGAAGTGTTGGTCATTTGAAAGCCTCTCGGGTATCTGTGCGCTGAATTGCAGCGCGCTCCGCAGGTTAAAACTGCGCAAGGGACGTCCGCGGCCTGACATTGTTTGAGCCAGGCCAGCAGGTGGTGTCATTGCGTTGATCAGATATGGGCGGCAGAAGATTTCGGACCGGCAATCAGCCAGATAATGAAGCCCACGACCGGCAGCAGAAGGATCAGCAGAACCCAGAGAATTTTTGCCACGGCAGAGGCGCTGGAGGAGACAATTTTGATGATCGCATAGATGTCTGCTGCAAGAACAAGCAGACCAATAAGTCCATATTCCATGATGTTCTCCCTCGGGAATTTGATTCTGAAGGGTAAACGCCGGAAGGAGGGTTAAGGTTCCCGGCTGCAAGTTGTTTCAGCTTGAAAGGGGCGCAATCAGTTGGATCCGGGAAACTGAAAAGAAAAAGCTGCGCGAACTGCGCAGCTTTCTGTAACAGGTTGGAATGGTTCGCAGATCAGTACCGTCTGCGCAGTGCGAAACCAAGCAGAACGCCAGCCCCAAGCGCACCGGCCACAGCCAGGCCTGGGTTCTTTTTGATGAAGTCCTGAGACTGGCTGGTCAGACGTTCGATTTCGCTCTTGCTATAGCTGATACCGGCTTGCAGGCTTTCCTGTGCCTGCTCAACAGCCTCTTGGGCCTGCTCTTTAGCCCGGTCAGCCAGCCGCTCGCCCGAGAGCTCTTCAGATGCGGCGTCGGCGTTGGCAAACTGCTTTGTTGCGGCTGTCTTTGTCATACTTACTTTCCTTTGCATCTGGTTCTCGTTGCAGCGCATCAATCGGCGCCTTGTGCAGGGTCAACGGATATGCGGGCAAAAGGTTCCGCAGCTATTGGATGCCAAGGATCCCAGTCAAAGAAAATGCCCCCGCCAGCAGAGGGCGGGGGCGAGTTGTCGGACAATTTGGGGACGTGTCCAGTAGCAGCGGCAGGCTGCCTACCAGAGCAAGACGCGCGAGGCGCAGATTGGTTCCCCAATGAATGCACTTTTTCATCGTGAATTCTGCGCTTGTCGCGTTAACGGCAAACGCAGGAACAGGATCAGGCCTTTGCGCGCTGCAGCATGCCGAACAGATCGCGCGGGTCATCCGGGTCCGCCAGCATGTCCAGATCAATAAAATAGTCCGTGCCCTTGATGCGGTCGCGGATGTAGCGCAGCGCCGAGAAGTCCTCGATCGCGAAGCCGACGCTGTCGAACAGGGTGATCTGGCGGTCTCCGGTGCGGCCCTGCTTCTTGCCTGCAATGACTTCCCACAATTCGGTCACAGCAAAATCCTCCGGCATCTGCTGGATTTCGCCTTCGATCCGGGTTTGGGGCGGGTATTCCACAAACACGTCGGAACGGCTGAGAATTCCTGCGGCCAGTTCGGTTTTGCCGGGGCAGTCGCCGCCGATGGCGTTGATATGCACACCGCTGCCGACCATGTTGTCGGTCAGGATAGTGGCATACTGTTTGTCGGCAGTGCAGGTGGTGAGAATCTGTGCGCCTTCAATGGCTTCTTCCGGTGTCTTACAGCTGACGACTTCAATCCCCAGGCCCTGCAGGTTGCGGGCGCATTTCTCGGTCGCCGCGGCGTCCTTGTCATATAGCCGCACGGACTTCAGGCCGATGATTGCCTTCATTGCCAGGGTCTGGAATTCGGACTGGGCGCCATTGCCGATCATCGCCATGGTTGTCGCTCCCTTGGGGGCCAGATACTTGGCGGCCATGGCTGATGTTGCTGCGGTACGAAGCGCAGTCAGCATGGTCATCTCGGTCAGCAGCACCGGGTAGCCAGTGTAGACATCGGCAAGCAGCCCGAAGGCGGTGACGGTCTGAAGCCCCTCGGAGGTATTCTTCGGGTGGCCGTTCACGTATTTGAAACCATAGGCCTCGCCATCCGAGGTTGGCATCAGCTCGATCACGCCGACGTCGGAATGGCTGGCAACGCGCGGGGTCTTGTCAAACAGTTCCCATCGCTTGAAATCGTCTTTGACATAGTCGGCGAGATCGCGCAGCATCTGTTCGATGCCAATGTGATGAACGAGGCGCATCATGTTGTCGACGCTGACAAAAGGCACCAGGGCCTTGTCCGAAGGCTGTGTCATGCGGTTTTCCTTTCACGGGGGCTGAGGTGGATGCCTGCCAGCATGCAGCGCACCGACCCGCCGGCGGTTTCGATTGTGGGAATGGTGAGCGGCAGCAGCTCGGCGCTTTGCTCAATGACCGAAATCTGATCCGGGCGCAGCGCCTCAAGCGCCTTGGCAGAAAGTGCCAGAAGACGCCTGCGGCCCGTCAGTTCCATGGCATTGCCCGCAAAACTGGCGATCTGTGCTGGCGTCAGGTCTATGACCCGGCGGCCTGTTTCCTCCAGCCGGGCCGCAACCTCAGCACGGCGGGCGGGGTCGACGATCATATCCAGGCAGATCAGCGCATTTTCGGTGCCGATGCCCATCAGAACATTGGTGTGGTAAACGTCGCGGCCTGCATCATCTTTGGCTTCGAACACCATGGGTTCAAAATTGAAATGCGTGCAGAAGCGTTCCAAAAGTACTGGATCAGCACGGTTTGATTTCACCGTGTAGGCAATTCGCCCGATATGGTCGAGCACCATGGCGCCGGTACCTTCCAGCGACAGGCTGTCCTGTTCCAGGCCGGAATAGTCGATCACGTCCTGCACGCGGTAGTCGCGCTTAAGGAGCTCAATCACGTCCCAACGGCGTTCCTTGCGTCGGTTTTCGGCATACATCGGGTACACCGCAACATGGCCGCCGGCATGGGTGGAGAACCAGTTGTTCGGGAACACGCTGTCCGGTGTTTCGGTGGTGGTGTCGTCGAACACATGCACCGTTACACCGGCGCTACGCAGGTTTTCCACGGCGCCGTCAAACTCAGCCAGTGCCTGGGCTGAAGTTGCTTCAGCCGAGGTGATTGCGAGTGTTTGAAAGGCGTTATCGCCCTTAGTTTCAGGGTTCGAGCAGAAGTGATGGGGCCGGATCATCACCACTGCTGAGGGGGCTTGCAGGCTGCTCACTGGTAGCTCCGCGTCGGGCGGTCAAAGACGCGACGGCCAAGTGCTGAGGCGCAGAGGTCCACCATCAAATGCGCGGTACGTCCGCGCTCGTCGAGGAAAGGGTTGAGCTCAACAAGATCCAGCGAGGTCATCAGGCCGGAATCATGCAGGATCTCACAGACGAGATGCGCCTCGCGTACAGTGGCGCCGCCCGGCACAGTGGTGCCGACTGCGGGGGCCACGGAGGGGTCTAGGAAATCGACGTCCAGCGAGACATGCAGCATGCCGTTTGCCTGCGCAACCCGCTCAAGGAAGCGGTTCAGCGGCCCTGCAATGCCGTTTTCATCAATATGGCGCATGTCGTGTGTCAGGATGCTGCTGCCTTCCAGTGCCAGCCGCTCTTGCGTATCAACTGAACGCAGGCCGATCATGCAGACGTTTTCCTGCGGAACCGGATTGGTCACTTCAGGAAAGCCTTCGAAGCCTTGGCGCCCAGTGAAATATCCAACTGGCGTACCGTGCAGGTTGCCGCTGTCAGTTGTCTGCGGTGTGTGGAAGTCGGTATGGGCGTCCAGCCACAGCACAAACAGCGGCCGACCCGCCTTGGCGGCGTGGTTTGCGGCACCGGCAACCGATCCCAGCGACAGCGAGTGGTCGCCTCCGAGGAAGATCGGCATGCCGCACTCCAGCGCGTCTTCGGCGGCCTGCGCCAGACGGGAGGTCCAGCCGATGGTTTCGTTGCGGGCATAAACCACCCCGTCGTTTGTGTCCTTGGCGTGAGTGTCCGGAGACTGGTTGCCAAGGTCTTCGACGGTGTGACCCAGACTTTGCAGGGCTTCGGTGAGGCCCGCGGTTCGGTAGGCGTCGGGGCCCATCAGGCAGCCAGCTCTGCGTTTGCCGCTGTCTACCGGGGCGCCAATCAGGATGCAGTGTTGTGAAGTCACTGTTTTGATCTCCCAAAATCTCAGGTTTGATACTAGAAACTTCCGAAACGTGATGGAAACCAGCAATCAATTTGCTCATAATGATGGGCAATTGATCAAAATGGGGTAGGGTATGGACAAAACGGATGAGCGACTGGTGTCAGCCCTGCGGCACAATGCACGGGCGTCGCTTTCGGATCTGGCATTGGAGCTGAACCTGTCGCGGACGACTGTGCGGGCGCGGATCGAGCGGCTGCAGGCGCGTGGGGATATCCTGGGGTTCACTGTCGTGCTGAAAGAGGATGTCCTGCGCGATCCCGTGCGCGGGCTGATGATGATCGGGATCGAAGGCCGCGGCACCAGCCGGATCACCCGGCAGTTGCAGGGCTTGCCGGAAGTGCGGGCGATTCATACCACCAACGGGCGTTGGGATTTGATTATTGAACTCGGCACCGAGACGCTGGAAACGCTTGATGCTGCCCTAGCCAAAATCCGGACGTTCGAAGGGGTCGTGAGCAGCGAAACCAATCTGCTGCTGGCGACCAAGAAAGACACCTGAGACCGTTGTTTTTTCAATGCGGCCAGCATGTTGGTGGCCGCATTGCAGCTTGCTGCAGTGTTAACCCTGCTTGCGGATGTGGTTGGCCGCGGAAATCCACAGCAGTGCCAAGCCAAAGGAGGCAATGGCGTTCCAGCTGGCCATGGAGAGCGACAGCATTTCCCACGGAACCTCATCACAACGCACCAGTGGGGCTGCCATGATTTGCTCCATCAGCTGGTCAGGCGACAGCCCGTCAATCGGGCCGGATGTGCAGGTGGTGGGTCCTTCCCACCAGCCGCGCTCAACCCCAGTGTGATAGGCACCGACACCTGCAGTGGCCAGCGCAGCCAGTGCACCCAGGTAGGGCAGCACTGCGCCTGGAATGATCAGAGCCAGCACGCCGATCCCAGCGGCAGCAGCATGGGGGTAGCGTTGCCAGTAGCAGAGCTTGCAGGGTGCCATTTCGCCGATGTACTGGAACCCAAGCGCACCGAGCAGGAGCGCAGCTGAGCCGCCGGCGGCCAATACGATCAGAAGTCTGTGCATGTTCAGATGAACCTCACCATCAGGAAACCGCCGAAAAGGATCACCATGAAAGCGGTGAAAACCAGCCCAAGGCGGCGTTCAATGAAATCGCGGACCGGTGCCCCGAATTGCCACAGAAGACCGGCCACGATGAAAAAGCGCAATGCCCGTGCGAGGATAGAGGTCGCAATGAATGTTCCAAGCGGCATTCCCGTCCAGCCCGACATGATGGTAATCACCTTGTAGGGGAACGGTGTGACGCCTGCACCCAGTACCGCCCAGAAGCCGAAATCGTTGAAACGGGTATTGAACTCTGCCATGGCGCCGCCCTTGCCCATGGCCTCCAGAACCGGCTGGCCGATGCTTTCGTAAAAAAAGGCGCCAATCGCATATCCCAGAACGCCCCCGGCCACAGACGCAACCAGCGCCACGAGAGAGACCAGCCATGCCCGCGATGGGCGGGCTAGGATCATCGGGATCATCAGAACATCCGGCGGGATCGGAAAAACAGAGCTTTCAACAAACGAAACCGCCGCCAGGCACCACAGCGCTTTGGGATGATCGGCCAAGGCCATTGTCCGGTCATACAACGGTTTCAGCATACTGGGCCCTGCGTCCTCAATGGCATTTTCCTAGGGAGTTGGCATGCGCGCGGCGCTCCGTCAAGCTGGGCGGAGGCTGATTTTGCCACCCGGTGTATTTTCAGCGGCTGAGTGCTGTTTTGCCTCTGGACCTTGGCCGATTGCTTGGCTAGGAACAGTGCGTGGCCCAAGTGGCGGAATGGTAGACGCAGGGGATTCAAAATCCCCCGCTGGTGACAGCGTGCCGGTTCGAGTCCGGCCTTGGGTACCAATAAAAACAAAGGCCTGCAGCGTGTTTTTGCTGCAGGCCTTTGTTTTTTCATCACCTGTGCCTCTTTGAAAACGACTCCCGCAGACTAGCTCAAGCCGTGCACCGTTCAGCTGATTTGTGCTGCTGGTGACATGCAAAGCTCTGCTACGTCCAGGTCTCCTCCAGCACCCGAAGCCAATTTCCATGGCAGAGTTTGGCCATTAACTGGTTATCGAAACCGTGCGCTTTCATTGCTTCGCGCAGCACCGGCAGCCCAGAAACATCATGGATTGCTGCGGGCACAGTTGCGCCATCAAAATCCGATCCAAGTCCGACTCTGTCCTCACCAAGCTCGTCAATAAGGTAGACGAGATGTTCGATCATTTTGGCAACTGGCGTGTCCGCGTCCATACGTCCGTCTTCGCGCAAGAAGGCAACGGCGAAATTCAGCCCGACCATGCCATCGCTGTCACGGATCGCATGCAGTTGCCGATCCGTCAGGTTTCGGCTGTGCGGGCACAGGGCGTGGGCATTGGAATGGGTTGCGACCAAAGGTTTGCTGCTGCGGCTGGCAACATCCCAGAAACCCGCTTCGTTCAGATGAGAAAGGTCGATCAGAATACTCAGTTCATTGCACTTTTTTACCAACCGGATGCCTTCTGGGGTCAAGCCGGGGCCGGTGTCCGGGTTTGAGGGGAAGCGGAACGGCACACCGTTGCCGTAGATCGTGGGACGGCTCCAGACTAGGCCGAGCGAGCGAAGGCCTGCAGAGTGAAGAACCTCGAGCGTATGAAAATCCGGGTCGATTGCCTCGGCGCCTTCCATATGCATGACGGCCGCCATGATTCCACTTTGCATTGAGCCGCGGATGTCAGCAGCAGTACGGCAGATCTTGAGCGCTCCTTGACGCTCAAGACGTCTCAGGATCGCGGCCTGAGCAAGCGCAACTTGTGCTGACCGCGGCCAGTCAAGGGCTGATGGCAAGGGCAGGTCATAGCTCTCGGCCATCATTTCTTCCATGAAGCTTGCGCTGGCTTCGTCCGGAACGAAGATTGCAAACATGCCGCCTGCAAAACCGCCTTTTTGTGCCTTGAACAGATCGATGTGATGGCCGCCGGAGCCCAGGAAGCCATCCCTGCCATCAGCAACGTTGCCGGACTGGATCTGCAGCAGCAGGTCGTTGTGACCATCAAAGATCAGCGGATGTTCCATACCGGCTCCATTTTGCGTTTATGCAGTGTCAGCGACTGTCTTTCAGGCCGTACTCCGAGAAAGCCGTTACAACTTCCGTAATCTCATCTTCGCTCAGGATGTGTGGTTTTCCGACGGTTAGGCTTGTCACGTAGCCTTTTGACAATGTTTCTAATTCCACCATTCGCCAAAGGGCGCGTGAAAGGCTGTCCCCGGTGGTTAAAGCGCCATGGTTGGCCATCAGGCATGCGCTGCGGTTATGCAAGGCGTGCACGATGTTGTTTGACAGATCTAAGCTTCCGAACAGGGCGTAATCCGCCACAGGAACGTCGTTGCCGCCGAAAGCCGCAACCATGTAGTGGCAGGCAGGGATTGCCTGGCGGTTCATCGCCAGCGCGCTGCAATAGACGGGGTGAGCATGGATCACGGCATGCACACCTGGTTTGGCCTGCAGGATAGCCAGATGAAAGGGCCATTCGGTCGAGGGCTTCAACTGTCCCTCCGGTGCGGGGCTGCCGTCCAAGGGCACCAGGACAAGATCTTCAGGCGCCATTTTCCCGTATGGGACTCCCGACGGGGTGATCAGCATGTGATCGCCCGTGCGAACTGAAATATTGCCGGAGGTACCCTGATTGATCCCTGCGGCATTCATTTCCAGGCAGGCGTCAATTATGGCCTGCCTGAGTTCGATGCAGTCCCGGTACGGTGGTTTCATTGGACAGTCTCGGGCATCAGGCGGATTTTGCTGCGGCCATTTCGGGGAACATTCCCGCTAGACCTTCCTCGGACGCTCTGCAAATGCCGCGCTCAGTTATCAGCCCGGTTACCAGCCGGTTCGGCGTCACATCAAAGGCCGGGTTGCCGCCCGGGGTTCCGTCCGGTGTCACCTGCACAGTGCCGATTGCTCCGTCTTCGTTCTTACCCTGAACATGGGTGATCTCACGCTCGCTGCGTTCCTCAATCGGGATTTCAGCAACCCCGTCAGAGACCGTCCAGTCGATGGTCGGCGAGGGCAGAGCGACGTAGAACGGAACCCCGTTGTCGTGGGCGGCCAGTGCCTTAAGATAGGTGCCGATTTTGTTGCAAACATCGCCGCGGCGGGTGGTGCGGTCGGTGCCGGTGATGACCAGGTCAACCTGACCGTTCTGCATCAGGTGACCGCCGGCATTGTCTGAGATGTAGCTGTGGCTGATCCCGTGGCTGCCCAGCTCCCAGGCGGTCAGCGCGCCCTGGTTGCGAGGCCTAGTTTCGTCAACCCAAACGTGGATCGGTATGTCGGCCTCATGCGCATGGTACATCGGGCTGGTGGCGGTGCCCCAATCGACAGTTGCCAGCCAGCCGGCATTGCAGTGGGTCAGCAGCCGGACCGGTTCACCCGCAGGTTTGCTTGCTGCAATCTGCCGGATCAGTTCCAGCCCGTGTGCGCCAATGCAGCGGTTGATTTCGACGTCCTCATCCGAAATTGCGTGTGCCAAAGCCAACGCAGCTTCGGCCCGCTTTGCCTTATCCAGGGGCCGCAGATGCGCGCGGCAGCGGTCCAGGGCCCAACGCAGGTTGATAGCAGTTGGACGGGTTGCGTTGAGAAAGCTCCAGGCCCGATCCATGGCGGCATCGGACGGATCCAGGCGCATCGCGAGGGCCATTCCATAGGCAGCTGTCGCCCCGATCAAGGGAGCACCGCGCACCCGCATCTCTATAATGGCATCAGCAAAACCCTGTAGCGTGTCCACCTGCTGAACGCGGAACTCGTGCGGCAGCCAGCGCTGATCGATGATCTGCAATGCATCCCGTTCGAGGTTCCACCACAGGGAACGGTAGTGTGTCCCGCCAACTTTCATTCTGATGCCTCCCTTGGTTTGCTGCAGCACCGTGCAAGCGGCTGAAAATATTCAGCCTTGCGTGTCCCGTGCGGTGCTGTGTGTTGCTAAACAAGCACCGGTATCAAAGGAATTCAATGGCCTGCACACTCAAAGTGCTACAAGGAACTGGCTGAGAAAGTATCACAGGCCTTTACTTCACCTGTTTGGAACCCACGGGCAAACCAATCTTGCCGCTGTGCGCTGGTGCCGTGGGAAAACGTATGCGGCTGGGGTACACGGCCGGCATTCCGCTGCAATGTGTCATCACCGATCTGCTTTGCGGCATTCATCGCCTCTTCGACGTCGCCGGGGTCCAGCGTGCCCAGCGCGTCCTGCGCGTAACGCGCCCAGATCCCGGAGAAACAGTCCGCCTGCAGCTCCGTCCGGACAGAAATCGCGTTGGATTCAACTTCGCTCACCCGGGCCCTGACGCGCTGGGTCTCACCAAGGATGCCAAGCTCGTTCTGCACATGGTGAGCAACTTCATGGGCGACGACATAGGCGGCTGCGAAGTCGCCCCGCGCGCCCAGCCGCTGGCTGAGTGTGGTGAAGAAGGACGTGTCGAGATAGACCTTTTCGTCCATCGGGCAATAGAACGGACCAGTTGCGCCGTTTGCGCCGCCGCAAGGAGACTGGGTCACTCCCTTGTAAAGGACAAGGACAACCGGATTATACCGCCGTCCAAGCTGCTGTTCGAATATAGAGGTCCATACAACTTCGGTATCGGCGAGGGCGACGCTGACAAACTCCGCAGCCTCCTGGTCGGCTGCAGTGACTGGAGCATTTGCACTGGATTGCGGTGCGGAATCTCGCAGCAGCGGGGTTAGATCGACGCCGAAAAAGGCCCCAGCGACAACAATGAGCAGAAGGCCGGCACCGCCGATCCCGGCGCCTTTGCCAGATATCCGGCGGCCCCGCCGGTCTTCGATATTCCGGCTTTGCCGCCGCCCTCTCCACCGCATGTCATGCTCCTTGCTTTCAAGCCAGGCACCCTTGCCGGAACAAGGTAATTGCCTCGGCACGGTAATCAAATCCCGCCTGAAGCGGCGGGCTGCAGGTTCCCTGTTTTAAACGTATGGCGAGGGGCGGCAGTTCCCGATTGCGGCTGCGGGTTTTAACCTTTTGCCGCGACAGAAGTTTCTTCAAGATACGTGTGCAGCTTGCAGACGTGTGCAGAGAAAGTATTCAATAGGGCAACGATTTGGATACGGGGCGGCAGTCCGATTTGGCGGCTGTCGGAAATTTTTGTTTAATTGAGAGGCTCAAGAATGACGTGTTTCTGGAACAGGGGCCTGACAGGCCGGACAGGGCTCGCAGTGGTTGCAGCTGTTAGCCTGGCATCTGCCGGCGCAGCACTGGCGCAGCAGCAAGGTGCTGCTCCCAAAGTGTCGGTTTCCGAGGCGGTGATCAAACCGATCAAGGATACGGCGACATTCATCGGCCGGGGAGAAGCGATCGACAAAGCCGACATCATGGCCCGGGTGAGCGGATATCTGGAAGAAGTGCTGGTCCGGGATGGCGCTGAGGTCGAAAAGGGCGACATTCTGTTCCGCATCGAGCGCAGCGCCTATGAGGCAGTGCTGGAGAGCCGACGGGCCGAACTGGCGCAGGCTGAAGCCAATCTGGAACTGGCATCATTGGAGCTGGTCCGGAAACAGGAATTGTTCGAGCGCGGATCGGTTCCGGAAGCAGACCGTGACACCGCCCGCGCCAATGAACTGGTGGCAGAGGCGCAGGTGCGCGCCGCTGCGGCCGCAATTCAGCAAGCTGAACTGGATCTGAGCTATACCGAAGTCCATGCGCCGTTTTCCGGCCGTGTCGGGCGTGTGGAGGTCAGTACCGGAGATGTGGTTAGCCCCAGCGGTTCGCCGTTGGTGAATATCGTGCGCGAAGCGCCCGTCTATGTGTCCTTCGCGCTGAACGAAAAGCAATTCGTCGAAATCCTGCAAGAGCTTGAAGCTGAGGGAATTGACCGCGGCAATACCGAGACCGCTCCAGAGGTGTTCGTCGTGCTGCCGAATGGGGCAGAACTGGAGGAAAAGGGACGGATCGCCTTTGCTGGCAACCGGGTTGATCCGACGACAGGCGCTGTCACTGTGCGGGCGGAATTCAAAAATGATGAACGGCTGATTCTGGACGGGGCTTTTTTGACAGTCGGCCTTCAGTCGCAAGAAGCTGTTGAGCGGGTCGTGATCAGCCAGGCAGCAATTCAGCGGGATCAACAGGGTCCGTTTGTTCTGGTGGTCGATGATCAAAGCCAGGTCCAGCAGCGTTACATCGTTACCGGTGATGTTCAGGGCACCGGGATCATCGTTCTGGACGGGCTGACGAAAGGCGAATCCGTTGTGGTCGAAGGCCTGCAGAAAATCCGGCCCGGTGTCGAGGTGGATCCGGTCATGGCAGCACAGGCAGGAGAATAACCGATGTTCTCCTCCACATTTATTTCGAGGCCGAAGTTCGCGATCGTTATCTCCCTGGTTCTGACGGTTATGGGGGTGATCGGCTATTTCGCTCTGCCTGTTGCGCAGTTCCCTGAAATCACGCCGCCGGTGGTGAACGTCACTGCCACCTACACCGGTGCCAATGCTGAGACCGTTGAAAAAAGCGTCGCTGCGCCCATTGAAGCGCAGGTTAACGGTGTGGACGGGATGCTCTACATGTCCTCCACCTCCGCAGACAACGGCAGCTACTCGCTGGCGGTGACGTTTGAAGTCGGCACCGACCCTGATATCGCTTCGGTTAACGTGCAGAACCGGGTGGCACAGGCCACGGCCTCGCTGCCTGCTGAGGTCAACGCCAATGGTGTGGTAACTCAGAAAAGCTCTTCCAACATGCTGCTGGTGACAGCGCTGACGTCGCCGGGCGGGTCTTATGACAGTGTGTTCCTGTCGAATTATGCTGCGATCAACATCAAGGATGCGCTGGCGCGTGTGAACGGCGTCGGCAAGGCGGATATTCTGACCAATTTTGAGTACGCCATGCGGGTGTGGCTGGATCCGAACAAGATGGCTGGCCTGGGTATTTCACCGGGTGATGTGATCAGTGCAGTGCAGGAGCAGAACATTGAGGTTTCAGCCGGGCAAGTGGGTGCGCCGCCAGTGCCCGGAGATCAGGTGTTCCAGTACACAATCAAGTCCAAAGGCCGGCTGACTGAGGTCAGCGAGTTTGAGAATATCGTTATCCGCACCGGCGACGGAGGCAGTACCGTGCGCCTGGGGGACATCGCCAAGGTGGAGCTGGGCGCCTCAAACTACAGTTCCTCCGGTTTCTTTGACGGCGTGCCGGCAACCATTCTGGCGGTCTATCAGGCACCTGGCGCCAATGCGCTGGCTGTGTCGGAGAATGTACTGGAGGAAATGGAACGCCTGTCGGCGGATTTCCCCGAGGATGTTTCTTACGCGGTGCCATTCAACACCACGGATTTTGTCGAGCAATCGCTGAATGACGTGATCACCACCCTGATGATGACCTTCGTGCTGGTGATTTCAGTGGTGTTCATCTTCCTCGGGTCGTTCCGCGCTACTGTCATTCCAGCAGTCGCCATCCCGGTGTCGCTGATTGGTACATTCGCCTTCCTGCTGGTGCTTGGCATGTCGCTCAACACCATCTCGCTGTTTGCGCTGGTTCTTGCGATCGGCATCGTGGTGGATGACGCCATCGTTGTGGTGGAGAACGTCGAGCGCATCATTGCCGAAGAGGGGCTGTCACCGCCTGATGCGACCCGCAAGGCAATGGGGCAGATCACTGGCCCGGTGATCGCAACCACCTTGGTGCTGCTGGCAGTGTTTGTGCCGGTCACCTTCATGCCAGGGATTACTGGCAAGCTTTATTCGCAATTTGCGGTGACGATCTCGGTCGCCGTGGTGATCTCCTCGGTCAACGCGCTGACGCTGTCACCTGCGCTTTGCGCTATTGTACTGAAGGCCCGTTCCGGCCCGCCAAAAGGGCTGTTGGCGATGTTTGAGAACATGATCGGGGGCGTGCGCAGCGGCTACCTCAGCATTGTGACCAGGCTTCTGCGGCTTCCGGTGATCGGGCTTGCAATCATCGCCGTTGTGGCGTTTGGAACCGGCACGGTTTTCAACTCCACATCCAAGGGTTTCCTGCCGGCCGAGGACAACGGTTATCTGTTTGTTGATGTTCAGCTGCCTGATGCGGCGGCACTGGGACGGACAGAAACGGTGACCCGCAGGATCGACGAGCAGATCCGTCAGATTCCGGGCGTCCAGGGCACCGTTCTGGTCAATGGATTCAGCTTGCTGAACGGCGCCAGTGCCAACGGTGCGATGATAATCGCCAACCTGGACCCGTGGGATGAGCGGCAGGACGAAGCGCTGCAGCCGAATGCGATCCTGGGTCAGATCTATGGTATTGCCAACGGCGAAGCTGCGGCCAGCATCGTTGCCTTCAACCCGCCGCCGATCTCCGGCCTGGGGATGTCGGCAGGTGTTGAGATGGCAGTGCAGCAAACCGCTGGCGGCACTCCGCAGGATCTGGCGCAGTCCGTTGGCTCGTTAGTCTATTCTGCCAATCAGCGGCTTGAGATCGCCCAGTCCTACACCACCTTCCGGGCCAACGTGCCGCAGGTGTTTGTTGATCTGGATCGGGAAAAGGCCAAGACGCTGAATGTGCCGATTGCCGAGGTGTTCCAGACCATGCAGGCCCATCTGGGGTCCTACTACGTAAACGACTTCAACCTGTTCGGCCGCGTCTACAAGGTGATGCTGCAGGCAGAGGGGTCTTACCGCGACAAGATCGAAGATATCGGCGGCCTGTACGTGCGGGCGCAGTCGGGGGAGATGGTGCCGCTGTCGACCCTGATCGACGTCGAGAACGTGCTGGGACCGGTTCTGCTAAAACGGCACAACATCTTCCGATCTGCGACCGTCACCGCTGTTCCGGCTCCGGGTCTGTCCACCGGCGACGCGATACGGGTGATGCAAGAGGAAGCCGCGACTGCGTTGCCGCCGGGATATGCCTTTGAATGGACAGGCACCGCTCAACAGCAGCTGGACT
Source organism: Leisingera sp. ANG-M7 (assembly GCF_000813965.1). Lineage (GTDB taxonomy): Bacteria > Pseudomonadota > Alphaproteobacteria > Rhodobacterales > Rhodobacteraceae > Leisingera. The sequence continues at coordinate 409,688 of NZ_JWLI01000006.1, read as the reverse complement.
CAGCTGGGCTGGTGACAGTGATCCTGGCGATGGCGGTGCTGTTCGGCTACCTGTTCCTGGTCGGGCAATACGAAAGCTGGACAATGCCGGTGGCAATCCTGTTGTCGGTGATTGTTGCACTGTTCGGGGCCGTCGCTGCGGTGGCGATCGCTGGAAATGACATCAACCTCTACACCCAGATCGGGATGATCATGCTGATCGGCCTAGCCTCGAAAAACGCGATCTTGATTGTGGAATTCGCGATGGAGCAGCGGGCAGCCGGCCTCAGCATCCGAGAAGCCGCCCAGGAAGCAGCCAAGCAGCGCTTCCGGGCGGTGATGATGACGGCATTGTCCTTCCTGCTGGGTGTGGTGCCGTTGCTGATTGCGTCTGGTGCCGGCGCCGCCAGCCAGAAGGCCATCGGCATTGCGGTCTTTGGCGGAATGCTTGCAGCAACCGTAGTCGGCGTCATCGTCGTGCCAGTGCTTTACGCGATGATGCAAGGCATGCGCGAGCGTATCAAGGGGCAGCCGCAGACCAGCCCGGCCGAGTAAAAACATGCCTCCCCGGCAGCCATTCCGTTGTCGGGGAACTGTTCCACCTTTGAGCGGATCAAAGAGCTTGAGGAAATTGAAGATCAGGCCGCCTGACGCGCTCTCAATCCGCGTTGATGAGCTTCGGCCAGGATCAACTCCCACTTTCGGGGGGTGCACCGGAATTCAGGCTCCACGTCGCAAGTCAACGGGGCGCTGATTTCCCGTGGAAGCCGGCGGGCCTGGGCCGATACACACCGCTCCAATGCCCAAAAGTCCGTCAGAGACGGATTGCTGAAAATTACTTGGCTCAGCAGCATTGCTGCAAGCTCCCTGTCAATTGCTGGTAACGGCCCCGGCGTTTCTTAAACCGTGGCTCAAATTTTTTTATGGGCTGTTTAATAGCCATGTTGCGGCGGTTTGTCACCGGTTGATTTTCAGCATGTGAAAAATCACGGAAAATGTATGCGTAGCTGAGTTGATGTCTTCAGGTTCGAAATGAAGCAATTGAGAATCGCGCGCAACTCATCTTTACCTTCAAGAAAAAACTTTGCGTCGGCACCATGCAGAGGTGCCATGCGTTTGCGGGGAAAAATCTCTAACTGGCGTCATTAACGGGAAAAAAGGCCCCAAAGAGGGTGCGTCAATAAATAGCAGTCTTGACTTGGGGGGGAGGCGGTGAAACCCTTCTGCGCGTGCAAAATAATCCGCACACAGCTTGCCTAGCAGGCCGGAACTGACCGCTGCGGGACAACTGCAGACATGTATTCCTGGCGGACGCAGACAAGCTGCAATTCATAAGACAAGTGGGAGAGACTTGATCATGAAACACACCAAGCTGGCTATCGGTGCATTGGTGGCGGCGTCCTTTTCGGCGCCCGCAGCATTTGCTCAGGAATATATCACCATCGGCACCGGCGGCGTGACCGGCGTGTATTACCCGACCGGCGGCGCCATCTGCCGTCTGGTGAACAAAGGCCGCAAAGAGCACGGCTTCAAGTGCGCTGTCGAGTCCACCGGCGGTTCGGTCTACAACATCAACACCATCCGTGAAGGCGAATTGCAGTTCGGTGTGGCCCAGTCCGACTGGCAGTATCACGCCTACAACGGCTCCTCCAAGTTTGAAGAAGCGGGTCCGTTCGAAGGCCTGCGCGCCGTGTTCTCGGTCCACCCGGAACCGTTCACCGTGGTGGCCCGCGCTGATGCAGGCATCTCCACCTTTGACGACCTCAAGGGCAAGCGCGTGAACATCGGCAACCCGGGTTCCGGCCAGCGCGGCACCATGGAAGTGCTGATGGATGCCAAGGGCTGGGGTATGGAAGATTTCGCCCTGGCAACCGAGCTGAAGGCGGCGGAACAGTCCGCGGCGCTCTGTGACAACCAGATTGATGCAATGATCTACACCGTCGGCCACCCGTCCGGCTCTATCCAGGAAGCCACCACGGCTTGTGACTCGGTTCTGGTGACCGTTGACGGTGAAGCGGTTGAGAAGCTGGTTGGCGACAACTCTTTCTACCGCACTGCAACCATTCCAGGCGGCATGTACCGTGGGTCCGACAACGACACCAGCACCTTTGGCGTGGGCGCGACCTTCGTGACCTCCGCTGACGTGTCCGAGGATGCAGTCTATGCAGTGGTCAGCTCAGTCTTTGAAAATTTCGAAGCCTTCCAGAAGCTGCACCCGGCCTTTGCCAACCTGAAGCCGGAAGAGATGATTGCAGACGGCCTGTCGGCACCGCTGCATCCTGGCGCTGCCAAATACTACAAAGAAAAAGGCTGGATCGAGTAATCCGCCAGACAGCAGGAACGGGGCGCATCAAGCGCCCCGTTTTCGCCTGAGGCCCAAGGCCCGGGCTTGACTATACCGGCCCCGGGAAACGGCGGCCGCAGGGGAGATTATCCATGACATCCGATGCTCAGGGAAATCGGCCGCTCAGCGAAGAAGAGCTTCAGGAACTTGTCGCGTCCTCAGACGCCGGCGCCCGCAACCCGGTGGGAAGCGTGGGACTGTTTCTGGCGATTGTCGCCGTCATCTGGTCCGTGTTCCAAGTCATCCTGGCCTCGCCGCTGGCCAATCAGCTGCTGCCTGGCAGCGTGATCAACAATTCCCGCCAAATTCATTTGGCTTTTGCCATTTTCCTGGCCTACGCAGCATATCCCGCATTCAAGTCCAGCCCGCGGAATTACATTCCTGTACAGGATTGGATGTTCGCGCTGGCCGGTACTGCAATCGCCATGTATGGCTACATCTTCTACCAAAAAATCGTTGATTCCGGCGGACTTGCCGATGACATGGACAAATGGTTTGCGCTGGCAGGCCTGCTCCTGCTGTTCGAGGCCGCACGCCGCGCGCTTGGCCCGGCGATGGCGATCATTGCGACGATCTTCCTGGCATATGTTTTCTTCGGCTCCTCCGAATGGGTGCCCGAGGTTATCCGCTGGAAAGGCGCCAGCCTGAAAAAGGCAATGAGCCACATGTGGATCACTTCCGAGGGCGTGTTCGGCATTGCCCTGGGTGTCTCCACCAAGTTCGTTTTCCTCTTCGTGCTGTTCGGTGCTTTGCTGGATAAGGCGGGGGCTGGCAACTACTTCATCAAGATGGCCTTTGGCGCGCTTGGCCACCTGCGCGGCGGCCCGGCCAAGGCGGCTGTTGTCGGCTCTGCTGCGACTGGCCTGATTTCCGGCTCCTCCATCGCCAACGTTGTTACCACCGGCACTTTCACTATCCCGCTGATGAAGCGGGTTGGCTTCACCTCTGAGCAGGCTGGATCGGTCGAGGTCGCGTCTTCCGTGAACGGCCAGATCATGCCCCCTGTGATGGGGGCAGCTGCCTTCCTGATGGTGGAATACGTGGGCATCTCCTATGTCGAGGTGATCACCCATGCCTTCCTGCCCGCCGCGATCTCCTACATCGCGCTGGTCTATATCGTGCACCTTGAAGCCGTGAAGCGGAACATGCCGACGCTGGGCAACCGGGTGGTTTCCATGGGCCGTACCATTGGCGGCATGGCATTGTTCTTCGCGGGCTTCGCGGCGCTTTGCTATGGTGTGCAGTATCCGGTGAAATGGATCATTGCAGCGATGCCCGGCGCATCCGGCCTGACCCTCTCGGCACTGGTTGTGGCCGCCTACATCGCGCTGCTGTGGCTGGCTTCGGGTGTTGATGACCTGGTGCCGGATGACCCCAACGCCAAGGAGGTCGAACTGCCTGTTGTTGCTGAGATCTACAAGGCGGGCCTGCATTACCTGCTGCCGATCATTGTGCTGGTCTACTTCCTGATGATTGAGCAGAAGTCGCCCGGCCTGTCGGCATTCTGGGCCACAGCATTGCTGTTTGTGATACTGCTGACCCAGAAACCGCTCAAGGCCATTTTCCGCGGTCAGAGCGACATGGCAAACGCCTTCGTCGAAGGTGTGCATGACCTGTGGAACGGCCTGATCGACGGCGCCCGCAATATGATCGGTATTGCGCTGGCTACAGCAACGGCTGGCGTGATCGTCGGCACCGTGACCCTGACCGGCGTCGGACAGGTGATGGCTGATCTGGTCGAGTTTGTCTCCGGCGGCAACCTGATCCTGATGCTGGTGATGGTTGGCCTTCTGTCGCTGGTGCTGGGCATGGGCCTGCCAACCACCGCCAACTACATCGTCGTCAGCTCGCTGATGGCGGGTGTGGTCGTGGAACTGGGTGCACAGTCCGGTCTCATCGTGCCACTGATTGCTGTGCACCTGTTTGTGTTCTACTTCGGGATCATGGCTGACGTGACACCGCCTGTGGGGCTTGCCAGCTTTGCCGCTGCGGCGGTGTCGGGCGGGGATGCGATCCGTACAGGTTTCACCGCCTTCTTCTACAGCTTGCGGACTGTGGCACTGCCGTTTGTGTTTATCTTCAACACCGACCTGCTGCTAATCGATGTAAACTGGATACAGGGGATACTCGTGGCCATATCAGCCACCATTGCGATCCTTGTCTTTACCGCGGGCACCATGGGCTACTTCGTCAGCCGTAACCGGATCTATGAGAGCATCCTGCTGATCTTTGCAGCCTTTGCGCTGTTCCGGCCGGATTTCTTCATGGATCGGGTGATGCCGCCGTTTACCCAGGTTCCGCCGGCCCAGCTGGCGCAGGCTCTGGGTGAGGCAGAACCGGGAGCTGAGCTTCGGATCACTGTTGAAGGTCCCGATTTCGACACTTCTGAGATCAAGAGCACCACGATGATCATGACCGCCGATGGCTCGGACGGGCAGGCGGCCTTGGATGCCTATGGTCTGCTGCTGCTGGAAGAGGATGGTGCGGTCAAGCTGGAAGAGCCGATGTTCGGCACGCCTGCAGCCCCCAACCTGGAAAGCTTCGATTTCTATGCCGACGCGCCGGTGCAGATCGTCACCATCCAGGCCCCCGCCAGCCAGCTTCCGAAGGAACTGATGTTCCTGCCGGCACTTCTGCTGGTGGCGCTGGTTGCCCTTATGCAGCGCGGCCGCGCGCGTGAAGAAGAAGGAGTAACAGCATGAGCAAACCTGTTCTTTGCGCCTTGGAACTGAACGACCCGGATCTGGACGAAAAGGTTCTGGTTCAGGCTGCCCGGCTGGCCGATCTGGATGGCGCGCAGCTGGATGTTGTCAACGTGCTGCCAGACTTTGGTGAAAGCTGGGTCTCGGGCTTTTTTGAGGAGCACCACCACGAGAAGGCTGTCAAAGACACCACTCAACGGCTGACCGGCCTGTGCGAAAGCGTTCTGGGCAAGGAGCGCAATGCCAGGGTCCGCCATCTGGTGGCGACCGGGACGGCCTATCAGGAAATCCTGAAGGTTGCGGAAACCGCAGGCAGCGGGCTGATCGTGATCGGCGCGCATAAGCCGGACCTGAAGGACTACCTGCTGGGGCCAAACGCGGCCCGGGTGATCCGCCACTCGGACTGTTCGGTCTTTGTGGTCCGCTAAGTTAAACAAGGGCGCCTGCGGGCGCCCTTATTCGTAGCCGGTCATCTCAAGGTAGCCTTTGCCGCTGTGGCTTCCTGTGACCGTGACCGGGCCTTCCCAATAAGAGAACGAGGTGCCCATCCAGCTTTGCGGATTCAGCGCCAGAACTTCGACGGAAACACCCTTGTCTGGCACAGAGGCATGCCAGTGCGTGGGCATCTCGCGGCCTTGAACATCTCTGATATCAAGCGGCTGCGCTTGAAAAGCGCCTGGTGCCAGCGGCTCAGCGGTGCCGTCAGCGGATATCCAGGTGCCGGAGGTGAAATCTCCGCGTGCACCGCGCAGGACAAACCCCATCAGCTTTTCGCCGCTGTCGAAGCTGAGCGAAAACCAGTCCCAGCCGCTTTGATCCTCTGCCAACGGCTGGCTTGACCATTCGCGGTCCAGCCAGCCATGGCCGGTGACATCCACTGGCCCGTCCGGCAAAGATAAAGTTCCGGAGATCTTGTAGTGCGGCTGGGAATAATAATGGCTCGCCTGGCCAGTGGCAGATTTGACCGAGTAACCCGCGTTGCCTTGCAGAACCAGCGGGCCATTAGCAGTCAGGCCCAGGTCATAGGAGAACTCCATCGCGGCTGCCGAAAGTGAAATCTTGTCAAGCGTCTCATCTGTGGAGCGCATGTGCCAATCGTCGATCCATGCGGAAAAAGGCTGCGTCTGGACGCCAGCCTGTCCCACGCCTCCGCGGGCGATCCTCTCTGCAAACAGGTGCTTGTCTTTTGTGGTGACGGCGGCATGCGCCATCCAGATTTGCGGACTTTGCCAGCCTGCTGCTTCTCCGGGGACCAGAGCAGAGCGGAACAATGTCCATTGAATGCCATAATCCGCGCCATCCACGCCTTCAAGGTTGGCCGTCAAGTACCACCATTCAATACGGAAATCAGGGTGAGGGCCGTGGTCCGCAGGGAAGATCAGCCGGGTATCGGGTTTTGGGATGGCAAACCCCTCCGCGTCCGTTCCCAGCCCGGCATAGCCTTGCGGCTGCACGGCGGTTGCCCAGATGAGGCCCGAGGCAACTAGAAAGATCTTAGCGTTCATTGGCAAATACCTTGAGCAGATCTGCCGGGTCAATCCGGCTCAGCCTCCACGCTGGAAGGGCTGCAGCAGTCACCGCAGCGAGAAGTGCCAGCACAAACAGCCGCAGCCAGTCCAGCGGAAACAGATACATCGGCAGTTTCCAGCCAAAGGCTGCCACGTTGATCACCGAAAGCAGAACCCAGGCCAGAACCAGCCCCAGCGGCAGTGCAAGAACCGCTGTGCCAGCCGCCAGCAAAAGGCTGCGCAGCACCTCCGCCGCTGCCAGCTGTCGGCGGGTCACGCCCATCGCCCAGACCGGCGCCAGCTGCGGCAGACGCTGGCTCCACAGCGTCATAAGGCTGGTCAGCAGTGCAAACCCGGCAACGCCCAGCGTCAGCAAATTCAAGGCTGCGGTAATGACAAAGGTTCTGTCAAAAATAGCCAGTGAACGTGCCTTGACGGTTGCTTGATCCGTGATGTTTTCCCGCGGAATGCCAAACTCCTCCCTGAGTGACGTAATCAGGCTGGAAACTTCTTGCGGTTCCGTGCGCAAGCCGAAGTTCCTGTTGGGGAGACCGGGTACGTGTTTCAGCAGCGCTTGCAGCGACACCATGGCTTGGCCGTTCGGGTTTCCATAGTCCGAGTAAACCCCGGCTATGGGCAGGCGCCATCCCGGTTCTAGTTGCAGGATGCTACCCGGTGCCAGCTTGTGCCGGCGTGCAAGCTGTTCGTTGACGAGCAGGGCTTCACCATTTGCCGTTTTATCCCAGACATCCGGCAAAGCGTCCAGCAGCGGCCAGTTCGACCGGTAGGCTGTGTCATCTTCAAACCCGTAAATCCGCAAGGGCGCGCCTTTAAATCGGGTATCGTGATACCGGCGGGACAGAGCGGTGATACCCTGTGCATCCAGCCATAGCGCCAGTTCAGCGCCCTGTTCATCGCTGGCGGCGGTGACATAGACCTCCGCGAACAGCCGCTGATCCAGCCAGCCCGTAAAGGTCAGGCGGAAGCTGGACACCATGGTGCCAACGCCAATGTTTGCAGCCAGGGCCAGCAGCAAAGCCATCAGCGCCAAAGACATTCCTGGAAGCTGCGCGCGGGTGTCAGCCCAAAGCCACTCAGCCAGTACTCTCTTTGCTATGTGTGCTCCCAGCGATAAGCCTGCTGAAATTAGCAGTGGCAGTAAAAGCGCTGCACCCAGCATCACGGCGGCGAGGAATGCAAAACCTGCAACAAGTCCCTGAAAGAAAGTGATAAAAATCAATCCTGCAACAATGGCAGCGGCGCCGCAGAACGCGCTGGTCATATGCAATCGGCTGGCTTGCTGGCCGCGGGCACGGGTCGCGGGAGCAGCCAGTATGGGCAAACGCCAAAGAGCAAAGAGAGATTGCGCACTGGCCAGAAAAACGCCGCCCAGAGTCATTGCCAGCCCCGAAAAGACCCAGCCCGCCCTTAGCGTCAAGCTTCCATCTACGGGCGCTCCATAGAGCCCCGCCAAGGTCGCATTGACGCCAGGCAGCAATGCCGCCGCCACAAGGTAGCCACCTGCAAGCCCGGCAATGCCCGCTACAAGGGCAATGGCGGCGAGTTCGGCGATAAACAGACCGCACAGCAGCCGCATAGGCACTCCAAGACTGCGCAAGGTCCGGATCATCACGCGCCGCTGTTCCAGGCTCAGCGCGATGGTTCCCTGAACGATGAACAGGCCGACAGCAAAGGACAACAGGCCAAAGGCCGTAAGGTTCAGATGGAAACTGTCAGTCAGCCGTGCAGTGTCAGAGGCCGCGGCGCGGGCAGGGATGAGTGTCAGGTCGGGTGCAAGCTCCGCAATCGGAACCAGTCCAGGAGTTTGTTCGGGCAGAACCAACAGGTAACTCAGACTGTCCGGCTGTCGGAGCAATAGGCTGGCAAGGCTGAGATCCGCCATGCCAACACCCCTCGGCAACGCCGCCAGTCTGGTCACCGGATGGATTTGCTGCGCCTCTGACAAAAGCGTGGCCGTCTCCGGGTGGGCAAAGATCCGCCCCGGCGGCCGCAGCGCTTCCAGGGCTGTTGAGGTCTCCGATTCCACGGCTTCGGCAAGCACCGGCGCCTGCGGATGCTGGAGCAGGTCAACACCCATGATATCAAAGCTTTGCCGGTCGAACTTGACTACGCCTTCCAGCACCGGTGCAAGTTTCCACCCAGAACGCCGCAATTCGCTGTAGCGGGCAATGGTGATGAACCCGGTTTCCGGAACGAGCCGGGCAAGCCCTGCTGTGCCAAGCTGCTCCGCCGCGCGGGCATAACTGGCACGCGCCTCTGCGTTGATTGCCTGAACCGCCGACCACAGACCGGCTGCAAGTGCCAGCCCGGCAATCAGGGTTGCCAGCTGCAGCGGGTGGCGCCGCCAATGCGACAGGATTGCCAGAAGCGCGGCGCCTGTCATGCCGCCGTGCCGTGCCGCAGGTGCAGGCGCTGGTCGAGCATCCCTGCCATTGCTTCGGAGTGGGTTACCAGAAACAGCGCTGTGCCGCTTTCCCGGACAAGTTCCAGCATCAGATCCATCACGGCAGCGCTGGCGGTTTCATCGAGGTTGCCCGTCGGCTCATCCGCCAGCAGCAGCTTGGGCCGCACGGCCAGTGCGCGGGCGATTGCCACCCGCTGCTGCTGCCCGCCAGAAAGCTGCTCGGGGTAACGCTGCAGCAGACCGGACAAGCCCAGGCGGTCAGTCAGGCGCTTTTCCCAGCCTTCATCCCATCTGCCGCCAAGACGGGCATGCAACGCAATGTTCTTGCTAATGTTAAGTGAGGGGATCAGATTAAACTGCTGAAAAACAATAGAAACATCCCGCCGGCGCAATGCCGCCCGCTGGTTGTCACTCAACCGGGAGAGGCGCGTTCCGTCAATCTCGATTTCGCCGCTGTCAAATTGATCCAGTGCCCCAGCCAGATGAAGTAAAGTGCTTTTGCCGGAGCCGCTTTCTCCGGTCAGGGCCAGGCTGCGGCCGCCATCCAGATCCAGTGATACCCCGCGAAGCACAGCAGTTTCCGCTGTTTGGCCCGGAAAGCGCTTGGTCACGTTTCGGAAAGTCAGAACCATATGCGTCGGTCTCTGCGCCTTGGGCCATCACATGCTGCCAAGCCACTCAATACCCTGGCGCCTTGGATGTCCAGCGGAGAGACAGTTCCGTCTGGTCAGCGGGTTGGAGAAATTGCTGCAATTGCGTCTTGCCCGCAGGATTTCTATGGTGCAGCCAAGGGTTGCCAATGCAAGTTCAGAACGGGAGGTTAGGCGTGACGCTGTGGAACCAGCTTCTGTGGGGATCAATCTACCTCAGCGCTTGCCTGATCCTTGAAATCACGGTGCTGGTCTGGTGCGCCTCGGTTCTGAACAGGATGTCCAAACGGTTTTCCAAACCCTACCGGCCCTGGCAATTGGGCCTGATGCTGCTGGTTGCCATTTTTATCATTCTTGGGAGCCATACAGCCCAGGTTTGGATCTGGTCTTCGGCCTTTGTGATGGTCGGCGCGATCGAAGACTGGAATACCTCGGTCTATTTTTCGCTGGTGACCTACACCACCCTTGGCTACGGCGATGTGGTGCTGGGGCCAGCGCTTCGGATATTTGCGGCTTTGGCTGCGGTCACGGGCCTGTTCGGGTTCGGGATCAGCACAGCGTTCCTTGTCAGCGCCATGGGACGGCTGTTTTCCTTTAACGGGCAGCGTTCTGAAGGGGGCGGTTAAAGCACGGGTGCGAGCAGGCGCGCTGCAGGTGCCAGCAGGCGGATCCAGAGTCTCTGCTGGCTAAGACTTTCGGTCAGTTCGCGCGCATCAAGGAAGTCCTCTTCTAGCATGTCTGCAATTTCAGACGCGGGACGCGGATCAAAAAAAAGCCCCATGGTTTCGAAATTCAGCCTGAAGGATCGGTTGTCGAGGTTTGCGGTGCCAATGCCTGCGATTGTGTCGTCTGCCACAAAGCACTTTTGATGCATGAAGCCCCCCTGATAGCGCAGGATGCGGACCCCAGCGTCACGCAGCTCATCAAAAAATGCAAAGCTGGCAAGCCATGGCAGGTGGTGGTCAATGGTTTCCGGCAAAAGCACCCGTACATCGACGCCCCTCAGGCCGGCGTGTTTCAAGGCTGCGAAAACATCCTGATCAGGTACGAAGTAGGGAGATGCCAGCCAGACCCGGGACTGCGCCGCAGTGATCGCGGAGAAATAGAGCATGGAGCCATTGCCGGTTGTATCACCTGGCCCCGTTGAGGCGATCAGCCCCGGCAAGTCCTGCGGCGACACTTCGGGCTTCCAGTTGAGAAGGTCAAGGATAGGCTCCTGGGTTCGCCAGTGCCAATCCTCCGCAAAGGACAGCTGAAGCTGTTGGACCACGGGCCCGGTCAGCCGGACATGCGTATCCCGCCAAGTGCCAAACTTCGGGTCGAGCCCCATGTATTCTTCTCCGGCATTGAGGCCGCCGGTAAAGCCAACCCGTCCATCCGCGATCACAGTTTTTCGGTGGTTGCGGAAATTGATCCGCAACCGGTGCCAGGGCCCGCGCTGTACCGCTGGGTCAATCATGTTGACGCCTGCAGTCTCCAGCGCGCGTTTATAGTCACGCGGCAGTTTTCGGCTGCCAATGCTGTCGGTCATGAACCAGATGGCCACTCCGCGCTGTGCAGCCGCAATCAGCCGGTTCTGCAGTTGCATCCCGACGCCGTCGGCGTGCAGGATGTAGTACTGCACTAGGATGTAGTCTTGCGCGTTATCAATCGCTTCGAAGATGGCATTAAAGGTTTCGGAGCCGTTGATCAGCAGTTTCAACCCGTTTCCCTGGCAGACGTTCAGGCCTGCAATCACTTCAAAGGGTGCCGTATTGACAGCCAGAGCTGAAGCGTCTTGTGTCTGGGCACTGGTGAAGTTGCGCTTGGCGATGACGGCCTGCTCCGCAGCCCGGCGGGTCGTCCAATATCCTTTGAAGCGGTGATGGCCGAAAATCATATAGGCGGGCAGGGCAAGCACCGGTGCAGACAGAAGGAACACGACCCAGCCGATCGCTCCTTGCGGCGTGCGTGCAGTGCGTGCCGCGCTGAGAGCTGCCACTCCGGCCGCCGTCCAGGTTGCAGCCAGGGCGGCGGTGCTTAGAACGATCCAGAACATAGAGGGCTCCAAAAACTGCCTGATTGTCAGACTAGTACCGATCCGGGCATCCCGCCATACCCGGGGACGGGCTTGTCTGTCCGCTTCATGATTTGACGCTGGCATTTTCCCTGCAGTTGTGGGACGTTGCGACTATGCCGATCCTTCCGCCAGTCCGCATGTGGCCAGCCGCATTGTTATCCGCCGCCGGCCGTTTCAACAGAAAGAACGGCTGGGTGATGAGCAGCCATATCGCCATGTCGATGATGCTGGCGCTTTTTCCCTTTGTGCTGTTCACCGTTGCACTGGCAGGCACCATTGCCGGCCTCCTGTCGCAGGAGGTCGAGGTCGAGGCGATGACGGAACAGGTGTTCAGTGTCTGGCCTGATGCGGTGGCACGGCCGATCCTGACGGAACTCAAGGCGGTATTGCGGACATCCAATACGCAACTGGTGACATTGGGCGGCCTGTTTGCGCTTTATTTCGCGTCAAACGGCGTCGATGCCGTGAGAACCGCCATGGTCCAAGCCTATCATGACACCGACACCCGGCCGTTCTGGCGGTCCCGTGCGCTGTGCATCGCGCTGGTCATTCTTGGCGGCGCGGGCATTCTGGCGGTCACGGTGTTCGAAGTGATCATGCCGCTGTATGTGCGCCACATTACCAAACTGCTGCCTTTTGCCACTGTGCCACAAGGTTGGGAGCAGGGGCTGAGGGGGCTTCTGGCCCTTGCGCTGCCAACGGGTGCGGTTCTAGCGTTTCATGTTCTGCTGCCTGGGCGGGTGCATCGTTTCCGGCGCATTCTGCCAGGCGCCGTGCTGACGCTGCTGCTGTGGTTGATCTGCGGCAGCGGCTTTGCGATCTACGTTGGTTCATTCGCCCAGTATTCAGCCACTTACGCAGGCCTGGCAGGCGCAATGGCGGCGATGATTTTTTTGTATCTCAATTCCGCCATTCTGATCTTGGGAGCGGAATTCAACGGTGCCCTCATCGATATGGCGAACAGCATGGGCCGGACATAGACCCTGCGGCACTGGTGCAACTGTTTCCGTTTATTCAACAATAAGGCAGCCTTGCCACAATTGCGCCCAGGTCTCAGCCCAATCGGCCCTTAGAACTACAGAAAGCTGCGGATCCAGAAAGGGCCATCATGACAAAACTGCAAAACAAACTGCGCCGCATGCGTCTGTTCGAACTGATGCGGCAGCATGGACTTGCCCGCAATGCTGTCCGCGAACTGCAGGTGTCCCGGCTGACCGATGAAGAAGGCGAGGAGGCCATTCTGCTTCGCACGCTTGCAGCCCGGTCGCTGACCATGCCCCACAACCGTCAGGTTTGACGCGGTTCAGCCGCGGAACCCCATGGCCACAACAAATTTCTCAGAGCTGTCCGACCGCGAGGAGGGCGGCTTGATGTTCATTACCTTGGTGAATTTCTGTTTCAGAAGCTTCTGCAAATCACCCTCTGCGCCGCCGGCCAGAACCTTGGCGACAAAGGTGCCGCCTTCCTCCAGCACGTCAAAGGCGAAGTAGGCGGCGGTTTCGCACAGCGAGATGATCCGCAAATGGTCAGTCTGCTTGTGGCCTGAACTGGCCGCAGCCATGTCCGACATCACCACATCCGCTTTGCCACCCAGCCATTCCTTGACCTGATCGTCAGCGCCGTCGTCCATGAAGTCGAGCTGGTGGAATTCTGCGCCTGCCAGCGGTTCGACCTCCTGCAGGTCGACACCAATGATGCGCCCGACAGCCTTGCCTTGTTTTTCGCCGAGAGAATTGATCCGCTTCACTGCCACCTGCGCCCAGCCACCCGGCGCACAGCCGAGGTCAACCACCCGCGCACCGTTCACCAGGAAGCGGAACTTGTCGTCCAGTTCCATTATCTTATAAGCGGCGCGGCCGCGGTAGCCTTCGGCCTGGGCGCGTTTGACATAGGGGTCGTTCAGCTGCCGCTGCAGCCAGCGGGTTGAGCTGAGCTTGCGCCCGCGCGCCGTTTTCACATTGACTTTCAGGTCCCGCTGACCGCGTCCCGAAGTGTTCTTTCCTGTCGGTGTTTTTGCCATGATTGCCACCATTTGCGCCGGGCGTCCGGAGTTTCGACACCTCCGGCCCGGAAAAATCCAATTCTACCGGCCCCGGTTAATAGGGGCCGTCTTCCAGAACGCCATCCGCACTCATCTGCGCATAAAGCAGGCCTTCGCGCAGGCCGCGGTCCGCGACCGATAGCCTGTCGGTGGGCCAGCAGCGCAGCAGAGCCTGCAGGATGGCGGAACCGGACATGATCAGCGCCTGCCGGTCCTCGCCGATGCGAGGGTCGCGGCGGCGGCCCTGAGGGCCGAGTTCTAGATAACCCCGGATCACTTTGTCAATCTGATCACTGGTCATCCGCAGCCCGTCCACCTTAGTCCGGTCATAACGTTTCAGGCCCAGGTGGGACGCTGCAACGGTGGTGACGGTGCCGGAGGTGCCGACTATCTGAAACCCCGCACGTGCCTGCTCATCTTTGTAGGGGGCGAAATCGGCCAGATTTTCCTCGAAGAACCAACTCATCAGGGCAAATCGGGCTGCATCGTCCTCCACGTCATTGAACTGGTCGCGCAGCGTAGCGACACCGAGAGGCACCGAGATCCAATCCACCACCTTGGCGGCAGGAAAGGGGCTTTCGGTAGGGTGAAACCCGTTATGCAGCCGCATGATGGCCGCCGGCCGGTCGCGCCGTGGCACGGAAGACACGTCGATCCACACCAATTCAGTGGAGCCGCCGCCGATATCAACCACCAGCAACTGCTCCGTCTTGGTGGACACCAGCGGCGCGCAGGAAATCACTGCCAGCCTCGCTTCCTCCTCCGGCTGTATGATTTCCAGTGTCAGACCGGTTTCCCGTTTTACTTGGCGGATGAAATCACGTGCGTTCTTGGCGCGGCGGCAGGCCTCTGTTGCCACCAGCCGCATCCGCTTGACCTTGTTGCGTTTGAGTTTCTGCTGACAGATCCGCAGCGCCTGGATGGTGCGCGCCATCGAGGACCGCGACAGCCGTCCGGTCCGCTCCAGTCCGGCGCCGAGCTGCACCGACTTGGAGAAACTGTCGACCACATGAATGCCGCTGCCCTTGGGCTGGGCAATCAGCATGCGGCAGCTATTTGTACCCAGATCCAGCGCAGCATAAAGCGCATCAGGATCGGGACGGGCCGGTGCAGGGGTCTCAACCGCTTTGGGAAACGCGCCCGCACCTTTCGAGCGCCTGGGCGCCATGATTCACGCCCTCCGATTATCGTGTTAAGAATGACAATAGGTGCGCGGATGAACCGGCGCAAGCGCCGTGGGAGCAGAAGTGAAGCAATTTCCGCTGCTTCCCGAAAAACTCATAATCCACATGAATATTTTGGCACTAAGCCGCTGTGGCATTCGCAGGTGTACAAAGCTAGTGTCGCGGCAGCAAAACGTCGCTCAATCCCATCGTGTTGTCGAAAATCGACCAACCTGCGGCGCGCCACCGCACTAGAACGTGGTCTATCCAGGCTAGGAGGAAAGCAAGGCATGCCCGACGTTACGATCGTATACTGGCGCGATATCCCCGCGCAGGTCATCGTTGGCAAAGGCCGCCGCGGCGCCAAGCGTCAGCTCGAGGAACGGTTCGAGCAGGCAATTGACCGCGCAGCCATGAAGGTGAACGCAAAAGACGCGGACGCCTATCTGGCTGAATGGCGCAAGGCTGCCCCTTTCTCTGCAGAAGGTGAGGCGGCTGATGTAGCCGAAGCCGAAGCGAAGCGCCTGGAAACTGAGTATGATCAGGACCGCCTGAAGGCACTGATTGCGAATGACGGATGGGCGTGACCCCTACCACTTTGGGAGGCCGTGATGGCTTTGCTGAACTTTAAAAAACGCGACTCTGGCGCAGGCCAATCCGCCACCCCGGAGATGGAGGCCTTCCTGAAGGGGTATTCCATCGAAGTGATGCCCCGTACGGCTGCAAAGGTGGAGGATTTCCGCGACCTGCTGCCCGCCGGAACGCGCGTTTACATTGCGCACATCGAAGGCACGCCGATCGAGGATATGGTCGAGACCGCCAAGCGCATCGCTGGCGAAGGCTATGATGTGATGCCGCACTTCCCGGCACGGATCATCAAGGACAAGGCGACGCTGGGAGACTGGATCAGCCGTTATCAGGGTGAGGCAGGCGTCAAGCAAGGCCTGATCCTGGCAGGCGGCGTTGCCAAGCCGCATGGCGACTTCGACAGCTCGATGCAATTGCTGGAGACCGGCCTGTTCGACCAGGCAGGCTTTACCAACCTGCACGTGGCAGGCCACCCCGAGCCGAACCTGGACATCGACCCCAAAGGCGGCCGCGCCAACACCTATGCGGCGCTTGACTGGAAACAGGAATTCTCCAAGCGCACCGACGCTCAGATGGCGCTGGCAACCCAGTTCTGCTTTGAGTCGCAGCCCGTGATCGACTGGGTGAATGAACTGAACGAGCGCGGCATGAACCTGCCGGTTCACATCGGTATCGCCGGCCCGGCCAAACTGCAGACCATGATCAAGTTCGCCATCGCCTGCGGCGTCGGCCCGTCGCTGAAGGTTCTGCAGAAGCGCGCCAAGGATGTCTCCAAGCTTCTGCTGCCGCATGAACCGGGTGAGGTTCTGGCGGGTCTGGCAGCCCACAAGGCAGCCAACCCTGACTTTGCAATCGAGAAGGTTCACTTCTTCCCGCTGGGCGGCATCAAGACCAATGCCACCTGGGCCATCAACAACGGCGGCGACTCCGCCAAGCCGGTTAACTCCTAAGGATCCACAATGACCCGTACAGTCGTAGAATCAAAAACAAAAACCGCGGTCCTGGGCTTTGACGAGCCGTTCTGCGTAATCGGCGAGCGTATCAACCCGACCGGCCGCAAGAAACTGGCGGCCGAGCTGGAAGCCGGCGATTTCTCCACCGTTGAAAAGGACGCTGTGGCACAGGTTCTGGCCGGCGCAACCGTGCTCGATATCAACGCAGGTGTGGTTTACAACTCCAACCCGAACCCGAACGAGACCGAGCCGCCGCTGATGAAGAAGATCGTCGAGCTGGTTCAGGGCCTTGTTGACGTGCCGCTCTGCATCGACTCCTCGGTTCCCGGCGCGCTGGAAGCTGGCCTGGAAGTTTGTGAAGGCCGTCCGCTGCTGAACTCGGTCACCGGCGAAGAAGAGCGTCTGGAGCAGATCCTGCCGCTGGTCAAAAAATACAACGTGCCGGTTGTGGCGATCTCCAACGATGACACCGGCATTTCGGAAGACCCCGACGTGCGCTTTGCCGTTGCTAAGAAAATCGTTGAGCGTGCTGCTGATTTCGGCATTCCGGCGCATGACATCGTGGTTGACCCGCTGGTGATGCCGGTTGGCGCCATGGCGACTGC
The DNA here is from genome assembly GCF_000813965.1 of Leisingera sp. ANG-M7. GTDB lineage: Bacteria > Pseudomonadota > Alphaproteobacteria > Rhodobacterales > Rhodobacteraceae > Leisingera. The sequence goes on along the minus strand of NZ_JWLI01000006.1, from coordinate 392,672 downwards.
CGGCCTGCAGGTGTTTGCCCTGGTCCGCCGCTTGCGCGAGGAACTGGGTGTGAACACCACTTGCGGCGCGTCCAACATCTCCTTCGGACTGCCGAACCGTCACGGCATCAACAACGCCTTCCTGCCGATGGCAATGGGCGCGGGCATGACTTCTGCGATCATGAACCCGGTGGCGCTGCCGGTGACCCAAAAGGCAATCGCCGAGAAGAAGGCCGCTGTCGAAGCCGCTGGCATCATCCTGCCTGAAGCCATGGATGACGAGGCGTTTGTCACCATGTTCGGACTCGGTTCCACCAAGCCGCGCGCCGGTAAAGAGATGGAGGCCATCCGCGCCGCCAACTTCCTGACCAACAACGACCCGCATGGCGGCGAGTGGATCAAGTTCAACAAGCCCCCGGCAGCCGAGGGTGAAGAAGGCCGCGGCCGTGGCGGCCGCGCCGGCGGACGCCGTCGCCGCGCTTGATCCGCATACTGCAAATCAATACAAAGGCCGGGCAGCATTGCCCGGCCTTTTTTCTTATTCAAATTCAGAAAGTTAGGCGCGCATTCTAAAGGGTGCCCAGGCCTGGGGTGCATGGCTGGAGACCAGCGCGCCGACCCGGCGCGGGCTTAAGTCTTCATTTTGGGAAGCGGTCTACAAGGAAAAATGGCGGAGAGACAGGGATTCGAACCCTGGGTGGGCTTGCACCCACAACGGTTTTCGAGACCGCCCCGTTCGACCACTCCGGCACCTCTCCGCGGGGGTCTGGTGGGGCAGCGTTTAAGGTTGATTCCAGACCGGCGCAAGGGGCGATTTGCGCCTTTGGCAAAAAAAGCCGGATTTGCGTTGCCAGCCAACGGTTTTTGCTTAGATTTGCACTATGCAGATGACCCTTCCGCTCCCCGTTTTCCTGATGCGTTTTCTGGCCGCAATGTGGCTTGGCTGCTGGGCGGTCGCCCAACCTGCCGCTGCCGCGGATCGTGCCCGGGTGGAGGCATTTCTGGAGGTTACCGGCTTTGACGTGGCGCTCGACAGCATCGCGCTGTCCGCCTCCAGCGCTCCGGACATGCTGGGCGTCGATGCCGGTGCCTTCGGGAGCCAGTGGACCGAAATGTCGGAGGAAGTCTTTGATACCGCACAGATGCGTGGCCTGGCTCTGGATATTCTGGAGAACACTCTGGATGACGAGGCACTGGATCACGCCTCCGCATTTTATGCCAGTGATCTGGGGAAGCGGCTGGTGCGGGCGGAAAATTCCTCGCATCTGGTCGAGGACGATGAGGTGAAGCAATTGGCGGGCAACCGCATCATCTCTGATCTGGTCAAGGCGGGAAGCAAGAGAGTCGCGATGTACCAGCGGATGGGCAGCGCAATCGATGCAGCGGGCACTGGTGTAAAAGCGCTGCAGCAGATCCAGTTCCGCTTCCTGATGGCCGCCGCCGCTGCTGGCGTGATCGAAATGGATCTGGATGCGGATGAGCTGCGCGCGCTGATGAAGGAGCAGGAAGGCGAACTGCGGCTCAGCCTGCAAGCTTCCAGTCTGGCGGCCTCTGCTTATACCTATCAGGAGTTCTCCGACGCAGAGGTGCAGGCCTACGTCGAGGCCCTGGAGGAGGAGCCGATGCAGCGCGTCTATGAACTGCTGAATGCGGTGCAATACGAGATCACCGCCAACCGGTTCGAGGAGCTTGCGCACCGCATGGCGGAGCTGACACCGGGCCAGGATATCTGATTTTCGCTGGGCACCTGAAATGCCAGTGGAAAACAGTTGACACACACACCGATCCGAACCATAAGCCCGCATCCCGGCCCGGAATCCGTGCGCCGGGGTTTATTTGTCATACGCCCATCCAAGGGCGCGCTGTTCGAGGCGGCATCTGCCGAAACGCCCGCAAGGGGGCCGTAGGACGCGGTTAGAAAAGGAAAGACGCACATGTTTGCGGTCCTCAAGACTGGCGGCAAGCAGTACAAGGTTCAGGCGGGCGACGTGCTCCGCGTTGAGAAACTTGCTGCAGATGCCGGCGACACCATCCAATTCGACGAAGTTCTGATGCTGGGCGGCGACGCTCCGGTTGTCGGTGCTCCGCTGGTTGACGGCGCAGCCGTCAAGGCAGAAGTGATCGAGCAGATCAAAGGCGAGAAGCTGATCCACTTCGTCAAACGCCGCCGGAAGCACTCCTCCAAGCGCACCAAAGGCCACCGTCAGAAGCTGACCCTGGTCCGGATCACCGAGATCCTGGCTTCGGGCGCCACCAAAGCCGCACCGAAAGCTGCTGCCAAAGCCAAAGCTGCTCCGGCTGCTGAAGCTGCTGCAGGTTCGGACGACCTGACCGCCCTGACCGGTGTTGGTCCCGCAGCTGCCGCCAAGCTGGCAGACGCAGGCCTGACCACTTTCGCCCAGATCGCAGCCTTGTCCGCAGACGACATTGCTGGTATCGAGGCGATCAAAGTGAAGCCCGAGTGGGTTGAGCAGGCCAAAGAACTGGCCAAAGGCTAAGGAGAGAGAGAATGGCACATAAAAAAGCTGGCGGTTCCTCCCGTAACGGCCGCGACTCTGCTGGTCGCCGCCTTGGCGTGAAACTCTACGGTGGCCAGGCAGCCATCGCAGGCAACATCATCGTGCGTCAGCGCGGCACCAAGTTCTGGGCCGGCGAAGGCGTAGGCATGGGCAAGGATCACACCCTGTTCGCAACTGCCGACGGTGCTGTAAGCTTCCGTAAAGGCCTGAAAGGCCGCACCTTTGTATCGGTTCTCCCAGTGGCGGAGGCCGCTGAGTAAGCCGACCCGAAGGGTAAAGAAATCTTTAGGGGGATCGGCTATAAGGCCGGTCCCCTTTGCCGTTTTAGACTGTGAGAATGTGATGAGTTTTTCTGGAAAGCCCGGCTGTCGAACGCGCCTGAAATGTGTTCACGCCAGGCAAACGGGAATTTTTCCACAATTTGAACGTTGTAACTATTGCCGCCGCAGCCGCGCGGACACATCTCAAGCAGGCAGCCGCAAGACTGCGGGCTGAGGAGGAGCAGACCCATGAACCTGGAACAGATCGTGTGCCAGCAAGTCATCGAAACCGAACGTTTTGTGCTGCGGCCGCTTCGAAAGTCAGATGCCGGCCTGATTGAGCATTACGTCAGCGACCAGCGGGTGGCCCGCATGACCCGTTCGGTACCCCATCCGCTGCCGCCGGGCGCGGCTGAGGCGTTTGTGGCCCGTGCCATGTCTGATGAGCGGGACGAAGATGTTTGGGTGATCGATGGCACCGTTGAGGGCGATTCCGAGCTGAAGGGTGTCATTGGGCTCAAGCGGATGGACCGAAATCAGTCAGAGGTCTCTTATTGGACTGCGCCGCCGTTCTGGAACACCGGGCTTGCCTCTGCCGCGCTGAAGGCGCTGGTTGATGCCAACCCGCAGAAGAATGACGCGATGTTTGCGTCCGTCTTTCAGGACAACCCGGCCTCGGCCCGGGTTCTGATCCATTGCGGCTTTGATTATCTGGGCGACGCCGAAAGCTACTCGGTGGCGCGGGATGCCTCAGTCCCAACCTGGACTTACAGCCGAAAACTGTGATTGGCGCGGCGCGCGCTTTGCGGTAAGGCAATCGAAACAGTCCCGTCACGGCCCCGGGCCTTGGCGGGACACTTGTACTGCACGGGCGGACATTGAGGTCTGCTGCATTAAGGAGCTGTCATGAAATTCCTCGATCTGGCAAAGGTCTATATCCGCTCGGGCGCCGGCGGGAACGGCTGCGTCAGCTTCCGCCGTGAGAAGTACATCGAATACGGCGGTCCGGATGGGGGCGACGGCGGCAAGGGCGGCTCGGTCTGGGCTGAGGTCACCGAGGGGCTGAACACCCTGATCGACTTCCGTTACCAGCAGCATTTCTTTGCCAAGAACGGGCAGTCCGGTATGGGCCGCCAGCGCACCGGCAAGGATGGCGACGACATCATTCTGCGTGTGCCTGTCGGAACCGAAATCCTGGACGAGGATCAGGAAACCGTTCTGGCCGACCTCACCGTGCCCGGCGAGCGTGTGCTGCTGGCCAAGGGCGGCAATGGCGGTTTCGGCAACCTGCACTTCAAATCCGCCACCAACCAGGCGCCGCGGCGCGCCAATCCGGGGCAGGAAGGCGTTGACCGCACAATCTGGCTGCGGCTCAAGCTGATCGCGGATGCGGGTCTTCTGGGCCTGCCGAATGCGGGCAAGTCGACGTTCCTGTCGGCGACGTCCAATGCCCGCCCCAAGATCGCGGATTACCCGTTCACCACGCTGCACCCGAACTTGGGCGTGGTCGGCATAGACAACACCGAATTTGTGGTCGCGGACATCCCCGGCCTGATCGAAGGCGCGCATGAGGGCAAGGGGATCGGCGACCGCTTCCTGGGCCATGTGGAACGCTGCGCGGTGCTGCTGCACCTGATCGACGGCACCTCCGAAACCGTGGTTGAGGATTACGAGACCATCATCGGCGAGCTGGAGGCCTATGGCGGCGTTCTGGCCACCAAGACCCGGATCACCGCACTTAACAAGGTCGATGCAATCGATCCGGAGGAGCTGGACGAGAAACGCAAAGCCCTGGAAGAGGTTGTTGGAGGTCCGGTGCTGCTGATGTCCGGCGTCAGCCGTCAGGGTGTGAATGAAGTTCTGCGTGCCCTGCGCAACGAGATCGACGATGACCGCTTGCGGATGAAGCCCGCCGAGGAGGAAGAGCCTTGGCAGCCCTGACGTCGGCAAAACGCATTGTCGTCAAGATCGGCTCGGCGCTGCTGGTTGACCGGGAGACCGGTGAGCTGCGTGTTGGCTGGCTGCATTCGCTGGCCAATGACGTTGCCTGGCTGAAGTCGCGCGGCACCGACGTTGTGCTGGTGTCCTCTGGTTCTATCGCGCTGGGGCGTGGTGTTTTGGGCCTGCCGCGTGCTGACCTGCCTCTGGAGCAATCCCAGGCAGCCGCTGCCGTCGGTCAGATCCGCCTTGCCCGCGCCTATGAGGAGGCGCTGGCGCCGCACCGGATAACCACGGCGCAGGTTCTGGTAACGCTGGAAGACAGTGAAAACCGCCGCCGCTACCTGAACTCACGCGCGACACTGGAAACGCTGCTGGCGATGGGGGCTGTGCCCATTGTTAACGAGAATGACACCATCGCCACTGATGAGATCCGCTATGGCGACAACGACCGTCTGGCGGCACAGGTTGCGGTGACCGTTGGGGCTGATGCTTTGATCCTGCTGTCAGATGTGGATGGTTTTTACAGCGCCAACCCCGCGCTGGACGCTGATGCCAAACGCTATGACCGGATTGATGAAATCACGCCAGAGATAGAGGCGATGGCCGGGGACGGCGTCTCCGGCCTGTCCAAGGGCGGCATGATCACCAAACTGCTGGCGGCTAAGATGGCAACCGCCGCTGGCTGCGCCATGGCGATCACTGAAGGTTCGCCTCTGAACCCGCTGAAAACGCTTGAAGAAGGCGCGTCTTGTACCTGGTTCACTGGACAGGGCGACCCGCAGGCCGCGCGCAAACGATGGATCGCGGCGATGAAGACCCGCGGCGTTCTGACTATCGACGAAGGCGCCGCCCGCGCGCTGATGTCCGGTAAAAGCCTGCTGCCCGCAGGTGTCCGTCATGTGGAGGGTGACTTTGGCCGCGGCGATCCGCTGGCCATCCTCGGCCCAGACGGGCGCAAACTGGGGCAGGGGCTGTCGCGCTACACCGCGGACGAAGCCCGTGCCATCCAAGGCCGCCAATCGCAGGAGATCGAGGCCACGCTGGGCTATCCCGGCCGCGCCGCTCTGATCCACCGCGATGATATGGCGCTTTGACCGCACCACCTTATAGTTTATTCCAGCCGGGACGGCACCCAGTGCCAGACAGGGACCGGCAAGGGCACGAGACATATGAAAGACAATGAAAACATCCCCGCCGTGATGGCGGAGCTTGGCAAACGTGCAAAGAAAGCGGCGCAAGTGCTGGCTACAGCCAGCGCTGAACGCAAACATGCAGCACTCATCGGAGCCGCAGAAGCGGTCTGGAACCGCCGGGCAGAAATCATCGCGGCAAACGCCAAGGATCTGGAGTTCGGCCGCGGCAAGGGCCTGTCGGACGCGATGATGGACCGGCTGATGCTGGATGAGGCGCGTATTCAAGGCATCGTCGACGGGTTGCGCGCAGTTGCAGAGCAGCGTGATCCGGTCGGCGAAATTATGGAAGAGTGGGAGCAGCCCACCGGCCTCAAGATCCAGCGCGTCCGCACACCGCTGGGTGTAATCGGTGTGATCTACGAAAGCCGGCCCAATGTGACCGCCGATGCCGGCGCGCTTTGCTTGAAATCAGGCAACGCGGTGATCCTGCGCGGCGGCTCCGAAAGCTTCCATTCTTCACAGGCGATCCACGCCTGCCTGGCAGATGGCCTCAAATCCGCAGGCCTTCCGGAAGACGCAGTGCAATTGGTGCCGACCCGCGACCGCGCCGCAGTGCAGGAACTGCTGACCATGACAGACTATGTGGATGTCATCGTCCCGCGCGGCGGTAAGGGATTGGTCGGGCTTGTGCAGCGCGAGGCGCGGGTGCCTGTTTTTGCCCACCTCGAGGGCATCGTGCACATCTACCTCGACAAGGCTGCAGATCCGCACAAGGCGCTGGAGGTGGTGCTGAATGCCAAGACCCGCCGCACCGGCATCTGCGGTGCTGCCGAGTGCCTTCTGATCCATCAGGACATTGCGCCGACGCTCGGCAAGATGGTTCTGGAAGCGCTGGCCTCCGCCGGTGTGGAAATCCGCGCTGAGTCAGGGCTTCCGGGACCGGTGGGCATGATCAGTGCCTCGGAAGAGGACTGGGGCAAGGAGTATCTGGATTCCATCATTGCAGCCAAGCAGGTGGCGGACATAGATGAAGCGATCCAGCACATCCGCACGCATCACTCCCAGCATACCGATTGCATCATCACTGAGGACGAGGACGCGGTTCAGAAGTTCTTTTCAGAACTCGACAGCGCCATCCTGATGCATAATGCCTCAACTCAGTTCGCCGATGGTGGCGAGTTCGGAATGGGGGCAGAAATCGGGATCGCCACGGGCAAGATGCACGCCCGCGGCCCGGTGGGGGCAACCCAGCTTACCAGTTTCAAATATCTGGTGCGCGGCAACGGCACCATCCGCGCCTGACCTTCATAAATGCAAAACGCCGGGCATGTAGCCCGGCGTTTCTTTGCGCAATATGCAGTTTTCAGAACTGCATCGTGATGTTTTCCAGGTTCAGTTCCAGCCTTACGGTTCGGCCTGCCTCCTTTGCTGCCTCCGGCAGCATGGCGAATTGAACCAGTGCGGGCGTTATCTCGGCGTTGGAGCTGCCGCCGCTGACACGAGCCCACAGCTCATCATCAACCGTGACTTTGCGGCCTTCGCCGACGATCGTCCATTTGCCGTCGGCACAGAAGATTTTGACCGTGCCGCCATAGGGCAGGGCGCTTTCCAGGCACAGCGCCGACAACAGCGCCAGCCGAGCCTCGCTGCGGGTGCAGCCCTCCAGCGGCGACCATTGATATTGAATGCGTCCGCCCTTGCTGACGTCTTCAAGCACGGAAACCACCTCTGCCCGCGGTGTCTGCTGGTCGCCGGCGGAGCCGAAGGCGATGCGGAAGAAACGGATGCGCGCATTGGCATTTGCGACGCTGTCGGAAATCAGCTCCAGCTCTGGTCCCGACATGCTGCCGGCCATGCCCAGAAGCTCCAAACCATTGTTGATGGCGCCGACCGGGCTGATCAGATCATGACAGATCCGCGACCCTACCAATGCGGCCAGATTGGCGTTATCTACACCCATAACTATTACTTCCTCCGAACTGGGCCATCCCCCTATGAATGACCTCAACGCTATTTTCACCCCCGGCATGTTCGTCCGTCACCCGGATCACCCCGATTGGGGAGTGGGCCAGGTGCAGTCGAACGCGGGCGGCAAGATCACTGTGAACTTTCCCGACCAGGGCAAGCTTGTGATTGACGGAGCGCGTGTCTCCCTTATTCCCGTCTTTGATCCATAACGGTTTATGAAGGGTTAACGTAATCCCTCAAATTTTCCCCAATACCTGCGCGCTCTTTGCCTGATTGGCTTGCAGCGCTCAACCCTCAACGATGCGAAGGTGAGCAAATGGCAGACGCCGCCCCGGAGTTTTCTGTGAAAATCGCTGAATCTGAGGATGAACTGCGCGCCGCGCAGGCCCTGCGCTATGACGTGTTCGTGCGTGAACTGGGCGGTGGCGGCGAGATGGTCGATCACGAGGCTGGGCTTGAACGGGACAGGTTCGACCCCTTGTTCGACCACATGCTGGTGACGGACGAGGCCACGGGCACAGTGGCAGGGGTTTACAGGCTGCTGCGCGATGACCAGGCGGCACAGGCGGGACAGTTCTATTCAGAGGATGAATACGACCTGAGTGCGCTGAAGGCCTCAGGCCGCCGGCTGCTGGAATTGGGCCGGTCCTGCCTTCACCCCGATTACCGCGGCGGGATGGCCATGTTTCACCTTTGGTCTGGACTGGCGGACTATGTTGAAAAGCACGGGATTGAGGTGCTGTTCGGCGTCGCAAGCTTCCATGGCACCAACCCCAAGGCGCTGGCCAATCCGCTTGCCATGCTGCACCACAACCATCTGGCGCCGCCAGATCTGCGTGTGCGGTCAAAGAAATTTCAAACCATGGACCTGGTGGGCGTTGATGATCTGGACCGAAAGCGCGCCATGGTCGAAATACCGTCTCTGATCAAGGCATATCTGCGCCTCGGCGGCTTTGTCGGCGAAGGCGCGTATGTCGATTATGCTTTCAACACCACCGATGTTTGCCTGATCCTGGACACGGCGCGGATGAATGAGCGTCAGCGCAGGATCTACACGGGAGGCCGGGAATGAACATCAGCTGGCACAGCGAAGATCCCCCGGATCCGATACGGATCCCCTTAGCTGGCTGGCTGCTAGTGCTTTTGCGCGGTCTTCCGCTGGCGCTGCTGGTGTTCGGCGGGCTGGCGATTCTGCTGATGGTTCGGCTTGCCGAGCGGCCCCTTTTTGGCGTTCGGCGCCCGGTAACGCCCTTCATCACCCAGTTTGTCTGCCGCAACGCGTTCCGCCTTCTCGGGATCAATTACAGAACCCGGGGCGGCCTGATGCGCCGGAACGGAGCAGTGGTCGCCAATCATTCCTCCTGGCTGGATATTTTCGCACTCAATGCACGTAAGCGGATCTATTTCGTCTCCAAGGCGGAAGTGGCCACATGGCCGGGGATTGGCTGGCTCGCGCAGGCAACCGGCACCGTTTTCATCGAACGCAATCCGAAAAAGGCAAGGGAGCAGGCGGAACTGTTCGAACAGCGCCTGCTGGCGGGGCACAAGCTGTTGTTTTTTCCGGAAGGCACCTCGACAGACGGGTTGCGTGTTTTGCCATTTAAAACAACACTCTTTGCCGCCTTTTTCACAAAGGAACTGCGCGAACAGCTGCATGTGCAACCGGTTTCCGTGCGGTTTCTGCCGCCCAAAGGAGAGCCAGACCGGTTTTACGGCTGGTGGGGCGACATGGACTTCGGGCCTCATCTGCTCAAGATCCTTGCAGCTCCGCGGCAGGGTGCGGTGGAACTGATCTACCATCCGCCTCTGAAGGTCTCGGACTTTCCGGACCGCAAATCCCTGGCCGCCAAGGCGGCGGAAATGGTTCGTTTCGGCCATGAAACCGGCCGTCCGGCGGGTAATTGACGGTTTGCACTGCTTTTCCGCCCCGCAGCCCTTGTCAGCTGACAATTTCTGATCTATAGGCGCGCCTACGAACCCGCAGGCGGGGTTTGGCCTGATCAGGGGAGACATCCCTGACGGACCCCCGGTTGGAGCATCCGCTCTGAACCCCCGCCGAGGATTGAAACCGGAAAGGATATATTAGCATGGCTCTTCCTGAGTTCTCCATGCGTCAGCTGCTGGAAGCTGGCGTTCACTTCGGCCACCAGACTCAGCGCTGGAACCCGCGCATGTCGCCCTTCATCTATGGCGCGCGCAACGGCATCCACATCATGGACCTGACCCAGACTGTTCCGATGCTGGACCAGGCGCTGCAGGTTGTCCGTGACACCGTCGCCAAGGGCGGCCGCATCCTGTTCGTCGGCACCAAGCGCCAGGCAGCTGGCCCGATCGCCGAAGCTGCTGAGAAATCTGCTCAGTACTACATGAACCACCGTTGGCTGGGCGGCACTCTGACCAACTGGAAAACCGTTTCCCAGTCGATCAACCGCCTGAAGGAAATCGACGAGAAGATGTCCGGCGGCGCCGAAGGCCTGACCAAAAAAGAGCGTCTGGGCATGGAGCGCGATCAAGAGAAGCTGCAGGCCTCCCTGGGCGGCATCCGCGAAATGGGCGGCGTGCCGGACCTGCTGTTCGTCATCGACGTGAAAAAAGAAGCACTGGCCATCGCCGAAGCCAAGAAACTGGGTATCCCGGTTGTGGCTGTTGTCGACACCAACTGCTCCCCCGATGGCGTTGACTTCATCATCCCGGGCAACGACGACGCATCGCGCGCCATCTCGCTGTACTGCGACCTGGTTGCCCGTGCGGCTCTGGACGGCATGTCGGCTCAGCTGGGCGCAGCAGGCGTTGACCTGGGCGCACTGGAAGAAGCACCGGCAGAAGAGGCCGTTGCTGAAGAAGCAGCCGCCGAAGCCTGATCCGTTCTGTCACGGAACTGACATGCGGGGCAGGGTATCACCTGCCCCAAATCTGTTTTTGAATTGAGGAGAGCCAAGAGATGGCAATCACTGCAGCAATGGTGAAAGAACTGCGCGAATCCACCGGCGCAGGCATGATGGACGCGAAAAAAGCACTGGTCGAGAACGACGGCAACATGGAAGCCGCCGTTGACTGGCTGCGCACCAAAGGCCTGGCGAAAGCCGCCAAGAAATCCGGCCGCACCGCCGCAGAAGGCCTAGTGGCTGTTGTCGTCGAAGGCGGCAAGGGCGTTGCCGTCGAGGTGAACTCCGAAACCGACTTCGTTGCAAAGAACGGCGAATTCCAGGAAATGGTTGGCAAAATCGCCACCGCAGCTCTGGGCGCCGCTGACGTCGAAGCCCTGGCTGCAGCAGATCTGGGCGGCAAATCCGTTGCCGAGACCCTGACCGACAAGATCGCCACCATCGGCGAAAACATGTCGCTGCGCCGCATGGAAACGCTGGAAGGCGAGACCGTCGTGTCCTACGTCCACAACGCGGCAACTGCCGGCATGGGCAAAATCGGCGTTCTGGTTGCAATGAACGGCGGCGACGAAACCATCGGCAAACAGGTTGCAATGCACATCGCAGCCGTGAACCCGGCGGCGCTGTCCGAAGCTGACCTGGATGCCTCCATCGTTGAGAAGGAAAAGCAGGTTCAGATCGACATCGCCCGCGAATCCGGCAAGCCGGAGCAGGTGATCGAGAAGATGATCGAAGGCCGCATGAAGAAATTCGTGGCTGAGTCGACCCTGCTGAACCAGCAGTTCGTCGTGAACCCTGACCTGACCGTGGAAGCCGCAGCCAAGGAAGCAGGCGCCACCATCACCGGCTTTGTCCGTGTGGAAGTCGGCGAAGGTATCGAGGTCGAGAAAGAAGACTTCGCAGCAGAAGTTGCCAAAGCTGTTCAGGGCTGATCTGGTCCAAACGCATCAAGTTCGGAAACCGGCAGGAGATCTCTCCTGCCGGTTTTTTTGTGTGAGAAGGCAGGCATGAGAAGACTGTCCAATGACATGGCTCCAGCCACCTGCGATTAGGAAAAAAACTGTTGCAGCGGAAGTGCGAGGGGCCCCGCTGATGGGGATGGGCAGGACCCCTCATATATCGGGGCAGAACACGGATCTATACGTGCCTGCCCCAGACCAGGTAGGAGAGCCTTGTAATCGCAAGGTTCGATACCCAAAGTTCCTTGGCCAAAGCCACCACTCACGGAACATGAGGAATTTGCAATGAATTATCCTTTAGCGGTAGTACAGAATACCATACTTTTTGACGCTAATTAACGTCTTTTGCGCTGCTGTTAGCGAGTGGGTGCCTTCAGCTGGAGGATACTTAACATGTAAAACCTCCATTATTTCAACGCTATAAGCTTCTAAGCTGAGGCCGGATTGGAGGCGGTTTGGTTCGAGCCTTAGGCGTCCACAACATACATCTGGTTGTAAAGGGCAGCTTTCAGGACAGCCTGCGCAGTGGTCTCCACTGACAAAGATTCCCGTGCCAAGCGAAGGTGTTTTTCAATTGTCGCCGGCGTCAGTCCCATCAGCAATGCAATATCCTGAGTCGTCTTGCCATCACCGACCCATTGCAGCACCTCCCGCTGCCGCTTGGTGAGGCTCCGGTGCGGAGTTTCATAGGGCAGGGTGAGGATCTTCAAATGCGCCACGTTGTTCATCAGGACAATATCCTCGCCCTCATCCTGCCACAGTGCATCTACCTGATCCTGAGACAGGCCCGGCCGGGCGGCCAGGGAAATTGCACCTTTGTAGCGTGGAGAGGAGGAGCAAAAGCTAATCGTATAGCCCGCTTTCATGTCCAGGGCCTGGTTGAATTCGTGTACTTTCAGAGCTTCGGGACCCAGAGCGCCTTTTGCGGCCATTTCCTGGACAATCCGCCAGCTACCGGGGCCCTCATTCTCTAGAGCCCAGCGGAGCATCGGCGCGTGAAAATAGAGCCCCTTGCGCAGGAAGCCGTCCAAGTACGCGTTCTCATGGTTGGACAAGATGACGAAGTCATCCGGATCCCCCAAAGATGTCTCTGTCTTGTAGCGCGTGTGCCCGTAGATCAGCCTGTCGAACCCGTACTCTGACATCTGCTGAACGTGGCCATGCCACAACTCCTCCAAGCTCTGCGCACCGCAGACAAAATTCAGGTATCTACGGATTTTCATGCTGAACCGGCACCCTTCAAATGCGCCGCCAGAGCATCTAGTGCCAGCAAAAAACCCTGTGCGCCAAATCCGCAGATCTGTCCCAGTGCTGCCTTGGATATGTAGGAGGTGTGGCGGAACGCCTCGCGTGCATGAATGTTTGAAAGATGCACTTCAACAGCCGGAATTTCCACGGAAATCAAGGCATCCATCAGTGCGATTGAGGTGTGCGTATAGGCTCCGGCATTCAGGATAATCCCCTGATGGCGGCCCTTGGCATCATGGATCGCGTCAATAAGAACGCCCTCGTGGTTCGATTGCAGGCAAGCTACTTCCAAACCCAGCTTCGCGGCATGATCCGCACAAGCGTCCTCAACCATTGCCAATGTCACAGAGCCATAGACCTCCGGCTGGCGGGTGCCAAGCAGGTTCAGGTTGGGTCCGTTCAAAACCAGAATACTCGCCATCGGTATGTCCTTGCCGTCTTTCCCTTTGAACTTCTAAGACAAATTTATTTCGAATGCGAACACACAAACGTATTTAGGCGAAAAAAACGTGAGGCAACTTGCTCTGGTTGAAGAAACCGGGATGCTGCTGAGTTGATACCTGTGGTGCAATGCAAAGTGATCCGCTCAACCAAAGACACAAGATCCGCTCGACCTGGCCAAACGTTCAACGCATTATCCCCCAAGTCCCAGTGGGAATTACCGGGTATGGACGGGAGGCGCCAATGAACCCTGAGCTAGTGGGGAGAATTAACTCCTGGCAGCAACGCTATGCGGACCAACGGAAATATCCTGGAAGCACATTGCTGATCCGCCGCGGTGGTGAGGAAATCTACTTCCATGCCGCTGGGATGCGGAACATGGAAGAGAACCTGCCATATACCCGCGATACGCTGGTGCGGCTCTACTCAATGACCAAGCCTGTGACGTCGCTGGCTGTTATGATGCTGCTGGAACGCGGCGCGTTTCACCTGGATGCGCCAGTCAGCGATTTCCTCCCGGAATTCAGTAGCATGAGGGCACTGATACCGGCTGCAACGGCCATCGATCAGACTGAACCATGCCAGGTGCCGACACTGCATCAGCTGCTGACACATACCAGCGGGCTGAGTTATCCGTTCAATCCGGGAGTTTTACCCCAAGCAATGGCGGGAGAAGATATCCTGTTCAAGCCGGACCATGGTCCGCTGTCTTCCATGGTTGCGCGCCTGGCAGAGCTGCCTCTGGCATTCAAGCCGGGGAGCCGCTGGGAATATTCGGTGGCAACGGATGTACTGGGCCGGGTTGTGGAGGTTGTGTCCGGCAAGACGCTGGGCAGCTTTCTGAGCAGTGAAATCTTTGAGCCGCTGGGCATGGCAGAGACCGGATTTCAGGTGCCAGACGGGGCAGGGAGCCGCTTTGCCTCGCTCTATACGCCGCTTGCCGGTGATGCCATGGCGCTCAACTCTGCGGATTCAGGCAACGACAGCTTGCGCCTCACTGACAGTCACGGGAACTCTCCTTTTGAGCAGGCCAGCATGCAGTCAGGCGGTGGCGGGCTGGTTGGCACAATTGATGACTACATGGTGTTTGCTGAGATGCTCCGGCAGCGGGGCCGTTGCAAAGATGGTTTCCTTATCAGCCCGTATGTGATTGATTTTATGATGCAAAACCATCTTTCTGGCGATATTGCATCGATGGGGCCCAGCAGTTTTGCAGAGCAGCCTATGGAAGGAATGGGCTTCGGGCTTGGTGGTGCGGTCGTGCTGAATCCTGCACGTGCCCGCTGTCCTGGTTCCATCGGAGACTTCAGCTGGGGCGGAATAGCCTCAACCTTTTTCTGGGTCGACCGGAAACTGGACTTGTCAGTGGTGTTTCTGACCCAGCTGGCACCCTCCAGCTCATATCCATCACGCCCGGAACTCAAGGCACTGGTGCATGGCGCCATCACAGACTAACGTGCATTTCCGGCAACACGGCTGGTGAATGGAAAGAAATACCTATGACTGATACCGCCAAAGTTCTGCTTGATCTCCTGGATCTTGAATGCCTGGACACCAATCTTTTCCGAGGGTCCGGATCTGGTGGTGAAACCCCGACGCGGATCTACGGCGGGCAAGTGATCGCGCAGGCATTAACTGCGGCTTATTCTACTATTTCCGGACGTTTATGCCATTCTCTTCATGCGTATTTCATCCGGCCCGGTGATCCGTCAAGGCCGGTAATCTACGAGGTTGATCCCGCGCGCGACGGCCGCAGTTTTACCACGCGGCGGGTTGTGGCGATGCAGAACGGAAAGCAAATCCTGAACTTGGCAGCTTCCTTTCATGCTCAGGAAGACGGCTGGGATCATCAGCACAAAATACCCGAGGTGCCGGATCCGGGCAGCTTGGAGCCGCGCCACAAAATCCTCAAGCGGAATGCCAACCGATTTGCGCAGGACAAGCAGGCTGAACTGCTCCGGCCGCGGCCGTTTGAAATCCGCGAGGTGGAGCCGCGCGACCCGATGGCACCCGAAAAAACCAGTGATGCCAATCAGATGTGGGTTCGAATGGAAGCGGCACGCGGCGCTGGCCCGGAACTGCAGCACATTCTGCTGGCCTATGTGTCGGACTTCGGGCTGCTGGGATCCTCGATGCGTCCGCATGGGCTGACGTTTCACAATCCCGAAGCCATGACGGCAAGTCTGGACCACGCGATGTGGTTCCACGCTCCAGTGCAATTGCAGAATTGGCATTTGTATTCGATGGACGCGCCATTTGCAGGCAGCGCCCGCGGTTTTAATCGCGGATCTATCTTTACAGAAGACGGGAAATTGGTAGCCAGTGTTGCCCAAGAGGGCTTGCTGAGACCTCTAAAGCGCTGATCTTGCGAATAATTAGCTGCCACAGCCACTCGGATCGCCCAACTATTTACCATAATTCTGATTATAAGACTACTGTTGGCGCGGCTAAAACGAGCCCCTAAAAGAAAATGGCTCCCTCTGATCCAGAGGAAGCCAGTTGTCACCGGTCAGGCTCCTTCATTGACTGCCCGAAAGTTTGTTCTTACCTGGGCCATCCCGGTGTTCAGAACGGGCGCACCCGTTCCTGATGTCGTCACAAGCGGCTTTAAGCCTGCCTGCCGTGTTTGGATGCGGCGCCGTCGGGGGTAAGACCGGCGCCGCAAGCGAAGGACCTCAGCTGCAGCCGGAGGTTCCCCCGCAGGTGTTGCATTTCATGCAGGTGCCGTTGCGGACCAGCGTGTAGTTGCCGCACTCGCCGCAGGCCTCGCCTTCATACCCTTGCATTTTTGCCTTGGTGCGTGCATCCATTCCACCAGTGCTTTGCGCCGGTGCTGAACTTGTTTCCGGCACCAGGGTTTGCAGCGCCGCAACCGGATCAGTGCCAGTGCCCAGCACGCCCGCGTCAGTCTGGCCGCCCTGCAGCACCACCAGATCCTGCGGCAGCCGCTTGCGCAGATAGCCGGTCGACGAAATCTGTTTCAGCACTTCCAGCGAACGGGTCGCCGCGCTTTCACTCAGTTCGGACAGGTTCGACACGCCTTCTTCTTCGCCGCGGCCCAGATCGTCAAAGGTTGCGCCTTCCGGTTTCACATGCGCCAGATCGGTGCGGTCGAGATAGGAAACAGCCAGTTCGCGGAACACGTAGTCGAGGATTGAGGTCGCATTCTTGATCGAGTCGTTGCCCTGGACCATGCCTGCGGGCTCGAACTTGGTGAAGGTGAAGGCGTCGACAAATTCCTCCAGGGGCACGCCGTACTGCAGGCCGACCGACACCGCGATGGCGAAGTTGTTCATCATCGCCCGGAAGCCAGCGCCTTCCTTGTGCATGTCGATGAAGATCTCGCCGAGGTTACCGTCCTCATATTCGCCTGTGCGCAGATACACCTTGTGGCCGCCGACTACTGCCTTCTGAGTATAACCTTTGCGCCGTTGCGGCATCTTGGTGCGGTGCGATTTCAGCACCTCCTTGATGACCACTTTCTCGACGATCTTCTCAGCCAGCACTGCGGCCTTCTCTTGGCTGGAGCCGCTTTCCAGCACTTCTGCCGCGTCGTCATCATCTTCGACCAGCGCCGCCGCCAGCGGCTGGCTCAATTTGGAGCCGTCGCGATACAGCGCATTGGCCTTGATGCCCAGGCTCCAGCTCAGCTCATAGGCCTTCTGGCAGTCCTCGATAGTGGCCGAATTCGGCATGTTGATTGTTTTGGAAATCGCACCGGAGATGAAACTCTGGGCTGCCGCCATCATGTAGATATGGCTGTCAACGCTCAGGAAGCGCTTGCCTTTCTTGCCGCACGGGTTGGCACAGTCAAAGATCGCATAGTGCTCTTCCTGCAGATGCGGCGCACCTTCCAGAGTCATGGTGCCGCAGACGTGGTCATTGGCCGCCTCGATGTCCGCCTTGGTAAAGCCCAGGTGGCGCAGCAGGTCGAAAGTCGGATCATTCAGCTTGGTCGCCGGGATGCCCAGCACGCCAGTGCAGAAATCTTCGCCCAGGGTCCACTGATTGAACACGAAGCGGATGTCGAAAGCCGATTCCAGCGCGGCGTCTACCTTGGCCAGCTCATTGGGGCCAAATCCATGTCCTGCCAGCGAGGTGTGGTTGATGCCCGGCGCATTTCCGATGGAGCCATGGCCCACCGCGTAGGACACGATTTCCTCGATCTGCGAGGAACTGTAGCCCAGCCCCTCCAGCGCCGACGGCACCGAACGGTTGATGATCTTGAAGTAGCCGCCGCCCGCCAGCTTCTTGAACTTCACCAGGGCAAAGTCCGGCTCGATGCCTGTGGTGTCGCAGTCCATAACCAGGCCAATGGTGCCGGTTGGCGCAATTACCGTGGTCTGGGCGTTGCGGTAGCCGTGCTCTTCGCCCAGTTCCAGTGCTTCGTCCCAGGCGCTGGCGGCCAGATCTGTCAGCAGCGCATCCGGGCAGTTGGCGATGTCCAGCGGCACGGGCTTGACCGCCAGCGCCTCATAGCCCTCAGCGTTACCCTTTGCAGCGTTGCGGTGGTTGCGAATAACCCGCAGCATGTGGTCTGCGTTTTTCGCATAACCCGGGAAGGCGCCCAGTTCAGATGCGATCTCGGCGGAGGTCGCATAGGCAACACCGGTCATCAGCGCGGTCAGCGCACCGCAAAGCGCCCTGCCCTCATCCGAGTCATAGCTGTAGCCCATGTTCATCAAAAGGCCGCCGATATTGGCATAGCCCAGACCCAGGGTACGGAAGTCGTAGGAGCGTTGCGCGATTTCCTTGGAGGGGAACTGCGCCATCATCACCGAGATTTCCAGCGTCAGCGTCCACAGGCGACTGCAGTGCATATAGTCATCTGCCTGGAACTGGCCGTCTTTCAGGAAGCTCAGCAGGTTCAGCGATGCCAGGTTGCAGGCGGTATCGTCCAGGAACATGTATTCCGAACAAGGGTTTGAGCCGCGAATCTCACCGTCTTCCGGGCAGGTGTGCCACTCGTTCACGGTGTCGTGGAACTGGATGCCGGGATCGGCACAGGCCCAGGCCGCGTGGCCAACTTTCTCCCACAGATCGCGCGCCCGTATCACCTTGGCAACCTGGCCGTCGGTGCGGTTGAACAGTTCCCAGTCGGCGTCCTTTTCGACCGCATGCAGGAACGCGTTGGTCACCCGGATCGAGTTGTTGGAGTTTTGACCGGAGACAGAGCTGTAGGCCTCCGAATCCCAGTCGGTGTCATAGGTCGGGAACTCGATCGAGGTGTGGCCCTGCTTGGCGTAGTCCAGCACCCGCTTGATGTAGGTTTCCGGGATCGCCACCTTCTTGGCTTCGCGGATCGCCAACTTCAGCCCGCCGTTGACCGCCGGGTCATAGGCGCCGGCCTCAGCCCCGTCCCAGTTGCGGATCGCCTCGAAAATGCCGTTCAGCATCTTCTCGTGCATTTTGGAGCCCGCTACGATTGACGCGACTTTCTGCTCCTCCAGCACCTTCCATTCGATGAACTGCTCGATATCCGGGTGGTCGGCATCGACGATCACCATTTTTGCTGCCCGACGGGTTGTGCCGCCTGATTTGATGGCGCCCGCCGCGCGGTCGCCGATTTTGAGGAAGCCCATCAGACCGGAGGATTTGCCGCCGCCGGACAGAGGCTCACCCTCGGCGCGCAGATGAGAGAAATTGGTGCCGGTGCCGGAGCCGTATTTGAACAGGCGCGCCTCGCGCACCCACAGGTCCATGATTCCGCCGTCCTTGACCAGATCGTCAGAGACCGACTGGATGAAGCAGGCGTGCGGCTGCGGGTGCTCATAGGCGCTGTCCGACTTGGTCAGCTTACCGGTCTTGTAGTCGACATAGTGATGGCCCTGCGCCGGGCCGTCGATGCCATAGGCCCAGTGCAGGCCGGTGTTGAACCACTGCGGAGAGTTCGGGGCCGAGCGCTGGGTCGCCAGCATATAGCGCATCTCGTCGTAATAGGCGCGCGCATCTGTCTCAGAGGAGAAATAGCCGCCCTTCCAGCCCCAATAGGCCCAAGCGCCCGCCAGACGGTCGAACACCTGCTTGGAGGACGTCTCGCCGCCCAGCTCCGCGCCTTTATCGGGGACCGAGCGCCACAGGAACTCCGGCACGTCCTTTTCGCGGACCTTCTTCAGGCGGGACGGCACACCGGCCTTGCGGAAATATTTCTGAGCGATCACGTCGCTGGCCACCTGGCTCCACGACGCAGGGATTTCAATGTTGTCGAGCCGGAAAACGATTGTCCCGTCCGGGTTGCGAATCTCCGAGGTGGCGGAGACAAAAGCCAGATCGGCGTAAGCATCCTGCCCGGGTTTGGTGAATTTCCGTTCGATCTTCATGCTCTGCCCCTTCTCAAGCACACATCGGTCAAGTGTCACGGTGCCCCCGCACCAGCCATTCCGGCCACGCAACACGCAGATACCCAGCTCACGCCGCATTCGACGCACTTGCGGCCCTCGCCGGCCTTTCTTCACAGGACTGTCTGCTGTTTTTCAGCGTTGTTGCTGTGGCCCCTTAACCCACCAGATTTAGTGCCATCGCAACCGGTGTCCACAATTTGGCGTATTCACACACAATGGGTCAACGTTAAATTTACCCCTTGGCAACGATCTTTGCTGTTGACGCTATTCGCGGTTTCAAGGGTCCGGTGAAGGCCATTGATTCATCCACAGGCTGCCACGTCCTTCGCTGCCAAACTCTGCTCTGCTGCCAGGCCGGAATTCTTACGCCAAGCAAGTAACTTGCCGCTTCGCAGAAAGGCCAGAGCTAAGGTTCAACCGGGCAATGATTCACATCTGTTGACCGGCCGGCAGCAAGTGTCGCGCTCAAACAACTTTACGGTGATCTACCGATGGTATCATGGCGCTGCGGCATCGGGGCCTGCAGTGCCATTAATCAAGTGATGCGGGTCAGCACCAGTTGGTTAAGAGTGTGTTAACAAGGTATTAAAGAAGTATTAACGCTTAGGGTTGTGTTTGAGGTGCACGTGTCTCCAAAAGCGTGAGGCGAATCTTGGCAGCAGATTCTGCCAGTTGGGATTCGCTGAAGTTTTATGGAGAGAAGTGGTCGGGGCGGCGAGATTCGAACTCACGACCCCCTGTACCCAAAACAGGTGCGCTACCAGACTGCGCCACGCCCCGGACCGTGCGCCTTCCTATCTCCGGCCAAGTGATTTGAAAACCCCTAACAGGGCCAAACTGCGCCTCTGGCGGAAAAAATTTGATGCCGCATCTGAGTGCCAGATGCGATGCCGTAGCGACGGGCCAGCCCGCCGTTGATTTCGAGCACCGCAAACACGTTATCTCCGCCCGGGATCGGGGTAAGATCGCCGGGTTTGGCGTTCTCATGCACTGAGGTCACCAGGCCATTTTCGCTCAGAAAAATGATGTCGAGCGGAATCAGGGTGTTCTTCATCCAAAACGCCGCGGGCTGGGGCTGGTCGTAGACAAACAGCATCCCTGCCCCGCGCGGCATCGACTTGCGGAACATCAGCCCTTGGGCGCGCTCCTGCTCATCGTCAGCGATTTCAACTGAAAATCCGGTCTGCCCCCAGCTGCCGCGCAGATCGACCCGGCCGGATTGGCATTCTCCGGCAAAACCTGGTGCGGTCATCACGAAACTGGCGGCTGCGGCGAGGCTCCAGTACTGAAGACGCCGCAACATCAGCTCAGTCCTGGTGGCCTGCCGCCAATGCGGCTTCCCACGCCAGCACCTCGACCGCCATGCGGCCGCGCTTGCCATCAATAACCCGCATCGCCAGCGCTTCGCCGGGCTGCAGATCGGCAAGGCCGGATTGGCGCAGCACTTCTACATGCAGGAAAACGTCTTCGCCGCGGCCGAACACATTGGCAAAGCCAAAGCCCTTGCCCTTGTCGAACCATTTTACCCGTGCGGGCTCGAGCGGCTCATTTTGCAGGCTACCCATATCCAGCTCGGCAAAATCGCTCAGCACCGGGGTGTCTTCGCGCTCGGGCGGCTGGATCGAGATCACCTCGACGGCCTGTACACCGCGTCCAGTCTGATGCGTCACGATCTCAATGCGGGCGCCGTCCGCGACAGAGCTTTGCCCGAAATTGCGCAGCACATTCACATGCAGAAGAATGTCCGGCCCGCCGGTGTCGGAAACGACAAAGCCGTACCCTTTTGCCGGGTCGAACCACTTCACCAGCCCCTGAACTTGCTGCAAGCTGCTGAGATCTTCTGCCACTGGATATTCCCTACCGCGTTTCTTGTTTTTTGATGGTGTCCTGATGCGCCAAACTGACCTTGGAATTCAAGCTAAAAAGTCTTGAAATTGTCACGAAAGACCCCTTGACCCAAGGTAAACTGACGATTCCTGTCAGGGATTGAGCCGATTGATCTGCCATGCTGCAGATGCGTCATCGCGGCGCCAGCGGAACCGGTCGTGCAACCGGAAGGCACCATCGGCCCAAAACTCGATCTCAACCGGCACCAGACGGTACCCGCCCCAGAACGGCGGGCGCTCGGGATTCGGGCCCTTCATCGCTGTCACTTTTGCGACCTCCGCCATCAGCGTGCCGCGGCTGTCCAGCGGCTGCGACTGTTTTGAGGCCCAGGCTCCCAGCCTGCTTTTGAGCGAACGGGACCTGTAATATTCATCGGCCTGCGGCCCTTCCTCGCGGGTGATGGCGCCGCGCACGCGGATCTGACGGCGCAGCGATTTCCAATGCATCACAAAGGCTGCCTTGCCCGCATGGTCCAGTTCCTGCGCCTTGGCACTGCCGTAGTTGGTATAGAACACAAAGGCGCTGTCCTCGATTTCCTTGAGCAGAACCATGCGGCTGTTGGGCAGCCCGGTCTCGTCCACCGTGGCCAGTGCAATGGCGTTCGCATCATTTGGTTCGGTCTGCTCCGCCTCTGCAAGCCAGGACCTGGCAATGGCAAACGGATCGTCGCCTTCAAATATACCTGTACGGTCGGACATGGGCACCTCAAACGGTAATTTGATTGCAACCTAGGGAGCTTCCTTTCCGCCTACAAGGGCGTGAACCCTTGAAGCGCCCCGCGCGGCATTATAAACACCGCTAAATTATCAGATCACAGGCGGAGAACCTGCATGTCTAGTCAACTGATGGCCGGTAAGCGCGGCCTCATCATGGGCCTGGCCAACGACAAATCCATCGCGTGGGGCATTGCCAAGGCCTGCGCTGATGCCGGGGCCGAGCTTGCCTTTTCCTATCAGGGCGATGCTCTGAAAAAGCGGGTTGATCCGCTGGCGGAGCAACTGGGCAGCAATATCGTTCTGCCCTGCGACGTGTCGGACGAAGCGTCGATCGACGCACTGTTTGCCGAACTGGAAGCCAAATGGGGCAAGCTGGACTTCGTGGTTCACGCCATTGGCTTTTCCGACAAGAACGAGCTGCGCGGCCGTTATGTCGACACCAGCCGCAGCAATTTCCAGATGACCATGGACATCTCGGTGTTCTCGTTCACTGCCGTTGCTAATCGCGCCGAAAAGATGATGAGTGAAGGCGGTTCGCTTCTGACCCTCACCTACTACGGTGCCGAGCAGGTGATGCCGCATTATAATGTGATGGGTGTTGCCAAGGCCGCACTGGAAGCGTCGGTCAAATACCTGGCAGAGGACCTGGGCAAAGACGGCATCCGCGTCAACGCGATCTCTGCCGGCCCGATCAAGACCCTGGCCGCATCGGGCATCGGCGATTTTCGCTACATCATGAAGTGGAACGAATACAACTCGCCGCTGCGCCGCAACGTGACCATCGACGATGTAGGCAAATCTGCCCTTTACCTGCTGTCCGACCTCAGCTCCGGCGTGACCGGCGAGAACCTGCATGTGGATGCAGGCTATCACGTCGTCGGCATGAAGGCAGTGGATGCGCCGGATATTTCCAAGTAACTGAACAGGCAGAGCCCTGGGCAACGGTCCGGGCTCCTGCAAGCTGACGCGACACCGCGGGGAGCACAAAACATGACCGATCGTTTGCCGCACGAAAAAGGCTTTCACATCAGCTGGGACCAGATCCACCGCGACAGCCGTGCGCTGGCATGGCGTCTGGACGGGCAAGGCCCCAAGGATGGCGCCTGGCGCGCTGTTGTGGCAATCACCCGCGGCGGCATGGCGCCGGCCATGATCGTCAGCCGCGAGCTGGATATCCGCACTGTCGACACCATCTCGGTGCGTTCTTACCACCATCAGGCCCAGGGTGAGGCGGAGGTGCTGAAAGCGCCGGATGCGGGCCTGATGGGCGACGGTGAGGGCGTGCTGATCATTGACGATCTGGTCGACAGCGGAAAAACTCTGGAACTGGTGCGCCAGATGTACCCCAAGGCGCATTTCGCCACGGTCTATGCCAAGCCCAAGGGCCGCCCGATGGTGGACACTTTCATCACAGAGGTCAGCCAGGACACCTGGATCTTCTTCCCTTGGGATATGGCGCTCCAGTATGTGGAGCCCTACCGCGGCAAGGATTGATCCGCACCGTGATTGAATTTCAAAGGCGCGCATCACTGCGCGCCTTTTTCTTTGGCCGTTCCAGCACCGCCGTTCCCGCTTGAGCCGTCCGGGCCGCCGTGCCAGACATACGCAGGCGCGCAAACCGGCGCGCCGGAAGTTTCTGACGCAGCCCGGAGCCGCCCATGCCCCTGCCCCGCACCCAAGCCACCTTTGTGTCGCCTATCGTCGAATCGCGCCGCTGGGTGGCCGGGGCGGAATTCCCGCCGGACCGACTGCTGTTGAATGTGAGTCAGGCCGCCCCGGCAGAAGCTCCGCCGGAAGGGTTGCGTCAGGCGCTGGCGGATGCTGCGCTCAATGACGTCTCTGCACATCTCTATGGCCCCGTGCTCGGCAACGACCCGCTGCGCCGCGCGCTGGCACAGCAGATGTGCCGTCACTATCAGGCAGAGGTCTTGCCGGAACAGGTTGGGATCACCTCCGGCTGCAATCAGGCCTTTGCCGCCGCGATAGCAGCGCTTTGCGGTGAAGGCGATGAAGTAATCATCCCAGTCCCTTGGTACTTCAATCACAAAATGTGGCTGGACATGGCAGGGGTAACCGCCGTGCCGCTTCGAACGGGCGAAGGTATGCTGCCGGATCTGGCCTCAGCAGAAGCGCTGATTTCGGACCGCACCCGCGCCATCGTGCTGGTCACGCCCAACAATCCCTGCGGTGTGGAGTACCCCAGCGGCCTGGTTCAGGCTTTCTTCAGCCTCGCCCGCAGCCGCGGGCTGGCGCTGATCGTTGACGAGACCTACCGAGACTTTGACAGCCGCGGCGGCGCACCGCACGGGCTGTTCCAGATGCCGGACTGGGGCACCACCCTTATCCATCTCTATTCCTTCTCAAAGGCTTACCGGCTGACAGGCCATAGGGTCGGTGCAATTGCCGCCTCGACGGACCGCCTGTTTGAGATGGAGAAATTCCTCGACACAGTCACCATCTGCCCCTCCCAGCTGGGGCAGGCCGGCGCGCTGTGGGGTATTGAAAACCTGCATCATTGGCTGGCAGGCGAACGCCAGGAAATCCTCGACCGCCGCCTGGCGATTGAGGAAGGCTTCCCGGTGCTGGCCGCAAAAGGCTGGAAACTGCTGGGCTGCGGCGCTTATTTCGCCTATGTCGAGCACCCGTTCGAAGAACCCTCCGAACAGATCGCGCGCCGGCTGGTCAAAGAGGCGTCAATCCTGATGCTGCCGGGCTCCATGTTCATGCCCGAGGGTGACCCGGACGGCGCCCGACAGTTCCGCATTGCCTTTGCCAATGTGGACCGTGCTGGCATCCGGACCCTGTTTGACCGTCTCGCAGCCTTTAATCCTTGATCATCCAGCAGTTTGCGCTGCATTCATCTTGCCCCTCTGCGGGCAGCCGCGTATTCAGTCAGCGGCATTTCCCGCTGCAAGGCACTCCCTTGCGCGGCAGAACAATAAAGAGGGCATCATGGCCGCAGGCATGAAACATCTATCCAAAACCTTCGTCTGGATCCTGATGGGGATGCTGATTGTCGGCCTTGCCGGCTTTGGCGCCGTGAACTTCTCCAGCTCCTCTTCCTCCGTTGCCCAGGTCGGTGACGAGGATGTCAGCATCGGCACCTATGTGCGCGAGCTGCAGCGCGAGCAGCGTGCCCTGCAGGCGCAGACCGGCCAGGCTATGTCCATGGCGCAGATGACCGCTTTCGGCCTTGACCGGGTGGTCCTGGGCCGCCTGATTTCCCTGGCGGCACTGGATCACGAGGCCAAGAGCCTCGGTCTGTCGCTGGGTGATGAGAACCTGATCGAGGAACTGGCTGCCATCGACGCTTTCCAGGGTGTGAACGGACAGTTCGACCGCGAGGCCTACAGTTTTGCTCTGCGCAATGCCGGCCTCACGGAAAAGGAATTCGAAGAAGACCTGCGCCGCGAGGCCGCCCGCACCATCGTGCAAAACGCGGTTCTGTCCGGCGCCAAGATGCCCGAAACCCTGACCGAAACCCTGACCAGCTATATCGGCGCCCGCCGCAGCTTCTCCTATGTGCAGATCAACGCCGCGGAAATCGACCTGACAGCTGAGGTTGCATCGGACGCGGACTTGAAAGCTTTCTACGAGGCCAATCAGGACCAGTTCATGCTGCCGGAAACCAAGGTCATCACCTATGCCGCTCTGCGTCCCTCCATGCTGCTGGACGAGATCGAGGTGGACGAGGCCCAGCTGCAGCGCCTGTTCGAGGACCGCTCTGACCAGTACCAGGTTCCCGAACGCCGTCTGGTCGAACGTCTGGTGTTTGGCGGTGAGGAAGCAGCCGCCAGCGCCAAGGCACAGCTGGAAACCGGTGGCGCCACCTTTGAAAGCCTGGTCGAGGGCCGCGGCCTGACACTTCAGGACATCGACATGGGCGACGTCACCATGGGCGACCTTGGCCCAGCCGGCACTGATGTCTTTGCTGCTGAGGTGGGCGCCGTGGCAGGCCCGCTGGCCTCGGACCTCGGCCCGGCGCTCTACCGCGTGAACGGCCGTCTGGAGGCACAGATCACCACCTTTGAAGACGCCAAGCCGGAACTGGTGGAAGAGCTTGCCTCCGACCGCGCCCGCCGCCTGGTGGAAACCCAGGCCGAAGATATCGACGACATGCTGGCCGGCGGCGCCACGCTGGAGGAGCTGGCAACCGAAAGCGGTCTGGAACTGGCCCAGATCAACTGGACCGAAGACAGCAGCGATGACATCGCGGCCTACGAAGGCTTCCGCACCGCCGCCGCTGCCGTAACCGCCGACGACTTCCCGGAAGTTGACTTCCTTGAGGACGGCAGCCTGTTTGCCCTCCGCCTGGACGACACCCTGCCGGAACGCCCAGAACCCTTTGATGATGCCAAGGAGAAGGTTCTGGCCGCCTGGCAGGCAGACCGGCTTGCCAACGCTCTGAAGGACCAGGGCGAAGCGCTTCTGGCGCAGGCAGAAGCCGCAGGCGGTTTTGCAGAAGATGCCGAAGTGAAAACCGAAACCGCGCTCACCCGCACCGCCTATATCGATACAGTGCCGGCGGGTCTGGTTGCAGGAGTATTCGGGATGGAGATCGGCGATTTCCGCCTAGTCCAGGACGCCGACTCTGCCGTGGTTGTCCGTCTCGACGCCATCCTGCCGCCGGAAGCAAGCGACGACATGACCCTGCTGACCCAGGCGCTGCAGGCACAGCTGGATCAGGCGCTGGCACAAGAGCTGTTTCAGGCCTATGCGCAGGACGTCCAGACCCGCGCCGAACCCCGTGTAGACCAGCAGGCGCTGAACGCAGCGCAGGCGAACTTCCAGTAACCAAGGCACCAGACCCATGGCCCTGACCCCCGATTTCGACAGTTTCTCCAAAGCCTATGAGGCCGGCAAAAACCAGGTCGTCTACACCCGCCTTGCCGCCGATCTCGACACGCCGGTGTCGCTGATGCTCAAGCTGACCGGCGCACAGAAGGACGCCTTCATGCTGGAGTCCGTTACCGGCGGCGAGGTGCGCGGGCGCTATTCGATCATTGGCATGAAACCGGATCTGGTCTGGCGCTGCCACGGAGAGCAATCCGCCCTGAACCGCTCGGCGCGGTTCGATGCGGATGACTTTACGCCGCAGGATGGCAACCCAATGGACAACCTGCGGGCGCTGATTGCCGAGAGCAAAATCGACCTGCCCGACGACCTGCCCCAGGCAGCGGCCGGGCTCTTTGGCTACCTCGGCTATGACATGATCCGTCTGGTCGAACACCTGCCGGATGTGAACCCGGATCCGCTCGGACTGCCCGACGCGCTTATGCTGCGCCCCTCCGTGATTGCCGTTCTGGACGGCGTCAAGGGCGAGGTGACCGTGGTCTCCCCCGTCTGGTCCAGCGATGGCCAGACAGCCAAGGCGGCATATGCTCAGGCCGCTGAACGGGTGATGGACGCGGTACGCGATCTGGAGCGCGCCATGCCCGCCGAAAGCCGCGACCTCGGCGACGCCCATGAAGCTGCTCCGCCGGTGTCGAACTTCACCAAGGACGGTTACATGGCCGCAGTGGAGAAGGCCAAGGAATACATCCGCGCGGGCGACATCTTTCAGGTGGTGCCGGCACAGCGCTGGACCCAGGAATTCCGCCAGCCGCCATTCGCACTTTATCGCTCGCTGCGGCGCACCAACCCGTCGCCCTTCATGTTCTACTTCAACTTCGGCGGTTTCCAGGTGGTGGGTGCCAGCCCGGAAATCCTGGTCCGTGTCTTCGGGCAGGAGGTCACTATCCGCCCCATCGCAGGCACCCGCCCCCGCGGTGCCACGCCCGAGGAGGACAAGGCGCTGGAACTGGATCTGCTGGCCGACAAAAAGGAGCTGGCAGAACACCTGATGCTCTTGGACCTGGGCCGCAACGACACTGGCCGGGTGGCCAAAATCGGCACCGTGCGCCCGACTGAGAAGTTCATCATCGAACGCTACAGCCATGTGATGCACATTGTCTCCAATGTCGTGGGTGAGCTGGCAGAGGACAAGGATGCGCTGGATGCCTTCTTTGCCGGCATGCCCGCTGGCACTGTCTCCGGCGCGCCCAAGGTGCGGGCGATGGAAATCATCGACGAACTGGAGCCTGAAAAGCGCGGCATCTACGGCGGCGGTGTCGGTTATTTCTCGGCCGGCGGCGACATGGACATGTGCATTGCTCTGCGCACGGCGATCGTCAAGGATCAGAACCTCTATATCCAGGCCGGCGGCGGCGTTGTCTATGACAGCGACCCGGAGGCCGAATACATGGAGACTGTCCACAAATCCAACGCTATCCGCCGTGCTGCCGCCGACGCCGCTCGTTTTACCGGAAACGGCAACAGCTAACCCCAAGATGGCGGGATACCCCGCTTCTTTCTTGTGAAAACACTCCTGCCGAAGGCAACGGCGCCTGTACAGGGCGCCGTTTCACTTTGCGAGGGATCACTTCTCGGGCAGCAGCGAATCCAGGCTGGCTGAGACCGGTGCCAGCGCCACCCGCTCCGCCCGGTCTTGCAGGCCCCACAGCAGCAAAGCTGAGATCGTATCCGGGCGCAGACGTCCCAGCATGATTACCGCGCCCTCCTGCCCGGCCCGGAATGCCGCCTGATCCAGAAACCGCCGGATCGCCCGCGGATCCTGTCCTGCACCGTCAAAATCGCGGAACACCACACCAGCCGGCACGCCGTCACGCAGCGCCAGTTTCTGCACTGTGTTAAGGCCGCTGTCCTGGGTCACCAGGCCGTAACCGGCTGACGCCGCCACCGCCGCCACTTGGTCCGCAAGCGGACGGTTTCCCTGCACGCCGGTATCAACACCTTCGAGGATTGCCACTGCTTCCGGCAGCTTGCCGCGCCAGACCTCAAAGGAGGTTTCCGCGTCCTGCGGCGTCGCTTCACGCGGCAGGTCCGCCAGCAAAAGAACCTCAAAGCCGGCCTCCCGGCGGGCGGCCATTTTCGCGGCTGCCTCAGGATCCTCCGGGTCGATCGCAAAGCTCAAGGGGTAGGGAAATTCCGCTAGGGCCTCCGCGCCAATTGCGCCTGCATCATCAATCAGCACAATCGACATCAAAGGCCGGTCTTCGGGGTTGAGGAACGGTTCCGCATTGGCAGTAAACGGATTGGCCACAGGTTCGCCGCCAAAACCGTTCGAGATGGTTTCCTGTTTGTCCCGCTCAGTCAGCGGCACAACCAGTGTTCCGATACTGGGCGTCAAGGGTGCAGGTTCGGCGGCTTCCGAAGCCGCAGCCTGTTCCGCACTTTCACCGGAATCACTGCTGCCCGCGGCCGCCGGGATGCCAGATGCAGCCCCGATCACCGGCAGAGTAATTTCTGCAGGCGCAGTGCCGATATCTGGAACCTGTAAGGTGCTGGTCACAGGGGCTTCGGCTGTCGCGGGGGCCTTCTCCTGCACAGGCAGTTCAACCGTCCCAAGCTCCCCTTCCCTGGGGTTTTCTTCCGGCGCGGCTGCGGGTTCTGTTGACGCCACAATCACACTTTCGCTGCCCGGCTCTTGCGGGGCGGCAGGCAATGCCGACTGCGGCTGGTGCCCGGCGGCGGTCACTACGGGGTCCGGAGCCTTTGCCGGTGCAAGCTTACCCGCGCTTTGCATCGCGGTGACAAGGCCTACCGCAGGCTGGTCTGCCGGAGTCGTATCGGCGCCAGCAAGGGCGCTCAGGTCATCTCCGGCGGCCTCTGCACCGGGCGCCTCGGGCTGAACCTCAGCCAGATCGGCGTCGCGCTGGCCATTGCCGGGAACCACTGCTTCCTCACCGCCGCCATTGGGCATTTGCGGCACTTCACCGGGGTCATGCGCAACCGGTTGCGGAGCCTCCGCCGCTTGAGTTTCCGCCACCGCAGGCGCAGCACCCGCAGTTTGGCCGGCAGGTTCCGGCGTTGGTTCCGGTTTGACCGCCGTCTGCGGCAGTGGCACCGACAGTGATAGCATCGCCAGTCCGCCCGCCGCCAGCAAAGCCCCGACACTCACGCCGCCCAGAAATCCACGCATGCCTGTTTTGCCTCTCAATCTTTCTGCCGTGCTGCGCCGCTCAGGCCTGCCAGTGTGAACCATGTGCCGGTTCGCCCCCGCATTCGCCCTTCCTGCCCTTGACGCTGCCTCGTATCCCTGAACAAGTATGTTGCAACCACTATACTGCGGCGCGCACCCCGCCCGCCACCCTTAAAAGAGCCCGCAAGATGCTGCTGCTGATCGACAACTACGATTCCTTCACCTACAACCTCGTCCACTACCTCGGCGAGCTTGGCGCCGAAATGGAAGTGCACCGTAACGACGCCATCAACGTGCAGGAAGCGATGGCGATGAAGCCCTCAGGCATTCTGCTGTCGCCCGGCCCGTGCGACCCGGATCAGGCCGGCATCTGCCTCGCCCTGACTGAGGCCGCGGCAGAGACCAAGACGCCGCTGATGGGGGTCTGCCTCGGCCACCAGACCATCGGCCAGGCCTTCGGCGGCAAGGTCGTGCGCTGCCACGAGATCGTGCACGGCAAGATGGGCATGATGCACCACAAGGACACCGGCGTTTTCAAAGGCTTGCCGACACCTTTTGAGGCAACCCGCTATCACTCTCTGGTGGTGGAGCGCGAAAGCCTGCCTGATTGCCTGGAAATCACGGCTGAGCTGGAAGACGGCACCATCATGGGTCTGCAGCACAAGGAACTGCCGATTCACGGAGTCCAGTTCCACCCGGAATCAATTGCCTCCGAACACGGCCATGCGCTCTTGAAGAACTTCCTCGACGTGATGCAGGTGCCGGCATGAGCGACCAGCTGAAGCCGCTGATCGGTGCCGCTGCCGAACGTTCCCTGTCCCGCGAAGAAGCCGAGAAGGCCTTCACCCTGCTGTTTGAGGGCGAGGCCACGCCGAGCCAGATCGGCGGCCTGCTGATGGCCATGCGCACCCGCGGTGAAAGCGTTGATGAATACGCCGCCGCCGCCGCGGTGATGCGCGCCAAATGCAATCCGGTGAAGGCGCCCGCCGGCGCCATGGATATCGTTGGCACCGGCGGCGACGGTAAGAACACCCTCAACATCTCCACCGCCACTGCCTTTGTCGCGGCGGGCGCCGGCGCGGTGGTCGCCAAGCACGGAAACCGCAACCTCAGTTCCAAATCCGGCACTGCAGACATGCAGTCCCAGATGGGCATCAACGTGATGGTCGGCCCGGAAGTTGTTGAAAAGGCGATAAATGAGGCCGGGATTGGTTTCATGATGGCGCCGATGCACCACCCGGCGGTGGCGCATGTGATGCCCACCCGGGCTGAGCTTGGCACCCGGACCATCTTCAACATCCTCGGCCCCCTGACCAACCCGGCCGGCGTCAAGCGCCAGCTGACCGGCGCCTTCAGCCGCGAAATGATCCGTCCCATGGCGGAAACCCTTAAAACCCTCGGGTCTGAGCGCGCTTGGCTGGTGCATGGCTCCGATGGAACCGATGAGCTGACCATTACCGGCGTCAGCTGGGTCTCAGCGCTGGAGGAGGACGGCACAATTCGCGACGTCGAGCTGCACCCCGAGGACGCGGGCTTGCCGGTGCATGACTTCGACAAGATCGTTGGTGGCACCCCGGAGGAAAACGCCATGGCCTTCCGCGTGCTTTTGCAAGGCACGCCCTCGGCCTACCGCGACGCGGTGCTGCTGAATGCCGCCGCCGCGCTGGTTGTAGCTGGCAAGGCCGCAGACCTCAAGGAAGGCGTGGCACGCGCCGCCGAGTCGATCGACAGCGGTGCCGCCAAGGCCAAGGTCGAAGCACTGGCCCGGATCACCTCAGCCGCATGACTGATCTGCCTGCAGGGCTGGGGACTTGGTCCAGCCTGCCGTTTTTCAGCACTGTCTGGCCCGGGATTTCCTCCGCGATTGATGCGGATGGACGGGAAATCCTGCCGCCCGCGCATCAGCGGTTTGCGGCGCTGGAGCTGACCCAGCCAGCGGACACCCGGGTGGTGATCCTCGGCCAGGACCCCTATCCGACACCGGGCCACGCCCACGGCCTGGCCTTCTCGGCAGAACCGCATGTGCGCCCCCTTCCCCGGTCCTTGTCCAATATTTACAAGGAACTGGCAGACGATCTTGGCGTCACCCGACCCAACGCGGATCTGCGCGGCTGGGCGCGCCAAGGCGTTCTTCTTCTGAACACTGCCCTGTCAGTCCCGGCAGGCGAAGCGAACGGCCACAAGCTCCTTGGCTGGCATCACCTGATGCATCAGGTGCTGGAGCTGACATCGGCGCGCCCCACCGCATACATTCTCTGGGGAAATGCTGCACAAAAGCTTGAAAAACATATCAAACCGGGCGATCACCTGATCCTGAAAACCGCCCATCCCTCGCCCCTTTCGGCGCGGCGCGGTTTCTTCGGGTCCCGGCCCTTTTCAAAAGTGAACAATTGGCTTACCGCCCGCGGCGAAGATGCCATAGACTGGAACGCAGGAACGGAGACGCCGGTATGACCGAAAACGTGCTCGACAAGATTAAGGCCTACAAGCTTGAGGAAGTGGCCGCGGACAAGGCCGCCAAACCGCTTGAGGCGGTCGAGGCCGAGGCGCGCGAAGCCTCCCCGGTGCGCGGCTTTGCCGACAGTCTGATGCAAGCCAACCGCACAGGCTATGGCCTGATTGCCGAGATCAAGAAGGCGAGCCCCTCCAAGGGCCTGATCCGCCCCGATTTTGAACCGGCCGAACTGGCCAAGGCATATGAAGACGGGGGCGCCACCTGCCTGTCGGTGCTGACCGACACCCCCAGCTTCCAGGGCGCCAAGGACTTTCTCACCCAGGCCCGCGAGGCCTGCGCGCTGCCTGCGCTGCGCAAGGACTTCATGTATGACACCTACCAGGTGGCCGAAGCCCGCGCGCTGGGGGCCGACTGCATTCTGATCATCCTCGCTACGGTTTCCGACGCCCAGGCGCAGGAGCTGGAGGAAAGCGCCTTTGAATGGGGCATGGATGTGCTGCTGGAAGTGCACGACGCCGAAGAGCTGGAACGCGCCTGCAATCTGAAATCGCCGCTGATGGGCATCAACAACCGCAACCTCAAGACCTTCGAGACAACTCTGGACACCACCCGGACCCTGTCCCGCATGGTGCCTGCCGACCGCACAATCGTCTGCGAAAGCGGGCTTTTCACGCCTGAGGACCTCAGCGATATGGCCCGCTACGGCGCCCGCACCTTCCTCATCGGCGAAAGCCTGATGCGGCAGGATGATGTGGCTGGCGCCACCCGTGCGCTGCTCACCAACCCGTTGATGCCTGGCATGATGTAAAGGAGGACCATATGAGCCTCACGCATTTCGACACCAAGGGCGACGCCCATATGGTCGACGTCTCGGACAAGGCGGTGACCTCGCGCATTGCCACCGCCGAGGGTCACATCACCATGGCGCAGGAAACCTTTGATATCATTGCCGAAGGTCGCGCCCAAAAGGGCGATGTGCTGTCGGTGGCTCGTCTCGCAGGCATCATGGGTGCTAAGAAGACGCCCGATCTGATCCCGCTCTGCCACCCGCTGCCGGTGACCAAAGTCGCGGTGGAACTGACGCTGGATCCGGACCTGCCCGGCGTGCGGGTTGAGGCCACGGTCAAGACCACCGGCCAGACCGGGGTTGAGATGGAGGCGCTCACTGCCGTCTCCACCGCCGCGCTCACCGTCTATGACATGGCCAAGGCAGTGGACAAGGCGATGCAGATCGGCGGTATCCGTGTCACGCTGAAAGATGGCGGAAAATCAGGCCGGTACGAGGCGTAAATGATCCCTGTCAGTGAAGCCCGCGCGCATCTTCTGGCGCTTGTCAGCCAGCTGGAAACCGAGGAAATTCCCTTGGCCGAGGCCTCAGGCCGGGTGCTCGCTCGCGACGTTCAGGCCCGCCGCGACCAGCCGCCGTTCTCAGCCTCCGCGATGGACGGCTATGCAGTCAACGCCGCCGAGGTTGAGCTGCACGCCATGTTCAAGGTGATCGGCGAGGCCGCTGCCGGCCACGCATTCGCTGGCCGCGTCGGAGCCGGCCAGGCGGTTCGGATTTTCACTGGCGCCCCGGTGCCCGAAGGCGCAAGTTTCGTTGTTATCCAAGAAGATGTCAGCCGTTCTGGCGATCTCATCACCATCAAAGATGAACCTGGCAGAAATCACAACATCCGCCCCCGCGGCGGTGATTTCACCGATGGCCAGACCGTCCGCGCACTGAAACGTCTGACCCCTTCGGATATCGCTCTGCTGGCCGCGATGAACATTCCGTCGGTTCCCGTCTCCCGCCGCCCGGAGATTGCGCTGATTTCCACCGGCGACGAGCTGGTGATGCCTGGCGGGACGCCTGGTCCGGACCAGATTATCGCTTCCAACACCTTCGGCCTCAAGGCGATGCTGGAAGGTATGGGCGCCCGCGCCCGTATCCTGCCCATTGCCCGCGACACCGAAAGCTCCTTGCGCACAGCGTTTGAACTAGCTGAGGGCGCAGATCTGGTGGTCACCATCGGCGGTGCCTCGGTTGGCGATCACGATCTGGTCGGCAAGGTGGCGCAGGACCTTGGAATGGAGCGCAGCTTTTACAAAGTCGCGATGCGCCCCGGCAAGCCGCTGATGGCCGGCCGCATGGGCGCCGCAGCAATGGTCGGCCTGCCGGGCAACCCGGTGTCTGCTATGGTTTGCGGCCATGTCTTCCTGGCGCCGATGGTCCAGGTCATGCTGGGATTGCCGTCTGAAGCCCAGCAACTGCAGGAAGCAATCCTTGCTGAACCGCTCGGCGAAAACGGCCCGCGGGAGCACTACATGCGTGCAAGGGTCGAAAACGGCCAGTTGACTGCTTTTGGGAACCAGGACAGTTCGCTTCTCACCATTCTGGCCGACGCCAACGCCCTGCTGGTGCGCCCGCCGAGCGACGGTGCCCGCACTGCAGGTGAAACGGTGCAATACCTCTCCGTCTGAACCCGGTTCTTCTTTGCGCAAATACTCAAACCGGACGCGGCAGCCTCCGACCCTGCCACTGCGATTGTTCGAATACAGCCATGTTGACACAAAACGTGAACATGCGTAGAACAAAAGAAAACATGAGGCACGGAGGGAGCGGCGATGCTCACAAAGAAGCAACTTCAACTGCTGGAATTCATTCACAAACGCCTGCAACGCGATGGCGTGCCCCCCAGTTTTGACGAAATGAAGACTGAACTCGACCTCAGGTCGAAATCTGGCATCCACCGGCTGATCACTGCGCTGGAGGAGCGCGGTTTCATCCGGCGCTTGCCGCACCGCGCCCGCGCCATTGAAATCATCCGCTTGCCAGAAAGCCTTGGCGGCACTGGCGAACCGCAGGGGTTTGCCCCCAGGGTGATTGACGGCGGTCAGGCTCCAGCCGCGGCGCCGGCTCCGGCATCAGCAGACCCGCTGCGCCAGGCGGCGGTTGAACTGCCGGTGATGGGCCGCATCGCCGCAGGCGTGCCGATTGAGGCAATCAGCCAGGTCTCGCACCAGGTGGCAGTGCCCGGCGGCATGATCGCCCCCACTGGCCAGCACTATGCGCTGGAAGTAAAGGGCGACTCGATGATCGAGGCCGGCATCAACGACGGCGACATCGTGGTGATCCGCGAGACTTCCGCGGCCGACAACGGCGACATCGTGGTGGCACTGGTCGAAGGCCAGGAGGCAACGCTGAAGAAGTACTACCGCGAGGGCTCCATGATCGCGCTGGAGGCTGCTAACCCGGCCTATGAAACCCGCCGCCACCCCGAAGATATGGTTCAGGTGCAGGGCCGTTTGGTCGGCCTGATCCGCACTTACTGACCCCTGGCCCTGTTCAGCAGCAGCCGCAGGCGGCGGATTTCCTGCCCCTCCGGCTGCCAGCCTGTCCAAGGCCGCTCACCCGCAGCATCCCGGGCTGTCAGCAGGCCGCCGCTCCGGGTCAGGGAAATACTGCCGGTCTGCCGCATGACTGCTGGCGTCAGCAGCAGGCAGTTGCTGGATTCCGCCACTGTGGAAATGACAATATCGTCGTCTTTGCAATTGCTTGCTGCCGACAGCTTACGCTTGCCCGGCGCATGCACCAGGCGAAACCCTGCGCCCTGCCAGACCGGCAGGCTGCCCGGACCGGCAACCCAACGCGCGGCCGCATCGGGCTGCGACGCCAGATCACCGTCATTCTCCAGCCATATCTCTGCAGTAAATCCCTGCCCCTTGGCCCGCGACAGTGCGCGGCCCTCAGGCCCCATCACTCCCACCAGACCGCCGGAGTCGGCAATCAGTATGTCCGGGCGCTCTGCAATGAACCAAAGTGCGAAGGCACAGGCCGCAGGCAGCAGTCCGGCAAGCCGCAGCCGCCCCTGCCAGACCACCGCAAAAATGAAACCCCCGGCAAGCAGCGGCAGCACCCAGGGCCCCGGTGCCGCCACCCGGGACACCGAGCCGTCAAAGCCGGACACGGTCCGGGCAACCCACAGGATCCAATCCATCCCCCATTGCATGGCCGCCAGCCCGATCCACTCCAGCCCGAACGGTGCCAGGGTCAGGGCCAGCACGGCGGCAGGGATCACAACTGTGCCCATCACCGGCACTGACAACAGGTTTGCCAGCAGCCCGTAATGCGGAATAGTGTTAAAATGTGCCGCCGCAAAGGGGGCCGTGGCAGCCCCGGCCACAGCAGAGGAAATCACCAAGGCGAGCACAGGCCGCAACCAGCGCGGCCCCAGCTGCACCTGCCCGTCCCGCAGCGCGGCAAACACCGCCACCAGCGCCGCGGTGGCGGCAAAGCTCATCTGGAATCCGGGGCTCAGCAGGCTTTCCGGCCGCCGCAGCAGCACGATCAGCGCCGCCACCGCCACCGCCCGCAGGGTGATCGCCCGCCGGTTCAGCAGCACTGCCCCGAACATCACCGCCACCATGACAAAGGCGCGTTCCGTTGCGACATTGCCGCCCGACAGCATCAGATAGCCACCCCCGGCGGCCAGCGCTGCAACTGCGGCCAGCTTCTTGACCGGCCAGCGCAGCGCGACCCAGGGAACCAGGCACATCAGGGTGCGCATCGCGGAAAAGACAAAGCCAGTGAGCAGCCCCATGTGCAGGCCGGAAATCGCCAATAGATGCGCCAGGTTGCTCTGCCGCAAAGCGGTCAGTGTCTCCTCACCCACGCCGCTTCGATCGCCCGCTGTGACAGCGGCTGCAAACCCGCCGGTTTCTCCCGGCAGCCGCTTCTGCAGATATTGCGCCAGTGCCCTGCGCAGCCGCTCAACCGGCTTGTCATCACCGGGGGCTTCGGCCAGCAGCACTGGCACCCGTGTGTAGCCCAGCCCGCCCAGCTGCTTGAACCAGGCGTGGCGGCGGAAATCGAAGCCGCCCGGCTCCACCGGCCCCTGGGGCGGCAGCAAATGCGCGGTGGTCATCACCCGCGCACCGGGCGGCGGTATGTCTTCCTGTCCCTTCAATGAAATCCTGACCAGCGCAGGCGTTTTTTCCTGTGAAACACGGTCCAGCCGAACCTCGTCCAGTGTCAGCCGAAGCGCATCGGTGGGAGAGCGGTCCACCGCCACCACCCTTCCTTCAACCGGCCCGTAGTAGCGGAAGTCCAGCACCGGGGCGGCCACCAGATGGGTGCGTGCAAACGCTAGGCATATCCCTGCCGCCAGCAGCGCAGGCACCCAGCACAGAAAGGCCAAGGCGTGCCGTATCAACGCACAAGCTGCGAACAGCATTGAGGCAGCCGCCAATACGGCAATACCCGTTGCGCTTGGTTCAACCTTCAGGCTGAAATAGATGGCTATGCCAGTGCCCAGAAACACCGGCAC
This sequence comes from Leisingera sp. ANG-M7, assembly GCF_000813965.1. Classification (GTDB taxonomy): domain Bacteria; phylum Pseudomonadota; class Alphaproteobacteria; order Rhodobacterales; family Rhodobacteraceae; genus Leisingera. The sequence continues at coordinate 354,650 of NZ_JWLI01000006.1, read as the reverse complement.
CCAGGGAAACAGGTTGCCGCGCTGGCCTTGCAGAACGTTGCTGGCTGCAGTTCCAAGCCCCATGCTTGCCCCCCGCCGTCTCGCCCGGTAGACAGGCGGAAACTCTACGCCTCACATGGTTTCCAAAAGGTAAATCCTGCACATGACCCAACCGGTTGTCACCCGCTTCGCGCCTTCTCCCACCGGCTATCTGCATATCGGCGGCGCCCGCACTGCGCTGTTCAACTGGCTGTATGCCCGCGGCCGCGGCGGCAAGTTCCTGCTGCGGATCGAGGACACAGACCGCGAACGCTCCACGCCGGAGGCCACCGCTGCCATCCTGCAGGGTATGGAATGGCTGGGGCTGGATCATGACGGTGAGGTGATCAGCCAGTTCGAACGCGCGGACCGCCACGCCGAGGTTGCCAGGCAGCTGCTGGCCGAGGGCAAGGCCTATAAATGCTTTGCCACCCAGGAAGAAATCGCCGCCTTCCGCGATCAGGCAAAGGCTGAGGGCAAATCCACCCTCTACCGGTCGCCCTGGCGCAATGCGGATGCCACCAGCCACCCGGATGCGCCTTTTGTGATCCGCATCAAGGCGCCGCAGGATGGCGCCACCGTGATCAAGGACGAGGTGCAGGGCGACGTCACCATCCGCAACGACCAGCTGGACGACATGATCCTGCTGCGTTCCGACGGAACCCCGGTCTATATGCTGGCGGTTGTGGTTGATGACCACGACATGGGCGTGACCCATGTGATCCGCGGCGACGACCACCTGAACAACGCCGCCCGCCAGATGATGATCTATCAGGCGATGGGCTGGGACGTGCCGGTCTGGGCGCATATCCCGCTGATCCATGGTGCGGACGGCAAGAAACTGTCCAAACGCCACGGTGCGCTCGGCGCGCAGGAATACCAGGCGATGGGCTACCCGGCGGCCGGCATGCGCAACTACCTGGCGCGTCTCGGCTGGTCACACGGCGATGACGAGTTTTTTACGGACGCGCAGGCAAAAGAGTGGTTTAATCTCGGCGGCATCGGCAAAAGCCCGGCCCGGTTCGACACCAAGAAGCTGGAGAATCTCTGCGGTCAGCACATTGCCATCGGCGATGATGCCGCGCTGCGGCAAGAAATCTGCGCCTATCTGGCGGCTGCCGGGGAAGCCGCCCTGACTGACGCGCAGTCACAAGGCCTGGAGCGTGCGATGTATTGCCTCAAGGACCGGGCGCGCACATTCCCTGAACTGCTTGAAAAAGCACATTTTATCCTTGCTTCACGGCCTCTTGACCGGGATGCGAAGGCAGAAAAAGCCCTGTCTTCTGTATCCGATGGTATACTGGATGAATTGACGCCGCAGTTGCAAAATGCTAGCTGGGTCCGTGACGATCTGGAGGCGCTTCTGAACGGATTTGCAGAAGCCCATGATACCAAGTTCGGCAAACTGGCAGGCCCCTTGCGGGCGGTGCTGGCCGGCCGGGCGGTAACGCCTTCGGTGTTCGACATGATGCTGATTCTGGGCCGCGAGGAAACCATCGCCCGGCTCAAGGACGCAACAGGCTGACCGCGGCCAGGCCGCCCGGGAACGCCTGTTTTTGATACGACAACCCCTGCGCGGCCTCGCGCAGGCGCTGCCCCGCATGAAGACGCCCGGACGGGGCAGCTTTCGTGCCTGCAACAGGAAGGGACATCTATGACCGAGACACAGAAATCTGCCACGCTCACGCTGAATGGCGAAAATTACGAGCTGCCCATTTTCTCGCCAACGGCCGGGCCTGATGTTGTCGACATCCGCAAGCTCTACGCGCAGGCAGGTGTGTTCACCTATGACCCGGGCTTCACCTCCACCGCGAGCTGCGACAGCACCATCACCTATATCGACGGTGACAAGGGCGAACTGCTGCACCGCGGCTACCCGATCGACCAGCTGGCGTCCAAGTCGCACTACCTCGAGGTCTGCTATCTGCTGCTTTACGGTGAACTGCCGACCGCAGCCCAGCTCGAGGATTTCGAAACCCGTGTGACCCGTCACACCATGGTGCATGAGCAGATGCACAACTTCTTCCGCGGGTTCCGCCGCGACGCGCACCCGATGGCGACACTGGTGGGTGTTGTCGGCGCAATGTCGGCTTTCTACCACGACTCGCTGGATGTGACCGACCCCTGGCAGCGTGAGGTTGCCGCCGTGCGCCTGATCGCCAAGCTGCCGACCATCGCCGCGATGGCCTATAAGTATTCGATCGGCCAGCCGTTTGTTTATCCGCGCAACGACCTGGATTACGCCGCCAACTTCCTGCACATGTGCTTCTCGGTTCCCGCCGAGGAATACCACGTGAACCCGATCCTCAGCCGGGCCATGGACCGTATCCTGACCCTGCACGCGGATCACGAGCAGAACGCCTCCACCTCTACCGTGCGCCTGGCGTCCTCTTCCGGCGCGAACCCCTTTGCCTGTATCGCGGCCGGCATCGCCTGCCTCTGGGGCCCGGCCCACGGCGGCGCCAATCAGGCTTGCCTGGAGATGCTCAAGGAAATCGGCACTGTTGACCGCATTCCCGAATACATCGCCCGCGCCAAGGACAAAAACGACCCGTTCCGCCTGATGGGCTTTGGCCACCGCGTGTACAAGAACACCGACCCGCGCGCGACCGTTCTCAAACAGTCCGCGGATGAAGTTCTGGAGCTCTTGGGCGTTGATGACAACCCGCTGCTGCAGGTCGCCAAGGAGCTGGAGCAGACCGCCCTCAATGATCCTTACTTCATTGAGAAGAAGCTGTTCCCGAACGTCGACTTCTACTCCGGTATCATCCTGGAGGCGATGGGCTTCCCGACCTCGATGTTTACGCCGATCTTTGCGCTGTCGCGCACCGTCGGCTGGATCTCGCAGTGGAAGGAAATGATCGCCGACCCGCAAAACAAGATCGGCCGCCCGCGCCAGCTGTACCTCGGCGAAACCATGCGCGACTACATCGACATCGAACAGCGCTGAGCAGCCGGCACTAGATGACAAACGCCCCGCAAACTGCGGGGCGTTTTTTTTGTTTTGAAGCACATGTTTAACCGGGGGCGGGCTTGCCGGGAAACGCTGCAAAAAGCGTTTCCTAATGCCATGGCTAACCCCGCAGTCTCAGAAAGGCGTCAGCGCCCCTCGAATTTCGCGGGGCGTTTTTCCATGAACGCGGTCACGCCTTCCAGGAAATCACGGGTCTTGCCGCATTGACCCTGCAGATGCGCCTCTTCCGACAACTGCTCTGCCAAGGTGCGGCCATAGCTGTCGCGCAGGGCCGCCTTGGTGGCAGCCAGCGCCTTGGTCGGGCCTTCGGCCAGATAGGCTGCACGCGCGCGCCAGTGAGCGTCAAATTCGGCGTCCGGCACCGCTTCCCAGATCATGCCCCAATCGCTGGCCTGCTGCGCGCTGATGCGGTCGGCAAACAGCGCTGCACCCGTGGCCTTGGCCAGGCCGATCTGGCGCGGCAGGAACCAGGTGCCGCCGGCATCCGGGATCAGCCCGATCTTGGTGAAGGCCTGCATGAAGAACGCGCTTTCGCAGGCAATCACCACATCCGCCGCCAGCGCCAGGTTGGCCCCTGCCCCGGCTGCGGCGCCATTGACTGCGGCAATCACCGGCACCGGGCAATCATAGATCGCCTGCAGCATCGGCAGATACTCATCGCGCAGGGTGCGCTCCAGATCCAGCTTGCCCTGGCTGCCGGCATCGCTCAGGTCCTGACCGGAGCAGAAAGCATCGCCAGCGCCCGTCAGCACCACCGCGCGCGCCTCTCCCGCGGCCAGCCGCATCGCATGGGTTATCTCCGACCGCATCCGGCTGGTCAGCGCGTTCTTGCGGGCTTCCCGGTTCAGCGTGATCACCGCCAGCCCGTCCTGCAGTGAAAACAGGATTTCTTTGTATTCCATCGGAGTGCCCCATCTAACAATAGCCCTGGGCCGCGCGATCTGTCCGCCAGCGCAGCCGGTTGGCAGGCATCGTGACGCAAAGCGCGCGGGCCGGAAAGACAGACCCGGCGTCAATCCTCCAGGATTTTCTTGAGCCGTTCCTGCTCTTCGGCGCTCAGGGATTGCTCTGCCGCCTTTGGCGTACGCGCCCGGCCGCGGACATAGAAGATCCCGATCACTAGCGCTGCCAGCAGCATCAATGGACCCGCAGCCCAAAGCAGCAGGTTGGCGCCCTGCGCTGTGGGATTCAACAGCACGTATTCGCCGTACCGGTCGACGATGAAATCCATCGCCTCCCGGTCGCTGTCGCCGGCCACCAGCCGCTCGCGCAGCAGCACGCGCAAATCGCGGGCAAGCTCGGCGTTGGAGTCATCGATGCTTTCATTGCGGCAAACCAGGCAGCGAAGGCCCTCTGACAGGTCGCGGGCGCGGGCCTCCAGCGCCGGATCATCCAGCACCTCATCCGGTTCCACTGCCAGCACCGGGGCCGGAACGTAGACCGCTAAAGCCATCAACGCCGCCAAGGCAAGGATCAGGAAACGCATCTGCTTCATTCTGCCGGCACTCCTGCAGAGGGTGTCTTGCGCGCGCCCGCGGCAACGCGGAAACGCCGGTCGCTGAGGCTGAGGAGCCCGCCAAGCGACATCAGGATGCAGCCCGCCCAGATCCAGTTGGCAAAGGGCTTGATATAGGTCCGCATGGTCCAGCTTCCGTCCGCCTGCTGGTCGCCCAGCACCACATAGAGGTCACGAGTCACGCGATAGTCGATGGCTGCCTCGGTGGTGGGCATCTTGGCAACCGGGTAGTCGCGTTTTTCCGGGAACATCACTGCCTCGGGGCGGCCATTGCGGGTGACTTCGACCCGGCCCTTGGTGGTGAAATAGTTTGGCCCCTGCTCGCGGCTCACGTCTTTCAGCGTCAAGGTGAAGGCGCCAACTTCAAACGGTTCACCCAGCTTGGCAACGCGGATGTCCTCCTGCTCCCAGGCGGTCAGGCCTGCGATGGCAAAGATGGTGATGCCAAGGCCCCCATGAGCCACGGCCTTGCCCCAGTCGGCCCGCGGCAGCCGCAGCATGCGGGTCAGGCGGTTCGACTTGCCGCTGCGCAGCCACAGGTCGGCCAGCGCGCCAAACACCATCCAGGAGCCAAGGAACAGCCCCACCGGCCCCAGCGCGGACCGCCCGGTCTGCATCGCCCAGGCCAAGACGCCCAGCGACACCGCCAGCAAAAACACATAGCGCAGCTGCCAGGCCACCTTGCCGATCCGCCCGCGCTTCCACGGCAGCATGGCGCCGATCGGCATGATCAGCCCCAGCACCACCATGAACGGTGTGAAGGCAGAGTTGAAGAACGGCGGGCCGACGCTCAGCTTGCGGTCAAAGACCATCTCCGCGACGATCGGCCAGACGGTGCCGAAGAACACCACAAAGCAGCTGACCGCCAGCAGGATGTTATTGGCCACCAGTGCGGTTTCGCGGCTGACCATGCCAAACAGGCCCTTGGCCTCCATCGCCTGGGCGCGGGCGGCAAACAGCGTCAGTGCACCGCCGGTGAAAAACGCCAGAATGAACAGGATGAACACGCCGCGTTCCGGGTCGTTGGCAAAAGCGTGCACGCTGGTGATGATGCCAGAGCGCACGATGAAAGTGCCGATCAGGGAGAAGCCGAAGGCGAGGATCGCCAGCAGGATGGTCCAGCTTTTCAGCGCCTCACGCTTTTCCACCACGATGGCGGAGTGCAGCAGCGCGGCGGCCAGCAGCCAGGGCATGAAGGAGGCGTTTTCAACCGGGTCCCAGAACCAGAAGCCGCCCCAGCCCAGTTCGTAATAGGCCCACCAGGACCCCAGCGCGATGCCGATGGTCAGAAACACCCAGGCCGCCAGCGTCCAGGGCCGCACCCAGCGGCCCCAGGCAGCGTCGATGCGGCCTTCGATCAGGGCGGCGACGGCAAAGGAGAATGCCATCGAAAGCCCAACATAGCCGAGGTAGAGGAACGGCGGATGGAAGGCCAGCCCCGGGTCCTGCAGCAGCGGGTTCAGGTCCTGCCCGTCAAACGGCGGCACCGTCAGCCGCAGGAACGGGTTGGAGGTGAACAGGATGAAGGCAAAGAACGCCACACCAATCGCCGCCTGCACTGACAGCACGCGCGCCTTCAGTGTCGGGGGCAGCCCGCCGCCAAAGACCGATGCCATGGCGCCGAACAGGCTGACGATCAGCACCCACAGCAGCATCGATCCCTCGTGGTTGCCCCAAGTTCCGGAGATCTTGTACAGCATCGGCTTGGCCGAATGGCTGTTGAGCGTCACCAGCTTCAGAGAGAAGTCCGAGGTGATGAAGGCCCACATCAGCGCGCCAAACGAGAACGCAGTAAACAGGAATTGCGCCTGTGCGGCAGGTTCCGCCACGGCCATCCAGCCGGGCCAGCGTTTATGGGCGCCGATCAAGGGGATAACGGCCTGCACGATGGCAATCATGAAGGCGAGAATTAGGGCGAAATGTCCGAGTTCTGTGATCATGTGCCGGTCTGTCCATGCATGGTCTTCAGGGATGGGTTTCCTATACGCCTCTCTGCCGGCAGGGCCAATGGCAAACGCCGCGCCACGCCGCCGCAGAAGGCAAATTGTGATCAGCCGCGGCTGGTTTTCCAGGCCCTCAGGGCTGGGTTGACTTCTAATTCGGTGGCATCCAGCCGGGCAGCGGCATCGGTGCCGGTCGACGCTGCCGCGGGTGAGTCTGCCCTAAGGTGCTCCAGCACGGCGATGTTGCTTGCCACCTGTGGCACCCGCGCCATGCTGGCAGCGAGCCCCTGCTGGAATTCCTGGCTTTTCATCTGATGGCGCGCGCCGAAGTAGAATGAGACGATGACGCCCAAAAGCCACCACAGCGGCTCCGGCACCAGCGCCAACCCTTGCATACGGGCGGCAAACCAAACCGGATCGCTGAGCGCGGAAATCATCAGCGCCAGGGTCCCCAGCGCCAGCAAGGGCCGGGGCAGCCGGTTGACGCCGTCCATGAACCGGTCGAACCGGCTTTTGCCGCCGTACTGGAATTCGGCGGCCAGCTGGCTGAGTGCCGCGGACTGCATCTGATGCGCCCGCGCCGCACCCGCCTCGGCATTCTCGCGGAACACCTCAGCCGTTTCGCGCAACACATTGCGCCGGCTTCCGAAAATCAACCCCAGAACATCCGTGATCAGCCCCATTCTGCTGTCCTCCGCTGAAATGCCTGACGGCTCAGGTGGTACTGGGCTGAGATGAACTCCTCCGCCCGTTTGATCCAGCCACCCTTGGTGCCGTCGCGGGCACGGGCGAATTTGCGGCTGGCTGCACGGCGATCCGCCAGACGGAAGTAGTAATTCCGGCGGGCTATGCCGTAGGCGTCGCGCAGGGCGTCCGCGTCAACCAATGCCGCCTGCGCTGCCGCTGATGCCGTCTGCGGGCCGATGGCACCGTCCACAACGACATCAAACCCCATTTCGTTCAACAGCCGCTGCAGGATGCGCACCGCATTGCTGCCGGCATTCACATACATATCGAACATCGATGGCTGCAGGCAGGCAGGCAGGCTTGTGATGCCGGGTGCCTCAAAGTAATGGCGGATGAAAATCTCCACCGCCTGCGCCCGGCTCAGCGCCTTCACGTCCTGCACAGTCACAATCCCGTCACCGGTCAGGTCCAGCCCCAGCCGCCGCATTGTGCCGATGGTCACCCCGTGTTTGGTGGCCCCGCCCGGGTCATCCGGATCATTCACAAAGCCGCCTTCGCGCGCCACGATCTGTTCTGCAATTTCAGTCACTGTCAGCATGTCACCTCACCACTTCCGGTTTGGCTCATACTGCCGCATGGGGCCTAAGATCCCCTGACACCACCGTACGCTGGGTGCGCAACACCCCCAGCAAAGCGCTGGTGCGCCGCGCATCGCGCGGCGCCGGGCCCAACGCAAAACGCCCCCCGGAAGGGAGGCGTCTTTGGGGCGGGAGCGCTCTGCTTCCAAGACCGGGCTTAGGTTTCGGGCTCCTGATAAACGCCTTGTTCCTTCAGCGCGTCCATGACTTCCTTGGGCATGTAGGTTTCGTCATGTTTTGCCAGAATTTCAGTGGCTTCAAAGACGCCATTTACGTAGCTGCCGGTCCCGACCATGCCCTGGTTCTCTTCAAACAGGTCGGGCAGCACGCCGGTATAGGCGACCTGCACTGTTGCTCCGCCGTCGGTGACGTCGAAATGCACGGTCATGCCTTGGCCGCGCACCAGCGAGCCTTCGGCGACCAGCCCGCCGATGCGGAAGACTTCCGATGGTTTCGGCGGCTCTTCGGCCACCTGGCTGGGCGAACGGAAATAGTTGATCCCGTCCTGCAGGGCATAGCCGATCAGGGCGGTTGCCACGATCAGGGCCACCGCGGCAACCGCGATGACCTGGATCCGGCGCTGTTTCTTCAGGTTCTTCATGGTGTCCTCAATTCAGGCCCAAGCCAGCGCCGCCCCCGGATCAGGGGAACAGCGGCGCCATCAACAAGCCCTCGGTTTCTTCCTCACCTAACATCAGGTTGGCGTTCTGCAAGGCCTGGCCGCTGCTTCCTTTTGTCAGGTTATCCAGTGCTGCGATGACGATGGCACGGCCTTCGATCCGGTCCTGTGCCACGCCGATATGGCAGAAATTAGAGCCGCGCACGTGGTGGGTGCTCGGCGCCTCGCCAAACGGCAGAAGTTCGATGAAGGGCTCATCGGCGTAAGCCTGGGCAAAGGTATCATGGATCGCCTGTGCATCACCCTTGACATAGACGGTCGCAAGGATGCCGCGGTTCACCGGCAGCAGGTGCGGGGTGAACTGCACCTTGACCGGGCGGCCGGCGATCTTGCTGAACTCCTGGTCGAACTCGCCCAGGTGCCGGTGGGTGCCACCGATGGCATAGGCGTTGTAGCCCTCGCTCAGCTCTGCGTGCAGCAGGTTTTCCTTGAGCGACCGGCCGGCGCCGGAGACTGCGCATTTCAGGTCCAGGATGATGTCGTCCAGGTCAATGACGCCAGCCGCGATCAGCGGCCGCAGGGCGAACTGGCCGGTGGCAGCGTTGCAACCCGTTCCGGCCACCAGCCGCGCGGATTTGATCTCATCCCGGTAGAATTCGGTGAGGCCATAGACCGCCTCTTCCTGCTGCGCCAGCGCGGCATGGGGGTTGCCGTACCATTTCTCGTATTCCGCCGGGTCGCGCAGCCGGAAGTCTGCCGACAGGTCGACGATCTTCAGGTCCTTGGGCAGGGCGGCGATCACCTCCTGGCTGGTCTTGTGCGGCAGCGCGCAAAAGCAGAGGTCGATGCCCGCAAAGTCGATCTCATTGATCTTGCACAGCACCGGCAGTTCCATATGGCGCAGGTGCGGGAACACTTCGGCCATGGTCATGCCGGCCTTGCGGTCGGCTGACAGCGCCGCGATCTCGATATTCGGGTGCTGGGCAATCAGCCGCACCAGTTCGGCGCCGGTATAGCCGGAAGCGCCAAGGATAGCCACTTTATGGGTCATGTCAGACCTCATCCTTCAATATGATATGCCGGTTCCGCAGCCATCTGCGGAGAGAGATAGGAAATACTGCGCCTCGGCACTTTGACCTGGAACAAGGTTCCGGGGCGTATGTGGTCAGGCCGCCTGAAAGGTGATTTCCCGTCGGAGAAACTGGGTCGCGCGGTCGCTGACACGGCCCGGATTGCCGGTGGTATAGAAGCCGCCTGCGCCACTGCCGTTCATGTCCGGGTGGCGGGTCAGATAGTCCGCCAGGCTGTCGGCCACCAGGCTGCCCTGGCTGAACACCTTGACGTCCGGGCCAAGTGCGGCCTGAAAGGTCTGCTCCATCAGCGGGTAATGGGTGCAGCCAAGAATTGCGGCCTGCGGGTGCGGCATCTTGCGTTTCAGCGCATCGACGTGGGAGCGCACCAGCGCCTCCGCAAGGATCATGTCGCCGTCCTCGATCGCGTCGACAACGCCGCCGCAGGCCTGCGCCTCGACATCGACACCAATGGCGCGGAACGCCAGCTCCCGCTGAAAGGCGCGGCTGGCGACGGTGGCAGGTGTTGCGAACAGCGCCACGTGTTTCACCTCCACCTCGCGCGGCGGTGAGTTGTCGCCCCACTGCCGTTCGGTCAGCGCTTCGATCAGCGGCACGAAGACGCCGAGCACCCGCTTGCCCTGGGGCAGCCCGCCCTCCTGCATCCGGCGCAGCGCGGCGGCGGAGGCGGTGTTGCAGGCGAGGATCACCAGATCGCAGCCCTTGTCCCACATGTCTTCAATCGCGGATTTGGTCAGCTGATAAATGTTTTCGGCGTCGCGCACGCCATAAGGCGCGTGGGCGTTGTCGCCGTAGTAAAGGAAATCCACATCCGGCAGGCGCTTTTGCGCCGCGTCCAGGACGGTCAGCCCGCCCAGGCCTGAATCAAAGATGCCTACAGCCATGTCGCCTTCTCACGCGCGGTGTTTTTCTTCGAACTCAAACCCATACCCGTAGGATTTGAGCGGTACTGGAGAAAGCTCATACGTCGCTTTGCGCAGAAAATCCATAAGTGCTTTTGTGTCTTTGGCCATTGGCGCCAGAACGTCGCGGTCAATCGGTTCGCCAATCACCACCCGGACCGGGGTCCCGACGCGTTTGCGGAACTCCTGGATCAGCAGTCCCATGCGCAGGGTGGCGTGCAGGTGACTGGCGATCTGGAACAGCCGCGAAGTATGGCCGTCAAAGAACACCGGGACCACCACGGCATCGGATTTGGCGACCATCCGGGCGGTGAAGCCGCGCCAGCCCGGGTCCATGGGGTGACCCATAGGGCGCGCTGCGGTGGACACAGTGCCGCCCGGAAAGATGCCGATAGCGCCGCCCTGCCCCAGATAGCTGAGCGCCGCCTTGCGGGTTTGCAGGTTTGTCTGCATCGCCTTCCGGGTTTCGGTAAAATCAACGGGCAGGATCACATTGTTCAGGTCCTCCGCCTTGCGGAATAAATGGTTTGCCAGAATGCGGAAATCGCCGCGGGTCTGGGCCAGGATATGCCCCATCATCAGCCCGTCGAGGATGCCGTAAGGATGGTTGGCGATCAGGATCACCGGCTTGTCCCGCGGGATATTCGCCAGCGTTCCGCCTGCGATATCCAGCGTCAGCCCGTAGCGTTCGGCCATCACGGCCCAGAAGTCCCGGCCCGCCGCCACCTCTTTCTCATACCCGGCAGCGCGGCGGATCAGGTTCAGCCGACCAGTGGAGTTCTCCATCAGCCGGATCACCGCGCGGCCTGTGCGGGTGGAGGCGGAATGGGCATAGGAAATGTCACGGGCGATTTGGCGCTGCGCCTGCATCCGGGCGGGTCTCCGTAAGGTGTTTGCAGCCAGATAAGGCCGGCAGCCCTGCATGCAACAGGCTTATGACGCAGGTGTGACGATGTGCAGCCGGTTCCCGCTCAAGGCCGGCAAGTTGGTCAGGCCGCAGTCTCCCGGTTGTCTCCCATCAGCGGCAAGCCCTCCAGCCCGGCCCCGCGCCACAGGACATAGGTCAGGATCGGCTGTGCGCCCGTGTTCATCGCATGCGGCTGCCAGCCGCCGTGCAAGCGCGTTTCGCCAGCGCCCAGCCAGCTCTCGTTCTCTGCTGTCAGGAACTGGGCGCCGCCGCCGAGCACCACGTAAAGTTCTTCTGCCTCGTGGCTGTGCCAATCGTATTTCAACCCGGCGCCCCAATAGGCGATATAGCCGCGCAATTGGGTGCTGCGGAAATGGCCGGTCGGGCCGAACAGCTCAAAATAACCGTAGTTCTGCAGGAAATGCGCGCCGACCTCGGCCTCGGTGTAGGTCTGGGTCCAATGCGCTTGGGATGCTGAGGCGCGCAGAGCATTGATCAGCGGCTGGGTCACGGGCGTGCCCGGCTGGCTGAACCCCGCTACCTGGTCTTGCGCGGGCATTGCTGCGGGCGCAAGCGCAGCCGGCTGCAAGTCACTGGGCCAGGGTGCAAACTCGCGCAGGGCAGGCAGCTGGCTGTGCAGTTCGCGGGCGGCCTGCAAGGCCTGAGAGAGGGACATCGGGCGGCTCCTTTCCGGTACAGCAGAAACATGCAATTCGGGCCGAGCCTAGCGGCGGCGCGTAAAGCCGCGCGCTGCATTTGCAGGAAAATTTGCCAAAAGCGACCGCCGCAGCAAAAAAACAAGCGGACTGGGTCCAAAAGGCGGAACGGCAAACGCCGCGCGTCAGCGCGGCGCCGGGCCCAACGGGTTTGGGCCTTTCTTTGAAAGGGTCAAGGCGGGCGGGAGCGCCCCGCCCTGCCCCGGGTGTTACTCTGCGGCTTTACTCTGCCGCCTGTTTCAGCGGCACGCCGCCCTGGCGCAGCGCGGCCAGCAGTTCCTCTCGGCGTTTGGCGGCCTTCTGCTCGTTCGCCATCTTGACCGGGCCGAAGCCGCGGATCTGCAGCGGAAGTTCGGCCAGTGCGACCAGCGGCTCCATGATCTCAGGCGCAGCTTTCGGCAGCCATTCCTTCATGTCAGCCTCATACTGCTTGATCAGCGCGCGTTCCATCTTGCGCTCTTCGGTGTAGCCGAAGACGTCCAGCGGCGTGCCGCGCAAGCGTTTCAGCTTGGCCAGCAGCCGGAATCCGCGTTCCATGCTTGCGCCGAACTTGCGCTTCTTCGGTCGGCCGTTGGGGTCGGTGCCGCCCAGCATCGGCGGCGCCAGGTGGTAGGAGAGCTTCAGATCGCCCTCAAACGCCTCTTCCGCTTTGGCGCGGCTGTCGAGCAGCAGGCGGGCGACCTCGTACTCGTCTTTATAGGCCAGCAGTTTGTGATAGCCCTTTGCCACCGCTTCCTTGAGGGCGGGATCGCTGATGCCCTCCAGCAGCTTGTCATAGCGCTTGGCCAGCCCCTTGCCCTGGTAGGCCACCAGGTGATCAGCGCGGAAGGCGATTTTCTCGTCCAGCGTCTTGGGCTTGTCCACCACCTTGGGTTCGATCAGCCGGGCCGCCTCTTCCGGGTGCAGCACCGCCCAGCGGCCGATGTCGAAGGCGCGCTTGTTGCGCTCCACCGCGGCGCCATTCATCTCGATCGCCTGCGCGATGGCCTCAAAGCTGACGGGGATCAGACCTTTCTGCCAGGCGCCGCCGAACACCATCATGTTCGAAAAGATCGAGTCGCCCATGGTGGCGCGGGCCAGTTCAGATGCATCAAACAGGTCCAGCTGGTCACGCAACCGCGCCTGCAGGGCCAGTTCCAGACGGTCGGACGGCACCTTAAACTCGGTGTTCTTGGTGAATTCGCCGGTGATGATCTCGTGGCTGTTCACAACCGCGCCGGTCTTGCCGGTTGTGGTCAGGCCCAGGGTCTTGGCGCCGGCGCTCACCACCAGGTCGCCGCCGATCAGGGCGTGCGCCTCGCCGGTGGCGACGCGGATGGCGGAGATATCCTCGGGCTTCTCAGCAATCCGGCAGTGGATATGCACCGCGCCGCCCTTCTGGGCGAGGCCGGCCATTTCCATCAGCCCGGCGCCCTTGCCATCGATCTGCGCTGCCTGCGCCAGCACCGCGCCGATGGTCACCACGCCGGTGCCGCCGACGCCGGTGATCACCACGTTATGAGTGCCGTCGATGGCCGGCAGGTCCGGCTTCGGCAGATCCGGCAGGTCCAGGCCCGCGGTTGCTTCCTTGCGGATCTTGGCGCCTTCGACGGTCACGAAGGACGGGCAGAAGCCGTTCAGGCAGGAGAAGTCCTTGTTGCACGACGACTGGTCGATGGCGCGTTTGCGGCCAAGCTCGGTGTCCTTGGGCACGATGGAGACGCAGTTTGATTGCACCCCGCAATCGCCGCAGCCCTCGCAGACGTCGGTGTTGATGAACACCCGCTGGTCCGGATCCGGGAACTGGCCCCGTTTGCGGCGGCGGCGTTTCTCGGCGGCGCAGGTCTGGATGTAGATAATGGCGGAGACGCCCTCGACCTGTTCGAACTCGCGCTGGATCTTCATCATCTCGGCGCGTTCATGCATCCGCATCCCAGCCGGGAACAGGGCGGCGTCCACGTCTTCCTTCTCGTCATAGACCACGGCCATGGTCTTGACGCCCATCGCCTTCAGCTCATGCGCGATCTGCTGCGCGGTCAGGCCGCCCTCGGCCTGCTGGCCGCCGGTCATCGCCACCGCGTCATTATAGAGTATCTTGTAGGTGATATTGGTGCCTTCGGCCAATGCCGCGCGGATTGCCTGCACGCCGGAGTGGTTGTAGGTGCCGTCGCCCAGGTTCTGGAACACATGCTTGCGGGTGGAGAACGGCGCCTCGCCGACCCAGTTCACTCCCTCGCCGCCCATATGGGTGAAGCCCGTGGTTTCGCGGTCCATCCATTGCACCATGAAGTGGCAGCCGATGCCGGCATAGGCGCGGGAGCCGTCCGGCAGGCGGGTGGAGGAGTTGTGCGGGCAGCCGGAACAGAAGTACGGCAGCCGGGTGGCGATTTCCTCGGCGTTGTCGGCGCGGCGCGCCTCTGCCAGGGCTTCCAGCCCTGCCTTGATTGCTTCGGTCTCGCGGCCTTCCTCAATCAGGATGCCGCCCAGTTTCTCGGCGATCATGATCGGGTCGAGCGCGTATTTGGTCGGGAACAGCTCCTCGCGGTGCATGCCGCCGGCGCCGCCCTTGTACCAGCCGTAAACCCGGCGGCCGCGGCGGTTGTCAAAGATCGCTTCCTTGATCTGGATCTCGATCAGCTTGCGCTTTTCCTCGACCACGACAATAAGGTCCAGGCCTTCGGCCCAGTCGTTGAAGCCCTTCATGTCCATCGGCCAGGTCTGCCCCACCTTGTAGGTGGTGATGCCGAGGCGTTCGGCCATGTTCTCGTCGATGTTCAAGAGCTTCAGCGCATGCACCAGGTCGAGCCAGTTCTTGCCCGCAGCGACAAGGCCGATCTTGGCGCCGGGTTTGCCCCACATGCGCTTGTCCATCTTGTTGGCATGGCTGAACGCCTCTGCCGCAAAGCGCTTGTAGTCGATGATGCGGTTTTCCTGGCGGAAACGGTCGTCATCCAGGCGGATGTTCAACCCGTCGGCGGGCATGTCGAACTCAGGAGTGACAATCTCCATCCGTTCAGGCCGGGCATCGACTACCGAAGTGACCTCAATAGTGTCTTTCATGGTCTTGAGGCCGGTCCAGAGGCCTGAGAATCGGGAAAGCGCATAGCCATAGATGCCATAGTCCAGGATCTCCTGAACGCCCGCCGGGCTGACGATCGGCAGGTAGCAGTCCAAGAGCGACCATTCCGACTGGTGCAGCACGGTGGAGCTTTCGCCGGTGTGGTCATCACCCATCGCCAGAAGCACGCCGCCGTATTTGGAGGAGCCGGCCATATTGGCATGCCGGATCGCGTCGCCAGAGCGGTCGACGCCCGGCCCTTTGCCGTACCACAGGCCGAAAACGCCGTCGTATTTGCCTTCACCGCGGACCTCTGCCTGCTGCGCGCCCCAGAGCGCGGTGACAGCCAGATCCTCGTTCAGCCCGTACTGAAAGGTGACGTCCGCTTCCTTCAGCTGCTTTTCGGCGCGGGACATCTGCAGGTCCACTGCCCCCAGGGGCGATCCGCGGTAGCCGGTGACAAGCCCGGCGGTATTGAGGCCTGCCGCCTTGTCGCGGTGCTTCTGCATCAGCATCAGGCGAACCAGCGCCTGGGTGCCGTTCAGCAGCACAGGCGATTTGGTCAGGTCGTATTTGTCGTTCAGCGTGATTTTCGGCGTGCTCATCGTGGCCTCCTCAACCGGGATTAGCTTGCACTTTCTGCCCGCAAGAATAGGTCATAATTGCTGACCTGAATAGCCGCATTTTTTTCGATTTTGCTCGCTTGCGCCGGGGAAACTGATACATAACTAAGATTTCATACAGTCGGCCCCGAACGGACAGAAAGTAACACATATGGATTGGGATAAGCTCAGAATATTTCACGCGGTGGCCGATGCGGGCAGCCTGACCCATGCGGGGGACAAGCTGAATCTGTCGCAATCCGCGGTCAGCCGCCAGATCCGGGCGCTGGAGGAAAGCCTGAATGCGACGCTTTTCCACCGTCACGCGCGCGGACTGATTCTCACGGAGCAGGGCGAGCTGCTGTTTGACGCGACGCAATCCATGTCTGCGCGGCTGGAAGCGGCCTCTGCCCGCATCCGCGACAGCGAAGAGGAAGTGTTCGGCGAGCTGCGGGTGACCACCACCGTGGGCTTTGGCACCCTGTGGCTGGCGCCGCGGCTGACGAAACTGTATGAACAGTACCCCAACCTCAAGATCGACCTGATGCTGGAAGAGCGGGTGCTGGACCTGCCGATGCGCGAGGCCGACGTGGCAATCCGCATGAAGGAGCCGAGCCAGGCCGATCTGGTGCGCAAGCGGCTGATGACAGTGCGGATGGGGCTTTATGCGACGCCGTCCTATCTTGAAAAGAATGGAAACCTGGAAACATCCGCGGACATCTCCAATCACCGGCTGATCTGCCAGAACCAGCATTCGGCCCAAGTGGGGTCCGCTGCTGTTCTGGGCAAGAAACTGATGGCCTTGAACCCCGGTTCGCTGCTGACGGTGAATAATTACTTTGGTGTGCTGCAGGGCGTCCTGCACAATCTGGGCATCGGCATTCTGCCTGACTATGTGACCGAAGAATTCCCTCAGCTGGTCGAAGTGCTGCCGGAAGAGGTCCAGAACGAGGTTCCGGTCTACCTCGCCTATCCGGAGGAACTGCGCCATTCCCAGCGCGTTGGCGCCTTCCGGGATTTTGTTCAAAGCGAGATCATGGCACACCGCAAGCATATGAAGGAACTGGGCAAACTCTAAGCGCCCGAACCGGGGTGGCGCTATGGTTTTGCGGCTGCTTCACGGCAGGCGGGCCATCCGGCGGCAAATACATGCGTCAGCCATGCAAAAACCGCATAGCAGCATTGACGCTGATTTGGCGTAACTCCCCTTGAAGGGTAGGCCCATTCACCCTAAATGAACCTCATGAAGGCGGCGGCTTCGCCCCCCTTCATACCTCCCTGTTGGACTTCGGCCGAGCTTAGTGCTCGGCCTTTTTTTTGGCCAAACGGCAGCCTGCCGCAGATTAACGTGCTGCGGAGCAAGCCTTTTTCCTTTGACCTGAATACAACTCATCGGTTCAACTGAGCCAGAGGTTACCCGCACCCGGCCCGTTTTACTGGCACAGGAGGTTCCGATGACGTTTATTTTTCAGCACTTCGCCCGCATTTTCAGCGTTTTTTTGACAGTTCTGGTTCTTGGGACAGCCCTGCAGGCACCGGCCATTGCCCAGACCAGCGGGGCCCCGGCTCTGCCTGATCCGCTGACTGAGGACGCCATTCATGAGATGGTCGCCCGAATGTCCGACGATCAGGTCCGGGTGCTGCTGCTTGAAAGGCTGGACGCCGTGGCAGCCCGGCAAGAGGCTGCCACCCCGCCGCCGACCCTGACGGGGCGGGTTGTGCAGCTGTGGACAGCCTTCACGTTGCCGGTCACGGATGCAGTGCGCAAACTGCCGGTGCTGCCGGAAGGCCAGGCCCGGGCGATCGGAAACTTTGTGCAGAAACATGACGGTTTCGGCGGCGTGCTGAAAATGCTGGGGCTGATAGCCCTGACCCTCGCCATCGGCCTGGCTGCCGAATTCGGGGTGCGCAAACTGATCGCGCGCTGGCGCAACCTTGAAACAGTCAGCGGCGATGCGGACACCCTGGCCGGAGCGCTGAGCTTTCTGGGCCGCCGCTTCCTGCGCGAGATAATCGGCCTTGTGGTCTTTTATGTCGTGATCCGCGTTGTGGGCCGCACGCTGCTGGATGCGCACATGCTGCAGTTTGCGGCACCGATGGTCACCTACCTGATCTGGATGCCGCGTGTGGGCGCGGCGGTGTCACGTTTCATCATGGCGCCGGAGCGGCCGGACCGGCGGCTGGTCAATGCCAGTGACCGCTGGGCCGACTTCCTGCATTTGCACACCATTGGTCTGATTTTCCTGGCCGGGCTGACCATTTTCTCCGTTGGCTTCAATGCCGCCAACGGGGTGCCGCCGGAATCAATCCGTCTGGCCTACTGGCTGGACACCCTGGTCTATGTCTACATTATCTGGATTGCCTGGACCGCGCGCGAAGGGCTGGCCGATATGATGCGCGGCACCGACCCGGACCGCACCAGGTACGATGAGATGGCAGCGCAGTATTATCCCTATTTCGCAATGGCTGTGGCGGCGTTGACTTGGGTCACCGTCGGCATCTTGGTTGGCCTCGGAAAAGTGGAACAGCTGATCCACGGCGCCCATTACGTCACCATGTTCTGGCTGCTGGCCGCGCCTGCCCTGGACACGGCTATCCGCGGCCTGGTCAAGCATCTGGTGCCGCCGATGTCCGGTGAGGGCCATCTGGCCGAAGCGGCGTATATCTCCACCAAACGCAGCTATATTCGGATCGGCCGGGTGCTGGTCGCGGGCATTGTACTGATGATCATCTCCAACGCATGGGATGTTGACCTGATGGCCATCGCCACCGGTGCAGAGGGCATTGCCGGCAATATTATCGGCTGCCTGATGACCATCGCAGTGGGCTATGTGGTTTATGAAGGCGTTTCGCTGTGGATCAACAGGCGGCTCGCCAAGGAACAGACCTCCGGCGAGGAGGCTGAGGCGGGCGGTGAAGGCGGCGGCGCGGGCGGGTCCCGGCTGGCGACGGTGCTGCCGCTCTTGCTGGTCACCGCGCAGATCGCCATCGTGGTGATTTTCGGCCTGCTGGCGGTCGGCGCGCTGGGCATCGACATCACGCCGCTTCTGGCCGGTGCGGGGATCCTGGGCCTTGCCATCGGCTTTGGCGCGCAAAAGCTGGTGTCGGATGTGGTATCCGGCATCTTCTTCCTGATCGATGATGCCTTCCGTGTCGGTGAGTACGTGGAGGTCGAAGGCACCCGCGGCACGGTGGAGAAAATCTCCATCCGCTCGATGCAGCTGCGCCATCACCGCGGGCCGATCAACACCATTCCCTATGGCGAGATCCCCAAGCTGACCAACTACAGCCGCGACTGGGTGATCATGAAACTGCGCTTTACCGTGCCGTTTGATACCGATCCCAACAAGGTCAAGAAGATCTTCAAGAAGATCGGCGCCTCGATGCTGGAGGATGAACTGTACAAGGACGACTTCCTGCAGCCGTTCAAAAGCCAGGGCGTGTTTGATTTCGATGACGTCGGTATGATCATGCGCGGCAAGTTCATGGCCAAGCCGGGCACCCAGTTCACCATCCGCAAGGAGATCTACAACCGGGTGAAAGCGGCCTTTGCCGAAAACGGCATCGACTTTGCCCGCCGCGAGGTCCGGGTAGCGATCCCGGGGCTGGAAGATACCGAGCAGTTGAACGACACCGAAAAGGCAGCCGTGGCCGCCGCTGCTGGCAGTGCCGCGCAGCAGCAGGCGGCAGAGGGAGGAGCTGGTGCTGCCGGGCAGAAGAAGTAATATCCTGCTCCGGGCCATCCGCTCTGCTGCCCTGGCCGCCGGGCTTGCAGGCCTGGCAAAGGCCGGGCTGGCCGCAGGTCCTGAACAGACGGAACGCCACCTTAACCATATCGAGACTGCGCAGAAGGCGGAGGGCTATGGCTTCCGCAACGGCTCTGTCGTGGTGGCGCCGGTGCCGTTTTCCAGCCCGATGATCGGCTCCGGCCTTGGCTTAGGCGCGGGCTACCTGTTCAAGACCAGCCCGGAAGCCAACACCTCCGTGATCGGGGTGGGCGGGCTCAGATCCGACAATGGAAGCCAGGCGGCGGCGGTCATGTTCAACTTTGCCCTGCCCGGAAACCGCTGGCAGGTCAAGGCGCTGGCGGCACGGGCGGATGCGGTCTATGACCTCTATACCGGGCTGGGTGTTCTGCCGGTCAGCCAGGACGGATCGCTGGTGCGGATCAATGCCTCCTACGGGGTGACGCCGGACCTGTCTGCCGGTGTCGTTCTGCGCTACTTGGAGACCAGCCTCTCTCCAAACGCAGGCCTGCTGCCATCCAGCCTGCAACCCGATGCCGATCTGGAGATCGGCACCTTCGGCCTCAGCCTCGATTGGGACCGGCGCGACGACAGCGACTATCCCACAGAAGGCACACGGCTGACCGCTTTTGCCACCCGCTCCCATACCCTGGGCGGGCTCAGCCGCCGCTATGACAAGGCCTATGCCATTTTCGACGGCTACCGTCCGCTTGGGCGCGGCGGGGTGTTTGCCCTGCGCGGCACCTTATGCGCGGCCTCCGGAAACACGCCTTTCTTTGATCAATGCTCTATCGGCGCCACCGACAACATGCGCGGCTTCAACAGCACACAGTTCATCGGGCCGCGCTCGGCCTCCATCCAGGCCGAATACCGCAGACGGTTTTCCAGGCGGTGGGGCGGCGTGGTCTTTGCCGGTACCGGCTGGACCGGGCCGGAGTTCGGCGATTTGACGCAGGGCGGCAGCCACAGCGCCGCCGGCGCAGGCGTCCGCTACCGGGTGTCCAAGAAATTTCCAGTGGATTTCTCCATTGATGTCAGCCGCAACAACGAGCAGGAAACCCAGCTTTATGTCTATGTCGGGCAGCGGTTTTGACGCTGCGGCCACGCTGCGTGCATCCGTTTGCGCAACCCCTCTTTCCCAATGGCAAAGCTTGCTCTAAAAGGCGCGCAATCGCAGCCATTGGGGACGTTTACGGATGCAGGAACCCGCCATCACGCCTGAACTGATCGCAAATCACGGGCTGAAGCCTGATGAGTACGATCTGATCCTCGAAATCATCGGGCGGGAGCCGACCTTCACCGAGCTGGGCATCTTCTCGGCGATGTGGAACGAGCACTGCTCCTACAAGTCCTCCAAGAAATGGCTGCGCACCCTGCCGACCGACGGCCCGCAGGTGATCTGCGGCCCCGGCGAGAACGCGGGCATCGTGGACATCGGCGACGGCGACGCCGTTGTTTTCAAAATGGAAAGCCACAACCACCCCTCTTACATCGAGCCCTACCAGGGCGCGGCAACCGGGGTCGGCGGCATTCTGCGTGACGTGTTCACCATGGGCGCGCGCCCCATCGCCTCGATGAATTCGCTGTCCTTTGGCGAGCCCGGCCACCACAAGACCCGCCAGCTGGTAAACGGTGTGGTTGAGGGCATCGGCGGCTACGGCAACTGCTTTGGCGTGCCATGTGCAGGCGGCGAGGTTCGCTTCCACCCAGCCTATAACGGCAACTGCCTGGTGAACGCATTTGCGGCCGGCCTGGCCAAGACCGACTCGATCTTCTACTCTGCGGCTTCGGGCGTTGGCATGCCGGTTGTGTACCTGGGCGCTAAGACCGGCCGTGACGGCGTTGGCGGTGCCACCATGGCGTCGGCAGAGTTTGACGACACCATCGAGGAAAAACGCCCCACCGTTCAGGTCGGCGACCCCTTCACCGAGAAACGCCTGATGGAAGCCACGCTGGAGCTGATGCAGACCGGTGCTGTGATCTCGATCCAGGACATGGGCGCCGCGGGCCTCACCTGCTCTGCAGTGGAAATGGGCGACAAGGGCAAACTGGGCGTGCGCCTGGACCTTGAAAAGGTGCCGCAGCGCGAAGAAAACATGACCGCCTACGAGATGATGCTGTCGGAATCCCAGGAGCGGATGCTGATGGTGCTGAAGCCGGAGCTGGAAGCCGAGGCGCGCGCGGTGTTCGAAAAGTGGGACCTGGACTTTGCCATCGTTGGCGAGACCATTGCCGAAGACCGCTTCCTGATCATGCACAACGGCGAAGTGAAAGCCGATCTGGTGCTGTCCAAGCTGTCCTCCACCGCGCCGGAATACGACCGTCCGTGGGTGGAAACCCCGGCAGCCGAGCCGTTGACCGACGCGGACGTGCCGACCATCGACCCGATCGATGGCCTTAAGGCGCTGCTGTCCTCGCCGAACTACGCAGGCAAGCAGTGGGTCTATGAGCAGTATGACACCACCGTGATGGGCGACACCCAGCGCCGTCCGGGCGCAGGCTCCGGTATCGTGCGTGTGCATGGAACGGACAAGAAACTGGCGTTCACCTCCGACGTGACCCCGCGCTATGTCAAGGCGAACCCGTTTGAGGGCGGCAAACAGGCGGTGGCCGAGGCCTACCGCAACCTGACCGCTGTGGGCGCCCTGCCGCTGGCGACCACCGACAATCTGAACTTCGGCAACCCCGAAAAGCCGGAGATCATGGGCCAGTTCGTCGGCGCCATCAAGGGCATCGGCGAGGCGGTTGCCGCGCTCGACATGCCGATCGTCTCCGGCAACGTGTCGCTGTATAATGAGACCGACGGCAAAGGCATCCTGCCGACCCCGACCATCGGCGCCGTGGGCCTGATTGCCGCGGGAGAAGAGCCGATCATCGGTGAAGCACGCGACGGCCATGTGGCATTGCTGGTGGGTGAAACCGTGGGCCATCTGGGCCAGTCAGCACTGCTGGCTGAGGTCTTCAACCGCGAGGACGGCGACGCCCCGGCAGTGGATCTTGAGGCAGAGAAGCGCAACGGCGAATTCATCCGCGCCAACCGCGAACTGATCAAGGCCTGCACCGACCTTGGCGATGGCGGCCTGGCGCTGGCGGCGTTCGAGATGGCCGAGGAGGCCGGCGTCGGCGTGCAGATCGACGCGGGCGACACCCAGACCGTGTTCGGCGAGGATCAGGCGCGTTACCTGATCGCCTGCAACTTCGACCAGGCCGAGGCGCTGATGCTGGCCGCAGGCCAGGCAGGAGTTATCATCACCACCGTCGGCAAGTTCGGCGGCGACATGGTGAAAATCGGCACCTCCGAGGCGCCGCTGGCTGAGCTAAAGGACATCTTCCGCTCCAGCTTTGCAGCAGCCGTGGCCTGATTGCTGGCCCGAACGGGCGGCAGTTGATACATGAACATTGGCGGGATGGCACAGCCGTCCCGCCTTTTTCTTTGTCCCGGAGGCATGCCGATGACCTTTCCAGAGCTGACAGAGGATTGCAGCCGGTGTGCGGGCCTGTGCTGCGTCGCCTATCCGTTTGAGGCGCATGAGGATTTCGGCCTGCTGAAAGCGGCAGACACCCCCTGCCCCAACCTCGCCCCGGATTTCCGCTGCTCCATTCACGCCGATCTTGCCAAATGCGGCTTTAGCGGCTGTGTTGCCTACTCCTGCGCCGGCGCCGGCCAGCGGGTGACACAGGAGCTGTTTGATGGCGAGACCTGGCGCGACGACCCGGACCTGCTGACCCATATGACCTATGCCCTGCGGGTCGTCCGCCCGGTCCATGAGGCGCTGCTGGTTCTGCAGGAGGCCGCGGCGCTGCCTTTGCCGCGGGACTTTGAGGACCGCTGCGCAGAGCTGACCCGGGCGCTCTGCCCGGAGGACCCCTCTTCCGTCTGGGATTTTGAGGAAGATGCCGTGCAGGAGGCCCTGGCAGCGGTGCCGGAATTTGTCGAAAGCATTGCCCCTTTTGCGCAGGGCTGAGGCTAATCCTGCTTGCACACCCCCAGCCGCACACCTACATTTTTGGCAAACAAGACAAAGGACTTCCCCGGATGCCCATGCAAGCCCACGAAATCGAAGAACTGCTGCGAGATGCCTTCCCGGATGCCGAAATCCAGGTCGGCGGCTCCGACGGCGTGCACATGTCGGCGATGGTTGTCGACGAAAGCTTCCGCGGCAAGAACCGCGTCCAGCAGCAGCGCGCCGTCTATGCCGCGCTGAAAGGCAAGATGGACGGCCCCGACGGCGAACTGCACGCGCTGGCGCTGACCACCAAGGCGCCGGAGTAACCCGGAATGTCGCTTTTCTCCTCCATCCTGGTGATTGGCATTGTGATCATGACCGCCATAGTGGCGCTCGTATCCCAGCGCCGCCGCCCGCTGGAGGAGAATGACGACGACCCGAATTACCACACCCTGCGGTCCGACTATCAATCCGGCATGGGCGGCGGGTCCGCCCGGACCTGGAAAGTTCCCAAGGATCCGCAGGAATATGCCCGTTTCTTTGTTCCAAAGAACAAACTGAAATAGCACTGCGCCCATCCTGGCGTTCTCTGTGGGGCGGATTGGCAAAACGCACCTCGTTCCCTATATGAACGCCAACGGAAACGGCGCAGCAGCCGAAAGGAAAAGAATACATGACCGACGCAAAGACCCGCATCGACGAAACCGTCAAAGCCAACGACGTGGTGCTTTTCATGAAAGGCACCAAGGAAATGCCGCAATGCGGCTTCTCCTCGCGCGTGGCAGCGGTGCTGAACTACATAGGCGTCGATTACACCGACGTGAACGTGCTGGCGGACGAGGAAATCCGCTCGGGCATCAAGGAATACTCCGACTGGCCGACCATCCCGCAGCTTTACGTCAAGGGCGAATTCGTCGGCGGCTGCGATATCATCACCGAGATGGCTCTGTCCTCGGAACTGGACACCCTGTTTGACGACAACAGCATCGCCTTCAACAAGGAAGCCGCTGACAAGATCCGCGAAGCCAACGCCTGACTTCAATCGGTATCAGAAACAAAAGAGGCCTGCCGTGTCCGATACGGCAGGCCTCTTTCTTTACGCCAGCGCCGCGCGTTACTCCGCGCCGACCAGAACCAGATCGTCGATGGTAAAGGTCTCTCCGGCGCCTTGCAGGCGGGCCACGATTTCACCCCGCTCCAGGATCAAAGCGTCGCCGGTGTCAGCATCGTTTTCAACAGTGTAATCGTCTGCGTCAACTGCCCCGCCGTCAGCGCTGAAAAGCAGTTGAACCACATCCTCGCCCGGCGTGAAATCCGTGATGCTGGTTACGCCTTCTGCGTCCTGGGACATATACAGTGCAAAACTGTCCTGACCACCGCCGCCGGTGCCGGTGTCACCTGCTCCAAGCAGCAGGAAATCACTGCCGGCCCCGCCATTCAGGGTATCGGCCCCGTCGGCGGCATCCGACAGGCTGAGCCCTGTGAGCGGGGTTCCCTCGTCGCGAAGCATGTCGATTTCTTCGGGGCTGACCTCGCGGGAGAAGTTCACACCGCTCAGCGCATCGTTGCCGTTCCCGCCGTTCAGCACATCGGCACCGTCGCCGCCGATCAGGTCGTCGTCCCAGTCGCCGCCGTTTAGCGTGTCGTCGCCGCTATCGCCGAACAGAACATCCTTTCCGCCGTCGCCGGACAGCATGTCATTGCCGTCACCTCCATAGACGATGTCATGAAACGCACCACCAGAGATACTGTCGTTGCCGTCACCGCCATAGGCCGTGTCCATGCCTGCGCCGCCCGAGAGCACATCATTGCCGTTGCCGCCGTCCAACAGGTCAAAGCCCGAGCCGCCGACCAGATGGTCGTTCCAGTCGCCGCCGCTCAGCGTATCGTTGCCGTCACCGCCAACCAGCGTGTCCATGCCGCCGTCACCGGACAGCGAGTCATCGCCTATGCCGCCATCGAGAATGTCGTGGTGGCTGCCGCCGGAAAGGGTGTCGTTACCCTCTTCGCCATAGACGACATCCATGCCGTCACCTGAATACACCTGGTCATCCCCGGCACCCGCATGAACGGTGTCAAATCCGGTCCCGCTTTCAACGAAATCATCGCCGTCGCCGAACACCAGATCGTCCGGACCAGCGGTAGGCAGATCTTCAGCCGGTTCCGCGGGCAGGTCATCCAGCTCTGTTTCAGGCCCGGTGCCGTTGTCATCGTCATCATTGTCCAAGCCGATTGCGATCCCGGCTACCGCCAAGGACCCGAAAAGAAGCGCCCCAATCATGTATTCCCCCAAAAGCAGAAAGTTAAAATTTTCCACAATCTTAATATTACGGTGCAGTGTACGGGTCCAGCACGCGTTTGACGTGTAACGCTACGGTACTGGAAACGCATTGTTCCGAAATTCGAAACGATAGAAGCAACGCGCAACCCCGCACCTCCCGGCGCAACCGGGGGCGTTAACCACCTGAAACCTTGGGGATAGGATCGGCCGTGTCAGCCGGCGGGCTGTACCTTCTCTTCGATTTCCTGCGCCAGGGACTCGGTCCGGGCGGCCAGTTCAGCCAGACTCTCGGTCACTTGCGGCGGCACCACGGCCACCTCGATCCGCTCAGGCTCGGGCGCGGGCGCGGCCTTCAGCGCTTCCAGCTCCTGCATCCGCTCAGACAGTTCTGCCTCGACTTCCTTGATCCGGTCCTCGACGGCCGCGGTCTTGTCGGCCAGCATCAGCCCGGCCATCAGCAGCATCCGTGCTTCCGGCATGCGGCCGATCTGGTCGGACAGCACCTGCGCCTCGTCATCCAGCATCTTGGCAGCAGCGTGCAGATAGCTTTCCTCACCTTCCTGACAAGAGACTTCAAAGCCGCGGCCGCCGATATGTATAGTCACCTCAGGCATCAGACTTCCTCTCCTTCAGGCAGATTGCGGGCATTGGCCAGAAGCGGCTCCAGCTTGGCCAGAACCGCGTTGACCTGAGCCTGATCGCTGGCCTGCGCCGCGCGCAGCCCTTCGATTTCCGCTTCCATCGCCGTGTTGATCAGGCCGGCATCACCCAGGCTTTGCGCGTTGGCGTCCCGCAGAGCGGCATTGGAGGCGCGCAGCTCCTCATTGGCCAGCCGCAGCTGCTGCAGTTCGCTGTCCAGCCGCACCAGGGCCTCGTTCTGGCGTTCCAGCTCAGCGTTCATGTCCGGAGCATCCGCCTGCGTGCCGCCTGCAGGTGCCGACTGCAGCTGGGCCTGCAAGGCATCATTGGCGGCCTTGGCCTCGGCCAGTTCATCCTCCAGCGCTTCCTTGTCGTTGGCAGCGGTATTGGCCGCTGCTTCCAGCTGGCCCTTCAGGCGGCTGACTTCGGACCGCAGGGCCTGTTTCTCAGCCGGGTCGCCGGCTTCGTTTCTCAACAGCTCCAGCTCGGCCTGCATCGCCGCCACATCTTCACTGCTGGCAGAGGAACCCCCAGACGCGTCGCCCTCAGCTTCCTTCAGCCGGGCGTGCAGTACCTTCACCCGCTCTTCCAGCTGGGCGTTGGCAGTTCTCTCTTCGTCCAATGCCTGCTCAAGCTCGGCGTTGGCGGCCCCGGCAGCTGCGGCCTCAGCGGCCTGAACAGCCGCAGCCGTTGCTTCCTCGGCCTTGACCCTGTCTGCAGCGCGCGCCTCCTGCAGCGCGGCAGAGCCCGCGCTGATGCGCTCCAGCGCGGCCTGAATGCGGCCTTGCAATTCTTCAATCTGGTTCATGCCTGTCCCTCACCCGCACCCTGCCGTTCCATTATCGTTCCGCTGCCCGTCCGAATCGAGCGGGCGCGGCCGGCCTGGGCCAGTTCTTCCTTTTCAGGAATAAATCACCCCCCTTTGCGTTTCAACCACTTGCCGCGCCTAGTTCGCGCAGATTGGCTGCAATAGGCGCAACCACGCTTGATCTTTGGCGCATCGCTGTTATTGAGCGCAACAAATGCCTGTTAACGCCAAAGGACAATCCAAGTGGACCTGACAGCCCTGCGCACCGCCAATCCCGACCATTGGAACAAGGCCGCCGCCATCCGCGCGCTGGCACTGGACGCCGTTGCCGCCGCGAACTCCGGCCATACCGGCATGCCGATCGGCATGGCCGATGTCGCCACCGTGCTGTTTGAAAAGCACCTGAAGTTCGACGCATCCAACCCGCAGTGGCCGGACCGCGACCGGTTTATCCTGTCGGCGGGCCACGGCTCGATGCTGATCTACTCGCTGCTGTACCTTACCGGCGACAAGCAGGTCACTCTGGATCAAATCAAGAATTTCCGCCAGTCCGGCGCGCTGACCGCCGGCCACCCCGAGAACTTCCTGCTGGACGCGGTTGAAGTCACCACCGGCCCGCTGGGCCAGGGCATCTCCAACGCCGTCGGCTTTGCCATGGCTGAAGAAATGCAGCGCGCGCACTACGGCAAGAAAGTTGTTGATCACCACACCTATGTGATCGCCGGCGACGGCTGCCTGATGGAGGGCATCAGCCAGGAGGCCATCGGTCTCGCAGGCCGCCACAGCCTCGGCAAACTGATTGTCTTCTGGGACAACAACAACATCACCATCGACGGCACCGTTGAGCTGTCCGACCGCACCAACCAGGTGCAGCGCTTCAAGGCGTCGGGCTGGCAGGTGATCGAAATCGATGGCCACGACCCGGTTGCCATCGACGAGGCCATCACTGCGGCGAAGAAATCGAAGAAACCTTCGATGATCGCTTGCAAGACCCACATCGCCCTGGGCCACGCCGCACAGGACACCTCCAAGGGCCACGGCGCGCTGACCGACCCTGACCAGCTGAAAGCCGCCAAGGACGCCTACGGCTGGACCGGCGGCGCGTTTGAGGTGCCGGCAGAGATCAAATCCCAGTGGGAGGAAATCGGCGCCCGCGGAAAGTCCGAGCGCGCAGCCTGGGAAGCCCGCTTTGCAGAACTCTCGCAGCAGAAGCAGGACCGTTTCAACCGCGCCTACGCTTTGGACGCGCCCAAGAAACTCTCGGCTGCCATCAAGGCGCTGAAAAAGCAGGTGAGCGAGGAGCAGCCCAAGGTTGCCACCCGCAAATCCTCGGAAATGGCGCTGGCCGTCATCAACCCGCTGATGCCGGAAACCGTGGGCGGTTCCGCCGACCTCACCGGCTCCAACAACACCAAGACCGGCGACCTGGGCGTCTTTGACACCGACAACCGCAAGGGCCGCTATGTCTACTGGGGCATCCGCGAGCACGGCATGGCCGCCGCGATGAACGGCATGGCGCTGCACGGCGGCATGCGCCCCTATGGCGGCACCTTCTTCTGCTTCACCGACTACGCCCGCCCGGCGATGCGCCTGGCGGCCCTGTCGAAAATCCCGTCCGTGTTCGTGATGACCCACGACTCGATCGGCGTTGGCGAAGACGGCCCGACCCACCAGCCGGTGGAGCATCTGGCGATCTGCCGCGCGACCCCGAACACCTATGTGTTCCGTCCCGCCGACACCGTGGAAACCGCCGAGGCCTGGGAAATCGCCCTCACCTCCAAGGACACCCCGTCGGTGATGACCCTGACCCGTCAGAACCTGCCGACCGTCCGGACCGAGCACAAGCTGACCAACATGGTCGAAAAAGGTGCCTATGTGCTGGCCGAGGCTGAGAACAAGCGCCAGGTGATCCTGATCGCCACCGGCTCCGAGGTTTCCGTTGCAATGGAAGCCAAGGCCAAGCTGGAAGCCGAGGGCATCGGCACCCGCGTCGTCTCCATGCCCTGCATGGAGCTGTTTGCACAGCAGGACGAAGCCTACCGCCGCAAGGTCCTGCCCGCAGGTCCGGTGCGTGTGGGTATCGAGGCAGCTGTCCGCGACGGCGGCTGGGACCGCTGGCTGCTGGGCGAGCGCGGCCAGGAGAAGAAAGCCGGTTTCGTCGGCATGGACCGCTTCGGCGCCTCTGCCCCTGCAGGCGAGCTGTTCGAGCGGTTCGGTATCACGGCTGAGGGCACTGTAGCCAAGGTGAAAGAGCTGCTGGGCTGAGCGAAGCCGTAAGGCAATTACAAACAGAAAGGGCACCCAGGAGGGTGCCCTTTTGTGCTACTGCGAGGAGCCTACATGTGGCCCATCTTTTTAAGGTAGTAAACATTTTTAAGTGCAAAATTAAATGCGAACAGCCCCGATGTCCGGGTAACGAAATGAGGAAACGAAAATGGTAGAAATTCAATCAACTATTTTCATCATTGGCGCTACGCTAACAGACACCCTTGAAGCTGGGGTGTTAGTCCTGATTGCCGCAGTAATAGTGTTCGATTTGATTGTTGACCTACGGCACAAAACCTTTTTGGCTTTAGGAATTTTCCAAGCTGGCGGGATTGCCGCAGGCTATTATTGGGCACTTTGGATTGCATCACAGCAAGATGTAGCGGGTCCGTATGCATGGGCAACGGTAGTTGGCACATGGTTCGCTTTTACGTTTCTGGCCCACTTTCTTTTTGCCGTAATAAAACGGATGAACCTCAGTAAAAAACGCTGACCAATTCACTAAACCACCTACTAATTCCCAATCCTAGCCAACACAGGCCCCACAACCTTCGTCGCCAGCGGGATCAGCACCAGCCCCCAAACGACCCCAAACACCCCGTCCATCGCTGCCTTGGCGGTCCACTCGGCAAAGCCCTCCCAGGCGGCAGGCACCGCGTGGCCCACGGCATAGGCCCAGTCGTGGATCAGATGACCCAGCCAGCCAAAGCCCAGCACCTCCAGCCCGTGAATGATGATGGAGCCGCCGACCCACAGCATCGCCGCGGTGCCGACCACGGACAGGATCCACATCAGAACCGGCATGAACTTGACCAGCCCGCGCCCCAGGCCGCGCCCGACCGGCGTTGGCGCGTTGCCCGCCAGATACAGCCCCACGTCGTCCATCTTCACAATCACTGCGACCGAGCCGTAGACGGCCAGCGTCACACCAATCGCCACCACGGCCAGCGTTGCCGCCTGCATCCAGACATTCGGCGCCTCGATGGCGGCCAGCGCGATGGTCATGATCTCCGCCGACAGGATGAAGTCGGTCTTGATCGCGCCCTTGATCTTCTGCTCTTCCAGATGGCCGGGGTCTTTGATGCTCATATCCTCGTCGATGGCGTGGTTCGCGTGCGGGAACAGCACGTGAAAGACCTTCTCCGCGCCCTCAAAGCACAGGTAGGACCCGCCCAGCATCAGCAACGGCGTAATTGCCCAAGGCGCGAAATTGGCCAGCAGCATCGCCACCGGCAGCAAAAGGATCAGCTTGTTGAACAAGGAGCCGCGGGTGATGCGCCAGATGATCGGCAGCTCACGGGCCGGTGCAAAGCCCTGCAGGTACTTCGGCGTCACTGCCGCATCGTCGATGATCACGCCTGCGGTCTTGGCGCCGGCCTTGCCCGCCGCTGCAGCCACATCGTCAACTGATGCCGCAGCCACCTTGGCAATCCCTGCCACATCATCCAGCAGCGCCAGCAATCCGCTCATGCCAATTCCCTCAATCCCTGTTCGCGTCTGAGTGGCAATCTGCCCGGTTCCGCGCCGCAGCACAAGCGTTAGCGCCACCGCATCCGGGGCTCGGATTTCCGTTACCGCCACCGGCTGAAACCGTTACCGCCAACAGCATGATTTTGCGCTAACAGTTTCATTTAATGACGCTTTTACCCCTTTAGACCACATCCGCCCCGGTCTATATGGCGGCCAAAGGTTTTGCTCGCTTGGAGACGTACTCATGACCATCAAAGTCGGGATCAACGGTTTTGGCCGCATCGGCCGCTGCACCCTGTCGCACATCGCCGCCTCGGGCCGCGACGACATCGAAGTGATCAAGGTGAACGCCACCGGCCCGCTGGAGACCGCGGCGCATCTGATCAAATACGATAGCGTGCATGGCCGTTTCCCGGGTGAAGTGACCATCGGCGACGGCACCATGAACCTGGGCCGCGGCGACATGCAGATGTTCTCCACCTACGACATGAATGAGCTGGACTGGTCGGGCTGCGACGTCGTCCTGGAATGCACCGGCAAGTTCAACGACGGTGAGAAGGCCAAGGCGCACCTGGAGCGCGGCGCCAAGAAAGTGCTGCTGTCTGCCCCCGGCAAGAACGTCGACAAGACCATCGTGTTCGGTGTCAACGACGACCAGCTGGAAGCCGGTGACAAGATGATCTCCAACGGCTCCTGCACCACCAACTGCCTGGCGCCGCTGGCCAAGGTGCTGGACGAGGCGTTCGGCATCGAGCACGGCATCATGACCACGATCCACGCCTACACCGGCGACCAGCCGACCCTGGACCGCCGCCACAAGGACCTGTACCGCGCCCGCGCTGCTGCCATGTCGATGATCCCGACCTCGACCGGTGCTGCGAAGGCCCTGGGTGAAGTGCTGCCGAACCTGAAGGGCCGCCTGGACGGTTCTGCCATCCGCGTGCCGACCCCGAATGTCTCCGCCGTGGACCTGACCTTCCGCGCCGGCCGCGACGTGACCGCAGAGCAGGTCAACGCCGCCGTTAAAGAGGCTGCTGAGGGCCCGATGAAGGGCGTGCTGGGCTATGAGCCGGCGCCGCTGGTCTCTGTTGACTTCAACCACTCGCCGGAAAGCTCCATCTTTGCGCCGGACCAGACCCGCGTGGTCGAGGACCGCATGGTGCGCGTCCTGGCCTGGTACGACAACGAATGGGGCTTCTCGGTCCGCATGGCCGATGTAGCCGTGGCCATGGGCAAGCTGGGCTAAACGCCCCTGGCCTCTTGAGAATTCGCGCCCGCTCAGGTTATCTGGGCGGGCGTTTTCATTTGCGGCGGAGCCTTCATGACCAACCGGATTGCCATCTGCCTCGGGCTGTTCCTGATTACCGCCGCGGTCATCGATATCGTCCTGTTCGGCGACAAGCATATGATCTTTCTCGGCAAGAAGCTGTTTGCGCTGATCGACTGGGCGGCTTTCTGGCGCTGACACCCCTCACATTCCAGCAGCGTTCCCCGGACAGCAAAAACCGGGCGTCAGCCCGGCTTTGTTTGTTTCCAATACTGTGAACGGTTTCAGCCGGTCTTACCCAACCGCTCCATCAGCTTGTCATTGACAAGCGGTGTGACGAATTTCGAAACATCGCCGTCCAGCCGGGCGATTTCCTTGACCAGCTTTGACGCGATCGCCTGGTGCCGTGCCTCCGCCATCAGGAACACGGTCTCGATCGAACTGTCTAGCGCCCGGTTCATGCCGACCATTTGGAATTCGTATTCGAAATCTGCGACCGCCCGCAGCCCGCGCACGATGATCTGGGCACCGACGTCGCGGGCGCAGTCGATCAGCAGATTCTCGAACGGATGCGCTACGATCTCTGTGCCGGTCTCGTCGCTCAGCTTGGCGCATTCCGCCTCGATCATCGCCACCCGCTCCTCCAGCGGGAACAGCGGCCCCTTGTCGCGGTTGATGGCGACACCGATCACCAGCTTGTCCACCAGCGCGCTGGCGCGGCGGATGATGTCGATATGCCCGATGGTGATCGGGTCAAAGGTGCCGGGATACAGACCAACGCGCATGGGCGGCCTCCTGCCTTGTCAGAAATTTCTGCACACGCAAACATATTTGCCGCCGTCATTGCAAGGGGGCAGAAATACGGAGGCCCCGCCTGCGGCCAAGTGCCCCGCGCGCCGGCCTGCGGCTCAGTGGCCCATGATCATGTCCTGCAGCGCGTCCTTCTCCATCGCAACCTGGGCAAGCTGCGCCTTGACAGCATCGCCCAGTGTGATGATCCCGATGAGCTTTCCGTCGTCTTCCACCACCGGCATGTGGCGGAACCGGCCATCGGTCATCTGCTGCAGAACCTCGCCGACATTGGACTGGCTGGTGCAGGTGACCAGTTCCTTGGTCATATAGTTGCTGACCGGCTCGTCCAGACAGCCTGAGCCGGATTTGGCCAGTTCCCGAACGATATCGCGCTCGGACAGAATGCCATCCGGGTAGTCTCCGTCGGCGGAAACAACAACGGTGCCAAAACGGTTGTCTGACATGACTTTTGCTGCCTCGGAAACACTCGCAAACAGGCTGACCGTAACAACACCCGAGCCGGCCTTGGACTTTAAAATCTCTTGAACGAGCACGCTGGAGACCTCCGGAAATAACTTCTCTATAAATTAAGTGTGCCGCAACGCAGCTTTAAGTCAAGGCTTCCAGCCGGGCCACCTCGTCGCGGATGCCTTTGGACAGCGCCTGGGCAAAGCGGTTGAGCCGCTCGCTGCGCTGGTCGCCCTGGTGGCGCACCAGGTGGAAACTGCGCGTCAGGCTCACCTTGTCAGTCAGGATTTTGCGCAGCATCCGGTGGGCCGGCAAACTGAAATCATGCGCCACGCAGACCGCCGTTCCTTGCGCCGCCATCTTGATCTGCACCGAGACAGAGTTGGACGCCAGCGCCACACGTTCAATCCCGATGTCGTTCAGATAGTCCAGTTCCTTGTCAAAGATCATATCGGGGATATAGCCGATCATCTTGTGGCCTTTCAGATCCTCCAGCTTTTCGATCGGCGGATGGTCCTTCAGGTAATGACGCGAGGCGACAAGGTGCAGCTTATAGTCGCAGATCTTCTGCACCAGCAGTTTGCCCGCCGTGGGTGCACTGACCGTAACAGCCATATCCGCTTCGCGGCGGCTGAGGTTAATGACGCGGGGCAGCGCCACGATCTGGATATCCAGATCCGGGTTCGCTTCGGCGATCTCGGCACAGACCTGCGGCAGGATGTAATTGGCGCTGCCATCGGGCGCGCCGATGCGGATCTGGCCGGACATGGTGTCGCTGGGGCCGCTCAGGGCTTCCGTCCCTGCCCGCATTGCCTGTTCCGCGGCCTCGGCATGGACCAGCAGCCGGTCGCCGGCGGCGCTGAGGGCATAGCCTTGCGGCGATTTCACGAACAGCGGGGTCTCCAATGCCGCCTCGAACCGGGCAATGCGGCGGCCGACGGTGGCGGGATCCATCTTGAGGATGCGGCCGGCGCCGGACAGGCTCGCCTCCCGCGCCACCGCCAAAAACACTTTCATATCATCCCACTGCGGATCCATTGGCCCGGGGTCCTCCGTTTATCTGCTAACCTGGCGTTAACCTTTTGCGTTCCTGCAAAGCCTCTTTGAAATGTTTCCTCTTTTCCGATGTTTTTTGCAAGCCTACGATATGGGCAAGATGAACAGAGGAGGATCCGATGAAAGAACTCGGCCACTTTATCAACGGCAAACTGGTCTCCGGCACCTCGGGCCGCTTTGACGATGTCTTCAACCCCGCAACCGGCGAAGTGCAGTACCAGTGCCCGATGGCCAGCGCTGCGGAAACCACCGATGCGATCGAAAAGGCCGCCGCGGCGCAGCCCGCTTGGGGCGCCACCAACCCGCAGAAACGCGCCCGCGTGATGATGGCGATGGTCGGCCTGATGAACCGCGACATGGACAAGCTGGCAGAGGCGCTGTCGCGCGAGCACGGCAAGACCATCCCGGACGCCAAGGGCGACCTGCAGCGCGGTCTGGAAGTGATCGAATACTGCATCGGCGCGCCGCAGATGCTGAAGGGTGAATTCACCGACAGCGCAGGCCCCGGCATCGACATGTACTCCATGCGTCAGCCGCTGGGTGTTGTCGGCTCCATCATGCCGTTCAACTTCCCCGCCATGATGCCGCTGTGGCACGTCGGCCCGGCGCTGGCCTGCGGCAACGCGGTGGTGCTGAAACCGTCCGAGCGCGATCCCTCCGTGCCGCTGATGCTGGCGGAGCTGTTCGTTGAGGCCGGCCTGCCCGAGGGCGTGTTCCAGGTGGTGAACGGCGACCGCGAGGCGGTTGACACCATTCTGGACAGCGAGATCATCCAGGGCGTGTCCTTCGTGGGCTCCACCCCGATTGCGCAGTACATCTATTCCCGCGCCACTGCCAACGGCAAGCGCGCCCAGTGCTTCGGCGGCGCCAAGAACCACATGATCGTGATGCCCGACGCCGATCTGGACCAGGCCGCTGACGCGCTGGTCGGCGCAGGCTTCGGCGCGGCCGGCGAACGCTGCATGGCAATCTCGGTTGCGGTTCCGGTCGGTGAAGAAACCGCCGACAAGCTGATCGAGAAGCTGATCCCGCGCATCGAAAAGCTGAAGGTCGGCCCCTACACCGCCGGCGACGACGTCGACCTGGGTCCGGTTGTGACCGCGGCGGCCAAGGAACGTATCCTGGGCCTGATCCAGTCCGGCGTCGACCAGGGCGCGGAACTGGTTGTCGACAACCGCGACTTCAAACTGCAGGGCTACGAGGACGGATTCTTTGTTGGCGCGCACCTGTTCGACCGGGTCACCCCGGACATGGACATCTACAAGCAGGAGATCTTCGGCCCGGTGCTTTCCACTGTCCGTGCAGGCACTTACGAGGAAGCCCTGAAGCTGGCGATGGACCACGAGTACGGCAACGGCACCGCGATCTTCACCCGTGACGGCGACACCGCGCGTGACTTCGCCTCCCGTGTGAACATCGGCATGGTGGGCATCAACGTGCCGATCCCGGTGCCGCTGGCCTATCACACCTTCGGCGGCTGGAAGAAGTCAATGTTCGGTGACCTGAACCAGCACGGCCCGGACAGCTTCAAGTTCTACACCCGCACCAAGACCGTAACCTCCCGCTGGCCCTCGGGCATTAAGGAAGGCGGCGAGTTCAACTTCAAGGCAATGGACTAACTCCCTGCCACTTAATAGGAAAAGGCCCCGGACATTCCGGGGCCTTTTTCGTTTCTGCCGCTTGTTATTCCTCCGGCAATCCCGCGACCTGCAGGCTTTCCAGCCAAATGCGCCGGTTTTCCGGGTGGTTCTTGCTGCCCTCGAATTGTTTGCGCATCGCCGCAACCGACAATTTTGGATTGATGGCCAGCGCCGCTTCTATGGCTGCCTGCGCCTCATCACTGCGGCCCAGCCGGGACAGATTGGCAGCGCGCAGCAGATGGGCATAGACCTGCCACACCGGGCTTTTCGCCACCGCCCGCATCTGCCGTGCGGCTTCCAGCGCGTCGTCATGGCGGCCCAAGTGGAACAGGATGTGACCCTTGTAGAAATACATGGCGTGCAGCATCGGGTCGCGCGGGCTGAGGCGGATCGCCATCTCGGCTTGCGGCAGCGCACGTTCCTGCAGGCGGAACCAGTCCAGCGTATGGGCAAGCTCCAGCCGGATGCGGGCATCGTTGGGATTGAGTTCCGCTGCGCGTTCCAAATTGGCAATCGCAGGCTCCCCCTTGCCGGTAAAACGGTAGATATATCCAAGCGCCGCATGGGCTTGTGGATCGTTGTTGTCCAACCGGATCGCGGCCTGTGCCGCGTCAATGGCTTGATCCAGCACCGCTTGCCCCTCTTCCACCCAGCCGTGGAAAAACTGCGTTCCCAAAGCCCGCGCCTCCAGGCTGCGGGCGGCAGCAAAGCCCGGGTCCATCTCTGCCGCCAGCCGCGCCAGCCGCAGCGCTTCCCTCTGCGCTTCCGCTGTCAGGATGCCCTGTTGCAACCGTCCGCGCAGGTACAGGTCCCAGGCGCTCAGGTCCTCTGTCGGGCGTGAAAGCTGTCCGGAGGCTTGCGACGTTTCGATCTCTGGGAGCAGCCGCCCGGCGATGGCACGAGTAATCCCGTCCTGAATTGAAAACACACCGGCCAGCTCTCGCTCGAACTGTTCCGCCCACAACGTGCGCCCTTCCGGCAGACCGATCAGCTCTGCAGTGATGCGGATGCGGCCTGCGTCCCGCCGGACACTGCCGCGCAAGGCATGGCTCAGTCCCAAATCCCGTGCCGCCTGCAATTGTGCCGCCGGATCACCGGGATAGGCCCGCATGGTCGCCGCAGATATCACGAACAGCTCCCGGAACCGCGCCAGATGGGTTGTCAGTTCCTCCGTCAGCCCCTCGGCGAAGAATGGCTCGGCGCCCTCCTCGCCCAGGGTCTCAAACCGCAGCACCGCCAGCGAGGGCCTTGCCTCAACCGCTGCCTTTGGCGCCGGCCACAGCCAGAACAGCAGGGCGACCGTCAGAACAGCCAGCGACGCAAGCGCGCCAGCCAGCCCAACGCGCCTGCGGTTTTGAGGCCCAAGCGGAGCATCTGCCTGTGTTTCCGCGGCAAAGCTGTAGCCGCGTTTCGGAAAGGTCTTGATATAACGCTGCTGCGCCGCGTCATCCCCCAGCGCGCGCCGCACGGACCGTATCCGGGTGTTGAGCGCCGCATCGGTGATTGCCCGTCCCTGCCAGATCTCCGCTATCAGGTCGTCCTTGCTGACGACACGGCCCCGGTTCCGGATGAGAACCTCCAGCAACTGCAGCGCCTGCGGCTCCAGCGCGACGTCTTCGCCTTGCCTGCGCAGCCCGGTGCCGCCCGGATCAAACTCGAACTCATCAAAAACATACATGCCGGACATCTGCCCCTTTAGGCAGGGATTGTCATACAGAAATCAGAAAAAGTCATCAGATTATCAAGCTTTTGCGCATCTTCAGGGCCAAGGCTGGAGCAGCAGGCGCCGGCACCTCAGATTTTAGACCAACCTGAAAGGACAAGAGAATGACACCTCGAACCTTCTTAACCTCCGCTGCAGCAGCTGCAACTTTCGCCTGTGCGGCATCGGCTGAAACGGAGCTGCAAACTGACTTAAGCAACGGCGGCACCGCAATGACCGCGGAAGAGATCGCCGATCTGGTTGTGGGAAAGGCGGTAACCGCCAAGGCAGGCACCAAAACCTTCCGGTTCTACTATGAACCCGGCAACCGGCTGGTTGGGGAACTGGAGGGCGGCGGCTGGTCCGGGGCTGGCGCCTATGCGATCACCGACGGCAACCAGATCTGCGTCTCAATGCCCAAGGACGGCGGGCGCTACCGCTGTCTGACTGTGGTGCGCAACAGCGATACGGTCCGCAAATACAACGCCGAGGGCAAGGCCACGTTCGAGATCCTGGCAACGGAAAAAGCCATCGGCTTGTGACTCGCAGGTGCCAGAAGCCGCCTGCACACTGGAGGCCGCCCTGCAGCCATTCCTGCAAGGAACCTGCGCAAATCCCCCCGAAATGATGGCGTTCCTGCAATGGCGCCGGAAATTCGCCGGAAATGCAGGCGCACAGGCCGGTTTTTGCTTGTTCCGCTGCGTAACTCGTCTATCCGGGCAGGAACAGACAGACAAACGGCAGGCGCATGAGCAAGACAGAAATACCGAACCAGCCGCAGGCGGCTGCTAAGTCCGCCCGCGACTGGGTCAAGATCCTGGCCCAGTACCGAGACCCCAGCGCCCTGCGCAGCAGCTTTGAGCTGGCAGTGACTGTGGTGCCTTTCCTCCTTCTTTGGGCGCTGGCCTGGTGGTCGCTGTCCGTGAGCTATTGGCTGACGCTGGCCATTTCCGTGCTGATCGCCGCTTTCCTGTTGCGCCTGTTCACCATCCAGCACGATTGCGGGCATGGCTCCTTTTTCAACAACCGTCATGTCAGCGACTGGGTGGGCCGCATTATCGGCGTGCTTACGCTCACGCCCTATGACGTCTGGCGCCGCACCCATTCGATCCATCACAGCACCCACGGCAACCTCGGCAAACGCGGCATGGGCGACATTCACACGATGACCGTGGCCGAATACCGCGCTGCCAGCCGCTGGGACCGGCTGGTCTACCGGCTGTACCGCCACCCGGTGACCCTGTTCGGGATCGGCCCCGGCTACCTGTTCTTCCTGCAGAACCGCATCCCTTACGGCCTGACTGGCCAGGCCCGCTACTGGATCAGCGCCATGGGCACCAATGCGTCGATCCTGGCCGCGCTGGGGCTGATCTGGTACTTCGGCGGGCTGATGCCACTGCTGCTGATCTTCCTGCCGGCCACGCTGATTGCCGCCACTGCGGGCCTGTGGCTGTTCTACGTGCAGCACCAATTCGAGACCACCCAGTGGGAGAGTGAAGAAGACTGGCAGCTGCATGACGCCGCGCTGCACGGCAGCTCTCATTACGTGCTGCCGCCGGTGCTGCAGTGGCTCAGCGCCAATATCGGCATCCACCATGTGCACCACCTCTACAGCCGCATCCCTTTCTATCGCCTGCCCGAGGTGCTGCGCGACCACGCCGAATTGGCCGAAGGCAACCGGATGACCATCCGCGAAAGTCTGGCCAACGCCCGGCTGCATCTGTGGGATGAGGACAGCAAGCGCCTTCTGTCCTTTGCCCAGGTCCGCAGCCTGCCGGCTTGAACAGCAACTGCTGCACCGGGCGGCAAAGTTCCGCCGCCCGGCATTACACAAGCTTGTGAGACCGGGAATTTCCGCTATTTCGCCCCTAGGAAAACCCGTAGGCATGCTTATCTTGCTGCGGAGTTTTCGAGCAGCACGGTAGAGGCAACATGACCAAACTCCGCATCACCCGCCGCGCAACCCTGATGGGGCTTGGCGCGACCCTGGCCACCCCGGCCCTTCTGCGCGCGCAATCCACCGACGCCTTCCCGCAGAACGAACCCGCCATCCGCGAAGAAGTGCCGGTGCAGCGCAACACCTCCGCCTTCAGCCAGCAGAACTGGCAGGATCATTTCGAGACGCTGGGCGTTGGCTGCCTGCTGGCCGACATCAGTTCCCGCGCGCTGCATTACTGGGGACCGGACAATGAAACCTACCGGCTGTTCCCCTCTTCGGTGCCGATGACCGAGGACCTGACCAAACGCGGCTACACCGAGGTGGTGCGCAAGAGGGAAAACCCCAGCTGGACCCCGACCGCCTCGATGCGGGAACGCGACCCATCGCTCCCGGTGACAATCGAGGGCGGCGTTCCGAACAACCCGCTGGGCACCCGAGCGATGTATCTGGACTGGCCCGCCTATCTGGTGCACGGCACCCATGACACCCGCAAGATCGGGCGGCAGAGCTCCTCCGGCTGCATCGGCCTTTATAATCAGCACGTCGAAGAGCTGTATGAACTGGTGCAAATCGGCACCCAGGTGCGGCTGCTCTGATCAGCGAGCCCGCACCGGCAGGCCCCGAATGTATACGGGCGCGGGAATATCCCGCGCCCTTATACGTTGGTCAGTTGCGTCAGCTCAGGCTGATGTGATCCGGTTTCAGCCCGGCATTGAACCGCTCCAGCGTTTTCTCCAGCAGCGCCTCAAAGTTGCGGGTGAACTTCTCCGTATCATAGAGCGGACCTGTCTCGATCCCCTGACGCACCCTAGCTTTCACATCGGCCAGATAGTCCTTGTCGCGGGCAAGCTTCAGAGCCAGGGCCTGATACTGCTGCGGCGTTGTGGTGGTCAGCTCATCCATTCCGACAGAGTGCAGAAGGCTGGCGGCAACACGCGCCGCAAACTGCTTGCCGACCTTTGTGACAACGGGAACACCTGCCCACAACGCGTCACTGGCGGTGGTGTGCGCGTTCACCGCAAACGTGTCGAGGAACACGTCCGCCAGCGGCAGACGGGCAAGATGCTCCGCTTGCTGGGCGAAGCCGGCAAACACGATCCGGTCCGGGCTGACGCCCCGCCGCTTGGCTTCTACGCGGATGTTGTCGCGGATGTCGTCATGGGCGGCGTAGAACCACAGCACACTGTCCGGTACCAGCTTCATCAGCTTCATCCAGATGTCGAATTCTTCCGGTGACACCTTGTAGGGGCTGTTGAAAGAGCAGAACACCAGCGCATCTTCCGGCAGACCCACATCCGCTCGCGTGGGCAAATCCTCTGAGGCCTTTCGGCTGTCGTCGTTCGACTGGTAGCAGTCCGGCATATAGAGAACTTTCTCGGTGTAGTGCTTGCGGTACTTCGGCGGCACCACAACCGGGTCGGCAATCATGTAATCAATGGCATCCACACCAGAGGTGCCGGGGTAGCCGAGATAGGATATCTGAACCGGCGCCATCCGGTGATCAAACAGGTTGATCCGGTTGCCCTTGGTGTGCCCCTTCAGGTCGATGGCGATGTCCAGCCCGTCCGCCCGTGCCTGTTCAACAATGATCTCGCTCGCGACGCCGCCGACCTGGCGGTAGACATCCGCGGATTGCTCCGCCCGCAGGCGGCCCTGCTGCTGGGTCATGGCGCCGTAGTCGTAGATGTAGATCTCGAACCGGTCCCGGTCATGCAGCTCGAACATCCGGCCGATCAGGTACATTGTCGCGTGATCCAGGAAATCGCAGGAGAAATATCCGATCCGGATCTTGTCCTTCTTTGCAAGCGGTGCGGTAAAGCTGGCGGTCTCTTCCTTGCAGACCTTGTTGGCGTTGGCGGCAAGCACTGAGTACTGTTTCTGCATCTCCGGATCGTCCACCACACTCAGGAAGGAGAACGGGTCGATCGCCTTCATGACCTTGGAGAAGTTCTTGATCTTCTTGCGGGCCTTGCCGAACTCGGACCAGTCGCATTTGCGCCGTTTCAGGTGCATCATGCGGGCAAAGACAACTTCATTTGACGGCGCGAACTTCAGGCAGTCCTGGAAATAGTTGATGGCTTCCTCATCCTGCCCGATCCGCATCAGATAGCTGCCGATATAGGCCAGGCATTCCGGGTTCTGGGGTTCCAGCCGCAGCGCCTCAACATGGCAGAGAATCGCCTTGTCGCGCTTCTCCATCAGTTCGTAGATCTCACCGAGCGCGGTATGGATAGAGCGGTTCTTGGGATCCAGTTCCAGCGCCTGCTCCATCAGATAGACCGCGTCCTTGAAACTGCGTTCAACCGCCTTGCGGCGTGACAGTTTCATCAGGCGCACCACCTGTTCGCGAACCGGAACGTCGTTTGATTTCAGCAGGCCGTGGCGCATGGCCATTGTGAAATTCGCCCGTTCATTGCTGGCCACCGCCGCCGGGAAATCCGGTGTTTTTCCACCCCCCTTTGCGGATCCGCTGAGGTTGGATGCCAGAAAATGCTGCGCCCCTGAATTTGACACGTCGCCTGCTCCTTTTGGAATGCGTAATGCAGGGTTCACCTGCACATGACCGGTTTGAGACAGAGTTTCGCCGAAGTTTCTTAATTTTCTCCTGACCCCGGGTGCCAGATGCCGCGGCAATGCTGCACGGCGGCTTTGCAATTGCGCAGCTTGCCTCAGCGTCCCCCGGCCGCTATTAAATTAACAACTGTTCAATTCATCTAACCGGCGGGAGGAGCGGCGCATGGATTTTGCACTGACAGAGGAACAGCAGGCCATTTTCGACATGGCCCTTGCATTCGGCCAGGACAACATCGCACCGCATTCCCGAGAGTGGGAGAAAGCAGGCACCATCCCCAAAACCCTGTGGCCGAAACTGGCAGAGTTGGGTTTCGGAGGGCTTTACGTCTCTGAGGAATACGGCGGCTCCGGCCTTTCGCGCCTGGACGCCACGCTGGTCTTCGAAGCGCTGGCCATGGCCGACCCCGCCATCGGCTCCTTCCTGTCGATCCACAACATGTGCGGCGGCATGATCGACAAGTTCGGCTCCGAGGAGACCAAGCAGAAATGGCTGCCCAGCCTCTGCACCATGGAGAAGATCTTCTCCTACTGCCTGACCGAGCCGGGCTCCGGCTCTGACGCCGCTGCTCTCAAAACCCGCGCCGAGCGCAGCAATGAGGGTTACATCCTGAACGGCACCAAGGCATTCATCTCCGGCGGCTCCTATTCTGACGCCTATGTCGTGATGTGCCGCACCGGCGAAGACGGCCCCAAGGGGATCTCCACTGTGGTGGTCGAGGACGGCAACCCGGGCCTGTCTTTCGGCGCGCTGGAGGACAAGATGGGCTGGAAGGCGCAACCCACCTCGCAGGTGCAGTTCGACGACTGCGCAATCCCCGCAGACAACCTGATCGGTGAGGAAGGCAAGGGCTTCTCCTATGCTATGGCGGGGCTCGACGGCGGACGGCTGAACATCTCTGCCGGTGCATTGGGCGGCGCTCAGGCGGCGCTGGATCAGACCGTCCAGTACATGTCCGAGCGCAAGGCCTT
Organism: Leisingera sp. ANG-M7; assembly: GCF_000813965.1. Taxonomy (GTDB): domain Bacteria; phylum Pseudomonadota; class Alphaproteobacteria; order Rhodobacterales; family Rhodobacteraceae; genus Leisingera. The sequence goes on along the minus strand of NZ_JWLI01000006.1, from coordinate 311,437 downwards.
CGGCAAATCCATCAACCAGTTCCAAGCGCTGCAGTTCCGGCTGGCGGAATATGAAACCCGCCTGCAGGCAGCCCGCACCTTCCTGCGCCAGGCCGCGTGGAAACTGGACACCGGCGCCCATGACGCCACCAAGTTCTGCGCCATGGCCAAGCTGATGGTTACCGACACCGCCTTTGACGTGGCCAACGGCTGCCTGCAGCTGCACGGCGGCTACGGCTATTTGGCGGATTATGGAGTTGAGAAGATCGTCCGCGACTTGCGGGTGCACCAGATCCTGGAAGGCACCAACGAGATCATGCGCCTGATCGTCTCGCGCCAGCTGATTGCAGGCTGACCCGCCCTGCCCCAGACTGTACGGCAAGACATACTGATGGAGCACGCCAGATGAGTGACATCCACATCCGCAATTCCGGCCAGGCCGGCCGCATCACCTTCACCCGCCCCAAGGCGCTGAACGCGATGAGCTATGAGATGTGCATGGCTATCGACGCCGCCATGCGCGACTGGGCAAGGGATGACACCGTCAAACTGGTGGTGATCGACGCCGAGGGCGACAAGGCATTTTGCGCAGGCGGTGATATTGCCGAGCTCTATGACACCGGCACCAAGGGCGACTATTCCTATGGCCGTACTTTCTGGCGCGATGAATACCGGCTGAACGCACTGATTTTTGAGTATAAGAAGCCAGTGATCAGCTTCATGCAAGGATTCACCATGGGCGGCGGCGTCGGCATCGGCTGCCACGGCACCCACCGGGTCGTCGGCGAAAGCAGCCAGATCGCCATGCCGGAGGTCGGCATCGGCCTGGTGCCGGACGTGGGCGGTTCCCTGATGCTGTCGCTGGCGCCGGATCACCTGGGGGAATACCTTGGCATGACTGCCGCTAGGATGGGCGCGGATGATGCCATCCTCGCAGGCTTTGCCGACTACTTCATCCCGCAGGACCAATGGCCGGCTCTGATCTCCGCGCTGGAGGAAACCGGCAGCGCCAGGCTGGTCGAGGATGCCGCCAAGCCCGCGGCTGAGGGAAAGCTGCGCACGGTTCGCGAGCACACGACCAGACACTTCGGCAAGGACAGCCTAGAGGACATTCTTGCCAGTCTTGAGGCCGGAGATAGCGAATTTGCCGCTGCCGCACTGAAATCTCTCAAACGAAACTCGCCGCTGTCGATGGCCTGCACGCTGGAAATGCTGCGCCGGCTGCGTGCCGACGGCCCTGCCATCCGCCGGGCGCTGGACCTGGAATACCGCTACACATTCCGCGCTATGGAACACAGCGATTTTCTGGAGGGCATCCGGGCCCAGATCATCGACAAGGACCGCAACCCGCAGTGGCAATATGCGGGCGAGGCCGTCCCGCCGCAGGCGGTCGAGAACATGCTGGCGCCGCTGGGCGCCGACGCGCTGACATTTGAGGAGGACGTGCAATGAAGATCGGATTTATCGGGCTGGGCAACATGGGCGGGCCGATGGCCGCTAACCTCGCCAAGGCCGGCCACGAGGTCACCGGCTTCGACATGGCCGATGTCAGCATCGAAGGCGTCACCATGGCTGCTTCCGGCCCTGATGCCGCAGCTGGTGCTGATGCCGTCATCACCATGCTGCCGAACGGTGCTATCCTGCGCGCGGTCGCAGCGGAAGTTATCCCGGCCATGGCCAAGGGCGCCGCTCTGATCGACTGCTCCACCGTCGACGTGGATTCTGCCCGCGCGGTGGCTGAGCAGACGGAGGCCGCAGGCCTCCTGTCCGTCGACGCGCCGGTCTCCGGCGGTATCGGCGGCGCGGCCGGCGGCACGCTCACCTTCATGGCCGGCGGCTCGGCAGAGGCGTTTGCGGCCGCTGAGCCTCTGTTTGATATCATGGGCCAGAAGGCCGTGCATTGCGGCGAGGCCGGTGCCGGCCAGGCGGCCAAGATCTGCAACAACATGATCCTGGGCGTCACCATGATCGCCACCTGCGAAGCCTTTGCCCTGGCTGACAAGCTGGGCCTCGACCGGCAGAAGATGTTCGACGTGGTTTCCACTTCCTCAGGCTACAGCTGGACCATGAACGCCTATTGCCCCGCCCCCGGCGTCGGCCCGCAATCGCCCGCTGACAACAACTACCAGCCGGGTTTTGCAGCGGAGCTGATGCTCAAGGACCTGGGCCTCAGCCAGCAGGCCGCCGAAAGCGCCGATGCCGACACCCCGATGGGCGAGCTGGCCATGGCGCTCTACAAAAAATTCGTCGAGGACGAAGACGGCAAAGGCATGGACTTCTCTGCCATGCTGCCACGGTTCGAAAAGCGCAGCCGGGAGGGCTGAGACGCCCAGCCGCGGCACGCGGCCACCTCCCAAACCGGCAGCGCGCAAGGCCGGTCCCTGACGGGGCCGGCCTCTATCTTTTCCGGCATTCCAAAAATTCCTCTAAAATTCGAGTAAACTTCAGGATTTCGACCAAGGCCCGCCACTATTCCGCCGCAATTCAGCAGCATTCCGGAAAACAACCCGTTAACCAGCTCCCGGATTGAGGCGCCCGCTATGGCCACTGCGACCGAACTGAACATCGACTCCTCCGCGACCGCCACCCAGATGGCGGAGGAGATTTTCGGCGACGGCGTGACTGTGACCAGCGCCAGCTACAGCGGCGACACTCTTTCCTCCGGTATCTACACCGGCGCGGACATTACCACACCTGGCGTGGCCCCCGCGGATTCAGGCGTCATCCTGTCAACCGGCTATGTACGGGACTTCACCAACAGCGACGGCTCAACCAACACCAACCAGAACACCAACACCTCCACCAATACCAGCGGTGTAAACGGCGATGCAGATTTCGACGCGCTGGCGGGTGCCAGCACATTTGACGCATCCTTCCTGGAGGTCGATTTTGTACCGGACGGCGACACGCTGACCATCGACTTCGTGCTCTCGTCCGAAGAATACCCTGAGTTTGCCAGCTCCCAATACAACGACGTCATTGGCGTTTGGGTGAACGGTGTTGAGGCGCAGGTCTCCATCGGTGACGGCACCGCCTCGATCGGCAACATCAATGACGGCACCGAGAACGTCTATGTCGACAACACCGGCGACCAGTACAACACCGAAATGGACGGGTTCACCATCACCCTGACGTTCATTGCTCCCGTGAACGCAGGTGAAATCAACACGCTGAAGATCGGCGTCGCTGATACCTCCGACAGCAGCTATGACACCAATCTGCTGATCGCCGGCGGTTCAGTCCAGACCGCCGTGGTGGCCCAGGATGATGAGGCGGAATTCGCCATCAACAAGACCCGGGTGCTGGACGTTCTGGAGAATGACACCACCGCCGCCGGCACGCTGACCGTGACCCATATCAATGGTCAGCCGGTCACCGCCGGGGACACCGTTACCCTGCCGACCGGGCAGCAAATCACCCTGAATGCTGACGGCACTTTCACCGTAGTGACAGACGGCGATTTAGAAACAGTCTACTTCAACTATACTGCGGACAACGGCCAGGGGAACTCTGACACCGGGCTGGTAGAGATTACCCAGACCGTGCCCTGCTTCCTGCGCGGCACGCTGATCCGGACCCCGGATGGCGAGATCCCGGTCGAGGACCTGCGCCCGGGCATGGAAGTTCTGACCTACGACAACGGCCCGCAGGTTCTGAAGTGGATCGGCAGCCGCAGCACCGCATGCACAGCCGAAACGGCTCCGGTCCGTTTTGTCAAGGGCAGCTGCGGCAATAACCGCGACCTCTATGTGTCCCCGCAGCACCGGATGGTCGTGTCCGGCCCGCTGGCAGAGCTTCTGTTCGGCGAGGAGGAAGTCCTGGTCAAAGCCAAGGACCTGGTCAACGACAAGACCGTGCGACCGGCACTTGAGATGCAGAGGGCAGAGTATTTCCACCTCCTGTTCGGCAGCCACCAGATCGTCTGGGCGAATGGCGCCCTCAGCGAAAGCTACCAGCCCGGCCCTGAAACCGCGGCCGGCTTCGATGCCGGCACACAGGCGGAAATCCGCGAATTGTTCCCTGAACTTTGCGCTGAAACCGGCCGTGGCTACGGAAATGCCGCCCGGCTCTCGCTGCGCAGCTTTGAAGCGCGGGTTCTTGCCGCCGCCTGAGCTGCAACCGGCAACCCGCCGCCTCCCGTTTTCAGCCCCTCTTGGCTTTGCCGCCGGACCCTTTATGTGAAGGACAGCGCAAAGAGGACCCGCTGTAAATGTTACGCCGCCTTGTTCCAATATCTGTTCTTGCCGCTGCCAGCGCGCTGGCGATTCCGCTGGCTGCCGGCAATGGCAGCCCGGACAAGGACGCATTGGAATGCCCGCAGGGGCTGGCGATGAAAGCCTCGCACTGCACACCCGGGCCGGCTGCCAAAAAGTTCTACCGCCGCGGCGACCACATCCTGGATGACTACACCTGGATCGGTGAGCCGGGCCATTGGGCGCCGGACCCCTACGCTACTTATGTGCAGGCCGGCGGTTATGTTTATCAGGTGAACCGGGAAACCCAGAAGGTTCTGCGCTTGATCGGTTCTGCAGACAGCCTCGCCCAGTAAGTGCTGTGCTGGGCGGCCCGGTCAGGCCCCGGCCATCGCTGCTATCATTTGACGTGTTGCCTCATCGGCAGGAAACAGCATCTCGACCCTCAGCTCCGACATCGCTAGGTCACCGGTGCCGCCGAACTGGGTGATGGTTGAGAAAAAGGCCAAAACCTGCCCGCCCATCCGGTAACGCGCGGGGATCACTGCGGGCAGCACGCCCTCCTGCGGCGCATCATGGGCGGCAGCATTTGCCTGCAGCCGCGCCACCGCGCGCTCCAGAACCGGATCAGCACCGAAATGCGCCAGTTCCGTGCGCAACCGCGCAAGGCTGTGACGCTCCACTTCCTCCAGATTGTCCAGCGCCGAACGCAAGACCGCATTGTCCAGCAGTGCCTCGATCAGGCTGCTGCCCTTGGCTATACCGGCATTGCCCAGCATCATTTCCATTGGGCGGTTCAGATCCAGCAGGGTCCAGTGACGGTCGATCATCATCGCTGGAAAAGGCGCATGCGCATCGAGCATCTGTTCCGCCGCCTGCCTGAGCGGCGCCAGTTCCGCATCCTCCAGCGGGCGGCTCGCATAGACCGGCGCCAGACCGGCAGCGGTCAGCAGCTGGTTCTGTGCTCCGCCCGGCAGCTGCAACTCCTGGCTCAGACGCAGCACCATGCCCCGGCTGTGGCGCGACCGCCCGCTCTCGAGGAACGACAGATGCCGGGCTGAGACCCCGGCCTCCAGCGCCAGCTGCATCTGGCTCATCCGCCGCAGCCCGCGCCATTTCTTTAAAACCGCGCCAAAGCTCTCCGCCATTTGATGCCTCCGTTTTCCGCAGCATAGGGGGCTGCAGCGGGGAATACACTTACCCCCCAGGTAATTGTTTTGCCTCCGCTCTCCGCTGCATCTTGGCGGAGACATTTCACAGGAGCTTCCCATGTCTCACACTGCCGCGATCCGCATGCTCAAGACTGTCTCAATCCTCGGCACCGCTTTCGGCCTTGCCATGGTGCTGGCCCTCGTCACACCACTCGGCGCAGTACTCAGCCTGTTCATCGATCTCGCCTTCCTACCGGTGGACGGTGCCCAAGCGCTCAGTCCAGGCGCAGCCTCCCTGATGACAGCCATCAGCGGCGGGTTGATGTGCGGCTTCTGTGTTCTGATCTACCTGGTGACTGAGCGCATCTACAGCACCGACCCGGCCCTTGGCCGCCGCCTGCTGCTCCCGGCGCTGCTGGCCTGGTACATCCCCGACAGCCTCGGCTCCCTCGCCTCCGGCGCCTGGTTCAACGTGGCGATGAACACGGCCTTCCTGGGGCTGTTCCTGGTGCCGCTCGTCCTGGCCCGCCCCGCGGCGCCGCAACCCGCCTAAAGAAAAGGGGGGCGCAAACGCCCCTCTGTTCATCTGGCCAAAAATATCCCGGGGTGAATTGGCCAAAGGCCAAGAGGGGCAGCGCCCCTCTTATTCACTCTGCCGCCACCTTCCGCGCCGCCAGAATGTCCTTCAGATAGCGCCCGGTGTGGCTGCGCGGCTCCTCGGCCACCGCTTCCGGGGTGCCGGCCGCAACAATCTCACCGCCGCCATCCCCGCCTTCAGGGCCGATGTCGATGATCCAGTCGGCGGTCTTGACCACATCCAGATTGTGCTCGATCACCACCACCGAATTACCCTGCTCCACCAACTCGTGCAGCACTTCCAGCAGCTTCTTTACATCCTCGAAATGCAGGCCAGTGGTCGGCTCATCAAGGATATACAGCGTCCGCCCGGTAGAGCGTTTCGACAGCTCCTTCGACAGTTTCACCCGCTGCGCCTCGCCGCCTGACAGCGTGGTCGCCTGCTGGCCCACCTTGATATAACCAAGGCCTACCCGCATCAGCGCGTCCATCTTGTCGCGGATCGCAGGCACCGCCTGGAAGAAAGTCTGTGCATCTTCCACAGTCATATCCAGCACGTCGGCAATGCTCTTGCCCTTGAACTTGATCTCCAGCGTCTCGCGGTTGTAGCGCGCGCCCTTGCAGGTCTCGCAGGTCACATAGACGTCGGGCAGGAAATGCATCTCGATCTTGATGACGCCGTCGCCTTGGCAGGCCTCGCAGCGGCCGCCCTTGACGTTGAAGGAGAACCGCCCGGGCTTGTAGCCGCGCGTCTTCGCCTCCGGCAGGCCGGCAAACCAGTCGCGGATCGGAGTGAAGGCGCCGGTATAGGTCGCCGGGTTCGACCGCGGTGTGCGCCCGATCGGACGCTGGTCAATGTCGATCACCTTGTCCAGATGCTCCAGCCCCTTGATGCTCTCGCAAGGTGCAGGCGTCTGCCGCGCGCCATTGAGGCGCATGGAGGCGGTCTTGAACAGCGTCTCGATGGTCAGCGTCGACTTGCCGCCGCCCGACACGCCGGTCACACAGACGAACTTGCCCAGCGGGAACTCGGCCGTCACCTCTTTCAGGTTGTTGCCGGTGGCCTTCACCACCTTGATCTTCTTCTTGTTGCCCTTGCGCCGCTTGGCCGGCACCGCGATCTCCCGCGTGCCTGCCAAATACTGGCCGGTGATCGAATTGGTGTCAGACGCAATGGCCTGCGGCGTGCCGTGGCTCACCACCTCGCCGCCATGCACCCCGGCGCCTGGGCCGATGTCAAAGACGTAATCCGCCTGGCGGATCATGTCCTCGTCATGCTCCACCACGATCACCGTGTTGCCCTGGTCGCGCAGGTTCTTCAGCGTGCCGATCAGCCGGTCATTGTCGCGCTGGTGCAAGCCGATGGAGGGCTCGTCCAGCACATACAAGACCCCGGTCAGGCCGGAACCGATCTGGCTCGCCAGCCGGATCCGCTGGCTCTCGCCGCCGGACAGCGTGCCGGAATTGCGGCTCAGCGTCAGATATTCCAACCCCACATTGTTCAGGAACCCCAGCCGCTCGCGGATTTCCTTGACGATGGCGCGGGCGATCTCCTGTTTCTGCTGTGTCAGGTGGTTCGGCACATCCTCGATCCAGGCCAGCGCCTCGCGGATCGACAGCTGCACCACCTGCCCCACATGCACGCCGGCGATTTTCACCGCCAGCGCTTCCTCGCGCAGACGGTAGCCCTCGCAGTGATGGCAATGGCGGTTGTTCTGGTAGCGCTCAAACTCTTCGCGGATCCAGTTGGAATCGGTCTCGCGGTAGCGCCGCTCCATGTTCGGGATGACGCCCTCAAAGGTGCGCTCCACCTGGTAAACCCGGCCGCCCTCGTCATAGCGGAACAGGATCTCCTCCTCGCCGGACCCGTACAGAAACACCTTCTGCACCTTCTCGGGCAGATCCTTCCAGACGGTGTTCTTGTCGAACTCGTAATGCCGCGCGATGGCTTCAATGGTCTGCAGGAAATAGGGAGACTTGCCTTTGCGCCACGGCGCCAGCGCGCCGTCATAAACCTTCAGGCTCTGATCCGGCACCACCAGCCGCTCATCGAAAAACAGCTCAACCCCCAACCCGTCGCATTCCGGGCAGGCCCCGAACGGCGCGTTGAAGGAGAACAGCCGCGGTTCGATCTCCGGGATGGTGAAGCCGCTGACCGGGCACGCAAAGTTTTCGCTGAAGGTGATCCGCTCCGGATCCCCCTCCCGCGGAGCCGTTTCCAGAATGGCAATACCATCGGCCAGGTCCAGCGCGGTGCGAAGTGAGTCCGCCAGCCGCGTCTCCATCCCCTCGCGCACCACCAGCCGGTCGACAACCACGTCGATGTCATGGCGGAACTTCTTGTCCAGTGTGGGCGGCTCGTCCAGTTCATAGAACTCCCCGTCCACCTTAACCCGCTGGAAGCCCTGCTTGCGCAGCTCCAGGAATTCCTTCTTGTACTCGCCCTTGCGGTCGCGGACGATCGGCGCCAGCAGATAACCGCGGGTACCCTCCTCCATCTCCATGATCCGGTCGACCATGTCCTGCACCTGCTGCGCCTCGATCGGCTTGCCGGTGGCCGGGCTATAGGGCGTGCCCGCGCGGGCAAACAGCAGACGCATGTAGTCATAGATTTCCGTCACCGTGCCAACGGTGGAACGCGGGTTTTTGGAGGTCGTCTTTTGCTCAATCGAGATCGCAGGGGACAGACCGCTGATATGGTCCACATCCGGCTTTTCCATCATGTCGAGGAATTGGCGGGCATAGGCTGACAGGCTTTCCACGTACCGGCGCTGCCCCTCGGCATAGATGGTGTCGAACGCCAGCGAGGACTTGCCCGAGCCCGAAAGGCCAGTGATCACCACCAGCTCATCGCGCGGAATATCCACGTCGATGCTTTTCAGATTATGCTCGCGCGCGCCGCGCACTTCGATGGATTTCAGCTCAGCCATAATGCCCCCGTACCCGCGCCGCCGAACCCTTGGCGGACGCCCGCCCTACAGATAGGGAATGCTGTGGAAAACGCCAAGCCTAAAAAGAGAACATTGCGCGAACAGGTTGAAACTTGCTGACAGCAGCTGGCAGCAGCCGGAAAAGCTCCGTTCTTAGGTTCGGAATTCGGCACGAATTCCGTTGCGCCGCGCGCTTTGCGCGGCGCTTGGCCCAACGGGAACGGGCCCCTTGGGGCCAGTGACGGGCGGGAGCCGCCGCTCAGGCCCAGGCGCGCCGCCGTACGGCCAGCAGCTGGTGTACCAGAATGCCTGCCAGGAACAGGGCGCAGACCACCAGCATCATGCCGCCATAGCCTGCCAGGCCCAGCGAGCCCAGCAACAGAGGCGTGCCGATCACATTGCCTGCGTTGCCCGCCTGCGACATGGCGCCATTGGCCTCAGACTGATCCGCCGCGGTGGTGTTCAGCTGCGGCACGCAGGCAAAGCTGCCGCTCTGCACCAGGCCAAAGGCCGCCGCCAGCGCAAAACACGCCAGCCAATCTCCCGGCATGGCCCAGAGCCACAGCCCCCCCGCCGCACATAATCCAAAACCCAGCTGAATGAGCTGCACCGCCGGCATCACCCGCAACAAAGCCACCCCCAACAGCATCGACGACGCGATGGAGATCAGCGGAAACGCCCCCATCACAAAGGCCCGCTGCTCCGCTGGCAGATGCGGCGGAAGCACCGTCAGGAGCGCCACAAAACAAGTGGTGTAAAACAGCCAGCCCGCGGCCGGCGCCAGCTTGAACGGTGACCGGTAGATCTTCAGATGAAGGGCCGCCAGGTTGGCCAGCTGCGGCATCGGCTGGCGCGGCGGCACCGGCAGGCCCCGCATCGCCCACTGCAGCAGAACAGCCAGCACCGCCATCAGTGCGGCATGCGCGGCAAACAGCGACAGCAGGCCATGCGCGGCCACCAGCGGCAGCCCCAGCCAATTCAAGAGCGCAAAGGCAACGCCGAAAAACGTGCTCCACACCGTCAGCGCCGTGCCCCGCTGGCGGTCGCTTGCCAAGAGCGCCATCAGCGTCGGCCCCGCCACCACGATGCCCAGGTGCGACAACCCTTCGGCCGCGCGTGTCACCAGGAACAGCCCGTAGGGCAGATGCAGCACCTGCAGCGCCGACATCATGGCGCCTGTCCACAAGGCCCAGACCAGCGTGCGCCGGTAGCCGAAGGAAGAAACAAACAACCCGGCCACCGCACCCATCAGAATGCCCAGCACGCCCGTCATCGACACGCTGAGGCTCAGGCCGGCTCCGGCTTCCGGATACAGCGCGCCCAGCTGATCAAAGACAACCGACACCTTGCCGTATTGCGCGGCAGCGCCAAGGCCGGCCGCCCAGACCGCAAGGATCGCGCCCCAGCGGGTTTTCCCGGATGCCATCATGACTGCCGCCCCTTTGATCTTGTTCTGCCACTGGTTACCCCGTGCCGGCACCAGTGGCCAGAGGGCGCCCAGTATCTGACGCAACGCCCCGCGCGCCCGGGACATGCGGCACCACGAAAAAAGGCGGCCCTCAGCAGGCCGCCTTTTCAAATGCACACCACCGCGGGCAGCTTACATATGGATCACGCGTCCATAGGCATCCAGCACCGATTCATGCATCATCTCGCTGAGCGTCGGGTGCGGGAAGACGGTGTTCATCAGGTCTTCCTCGGTGGTCTCCAGCTGGCGGCCCACCACATAGCCCTGGATCATCTCGGTCACCTCGGCGCCGACCATGTGGGCACCCAGCAGCTCGCCGGTCTTGGCGTCAAAGATAGTCTTGACCACGCCCTCGGCCTCACCCAGCGCGATGGCCTTGCCGTTGCCGATGAAGGGGAAGCGGCCGACCTTGATGTCGTAACCCAGTTCCTTGGCTTTCGCTTCGGTATAGCCGACGGAGGCCACCTGCGGCTGGCAGTAGGTGCAGCCGGCAATGCTTTCCGGCTTCACCGGGTGCGCGTGCTTGCCCGCGATCAGCTCGGCCACCATCACACCTTCGTGGGACGCCTTGTGCGCCAGCCAGGGCGCGCCGGCGATGTCGCCGATGGCATAGAGGCCATCGACGCCGGTGCGGCAGAATTCATCAGTGATCACATGGGTCCGGTCGACCTTGACGCCGAGCTCTTCCAGCCCCAGGCCCTCGACATTGCCGACGATGCCCACGGCGGAGATCACGGTGTCGAACTCCTGTTTCTCTACCTTGCCGCCCACTTCGATATGGGCCGTCACTTTGCCCTTGCCGCGGTCCAGCTGCTTGACCATGGCTTTCTCCATGATCTTCATGCCCTGTTTGACAAAGGCCTTCTTGGCAAAGGCAGAGATTTCCGCATCTTCGACCGGCAGCACCCGGTCCATGACTTCGACAACCGTCGTGTCAGCGCCCAGGGTGTTGTAGAAGCTGGCAAATTCGATGCCGATGGCGCCAGAGCCGATCACCAGCAGCTTCTTCGGCATCCGCACCGGCTGCAGCGCGTGTTTGTAGGTCCAGACCAGATCGCCGTCCGCTTCCAGCCCCGGCAGCTCGCGGGCGCGGGCGCCGGTGGCCAGAACGATGTTCTTGGCGGTCAGATCCTGGGTGCCCTTGTCGGTCTTGACCGAAACCTTGCCTTTGGCCGGAATCGACGCTTCGCCCATCACCACGTCGATCTTGTTCTTCTTCATCAGGTGGCCGATGCCGGAGCTGAGTTGTTTCGCCACCCCGCGCGAGCGTTTCACCACCGCATCGAGGTCATAGCCGATGTTCTCCGCCTTCAGGCCGAAATCCTTGGCGCGCTCCATCAGGTGGAACACTTCCGAGGAGCGCAGCAGCGCCTTGGTCGGAATACAGCCCCAGTTCAGGCAGATGCCGCCCAGATGCTCACGCTCGACCACGCAGGTCTTCAGGCCCAGCTGCGCCGCACGGATGGCGGCGACATAGCCCCCCGGCCCGGCGCCGATTACGATCACGTCATAAGATTGTGCGGCCATGTTGCTCCCTCGCCCTCGAACAGGTTCCAAAACTAGTTTACCGTTAAACTAGTTTTCGCTGCACTGCAATCATCCTCTGCTGCGGCATAGCGGCCATGCATTTTCCGGCAGGTTTCCGCTTGGCAGAACAGGCAGCTCCGGGCCAGCATAGGCCGGAAGCTTTCTGCAATCCACAACCCTGGACCGCATGCATATGACAAAAAACCTTTTCGATCTTGCCAAGGCGCTCTTGAACGCCACCCTGATCCTGCTGGCACTGTGCGTGTTCCTGGCATGGAAACTGATGGCCGCAGCCGAAGGCGTCACCGCCAATGCGGCCGCAATTGCGGATCAGGTGTCCCCGCTGCGCACGGCCGTCTCGGGGCTGCAAGAGGAGGCAGCCGCTCTGCGCAGCATGGTGCAGGACGGCACCGCCACTGCTGCAAGCCTCACCCGGCTGGAGGCGCGCCTGGCACAGGTGCAAGCCAGCCTTGCAGACATGCGTGCCCTGCCCCGGCAGGCCGCGGCAGAGGCAGCCCGTGCAGGCGCTGCTGAACTGGCCGGCCGGATCATCCAGGCCGCGCCTTTGCTGAAGGATGGCAGCGCGTGCAGTTCAGGCGAAAGCTGACCCCGGCTCAGCCTCTTTCGGCGTAGGCCGCCAGCAGCCCGCCGAACTCCTCCATCGTGGGGAAATGCTCAAAGCTGTGTTCTGCGGTGACCTGCACAAACGGATGCTTGGCCGCTGTCCAGGTCTCAATGAACGGGCGGAACCAGCTGCTGTCCTCGAACATCGTCGGACGCACGTTCACAAACCCCTCCACGCCGGTGATGCGGGTGAACATCCAGGTCTGGCACCCAGGACAGCAATAGTGGGCCAGTTCGGCACCCTTGGCACCGCCAACGACAGGATCGCCCTGGACAACCCGGAACGCCTCAGCCGGGTACAGCGCGGTCAGGGAAAACGCGCTGGCGCTCATCTTTTGGCAGCCGCGGCAGTGGCAGGCGGCTGTCAGCGCCGGCGGTTTGGACACTTCTATTCCGGTGGCACCGCAGCGGCAGCTGCCGGTCATGGGAAAGGAGGATACAGTCATGCTCTCTCTTTCAAAGAAATTTATGAAATACGGGAGCACCTTCCTGCCGCAGTGCCGCACCGCAGGCAAGGGACCGCCAAAGAAAAACGCCGCGCCCGTCCTCAGGGCGCGGCGTTGAAATCTTCCAGTTGAACCGGTGTCAGCCGGCCGCTTGCATCTGCCGCACGGTCTCGCCATAGCCGCCGGCCTGCACATAGGCCAGTTCCGGGCTAGTGCTGGCCCGGTGCAGGGCCTCGTTGCGGTAGGGGAAGCGGCCGAACTGGCGAATCACTTCGCGGTGGGCACGGGCATGCAGCAGGTTGCTGGTGCCGGTCTGAGGCATCCGCTCCATCATCAGCCGGATGCAGCGTTCCTGATCGCACAGGTTTTCGGAATGCATCATCGGCAGATAGAAAAACTGCCGCGCCGGCTCGTCGATTTTCAGGTCCCAGTTCTTGTTGATCGCGATCTTTGCCGCCGACAGGGCCGCCCGGTCCGAGGCAAAGGCCCGGCCCTCGCCGCGGAACATGTTGCGCGGGAACTGGTCCATCAGGATGATGTAGGCCAGAGTGCCGCTCGGGTAGGTTAGCCAGAAGGAGAACCGGCCTTCGCAGGCCGCCTCCCAGGTGCTTTGGAACGTGTCGCGGATCTCCTGATCCAGCGCGTCATCCTGCAGATACCATCCCTTCTCCCCGACTTTGTCGAGCCAGAATGCAAGTATCTCTTCGGGACCAGCCATCGGTCGTAACTCCAAGTTTTTCCTGACCCTAACTTCAGGCCATTTTACATTACCTTTACAAGTAACCTTGGGTCACAAATTGCGTCAGACAACCCCATTGTGTGAAATAATCCTCACAATTCCGGTCGGTTAGCGCAATCAGACTGTTTCTTGGGCAGTTTCCTGCTCCTCCAGTTCGCTTTCGATGGCGTATTCCTGGGCAAACTCCACAGCCACCGGCGTTGCCGTCGGCGACATCGCGGCAAAGCTGCCGGTTTCATCGACAGGAACCGCCGCACGCTGCGTCGCGCGGTAGGCGGCATAGGCGGCCATCGCAAACATCAGCGCGCCGATGAAGGTGAAGAACCCCGCGGGCCCGAACACGGCATCCTCCATCAGCCAGCCGGTGATCAGCGGCCCGGCGATGGCGCCCAGCCCGTTGATGAAGATCAGTCCGCCGGAAGCCGCCGCCATGTCGTCATGCTCCAGATAGTCGTTGGTATAGGCGATCAGCAGCGAATAGAGCGGGTTCGACAGCCCGCCGATGAAGAAAGCCGCCACCAGCAGCATCTTGAACTCCATCCCGAACAGGAAGCCCAGCACCGCGCCGATGCCGCCAGCCAGGGCGGCCGCCAGGATCAGGAAACGGCGGTCCATGCGGTCCGACAGCCAGCCCAGCGGGTACTGCAGCAGCATCGCCCCCACATAGAAGGTGGAGACAAAGACCGACAGCTGCCACAGTGTCAGCCCGGCGGCAGAGCCGTAAACCGCGCTCATCCCGAACTGGGCCGAGAACACGCCGCCCAGCAGGAACATGCCAACACAGCCCAGCGGCGAGGTTTCAAACAGCTGGCGCAGGGTCATCGGCTTGGTGGTGTCAAAGGCCGGCGTCGGCGAGATCGACAAGAGGATCGGCCCGAAGGAGACAGAAACCAGGATCGACGCGATGATGAACGCCTCATACCCGGCCGGGTCGCCGATCTGGATCATCATCTGCGCGGCAATGATGCCGATGGTCTGCACGATCATGTAGAGCGACAGCGCCTTGCCGCGGTTGGTGTTGTCAGCCGCATTGTTCAGCCAGCTTTCCGCCGTCACATACACGCCGGAGAAGCAGAAGCCGATGATCATCCGCCCCAGCGCCCAGGCAATGGTGTTGGGCAGCAGCGGATAGAGGATCATTACCGCCGAGATGAAAGAGGCCAGCGCCGCAAAGACACGCACATGGCCGACGCGGCGGATCATCTCCGGCGCCAGCCGCGAACCGCCCAGGAAGCCCACAAAATAGGCCGCCATCACGATCGACATCTGGAAGGTCGAAAAACCCTCGAGTTCGCCGCGCACACCCAGCATGGTGCCCTGCAGGCCGTTGCCCACCATCAGCAAGCAAACCCCCAGCAGCAGCGCCCATGCGCTCGACAGCACCTGCAGCATTTTCATGCCTCCTTCGAAAGCAAAGCAGCCCTCCACAATGGGACGGGCTGCTATCAGTTTTGATTGTTATGTCCGGGCGATCAAGCCCGCCGGGCCGGTATCGCCGATTCCGATTTCAGTTTAATGAACCCTTTGCGCGCCTTCAGGGTTCCATAGTTGCGGCGCTTGTCTACGATTCCGTGCCGCATTTCTGAGATGTATTCGCCTTTGCCGGGATCAAAAGCGACGCATCGCCATAAGAGAAGAACCGGTAGCGGCTTTCGACCGCGTGATCATAGATCTTGCGGATCTCTCCCTGCCCCATCAGCGCCGAGACCAGCATCAGCAGCGTCGATTTCGGCAGGTGGAAGTTGGTCATCAGCGCATCCGCCACCTGGAACGCAAACCCCGGATAGATAAAGATGTCGGTGTCACCTTCCCAAGCATGGATCCGGCCGTCCTTGGCGGCGCTTTCGATCAGCCGCAGCGCCGTGGTGCCGACCGGAATCACCCGCCCGCCTGCAGCCTTGGTTGCGGCGATCTCTGCTGCGGCCTCTTCGCTCACCTTGCCCCATTCCGCGTGCATCCGGTGGGTGGTCACATCCTCCACCTTGACCGGCAGAAAGGTGCCCGCGCCCACATGCAGGGTGACATAGGAAATCTCAACTCCGCGCGCCTTCAGCGCCTCCAGCAGCGGCGCGTCGAAATGAAGGGAGGCCGTCGGCGCCGCCACCGCGCCGGAATTTTTGGCCCAGACGGTCTGATAGTCGGTCTTGTCCTGCTCATCCGCGGCACGCTTGGCGGCGATATAGGGCGGCAGCGGCATCGCGCCAGCCTCTGCCAATGCAGCATCAAAATCGGTGCCGCTCAGATTGAAGCGCAGCTGCCCCTGGCCGTCGTCGATGGCTTCAAGCCTGGCGCTCAGGTTTTGAGAGAAGACAATCTCCTCACCCGCTTTGATCTTCTTCAGGGGCTTCAGCAGCGCGGCCCAGCTGCCATCGGCGCGGGGTTCCAGCAGGGTCGCCTCGATCCTGGCCGCCACGGGGCCTTGCGCGCTGTCGCGGTGCCGCAGCCCGCTCAGGCGGGCCGGGATCACCTTGGTATCATTCAGCACCAGCCGGTCGCCGGGCTGCAGCCAGCGGGTCAGATCGGTCACTTGCCCATCGTGCAGGGCACCGCCCTCGGCCACCAGCAAGCGGGCCGAGCTGCGCGGGTTGGCAGGCCGGGTGGCAATCAGGTCGTCGGGCAGGTCGAAGTCGAAATCGCTGAGTTTCATGGCGCGCGCTATAGGCTGTGCAGCGGGAGAAATCTATGGCGATTTTCGCCCTCTGCAAGGTTTACTTGTCAGATCCCCGCGGTTCGCGGACCTGTTCCTG
This sequence comes from Leisingera sp. ANG-M7, assembly GCF_000813965.1. Taxonomy (GTDB): domain Bacteria; phylum Pseudomonadota; class Alphaproteobacteria; order Rhodobacterales; family Rhodobacteraceae; genus Leisingera. Next base: position 295,057 of record NZ_JWLI01000006.1, on the reverse strand, counting down.
GCCTTCCTCCAGCTCCTCACCGTCGGCTGAGAACGCCCTGGTGTCACCAGGCACCTCCGGCGCCGGACCGCGGAAGATCTCGCGCAGGAAACCCGGTGCCAGCCCTGCAAGCGGGTTCACCGTGACCGATGGGTCATCAGCGGTTCCGCGCAGGGTGAAGGTGAACCCGAACAGACCTTCGCCGTCCCGCGGCGACAACACCCGCCCGATGGCATTCAGAAGGTAAACAGGCGAGATCACCCCGCGCATGTTCAGCCGGCTGCTGTTCAGGTCGAAATTGCCGTCCAGCGACAGCCCCATGGACGGGCCGACCGCGCTGCTCTGATGCAGGATCAGATGCGAAGCCCCCAGCCGGAACCGGCCCTCCATGCTGGTGAACAGGATGCCTTGGCCGGTCATCTCGTCCAGAAGGCCTACCAGGCTGATCGCGTTCAGGATCGCCGCCATCGAAGGCGCGTTCTTCACACGGATGTTGCGGACCGCGACCCTGCCGTCATATTCGCCCGGCGCCCCCGCGGCCGGCACCAGCGTCATGTCAAAGCTGCCGCCGCGGCCATGCCCGAACACCCCGGCAGAGCGGAACACCCCGCCCGCATCATTGGAGCGGATGCGCGAGGCAGTGCCGCCGTTCTGCGGCACCACCGTACCGGCCACCGGCGTCTGACCGTTCAAACGTGCGGTGAACTCCCCGTTCATGCCGCCGCGGGTGGAAAACCTGCCCTGGAAGTTCTGCAGCCCGATGCTGTCAGTCACTTGCAGGTTCTGCAGCCGCAGTGTCACCGGTACATCACCGCCTCGGCCGCCGCTGCCGCCACCGTTTGACGTATCCGAAAACGGCGACCGGTTCAGGTCCAGCCGACCGCCGGTCACCTCAATCGCTGGTGCTGCGGCGCCCCGGCCGGTGAAGGTCACCGCGCCCTGAAACCAGTTTCCCGCCCGCGCCGAGGTGAGCACTGCCTGGTTCAGCCCACCGCTCTTGTGCGTCGTGACCTGGCCAGTGGCTGACAGGCCCGGCGCCTCCAGTTCCAGCCTGTCCACTGCGGCGCTCTCACCGAGGGTCGCGGTCAAAGACAGTTTGCCGGTTGCGCTTTCTCCCTTGCGCCAGCTGATTTCCGGGATCCGGAGCCCCGCACCCCGCAGATCCGACTCCAGTGTCAGCTGTGGCGGCACCCCCGGCTTCAGGTCCACTGCATAGCGCCCCTGCGCCTTGCCGGTAACCGACCCGCGCGGCAAGCCGATCCGGAACGCCTCGACTGCTGCCGGCGACAGTTCGATCGTCCCTTCGACCCGGCTGTCCGGCGCGGCACCCTTGCCAATCTTCTGCCGCCAACTGGCGCTCAGCGGCACGCCAGACAGGCTGCCATCGCCGCTGATCCTCACCTGCCCCTGATCACCCTCAACCCGCAGCAGCGGTGCCTTCGCAACATGGCCCGGCACCAGCTTGGCGGACTGAACACCCTGCACCGTGCCGCTGTAATGATACAGGATCTGCTCCACCGGAATCTTCTTCTGCAGCGGCAGCGCCAGCGTGCCCTCGGCCTCCACCTGCCCTTCCGCCAGGTCCACCGGCAGATTGGCCTTGTCCATCACCCGCAGGGGCTCCCGGTTCAGCAGCGACAGCGCCGCCGTGGCAGATCCGCGCGCCTTGATCCGGGCAATCCCAGGCGTTCCGTCCTTGGCGGTAACATCCGGGATAATAAAGGACGTGCCGGCAACCTCCACTTCGCCGCCTTGGTCCGCTGTGATCGTGCCGCCGGAGGCCGTGACCACAAACCGCTGGCCGTACAGGCTCAGCTGACCGGATCCGCCCCTCACCGGCGGCATGAATTTCTGAAACACCACCTCGGCGCCCTCAAACGCCAGATCCAGGCTGACAAACGGTTTGCCGCTGCCGCGGCCGCGCATGTGGAAACCCACATCGCGCACCAGCCCGGCGTGCAGGTTCTCACCCACCCACTCCCGCGGTTTGGGCGCCAGCACCGAGGGCCACAATTCCTTGACCCGCTTCACCTGCACCTGGTCGACGCTGCCGTTCAGGTCATAGTCCCAGCCCTCAGGGCCAGCGCCGACGGTGCCGTCAAAGTGAATGCGGCTGCCGCCGTCATGCACCAGCATCTCTCCCAGCCGCAGCCGGAAGGGCTTGAGCCGCAGATCGAAATCCGCATCCACCGCAGGAAACTCCACCGGGGTTTCAAACAGGCGGCGCGGGTTCAGCTTCAGATCGGAGAACCGCAGCTGCCCGACCAGCCCGGCCAGCTGGCCGTTCTGCACCCCGGCCAGGCTTGCCTGGCCCTGCATCACCCCGGAGCCCCAGCCGCTTTCAATGCTCAGTTCCGAGAACGCCAGAAGCTGGGCCGCCGGATCATAGGTGAAATAGCTGCGCGCGCCGGTGATCGGCACCGGACGGGTCTGCGCCGCAGGCTGGATCACCCCTTCGCCGATCCGCAGGCTGGCCTGAACCGGCTGCACCACGCCATCCGCCGCCACGCCGCCGCGCAACGACCCGGAGATCGGCGCCCGCAGAACCCCCAGCCAGCCAAGCGCCGGGCTCTGCACCGCGATATCCTCACTGGCGATCTCGGAGACCAGCACCCCGAACTCCGCCTCGGGGCTGCCGATTTCGGAGGTATAGCTGGCTTCCACCGTGCCAACCTCGCCGCGTCCGCTCAGGACCGAGAAGGCCGCCGACAAGGAGACCGAGCCGCCCTCCCGCTGCAATCCGATCCTGCCGCCGTCCAGAGTCCAGCCGCGGCCCAGACGGTCGTCAGTATAGGACAGCGTCAATTCGCTGGTCTCAACCTCGGTCAGCGCAGCCAGCACCGGCTTCTGCAACTGGCTGTCCCATTGCTCGATCAGTTCCACCAGGCTGGCAGCGCGCCGCGACGGTGCCGCACCGCTAGCAAAGCTCAGCGCCAGGCTGCCGTCCTCGTTGCGCCTGAGCGCCGCAAACAGCCCGCTCAGGGCGATCCGCTTGGGCTGGATCCGGCCCTGCAGCAGGGGCCGCATCGCCAGGCTTGCCTGGGCATCGGCCAGCTGGGCAAAGACGCTGCCGTCCGGGTGCCGCAGCACCACATCCCGCAGGCTCACCCGCGGCCGCCAGCCCTTGTTCACCACGACATTGATGGCGCCGAATTCGACCTGCAGCCCGTTCAGGTGCCGCTCAATCCGCGCCTCCACCCGGTTGCGCACCCAATCCGGCGCATCCAGCCGGGTGCCGACCCCGAAATAGACTGCGCCAGCGCCCAGAAAACTCAGCAGCGCCAGCACCCAGACCAGCCCGCGCAGCAGCCGCCAGCGGCGCCGCCGCCGCGGCACAGCCCGAACAGCCGCATCCGTTTCCGGAGCGGGACCGGTCACCGGCACCGCCTCGGCGGCGGCGCGGTTATTCTCGCCGGCGGGTTTGATCTCAGCTTTCCCTTCGCTGCTCATGGGTTATGGTCGCCGCACAGTGATTTGCGCAAAAGACAGGAGACAGGCCAATGCTCGACGTTTCAGATCCCGCCCCTTCCTTTACCCTGCCCCGCGGCGGCGGCGGAGAGGTCACTTTGTCCAGCCTCAAGGGCGCGCCCGTGGTGCTGTTCTTCTATCCCCGCGATAATACCCCCGGCTGCACCAAAGAATCCATCGCCTTTTCAGAGGCTTTGCAGGCATTCGCCGATGCCGGCGCTCACGTTTTCGGGATTTCCAAGGACAGCCTCAAGAAGCATGAGAATTTCACCGCAAAACACGGGCTGACAACGCCGCTTCTGTCGGATGCCGAGGGCACCGTTTGCGAGGATTACGGCGTCTGGAAAGAGAAAAGCATGTACGGCAAGAAGCACTGGGGCATCGAGCGCTCCACCTTCCTGATCGGTGCGGACGGCAAAATTGCCCGCGTCTGGCGCAAGGTAAAGGTCGACGGTCACGCGGAAGAAGTGCTGGAAGCCGTTCGCGCCCTTTAGGCGGGGCGCTCCCGCCAGCCCTGCCCGTGCCCTGACGGGCACGGGCCGCGGCTGTTGGGCCCGGCGCCGCCCCGGCGGGGCGGCGCGCAGTGCGCGGGACGCGCACTGCCATGCCCAAGCCGGCCAGGGCGATCAGCCTGCTGATCTCCCGCAGGCGCGGGAGTGCTCCGGTTTCCGGACTGGACTCTGCCGCTCAAATCAGGTGAACCCGCCTCTTGAGTGATCCAGCCGCACCGCAGAAACAGGAGAGACGCATGACTGATCAGCCCCTTTCGCTCGCCGAACGCGCCGCAGAAGTGCTGACCACGGCGGACGGGCGCGCCAAAACCGCCCTGTCGCGCTGCCATGCCGCCGAATGGTTCGCCAGCCGCACCGGCGATGCGCCGCAAATCCCGATCGGCACCGCCCGTCCGCCGATGCACCCGGCCCGCCCGGACAGCCCCGAACTCCTGAACCCGCGCGATGTGCCCAAGCGCAAGCCGGGATCCGAAGCGGGCCGCATCGCGCTGCTGCACGCGGTGGCCCATATCGAACTGAATGCCGTCGACCTGCACTGGGACATCATCGCCCGCTTCTCGCATGTGCCAATGCCGCTGGGGTTCTTCGACGACTGGGTCAAGGCCGCGGATGAGGAATCCAAGCATTTCAACCTGATGTGCGACTGCCTTGAAGTCTTGAACAGCCACTACGGCGCCCTGCCCGCACATGCTGGCATGTGGCGCGCGGCTGAGGATACCGCAGAGGATCTGATGGGCCGCCTCGCCGTGGTGCCGATGGTTCTGGAGGCCCGCGGCCTAGACGTGACCCCCGGCATGATCGGTATTTTCCGCAAGGCAAACCTCTCTCAGGCAGTGGAGGCGCTGGAGCTGATCTATGCCGAGGAAGTCAGCCACGTCGCTTATGGATCCAAATGGTTCAACTTCCTGTGCGGGCGGGACAATCTGGACCCCAAGGAGGAATTCCACGCGCTGGTGCGCAAGTATTTCCGCGGTGCGCTGAAACCGCCCTTCAACGAGGAAAAACGCGCCGATGCCGGGCTGCCGCCGGATTTCTACTGGCCGCTGGCTGACCAGGTGAAACCGCTGCCCGGCTGGTAACCCTGACTGGCAGACAGGAATGACAGCCAGGCGCCGGCCTTTACCTGACGGCCGCACAGGCGTAGACTGTGCGCCCCGGCAATCCGGCTGAACCTATGTTCCAAAACGACTTTCCATTGCTGAGCACCGCCAGCCTTGTTGCATTGATCATGCACAAGGCCAGCTCGGGGCCGGTCACGCTGGAAAGCTGCGAAACCGCCCTTGACGCTCTGTTCCGGCAAGCGAACGAAACCCCGGGCCTGCCGCCGGCAGAGCGGCGCGACCGGCTTGCGGGCCATCTGGCGGATCTGCAGACGGCCTGCATTCTGGAACCTTTGGGAGCAGGCATCTGGCAGCTGACCCGTCGCGGCCGACGGGCGCTGGAGCAGCACCCTGAAGGCCTCGACCAGACCGACCTCGCCCGTTACCCGGAATTTGCCGAACACCTTCGCCGCAACGCGCACAAGCCCTGCGGAATGGACCCGCGCGGCGCCCATTTCGACGAGGGGTTCCGCGCGGGCATGACGGGCCAGCCGATCACCGCCAACCCTTACGCCTTCGACAACGCCGACCATCAGGCCTGGGAAAGCGGCTGGAGCGAAGCGCAGGAAGACCGCCAAGGCTGACCGCCCCGTTTCGGCACGGTGCATCACCCGCCGGCGGAATGGCAGAGATTGGCTCTGGCAGCGCCTCAGCCATCCATATCCACCCAGATATGGGCAACCGTCTCTGCCGGTGTTCCGTCCGGCTGCTTGTCCCGCCCATTGTACTTGGTGAATTCCCCAAATCCCCGCAGCTTTGCCTCCCGGATGTGACCGAAAGCCTCCTGCGAGAAGAAGATTGGCAGCCCGCCGCTGGACTTGTGGCACCAGACCGGAAGATGTGACAGGAACCGCGCCCGCCCCAGCGAGTCGAACATTTCTTTCTGAAACGACGGCGTCGCGTCCCCGCGCAACTGGCTGTACTGTTTGTCCCCATCCAGCAGAAACACCGTGCGGCCGCAGACAAAATGGAAATAGTCCTGGCTCGAAATGCGCTGCCCCTTGGCATTGTACATCATGCAGGGGATGAACTGATGCGCGCCCTCCGGGTCCGCCGCCTGGATCGCCATTTTGAACGAAGCACTGATCACCGGATCGCCTGAAATTGACAAGCAGTCCGGAAGAAACTCAGGCACGCTGTTCCGCGCAAGCCGGACATTTCCAAACAGCTCCTGACAACCGCTCATGTCCGATGGGCGGTAAACCATCGCCTTCTCAGGTGTCCCCGGCAGCTCCAAAAGATGTGCATCAGTTCTGAAGCCCGCGCGCTTTCGGCTGTAGCTGAAAACATGCGGTTCAAAAGCCACCGGAAAGTCCCGAGCGTCCCCCAGATCCGGCTGAAACATGAAAATCGTCCGGCAGTTTTCCGGTTTCTGCATCTGCTCTTTGACGGAAGGAAGGGACGGCATTGGAAGTTCTTTCTTGGAAATACCATGACTTGCTATCAACCACGTCCTGGCTGCACAACTCTCCTGCCTTCTGCCCGTCTGGCCCCGGCCGGTTGCGCAAGCCTCAGCCCCAGGAGCTTGGCCGCAGAAACCGACGCGTGCCCCTCGGCAATTTCCCGCCGATCCCCTGCCCCTGACCGCTGCGGCCCGCCGCAATGGGTCAACAGGCTTGCCCAAATGGCCAGCCCTGTCTATTGACTTCGGCCAAGGTCCCGGACGCTCCCGGCAGCGGCGCACCCCGGACCGGACGACGGGACAGACAGGGAAGTCACATTGCGCACACGGCTCGCGATCAGAATTCACAGCTTTCTCGAACGCCGCTTCCCGGAGCGGCGGGTGTTCCTCAAGTCCGACACCGACACCAGGTTCATCCGTCTGCGCTCCGAAACACAGCTGGTGGCTGTGGGCGGTGTTACCCTGTTTGTGGCCTGGTCGATCGTCGCCACCGCCATCGTTCTGATGGACAGCATCGGCTCCGGCAACTTCCGCGAGCTGGCCAAGCGCGACCAGCAGACCTACCGCGCCCGCCTGAATTCCATTTCCGATGAACGCGACGCCCGCGCCGAAGAGGCCCTGGCCGCGCAGGAGCGCTTCAACGCCGCGCTGGCACAGATCTCTGTCATGCAGTCGGAACTGCTGGCATCCGAGACCCGCCGCCGCGAACTGGAAACCGGCATCGAGGTGATCCAGTCGACCCTGCGCGACACCATGACCCAGCGCGACGGCGCCCGCAGGGAACTGGCGCAGCTGAAGGAAGAATCCGAGGGCGGTGCCAGCCCCCATGCCGTGATGGCCAGCGCCGAGGCGCAGATGGGCCTGCTCGCGGATGTGCTGGCTGACACCGCGACCGAACGCGACCAGATCCTGGCCGACGCCCGCGGCGCGCTGGAGCAGCGCGACGAGCTGGAGCTGGAACTGCAGCTGATGAATGAGCGCAACAGCCAGATCTTCCGCCAATTGGAAGAGGCGGTTGCGGTCTCCGTCACCCCGCTCGACAAGATGTTCCGCAACGCCGGCATGCCGCCCGACCGCATTCTTGAGCAGGTGCGCCGCGGCTACAGCGGCCAGGGCGGCCCGCTGGAGCCGCTGGCAATGTCCACCCGCGGCGAGGAACCCAGCCCCGAAGCGCTGCGCGCCAATGCGATCCTGGCCAAGCTCGACCAGCTGAACCTCTACCGGCTGGCCGCCCAGCAGGCGCCCTTTGCAACGCCGGTGAACCTCGGCCACGTGCGCCAGACCTCCGGCTTCGGCTACCGCCGCGACCCGAAAACAGGCGGCCGCCGCCTGCACAAAGGCTCCGATTTCGCCGGCAGCACCGGCACCGATATCTTTGCCACCGCCGACGGCGTTGTCACCCATGCCGGCTGGCAATCCGGCTACGGCAAGATGGTCACCATCCGCCATGCTTTCGGCATCGAAACCAGATATGCCCATAACTCCAGGATCCGCGTGACAAAGGGCCAAAGGGTCTCGCGCGGGGATCACATTGCTGATATGGGTAACACCGGACGGTCCACCGGGACCCACCTCCACTACGAGGTCAGGGTCAACGGGCAAGCTGTTAACCCCATGATCTACATCAAGGCTGCGAGAAATGTTTTCTAAGAGCAAAATCAACGAGCCCGGGCCGAAGCAGGCCGAAGCAACCCCGGCACCCGCGGCAGCACCGGCAGCTGCGCCGGCGGCCAGCGACTACTCTTCCAGCATGCCCAAGGCCAAGCCCGCCGCATCGCTGCTGAGCTCGGACCTGCACATCACCGGCAACGTCAAGACCACCGGCGACATCCAGGTCGAAGGCACCGTCGAGGGCGACATCCGTGCGCATCTGCTGACCGTTGGCGAAACCGCCACCATCAAGGGTGAAATCACCGCTGATGACGTGGTCATCAATGGCCGCATCGTCGGCCGTGTGCGCGGCCTCAAAGTGCGCCTGACCTCCACCGCGCGGGTTGAGGGCGACATCATCCACAAGACCATCGCAATCGAAAGCGGCGCCCATTTCGAAGGCTCCGTGCAGCGCCAGGACGACCCGCTGAACCCGGGCGGCCGCAAGTCCGCTCCGGCCGCTGCTGCCGCACCGGCCGCCGCACCGGCACCGTCCGCTGCCGTTCAGGCCGCCACCGCGGCCCGCAAAACCGAAAGCTGAGCCGCCGTCACGGCAGGTACTCAGCACCGCCGGGTCTGACAGGGACCGCACAGGCGCCGCAGGAGTTTTCCTGCGGCGTTTTCTTTTGCGGCCGCGCAGCTGCCTTTACCGTTCACTTCAGCATCCAGCGCCCGTCCGGCCAGAAGGCGTGGAAGGCAAAGGCGAACATCACGTCATGGGCTATGTTCCGCCCCTGCGCGTCGCGCACCCGGACAGATCCGATGTCGCGCCCCTGCGCCAGCCGCCCGGTGTCCAGAGCAGAGGCCTGCCCTGCCCGCCAGCTCAGCACCAGCCCGGCCTCACGGATCTCTCCCTCCTGCGCCAGCCGTTCCATCGGCCAGGCCCGGCTTCCAACCCTTACCACCCGCGCCATCGGTGCCATCCCGTGCGGCGGCGGGCTGCCATCGTAAAGAAACGGCCACTTCGCAGTGTCGTAGCCGCGGTAGGGGTTGCGCCCGTAATCGCGGTTCCAGCCCGGCTCTGCCATCACCAGCCCATCCGGATTGCGTTCGGTGAACTCCTGCCAGCTTTCGACCCAGCTCGGCAGGGTCTTCAGCTGTACGCCGGTCATACGTCCCACGATGCTCGTTCCGGTGGCCTGCTGCCACCAGCTCTGGCTCTCACGGTCATACATCACCATGTCGGAAAACCGCAGCTTGCCGCTGACGCCGAAACTCAGGGTCCCCGCCGCGGTGCGCCGGTCGAACGTCACCGCAGAATTGCACAAGGGGCAATAGGTCACCGCAACCGGTATCCCGGCCACAACATCGTTCACGATCTCATGCCAGGTCAGGTAGCGCAGCGGATAGGCCCGCGGCTTGGCGCCGTCCATCTCCAGCGTGATCACCGGCTCGCGCGGCTTCAGCCGCCGCGCCTTGGCAGTTGCCACGAACTGCGGCTTGTCCAGCGCCGGGATCGCGTCCTTGCCCACCCCGCCAGAGCGGATCTGGCGCCACTCCGGCACATTGGTGCGGCTGAAATCGGTCTGCGGCCACTCCCGCTTCCAGACATTCGGATCGGCGGCAGCACCCGGCGGCAGCAGCAGCGCCATACACAACAATAAACTTCGGAACATGGCCAGCACCTCCCGGCCTCATTAGAGAGCGGTAAAATGGCCGGGAACAGGGGCAAGCACGGGCTTGTGACCGCCTGTCAGTGCTGGACGCAAAAAAGCCCGCCCCCGGAACGCCGGGCGCGGGCCAATTGGTTTATTGAAACAGGACCGAATTACTCGGTCACGGTCACCTTGGTCATCGCATCCGGCTGGCCGATCACAGAACCGTTGTTGCCGGCGCCGCGCTTGATCGCGTCGACCACATCCATGCCCTCGGTGACCTTGCCGACAACCGTGTACTGGCCGTTCAGGAAATGGCCCGCATCGAACATGATGAAGAACTGCGAGTTGGCGCTGTTCGGGCTTTGCGAACGGGCCATGCCAACGACGCCGCGGTCAAACGCCAGGTCGGAGAACTCGGCCGGCAGGTCTGGGCGGCTGGAACCGCCGCGCCCGGCATAGCTCATGTCGCCACCGATGCGGCCGAATTCCACGTCCCCCGTCTGCGCCATGAAGCCCTCGATCACACGGTGGAACACCACACCATCGTATTTGCCTTCCGCCGCCAGTGCGGTGATCTGCTCCACGTGCTTAGGCGCCACGTCCTCAAAGAGGTCGATCTTGATGGTGCCGTTGGCTTCGCCTTCGACCTGAACCTCCAGGCCGGTGGCAAAGGCAGGCCCTGCCGCCAGCAGGGCCACCAGCGAAAGCGCCTTACGCATCCGCAGCAACCTTGACGGAGATCATCCGGTCCGGGTTCGCAGGCGGCTCGCCGCGGGTGATCGCGTCCACATGCTCCATGCCTTCGATGACACGGCCGTAAACGGTGTACTGGCCGTTCAGGAAGTGGTTGTCCTTGAAGTTTATGAAGAACTGCGAGTTGGCGCTGTCCGGGTTCGCAGACCGCGCAGCACCCAGGGTGCCGCGGTCGTGCGGCAGCTTGGAAAACTCGGCCGGCAGGTTCGGCAGGTCAGAGCCGCCGGTGCCCGCCATGCGGATGTTGAACCCGTCTTCCATGTCGCCATTGGCCACGTCGCCGGTCTGCGCCATGAAACCGTCGATCACCCGGTGGAAGCAGACGTTGTCATACTCACCTGCGCGGGCCAGTTCCTTCATGCGCTCGGAATGCTTTGGCGCCACGTCGGGCAGCAGCTCGATAACAACATTGCCGTCTTTCAGTTCGATGATGACGGTGTTTTCGGGATCTTTAATCTCGGCCATGTGGCCCTCCTGTCGTCGAAATTTGCAACGATAGTTAAGGGCAGCGCCCGGAAATGCCAAGGGAGCATTGACTGATGCGCAAAAACCCCCGAAACAGCCCGCGGATTTACCTGCACTTTCACCATAGGGAGCTCGGCAGATGGGCTGGAAAACACTCGACGACATGGATCTGAACGGCAAGCGCGTGCTGGTGCGCGTGGATATCAACGTGCCGATCGTCGACGGCGTGGTGACCGACTCCACCCGCATCCGCCGCATCGCCCCCACCGTGCGCGACATTCTGGCCGCCGGCGGCAAGCCGATCCTGCTCGCCCACTTCGGCCGCCCCGGCGGCGAGCGCCGCGAGAACCTGTCGCTGAACCAGCTGGTGCCGACACTGGAGCGTGCCTTTGAAACCAAGGTCCTGTTCGCCGCTGATTGCGTCGGCGCCGGGGCCGAAGCCGCCGCGGACGCCCTGCAGCCCGGCGAAGTCCTCCTCTTGGAAAACACCCGCTTCCACGCGGCTGAGACCAAAAACGATCCCGACCTAGCCGCCGGCATGGCCCGCCTGGGCGAGGTCTACTGCAACGATGCCTTCTCTGCCGCCCACCGCGCGCACTCCTCGACTGAGGCCATCGCCCGCCTGCTGCCCGCCTGTGCCGGCCGTCTGATGCAGGCAGAGCTGGAAGCGCTGGAAAGCGCCCTGGGCCAGCCCAAGCGCCCGGTCACTGCCGTGGTCGGCGGCGCCAAGGTCTCCACCAAGCTGGAACTGCTGGGCAACCTGATCGAGAAGGTCGACCACCTGGTGATCGGCGGCGGCATGGCCAACACCTTCCTGGTCGCCAAGGGCCTGCCGGTCGGCATTTCCCTGGCTGAACGCATCATGAAGGACACCGCCGCCGAAATCCTCGCCAAGGCCGAGGCCGCGGGCTGCGAGATCATCCTGCCCTCCGACATCGTGGTCGCCAAGAAGTTCGAATCCAACGCCCCGCATGACGTGCTGCCCGCCGACCAGTGCCCCGAGGACGGCATGATCCTGGACGCAGGCCCCGAAAGCGTCGCCCGCATCATCGAAGTCTTTGCCAACAGCAAGACCCTGATCTGGAACGGCCCGCTGGGCGCGTTTGAGCTGGAACCGTTCGACGCCGCCACCAACGCCGCAGCGCTGAAGGCCGCCGCGATGACCCGCTCCGGCCAGCTGATCTCGGTTGCGGGCGGAGGCGACACCGTGGCGGCGCTGAACGCCTCCGGCGCAGCCGGCGACTTCACCTACATCTCCACCGCCGGCGGCGCCTTCCTGGAGTGGATGGAAGGCAAGACCCTGCCCGGCGTCGCGGCGCTGGATCAGTAAGCCCAGAACCCTGTCTGCCACAGTGTCATGCCCCGGCCGCCGCGCCGGGGCATTGCGTTTCACCGATAAAAAACACCCCTGTGGACAGTTTTGGGATTCCCAAGACGATTCGCCTGTGGCATAGTCCTCTCAGACGCCGGCAAACGGCGCAAAATACAACATAAGCAGTAACATACAGGCACCTCCAAAGTGACCCGAAGCACACGGCCGTCCCTCGGCGCCATTGCCTTTTTTGCCATCGCATTCGCGCTCAGCGCGTATTTCACCTTTGCGGCGGTGCAGGGCGACTTCGGGTTGTTCAGACGGGTTGAGATCCAGGCCGAAGCAGAAGAACTTCAGCAGGATCTCAGCCGCCTCCAAGCACGGATCGGGGAAATGGAAAACCTGACCCGCCGCCTGTCCGACGACTACCTCGACCTTGACCTCCTCGACGAACAGGCACGCACGGTTCTCGGTCTCGTCCGCGCGGACGAGATCGTGATCCGCTGATCTGTCCTGCAACATTTGCCGCCGGCCGCACAGCGGCCGGCAGCAGGACGCTTACAGCAACCGGGCCGAAATACCCCCATCAACCGACACCGGCGCCCCGGTCATAAAGCTTGCCCTGTCCGACAGCAGGAACATGGCAGACTGGGCAATCTCCTTCGGCTCCGCCATCCGTTTGAGCGGATGCAGGCCCGCGATGAACTCATGCACTGCCGGATCATCGCCCGCCATATCCGTTTTGGTGCCTCCCGGCAGGATCGTATTCACCCGGACGCCCTCCGCCGCATGCTCTGAGGCCAGCGATTGGGTCAGCCCCAGCAGCCCGGCTTTCGACGCGGCATAGGCCGCCATGCCCGGCATGCCGCCATTGCTGACGCCGACAAAGGTCCCGGTAAAGACAATGGACCCGCCGCCCCGCCGCTGCAGCGCTGGAATCTGCGCCCGGGCTGACAGAAAAGCGCTGGTGAGGTTGGTCGTCAGGACAGATTGCCAATTGCCCGGCTCCATCTCCGCAATGGGGCCTATATCCCCCATCATGCCAGCATTGTTAAACGCGCCGTCCAGACCGCCAAAGCGTTCCTCCGCCAATTCAACAAGCGCCTTGGCATAGGCCGCGTCGCAAACATCCCCGGCCAGGAAAACTGCGCGCCCATTGCTTTGCTCAATCTGCCCGGTAATGGCGCGCAGCCGTTCCTCCCGGCGCGCACCCAGCACCACATTCGCCCCCTCAGCGGCAAACAGCAGCGCCGCGGCCGCGCCGATCCCGCTGCTGGCTCCGGTAATGATGATCGTCTTGTCTTTCAGTTCCATGGTCATGCCTTTCAGTTTTTGCACGCCATTCAGGAAAGGAGGAAAGACACGGCAGGGCGACCCGGATCTTGCGCTTGCCGCGCGGCCCAGTCCGTAACCGCAAGATCCGGGCCGGCGTGTGCCGCCAAACAGGTCCGCGCCGCTCCTGCGCCAGCCGCCAATTGTTGCATTTCTGCGCAGCCATCGGCGGATCTTTACCCTGGGTCCGGCCCGCGGCAGAATAGCACTATTCAGCCGGTCCAAAACCCGCTATGAATTTGTTTAACACTAAACTATCTAGCCTTCAGGGGGAGCTGACCACCATGGCCGCTAGAAAAAGCGCAAAGAAACCAAACGTTTCTGCCGAAGAACTGACGAAACACTACCGCGAGATGCTGCTGATCCGCCGATTCGAGGAAAAGTCGGGCCAGCTCTACGGCATGGGCCTGATCGGCGGCTTCTGCCACCTCTACATCGGCCAGGAAGCGGTTGTTGTGGGGCTTGAGGCCGCAGCCGAGGAAGGCGACAAACGCGTCACCTCCTACCGCGACCACGGCCACATGCTGGCCTGCGGCATGGACCCCGATGGCGTCATGGCCGAGCTCACGGGCCGCGAGGGCGGCTACTCCAAGGGCAAGGGCGGCTCCATGCATATGTTCTCCAAGGAGAAGCATTTCTACGGCGGCCACGGCATCGTCGGCGCCCAGGTGCCGATCGGCGCAGGCCTGGCCTTTGCCGACAAATACAAGGGCAACGGCCGCGTGACCTTCGCCTATTTCGGTGACGGCGCCGCCAACCAGGGCCAGGTCTACGAGACCTTCAACATGGCTGCCCTGTGGAAACTGCCGGTGGTCTTCGTGATCGAAAACAACCAGTACGCCATGGGCACCTCGCAGCAGCGCTCCACCTCCAGCGCCGAGATCTGGGAACGCGGCAAGGCGTTCGGCATCCCGGGCGAAGCGGTGGACGGCATGAACGTGCTGTCCGTCAAGGAAGCCGGCGAGCGTGCCGTGGCCCACTGCCGCAGCGGCGACGGCCCCTATATCCTTGAGGTGAAGACCTACCGCTACCGCGGCCACTCGATGTCGGACCCGGCCAAGTACCGCACCCGCGAAGAGGTCCAGAAAATGCGCGAGGAGCGCGACCCGATCGAGCAGGTCCGCGAGATGCTGCTGACCGGCAAGCACGCGACCGAGGAAGACCTCAAGGCGATCGACAAAGAGATCAAGGAGATCGTCAACAAATCCGCAGAATTCGCCAAGGAAAGCCCCGAGCCGGCCCTGGACGAACTCTGGACCGACATCTACGCCTGAGAGGGAAGAACAAGACATGGCAACTGAAATTCTGATGCCCGCCCTGTCGCCGACCATGGAGGAAGGCACCCTGGCCAAATGGCTGGTCAAGGAAGGCGATACCGTAAGCTCCGGCGACATTCTGGCCGAGATCGAAACCGACAAGGCGACGATGGAGTTCGAAGCGGTCGACGAAGGCACCGTCGGCAAGATCCTGATCGGCGAAGGCACCGAGGGCGTGAAAGTGAACACCCCTATCGCGGTCCTGCTGGAAGACGGCGAAAGCTACGACGCCTCCGCCGCCCCTGCCCCGGCTGCTGAAGCTCCGGCACCGGCAGCTGAGGCGCCCGCAGCCCCCGCTGCTGCCGCCGCCGCGCCCGCACCGGTCGAAAGCCGCGTTCTGGAACCGGACTACCCGGAAGGCACCGAAATGGTGCAGACCACCGTGCGCGAAGCCCTGCGCGACGCCATGGCCGAGGAAATGCGCCGCGACGAGGACGTGTTCCTGATGGGCGAGGAAGTCGCCGAGTATCAGGGCGCCTACAAGGTCTCCCAGGGCCTGCTGGATGAGTTCGGTGCCAAGCGCGTGATCGACACCCCGATCACCGAACACGGCTTTGCCGGCATCGCCACCGGCGCCGCCTTCGGCGGCCTGCGCCCGATTGTCGAGTTCATGACCTTCAACTTCGCCATGCAGGCGATTGACCACATCATCAACTCTGCCGCCAAGACGCTCTATATGTCCGGCGGCCAGATGGGCGCCCCGATGGTGTTCCGCGGCCCCAACGGCGCCGCCGCCCGCGTCGGTGCCCAGCATAGCCAGGACTACGCCGCCTGGTACATGCAGATCCCCGGCCTCAAGGTGGCGATGCCCTACTCCGCCGCCGACGCCAAAGGCCTGATGAAGACCGCGATCCGCGACAACAACCCGGTGATCTTCCTCGAGAACGAAATCCTCTACGGGCAAAGCTTTGAAGTGCCCAAGATGGACGATTTCACCGTGCCGTTTGGCAAGGCCCGTATCTGGCGCGAAGGTTCTGACGCCACCATCGTCTCCTTCGGCATCGGCATGAAGTACGCGCTGGAGGCAGCAGACAAGCTGGCCCAGGACGGTATCTCGGCTGAGGTCATCGACCTGCGGACGCTCCGGCCCATGGACCTGCCCACGGTGATCGAGTCGGTCAAGAAGACCAACCGCCTGGTCACCGTCGAGGAAGGCTGGCCGCAGGGCTCCGTCGGCAGCTACATCGCCTCCGAGGTGATGCAGCAGGCGTTCGACTATCTGGACGCGCCGGTTGTGACCTGCACCGGCAAGGACGTCCCGATGCCCTATGCCGCCAACCTGGAACGCCACGCGCTGATCACCACGGATGAGGTGGTCGAAGCGGTGAAGCAAGTGACCTACCGGTAAAACTTCATGGGCTTGTCATTGCTGAAAAACACAATTGAGGGCGCTGTTCTCGAGTTTACGGACCAAAACTTGGTCCGTCACTTGGCCTTTGTTCCGCGTGCCTTCTTCTGTGAGCAGATCAGCGATGAATGCAAGACACCTGAGGTGGACGCTTGGCTCAAAGCTCACCGTACTGAGGTGAGCTTTGCAGTCTTGAACTGCAATACCTTCAACGCGGTAGCGCCACCCTACGACGTTTTCCGAGCGCTAGGCTCTTTCACTTAAATTAACTCCTGCCGGGAGAACAAAATCATGCCCACCGAAATCCTGATGCCCGCGCTTTCTCCCACCATGGAGGAAGGCACCCTTGCCAAATGGCTGGTCAAGGAGGGCGACACCGTCTCCTCCGGCGACCTGATCGCCGAGATCGAAACCGACAAGGCCACCATGGAATTTGAAGCCGTGGACGAAGGCGTGGTCGGCAAGATCCTGATCGCCGAAGGCTCCGAGGGCGTGAAGGTCAACACTCCGATCGCGGTGCTGCTGGAAGACGGCGAAAGCGCCGATGACATCCAGTCCTCCGGCGGCGGCGCTGCTGCCCCGGCCAAGGAAGAAGCCCCTGCGGCGCAAGCTGAGGCCCCCGCAGCCGCGCCCAAGGAAGAGGCCAAAGCCGCGCCCGCCGCGCCGCAGGGCGCGGACGGCAACCGCATCTTCGCCTCCCCGCTGGCCCGCCGCATCGCTGCCGACAAGGGCCTGGACCTGAGCGCCATCAAGGGCACCGGCCCCAAGGGCCGCATCGTCAAGGCCGACGTCATGGACGCCAAGCCGCAGGCCGCAGCCGCCGCTGCCCCGGCAGCTTCCGCTCCGGCCGCCGCGCCTGCTGCTGCTGCTGCCCCTGCCGGCCCCTCCGCTGACATGGTTGCCCGCATGTACGAGGGCCGCGCCTTCGAAGAGGTCAAGCTGGACGGCATGCGCAAGACCATCGCCGCCCGCCTGACCGAGGCCAAGCAGACCATCCCGCACTTCTACCTGCGCCGCGACATCCAGCTGGATGCGCTGCTGGCGTTCCGCGCCCAGCTGAACAAGCAGCTCGAAGGCCGCGGTGTGAAGCTCTCGGTCAACGACTTCATCATCAAGGCAGTGGCGCTGGCACTGCAGGCGGTGCCGGACGCCAACGCGGTCTGGGCCGGCGACCGGGTGCTCAAGATGAAAGCCTCCGACGTGGCCGTTGCCGTCGCCATCGAGGGCGGGTTGTTCACCCCGGTCCTGCAGGACAGCGACACCAAATCCCTGTCGGCGCTTTCGGCAGAGATGAAAGACCTCGCCTCCCGCGCCCGCGAGCGCAAGCTGGCACCGCATGAATACCAGGGCGGCAGCTTTGCGATCTCCAACCTCGGCATGTTCGGCATCGACAACTTTGACGCCATCGTGAACCCGCCGCACGCGGGCATCCTGGCGGTCGGCTCCGGCGTCAAGAAACCGGTTGTCGGTTCGGACGGCGAGCTGAAGGTCGCCACCGTGATGAGCGTCACCATGTCGGTCGACCACCGCGTCATCGACGGCGCCCTCGGCGCGGACCTCTTGAAAGCGATCGTCGACAACCTGGAAAACCCGATGGTGATGCTGGCCTAATCCGCCACCGCCAGTGTAAACAGCAGAGCCCCGGCCAAAGCGCCGGGGCTTTTCATTTGCGTATTCTCCTCCCGCCAGATTGCCCGTTCAACACCCAGGCAGGCCACGGCTCAAGAGGAGGATGGCTGGACAGCCGCGTCCTCCGCCGGCGGCACCGCCCGCCGGTACAGATGCCACGTCGTGTGTCCCAGAACAGGCAGTGTGACAATCAGGCCCAGAAACGCCGGAACCAGCGACACCAGCATGGCGGCGGTGATGATCGCCGCCCAGCCCAGCATGATCACCGGATTTTCCGCAACCACGCGGATCGACGTCAGCATGGCCGTCACGAAATTGGTGTCCCGGTCCAGCAGCATGGGCATTGCAACAACAGTCACCGTGAACAGGACGGCCGACAGAAACGCGCCGGCACAGGTGCCAATCGCAAGAAAGGCCCAGCCCTGCGGCGTAAAGAAGACCGCGTGCAGGAACCCATCGAAATCCGAGAAGGACGCATTCTGCAGGGTGATCGCCAGCCAAAGCCGGACCTGATACATCCACACCCAGAAAATGAACAGCGTCACAAAGGCCATCCAGCCCATTTCACGGTTGCGCTGGCTGGCCATGACGCCGAGGATTTCGGACCAGCCGAAACTCTCGCCCGCCTGCATCCGCCGCGACATCTCATAAAGCCCGGCCGCAGCAAAAGGCGCCACCAGCGGAAAGCCAACGGCAGCGGGAATGATCATCCAGATCTTGCCCAGCCAGACCAGGCACCAGACAAACAGGATGCCGAAAACCGCATAGAACAGGCCGAAGAAGCCGCTCATGACAGGGCGTTCCAGAAAATCGGCAAACCCGGCCTTCAGCGACGCGCTGATATCACCTGCAGTCAGCCTATTGACCTCGGGAACGCTTGGCTGCCGCGGCTTCAGGTTTTCCGGTGACAGGGAACGGTCAGTATCGGATGTCATGGCACACTCCTTCCAAAGCAGGACCTTGGGCTGGCCCCCGTGCAAACGGGCCAGGCATTGAAACAGACATCCCTCCTGTAAAGGGAAGTGTGCATCAGCCCCGGCACAAGGGCAAGAGGCGAGCAAAGCGGCAAAGCCTGCACAGGGACCGCACTTGCAGGCAGCCCGCGTCATTCGGGCGCAAAACTCTCAATAAAAAAAGGGAGCGCGCCCGCCCCCTTTTCATCTTTCCCAAAATACTCATTTACGCAAAGGCCGCCACCAGCTCCGCGCCGGCGGCAGCCCACGGGCTCAGTACTGATACCCGGGGGTCGAGGCCGACAGCGCCTGCTCCGCCTCATCCATATCCGCCGGGATGTCCTCAAACAGCGGTGTCGACAGGTAGCGCTCGCCGGTATCCGGCAGCACCGCCAGCAGCACAGAACCCTCGGGCGCGGTCTCGGCCACCTTCATCGCCGCCGCCAGGCTGCCGCCGCTGGAAATTCCGGCGAGGATACCTTCCTCCGCCGCCAGCCGCTTCGACCACTTGATGCTCTCGTCACCGCTCACCGGCTCCAGCGCATCAAAGTAACCCTTGTCCAGTGCCTCCTGCAGCACCAGCGGGATGAAATCCGGGGTCCAGCCCTGAATGGGGTGCGGGTTGAAGGCCGGATGGGTCGCCGCAGGCTCGCCTTCGTCGTTGCGCGCCTGCGCCTCACCGGACTGCACCAGCGCCGCATTCGACGGCTCGCTGAGGGTGATCTTCAGATCAGGCCGCGCGCCTTTCAGCACCCGCCCAAGGCCCGACACCGTGCCGCCGGTGCCATAGCCCAGCACCACGTGGTCCAGCCGTTCGCCCTCAAAATCGCCCAGGATCTCCTGCGCCGTGGTGCTCTCGTGAATGTCGGCGTTGTCCTTGGTCTCAAACTGATGCGCCAGGAACCAGCCGTTGGCCTCCGCCAGCTCCTTGGCCTTCACAACCATGCCAACCGCCTTGTCCTCCTTGCGGGTCAGCACCACTTTGGCGCCCAGCATCCGCATCAGCCGCCGCCGCTCGACCGAGAACCCGTCGTGCATGGTGATCACCAGCGGATAGCCCTTGGCAGCGCAAACCATTGCTAGGCCGATCCCGGTATTGCCGCTGGTCGCCTCCACCACGGTCTGGCCCGGCTTCAGCCTGCCTTCGCGCTCAGCCGCCTCGATGATGTTCAGCGCCAGCCGGTCCTTCACCGATCCCGCCGGGTTGAACGCCTCGAACTTCACATAGATGGTGACATGCTCCGGCGCGATATTGTTCAGCCGGATCGCAGGCGTGTTGCCCACCGTTTCCAGGATCGAGCCAAACAGACGGCCGCGGCCTTCTGTTGTGTAAATCATGATCTGTCCCCCAAATCGAAACTGCGAAAATTAGAAGCTGTTGGTCAGGAATATGCGCCCCGCCGCCGCCGGGTTCAAGCCAGCCGGCACCCGCAGACTGCGATTAAGACCAGCCTCCGCTTGAACCCGGCATTTGCAGAACCGCAGGCCGGACGGTCTGCGCTCAGAAGATCAGCTGCCGCCTGCAACCCGTTCCCGCAAAACAAAATTCACCGCACAATCAAACATCAAAAAAGGGGCGGAACCCGCCCCTTCTTCTTTGCAAAAATACTCAATTTCCCAAGCCGCAGCCAGGCGCCTCACTCCGCTGAGGGAGATCCCGCCGGCACCACCTGGTCCATGTTGATCGACGGCTGGTCACAGCCTGCTTCGCCCACGATCTTGGCAGGCACGCCAGCAACCGTGGTGCAAGGCGGAACCTCCGACAGCACCACAGACCCGGCAGCAATGCGGCTGCAATGGCCAACCTTGATGTTGCCCAGGACCTTGGCGCCGGCGCCGATCAGCACACCGTCACCGATCTTGGGATGGCGGTCCTGCTCTTCCTTGCCGGTGCCGCCCAGGGTCACCGAATGCAGCATCGACACATTGTCGCCCACCACCGCGGTTTCGCCAATCACGATGGAATGGGCATGGTCGATCATGATCCCCTTGCCGATCCGGGCACCAGGGTGGATGTCGATCCCGAAAATCTCCGACGTGCGCATCTGGAAGAAATAGGCCAGATCCTTCTGCCCCTTGTCCCACAGGTAATGGCTGACCCGGTAGGCCTGCACCGCCTGGAACCCCTTGAAGTAGAGGATCGGCTGCAGCAGCCGGTGGCTCGCCGGGTCGCGCTCGTTGATCGCCATCAGGTCGGCGCGCGCGGCTTCCAGCAGTTCCGGGCAGGTTTCATAGGCCTCGTCAACGATCTCGCGCAGCACCATCATCGACATTTCGTTCGAGCAGAGCTTGGCGGCAATCCGGTACGACAGCGCCTTTTCCAGCGTCTTGTGGTGCAGGATACAGGCGTGAATCAGCCCGCCCATCAGCGGCTGGGCGGCAATGGCCTCCTCAGCTTCGCGGGTGATGCGGTCCCATACGGGATCCACCGGAGTAACGGCTTGCTGTGTTTTTGCCATGGGTCAAGGTCCTTTCTCCGCTCAGACTACCCATCTAAGGTGGTTTGCAGCAAACGCAAACCCGTGATGAGGCATATTTTCAAAATGAATGAGTCCGATCAGGCGGGGCTGAAGCAGCAGATCACCATCCGGCTTGCGGAACTGGCGGCAGAGGATGCCCGCGGTGCGGACGCCCAAGAGGTGGTTGAACTGGACCAGCAAATGGTCGGCCGCCTTTCGCGCATGGATGCTTTGCAGATGCAGGCAATGGCCAAGGCGCAAGGTGCCCGCCGCCAGCTGGAAACCCAGCGCCTGCAGGCTGCGCTGGCCCGCATGGACGAGGGCGAATACGGGTTTTGCGAGGACTGCGGAGAGGACATCGCCCTGAAGCGGCTGCAACTGGATCCGGCCGCGCTCATGTGCATTTCCTGTGCTTCGGGATAAACCCGCCTGGAGGTCTTTCGCTTCGGGCTGCGCCCGAAACGACCGGCGCCGCGCACCGCAGGTGCGCGGCGCTGCCGCCTGGCATCAGCCTTTGCAGTCAATTTGTGCGCCGGAAGACTCGCAGTTACTGATGCAGAAAAGACTTTGCTGAGAAGCGCTTGAGGGCGCAATCTGCGTCCTCAAGACGCTTGTGCAAGTTTATAGCCAGTCCGGCAGCCTCAAGGACAAGCCGCGCCAGGGCGCGGGGGCCTGCGGCCCTCCTTGACCCCGCCAGCCTGCCGGGCGTGAGCCTCCCGGTCCGTTTCGAGCACCGCTGCCAGCTCCCGCAGCACCAGCCGCGTGCAGCTGAGATACTCGGGATCGTCCAGAAACGGCTCATCTGCCAGCGCAAACCGCCGGGAAACAGCACTCAAGCTGCCGTCGCCCCAGCGCGGATGAAGCCGGCCCAGCAAGGTGCAATGCGCCGCGGCCTCTGCAGCGTCCCCGAATATCCGGCGGCACAGGGCAAGGCGCTCACTTTCGGGCACCAGCAACAGCACCCGCGCCACCGCGGACACATCGCCGGGGAGCACCGGGCGTATCATCCCAGCACCACCTCTGCCGCCGCCCCGGCGCCAAACCGCGCCGAGCGCTGCGCCACTTCCAGCACGTCGCCCGCCTGCACCCCGTCCAGCGCCTGCGCCCCGGCCGGATAGGCCCAGGACGGCGTGGCAGAGATCTCCTCCCGCAGCACAGTTGCGCCGCGCATCACCCGGATGCGGTAGGATTCGATCTCCTCGCCCAGCGGCACCTCATCCAGCTCCCAGCTGTCGCCCTCGATCCGGGTGCGGCGGATCCAGTTCGCTGAAACATCCTGCCCTAAAGCGCCGCTCAGCCGCAGATGCACCGGCGCATAGGGCCGCAGGCCGACGCCCTCGAAACTCTCCTGCAGATGCAGATAGGATGGATCCTCCAGCGCGCGCCGCGCCGGGCCGATCCGGTAATGGCGCACCCTGCGGCGCTGTTCCGGCGCCAGTTCCATCTGCACCGGCGCGCCGTCCAGCAGCACCACATAAGATCCCGCAGGCCAGACCTCCGGAATCAGCGCATCACTGCCAAGCTGGCCGCGCAACCGGCCTCGCAGCAGGTAGGTCTGCGGCGCAATCAGCTCTGCCTCGCGGAACTGGAACAGCTCCCAATTGCCCGCGGTGCCATCGCCGATGGCAGCCGCATTGGCGCCGTTCAACACCGCCTCAACCGTACGGCTTTCCAAGCTGCCGGAGATCAGCTTCACCTGCAAATCCGCCCCCAGATCCCAGCGCCCGGCCCCGGCGGCAAACAGCGGCGCTTCCGTGACGCCGATCACCTGCCGTGCCGCAACCACTTGTTCCAGCGCGTAATTCTCATCCGCCTCCGAACCATAAACCGCCACGCTGCCGGGCCAGGCCCGCGCCGTCAGCGCCAGATGCGGCGCGTGCGGCACCTCATCGCCGCGCATCAGCGGCAGGTCCATGAACAACGGCAGCACCGGGCCGGGTGCGGCAAAGGCGTTGACGCCCGGCAGCTCCTCTGCCACCGCGGCCAAATCATAGGTGCCGGGTTCTATCCGCACCGCCTCAATCACCTGCGCCTCCGCCTGCTCCACCCGATCGATACGGTAAAGCTGGTCCTTACCCTCCACCGGCAAAGAGACCACGTCGCCGGCCCCCAGATGCAGCAGCGAGGGTGGCAGGGTGAACCGCGCCATATCGCGGGAAATCCGCGCCTCTGCCAGCCAGCGGGCAACAGTCTGGCGCGCCTCGGCCCGGGTGAGCGACAAGGGCAGCTCATTCTGGCTGACACTATGCGTCTCCTCATCGGGCAGGACTGCCTCAACCGAGCCGGCGGCATGGTCGCCGCCCCATTCGGTGAACCGCAGCCGCACCCGGCCCGCCAGTTCCGCTTCGCTGGCGCGGGCCAATTCCAGGCTGCCGTCCGTCTCGTCGCTGTCAGCCAGATGCTCCAGCGTCAGCGCCTCAGTCACGCTGCCCTTGCGCATCCGGAACCGCAGCACCCCGTCGCGCTCCACCGCGTCAAACCCGTGCCGCAGCATCAGCGGCTGCAGCACCGCGCGGGCGTCTGCCACATCCGGGTTCACGAAACCATGCACCACGCCGTAAAGACCGGTTGTATCAATGTCATAAAGGCCCGCGCTGCGGCAGATCTCCTCCACCACAGAGGCCAGCGTCCGCTGTCCGGCGCGCCCGTTCAGCCAATGGCCGCGCAGGTAGTTTTCGCCGTCGTTCCAGATCTCCATGCGGCTCGGGAAGGCCGGAAACGAGCGCGCATCCCAGGCCCAGACATAGGCGTTGGACATATCCAGCATTGGCCCGCCGTAATCCTCGGACACGGGATTATTGGCGGCCTCGCCCCAATAACCCAGAAAGGCGCGCAGGTACTGGATCTGCATCAGATCGTCCCGCAACCCGTTGGAATAACGCGGCAGTTTCGATTCAGAACTTTTCGGATCCAGGAACTTGTTGGGCTGATTGGTGCCCTTGTCGATCGCCGCGCAGCCCAGTTCGGTGAACCAGATCGGCTTTGATTGCGGCACCCAGTCTGTCGGCGCAGCCTGCCGCACCCCGCCGATGCGCTCATGATGCGTCTCAGTCCACCAGCTGCGGATATCCTTGTAGCGCCACACCCAGGGCTCATCATGGGCGCCATCGGTGATCGGGGTGCGGATCTGCGCCTCCCGCGCCTGGGGGGAGTGGTAATACCAGTCAAACCCCTCGCCACCCTCCACGTTGCCGCGCAGGTAATCGAGGTCATAGACCGACGGCACGCCCGCCTGCGCGTCCAGATGGTCGCTGCGCTCGCGCCAGTCGGACAGCGGCATGTAATTATCGATGCCGACAAAGTCGATATTGGCATCCGCCCACAGCGGGTCGAGGTGAAAGTAGCGGTCGCCCTCCGGCGATTGATAGCCCCAGTACTCCGACCAGTCGGCGGCATAGCCGATCCTGGTGCCCGGACCCAGCAGGCTGCGCACTTCTGCCGCCAGCGCCTTCAGCCGCTGAACCGCCGGGAAGCCATTGGCACCGCGGATCTGGGTCAGGCTGCGCATCTCGGAGCTGATGCAGAACGCCTCCACCCCGCCTGCCGCCGCACACAGCGCCGCATTGTGCAGGATGAAGCGGCTGAGGCTCCATTCGTCAGGCCCGCTGTAGGTGACGGTGCCGTCCCCCACGGTGAAATGCGCCGCCGTAACAGTGCCAAAAAACTCCGCCACTTCCGCATCCGCCGCCGCGGTGCCATCGGGGGACCCGGCCTGGCCTGGTGCCACCGACAAGGTGATCCGGCCGCGCCACGGCAGATGCGGCTGGCCGTCCTCGCCGGTCCAGGGGTCGGGCAGCGTGTTGCCCGCGGCCTGATCCATCAGGATAAAGGGATAGAACATCACCCGAAGGCCCCGCGCCTGCATCTCGCGGATGGCCTGCACCACCGCGGCATCGGCCGGCGTGCCGCCATAAAGCGGCGTACCGTTTTCCCGCAGCACCTGTTCGGCAGACGCCCGGTTCAGCCCCCCTGCGGACCACGGCAGGCTGCCCTCTGTATACTTATGCTCGACCTTCGGCTTTATTGAACAGGCGCCGCAGCGCAGATCATTACCGAACCAGGACACGATCAGGGACGCCGCACCGCAGGAGGGCAATTCCGCGTTCAAGGCGTTAAGAGAGGTCTTGAGGTCGCTCATCCCCGAGGGCGTGTGCTGATTGGCGGGTTTCATATCCCCCGGCCCGCCGGAATACATCACCGTGTCAGGCGCCAGCGCATACTCGCCCGTGCCCGGCATCAGCGCCACCCCCTGCACCAGCTGCCCCAGATCCTGCTCATAGGTGCTGCTGGCAGGCTGCTCAGGACGCAGCACATCAAAGGAGAACTGCGGCACCCGGTTGCCGAACCGCGCCAGCTGCACATTCTCCATCACCACATAAGCCGTGCCGCGGTAGGCGGGCACCTGGCCTGCGCCCTCGACCGCCTCCATCACCGGGTCCGGCAGCTGGTCCGCAGTGCCGCGGTAGACGGTCATGTTCAGATCCTTCGGTGCCACTTCCTCGCCATCGGCCCAAACACGGGAGATGCTGGCGACCTCACCCTCGCAGAGCGCAACCGCCAGCGACACCGAATAACTGTAGCTGGTCACCTGCGGCTGCGGCGGCCGGGGGCTGCCCTTGCCGCCGCCACCGCTGCCGGGAGTGACAGTGACTGTCTCCAGAAAGCGGGAGGACCAGATCACCTGACCGCCCAGCCGCATCCGGCCATAGACCTGCGCCACCGGCACGCCCTCGCTGGCCTGGGTCAGGCGGAAACGGTCCACTTTGCCTGTCTCCACCGGCTCCGCGCCTGAACCCATCAGGCGCTGGTCAATCAGCCGTCCTAATGTGGCGCCGACCGCTCTGCCGATGACGGCTGAGGACAGCCCCGCGACCGAGCCGCCAATTGCGCCGCCAATCGCCGCGCCGGCGGCAGAGAGAAGAATGGTTGCCATCAGATCAGCTCCTTTGTCAGGACGTGCCAGGGAAGTGAAACCGCGCCACGATGCGGCGCTGCCAGGGCGGGCTCAGCGGGCTTTCGACAACCCCGTGGCCGGCATAGGCGTGGATGAAGGAGGGGACACTGCATACCTGTTTCGCCCGGCGGCACCGCCGGGCTGCGCCTGCCTGCCCCCCAGCAGGCGCATTCGCGCCCGCCCAGGCAGACGCAGCCCTCATTTCTTTGGTACAAACGACAGCCTGCACCCCCAGATGCTTGGCCACCGATCCCTCCCGCATCCGGAACAGGATCACATCGCCGGGGGCCGCCGCATCCAGCGGCTTCGCCGCTAGATGCCGTGCCGCGGCCTGCCACAGCGCCTCGGCGCCCTGAGGTTCGGACCAGTCCATCGTGTAGGCGGGCGGCAGCTCCGGCTCAGCGCCCAGCAGTTCGCGCCACAGCCCCCGGATCAGCCCCAGGCAATCGCAGCCCGCCCCTTTGCAGGACGCCTGATGCACATAGGGCGTGCCGATCCAGCCGCGCGCGGCCTCCACCACCCGGCTCATCTGCGGCTGCCCCCGGTGTTGGTGCCGGACTGGCGCGGCACCGCCATCACCCAGTCTTCGCCCGGAATGTCGGGAAACCCCTGAAAGTTCAGAAGGTTGTTGAACTTCAGCCGGCAGGTCTCCATGCGTTTATCGCAGCCGGCCTGCAGCCGGACCATGTCACCCGGCTGCACCGCGGCGCGCACCGGCTCCCACAGGGTAATCCTGCGGCCCTCGGCATCGCTGCGGTCCGCCTTGATGGCAGCCCACAGCCCCTCTGCCGCACCGCTGAGGACCGTCAGCCGACCATCGGCAAACCAGCCGGGCTCAAACCCCGGCAAGGCGTCCCAGCGGAATGCCTCGCTGCGGTTGGTCTCCGCCACCGCAACGTCAGTGGCATATCCGGGCGTTTCCAGATCGAAACCGCAGGTGCTGCTGCCCAGCACAGCCGTGCAGGGCTTCTGGTAAATCCGCCCCAGCGGCTGGTTCAGCGCTTCGGTCAGCCCGCGCAGCTCTGCCTCAAAGGCACCGCCTGCCCGGCGGATCTCGCCGATGGAGCCTCGGAACTGCAGCCACCGCATGCTGACGTCCTGCCAATTGACCAGCCAGCAGCGCACCTGCGCGCCGTCAAACCGGCCTGCCTCGATGTCCTCCTCGCGCACCGCAGCGTCGCTCAGCACTCCCAGCGCCTCGGTGTTGTCGACCGACAGGCCGGTGGCCTGCTGCACCGCCCGCGCGGTCAGCCCGCTGCCGGGCTGGAACGTGATGCCGTCAAAGGACAGCACGCAGTCATGGTCGGTAAATCCCAGCACCGTTCCGTCGCGCCGCTCCAGCGCCCAGGCACGGCACACAGTTGTGATTCCGGATTGAAGGTGGTCGCGCAAGTCACTGGAAAGGCTTGTCATACCCGCACCTCCACAACCGGAACTGCAGGCGCCTCGCCGGCTTGAAAGGAGGACACGCTGGTCTGAATGCTGGCGGTGTCGAACCGCACCGGCACATCAAACTCAAAGCCTGCATTGATGCTGAGGCCGACCTCCGGCGGGTGCGCCAGGGTGATGAGGCCGGTGGCAGTGTCCAGCGCGTAATCGACGCCTTCGCGCAGCTCGTCCTGCTCGATCCCGACCCGCACGGTGCCCGCAACCGGCTTGGCAATCGGGCGCTGATAGGTGAATTCACCCGACCGGTAAGTCTTGGTGAGTTGGAACGTCATGCTGCTGCCGTCACCGGTGGCAATCACCTGATCGTCAAAGGCGGCCTCCGCACTGGGCCGGCCGGATTTGTAATCGCTCCAATCCTTCCAGCGGAACCCGTAGAGCTGCCCCTGGCGCGCCTCGAAAAAGGCGATCAGCACCTCGATATCCTCCAGCGCGCGCAGGCCAAGGCCCGCGTCATAGCGGCGGCGTGAGTGCGCCCAGGGGGTGTTGCGTTCCTCAAACCCGTTGGCCAGCGTCACCACATCGGTGCGCCGCTCGGGGCCCCCGACGGAACCAAAGCTGAGCGAGGCGGGAAAGCGGACTTCGTGGAAATTCATGGTGTTACCCTCCATCCTTAACGGTTGCGTCCGCTGCGGCTCAGCGCGCGCGACAGCTGTGCGGCAATCTGGCTGCGGCTGCGTTCAAAGCCTTTGACGTCGGGAGTGGAGACATTCATCACCACGCTGACCGCGCCTCCGCCCTGGCTGCGCACGCCCAGCGAGCCATCGGCACCGCGTGTGAGCGGCAGGATCGCCTCTGGCCCCGCTTCCCCCATCAGTCCGGTGGCACCCCGCATCGGGAAGGTTGTGGGGCTGGTGACAACGCCGCCCTTGGCAAAGGGCATCACCTTGCCCTGGCTGAAGGCGGCGCCATTGGCGAAGGGAAGGATGTTTCCGATCAGACTGCCGAACCCGTCGGAAATCAGCCCGCCCACATGGTTGGTGACCGGCTTCATCGCCGCGTTATAGGTGGTGCGGATCATGCTGTTCCTCAGCGTCTCCATCGCCTCGGAAAGGCTGTCGCCGTCGAACACAAGACCGTCAAAGGCGCGGCGCAAGCCCTTGGAAAGGCTGCGGTCCAGGATCTGGGCGTCACGGCCGGTCTCAGAGAATCCTTCCTTGACCCGCCCCAGCACTTCTGCAAAGGCGGCGGCCATTCCTGAGGCACCGTCCAGGGCTTCGCCCAAAGCCTCGCCCTGCAATTCCAGTTCTGCCATCGAAGATGAGTCAGTCATCCGTTGTCTCCTTGTTCTTCAGGCCGGCGGTGTCCGGGAAGGCCTCCATTAAGGCTGCCAGCCGGTCGCGGCCCAGCGGCTGCGGCGCCGTCGGATCGCCCAGCATCAGCCGCAGCTCGGCAGGGGTCAGCTGCCAGAAGTCGCGCGGCAGCAGTTTCAGCCCCGCCATCCCTGCGCGCATCAGCGCGGGCCAGTCGAGCGCGCTCATGGGCTCTCGGGCACGGAAAAGCTGCGCACCAGCAGTTCCGCCGCCACCCGTGCCGCCTGCATCGGGCCGCCGCCAATGGTGGCCGCGGCAAGGTCCTCGCGGCTGAGATCATGGCCGCCGCCCTGCAGGCCTGCGGCCAGCAGCGCCAGCACGTCGCGGGCGGAAAACCGGCCCTGTTCGAACCGCTGCACCAGATCCACCAGCGTGCCTTCCTCCAGCGCGGCCTCGAGCCCTGCCAGCGCGCCCAGCGTCAATTTCAGCGCGTAAGGCGTTCCATTCACGAGCAATTCCGCCTCGCCTGCATGAGGGTTCACCATCGGTCAGACCGCCGCAAAGCTGAGCTGGCCGGCGCTGGCGAGCGACAGTTCATAGGTCGCCTCGCCATTGTGGCTGCCGGCATATTCCAGCGCGGTGACCTGGAACGGCCCCTGCACGATGCCGAAGTCGGGGATGATCACTTGGAACTCCGGCGTCAGCCCGTCAAAGAACAGCTGCCGGGCGCGTTCGTCCGTCGCCTCATCCCGGAAAATGCCGGAGCCGGAGATGCTGGCGGAGCGCACACCGGCGCCGGCCAGCAGCTCGCGCCAGCCGCCCTGGCTTTCGAGGCTGGTCACATCGACGCTTTCAGCGTTGAAGCTAATGCGCGTGGCGCGCAGGCCGGCGATGGTTTCGAACAGGCCAGCGCCGTTCATGTCCACTTTGACCAAGAGGTCCTTGCCGTTTTGAACTGTCATGGGGTTTCTCCATGTATTTCAATTGGTTTCGGGAAGCAGTTGTGGGTCAAACGTCATCCACCCGCGCACGGAACCGCAGGGTGATCTGCCTGCCGCCGGTGCTGAGCCGTTCTGCCTTGGCGCGGTCGAACCACAGGCCGGTCAATTGCCCGCGCGGCAGCGGCACCTGGGCCCCGACCAGCGCGTCGCAGACGGCGGCGGCGGCGGATTTGGCGGTGGCAAAGCCAGCCATGTCAGTGGTGACGGTGACAAAGAACCGATGTTCGGCCCCGCCTGCGGTCTTGTCGGATCGGTCCAGCACCTCCTCTGATCCCAAGGCCACATAGGTCTGTGGCAAGGGGCCTGCGGGGATGGCGTCGTAGATTGCGCTGCCGACCAGCGCGGTGAGGTCCGCATCGCCGGTCAGATGGGTGTAGACGGCGGATTGCAGCCCGCCTGCGATGGCATAGGTCATGTGCTCACCTCCGCAACCGCGAAGCAGGTGAGATAGCGGGCGTCCGGTCCATTTTCCGCAACTGCATCAATACGGTAGAGGCGGTCCTCGTCCCGGAACCGCTGGTCCGGACGCGGGCGGGATGCAAAGCCATCCGGGCTTGCACGCAGGGTGATACGGTATTTCTGCAAAGACAGGCTGTCGCTGTTGAGGCGCCCGCTGAGAGATTTCACCTCAGCCCAGAGGGTGCCAAGCGCCACCCAGGTCTCCACATAGCCGCCGGCGCCGTCGGGGGCGCGCTGGGGGTCTTCCAGCACCAGTTTGCGGGTCAGGTTCGGGGGGTGCTTCATGCCAGGCCTCCCAATGTCAGCCGCAGGGTGCGGTAACGTTCAATCAGGCTGGTGACGCCAAAGGGCATGCAGCCGCCATGGAGGCCGGTGTCGGCCCGGTATTCGTAGTAATGCGCGGCCAGCAGCATCACCGCCTGACCCAGATCGGCGGGCAAGCCGCCCCAGTCCGCGGCCATGCCGGCCTGAAGGGTGATCCGGGCCAGACCGCCGGCCGGTATCGGCGGCAGCAGGCTGCCCGCGGGACACAGCGCCGGGCGCTGGCTGTCGCGCTCCAGTTGGTAGGCGGCAGGGTCCAGCACCGTCTCAGCGCCAGCGGCGCCGCGGATCATCACCTCTGTCACGGCCTGCACCGGGGCGATGGGAAACACCATCCGGCCACGGTCGCGCCAGTGGCGGATCTCGATCTCAAATTCACGTGTTATCAGTGCCTTGCCGGTTCTTCCTTCCACCGCGGCCACGGCGGCGCGCAGGAAGCCGATCAGCACCTCGTCCTGCAGGCTGTCCTCGCCAAAGCCGGTGCCCAGGCGGAGGTGCGCCTTGAAGGGGGCCAGCGGCAGGGCGGCCTCGGGCACGGGGGTCACTTCGCTCAGCATCATCATCTCACTCCTGCGGGCCTCCCCCTTGTGCCGGCCCTGATCTGCTGTCCGGTTTTTAAGGTTCGGCCGGCACGCACCGTTCCCTGCCGCTCGGACGGAGGGGGAGCAGCTAGACGGCAGGGAAATATGGGGTGCGTACCAGCCGGCGGACCGGGCTGCCGGTCCGCCATCAGCGCTGAGCGGTCAGCTCAGGCCGAATTTCATCAGCTTGATCGCGGCAAAGTCGCTGACGTCGCCGCCGACGCGTTTGGTCGCGTAGAACAGCACATGCGGCTTGGCGCTGAAGGGGTCGCGCATCACCCGCAGGTCCGGGCGTTCGGCAATGGTGTAGCCGGCGCGGAAGTCGCCGAAGGCGATGGGGAAACTGTTGGCGGCCGGGTCCGGCATGTCCTCGGCAATCAGCACCGGGTAGCCCATCAGGCGCGCAGGCTCGCCCGCGGCCAGGCCGTCGGACCACAGGAAGCGGCCATCGGCGTCTTTCAATTTCCGCAGCATTCCCGCGGTCTTGGAGTTCAGAATGAAGGTGGCGTTGGCACGGTATTCCGCCCCCAGCGCATAGACCAGGTCGATGATCGCGTCGCCGTTGCCGATCTCGCCGTCGACGCCGGTGGCCTTGTAGCCGATGTTGCCCCAGGTCCAGCTGTCGTTTTCCTCGACGTTGTAGTTGAGGAAGCCGGTGGGTTTGTCGACGCCGTCGCCGTTGATGAAGGCGTCGGCCTCGGAGCGGGCGAATTTGTCGGCGATGCGGCCGGCCAGCCAGCCCTCGATATCAAAGGCGCTGTCGTCCAGCAGCCGCTGCGACGCCTTGGGCAGCGCGCTGAGTTCGTGCAGCGGGATCGAGATGCGGTCGATGCTGCCGGTGGAGGTTTCCGTGGACGGGCCGGTTTCATTGGCCCAGCCGGCGCCCATTTCGCTGTGGTCGATCAGCACGTCATAAGACGACGCCTCTACATGCACCACGGAGGCCACGGCGCGGATCGAGGCGGAGGCGTTCAGCACCGCCTTGACGGTGTCGGAGGTCTGCGGGTCGACCAGATAGCCGCCGTCGCTGCCCACGGCGGTGGACATGGATTTGCCGTCCAGCTCAAGCCCGCGCAGGCCGTCGTCGTCGCCGTTGCGCAGGTAGGCGTTGAACGCCTTCTGGTGCGGGGCGCCCGCGTCCTGGCTGGCTGCCAGATGGGGGCGGTTCTGAGAGATTGTCTTACGGTCCAGCATGGTCACTCGCTCTTCTGCCTGTTTCAGCCTTGATTGCACGTCGTCCTGAAACCCCTTGAATTCATGAAGAAAGCCGGTCATGGCCTGTTTCACTTCATGCGCCAGGGGCGCTGCGTCCCCGGTTTGGGCCGGGAGGTCTTGGTTGCTCATGTTTGGTGTCCTGTTCTGAGGTCACGGGTGATCTGGCGCAGGCCGTCGGCCAGGGCGCGCAGCGCTTGTGCTTCCGCATCGGCGGAGGATTTGGCTGCCACCCGGGCGGCGGGCAGCATCGGGAAGGTGACCAGCGACACCTCCCACAGTTCCACCTGCGTGAGCTGGCGGGTGCCGTCGGGGGCGCGGGTGGCTTTCTGGGTGCGGTAGCCGATCGAGAGTCCGTCGATGGCGCCAGCCTCGATCAAGGCTGCTGCTTCAGCGCCTTTGGGTGTGGCGGTGAGGATGCGGCCCTTGACGTAAAGCCCGCGGGTGTCCTCGCGCACCTCGTCCCAGACGCCGATGGGCTGGTGCGGATCGTGCTGCCACAGCATCTTGACGGTGCGGCCCTGATCGCGAAGCGCCTTGAGCGAGGCCGCATAGGCGCCGCGCTGCACAACGTCGCCGCCCTGGTCGGTTTGGCCGAACAGGCTGGCGTAGCCCTTGATTTCGGTTGCGTCCTTCAGCGAGAGATCCTCGCCGAAGCGTGCGAATTTATGTTCCAGCTGGGGGGATCCCTGCATCATCTGAACCTCGCAAGTCGTTGGGTTTACGGCAATTGAACCGTCAGGAAGGATTGGAAGGCCTGCGCCAGGATGACGGCGGCAACGCCGTAGACGGTGAGCCAGAGGCGTTTCTCCAGCCGCTCCATCATCTGCTCGATCCGGTCGAGGCGGCGGTTCACGGCGTCGTTCTGGATCTGGGCCACCCGCTCATGGGCGGACAGGCGCAATCCCGGTGAACAATCAAATGCGTGCATCGGGTGCTCAGTCATCCTGTCCGCCCTCCGTCTGCTCTGTGGGCAGGGTTTCTGTGGGCAACCCCAGCAGACGCCGCTTCTCCGCGGGTGTGAGGAAATCCGCGGAGGTGATGCGCCGCCACTGCGCCTCGCGCTCTGCCGCGAGCGCTGGCAGCTGGTCGAGGTCGGGCTTCAACGTCAGCGCCTCGCCGGTCCAGGCGGTGAGCCAGCCGGACAGCGCAGCGGTGACCTTGGAGACCAGCGGCAGCACGGTCAGCCGGTAGAAGGCGCGGTTGGCCTCCTGGTAGTTGGCATAGGTCGCATCGCCGGGGATGCCGATCAGCATCGGCGGCACCCCGAAGGCCAGCGCAATTTCGCGGGCGGCGGTGTCCTTGGTTTTCTGGAATTCCATGTCCGAGGGGGAGAAGCCCATCGGTTTCCAGTCCAATCCGCCCTCCAGCACCATCGGACGGCCGGCATTCTGGGCACCCTGGAAATTTGTTTGGATCTGGTCACTTAGGTTACGGAATTGATCGTCGGACATCTGCCCCTGGCCGTCGGATCCGGTCCAGACCAGCGCGCCGGAGGGGCGGGCTGCGTTGTCCAGCAGCGCCTTGGACCAGCGGGAGGCGGCGTTGTGGACATCAATGGCCATCGCCGCCGACTGCAGGGGTGAGAGGCCGTAGTGGTCGTCCTGCGGGTGGAAGCTTTTGATATGGCAGACCGGGGAATTGCCGGGCTCGTTGGCGAAGCGGTGCTTGCGCCCGCCCACCACATAGTCAAAACCCGCAGGCCAGCCGTCCGGCCCCGGCACCACGTTCATCCGGTCGGAGCGCAGCACGTGCAGTTCTGCAGGGGTTGCGTCTTCTGCCGTGACCATCTCGATATAGGCGTTGCCGGAGAGGAGCAGGTGGCCATAGAGCGCCTCCAGCATCTCGGCCTGGGTCTGGGCCGGATTGGGACGGGCCAGCAGCGCCAGCCAGGGGTGGGTGTCAAAGCGCTGGCGGCTGTCCTGCAGGACCAGCGGCACCGCGGCTGCGGCCTCGGCAATGAGGCGGATCACCCGGTGGGTGACCGGATTGCCGGCAAAGCCGCTGCGGGTCAGCGAGACGGTGTCGCGCGGGCTCCAGGCGATGCGGCCGGCGCCGTGCCAGGAGACCACGCGGGCGGTCTGGCTGGTCTTCTGTTCCAGGCCCGGAGTATTGGGGCCCGGTTTCAGGGGGCCTGATTTCTGGGGGTCTGGCGTTTTGCGCCGCAGCAGGTCAAAGACCATGGTCCGCTCCTCAGGTTGTTCGTAGGTGGCGCTGCCGGCCCTTGGGACTGGTGCGCCTTTGCTGAGGATTATTAGTGCCCCAAAGGCCTGAAGATTTGGCAAGCGGTGCGTACGGTGGGTACGCAACACCTGAATATAAACTATTGAAATTAAACGAATACAAAGGAAACAATACAGTGTTGCATCACACTGAGGGCAGCGCCCGTCCCGGCGGGGTGGACGCGAAGCGCCCGCCCGGTGTGGGGCGGGACGGGCGCTGCCCGGCGTGCCGCCGGGCGGTTGGTTGGTTGAGAGGTTCTACAGCACCCTGACCTGCGGCCTGCGCAGGTTGGCGGCGGGCTGGATGATCAGCTCATGCAGCGCCCAGACCAGCGCATCGACCCGGTCGGGCGAGCCGCTGCCGCGGTAGCCCTGCGGGGTCATCTGGCACATCTGGTCCTCCAGCTCTCCCAGCCCCGGCAGGTGATGCACCCGGCCCTGCTCATAGAGCGCGGCCACCGGTTCGGCGCGGGCGGATTTGCCCTTGCGGGCGTGGAGCGCGCGGAACGGCACCAGCGGGTCGGCCTGGCGCAGCACGGTTTCGACCAGCGCGCCGCCCTGGTTGACCTCTGCCACCACCCGTTCGGCGCCAAAGCGGTCGCGGGTGGCGATCACCGCCTGCGCCCAGGCGAGCGGGCCGGCGCCCTGCACGGTGCAATCCGCCAGCACATAGGCCTGCCAGTCCTGCGGCGGGCCCTGGGTGACGGCGCCCGCCACGACGATGCCGCAGGCGTCTGAGTTCTTGCCGGCGCTGACGGCCGGATCGACGGCAACCACAATCCGGTCCAGAGGCGGTGCCTCAGCCACCTGTGCATCCACCAGCGCTGCGGTGGTCCAGAGCGCGCCCTGGATGTCCGAGAGCATCACCCCGTCCAGTTCCTGCCGGCCCAGCCGGGTGCCCGCATAGCGCGCGCGCACTTCTGTCAGGAAGGACGGCGCGAGGTTGGCGCGGTTGGCCTCAGTCGCAGCGTGGGTGGTGACGGTGCTGGGCGAGGCCAGCAGCCGTTTCAGGACGGGCGCGTTGCGGGGCGTGGTGGTGACGCAGACGCGGGGGTCCTGCCCCAGCCGCAGCGCAAACTGCAGCATGTCCCAGCTCTCCTGGCCTTTGCGCCACTTGGCCAGCTCATCCGCCCAGGCGGCGTCGAACTGGGGGCCGCGCAGGGCCTCGGGGTCGTGGGCGGAAAACGCCTGTGCTTCGGCGCCGTTGGGCCAGATCAGCTTGCGCTCTGACGCTTTCCACTTGGGGCGGCGGTCCGGCGGCGAGCAGGCCAGGATTCCGCTGTCGCCGTGGATCATCACGTCGCGCACCTGGTCATAGGTTTCGGCCACCAGTGCGATGCGCCGCGCGGTACCGGGATCATAGGGGCTGGCCCCTTCGGCCAGGGAACGGACCCATTCGGCCCCTGCCCGCGTCTTGCCGGCACCGCGGCCACCCAGGATCACCCAGGCGCGCCAATCGCCGGGCGGCGGGCGCTGGTGGTCCAGCGCCCAGATGTCGAACAGATGCGGCAGCGCACAGAGGGTTTTGCGGTCCAGCTCATTCAAGAACAAGCTCAGGATCGAGGGCGGCACGCAGGCGAGAAAGTCCGAGCTCGACAGCTGCGCGCGCCGCGACGGGATCGAGTTCGTGTTCGGATTTGAGCATGCGGGCGAATTCGGTGCTTTGTTCTGCAAGGAGTCTCTCCACTTTCTGGCATTCGCGGATCAGCTGATCCAGACGGCTGACCTGCCCCTTGGTGCCGGTTGTTTCATCGGCCCCGTTGGTTTCGAGCTGCTCCCGTAGCTCCTCCGCCTCATTTCGCAGGCGGTATATGCTCTCCTGCAGGGATTGCAGAAGATTGGCGGTGTAATGCACCTGCCGCTTCAGGAGGGCGCCCCCGTCCTGAAGGGGTGTCTGGCCCGGTTCCGGGCCTGGCGATTGGTCTGTCATGATTTGCTCTACCTCATGCGCTTTTGTCCGCACGAGAGAAAGACAGGACGGCCGCCGGCGGAGGGGTCCGGGGCCGTCCATGTTTCTTCCAGCTGCACCACTACCTATACGTGTTTTCCGTGGAAAAGTCAAGGTTCCTGGGCAGGGGTGCGTACGGTGGGTGCGCAACGGGCATCCATTGGGGAACGCTGCAGGCGGGCCTGAAAAAGCCTGAACACACCTGTAAACAATTACTTTTAGTGGATTTCCAATTCAAAAGCTGAATCAAATGGTGCGGATCTTTCAAGAAACCCATCTTCCGAATCCACAATTATGAGTTGTACGTTCAGCCTTGCACCACGCTGTGCGTCACTGTTTCAATCAATAGCGAGGATCACCAGATGGGTTGGAAAAACTACCAGATCGCCACTGCTCAAGAGTCGACACCTGTTCCGGGCGACAAGGGAAAGATCTTTTATGATGCCACGCTGCACTATGTGTCCATTCCAGAGGGCGCGACGATCGTGATGTCCGGCGGCCCCAGCGGTGAAGGCGAAACCTCGGTTGACGACGTGGTGACCCTGACCCTGACCGACCAGAATGACAAAACCAACACTGCCACCTACACGCATGACTACAGCAACGGCTGCTCCGGCGTGGTGACACCAATGCAGCCGCAGGACCTGACATCGCAGTTCAGCGCGCTGTCAGGCAAGACTGTGAAGGCGACGATTGAGTTCTACGACAAATGCGGCGGCTATCAGAGCGGTTCGAATTTCTACATCTGCATCTATACCTGACTGTGGCACACACCGCGGAGGAAGTACCCAGACAAAAAAAGGGCGCCCAATGGCGCCCTTTCCTGTTTTTGCCCTGCCCTCGCAGCCTCAGTTGTTCTGCTGCTGTTGGGCTTCGATCTCGCGCCATTTGGCGACGTTGGCGTTGTGCTCGTCCAGCGTCTTTGCGAACGCATGGCCGCCGGTGCCGTCGGCGACGAAGAACACGTAATCCGTGGTCTCCGGGTTCACCGCGGCCTCAAGGCTCGCCATACCGGGGTTGGCGATGGGCGTGGGCGGCAGGCCCTCGATCACATAGGTGTTCCAAGGGGTGGCCTTGCGCAGCTCGCTTTGGCGCAACCCGCGGCCCAGGACGCCCTCGCCCTTGGTGACGCCGTAAATCACCGTCGGGTCGGTCTGCAGGCGCATGCCGCGGTTGAGGCGGTTGGTGAACACAGAAGCAACCAGACCGCGTTCCTGAGCCACACCGGTTTCCTTCTCGATGATCGAGGCGAGGATCAGCATTTCCTCAGGACTGGAGACAGCGGCATCGCTCGCGCGGCCTTCCCAGGCGGCGTTGATGCGCAGCTGCTGGCGCTCCTGCATTTCTGCCAGGACCGCGGTGCGCTGGGTGCCGGGGGTGACCTCATAGCTGTCAGGAGCCAACAGGCCCTCGGCAGGGCGCTCGCCCGGGTCGCCGTCCAGCACATCCATGGCCTTGAGCGCTTCGACCACCTGCCAACTGGTGACGCCTTCGGCCAGCGCGATGCGATAGCGGGTGTCGGCGTCCTGGCGGGTCTCGGTGTACTGGGCCGGGACCTCATCCTCGCCGAGAACGAAGTCTGCGATTTCCTCAAACTTGCTGGTCGCCGGATCCAGCTCACGCACCAGAGCCTGGGTGCGGGTCACGCCGACACGGTAGACGATTTCGGTGCCGCAGGTGGAGGCGCCGGAATGGGTGATCTCGTCGACGATGCGCTCCATAGACGACCCCGGCTCCACCAGGAAGCTGCCGGCCTTCAGCTGGCCGGTTTTTTCGCTGTATTTGGCGCCGATGCGGAAGATGGTGCCGGAAGAAACCGCGCCCTGCGCTTCCAGATCGCGGCTGACGCGTGCCATGTTGGAGCCGCGCTCCACCCGGAGGCAGATGGCGGTGTCCAGCGGGCCTTCGGATTTATACTGCGACTGCCCCCACAGGATGAGGCCGCCCAGCAGGAACAGGGCGGCGATCAGGACCGTCAGCATGTTGGAGGCGAGGCTGCGCCACATCAGTCAGGTTTCCCGAACAGGACCGATGCGTTGGTGCCGCCGAAGCCGAAGGAGTTCGACAGGGCCACATTGATCTTGCGTTCGCGCTTGGCGTTGGGGGCCAGGTCGACCGGGGTTTCAACCGCGGGGTTGTCGAGGTTGATGGTCGGCGGGGCCACCTGGTCGCGGATCGCCAGGATCGAGAAGATCGCCTCAATCGCGCCGGCGGCACCCAGGAGGTGGCCAGTGGCGGATTTGGTCGAGGACATGGTGACATTGCCCGCGTGGTCGCCCAGCAGGCGCTCAACCGCGCCCAGTTCGATGGTGTCGGCCATGGTCGAGGTGCCGTGGGCGTTGATGTAGTCGATGGCGGAGGCGTCCAGCCCGGCGTTGGCCAGGGCAGCCTTCATCGAGCGCTCGCCGCCCTCTCCGTCCTCGGAGGGTGCGGTGATGTGGTAGGCGTCGCCAGAGAGGCCGTAGCCCAGCACTTCGGCATAGATCTTGGCGCCGCGGGCCTTGGCGTGCTCGTAGTCTTCCAGCACCACGATGCCGGCGCCCTCGCCCATCACGAACCCGTCGCGGTCGGCGTCATAGGGGCGCGAGGCCTTGGTCGGGTCGTCGGCGCGTTTGGTCGACAGAGCCTTGCAAGCGTTGAAGCCGGCGATGCCGATTTCGCAGATCGCGGCTTCGGCGCCGCCGGCGATCATCACATCGGCGTCGCCGGATTTGATCAGCCGGGCCGCGTCGCCGATGGCGTGGGCGCCGGTCGAACAGGCGGTCACGACAGAGTGGTTCGGGCCCTTGAAGCCGAAGCGGATCGAGACCTGGCCGGAGATCAGGTTGATCAGCGCGCCGGGGATGAAGAACGGCGACACCCGGCGGGGGCCCTTCTCCTTGATCATCACCGCGGTGTCGGCGATCGAGCTGAGGCCGCCAATGCCGGAGCCGATCATCACGCCGGTGCGCAGGCGGCTTTCCTCGTCCTCGGGCGTCCAGCCGGCGTCACGCACGGCCATGTCGGCGGCGGCGATGCCATAGAGGATGAAGTCGTCGATCTTTTTCTGCTCTTTCTTGATGACCCAGCCATCGGGGTTGAAGGTGCCCTCGGAGCCATCGCCGCGCGGGACCTCGCAGGCATAGGTCGTGGTGACGCCGCTTGCCTCGGCATCAAACAGGGTGATTGGGCCGGCACCCGACTGTCCATCCAGCAACCGGGACCAGGTTTCTTCGACTCCGCTGGCCAGCGGGGTGACCAGGCCCAGTCCGGTGACTACTACTCGGCGCATTCCTTGCTCTCCTATGCCTCGGCAATCCGTCCGTTCAAATAGCTTGGAA
Organism: Leisingera sp. ANG-M7; assembly: GCF_000813965.1. Classification (GTDB taxonomy): domain Bacteria; phylum Pseudomonadota; class Alphaproteobacteria; order Rhodobacterales; family Rhodobacteraceae; genus Leisingera. Next base: position 255,064 of record NZ_JWLI01000006.1, on the reverse strand, counting down.
TGGCAACCGGGTGCAAGAGCGGGCTGGCTGCCGGTGTGACGTAGCGGAAAAAGCCCCGTGACGCTATTTTTGCGTCACGAGAACGATTGATTAACGACTCAGTCGTAGGTTGATTTTATCAAAACGCGAAACTCGGCATCCGTCCTCTTGGATTGCCAGAACGGGCTGGAGCTCTGGGCCATTATGTCTCCAGCCCGTCTTTTTGCGTGCAGCCCGCGGCTGCACCCGATCTCCGGGGCAAGGACGCCGCACCAAGAGCCGCCAACCGACAATTATCAGTAGCGGATGCCTCTGCGTTAACCTCAAATTCGCAACTTTGCGCCAAACTCACCACCGGAAATACGTGAGGAACACACTGCCATGCGCAAATGGCTTCCGACAGTTGCTGTTTTGCTGACCCTGTCCCTGCTGCCCGGACGGGCGGACGCGTCCTGCCCTGTGCATCAGGATCTTTCCGACCTGAACCGGGCCTCAGCCGGGTTTCTGGGGTATCTTGAGACCGGACAGAGCTCTTATTACGTGCAGCAGTTGAACAGCTGGATCGGCGCAAATCCGCCTGCACCGCTGAAGCAGCGGATGCGGGCCGTCGGGATTCAGCAGGTTGAGGCAGGAACGCTCAAGCTGATGCAGCAAAACAAGGTTCTGCTGCAGATTCTGTCCAGCCAGGGCCGCCAGGCGGCGCTGGAAGGCGCGCGCCACATGGGGATCTACGAGTTGCAGTCGCAGTACGCCACCCTGGTGGAGGCGCTGCCGTGCGATCAGATCAAGGAAGACGGGTTCGGCAGCAAGCTGGTGGCAATCAACGCCAATGACGCCCGCCAGCGCCAGCAGATCATCAACGCGGGCATTGCCTGGGTCTCGTTTCTGGTTCTGGGCGGAAGCGTTTTGTATTTCCTGGACCGGATCGGCATCCGCAAGATCCGCCGCACCAAACGCTACCCCTGCGCCGTTCCTTGCGTGCTGCAGACGGGCGGCCGGACCGTGCAGGGATATCTTGTCGACCTCAGCAGGGCCGGTGCCAAGGTGCATCCGAACACCCAATGCGACCCCTCCGGACGCGTGACGCTGCGCTTTGGCGGGCACATTGTGGAAGCGCAAGTGCGCTGGAAGACGGCGGATTACGTTGGCGTTCAATTCGTCAGCGAATTCAACTTCATACAGCTTCACCGGCTGCTCGAGGAATTCCCGATGGAGGATGGCGGCATTCGGGAAGAAGCCCGGCTGGGGCTGTAAGGCCGGCCCCGCAATCTCCACAGCCCTGGAGCCAAAACCGCAAAATTTCAGCTGTCCGGCACGCGCGGGGAATGGCGGCGGTCCGCCAGCACATCGAACCGATGGCAGCGCAGGCTCTCTTCGAAGCGGGCCAGTCCGGCGAAAACCAGCCGTTCTGGCGTCCTGCGGGTTTGGCGGATTTCCGGCCTGACAAGGGATGGGGAATTATTGGATCCTGATTCCAGGTGCCCTCCTGGTTCCCCTTCACAGCCGAAGGATTGGGGCTGCGTGCACAGGGACGGTCCCTGCACCGCGCCTCCCAACCGGCGGCTTTTGCCTCAGTCGGCCTGCTAACACTGCTTTCCTTCAGATTTTGTTCAACCCGTCCCATCTCTATTGCCGCGCTCCGAGCGCGGCTTTCGCTTTTATGGCGAATTAACTCCCCCATAGGGTGAAGTTAATCAATGATACCACCCTCATTGGTAGTCTTTCTGCATATGTTTCCACGCCGGCCCGGCCCCAGCTGTAGAGCGAGCCCCTTTCATGAAACACTGGCCCTTGATCCTGGCAGCACTCGCCGCGTCTGTTGCAGCCTGGACCGGTGCACGCCCGGCTGCGGCGTCCAGGGCAACCTGCTTGCTGCAGTCTGACCTGGTGATGTTTCAGCATGAGGCGCGCGGGTTCCTTGAGCATCTGCAAACCGGCAACAATCCGGTCAAGGCCAGGCTGCTGCAGCATTGGCTGGAGGACCATCCGGTGGTGACGCTGCGTATGCAGATGCGGCGGTCCGGGATGGAGGTGTATGAGCCGCTGGCCATTCGGCTGATCACGCAGCAGAAGGGGCTGCTGCAGGTCTACAACCGGCACGGCATTGCCAAGGCCGGAACCAGCGCCGAACGGCTTGGCACGGCGACGCTGCTGGAAGAATTTGCGGCCCGGATCATTCCGCTGCCATGTGATTTCGCTCCGCAACAGAAGAATGAGGCGGATACCCCTGCCGGCATAGGGCGGATCAGGGGCATTTCGCAGGAAACTGCCATTGCCAGCTCCCTGTCGGTTCTGCTTCTGGCTGGCGGCGGCCTGTTTCTGGCGGAGCGGATTGCCCGGCGCCACCGGCGCAGACGCAGGCGGCACCCCTGCTTGCTGAACTGCGACCTGAAGAGAAACCGGCAGACGCTGCGTGCGAAACTGGTTGATATCAGCCGCATGGGCGCCAAGGTCCGGGTCTGGCAGCTGCCTGGCATCCCGGCTCTCTCTCCCAAGGATGAGGTCATGGCCGTGTTTCCCGGTCTGGAGGACATCCGCGCCCAGGTGACCTGGCAGAACGCCGACTACGTCGGTATGAAGTTCAGCAAGCCGATGACAGCGGAAGAGTTGCAGTTGCTGCTCAGCCTGTCGAAACAGACCGCAGCCCCGGCAGCGGAAGCAGAATCCGGGGCGCATGCCAATCCGGTCAGTGCACAGGCCTGAGAGCGGCTGGCGCCTTGCCGGCATCCGGCCAGCGCAGAAAGGGCGCCTGAATGCAGGCGCCCTTGGCTGAATTTCCCAAGCTGGTTTTTCCCGGGCTGTTTTTAGCCCTGCCGGATGGTTACTGGAATTCGGCCACCGGTTCCGATTCCGGGCGGGCAACGGCCAGCGCCTCCTCGACCGAGAGCGTCTTGCGGAACAGCGCCCGGCCGACCTGTGCGCCGGCAATGTTGGAAATGTACTTGAGCCGTGAGATGTCATCGGTGTTACGCACCACGCCGCTGGCGATCACCGGCAGTTTCACCAGCGAGGCGAGATGCGAGATCAGACCCATCTGCGCCTCGGTATCGGCCACATCGGAATCGATATCGGTGATGAGGATGCCTGCAAAGGGCGCGCCCGCGAAGGCTTCGAGGTAAGCTTCCGGGGTGAAGGCACCGGATTTGCGCCAGCCGTCGGTCATCACCTGGCCCTGCCAGATGTCCACCGCCAGAACGATCTGGTCCGGGTGGTGTTTCGCCAGTTCCTGAACAAGATGCGGGTCACGGGCTGCCAGGGTACCGATCACAACGCGCCCTGCCCCCTTGTCGATCCAATGCTCGACCTGCTCGCGGGAGCGCATGCCGCCGCCCAGCTGCACCGGGATGCCGGCGCTGCGGATGATCTGCTGAACCAGCTCCTCGTTGCTGCTGTCGCCCTCCAGCGCGTTGAAATCGGTGAGGTGCATCCATTCAGCCCCCGCCGCGGCAAAACCCTTGGCGGTTTCGACCGGGTCCACATGCCAGACCTGCGGCTCATCCAGACGCCCTTTTTCAAGCGTCACGCAGCGGCCGTTCTGAAGTTGCATCGTGGGGTAGATGATCATAGTGCCAGTCTCCTCATGTAATGCCTCATGAGGCCAGAGTAGCACGGAATTTTCCTGCAGGTGCGCCGTTTCATGACCATTTATGGAACAATTGCGGCGCGGAATCCAGGGATGTCCGCTAGCGCAAACATAGAACGGTGGCGCAAGGCGCCGGATTGCCGCAGGAGAAGATTCGGAGCCGCAGCCGCCAAAAGAAAACGGCGCCCTCCGTGCAGGAGAGCGCCGTGAAATCCGGTCATCTGGAAGCGTGGCTTAGGACGCTTCGGAGATGAACTTGACCGCGTCGCCGAAGGTCTGGATGGTTTCGGCTGCGTCGTCCGGGATCTCGATGCCGAACTCTTCTTCAAACGCCATCACCAGTTCCACGGTGTCCAGGCTGTCTGCGCCCAGATCGTCGATGAAGGAGGCGTTTTCGGTGACCTTGTCTTCTTCAACACCCAGGTGCTCAACAACGATCTTTTTTACGCGATCTGCGACGTCGCTCATGTCTCTTCCTCGTTTTACAGGGCACTCTGCCCGGTTCTGCCCTGCCCTAGCCGGGCGGCGTGGTTATTGCCCGGAGCGGGCGGTGTGATCCCCGCGGGACGGGGACAGTGCGGCGTTTCCCAAGGGAAATGCCGGCGGATACGGGCCGCCTATAGCATAGACCGCAGCCAAGGCAAACGGTTTCGCGCGGTCACGGACCTGCGGCGCAGTTTGCCTGTGGCCGCTATGAAGCGTGCAGATGGCCTTGTAATCAAGTGGTTGCAAGGCCTGCATGGCATCTTTTTTGCTTTTTCACCGGATTTCAACCATTTGGCGGCTGAGGCTCGCCCGCACTGAGGCTCTTGTCCGGGGCTGCCGGAACGAAAAAACCCCGCAGACAGGCTGCGGGGTTTTCGAAATCCGGGTGCGGAGGGGCGATCAGATCATCGCCATGCCGCCGTTCACATGCAGGGTGGTGCCGGTGACATAGCCCGCTTCCTGGCTGGCCAGATAAAGCACGGCAGAGGCGATTTCCTTCGAATCCCCCATGCGGCCGGCCGGGATCTGGGTGAGGATCGCGTCTTTCTGGTTGTCGTTCAGCTTGTCGGTCATCGCGGTGGCAATGAAGCCCGGCGCAACGGCATTCACTGTGATGCCGCGGTTGGCGACCTCATAGGCGAGCGACTTGGACATGCCCACCATGCCGGCCTTGGAGGCGGCATAGTTGCCCTGGCCGGGGTTGCCGGTGGCGCCCACCACGGAGGAGATGTTGATGATGCGGCCCCAGCGTGCCTTCATCATGCCGCGCAGCACGCCGCGGCACAGGCGCATGGTGGAGGTGAGGTTCACGTCCAGAACGCTCTGCCATTCTTCGTCCTTCATGCGCATGAAGAGGTTGTCGCGGGTGATGCCTGCGTTGTTGACCAGGATATCGACGGAGCCCATCGCCTCGGCCGCCTGTTTCGGCAGGGCTTCAACGGCCTCGGCATCAGACAGGTTGCAGGGCAGCACATGGGCGCGCTCGCCCAGTTCGGCGGCCAGCGCCTGCAGCGGCTCTTCGCGGGTGCCGGAAAGCGCGACGGTGGCGCCCGCAGCGTGCAGGGCGCGGGCGATGTCGCCGCCGATACCGCCGGAGGCGCCGGTGATGAGGGCGGTCTTGCCAGTCAGATCAAACATGTTCTTGTCCTTTATATACGGTGCCGGCGCGCACCGGGGGGGGGCAGGCGCCGGTAAATCTGTTTCAGGCCTCAGCGGCGGCTTTGGCGTCGTCCGGGGCGCCGACCTGGCGGCAGGCGAGGTTGCGGTCGATCTTGCGGATCATGCCCGACAGCGCCTTGCCTGCGCCGATTTCCCAGAATTCGGTGACGCCCTTGGCAGCCATCGCCTGCACGCTTTCGCGCCAGCGCACGGAGCCGGTGACCTGCTCGACCAGCAATGCGCGGATTTCGTCCGGGCTGGTGACAGCATCAGCGCGCACGTTGGCGATCAGCGGCACTGCCGGGGATTTGATATCGACACCTGCCAGCGCTTCGGCCATGGCGTCGGCGGCGGGCTGCATCAGGGCGCAGTGGAACGGGGCGGACACCGGCAGCATCACCGCGCGCTTGGCGCCCTTTTCCTTGGCGATTTCGGCAGCGCGTTCCACCGCGGCCTTGGCGCCGGAGACCACCACCTGGGTGGGGTCGTTGTCGTTGGCGGCCTGGCAGACTTCGCCTTGTGCGGCTTCCTCAGCCACCGCACGCACCGCATCGAGGTCGAGACCCAGGATCGCAGCCATGGCGCCCTCGCCCACCGGCACCGCGCTTTGCATCGCGAGGCCGCGGGTGCGCAGCAGGCGGGCGGTATCGGCGACCGAAATCGCGCCGGCTGCGGCCAGTGCAGAATACTCGCCCAGCGAATGGCCCGCCACAAAGGCGGCCTTGCCGATGGTGACGCCTTCGGCCTCCAGCGCGCGCATGGCAGCCATCGAGGTGGCCATCAGGGCGGGCTGGGCGTTCTGGGTCAGGGTCAGGGTTTCAATGTCACCCTCCCAGATCAGCTGGCTCAGGCTTTCGCCCAGAGCGCTGTCCACCTCGTCAAAGATGGCCTTGGCGGCCGGATAGGCCTCAGCCAGTGCCTTTCCCATGCCGATGGTCTGGGCGCCCTGCCCGGGGAACACAAATGCGATCGTCATTGATGACCTCGTCTGTTTTAGCGTTTTGCCTGATGTACCCGCCCTTTCCCTAACGCACAAGCAAAGCCGCACCTGACGCACGAAACCTGTGCATGGGCGGACAGCCCCGTGCGTTGCATCGGGCGCGCGCGCGGTTAGGTTAAGGTCAACCGGACCCTGACCAGGAAATGCGCTTTATGTCCCGCTCCAATACATTTTCGTCTTATGGCTCTGTTGCCAAGGGCTTTCACTGGCTGACGGCCCTTCTGATCTTCTCGGCCTTTCCGCTGGGCTATTTCGCCAATGAACTGGCGCATGAGATCCTGAGCCCCGGGTTTGACGGAAGCCAGGCGGTGATCGAGCGGGCAACGCTGCTGTTCTCCCTGCACAAGACCGTTGGGGTGGCGGTGTTCTTTACTGCGCTGCTGCGGATCCTGTGGGCGCTGAGCCAGCCGAAGCCCGGCCTGCTGCACCCTGACCGCAAGGCAGAGGCGCTGGCGGCGGAGGTGGTGCATTGGCTCTTGTACGGCTCGCTGGTGGCGGTACCGCTGTCGGGGTGGATCCACCATGCGGCAACCACAGGCTTTGCGCCGATCTGGTGGCCGTTCGGGCAGAACCTGCCGTTTGTGCCGAAGTCCGACGCGGTGGCGGGGGTCTTTGGCGGGCTGCACTGGCTGCTGGTCTGGACGCTGGCGGCGGCGCTGGGGCTGCATATTGCCGGCGCGCTGAAGCACCATGTGATCGACCGCGACGCCACCCTGCGGCGGATACTGCCGGGCAGCGGCACCCTGCCCAAGCCGCCTGCGCAGGCGCACAGCCTGGCACCGCTGCTGGCAGCGCTGGCTGTCTGGGGCAGCGTGCTGGGCGGCGGTGCGGCGCTGGGCATTCTGGGCGGACATGACCACAGCCTCGATCATGGCACAGAAGGCACCGTTGCCCCGGTTGTGGCCGCGGCACCTGAAGGGGCTGGCGGCTGGGCGGTGCAGTCCGGCACGTTGGGCATTTCCGTCACCCAGATGGGCAGCGTGATCAATGGCAGCTTTGGCGAGTGGACCGCGGTGATCAATTTCGAGGAGCCGGCCGCCCCCGGCCCGGCGGGCGACGTGGAGGTGACCATTTCGATCCCCTCGCTGGAGCTGGGCTCCGTCGCAAGCCAAGCGATGGGTGCGGATTACTTCGACAGCGCCAATTTCCCCACCGCGCAGTTCACGGCGGAGATCGAGAAGCTGGCAGAGGACTATCAGGCCGTGGGCACCCTGACCATCAAGGGGGAGACAGTTCCGGCCACCCTGCCCTTTGATCTGGAGCTGGACGGGGATACTGCGAAGATGACCGGCGGGCTGACGCTGAACCGGCTGGATTTCGGGGTTGGCAAGAGCCTGCCGGATGAAAGCTCGCTGGCGTTTGCCGTGGATGTCGCGGTGGAACTGGAAGCGAAGCGCTGAGTAAACTCTAGCCAGCTCTCGCGCCTGGCGCCGCGCTGTCGCGCGGCGCTTTGCTGTTTCAAGGCCTTTGCGGCCCGCTGTATTTAATGCCGGTGGTAGTAATAGCCGCCGTGGCGTGAGCGGTGCCGGTGGCCGCCGTGGCGGCGGAAATGGTACCGGTTGCGGGTGGTGTGGTGCCGGCGGGCGCCGTGGTAGCCGTTGTATTGCCGAGGCTTGTGAAAGTTGACGCGGCCGCGGTGGCGGTCGTTGTCGTTGTCCAGGCTCTTGACGATGATGCCAAGCGCAACCAGCCCGGCGATGGCACGGGCGGCGTCACTGCCAGAATCATGGGCTGCGGCGGGTGCTGTAAAGGCAATGCTGGCAGCAAGGGCCAACGCCGCGCAGGCTGAAGTGAGAAAGCCGAAGCGGTACATGGTGCCTCCTTTCCGAAGCGGCCGGAGGGGCCGGCTTCAGCCTGCGCCCGGCGCGGCGCAAAAGCCAGTGAACTTGGGTCACGGTTTGGGGAGGTCCGCTTGAGGCGGCGCAAAGGAAAACCGCCGGCCCCAGGGGAGCCGGCAGCTGCAATTTCAACGGTACGGCGGCTGGATCAGCCGTCGGCCTTCATTGCCTCGACGGAGATCTTGATGTTGACCTCATCGCTTACGAAGGGCGCGAACTGGCCCAGGTTGTAGTCGGTGCGCAGGATCTGGGTGGTGGCGTCAAAGCCGGCCCAGGGCTTCTTGGCCATCGGATGCTCGCCCGCCTGGTTCAGCTTGGCATCCAGCACCACGGATTTGGTCACGCCGTTCAGGGTCAGGTCGCCGGTGATCTTGGCGGTGTTGTCGCCAGTGACTTCGATGCCGGTAGAAGTGAAGCTGATGGTTTCATCCTCGGTCGCGTCAAAGAAATCCTTGGTCATGAAATGGTCAAAACGCGCCTGCCAGCCGGTGAACATGCTGCTGAGCGGCATCGACACGGACACGGAGGAAGCCGCCGGGTCTTCCTGGTCGAACATGATTTCACCTTCGAAGCCGGAGAACAGGCCGTAGGTGGTCGAATAACCGAGGTGGTTGTAGTCGAACAGGACCTGGCTGTGGCTTGCGTCCAGCACGTATTTCTCTGGTGCGGCGGCAGCGCCGGTTGCAGCAGCAGCGGCCAGAGCGGCGGCAAGCAGTGTCTTTTTCATGTCAAAGGCTCCGAGTTGAAGAATTTTCATAGCAACAGATGTGGCGTTTTCGGCCTCAAAAGGAAGACCGCAAAAACCAACATTATCTGTGAACCTTTGAACACTGAACCCGGCTGCAGGCAGCCGGGCGGAGTCTCGCGCAAACGTGATCTTGTCTCAGGTGAGGATCTTCACCGCACCGCTGAGCTGGTCGCGCAGCTGGCCGCGGGTGGCGGCGGAGTCCAGCGGCAGTTCAATCAGCAGGCTGCCGTCATCCTCGAACAGCTGCACGGAATTGCCGGTAAGACGCGCGGCACCCAGCGAGTCATAACCACGGCGCAAGACTGTGCGCGGGCTGCCCTGGGCATCATGCTTCAGAACCCGCAGTTCGCGGCGGACAGGGTCGAAGCAGGCCTCCGGCCGGGCCGCAGGCTCATGCGCGGTCATCAGCACCACACCGGCCAGCAGGAAGGCAATGGAGACACCAAAGCGGATCAGGTTCATTTCCGGGTCGGCCCCGGCCCCTTGCACCAGCCACAAACCGGCAGAGCTGAGGATCATCGCCGCACCCAGCAGGCGAAACATCATCACCCGGACCTTCCAGTTTGCCTGAAACCGCAGGCGCAGCGGCTCTTGACCGGAAATCGCACCCAGCGCGCGGGCGCCTGGCATTGCTGAAATCTGCGGCGGGGTTTGGTCTGTCACGGCCATTTGACTGCCCTTCTGCTGCGGTCTTGATTTTGCTGCCCTGCTTACGCTCCCTTCCCGGAAAGCTGGCGCCGCGTGTTTCACCGCGTTAAGGCTTCGTTAAGCAGTGAAGACCTGCATTGGGGCAGCAATGGGGCGGGCTTGCGGTTTTGCCGCGGCGGACCGTGGAAGCCAGCGCAAAAAGCCCTTTTGCCTTGCTCTTTCGGCCGCAGCCTGTATAGGAGGCCCTGCTTCCGCGACTTCTTCGATCCGCGCAGCCTCTCGTGACCGGGCAGCGGAAGTGTTACATGCCCCGTCTATGAAATGCGCCTAGACACAAACAGGAGTTCGCATGCCACTCTATGAGCATGTCATGATTGCGCGTCAGGACCTGTCCAACTCGCAAGCTGAAGGCCTCATCGAACATTTCGGTGCTGTTCTGTCCGACAACGGCGGCAAGCTGGTCGAGCAGGAGTACTGGGGCGTCAAGACCATGGCCTACAAGATCAACAAGAACCGCAAGGGCCACTATGCCTTCCTGAAGACCGACGCACCGTCGGCCGCCGTTCAGGAAATGGAGCGCCTGATGCGTCTGCATGATGACGTGATGCGCGTCCTGACCATCAAGGTCGACGAGCACGCCGAGGGCCCTTCGGTCCAGATGCAGAAGCGCGACGAACGCGGCGATCGCCGTGAGCGCCGCTGATCAACGCTTGAGAAAAGGACGCTAAATCATGGCAGCCAAACCGTTTTTCCGCCGCCGCAAGGTTTGCCCGTTCTCGGGTGAAAATGCGCCGAAGATCGACTACAAAGACACCCGTCTGCTGCAGCGCTACATCTCTGAGCGCGGCAAGATCGTGCCTTCGCGCATCACCGCCGTTTCGGCAAAGAAGCAGCGTGAGCTGGCCCGTGCTATCAAGCGCGCCCGCTTCCTCGCCCTGCTGCCCTACGCCGTGAAGTAAGGAGATAAGCAGATGCAAGTTATCCTTCTTGAGCGCGTTGCAAAGCTGGGCCAGATGGGCGACGTCGTTGACGTGAAGCCCGGGTTCGCCCGCAACTTCCTGCTGCCGCAGGGCAAGGCAAAGACCGCTTCCGAAGCCAACATCGCCTCTTTTGAAGCCCAGAAAGCGCAGCTGGAAGCGCGCAACCTGGAGACCAAGAAAGAAGCCGAGGCTCTGGCAGAGAAGCTGGACGGCCAGCAGTTCATCGTGATTCGCTCCGCTTCGGACGCGGGCGCGCTGTACGGCTCCGTCACCCCGCGCGACGCGGCTGATGCTGCAACCGAAGCCGGTTTCTCGGTCGACAAGAAACAGGTCGCCCTGATCGCTCCGATCAAGGACCTTGGCCTGCACTCGGTCTCCGTGAAACTGCACCCGGAAGTCGAAGCAACCATCGAACTGAACGTCGCACGTTCGGCAGAAGAAGCCGAACTGCAGGCATCGGGCAAATCGATCCAGGAGCTGGCCGCCGAAGAGGAAGCCGCTGCGGAATACGAGATCTCGGAGCTGTTCGACGACATCGGCTCTGCTGCGTCCGACGATGACGACGCACCGGTTGCTGACGCTGGCGAAGAAACCAACTGATCCTCACCGGGACAGTGAGACATGGGAAAGGCCGCCTGATGGGCGGCCTTTTTCATTGCTTGCGCGGAGTTTGAAAAGACGCGCCAAATTGCACGGAAATCCCCGCCCCCAAATAACCATCTGTTTGCCGTATTCCGCAAGAATACTGCCTGCGTGGAGTGAGAAAGGGGGATGCGCCATGCTGGACGCATTGGAAAGTGAGGAGCTGGCGCTGCGCCGGCGGCTGTTGTTCCGACTGCTGCGGGGCCACCGGTTCGACCGGCCGGACTTCAGGACCGAAGCGGTGTCAGAGCTGGTGCCTGCAGGGCTGCTTGCACCGGAAAAGAACCTGTTCAAGACACCGGTAGAAGCCCTGCAGAAATCTGTCTGAGCGTCCGTGATTGCGGCCGCCAAGCGGGCATATCTGGCCTGGCTGGCCTGCGCAATCCGCGGGTCTCTGGGGCTGCGCGGGCGTTGTAGGGACCGCGAAATTTTGGGAAACAGCCGCGGTCCCTTTCTGCCCGAAGTGGTCAGCTGCCCCCCAGGCGTGAGGGGCATACTGCCCTGAGGGTTGTTTCTGCCTCAATGCGCACCCCCAATATGTAGTGGGCGGCCATATTTAACAAATGACTAATGATTAAAGTTTGACCGACTTCCAGGACACCGGATTCCAGGCCGGAAAACAGGCGGTTTCCCCCTCTCTGAATGGCGGTTCCTTGCCGCTGCATGCCTTGACGGCGCAGGCAGGATTGCAGCCCGCGCCGGGGCGGGTAATCTGCCCATCGTGAGAAACCGCCTTCGGAGGCCGCATGACGCGCCGGACCCCTTTGATCTTGTTTATCGCGGCCGCAGTGCTGTCTGCCTGCGCCAGCACCGCCTCCCCCCCGGAGGTGGCCCGAGCCGCCCCGCCGCTCTATCCGAATGAGACCCCGGAACTGCGCCGGAAGATCAACTACTGGGCGGACCACTATGAGGTGCCGCGCAGCCTGGTGCACCGGCTGGCGGTGCGCGAAAGCACCCACCGGCCCAAGGCGGTGAACCGCCCTTACTATGGGCTGCTGCAGATCCTTCCCGCGACGGCGCGGTCGATGGGCTTCAAAGGCGAGCCCAAGGAACTGCTGGATGCAGACACCAATCTGCAGTTTTCCGTGAAGTACCTGCGCGGCGCCTGGCTGCTGGCTGACGGCAGCCAGGACATGGCGGTAAAACATTACTCGCGCGGCTACTACTACGAGGCCAAGCGCCGCGGCATGCTGGTGGAAACCGGCCTGCGCCCGGCCCCCTCTGACGGCTGACGCCTCCCCTCTGCAGCGCCCCGGAAGGGCGCTGCCCGGACCATTGGCCGCGGCGCTGTCCGCAGGACGGCGCCAAGGACGGGCGGGAGCGCTTGTTTTCACGGCCTCTGAATTCCTGACCGGTACCACCTGCCCGCAAGGCCAAACCCTTCGCTCTGCAGCGAACGGTCAATTCCCGCGGCCTATGCTGCGTGGGGTATCCAGTTCATGTGTTTACTGGAGTCCCACATGAAAATGCCCGAGTTGAAGACCGGCAGGTTTATCCCCGAAGACGGTTTGCGGATCACCGTTCAGGTTCCCGAAACCCGCGTGCAAAGGATCGTTGAGGCGGTTCTGGCCGTCACTGCCCTGAAATACGGTGACTATGATCGCGTGACCTTTCAGTCCGCGGCGGGTGTTCAGAGCTTCCGCTCGCTGGGGAGCGGGCGGAACGCGGCGACCGAGGCTGCCGTTCAGGTGCCTTGCATGGAGCTAACATTTTTCCTGGCCCGCGATGACGCCGGGGCCGAGCAGGTTCTGGAAGCCATCTACGCCTCACACCCTTACGAGGAGCCGGTGATCTATGTGGCCCCGTGCCTGCGGACGCTCCACATCCGGGGTATGGATGAGGACAATCCCAACAGGTTTTGGAACAGCGCACCTGAGGATTGGGTGCCGGACGCGCACCGCTAGAAACCGATGAACCGGATGGCCGGAGCCGTCCCATCCAACGAAAAAGGCCGCCCAAGCAGGCGGCCTTTCCGTAAGTCGATGCGGAAGGAGGATTATTCCTCTTCCAGCTCCTCAACGGCCTTCTGCAGGTCGTCCTTGGAGATCTCTTTCTCGGTGACTTTGGCCTGGCCGACGATGTGGTCGACAACCTTGTCTTCGAAGATCGGCGCGCGCAGCTGCTGCTGCATCTGGGCGTTCTGCTGGATGAACTCGAAGAACTGACGCTCCTGGCCCGGGTACTGGCGGGCTTGCGCCATGATCGCCTGGGTCATCTCGGCGTCGGTCACTTCGACCTCTGCTTTCTGGCCCAGCTCGGCCAGCAGCAGGCCCAGACGGACGCGGCGCTCAGCCAGTTTGGTGTGCTCTTCGGTGGTTTCGATTTCACCGTGGTCGTGGCCCTGCACTTCCGGGTTGTCCTCGTGCCACAGCTGGTGTGCGATCTGCTTGGCTTCGGCGTCGACCAGCGACGGCGGCAGGTCGAAGGAAACCAGCGTGTCCAGCTTGTCCAGCAGCGCGCGCTTCAGCACTGCGCGGGCGGCACCGGCGTATTCGGCTTCCAGGCGCTCGGTGATCTGGCCTTTCAGCGCGTCCAGGTCCTCGGCGCCGAATTTCTTGGCCAGCTCGTCGTCGATCTCAGCCGCTTTCGGGGCTTTGACTTCCTTGACGGTGCAGGAGAACACGGCCTCTTTGCCGGCCAGGTGCTCTGCGCCGTATTCCTCGGGGAAGGACACGGTCACGTCTTTTTCTTCACCGGCTTTGGTGCCGACCAGCTGCTCTTCGAAGCCGGGGATGAAAGAGTTGGAGCCCAGGGTCAGCGGGTAGTCGTCGCCTGCGCCGCCGTCAAAGGCTTCGCCGTCGATACGGCCGACGAAGTCGATCACGACCTGGTCGCCGTCTTCGGCTGCTGCGCCCTCTTCGCGGGCTTCGAATTCCTTGGCGGTTTCGGCCAGGTTGGCCAGCGCTTCGTTGACGGCTTCGTCTTCAGCCTTCACAACCAGCTTTTCCAGCTCGACGCCGGAGAAATCGACTTCGGGGATTTCCGGCAGAGCCTCGTAGGACATCTCGACGTTGACGTCGTCGCCTTCTTTCCAGTCTTCGTTGGTCATCTTGACGTCGGGCTGCAGCGCCGGACGGTCACCGCTGTCCTCGAAGTGCTTGTTCATGGCGCCGTCGACGGCTTCCTGCATCGCTTCGCCCATCAGGCGCTGGCCGAACTGCTTTTTCAGCAGTGCCATCGGCACCTTGCCCTTGCGGAAACCTTTCATTTCGACTTCCGGCTGGGCTTCGACCAGCTTTTCGTTGACCTTCTCGTCCAGCTCGGCGGCGGTGACGGTGATGGCGTAGCCGCGTTTCAGACCTTCGTTCAGCGTCTCGGTGACCTGCATCCTATTCCCCATAGAGATTCGGGGCCCCTGTGCGAGGTGCCCCCAGACAATTTGCGGTCTTCTATTTCCCCCGGCGCGGCGGCGCAAGGGGGATTGCCCCTTTCCTGCGCAATCGCGCGGATTTCCGGAGCCTCAATACGAAAAAACACGCCCGCAAAGGGGCGTGTTTCCTGATCTGAAACCGAGGGAGTTGCGGTTCAGAACTTCCAGCGGGCACCGGCCAGGATGACGTTTGCGTCCTGGTAGGTGGTGGCGCTGGTGTCAGCGTAGGAGTAGTCGCGGTAGGCTAGGTAGGTCTCGACCTTGTAGGCATCGATTTTCTGGACCGCGGCGACGCCCCAGGATTCAGCGCTGTCGCCGCTGCTCACCATGTCGGAGCCGTCATAGTAGTCGACCGAGAAGGAGGTCGAGCCGGCCGCGATCAGGTCCGCGGTGTAGCCCAGTTTGGCATAGGCATAGCTGCCTGCGATGTCGCGTTCGCCCGCGGCGACGTTCAGCGACAGGCCGGTGGCCTTGTGCAGCACTGCGAAGGAGCCGGAGATGTCGCGGTAGTCGGCCTCGCCGGTTTCCTCGGTCCAGGAGGCGCCGATGCCGGTGTCGATGGCAAAGCCCGCGGCATCGTCATTGGCCCAGCGGATCGCAACGTCATAGCTTTCGCGGTCGTTGGCGTCCTTCAGGATATCAGTGCCCCAGGAGGTCGACAGGGTGAAGCCCGCCAGTTCCGGCGAATCGTAGCGGACGCGGCCCAGGCGGCTGCCGTCGAAGTCGGAGAACACATCGCCGATGTCGATGCTGCTGAGGGTGCCTGCGCCGGTGCGGAAGGCATAGCCGCCCGCGGAGTCGGCGACTGCGTTGGAGGCGCCCAGGCCGGTGCCGGAGAAGTCAGCACCGGTGATGCCGTCAGTTGCCATCGAGCCCTGACCAGCCGAGAACCGGCCATAACGTGCAGTGTCAAACTGGAAATCAACGTGGCGGATGTTGGTGCGGTCCCAGCTCAGGTTGTCGCCGGTCGAGGTTTGGCTGACCCCGTCCGAGGAGCGGAAGCCGAAGGCGGTTTCAAAGTTGAACCGCAGGGTGTTTTCTCCATAGGTCTGCTCCAGCCAGAAGCCGATACGGGAGTTGGAGGCCGCGTTGTCGGTCAGACGGTTGAAGTCCTGCTCACCGTCATCAAAGGATTGGTAGGCGGGGTTGAACTGGCCGTACCAGCGGAAGCTGCCGCCGGTGTCGTTGGTGTAAGTGGGGCCTGCAAATGCCGGGGCCGCGAGAACGGCTGCCAGGGAGGCAGCGCCTGCGCGGGCTGTGAATTTGATGCTCATTACTTTTGAGTCTCCTGTTCCGCAGCACCCGTCTCTCTCCATCCCTGAGAGCGGGGTCTGCCGGACAGGGCGTATCACGCGGTTTTTGCAGCCTTCAGGGTTGAAAAATCGCGCAGCGATCCAGTCAGCATGGATAGGCGAAAAGTCGCCGACGGCAAGTTTTCGCCTGCGAAATCCCGCTTACAGTCAGAGAGTTACGTGAAACGCATCACATTCGCCACAGCGCAACTGTCAGAGGTGCCATGCAGTTTCCGCAACCCTGCGCCGGCGCGGAAACCTCTGATTGTTTTTGCACAGAAAAGAACAGGCCACCGAATGCGCCCCGGCAGTCCGGAGCGCATTCCCAGTACAGATTCCGCTGCCTTCAGAACCGCCAGCGGGCCCCCAGCACCCAGGTTGTCAGATCCTGGTAGGTCGCGGCGGCATCCTCATACTCATACTCCTGGTAGGTCAGGTAGATGTCGGTGTTGATGCTGTCGACCTTCTGCACCGCCCCGATGCCCCAGCCCTTGGTGCTGGAGCCGGTGACGTTGAAATCATCGCCGTCATAATAATGCACCCCAAGCCCGGTCTTGCCCCAGGGCAGCCAGCGATCGGTCTCATAACCGATCTTGGCGTAGTAATAGCTGGGATCGCTGGCACCGGCCGCGTCGTTGTCCCGGCTGCCGCCCGCAACAGTAAAGCTGATGCCGCTGTCCAGCAGCACCGAGGCCGAGCCGATCACATCCGAGCGTTCCACCCCGGCGTCATCACGCACCTGATAGGCCAGAGAGGCGGCAAAATTGGTGGAGCCGAATTCCTGCCCGTAGCGCAGGCCGATGTCGTAGTAATCGGCATCGTCGCCGGACGACAGGATGTTCTGCCCCCAGGCGATACCGGCGGTGAACCCGTTCAGATCCGGCGTGTCATAACGGATCCGGCCGCGGCGGGAGCCGTCCAGATTGTCAAAGGCAGAGGCCACGGCAGGCCCGCTCAGCGCGCCTGCGGTGTCCCGGAACAGGAAACCTGCATTTGCATCGGCTGTATAGGAATAGAGCGCAGTGCCGACATAGGAGAGGTCGGTCTCAGCGGCGCCGTCAGCCACCATGCTGCCCTGCCCGGCCGAGAACCTGCCCCAGCTGCCTTCCAGCCAGAAGTCCACGTGGCGCAGGTCTGCGCGGGTCCAGCCGCTGTAGTCGGAGCCGAACTGGTTCACTTCGGTCGAGTTCGGAAAGCCCAGCCCGGTCTCGAACCGGAAGCCGAACGTATTGGCCCCGATCGGCTGCATCAGGCGCAGTCCGACCCGGGAGCGGGACAAATCGTTGTCGAGCAGGTTGGTTTCGGTCTGCTGGCCGTCATCGACGGAGATGATGGCCGGATTGAACTGACCGTAGATTTCAACATAGCCGCCGGATTTATTGTCATACCGCAGCTCGGCTGACGCCGGGGCCGCAATAGCGCACAGCCCCGCAGCAGCAGTGGAGATTTGCAGAAGACGTTTCATGGCCATCCCCCTTTTAACAATGTACTGGTAAACGCTTGGGCCGGCCGCTGGCCGCAGGCCGGCCGGTGTTAGTATAGCATACCGGAGGCAGGGCCGGGAAACTTATCGAACAGAACGGCCAGACCGGCCATCAGCCGCCGCACCTGCATGATTGCGCCCCGTTGGTATCAGTGAATGGTGCGGGTGAAGGGACTCGAACCCCCACGCCAAAGGCGCCAGAACCTAAATCTGGTGCGTCTACCAATTCCGCCACACCCGCACTGCGCGCCGGGTCAAGCCGGCCGCGTGACGCGCTGAATAGCAAAGCTTGGCGGCGGATGCGAGGGGAAATCGTGCCCAAAATGGTGATGTGCAAAACGGCAACAATCCGTGTGGAATATCGCAACAATCGGCGGGTTTTCGCGCAAAAAGCTGGGCGCGGAATCCGCTTGTGCGGTAGTTTGGCAAAAAAAGTCTGAGGCAGACAAAGCGAGCAACAATATGAAACCGTTTGGAAATGCGGCCCTGCGCGCGCAATTGGCGATGCGCGTCCAGGCACAGCCCCGGCGGCTGTTTCAAGGCAGCCAGAACATCAGCCTTTTGCGTGGCACCATCGTCCTAACCCGTGAGGGCGAGCGCACGGCTGAAGAAATCAAACCCGGCGACAGCCTGATCACCCGCACCCAAGGGATGGCGCAGGTCGAAGATGTTCGCAGCCGCCGCGCGATGCTGCAGGCGGTATGCATCACGGCCGGTTCGCTGGGTGACACCCGTGCCGACAGCGATCTGGTGGTGTCCTGGGACCAGCGCATTCTGGTGCGCGACTGGCGCGCCAAGGCGATGTTCGGCCAGCCGCAGGCGGTGGTTCCGGCCTATGAGCTGGTAGACGGCGAATTCATCCGCGATCTGGGCCTGCAAATGATGGATCTGACGGTGCTGGAGTTCTCCCGCCCGCATGTGATCTATGCAGGCGGATTGGAACTGGCCGCAGCCGCCGCGCCGCAGGAAAATCTGCGCCCGGCGGCCTGAGCCTGCTTACATCCCCAGCTTGCGGAACACCGCGGGGATCTGCTCCGGCAGGTCCTCGGCGATCAGGCCGGGGCCGAAGTTTAGCGCGCATTCGACGTGGATATAGGCGGCGGTCTCCGCTGCCTGCATCGGATCGAAACCGCGCGCCATCAGCCCCGTGATGAACCCTGCCAGCACATCGCCCGATCCGGCGGTGGCGAGCCAGGGCGCGGAGCGCTCGTAATGGGCGGAATTGACCGAGCAGCGCCCGTCCGGTGCGGCGATCACCGTGTCCGGCCCCTTGAACAGCACCACGCAGCCCGCGCGTTTGGCGGCCTCGCGGGTGGCGTCGACCTTGGAATAGGCAGGGCCGGTTGTTGCGGGCGCGTTCAGTTTTTCTGCCAGATCCGGGAACAGCCTGGCAAATTCGCCGCCATGCGGGGTGAGGACGCAGTTTTCGTGCAGGAGTTCGAACAACGCTTCCGGCTTCAGTTCAAACCTTGTGAGCGCATCGGCGTCCAGCACGGTGGCGCGGTTTTCCTTCAGCACAGCCATGACCACAGCCTGGGTATCGGCACCGCGCCCAAGGCCGGGGCCAAGGCAGACCGCGTTGAAGCGTTCGTCCTCCAAAAGCTCGCTGACCCCATGCGCACCGTCGATCTGCTGCAGCATGATGGCGGTCAGGTTGGCGGCATTTTCAAACATCGCTGAGCGCGGCGAGCCGACAGTGACCAGCCCTGCCCCAATCCGCAGGGCGCCGCGGGCTGCCAGCCGGGCAGCGCCGGTCTTGCCATGGCCGCCGGAGAGGACAAGGGCGTGTCCGTGGGAGTATTTGTGTTCAAATTGAAACTTCCGGGCCTCAGGCCCCTCAGCCTCTTGAGTAAGCCGGACAAAACTCTTCCAGTCGTACTCTGCCAAAGGACCTACGGACGGCAGTCCGATTGCGCTGATGACTGTGCGTCCGCTACGTTGAGCACCTTCTGCCAAGTGATGGCCTAGCTTCATTCTGTGAAAACTAACAGTCAAATGAGCAGTCCCAGCAAAATCGTTGTGTTCATGTTCGTGTGGCAACTCCCTTCCACTGTCAGCGCAAACTCCACTTGGAATATCTATAGCGACGATCGCAGGCATACCCCGCTTATGCCCGAACTCAATATCGCGACACTCGACCATATTGCGCATGTTCCAAAACAAGTCTCCAAGTTCAGGCAGCGGACGGGCAGTTCCAGTGCCAAACAGCGCATCTATCAACACATCGCATTGCAAACCGTCTTCCCGAGCGTAAATATCCAAAGGTAAACAGGCCCCCCACTCCCGCCACCGCTCATAATTCACCTTCGCATCCGGCGGCAGCGTGTTCGGGTCTCCGTAAAGGAACACCTCCACCTCCCAGCCGCGCTCTCTCAACAGACGCGCCACCACAAAACCGTCGCCGCCATTGTTGCCCGGCCCGCACAGGACCACGGCCCGGCGCGGGCTTTCATCTTTCTCCAAATACTCCGGGGAGCGCGAGGGGCTGGCCCCTCGCCCGTCATCCACAGGCTCTGCCAGCTCCGGCCATTCCTCAAAAATGGCCTCTACTACCCCCTGCCCGGCCCGCTCCATCAGCTCCAGCCCGGTGACTTCACCGGACTCGATGGCGGCCTGTTCGATGGCCCGCATCTGCGCTGCGGTCAGCAGTTCGGTCATGTTTTGCCCTTCCCCGATTCAATTCTGCGCAATTTCCGGGCGCAGTGCTTAATTTTTAGGCACACGAGTTCAAATCCTGCCCACAATTGCCGCAGCCGCAGCCTCCTGCATTGCTGCGTTCATTTAGAAGTGAAATGACACCTCCAACAAGCTTGCGAGGAGCCCAGGCATGAAAAAGATCGAAGCCATCATCAAGCCTTTTAAACTGGATGAGGTGAAGGAAGCGTTGCAGGACGTCGGCGTCCAGGGTCTTTCCGTCATCGAGGTCAAGGGTTTCGGCCGCCAGAAGGGCCACACCGAGCTCTACCGCGGCGCCGAATATGTGGTCGACTTCCTGCCCAAGGTGAAGGTCGAGGTTGTGCTGGACGACGATCAGGTCGACCAGGCGATCGAGGCCATTGTCGACGCTGCCAAGACCGACAAGATCGGCGACGGCAAGATCTTTGTCTCGCCCGTCGAGCAAGCGATCCGCATCCGTACCGGCGAGACCGGCCCGGACGCGCTGTAAACGAATTCAACAAACATCCTGACATCTAAATCAGAAGGACCGAGGGAATGAGCGTAGACGCAGTTCTCAAGACACTCAAAGAAGAAGACGTCGCCTATGTCGACATCCGTTTCACCGACGTGCGCGGCAAGCTGCAGCATGTGACCGTGGACGTGGACCTGGTTGACGAAGACTTTCTGGAAGAAGGCTTCATGTTCGACGGCTCTTCGATCGCCGGCTGGAAGTCGATCGAAAACTCCGACATGAAACTGATGGCGGACACCACCTCTGCCTACATCGATCCGTTTTATGCCGAGAAA
Source organism: Leisingera sp. ANG-M7 (assembly GCF_000813965.1). Lineage (GTDB taxonomy): Bacteria > Pseudomonadota > Alphaproteobacteria > Rhodobacterales > Rhodobacteraceae > Leisingera. The sequence goes on along the minus strand of NZ_JWLI01000006.1, from coordinate 234,392 downwards.
ACCCTCTGCATCCATTGCTCCATCGTAGAGCCCGACACCGGCGAAGCCTATGAGCGCGATCCGCGCGGCACCGCCCAGAAGGCCGAGGCGTATCTGAAGTCCTCCGGCATCGGCGACGTGGCCTACATGGGCCCGGAAGCGGAATTCTTCCTGTTCGACGACGTGCGCTACTCCAACACCATCAACAAGGTGTCTTATGAGGTTGACGCAACCGACGGCTCCTGGAACACCGACGCCGAGTTCGAAATGGGCAACATGGGCCACCGCCCGGGCCTGAAGGGCGGCTACTTCCCGGTCAACCCGACCGACGAAGCGCAGGACCTGCGTTCCGAGATGCTGTCCACCATGAAGCGCCTCGGCATGAAGGTCGACAAGCACCACCACGAGGTTGCCTCCTGCCAGCACGAGCTGGGCCTGATCTTCGACAGCCTGACCAAACAGGCCGACGAACTGCAGAAGTACAAATACGTGATCCACAACGTGGCGCACGCCTATGGCAAGTCGGCAACCTTCATGCCGAAGCCGATCTATGGCGACAACGGCTCCGGCATGCACGTCAACATGTCGATCTGGAAAGACGGCAAGCCGCTGTTTGCAGGCGACAAGTATGCGGACCTGTCCCAGGAAGCCCTGTACTTCATCGGCGGCATCCTGAAGCATTCCAAGACCCTGAATGCCTTCACCAACCCGTCCACCAACTCCTACAAGCGCCTGATCCCGGGCTTTGAAGCTCCGGTTCTGCGCGCCTACTCCGCCCGCAACCGTTCCGGCTGCGTGCGTATTCCGTGGACCGAAAGCCCGAAAGCCAAGCGCGTCGAGGCCCGCTTCCCCGATCCGGCGGCGAACCCCTACCTGTGCTTTGCCGCGCTGCTGATGGCCGGCCTGGACGGCATCAAGAACAAGATCGATCCGGGCGAAGCCATGGACAAGAACCTGTACGATCTGCCGGCCGAAGAGCTGGAAGGCATCCCGACCGTCTGCGGCTCCCTGCGTGAAGCCATGGACGCGCTGGCGGCCGACCACGACTTCCTGCTGCAGGGCGATGTGTTCACCAAGGACCAGATCGACGGCTACATCGAGCTGAAGATGGAAGAAGTCCACAAGTACGAGCACACCCCGCACCCGGTTGAGTTCGGCATGTACTACAGCTGCTAAGCTGCTGCAGACCAGACACGGAAAGGGCGTCCCACAGGGGCGCCCTTTTCAATTGCCGGCCTTGCTCTTGGGGCAGGCATTCCGTATTCAGCGCGGCTCAGCTTGGCAGACAGGAGCCTGCGCAATGACCGCCCCCAACACCCTTGGCATCGACTTCGGCACCTCCAATTCGGCGGCTGGGATCGCAGTTGCAGGCCGGCCGTGGCTGGTGGAGATGGAGCCGGGCGAGCAGACCCTGCCCACCGCGGTGTTCTTTGAGGAAGGCAGCCGCACCATGCGGATCGGCCACAGCGCCACGCGGGCGCTGATCAATGGCGATGAAGGGCGGTTCATGCGGGCCTTGAAAAGCCTGCTGGGCACGCCGCTCTTGCAGGAGGAACGGCGGCTGGGCGGTGAGCGGATCAGTTTTGCTACTCTTATTGCGCGGTTCCTGGCTGAGATGAAGCGGCGGGCCGAGACGGCGACGCATATGGAGTTTTCCCATGCGCTGTCAGGCCGTCCGGTGCGGTTTCATTCGAAAGACGCCGAGCGCAACGCGCAGGCAGAAAAGGATCTGCGCGCCTGCTATCTGGAGGCCGGGTTTCAAGACGTGATGTTCATGCATGAGCCCGAGGCCGCCCTGCGGGCAACGGCGCCTGTGCCGGGTTTGGGACTGATTGTCGATATCGGCGGCGGCACCTCCGACTTCACCGCTTTTGAACAAGGGGAAGATGGCGCGGCCCGCATTCTGGCCTCGCATGGTGTCCGGCTGGGCGGGACCGATTTCGACCGGCAGCTAAGCATTCATCACGTGATGCCGCTGTTGGGCCGGGGCAGCCACATCCGCAATGCATTCGGCGGCGGCACATTGCCCGCGCCGAACCGGCTGTTCAACGATCTGGCGACCTGGCAGATGATCCCTTTTCTTTACGCCCCGGAAACCCGGCGGGCTGCCAAGGACTTGGCTGACAATGCGGTGGAGCCGGAGAAACTTGCGCGGCTGGTCGCAGTGCTGGAGGACGAACTCGGCCACGAGCTGGCATTTACGGTGGAACACGGCAAGATCCGCGCCAATAGCACCGATGCCCAGGCCCTGATCGACCTGAAACTGCTGGAGCGCGGCCTGTCGGTGCCGCTGTCGACCGCAGCCATGACACAGACCCTTGCAGAGCAGACCACGGTCATCGGCGCCTGCGCGGCAGAAACACTGGCACAGGCGGAAATTGAGCCCGGCAGGGTGGAACGAGTGGTTCTTGTCGGCGGCTCTTCGCTGCTGGTGGCGGTGCAGGCCGAAATGCGCGGCTTATGCCCAAATGCCCGGCTCGAAACGGGAAATGCAATGACGGCGGTTGCTGACGGGCTGGCGCTGGCTGCCGGCAGCGCTTTTGCCTGATGAAATGGGAAGCAATGATGGCTTTTCCCGTTAGACAAGGGCCGCCAGCGCGTTAGGCTGCAAGTCACGAGTCACATTTTGAGAGTTTTCTTCATGCGCCGGCTGATTGCCCCTGCCCTGATTTCCGCCCTGCTTGCTTCCCCTGCCCTCGCCGCGACCTGCGGCAATACCTCCGCCGGCTTCGAGACCTGGAAACAGGAATTCCAGCGCGAGGCCAAGCGCGCAGGCGTGCGCAAGGCGGGGCTTCAGGCGCTGGCCAATGCACAATACGCCCGCCGCACCATCTCCGCTGATCGCAACCAGAAGAGCTTCAAATACTCGCTGGAGAAGTTCATGCAGATCCGCGGCTCTGCCACCATCGTGGCGCAAGGCCGCAAGCGGAAGGCGCGCAACCCGGATTTCTATGCAGCGCTTGAACGCAAATACGGTGTGCCCGCAGGTATCCTGATTGCGATCCACGGGATGGAGACAGCCTTCGGCAATTACATGGGCGACAGCCAGGTGGTCTCCGCCATCGTGACGCTGACCTTTGACTGCCGCCGCTCGGATTTCTTCCGGCCGCACGCATTGGGGGCGCTGAAGCTGGTCGATCAGGGCGCTATCACACCTGCAACCCTGGGCGCCAAGCACGGCGAACTTGGCCACACCCAGTTCCTTCCCGGCAACGCATTGGAGTATGGCGTCGACTGGGACGGCAACGGCAGGGTCGATTTCTACAACATGGGCGATGCCTTGGCCTCCACCGCCAATTACTTGCGCCAGAAAGGCTGGAAGCCAGGCAAGGGGTACCAGCAGGGAGAGCCGAATTACCGCGTGCTGAAGGAATGGAACGCCGCCACAGTATACCAGCAGTCGCTGGCGATCATGGGACGCCAGATCGACGGCTGAGCGGCACTGCAATCGTGTCAGGATCGAAGAGAATCGCGCCCGCCGCATGGCGGGCGTTTTCGTTGCTGGCAGGCCTGACAAACAGTGCGTGCACTTCCGGCGCCATTGTAGGCCTTTGGGCATCAATGTGACCGCTGCCCGTCACAGTTGGGACATATTCTCGGCTCCGGATTCTGGAGCCCCCACGCAAACTGCTTAAATTTCAGCACCTTGGAGGATGCCCCATTTCACAACCCTGAGCAGGTGCCATCTGTCTGAATTCAGCCTGAAGCGCCCCACTTTCAACTATTTCAAATTTTATAGTTTCTCTGTCGGCACCCTGAATGGAGGACCCGGACAGTGGCAGAGAACGTGCAATATACAGGCCGGTTGGGGCTGGAATGCCGCGACGGCAATACTCTTTCGGCTGCGATTACCGCAGTTGTGGACACGCTGGATGATTTTGGCCACCCGGCGGAGATGATCACAGCACGCGCGGAAAACACCGCCCGTTTGCAGTGTGACCATTATCTTGTGACCGTGCGCCTGCGCCGGGTTCCCTTGCGCCGCACCAGCAAGCTGCCCGGCAGTGTGATGCAGCCTTCAGCCCTGATGGAGCTGTCGCTGGCCCCGGCCTATCCCGGCTATTGCGATCAGGAAATCTCGGAACTGATTCTGGCCGAAATGCTGCGCCGCCTGCTGGACAAGGTGGAGGCGACCTTTGTTGAATGGCTCGACACCGGGATTGCGCTTACCTGCGAACAGTTCCTGAGCGCGTTTGATCCCGAAGCCGGCACCAGAAACGAACCTGTTGCCGCCGCAGCTGCGGCAGTGGCCCGTCCGCCTGAGGCAGTCCGCAAGGTCCAGCCAAAGCCCCGCGGAAAGGACTGCTTTACACCTGTGGACCAAACCGCGCTGGTTCTGGACGCTCATTGCGACCGTGCCTTTCATGAGGCCGAGATCCGCAAGGCGGCGAGTTCGGCTGCGCCGGCCTCCGGCAGGTCCTGGAACGGGTTAGGCGTCTCTGCTTTCCTCCCGGATCTGCGGGCCAGATGGAGCAGGCAGGTGCAGTCGTCAACGCTGGCCGCAATGACGCTGACCCGTCCGCGGCGGCTTCGGCTTATCAGCCATCTGCTGTTTTTGACCGCGTTGCTCCTTTACCTCGAAAGCGCAGGTATGGTTCAGGCAGCCCGGCCGCTTCTGCCATAGTAGCGCTCCGGTTGCGGGGGGTCATGAACCCCCTAACCCTCCATTTCTGCTGCAAGTCAGAAACGACGGTTAATTCCGTCGTTTTCAGCAGCGATTCCGCCTGATTCCGGCTGCACATTGTACAGAACTGTGCAGCAAGGACTTCCTAGCATGAACGAGCATTACCGCGACATTCGCAAGATCGACCCCACCCGCGGCGCCAAACTCGGCGACAACACTCCGAATGACAATGACCGGGTCGAGATCGGCCCGACACAGCTGGCTTTTGGCGAATGGGCCGAGGCCGGGCTGCAGCTGCCCGACCTGCAGGCGCTGCGCAAGTTTCGGTGGGAACGGCTGGTCAAGCACATCAACGACCGCGGCTATGGCGGCCTCCTGGTGTTTGACCCGCTGAACATCCGCTATGCCACCGACAGCACAAACATGCAGCTGTGGAACACCCACAACCCGTTCCGGGCGCTTTTGATCTGCGCCGACGGTTACATGGTGCTGTGGGATTACAAGCAGTCCCCGTTTCTCAGCGAATTCAACCCGCTGGTGCGCGAACAGCGTGCGGGCGCCGACCTGTTCTATTTCGACCGCGGCGACAAGATCGACGTGGCCGCCGACAAGTTCTCTAATGAGGTCCGCATCCTGCTGGAGGAACACAGCGGCAGCAACAAGCGGCTGGCGGTGGACAAGGTAATGCTCCACGGGCTGCGCGCACTGGAGGCGCAGGGTCTGGAGATTTTCCCCGGCGAGGAGCTGACCGAAAAATGCCGCGCAGTGAAAGGCCCGGATGAGATTCTGGCGATGCGCTGCGCCCATCACGCCTGCGAAACCGCGGTGGCGGCAATGGAAAAATTCGCGCGCGAACAAGTGCCTGGCGGCAATATCTCTGAAGATGACGTCTGGGCGGTGCTGCACGCTGAAAACATCCGCCGCGGCGGTGAATGGATTGAGACCCGGCTGCTGGCTTCCGGCCCGCGCACCAACCCGTGGTTCCAGGAATGCGGCCCCCGGATCATCCAGAACAACGAGATGATCAGTTTTGACACCGATCTGGTCGGCTCTTACGGGATTTGCATCGACATCTCGCGCAGCTGGTGGATTGGCGACGAGAAACCGCGGCCTGACATGATCTATGCCATGCAGCACGGTCTGGAGCACATCCGCCACAACATGGAGATGCTGAAGCCGGGTGTGAACATCCAGGAGCTGTCGCGCAACTGCCACCCGCTGGACACACAGTTCCAGAAGCAGAAATACGGCTGCATGATGCACGGCGTCGGCCTGTGTGATGAATGGCCGCTGGTGGCCTATCCGGACCAGCTGGTCGAAGGCGCCTTTGACTATGAACTGGAACCGGGCATGGTGCTGTGCGTCGAGGCGCTGGTGTCGCCGGAGGGCGGCGATTTCTCCATCAAACTGGAAGACCAGGTTCTGATCACCGAAGACGGCTATGAGAACCTGACCAGATATCCCTTCGACGAGGCGCTGCTGGGCGAGGTTTGAACAAAACAGCCGGTCCCGCCTGTGTGGAGGGGCCGGGACAGTCGGCGGCGCCGTCAGGTGCCACCGCTTAGCAATGGGTCTTCAGGAACGGTTCCAGCTTGTCCCGCAGCACCAGAACGCCGGGCGAATCTGTGACTTCTTCCAGCTGGCTGAGCGGCACCCAAGCCAGGGCGTGGGATTCTCCGCTGGCTGCAATCTCCCCCGCCTCAGCCTGAAACAGGTAACGCACATCGTAGTGCAAATGCGCACATTCTTTTGCGTTCTGAGGGATTTCGTGAATATCGACGTCGAACACCCGGTCAGAAAGCGGCCTGATGCGCACCAGCCCGCTTTCTTCATAAGCTTCTTTCAGCGCTACAAACGGTACGTCGGCGATGCCGTCGCAATGGCCGCCCAGCTGGAACCATCGGTTGAGCTTCCTGTGATGGGTCAGCAGTACGCTGCTTCTGTCCGCTGACAGCACAAAGGCCGAACCGGTCACGTGCCCGGTTTCCGGATTGCGGCCAAAGGCTTGCGGCTCAGCCGCGCAGAAATCCGTCAGGCGCTGCCACATGCTGCGGTCGCGCGCGGTTTGCGGGCTGTAACATCCGATACCTGAGAGGACGCTGCTGCTCATCTGCCTTCACCTTCCCGTGACGTTCCGGCCTGTCGCCTTGTTAGTGGCCATCCAAGCGCTCAATCTATGCGGAACACCTAACAAAGGCCACGCCCATGCCCACGGAACGGATCACCTTCACCGGCCACGCCGGAAACACCCTTGCTGCCCGCCTCGACCTGCCGGAGGGCCCGGTACTGGCCACTGCGCTGTTTGCCCATTGCTTCACCTGCTCCAAAGATATTCCGGCAGCGCGGCGGATTGCCGGACGGCTGGCGGCGATGGGGATTGCGGTTTTGCGGTTCGATTTCACCGGGCTGGGCCATTCGGAAGGCGAGTTTGAAAACACCACCTTCAGCTCCAACGTTGCGGATCTGATCAAGGCAGCGCAGTACCTGGCCGCGCGCAGCATGGCACCTGCGCTGCTGATCGGCCATTCGCTGGGCGGTGCTGCGGTGCTGCGGGCGCGGGCGGGCATCCCTTCGGTCAAAGGCGTGGTGACGCTGGGGGCGCCGTTTGATCCGGGCCATGTCTCTCACCACTTCGATGCCGCACTGCCGGAGATTGAGGCACAAGGCCGCGCCGAGGTCTGCCTGGGCGGGCGGCCGTTTGTGATCGGCAAGGAATTTGTCGACGATATCCACGCTGAGGCGCTGGCGCCTGCGATTGCGGAGCTGAAGGCCGCGCTGCTGGTGCTGCACGCACCAAGGGACGAGACCGTGAGCATCGACAATGCCGCGTCGATCTTCACCGCCGCCAAGCACCCCAAGAGCTTTGTCACTTTGGATGACGCCGACCACCTGATCTCGCGCCCCGCGGATGCCGAATACGCGGCAGAAGTCATTGCCGCCTGGGCCGGGCGTTATGTCAAAATGGCGCCGCCCGCGCCGCCGCCCGGTGCGCCGGAAGGCGTTCTGCGGGTGACGGAAGCGGATCCGGAGGGGTTCCTTCAGGACGTGCAGTCCGGCCCCTATCACCACGCTTTTGCAGATGAGCCGCTGGCCTATGGCGGCACCAACCGCGGCATGTCGCCATATGGTTTCGTGGCGGCAGGCCTTGGCGCCTGCACCTCGATGACGCTCAGGATGTATGCCCGCCGCAAGGGCTGGCCGCTGGAGGGGATCAGCGTTGATGTGTGCCATGACAAGGTGCATGCGCAGGATGCCTTGCCGTCGGGGCCTGCCAAGATCGATCAGTTCACCCGGGTGGTGCGCCTTTGCGGCCCTCTAAGCGACGACCAGCGCGCGCGGCTGCTGGAAATCGCCGACAAATGCCCTGTGCACCGGACGCTGGAAAGCGGCGCCAAGGTGGTGACACGGCTAGAGGCCGCAGAGCAGCCCGCGATCTGACATACCGGACCGCCGGCGGGCCTCCCGCGCCCGAACGGTGCAGGAAACCTGCCCCATCAGCGGCCTTGGGCCCGGCACCGCTCCATGCGCGGTGCCGGGCCCAACGTCGGTAGGTCTTCGCACGAAGACCGCAGCGCGGGCGGGAGGATCTGACTGCTGCTGAATTTGCGCCACATCAAAGTTCCGCCCCGCGTTCCCCTTCATGCTGTGTCCACCCTGGCGGCTGCCGGGCATGGGAGGAGATACATGGGACTTTTTGCAAAACTCGGGCGCAGCAGCGATCTGGTGCAGGGCATGGCCAGCCGTCTCGGCATCGACTATGGCGAAATCGTCGCCGCTGATCCGCAAGCCCAAGGCCAGAAGTACATGCGCGCGGTCCTGCGCTGCAGCACCTGCCGCAATCAGGACGGCTGCAGTGACTTGCAGCGGGAGACAACAGAGCTGCCGGAGGCGCCGTCCTACTGCCGCAACGCGCAGCTGCTGGCGCATTTGCGGGGCAGCTGACCCCGCACAGAAGGCCGCCCGCTGCCGCTGCGCCCCCCCTGTTTGCAGGGCGCGGATCTGCGCGCCGGCTCACTCCGCTGTCTCAGCATACCGGCCAGTGGTGATGTCACCGCCTTCGCCGATAAACCGGATGGCTTCGCCGTCACTTTCCAGCGCATAACAGGCCCACAGGTCAGAGGGCGGCCAGGTGGAACAGTATTTGCCGTCCCGAACGCCCCAGTAGCCCCAACTGTCATGGCCTGCATTGTATAGCGTTCGGCCAGAGGCACGGAATTCCTGCCAGGCACCGCTGCCGTAAACCAGCCTGCGGCCTTCCAGCGCCGCCTGCACCTCATCGCCGTTCAGTTCCCGCCATCCGCCGCCCCAAACCGGCGAAACGGTGCATGATAACGCAATCATCAGGGCAAACTGCCTCATGGCCCTCTCCCAGCCTTGCTGTCCTGTCTCTGCTGATCTAAGAGGCCGGGCATCTGCTGCGCAATCACATAAAGGTGCCTTCGCCCATGATCCCCCGCTATTCCCGCCCCGAGATGGTCGCAATCTGGTCGCCCGAGACCAAATTCAAGATCTGGTACGAGATCGAGGCGCATGCCTGCGAAGCCATGGCCAACCTCGGCGTGATCCCGCGCGAAAACGCCGACGCGGTGTGGAAAGCCAAGGACGTGGACTTCGACGTCGCCCGCATCGACGAGATCGAAGCCGTCACCAAGCATGACGTCATCGCCTTCCTGACCCACCTGGCGGAGCATGTCGGCTCCGAGGAAGCCCGTTTCGTGCACCAGGGCATGACGTCTTCGGACGTGCTGGACACCTGCCTGAACGTACAGCTGGTGCGCGCCGCCGACATTCTGCTCGATGGCATGGACAAGGTGCTGGCGGCGCTGAAGAAACGCGCGCTGGAGCACAAGAACACCGTGCGCGTCGGCCGCAGCCACGGCATCCACGCCGAGCCGACCACCATGGGCCTGACCTTTGCCCGCTTCTATGCGGAGATGGACCGCAACAAGAACCGCCTGGAAAAGGCCCGCTGGGAAGTCGCCACCGGCGCAATCTCCGGCGCGGTCGGCACCTTTGCCAACATCGATCCGGCGGTTGAAGAGCACGTCTGCGAGCAGCTGGGCCTGCGCCCGGAACCGATCTCCACCCAGGTGATCCCGCGCGACCGCCACGCAATGTTCTTCGCTACTCTGGGCGTCATTGCCTCGTCGATCGAGAACGTTGCCGTGGAAATCCGCCACATGCAGCGCACCGAGGTGCTGGAAGGCGCGGAATTCTTCTCGATGGGCCAGAAGGGCTCCTCGGCGATGCCGCACAAGAAGAACCCGGTGCTGACCGAGAACCTGACCGGCCTTGCCCGTCTGGTGCGCATGGCGGTGATCCCCGCGATGGAGAACGTGGCGCTGTGGCATGAGCGCGACATCTCCCACTCCTCCGTTGAGCGCGGCATCGGTCCGGATACGACCATCACCCTCGATTTTGCCCTGCACCGCCTGGCTGGTGTTGTCGACAAGATGCTGGTGTTCCCGGAGAACATGCTGGACAACATGAACAAATTCCCCGGCCTGGTGATGTCGCAGCGGGTGCTGCTGGCGCTGACCCAGGCAGGCGTCAGCCGCGAGGACGCCTACTCCATGGTGCAGCGCAACGCCCTGAAGGTTTGGGAAGAACGCGTCGATTTCCGTGAGCTGCTGCTGGCGGATGCAGATGTGGTTGCGGCGTTGGGTGAAGAAGCGATCAACGAGAAATTCGACATGGGCTACCACACCAAGCATGTCGACACGATCTTCAAGCGCGTTTTCGGCGAGTAAGCCGGCCAAAGCCAAGGACTTACAGCACGCCCCGTCAGCTTGACGGGGCGTTTTTCGTTCTGGTTTCACCCTTTAGCTGTTATGAGTTTGGGCAAAACGTTCTCTTTTCAGGCCTGCACAGTTCCCGCAATGCTACTCTTTGCTGAATACGACGAAGCCCTTCTGCAAAGCCATGTGGAAGAATTTCAGGCCGCGGCCGGAGTTGCGGGAACTTTCAGCGTGAACTGCATTCACAAGGCGCGGGATCCGGGTCGGGATCAGATGGTTTTCGCCCTGATGCACGAAACCGGCAGAACGCTTGTGCTGAAAAAGGACTTCCAGGCCGGTAAAAGCTGGATCGAACGGGAATACCGCTTGTTCGAAAAACTTCAGCCGCACTTTGAGTCCTCGGGAAAGAACCGCATAGTCACTCCCGTCTACTTGGCTGCTGACAAAAGCTTTCACATCACGGAATTCGCGGAAGGCCGGACGGCAACCGACATTCTTCTCACGCCTAGCTCCCCGGCACAGGTCAACCAAGTGTTCCGAAGGGCTGGCGCCTGGCTTCACCACCTGCATAGCTTCTCTCCAGAAGAGCCCGAAAAAATCTGGATGCAATGGGTTTTTGATGAGCTGGAAAGGGCGGCGGCAGACCACGCTGTGATCTCTCAGGAGCACTACGCCCGTTACACTTCGCAGTTGCTGGATCAATCCCGAAGCTTGCAGGGCAGCCCCTGCCCGCGCGTTTTTTCGCACGGCGACTTTCACAGCGACAATCTGATCCTCGGCAGCGGTATTGCCCGCGGCCTGGACCTCGCCTATGCCAAGCACAAGCCCGCAATTTATGACGTTGCAGACTTTCTTGCCAGCGATATCACAACCCAGGCCGAACGTGCTGAGATTGGTCCCGGAGGCGTTCGACGGGCCAGTACCGAGTTTTTTTTCAAGACATACCGGCGCTCGTTCAGTGCTTCCATTCTGAACTTCCACCTACGGGCCAGGCTGCTATTGAAGCTGGCCCATATTCGGGTTTCAGAGGTTGAGGAAAACCCAAGGGCCCGCAAAAGATTTGCCATTCTGCTTGCACGGCTGGAAGAAGCGTTTTCCCAGCCTCTTGACGGGTGATCCTGCCACCGGGGCAAACGCCTTTGTGAACAAAAATACAGATCCAAACCGTGGTTCTGTGGCTAAACTGGCCCGGACATTGCATTTGGAGTGCTTAAGATGCGCATTTTCGCCCTGGCCGCCGCCTTGATCCTGCCTGTCGCTGCCCTTGCCGCCAGCGGCAACGACTGGAACCCGCCAAAACCCTCCGAGACTACCAAGACTTGCAAAGGCAAGCGGGTGTGGGACGAGGAAAAGAAACGCTGCGTGCGGCCGAGGAAGTCTTCGCTGAACCAGGAGGGGTTATTGGATGCGGCCCGGGAACTGGCCTATGCAGGACGCCAGGAAGACGCCCAGGCGGTACTGAGCGCAATGGCAGATCAGGAGGACAGCATGGTGCTGACCTACTGGGGTTTCACCCATCGCAAGCTCGGCAACCAGGAACTGGCGCAGGCCTTTTATGATCAGGCGCTGGCACAAGACCCCGACAACATCCTGGCGCGTTCCTACATGGGCCAAGGCTTTGTCGAACAGGGAAAATACGGCGCAGCGCTTGCCCAATGGAAGGAAATCCGCGCCCGTGGCGGCGACGGCAGCTGGGCGGAGGCCTCTTTGCGTAGTGCGCTGGAGACGGGCACCTCCTACAGCTACTAGGCTTCAGCCTTTCTTTACGGCTTGCGGCCTATCCTGCCCCTGAATGATTGAGAAGAATCTTTTCTAGGGTGCGAGAATGCCTCAAGACGATATGCTGGCGCTTCCGATGGATCTGGGCGGGGGCGACATGGGCGGAATGGGCGGAATGGACATGGGCGATTTCGCCGCTCCGGCGCCTTTGGGCGGCTTGGATGCAGGCGGCATGGGCGGAGGTGCGCTCGCAAGTCCTGCAGCGGCGTCTGGCCTCAGCGGCAAGGCCAAGGCCGCCATCATCGTCCGGTTGCTGCTGAACGAGGGCGCCGAAATCCCTCTGGAGGAACTGCCCGACGATCTGCAGCTGGAACTTACCCAGCAGATGGGCCGGATGCGGATTGTCGACCGGGAAACGCTGAATTCAGTTGCAGGTGAATTTGCCGATTTGCTGGACAACGTCGGCCTGCATTTTCCCAACGGCCTGGCTGGCGCCTTGAGTGCGATGGAAGGCAAGATCAGCCGTCATACCCACACCCGCCTGCGCCGCGAGGCCGGGGTGCGCCAGTTCGGCGACCCCTGGGAGCGGCTGAAGCAGCTGCCGCCTGAGGATCTGGCTGAACTGGCCCAAGCCGAAAGCACCGAGGTGGCCGCCGTGCTATTGTCCAAATTGGATACCGCGAAGGCAGCCCAGTTGCTGATCCATCTGCCAGGGCCGGTAGCCCGCCGCATTACCTATGCAGTCAGCCAGACCGCCAATGTGACGCCGGACACAGTGGACCGCATCGGCCTGTCTCTGGCCGCCCAGGTCGAAGCGCGTCCAGATCTTGCGTTTGACCAAACACCTGGCCAGCGCCTGGGCGCCGTCCTGACCGAGGCAGCCGCAGCCAAGCGAGATGAGGTGCTGACAGCACTGGACGAGGAAGACGAGGAGTTTGCAGTGTCGGTGCGCAAGGCAATCTTTACCTATGCACTGGTCTCCGAACGGATGAAACCGCTGGACGTGCCCAAGCTGATCCGGGTCCTGTCCCAGCCGGATCTGGTGACCGCCATTGCCTTTGCCACCGACGAGGAGGATGTCGCAACCTCCGAGTTTCTGCTCAAGAACATGTCGAGCCGGATGGCCGACAACATCCGCGAAGAAGTGGCAGAGCGCGGCAAGGTCAAGCGCAGCGATGGCGAGGCTGCCTACAGCCTGATTATCAGCGCCATGCGCGATCTGGTTGCCACCGGCGAGATTGAACTCAAGTCACTCGAGGAAGATGAAGAGCAAGAGGGCGGCTGACACCCATCAGGCGGACTTGCCGAAAAGCGCTAAATGAGGAGCCGGCTTCCCGCCGCAGCCGCCGTGCCGCATCACATTCGCGAGCTGCTTGTACCCGGTGCCGCTGCTGCGTATGATGCAAGCTTCCGGGCGCAGTTCCGCGCCGCAGATATCCAGACGCCATGCCCGCAGATCCTTCCGAGCTCTCCACCTGGAGCCATGTCAAATATTTTGGCAGCAACCTGTTCCTGCGCGGCCTTCTGCTGGGCGCCGGGCTGGTGCCCTATCGCTTGCGGGTTCCGATGATGGGGCGTCTGGTCACTGCCATGGGCCGGCTGGCGCGCTTTGACAAGCGTGTGCGCGACAACCTGAAACTTGTCAGTCCGGAGCTGTCGGACCTGGACCCGGCAGACCTGTACCGCGACGTCAGCGACAACGCAGGCCGGATGATTGCGGAAATCTACGCAGGCAAACCTTTTCACGAACGGGCCAGGTCCGCGCCTATCACCGGCCCTGGCCTGCAGGCCCTGGAAACGGCCCGGGCTGAAGGCCGGCCGGTGCTGCTGGCGACCGCCCATTTCGGCAACTATGACGCAGCCCGCGCTGCGCTTGTGGCCCGAGGCCACCAGATGGGCGCCCTGTACCGCCGGATGGCTAACCCGTATTTCAACGAGCACTATGTTGACGCCATCAAGCAGAACGGCGAGCCGATGTTCGAACAGGGCAAGCGCGGCATGGTGGAGCTGGTGCGCCACCTGAAAAAAGGCGGCATCGCAGCCATTGTCACTGATCTGCATGCACAGGGCGGCCAGCTGGTCGATTTCTTCGGCAAACCGGCTGTCACCTCCACCGTGCCCGCGGAACTGGCACTGAAATTCGGCGCTGCGCTGATCCCGGTCTATGCCGTACGGCAGGAGAACGGGCTGGATTTCGAGATCGTGATGAATGCCGAGGTGCCGCCGTCAGATCCGCTGACCATGACCAAGGCTCTGAGCGCGGATTTGGAATCGATTGTCCGGAAGCACACCGGGCAATGGTTCTGGATTCACCGCCGATGGAAACCATATGTGCCGGTCGGTAAGGCAGCCCGGCAGGCGGATAGCCCGGTGGACTGAAGCGAGTGCTCAATCCGTCCGTGCCGCTGCGATGATCTTGCCGAAGGGTGCTGCTTGGACCAGAACCGCGGCGGGATTGCTGCCCGGCGCGGGAACAGACATCTCCAGACTGCCGGCACCGTCCCAATTTGCCGCGACCTGCCAGTCCTCCACCACATTGGCGTAAGTGAAGGATTTGCCCGCCAGCTCACCCCGGGTAATGCTGACCTTGCGCTGCGGAGTGAACCTCACCAGCTGCACAAGAAAGGGTCCGGAGTCCATTTGCACCCGCGGTTCCAGCCGGATCACCAGGTCCCCGTCTTCCCGGCTGACGCTCAGCGATACCGGGCGCGGCGTTTTCTGGTGCCGGGCAATGGCATTTTCAACCGCCAGCGCATCAGCGCCGACCACGTCGTCCTGCCCCATAATTATCATCTGCGGGGTATAAATCATCCGCCGCCCGCCTGCATGGGCATACCCCTTTTGCCGCTTGGTGTGTGACGGATCGGCGAACTTGTCCTTCCAACCGATGTAGTCCCAGTAATCCACGTGCAGCGCCAGCGGCAGAACATCCTGCCGCGCCGCAAGCTCATGCAGCAGCGCGTCAGCGGGCGGGCAGGACGAACAGCCCTGCGAGGTATAGAGTTCAACCACAACAGGCTCATCTGCGGATTGGCCGTAAACCGGCATGGCAAAGCCCAGCATGGCAACGATCGGTAGCAGGAATTTCATGAATCGCCTTCTCTGTGTGTCAGGCATCAGGTCTAAAGACTTGCCTGCAAACAGGCCAATCAATCATTTTTGAGGGCGGCATGAGGCGTTGCCTCGCGAAAAATGTGTACAATCGCATACAAAAGTGCCGCCTGCGGCGTTTGGGCTATTGAATGCTTCATCTTCCTCATGCATTTAGCAGGCAGCGAATTCCCGGATTTCAAATTCTTGAGGGAGGCCAACCATGCCTATCACCGTCGGACAGGACAATGCCAAGGCGCGCAAAACACTCAGCGTCAACGGCAAGTCGATCTCCTATTACTCTATCCCCGCGGCCACTGAGGCCGGCTTTGGCGACTTTTCAAAGCTGCCCGCCGCGCTGAAAGTTGTGCTGGAAAACATGCTGCGGTTCGAGGATGGCGGCTTCTCCGTCTCCACCGATGACATCAAGGCTTTTGCCGAATGGGGCGCCAACGGCGGCAAGAACCCGCGTGAGATCGCCTACCGCCCTGCCCGCGTGCTAATGCAGGATTTCACCGGCGTTCCCGCCGTTGTCGATCTGGCCGCCATGCGCGACGGCATCGTCGGCCTGAAAGGCTCGGCTGCCAAGATCAACCCGCTGGTCCCCGTTGACCTGGTGATCGACCACTCGGTGATGATCGACGAGTTCGGCAACCCGCGCGCGTTCCAGATGAACGTGGACCGCGAGTACGAGCGCAACATGGAGCGTTACCAGTTCCTGAAATGGGGCCAGAACGCGTTCAACAACTTCCGCGTTGTGCCGCCGGGCACCGGCATCTGCCACCAGGTGAACCTGGAATACCTGGCGCAGACCGTCTGGACCGACACCGACCAGAACGGCGAGGAAGTCGCCTATCCGGACACCCTGGTCGGCACCGACTCGCACACCACCATGGTCAACGGCGCCGCGGTGCTGGGCTGGGGCGTTGGCGGCATCGAGGCCGAAGCGGCGATGCTGGGCCAGCCGATCTCCATGCTGATTCCCGAGGTCATCGGCTTTGAACTGACCGGCGAGATGGTCGAAGGCACCACCGGCACCGACCTGGTTCTGAAGGTTGTGGAAATGCTGCGCGCGAAAGGCGTCGTGGGCAAGTTCGTGGAATTCTACGGCGAAGGCCTGGACCGCCTGCCGCTGGCAGACCGTGCCACCATCGCTAACATGGCACCTGAATACGGCGCAACCTGCGGCTTCTTCCCGATCGACGACGAAACCCTGCGCTACCTGCGCAACACCGGCCGTGACGAGGACCGCATCGCACTGGTCGAAGCCTACGCCAAGGAGAACGGCTTCTGGCGCGGCGCCGACTATGCGCCGGTCTACACGGACACCCTGTCGCTGGACATGAGCAGCATCGTTCCGGCCATCTCCGGCCCGAAACGCCCGCAGGACTATGTGCCGCTGACCAACGCCAAGGCCGCCTTCCGCCAGGAGATGGAAGAGACTTTCAAGCGTCCGATGGGCAAGGAAGTCGCCGTCAAGGGCGAAGATTACACCATGGAGTCCGGTAAGGTCGTGATCGCCTCGATCACTTCCTGCACCAACACCTCCAACCCCTATGTGATGATCGGCGCGGGTCTGGTTGCGCGCAAGGCGGCCGCCCTGGGCCTCGACCGCAAGCCCTGGGTCAAGACCTCGCTGGCACCCGGTTCGCAGGTTGTTTCCGCCTATCTGGAGGCCGCAGGGCTGCAGGAGGATCTGGACAAGGTCGGCTTCAACCTGGTGGGCTATGGCTGCACCACCTGTATCGGCAACTCCGGCCCGATCCAGCAGGAGATTTCCGAGGCGATTGCCGAAGGCGATCTGGTGGCAACTTCGGTCCTGTCGGGCAACCGCAACTTCGAAGGCCGCATCAGCCCCGATGTGCGCGCCAACTACCTGGCCTCGCCGCCGCTGGTCGTGGCCTATGCGCTGGCCGGCACCATGGACATCAACCTGGCCTCCGACCCGATTGCGCAGGATAAGGACGGCAACGACGTCTACCTGAAGGACATCTGGCCCTCGACCCAGGAAGTTGCGGAGCTGGTCGAACAAACCGTCACCCGCGAAGCGTTCCAGTCGAAATACGCCGACGTCTTCAAGGGCGATGAGAAGTGGCAGGCGGTAGAAACCACCGATGCGGAAACCTATGACTGGCCCGCAACCTCGACCTACATCCAGAACCCGCCCTACTTCCAGGGCATGGGCACGGAGCCGGGCACCATCTCGAACATCGAGGGCGCCAAGGTTCTGGCGGTTCTGGGCGATATGGTCACCACTGACCACATCTCCCCCGCCGGTTCCTTTGCCACCACCACTCCGGCAGGCCAGTACCTGCTGGAGCGTCAGGTGCAGCCGCGTGAGTTCAACTCCTACGGCTCCCGCCGCGGCAACCACGAGATCATGATGCGCGGCACCTTTGCCAATATCCGCATCAAGAACGAGATGCTGGACGGCGTCGAAGGCGGCTACACCAAAGGCCCCGACGGCGAGCAGACCTCTATCTACGAAGCCTCGATGGCGCATCAGGCCAACGGCACCCCGCTGGTGGTGTTCGGCGGTGAACAGTACGGCGCGGGCTCCTCGCGCGACTGGGCGGCCAAGGGCACTGCACTGCTGGGCGTCAAGGCTGTGATCGCCGAGTCGTTCGAACGGATCCACCGTTCCAACCTGGTTGGCATGGGCGTGATCCCGTTCGAGTTCACCGCAGGCGACACCCGCAAGTCGCTGGGCCTGACTGGCGAGGAAACCGTCTCCATCAGCGGCCTGGACACCATCCAGCCGCTGCAGGAAGTGCCCTGCTCGATCACCTTTGCCGACGGTTCGGTGAAAGAGATCACCCTGAAATGCCGCATCGATACCGCGCCGGAGATCGAATACATCGAACACGGCGGCGTGCTGCACTACGTGCTGCGCAACCTGGCCAAGTCGTAAGGCCTGCCAGATCTGAGCTATTGGACATGCACCCTGCGGGGTGCATGTTTTTTTCTGCCCTGTTTAAAAAAGCCCGCAGCCTGCACCGGGCAAGCCAGCAAGTTAATCACAGGACAAAGTGTATCCTGTATACACTTATTGGATGAATCACCGGAGGCTTTTACCGGCTGTACCGTTCAGTTTACCTGTGCAAATATTTATTCAAAATACATGTTAAGAACCCGCGCGGTTCGCTGAAAGGCTGGACGCCCTTATGAAAGAGGCCGCTTTTGCAATCGTTTACCCAGACATTGATACATTTGACGATCATGCAGAAGCCGTTCTGAAAATGCTCCCGGACACCCTGGCCTTCCCGGGTTGCCTGGAAGCGCACATCGGTGTGAACCACGACCGATTCGAAATTGCAGTCTTTCATTTGTGGGAGACTCCGGACCATTTGGAGCACTACCTGAACTGGCGGGCCGAACGCGGAGACCTGGACGCTCGGAGCGCTACCATGCGCAAAGAGCAGGACTTTCGCACCTACTCCGTTCCCTAGCAAACGGCTGCACAGAAACTGTTCGGATCCGCTGCCTTGCCTGCGGCTTTCTACATTGGGAGACTGCAACCATGAAACACACGGACAGCATCACCGGTTATCACGCCCATATCTATTTCGACCCTGCGACGGCGGACCAGGCCCGCAATCTGTGCCAGCAGGCTGCCGAGCGTTTCGGCGTCGAGATGGGGCGCGTGCACGAAAAGAACGTCGGCCCGCACCCCATGTGGTCTTGCCAGCTTGCCGCAACGCCGGAACAATTCACCGCGCTTCTTCCGTGGCTCGCGCTGAATCGGAACGGTCTGAAAGTATTTGCCCATCCCGAAACTGGCGACGAATTGGCTGATCACCGCGATCACGGGATCTGGCTGGGCGCAGGGCTGGACCTGGACCTGAGCATTTTCGAATGAACGCCGTCGCAAATTTACCGGAAATTTCAGGGTTGCTGGAAAACTACCGGAACTCACAAGATCCGGAGGCTTCAATGGCGGAAGCTATAGTTATTGGAATGCAACCCCGGCCCGGAAAGTTCGAAGAGCTGGCAATGCTTATAAAGCAGATGGTGGAAGAAGTCCGGAAACACGCCGGATGTCTGCAGGCAGAAGCCATGCTGTCCCCGGACCGGAACGAAATCGCCGTGTTTCAGCGGTGGGAAACCACAGAGGCCTTCAGCGAGTATCTGATCTGGCGGTCCAAGCAGGCCCACCTGGAACGAGTTTATGACCTGTCGGCCGATGAACCAGAGTTCAGCAGCTTCACGCTGATCACCCCGCCGGCCACTTCGCCCACCGCTTACTGAGCTGCGGCCCTCTCCATTGCCGGGCGCAGGGTGCTGTCGATCACCCGCTGGGTGATTGGCCCGGCAAACCGCAGCACAATCTTGCCGTTGCCATCCACGACATAAGTTTCGGGCACACCGTAAAGACCCCAGTCAATTGCCATGCGGCCCTTCTCGTCCCGGCCAATCGCGGTATAGGGATCGCCCAGCTCATTCAGGAAGGCCTCAGCATTGGCCAGTTTATCCTTGTAGTTGATGCCGTAGACCGGGATGCCTTCCTCGGACAGCGCCTCAAGGTTCGGATGCTCAGCCCGGCAGGGCGCGCACCAGCTGGCCCAGTAGTTCACCAGCTTCACGGTGCCGTCGCGCAAGGTTTCATCGCTGAACATTTCCTTGCCGGGAAATTCATCCAGCACCACCGGCGGTGCGGGCTGGCCTTCACGGGCAGACGGCAGGCTGTTGGGGTCCTCGCGGAACATGCCGACCAGCGCGAGGCCGACAAAACCTGCAAACACCACGCCGGGCACCGCCATCAAAGGAGAAATCTTAGCCATTGCGCTTCATCCGGGTTTCCAGGGTTTCCATCTCCCGGCGCACCTTTCGGCCGCGCAGGATCGTCAGCACCACCAGTGCAACCAGCAGCACCAGCGAGGCACCATAGGCCGATAGCACCGTGTCGGCGTATTTTCCAAGATCGGGCATCATGCCTCCAGCCGTTCACGCGCCATCAGTGCCTTGATGCGGCGGGCGCGGATTTCAGTTCCGGTGCGGTAAAGCACCAAGGCGAGGAACAAGAGAACAAAACCTGCCATGCAGACGTAGAGCGGCGAGGAGAAGGCATCATGCACGTTCTCCTTTTCATCAAGAGACAGCGACGCCCCCTGATGCAGCCCCTGGTTCCAGAAGTTCACCGCATAACGGCTGAGCACGGCAAAGACCGATCCCACCAGGCAGAGAATCGACGTGAGGTCGGCCGCGGTGTCCGGGTTGTCGATCGCCTCCCACAGGGCAATGTAGCCAAGGTAGAACAGGAACAGAACCAGAAAGGACGTCAGCCGCGGGTCCCAAGCCCACCAAGTGCCCCACATCGGCTGGCCCCAGATGGCACCGGTGATCAGGGCAATCACGGTCATGATCACGCCGACAGGGGCGGCGGCGCGGGCAGCCAATGCGCTGACATGGTGGCGGCGGATCACCCAGACCAGCGAGGCGACCAGCATCATGAACCAGGCGTTGATCGCCATCAGCGCCGAGGGCACATGCAGGAAGATGATCTTGACAGTGGAGCCCTGCCGGTAGTCATCAGGCGTAAAGAAAAATCCCCAGACAAGGCCAACGGTGATCAGCACCGCAGAGCTGATCCAGAGGGCCGGCATCACCTTCTCAGAGGTGGCCAGAAACTTCTTCGGGTTGGCGTATTCCCAGATCGACATGGTGGCTATTTAGCTCTTGTTCACGGGTTTCTCAATTGTGTGGCCCCTAGCGCAAATTGACGCGCAGGACAGCGGCGCTGGCAAAGGGCAGCAAAGCGATGGAGGCGGCGGAGATGCCTGCCAGCAGCAGCAGCGGCGTCTGCACTGCCATGCCCTCCGCACCGCGGCGCGCGACCTCGGAGCCGAAGATCAGCGTCGGCACATAAAGCGGCATCACTAGCAAAGACATCAGCAGGCCGCCGCGCTTCAGCCCCACGGTCAGCGCGGCACCAAAAGTGCCGATGACAGACAGCGCAGGCGTGCCCAGCAGCAAGGAGACCACCAGCCACTGGAAGCCTTGAACCGGCAGGTTCAGCAGAACGCCCAGCACCGGCGCCGCCAGCACCAGCGGCAGGCCGGTGGTGATCCAGTGGGCCAGCGCCTTGATCGTAACAGTGCTTTCCAACGGCAGCGGCGCGGTGGCCAGGAGGTCGAGTGAGCCGTCCTCCCAATCCAGCGCCAGCAGCCGGTCAAGCGACAGCAGACAGGCCAGCAGCGCCCCCAGCCACAACACGCCCGGGGCGATGCGGGCCAGCAGTTCGGACTGCGGGCCGACAGAGAACGGCACCATCACGGTCACAATCAGAAAGAACGCAAGACCGAGGCCAAAACCGCCGCCCGCGCGGAAGGCGAGCTTCAGATCCCGCAGGAGAAGCGCAATCACAGGAAGCCTCCGTCAAAATCGTCGATCTCCGGCGGCCTGGCCTTGTAGGGGCCGACGTCCAGCACCTCCGCCTCCAGCCCCAGATCGATATGGGTGGCAATCAGCGCGGACCCGCCCTGCCCCAGATGCGCCCGCACGGCGTCTGCGAACATGGCAACGGAGTTCACATCAAGGCTCACTGTCGGCTCATCCATGATCCAGATGGGGCGGCCGGTGACCAGCATCCGGCTGAGGCCGAGACGGCGTTTTTGGCCGGCAGACAGCGCCCCGGCCTGTCGGTCGCGCAAGCCTTGCAGATCAAACCCGTCCAGCGCCTGTTCTATACCATTGCGGCCAAAGACGCTGGCCCAGAAGGTCAGGTTTTCTGCCACACTCAGCGTTGGTTTCAGCCCGTCGGAATGGGCGGCATAGGCAATCTGGTCCTCAGCCCCCTCAACCCGGCCCTTCAGCGGCGGCTGCAGGCCTGCGACGGTGCGCAGCAGCGTGGTCTTGCCGATGCCATTGGGTCCGCGCAGGATCAGCGCCTTGCCGGGCTCCAGCGCAAAGCTCAGGCCCTCCAGCACCGGGATGCCACCGCGGGCCACGCCCAGATCCGTCACAGTCAATGTCATGAGGTTCGCTTATCCCATTGCTCCGGCGCATGAAAAGACCATTCAGCAGATGCCCGCTTTGCGGCAGGTCAAATACATCAGAAATTCATCTTCAGACCGGCAAAGCGGCCAAAGCAATCCTGCGCCCCTCGGACAACAGCACATTGTAAGTGCGGCAAGCGGCGGGCGAATTCATCGCCTCGACGCCCAGCCCCGCGTCCTCCAGCTCTTTGCGCAGCTCCGCGGGGATATGGGCGATCTCAGGCCCGGTGCCGATGAACAGCACATCTA
This sequence comes from Leisingera sp. ANG-M7, assembly GCF_000813965.1. GTDB lineage: Bacteria > Pseudomonadota > Alphaproteobacteria > Rhodobacterales > Rhodobacteraceae > Leisingera. The sequence continues at coordinate 211,998 of NZ_JWLI01000006.1, read as the reverse complement.
TCTCTCCGGCCAGCGCCAGCAGCGGTGCGGCGTCGGCCATGCCGCCCCAAGACGAGGTGCCCGCAGCTGACGTTAGCACGCCGCCCTGATGCACCTGGCCGCCGATGCGGAAGAACCCCTCGCCATAGCCGTCGACGGGCTGCGCATCGGAATAGCTCACTTCGTTCAGGCGCATGGGCGGTCCTTTCAGTCAAATACCGGGAGGCTGGATAGCACGGCCAGCGCAATCACGGAATAGGAAGCAAAGCGGTAGACCTTCTCGAGCTTGGGATCAAACAGCGCCTTGCCGGTGAGCGTGGTGATTATGTAGGGGATGCCCAGAAGACAGGCGAGGATCACCGCCTTAAGGCTGGCCATGCCGCCGAAGATCAGGTTGGCGGCGATCACCACATCCAACGCCGCCAGGAATACGATGGTGTTGGCCCGCACCCGCGCCACGTCACGCACGTTGGCAAGGTAGAAAACGATGATCACCGGTCCCGTGAGGCCGGTCATACCGCCAACCACACCAGCCGCGCCACCAATGGCAAACCGCCCCGGCCAGCCAAGTTTGCCCTGCCAGCGCCAGCCGGAAACCACCGCGGCCAAGGTCACGCCGATCACCCCGGCAGCCACCCAGCGCAGGGTCAGCGGGTCCATCTGCGACATCAGCCACAAACCCGCCGGCACGGTGACTGCAGCGGCCATGGACAAGGCGCCAACCTCTGCCCTGTCGGCCTTGCTCCAGGCCTGCGGGAACAGGGTGATGGTGGAAAACACCCCCATCAGCACCATCAGGAACACCACATCCGCCGACGGCAGGAACTGGGCGCCTACCGGCACAAAGATCATCGCGGTGCCAAAACCAGTGAAGCCGCGGACAAGACCCGCGGCTCCAATGGTTATCAGCAGCCAGAACAGCCCCGGCGTCTGCAGGGCTGCCTGAAACGCCTCAGGCATCGATGTTTCCGAACTGGTTGCCGGTGGTGTTTGCCTGCTTCGACCAGTCGCGCTTCACCCCCAGCTTCAAGAGGATGGTGGAGGCGACGAAGACCGACGAGTAGGTCCCTACAATAACGCCCCAAATCATCGCAAAAACGAAGCCGCGGATCACGTCGCCGCCCAGCACATAAAGCGAGATCAGCGCCAGAAGCGTGGTGACGGAGGTCATCATGGTCCGGCTCAGCGTTTCGTTGATCGAGATGTTCAGAACCTCGGCCAGGTCTTTCTTCTTGTAGCGGCGCAGGTTTTCACGCACCCGGTCGAACACAACCACGGTATCGTTCAGCGAGTAGCCGACGATGGTCAGCAGCGCCGCAATGATCGCCAGGTCAAACTTGATCTGCAGCTCCGAGAACACGCCGATGGTCAGCACCACGTCATGCACCAGCGCTGCCACCGCGCCGAGGGCGAACTGCCACTCAAACCGCAGCCAGATGTAGACCAGCACCGCGGCAATCGCCAAGGCGACCGCAATAATCGCAGTGGTGATCAGTTCGCCTGAGACCTTGGGGCCAACGGATTCGACGGACACGAATTTGATGCCCGGCGTGACCGCGTCCAGCGAGGCCTTCAGCGTTTCAATCATCTCACCGGAGATCGCCTCGCCGTCTTCCTGTGCCTGAATGCGGATCATGGCGACGTGCTGGTCTTCCTCAAAAGCCGGATCGAACACCTCGGTGATCGACACATCACCCAGACCGTGCACGGCCAGCGCATCGCGGTAGGCACCCACATCTACAGTTTCGGACGCCTCTGTTCGGATGGTGGTGCCGCCGCGGAAGTCGATGCCGAAGTTCAGCCCCTGAAACAGGAAGGAGGCAAAGCCCACCACCATCATCAGCGCCGAAATGCCCAGCCAGAGCTTGGCGCGTTTGAAGAAATCGAATGAGGTTTCCTGGGGAACAAGTCTCAGCCGCATATCACACCTCAATCGTTTTCGGACGGCGCCGTTCAAACCACATGACGATCATCAGGCGGGTCACAAAGATCGCGGTGAACACCGAGGTCAGGATGCCCAAGCCAAGGGTGATCGCAAAGCCGCGCACCGGGCCGGAGCCCATGGCGAACAGGATCACCGCAGTGATGAAGGTGGTGATGTTGGCGTCGAGAATGGCGCTGAGCGCCTTGGAGTAGCCTTCGTCGATGGCCTTGGCCGGACCGCGCCCCGCCTTCAGCTCCTCGCGGATACGCTCGAAAATCAGCACGTTGGCGTCAACGGCCATACCAACCGTCAGCACGATACCTGCGATGCCCGGCAGCGTCAGGGTGCCACCGATCAGGCTGAGCATGCCGAAGATCAGCGCGATATTCAGGATCAGCGCCACATTGGCAAACAGGCCAAACAGGCCATAGCTGAGCCCCATGAACACCAGCACCGCGACAAAGGCCACGACGGTCGCGATCTTGCCCGCATCAATGCTGTCCTGGCCCAGTTCCGGACCGATGGTGCGCTCTTCCAGGAACTCCAGCCCGGCAGGCAGCGCACCTGCGCGCAGCAGCACAGCCAGATTGGTGCTTTCTTCAACGGTAAAGTTGCCGGTGATGATGCCGGAACCGCCCGGAATATGCGACTGGATCACCGGGGCGGAGACCACCTCGTCATCCAGCACGATAGCGAAAGGTTCGCCAATATTCTCAGCGGTATAGTCACCAAACCGGCGGGCACCGGAAGTATTGAAGCGGAAGGTCACCGCAGGGCGGCCGTTCTGGTCGAACGACGGCTGCGCATCCACCAGGTCTTCGCCGGTGACAACCGCGGCGGCCTCGATGGTGTAGTAGAAGCCCTCTTCATCCAATGACGGCACAATCTTTTGGCCGATACCCGGTGCTGCATCCGCGTCGCTGCCGCGGCCCGAAACCGGGTTGAAGGTCAGCTGCGCGGTGGTGCCGATGATCGCTTTCAGCTCCGATGCGGAACCGATGCCCGGCACCTGGATCAGGATGCGGTCAGCCCCCTGGCGCTGGATGGTCGGCTCGCGTGTGCCGACCTCGTCGATGCGGCGGCGCACGATTTCCAGCGATTGGCGCACCGTGCGGTCGTCGGAGGCAAGCTTTTCAGCTTCGCTCAGTTGCACCACCAGGATGTCGCCGTCGGCAGAAACCTCAATGTCGGTGGCGCCTGCACCGGTCAGGCTGGTCACCGGGCTGGCCAGGCCGCGCACCACTTCCAGCGCGCGGGACATGCCGTCCGGCTTGGAGAGCTTTAGGCGAATCTGGTCTGCAGGGCCCGGCTGACGGCGGAAGGTGCCGACAGTGGAGCGCTCGGGCCGCAGCGCGTCACGCACCTCCGGCCACAGCGCATCCATCCGCGCTTCATAGACGTCTTCGACCTGCACCTCAGCCAAGAGATGCGCGCCGCCCCGCAGGTCGAGGCCAAGGTTCACCAAGCCCGAAGGCAGGAATGACGGCCACTGGCCTGCGGTTTCCAGCCGTTCCGGCGTTTCACCCCTGGCGATGATATCCGCCGCCGCATCGTTGGCCTGTTCGACGCGGGTGTAAAATCCGTTTGGCAGGGCAAGCATGATACCAGCTGCGCATACCAGCCAGATCAGCACCCTCTTCCAGAGATCAATTTGCAGCATTGCCCTGCCTTTTCAGATGGTTGTTCAGGGCGCTTACGCTGCCGGCTCGGTCTTGTTCAGAACCTGGGCAATGGTCGCCTTGACCACGCGCACCTTGACGCCATCCGCGATCTCGACCTCGATCTCGCCGTCTTCCTTGACCTTGGCTACCTTGCCGATCACACCGCCCTGGGTCACCACCTGGTCACCGCGGCGCAGGCCGTCCACCATCGCCTGATGCTGTTTCATCTTCTTCTGCTGCGGGCGGATCAGCAGGAAGTACATGATCGCGAAGATCAGGATAAGCGGGAGAAATTGGCCGATTGCGCCAGCGTCCATGGGATATTCCTTCTGTCAAAGCGGCGCTGGGTTCAGCGCCGGAAATTTGCAGCGGAACCTATGCGCTGGACCGGGGGTTTGCAAGGGAACGCTGAGGCCATGGTGGAGCGGATTGCACACCGTGGCACCCTGCCTTGCTGCAGCCGGCAGAAGAAAGAACAACCGCGCCCTCGCGCTGTATAGATTTTGATTGCAAATCAGCGCGATTCGGCGCTTTGCTTTCCGTTGCGCAAGCCGCCAGGCGCGGGGCCTTTGCCCCCTCTTTCCGGTCCGGATGGCGGCCCGGCCATTCCTGAAAGAAGGAACAGGCGCATGATGATGGTGCGCTGCTATCTCGCCCCGTCCGCCATCGAAGGGCTGGGCGTCTTTTGCCACGACAACATCACCAAGGGCGACATTGTCTGGCGATATGACAGAATGCTCGACACCACCTTTCCGGAGAGCAAGCTGGACAATGTCGAACCCCACGTGAAGGAGTTTCTCGAGCGCTACAGTTTCCCGGATCCCTGCCGCCCGGGCTACCTGATCCTGCAATGCGACGAAGGACGGTTTCTGAACCACTCCATGTACCCGAACCTCGACTTTTCCGACGGGGTCTGGGGCCGGGCGCTAGCCACTATCCCGGCCGGCACGGAACTCACCTTTGACTATGCCGACTTCCTGACCGGCGAGATCCACATGCAGCCGCCACGGCATCAGGTGCACATGATGGCAATGGCCGCAGAATGATCCAAAAAAGGCCGGGCGCAACACCCGGCCTTTTTCTTTTCACGCTGTCAGCGCTTAGGTGCCCGCCCCCTTCCCCTTTGTTCACCCTTGCGTCATAGGATGGGCCTACTGATTCAAACACCATTCAACGCTAGGAGAGACTCTCATGCATGACATCCGCGCTATCCGCGAAAACCCTGCCGCATTCGACGCCGCTGTGGCGCGGCGCGGGGATGCGGGCGTGTCATCCGAGATCCTGGCACTGGATGAGGCACGCCGCGCCAAGATCCTGGCCGCAGAGACCGCACAGGCAGAGCAGAACAAGGCTTCCAAGGAAGTTGGCGCCGCCAAGGGCCGGGGCGATGAGGCCGAGTTTGAGCGCCTGCGCGCGCTGGTGGCCGAAAAGAAGGCCGAAGTGGCCGCGATGAACACCGAGGCCAAAGCACTGGATCAGCAGCTTAACGACATGCTGATGACTATCCCGAACCTGGCATTCGACGATGTGCCGGACGGAGCGGATGAAGACGACAACGTCGAAATCCGCCGCTGGGGCGAGCCGAAGGCGCTGGAGTTCGAGGCCAAGGAGCATTTCGAAATCGAAGGCGTGAAGCCGGGTATGGATTTTGAGGTTGCGGCTAAGCTGTCCGGCAGCCGTTTCGTGGTGCTGTCCGGCGCGGTGGCCCGCATCCACCGGGCGCTGGCGCAGTTCATGATCAACACCCATGTGGACGAGAACGGTCTGACGGAAACCTGGACCCCGGTTCTGGTGCGCGAAGAGATGATGTATGGCACCGGCCAGCTGCCCAAGTTCGGCGAGGACAGCTACAAGACCACCAACGGCTGGTGGCTGGTTCCGACCGCTGAGGTGACGCTGACCAACATCGTCAACGGCCTGACGGTCGAGGAAGGCTACCTGCCGCGCCGCTATGTGGCGCACACACAGTGCTTCCGGTCTGAGGCCGGCAGCGCCGGCAAGGACACTGCCGGCATGCTGCGCCAGCACCAATTCGAGAAGGTCGAGATGGTCTCGGTCACCCATCCGGACAAGAGCGTCGAGGAGCATGAGCGCATGACCCGCTGCGCCGAGGACATCCTGGAGCGTCTGGGCCTGCCCTACCGCACCATCGTTCTGTGCACCGGCGACATGGGTTTTGGCGCCCGCAAGACCCATGACATCGAGGTCTGGGTGCCTGGCCAGAAGACCTACCGCGAGATCTCCTCGGTCTCGGTCTGCGGCGATTTCCAGGCCCGCCGGATGAACGCGCGTTTCAAGCCAGCTGACGGCGGCAAGCCGCAGTTCGTCCACACGCTGAACGGCTCCGGCCTGGCCGTCGGACGCTGTCTGATTGCGGTGCTGGAAAACGGCCAGCAGGCGGATGGCTCGGTTAAGCTGCCCGAGGTGCTTGCCCCTTACCTGGGCGGCAAGCTGACTCTGACCGCCGAGAGTGAACTGGTCTGATCCAAGGCCCACAGCAGAAACAGAAACCGGCGCCCTTGGCGCCGGTTTTCTTTTGAAGCAATGGCTTGAAGCTATTTCTTCGACTTCTTCTTTTTCTTCTCAGCGCCGTTGCCTTCCAGAATGGCCTTGGCTTTTGCCTTTTCCTTCTCGATGGCTTTTTTCGCCTTGGCCTTCACTTTCTTGGCCTTCTTCTTGGCCTTTTCCTTGGCCTCGGCAAATTCCTCCATCAATTGCGCCGCTTGACGTTTGGCCTTCTTTGCCTTGGCCTGGGCTTTGGCGGCCTTCTCCTCAGCCGCTTGAAGCGCAGTTTCCGCAGCGGCCAGCCGCGCACTCAGATCTTCCCCATCCGCCTCTGCGGATCCGTTGTGCGCCCGGGCGGCATCCTGCAGCAGGCCAGCCCGGCTGGCACCGATCCCCGGGATGCTTCGCAGCTGCTGCTCCTCCATCCCGGCCAGCGCCTCAACCGATTGCACACCGTTCTCTTGGAGAACCCGGGCCAGTGCCGGCCCGACCCCTTTCAATTCCGAAATTGCCGTCATACTGCTGTCTGCCCCCATCCAATTCAGCCCTTTGTCAGTCAATCATTGCAAAATTTATTCACCCCGGAAAGGGCACCAGACATTTCTTCTCTTCATCCCAAAGCTTTAGCGTCAGCGCGCGCAGCGCTTCGGGAAGCTTGATCCGCCGCAGCCCAAGCTCCGGCGGCAGGCTGTAATGGCACTGGCGCAGCCGGTAGGACGGAATACGCGCGTTGTAGTGGTGGATATCGTGCAGGGTAATATTGGCCACTGCCATGTCGAAGAACCAGCCGAAATCGAGGCAAGATGACCCTTGCAGTGCAGCCACCTGCGGGTTCAGATCCGGGCGGCGGTCCCAATAGGTGTCCTCGAAATTGTGCTGAAGGTAAACCAGGAACACGCCGATCATGCCTCCAAGGAAGGAAAACACCAGCCAGATCCAGATTCCGGTCATGCCTGCCGCCCGGTAAAGCAGCCCCAGCATGGCAATGATCACCACATTGTGCAGGATTACCCCGGCAGCTCCAAACCGCACCGTGTTCTTGGGCCAGCGGTAACGGATGAAATAGGTGAAGGCAGATCCCAGCGGCACCAACACAAACGGATTGCGGTACAAACGATAGCCCAGCCGCTCCCAGAACCCGGCAGCCTTCCATTCCTGCACCGTCATGGTGTGGATCTCTCCAGTCTCGCGGTGCTCCAGATTGCCGATGTTCGAATGATGCAGGTTGTGGTTCTGCTTCATCACCTCGAAGGGCGCAAAGGTGAAAGGCGACAGCACATGGCCCGCGATTTCGTTCTGCAGACGGGTCTCGAACAGCGAGTGGTGGCCGGTGTCGTGCTGCAGCACGTAAAGGCGCACCGCGGCAAAGGCAAAGACCACCCCAGCGGGCAGCATCACATACCAGCGGTCTGCATAGGCGATGGCCAGATAGAGCGACAGGAAGTAAACCGCAAACGTCCCGAAGTAACTGAGCGAAGCCAGCCGGTTATCCTTTTCGGTGTATTTGCGCGTGTGTGCCCTCAGATCCATGAATTCTTCCATAAATGCGCGATGTGACAGGCATGCGAAATGGGCGCAGCCCGCCCAAGATAAACCTCAGATAATTCCAGCTTTGCCAAAGGCAAGCCGGCTGAGGCAAAGCGCCTCAACCCTAGGGATATCACCGCGCCACTCTGGATGGAACAGCCGGGTGCCGGCCAAGGCAGTACGGCGGATGCCTGCCGAAGGTACAACAGACCTCCGTTGCAGAACGCGAAAACGCCGCCCTAGGGGGCGGCGCCGGGCCCAACGGGCCAAGGTATTCTCTAAATGCCGCGAGGCCGGGCGGGAGCATCCGCCGCCGGAGGTCAGCTGCCGCGCTTCTTCAGGTGCTTTTCCAGCGCGCCTGCGTTCTTTGCCCGCTTGCCTTTATAGGGGTTCTTGTCGCCCTGCCCGCGCATATAGAGGCGGATCGGCGTGCCAGGCATGTCGAAATCCTCGCGCAGCCCGTTGACCAGATATCGCGTATAGCTTTCAGGCAGCTTGTCGGGGTGCGAGCACATCACCACGAATCCCGGCGGGCGGCTCTTGGCCTGGGTCATGTAGCGCAGTTTGATCCGCTTGCCCTGGGGCGCGGGCGGCGGGTGCTGTTCCAGCATGCCAACCAGCCATCGGTTCAGCGCCGCAGTCGGAACCCGGCGGTTCCAGGTGCCATAGGCGCGCATGATCGCCTCATGCAGCCGGTCCAGTCCCTTGCCGGTCTTGGCCGACACCGTCACCAGCGGCGCGCCGCGCAACTGCGGCAGCAGGCGGCCGAAGGCTTCCTTGAGATCGCGCAGCTTTTCCTGCTTGTGCTCCTCGGCATCCCATTTGTTGACCGCCACCACAACCGCACGCCCTTCGCGTTCGGCCAGATCGGCAATCCGCAGGTCCTGCTGCTCAAACGGGATGCTGGCGTCCAGCAGCACCACCACGACCTCTGCAAATTTCACCGCGCGCAGGCCGTCGGAGACAGAGAGCTTCTCCAGCTTCTCCTGCACCTTGGCCTTCTTGCGCATGCCGGCGGTGTCGAACACGCGCATCGGCGTGTCTTTCCAATTGATCCTGAGCGAGATCGCATCGCGGGTGATCCCGGCCTCGGGTCCGGTCAGCAGACGGTCCTCGCCCAGGATCTTGTTGATCAGGGTGGATTTACCGGCGTTCGGGCGGCCCACGACGGCCACCTGCAAGGGCTTGGCATCGGTCGGGACAGGGATGATTTCTTCCTCGTCCTCGCCGATCTCTTCATAGACCTCGACGTCGGTGACCGGCGCATGTTCTTCGGCCGCTGCCTCAAATTTCTCGGCCAGCGGCTGCAAGATCCCATAAAGGTCCGGCATCCCTTCGCCGTGCTCGCCAGACAGCCGCAGCGGCTCGCCCAGGCCAAGGCCGTAGGCTTCCAGCACGCCGGCCTCGGCAGCGTTGCCCTCGGCCTTGTTGGCGGCAAGGATCACATGCGCGGACTTGCGGCGCAGGATGTCGGCAAAGATCTCATCCGTCGGAGTGACGCCGGTGCGGGCGTCGATCATGAACAGGCAGATGTCGGCCATATCGACCGCCCGCTCTGTCAGGCGGCGCATGCGGCCTTCCAGCGAGTTGTCGGTGGCATCTTCAAGACCCGCAGTGTCAATCACCGTAAAGCGCAGATCACCCAGCCGTGCCGCGCCTTCGCGCAGGTCACGCGTCACGCCCGGCTGGTCGTCGACCAGGGCCAGCTTCTTGCCCACTAGGCGGTTGAACAGGGTGGACTTGCCCACATTGGGACGGCCCACGATGGCGAGGGTAAAGGACATCAGACCAGCTTTCTGCGATTCAGACGCGGCTCATAGCGCATCCGCGCGGCTTGTGCCACCCGGAAACACTGTCAGCGGTATGCCAGCAAATCGCCCTTGGTGGAAACCACATAGAGCGTGCGCCCGGCGACAACCGGTGCCGTGGTGGCGCCGCCAGGCACTTCCGCAGTGCGGGACAGGCTGCCGTCGACGGGGTTGAAGAAACGCAGCAACCCGTCGTTGGAGGCAAGAACCACCTGACCGCCCGCCACAACGGGGCCATGGTGCACATGGATCTGGCCGCGCTTCCGTGGCTTGTCCTTCAAGTAGCCCGGAAGGTCCACGGCCCAGATCACCTCGCCGCTGCCGGCGTCCAGCCGCAGCAGCTGATTGAGGTCGCTGACCTGGAACAGGCTGCCGCCCGCAGGCCATGCCGTCCCGGCGGCACCTTCGCGCGCGGTCCACAGACGGTCGCCGGTCTCGAGATCAATTGCCACCGTGCGGCCTGAGTTATTGCCGGCATACAGCCGGTTGCCCGACACCACCGGCGCACCGGTAACATCACTGATCCGGGAAAGGGTCTGGCCAGTGCGCTGACCTGCTACAGACGCGCTCCACCGGCGCAGGCCGCCGCGGCGGAAGGTAGCGATCAAATCGCCGGAGCCGAAGGCAAAGACCGCAAGGTCATTTGTCACCACCGGAGCCGGAGCGCCCAGAACGTTGGCCGGCGAGGGTGAGGCGTCGATCTGCCAGGCGATGCGGCCATCCTTGGCGTTCACGGCCCAGCCGGTGTCGTCGCCTGCCACCAGGTAGACCAGCCCGCCGCTGACCCGCGGCTGACCGGAGCCGGTCGCGTCCAGTTCTTGCCGCCAGATTAAGGTACCATCTGACGCATTGAGCGCTGTGAGCACGCCAAAACCGGACGAGACGTACAGCACATCATCCGCATAGGCCACTCCGCCGCCGGTCGCCTGGCCTTCATCATCCTCTGCAGGAATAAGTTCGCTTTGCCACAGGATCTGGCCCTGGGGTGAAACCGCCGAAACCCGTGCGGCACTGTCTAGCGTGTAAATACGACCGCCGCCCACAACAGGGGTTGCGGTGATGCGCTGGCGGCGGCTGTCGCCTGAGCCGATAGACGCGGACCAGATGCGCTGAGGCGCAGCAGCCAACGCCGGATGCGCGGTACGTCCGGCCTCGGCGCCGTGACCCTGTTCCCAGCTTGCATTTGCGGCTTGCTGCGGAAGGGAAATGGCGCGGGACTGGTTGACGGTTTGCTCCGCAGCCTCTGGTCGGATGTCCTCGCGCTCGCCGCGCAGGATGACCTCTTTCTCTGCGCAGGCTGCCAGAATGGCCGCAGCTGCGGTTGTGCAAAGAAGAACCCGTGCCCGGGAGAAAGTTTTGATTATTGTCATTGCCCTGCCCTGTGTGCCCTACTTTTTCCGCAAGTTCCCATCCGCGGAGCGCCCTACCCCTCAGGCGCGGCATCCCCGTTGACCGAGCCGCCAAGCGCCACAATCACCTGAGACGCGCGGTCTTTCAAGTCCGCAGTGACCGTTGCATCCGCAACGATATCGCGCAACCGGCTGATGGCAGCGCTTGTATTGCCTTCTTCCACATCCAGCAGCGCCAATTGTTCAGAGGCGAGCAGCGCCAAAGGTGCCCCAGGCTGGGCCAGCGCCTCATACTGAACACGGCGGTCCGCAACGCTCAGGCTGCCGGCCTGCAGAGCCAGCGCCTTGAAGCTAGCGACATGGCGGTAGATCAGCGGCAGCCCGCCATCAACGGCAACCGCCTCCAGCTTTGCCACCGCCTCAACGGTCTTGCCAGCCTCCGCCAGCGCTCCCGCTTCAAGCATGTTCAGAACGGCAGCGCCGCCAGCGCTCTCCGCCGGGACAGATTTCAAAGCCTCAGCCTGTTGCGCGCTGCCGTCGATCTTGAGTGCGGCGGTGATGCCGTCGCCAAGCTTTTCAGCTGCGGTCTGATCCTTGGCCTTGTTGTATTCCCGGAATGCGGCACCGCCAACAATCATCACCACCACAGCGCCGCCGATCCAGCCATAGCGTTTCAGCATCAGGAAAAGCCGGTCACGGCGGACCTCTTCGGTCACTTCGTCGATAAAGCTGTCGGTATCGCTCATGAAAAGCCCCTGATATGCGCGGCCCGGGCTGCCGCCCGCACCGGTATTGAATGCGTCGCGCCCCTCTTACCCCGGCTCAGAGGACAAGCCAAGTGGCCCGTTTGCACCAGAAACTTTGCCATTTACCCCAGAAAAGCAAGAAATGTGAACTAAACCACTTAGTTTAGAATGGACATCTCCTATATCAGGCCTATCACATACGCGCGACTCCGCTGTGAACTGGTCTGCCCGCCCGACGGACAACGGCCGTTCGCACGTGGAAGAAGACAGAAATCAGGAAAGGCCCGACATGCGCATTGTACCGATACTGACCGCGGTGGCGGTATCCGCCAGCCTTTACCTGGTGGTTTTCGAGCGCGACGATCTGATGGCCTTTGCCCGCGGGGAAGACGCAACGGAGGCGACCGGGGCCGAAACGGCAGCAGAAGGCGAGCAACTGGCAGAGGCAGAAGAATCGCGCGTCGGCGTTGTTGCCATTCAAAGCAAGGCGCGCACCATCGGTAATGCGGTGATCCTGCGCGGCCAGACCCAGGCCATCCGCCAGGTGGAAGTACGGGCCGAAACCACCTCTACCGTCATTTCCGAGCCGCTGCGCAAGGGCGCGCACGTCCAAAGGGGCGACCTGCTGTGCGAACTTGACCCCGGCACCCGCCCGGCATCGCTGCTTCAGGCACAAGCGCAACTGAAGGAAGCCAAGATCAATCTGACCGCGGCAGCCAAGCTGTCGGAGGGCGGATACGCGTCTGAAACCCGGCTGGCGTCGGCCGAAGCAGCGGAACGTTCCGCACAGGCCGCAGTGGCTGCGGCGGAGCGGGAGATTGCGAACCTGACCATCGCCGCACCTTTCGACGGTCTTCTGGAAAGCGACACCGCGGAACTTGGCAGCCTGCTGCAGCCCGGCAGCCTCTGCGGCACGGTCATTCAGCTCGATACCATCAAGCTGGTCGGCTATGTGCCGGAGGCTGAGGTCAACAAGGTGGAACTGGGCGCCATTGCAGGCGCTGAGCTGTCCACCGGCCAGCAGGTCCAGGGGGAGGTCACCTTCCTCAGCCGCTCTGCTGATCCGACCACCCGCACCTTTGAAGTTGAGATCACCGTCCCTAACCCGGATCTGAATATCCGTGACGGCCAGACCGCAGACATCGCGATTTCGTCGGCCGGCTCGCTGGCGCACAAAGTGCCGCAATCGGCGCTGACGCTGAACAACGAGGGCCAGTTGGGCGTGCGCGTTGTCGGATCCGACAGCACCGTGGTATTCTACCCTGTGCAGCTTCTGCGCGATGATGTGGACGGCGTCTGGCTGGGCGGACTTCCTGAGAACGCAGACGTGATCGTGGTGGGACAGGATTTTGTAACCGAAGGCGTCGCCGTGGCGGCCACCTACCGGGAGACTGAACAGTGATTGGCATCGTCGATTGGGCTGCCGGCCGCGCCCGGATGGTCCTGGCGTTCATCGCAATCTCGCTGCTTGTCGGCGGCTTCGCCTATTCGATGCTGCCCAAGGAAGGCGAGCCGGACATTGAAATCCCGGCCCTGTTCATCTCCGTGCCCTTCCCCGGCATCTCCGCCGAGGATGCAGAATCCCTGATGGTCAAGGTCATGGAGACCGAGCTTGCCGACCTCGACGGGCTCGACAAGATGACCTCCACCGCCGCCGAAGGATATGCCGGGGTGGCGCTGGAGTTCGAGTTCGGCTGGGACAAGACCGCCATCATGGCCGACGTGCGCGACGCCATGGACAAGGCCGAGGCCGAGTTCCCGGAAGGAGCTGAGAAATACTCGATCACCGAGATCAACTTCTCCGAATTTCCGATCGTCATCGTGAACCTGACCGGCGCAGTGCCGGAACGCACGATGGCGCGCATTGCCAAAGACTTGCAGGACGACCTTGAGGCGCTGGATGCAGTGCTGGAGGCCGGCATCGCCGGCAACCGCGACGAGATGGTCGAGGTGCTGATCGATCCCTTGCGGCTGGAAGCCTACAACGTCACCGCACTTGAGCTGATCAACGTTGTGCAGAACAACAACCAGCTGATTGCGGCTGGTGAGGTGGAGACCAGCCAGGGCGCGTTTTCGGTCAAGATCCCCTCCTCCTTTGATGATGTGAAGGACATCTACCAGCTGCCGGTCAAGACCAACGGCGACCGGGTGGTCAAGCTGGGCGAGCTGGCACAGATTAACTTTACCTTTGAAGACCGCGAAGGCACTGCCCGCTTCAACGGCGAAGACACGGTTGCCCTCCAGGTGGTCAAGCGCAAAGGCTACAACCTGATCGACACCGTGAACCTGGTGAAAGAAACCATTGAGGTCTCCAAGTCCAAATGGCCGCCGGAACTGCAGGCCGCAGTCAAAGTCGGCACCTCCAACGACCAGAGCCGCGTTGTGGGCTCGATGGTCAGCCAGCTGGAAGGTTCGGTTCTGACCGCCATTGCACTTGTGATGATCGTTGTGCTGTCGGCGCTTGGCAGCCGGGCCGCGCTGCTGGTGGGTTTTGCCATTCCTACGTCATTCCTGCTATGTTTCGCTTTGCTCGCCCTGATGGGGATCTCGATCTCCAACATTGTGATGTTCGGCCTGATCCTCGCCGTGGGGATGCTGGTCGACGGCGCCATCGTGGTGGTGGAATACGCCGACAAGCGGATCAAGGAAGGCACCGGCCCGATGCACGCCTATGTCGAGGCGGCGCAGAGGATGTTCTGGCCAATCGTGTCCTCCACCGCGACCACGCTCTGCGCCTTCCTGCCGATGCTGTTCTGGCCCGGTGTGCCGGGTGAGTTCATGGGCATGCTGCCCGTGACCCTGATCTTCGTTCTGTCCGCCTCGCTGGTAGTGGCGCTGATCTACTTGCCCGTCATGGGTGGTGTCACCGGCCGCATCAGCCGAACTTTCGAGGGCGCCTCGCGCGCACTGCGGATGATTGCGCCCTGGTGGCTTCGTTCCGTGCTGGTGCCGGTGGCGATGTGGGGCATGTTTGCGGGCGCGATGCAGATGCTGAACCCCTCCTACCTGCTGGGAGAGGGCACTGCCCCGATGGCGGGCGTCCTGTTCGGCGGGCTGGTGTTTACGCTGGCATCCTTTGCGGCCTCCATCACGCTCAGTTCCGTCAAGGTGGAGCGCGAGGAGCAGGAGGTTGCCCCCGGCTACCACCACACCCCGTTCGGCCATGTGATCAAGTTCATCGCGGGCAACCCGGTAATGCCGGTGGTGACCATCGCCGCCGTGGGCTTTGCCATCATGACCGTCTTCTCGACCTTCAGCGAGAACAACTACGGCGTTGAATTCTTCGTCGACTCGGAGCCGGAACAGGCCACCGCCTATGTCCGCGCCCGCGGCAACATCTCCCTGCATGAAAAGGACGAGATGGTGCGCGCGGCTGAGGAGGTCATCCTTCAGCACCACGCGGTGATCAACGTGTTTTCCTTTGCAGGCGACGGCGGCCTCAACACCGACAGCTCCGGCGCGCAGCTGCCGCCGGACACCATCGGCCAGGTCCAGTTCGAAATCATCCCGTGGGAAGAGCGCCCCACCGAGAGCGAGCCGCTCGACGGCTGGTTCGGCGGGCTTCTGAGCAAATACCTGGGCTTTGAGAAAAAGGTGATCGCCGAAGAATACGACGGCAACACAGTGATCGACGAGCTGAACGCGATGCTTGGCGAACTGCCCGGTTTCGAAATTGAGGTCCGCGCCCTGGCGCAAGGTCCCGCCTCCGGCAAGCCGGTGCATCTGCGCCTGCGCGGCGACGGCTGGGAGGACCTGACCGAAGCTACCCTGGCCGCGCGGGAAAAGTTTGAAAACACCCCGGGCCTGATCCTGATCGAAGACAGCCTGCCCCTGCCCGGCATCGACTGGCAGATCAACGTGGACGTCGAGAAGGCCGGCCGCTATGGCGCCGACGTGGCGACCGTGGGCGCGATGGTGCAGCTGGTCACCCGCGGCATCCTCTTGGACACCATGAGGGTCGACAGCTCCGACGAGGAGATCGAGATCCGCGTCCGCCTGCCGGAACAGGACCGGGTGCTGTCAACGCTCGACAACCTCAAGGTCCGCACCTCGGACGGGCTGGTGCCGCTGTCCAACTTTGTGACGCGCCAGCCGGTGCCGAAACTGGCGCAGATCAACCGCATCGGCCAGGAGCGTTTCTATGACGTCAAGGCGGATGTGGAACCGGGCCTGAACAAGGTTGTGATTGAGGATGCCGGCAGCGGTGAAATGACCCGCCTGGCGGTCCTCAAGGAGCTTGCGGAAGGCTCCACCGCTACCGGCCAATCCCTGACCGCGCCAAATGGTAAGGTAATGCAACTGGTGCAACTGACTGGCGCCGGCAGCTTTGATGCCGTGCTGGCAGCGCTGGACGACGGCGCCAAGATAAGCCCGATGAACGCAAACGAGCGGATCGCCGTCCTGACCGAATGGCTGGAGACCGACCCGCTGCCGCGCAGTATCGGCTGGGAATGGACCGGCGACCAGGAGGAGCAGGAGGAATCCGGTGCCTTCCTGTCCAAGGCCTTTGCCGGCGCGCTGGCGCTTATGTTCGTGATCCTGCTGGCCCAGTTCAACAGCTTCTACAACTCGGTGCTGGTGCTGCTGGCGGTGGTGCTGTCCACCACCGGCGTGCTGATCGGCATGATGGTGATGCAGCAGCCATTCTCGATCATCATGACCGGCACCGGCATCGTTGCACTGGCAGGCATTGTGGTGAACAACAACATCGTGCTGATCGACACCTATCAGGAGTTCAGCCAGCAGATGCCGCGGATCGAGGCGATCATCCGCACCGCCGAAGCGCGTATCCGTCCGGTTCTGCTGACCACCATCACCACGATGGCGGGCCTCACCCCGATGATGTTCGGCGTCAGCCTGGACTTCATCAACGGCGGCTACTCCATCGACAGCCCCACCGCGCTGTGGTGGAAGCAGCTGGCGACCGCCGTGGTCTTCGGCCTGGGCATCGCTACTGTGCTGACCCTGGTGGTCACGCCCTCGCTCTTGTCGATCCGGGTATGGTTCTCCACCTACATGCGGGCCCTCGGCCGGATGCTGTCGCGGATCACCCGCGGCCGCTCCAGCCGCATCGCGCAGGACTCCAAGCTGTTCAAGAAGGCGCGTCAGCTGCCGACCACCGAAATCCAGTGGGTGGAAGACGCCATACCTGAGACCGGCGAAAAGGAGTCGGGATCCGAGGAAGACGAACCGCAACCGCCAGCCCCCAGCGGCCGCTTGCGCGCAGCGGAGTAACCAGAAAAACAAAAAAGCCCCGCTCCGGCGGGGCTTTTCCTTTCTGCATGCCGCCATTTCCGGCGCACAGCAAAGATCAGTCGGTGAAAGTGTATTCACCCAGATCGCACAGATCGAGACCATAGTCCTCTGCTTCGGAGCCATCAGCGAAACTGCCGCGAATGTCATAGACGCAGGTGGTTGCGCCGTCGGCAATCAGAACATCAATCTCATAGCTCGGCGCAAGGTAGCCGCCTTCCATCAGGTTGCCTTCCCAGCTGTTCGAAGACGCGGGTGAAACGTTGAACTCAACCAGATCGGCACTGCTGTCATTCACCAGCAGGAACTCAAGATCTTCGGCATAGGCAGGCGCTTGAAAGGCAAGCAGGGCAGCCGCGGAGGCGGCAGTCAGAAGGGTCTTCATACACATGTCCTTTTTTTGGGCCGGCAGTCTCAATCGCCACCTCAGCCCGCAGTGCGAGCACACTAAACACCCAAGAATCTCGGTCAATGGGAAAGCAAAAGATGGTTTCCCCGCTCCGGCGCCTGGCAGCCCCGTCAGGCTGCATCCTGGTCCGCTTGCTGACGCTGCCACAGCCGGGCATAGCGGCCCTCCCGGGCCAGCAGTTCCTCATGGCTCCCGGTCTCGGCAATCTCGCCCTGTTCCAGCACTACAATCCTGTCTGCCTCGGCAATGGTGGACAGGCGGTGGGCGATGGTGATCACCGTGCGCCCCTGTCCAGCCCGTGCCAGCGCTTCCTTGATTTCCTGCTCGGTATCGGTATCGAGCGCCGAGGTCGCCTCGTCCAGCAGCAGCACCGGCGGGTTCTTCAAAAGCGTCCGGGCGATCCCCACCCGCTGCTTCTCGCCGCCCGACAGCTTCAGCCCGCGCTCACCCACCTGTGTCTCATAACCTTCTGGCAGCGCCATGATGAAGTCGTGGATCTGCGCGTCCCGCGCCGCCTGTTCCACATCCTCCTGCGTGGCCCCGTCGCGGCCATAAGCGATGTTGTAACGGATGGTGTCATTAAACAGCACCGTGTCCTGCGGCACCACTCCGATGGCCTGATGCAAGCTGTGCTGGGTCACATCCCGCACATCCTGGCCGTCGATCTTCAGTGCCCCGCCTGTGACGTCATAGAAGCGGAACAGCAGCCGCCCGATGGTCGACTTTCCCGACCCGGTGGAGCCGACAATTGCCACGGTCTGGCCCGGCTCTGCCTCCAGCGATATGCCCTTCAGGATCTCCCGTCCGGCATCGTAGGAGAACCGCACATTCTCAAGCGTGATCCGTCCGCCGTTCACTTGCAGCTCCCCGGCACCGGGCCTGTCACTAACATCCGCAGGCTGCTCCAGAAGGTCGAACATCTCTCCCATGTCTACCAGACTCTGACGGATTTCGCGGTAGACGGTGCCGAGGAAGTTCAGCGGCACGGTGATCTGGATCATGTAGGCGTTGACCATGACAAAATCACCGACGGTCAGGTTGCCCTGCTCCACACCGATGGCGGCCATCACCATCACTCCAACCAGACCCCCAGTGATGATCACGCTCTGGCCAAAATTCAGCGCCGCCAATGAATAAGCAGTCTTGAGCGCCGCCTGCGCATAGCCCCGCATGGCGCCGTCATAGCGTTCCGCCTCGCGCTCCTCGGCGACAAAATATTTCACCGTTTCAAAGTTCAGCAGGCTGTCGATGGCCTTCTGGTTGGCATCGGTATCCTGCTTGTTCATTTCCCTGCGAAGCTTCACACGCCATTCGGTGACCGCAAAGGTGAACCACACATAAAGTCCGATGGTGACAGCTACGACCACCAGGTACCAAGCGTCGAACAGCACCGTCAGGATCACCGCTACTAATGTCAGTTCCAGGATCAGTGGCCCGATGGAAAACAGCATGAAACGCAGCAGGAACTCGACGCCCTTCACCCCGCGCTCGATGATCCGGCTGAGGCCGCCGGTCTTGCGGGTGATATGGTAGCGCATCGACAGACGATGGATATGGGTAAAGGTCTCCAGCGCCAGCCGCCGCAGGGCACGCTGCCCCACCGGTGCAAAGACCGCATCGCGCAGCTGCTGGAACCCGGTGGTCAGGATCCGCGCCATGCCGTAGGCCACCGTCAGGCCGATGGCGCCAAGCGCCAGCGGCGGCACGCCCTCGCCCGCCAGGCTGTCGACCGCGCCTTTGTAAAGCATCGGCGTATAGACCGCGATCAGCTTTGCCAGCACCAGCACCGCCAGGGCCAGCACCACGCGGACCTTTACGGTCCGGTTTCCCTCGGGCCATAGATACGGCCCCACCTTTCGCAAAGTGCGCAGGCCAGAGCGGCGTTCGTCCTCGGCTATGTCCGCTTGGTTTGGCGCGGCGGCCTGATCTGTCTGGGTCATGGCTGTTCCTGGCTAGACA
Organism: Leisingera sp. ANG-M7; assembly: GCF_000813965.1. Classification (GTDB taxonomy): domain Bacteria; phylum Pseudomonadota; class Alphaproteobacteria; order Rhodobacterales; family Rhodobacteraceae; genus Leisingera. The sequence goes on along the minus strand of NZ_JWLI01000006.1, from coordinate 192,878 downwards.
CCTCCAGATATTCACCTGTTCACGGTTTTGCGAGGGGGGCACAGAAAAAACGCGCCGCAAGGGCGCGTTTTCCAGTGTCAATCGGGGATGGTGAAGACTTGCCCCGGATAGATCAGATCCGGGTTGCGGATTGCCCCCTTGTTGGCCTCGAACAGCCTCACATAGAGGAAACCGCTGCCGTACTTCTGTTGCGAGATAGCCCAAAGCGTATCGCCCTTCTGAACCGTCACCGCCCTGACCAGCGGTACGGGCTGCTCTGGATCCGCTTCACGCTCGGGCTGCGGCAGCGCCTCCGGCGCTTCGCGCTTGAACGGGGTTTCGAGGCGGCTCACGACCTTGCCGGTTGCTGCTTCGATCTCATCCAGCCGCAAGGTGTAGACGCCGGGAGCCACATCCTCCAGCCGCCCGTTCCACTGACCGGTTTCTGCAGCATCCAATTCGGCGACCGGCTGATTGTCCACATAGACACGCACGCGCGCTTTTGGACGCGCCCTGCCCGACAGCTCAACCTCGCCAGTGCCATTGTAGGTGATTGCGTCAAGCGCAACTTCCTTACTGAGCTCAGGATCGGCGGGGACAGCAGGCTGCACCACTTCAACCCCGTCCTGATCCGCGCGCAGAACTGCAACGGCTTGGCCCTCAGGCTGAGCTGGTTCTGCCTCAGCTGCAGTCTCGTGGCCGTCCTGCGCAGCATCGGCTGCTTCGGTTCCAGCCGTATCCTGCCCGTTCTCTGCGAGAGATTCAGCCTCTTCAGCAGCTTGTGCCTCAGTGGCAGCCCCGCTGCTGCCCGTTTCCCCCTCGGCGTCAGGCTCCTCGGCTGGCGCATCCTGCTCCAAAGCAGCAATTTGCTCTGTACCCTGTTCGCCCTGCTCCTCTGACGGAACGGCGTCAACCGGGCCGACCGGCGCCAGAATGAAACTCGCGCCCGAGGCCGCTTTCTCCCCCTCATGTTCGGCGCGCAAAGACACCACCCGTGCAGCTCCGCTGGGCGCAATGGTCGCAAGCGACACGAACTCACCGCCTGCAGGCACCTCCAGCTGATCCAGCACTTCACCGTCCAGCAGCACCGAAACCTGCACACCTTCCTGTGCCCGCCCGGCGATCACCGCAGCACCTTCACTGTCCACCCGCACCAGATCCAATTCCGGGGCCTGCAGGACGAACACATCGTCTTTGCTGGTTCCGGCGTCCGGTTCCTGCGCGCTGCTCGCGGTTGTATCCGAAGGCTCCGCCAGGGACGCAAGTCCGCTATCCTGATCTGAAGCTTCCGCCGCGGCGCCGGCCGCGCCTGCCTCTATCGGCGCACTGCCTGCATCGGAATTTTCTGTTTCTGTCAGGCCGGTTACAGCTTCGCCTTGATCTTGATTCTGCGGTTCATGACTTTCGGTATTCTCGATAGCGGCGTCCTGCGGCAACTGGCTGGAGTCCTCCGCTTCAACCGCTTCCACCTGATTGCTCGCGGCTTCCTGCACAGCCCGGTTCTGCAGCGGCTGACCGGATTGCCCGCCCGCTCCGGAAAACACCTCGTCACTGTTGGCCGCCTGGCTGGCTTCCGGTTCGCGGGCCGCCTCGCCATCAGGCGCGACCGTGCCAAACATGCCCAGCTGGTACAGCACGACGCCGCCCACAACCACGACCGCCCCGGCAATACCGCCAAGTGTGAGGGCCCCCAGACCCCCGCTTCCAGATGCATCCGCCATGTCTTTCCCTTCGGCAATTGCGGAATGTGACCTTCCGCTTAGTTGAGGGAATCTAGCAACCCCGCTATCACGGGTCAAAACACCAATTGGTTTTCACCTTGATATTCCACGGAAAGGCTGGCCGATGAGCATCAAATCCGTCTGCGTCTACTGCGGATCCCGCGCCGGGCAGTTGCCTGCCTACGCCGAAGCGGCCCGCGCATTCGGCACCACGCTGGCGGAAAACGGCATGCGGCTGGTCTATGGTGCAGGCGATGTCGGCCTGATGGGCGAGGTTGCCCGTGCCGCGCAGAAAGCCGGCGGAGAGACCTTCGGCGTGATCCCCGGCCATCTGGAACGGCGCGAAGTCGGCAAGTCCGACCTCACCACCTATGTGGTGACCGAGACCATGCACGAGCGCAAGAAAGTGATGCTGTGGAACGCCGATGCGGTTGTTGTGCTGCCGGGCGGTGCGGGCTCACTGGATGAGCTGTTTGAAGCCCTCACATGGCGCCAGCTTGGGCTGCACTCGAAACCGATTGTGATCCTGAATACCGAAGGCTACTGGGACAAGCTGCGAGATCTGCTGGACCAAGTGGTCAGTCAGGGATTTGCCGGTCAGGAAACCACGGACTACCTGATCTGGGCCGACACCCCGGTGGCCGCCATCGCCGCCCTGCGCGACGCGCGTTCCTGACGCAGCGCCGAGAAAGAAAACACCGCAACCGCGCTCCAGATCAGCGCAAAGGCTATGCCGTGCCAGCCGGTGAAAGGCTCCGTAAAGACCAACACCGCCACCAGAAACTGCAGTGTCGGGTTCAGGTATTGCAGCACCCCGACGGTGCCCAGCCTCACCCGGCGGGCGGCATAGGCGAACAGGATCAGCGGCAGTCCGGTCAAAATCCCAGAAAACATCAGCATCAGCGCATCCAGGAACCCTCCCAGAAAACCGGCGCCGCCAGTCATCCAGATGATCGTCAGCGCAACCGGCAACAGCAGCGCAACCTCGGCGGTCACAGATACCACCGGTCCCAGCGGCAATTGTTTCTTAACAACACCGTAAAGGGCGAAGCTGAAGCTCAGCGCCAGCGGAATCCAGGGCGCGGCCCCTAGCCCGAACGACAGCACAGCAACCGCAAGGCCCGCCAGAAAAACCGCCACACCCTGTGCTGGTGTCAGCCGCTCGCCGAAGGCAAGCCGTCCCAGCAGCACGCTCAGCAGCGGAAAAACGTAATAGCCAAGGCTTGCCTCAGTTGCATAGCCAAGCTGCACAGCCGAAATGAAGATAAACCAGTTGAGCGAAATCATCGCCGAGGCAAAGGCCAGCAGCAGCGCGCTGCGGCGGGTGGACAGCGCCGCCCCCAGCTCGGCGATGCGGCCCTGGCACAGCAGCACGATGGCAAAAAACACAAATGACCACAGCGCCCGGTGCGACAAAACCTGCTCCGGCGGCACATGCGACAGCGCCTTGTAATAAATGCCCGAAAGCCCCCAAACGGTGCAGGAGGCAATCATAGCCAGAATACCTTTGCCTGCCTCGGTCATTGCCCTTCACCTGCTTCAGCCGGGTGCGTATACCGCACGGGGCTTTTCCCAAAACGCGAAACGCCCGCTTTAAAGCCGGGCGCAGGCAATCCGTATCCTGCCTTCCCCCGCAACTACAAGCCCTTCAAGAGGATACTTCAATAACCGTAACTTCCGGCGCGGATCCAAAACGCACCGGCAGAATTGAACATCCGATCCCCCCGGAGACAACCAGATCGCGACCCTGTTCCCGAACGTGGCCGTAGGCGTAGCGGTTGCCGAATTTTGACGGCACCACCGGCGACCAGCCGAACAGCCGGACCTGGCCGCCATGGGTATGTCCGGACAGCGTCAGGGCCACGCGCGCGGGCACCTTTGGAAAAATGTCCGGCTCATGTGCCATCAGCACCACTGGCGCACCGTCCGTGACCTGCGCCAGCGTGCCCGGCAGGTCATCAAGACCGTTCCAGCGGCCGTTGCGGCGGATTGCGAGCTGATCTTCCAGCCCCGCGAGCCAAATGCCCGCCTCGTCGAGCCGCAGTGCCTGATTGGACAGCACGCTGATACCCGCAGTTTCAAGTGCCTTGGCATAGAGGTTCGGGCCTCCACCCCGTTTCTGCGCAGCAAGATCATCCCACCAGTCATGGTTGCCCAGAACAGCAAAAACCCCGTGCCTGGCCCGGCATTCCGCAAGTAATGGCGCCACTTCCGCGATCTTCACCGGTTTGGCAACGAACCTGTGCCCCGCCGCATAGTCCCCCAGCAGCAGCACCAGATCTGCATTGACCGCATTCACCCGCCGGACAACCTGCCGGACACGGCGCTCACCCACCCAGGGCTCGCCAGCATGAACATCCGCTATCACTGCAATGCGCAGCGGCGGTGCAGTCCAGTCCTCCCTCCGGACCTTCCACCTCCTGACACGCAGTCGCAGCGCAGGCTCGATGAAAAACCCGTAGAGAGCAGCAAAAAGGCCTGCCAGCGTCACCGCCAGCAGGCCCCGGAGAAAGCTCCTCCGCGTCATTCGATCACATGCGCGAGGCGACGTTTTCCCAGTTCACCAGGTTGTCGAGGAAGTTCGACAGGTAGGCCGGGCGCTTGTTGCGGAAGTCGATGTAGTAGGAATGCTCCCACACGTCGCAGCCCAGCAGCGCGGTCTGGTTGAAGCACAGCGGGTTAACGCCGTTTTCGGTCTTGGTCACTGCCAGCGAACCATCGGCGTTTTTAACCAGCCAAGCCCAGCCGGAGCCGAACTGGCCTGCGCCCGCAGCGGAAAACTGCGACTTGAACTCGTCGACAGAGCCGAAGGATTCAACCAGAGCTTTTTCCAGCTCACCCGGCATCTTGCTTTCGCCCGGGCCCATCATTTCCCAGAACTGGTTGTGGTTCCAAAGCTGGGAGATGTTGTTGAAGATGCCGTTCTGAGCAACCGCGTTTGCATCATAGGTGCCGACAATGATCTCTTCCATCGACTTGCCATCCCACTCGGTGCCGGCAATCAGCTTGTTGCCGTTGTCGACATAGGCCTTGTGGTGCAAGTCGTGGTGGTATTCCAGGGTTTCCGCCGACATGCCTTTGGCGGCCAGGGCATCGTGTGCGTAAGGAAGATCGGGAAGTTCAAAAGCCATTTGGGCCCCCTGTGAAAAATGTTTGCGTTCCTGCGCAGATACATGCGGTGCGGGCGCTATCAGGTCAAGTGCTTAGGCACGCAAACAGCGCAAGGTCTATGCGCATTTTCTGCACAGGCACAGCCTTTGCAGGTTCAAGCCAGATTAACCGCTGCACTGAAACTCAGAATTGCAACTGATCCGGTTCAGGTATGTCGCTTCTTTTGATCTGTTCGCAGGTCAGTTCTCCTCGGATCCTTGAATGGTATCCAAGCGAAACTTTTGCCCGCAAGACCCCAGTTTTGGATTGAGGGTCAAGTTCGGCCCGATAGCCCACTGGCGTCCAGATATCCAAAGATGTTGGCCGACTAACCCTCCATTTGAACTTAAAGCTCCCATCCCTCGCCTGTTTCACTTTGGCATAGACCGTCCCTTCGCGGGACGTAGTTACGCGTGTATCAATCACCTGAACCTTCTGCCAGTTGTCGGAAAATTCAAAAAATGTCTGAGGGGAAAGCCATCCGCCGCCGCCTTCAGAAACAGGTTTTCCTCCGCCGAACCGCTCAACCTCACAGCGAAACACGGCATCCACGCCTGACGCACCCACAGTCCCAGGAACACCTGCCCACAGAACGGCTACGGCACCGGCAACGGCGCAAAGTATCTTATTCATTTTTTTCCTACTCAAACTTCCGGTCTTCAAAAGGCTTGGATCACCCTTGCTTCACCTTGCATTTGCCCCGCCCGCGGGCGCCTGTTCTCACGTTTCGAACTGACAAAGTGTTCTTCTGAACATTGAGAACCGCAGCATACAGTCCATCCATTGACATCCGGGCGTTGCTCACTGGAATGTCGTCCACCCGCCAATCCAGATTGTATGACACCTCGTTTCGCTGCTCGACCTTAACCTGAAGCGGCTCTCCCACCAGCTTATGAACATAACGGTCATAGACGCGTGCGGACTTGTCTTCTTCGTTCCACATGACAATGACCCTTGGTGCGATCCAGCCATTGTTCGTGAACACCTTAATCTCGCAGTCATAGACCGTTTCGGCAAAGGCCGTCTGCCCCGCAAGGCTGACGGCAGCCGCAATCGCGGAAAGTGCAATACGTTTCATCAGTTACGTCTCCGAATTCATCCCGGAGCTGATTGCAACCACTGCGGGGGAACGCAAGCGCTTTCCTGCGTCAGTAAAAAAGATTTGGTTTTTAAGCGGTGCCAGTTCAGCGCACTCCTAGAAAGCCCAATCGCCGGAAGGCTTTCAGGTCAACCCTCGTTCTGCGCAAGCAGCGGCAAGCCTTGATCTACTTTGCAGTGGCCGCTTCCGCGAGGCGGCAAACCGTCCTGGCCTTTCCTGACGGCCTGAATGCTCATCTTCAGGTTTGAGGTATTCAAAACAGCCCGGAACCGCGGCCCGGGCATCCCCGCATTTCCGGCAACGGCCAGCCGCGGCAATGCCCAGTTCATTGCATAAGAGGTCGCGCTGTGACGCTCGACCTTGGCGACCACCGGCACGACAAATGCTAAATCTTCGATCTCGGCCACACTAAAATCATCGGAGAAATGAATGCTCACCTCGCGGGGAATCCACTCAGTTCCCGATATTGGGTTCAAACTGCATTGGACCCTTGGCCCCGCCATGGCACCCGCCCCTGCAAGCGTACAGACCAATATAAAGACACTGCATTTAAGCAGATCCATTGGGCGCCCCCGGAAACATCGTCACGCAGCCGCTCCCCCTCGGAAACGGCAAAAATTCAACTGCTTGCAAAAGCTGCAAAAGGAAACCGTCCTGGACCTGCCACCAAAAAAACGGTGCCCTAGGAGGTCTCCAGGGCACCGTAAATGACGCGCAAAGGCGTCACAAGCAGAAAGCGAGTGAGAATTTTAGTAAACACCCACTTTACTTTGCGGATGCGCCCCTGCGCTCAACAGTTTGAACACATATTCACCAACTGAGCGGAAGCAGACAATGTAGAAGCTGCCGTCTTCGTTCAACCAGAAGGCGCCAGCCACCTGTGCCAGGCGCGAGCGGCGGAACTGGCCGGGCTTGAAGGCCGCAGCATCAAAGTCCACCGGGCTCACCTTGCCCAGCACCTCGCGCGCGCCCTCGCCCGAAAGGCGGAAAAAGGCACGGGCGTCGGAGACGTTCACTGCCAGCGCGTGCTCGCCCTTCAGCGCCTCGGCCACATCCGCGGTCTTGGCAACTGCATCCTCAAAGGGAACCAGCAGCAGCAATTCGTCCGGGGACATCCAAGCCGCGGCGCCGTTTTCGGCAACCGAGATGGAGCCCTGTGCCGGAACCTCGGCGCCGGTGGCGGCTTTGACAGCCGCCTTCAGCGCTTTCGACCCCAGATCGCCGCGCAGGGTGATCATGCCCTGCAGGCCGGCATCCTCGACGGTGGCCAGACCCGAGAAACGGGTGCCGTTCAGTACGGAAACAGCCTTAGACATTCTGCTTCTCTCCATCCTTATCATAGAAGACCGGATCAACGATCTTGGCTTTATAGGTCTTGCCGTCAGTGCCCGGGAATTCGATCACTTCGCCCATGCGCTTGGGACCATGCTTGACCAGGCCCATGGCGATGCCGCGGCCCAGGGTCGCGGAGTGGTAGGTCGAGGTCACGCGGCCGATCATGTTGCGCTGGCCATTGGCGTTGACGCCTTCACCCAGTGCATAAGCACCATCGGGCAGCACGGAACCGTCGACGGTTTCCAGGCCAACCAGCTGCCAGCGCTCCGGATCAACCATATGCGACCGCTGCTGCGCACGTTTGCCCAGATAGTCTTCCTTCTTCTTGGACAGTGCCCAATGCAAACCCAGATCCTGCGGGATCACGGTGCCATCGGTCTCGTCGCCGATCATGATGAAGCCCTTCTCGGCCCGCAGGATGTGCAGGGTTTCGGTGCCGTAAGGCATGACGCCGAATTCCTTGCCTGCGTCCATCAGCGCATCCCAGAACGCCTGGCCTTCCGAGGCCGCAACCGCGATCTCATAGGACAGCTCGCCCGAGAAGGAGATCCTGTAAGCACGGGCGTCAAACTCGCCGATCTTGCCGTCGCGCCATTCCATGAAAGGCAGCGCCTCTTTCGAGACATCCATGCCGCCGCCTGCTGCCGCGTTCAGCTTCTCCAGCACCTTGCGGGCGTTGGGGCCGACCACGGCGATCTGGGCATACTGCTCCGTCACGTTGGCGACATAGACCTTCATGTCCCACCATTCGGTCTGCAACCACTCTTCCATCCAGCCGTGGATGCGCTCGGCGCCGCCGGTGGTGGTGTGGCACAGGAAGGTGTCCTCGTCGATGCGGGCAACCACACCGTCGTCCATCAAAAAGCCGTTCTCGGTGCACATCAGGCCATAACGGCATTTGCCCACCTTCAGCGTGGACATCATGTTGGTGTACATCATGTCCAGGAACTTGCCTGCGTCGGGGCCTTTTACCACCAGCTTACCCAGAGTCGAGGCGTCCAGCAGGCCCAGGTTCTCGCGGGTGTTCTTCACCTCGCGGTTCACCGCGGCATGACGGTCCTCACCCGATTTGGTGATGGCAAACGGGCGGCGCCACTGGCCAACCGGTTCCCAATCCGCGCCGTTCTTGTCCAGCCAGTCGGCAATCGGTGTCTTGCGCACCGGCTGGAAGATCTCGGCCCGAGCCTCGCCAGCGATCGCGCCCAGCGAGATCGGATGGTACGGCGGACGGAAGGTGGTGGTGCCCACCTGCGGGATTTCCGAGTTCAGGCTGTCGGCCAGAATGGCCAGGCCGTTGATGTTCGAAAGCTTGCCCTGGTCGGTCGCCATACCCAGCGTGGTGTAACGCTTGGTGTGCTCGACGCTCTCATAGCCTTCGCGTGCCGCCAGCTGCACGTCCGACACTTTCACGTCGTTCTGATAGTCCAGCCAGGACTTCATGCGCAGCTTGATGTCGGCTTTGGCAGGCATCAGCCAGACCGCCTCCATCTGCGCTTCCGCCTCAGACTCGCCCTTGGCAGCCGCCACGGATTTCGCCGGGAAGCCCGCCGCTTCAGCCGCCTTGGCACCAGCCGCCGCTGCATCTTCCAGCAGCGCGCCCAGGCCAAACTCGCCGTTTGCGGCACCTGCCGGAACCACAAAGCCTTGGCCATTGTCGCCCAGCGGCGGACGGGAGGCATCGGGGCGGAAGTTGGCGTTCACCTCGTCCCAGATCAGCTTGCCGCCGCAGTGGGACCACAGGTGAACCACCGGCGACCAGCCGCCGGACATGGCAACAGCGTCAGCCTGCACGGTCTCGCGCGCGCCGCCTTCACCGTTCTGGGCGCAGATGGCGACCTCGGTCACGCATTTGCCGTCCTTCACCTTGGCGATGGCCCGGCCCAGTTCAACACGGATACCCTTTTCGCGGACCGCTTCCATCAGCGCGCCGCCGCCGGTTTCGCGGGTGTCGACCACACGCACCACTTCGACGCCAGCGTCATGCAACACCAGCGCGGTGCGGTAGGCATCGTCGTTGTTGGTGGCGACCACGACCTTCTGGCCCGGGTTGATGCCCCAGTTCACCACATAGTCGCGCATCGAGGCTGCCAGCATCACGCCGGGAACATCGTTGCCGGCGAAGGACAGCGGACGTTCGATCGCACCGGTTGCGGTGACGATCTGGGAGGCGCGGATCCGCCACAGGCGGTGGCGCGGGCCGCCCTGGCCCGGCGCGTGGTCGGTCAGGCGCTCATAACCCAGGGCATACCCGTGGTCATAGACACCGGAGCCCATGCAGCGGTCGCGCAGGGTGACGTTGTCCATACCGCGCAGCTCGGCCAGGGTCTTTTCGATCCAGGCCTCGGGCGCTTCACCGTCGATGGTGCCGCCGTCGACCGGTGCGCGGCCGCCCCAGAAGTTGTTCTGCTCCAGCACCAGAACCTTGGCACCCGACGCAGCAGCCGCCTTGGCCGCCTGCAGGCCGGCAACACCGCCGCCGATAACCAGCACATCCGCAAAAAAGTAGAAGTGCTCGTAGGTGTCGGCGTCCTTCAGTTCCTTGTCAGGCGCTGCGCCCAGACCTGCGGACTTCCGGATGATCGGCTCATACACGTGTTTCCACAGCGGACGCGGGTGGATGAACATCTTGTAGTAGAAGCCGGCGGTCAGGAAACGCGACAGCTTGTTGTTCACCGCCAGAACGTCGAATTCCAGGCTCGGCCAGTGGTTCTGCGACTGTGCGGTCAGACCGGCGAACAGCTCGGTCGTGGTGGCGCGCTGGTTCGGCTCGTAACGGTCGCCCACACCCAGCTGCATCAGGGCATTGGGCTCTTCCGAACCCGATGCGACGACGCCGCGCGGGCGGTGGTATTTGAACGAGCGGCCCATCATCACCTGGCCGTTAGCCAGCAGAGCGGACGCCAGGGTATCGCCGGCAAAACCCTGCATGGATTTGCCGTTGAAGGTGAAGGCGATCTGTTTGGAGCGGTCGATCAGCCGGCCGTGTTTGGCAAGACGCGTGCTCATGGGCGCAGACCTTTCAAGAGAAAAGCGGGTGTTTCAATCAGGCGGAGGTTCATTTCTTCCCGTCCGCAAATTCGCGCCAGGTCCAGCCAGGGCGTTTGGCAGCGATCTTGTCCAGGATCTCCTGCGTCGGCACGCTGGTCTGTGCGGTGTAGGTGCCAAAGACCTCCAGCGTCATGGTGCAGCGGGCGGCGTGGAACCACTTGCCGCAGCCATTGGCATGGCGCCAGCGTTCAAAGTGAACGCCTTTGGGGTTTTCGCGCATGAACAGGTAGTCATGGAACTCATCATCCGAGGAGCCGGGGCCATAGCGCTTCAGATGCGCTTCGCCGCCCGCGGCCAGTTCGGTTTCTTCGGCTTTGACGCCGCAATAGGGGCATTCAAGGATCAGCATTGTGCTTGCTCCACAGTATTGAATTTTGCGGCGTTAGTGCGCCACACCGGCGGCGACGCTCTCGTCGATGAACTTGCCTTCTTTGAAGCGGTTGATCGAGAACTCCTCAGTCAGCGGCGAATGGCCAGTGGCCATCAGCTCTGCCATCGCCCAGCCCGAACCCGGGATGGATTTAAAGCCGCCGGTGCCCCAGCCGCAGTTGATGAAGCAGTTCTGAACCGGGGTCTTGGAGATAATCGGCGAGCGGTCGCCGGTCACATCCACGATACCGCCCCACTGGCGCAGCATCTTCAGGCGGCTGACCATCGGGAAGGTTTCGACCAGGGCGCGCACGGTTTCCTCGATATGGTGGAACGAACCGCGCTGGGTGTAGTTGTTGAACCCGTCGGTGCCGCCGCCGATGACCATCTCGCCCTTGTCGGACTGGGACATGTAGCCGTGCACGGTGTTGGCCATCACAACCACGTCCATGCAGGGTTTGATCGGCTCGGACACCATCGCCTGAAGGGCAACGGATTCCATCGGCAGACGGAAGCCCGCCATTTCCGACAGCACCGAAGCATTACCGGCAACGATCATACCGATCTTGTCGCAATCGATCGGGCCCTTGGTTGTGTCGACACCCACGGTGCGGCCGTTCTCGGTGCGCACACCGGTGACTTCGCATTTCTGGATGATGTCCATGCCCATGTCGGAGCACGCACGCGCATAGCCCCAGGCCACGGCATCGTGACGGGCGGTGCCACCGCGTTCCTGATAGAGGCCGCCCAGCACGGGGTAACGGGGACCGTGCAGGTTGATGATCGGCACGATTTCTTTCACCCGCTCCGGGCTGATCCATTCGGTCTGCACACCCTGCTGCTGGTTGGCATGCGCGGTGCGCTTGTAGCCGCGGATCTCATGCTCGGTCTGCGCCAGCATGATCACGCCGCGCGGGCTGAACATCACGTTGTAGTTCAGGTCCTGCGACATGGTTTCATACAGGCTGCGCGCTTTTTCATAGATCGCAGCCGAGGGATCCTGCAGGTAGTTCGAGCGGATGATGGTGGTGTTCCGGCCCGTATTGCCGCCGCCAAGCCAGCCCTTCTCGATAATTGCGACATTGGTAATGCCGAAGTTTTTACCCAGGTAGTAGGCAGTGGCGAGGCCATGCCCGCCCGCACCCACGATGACGACATCGTAGTGGCGTTTGGGTTCCGGCGAGCGCCAGGCGCGCTCCCATCCGGTGTGATAGCGCAGGGCTTCCCGCGCAACAGCAAAGACTGAATAGCGTTTCATGAGCGAATCCGATGGTTCGTGTCTGATAGCGGGTATGCCCGAAACGCATGGCTGACCAGTGCCGTTTATCGCCCTGTTTCTGCGTTATTGCGACATATCGAAATGACGCATTGCAGCATCCCGCGGCAGATTGGCCCTTTTGTTCGCCCCGCCCCGCATATAGATGAAAACCAAACTTCGGAGACGGCATGATTTTCTGGACAGTCACCGCCCTAATCGCCTTTGCAGCCGCGCTGCTGCTGGCAATGATCATCATTCGCGCCCGTGAGCAAGGCGAACCTGCCGCGGCTTACGATTTGCGTGTCTACCGACAGCAATTGCGCGAAGTCGACAAGGATCTGGCCCGCGGCGTCATCGCCGAAGCCGACGCAGACCGCATCCGAACCGAGATCTCGCGCCGCATTCTGGCCGCTGACGCGCAGCTGCAAAAGCGCAAGTCCGGCCCGTCCCAGCCCCGCGCCCTGTCGCTGGGCTTTGCCATTGCCACTGCGCTGCTGATCACCGGCGGCACTTTGGGCCTGTACTGGCAGCTGGGCGCGCCCGGCTACGCCGACCTCGGCCTGCAGGACCGTATCCGCCTGGCAGGCGAGCGCGCCGAAAACCGCCCCTCGCAGATTGAGGCTGAGGCCGATGTTCCGGCTATCCAGCGCCCCGAGGTGGAAGAGGGCTACCTCAAGCTGGTCGAACAACTGCGCAAGACCGCAGGCGAGCGTGAAGATGATGCCCGCGGCCAGGCTCTGCTGGCCCAGCACGAGGCCAACCTCGGCAACTTCAAGGCCGCCTATCAGGCCAAGACGAACTATATCCGTCTGGCCGAGGGCAAAGTGAACGCCCGCGACTTCACTGAACTGGCCGAACTCAAGATCATGGCGGCCGGCGGCTACGTGTCGCCAGAGGCGCAGACAGACTTGCAAAAAGCCCGCGCCATTGATCCCAGCCACGGGCCTGCCCGCTATTACTGGGGCCTGATGCTGGGCCAGATCGGCCGCCCGGACCTCGCCTACCGCGAATGGGCTGCAACCCTGCGCGACGGCCCAGCGGATGCCCTGTGGGTCAAGGGCATTCAGGGCCAGATCGAGGAAATGGCCTTCCGCGCCGGTGTCGAATACCGCCCGATCACCCCCGGCGGCACCGCCCCCGCCCTGCCCGGCCCCAGCGCCGAAGACATGGCTGGCGCCAGCGAACTCAGCCCCGAAGAGCAGCAGGAGATGATCCGCGGTATGGTCACCCGCCTGTCCGACCGGCTGGCAACCGAGGGCGGCAGCGCCGAGGAATGGGCCCGCCTGATCGGCGCCCTGTCCGTGCTTGGCGAGACTGAGCGCGCCCGCACTGTCTATGACGAGGCCCGCGGCGCTTTTGAGGCTGACGCCGAAGCCCTGGCACTTCTGGATACCATCGCCGCGCAGGCAGGACTGGCAGAATGATCTACGACGCATTTGAAGGCTTTGCCGCCGCCCTGCCGCCGATGAACGCGCTGATGGGGCTGGATCTGGGCACTAAAACCATCGGCGTCGCGGTCTCCGACCGTATCGGTGCCGTTGCAACGCCCCTGGAAACCGTAAAGCGCAAGAAGTTTTCTACAGACGCGGCACGTCTGCTGGAAATCATCAAGGAACGCGACATCAGCGGCATCCTTCTGGGCCTGCCCCGCAACATGGACGGCACCGAAGGCCCCCGCTGCCAGTCCACCCGCGCCTTTGCCCGAAACTTTGGCCAGCTCACCGATCTGCCGATCAGCTTCTGGGACGAGCGCCTCAGTACCGTGGCGGCAGAAAAAGCGCTTCTTGAAGCAGATACGACACGCAAACGCCGCGCAGAGGTTATCGATCACGTCGCGGCCTCCTATATTCTCCAGGGCGCATTGGACCGGATGCGGCATTTGAAGAACGGGTGAATGATGACTGACGACGTTTGGAAACGGGACGAAATCCAGTCCCCCTGCATCAAGATCTGCGTCGTCCACCCCGAGGCCCGCATCTGCACCGGCTGCTACCGCTCCATCGACGAAATCCGCGACTGGTCCAAGATGACCAACGAGGAGCGCGCCACCATCATGAACGACCTGCCCGCCCGCGCCAGCAAACTGGTCAAGCGCCGCGGCGGCCGCGGCGCGAGGTTAAAACGCAGCTAACGCGGCGCACGGTGAGGTAACCGCTTGTCAATCATGCGGAATAAGTGCTGACCCAATGTTTCGCGCGCGAAACATTTCGGCAGCAATGCTGACCTTTCTTAAAGAAGCGCTGTTCACCTTCCTTGGCAGAGGGTACTCCAAGCGCGACTGTGTCATCGGGGACACAATTGACTTCAGATGTCGTGGGAACAATCACCTTCTTCAAAGTCCCAGACCTTGCTTTGTTCGCCAGCTTCGAGCAACGCATAAACCTTATGCACGTCCACACCTGCGGGAACGTTCAGAGCATAAAGGTCGAATCCAAAATCACCGTGCTCATAAGCACAGCCGGCTGCGTTCAATGCGGTCAAGAGCTGGTTCAGAACGTTCTTGGAACCGCCTTTGGCCGGAAGGATACGGTAAGTCGAGCCCTTTGCGCTTCTAAGACGTTTATCAACGATAAGCAGGTCGTCTATCTCTCTCACGGAAACGATGTCACGGAAACTCAGCCCTTTCGCAAAAAAGGGGATATTCTCGACCCTGTATTTTCCCGTGGAAACCTCGGACACCCAAACGCTCTCCGTGGAATAGCCGTGCCAGTCGTCTTGATCGAGTTCAATGGTTGCTTTTTCCAACGATTACTCCATCCGCATCCAAGTTTGGACAAGCTTACACCTAGCCCTCCGCCAGCCATTTCTTGGTCCAATCCGCAAGCTCCGGGCGGAAGTACGCAATCATCCGACCCTCTTCCGGCGCGCTTGCCCCCTCGCCCCAGGGCGCAACCCCGTGCAGGCACAGACGGTGCATAAGATAGCTCTCGCCGGGCTTGGCGTGTACTGTAATCCGCGGGCAGGTCTCAAACACTTCGGCACGGGCGGCGGTATAGGCATCGGTCACATCCACATCCGCCCAGCCCGATTGCGGCACCCCCTCAAAGGCAGCGGCAAAGGCACGGCGCATGATCCGGTGGCTGCCCTCCCAGATCACCAAGGGCGAAGCATCAAGGCTGCTTTCATTCAGCGGGATGCCCAGCACCCAGGCGTGCGGCTCCTCCACTTTGCGCCGGCGGTGCTCGCCGTACATTTTCACGCCGTCCACATGCGCAGCGTCGCGTTTGATGCGGTAGCGGAAGGCCGCCTCGCCCTCGCCCGGCCGCGGACGCGGGTAGCCGGGAAACACGGAAGACACCTGTGCACGGTGCAGGTCCGGAATGGGCCCGAGTTGATGGGTGATGAAATCGATAGGCGCGCCCGCCAGCGGCGGTCCGTCAGGCAGTTTGCCTGAGGCATCATTCGGCAAGGCATCGACACCGATGAACCAGGTGCGCTCGCATTGGAACCACTCTGCACAGGCCGGGTCGTCCAGCGCCGTCACCCCATACTGCAGTGCATCCGCCGCCCATTCCGCCACTTGCGGGTCCTGGGCAAAGCGAACCCAGCCCTTGTCCTGAAACTGTTCGAACTGCTTTTTCATTCTCTTAGTACCCGAAAGCCTTGCGCAGCATATTAAGCGCCACCAGCACCAGAAACGCCCCGAACACCCGCTTCAGCGGCTTGGGGTCCATTGCATGGGCCAGCTTCACTCCCCAAGGCGCTGTAATCAGCGTCATCGCGATCACAATGAAGAACGCCACCAGATTGACCGCCCCGATGGTGAAGGGCGGCCGCGTGGCCGGATCCACCTCCAAGAGCAAGAAGCCGGCCACCGAGGGTACTGCGATAATAACGCCGAACCCGGCGGCGGTCGCCACCGCCCGGTGCACCGCAACCCCGTGCAGGGTCATCAGCGGCACTCCGAAACTGCCGCCGCCAATCCCCATCAGCACCGAAAGGAAGCCAACGGCCGGCGACAGCGCCATACGCTTGGCTCCCTTGGGCATCGCCTCTGCCAGCCGCCATTCGGAGCGGCCCAGCCCCAGGTAGAAGCCAATCACCAGCGCCAGACCGCCAAAGACCCCCTGCAGCACGGTGGAGCGCAGGGCAGAAGCCGCCAGCACGCCCACCACGGCGCCCAAGGCGATGCCGATCCCCCAGCTGCGCAGGATCTCCCAATCCACCGCACCTTTCTTGTTGTGGCTCATGACAGAGCGCAGTGACGTCACGATGATGGTTGCCAGCGAGGTCGCCAGGCAGATCTGCATCAGCTGATCTCCGCCATAACCCAGGGTCTGGAAGGCGTAGAAGAAGGCGGGCACCAGCACGATACCGCCGCCGACACCCAACAGCCCGGCCAGAACACCGGCAAAACCGCCGATCACAACCAGCAGAGCCGCCATCTGCATCAGCAGAGCGGGCTCTGGCAGCAAGGCTGCGGTCACAGCAGGATCAGTCATCAGAGGAACCTCGGGCTTTTGCGTCTGCGGCAAAGGGTTAGCGGCCGCAGCCCTCTTGCACAAGACACTCGCACGTGAGGCGCCGCGTCACGCCGCCGCGCGGCTCTCCACTTGCGCCAGGGCTTCCAGCACCAGATCCGGACCTGCACCCGCCCGGCAGGCGCCCTCGGACAGCATCCGCCGCCACTGGCGCGCGCCGGGCTTGCCCGCAAACAGCCCCAGCATGTGGCGGGTGATCTGGTTCAGCTTGGCGCCTCCGGTAAGGCAGGCCTCGATATAGGGCAGCATCTGCCGCACAGCATCGGCCGGGTTGCTGGCGGCACCGATGCCGTAAATCTCAGGGTCTGCCGCGCAGAGAACATCCGCAGGCTGGTGATAGGCCGCACGTCCCACCATCACCCCGTCAAGGCCCTGGTCCAGATGCGCCTTCGCCTCTGCCAGCGTGGCTATGCCGCCATTGATCGAGACATGCAGATCCGGAAAGGCCGCCTTCATCCGGTGCACCAGATTATAATCCAGCGGCGGGATGTCCCGGTTCTCCTTGGGCGACAGCCCCTGCAGCCAGGCCTTGCGGGCATGAATGGTCACGCGCCGGCAGCCTGCTTCACGGATCTTCTCCAGGAAATCCGGAAGCACTTGCTCCGGCTCCTGCTCGTCCACTCCAATGCGGCACTTAACGGTGACCTCGACCTCAACCGCCTCGCGCATGGCCGCCACGCAATCCGCCACCAGTTCCGGCGTCTGCATCAGCACCGCGCCAAAGGCACCGGATTGCACCCGGTCGCTGGGGCAACCGCAGTTGAGGTTGATCTCATCATAGCCCGCCTGCGCCCCCAGCCGCGCGGCCTCTGCCAGCTCGGCAGGATCGGAGCCGCCCAGCTGCAACGCCACCGGATGCTCCTCGGCGTTGAAGTCCAAGAGATGCAGCGCACCGCCCCGCACCAGCGCCGGCGCGGTGACCATCTCGGTATACAGCAGCGCCTGCTGGCTCAGCAGCCGGTGCAGATTGCGGCAGTGCCGGTCAGTCCAGTCCATCATGGGCGCCACGCTCAAACGCGCCGCTTTTTGTGCGTTACTTTTCAATGCGTTAGCCTCACTTCACCCTGACAGCCATGTAGCAAAATTCCCCCGGATTTCCGGGTATTTCTCCGGGTTTTTGGCGATTTTCGATTCTGGATTGCTACCGTGTAGCACACTCGAGCCGACAGGACACCGCCCCTTCCGGGCATTCCGCCACCCCCGGGAACCGCCCCCCCTGGTCTCCGACTGCACCGATGGAATCGGCAATCAAACCCCAGCAAACTTTTCTGGGATGAACCGACTTCCTCTTCGCACCACCGAAGAAGGAACCTTTTAAGATGACCAGTATCGACGACAGCACAAACAACATGCTTGCCACAATCGCTGCACAGCGTGGCGCCAACCAAGGCGCGCAACATGCCGCGCAGCCGTTTTCCTTTGCGGCTACACCCGTGCAAGACCGTACACCGACAGCAACACAGAAAAAGGCTGAGCCAAGCCCAGCAAAAGCCTCAAAGAAAAAAGGCACGAAAGAGCCAAAAGTGGAACCTTACATCGCCGAACGGGTCACATCCGGAGGCCGCAAAACCTATCGCGTTCAGATCCGCCGCCGGGTAGATGGGAAGCAGCACAGCCTGTGCAAGACCTTCCGCCATCTGAAGAACGCTAAAGAGTGGCGGGACAAAAAGCTGGCGGTGATCGAATTGCATGGGTTTCCAATCAAAGTCCTCACGGAGAAAACGATCGCAGACGTGATTGCCGATCGGCTCAAACGCGGAAGGGAGCTCGGGCGCTCTGCCAAACAAAACCTCGAGTTCATAAAAAAGCACGAATTTGGCAAGACAAGGGTTTCTACGCTGACCCAGCAACAGCTTTATGAATTCGCGGAGGAACTTCTAAACGAGGAACGAACTTCGCAAACAGTCGCCGGCTATATGACGCATTTGGCTTCCGCCCTGAAATGGGCTCAACGCCGCGGGACTCTCATCCCGATCGAGGTCGTTACACTGGCAATGGAAACTCTCTGGGAGGATGAGATCCTTGCACGTTCGGAAGAAAGGGAAAGGCGCCCAGAACTGGGTGAGCTTGACAAGATTCTCAGCTCGCTTGCCAGCAACCGTCGCCAAAAACTTCCTGTTGCGGTCCTTTTAGTGTTCGCAATTTTTTCCGCTCGAAGATTGAGTGAAATTTGCCGCTTGCGCTGGGACGACCTGCGCGAAGCGAGTTGCAAAATTCTGGTCCGCGATATGAAACACCCGCGGAGGAAAAAGGGGAATGACGTATGGTGCGCACTGTCCAAAGAAGCGCTGGCGATCATTCTTGCTATGCCCAGAACCTCGGAGTACATCTTTCCTTTCAATGCAAAATCGGTCGGCACCGCATATCGCCGTCACAGAGACAAGGTTGGCGTCGAAGGCCTGCGCTTCCACGACTTGAGGCACGAGGCCATCAGTCGGCTTTTTGAAATGGGTATGCCAGCAGCGTTTGTCTCAAAAATCTCTGGCCACAAGAACGGCGGATGTTTGTATCGCTACGAGCACGTCGAAGAGTCAGGTGACAAATTTGCCGACTGGCCTTGGTTTGAACGTGTCCTCGAAATGTGCGAATGCCTGCCTGAGGACAATGCGTCCGAGAAGTAATCCCCGGGCGACCGGTACCGTAACCGACCGGTTGATACCACGGATTACACCAGTGGCGTCCAATTCTATGGAAGAAGCTCGTCGATCCGATTGATCTTGTGATCGTGGATGCTGTCGAGCACGTCGGCCAACCAGGCTTGCGGATCGGCACCAATCATCTTCGCGGTCTCGACGAGCGTTATGGCGCGGGCCAGAGTTTCCCCGCCGCTGTCGGATCCTGCGAAGAGCCAGTTTTTCCTACCGATCCCGATCGGGCGTATGGACCGCTCGGCCGGATTTTTGTCGATGCCGATGCACCCGTCCTACAGGAAGAGTGCAAAGGAGGGCCAGCGGGACACCCCATACCGGAAGGCCTTGGCCAGATCGCCCTTTCCCGGAATGCGCGCAAGCTGGGGCTCAACCCACGCCTTGAAGGCCCCGATCAGGAGTCCGGAGTTCTGTTGACGCGCAGGCTTGCGCAGCTCGGCGGGCTGACCGGAGATCTCCTGTTCAGCGTCGCAGAGTTTGCCGTTCCGGTCGGGGGCCTCCCCTACGATCTCCGACCTGCTCGCCTCCCAGACATCATGGAAGTCACGCCTCAGATGCGCCCATCACGCCGCCTCCCGGAACACTGGCTGCTGCCGTCCGCGCTCGGTTCGTAGAGTCTGCCGAAGCCCCCTTACCCGGTACCAAACAAACCGCATTTTTAATTTCCGGCCGCGGACCGAATTCCTCTTCACATCTGAAGAGAAGACGGAGAACCCAATGAAGACAATCGACATGCTGCTGGCCCGCTTTGGCGCTGATCCGGTCATCCCGCTCGAAGCTGCGGCCGGTTACTGGAGATACAAGCCCGACACGCTGAAACAGAAAATCGACGGCGGCGAGATCCGGATTCCCTATTTCAGCCTCGATGAGAACAGCCAGAAGGCGCAGAGATTCATCCATCTGACGGATTTCGCCAACTTTATTGACGAAAGGCATGCCACCGAGACTACCCGTTTTCAGGACCAGTGGGCAGAGATGGATCAAATGTGATCTGTCAATTCCTCTACGAGCCGTCAAAAGAGCAGAAATGTCAGATCAAGTCTTGTGTTCTACAACTGAGGACATTGATAGACGATGACATTCTCCCCGATTTGGCGCAACTGATCGATCTCCAGTTCCCGCCGCGCAGGAGACGTTTTACTCGGCCGAGGAGGAGGCTTTGCTCAAATGAAATGACGCTTCGCACACACAGATGGCCCCACACATTTGCGGGGCCTTTTGCTTAGCCTCCTCTGCCGATCAATTTATCTCGGTTGCCAAGGCCTCGGCCTGGCGAAGAACAGTCTTCACAGCTTCAGATGCAAGATCAGGCGGGTATCCATGCCTTTGTAGGATTTTTTTTACGGCAATGCGCATCTTGGCCCGTACATTGTCCCGGCGCCACCAATCCGTACCCGAATTCTTCCGCACAGTCTTGACCAGCTCTGATGCGATGACCCGCAATTCATCGTTGCTCATGACTTCAACCGCGCTGTTGTTCTGCGCCAGCGCATCATAAAATGCCCTTTCTTCAGCGGTCAGCCCGTCATCGGGCTCATCACGCAAGTCCTTAGCAATTTCAATTAGTTCCTGAAGGATCTGAAGGGCGTCAACACTTCTATTGTGGTATTTGGCAATCGCCTGCTCCAAGCGTGAAGAAAACTCCTCTCTTTGAACGATATTCGTTCTTGTCTTCGCCGTGATTTCACCATTCAAGAGCTTCTTGAGCGCTTCCACCGCCAGGTTCTTATGCTTCATGTTTTGGATTTCGATCATGAAGGCATCAGACAGAACGCTGATGTCAGGGCGATCGAAGCCGCAGGCTTCCAGGACATCCACGACTTCCGTTGACGCAATCGCCCGATTCACAAGCTGCTGAATTGCAAAATCCGGATTCCTGGAAGACCGCGCTACCGGCCCGGCTCCAACCTTCTCGAGACCTGACCTGACTGCAGAGAAGAAGGCTACTTCTTCCGTGTGTTCGGTAGCCTGAGGACTGCCTGAAGCGAGTTTGAAGGCCTTTACCAGGGCCGCAGTGGTATCGTTGAAACGCTTTACAACACCGCCTTCGCCCAGTCTGTCCTTTTGCAAAATGTGATCGAGAGCGCCCGGTAGTACGCGAAGCCGCTCAGCAGGTGTCCCCCCCAGGGCCTGAGAATAGTCAAAGCCATGGAACTGGGTACGCGCCACGTCGAGCGCATCCAGAAAAGCGGCGACGGCTTCGGTTTCACTGATCCCTGTCTGTTGCTGATCAGACTGACTGTAGTGGGCGAGCGCGGACTTCAATTCCGCAGCGATACCAATATAGTCAACGACCAGCCCGGCGGGTTTGTCCTGAAATACCCGATTCACCCGGGCGATAGCCTGCATGAGGCCATGCCCACGCATGGGCTTGTCGACATAAAGGGTATGCATGCAGGGCGCATCAAATCCGGTCAACCACATGTCACGGACGATGACGAGTTTCAGCGGATCAGCCGGATCCTTTGTGCGGTTCCTGATCGCTTCCTGGCGGGACTTCGAGCGAATATGGGGCCGGAATTCCGCAGGATCAGTTGCGTTCCCAGTCATGATGACTTTGACCTGACCAGTTTCGTCAGTGTCTCCATGCCAATCAGGTCTTAGTTCCACGATCCTATTATACACTTCAACGCAGATGCGTCGGCTCATGCAGACAATCATTGCCTTGCCGTCCATTGCCGCAAGCCGCGCGTCGAAATGCTCCAGTACATCCTCGACCACCGTATCCAGGCGTTTGTCAGCCCCTACAAGTGCTTCGACACGCGACCATTTTCGAGCGATCGCCGCCGCCTCACTTTCTTCCATTGCTTCGGTGGCTTCGTCGAATTCCTCGTCGAGTTCCCCGGAAAGTTCCTCGTCCAACTCTACCTTGGCAACGCGTGCTTCATAATAGATTGGAACCGTCGCCCCATCCTCGACAGCTTGGGCGATGTCATAAACGTCAATGTAATCGCCAAAAACACCCCTTGTGTTAGCTCCCACCAACTCGACAGGTGTTCCTGTGAAGGCAATGTAAACGGCATTGGGTAGCGCCTGGCGAAGTTGGTAAGCGAGGCCATGACGGACTTCCCCTGTCTCCTTCTTCATCTTCGCCTCGAACCCGTATTGTGTTCGGTGCGCTTCATCGACCATGACGATGACGTTGGAACGGTTCGTCAGCTCTGGAAAGACCTCACCCTTTTCCGGCCGGAATTTCTGTATCGTGGAAAAAACAACGCCACCTACTTCACGGTTCAGCAGGTTTTTCAGATCACTGACACTGTCAGCCTGGACCGGGTCTTCGCCAAACAGATCCTTACATCGACCGAAGGTTGCAAAGAGCTGATTATCCAGGTCATTACGGTCAGTTAGAACGACGAGGGTCGGGTTTTCAAGACCAGGATGCCGCATCACGCGCCCCGCGAGGAAAGTCATCAGAAGGGATTTACCGGACCCTTGGGTGTGCCAGATGACACCGCCTTTGCCATCTCCTCCCTGAGCGGTCAAAATCGTATGGATGGCCTTCCGTACAGCATGGAATTGATGATAGCCGGCGATCTTCTTGATCGGTCCTTTACCGTCATCTTCGAACACTACAAACCAGCGCAGCAGATCCAGAAGCGTTTGCGGGTTCAGAAGCCCTTGTGTCAGAGTTTGGAGGGCAAGCGCCGTATTCTCTTCGACGATAGTCTCGCCGTCGATGGTACGCCATCGCATGAACCGATCAAGCCCAGCCGACAGCGAGCCATAGCGGGCACTCAGCCCATCCGAAATGACCGTCAAAAGAGTTGTGCGAAAGAGATCGGGGATATCTTCTTTGTAGGTGTCGATCTGGCGATAGGCAGCATCAATCTCCGCCCCTTCCGTCCCCTTAAGTTCGACAACGACCAACGGCAAGCCATTCAGGAACAGGACCACGTCCGGGATCCGAGGGTTCTTCCCAACCACGTCCACCTGATTGACGGCGCGCCAATCGTTCTTCTGGTTTTCCCAATCGACGACCTGAACGCGTGTATTGCGTTCTTCACCATCCGCGAAATACGTCAGAGCCACACCGTTGACGAGAAGGTCATGCAGACGCCGGTTCTCCTGCACAACATCGGTGGCAAAGACCACGTCGTGAACTCGTGTTGCAGCCTCTTGCACCGCGGCATCGGGCAATTCCGGGTTTAGACGTTTCAGGGCATCGAAAAAAACCGGCAAAAGAAACGTTTCCCGAAAGCTCGTCCGCATTGGGTTTCGCATTTCTGGCGAAATTTCGGAGCCATGATGCAAGGAATACCCCAGCGCCCCAAGGTCCTCCATGAAGACCGCTTCAAGGTCCGCTTCGGTCGCCCAGGCCATCAGGAAACACCACCGTTTGCTTTCAGGGCCTGATTAACCTCAGCCAGAGGACCTCTCAACGCCCTCTCCCATTTTTGGATGTGATCAACATGCCAGGCGATGTGATTGGGCCATTCCTCTCGATTGAACCCGTCACAAGGGACTTCATACTGAAGCCGGCAAGCCTTCTTGTCGTCCAACCTCAGCCACTCGATCTTGTGCCCGAAATCCGCTTCGATCTGATCCCTTTTCTGGATCAGGCGGTCGAACAGCCATTTGTTCTCCTCGGCAACGGCGCGAGCAAAGGAAAACTCCACCCGAAGCACCGATTTTCCAAAGATCATCGCATAGTGACAGGATCTTACACCGGACCCAGCGCTCAACCAGTGATCCTTGCCGGGACTGATGTTCTGATACAGCGTGTCCCCTGCTTCTTTCAAAGCCTCCAAGGTCATTTCCCAGTACTCGCGACGCAATTTGTGGCGGGTCTTCTGCTCGCCGTGCGCGCCCCGCGCCTCGGTTTCTTTCTCTGCCATTCCAATCATGAAATCCGCGGCCTCAGGCGTCGGGATCACCGGCTGGATATCAACAAAGAGTTCTTCTCCAAAGACATACGGCACGACCTTAAAGCATCGTGCGTCGATACGATGCTCGCGTAGCCAGAGCACGGTCGAGGTGACTTCCTTCCTGAAGTTGGCAGCAATGAAGATCAGCCGCTGGTCATTACCCGGGTTCAGGATGACCTCTCCAAGCTCTTCAACGTCAAGGAAATCGCAGATCTGCGCCGCAGCATTTCCGCCCCCGCAATACCGGTCCAGGTACTGCTGGTAGATGTCGATGATCTGCGTTTTGGTTAGCCCTGAGACATAGGCGGTGTATTTCAGCGCCTGCCAGGTCACGTCGCGGCCGGAGTCGTCCAGCTTGTTTTCAATCACCACCAACTGCCCATCCTTGTCGAGCGCCAGCAGGTCCAACCGTTCGCGCGTGTCGGCGAAACCGTCGAACTCCTTTTGGATGATCAGGAGCTCCTCTCCAAGCGCATCCGGCTGCCCGGCCAGCCATTCCTGGAGGTGTTCGCGCTCTCGCAGATTGAGGTCGGAAAATCTTCTTTCTTCAAGCTTTTGAATACGGTTCTTGGAAAGGTCTACCTGGAACATATGTTTGACTTAAGCCTTGGAATTTTGCTTGCCCCAAATTTTATCAAGGGCTTCAAATATCATTGAGAGTGATTGCTTTAGCGCTTGGAAATCAATCCAGATTTCAGGATCCGACAATGGATCATCCCTGAGGCTGACAACCGCACCATCCTGATACCTGAAAGCCATGGACTTTGGATCGAGCTTCGAAAACTGCGTCAAGAACTTTGACAGGGCTTGAACCTCCTGTTCATCGTAGTCTCGCTTCAACTGTTCCGACAGGATTTCTTTCAAGTAATCAATCGCGTGCCGGTTCTTGCCTTTGGGCTTTTGGGTTTCCCAATCTGGAACCAGCCCTTTGAGGTATAGCTCCACCGTATGCCGTGCCATGAACAATGCGGGATATCCGGCTTCTGGCGTGTCCAGATTTTCCAATCCGAAATCGATGGTGCGAAGCGTTGCTTCTGCATAGACCCAAGCAAGTACTTTGGGCTCAGCACGGGTGTGCTTTCCGTGATCTTCCAATAGGAAACCCGGAAAGCGCTCGGCTTGCCCATCTTGTTTGGCAAAGACTTTGTCGAACGGCAGATTATCCATCATACAAACTCCCCCACCTGCTCTTTCGCCTCTCCAACACGCAATTCTCCTGACATCAGACGCGGCAGGAGCGTGTCTCGGAGGGTAGCGAGGGTTTGGCTTTCGTTGGTTGCCGCCTGTATGCGATTAAACATAGGGGAGACCAAGTTGTCGAAAGATGAAATGACGTCGGAAGGTGGTGTGCCTACAGCCAGATTGTGGACGTTGTTTCGGTTCAAGGAAGGCACTGCCGAGCCTGAATTCAAAGCCTTCAAATCCAGAGTTTGCAGGAAGAAGTATGCAAAGAATGGCGAGCATTTCTTGAATTCTTTTACCCAAAGAGATGTGTTCAGCGGCCAGAAATCTTCCAGAACCAGGAACACTTCCCCGATCACGCCGCTTCGGCCGGTGGTGACCCCTGGCCCCTTCACCTTGAAATCTTTGTGTGTCCCATGGTGACCTCCGGCCGCGAGCACCGGGTAAGGCCCGTCCTCACGGTTCTTCTTTGGCAGATCAAAGCCCCTTTGAAGGGTGAACAGGTCCCCAACTGTTTCTGACACCCACCCCTCCGGCAGGCCATCCTCGCCGAAGTTGTCAGGGAAGAGAGCCGCGGTTTGGGCATCCATATGGGCTGGGGCGCGGCCTGCGGCTTTGGCGTGGACGGGGTCGAAATCGACGAACCACGACCGGTACAGCGCTCGCGCCATCTCCTCCAAGGTTGCCGCCGTCTTGCGGTTCAGCTCGATCTTGTCATCCAGCGCCCCGAGTATTGAAAGGATGTCATCCTGCACCCTAAGATCCGGCAATCGAATGGGCATTTTTTTGGCCGAGCCGACATTAAAATGCTGCTGCACAGCGCCGACCACATGAGAGGCGACATGATCCCGCGCAATCGTATTCACCCAGTATGCAAGAAACCTTGGACGCAACTCCGGGCCACAGCGAACAATCACCAGATCGGAGCAATTGGAAACGGGCAGGTCTCCAGGAATTACTGCACAGGTCCCAGGTTTCCCTGTCCGAACGATAACAACATCGCCAGGTTTCAAGGCTGACTTCTTGAGTTTCCCATGAAAGCCGGGAGAAATGTACTTGATTTCCGATGTCTCTATACGATGCGGCAGCACGTTCAATGAACGCAGGAAGGGAACGCCATCTTCAATGTATTCGTTCGCCATTGATCCGACATGGCCAACGGTTATTTCTGTTGCAACATCTTCGAGATGGACCATTCGGCTCATACCAGACGCTCCAAACCATCTTCAATCTGCTTCTCCAACCGCCGTCCCTCGGCGAACTGGCTACGCAGCTCTCCCATGAGGCGTGAAAACTTCTCCTCAAAGGGTTCACCATCTTCCTCGGAGGCCCCTGCCCCGACATACCGACCCGGGGTCAGAACATAGTTGTGTTTGGCGATCTCTTCCTTGCCCGCCGATTTGCAGAAACCCGGCACGTCTTCGTATTCGCCAGCATCCGGCTCCCCGCGCCAGGCGTGATAGGCGGTGGCGATGCGGATGATCTCTTCCTCGGACAATTCCTTCTGCTTGCGGCTGCCCGGCACCAGCGCGCCCATATTGCGGGCGTCGATAAACAGCACCTCACCCCGCCGATCGCGCAGCTTGGCGTCCTTGGCGATGCCGTTGGACTTGTCCCGCGCCAGGATCCACAGGCAGGCCGGGATCTGGGTGCCGTAGAACAGCTGCCCCGGCAGCGCCACCATGGCATCAACCGCGTCGCCCTCGACCAGCGCCCGGCGGATGTCGCCTTCCCCGCTCGACATTGAAGACATGGAGCCATTGGCCATAACCACCCCGCCAATGCCGGATGCAGAAAGATGGTGATGGATATGTTGGATCCAGGCAAAGTTGGCGTTGCCTACTGGCGGCGCACCATATTTCCAGCGCGCATCTTCGCGCAGCAGCTCGCCAGACCAGTCTGAAATGTTGAAGGGCGGATTTGCCAGGACATAGTCGAACCGTTCGTCGGCAAAAGCGTCCTTGACCAGGGTGCCTTCGGAATTCCAGCGGATGTCGCCAAAGATACCCCGGATGGCAAGGTTCATGCGCGCGAGGCCAAAGGTGGTGTGGTTGCGCTCCTGTCCGTAGATGGCGATGTCATTGCGCTGGCCGGAGTGGGCATCGATGAATTTTTCGGACTGAACGAAGAAGCCCCCGGTGCCACAGCATGGGTCATAGACACGGCCCTTGGTGGGCTCGATCATCTCAATCAGCGTGTCTACGACGGACTTGGGTGTGTAGAACTCACCGCCGCGCTTGCCTTCTGAACTGGCAAACTCGCCAATGCAGTATTCGTAGATGCGGCCAATGAGGTCGAAATCAGCCTTGCTGCCATCCAGCTTGAGGTTTGTGAACAGGTCGATCAGGCCGGTGAGCATAGTGCGGTCGATGCTCTCTTTGCCGAAGACCTTGGGCAGCGCGCCCTTGAGGCTTTCATTGTCCGCTTCAATCGCCCGCATTGCATCGTCGATCATGATCCCGATCTTGGGATCCTTGGATTGCTTGGCCAGCGTCGACCATCGCGCCTTTTCAGGCACCCAGAAGATGCTCTCGGCCAGGTATTCATCCGGATCCTCCGGGTCGGAGTATTCTTCCTTGGAGAGCTGATCGTGCAGGCGCTCAAAGGACATCGAGACATGGCGCAGAAACAGCAGGCCCAAGGCGATATGCTTGTATTCCCCGGCATCCATGGAGCCGCGCATCTTGTCGGCGGCGGCAAACAGCGTCTTTTCGATGCTCATTTCGAATTCCTGTAAGTGTTTTTCTTTTAAGTTCCGGACTGCGCCACAACCCCGCCGCGAAGATTGGCCGATCGACAACCTGGGTTCAATGGAATTTGCCTGAGACCCCAGTTTGTTTTCGAAATCCGGACCAATATGAAACTGACCCTGCCGGCAGCCGACCCTCAGGCTGTTTTCATCGAAACGCTACTGCTGTTCAAGTGGCGCGAAGGACTTAAGCGCCCCCCAGAGTCTTGTGGCTGCTTTTACCTCGTCACCGCCAGAAGCAAGCAACGCTACGATCTCCTTCCGGGCGTGTGGGGCAGAACGCCGAATATCTGCGAAACGGACCTGCCCGCAGTACAATGGATGATTCATCGCCCACGACTTGAAGCCCAAGGACATGTTGCGCTTCAGGTAAGTTCGCGCGGCCTCAATGCTTGGAAATATTTTCGGCGCACCCTCGGCGAGCCCGTTAGCCGACAACCTTATGCCACCTTTCGACAAAAGACCGTCGTTCATTGCCGCTTCGAGCCTGGTCGGCGAAATCTCCTGCCACGAAACCAGCTCATCCACAGGGATGCCGGGAATGGGAATGTTGCAGCCGATGAGAACCCGTTTCGGATATTGCGCCCGAGCCAGGCGCAACCGTTCGATCAACTGCCTCGTTGCAAGCTCGCGGCTTTGCAACTGCAGGCGGCGGACACGGCGATCAGGGTGGCAGGGCACAAATACTGCCTTTGCCGAACCGTCAGTCATTTCGTAAGGGATAGCCAACTCGGGCATCTTGGTGTTTCCCAGAACATCCGAAGCAAGCAGGTTGAGCGGTTCGCCAGGCGTATCCCCCCAGAGCGCCCGCGCCTGGTCTTCCAGTGCCGCAGCGGGTAGTTCCTCCCGCCCGATCACAATGACGCTTGAACAATCTCTGTAACGGTTTGAGCCAAGCGCGCGACCACCAAACCAGAGCCAATGCGCACCATAAAGCTTTGTATCCAGCATGTAGTCCGAAACCGCGTTCTCCGACATGCCATCAAAGCAATAGCCGGCATCTTCGAAGAACGCACGTACGACCTTGCGGGTGGCACCGACCAACACGCCGCCATTCCGCCCGAGTTGGTCAGTCAGTACTTCGCGTGTGATTATCTGCCGCCACGTCTCGCGCAGCCCCGGCTTTCTCAGCAAGCTGCCGTTCGTCATCCGGCGATCGTGAAGCTGCGCCACAACCGCGTTCGGTCGCAGCGTGACATCATGGATGCCACGAATATCGCAATCGAGCGCCGACAAGATTTCCTCATCTGCGTCTGCATCAAGTACAAGCATCGGCTGTTGATGACGTACCGGCTTCCGGCGCAGAACCCGAATGAAATGCTTGTCATCGTTTGAAGTCAAACGGAGTCTCTCGGTCGCGTCGAGACCAGCCTCCTTCGCGTCGGCCAGCACCTGCCAGATAGCGGCAAAGCGCGACACTTGGCGGTGGCTCACTTCCGCCTGCTTCAGCAGCTTTTCCTGCAGCACGCCGCTCTGGTCCGGGGCAAACCAGGGATCCGAGGCTTTTCCCCGCCATTCCAAGTCGACGAAAGCCAAATAATCCGCGGGAGAAAACGGCAAGGACAACGGCGATGTCCCCGCGATTAGTGCTGCCACGACCTGTCGAGCCGCATCGAGCAGATCGGCGTGATCGCCTGCCGCCGAGGCTGGCAAGAATGTGCGCGGCTCGGCAAAGGACGCAGCGGACACATCCCTAATCGACAAAAAATGCTGCCAGAACGTCTCGTCGACAATCCGCAAGTCGCAATCTTCCACCGGGTCTGGCAGCGAAAGATAGCTGGTGGCGAGAAAGTTGTGCGTAGCTCCAGCTTGGAACTGCGTCAGGTAAGCGCATTGGTCGAAGTGCGGGCAGCGCCTTTCCGTACCATCTTCCTCGACCCGCCGGCAAAAGCTGTTTCGCACGGCTACACCCAAACGACTCGCCCGCTCGACCAGATCGCTCTTGGCGCACATCGAACCGACCCCATCCGGACGCGGCGCCGAACGGCCGCGGATCGCCTGCGCCCTTAACCCGAGATCAACAGCCTCGGCCGCCGCCTCCTCGGCAAGGGCGAGGGTTGGAAGGTGGAAGGACACCCGGCATTCCTCGCCGCGTCTGTCCTTCTCAGCCAGCAACAACCGTGCCAGCCGACTCTTGCCGGCGCCTGGACTGGCCCGGCATGCGACGGTGGCAACGCCGAGGCAAACCTCTCCAGGCAGGGCAAGTATGGTTTCGGCCCCCTGCAAGGCCACGCGCAGGTCTATATCCGCATCCACGAGTGGCGTGAACCGCGTGCTTGGAACCAGGACTTCGCTGTCAAATGCTCCCTGCCCCGTGAATCTCCCGGTTCCGTCCCGCGGCACTCTGGTCGTGCTGCAAATTAAGCTCATCGTCAGCTTTCCGTTTCACCTCAACTGACGGGGAAGTGGGTCCGTTGTGGAAATCACGGAAACAGCGGTTTGATCCGGAAAATTTGGGGCAGACCGGAAATAGTTCTTCTATTACTGGCGTGACCCTTTTTTCGACGGGGAAAAAGTTCAAACAAACACGTCTCATCAACAACATCGCCAGCTCAAAGCTGCAACAGACTATATTTCCTAAAAAATTTCCTCCCAACGCCGTCGGGGCCCATTTCCTCCGAAGACAAAGGGAGGAAACCAATGAAAACGCCCAAGTATTACTCAACCAACGAAATCGCCGAGATCTTCAAGCGCGATCCGCACACGATCCGGGACTGGATCAACTACGGCTGCCCGACGCCGCACGGGCTGGTCAAGCTGCAGGCGGCGAAACTGGGGAAATCCTGGACGGTCAAGGACGAGTGGCTCGCGGTCTTCGAGCTTCGTGTCCGGCCTGAAGCTGGAAGGCCGGATCTCGACCTCGAGTGACCGGTCGCCCACTGAAACGGAGCCAGGAACATGACCCTTGCACAGGAACTGAAGGATTTTCTCGACACCAGCGGCGAATCCCGACGGGCGCTGTCACTGCGCGCGGGACTGAACCCGAAAGCCGTCGCCGACATTCTCAACATCCCCGGCCTCAAACCCCGCCATTCCACGCTCATGGCGCTATCAGAGGCGACTGGCCGCGACCTCCTGGAAACGGGCGGCGAGGCCCCCCGGACCTATGCGGACCTCATCGCCGAGGCGCAATCTGCCGGGAACAAAACCCTGTGCTCGCGCCTGAAATGGCTATGCCGCGAGGCCGGCTGGGTGCCGGAACTAAAGGTTGTCTGCAAGCAGGACGTGATTGACTTTTTCGACAGCCATAGCCCTGCAAGCTTCAACCTGACCAAGGGAAGCATGTCGACCTACCGGTCTACATTGGTGACTGCCGCAGGTAACGGCCAGTCGCGCCAACGGAAGCGCCGGATCGACGATATCGGCGGGGTTTACAAAAAGGTCCACGAAGCGATCCGGGACAGCGACCTGGCTGACACTGCTCGGCTGATTTCGGGTTCGTTTCTCCTCTTCCTGCACGACAAGGGCATTCAACCCGCCGAGATTTCGACAGCCACATTGGCGGATTACTATCGCCATCGGGTCGAGGTTTCCGCCAAGGGCGAAGTTCAGTGCGAAAAGCATGTGCGCGAAATCGCAACGCTGCTGCGATCTTTGACAGATCACCCGGATTTTGCAGAGTTCGAATTTGCCGCCGCCCCGCACCCGTTCGAGGACGGGCGCGACAAGTTCGGTGTCTGCAACTCTCAACTCAATCCTCTCCTCACAGAATTTGATAACCGGGTGGCCCCTTGGGCTACGGGTCAAATGTCGCAGGACGGGCGATCCCGGGCTGAATTCATCGCCGCGCTCGACGCGGCAGAAAATCCGGTTTCGGACAAGAAGGCACGCCTCCGGAATGCTAAAAAGGAACGGCGCCGTCTATCGGGAAAGCCGGGTAGAAAGGGATCGCCCAAACTCATGGCAGAGAAGGGTTTTCTTACCGGTAGGGACCGGTGGGCCGACACGACACTTGCCTGCCGTCGGGGCTATGTCATCTCCATGGCAAAGGCCATTATCGCCACGACCGACGTTGTCCCGGAAACGATCGAGGAACTGACAGATCCAGAGTATCTGGAAGTTGGTGCTGAAGCACTCTCTGATGGAAACAAAAGCGACTACCCCAGTGGCTATGTCACAAGTGTCTTGAAAGCAATGCGCAAGATCGCATCCGGCTTCGTAGGGCGTTCGGCTGAAGATCTGGAAGAAATTTCAGAACTCATTAGGCTTCACAACCCGGGTTTCAAAGGGATTTCCCCGAGAAATCGGGCAAAACTTCACCAGTTTACCCAAGAAAGGATTTTCCAGACCATCAACCTGACGGGTGCCGCGATCATGAACGTGAACGCTGAGATTGACAGGCGCCGGTGTCAACAAGGAAGGAAGACTGGTTCGCTTCCGGCCAAGGCTGATGTCATGGATGACGAACTTATCCGCGACGTGATGGCGGCATTGGCTCACGACATCCTGATGAGCCGGGCGCCGCGCAGCGACAACGTTTTACGCGCGCGGCTGGACTGGATTTCCTGGCAAGGCAAACTGGCGCGCCTCACCGTCCCCGCCGTCGAGGTCAAGATGCGTTGCCAAAGCGATGCCGACCTGCCGATCCCGCTCAGCGAACGCACCAGCCGTCTGCTCAGAAACTATCTCGAGGTGCTTCGGCCTCGAATACTGAAGCCCGATGACAAACAGAACCCGTACCTGTTCCCGACCCAAGGCAAGGGCGTGCCGGGCACCCACTACGGCACGCTGCTCAAGCGTGTAACCAGTCTGCTGGCGCGGCACGTCGGCGTCAACATCCACCCGCACCTCTACAGGCACCTGATTGGCTGGATCTGGCTCAAGGACAGCCCGGACAACCTGCCCAAGGTCCAGCGCCTGCTCGGCCACGTGAGCCTGCAGACGACGCTCGACTACTACGCCGAGCTCGACGAGGCGCTGGTGCTCGACGAGTGGCAGCAGAAACTGAACGGGAAGACCACAAACACCTCCTCAAAACGCGGCACAGTAAGGAATTTCCAATGAAAGCCAATGTCCATATCCGCCTGCTCGCGGACATCCGCTCTGCGGCACCAGGCGATCCCATTCCCGGACGAGCCGAGCTTTCGGCCCACCTGCAACAGCGTATGGGCGAGGTCGGCGATAAGGCCCTGGCAGATTTTGCCCATGTTCAAAGGGTGGCCGCAGAAATGTGGGGCGCCGAGCGCACCGCTCATTTCGGACAGGTTCTTCGCAGCCACCGAGTGACGCCCAAAGCTCCCCGCAAGACCGCTTGGACCCGGGCCGAGGAAGCACTCCGGCACCTCCCAGCCCCGTGGCGGCAACAGGTCGCCGAACATATTGCGCTGTCGCGTCAGGGCAAGCGCGTCAAGGGCCGCACGCTCTGGAGCGCAGCCTATACCCAAAGCGTGATCAGCGCTTTGAAAAAATGGGAGGACTACTGCGCTTCCAACGGGCTGAGCCTGACACCGACCGGTGCCGCACTGGATGCTTTCGGCCACCATGTAACTACCCAAACGGGTGCTGAGCGACCAGTGACGACAAGCTCCGCCGCCGACTACATGGAACGCATCCTGAGTGGGATGGCACGCGCCCAGCCTGGTTTTTCCTCCGCAGCCTGCGACTTCGTCGTGGCGGACTGGCGCGACCGGGCAAGCGCGGAGGGTCCGGGCACGAAGACCGGTGCGCAGCTGGTCGGCGCCTCGACAATCTACGACCTCGGATTTCAGCACATCTGCGAGGCCCGCGCCAGGCCGATGCGCGGGCTGCACGCGGCGCTCCAGTTTCGCAACGGGTTGATCCTCGCGATTGGCACGGCTCTGCCCCAGCGCGCCCGGGCGCTGTCCTGTCTTGCGTTTGACAGCACGCTCACACTGCCGGATCACGAGACGATCCGCGTTTGCATCCCGGCCTCAATGTTGAAACTGCCGGAAGACCGAAAACAAGGCGCGCCTTTTGAACGCACCTTTCGCAACGCACCTCTGGCAGCGGCCCTGTTGGAATACCGCCGATCCTTCCGCCCGATCTTCGATGACGGGCGCGCCTTGTTCCCATCCGTGAAATCGCAAAACGCGGCGATCAGCGAGGCGCAGATTGGCAGGTTGACCGGGAACATGACCGAAAAGGCCTTTGGAGTTCGGATCCCCATTCACCGCCTTCGTGACAATGCAGCAACCGAAGCAAGCGAAACCTTGGCCGGAGGTGGACGGGCTGCCACATCCCTGCTTGGCCACAATTCACCGGCCACGGTGGCGCGCCACTACGACCATTCCGAGGGGGTCGGGGCTGCCCAGGAATTTGGTAGTTACCTCAAATCCTGCCAAGGTGCCTGCGTAGAGCTGGATATCTGACGGCGGCCAGCGGAACCTGCTAACCGCCTCAACCCCCTGTAATTTCCGCATTTTCCGGGTCGTGTTGAAAACGGGGGCACATCATCCGCACGGGGTGGTCAGGGACCGTTTTCAACAAAATCCGCCCTTCCCCGGAATTTCCTTAACACGCCGCACCATAAGCAGACCTGACACAACATCTTTGAAACGGCGGGCAATCTTCCGATCCAACCTGGCCAAAGCGGTCAGTTCGGTCTCCAGCAGTCAAACCAAACAAGAAATTTTTTCCACGCTGTGGATATGAACCCATGTTCTTCCTGTCGCAGCGAGGCCCTCCGGCCAACTGCTAAACAGTGCGAACTGCATGTCTACAAACCTAACCTGCTGCCTCAAGTGACGAGGAAGCCTGCTTAAAGGAAACTACTATGACGAACGACACCTCCAACCTCGTGCTCTCGAACTTCAGCATTGCCGATGGTTTCTGCCTGAAAGCCAATTTCAAGGCAAACATCGATGGAGCCGATGACAGCCTCGCGGTGGAAGCCGAACTGGCTCCGGGTCCAATTTCGGTTTTTATCGACCGGGCGACTTGGCAAGAGACCGGCGGCTGCGCCATGGATTTCGTGGCAACGCATTATGCAATGATCCAGATGCTGCTGAACAAAGCGCTTGCCGAGACTCAAGCGCCTGATCTTGTCTGAGGGCGGGGAGGAAACGAATTGATGTGCCTTTCCAATTCCCAGGGCCAAGACACTGCGCGCCAGCCCCTTAAACCGCAACTGTCAGATCTCGGCGATATCCGGGATCTGATGCCCCTAAGGTTTCGCCCGGCCTGTCGGGCTGGGTCGGCACATTTGATGACCCCTATGGAACTGGCGGCGGCGATCGCAGAAATTGAAGCACGAATAAAGGCGAACCCAAAGACACCGAATATCCATAGGTGCCTTGCACGCTTCCATGAAGAGCAAGACCGTCGCGAAACCGACTCGAATAGGGTTCGCCTTCGGCGGATGCAATCTCGCTTGGCCTGGGAGCTCGCACAGGAAAAGCTTGAAGAGTTGCAGGGGCTGTTCAAGATTTCTCGCGCTCAACAACGCCCCCGACGATACTGATCCAGCGGTGGATGCTGACAGGGCGCTCACCCTTTTCTGGAAACTTAGAAGAATTGAAAATCGCTTTTCGGAAACAATGGAGCCTTTGAACTGCCCAGACCTGCTTGACACAGTCGAAAGACGGGCAATGAACCGTGTGCAACACTCCGGAGCGCGTGTTGCAATGAAGGATTGAGGAAGGGCCATGTTTCCGTGACGGGCCGGTGAAGGCGACTTGATGGCGGACCGGATGATCTCCGGGCCGTCTTTATGAGACCGGGGGATCATCCGGCGCAGCCATCGAAAATCAAAAATTTCAGCGCGAACAGAAGGGGAGATTGTAGCTGTCGGCATGAAGGGTGACGCACTTCCCGAAGAGTCCACGGTTTTTTCGCTCTGTTCAGGGTTTCGGGTCCTTACTGACCGTAGGTGCTACTCCCAACCGAGCGCAGCGCCATAAAGGCCATACGTGACGAAACGCGGGTTTGGTTCGTGCATGATGAACACAACTCCGTTGGCGCCCATAAAGACTCGATGACAACTGAACACGGCTTTGTGCTGCTTCAGCTGCGCATAGCGCTCGAAGACTTCGCGATCTGCGCCGCGAAAGTCGCGAAACTTCGCGCTGCAGTACGGTTGGCTGCGGAAATGCAAGACTGAGGACCAAAGGCTTGGGCCGTTGCTTCTGCTCAACGGCGCGGACCCTTCAAAAGGCGATGTTGCACAAAAACTTCAGATTGCTTTGAGCAGAGTCGCCTACGAGTGGTCTCAAGCAGCAAGCAGACCTTCTTGATTTCCGGCGGTGTGGCTCCCTCTTCCAGACGCGTTTCGCGGATGGACAGGTGGACCGGACGGCGGCCCCAGAACTTGCCCTGTCCTACGCGGCGCCAGATTTCACCTTCGGCACCCAGGGCCGCAAAGCACGCCCGCAAGGTTTCCTATCTGCACCCCAGCCGGTCACACCTGCTCGAGGACGGCAACCTCCTTGCGCAAGGGCTTCAACTCTGCCTGCAGATCAACCTGCACGTCGCGGGGCTCTACAGCATCCCGGTCCTCTCGGCTCCATCGTGTCAGTGTTCGAAGGCCTATACCAAGTTCATCGGCGATTTCACGCCGCGTACCTCCAACTGGTCAGCGCCAGGAACCTCGGCGGCAGAGCCCGGGTAGGAAGAGTGCCACGAGTAACAACTATAAAGAAAATCTCCAAACCAATACTCTACTGCCTTGAAGGGGGCTGAGAGGCAAAATAGGGTCGCAAAACAGGGCCTACAGGCATCAGAACAAGACATCAGGAGAACTCAGTGCTACGTGAATTGGGTGAAAACCTCGGCCTTTTTGTGAAGGACGGCATTATTACACTTGCCGAGGCTCTTACGTTATCTGACAGCCGCCCCGGTCAAATAGCCGGCATGCTTGTCTTGGCCACGATCATCTTGGGGCTGTGGTACTTTATACGGACCCACCGTCAATTAAATTCTGTTCGATTGATCGACCGCAAAATAAGGGCATTCCCAGATATTCCTTCCTTTGCGGAAGGTCATTCGGACCTCATTCACGAACTCAAAACCGAATATCGCAAGAAAGGGCCTCGAGAAACTGTATGGGAAGCGTTTGACGAGTTCAACGAAACCATTGTGCTTGATGATGTAGACGGACCCATGCGGCTTCGAAATTCAATCCGGCCGGCGTCTTTTCTCAACGTTGCGGATTTAGGCTTTGGTCCTGGTTTTTTTCGTATATTGCCAAACACACTGGTTTCTGCAGGCCTTTTGCTAACCTTTCTTGGATTGGTCGCAGCGCTGCACCAGTTTTCCCAATCCATTAACGCCGGATCTGGCGGTATGGACCAGGCGATGCAGGACTTCATGCAAATCGCCTCGGCCAAGTTTGTCATGTCACTGGTCGGACTGTTTTGCTCAATCCTGTTCACCTTCCTCCTCCGCACACGCCAGAACACAATTGACGCTGCGCTGCATCACCTCTGCATTGGCATCGAACGCCGCTTGGTTTTCGTCAGCCTGGAGGATATCGGGTTCCGCCAGCTGCGCGCCGCCACTGAGCAGCGCGAGCACCTACGTGAAATTGGTATGGGTATGGTTGCCGAGCTCCAGCGGCCGTTGGAAGCTCTACCTGAGCAGATCACCGGAGCTATTGCCGCCAAGATGGATCCGATCTTTGATCGGGTTACCTCGATGGGTACAAGCAGCATGGAAGGGCTCGTCGGCGACCTCTCCCAGCAGCTTTCTCATTCAGTCGGCAATGCTTTGACCCGAGCGAGCGAGTCACTCGGTGAAGCCACCGACCGTATCGGCCTGATGGTAGACCGAATGGGGGAAACCAATAGCCAAGCGGGCAACGGCATGCGCGACGCGCTTGATCAGATGTCGCGCGCGATGTCTGAAATGCGCGCTGAGGTTGCCGCCAGCGGTCGCACTGCCTCCGAGGCGATGAATGAAGGGGCCGAGCGCCTCTTGACCGTTATGAATGAGACACTGGCAGGAATTCGGGAGAATACCGGCCAAGGGGCAGATGCCATGCGCACTGCAGCAGAGGAAATGCGCACCGCCGCAGAAAATTTCCGCGATACTCTGACCAGCGCCAGTGAGGAAAGCAGTAAGGCAGCGCAGGACAGAATGGCTCAAAGCAGCGTGGAGGCTGGCCGGGCAATAGAAGGGGCCGGCAAGTCTCTGCTGGAAAGTTTCAACCAAACGAGCTTGGACATCGCCAAACTTGGCACCGAGATGGGCGGCGTCATCGGAGACGAGCTAATGTCGCGGCTTGAGACGATTAGCGCACGATTGGAGAGCATGGCAGACGCGGTCCAGCGTGGAGCCTCTGGTGCGCAAAGCGCGGCGCAAGGCATGAACACTGGTGCCGATGCGATCCACGGGGCGTCCGAAAGCTTCCGTGCCACAAGTCAGAGCCTGACAGCCGCAACTGACCCGATCCGAGCCTCGAACGAACGCATCGAAGTCACCCTGCGACGGGTTGGGGACCTGGTCGAAACGGTTTCTGAAACCTTGATGCAAAATTCGGCCACGGTGGCTGAAAGGGCCGCGCAAGTTCTTGACACGGCGCAGACTGCGCTCGGAAACGAACGCGAAGGCATCCACCGATCGCTCGAGGCCACGCGTGCCGCCATGGCCCAACTTTCCAATGAAGCCGAGAAGCTCGACCAGATCGACGAGATGCTGGGTCGAGCACTGGCGCAGTACAACGTAAAACTCGAAGAAGCGCTCGGAACGGCACAGGATCACGTCGGACAGATGCGTGACACTCTGGCACCAGGACTCGACACGCTTAAGAGCGTCGTAGAACAGGCCGAGGCCTTCCTGCCGTCGCAACCGCGGGGTCGTGCATGAGAGCGCAGGCTAAACAGGTCCGTCACGAAGAGGAGGAAGAAAGCGCGTTTGTCTCGATGACCGACATGACGGTCGGATTTCTATTCATCATGATGATTCTGCTCGCTTTCTTTGCCAGCCAGATGCGTGACCCGGATGCGGTCTCGAAATACGAATATGACCAAGTCATCCAGGAACGGGACAACTGGCAACAGATAGCCGAGAGCCGGGCAAAAATCATTGTTCGGCTTGAGGCCGAACTTGCGGAATTGCTCCTTCAAAGGGAGCGGCTACAGGCTAAGGTAACGCAACTAATCGCAGAAAATGAAGACCTTCGCCGGGAACTTGCTGAGCTAAAGCAGGTCGACCCGCTCGAGGCCTACCTGGCTCAGGTGGCCCAAGAGAGGCGTAAGGTGCTTACCCGTCTGCGTGATGCAATCCGGGCAGACTTTCCCAACCTGCAGGTCGAACTGAGTGAAGAATCCGACGCGCTGCGGTTTCAGGGCGAAGGTCTGTTTGCCTCAGGCAGGTCTGACCTCGCTCCGGACAGACGCAAAATCGTTGCACGGCTCGCCCAGCGTCTCAATGAAGTGCTGCCATGTTACACGCTGGGCGAGGCATCACGGTTCGACAGCCTCTGCAACCCGGGTTTTGTGATGATCGAAGCGGTTCAGATCGAAGGCCACACGGACGATGTCGGTACAGATCAGCTGAACCGGACACTCTCAGCAGCACGCGCCAACAGTACCTTTTTCGCTATGACCCAAGCGGCCGGGGGGATCATGCAGCACCAAAATCTCAAGCGTCAGCCGGTGTTATCAGTGGCTGCATACGGGCCAGATCGTCCTGTCGCGACGAATGACACAACAGAAGGCCGCGCAACCAATCGCCGGATCGACCTTCGGTTCATCATGGTAACACCGCAGCACACCGACGGAATCGAAGTCATCCGCTCTGCGCTGAAGGGTGCAGGAGCCCAACCATGAACATCTCAGGCTTAGATGGCACGAACGCCCGGCCACGCGTTTCCGCACGCGCGATGATAGAGCGCGCGCCGTCTTTCCGCAGACGCGCACTTCCTCCGCTCGACCAGATCAAGCGTTGCGTCGACAATATTCTGACTCGCTGGCCCGATGCGATTCACTCCCCAATGGACCGAGACCGCGAGAAGCTGGCGCAGGACATGCTGTACCGAGTTTCGAACTGGAATTGGGAGGATATCACCACACAACGCGTCATATCGGCAGCGGTGGCGGTTTTCGACGAAGTTCGGCGAATGAAGCCGGATCTGGCGTCTGTACGCGAATTCTACCTCTCCGAGATTGCCACACGCGAACCCGGTGCTTTTCTGGACGGGATGGTTGGTATTTACATCGACAGCTTCACCCCTGGGACCGATCACACTCTTTATCTCGCGACGGCTTTGGAGAAAAGGAGCGGCGATTTGGGAGCGCGCCATCGAAAGCTATTGGCCGCCCTGCCCGAGTTGTTCCAGCCCGACGCCGTGCCTTTGGCGCTGGCACAAATTATGCGCAATGCAGACAACGCATACTTGCTTCTCAAATCCATCGGGCTCACCAGTCCGCATACCTACGGCTTGGCCAAGGCGGCACAAAAGTTCTTCATTGAAAGCCTCGCACCTGACCTGGATCAAAAAGAGACACGCCAGAAACTCTTCAACTGGCTGACACCGGAAAACGGACCAGTGCTGCAAGCGGGAGCTGGTCCCGCGGTGG
Source organism: Leisingera sp. ANG-M7 (assembly GCF_000813965.1). Classification (GTDB taxonomy): domain Bacteria; phylum Pseudomonadota; class Alphaproteobacteria; order Rhodobacterales; family Rhodobacteraceae; genus Leisingera. The sequence continues at coordinate 152,515 of NZ_JWLI01000006.1, read as the reverse complement.
AAGCCCTTCTATCTGTCTGGCGTGACCGAACGCCGCCCGATGACTTGCGCGACGAGCTGAGCGAGGCAATCATCGCGGCTTGGAACGACCCACGCCTCCACACAGGCGGCATCTGGTCGGGCTTCGATCCCTCCCTCCGTGCTGTCCTGCTGCGTTGGCTAACGCACCAAGACATGAAGTTCTTTTGCGACATGGTCACCGCGACGCAGGACAGTCACATGTGGCCACCTCGCCGGGACTTCTGGCTAAAACTCTATCAAGACAAGATGATCGACGAAGCTTGGGTCGCCTTCGGATCGGAAGCGCGCCGCTACGCACAGCAGAATCTAATGCGCGGCGGCACAACCGACATGAACCGCCGCTTCGGTCGCCAGTCGGACCGCAACGGCAGTACCTCACTACTCATCATGCGGATCGGCAATAAAGTTGTTGTTGATGGCTGCCACAGCTACAAGACACACATCTTCCGAATGGATGACCCGAGAGCGCCAAAACTCTACGAGCGTCAGTATTATTGCGACGACATCATGCGCGCTTCACGCAACTCGAAACCCCACAACTCTATCTACAACTGGTCACAGTGGGTTCTGCAGCATGTCTGACTCCTCGCCCGTCCACAACATATCCGACGACTGCATTGAGATTTGTTTTCCGCAGCAGAAGCAGGGGCTGCTGTCCCGGCTTTTGGTAAAACCAAACACACGCAGTTTTACCGACCTCGCACCAGAGGACCGCAACCTGCTGTTTGCGATAGGCGACCTGCGCGCTTGGGGCGATACCCACCCAGATGAGGTCACTATTACCCCCGGTCGCTTGACAGTCTCCCACGATGCAGCCGCAAGCCTGTCTGCGCCTGCGGCAGAGGCGCTCGGCCTGCCCCGCGCTGTCGATTTGATGCTAAAAACTGACGTGACTGGCGTCTTGGGCCGACCCGATTTTCGCCTTCACTACGAGTGGTCCCGCGATGGCCGCCGCGAAACCCCGAAACGCACCGGTGCAATCCTGCGGACCACTGACGGCCTGCGCCGCCTGCCGCTTTGGATGAAGCGCGCGCTGGACCTTGCGGACACATTCGATGCCAGCCAGACGTTAGAGGAACACTGGCGTGCGCTTGCCGACTTCCGCCGCGCCATCGAACCCGAAGATCTGACCGGCACCGAGATGCTCGCCAACCGGGAAATGGCAAGGCTGTCGATGACAGCTTTCTTGCGAGGGCTCGAAGTTCGTATAGCCGATCGGTTCTCGATTTCACCCGACACACCGCTGGGCCAGTTCGAAGTCGTCCCATACTCCTCACAACGACTTGACGATGACGGCATCTCCGACGGCGCCATTTGCGAGGGGGACGCAGAACTGACCGGTGAGGCCCTCGCCGTTTTTCAACATCGCTTGCATGCTCGAGGAGCTCGGCCGGCCTACCAGCTCGGGAATAATTCCTACCTCGTTATAGATCGCGGAGCGGCCCCAGTTCTGGAAGAAATGGCCCGTATCCAGAAAGCTCCACGCGAGGAACGCCGCGCTTTCATAGAGAACCCGCGCGCTTTCATATCTGAAGCCGTGAACCGTCACCTGGAAGAGACCGGCACGCTTGACGGGCTCGACGCGGCCGGACAAGAGGAGATGGTAGAGGCCATCGCTGGCCCAGCCTTGATAGAAAGCCGTGAATACTCAGAGCGTGTGACCGGCATCACTGTCTACGATCGCCCAAAGGTCCCGATTGAAGGAAGCGGCACTACCTGGCTGCCGGAGGCCTTCGCTCAACATCTCGTCGAGGCTATTCAGGCCATGCCTGATGCGGACCTCCGCGACCTCCGCGACCTCATGGCCGACGTGCTCCAATCCGGCACGGACACTCCGGCTGAACTGGGAGGAGAAACCTTCAAGGTCACGTCTGGCCGCCTCGCGGCGATCGAAGGGGAAATCGAGCGGCGTGAAAATATGAACGCCACTCCGGAAGAGCGGGAAGAGGCACCAGAAGCAGGCGGGCCGATAATCCTCGACACGCTGGACAACTACGACGACGTATCCTGGGAAGCCCAGCTCGAACCCCGCATTCCAACCATTCCCCCTTCGTTGCCGGGAGCAATCCGTACCCCACTTCATCAACACCAGCTCGATAGTTTCGATTGGTCGCTGCAAGCGTGGCAAGCCGGGTTGCCCGGCATCCTCAACGCCGATGAACAGGGGTTGGGCAAGACTCTTCAGACCATCGCTTTCTTAACCTGGCTCAAAGAGCATATGAATCAGCCCGCTGCGCTGAATCGCGGACCGATCCTGATTGTTGCCCCAACGTCGCTTCTTCGCAATTGGGAACAGGAAGTTGAGACCCACGTCGAAGGCCGCGGCTTCGGAACACTGGTACGCCTCTACGGAAGTTCTCTGGGATCTCAGAAACGCCGAGGCGCCCGCGGCACCGAAACACAATCCGGCTTGCCCCAACTTGATCTCGACTGGATGGATGAGGCCTTTGAGGATGGACGCGCCCACCGTTACTGGTTGCTGACCACATACACGACACTTGCAAACTATCAGCACTCGCTGGGCCGCGTACCCTTTTCGGCGATGGTCATGGACGAGATCCAGAACATCAAGAACCGCACCACGCTTGCCTCAAAAGCCGTCGAAGCGATGAACGCCGACTTCCGCCTCGGGCTCACCGGTACACCGATCGAAAACGCGGCCATCGACCTCTGGACCATCATGGACCGAATAGCCCCTGGCTGCCTCGGCTCCGGCGTAGACTTCCGGGAGCGCTATGCGCAACCCAACGCCGATAATATGGCTGAACTGCATGCGCGCGTGTTCAAACCTCGCGGCACCATGCCCCCCCTTGGCCTGCGCCGCCTGAAAGACGAAGTTGCCCGCGACCTTCCGGTCAAACGCCGTTTCTTGCATCCCCGCCTGATGCCGAAGGTACAGGCCGACGCATACGACCGTGCGCAGCTGAATCTGGCCAACGGCGGCCCCAGTGCTGCCCTGAAGATGCTGCATCACATCCGCTCAGTCTCGGTACACCCCGGCGACACTGGCGCCCCCCCGCCGAACCAATTCATTGCAAAGAGTGCGCGTTTGGACGCGGTCATCGACATCCTGCACAGGATCCAGGCGGTGAACGAGCGTGTTCTGGTCTTCATAGAACACCGGGAAATGCAGTTTCGCTTTGCCGAAATCGTGCGTCACATTTTCGGCCTCGATCGTATCGACATCATAAATGGCGACACGCTGATCCCGAAGCGGCAAGAGATAGTAAACAGGTTTCAGTCACGGTTGAACGCCGACAGTTGTTTCGACATGCTTATCTTGGGGCCAAAGGCGGCAGGCACTGGACTAACGTTAACGGCAGCAACCCACGTCATCCACCTGTCTCGCTGGTGGAATCCGGCAGTTGAAGAGCAGTGCAATGACCGTGTCCATCGCATTGGCCAGACGCGTCCGGTTTCTGTGCATATCCCGATGGCCCTGCACCCCGAATTAGGAGCAGAAAGTTTCGACTGCCTTCTGCAAAGCCTTATGCAGCGAAAACGCAAGCTGGCGGAACAGGCCCTCTGGCCAATAGGGGACAGCGCCGCTGACGTCACCAGTTTGACGGAGGCCGTCGCCTCTCCCACACGCGGCCAGCACGCCGTTATTGCAGACAGCATGGCCGAACAATTCCGCCGCGATGGGCTGCCACCTGTGACGCCTGACGCCGACGGCGCCTACGAACTTAGCTAAACTACATCTCAACCAAGGCGGACAAAGGCTCGCTACAAACTGAAACCTGTTTCCAACCGCTGCGTCTCGGAGTTCGTTGCTGCGGGCTTGCACGGCCACGGGCTGCATACCGTGGAGCTCTGCTGTTTCAAGGAGAATGCAGGCGATATGCAAATGGCATTGCAGCTCGATGGCTGGGTAGATCACTTTGCTCGGAGCGTCAGGATGAGTCGCCAATAAGCTCAGTGTTCCTAACATCGTTTTCGAGTTTGGTTACTTCCCAAGCCCTGCAATCCACGAGTTACACAATACTGCCGCATCATCGCCGGCGCGGTGAATTGCCTTTTCTTTTGCCCGGAATTGATACACTCGTTGCAATCCACCTGCCTTTATGTTTCCACCATCAGAGAAAGCTTCCCAGACGGCGCGGTCAAAATCGTCGATTTCCGGTCCCGGACTACCAAGCAAGCGATCGAGCCACCGCTGGTCGAACTCCGGCGCATCGCTCACAAGGGGGCGCGCCGCTACTGTCTCCAGTAGCCAATCGACCACCTCATCCGCACTATTTGCACTATCAAGCTCCGAGCGCATAATGCCATGGATTGCCTGGCTCTCAGGACACCAATCGGCCTCCGGCCACTCCGGTCTCGGCCGGATCAACTTACTTTCAACAACAACGCATTTCCCGGCGTTCCACGCGAGCCCCACCTCTATAGGCCATGACACGGTGCTCAGGCTCGACGCTTCAAAATCAATAAAAACAGGACTTTGGTGGCCGTCCTTCATATTCAGGCAAACACCGGAACCGAAGCCACTGCGCACTCGAGTAGTTGCGTCTGAATAAGAACCCGACTTTTGCTTCTCGTCTGACATCCCAAATCTCCCTGAAGGAGATTATATCGGCGCGGACTTGTTTACGAAACATGGTTGTGCAGAGTAGCCCCCCACAAACACTCGGCTTGAACAAGCGAACCTTTCGTCTTCCACGTAAACACTCCGCGAAGGCGCCTATTTTTAAGGGCAAGACCATGGGCACTTGTGCAACATCAAACAGCCTGTCGACCCTTCTCGCCACAAAAGGCTGAGTTGCCGAAAATTCACTTCCTGAGTTTTCAACGTGTCGAATGACTTGTCGACAACTTTTTCAAGTCCCCCTTAAGACGCGTTATTCCTTTTGCGCCGCGTAAATTTCTTTCCTGCTTCTACACGCCACTCGAAACTTGCAAGCGGCCAAGTGAGTAGCTCTTGCGCGTGAACCAATGCCTCATAGCTACAATTCAATATAACGCGCAGACTTCGAAGATCCCTCATTCCTTCTGAAACGCCATTTCGAAAAGAAATCAGCCCCTCCTCTTCAAAAAATGAATTTTGATCACCAAGTTTCGCTATTATCGTCAGTGATTGAATATGCGTAAACTCGAACCATTCATCTGCCATCTCACAGAAGGCATCTGCTTCCAAGAAAGCCGATTTTATTTGATGTGACCATACCTCTTCGGCAATCTCGGAGACCGCTCCCAGAAGGTAGGCCTCCCCGAAACTCAGAAGGATTGGCTCACCTTTCAAATCGCTAAATTCTGCGAGCAAACGGATATCGGGCTTCTTAACAAAGCTGACCTCACCAATAGCTCCATCCATTTTTTCGAAAAAGTCGCAGACAACGAGCGCATCAGAATTAGGCATTGGTTTTCACTCCCACTCATCCCTAAGACTTTGAATGGTCGCATCAGACCTTTTCTTACGGCCGTCAGGCTTAACCAAAACGACGCTTCCAGTGGGCAGGCCGAAAACCTCTTCAATTTTGTCAGTTATGGTCCTAATCGGAGCATCCGAGCGAGCGATGCGGTAGCGCGTGGCGTCCTCTGTTCTTTGGTTTTTTTCTGTCATTTCAGCTCCCTCCGCGGATTCATTAGCCCATTCACAGCTTTGACATGTAACTTATTGATAGGGTTCTCATAAATTCAGATTTGGACGAAGGCGAAAGTCCACTGATCGCAACCTTTTGCTGTGCCATGCTGCACTTATGCAACTCAACTTAGGCGGCCGTTGAAGGGTTTGTACTGTCCATCATTACAACATCGACGCCTTCAGAAGCTGTCGGCATCAGGAGTGACTTCCTCAATCGGGCATCCGGCCCCTTCGCTCGTCCCCCTTCTGGATTGCCGGCGTGTCATCGGCTGGGTGGTCAGCAACTGGAAGAATCCTGACTTGGCGATCCGGGCTCTGAACTCTGCCCTCGCCCTGCAGCCACCGCTTGCGGACTACATTCATCTTACCAATCGGGGCAGCCGATACTGTTCCCTCGACTAAAAAATCTCCTGGGCCAGCTTGGCTTCCATACCTCAATGAACGGAACCTGAAGATGTCGCCGTAACGCTGCCGTCGGGACCAACTTCAAGTAGATCAAGGCCGAGTTGCTATGGCAGCGTTCCCTGTCGACTACGCGGGCCGCCGAGCTGGCGAACTTCAAATCCCTCAACGGCTTCTACAAATTTGACGAGGGCACTCAGCTTTTGGCTGAAAAAGCCCCTTGGCCTTCGAGACTCAAGCTGCGTAAATGAGAACTTGGAGCAATTCTCAAAACGTGACAGGTCCAATTCTAATAAAGGTGTCTTCCAATGTTGAGTTTCCTCAGGTGCGGCCAATCGGAAGGTCGCAAATTCCCTTCGGGCTCCTTTCGCTTCGTCGCGCTTGACGTTGAAACCGCCAACCATGACCGCGCGAGTATTTGCCAGATCGGTGTGGCCTGCGTGCTTCCCGACAACTCCATCGAGACCTGGATGACCTACGTCGACCCTGCAACGCCAACTTGGGCATTTACCGGTTTGCACGGGATCAGCCAATCAACCGTAAAAGGAGCACCGAGCTTCGCAGAGGCCCTTATTTTACTCGAAGCCCCACTAAGCGGCATCACTGTCTACCAGCATTCCGGTTTCGACAGGAGTGCATTCCGAGCCGCCTGTACCGCACTCAAACGCGATGAGCCAGTTTGGAATTGGCAGAACAGCGTGACAATTGCGCGGCGAGCGTGGCCGGAATTAAAGGGAAACGGTGGGCACGGGCTCGCGTCTTTGAAAAGGCATCTGGGGCTTTCCTTCGATCACCATGATGCCGAGGAAGATGCGCGGGCTGCGGCTGAAGTTGTCTTGCATGCTGAGAGGGCGAAAGGCCTCGAGGTCTGCTTCCATGACGCCTGAGTGCTCTGTCACGACATAGGCAGCTTACAGGTGAGCACTCCTTCCGGGCATCAAAACTATAGGCCCTGAGCGGAAAGGGCCTCCGGCTTTTCGCATGCCGGGGAAAGGTACCCGCTTGTCACTAAAAAGCACTCGGCGAAAATCTGGACGGATTGGCTTCATTACCTTGTGCGGAACCGACATGCCAAAGGAAGGGAGGAATACTCCGACCAATGAAACTCACTTCAATTCCTCTTTTGGCGGTCTTTTCCGATCCTCTACGACGGCATGCTCGCACCTTGGTCCTCCACGACAACCGACTGGAAGTAGAAGGCAAAAGACAGAACACTTTTAGGTTTGACGAAATAGCCTCGGCGCCACGCCTAAAAAAGGGATTGTTTGCGGCTTCCCTCACCTTGAGCCTGGACAATGGGAGGCAGATTTTACTGCCGGCAGTGTCCGCTTCCAGCGCGCAATCATTCGCAGAAGCGACCGAAAAGACTTGGACCAGTTTTAACCTCCAAAAGTTTGCCGATGAAAATGAGAGCATCTCCAGGCTTCTCGAGGCGCTTGCTGCACTAAAAACACTGGACAGGTATCCTTCAGCGCATTTGATCGATCCTCTGGCAAGGCGAGCAGAAGACCTAAACAACAGGGTCCTTTCCAAGCTGAATCCCGCAGCAGTAGGAGATCAGGTGATCGAACATGTGACGCCGATCACCAATTTCGCGCGAAATCCGCATCATACACGGGAAGCGGCAATAAACACCTTCGTCGATCGACAACTCGATGAGTGGAAGAAATTCTTCGACACAGTTGAGTCGATGCCACTGACACCGGAGCAACGGTTGTCGGTCGTGGTCGACGAAGACGCCACGTTGGTTCTCGCTGGCGCCGGATCTGGCAAGACCAGCGTTATCACCGCAAAAGCTGCTTACCTGTTGAAATCTGGCGTCAGAGCACCGGACGAACTTCTTTTATTGGCCTTCGCCAAGGATGCAGCAGCGGAAATGTCGGAGCGGATCGAAGCCCGGTGCGGAGTGCCAATTGCCGCCCGCACATTCCACGCGCTGGCCTACGAAATCATCGGTGTAGTCGAAGGAGAAAAGCCGCCACTTGCGCCAACGGCGACAGATGACAAGGCCTTTCTCTCGCTGATCAAGGAAATCTTGCGCGATATCGTCAGCCGTATGGCTGATGTAGCCGAAATCGTGATCGGTTGGTTCGCCGGCTTCTTTGACGACTTCCCCATGCCATGGGACTATCAGTCCGCTCACGACTGGTATTCCGAAGTCGAGAGCCGCAACCTCCGGACATTGAAAGGTGAAACGGTCAAAAGCTTCGAAGAACTTCAAATCGCGAACTGGTTCTACCGGAACGGCATCGCCTATGAGTACGAACCCAACTACGAACACAAGTTACAGGAGACAGGCCGCCGGACCTACACACCCGATTTCCGCCTGACAGAGAGTGGTGTCTACCTGGAACACTTCGGAGTCCGCAAAAAAAGCTTAAGCGACGGCACCGTAGAACTGATGACAGCACCCTTTGTCGATCGAGAAGAATACCTTGCGGGCATGGAATGGAAACGTCAGGTCCACGAAGAGCACGGCACCGTCCTTCTCGAGACTTACAGCTGGGAGCGCGAGGCGGGCCGCTTGCTCGTATCCCTCGCAGAAAAGGTCAAGCCCCATGTCACGCCCCGACCTATCCCCGACATCGAGATCTACGACCAGGTCACGCAGGTCGGCGTGGTCGACAGCTTCACATCCCTAATCGCCACCTTCTTGAGGCACTTCAAGAATGGCGGGTATCAGCTTGACGACTGCGAAGATAAGGCATCGACGTTGAAGATGGGCAAACGGGCTGAGGCATTCCTCAAGATATTCGCTGCTGTTTACCGCGAATATCAAATCAGGCTCGGCGAACGTATCGATTTCGAAGATATGGTGAACCGCGCCACTTTGCTCGTTGAGAGCGGGCGCTACGATAGTCCCTTCCGTCACATCCTTGTCGATGAGTTTCAGGATATCTCAACCGGTCGCGCAAAGCTCATCAAGGCGCTAAAAGAACAGCACGCAGATGCCAAAATTTTCGCTGTTGGAGATGACTGGCAGTCGATATACCGATTTGCCGGTTCCGATATCCACATCATGCGAAATTTTGGCACAGAATTTGGGGGGGAATTTGCCGGTCAAACCGGAATTCACCGGACAGTTGATCTCGGACGGACGTTCCGCTCTGTAGACAGGATCGCGCTGGCCGCGCGGCGTTTTATTCTCTGCAACCCCGCGCAGATCACAAAGACAGTCATTCCTGCGGGCAAAACCGATCAGCCGGCCATCTGGATTGCATGGACGCGACGAGAAACCGGCGAAAAAGTCTTAACGGAAACCTTGGCAGCGTTGGCATCGGAAGCACCAGCCGCGGATCGCCAGCCTTCTGTTCTACTGCTTGGCAGATATCGCTTCCTCGAACCGAATTTGCGACACCTTCGGAGGAGGCATCCTGGATTGTCGATCAAATTCAAGACCATCCACGCCTCGAAGGGGCTGGAGGCGGATCATGTGGTCATTCTCGGCGCCGATAACGCCCGCATGGGGTTCCCCTCAATGATCGTGGACGACCCTCTACTGAGTTTGGTTTCGCCCGAAACTGAGCCCTTCACGAATGCCGAGGAAAGACGCGTGATGTATGTTGCGATGACGCGCGCCCGGCACACCGTAACAATTTTAGCGTCCGAGGCCCGCCCTTCTTCTTTCGTCACGGAACTTCTGAAAGATCCGAATTATCAGGTTGCCAGCCCTCAGGAAGCTGCAGAACACACCCACACTTGCCAGCAATGCGGCGGGCGTTTGCTCTTTATGCCCGGCCAAGATGGCCCGGGCTGGTATCGATGTGAACACGTGCAGTTATGCGGAAACAGGATGTCCGCTTGCTCCGCCTGTGGCAGTGGGCTACCGCGTCGTGAAACAACTGACAATGAGGCGACCTGCACCGAATGTGGCACAGTCCAGCAATCCTGCCCAAGCTGCAACGATGGTTGGCTGGTCGAACGAAATGGGCGCTTCGGGCCGTTTCTCGGCTGCGTTCGCTTTCCAGACTGTAGCGGAAAAGCGAGAACCCAAAAGACAACATAAGAATTAGGTCGTGGTGAATGCTCCGAGCCGACGCCTTCGTAGGGCCGCGTGAAATACAATCTGCTCGGGGCGCGTCTCGTCGCCGCATCAAATTCATCGACGGACATCATCACTGAGACAGACTCAAAGTTCCGGGCCGTTTTACTTTAAGACCTCGCAGCCTGGAAAAGCTTTACAACCTGATGGCGGGTGAGCGCATAAGTTGGGATTTAGTGAGCGTTAAAGAACGGCCCAAAGTCTCACACGGAATTGGAGGAAACTTGGGACAAGTTGTAACCGCCACCTTAGGTCCATTGACAAATACATTCTGCCCCGGCAGCGTGTCAAAAACTGTCACCAATTTCGGCAGTAACGCGGGATTTCTTCCGAGGAAATTTTAATGTCTTATGCGAAGGCCGCAGATCTGTTGCGTCTTGCAGAAATGGCCATGTCCCGGTTCGACGGCGTCGCGCTTCAGGACGTCACCGAGGCCTTCGGCTGCGATCATCGAACCGCTCAGCGCATGATGCGCTCTTTCGAGGCGCTCTTCCCCCAAGTCGACATCAGCCAAGGCGAAGATCGACGGCGGCGCTGGCATATGCCACGCCACGATCCGCGATGGCTCCAGGCACAGGGAATCCGTGATAGCGAGCTGGCCGCGCTGGAGCTTGCAGTCAAACGGGCCGAACGCGACGGTTCCCCGGACGAGTCGTTGCGGTTGCAGATCCTGCGCGACAGGCTGCTTGCGGCCATGCCCTCGAGCCAGGCCCTCCGCGCCGAGGCCGATGCGGACGCCTTGTTGGAGGCGCAAGGATTTGCCTCACGCCCCGGTCCGCGCGTGGTGGCGGACCTGCGGCTCCTCAGAGTGCTTACCGAGGCCTTGCGCGCGCCTTGGGAATTGGAAATCACTTATCAATCTGCCGACGGGCGCTCTGCGGGGCGCCTGCTGCAGCCATACGGGCTTCTACTGGGCACGCGGCGCTACCTCGTGGCCTTGCCGGCACAGGGCGATGGCCGGATGCGCCGGTTCCGCATCGATCGGATCCAGGACGCCCGGATCACGTCGCGCAGCTTTTCCCGCGATCCGGAATTTGACCTTTCCTCCTTTGCCGCCCAAGCCTTTGGCTCGTTTCATTCGGAGGCCGAGTACGGCCCCGTGGAATGGCGGTTTTCCCCGGCCGCGGCACCGGTGGCACGGCAGTTCGTCTTTCACCCCAACCAGCAAATGGAGGAGGAGCCGGACGGCGCCTTGACCGTGCGGTTCCAAGCCTCTGGCCACACCGAGATGGCTTGGCACCTTTACCAATGGGGCGATCAGGTCGAGGTGCGCGCGCCACAGGCCCTGCGCGAGATGGTCGCCATGCATCGGCGAAGCGATTTCCAGGCTTTTCCCTGATGTGCCTGACAGTTTCTGACACCCCGTGACGGGATCATGGTGAAGATTGCATAACGATTCGAAAGGTTGCTGTATGCGCATCGATCCTCTGCTGACACGTTCTCCGGTCACCGGGGCCGTGCGCCATGTTACCGACGACCTTCTGGCCGAGGTCTATCTTGCCCCTCTTTTTCCCGAGTTTACGCTGGAAGACCATCTCGGCCTTAATGCGCCCTGGTCGGACAGCTTCGCCGCCGCCCCGCAAGAGACCGCGCGCGCCGTTGAGGCCGGGCTGGTCTCGCTGGCGACGGCCTCGCCAAATCTCGATCCGTCCGACCTTGCGCCGGAGCGGCTGGCAAGCGGCCGAGCGCGGGTACATCTGGCTGCGCTTCGCGACCTCTGGCGCGACCTTGATGCCTTGCCCACACCCTTGGCGACCTGGCGCCAAGTCCTGCGCAGCACGGCCGAGATGGCTCTGGAGCCTTTACCACTGACCGGTCCGGCCTGCGCCTTCACTGCGCCCGCCGAAGCCGCCGTCGCGGCCAGGCTTGCCGCGCACCACGGATGGGAAGAAACCGCCCACCTGGCACCGGCCGGTGCAGAAGGCACAGCGCTTCGCCACCTTCAGGAGAACCTCGGGCGCCGCTCCGGCAAGGTTGCGGTCGATTCATCGGTGGCCTGCCACGGGCTGCGCGATCCACGCGAAGAGGCCGAGTTCGCCGCCGCCCTTGCCCGTTCGCTGCTGGATCGTGGAAGCGTCGCGCAAGCCGGGGAGATCGGCCTGCTCGTGCCGGATGTTTCTGCCTATGGACAGGCCTTGGCCGATGCGTTCGATCGCGTAGGGATCCCGCTCTCCGGGCTGCCGGTGGAGGCGGTGCGGCGCGACACGACGGGCGAACTGCTGTCCCTGCTGCTCGTTCTGCTGGGCGGACCTGTGCCGCGGACCGCGCTGGCCTCGCTTTACGTCTTACCCGGGATGCCCTGGCCGCCGGACATCGGGCGGCGGATGGCACGGGAGCTAATGGACCACGGCTGGTCCCGCACCGCCGCGGAACAAACCGGGATTGCCCGCGATTTTCTGGATGCGCTGCGCCCTTGCGAGAGCCCCGCGCAGCTCTTTGCGCGTCTCGGCGTGGCCGCCCGGGCCGTGCCGCAGGCACGACTTCATCCCCGGATCGCCCGTTTGAAAGCCGTCATCGTTGAGACCCTCGACTGGCCTTTGCTGCACCGTCTCGCCAAGCCACAACCAAACGCGGCAAAGGGGTATGATCGCTTCGTTGAAGGCGTATCGCTTTTCACGGAGAATGCCTTGCCCTGGCGCCCGGTCCGACAGCTCATGGTGCTTGGCATGGCGGGCCGGCACTGGCCGCGCCTGCCGGGCTCCAACCCGTTCTTCACCGAAGGCGAGATTGCTGAGATCCGCGCCACTGGGCTTCTGCTCAGCGGGCGGCAACAGAAACTCGCGCGCGGGCTGGAGCTCTTCCGGCGTCAGCTTGGAGTGGCGAGCGACGGGCTTACGCTCTTGGTGCCGGCACTGGATCTCCGGGGGGATCGGCTGACGCCGTCCACCGGGCTGGCCCTGGTGGCTCATATGCTGGGCGCCGAGAACCCAGATGCGTTGGCGACCGAGCTACGCAAGGCCCCACCCCAGGACTGGCCCGTCGCATACACCCGCATCGACCCTGTCCCGCAGGGAGGCGCCCCGGAATTGCCCGCGGGCGGCATGGTCCATATCCAGCGCGGCCTCGCGACCGTCGACAAGCCGGGCGTCGATCTCACGGCATTGCGCAAAACGCCGGAAGGTGCGCCGCTGCCGCATTCTCCCTCGCGCCTGGAGACCCTGCTGACCAGCCCACTGGGCTGGCTGCTGGACGAGCTTGGCGCGAAAGAGCGCGCCTGGGCGCCGGAGACACTCGACGTGATGACACTTGGTACACTAATGCACCAGGTGCTCGAGGACATCTTTGTTGAAGGCGCGCTGGTGCCGGATGGCGACAGTCTTACGGCCAAGGTGCCCGGGGTTCTCGACGCCGCCATTAGCCGTCATGCCGCCTGGCTCGCTGAAGCTGTCTGGGCCACGGAACGCCGCTCCCTCCTGCAGGAGGCCATGCAGGTCTGCACCGCCTGGGCAGGGTTCCTCCGCGACACCAAGTCCGAGATTCTGCACAACGAGATCGCCCTCTCCGGAGAGCATGGCGGCCTACTTCTGCACGGCAAGGCGGATTGCCTGCTACGTCTGCCCGATGGGCGCATTCTCGTGGTGGATCACAAGCGCTCCAGCGCAGCTGGACGGCGTGATCGCATGAGCAAAGGCTGGGACCTGCAGGTCGCACTGTACCGTGCGATGCTGGAACGCCCCACCAAAGACACCGCGTTGACCCGGCTGGTGGCGGAGGGGGCACAGGTCGTCACTGCCTATCACATGCTGCGGGACGGCACCGTCCTGTCAGATGCGCAAGGCGGCGACATACCACGGGTGGAGGCCACCGGGGAGAATGCCTCGGCCAATGCCATGGATCACCTGGCGCATGTTCTGGCCGAAGTCGGTGCGGGAGCCATCCGCCTCAACCGCGCGGGTGATGCCGAGATGTCCAAGGAGCGGGGCATCCGAGCCTATGCGCTCGACAACCCGTTGGTGGCGGCCTTCAGCCTGCCCGACACCCCCCAGGAGGAGGACGTGTGATGCGCCAGTTGTCCATCGTGCCCGCCGGCGCCGGTGCGGGCAAAACCTACCACATCCAGAAGGAGCTGGGCGACTGGGTCGCGTCCGGAGAGGTTTCTCCAGGCCGCATCCTTGCAGTGACCTTCACCGAGGCCGCCGCCGCCGAAATGCGTGACCGGGTGCGGGCCGAACTCATGTCGCGCGGCCGGATCGAGGACGCAGTGGAGATCGACCGCGCTTACATGGGAACGATCCATTCACTGGGCCAGCGGCTGCTGACCGAACACGCCTTTGCCGCCGGCCGTTCGCCCAAGAGCCGCCTGCTCAGCGAGCCCGAGCGCGACCTTCTGATCCGTCTCGAAATGGACCGCTGCGCAGCGCTGGAACCTCTGATGGCCGACCTCGGACGCTTCGGCTATGCGTGGAACCACGCGAACCAGGCCAGCGCCGAGGACGGGTTCCGGGCCGATGTACTGAGGACGGTGGATCTCATTCGCGGGCTCGGCGTGCGGGGACAGTCACCCGAGATCCTGCGCCCTGCGCTTGACGCCCTGACCGTGGGCTACGGCCCTTGCGACAGCGATGGTGCGGCCCTGACTGAGGCGTTGCAAGCCGCCGTCCGTTGCCTGCTGGACGCGTTTCCAAATAATATCGCGCCGATGTTCGAGGGCAATTCCTCGGCCACGAAGGCTTTTTCCGAGAACCACCGTGACCTGCGACGCGCTGCCATGGGCGAGTCGTTGACCACGGACTGGAAGCTTTGGCAGAAATTGCGCAACATCAGGCTGTCGAAACGCGGCGCCCCTACACCCGAGGGCTATGACGCCCTTGCCCAAACCGTCATCGACGCCGCCGACACCTTGCCTCGCCATCCCGGCCCTATGGCCGATGCCAAGAAGCACCTAACCGCGCTTGTCACCGGCGCGCAGCAGGTTCTGGAGGCCTACAAGGCCGCGAAGCGGAGCGCCGGCCTGATCGACTATGCCGACATGATCGCCGAGACGGAAAGCCTGCTCCGTAACTGCCCCGAGATCCTGCAGGCCACGCTGGGTGAAATCGACTGCGTGGTGATCGACGAGTTCCAGGACACCAACCCGGTACAGTTCGCCTTGCTCTGGCGGCTGGCGCGCGGTGCGAAACGCGCGCTACTCGTGGGCGACACCAAGCAATCTATCATGGGCTTCCAGGGCGCCGACCCCCGGCTGTCCGAAGCCTTGCAAGCCGCACACCTGGACAGGGTCACGCCGCTTTACCGCAATTGGCGCTCCGAGGCGCGGATTATGGAGTTCGTCAACACCCTCGGGCCAACCCTTTTCGACACCTATGATCCCCTCGAGCCGCAACGCGCTGCCACAGGAGAAACCGCGCTCGAAGTTATGCACTTACCGAAAGGCCGAAAGGATACGACGCCACAGTGCATCGCCAACCGCGTGGCCGACATCCTGGCCGCAGGCACTCTGGTCTACGACAAGACGCGCGAGGACATGCGCCCGGCCCGGCCCAGCGACATCGCTGTGCTCACCTACACACACGACAAAGCCGGCGCCGCGGCTGCTGCGCTGGAGGCCCGCGGCCTGCCGGTGCGGATCCGGCAAGATGGCTGGCTGAGTTCTCCCGCTATGCGCGCCGCCCGGGCCGCAATGGCGCTGACGGCCGATCCCGAAGACACGCATGCCGCGCTGACCTGGCTGACGCTCGGCCCGCCCCGCATGGCGCTGGAAGATGCACTTCGCAGCGCAGTGGACGGGGTGCTGGCCACCCATGTCTCCCTGGCGCCGCTGCACGCGATAACTGACCTGGTCGAAACCCGGCCGGTAGCGGAAACCTTAGCCACAGTCCTGCGCGCGGGCGGTCTGCGCGACTGGGCTGCAGGCCTGGAGGCGCCCGCGCAGGCGCTTGCGGACCTTGCCCGTTTCGAGGCCGAGGCGCTGGAGTTCGACGTCATGGCGCAGGACTTGCGGGCCGCCGCGGGCTTCCACGGCGCCGGCGTGCAGGTCTTTCTCGGGTGGATCCTGCTGCAATCCGCCAAGGAGTGGGACCGTCACCCCGACCCCGACGGCTGGTCCGCCTCGGGAATTGAGGTCTGCACCTGGCATTCTGCGAAAGGCCGCGAGTGGCCGATAACGATCGTGGCCGGCCTCGACAAGACGATCGCGGAGCGCGCCGGAACCATGCGGGCGGAGTTTGACGGTTTCGATGAACTCGACAATGCGCTGGAACACGCGGGTCTCGGGTTCCTGCCCGACTTCGCCGCTCCGGAATCACAGGAGCCCTTCACAGAGGCGCGCCGCCCCGAGGATGAACGCGACGCGGCGCGCAAGCTCTACGTCGCGCTGACACGGGCACGGGATCGGCTCATTCTGCTGATGCCACGGCCACCGAGCAAACCTACGGATCATCCCAGGCGGATGGTCGATCTGCTGCGCGCCCGTGCCGGGTTTGAGACGAGTGCGGGCACTCTGGCGGTGGCTGGCCGGGCCTTTGCCGCCAATGTCCACGAAGGCATTCCGGACGAACCCGCGTTCACGGCCCAGCCGCTTGGCGACACACACCCACGCCTCGGGATGGCCCGCGCCCCGGACGCAGCGCCGCGCACACCTTGGCGGCGCAGCCCATCGAATTTGGTCGAAGATACTCCGCTGCCCACCGCGCCCCTGAACACCATAAAGCTTGCCGATGGCGTAGCCGAGACCCGCACGGGCAACGCGGCCGAGCGCGGCATCGCTTGGCACCTCGCCTTCCGCGTCCTGGCCGAACGTCCCGAACGGGCAGATCGTCTCGCCGCGGCCACCGGCCTGCCTGAGCGCGCCATCTCCCAAATCGCGACGCAAGCGCAGGCGCTAACGCGCTGGTTGGCGGACCAGGGATACGACCGGCTGCACTTCGAGCTTCCGCTTCAGGAAATCTTGGCCGACGGATCGGAAACCAACGCCATCGTGGATTGTCTGGCCGAAGGACCGGGCGGCCTGCTCATCGTCGATCATAAGTCCGGTCCGTGCCCCGACCCGGCCAGCGCTTTTTCCACCTACCGGCCGCAACTTGACGCCTATGTCGCGATAATCAAAGCACGTTGGCCCGACAAGACGGTCAATGGCATGGCCGTCCACTGGATGAGCGAAGGCACCCTGAGCGTCGCCCGTGCAAGGATAGAGGATCCCGTTTGATGTCATTTCTCGCATGGATCGATTTCGACCAGGCCGACCGGGACCGGACCCGTCGCATCATGGATCTTTTTGGCCAGGAGGATAGTCGCGACGAGCTTGGCCTTGGCTCGGTCAGGGATTCCCTCTCTGACCTGATGTTCCCGGGCACTTCGACCATCCAGACGCGCCTCCGCTACATGCTCTTCGTGCCCTGGATCTACCGTATGGCCGGATCGCACAAGGGCACGGCAGCCGCCCGGCGGGAGTTCGCCCGCTCACTCGAGATCCGACTCATCGAAGCACTGGTGCGGGGCGGCGAGTCTCAGAACGTCATCGGCAGTGCTGCGCGGGAGAAACTGAAGCGCCTGCCCAGCGACGTCTACTGGGCCGGGTTGCTGACCTTCGGCATCCGCAGGTTTCAAGGCAGCCGAAATGCCTGCCTCGAAGCGACCCCGGCAGAGATGGATGCGCTCTGGGCCGCCGGCCTGCCGACAGCACCCGAAGGTTTCCTCGTCGCACCAGACAGCGAAGCGGTCTTTGCCCTTTCCGAGGATGAAACCGGCTTTCTGAGGGACCGGCTTGTGCAATCTGCTCCGGGCAGCCTGTTAACCCTCTTGTCCCGCAAGGCAACTGCGCCCGAATGTGACATGATCTGGGAGCATCCGGAACGCGCTGATTGGCCGCCAGACATCGCCAAGGTAGTCGATCATGCGGAACGATTCTCACGCCTAATGCACGGTGCCTCGCTGCTTTACAACCTGATGCTATCTCGCCAGGCGGCGGAGATGCAGGGAACGACTAAGTCGATCTGGCATGATCGGGCAGACACTTATGCCACCAGTATCGAAGAATGGGCCGAAGAGACGCGTCTGGGGCATTTAGCTGATTGGGACCTGTCAGACCTCTGGCTCTTGACGAGAACCACGATCCACAACGTCAAACCTCACAGCCGGCGTTTTATAGAAGACTGGCGCGACATAACACTACGCACGGCGGGACAGGTGCTCGAGAACCCTGACGCTCACAGGTTGGTCCGTGACCGCGAAGTCAGATTAAAAGGGCCGAAATCGCGCTTTCGCAATGAAGGTGCCTTAATGCGCTGGAGCGGTGCCTCGGGCACGGCGCCCCTGAATTACCGCTGGACGCCCGTCGTCTCGAACCACATCAAGGACCTTGTTTATGCAGGATAACGCGGCACTCGATCCCGAAAACCGGGCTCTCTACGCCGAGATCCTGCGGGCGCCCGCGGGCTATGACCTCGATGCCGCACTGGCAACGACCTACACTCTGGATTTCGAAACCGCGTTGGTGGTTCCGGCAACCCTTGCCTTCCACGCGGCCGAGAACCGGCAAGAGACGCTGGACACCCCGCTGGCCCTGCTCGAAGGCCTGGAACGGCTGTCAGCCCGCATTGCCATCTTTTGCGAAGCGGGGCGGATAAAGGCCGTACCCAAGGGGGCAAATCGTCTGACAGCCTTGCTCGAAGAGACAGTGACCGAAGTCACCGCACCGCGTGACGGCGCATTTCACCCCAAGCTTTGGCTGCTGCGCTTCACACCTATAGGTGGACACGGGCGGCCACGCCTGCGCCTCGCGCTCCTGTCCCGTAATTTGACAACCGACGCCTCTTGGGACCTGTCGCTTTCGCTGGACGGCGCGGCAACCACTGCCTTGCGGGAAGAGAACGCTCCGCTGGTCAAGCTTGTCCGCGCCCTGCCCGGTCTCGCCTCCGGCCGTCCGACACCGGACCGCGTGAAAGACATGGTCACCTTTCTTGCGGATGAACTGGCTCGCGCTGAGTGGGATAAGCCCGAACACATTCGCAGCATCAGATTCGCGGTCAATGGGCTGACGGATGATGTCTGGCGCCCCCGCATTGGCAGAACACTCGGCATCATTTCTCCCTTCGTGACCGACAAGGCGCTTGTGACACTCACGCGCGGAATCGACCCCGCTAAAGCCTGCCTTCTGAGCCGGGCTGAGGAACTGGCCATCCTGCAACCCGAAACCCTCGCGCGGTTCGATCAGATCGCAGTGCTCGACGAGATGGCCGAGACAGAGGACGGCGATGAAGGCGAGGAGGACGGCTCCGGTCCGGTTCCCGCTCGTGGCCTCCATGCCAAAGCCTTCATCACCGAGCGCTATTCAAGCACTGAGATCACAATTGGATCGGGCAATGCGACGGCTCCTGCGCTGATCAGTGGCACCAATGTCGAGGTTTTTGCCACCCTCTCGGGTTACACCAAGGATATCGGCACCGTGCAGGACCAGATGTCGCCAGAGCGGCTGGGACGTTTTTTACGGGAGTTCGCGCCCTTTGATCACCCTGACACTCTTGTGGAGAAAGCAGCAGAACAGCGTCTGGACGCCGTCAGACGCGACCTGGCCACATCTGACCCGATGTTGCGCTGCGAAGAAGAGGATGAAGGAAGAATTCGACTCTTTCTCTCCTCCCGGACGGAGGTTGCCGTCCCCGAGGGCATTCGGTTGCGACTTTGGCCCATCGTCGCTGGTATAGAACATGGCATTTCGCTGCGGTCTCTCTATGACAGAGAGCACTTGCTGGCACGCCTTGCACTCAAGGATGTAACCCGTTGGATCGGGGTTAATCTGGTCGACGACGAGAGCGGTCTTGAACTGACATTCACGTTGGGGACAGAGCTTGTCGATTTGCCCTATGCCCGAACCGCGGAGATCCTGCGCGCCTTGATCGAAAACCGCACCGCCTTCTTGCGCTATATCCGCCTGCTTCTGGCCGACGTGTCCGATGCGGCAAAGGCCCTGTTCTCCGCCGGTCGAGACGGTAGCCTTTCGGGTACCTTCGGTACCGGCCAGGACGCGCCGATCCTCGAGGACATGGTCCGGGCCCTGTCGGGCGACGGTCGGCAGCTGCGCGACATCGAACGGCTGGTCACCCGTCTCAGCGACCCCGACACCGGGCGCAGCGACGTCATACCCGAAGATTTTTTGCATCTGTGGCAGACCTTTCAGGCCGTTATTTCGGAGAAGACGCAATGACCGATTGTTTCTCGGCCGAAGCAGCACTTCGCCCGCTCAAGGCCTTTCAACGCAAGACGGTTGACTACGTCGCAAGGCGACTACTCGTGGATCACGACGCGGTGCGACACTTCCTTGTTGCCGACGAAGTCGGCCTTGGCAAGACGATGGTGGCGCGCGGGGTGATCGCCCGGGCCATCGAGGCTCTGCAGGATACCGTTCCGCGTATCGACATCGTTTATATCTGCTCGAACGGCGCAATCGCGAAACAGAACGTCGCGCGACTAAACGTCATGGGCGGTGAGCACTCGCGCGTCCTGCCGACGCGGCTCACCATGCTCGCGCTTGAGCTGGCACGGGCCGGAGGCATCAAGAAAAAGGGTGTCAATTTCTTCAGTCTGACGCCGGGGACCTCGCTGGACCTCAAGCAAGGCGGCGGCTTGAAGCAGGAGCGCGCGCTGATCTTGAAACTTATCTGGCGGCTCTTAAAGGATCGGAGCGCCGTCGCGAAAATGCTGCAGGGGTATGCTGGGGCTCGAGGATGGTGCAAAACGCGTGAGTGGGTCGATCAGCAGCCCGTCGAGCCGCAGATCTCCGCCCGGTTCCAGGGCGCGGTCGCCGCGCGACCCGACCTGTTGCAAGAGCTTGAAGACTGCGCCCAATGTTATAAGAGCTGGCGTGGAAACGATATAAATCTGAACCGGCGGCGGGAGACCATCGTTGGCGAACTCCGGACAATCCTCGCACGAGAAAGCGCCGAGGCACTGGAACCCGACCTGATCGTGCTCGATGAATTCCAGAGGTTCACGGAACTTCTGAACGGCGACGGTGAAGCGGCCGACCTTGCACGCAAGCTATTCAACGCGGAAGACCCGAATGGCAACCGATCTAAGGTCTTGCTTCTGTCTGCCACTCCTTACCGTATGCTGTCCCTGCGAGACGACGATGCAGATGCCGGCGATCACTACCGCGAATTCCTGGATGTCCTGAACTTTCTGTTCGGCGACAACGGTCCGGCGGTCCGCGCCGAACTTGAAAACGAGTTGCGCCGCTACCGGCTGGCAATGCAGGGGCTCCCCGGCAGTTTCGAGGACGCCCGCGCGATCAAGACCGGTATAGAGAAGCGCTTGCGCCAGGTCATCGCCCGCACAGAACGCGTTGCCGAGACCGCCGAGCGGGACGCTATGATGCGTGACATCGAGGTGCCGGTCACGATCGAATCCGCCGACCTGGTGGAAGCGCGCGCCATAGCTCGGGTGGCAGAGGCGGCCGACGCTCCTGGAATAGTCGAATATTGGAAGTCCGCACCCTACCTGCTTAGCTTTATGCGTGACTATAAGCTGGGACAGCGCCTGGACCACCTCAAGGATACACCAAGCCGAGCCCTTCTGGATGCGATCCGCGACGCAAAAATTGCGCAGATAGACATCAAAGCTGTCGAAGCTTACCGCCCGCTGCCGCTCAACAATGGGCGCATGCGCGCACTCCAGAACATCGCCTTCAAGGATGACATGGCGCGGCGTCTCTGGATGCCGCCCAGCATGCCCTATTTCGGACCCCGGGTGACTGCGAGCAAAGTCCTGATCTTCTCCCAGTGGGCAATGGTCCCTGACGCGATTGCCGCGCTCCTTTCCTATGCAAGCGAGCGAGAGATGGGCATGGGCGATCGACAGAAACACGGCTTTTCGGAGGCCTTCGAGAAAAGCTCACAACCTTTGCGATTTCATCGGATCAAGGCGAACAACCGCCTGACCGGGCTTCGCGCCTTGCCCCTCGTGATCCCCTCTCCGACGCTGGCGGCGGCGGTTGATCCCTTGGAAATTTACCGTAGCGCAGGCCCCGTCGCCGGCGCTGCCGCCATGCAAGCCGAGGCGTCCCACCGCCTGCGCGCCCTGTCGGCGGGTCTGGGCGCGCGCCTACACCCTGTCCAGCGCGGTGTTGTCGCGGGAAACAGATCAAGAAAGTCCCGCGACGACCCCGCCGAACGTGCCATGACGTGGGACTGGGCTTGTGCGGCGGCCTTGGATGTAGGCCACACCTCCTTTGACGCGTGGCTGGCCGGGGGTGACATCCTCACGGACGTCGTGCGGACCGATGGCCAGGATGGCTGGTACGATCACCTGAAAGCTTTGAGCGACGCTGCCAGAAGCGACGCCCTGTACGGACATCCGGATGCAGAGACCTTGCTGCGCCATCTCACGGACATGGCGCTTGGCAGCCCTGCAACCTGTGCGCTGCGGGCCTTGAAACGAGTCGTCCCCCCCCTGGAGCTCGATGATCCGGCGATGCTGAATGCTGCCACCAGGATCGGGATGGCCTTCCGCAGTTTGTTCAATCAACCCGAAAGTCAGGCCCTGCTCCGTAGCGAGAGCGATGACACCTATTGGCATTCGGTCCTGAGGTACTGCCTCGAGCATGATCTGCAATCGGTTTTGGACGAGTACCTTCATGGTTTGCTGGAATCCGAGGGGTTGATGGACAAGGATCCAAGCCTCGCCGTCACCAGCCTTGCCGAGACAATCGACCACGCGCTCTCACTCAAGCCCGCTCAGATCGACATCAAGCGGTACAAGGTGAAGCGAAACAGCCTGAAAATATCTTCTAAACTCAAGATGCGGGGCCGTTTCGCAACGCGTCTGCTGCAGAAAGGTCAGGAAGAAGGGGCGCAGCGGACAGATACGGTTCGGACCGCATTCAACTCCCCCTTCAGACCTTTTGTCCTTGCCTCCACGTCCGTTGGCCAGGAAGGACTTGATTTCCATCCATACTGCCACCGGCTGGTGCATTGGAATCTTCCCGCCAATCCGGTGGACCTCGAACAACGTGAAGGCCGTGTTCATCGATACAAGAACCACGCGGTCAGGTTAAACCTTGCGGCAGGGTACGGTCAGCCTCTGAAGGACTGCGATCTGCATGCTGATCCCTGGCGCGCCATGTTCGAGTCTGCGCATGGGCAAGCGAGACGCCCCGGCGATCTGGAACCTTTCTGGCTTCTTGACGGTGAAACCTGCATCGAGCGGTACGTGCTATCCCTGCCCTACAGCCGCGAAGCTGCTCTGCTCGACTGGCTCAAACGCTCGGTGGCCCTTTATCGTCTCGCCTTTGGTCAACCACGGCAGGACGACTTGTTGTCGTTTCTTGACACCGTCGAAAATGCGGAATGCGACATTGACCTTTCGGCACTCCAGATCAGCCTGCGCCCGTGCTGAGTGCAGGACACTATTACATCTCGCTTGCTAATTTCACTCGAGCAAACGCGCGGTTCTTTGCATATCGCTATGATGGACCGTGTTAAAAATTCTGAATACAGCTCCGATTGAACGTATCGTCTGCAAATGACACTGTCGCCAAGGGGCTCTGGAACATTACAGTGGTTACGAGGAAACCGCCCCCCCTTGGGCACCATGGCGAGCAGGATCCTTTATTGGGCCATCGGATAGGCCCGGACGCAGCCTGTCCCGATATGGCGCTGAAGACACGAGCGGGCGTTCAAACCACATTACCGCGCGATGCCAAATTTCAGTCGGGCTGCCCCGGCACCGACTTCCTTGAAAAGCCCCGGCCCGTCGGCGCTCAACAGGTCTGGTATGCGCACCCTTTAACATCAGAAAACCGAAGCGAAATCGGCGCAGCATAGCGGGCCACCTAACTTGTATCCCGCTTCTCTGTCTCAAAGTGAGGCGCCCAACCCGCACTGCGCCGGACGCAGGCCCTTCTTGACGACATCACTGGCGAACGCATGCTCACAGAAAAACTGAAACGCGGGATCGTCACACTCCATGATCTTCTAACTCTGAGCAATGTGCACGAGTTCGAGCCCCTCGAAGCAGCATGTTTCACCGAAATCGACCCTGCCTCGCCCATCGTCGAGGAACTCTGTTTACTCGCCGATGCGCTGAAAGAAGCAATCCATCGGAACCAGGACACTGATCCGATCGAATTGATCGAGACTGATCCCGCCGCATGACGGAAAATCGTCATCTCCTGTCTCCTTGGGGTTGACGACTTGAGAGCCAGCGCAATGCCAGCACACACCGACAGATGCCGGGTTGTCGCAGTTTAATCAACATCGCTTTCGATCGAAGTCATTCTCTATCAGTGAACTTGGAATCGGTTTGGCCCCTGAGCAAGAAACGGGCAATTCTGCATCTGTAAAACATGTTAATTCGTGCGCGATCACTTCGGGTTCACAGTGGACCTTTGCTGCAACAACCGTGAACGTCGACAAAGAGCCGTTCGCACCCTTCATGCACCGAGGTTGGACTCCAGTCATTCGCTGCACCAACCACCAACGAACAAGATGCGCTGGGAGCGGGCATTGCGAAGTTTCCACCAAATCATCTGCGCGTCATTCTCAAAGCAAAGATGAACTCGCCTCGTGCCTACATAGATTTTGGCCGTCAAAAGCGATACCTTTTAGAGGCTTTACACATCTCTTGCAGGTTGGCATCGGCATGCATTCCGGCGCCATGGGCCTGCAGCGCTCGCTTTATATGGGCGTACTCCATGCGCAGGCTGGTGGCGAAAATGCCTGGGTCATCCGAGCCGACAACGACCGAAGTGGGGCAGAAGTTACTGCCATATCCCAGCCACCTGCTGATATGGTGATCGTCGTAGGTTTCATGGATGCTGATGCGCACGTTGCTGCTGGGCAAGGTTTCGATGCCGATGCTACGGCATTGCAGCAGTTCCAGAACCGCAGATTGAACGACCAGCAGGACATCCGCGGACAAGACATCCGAGGCCTGCTCGACAAAGATCGGCTGCCTTGCGCGAGCCAAAACGTCTGCTTCTACGTCGATACCATGGCGCCGAAGAAACTGAGAATGTGCGTCCGGGTCCTTTACCGCGCTGTCACGAAACATCTTGATCTCTGCGTTTCGGTCAGGATCCACGTCATAACGTCCATATGTTCGCACAATCGGATCAATGCGCCGCAGCTTCCAAGCACGGTGCAGAACGTCAGGTGTAAGAGCAGGAGTTTTCCAAATCCGCATGGCCAAACGACGGATTTCCATCTCGATCAGGACGATTTTCTCTGCCAGCAAAGACTTTTGTCGCAGCAGACCCCATACGAAGACGAGATCATCCAAGCGATCTTCGAGGGTTTGGACGACCGCATCGCCTTGGGCTTTCCACCATCTGTCCGGCGACAGGCCTGCCGCGGTTCCATGGCCAATGCGACACCCAGCGGAGAGATCCAGGAAATGAACGGCCTCCGAGATGGCGCGAAGACCTGAGGCCAAGTGAACGAAATCTTCTCCAACGTGATACGTAAAGCGTTGCACGCCCGCCCGCCGCATCCTGCGAAAGACCTGTGCGAAGACCTCGGGGCCAGCGTGCCTCTCGTTGCTGGCGGCATCTACTCCGCGGATAAGCTCTGACAGACCTGAGGTGCTTTTCATCAAGACGACCAGAGCCCGCGCGGCCTGATCGGCTTCACGTCTCACTCTGGCGTCTCGACAGACTGGTGTAGGCTGCGTCCGTTGATAGAACTTTTCCAGTTCGCCCCCGTCGGTTCGCTTGATAAAATGCGCAACCAAGCCCAGCCGCAATCGGCGTTCACTGGGCGGAAAGCTATCAGAACCGTTTTCAAAAACTCGGATCAATCGAATGAGTTCCGAAAGTGAGATCGGGGTCTTTTTGGGATCGGATAGATGGCGATTTCGATGCTTTCGCGGCGTTCCGTCTGGTTTCTCGTCCAAGAACTCCAGATACCCGCTCAACATTTGCATAAGGCGTTTTGCAGTGGCATCTGGTGTCGTCTTTGGAGCAAATCGCCCCTCAAGGAAATCGACCGGCGCCTGCACACCTCGTTCGATCTGCCGGAACCGATCGGCGAAGTCCTTTTCCGTCGTTTCCCGCAGTTCGTTCAAAGTAATATGTTGAAACTGATCAAAGCCCATCTGTGAAACCTGCTGGACCAACAGGCGGCAGAATTGTGCGCGCAGCAGAGCATACCAGTAGAACGCCACGCCATACATCTCGCGGGCCTCCGGTTGATCGAGCATTCCGATGATGTCGATCAGATGCAGCGCTTCAGCGGTTGTCCTCGATACTTGGGATTCGGCAATTCGGTTCTCGACAGCATTTTTGTAAGAAATGTTGGCCGCTTGAGCGTCCTTCGGGCGATCTTGAAGCACTTCTTCCAAAAGAAAGGCCTTAAGGGCAATTGCCTGTTCCACCCGAGCTCTGAGACGCCTTGGCGAGAGATTTTGGTCTTCTTGCTGAAGCAGCCGCTCAACGCCGTTCCCGATTGCAACATGCAAGCCGCCCTCCCGCGATACGACCTTGTGCGACAGCGCTCCGACAACGGCGTCGGGGCGCCGTAGCGCGTCGATCCAGATCTTGTCCGCTTCAGTGGTGCCATTCAGGTGCATGTGCGTCTCGTCAAGCCCTTCCGACCGGCAGAGCTGATCCAAGAAAGGGTCGTCATCCACGGGTAGAGTGCTGTCGCACAGCCATCCCTGTACCCGCTTCTGAAAGCTCTTCACTGCCGAGAGAGATTGGCGGTCTTCGCATGATGTTGGTCGGCGCGCCGCCATCCAAGCCGCCGTGATCAACATTGGAGGAACAACAAGGATCAAGTCCTGCCATTCGGCCAATAGCCGCGTATGCACACGCAAAGACCCGTCGCGCCCTTCGCAAAGGAACGTTTCGCCCAGACGGGTGAGGACCGGGACCAGGCATTTGGACGGGTCATCAAGAATATTGCGACGGCTTGTGCGCGTCTCACGATCCAATTCCGCCGCGGTCAAGGCAATGCGGTTCTCGATGGCTTCGTCCGTCAGCTTTGGCTTCAACTTACGGTAGTGAAGAAAGCGCCCGCTTGCATGAGCCGCCTTCAGCGCATCGCGCTTTTTATGCTGTCCCCATAGTGATTGAAGCTGGTCCGCGGTCCGGCGTTCCGGCGCCTCGTGCTCGAGAAATTGGGCAAGATGCACGTTCGAGAGCGTTGCCTTGGCAATATCAATCAACCCGCGAAGCCGGGCTTTTTGCTCGGGCTCGTCGTCGATCATTTTGAGGTGCCGGATTTCGGTGAATAGCAAGGCACTACGTTCAGAACATCGAAAAAGCCATTTTGCCTTAACGTTCGTTGAGACTTGCTTTTGTTGCTGCGCCCGATTGCGATTTCTATTTCCGGAGCTTTTAACCACTCCGGATCGAATGTCGCCTCTTTGGACCCGCGCGCCTCCTGCCAAGTCGTCAGGGCTTTCTCGACCTCAACGCGCAGAACCTGAAGGTTGGTCCCACTTTGCTTGTAGGTTTCTTCTGGATTGAGGAACGCCCAGACAAGCGGGCAGGAAATCACAATTGCGGCCAGCGAATGGAACCTGCGCGCATCATCTGCGGCGGCACGTTGTAGGCCCTCGACAAGGGGGCGATCAGAGGTTTTCGGCGAGTCGAAACGCCCGGACCAACCAGACGAGACTGCGAGCAAAGCATGCAAAATGTTTGTGATCTGGCGATGAAGAATGTGGCCCGTCTTCCAGTCCACCTTCACGGCTTCATCCAACGCGATCAGTTGGTCGTGAATTCGTTCGGAAACGCGCGCCAGCATCGCCGGCGACAAAGCTGCATGTTCCGAGTTCGCCCGCGCAAATTCATGCCAAGCCTGCAAGCTTTCCAGGAACGCGGCATATCCGGAGCTTTCGTCTTCTGTCTCGATCTCGTCGTTATTGTCGTCTTCCTCATTTGCAGAAGTGGATGAGACATCGATCGCCCCTTCGCGGGCCACTTTCGCGTCTGGCATAAAGGCAGGCATAGTCGAGGTCGGTGCCATTGCGCCAAGATCGCTGACGTCATCTCGCGCCAGAAGCTCGCCGATTGCCGCGAATAGTGAGAGCGCAGAAATCGAGCGGAACTGCTCTCCTCGACTGCTGAAACGGTCAAATGTGGCCAAGCCAAGCACGTTCTTGAATTGACCGCTGCGCGCTTCGAGGTCTTCGAGCGGGAACCAGAGGATTCCCTTTTCAGCACTTAACTCGGCTCTGTCTTCTTGACTTGCCAAACTCTGAACCCATTTCGAATTCGAGAAGTCGGAGGTCTGGTTTTTTACAACCTCTTCAACGTCCTTTATCTTTTTGGCTCCTCTTTGGATCTCCTCAGATGTGAAATCGAACAATCGGGAAAGGCGATTTCCACGCACGTCCCGCATCGTGCCAACAGACCCGAAAGAGCTTGCCCGCAAGTTGCCAATGTTCGCGCCCTCCTCATCCTTTCCAGACCGGCTGATGGAGCCGATGCGTCCAGCCACCTCCAAAAGATCTGGGCTCGCGTCTTCCCAAATGAAGTCGAAGATGGACTTGCGCACATCCGGCATCGCGTAGCGCTCGCGCTGCATCATGGAAATGGGCAGGTTGAGTGCAAACAGCGCGCGCAGACATCCCGAAGGCGATTTGTGCAATTTGGGGGCGATGGACAGGGCGAAACAGTGCAGTATGATCGCCTTTTCCGTATCGCTCGGAACGCCGAACCGGATTAGCGACGTGGGCTTGTCCTGAGCAACCAGCCACCGAAAGGCCCTTTGGAGAGAGTCGTCCAATGTGGCATGGGAAAACAGTTCGGATTGCAAACCTGCGGCGCGCAGCCGGGTTTCGAAGACCGTAAAGACGCCGCGGCGGCTGGCGCCTTGGTCGGGGTCTCCCAACGCGCGGAGATACCCGATGAGCAGGCGCAAGTGCTCGCGCGACATCACGTTGAAGAACGGATGAGGCGGCTGGGCTCTGCCGTCCATGGAATCGGCTTCAAGAAGTTGCTGGCGAATTTTCTTGCTGGCCCAAGGTACGAGTTCTTGCAGGTCTTCGTTCCCAATTGGGTCGACAAGCATTTCTGAGGTGTCGACTGCCTGCAAGATCCCGCTAAGTGGAAGCATCGCGATGCGGTTCTGCGGCGGCACGATCTTTAGCAGATATTGTTCTTCCAACTCGCGAACGGCGTCGGAGAGCCCGGTCTTGTCTTCGCCGATCACCTTGGGATCATGCTTCATCACCCCTTCGCCAAACGTCTCGTAGATGTTGCGTCGAACCAAGCGGCCATAAAGCTCGAGATCGCCCGAAATCATGAGAATGAGCTGCGGAGAGGCGAGGTACTTTCGAATTGTTTCCAGAATGGAGTGACCGTGTTGAAAGTTCGTGTCGACATCGTCGAATGCCAGAACGAAGGCCTTCTTATTCAAAATTTTCAGAGCTTCGTCGATATATTTTCGCAGCTTGATCTCGAATGTTCGCCCCTTGGCCGCCTTGCGCAACCCACGGCTCATGATCCATGCGGGGTCTTCCCATTCATCGCCATAGGGGGAAGATTTTCCGATCCCATCAAGCAGCCCCAGTCCCTCTGCCATTTCAGACCGTGCTTGGTCCACACTCTGCTGATCCGCATCCAGGGTCAACTTGTCCAACGCTGCGTCGATAAGCGAAATGATGACGATTATGATGTGTTCCTTGGTTTCGATCAGAGTTGGATCGATTACCGGCAACACATGGAGCCGTTTATGTAGGTCTGCAGCCCATCCATCCTTGGCGCTGTTGAGGTCATGCAAAGCGTTCAAGAGAAAAGTCGTTTTCCCGCTTCCGCGCCCGCCTTCGATCAAAATCCCTTCGTGGGGACGGGGGTAATTCAGCTCTGTTCCCGACTGGGTTGTGAAGCTGCTGTCCTCCAAACGATCGAGCTGCCCGGTTATTATTTTACGTAAATGGTCAAAGGCCTCGTTCTGAAGCACCTTGTTGGCATCCTCGAAACGCTCTGCCCCGCTGCGATTAAGATCAATAATACGCACATCATCCCCTTTGGTCATCCATGCCTTGATTAAATCAAGAGCTTTGCAATCCTTGAGATACCAATGGTTAAGGAAAATCAAGAGGCTACTACCCAACTACGCCTCACTGCATCTGGTCTGCTTATACACTTCGGGCAGTTACCGGCCATCCGCCGCGCAATCCAAGAGCGGCGCCCTTGGGCCGTTCAACACATTTGGTAAACAAGACGGAATCCAGAAGTTTGCTGCTCAGGGCACGAACGGTTGCAAGGCACATGAAGCTGCCTTTGGAAATTCGAGTTTGGGAGCCGTTCATCCCGAAAATTCTTCCGAAGCGCCCGAGTAACATATTGGCCCGTGAAAATGGCCGTATTCGTCAGTTCGGAACTAACTGCTCTAAAGCTATGTTCGATGTCCTGTGAACGTCACTGTTAACCTGAACGAAATATTTGATCATCACCATTTGAGTAGCATCGTCTGCGGATTTGAATTCTTCAGTTTTCAAGTGATTGGCAAACCTGTTCCATAAATCAATGGCTCCATACGCCTCTACTACCGCGTCGGCTACTCTAATAGGCAGGCTGCCAATCTTATCGCAGTTCTTTTCGAATATCTCTCTTCTCATCGACGGAAAAGTGTAAGCGTTTATCTTTGCAATCTCCATATTTATGATTTTTTTGAACTCCTCTGGGTCTTGCGCTTCTCCGTTCTGTTGAACGGCGGACCTGAGCTCAGCTGCCAAAGCTACCTGAAGACTGCGGACTTGACGCCTTGCGTCACTCCGTCGGACGAGAAAAAGAGAGATTTGCGTAAGTGCGAACGTCAAGAAGGCTGCGACTACAGTTGCATAGAACCTCCATTCTATCTCGGCAAGCCTTTCCAGAAGATCCATCGCCTAACCTGCTTATTCTACTTGAAAATAGTTTGAGGTAGAAGTCTACCTATCCTGATCCTTGTTTGCCCGCAAGAATGTTGCTGTAAGAGCAGATATGGAATTCGACCAACGTGGCAGATCGACAAAGTTGAAACCGCGCGGATTTCTTGCCTTGGTCGTCCGTCCTCTCATAGCTGCTTTCGAACCCTCGCAGCGCCTGGCTCGAAGGTGCACAAAAGGCCGAAAGAGAAGCACCTCCACGTATCAAATTTTCCCGCAACGCCGAGCATTCCTTTGAGTTGACAAGTTTTTCGCTTAGCTTCCTATACTATCTTCATTTATCTTGGGTTTGGAGTTTGCGATGACGCAGTCAGTGTCGGTGCTTGTTGATGGAGATAATATTAGCGGAAAGCACGCTGGAAAAATTCTTTCTATCGCCGCTGAGCACGGAGAGCCCGCCGTGGTCCGAGTATATTCTGATGCGCAGCAGCCTTCTAAGTGGCATGATGTGTTCGGCTACAGAATGCTGCATGCGGGAACCGGCAAGAACGCTGCGGACATCCTGCTTGCACTGGATGCGATGGAGTTGCTTCTCTCCAGGGATATGCGGTTTTTCGTAATCGCGAGTTCTGACCGTGATTTTACCCACCTCGCTACCAGGTTGCGCGAGCACGGGGCAATGGTCATCGGAATTGGTGAAGCAAAGGCGCCGGGTGCCTACCGAGCATGTTGCAGTAGGTTTGTGGAAATAGCCACGACCAAGTCCACAAGCAGTGCGCCAGAACCAGAGACGATTGCCACTTCGCTTGATCTGAAGATACGGGCAATGATTGCGGCCCACAGCAAGAAGGGCGGCGGTATGCGTATCGCGGAACTCGCCCCCAGAATGCACAGTAAACATCGCGTTCGGATCAGCACTTACCCTGAGCGAAGCTGGCGCGCCTACCTGGGCGCCCGACCGTTGCTCTATGAACTGGACCCGCGTGGCCCTGAAGCGATGGTGCGTTTCCGTCCCGAAGGCTTTTTTGAGTCAGCGTGAGTTCGCAAACGGTCTCAGGCACAAGCGCTAAGTCGCTCCGCGATAGGGGCTCTGCTTGGCAGGCGTTGGGCTAAAATAGGCTTCGGCAAAGGCAGTAAAAGCTTGGGTGATTGGCCGCTTCAGCGCCGCGCCGCGATGGGCAAGGGCGATCTGATGCTGCGGCGGGCGGCCGGCGAGGGGCACCCGTATAACCGGACTGCCATCATAGCACGTGCCGTCTGGCAGGTCGGTCGCCAGCAGGCCGACGCCAAACCCGTTGGCCACCATAGACCGCAGCATTTCGATCGAGCTGGTTTCGTGGGCCACTCGCACCGGGACACTTGCATTCTGCAACAGAGACAGGAAATAGCCGCGGCTGCGGGGCAGGTTCATCAGGATGATCGGCTCCTGCGCCAGGTCCTCGGCGCAAACGCTGGGCTGGCGTGCCAGCCTGTGCCCCTGCGGCAGCAGGGCGTAGGGCTTCGCCGTCATGAGAAGCGTGATGACAAAATCCGACGGAATTCCGAAATCGTACAGAAGCGCAAGGTCAATACGGCCATCGCTGAGCCAATCGAAAAGCGTTTCCAGATCGGCTTCGAGGATGCGCACTTCGGCATCCGGTCGGGTGTCCAGAAAACGGCGCACCAGCTGCGGTGCATAGCGTGGGCCGAGCGTCGAAAACACGCCGAGATTCAGGAACTCCGGCGTGCTCTCACCACCGCTCAGCACCCAGCGCGCCTGTTTCTCCAATTCGCGCAGCTGGGCAACCTTGTGCTGCCCAATTGGGGTCAGCTCCATCCCGCGTCCGGGGATGCGGATAAACAGCTTCTGCCCGAACACTTCCTCGCAGCGAGCGATCGCAAGTGAAATAGAGGGCTGAGAGGTGTTCAGCGCGCGGCTCGCCGCGGCGGTACTTCCGGTGTCTGCGACCGCCAGCAGGATCTCAACCTGGCGAAAGTTCAATGGTATATTCAAAAAACTATACCCTCCATATGCATCCCATATTTCTGAATATATCCATCCGACCACTATTCTCCAGCAAGCAATTGATGGTGGGTTCATGTACGAAGATGACAAAATGGTAGACCGCAGGCCGCTGGAGGGGGTCCGGGTTCTGGACTTTTCCCGGGTTCTGGCCGGGCCCTATTGCACGGCGCTGATGGCCGATCTGGGCGCGGAGGTGATCAAGGTTGAACCCCCCGCTGGCGATGACTACCGCCACATCGGCCCATTCAGGGACGGCGAAAGCCTGCTGTTCCAATCGGTGAACCGCGGCAAGAAATCCATCGTTCTGGATCTGAAATCCGAGGACGGCGCGGCGGCGGCGCGGGCGCTGGCGGCAGAGTGCGACGTGCTGGTCGAAAACTTCCGCCCCGGCGTGATGGAGCGGTTCGGGCTGGGTGCGGAGGAAATGTGCTCGGCTTGTCCCCGGCTGGTCTATGTGTCTGTGTCCGGGTTCGGCCAGACAGGCCCGAACCGGATGCTGCCGGCCTATGACATCATCATCCAGGCGATGAGCGGGCTGATGGACATGACCGGCGCCGAGGACGGCCCGCCGATGATGGCAGGAGATGCCTTTGCCGACGTTGCAGGCGGCATGTTCGCGGCATTCGGAGCGATGGTGGCGCTGTTTGACCGGGAACGCAGCGGCAGGGGGCGGCATGTTGATCTGGCGCTTTATGACTCGCTGGTGTCGATGATGCCGGTGGCGGCCTGCCGGGCGCTGATGGCGGGCGAGACGCCAAAGCGGACGGGCAGCAAACACGCGCTGTCGGCACCCTTCGGCACCTATCCGGCCGAGGATGGCAGTTTCACCGTCGCAGTGCTGAACGACCGGCTGTTTGCGCGCTTCGCAGCAGCCATCGGCGCGCCGGAGCTGGCGGAGGATCCGCGTTTTGCCAGCGATGCCTTGCGGCGGCAGAATGAACCTGCGCTGGCGCAGCATATCGAAAGCTGGGCCGCGGCCCGCAGCGCGCAGGACGCAGTGGCGGTTCTATCCCAAGCAAGCATTCCGGCCGCGGCCCTGTGTTCGGTGCCCGAGGCCTGGGGCTCGCCGCAGGCGCAGGCGCGCGGGCTGGCCTCGGCGGTGGAGCACCCCGCCCTTGGCACCGTCACGGTGCCGGAGCAGCCGGTGCATTTCAGCGGTGCGCCGCGGGGCGGGCGCCAGTCAGCGCCCGCCTTGGGCGCCCACACTCAGGACATTCTGCAACAACTTTGGCAAAACAGGGAGAGCCCCGATGAGCGTTGATCTGAACAGCGAAGAACAGGCCGTCATCGGCCAGATCGAGCGGTTTTCAAACGAGGTGCTGGCGCCTGCCGCTGCCGCGATCGATGCCGAGGGGGCATTTGCAACACTGCACCGTCCGGCTCTTGCTGAGATGGGCATCATGGGGATGAACCTGCCCGAAGCGTATGGCGGCATTGGCCTCAGCGGGCCGGCGCTCTATTGCGCGGTGGAGGCCATTGCGGGGGCCTGCGGCTCTACCGCCTCGATGCTAACGGCGCATTTCCTGGCCACGGATTCGCTGCTTCTGGGTGCGGATGAGGCGATGAAACAGCGCGTTCTGCCCGCCGCGGCGGCGGGCCAGGCGCTGGGGGCCTTCGCCCTGACAGAACCGATGGCTGGCTCCAACCCTGCGGACATGCGCAGCACCGCCACCCGGGACGGCGAAGGCTACCGGCTGAAGGGCTCCAAATGCTTCATCTCCAACGCGGGCGAGGCCGATTTCATCGTGGTCTATGCCAAGACCGACAGCGCAGTCGGCGCCCGCGGGGTCAGCGCCTTTGTGGTGGAACCGGGCAAGACTGATGGTGTGGAAATCGGCAAACACGAGGAAACCATGGGCCTGCGCGGCGGGCATGTGTTCCCGATCTCGTTTGACTGCCGCGTGCCCGCGGAAAACCGGCTGGGCGGCGAGGGCACCGGGTTCCGCACCGCGATGAAGGTGCTGGACAACGGCCGTATCGAAGTGGCCGCGCAAGCCACCGGCATTGCGCGCGCCGCGCTGGGTGCGGCTGTGTCCTATGCCAAGGAACGCGAGGTTGGCGGCCGGCCGATCGGCAGTTTCCAGGGGCTGCAGTGGATGCTGGCCGACAGCGCCACCGAACTGGCCGCGGCGCGGGCGTTGGGGCTTCAAGCCGCCCGCAAGCGCGGCACCGGTGGGCGGTATTCCTCAGACTCGGCCTTTGCCAAGCTATACGCCAGCGAGGCGGCCTGGCGCATCGCAGACCGGGCGTTGCAGATTCACGGCGGGTACGGCTACACCCGCGACTTTCCGCTGGAACGCTACCTGCGCGACTTGCGGATCTTCCGGATTTACGAAGGATCCTCGGAGATCCAGCGAACCATCATCGCCCGCGAACTTCTGAGTTAGCTTTCAGGTGGACCTCATGTCCGAGACATCCACGAACAGGAACGCCTCGGCACCACGACGCGTGGAGTAGAACCCTATCTCGGATCAGCACAAGGGGCATGCTCCGTCATAGTAGACGGTCAAACGCGAATGCTCATGAAGGATTTCACAAATAGAGTCTGACATGTAATCCTCTCCGTTTGGCGCGGTGTCTTCAAATCACCGTGCACGATTGAGGTTCATTTAGTTTGCGAAGGTCGGCTCGGTTTGGATTGCAATGCCGACCCATCCGAAGCCGAGGCGGAGTTACCGAGCTCACATGGCCCTCCATTGAACAATTTGCCTGAGCTTGCGGTCGCAGTTGTTTTTTCGGGATTTCGGTATGAACCCCGAAAAAAACGCCCTGCCCCGCAGTGAACTGAGAGAAAGCAGCCTCTCAAAACGAAAACCGCGCAGTCGAAAGGAAAAACAGCCGCTCTTGAAGCCGTTAGCAACCCCGCCGCGGCGCTGCATAGGAGAACACCATGTTCGACCTTAGTCATTACACATTGAAAGAGCTGCGTGATTTCATGTGCTCACACGACGAGGCGCTTCAAAATGCGTCCGTCCTCCTGGGTGGCCAACCCGCTCTGCGCCGGACCCAGGCGCTTCTGGACGAAATCAAGTTGGCTCAAAGGCTAACACGAAGAATGAAACGCGGGATTTCCGCGCTCCACGATCTTCTAACCCTTAAAAACGTACACGATTTCGAGACGCTCGAGGCGGCCTGTTTCGCCGAGATCGACCCAGCCTCGCCCATCGTCGAGGAGCTTTGCATTCTGAGCGATGCTCTGAAAGACGCGATCTATCGGCAACAGGACTGTGATCTGACCAAATTGATCGAGGCCGATCTTGCAACCTGAAGGCGCACTGCCAGCCCCTCTCTCCTTTGGGGCTGGTGTCTTGAGAGTTGGCGCGGCGCCAACTCAAAAAAAAGGAGACATCTATGGACATCGAAAATGAACGCGCCGTTCACAAGCTGACGTTGGAAGCGATCATTTTGGGCCGGTTGCTCGCAGAAGAATGGCTCGAAGGAAGTCTGACTACAAAAGGGTCGACTCGGCTGATCATCTTGGAAGCCTTACGGTCTCTCCGGGAGCGTGAGGGCCTCGTGGGCATCGACCAAGATCTGATCGAGCTCATGGGAGAGCAAATCCGCAAAACGCTGAATGAAATCCGCAACGGCAAAGGCGATGCCGCGATTTCGCAAGATGTGGATCTGGATTGGGAACAGGATCAAAAGGTCATCGAGTACGTGAACCTGGCCTACCGCTGGAAACAATTCAAAGCCGCCAAGTTCGCACTGGATGACAAACTGGCCGCCATCCGCGACGCAGATGTCCTTCTGGCCAAGATCCTGTGAGATGTTAGCAGAATGGCCGGGACATTTCGCGCTGTCCTGGCACATTCATTTGGAGACCAAACAGAAATGTTGCATCCTCGAACAAGTGAGGCCCAGCTTCACGCCCAGGTAGGGACGGTTGCTACGTATGTGCTACACGCAAAATTCAGAACTGAAAAACCAAACAAAATCAGCACACTACAATCAGTCGCACAAATCCATCATCGGCGCCACGCTCAACCGCGCGGCCTGGTGCAGGGGGGCAAAATCTCTCATGCCGCGCCATATAGGCGCTGTGCAGCCCGCTGCCAAGCCGATCTGCTTCGGAGCCGCCTTCGCGTGAGCACAGACAGCCGGGGCCAGGGGACGGGATCAAGGGAAACCGCCGCGGGGCCCCGCCCCAAGGCGGGGATACGGCTGTTTTGCTTGGGGCCGGCAGCTGGAACTGGCAGGCAGGGATCATGTGAAGGCGGGTTTGAAGCGCGTATCTGCTTTGGTGAGCCCTGAGCGCCGATCCCTGTCACACCCTTTCCTACCCGGCCAAGGATGGCAGGTAGAGCACAATCCCCGGAAAGGCGACCAACAGCGCAATTGTTACCGCATCCGCAATGAAGAAAGGCGTCACCCCCCGGAACACGTCCTGCACGCTCAGATCCTCGCGCACGCCCGCCACCACAAAGCAGTTGAGGCCGATGGGCGGGGTGATCAGGCAAAACTCGGCCATTTTCACCACCAAGATACCGAACCAGATCGCGCACATGGTGCCGCTCATGCCAAAGGCGCTGTCCGCCGCGGCAACGCTTTCACCGCCATTGAGCGCCATCACAGCCGGATAGACCACCGGCAGGGTCAAGAGCAGCATTCCAATCGCGTCCATGAACATGCCCAGCACCGCATAGGCCAGCAGGATACAGATCAGGATCACCATCGGGCTCATCTCCAGCGTGGTGATCCAGTCCGAAAACGCCCCCGGCAGATCGGCAAAGCCCAGAAACCGGACATAGATCAGCACCCCCCAGATGATGGTGAAGATCATCACCGTCAGCTTGGCGGTCTCCAAGAGCGCCGATTTCAGCTCAGCCCATTTCATCCCTTCCTTCAGCGCATAAAGAAACACGATGAAGGCGCCGATGGCACCGCCTTCGGTCGGGGTGCCCCATGCGTCGCCGCCAAAGGGGTTGTAGACAAAGCAGATGATGATCACGACCACCAGCACGATGGGCAGCGCACCGGGCAGCGCTGCAAAACGCTGGCCCCAGGTGAATCCCTTGACCGGCGGGCCGACGGATTTGAAGACCACTGCGATGCCCACAATCAGCAGACCATAGATCACCGCCGAAAATGCGCCCGGGATGAAGCCTGCCAGCAGCAGCTTGCCCACATCCTGTTCAACGATGATCGCATAGATCACCAGAATGGCGGAGGGCGGGATCAGCGACGCCAGCGTGCCGCCAGCGGCGACTACACCCGCGGCAAAGCGCTTGTCATAGCCGATCGCCAGCATTTCCGGGATGGCGATGCGGGCAAAGACAGCGGAGGTCGCCACGCTCGCCCCCGACACCGCGGCAAAGCCGGCAGTGGCAAATACGGTGGAGACCGCCAGCCCGCCCGGCAGCCAGGCAATCCAGCGTTTGGCGGCCACGAACAGGGCGCGGGTCAGGCCTGCGTAATAGGCGAGATAACCGATCAGAATGAACGTGGGGATCAGTGACAGCGCCTGGCTGGAGACCTTGGAATGCGGCACCTGGCCCGCGGTCTTGACCGCAATGGTCAGCGCCTTTCCGAACCGGGCCGGGTCGTAGCCGAACTTGGCCCAGAAGATCCAAATGAGGCCCGCAAGCCCTGCGAGGCCGGCAGCAAAGGCCACCCGCATCCCCAAGACCACCATGGCCAGCAGGCCGCCCGTAACCCACAGGCCGATTTCAATCGGTTCCATCCGCCTTACCCCTGCCCGCTGCCATTTGTGTCATGGCCTTGCATCTGGTCTGCTTCAGCCGCCGCCTGCTCTGCCGCGCTCTGGATCAGCGGCACCGCTACCGGCGCCTCCAGCCCCAGCACCAGCGCCCGCCCGTAACCCCAGACCTGCAGCAGCAGCCGCAAGCTGAGCACCGCAAACGCCACCGGCGCCAGCAGCTTGGCGGGCCAGATCGGCAGGCCGATGTCGATGGAACTGTCGCGGCTCCACAGCGGCGCGGCGAAATCGAAGGAGCGCAGGAAATGCGACCAGCTGCCCCAGACCAGCGCCAGGATCAGCAGCAGGATCAGAACAACCGAGACCAGTTCAAACAGCCAAAGCGCGCGGCCCCGCAGGGCGCCGATGAAGATGTCCATGCGGATATGGCCGCCCTGGCGCTGCACATAGGCGATGCCCATGAAGGCAATCAGCGGCATGATCTGCTCGATCCAGTCGACATAGCCGGGCAAGGGCGCATTGGCTGCGTTGCGCCCGCCGACCGAAACCACCGCCAGGATCATCAGGGAGAACACCGCCAAGCCGCTCAGCAGTGCCAGCAGCTGCTCTGCTTTCAGCAATCTTCGGTCCAGCCTGCTGATCAGGCTGCCATCCTCCAGCACCGCCGCGCTGCCTGCCATGCCTTGCCCCCATCATTTCCGTATCGTCAAAGACAGAAAGGGCCGGTGCTGTTCTGCCCGGCCCCTTTCCCGTTCTGTCAGGCTCAGCTGCCCGAGCGCACGTCGCTCAGGGTTTTCTGCACCAGATCATAGAGCTCCTGCGCAGGCAGGCCTTGGGCGCTCATATCCTCGATCCACTTGGCGCGGATCGGGTCGGCGGCCACCTTGCGGAACTCGGCCAGCTGATCATCGGAGATCATCACCTTTTCGACGCCCTTCTCGGCCAGAACACCGTCCCATTTGGTCAAGAGCGCGCCGTAGTTCTCCAGGTAGTGGGCAATCGCCTCCTCGACCGAGCTGTCCAGCGCTTCGCGCTCGGCGTCGCTCAGGGCGTCATAGGCATCGGTGTTCACCACCACCGGGCAGTTCACTGTGCCAGGGTTCAGGTTCGCGGTCCACCAGTCGGCCTTGTTGATAGTGCCAAAGCTCAGATGCGCATGCTGGGCAAAGGCGACAGTGTCGACGACACCGGATTCCATCGCGTTATAGGCCTCGGTTGCGGTCACAGATGTCGGCACGGCACCCACGGCAGAGAAGGCCTGACCGATGCCGCCGGTGGCGCGCACCCGCATGTCCTTGAACTCCGCCAGCTCATCACGCGGTTCTCCGGTGCCGACGATATTGTACTGCGGCATCGGTGAAGTCATCAGCAGCTTGGCGTTCCAGCGCGCCAGATCCGCCTGTACCGCCGGGTGGCCATAGACCGCGTGGCTGACCGCGACCTCTTCTTCCAGCGTGTTCACGCCCAGGAACGGCAGTTCCAGCACGGTGATGGTCGGGTTCTTGTCGCGGTGGTAGCCGGCGCAGAACTGCGCCATCTCAAAGGCGCCGATGGAGATGCCGTCGAGGTTCTCCTTGTTCTTGCTGAGACCACCATAGCTGATGTTCAGTGTGAACTCGCCGCCAGTTTTCTCGGAGACCAGCTCCGCCAACTTCTCCACATGCTCGGTAAAGGCGCGGCGCTTACCCCACAGGGACACGTTCCACTCAGTGGCCGCAGCCTCCCCTGCAATGGCAAAACCCGCAGCAGCCGCCACGGCGGCAGTCAGAAATCTGTTCATAATGTAACTCTCCCGAATTGCGCCCTTGTGACTGCCGGCAAAAGGAAATCCGGCCTGGACGCTTGGCATTCAGGCTAGCGGCAGGGATGCGCCCTGCCAAGCCCCCCGGCGGCAAAGGTGACGCAGCGACTCGCACCGGGCGTCTGGCGCCTTCTCCACCCCGCCGGCACAATTTGCCGCAGGCTTCGGGCCGCCCCAGCCTGCGGCAGGACGCCGCTGCCGGGGCAATAGCGGCCCCGCAGGCACCTATCAGCGCGCCCGGGAATTTACAGAAAAAACCCTTAAAACAAGCGCTGGTATGCGCCGGCATGCAAATTACTTTTCAAACACGCCCCAAATCTTGAAATTCGTTTACAGATAAATCCTTTGATACCGGCATTTTATTCACAAATTTTCAGACTGCGGTATTATCTGGCCCCAGGAGGAAACGGTTTGACAGCCACGGCACAGCGTTGTCGTTTGTCTTGCCAATAAAAATTCTGGGAGGAAACCGAATGAACGCGCTGCACGCAGACGCTGTCTATCCGCCGTCCGACGAAACCGTTGCCCGCGCGCATGTGAATGCCGCCAAATATCAGGAAATGTACGAGGCCTCGCTGTCCGATCCCGAAGGGTTCTGGGGTGAGCAAGGCAAACGCATCGACTGGATCAAGCCCTTCACCCAGGTGAAGGACGTGAACTACAGC
Organism: Leisingera sp. ANG-M7; assembly: GCF_000813965.1. Lineage (GTDB taxonomy): Bacteria > Pseudomonadota > Alphaproteobacteria > Rhodobacterales > Rhodobacteraceae > Leisingera. The sequence continues at coordinate 111,589 of NZ_JWLI01000006.1, read as the reverse complement.
TTCGGCAACGTCTCGATCAACTGGTACGCGGACGGCACCCTGAACGTGTCCGCCAACTGCATCGACCGCCACCTGGAAACCCGCGGCGATCAGACTGCGATCATCTGGGAGCCGGACAGCCCCGAGGACGAGGCCCAGCATATCTCCTATAAGGAGCTGCACCGCCGCACCTGCCGGATGGCCAACATCCTAGAGTCTATGGGCGTCCGCAAGGGAGACCGGGTGGTGATCTACCTGCCGATGATCCCTGAAGCGGCCTATGCCATGCTGGCCTGCGCCCGCATCGGCGCCATTCATTCCATCGTCTTTGCCGGCTTCTCCCCCGACGCGCTGGCAGCCCGCATCAACGGCTGCGACGCCAAAGTTCTGATCACCGCTGATGAGGCGCCGCGCGGCGGCCGCAACACACCTCTGAAGTCGAACGCCGATGCAGCCCTTCTGCACACCAAGGACACCGTGAAATGCCTGGTGGTTAAGCGCACCGGCGGCCAGACCACCTGGGTCGACGGGCGCGACCACGACTACAACGAAATGGCGCTGGAAGCGGATGACTATTGCGCGCCCGCCGAGATGAATGCCGAAGACCCGCTGTTCATCCTCTACACCTCCGGCTCCACCGGCCAGCCCAAGGGCGTGGTCCACACCACTGGCGGCTACCTGACTTATGCCGCGATGACCCATGAGATCACCTTTGATTACCATGACGGTGACATCTACTGGTGCACCGCCGACGTGGGCTGGGTGACCGGCCACAGCTATATCGTCTACGGCCCGCTGGCCAATGGCGCCACCACGCTGATGTTCGAGGGCGTGCCGACCTTCCCGGATGCCAGCCGCTTCTGGCAGGTCTGCGAAAAGCACAAGGTGAACCAGTTCTACACCGCCCCCACCGCGATCCGTGCGCTGATGGGCCAGGGTCCTGAGTTCGTTGAAAAATGCGACTTGTCGTCTTTGCGCACTCTCGGCACCGTGGGTGAGCCGATCAACCCGGAAGCCTGGACCTGGTACAACGAGGTTGTCGGCAAGGGCAAATGCCCGATCGTCGACACCTGGTGGCAGACCGAAACCGGCGGCCATCTGATGACCCCGCTGCCGGGTGCGCATGCGATGAAACCGGGTGCGGCGATGAAGCCCTTCTTCGGCATCCAGCCAGTGGTGCTGGACCCGCAGTCGGGCGTCGAGATCGAGGGCAACGGCGTCGAAGGCGTGCTCTGCATCAAGGACAGCTGGCCGGGCCAGATGCGCACCGTCTGGGGCGACCATGAGCGCTTCGAGAAAACCTATTTCTCCGACTACAAGGGCTACTACTTCACCGGCGACGGCTGCCGCCGCGACGAGGATGGCGATTACTGGATCACCGGCCGCGTCGACGACGTGATCAACGTCTCCGGCCACCGCATGGGCACGGCTGAGGTTGAAAGCGCACTGGTGGCCCACGCTGCCGTGGCCGAGGCCGCCGTGGTCGGCTACCCGCATGAGATCAAGGGCCAGGGCATCTACTGCTATGTGACCCTGATGAACGACCGCGAGCCGTCGGACGACCTGCTGAAGGAACTGCGCACCTGGGTCCGCACTGAAATCGGCCCGATTGCCAGCCCGGACGTGATCCAATGGGCGCCGGGCCTGCCGAAAACCCGCTCTGGCAAGATCATGCGCCGTATCCTGCGTAAGATCGCCGAGAACGACTTCGGCAGCTTGGGCGACACCTCGACCCTCGCCGATCCGTCGGTGGTCGAAGACCTTATCGAAAACCGTGCGAACAAGGGGTGATTGAACAATGAATATGGCAGTCATGACCCGTCCCGCCGTTCTGATCCTGCTGGGGCCTCCGGGCGCCGGCAAGGGCACCCAGGCGCGGATGCTTGAGGAAAAATTCGGCTATGTGCAGCTGTCGACCGGCGACCTGCTGCGCGAAGCAGTTGCCGCGGGCACCCCTGCAGGCCTCGCCGCCAAGGCGGTGATGGAGGCAGGCCAGCTGGTCAGCGACGAGATCGTGATCAACATCCTGCGCGACCGCCTGGCAGAGCCCGATTGCACCAAGGGCGTGATCCTTGACGGCTTCCCCCGCACCACCGTTCAGGCCGAGGCGCTGGACGGGCTGCTGGCGGAAACCAACCAAAAGATCAACGCCGCGATCAGCCTCGAAGTAGACGACGCCGCCATGGTCGAGCGGATTTCAGGCCGCTACACCTGCGGCGGCTGCGGCGAGGGCTACCACGACAGCTTCAAACAGCCCGCCGAGGCCGGCAAATGCGACAAATGCGGCGGCACCGAAATGAAGCGCCGCGCCGATGACAATGCAGAAACCGTTGCCAGCCGGCTGGTGGCTTATCACGCGCAAACCGCGCCGCTGATTGCCTACTACGGCGGCAAGGACGTTCTGAAGACCACAGATGCCATGGGCGGTATCGACGACATCGCCCAGGACATGGCGGCCATCGTGACCGAGGCCACCAGCTAACAACCAAGAAACGGGGCCTGCCCTGACCCGGCAGGACCCCGTCCCCGGACATTGGAATACCCATCGGCACCGCCGGATGCACGCATCTGCCGGACCGGAGGAGTCATGCCTGCACGCCCTGACCCGGCGGCAGGCAAACAGAGAGAGTCTGCCTTGCGCTACTGCCGGGCAGACATGGAGGAGAAGGAGGAGCCGCTATGGCGGACCATACCACAAATGCGGCAAGCACCGCCGAAGCCGACAAAGGCTATTGGGCGGCCAACGTGCGCATCATCATCGTCAGCCTGATCATCTGGGCTGTTGTTTCATTCGGCTTCGGCATCCTGCTGCGCCCGATGCTTGCGGGCATCAAGGTAGGCGGCAGCGATCTGGGCTTCTGGTTCGCCCAGCAAGGCTCAATCCTGGTGTTCCTGGGGCTGATCTTTTTCTACGCGTTCCGGATGAACAAGCTGGACCGCGAATACGGCGTGGAGGAAGAATAAGATGGACCAGTTTACCATCAACCTGCTGTTTGTGGGCGCTTCTTTCGCGCTCTACATCGGCATCGCGATTTGGGCCCGCGCGGGTTCCACATCTGAATTCTATGCCGCGGGCCGGGGTGTTCACCCTGTCACCAACGGCATGGCAACCGCAGCCGACTGGATGTCGGCGGCGTCTTTCATTTCGATGGCGGGCCTGATTGCCTTCACCGGCTATGACAACTCCACCTTCCTGATGGGCTGGACCGGCGGCTACGTGCTGCTGGCGCTGCTGCTTGCGCCCTACCTGCGCAAGTTCGGCAAGTTCACCGTCTCCGAATTCATCGGCGACCGGTTCTACTCCCCGACCGCACGCGTGGTGGCTGTGATCTGCCTGATCGTCGCCTCGACCACTTACGTGATCGGCCAGATGACCGGCGTCGGCGTGGCCTTCGGCCGCTTCCTGGAGGTTTCCAACACCGCAGGCCTGCTGATCGGCGCCTGTGTGGTGTTCGCCTACGCCGTGTTCGGCGGCATGAAGGGCGTGACCTACACCCAGGTGGCCCAGTACTGCGTTCTGATCATGGCCTACACCATCCCGGCCATCTTCATCTCGCTGCAGCTGACCGGCAACCCGATCCCGGCGCTCGGCCTGTTCGGCGACCACGCCGCGAGCGGCGAGCCGCTGCTGGCCAAGCTGGACGCCATCGTGACCGAGCTCGGCTTCAACGAGTACACCGCGCATCACGCCGATACCTTCAACATGGTGCTCTTCACCCTGTCGCTGATGATCGGCACCGCGGGTCTGCCGCACGTGATCATGCGCTTCTTCACCGTTCCGAAAGTGGCTGATGCCCGCTGGTCGGCCGGCTGGGCGCTGGTGTTCATCGCGCTCCTGTACCTGACCGCTCCGGCAGTTGGTGCCATGGCCCGCCTGAACATCACTGAAATGATGTGGCCGAACGGCGGCATCGAAGGCGGCGCCGTCACCGTGCAGCAGATCGAAGAAGATCCCAAGTACGACTGGATGGCGACCTGGCAGCAAACCGGCCTCCTGGGCTGGGAAGACAAGAACGGCGACGGTGCGATCCAGTACTACAACGACAAGAACGCCGATCTGCAGGCCGCCGCCGAAGCCAACGGCTGGGCCGGCAATGAGCTGACCAACTTCAACCGCGACATCCTGGTTCTGGCCAATCCTGAGATTGCCAACCTGCCGGGCTGGGTGATCGGTCTGGTGGCCGCAGGCGGCCTGGCGGCTGCGCTGTCCACCGCTGCGGGCCTGCTGCTGGCGATCTCCTCGGCTGTGTCGCACGACCTGATCAAGGGCTCGATCAACCCGAACATCTCGGAAAAAGGCGAGCTGCTGTCAGCCCGTATCGCCATGGCCGTAGCCATCGCGGTGGCAACCTACCTGGGTCTGAACCCGCCGGGCTTTGCCGCGCAGACCGTGGCGCTGGCCTTTGGCCTGGCAGCCGCCTCGATCTTCCCGGCGCTGATGATGGGCATCTTCACCAAGGTGAACAACAAGGGCGCCGTGGCCGGCATGCTGGCAGGCCTGATCGTGACCCTGGTCTACATCTTCCTGCACAAGGGCTGGCTGTTCATCCCGGGCACCAACTCCTTCACCGATGCGGATCCGCTGCTGGGCACTATCAAATCCACCTCCTTCGGTGCGGTTGGCGCGATGGTGAACTTTGCAGTTGCTTTCATCGTCTCCAAGTCGAGCGAGGCCATCCCGGCCGAGATCGAGGAGCTGGTGGAAAGCGTCCGCATCCCGCGCGGCGCAGGTGCTGCACAGGACCACTGACCTCCCCTGGGCGGGCTGCCTCCCAGCGGCCCGCCTCTTCCCTCATGGTCCCGTCCGGTGTTTCACTGACGGGGCCATTTTTTCCTGATCTCATGCAGGTATCCCCATGCCCCTCTCTGAAGCCGCGCTGCTCCGCTTCCTGACATCGGTCCACCCTTACGACAGCCTGGAACCCGCGCTGCTGCAGGAGCTGGCACCCAAGTTCCGCCAGATCGAGGCCGCTGCCGGCAATCCAATCTATGCGCTGAACGAGGAGCTGCAGGGCCTCTACCTGGTCCACACCGGCGAGGTGGAAGTGACCGACGAAAACGGCATCCCCGTTTCCATCCTCGGCCCCCGTAACTCCTTTGGCGAGCGCGGCCTGACCCGCAGCGGCCGGGCGGTGACATCGGCGCGAACCACCACGGACACAATCCTGCTGCTGCTGCCCAAGGCGGACTTCCACGCCCTGATGGCAAGCCAGCCCAAAGTAGCCAAGTTCTTCGACCGCCGCCGCCCCGGAAGCCGGGAGAGCACCAGCCTTGCCACCACCCGTGTGGCAACCATCATGGCGCGCGACCCGGTCACCTGCTCCAGCGGCCTCACCTGCCAAGGTGCGGCGCAGCTGATGCGCGACCGCCGCATCTCCTCCATCTGCGTAACCGACGGGGACAGCTTGCAAGGTATCCTCACCACCCGCGACCTCACGGCCAAGATCCTCGCCGCCGGAAAACCCATTTCGACCCCGGTCAGCACGGTGATGACCCCGAACCCGCTGACACTGGCGCCCTCCGCCATCGGCTCCGACGTGCTGCACATGATGATGGAGCACGGCATCGGCCATATCCCGGTGGTTGAGGCAGGCAAGCTCGCGGGCATCGTCACCCAAACCGACCTCACCCGGTTTCAGGCCGTCAGCTCCGGCGAGATGGTCTCCAGCATCGCCCGCGCCGGGTCAGCTGAGGAGATGGCAAAAGTCACCGCCGAGATCCCCCGCTTGCTGGTGCAGCTGGTGGCGGGCGGCAACCGGCATGAGGTTGTGACACGGCTGATCACAGACATCGCCGACACCGTCACCCGCCGCCTGCTGGCACTGGCCGAGGAGCAACTGGGCGCCCCGCCGGTGCCCTACCTGTGGCTGGCCTGCGGTTCTCAAGGCAGGCGCGAGCAGACCGGCGTCTCCGACCAGGACAACTGCCTGACCCTGTCCGATGACCTGAAGCCGGAAGACAACGCCTATTTCGAACAGCTTGCGGCGTTTGTCTGCGACGGGCTGAATACCTGCGGCTACGTCTATTGCCCCGGCGACATGATGGCCTCCAACCCGCGCTGGCGGCAGCCGCTGCGCGTCTGGCGCGACTATTTCCGCGGCTGGATCGCCAAGCCGAATCCTGAGGCGCAGATGCTGGCCTCGGTGATGTTCGACCTGCGCCCGATCGGCGGCGATGCCGCCTTGTTTGCGCATCTGCACCACGAAACCCTGAAGGCCGCCAGTGCCAATTCGATCTTCACCGCCCACATGACCGCCAACTCGCTGAAACACACGCCGCCCTTGGGGCTGCTGCGCGGGCTCGCCACCATCCGCTCGGGCGAACATCGCAATACGCTGGACATGAAACACAACGGCGTGGTGCCGGTGGTGGATCTGGGCCGCATCTACGCGCTGCAAGGGCAACTGGCGGAGGTGAACACCCGCGCCCGGCTGGAGGCGGCAGAGGCCGCAGGCGTGCTCAGCCCCTCCGGCGCCCGCGACCTGCTGGACGCCTACGACCTGGTCGCCCAGACCCGGCTGGAGCATCAGGCGGCACAGATCCGAGGCAGCCAGGCGCCGGACAATTATCTGGCGCCTTCGGATCTGTCGGACTTTGAGCGAAGTCATCTGCGCGACGCATTTGTTGTCGTAAAGACAATGCAATCGGCAGCCGGGCACGGCAAAGGCATGTTAAGCTGACACCAGAGTCCGGCCGCTAGCGCCGGAGCCTGCGGCGCGAGTACTTGAACAAAGAAGAAGAGGCCTTGGGCCTACGAGGAGATCGGATGTTTCTGGAACTGATTGCGGTAATCTTTGCGGGCATTGCCGCCGCCGGCGTGGTGATGCTCTTGAACCGGACATTGAAAGGCCGGCTGCCGCGCTGGTTCGCGCCGGTGGCGGCGGGGCTGGCGATGATCGGGGTTACCATCGCGTCCGAATACGGCTGGTACAGCCGCACCAAGGCCGCCCTGCCCCGAGGATTGGCAGTGGCTGAAACCATCGAGAACCGCAGCCTCTACCGCCCCTGGACCCAGGTGGTGCCCTATGTGGACCGCTTCGCCGCGGTCGACACCGCAACGATGAAAAGCCACACCGCGCACCCGCAGGTTTTCCTGGCGGATCTCTATTTCTTCGGCCGCTGGGCGCCGGTCAGCAAACAGGCCGCGGTGCTGGATTGCGGCAAGTGGCGGCGGGCGCTGGCCGGCGGCACAGCCGCCTTTTCCGGTGACGGCCTGCCCAAGGGGCTGGACTGGGTTGCAGCCGATGCGGATGATGCCATCCTGACCACCGCCTGCGGAGGATAGCCATGCACAAACGCCTGTCACTTCGGCTGCGGATCTTCCTGTTCTTCTGCCTGCTGGCGCTTGGCGGCATCGCCGTGACCGCAGGCGCGCTTTGGGCCGGCTACAGCCGCGCAGAGCAGCCAGAGCTGTCAGATGCCTTCATCTTCTCCGGCCTGCTCAGCACTTTTGCCATTCTCGGCCTCTGTGCCGGGGTCTGGCTGCTGTTCGACGAAAACGTCGCCAAGCCGATCGAACGCCTGGCTGCGGGCATGCGCGCCCGCGCCCATGCCGGGGTGAGCAAAGAGCTTGATACCCACGGCGCCCGCTACCTGGGCGATCTTGCCGCAGCGGCCCAGGGCCTGGCAGGCCAGCTCGGCGCCTCTGCCATGAACGCCGCAGAGGCCATCGCCCGCGAGACCGAGCATCTGGAAGCTGAGAAGACCCGGCTGGCAGCGCTGCTGACCGACATCCCCGTCGCCACCGTGATGGCCAGCCCGGCGCATCAGATCGTGCTCTATGACGGCCAGGCCGCTGCCGTGCTGGCGCAGGAAGCACCGCCGCGCCTGAATGCGCCGCTGTCCGATTATCTGGATCTGACCGGGCTGGAGGCGGCCTATGGGCGGCTGGTGCGCAGCGGAATGGAGGTGCAGGCCGAAGTCAAAAGCGCCAGCGGTGCCCAGGTGTTCGACCTGCGCCTGAAGCCGCTGGGCGGCGCACCGGGCTATATCATCCTGTTCGAGGGCGCCCATGCAGGCCTGGCGCCCGAGGATGCCCGCCCGCTGGTTTATGACTTTGCACTGCTGGACGCCGAGCATGCAGAGCTGAACGGGCGCAAGCTCGGCAACCTGAGCTACGTGGTGTTCGACACTGAAACAACCGGCCTGTTGCCGCATAAGGATGAGATCGTGCAGATCGGCGCCCTGCGCGTCGTGCGGGGCCGGATCATCGAAAGCGAGGCCTTTGAAACCCTGGTGAATCCGGGCTGTCCCATTCCGGCCTCCTCGACCAAGGTGCATGGCATCACCGATACCATGGTGCGGGGACGCCCGGGCATCGCCAGCGCCGCCCGCCATTTCCACCGTTTTGCCTCCGACGCGGTGATCGTGGCCCACAATGCGCCCTTTGATATGGCGTTCCTGCACCGCCACGCCAAACGCACCGGTGTCACCTGGGACCAGCCGGTGCTGGACACGGTGCTGCTGAGCGCGGTGCTGTTCGGCGCGTCCCAGAAACATACGCTCGACGCCTTGTGCGACCGCCTCGATGTCACCATCCCGCCAGCCCTGCGCCACACAGCCATGGGGGATGCCCGCGCCACCGCCGAAGTGCTCTGCAAGATGCTGCCGATGCTGGAGGCACGCGGGCTCAATACCTTTGGCGCGGTGCTGGAGGAAACCCGCAAACACAGCCGCCTCATTGAAGACATGAACTAGGTAGACAATCTGTGCCATGCGTGGCAGGTCACTGCCCGGAACGAACAAAAGGCGCGCGAGATGGCCAACACCAGCTTCATTCCCGGGCCGGACACCGCCCGGGCCTACCGCGATGCGCTCGGCTGCTTCGGCACCGGGGTGACGGTTGTCACCACCCAGACCCCCCGCGGCCCGCTGGCCATCACCGTCAACAGCTTCACCTCTGTCTCGCTGGAGCCGCCCCTGATGCTGTGGTGCCCGGCCAAGGCCTCGCTGCGCCATGATGCCTTTGTCGCAGCAGAAAACTTTGCGATACACGTGATGGCAGAGGATCAGCTGCCGCTGGCCAAGCACTTTGCCGCCTTTGGCGAGGATTTCTCCGCAGCGGACTGGCAGCCCAACGAACTGGGCGCGCCCGCGCTGGAGGGGGTAATTGCCCGCTTCGATTGCCGCCGCCATGCCGCCCACCCGGCAGGCGACCACACCATTGTCATCGGTGAAGTGGCCCGCGTGACCACCCGCCCAGGCAAGGGGCTGATCTTCAAACGCGGCCTGTATGGCGGGTTTCTGGAACAGGGGTGATTGACACCTCAGCAAATGGCAAACCTGTCTCCGCAGGCTGATGCCGCACGGCCGAGGAGTCCTCAGCCGTCCCCCCGCCTGCGTCAGAGGCGCCCATTTGCCCGCCGCCTCCCGTCAGCAGATGCGGCAGCACGGCATAAGCCGTCAGGTCCATGCCCGGCGCCATGCTCAGCGCCCGCTGCGGGCAGATCGACACGCACAATCCGCATTGCGTGCACAGCGATTCCACAAAACTCAGCGCGCCACCGTTCTCCGTCAGGCTCAGAGCATCTGACGGACAAACCCAGACACAGCTGTTGCAGCTGTTGCACAGGTCCTCATCCAAGCTGACAGAGCCGTAGGGCGCCTGATCCGGCAGCTCTGCGTGGCCGGTGCTGGCAGGCAGCAGCGCGGCGGCACTGGCCCGCGCCGTATCCCGCCTGCTGCCCACCGCAAGCACCTCAGGCGCAACCGACGGAAACGGCAGAAGCCGCGCCGCCAGCCGCCGGTCCAGCCCCGCCGCACCGTTGAACAACAGGGTCCGGCCTAAGCCGCCCAAGGCCCGCACCAGATCCACTTCCAGCCGCTGCGGTTCCCGCCCCTGCAGCGCCGAACAGGCCTGCAGGTAAATCACATCAAAGCCCGAGGCCAGAGCATGCAGCAGATCGGCATGGGTAATCTTTTCCAGCTTGCAGACAGAAACCGGCACGACATCGCTGTGCTCTTCGCCAGCCTCCGCCAGCCCCGGCGGCTCCAGTTCATAGAGAACCAGGATCTGCGCCCGTCCAGTCGCCAGTTTCCGCCCATGCGCCTCCTGGCACAGCGTCATCAGCGGCAAGGCAGTGCTCCGGCAACCCACATCCAGCAGGGCAAACCGCCCCTTGACTGAATACTTGGACCGGCATTCGGCGGCATCAGCCGGGGAACAAAGACACAAGTGCTGCTGAGCCTTGCCAGCAGGCCTCCCCCGTTCAGAGATACGTCCGCACATCTCTCCCATGAGGTCACGCTAACACAAATTTGAACAACTCCAGGGTGTATTTTGCCAGTCGTGCAATTTTGTTGCAAATTTAACCAATTATGAGGCAATGAATGCAAAGCCCCGCCGGAACACATCCGGCGGGGCTGTGAAGGGTAATCCGGCGCTGCGGCTTACTTCAGTGCAGCGTCAGTGATGGCATGGGTCCAGGCGCCTTCCGGCTCCTTGGTGATCACCGGATCCGAACCGCCGCCCATCAGGGTCGACACGGTCCGCTGGTAGTCTGCTTCATCCAGTGCGCCGTTGCTGCCAGCAGTCAGCTTGGCAATTTCACCCATCATCCGTTTCTGGTGGGTCTCGGTCTGGGCACCGGAAGCATCATTGTCGAGCACGATCTCCGCCGCCTCGTCCGGGTTTTCCTCAGCGTATTTCCAGCCCTTCATTGAGGCCCGCACGAAGCGCTCCATCTTGCCGGCAAAGGCTTCATCGCTCAGGTTCTCTTCCAGCACATACAGGCCGTCTTCCAGCGTCGCGACACCCTGGTCCTCATACTTGAAGGTGATCAGTTCATCCGGGGACACGCCCGCATCGATGACCTGCCAGTATTCATTATAGGTCATTGTCGAGATGCAGTCCGCCTGCCGCTGCAGCAGCGGATCGACGTTGAAACCCTGTTTCAGCACCTCCACACCGCTCTCGCTCTTGCCCTCGGTGGAGATACCCAGCTGGCTCATCCAGCTCATGAAGGGAAACTCGTTGCCGAAGAACCAGACACCCAGGGTGCGGTTCGCCAGATCGGCAGGCGCGGCGATACCCGTGTCCTTCCAGCAGGTCAGCATCATGCCGGAGGACTTGAACGGCTGCGCGATATTGACCAGCGGCAGGCCCTTTTCCCGCGCAGCCAGTGCAGCAGGCATCCATTCCACCGTCACATCGGCGCCACCGCCGGCAATCACCTGGGTCGGCGCGATATCGGGGCCGCCCGGCAGGATGGTGACATTCAGGTCCTCTTCCTCATAGAACCCCTTGTCCAGCGCCACGTAATAACCCGCGAACTGCGCCTGGGTCACCCATTTCAGCTGCAGCGTCACGTCATCCGCAGCCTGCGCCGCCCCTGCGGCCCCCATCATCAGCGCTGCCGCCGTCATCAGATGTTTCATGTCTCGTTCTCCCTATTGATTATGATGTGAAGCTTGCCCGGGTTTGACCATTCGTTCAAAGTTTTTTCTTTATGAGGCCAGCCTTTGCCGGCACCCCGCGCAAGATTTCCGCAAAAACCGCCCCGCAGCCAGCGGGACGGTTCAACTCTCAGCCCCGCTGCGACGGATGCCAGAAGGTAAAGCTCTTCTCGATCAGCGCCACCAGCCCGTAGAAGGCCGATCCGGCCAGCGCGGCCACCACGATCTCCGCCCAGACCATGTCCAGCGCCAGCTGGCCGACGCTGGTGGAGATGCGAAAGCCCATGCCGACGGTGGGCGAGCCAAAGAACTCCGCAACAATCGCTCCGATCAGCGCCAGGGTGGTCGAGATCTTCAATCCATTGAAGACAAAGGGCAGCGCCGCCGGCAGCCGCAGCTTGAAAAACGCCTGCCAGTATGTCGCAGCATAGGTCTGCATCAGATCGCGCTGCATGGCCGAGGTCTCGCGCAGCCCTGCCACGGTGTTCACCAGCATCGGAAAGAACACCATGACCACGACCACGGCGGCCTTGGAATGCCAGTCGAACCCGAACCACATCACCAGGATCGGCGCGGTGCCGACAATCGGCAGCGCCGCCACGAAGTTCCCGACCGGCAGCAGGCCGCGCCGCAGGAAATCGCTGCGGTCCACTAGGATCGCGGTCAGAAATGCCGCGCCGCAGCCGATCACATAGCCGCCAAGCGCGCCTTTCAGGATGGTTTGGGCAAAGTCCTCCCACAGGATCGGCAGGCTGGAGGCAAAGCGCGCCGCAATGACCGTGGGCGCAGGCAGGATCACCAGCGACACCGCCAGCCCGCGCACCAGCAGCTCCCAGACCACCAGCACGGTGATGCCGAAGATCGCAGGCACCAGCAGTTGCACCGCGCGGGTTTGAGAGGCCGGGCTGTTTGCCAGCCGGCTGTTCAGCCACCAGCCCAGACACCAGACAAGGATTGCAAGGATCACCAGTATCATGCCTGCACCCCCATCCGGTTCAGCACCAGCTTTTCAATCAGACCCAGCAGCGCCACCAGCGCCGCAGCCAGAATGGCCGCGGCAAACAGCGCCGACCAGATCTGCACGGTCTGCCCGTAATAGCTGCCCGCCAAGAGCCGCGCGCCAAGGCCTGCAACCGCCCCGGTCGGCAGCTCACCCACGATGGCCCCTACCAGCGAGGCGGCGATGCCGATCTTCAGCGACGCAAACAGATAAGGCATCGAGGACGGCAGCCGCAGTTTCCAGAACCCCTGGTTGGTGTTGGCATTGTAGGTTTTCAGCAGATCCAGCTGCATTGCATCCGGCGCCCGCAGCCCCTTCACCATGCCGACCACCACCGGGAAGAAGCTGAGATAGGCTGAGATCACCGCCTTGGGGATGATCCCCTGCACCCCGATGGAATAGAGCACCACGATGATCATCGGCGCCAGCGCGATGATCGGGATGGTCTGGCTGACAATCGCCCAGGGCATCACCGACATATCCATGACGCGGCTATGAACAATTCCGACCGCCAGAAGAATGCCCAGCCCGGTGCCGATGGCAAACCCCAGCAAAGTGGCGCTCAGCGTCACCTGCGCGTGATAGATCAGGCTGCGCTTGGAGGTGATTTTCTTCTCCACCGTGGTCTCCCACAGCTCCACCGCCACCTGATGCGGCGCGGGCAGACGCGGGCGTTCCTGCACCCAGGTGTCGCCGATGGCAAATGTGTTCTTTAGCACCAGCCCGATCTCACCCCTGTCCCGGCGTTCCTTGGCGGTGGCGGGGGTGACTTCTACCCCTGCCCGCTCCGCCTGATCCAGCACGCCCTTGATGTTCATCGGCACGCAGGCTGCATACCAGAAGGCGATGATGGCAGCGAGCACGGTCAGGACGGCAACAAGGCTCTTCATGATCCCGCCCTCCATGATCGGCAGCCACCCGGTGCACAGGGGGTGTACAGGGGGTGCACAGATGCCACCCCCCAATTCCGGCGGGTCCGGCTGGCAAATTCAGTCATCGCCATGTCCCGCCCGCAGCCCCTCACGCACCCGGTGGGCAATCTCGATGAATTCCGGGCTGTCGCGGATGTCCAGCGGCCGTTCCTTGGGCAAGGTGCTGTCGATCACGTCGTGGATGCGACCGGGCCGCGGCGACATCACCACGATCTTGGTGGAGAGATACACCGCCTCGGGGATCGAGTGGGTGACAAAGCCGATGGTCTTGTTTGTCCGTGCCCACAGCTTCAAGAGCTGTTCGTTCAGATGGTCACGCACGATCTCATCCAACGCCCCAAAGGGTTCGTCCATCAACAGGATGTCAGCGTCAAAAGCCAGCGCTCGCGCGATGGAGGCACGCTGCTGCATGCCGCCTGACAGCTGCCAGGGAAACTTGCCGCCAAAGCCTGACAATTCAACAAGTTCCAGGACTTGGTTAACGCGCTTTTCCTGCTCGGCCTTGGAGTACCCCATGATCTCCAGCGGCAGCTTGATGTTCTTGGCAATGGTCCTCCACGGATACAGTCCCGCGGCCTGAAACACATAGCCATAGGCGCGGTTGCGCCGCGCCTCGTCCGGCGTCATGCCGTTGACAGAGAGGCTGCCTCCGGTCGGTGTTTCCAGCGCCGCAATACAGCGCAGAAATGTGGTCTTGCCGCAGCCCGACGGGCCGATGAAGGAGACAAAGTCACCCTTGTTAATCTCCAGGCTCACATCCTTCAACGCGTGGACCGGGCCGTCATTTGTCTGGAATGTCAGGTCCAGGTTCCGGGCCTCGATCACGCAGTTCGCAGGAGCTGGAGCGGAAGCGGCGGCCTCGGGTTGGATTGCCTGGGTGGTCGTTTCCATATTCATATCTTCGCCTTGATTTCACACAGGAAAACGGGCCGCCACTACTGGCAGCCCGTTCCTGATTTACACGCCTGTCACCGGGATGCCGGTGCGTTCCACCGGGCGCGGCGCCGTCAGTTCCTTCCAGGTCGACAGCGCCTTGTTCACCGTGGTGTTGGCCTCCCGCGAGACGAACTTGCCATGGCCCTCCTGGCACTTGATCTCGCCGTCATGCACCGCCACATGGCCGCGGGTCAGTGTAAAGCGCGGCAGTCCCTTCACCTCATGGCCCTCAAACACATTGTAATCAATCGAGGACTGCTGGGTTCCGGCCGAAATCGTCTTGGTCTTCTTCGGGTCCCAGACCACCAGATCGGCATCGGCACCGACCAGAACCGCACCCTTTTTCGGATAGCAGTTCAGGATCTTGGCGATATTGGTCGAGGTGACGGCAACAAATTCATTCGGTGTGATCCGGCCAGTTTCCACACCATGTGTCCAAAGCATCGGCATCCGGTCCTCCAGACCGCCGGTGCCGTTCGGGATCTTGGTGAAATCGCCAACCCCATAGCGCTTCTGCTCGGTGGTAAAGGCGCAATGGTCTGTTGCCACAACCGACAGCGAGCCCGACTGCAGACCGGCCCACAAGCTGTCCTGATGCTGCTTGTTGCGGAACGGCGGCGACATCACCCGGCGGGCGGCGTGGTCCCAATCCTTGTTGAAATACTCGCTCTCATCCAGCGTCAAATGCTGGATCAGCGGCTCGCCCCAGACCCGCTTGCCCTGCATCCGGGCGCGGCGGATGGCCTCGTGGCTGTCCTCGCAGGAGGTGTGAACGACATACAGTGGAACACCCGCCATATCGGCAATCATGATGGCGCGGTTGGTCGCTTCGCCCTCCACCTGCGGCGGCCGGGAATAGGCATGCGCCTCGGGTCCATTATTGCCTTCAGCCAAGAGCTTAGCCGAAAGTTCCGCCACCACATCGCCGTTCTCGGCATGCACCATGGCGATCCCGCCCAGTTCTGCCAGCCGCTGGAACGATGCATAAAGCTCGTCATCATTCACCATCAGCGCGCCCTTGTAGGCCATGAAATGCTTGAAGGTGTTGATGCCACGCTCCTGGATCACGGTCTTGATGTCGTCAAAAACCTGCTCGCCCCACCAGGTCACCGCCATGTGGAAAGAATAGTCGCAATTGGCGCGGGTTGACTTGTTGTCCCAGCGTTTCAGCGCGTCCAGCAGGCTTTCGCCCGGGTTCGGCAGCGCAAAATCCACCACCATGGTGGTGCCGCCCGCCAGTCCGGCGCGGGTGCCGCTTTCAAAATCGTCCGAACTGTAGGTGCCCATAAAGGGCATTTCCAGATGGGTATGCGGGTCGATCCCGCCCGGCATCACATAGCAGCCGGTGGCGTCCAGTTCCTCATCACCTTTCAGGTTCGGGCCGATCTGGGTAATCACACCGTTCTCAATCAGCACATCGGCCTTGTAGGTCAGATCGGCGGTCACGATGGTCCCGTTCCGAATGACTTTACTCATGATTTCAACTCCCTGAATCGGGGCGCATTTTCACGCCTCCACTTGTCTCTTCCGCTGTTTGGCGCAGCTTCATTCATCTTGCCGGAAATACTCCGGGGCAGTGGCCCAAGGGGCCGCGGGGGCAGCGTCCCCTATTCAACAATCTCCGCTGTCTCGACCACTGCGTGGAACAGAACATTGGCGCCCGCCTCGGCCCATTCCTTGCTGATCTCCTCGGCCTCGTTGTGGCTGAGCCCGTCGACGCAAGGGCACATCACCATCGCCGTGGGCGCCACCCGGTTGATCCAGCAGGCATCGTGGCCCGCGCCGGAGATGATATCGAGATGCGAATAGCCCAGCCGGTCTGCCGCGCTGCGCACTGCGCTGACACAGCCCTCATCAAAGGCCACCGGGTCAAAGCCGCCGACCTTTTCGAATTCGATCTCCACCCCCATCGTCTCAGCGATCTTGGAGCCCTGCTCGCGCAGGCGGTTTTCCATGTCGGTGATCACGTCGAGTTCCGGGCTGCGGAAATCGACGGTAAACACAACCTTGCCCGGGATTACGTTGCGCGAGTTCGGATAGACGTCGATATGGCCCGCTGCACCCACAGCATGGGGCGCGTGACTCCAAGCAATCTCGTCCACCGCTTCCAGGATCCGCGCCATCGCCAGGCCAGCATTGCGGCGCATCGGCATCGGAGTTGAGCCGGTATGCGCATCCTTGCCTGTGATCGTGACCTGGGTCCAGCTGAGGCCCTGGCCGTGGGTCACGACGCCAATGTCCTTGCCTTCGGCCTCCAGGATCGGTCCCTGCTCGATGTGCAGTTCGAAAAAGGCATGCATCTTGCGGGCGCCGGTCTCCTCCTCGCCGCGCCAGCCGATGCGCTTCAGTTCATCGCCGAATTTCTTGCCCTCAGCGTCTTCCCGGTCGTAGGCCCAGTCCTGCGTATGCACGCCGGCAAACACCCCCGACGACAGCATTGCCGGCGCATAGCGGGTGCCTTCCTCATTGGTGAAGTTGGTGGCCACGATTGGGTGCTTGGTCTTGATGTTCATATCGTTCAGCGAGCGGATCAGCTCCAGCCCGGCAAGAACCCCCAGAACGCCGTCATATTTGCCGCCGGTCGGCTGGGTATCCAGATGCGAGCCAACATAGACCGGCAGCGCGTCCGGGTCGGCACCTGCCCGCATCGCAAACATGTTGCCCATCTGATCGAGCCCCATGGTGCAGCCCGCCTCCTCGCACCATTTCTGGAAAAGAGCGCGACCTTCGCCGTCTTCGTCGGTCAGCGTCTGACGGTTATTGCCGCCCGCCACGCCGGGGCCGATCCTGGCCATCTCCATCAGACTGTCCCACAGCCTGTCACCGTCAATTTTCAGATTCTGTCCAAGCGACGTCATCAAGAGCTTCCTTCCCTGTGCGCCCGTCTGTGCAGGCGTTTCCGGCTTGGCGCCGTGTTAGGTGGCTTATGCGTGCTGGTCCCATCAACGCTCACTCTGTTGCGTGCAGAGCCTTGATTTGACCAACTGGTCAAACTCACGCTATCACGGGTTCACCACCAGTCAAGAAATTGCCGCGTGGCTCTTGAAAAAATCGGTGCTTTTGCCGGAAATAGGTGAAATTCCGCGCTTCCGCTGGCGGCTGCGGCAAAAACAGACAAGGACGGACATGCCCGCAGACCGTGCGCCCACCCGCATTCAGAGAAAGAATCGCGCCGCCATTCTGGAGGCCGCGCTGGATGTTTTCTCCAGCCACGGCTTCCGCGGCTCCACCGTGGATCAGATCGCCAAGGCCGCAGGGCTCAGCAAGCCGAACCTGCTCTATTACTTCCCCTCCAAGGAGGCGATTTTCAACGAGCTGATGGCAGGGCTGCTGGACACTTGGCTGGACCCGCTGCGGGCGCTGGACCCGGAGGGGGAGCCACTGGATGAGATTCTCGCCTATGTGCAGCGCAAGCTGCAGATGAGCCGCGATTTTCCGCGGGAAAGCCGACTGTATGCCAATGAAATCGTTCAGGGCGCGCCGCGTTTGCATGACGTGATCGCGGCGGATCTGAATGTTCTGGTCGAGGAAAAGGCGCAGTTGCTGCAGGTCTGGATGGATGCCGGCAGGATCAACCGCGCACACCCCAAGCATCTCTTGTTTTCGATTTGGTCGCTGACCCAGCATTATGCGGATTTTGACGCCCAGGTCCGGACGCTGATGGGGGACGAAGACCCCTTTGACGCCGCGCCGCAGTACCTGGAAACCCTGTACCGGCGAATGCTTACGCCGATAAGCTGAAGCAGCCGACCTTAGCAATTCTGCTGGACAGCTAACCAGCCTGTGCCAGAGCCAAATCCGACAAAAAAAGCCCCGGCCATAAAGCCGGGGCGCAAAGTCAACGGGGAGACAGCGCGCCCGCTTGGACGCGTTTCAGTTATTCCGCAGCTGTTGCCGACGGGTTGTTCGGATGCGTGGTCCAGTTTGCGTAGTCGCCGGAAACAACTTCCCCCGTGCGCTCATCAATCTGGCCCGCGGGAACTTCGACCATAGTGATGCAGTTTTCCACGGGGCAGACGTTCACGCAAAGGTTGCAGGCGACGCATTCGTCGTCCTTCACCGTGAACACCCGGTCCTCGCTCATCGCAATCGCCTGGTGCGAGGTGTCCTCACAAGCCGCAAAGCAGCGGCCGCATTTGATGCAGTCGTCCTGGCTGATCTTGGCCTTGGTAACATAGTTCAGATCCAGATACTGCCAGTCGGTCACATTCGGCACCGCCATACCGATGAAATCCTGGGTGGAGGTATAGCCCTTCTCGTCCATCCAGTTCGACAGGCCGGAAATCATCTCCTTCACCACGTTGAAGCCATAGGTCATCGCCGCGGTGCAGACCTGCACGTTGCCCGCCCCCAGCGCCATGAACTCCGCCGCATCGCGCCAGGTGGTGACACCGCCGATGGCAGAAATCGGCAGGCCGCGTGTCTGCGGGTCGCGGGCGATTTCCGCCACCATGTTCAGCGCAATCGGTTTCACCGCCGGCCCGCAGTAGCCGCCATGGGTGCCCTTGCCACCGATGGTCGGCTCAGGCGCCATGCTGTCGAGGTCCACCGAGGTGATCGAGTTGATGGTGTTGATCAGGCTGACTGCATCCGCATTGCCCGCATTTGCCGCGCGGGCGGGGTTGCGGATATCGGTAATGTTCGGCGTCAGCTTCACAATCACCGGCTTGGAATAGTATTTCTTGCACCACTCGGTGACCATCTGGATGTATTCCGGCACCTGCCCCACGGCAGAGCCCATGCCGCGTTCGGCCATGCCATGCGGGCAGCCGAAGTTCAGCTCGATCCCGTCTGCGCCGGTGGCCTCCACCTGCGGAAGGATATCTTTCCAGGCCTGCTCCTCGCAGGGCACCATGATCGACACGATCACGGCGCGGTCCGGGTAGTCCTTCTTGACCCGGGTGATCTCCTCCAGGTTGGTTTGCAGCGGCCGGTCGGTGATCAGCTCGATGTTGTTGAGGCCCAGCAGGCGGCGGTCAGCACCCCAGATCGCACCATAGCGCGGGCCGTTCACATTGACCACCGGCGGGCCTTCGGAGCCCAGGGTCTTCCAGACCACACCACCCCAGCCGGCCTCAAAGGCACGGCGGACGTTGTATTCCTTGTCGGTCGGCGGCGCGGAGGCCAGCCAGAACGGGTTGGGGGATTTGATTCCCAAAAATTCTGTTGTCAGATCAGCCATTTGATCTCTCCTCTTAAGGCTAGCTTGGGGGCAGTAAACCTGCACCCGAACTGGCTCAGCCCATCAGGCTGGAGTGAATGTCCATTGCAGCGTCGCGGCCCTCGGCCACGGCGGTCACGGTAAGGTCCTCACCGCCGGAGGCGCAGTCGCCCCCTGCCCAGACTCCGGCCATCGAGGTGCGGCCCGTGTCACTGACCTTGATCTTGCGGCCCTCAAGCTCCAGCGCACCGGGCTGGCCTTCCAGCGTCTGGCCGATGGCCTTGAACACCTGATCGGCTGCCAGGCGCTCGGTCTCGCCGGTGCCGGCGACCTTGCCGTCCGCGACCTGAGTATACTCCAGCTCGATCTCTGCCGCTGCGCCATTTCCGAATACGGCCTTGGGCATGACGTTGAACATCAGCTTCACACCCTTGGAAGCGGCCAGATCCTGCTCGAACCGGCTGGCGCCCATGTCCTCGCGGCTGCGGCGGTAAGCGATGGTCACGTTTTCAGCGCCCAGCAGCTTGGATTGCACCGCGGCGTCCACTGCAGTCATGCCGCCGCCGATCACCACCACATTGCGGCCCACCGGCAGCGCGGTCAGATCCTCGGCCTGGCGCAGCTCAGCAATGAACTCGACCGCGTCGCGCACGCCGTCCTTGTCTTCTCCCGGCGCACGCAGGGCATTGACCCCGGCAAGGCCGATGGACAGGAACACCGCGTCATAAGCAGAGGTCAGACCGTCCAACGACAGTTCCCCGCCCAGCTTCTTGCCGTAGTCCATTGTAATACCGCCGATCTGCAGCAGCCAGTCGACCTCACGCGCGGCAAAGTCATTGGTGGATTTATAGGCCGCGATGCCGAATTCATTGAGGCCGCCCGCTTTGGACTTGGCATCGTAAACCACAACGTCGTGGCCCAGCATTGCAAGCCGGTGCGCGGCGGCAAGACCCGCCGGACCAGCGCCAACCACAGCGACCTTCTTGCCGGTGGAGGCCGCGCGCTTGAAGGGATGCTCTCCCTTTTCCATTAGCGTGTCAGTTGCGTAACGCTGCAGGCGGCCGATTTCGACGGGCTTGCCCTCCGCGGTTTCGCGCACGCAGGCCTCTTCGCACAAGGTTTCTGTCGGGCAGACCCGGGCGCACATGCCGCCGAGGATATTCTGCTCCAGAATGGTCTTGGCCGCGCTTTCGGCATGGCCTGCCTGAATCTCCCGGATGAACTGGGGGATATCGATGCTGGTCGGACAGGCGGTCATGCAGGGCGCGTCATAGCAGAAATAGCAACGGTCCGCCGCCACGGCTGCTTCATGCGCGTCATAGGCTGGATGCAGGTCCGAGAAATTCTCGGCAATGCCGGCAGCGTCAAGCCGCGCTGCCTGAATGCCGGATGCCTGATGGCTGGTTGCCATTGGGTGTCTCCCTGATTTTCTGTTGTTCTTGCTATCAGAGTGCCACAGTCTGATTTTTTATCAACTGGTAAAATTTTTCCGCGGGCAAAAAAATTGCCGCCCCTGGAGGAACGGCCTGCAACAGATTGGAAAAGCGTGTTTTTGCCTGGAAGTAATTCGGCCAAATTGCGCCTGAAGCCTCACCCAGACATACCGAAACTGCGGTTTCCCGCCTCAAAAGCGTCTTTGGTCAGGCCTTCCGGCAGCCGTGCAGACCCTTGAAAGCATCGCTCCGGCTCCCCGCGAAATCTCACGATGGCAACACTGCAGTGGCTTCGATTTCCACTTTGGCCTCATCTTCGACCAAGGCGGAAACCACCACCATGGTCATGGCCGGGAAGTGATAGCCCATCACCGCGCGGTAGGCTTTCCCGACCTCCGACTGGTGGGCCAAGTACTCTGCCTTTTCCGTCACATACCAAGTGAGCCTGGTAATATCTTCGGCTGTCCCGCCTGCCGTTTCGACGACGTCCAGAATGTTGCGCAGCGCCTGCCTCATCTGGCCGATGAAGTCCTGCGCCTCAAACACCTGATCTGCAGTCCATCCGATTTGGCCACCGACAAACAGCTGCCGGCCCTCCGCCACTATGCCGTTGGCATAGCCTTTTGCGGGCTTCCACCCTTCGGGATGCACCCTGATGGCCGGCATGGCGGTACTCCTTTTCTGATCACTGCCTAGGCCGACCTTAGCGCCGCCGCAGCATTTATTTCAAGCTTAAAGTTTCTCAGCACCGGCGCAGCAAAAACAAAAGCCGCGCGGGCCCGGGACCTGCGCGGCTTTGCATTTCGAAACGTCGGAGCGGCTTACATGCCAAGCGCTTCCTTGTACATTTCCAGTACCGCCTCTTCTTCGGCGATGTCGTTCTCGTCGCGTTTGCGCAGAGCGATGATCTTGCGCATCACCTTGGTGTCGTAGCCGCGGCCCTTGGCTTCGGCCATCACCTCTTTCTGCTGCTCGGCGATGGTTTTCTTTTCTTCGTCGAGCCGCTCAAACCGCTCGATGAACTGGCGCAGCTCGCCAGCGGTCACGCGGTAGTTTTCGCTCTTTTCGTCTTCTGTGATGTCCATCTGCGGCTCCGTCGGCAAAGGCTGTCAGTTGCTGTCGGAGCAAGGGGATAGCGCCCAGCCCGCCGCGCCGCAAGACGGGAAAGCGGCAGAGATGCACAGAGCGGCAAAAACCGGCAACGGTCCCGTTCAATCAGAGCCGAAACGCTTGCACGTGCAAATCGCATCGGCTAGGCGCATCGCAGCACGCAACCCCGCAGGAGCACAAATATGTTCGATCTGATCGTCTGGACCGGAGCCGCCGTATCCGTTGCAGGCCTGCTGGGTCTGATTTGGTGCATCATCAAGGTTGCACGCGCACGCCGCCAGAAACTGGATGACGAAGCGCTGCGCGCCGTAGTGCAATCTGTGCTGCCCTACAATCTGGGTGCACTGCTGTTGTCTGTTCTGGGGCTGATGCTGGTGATGGTGGGCATCTTTTTCGGGTGACGCCCGGGCCGCCCTAGGCGGCCCTGCTGTTTTGCCCGGTCAGACCGGGACGTTGTCGAACATATCCTCGACCGCTTCCTCGCACAGAGTTGCCTCCAGGCGGCGCAGGCGGCCGGGAACATCTGCGCCGGTCTTGCGCATATAATCCAATAGACGGATGAATTCC
Source organism: Leisingera sp. ANG-M7 (assembly GCF_000813965.1). Lineage (GTDB taxonomy): Bacteria > Pseudomonadota > Alphaproteobacteria > Rhodobacterales > Rhodobacteraceae > Leisingera. The sequence continues at coordinate 89,077 of NZ_JWLI01000006.1, read as the reverse complement.
GGCCGCATGGCCAGTCGGGCAGCGCCGCTTTCCTTGCGGATGCGGGTTTCCAGGCTTTCGACGGTGCTGAGCAGATCTTCACGTGTCATAGCAGTCCTCCCTGTGTCATGATGAGGTTATCCCGGTATTTCACAACAGGCATATGAATACCCGTGCCATTTGAGCGTGCTGCCGCTTATTTGCGCAGATTTACCGGTCCTCGGGTGGTTTTACGGCCACATGGCAGCGAAGCCAGCCTACCGCAGCGCAGCATCCCGGCGCCTTGACTTGAATCAGATGCAAGCGATGATTCAGCAGCCTTTCAATCCCGCCCGCAGGCAGGCTTGAAACATATTCTTAAATCGTTATATGAATTGCAAACCCAAGGGAGAGCACCTGATGACCCCCGCCGTCAAAGCCTTTTTCGACGAAGCCACCAACACCGTCTCGTATGTGGTGCGTGAACCGGAGGGATCCGCCTGCGCCATCATCGATTCGGTCCTGGACTTCGATCAGGCTGCGGGGCGCACCTGCACCGCATCTGCAGATGCGGTCATCGCTTGGATCAAGTCTGAGAACCTGCGTGCTGAGTGGATCCTGGAGAGCCATGTGCATGCCGATCACCTGTCTGCGGCACCCTATTTGCAGGAACAGCTGGGCGGTAAGATAGGCATAGGCGAGCAGATCACCGTGGTGCAGGACACTTTCGGCAAAGTGTTCAACGAAGGTACCGCGTTTCAGCGCGATGGCAGCCAATTCGACCGGCTGTTCCGCGAGGGCGACAGTTTCATGATCGGGCAGATGCGCGGCGAGGTTCTGCACACGCCCGGCCATACGCCGGCCTGCCTCACTTATGTGATCGGGGATGCGGCCTTTGTCGGCGACACGCTGTTCATGCCGGACTTTGGCACGGCCCGATGTGATTTCCCCGGCGGTTCCTCTTCGGATCTTTTTAACTCGATCCAGAAGATCCTGACGCTGCCAGATGAAACCCGTGTGTTTGTCGGCCACGACTACAAGGCCCCGGGGCGCGATGAATTCGCTTGGGAGACCACTGTTGGCGAACAGAAAGCACTGAATGTGCATGTAGGCGCGGGCCGCAGCATCGAGGAGTTTGTCAAGATGCGCGACGCCCGGGACGCGACGCTGGGCATGCCGCGCCTGATCCTGCCGTCGCTGCAGGTCAACATGCGGGCGGGCCAGATGCCCGAGCCAGACGAACAGGGCGACGTGTTCCTCAAGATTCCGGTCAACAAAATTTAGACAGACAAGGCAGAGCAGCATGATGGAAGTGGATTGGATCTGGGGCCTGGGCGGCGGGCTGCTGATTGGCCTCGGCGGTGCGGTGTTCCTTCTGGGCAATGGCCGCATCATGGGAGCCAGCGGTATCCTGGGCGGGTTGCTGGATGGCAGCGGGCGGTCCAATGCAGCAGAGCGCATCGCCTTCATTGGCGGCGTCGTACTGGTACCGCTTCTGATCGCATTTTCTACGGGACACGCACCGGATACCCATGTAACGAACAATGCAGCGGTGCTGATTGGCGCGGGGCTTCTGGTGGGCATCGGCACACGCATTGCCAATGGCTGCACCTCCGGCCACGGCGTCTGCGGCATTTCCCGGCTCTCCCTGCGTGGCATCGCGGCAACTGGCGTCTTCATGCTGGCCGGAATTCTGACGCTGGCGGTTCTGCGCCAGCTTATGGGAGTAATCTGATGCTGCGTATTCTTTCGGCACTTTGCGCTGGCGGGCTGTTCGGCACCGGCCTTATGCTGTCGGGGATGACCGACACCGCCAAGGTGCAAGGCTGGCTGGATATCTTCGGAAATTGGGATCCCACGCTGGCCTTCGTGATGGGTGGCGCGCTCATACCGATGGCCGTGGCTTGGCGGCTGACTGCCGGGCGCAGGCCTGCGGCAGGCGGCAGCTTCCCTGCCGCGCCGCACCAGGAACTGGACCGGCGGCTGGTTCTGGGGTCTGTGCTGTTCGGCGCCGGCTGGGGCCTTGCGGGCCTCTGCCCCGGTCCTGCCATGGCTTCGCTAAGCTACAACGGCTGGCAGGGCTTGCTGTTCTTTACCGCAATGGCCTGCGGCATGATGGCCGCGCCCTGGTTCAGCCGGCATCTGGACCGTGCGGCAGCAAACGCGTAAAGACTCAGGCCATGGATGCACGCGTAATCACCCCCCGCTATTCGGTCTCGCCGCAGATCTCTGCCGAGGACCTGCCCGCCATTGCTGATGCCGGTTACAAAACTGTGATCTGCAACCGCCCGGACGAGGAAGTCCCGCCCAGCCATCAGGCGGAAGCCATCCGAGCCGCCACCGAGGCAGCGGGTCTGCGGTTCGAGGTACTGCCGCTGACCCATCAGACCATGACCCCGGATAACGTCGCCCTGCAGCGGGAACTGTACGAGGGCTGCGAAGGCCCCGTGCTTGCCTACTGCGCCTCAGGCACGCGCTGTTCTGTGGTTTGGGCGTTGGGTCAGGCTTGCGACATGGCACCCGACGAGATCCTGCAGAAAACACAAGCCGCGGGGTATCAGCTGGACGGCCTGCGCCCGGCCCTTGTTTCTCTGGCGGGCAACTAATTGGGGAAGTCCAGGAGCAGAAGGACGGACCGCGATGCGGTACAGCTTCCCCTTGGAAACAACTGATATCGGCCGTTTACCGGCCAATTCTTCGCATCGGTTCCCGGCCGCACTTTACGTCATCACCGGCTAGGCTGACGCTTATAGTAACCGGGCACAACCATCACCTGTGTCACCGCAAAGTCAGGGTGAGAAGCCAAGCCGGACTGACAAGCCCGGCAGGAAACAGAAATGTGCTGTTCAGGATCGGCGGTGTCTCTGGAGGCAGCCTCAGCCTTCCGGCAACGCGCTTTCCAAGCCTGCCAGCTGGGATATTTCGTCTGCACCGCCAGCCGGGAAGTCACCCAAATCCCCCGCAGGGAGGTCTGGCAGGTCGGACAGATCAGGAAGATCCGGCAAGCCGCCCTCCAGTCCATCCATGCTCAGCCCGCCGTCTCCATCAAGCGCAGGCAGGCCCATTGGATCCATCTCCCCGCCGAGACCACCGCCAAGCGCGTCATCCATTCCCTCGCCCCCAAGCGCGGGCAACCCGTCGCCGGCGCCTGCGTCCAGCGCCCCGGCGTCCAGTGCTGGCCCAGAATCCAGCGCGGGGAGACCCATGTCATCCATAGGATCCTGCAACCCTTGCGCGGCGATTCCCATATCCAGATCCAGCGCAGGCGGCGCGTCCGGCAACGCCTGCATACCGCCGCCTTCGGAGAACGCCGCTGCATCCGCGCTACTGTCTGCAGGCCGCCTGTTCCTGGGCGGGTTCAGGCGCACCGCGCGCGATCCGTTCATCTGGCCAAGACGCCCTTGCGCCACCGGCTTGCCGCCAATCGTCAGCAGATCGGTTTCATAGAGGAACGCGGAATCCAGCGGAATGGTATCGCCGATCTTCAGGCTGGCGAATTTCTGCACCGGCACCCGCATCTTACACAGGACTGCTGTCAGTTCCGCCCGGATCGAATCGAGACTGGCCCCAAGAGACGGGCCATTGGTGCTGTTCTGGCCGCCTTGTAATTCCTCCGCCGTGGGTTCAGGCAGGATCAGCTTCATCACCCCCTGCATGGCACCGCAGGACAGATCCAAGTTCAGCTCGATCACCCGATAGTCATCCGCTTCCATGCCCAGCACCAGGCTGCGCACGTTTTCAACCTGAGCGCCGAATCTGTAGCCGGAGAACAGGGATTGGTCCGCTTGGCCGTCCAGCATTGCCACAACCTTGGCAAAGCTGCGTTCCAGGAAGTCCGCGGTCATAGCGGCATCTGTAGGGGTGTAATGGCGCTCAGACGGTGCCTTGCCGATGACTGCCCCGATGGTCTGCTGCTGAATCAGCGCCGTGACAGTGGCGGCATCCATGCTGGCAGCCCCCAACCGCCCCTGCGGACAGTCAAGCACCACCAGAAGATCCTTATCCGACAGCTGGTCAGCCAGATCTTCGGAAGCCCGGTTGGACTGACGAGCCGCCAAAACCGCCATCGGCAGATTGCACAGATCCGCGGCAGCGCGCGCGACTGAACGGCGCAACGCCTTCAGGGTCAGGGAACTGGTCAGCGCCCCAGCCCCTTCCTTCGTCGCTGCCAGCTTGCGTGCAAGCACACTTTGCCTGCCGCCGCCTGCCTCTGCTGCTTCTGTTTCAGACATAGGCTGTTTAACCTGCCCCTTGCGCGTCCCGTTTCCCCGGTTTTAACCGAAAGGGGGTTAACAACTTCTGTATTCCGGTAAGTCTTATGCAGCCTTTTCGCCCGCAGCAGGTAAGGATACCCGGAAGGCACCACCGCCGTGTTCCTGCAGATAGGACACATCACCGCCCAACCGCTGCATGACCTCGCGGCAGATCGCCAAACCCAGGCCGGCGCCACCGGCCCGCTCCGGGCTAACGCGCGCGAATTTTTCAAAAATCATCTGCTGGGCGTCTGCAGGAACCCCGCTGCCGTTGTCGGTGAAATCGACATGCAGCCGCCCCCCGGACACCGAGGCGGAGACCGTCAGTTCAGGCTGCTCCGCATCGCAATATTTCTGGGCGTTGGCGATCAGGTTGATGAACACCTGCGCCAGCCGGTCCAGATCAGACGACAGACGGAACCCTTCCGCCTCCGGGCTGCGCCGGACCGTCAGCGGCGTTTCTGAGCCGGCAAGCGCGGTAGCGACGGCGTGATCCAGCACCTCGGACAGTGTGCCCGCAGTGATGTTCAGGCTGACCTGACCGCTTTCAAGCACGCTGAGGTCCAGCAGATCGTTCAGCAGCCGGGTCAGCCGCAGTGTTTCGTCATGGATTATTCCTGCGTAGCGGCGTTGCTCCTGCAGGCTAAGCTGCCCGGCATCGCGGAGAATTTCGGAAAACGCCCGGATTGACGTCATCGGTGTCCGCAATTCATGACTGACCTGGCTCAGGAAGGCATCCTTCTGCTCAGAGATCTGAGTGAGCTTCTCATTTGTTTCCCGCAACTTGCGCGCCGTTGCTGACAGTTCCGCCGATTGCGTCTCCAGGCGGCTGGAGTATTCCAGCATCTGCGCGGTTTCATCCGCCACGGCCAACAGGTCAGCAACCGAAACCGACGAGCCGCCAGCGATCTGTCCGATCATCGCATGGGCCGCCGCCGCCCCGATGGAGGCGCTGAGTTCCCGCTCCAGCCGCTCAAGGAAAGCTGGTGTCGGCTCCGGAAGCGGGCCGCGGCCGCCTTGCCGCATCCGCTCACGCTGGAAGAATGCCTGCGCTTCTGTCGCCCCCAGGATCCGTTGCGACATGATCATCAGATCCTCGCACTGCGCCACCGATCCGGTCCAGCCGCGGGGACCCGCAGAATGGTCGAACACATTGACGAACTGCGCCCCCTGCAGACGTTCCAGCGGGCTGGGAAAGCTCATCAGAGAAACCAGGCAGAACACCAACGCATTCAGGCTCATCGACCACATCACCGCGTGAACCGTCGGATCTAGGCCTTCGATTCCGAACAGCGCCTCGGGCCGCAGCCAGCTGAGACCGAACAAACCGTGGCGCAGGATATGCTCCGGCAGTAGCCCGCCGCCCAAGGCCGGCAGCAGCATGGTGTAAAGCCAGATCCCGAAACCAACTGTCAGCCCCGCCAGGGCACCGCTGCGGGTGGCACCGCGCCAGAAAAGCCCGCCCACCAGAGCGGGCAGCAGCTGCGCCACCCCTGCAAAGGAGATGAGGCCAATGGCCGCCAGCGCCGCGGCCCCGCCGGAGAGGTGGTAATAGAAATACCCCAACGCCATGATCACAGCGATCGACACCCGCCGCGACAGCAGCACCACGTCGCGCACGTCCCCAGACACTGACGCCTGCCGGTTTTGCAGCCGCAGCCAGACCGGCATCACGATGTGGTTTGACACCATCGTGGACAGCGCCATCGCTGCCACAATCACCATTGAGGTAGCCGACGAAAACCCGCCCAGGAAAGACAGCATCGCCAGCCCCTGCTGACCTTGCTGCAGCGGAACCGTCAAGACGAACATGTCAGGGTTAGAGCCGACCGGCAGCAGGTCCAGCCCGACCACGGCAATTGGCACCACAAACATCGAGATCAGCAGCAGGTACAGCGGAAACGCCCAGGAGGCGATCCGAAGATGGCGCTCGTCCTCGTTCTCCACCACCATCACCTGGAACATGCGCGGCAGGCAGATGAAAGCCGCAGCAGCCAGGAAGGTGATCGTGGCCCAGCGGCTGCCATCGACATTCCACTGCCCGATCCGCGACGCATCGATGCGGGCCAGCGTTTCGCCGACGCCGCCGGCAATCCCCCAGACCACGAATACTCCAACCGCCAGCAAGGCCGCCAGTTTGACAATCGCCTCGAGTGCAACGGCGGTCACCACACCGTGGTGGCGCTCATTAGCGTTGAGGTTGCGGGTTCCGAACAGGATCGCAAAGACTGCCAGCCCCGCAGCAACCCAGAACACGATCGAAGTTTCATTGTAACCGCGCAGCGGATCGGCCTCGGCAAAGATTGCAAAAGACAGGGTAACGGACTGCAGCTGCAAGGAAATGTACGGCGTCACGCCGATCACCGCCAGAATGGTCACGCCTGCCGCCAGCAGGTTCGACTTGCCATAGCGCGAGGACAACAGGTCGGCAATCGAGGTGATCCGCTGGCTGCGCCCGATCCGCACAAGTTTGCGCAGGCCCCACCACCAGCAGATCATCACCAGGGACGGACCAAGGTAGATGGTCACGAATTCCAGTCCTGAGCGCGCCGCATAACCAACAGCACCGTAAAAAGTCCAGGCGGTGCAGTAGATCGACAATGAAAGCGTGTAGATCAGCGGCGAGCGCATCCAGGCCGCGCTTTTGCCCCGCGTCGCCATGCGGTCGGCCCAGAAAGCGATGAAAAACAGAAAGGCCACATAAGCCAGACAGACGAAGGCAAGAACATTCAGGGAGGCCATCAACTATCCTCCGCCCTGCCGGAAGGCTGGTCTCCGGCGCTGCTCCTGTCTGCTCCGCCGCCGGTCCAATGGTCGGCCCACCGCTGCACCGCCAGGCTGAACACGAAACAGGCAGCAATCAGCCCGATCCAGACCGCAAATATATAGATGATGGCCGTTGACATGCTGACGCCTTCCCGAGCCGCCGGATGGGCCGAGGCCTCAGGCCACAGCAGCGGCAGCGCCAAAAGCAAGGCGCCCAGAACCGGCAGCAGCCGGGAGATGTCCATCAGCCGGCGGCGGCGGTAGGTCTGGCGCTCCGTTCGGGTGCCTGCCTGCTCTTCACCGCTCCCCAGCGCCATCTCGGCGTTATCCCTGCCCGGCCTGAGCGTGCAAGTCGCGCACTGCAGTCAGAACCTCGGCGTTGGAAAACGGCTTGGTCATGAAACGGGTGACCCCGGCCTTTTCCGCCATTTCGCGGTCGCGCATCTGGCCCCGTGCAGTCAGCATCAGAACAGGCAGCCCCTGCATGCCTTGTTCAGCCCGCAGCTCCCGCACGATTTCCAGCCCGCTCTTGCCAGGCAGCATCAAATCCAGAATCACCAGATCCGGCCCCGCGTCACGGATTACCTCCACCGCGGTGGCTCCATCGGTGTGGGCATCCACGCTCCAGCCGTCGCGCATCAGCAGAAACCGGATTGCCTCGGTGATGTTCGGTTCGTCTTCAATCAGAACAACATGCCTGCCCATCAGCAGTCTTTCCTCCCGGCGCGGTCCAGCAGCCTATACATCCCGGACACGCAGTTATTTTTCCGCAGGTTAGCCCCCTGCCCGCATGAGTGTCAAAACTCTTCCTTCAGGATCGACGGTTCACGCCGCGCCGGACAGGCCTGGCGCGGACAGATCCGGCAGCTGGCACCCACCGGCTGCGGATCCTCTGCATCCTTTGCCCCGGGCAGGATCAGCATCACGGCGCGGTACAAGGGATCTTCGCCAAAGTCCGGCTGTTTCTGCATCCAGGCCGTGGCCATGCAGTCAAACGCCGCGGCATTGCGCCCATGCTGTACCACATTGCGCCGGACCGGCACATGAGGGTTTACCAAGGCAGTGTACAGCGGCCAGAGCGGGCATGAGGCGCCAAAGCGTGGCATCGCAAAGCCGGTGACCGGCTTGCGAAACAACAGCGTGCCCGAGGCATCGCAAATCACCAGCCCAGCCTCCTGGCCCAGCATCTCCTCCGGCAGCGCCGCGAGGCGGCGCAACACCGTAGGCAGCCCGCAATTGAACCGGCCCGCCAAAATGACCGGGTTAATACCGCTTGCGGAAATCTCTTGCTCCAGTGCTTTCTGAGGCATCGCACGCGCGTCGGTCTGGTATTGCGCTAGCGCTGCCTGGGCGAGGCTGCGGGCCGCTCCGCCGGTCAGGTCCCGCGCTTCCCGCACCAAATCCTCGGGCGTGGCAGAGCCATCTTCAAGGGCGGGGAAATGAAAACCGTTGCCTTGGAAAAACGCCTCGGCCTCCTCCTGCGGCATGCCGCGGCGGTCGGCACCCATGCCGTCCTCGTCCAGAAAACTCACCAGTTCCCGGCTGCTTTCGGACAAGCGCAGCGAGTCTTGGTTCAGGTTCTTGTGGAAACGGTCCCGCCATTCCGGTTCCAATTCACCGGTTTCCGCTAGGATTGAGGCGGTGGAGCGGATCGCGGCAGCAGTTGACAGCACCTCATGCACCGAGGCGGCCAGATTGGGGTCATGGGTCAGCCGGTCCGACAGGGTTTCCACTGTGCGCTCCAGTGTGGCGATGCGGCGGTGCCCTGCTGCCAGAACCTCTGCCCAGCCCGGAAAGCGGCCCGCAAATTCATCGACCCGGTCCAGTTCCGCCACCGGCACGCCGCTGTCTGCTGCCGCCTCCCTCAGGGTAGAGATCAGCGCCGCCTCTGCCCCTTCGCTGAGCATCGACGGCTCGACCCCGAGCACCCCGGCTATGCCTACCAGCAGCTTGCCGCCGATTCTGCGCCGGTTGTGCTCAATCAAGTTGAGGTAAGAGGCGGAAATCCCTGCCTCCCGTGCCAGTTCAGCCTGGCGCATGCCAAGGATCAGCCTGCGTTCGCGGATCCGGCTTCCGGTTAGGGTGTCGCGTGCCATGATAGCGGGCCTCCCAAAACACTTCCTTTTCAACGGCTTTCTGCAGTGCGAAATAACATTCTTTACAGAGTTCTCAAAAATACTGTTCAGTTATTTACAGAATTTTCAAGCAATAAAAAGGTTTTATTGCCTGAGTTTACATAGGCCTCTCATACTGATTTTGCACGCAAAGTGCTGGTACCGCGCAGAAGTGAGGAGCTGCAAGGCACCAATCATATAGGGAGGAATACATGTCCAATTTTAATGCTTCGCGCCGCAGAGTCCTTAAGACCGGCGCAATTGCTGGCGCCGGTGTGGCGCTGCCGACCATCTTTACCGCCTCGTCCGCCGCGGCCTTTACCAATGAGCCGACCGGCAGCAGCGTCACCCTGGGCTTCAACGTGCCGCAAACCGGTCCCTATGCGGACGAAGGCGCTGACGAACTGCGCGCCTATGAGCTGGCAGTCGAGCACCTGAACGGCGGTGGCGACGGCGGCATGATGAACACTTTCAGCTCCAAAGCGCTGCAAGGGAACGGCATCCTCGGCAAGAAGGTCGAGTATGTGACCGGCGACACCCAGACCAAGTCTGACGCAGCCCGCGCCTCTGCCAAATCGATGATCGAGAAGGATGGCGCGGTGATGATCACCGGCGGCTCCTCCTCCGGTGTGGCGATTGCCGTACAGGGCCTCTGCCAGGAAGCAGGCGTGATCTTCATGGCAGGCCTCACCCACTCCAACGACACCACCGGCAAGGACAAGAAGGCCAACGGCTTCCGCCATTTCTTCAACGGCTATATGTCCGGCGCAGCGCTGGCGCCTGTGCTGAAGAATCTTTATGGCACCGACCGCGTCGCCTATCACCTGACCGCCGACTACACTTGGGGCTGGACCCAGGAAGAGTCGATCGCCGCCGCCACCGAAGCCCTTGGCTGGCAGACCGTGAACAAGGTCCGCACCCCGCTGGCAGCCACCGACTTCTCCTCCTACATCGCGCCGGTTCTGAACTCGGGCGCCGACGTGCTGGTACTGAACCACTATGGCGGCAACATGGTGAACTCGCTGACCAATGCGGTGCAGTTCGGCCTGCGCGAGAAAGTGGTGAACGGTAAAAACTTCGAGATCGTCGTGCCGCTGTATTCCCGCCTGATGGCCAAGGGCGCAGGCGAGAACGTGAAGGGCATCCACGGCTCCACCAACTGGCACTGGACGCTGCAGGATGAAGGCTCCATGGCCTTTGTGAAGTCCTTCGGCACCAAATACGGCTTCCCGCCGAGCCAGGCCGCGCACACCTGCTATGTGCAGACGCTTCTGTATGCAGATGCGGTCGAACGTGCCGGCAGCTTCAACCCCTGTGCCGTGGCCGAAGCACTGGAAGGGTTTGAGTTCGACGGCATGGGCAACGGCCCGACCCTTTACCGCGCTGAAGATCACCAGTGTTTCAAGGACGTTCTGGTGGTGCGCGGCAAGGAGAACCCGACCTCGGAATTCGACCTTCTGGAAGTGGTCGAAGTTACCCCGCGGGCGCAGGTGGAATACGCACCGGACCACCCGATGTTCGCAGGCGGCAACTTGGGCTCCTGCAACCCGGGCGCATAAGCCAGCCGCAGGGCGCCGGAATTTTTGGAAAATTCCGTGCCGGAGCCCGTACCGGGCTCCGGCTGCCCCAACCGGCCCGTCCGCTCCCCCGCCGGGCGGGCCTTCCCCAACCTGACGCACGGTGGGACCCATGGACGCCATTCTCCTGCAAATTCTGAACGGGCTCGACAAGGGCTCGGCCTATGCGCTGATCGCGCTGGGTTTGACACTTATCTTCGGCACGCTGGGCGTGGTGAACTTCGCCCACGGGGCGCTGTTCATGATCGGCGCCTTCTGCGCCGTCACCCTGCAGCGCATCCTGAACCTCAGCTTTGAGCTTGTGGACGAAACCCAGAAAGATTTTCTGGGCAACCCGCTCAAGGTGAAGACCCCCTATGTGGAGGCCTGGTTCGGCCCCGACATCGGCGGCAGCATCATCGACTGGGCGGTGCCTCTGGCGATCCTTTTTGCGATCCCGATCATGATCGGAGTCGGCTATGTGATGGAGCGCGGGCTGATCAAGCATTTCTACAAACGCCCCCACGCCGACCAGATCCTGGTGACCTTCGGCCTCGCCATCGTTCTGCAGGAAGTGGTGAAATACTTCTACGGCGCCAACCCGATCCAGACCCCGGCTCCGGATGCACTGAACGGCGTGGTGAACCTGGGTGCAGCCATCGGCATGGACATCGTCTATCCGGTCTGGCGCGTGGTCTATTTCTTCTTTGCGGTTCTGATCATCGGCGGCATCTTCAGCTTCCTGCAATTCACCACCTTCGGGATGGTGGTGCGGGCCGGAATGGCAGACCGTGAAACCGTGGGACTGCTGGGCATCAACATTGACCGCCGTTTCACCATCATGTTCGGCATTGCGGCCGCTGTCGCGGGCCTTGCGGGGGTTATGTACACGCCGATCAACTCTCCCAACTACCATATGGGTATGGACTTCCTGGTTCTCAGCTTTGTGGTGGTGGTTGTCGGCGGCATGGGCTCGCTGCCCGGCGCGGTGCTGGCGGGTTTCCTGCTGGGCGTTCTCGAAAGCTTTGCCTCAATGAACGAGGTCAAATCACTGCTGCCCGGCATCGACCAGATCATCATCTATGTGGTCGCAATCATCATTCTGCTGACCCGGCCGCGGGGCCTGATGGGCCGCAAAGGCGTGATGGAGGAATAAGACATGTTCGGACTGGACAAAAAAGACACTTCAAAGCTGATCATCGTCGCCTGCCTTGCGCTGCTTGCGCCCTTCATCCTGAATCCGTTCCCGACAGACAGCGCCCTGGCGCAGTTCAACGCGGGCTATCCGGACCTGATGCAGCGGTTCGTGATTTTCGGGATTTTTGCCATCGGATTTAATATCCTCTTCGGCCTCACCGGCTACCTGTCCTTCGGCCATGCGGCCTTCCTGGGGGTCGGCTCCTACTCCGCAGTCTGGATGTTCAAGCTGATCGGCATGAACGTGATCCCGGCAATTGTGCTGTCGGTCATCGTTGCGGGCCTGTTTGCGCTGCTCATCGGCTTCGTATCCCTGCGCCGCTCGGGCATCTACTTCTCGATCCTGACGCTGGCCTTTGCGCAGATGTCCTTCAACCTCGCCTATTCGGTGCTGACGCCGATCACAAATGGCGAAACCGGCCTGCAGCTGACGCTGGAAGACCCCCGCATCCTGGGCGTCTCTGCCACTGCGGACGGCTCGATCCCGGTAACCAACCTGTTCGGCCTGGAAATGCGCTCCACCTTCGAGATGGCCGTCGGCCCCTGGGCCTTCCAGTTCAATGCGGGCTACTACCTGTGTGCTTTGATCATGCTGGCTGCCTTCTACCTGTCGATCCGCATCTTCCGCTCTCCCTTCGGCATGATGCTGCGGGCGGTGAAGTCGAACCAGCAGCGGATGAACTACACCGGCCTCAATACCCGTCCCTACACCCTGGCTGCTTTCGTGATCTCCGGCATGTATGCGGGGCTTGCAGGCGGGCTGATGGCCTCCATGGACCCGCTGGCGGGCGCTGAGCGGATGCAGTGGACCGCCTCCGGCGAGGTGGTTCTGATGACCATCCTCGGCGGTGCCGGCACGCTGATCGGCCCGGTGCTAGGCGCCGGCTTCATCAAATACTTTGAGAACATCTTCTCCAAGATCAACGACAACGTGCTGCACACCTGGTTCAGCTTCCTGCCCGACGGAATGGAGGATGCCGTTGTCTTCATCATCCACCCCTTCATCGGCAAGGGCTGGCACCTGACCCTCGGCATCCTGTTCATGCTTGTGGTGATCTTCCTGCCCGGCGGCCTGGTTGAAGGCGGCCAGCGGATCAAGGGCTGGCTCAGCCGCCGCAAGTCGAAAGACGGCGGCAAGGCTGCCGGCGAAACCAACCCCGCGGAATAAGGAGACAAAACAATGGGTATCCTTGAAGTCAAAGACGTGGGGAAGCGGTTCGGCGGCCTGCAGGCGCTCTCGAACGTGAACCTCAGCGTTCAGGAAAACTCGGTCCATGCAATCATCGGCCCGAACGGCGCAGGCAAGTCCACCCTTCTGAACTGCTTGGTGGGCAAGCTGATCCCCGACACAGGCTCGGTCATGTTCGACGGCCAGTCGGTGCTGGGCCGCGCGCCTTATGAAATCAACCAGATGGGCATTTCCCGCGTGTTCCAGACGCCAGAGATTTTCGGCGACCTGACGGTGCTGGAGAACATGATGATCCCCTGCTTTGCCAAGCGCGACGGCGCGTTTGAACTAAACGCCCTGTCCTCAGTTCTGCGGCAGAAGGACATCCTGCAAAAGGCAGAGCACATGCTGGAAGAGATGAACATGGCGGACAAGCGGCACATGCACGCCGCTGCCATGTCCCGCGGCGACAAACGGCGGCTGGAGATCGGCATGTGCTTGTCACAGGAACCCCGTTTGCTGCTGCTGGATGAACCGACAGCGGGCATGGCGCGGGCCGACACCAACAATACGATCGACCTTCTGAAACAGATCTCGGATGAACGCGACATCACCATCGCAATCATCGAGCACGACATGCACGTGGTGTTCAGCCTCGCCAACCGGATCACTGTGCTGGCGCAAGGCACCCCGCTGGTCGAGGACGATCCGCAGAACATCCGCGGCAACCCCAAGGTGCGCGAAGCATACCTGGGCGAAAGCGCGTAAAGGAGAAACACCATGAATGTGAAACCCGATTTCTCCAAGAACGCCAATGTGGCCACCACCGCACCGGCTTTTCTGTCGGTCTGGGATGTGCACGCCTATTACGGCGAGAGCTACATCGTGCAAGGCATCAGCTTCAACGTTCATGAGGGCGAGATCCTTGCCCTTCTGGGCCGCAACGGTGCAGGCAAGACGTCAACGCTGCGGTCGATCGCCCGCACCGGCTCACCCATGGTGACCCGCGGCGAGATCTGGCTGGACCACAAACCGTTGCACAACATGGCCTCGCACGAGGCCGCTGCAGCCGGGCTGGGTTTGGTACCCGAAGACCGCCGTATCATCCCCGGCCTGACGGTCGAGGAAAACCTGCAACTGGCCCAGATCGCCCCACCCATCGGCTGGTCGCTGGAGCGTCTCTACGACCTGTTCCCGCGCCTTGGCGAGCGCCGCAAACAGGAGGGTGTGACGCTTTCGGGCGGCGAACAGCAGATGCTGGCGATTGCCCGCGCGCTGGCCCGCGACATCAAGGTGCTGCTCCTTGACGAACCCTACGAAGGCCTCGCTCCGGTAATCGTGGACGAGATTGAAAAGACCCTCATCCACATCAAGGAACAGGGCATGACAACCATCATTGTCGAGCAGAATGCGGTCCGCGCCCTGGAACTGGCGGACCGTGCGGTGATCCTCGATACCGGGGGCATCGTCTTTGACGGCACCGCCGCCGAGGTCCTGGAAAACGAGGAGCTGCGCGCCGAATACCTGGCGATCTGAACCGAACCCAAGAATTCATCTCCGCCGTGCCGGCCAACCATATGCCGGCACAGGGTCACTGAGGCCGGCTCTGTTTGGGGCTGGCCTCCTTTTTTTTGCGCTTCAAGGCAACCAAACATCCCCATTTGCCACATAAACTCCGGGTATAGGCAGCGGTTTTCCGTCCCTTTCCAACCTCCCGCCTATTCAGCACGTCCGCCCTGCTCCCGATGTCGATGCCACAGCCTGCGCCAGTCCGGTGCGGCAATTGACACAACTCGGAAAGGATCCTGACATGCGTAATTCCCTGAAGCTTCTCGCCCTTGCCCTTGCCCTTACCCTTCCTGCGGCGGCGGCTTTTGCCTCTGAAGGCACCATCAGCACTGAAGCTGAAACCAAAATCCGCGACCTGCTGGCCGGCCAAGGCTTTGAGGTCACCGAAATTGAAGCCGAAGACGGCATGTACGAGGCCGAAGCGACCAAGGATGGTAAGGAATACGAGGTCCACCTGAATGACCAGTTCGAAGTGTTGAAGACCGAAGAAGACCGCGAAGACGACTAATCGCCGACACAGACATGGTTCCCGGATGCACCTGCCTCCGCATCCGGGATCAACAGGAGACTGACATGCAAAAAGCATACATCTGGGATCCGCTGGTACGGTCGTTTCACTGGCTGCTGGCAGGCGGTTTTCTCGCCAACGCGCTGCTGACCGATCCGGACGGCTCCCTTCACCACTACCTTGGCTACTTCATCGCGGCACTGGTGGGGCTGCGAGTGATCTGGGGACTGGCCGGCAGCCGCTATGCCCGCTTCTCCAGCTTCCCGCCTGATCCCAGTGCCGCAGCCGGTCAACTGACCGATATCGCCACAGGGCGGGTGCGCTATCACAAAGGACACAGCCCCTTGGGTGCCTTGATGATCTACAACCTGCTGCTGACACTGCTAGCGGTGGCGCTCACCGGCTGGATGGCGGCGTCACCTGCGTTTCAGGGTATCGGCTGGCCGGAAGACCTGCATGAAGCGCTGGTTTCCTGGGCGGAACTCTCGGTTGTCCTGCATGTGGCCGCCGTGCTGTTCGAAAGCCGCCGGACCAAAGTCAATCTGGCGCGTGCGATGGTCACTGGCTACAAAGAACTGCCTGAGACCGACGCGGAGCCTGCGCCATGAACCCAAACCGGCAAGACCCGGCCAAACCCTGGATCCTGATTGCCGTCATCGCCGTGCAGGCCCTCTGCGCGGCGGTGTTTCTGGGCGATATGATTGCTGATCTCTCCGGCATGGAAGCCGCAGAAGCTGAGCAAGGCGAAGGCCCGCACGCCTATATCGAGGGGCTGGCGGCGCTGGCGCTGGCGGCAGCCATCGTGATCGAGACCCGTATCCTGATGTGGCTGCTGCGCCGCAAAGCGCATCTGGAGGAAAGCCTGACCTCCGCGCAAGCTGCGGTGCAGGAGGTGATCGACGCAGAATTTGCTGTCTGGGGACTGACACCGGCAGAGCTGGACGTCGCAACCTTTCTGGTCAAGGGGCTCAGCACCGCTGAGATCGCCGCTATGCGCGGCAGTGCCGAAGGCACCATCAAGGCTCAATTGAATGCGATCTACCGCAAGTCCGGCACTGCTAACCGTGCAGAACTGATGAGCCTCCTGATCGACACCATGATGGGACAGCGTCAGGCTGACCGCCGCGAAGTCGCTGCCGCCCGCCCGGCCTGATCCGCATTCAGACCATCTTCCGGAGTTCCGTTTTCAGCACCTTGCCATAGTTGTTCTTGGGCAAGGCTTCGATACGCAAATACGCCTTGGGGCGTTTAAACCGCGCAATCTGGCCGTTGCAGAGATCGTCCAGTTCCGCATCCGGCGCGTCGCCCACAACAAAGGCCACCACTTCCTCTCCCCAGTCCGTATGGGCACGTCCCACCACCGATACCTCACGCACCTGCGGATGCATCAGCAGCACCTCCTCCACCTCGCGCGGGTAAACGTTGGAGCCGCCGGTGATGATCATGTCCTTGGAGCGGTCCTGCAAGGTCAGGTAGCCGTCCGCATCCAGTACCCCCATGTCGCCTGTCATCAGCCAGCCGTTGACCAGCGTCTTGGCCGTCGCGTCTGCGTTCTGCCAGTACCCGGGCATCACCGCGTCACCGCGCACCATGATCTCGCCATGGCTCCCGACTGGCAGGAACGCGCCCTCCGGCGTACCAATCCGCACCTCCACCGCGCTCTGCGCCTTGCCGACGCTGGCCAGCCGCTCTTTCCAGCGCGGATGCGAACGGTCCTGCACGTCATTACGCGGCAGCGCGGTGATTGCCATCGGGCATTCACCCTGCCCGTAGACCTGCACAAAGACCGGACCGAATTGCTCCACCGCCTCAATGATGTCGGCCACATACATCGGCCCGCCGGCATAGACGACCGTGCGCAAACCCTCGCCCTTGCGTCCCAGCCGCTTGGCTTCTGAGGTCATGCGCGTGACCATCGTTGGTGCGGCAAACATGTGGACCCGCCCGAAATGCGCGGCAAGATCAAAGATCTCCGCCTCGTAAAAACCGCCGGACACCGGGCAGACATGCCGCGCACCTGCCAGAACATGCTGGATGGCATAGATTCCAGCGCCATGGCTCATCGGCGCCGCGTACAGCGCGTGATCCTCCGCGCTCACTTGATCCACGTCCGCGAAGTAGGCGATGGCCATATTCATCAGCATCCGGTGGGTGATCATCACCCCCTTGGGCCGTCCGGTCGTGCCCGAGGTGTAGAACAGCCAAGCCAGGTCTTCCGGCAGGCGCTGCGCGGGTTCCGCCACCTGTTCAGCCTGCAACGCGGCGGCATAGTCCGCGCCGATAATGTCCACGCAGCGCACCACGGCCTCGGTCTCTTGAACCGCCTCAGTCAGGCCAGGTGAGGTAAACACCAGCCCTGCACCGGAATTCTGCAGAATGAACTCGGCTTCCTTGCCATGCAGCTTGGCATTGATCGGCACCGCAGCCGCCCCGGCATACCAGATGCCGTAGAGCGCGATCAGGTAGTCCGGGCAGTTCTTCATGAAGATTCCAACCCGGTCGCCTTGTACAATGCCCTGCGACCGCAGCCAGCCCGCAAGTGATGCCGCACGCGCATGGAATCCGGCATAATCCGCCACAAGCTCCTGGCCCAGAAACAACGCCGGCTGCGCGCCCTCTGCCGCAGCCATCCTCGCCAGCCACACCGCTATGTTCATCTCAATTGCCTCCCCGGCTTGCCGTTGCGGCCGGAAACTGGCACGCAAGGGCAAAGCCCTTCAATTCCGCAAAAAAACACCTGCGTAAGAATACCATATGAACGATCTTGCCTTTGACCATGCCCCTGTGGGCCTTGCCGTTCTGGAACGCCGCGTCATCATCCGGTGCAATCTGCAATTCGCGGCGACATTTGGCGGCGCTCCCGTCGACTACACCGGAATGCTGGTTGCTGAGCTTTACCCCAGCCAGGAAGACTTCAACCGCATTGGTGCCCTTTTGCAGCAGCCCGAAGCGCAAAGCGGCAGCTACAGCGACGAACGGATTATGCGCCGACGGGCGGGCGGCTTGTTCTGGTGCCGGGTGCGCGGCCGTTCCGTAACGCCTGAGGCACCGTTTCAGACCGGCATCTGGTCCTTTGCCGATATCTCCGACGACCGGCCCGTGGTCTCCCTCACCCCGCGCGAGCGGGAGGTCGCGATCCTCACCTGCAAGGGGCTGTCGGCCAAAGAAATCGGCAAGCAGCTGGATCTATCCTACCGGACTGTGGAGAGCCACCGCGCGCATCTCTTGCAAAAATTCGGCGCCCGCAAACTGCCGGAGCTGGTGGCCAAACTGACCGGGATGCCCCTCTGACCAGGAAATTCCCGCAGGCAATTGCGAATCCGTGCCATAGACCTCATGTTACACCGCAGTTCAGGAGTGCTTTCCTTGCGGTAATCCTTGCCCTATAAGCGCCCTAATTTCCTGCCCGCCCATCCGGCGGGCCTGTCGGAATTGGCTGAGGACAAAATGACAAACAAATCTCACGAAGCTGACGTGGCATTCATCAAGGCGCTGGCGGAGTTGCTGCGCGAAAACGACCTGACCGAGCTGCAGGTCAAACGCGACTATGGCGACGACGACAGCCTGAACGTGCGCGTTTCGCGCCAGACCGCAATGGCTGCCGCACCGGTGCAGGTTCAAGTGCCTGCCGCTGCCGCCCCCGCGCCGATTGCTGCCGCTGCCGCACCTGCAACTGCTGCCCCCGCAGCTGCAAGCGACGATCCGGCCAGCCATCCTGGCGCCGTGACCTCGCCGATGGTCGGCACTGTCTATCTGGCACCGGAACCCGGCGCAGCGGCCTTCATTTCCGTCGGCCAGCAGATCAGCGAAGGCGACACCCTGCTGATCGTCGAAGCCATGAAGACCATGAACCACATCCCGGCGCCCAAATCCGGCACCGTGAAGCGCATCCTGGTCGAAGACGGCGCCGCCGTTGAATTCGGAACCCCCCTGGCCATCATCGAGTAAGGATCTGCCATGTTTGACAAGATCCTGATTGCCAACCGCGGCGAGATCGCCCTGCGCGTGATCCGTGCCTGCCGCGAGATGGGCATCAAGTCCGTCGCGGTGCACTCCACTGCTGATGCCGACGCGATGCATGTCCGCATGGCCGATGAATCGGTCTGCATCGGCCCGCCCTCCGGCACCCAAAGCTACCTGTCGATCCCGGCCATCATCTCCGCTTGCGAGATCACCGGCGCCCAGGCGATTCACCCGGGCTACGGCTTCCTGTCGGAAAACGCCAATTTCGTGCAGATCATCGAAGACCACGGCCTGACCTTCATCGGTCCGTCGGCAGCGCATATCCGCATCATGGGCGACAAGATCACCGCCAAGGAAACCGCCAAGAACCTCGGCATCCCGGTTGTCCCCGGTTCTGAAGGCGGCGTGCCTGATATTGCGGCAGCCAAGAAGGCCGCCATGGACATGGGCTACCCGGTGATCATCAAGGCCACCGCCGGCGGCGGCGGCCGCGGCATGAAGGTGGCCAAGGACGAGAAAGAACTGGTCTCGGCCTTCTCCACCGCCCGCTCCGAGGCTAAGGCCGCCTTTGGCAATGACGAAGTCTATATGGAGAAGTACCTCCAGAAACCGCGTCATATCGAGGTTCAGGTCTTTGGCGACGGCAAGGGTACCGGCATCCATCTGGCCGAACGCGACTGCTCCCTGCAGCGCCGCCACCAGAAGGTCTTCGAGGAGGCCCCCGGCCCCTGCATCACCCCGGAAGAACGCGCCCGCATCGGCAAAATCTGCGCCGACGCCATCGGCAAGATGGGCTATTCGGGCGCCGGCACCGTCGAGTTCCTCTATGAAGACGGCGAGTTCTACTTCATCGAGATGAACACCCGCCTGCAGGTGGAGCACCCGGTTACCGAGGCCATCTTCGGCGTCGACCTGGTGCGCGAGCAGATCCGGGTTGCCGAAGGCCTGCCGATGTCTTTCACCCAGGAAGACCTGGAGATCAACGGCCACGCCATCGAGGTGCGGATCAACGCCGAGAAACTGCCGAACTTCTCGCCCTGCCCGGGCAAGATTACCCAGTACCACGCCCCCGGCGGTCTGGGTGTGCGGATGGATTCGGCGCTTTATGACGGCTACTCAATCCCGCCCTACTACGACTCGCTGATTGGTAAGCTGATCGTGCACGGCCGCGACCGGACCGAGGCGCTGGCGCGCCTGAACCGCGCGCTTGGCGAGCTGATCATCGACGGCATCGACACCACCGTGCCGCTTTTCCACGCGCTCCTGCAAGAGCAGGACATCCACACCGGCGATTACGGCATCCACTGGCTGGAACGCTGGCTGGAAGAGAACACACCGGGTTAAAATCCTGCGGGGCGCACCATCAGGTTGCGCCCCGTTTTACTTTTCCCTGCCTTTCCCCTTTATACTGGCGGCATCATGAGCCTGACTGCCGATCTCTTGCTGCACGCCTATTCCGCCGGTGTTTTCCCGATGGCCGAGCACCGCGACGACCCCGAAGTGTTCTGGGTTGATCCCAAGCGGCGCGGAATTCTGCCCCTGGACGGCTTCCGTATCTCCCGCTCTTTGGCCAAGCGCATCCGCAACGGCGGCTTCGAAATCACTGTGAACCGCGATTTTGCTGGGGTGGTGGACGGCTGTGCCGACCGGGTTGAAACCTGGATCAACAGTGAAATCCGCGACCGCTACCTGGAATTGCACCTGATGGGCAACGCCCACTCAGTGGAGGTCTGGCATCAGGGAACGCTGGCGGGCGGGACCTACGGCGTTTCGCTAGGTGGTGCGTTCTTCGGCGAAAGCATGTTCTCCCGCCGCCGCGATGCCTCAAAGGTGGCACTGGCTTATCTGACGGACCGGCTGGTGCAAGCGGGCTTCACCTTATGCGACACCCAGTTCCTGACCCCGCATCTGGCGTCGCTGGGCGGGGTCGAGGTCACCCGTGCTCGCTACCGCGCGCTATTGCGCGAGGCCTTGGACAAGGATGCTGATTTTGCATTTCCGCCGGTACCAGAGCCTCAGCTGCTTTTACAGCGAATGACCCAGACATCGTAACGATTGTGGTCCAGCGCATTCAACGCCGGGCTGGATGCGATCATCCAACCCTGGAAATGCTCAGCACCGTTCTTGGGATCCTGCACTGACAAATAGGCAAAGGCGTCCCCTGTCGGGTTATCCGCCGGATAGCGGCAGTCCCGGACGGTCACCAGAAGGCCGAACATCTCGGTGCTGGCGCCAATGGCGACCTCCGCATCCAAGGAATGCCCGTTGACCTTGTCCAGCGCCCGCAGCACCGCCGCCGTCCCTTGGGTGGCCTGCTCCTGCGCCAAGGCTGGGAGCGCCAGCAGGGCAGCCGTCAATACTGCTGCAAGACGCCTCAAGACTCTTCCCCGCCGCCTGCCACGAATTTCACCAAGAGCGAAATCAGGCTGACCGCGCCTTGGGTGTCCTCGATCTCATCGCCCGGCTCAAAGGCAAAAGGAGAGCCGCCGGGCATGATCTCAACGAAGTTGCCGCCGAGCAGGCCTTCGGAGGAAATCACCACTGCGCTGTCGTCCGGAACTTCAATGCCGTCCTTGACCGAGAACACAGTATCGGCGCGGAAGGTTTCCGGATTGAGGTCAACACCGGTGACGGTGCCGATCTTGACTCCGGCCAGCCGCACATCGGTACCAACGCTGACGCCTTCCAGCGAACGGAAAGACGCTGTCAGATCATAGGTAGAGCCGCCGCGCGACAGGCCGGCCGCCTGACCCGCATAAACCGCAAAACCGATGGCCGCCGCCAGCACGATGCCGCCAGCAAATACTTCAGTAGGATTATGGGACATGAAATCAGCCTTTTGGCAGATGTGTTTATTCGGGCACCCAGGCCTCGTAATCGCGGCGCTCTTTCGGCTCGCCGCCTGCGCGGATCGACCCCGCCGGGGCATAGGCCATCATGGTGCCGGTCAGGTTTTCCTGATGCGGCTTTTCCCAGGCCTTGTGCTTCAGCGGCTTTTCGCTCGGCACCTCGTCAAAGGTGCGGTGCAGCCAGCCGTGCCAATCGGGGCTGATGCGGGAGGCTTCCACTTCGCCGTTGAACATCACCCAGCGCTTGCTGTCGTCCGCATTGCGGTAGAACACGTTGCCCTGGTCATCCTCACCCACCTTGATGCCTTTGCGGGCGGTGAAGATCCGGGTGTTCAGGGTGGACCCGTTCCACCAGGTCACAGCGCGCAATAGAGTGTTCAGGATTCCCATGGGTGCCTCCGGATTTTTCCGACTTCGATATGGCCCAATTTCCCGCCAAGGTCCAGTGGCTTGCGCCTTGGGCTGCATGTGACTTGGCGGGATTTGGCAGATTTGCCTCAGCGGCGGTTGCAGCGCCGGCCCCGTCAGCCCTCAGCAGGCGCCAGCGCGGTCAATTCGATCTCGATCCGGAACTTGGGATCGATCAGATTGCATTCCACCATTGTGGCCGCTGGCGGGTTGGCGCCAAAGGTTTCTGCCAGAATGGGCCAGCAGGGCTCGAACTCGGCCGCATCCGGCAGGTAGTAGTTCACCCGCACCGCATCGGCAAAGCTGGCACCAGCCTTTTCCAGAGCCGCGCTAATGGTGTCCAGCGCCGATTTGCACTGGGCCACCACGTCGTCCCCCTGCCCGACCGTTCCGGCCACGTGAACGAAACCGCCAGCAACGACAGCGCGGCAATATCCGATCTTCGCCTCGAACTCACCGCCCGAGGAAATCCGTTTGATCATTTTTCTCTCCTCAACATGAAAGCGGCGCGGAAATGACCGCGCCGCTCTATCAGAACCTTCCGCCTATCAGCCCGCTGACGCCGGCTCTTTCTCGGCATCCGCGTGGATCATCAGCGGCTGCGCGTCAGAGGTCACTGCCTCCTCGTTCACGACCACCTTGGTGACGCTGTCCATGCCCGGCAGGTCGAACATGGTATCCAGAAGGATGTCCTCCATGATCGAGCGCAGGCCACGGGCGCCGGTCTTGCGTTCGATTGCCTTCTTGGCAATCGCGCTCAGCGCTTCCTCGGTGAAGTCCAGCTCAGTGTCTTCCAGCTCGAACAGACGCTGGTACTGCTTGACCAGAGCGTTCTTCGGCAAGGTCAGAATGGTGAC
Source organism: Leisingera sp. ANG-M7 (assembly GCF_000813965.1). Taxonomy (GTDB): domain Bacteria; phylum Pseudomonadota; class Alphaproteobacteria; order Rhodobacterales; family Rhodobacteraceae; genus Leisingera. The sequence goes on along the minus strand of NZ_JWLI01000006.1, from coordinate 65,911 downwards.
CAGCGCATCCTCGTCCAGATCTTCCAGCGTAGCCAGAACCGGCAGACGGCCGACGAATTCCGGGATCAGGCCGAATTTCAGCAGGTCTTCCGGCTCCAGATCCTTGAAGATCTCACCAACGCCGCGCTCATCATTGTCGCGCACATCGGCGCCAAAGCCCATCGCAGAACCCTTGCCGCGCTGCGCAATGATCTTGTCGAGGCCGGCAAAGGCGCCGCCGCAGATGAACAGGATGTTGGTGGTGTCCACCTGCAGGAATTCCTGCTGCGGATGCTTGCGCCCGCCCTGCGGCGGCACACTCGCCACGGTGCCTTCCATCAGCTTCAGCAGTGCCTGCTGCACGCCCTCGCCCGACACGTCGCGGGTGATCGAGGGGTTTTCCGACTTGCGGGTGATCTTGTCGACCTCGTCGATATAAACGATGCCGCGCTGCGCGCGCTCGACGTTGTATTCCGACGCCTGCAGCAGCTTCAGGATAATATTCTCGACATCCTCGCCCACATAACCAGCCTCGGTCAGCGTGGTCGCATCCGCCATGGTGAAGGGCACATCCAGAATCCGTGCCAGCGTCTGCGCCAGCAATGTCTTGCCGCAGCCGGTGGGGCCGATCAGCAGGATGTTGGATTTTGCCAGTTCGATGTCCGAGCCCGCCTTCTGAGCATGGTTCAGACGCTTGTAGTGGTTATGCACCGCAACCGACAGCACCCGCTTGGCGGTGGCCTGGCCGATCACGTAATCATCCAGCACCTGGCAGATATCCTTGGGCGTCGGCACGCCGTCGGTGGCCTTCAGCCCGGATGCTTTTGTCTCTTCACGGATGATATCCATGCACAGTTCAACGCATTCATCGCAAATGAACACGGTGGGGCCTGCGATCAGCTTACGCACTTCGTGCTGGCTCTTGCCGCAGAAGCTGCAGTAGAGGGTGTTCTTGCTGTCGCCGCCTGAATTCGTCGCCATGGTCTACCTTTCAGTCCGCCCGGTCCGCTGCGCCCGCACTGCGGGGCATTTCCTCTTTTGGCCAGCTTAAGCCAGTGCTTAGGCCGCCACAATGTGAAAGTGCGCCCCATCTTAACCGCCGGGGCACACGGCTGTTCACAAGCTCAGGCGTCAGGCCTGCTCGTCATCACCCTTGGCGCGGTTCTCAACGATTTCGTCGATCAGACCGAATTCCTTGGCCTCTTCCGGCGACATGAAGTTGTCGCGCTCCAGTGCGTCGACGATGGTGTCGTAATCCTGGCCGGTGTGCTTGACGTAGATCTCGTTCAGGCGCTTCTTCAGCTTCAGGGTTTCCTCGGCGTGAATCATGATGTCGGTCGCCTGACCCTGGAAGCCGCCGGAGGGCTGGTGCACCATCACGCGGGAGTTCGGCAGACTGAAACGCATGCCCGGCTCACCAGCGGTCAGCAGCAGCGAGCCCATCGAGGCCGCTTGGCCGATCACCAGGGTCGAGACCTTGGGCTTGATGTACTGCATGGTGTCATAGATCGACAGGCCGGAGGTCACCACGCCGCCGGGGCTGTTAATGTACATGGAGATTTCCTTGGACGGGTTTTCCGCCTCAAGGTGCAAGAGCTGCGCCACGATCAGCGAGCTCATCCCGTCATGCACCGGACCGTTCAGGAAGATGATCCGTTCCTTCAGAAGGCGGGAAAAGATGTCATAGGCCCGCTCGCCCCGGCTGGTCTGCTCAACCACCATCGGGACCAGGGTGTTCATGTATGTTTCTCTGGGATCAATCATTGCAACCTGCCTGCGTTGTTTATGTCCGGCACCATACCCGACAGTGTGTTACCCGAGTCTTAGTATCGCCCCTTTTGACCTGCAAGAGGCGGCGGGCATTTTCCCGGTGACGCAAACCTGCATGTGGTGTCGCAATCCGCTGGAGCGCTGTCGCTATTTTCCGGCTGCCGACGGCACCAGCACCTTAGGAAGCAAAATCAAGTCCGAATTCCGCCCGGCGTTTTCACCGGGTGCCGCGCTGGGGTCCCGCTATGTCCGATGACAGCTTCGTTCAGAAAGGCGCCGCTGCCAATCTCGCCATTCCGTTCGAGGGCGAGCCGCTGGATTTCTATTTCCTGCTGCTGCCGAAGGCGACGATGCTGCCGGTGGCCGCCGCCATCGAGCCCCTGCGCATTGCCAACCAGGTGACCGGAACCCGGCTGTACCGCTGGTACATCATGACAGAGGACGGCCAGCCGGTGCGCTGTTCCAACGGCATGGTGGTGACACCGGACACCCAATTGCAGCCGCTGCCCTCGGATTCGATGGGATTTGTCTGCGCCGGGGTTGAGCCCCACGCGGCTGCCAGCGAGGTCACCCTGAACTGGCTGCGCCGGGAAAGCCGGTTTGGCCGCTCCATCGGCGGCATCTGCACCGGCGCCTTTGCGCTGGCCCAGGCCGGGCTGATCAAGAACCACAAGTTCACCCTGCACTGGGAAAACCAGCCGGGGTTCCTGGAAAGCTACCCGAGCCTGGAGCCCTCCCCCAATATCTTTGAGATCTCCGGGCCGCTGATGACCTGCGGAGGCGGCAACGCGGCAACCGACATGATGCTGCACCTGATCGAGGAGCGCCACGGCAAGCAGCTGGCGATCATCGTCGCCGACATGTGCCTGCATGTGCGCTCCGGCGGCCAGGCGGCACCGCAGAAATCGAACTATGCGGTGGCCATCGGCAGCCGCAACCAGCGCTTGCTGAACGCCCTGCAACTGATGCAGGAATCGATCGAGGAGCCGCTGTCGATCGGCGACCTCTGCGACCGGCTGGACATCTCCCGCCGCCAGCTGGAACGGCTGTTCTCGCGTTATCTGAACCAGAGCCCGATGCACGTCTACTTCGACATGCGCCTCAGCCATGCTTTTGCGCTGATGAACGAAACCTCGATGAGCGTCACCGAAATCGCGCTGGCCTCCGGCTTCAACTCGGCAACGCATTTCTCGCGCCAGTTCAAGCGCAAATTCGGCGCCTCCCCGCATTTCTTCCGCAAAGGCTGGAGCTGACCGGATCTCTGCCGGATGGACAGGTGCTCATTTCACAAGTACCAAATTGGTAACTTTTCTTTTGGCCGTTCCGGGAAGTTCTGTTAAGCGCTCTTAAAAAATTCTGTTGATAATACGCACGGACTGCGCAATTCCGCTGTCTGCGCCGGTTTCAATAAGGGAGGAAGGCGCCCCGGTGCCACCTGGAGACGCAAGATGCCACTACCCGAGTTTTCAGCTGAAATGGATCCGGAACAGAAGGAGCAAATGGTCGCAAACGCTATCAAAGCTTCCAGTTTCCTAAAGGCGATCAGCCACCAGGGACGGCTGATGATCCTGTGCCATCTGGTCTCTGGCGAAAAATCCGTGACAGAACTTGAGCAACTGCTGTCCGCCCGCCAGGCTGCCGTCTCGCAGCAGCTCTCCCGCTTGCGCCTGGAAGGGCTGGTCATTCCGCGCCGCGACGGCAAGGCGATCTACTATCGTCTGGCAGACGATAAAGCCCGCCGCGTTCTGGAAGTAGTTTACGACATTTTCTGCAACGACGGCGATTGACGCCACCGGGCCGCGCAATACTCTGCAGTCCGGCGAAACCGCGCTAGCTGCCCCGCGCGGCACATCAACCGGAGCGCATCAATGAACCGCAGGCAGATCATAAATGACCCGCGAACCGGCAATAAGGCGGAAGCCTTTGAAGCCGCGGATGATCTTCCTTCGAACCCAAATCTTCAGCGTACCATCGGGGAGGTGATCGCCTCCCGCTACGGCCGCCGCGAGGTGCTGCAAGCGCTGCTTGGCACTTCCGCCGCCGCCACCCTCTTCGGTTCTGCCGCCTTCATCGGGTCCCGGCAAGCTGCGGCGGCGGTCTCAGGCGCGCAAGACCGCTACGTCTTTGACGAACTTGCTTGGGGCAACGACGAAACCCACCATGTTGCGGCCGGCTATGACGCGGACATCCTGCTGCGCTGGGGCGATCCCATCACCGCAGATGCGCCCGAGTTTGACGTGAGGAACCAGAGCGCCGCAGCCCAACTGCAGCAGTTCGGCTACAACAACGATTATGTCGGCTTCCTACCCCTGAACGCCGAAGGTACCCGCGGGCTGTTGTGCGTGAACCACGAATACACCAACGAAGAGGTGATGTTCCCCGGCCTGGGCCGCCAGGACAAGGCAGATTTTGCCGACATGACCAGGGAACTGACGGAGATTGAAATGGCTGCCCATGGCGGCTCCGTGGTGGAGATAGCCCGGAACCCGGATAGCAAATGGGCCGTTGTCCGCGACGGAAAGCTGAACCGCCGCATCTCGCCGCTGGACACGGTGATGGCCATTGACGGCCCCGCAGCCGGCCACCCGCGGCTTCAGACCGGAGCGGATCCAACAGGCCGCCAGGTCATTGGCACCCTGAACAACTGCGCCGGCGGAATGACCCCGTGGGGCACCTGGCTGATGGCAGAGGAGAACTTTCACGGCTATTTCTGGACCGGTCAACTCGACGCCGGAGGCGAGCCCGATCTTTCAGGCCAGCCGGAAGCCGTTCAGATGCGCCGCTACAACGTGCCTTCCATGTGGTATGCTTGGGGCAAATACCACGACCGTCTTAACATCGATAAAGAACCCAATGAAGTGAACCGCTTCGGCTGGGTTGTTGAGGTTGATCCGCTGGACCCGCACTCCGTGCCGGAGAAGCACACCGCGCTTGGCCGGTTTGCGCATGAGGGCGCGGAAAGCACCCTGTCCGCCGACGGACGCGTGGTGATCTACATGGGCGACGATGCCCGTTTCGAATATCTTTACAAATACGTCTCCCGCGGATCGGTTTCGCAGGATCGCGCCGCCGACTCCCGGCTTCTCTCCGACGGCACGCTCTATGCGGCTCGGTTTAACCCGGACGGCACCCTGCTCTGGCTGCCGCTGGAGCACGGCCACGGCCCGCTGACGGCAGAAAACGGCTTTGCCAGCCAGGCGGATGTGCTGATTGATGCCCGCCTGGCGGCGGATGCACTGGGCGCGACGCCGATGGACCGCCCCGAAGACGTCTCCCCCCGCGGCGACGGCACCGCCTTTGTGATGCTGACCAACAACTCCAGACGCAAACCCGGCCAGACCGATGCCGCCAATCCGCGGCCAGGCTCGGACTTCGGCCATATCATCGAGCTGAAGGAGGACGGCGGCGACCACGCCGCTACCCGCGGCAGCTGGTCCATCCTGGTGCAATGCGGAGACCCCGCGATTGCCGAAGTCGGCGCCCAGTGGAACCCGGAAACCTCGGAACACGGCTGGTTCGCCTCCCCCGACAATTGCGCAACAGACGCCGGGGGCCGCCTGTGGGTCGCCACCGACCAGGGCCGCAAGTGGGACAAGACAGGCAAGTCCGACGGGCTTTACGGCGTGGAGACCGAAGGGGATTTGCGCGGCCACTCCAAACTGTTCTTCCGCTGTCCCGTGGGGGCAGAGCTTTGCGGCCCATACTTCACCCCGGACAATGAAACCCTGTTTCTGGCGGTGCAGCACCCCGGAACCGACGGCACCACCAGCCTGAAGGGCTTTGAACGTGAGTCCACCTTCGAGGACCCGGCCACCCGCTGGCCGGATTTCGATCCCGCCATGCCGCCACGCCCCTCGGTGGTCGTGATCACCAAACAGGGCGGCGGCAGGATCGCAACCTGATCCCCGCGCGCCTGCTGCACGCAATTGTGAGCCTCAAAGCCGCTCCGCTGCATTTAGTATTGGCACTGACGCAACGGAGAACCCCATGTTTTTCAAACGCCTGACTGCCGCCCTGCTCCTCACCGCCGCAACTGCCTCCGCTGGCAGCATCACCCCGCGCGAGGGCTGGGCCGTGCATGATACTCCCAAGCCCTTCGAGCAGCTGATTTCAGACATCAAAACCGCTTCCAAGGCGCAAGGTCTTGGCGTCGTAACCCAGGCAGGCCCGACCCAGGCCGCCGCCGCCCGCGGCATTACCATCCCAGGCAACCGCGTGATCGGCCTTTTCAACAATGACTTTGCCGTCAAGATCCTCGCCCTGTCGACCGCAGCGATGATCGAGGCCCCCGTGCGGATGTATGTGACCGAAAACGCGGACGGCACCGCCACGCTTTCCTATAAACTGCCCTCCCATGTCTTTGCACCATATGCGGATGAGGGCGGTGCAGGCCTCGCGGCCCTGGCCGGCCAGCTCGACAGACGGTTTGCGCTGATCGCTGAACAGGCGCAGAAGTAACCCCTACTTTTTCTGGTCGCAAATACCCAAGACCCACCATTTGCGCCAAAATCCGCCGCAGCATTTCTCACACTAGCGTGAGAGGGCTTGCGCGCGGGTGCAGCCTTGGCAATCTGGCGCCAAATCAACGGATTGGACGGACAAGATGACGGAACCTTCACGCACAGCCGATGTTCTGGCCCGGCGGCTCTACGAGGCAGGCTGCCGCCATGCCTTCGGAATGCCCGGCGGCGAGGTGCTGACCCTGGTGGATGCGCTGACCAAGGCAGGCATCGCGTTTCACCTGGCCAAGCATGAAAACTGCGCCGGCTTCATGGGCGAAGGCGTGCATCATTCCGATGGCGCTCCGGTCATCCTGGTCGCCACCCTCGGCCCCGGCGCGCTGAACGGCATCAATGTGGTGGCCAACGCCCATCAGGACCGGGTGCCGATGCTGGTGCTGACCGGCTGCGTCGATGCAGCGGAGGAACAGAGTTACACCCATCAGGTGCTCGACCACCGCGCGGTCTTCACACCCATTACCAAGGCCACCTTCCGTCTGGACCCGGACGCTGCGGACCTGATCGCAGACAAGGCAGTTGCCATCGCAACTGAGCCGCGCAACGGGCCGGTGCATATCGACGTGCCAATATCGGTAGCAGATACGCCGGCCAGGGACCGCGGCATCCGCCGCGCGCTTGCAAGTGCCAGCGCGCCAAGCGGAGAAGCACTGGCGCAGGCGCGTTCCTGGCTGACAGCAGCCAAGCGTCCGGTAGCGGTGATTGGCCTCGACGCGCTGCAAGAGAATGCAGGCCCCGCAATCCGCGCCTTTGTCGAAAAGCACCAGATCCCGTTCGTCACCACATACAAGGCCAAGGGCATCCTTCCAGAAGACCACCCCCTCTGTCTGGGTGGCGCAGGCCTCTCGCCGCTGGCCGACAAGCACCTGCTGCCCATGGTGCGCGAGGCCGATCTGGTGCTCTCCATCGGCTATGACCCGATTGAGATGCGCCCTGGCTGGCGCAATGCCTGGAACGTGGAAACTCAGAACGTCATCGACATCGCGCCTGAGGCGAACACCCATTACATGCATCAAGCAGGCCTCAACTTCCTCACCGCCATCGCCCCCACGCTGGTGGCCCTGTCAGACGGTACTTCCCCGCGCGAAACCTGGACAAACAACCGCCCGGCTGAAGTCAAATCCGCGCTGGCAGTCGCCTTCCCGCAGGATCAGGACTGGGGCCCGGCCGGCGTCATCGCAGAATGCCGCGCGACCCTGCCGCCGGAAACCCTCGCCACTGCCGACAGCGGGGCCCACCGTATTCTGCTGAGCCAGATGTGGGAGTGTTCCGAACCGCGCGGGCTGATCCAATCGTCCGGCCTCTGCACCATGGGCTGCGCGGTGCCAATGGCCGTCGGACGCAAGCTGGCGCAGCCGGACAGGCCCGTGGTCAGCTTCTCCGGCGATGCAGGTTTTCTGATGGTCGCTGGCGAGCTTGCCACCGCCGCGGAACTGGGCGTGGCCCCCATCTTTGTGGTCTTCGCCGATGCCAGCCTTGCCCTGATCGAACTGAAACAGCGCCAGCGCCAGCTTGCCAATGGCGGTGTGGACTTCGCCGCGCATGATTTTGCCGCGATGGGCCGGGCCTTTGGCGGCAACGGCATGACAGTCACCAACCGCGCCGCATTACGCGCAGCCCTGCAGGACGCGCTGACAGCAGACACCTTCACCGTCATCTCGACTGTGATCGACCGCGGAGGCTACGATGGCCGCATCTGACATGCTCCCCCACGGCGCGCTGAAGGGCGTCAAGGTACTGGACCTCTCCCGCATTCTGGCAGGCCCGACCTGCACCCAGCTCCTGGGCGACCTCGGCGCCACGGTGATCAAGGTGGAAAACCCCAAGACCGGCGGCGACGACACCCGCCAATGGGGGCCGCCCTATGTGGTGGATGCGGACGGGCAGCAATCAGACCTATCCGCCTATTTCATGGCCGCCAACCGCAACAAGCGCTCCGTTGCCATTGATATCGCAACAGAAGAAGGCCAGCAGGCCATCCGGCGCCTGGCGGCAGAGGCCGATATCCTGATAGAGAATTTCAAACCCGGCGGGCTGGCGAAATACGGACTGGACTATGCCAGCCTCAAGGACGATCTCCCCGCCCTGATCTACTGCTCCATTTCGGGATACGGCCAGACCGGCCCCAACAGCCACAAGCCCGGCTATGACATCATGGCCCAGGGCTTCGGCGGCATCATGTCGCTGACCGGAGAACCGGACGGCCAGCCGATGAAGGCAGGCGTCGGTATCGCCGATGTGATGTGCGGCATGTATGCCTGCATCGGCATCCTTTCGGCCCTTCACCACCGCGGGAAAACCGGCGAAGGCCAGCAGATCGATCTGGCACTGGTCGACGCCCAGATCGCCTGGCTGATCAACGAGGGCGTGGCCTATCTGAACACCGGCCAGAACCCCAAGCGCCGCGGCAACGAACATCCTAGCATTATGCCTTATGGCGTCTATGAAACCTCCAACGGCCATGTGATCCTGGCCGTGGGCAACGACAGCCAGTTCCGGCGCTTCATGGAATTCCTGAAGCTCGAGGGCCTGGCGGAAGACCCCCGCTTCGCCACAAACCCGGCCCGTCTGCAATACCGCGACGCCCTGAACAACGTGCTGATACCTTCGGTGCAGCGTTTCACCACGGATGAAGTTCTGGACGCCATGGAAGCCCGCAAAGTCCCAGCTGGCCCAGTGCAGACCCTGGACACCCTGTTTGCCACTGGTCAGGTCGCAGCACGGAACATGGCAATCGGCATGGAGACCGAAGCAGGTCCGGTAAAGCTGCTGGGCAACCCTCTGAATTTCTCTCGCACGCCAGTCACATACCGCCATGCGCCGCCCCAGTGCGGCGAGGGCACTGAGGAGATTCTGGGCTCAGATGCCCCCTTCGGGTCAGCCTAACCGCCGAAATCCGCGGCAGCATTCCGCCAAGTGTTACAATTTCCGGCAAAACACCGCCAAACCGGCGGTGTTTTTTTAGTTTTCAGCCTAGGTCTCTTGCAGAATTTTCCCGGAAAATCCTACACATCCGGCGAATTTCAAAGCTGAGTGCACACAGCCCATCACCAAACCGCGAGCGGGGTTCGCCCGGACCGTTACGATGATCTACTCTCCATCGGGACAGGAACCCGCGCTTCATTTGACAAAGATTGGACCCCCATGATGCTTGATATTTTCGGCCAGGAGAGCAGCCTGACTGACACCACCGCACTGCAGAGTTGGAACGCCGTGCAGCTGGGGGTTCTGGCCCATGCCGCCGTCACCGCAGATCATCTTGGCGTGGTGCTCAAGGCGTCACCGGAATTTGCCCTGGCACATGCCATCAAGGGATTGTCGCTGCTGATGCTTGGGCGCAGCGAACTGCTGCCGACTGCGCGCGAGGCGCTGCGGGACGCCAAGGCGGTCTATGAGGCCGCCCTGCCCCGCGAACGGAAATACGTCGACGCGCTGGAGAACTGGCTTGCCGGCCTTCCCAGCCTGGCCATCCAGCGGATGGAGGAAGTGCTGGACGTCTTTCCACAGGACACGCTGGCCATGAAACTGAGCCACGGCATCCGTTTCATCATGGGTGACCCCGCTGGCATGCGTGCTTCCATCGAACGGGTACTGCCAAGCTATGACCCGGATCACGCAGGCCGCGGCTACCTCTTGGGCTGCCACTCCTTTGCGTTGGAGGAAACCGGCGAATACGAACGCGCCGCCAACGCCGGACGCCAGGCACTGTGGATGGCACCGGACGATGCCTGGGGGCTGCACGCCGTTGCCCATGTCCACGATATGACCGGCAACGCAGCGGCCGGGCTGGAATGGCTGCATGGCCGCGAGGAGGCCTGGGCCCATTGCAACAACTTCCGCTACCACGTCTGGTGGCACAAGGCGCTGATGCATCTGGACCTTGGCCAGATGGACGAGGCCATTGCGCTCTATGATACCGAGGTCCGCAAGGACAAAACCGATGACTACCGCGACATCTCCAACGCAACCTCGCTTTTGATGCGGCTGGAGCTTGAAGGCGTCAGTGTCGGTGCCCGCTGGGAGGAGCTGGCGAATCTCTGCGCCAGCCGGACTGAGGACGGCAGCCTCATTTTCGCCGATCTGCACTACCTCCTGGCTCTGACCGGCCACCGCAAGGAAGACGCGCACAAACTGGTTCAGCGGATTCACGCCGATGCCAGCGCCGGCGGCAGCGAGGCGAAAGAGCGGATGGCAGCCCCCGGATGCGCCGCCGCAGACGGGCTGGAAGCCTTCGGAGACGGTAATTATAAGGCTGCATTCGAGAATTTATCCACAGCCCGCGCCACGCTGCAGCTGGCCGGCGGCAGCCACGCGCAACGCGATGTTTTCGAACGGATAACCATCGACTCGGGCCTGCGTGCAGGACGTCTTGACGAAGCTGAAGCAATCCTTGATGACCGCCGCGTCAAGCGCGGCGGCACCGAGGACAATTACGCCCTGGCCCGGCGCGCTCTGATCGCCCAGGGCCGGAACTCTCCCGACGCCGCAAGCGTTCCCGCCGAATAAGACCCTTCAAGGACCAAAACGACCCATGTCCAGCGTTGCGCCCTTCCCCGGGCCTCAGAAAGACCCCAGTGCTGCCAATCGTGCAGCGCCCCCGCCGCAGGCGGCCCAGCCGCGCGTCCGCGACCCGCGGCTCGACTTCTACCGCGGCATCGCGATGTTCATCATCCTGGTGGCGCATGTCCCGGGCAACCGCTGGGCCAGCTGGATCCCAGCCCGCTTCGGCTTCTCCGACGCAACCGAGATCTTTGTCTTCTGCTCAGGCATGGCCTCGGCCATCGCTTTTGGCAGCTTATATGCCAAGCAAGGCTGGTGGCTGGGCACCGCTCGGGTCGTGTTCCGCTGCTGGCAGGTCTACTGGGCCCACATCGGCCTCTTCTTCTTCCTCGCCGCCTCGATGGCGATGCTGGATCTCTACGGAGGCTTCGACAAGAGCTACATTGGGTCTTTGAACCTGCACTGGTTCTTCACCAACACGGTGCAGCAGCTCACCGGGCTCTTCACCCTTACCTATGTGCCGAACTACTTCGACATCCTGCCGATGTACCTTGTGGTTCTGCTGCTGATGCCGCTGATGATGGGGCTGGAGAAGGTAGGCCTGTGGTCCGTGGCTGCCGCCAGCATCCTGATCTGGCTCACCGCCAACCCCTACATGATCGGCCTGGGCCCGGACGGCATCTCCTTCACGGCGGAACCCTGGTCGGAGCGTGAATGGTTTTTCAACCCGCTCGGCTGGCAGCTGCTGTTCTTCACCGGCTTTGCCTTCATGAAAGGCTGGCTGCCTGCACCGCCGGTCTCCAAGGCGCTGGTGATCCTGGCCGCCGCATTCCTGATCCTCTCCGCCCCCTTCGGCTCCTGGAAAGTCTTCCTGTGGGTGGAAGCGGCGAACAAAGATCTGGCCAGCCTGATCCGCCCCACCTGGGAGATCACCGCGGAGTGGCGCGAGAAGACCGACTTCGGCCTGCTGCGCTATGCCCATTTCCTCTCGCTGGCTTATCTGGGCTGGGTGGCTGCGGGCGCCGGCGGCAAGCGGCTCATTGCCACCGGCCATTCGCTGGCTGCGCGCATCTGGGCGGTTTTGCTGAAGCTGATCACCAAGGTCGGCCAGCAATCGCTTGCGGTGTTTGTTTTTTCGATGGCTCTGGCCCGTTTCATCGGCTTTGCGCTTGACCAGACCGACCGCGCGGTTATGACCACGGCATTCGCCAACCTGGTTGGCTTTTTCCTAATCATTGTCTGCGCTTACACCGCAGCTTGGTTCAAGTCGCAACCTTGGAGAGCCAAGCGATGAGCTTTTTTACCCGCCGCACATTCCTGGCTGCTGCATTGGGCAGCACCGCCCTGGCAGCACTGCCCGGCACGGCCAGCGAGGCCGTGCCGTTCACCCGCGACATCGTGGTTGCCAAGGCCCGCGCCCTGGCCGCCGCGGATTATGCGGAACGCCCCACCGTGCCGAAGGACTGGCTGGATCAGTCCTATGATGATTACAAGGCCCGCTGGTTCCGCACCAAGGATGCGCTTTGGGCCGGGACAGACCGCAGCTACAACGTCGATTTCTTCCTGCCCGGCCTCTATTTCCCGCGCGCCATCCAGATCAACACCGTGGCAAACGGATTGTCTGCCCGGGTGCCCTTCGACCTGTCGCTCTTCGACAAGTCCGACAAAGCCCCCGATCTGACCACCGAAGGCGACCTGGGCTACTCCGGCCTGCGCCTGCGCACTGAGCAGTCCGAACCCGGCAAGAAGACCGAATTCTGCGTCTTCCAGGGCGCCAGCTACTTCCGCGCCATCGGCACCGGCAACGCCTACGGTCAGTCGGCCCGCGGCCTGGCGCTCAAGACCGCCGACCCCGAAGGCGAGGAGTTCCCCGAGTTCATAGAATTCTGGCTGGAGGCCCCCGCCCCCGGCCAGCGCCACGTGGTGGTGCATGCGCTGATGGACTCGCCCTCCGTCACCGGCGCCTACCGCTTTACCATCACTCCCGGCAGCAGCGCCGTGATGGATGTGGAGGCAACGCTGTTTGCCCGCGAAGACCTGACCCACGCAGGACTTGCACCGCTTACCTCGATGTTCCTGTTCGACGCCAAGAACCGCCACGACTTCGACGATTTCCGCCCGGCGGTGCACGACACCGACGGCCTGCTGGTGCAGAACGGCAATGGCGAAACCCTGTGGCGGCCGCTCTCCAACCCGAAACGCCTGCAAGTATCGTCCTTCGTTGACGAAAACCCGCGCGGCTTCGGTCTGATGCAACGCGCCCGCAAGCTGTCGGACTTCAACGACCTCGAAGCCTTTTACCACAAACGCCCCTGCCTGTGGGTCGAACCCAAGCAGGACTGGGGCAAAGGTGCCGTTACCCTGGTGGAAATCCCCGCGGACAAGGAAATTTACGACAACATCGTCGCCTACTGGCGCCCGCGTGAGCCCTATGCAAAGGGAAGCGAAATCAGGCTCGACTACCGCCTCACCTGGGGCAGCGAACCGTCCCTGCCCCTGCCGCGTGTGCTGTCCACCGCCGAGGGCGCCCGCATCTTCGGCGGGCCGGGCCGGATCATCACCATCGACTTCGATTCGCACCCGCTGCTCGACGGCGATCCGGAGGATCTTGACGTTCACATCCACTCTCCCCATGTGGCCGCCAGCGACGGCGTGCTGCAGCGCAACCCGGAAACGGGCGGCATGCGCCTCGCTTTCTACTTCGATCCCGAAGACCGGGATCACATCGAATTTCGCGCCCAGCTCAGGAAAGACGGCAACCCCGCTTCCGAGGTCTGGCTTTACAGGTGGACCGCATGACCGCATGTGATCTGATGCCCCCGGAACAGCCCTTGGCGATGCCGGAACAGGACTTCAGCAAGGACTTCCGTGATGCTGAAGCCCCAGGCGCCGCCGCGCCGCGTCAGGTGGCACTCTGGCGCCTGCTGGCGTTTTCGCCTGCGATGGCCGCAACCGGTGTCCTGACCTGGGTCATGGGCGGCTGGTTCACCGATGGCGGCTTCTCGGTGCTGGAGACGATCCTGCTGGCGCTGATCGCCTTCAACTTCTTCTGGATCGCCTTCACCGTCTCCACCGTGCTCTTGGGCCTCTACAGCCTCTCGCGCCGCGAGCGCACCGCCACCCGCGGCGCTGCGCGCCCGATGAAGGTGGCGCTCCTGATGCCGGTCTACAACGAGGTGCCCTGGTATGTGCTGGGCAACGCCCAGACCATGCTGCAGGAACTGCACGGCCGCGGCGGCCTGCACGAGTACGCAATGTTCATCCTGTCGGACACCCGCGACGACGCCATTGCCGCGCAGGAACGCGCCAGCGTCGAGGCGCTTCGCACCATGCTTCCGGAAGGCACTGAGCTTTACTACCGCCGCCGCGACGACAACGAGGGCCGCAAGGTCGGCAATATCTCCGACTGGGTGCGCCGCTGGGGCGCAGGCTATGAGGCGATGCTGGTGCTGGACGCCGACAGCCTGATGACCGGCCGCGCCATCGCCCGGCTGGCCGATGCGCTGGCCCGCGACCCCGGCGCCGGCCTGATCCAGAGCTACCCGCAGCTGATCGGCGCCCAGTCAGTCTTTGGCCGCATGCAGCAGTTTGCCAACGGCGTCTATGGGCTCGCGCTGGCCGAGGGCCTGGCCCGCTGGGCAGGGCACGAGGGCAACTACTGGGGCCACAACGCCATCATCCGCACCCGTGCCTTTGCCGCATGCGCCGGCCTGCCGCTGCTGCGCTCGCGCTTCGGCGGCGGCGAGAAGCTGATCATGAGCCACGATTTCGTCGAGGCAGGCCTCTTGCGCCGGGCCGGCTGGTCGGTGCGCTTCCTGCCCCGCATCCGCGGTTCCTATGAGGAAACGCCCGCCACCCTGATCGACCACATCCTGCGAGACCGCCGCTGGTGCCAGGGCAACCTGCAGCATCTGAACCTGCTGCACGCCAAAGGCTTCCGCGCAATCTCCCGCTTCCACCTGTTTGCAGGCGCGATCGGTTACCTCATGGCGCCGGTCTGGTTTGCGCTGTTGGTTCTCTGGGCGGTGATCGGCCGCAGCGAAGAGGCGTCCGTGATCAGCTACTTCAGCGAAGCCAACCCCTTCCGCCCCAGCTGGCCCGACATGTCCGAACCCAAGCATGTGCTGGTGATCATTCTGATCTACGCCATGCTGCTGGCGCCCAAGATGCTGGCCGCAATGGCGCTGCCGTTGACCGGCAGCCGGTTTTCCGAATACGGCGGCCCGGTGCATTTCGCGCTGTCCTTTGTATCCGAGGTGGTGCTGGCCATCCTCTATGCGCCGATCCTGATGGTGCAGCAGATGATCGCGGTGTTCCGCACCGCCCTTGGTCTCCAGCGCGGCTGGGCACCTCAGGCGCGCGACGGCGGCAGCTACTCGCTGCGAACGCTGGCCGCCTGCCACGCGCTGGAAACCGTCAGCGGTGTTGCGCTCTGGGCCGGGATCCTGACCGGAACCGTGTCGCTGTGGCTGGCGCCTATCGCCCTGTCGCTGGTGCTGGCGGTGCCGCTCTCGGCTCTCTCCGGTGTCAAGACCGTGAACCGCATCCGCAATTGGATGGCCACGCGGGAGGAGTTCACCGAACCCCAGATCACCCGCGCCGCCCGTGCCGCCCGCGCCGACCTGAAAGCCCTGCTTGACGGCAGCAACGCCCGCGGAACCCCTGCAGAGTAGACGCCGCAAACAAGGAACTCCCGCGCCCGCAGGATGCCCCGGCTGTTGCCGGTTCACCTTGGCAGCCTTGGGCCCGGCGCCGCGCTGATGCGCGGCGCGGTTGGTGCCAAATGCAAACGCAGCGCGCCCGGAAGGGCGCGCTGCCAGGCCCAACGCTTTGCCGGAATTTTTTGATTTACAGGTCAAAGGGGCGGGAGGCCGCCGCGGCACGCCTCGCCGCCAGCTTCAGCGCACCGCGGGCTGATCCTCGAACCACTCCGCCATCAGCCCTGCCCAGCCCTTGGGCACCATATGGCCGCCGTCAAACAGCACCAGTTCAATATCCGCCCCCGGCCCGCAGTCCCAGCGGCGGCGCATGAGGCCCCCGGTGCTCCACGCCCTGTCCGGCGCATGAAAGGTGCAAGCGTTGGCTTCCCGCCAAACTTCCAATGCGGCAAAGACATCGCCCTGCTCAAACCGGCCTCCGCCCAGGACGCGCCCCTCCAGCGGCACCACCTCGTCGCGCCAGCCATGAACCTGCAACAGCCGCAGCGGCCCTGCGCAGCGCTCCGGCTGCGGCCGCCAGAAGGCGCCGGAAACCGGCGCATAGGCGGCAAAGGCAGCCGGGTCGCGGCAGGCCAGGTAATGCACCATGAAGGCACCGGCCGAGAAACCGGCCAGCACCGTCTGCGAACGGGATGTGCCGAACCGCTCTGCCGCATCCGCCAGCACCGCGGCAAAGAAGGCGCCCTCGTCCCGCCCCCCGGTGAAGGGGCCGAAACCCCAGGACTGCGGGCCGCTGCCGCCCCGCCTCTGCCCCTCCGGCGCAATCACCGCATAGCCGCGCTGCGTCAGCCCCTCGATCATATCCTTGTTGCGCAGAACACTGCCGCCGCTGCCGCCATAACCGTGCAGAAACATCACCACCGGCACGGCGCTCGCTGCAGTTTTCTGGTCCGGCAGAACGATATGATACGCACCTTCCTCCACACTGCAGGCGTCCTGCTCCTTCCCGCATCCTGCGGAGGCTGCATTCCCCCAGGCGGCAGCCAGCATCGCGGCAGCCACTGCGTTTCTCAGCCCCCGCTTCATCCGTTCCACCGCGCCACCGGCAGGTTGCCCGCGATCCATCCCGGCCCGGCGGCTGAGCCCAGCATCCCCTCCGGAACATCGATCACATGGGTATAGCCAGCCTCCGCCAGCATCAGCGTCACCCGCGCCGACCGCACCCCTCGGGCGCAGATCAGCGCCACCGGCACCGACGGATCCGGCCCGGCCACCGCCTGCAAGGCTGCAATGAAATCCTCCCGCCGCATGTCAATCTGGTGGCTGCCGACAGGCACACCCGATGCGCGCCACTCCTGAGGCGTGCGGATATCCACCAGGGTAATCTCGCCTGCCTGCGCCTGCGCATAAGCCTCCGCCGCTGTCAGCCGCGGGTGGGCGTGATCGGGCGGCTGGCGGCGCTGCCACCAGAAGCCAAAACCAGCCGCCGCCGCGGTGCCTCCCAGCAGCATCAGCCGCCGGGTGAGCTTCGGGTTCCCTGGTTCCACGTCTGCCATCCTGCCTCCGCTGCCGCTTGTTCCTCACCGGTCTAGCAGCCCGATGGCCATTGATCACCAGAAACAGGCAAAATCCGCCGGTCAAGTTCTTGTTATTGCGCGCCTGCTGCCCAATTATGCCCGTAACGAGCGTATTCACTCTGCCTTTGGCTGCGGCATTCCCGCCGCAATCGGGGCGGCGGGGGTGGTTCTGAGCAACAAAATTGCTTAGCACTGGTCCAAAAACGACGCGCCAACCCGACAGGAGACTTGCACGTGTCCCTTTTCCTGATTGCGGCCCTGCCCTTTATCGGAGCCGTCTTTCCCGCGCTATTGATCCGCGCCGGACGCAATGCGGCCGCCTCCGCTGCCGGGCTGACCACCCTGCTCGCTTTCATCGGGCTGATGCTGCACATCCCCGCCGTGTTCCGCGGCGAGACGGTTTTTGCCGCGGTGGACTGGCTGCCCGCCCTTGGCCTTAACGCGCATTTCTTCCTTGATGGCCTTGGTTTCCTGTTTGCCGCAATGATCCTGGGCATCGGCCTCCTGATCATCCTCTATGCCCGTTACTACCTGTCGCGCGAAGACCCGATGGGCCAGTTCTACAGCTACCTTCTGCTGTTCCAGGGCGCGATGGTGGGCATCGTTCTGTCCGACAACATCCTGCTGCTTCTGGTGTTCTGGGAACTGACCTCACTCAGCTCCTTCCTGCTGATTGGCTATTGGAAGCACCTGCCCGAGGGCCGTCAGGGCGCCCGCATGGCGCTGACCGTCACCGGTTCCGGCGGGCTGGCGATGATCGCCGGCATGCTGATGCTGGGCCACATCGCGGGCTCCTATGATCTCAGCGTCATTCTCCAGAACAAGGAAGCGATCCAATCATCGGATCTCTACCTGCCCGCACTGATCCTGATCCTCTTGGGCGCCTTCACCAAATCGGCGCAATTCCCGTTCCACTTCTGGCTGCCCCACGCCATGGCCGCCCCGACACCGGTCTCGGCCTATCTGCACTCCGCCACCATGGTAAAGGCCGGGCTGTTCCTGATGGCCCGCCTGTGGCCGGTGCTGGCCGGCACGCCGGAGTGGTTCTACATCGTTGCCACCACCGGCCTTGTCACCATGCTGATCGGCGCGGTAATCGCGCTCTTCAAGGATGACCTCAAGGCTCTGCTGGCCTTCTCCACCGTCAGCCACCTGGGCCTGATCACCATGCTCTTGGGCTTTGGCACCAAGATCGCCGCGGTGGCCGCAGTATTCCACATCATCAACCACGCTACTTTCAAGGCGGCGCTGTTCATGACCGCGGGCATCGTCGACCATGAGGCGGGCACCCGTGACATCAAACGCCTTGGCGGCTTGCGCCACCTGATGCCGGTGACCTTCACCATCGGCACGGTGGCGGCGCTGTCGATGGCAGGCATCCCGCCCCTCAATGGCTTCCTCTCCAAAGAGATGATGCTGGAGGAAACCGCCCATACCATCTGGAACGGCTCGCATCTGATCGTGCCCGCCCTGGCAACTGTGGCGGCGCTGTTCTCAGCTGCCTATTCCTTCCGCTTCATCTCCCATGTCTTCCTCGGGCAAAAGCGCGAGGATTACCCCGCCCACCCGCATGACCCAAACACTGGCATGTGGATCGGCCCGGCCTTCCTGGTGCTGCTGGTGGTGCTGATCGGCCTCGCCTCGGCCAAGATCGCCGGCCCGATGGTCGCCACTGCCGCCGGCGCCGTCATTGGCGGCGGCGAGCTGCCATATTACTCGCTCAAGCTCTGGCACGGGCTGACCCCGGCGCTCTACATGTCGGTCGCCGCCACCATCGGCGGCCTGACCCTGCTGGCGTTGCACAAGCCCCTTCAGCGGGGCTGGAACGCCCTGCCGCGGCCAGAGGCCAAGACCATTTTCGAAGCCCTGATCGGCGCTCTCACCCGTATCAGCCAATCCGTGACCGAAGGCCTGCACAACGGTGTCCTGACCCGTTACGCGGCGATCATGATCACCTTCACCGTTGCCATCAGCTATTTCGCTTACCTCGGCGGCACATTGGGGGCTGAAACCCGCCAGCTGCAGGAACCGGGCGCGCTGCCGGTTGTCGGCTGGTTTGCACTGGTGGTCGCAACCCTCTTCATCGTTGCCAAGCACCGCAACCGCCTGCTGTCGCTGGTGCTGATCGGCGTGGTGGGCCTGGTGGTCTCGATGTCCTTCAACTACCTCTCCGCCCCCGACCTGGCGCTGACCCAGATCTCGGTTGAGGTGGTCACCATCATCCTGATGCTGCTGGCCTTGAATTTCATGCCCAAGGAAACCCCGGTCGAGACCCCGGCCCTCACCCGCTTCCGCGACGGGGCAATTGCGGTGGTGGCGGGCCTGGGTGCCGGCGGGCTAATCTATGCCCTCCTGATGCGCGACTTTGCCTTCCCGACGATCTCGGACTTCCACCTCGCCAATTCCTACAAGGGCGGCGGTGGCACCAATGTGGTGAACGTGATCCTGGTCGACTTCCGCGGCTATGACACCTTTGGCGAGATCATCGTGCTGGGCATCGCCGCAATGGTAATCTTTGCCCTGACCGAGGCGGTGCTGAACTCCAAGGTCCGCGCCTATCTCCTGAACCGCAAGCCCGACCTGCCGCAGGCAGGCGACGCCCATCCGCTGATGATGGTGGTAGCAACCCGGGTGATGATGCCGCTGGCGCTGATGGTCGCCGCCTATATCTTCTTCCGCGGCCACAACCTGCCGGGCGGCGGCTTCATCGCAGGCCTGGTCGCAGCAATCGCCATCATCATGCAGTACATGGCCTCCGGCTTTGCCTGGGCGACCGAACGGCAGCGCTACCCCTACCATGCCATCATCGGCTCAGGCGTGCTGATCGCCGCCGCCACCGGCATGGGCGCCTGGTTCAACGGCAAGCCGTTCCTGACCAGCGATTTCGGCTACCTGCACTGGCCGCCGCTGGAAGAGTTCGAATGGGCCACCGCCGCGCTGTTTGACCTCGGCGTCTTCCTGGCCGTGGTCGGCGCGGTGCTGCTGGCGCTGGAAAGCCTGTCGCGCTTCGCCTGGCAGCCGGGCATCAGTTCCGAACACGCAATGGACATCAACCCGGCACGCGACGAAGCGGCCAAGACCGGGACGGAGGGATAACCATGGAACTTCTCGTTGCCTCTGCCGTGGGCATCCTGACGGCGGCCGGTGTCTACCTGATCCTGCGCCGCCGCAGCTTCCCGGTGATTCTGGGCCTGTCGCTCCTGACCTATGCGGTCAACGTGTTCCTGTTTGCCACCGGCAGGCTGGTCACCGGCGCGCCGCCGATCCTCAACAAGTATGAGGAGGTCGCCTATACTGATCCGCTGCCGCAGGCGCTGGTGCTGACCGCAATCGTGATCTCCTTCGGCATGACCGCCGTGGTGGTGATGATCGCGCTGGGGGCGTATCTGTCGTCCCGTGACGACGCTACCGCAATGCCGGTTGAGGCAGACGGCGCCGAGGAGGAGGCATGATGGAACACCTGCTGATCGCACCGGTGGTTCTGCCCGCCCTTGTTGCGCCCTTCATCATCATGGTGCTGCGCCACCACCTGGACCTGCAGCGGATCTTCTCGCTGGCCAGCGCGGTGCTGCTGGCAGGCGTCACCCTGGCGCTGGCCGCACAGGCCGCCGATGGCACCGTCAAAGTCTACGAACTGGGCGACTGGCCCGCGCCCTTCGGCATCGTCCTGGTGCTGGACCGGCTGTCGGCGATGATGATTGTGCTGACCTCGCTCCTGGCCCTGCCGGTGCTGCTCTATGCCATCGGTTCCGGATGGGACACCCGCGGCAGTAACTTCCACGCGCTGTTCCAGTTCCAGCTGATGGGCATCATGGGCGCCTTCCTGACCGGCGACGCCTTTAATCTGTTTGTCTTCTTCGAAGTGCTGCTCATCGCCTCCTACGGGCTGATGATCCATTCCGGCGGCACCCGGAGGTTTCAGGCAGGCGTGCAGTATGTGGTGTTCAACCTCCTGGGCTCCACCCTGTTCCTGTTTGCGCTCGGCACGCTCTATTCCGTCACCGGCACCCTGAACATGGCCGACCTCGCCGTGAAGGTCGCCCAGATCCCGGCAGAGGACACCGCCCTCCTGCGTGTCGGCGCGGTGATGCTTCTGCTGGTATTTGCCATCAAGGCATCCCTCCTGCCGCTGCATTTCTGGCTGCCTTCGGCCTATGCCAACGCGCCGATGCCGGTGGCGGCGCTCTTTGCCATCATGACCAAGGTCGGCGCCTATTCGATCCTGCGCATCTATACGCTGGTCTTCGGCCCCGAGGTCGAAGCCACCGCAGGCTTGACCGAAAGCTGGCTGCTGCCCGCGGCCCTCTTGACCCTCGGCGCCGGCGCCATCGGTGTCCTCGGCTCAAAGAAGCTGGGCCGCCTCGCGGCCTTCGGCGCCATCGCCTCCATGGGCACGCTCTTGATCGCGATCTCCTTGTTCACCCAGACCGCCGCCGCGGCTGCGCTTTACTACCTGGTGCATTCCACCCTGGCAGCGGCGCTGTTGTTCCTGGTCGCCGACCTGGTGATGGAGCGTCAAGGCCAGTGGATCCTGCCGCAGCTGCCGATGCCGCAGACCGGACTGATCTCGGCCCTGTTCTTTGCCGCCGCAATCGCATTGGCGGGGATGCCGCCGCTGTCGGGCTTCCTGGGCAAACTGCTGGTGCTGGACGCCACCCGCGGCGCCGCGCTGGCGCCCTGGATCTGGGGTATCATCCTGATCGGCTCGCTTGTCACCATCATCGGCATGGCGCGTGCAGGCTCGCTCCTGTTCTGGAAAGGCCACGGCCTGACACCTGAGGATACGGACACCAGCGCAGAGCCGCCCGTTGACACATTGCCCGCCCAGCCGGCACAGCTGCCCTTCGTGGCCTGCTTCGGCCTCCTTGGCGGCCTGGTGGCGCTCACTGTCTTTGCAGGTCCCGCCACCCGCTATGCTGAGGCAACGGCCGCGCAGCTCTATGCGCCGTCGGCCTATATCGACACCGTTTTGGGGAGGACCGCGGAATGAAACTGATCTGGCGGCTGTTCCCGCACCCGTTTCTCACCCTTCTGCTGACCCTCACCTGGCTGCTGATGGTGAACCGCTGGTCGCTGAACTCCTTGGTCTTCGGCTTCCTGCTGGGGGTGGTGATCCCCTTCGTGACCCAACCCTTCTGGCCCAACCGGCCCAACCTTCGCCGCCCGTTCAAGATCGCGGAATACATCCTGGTTGTGCTGCTGGACATCGTGCAGGCCAACATCATCGTCGCCCGCATCGTGCTGTTCAAACCCAACGCCGACCGGCGCCCCAACTGGATCACCATCCCGCTGGACCTGAAAACGCCGGAAGCAATCACCGCCCTTGCCGGCACCATCACCATGACGCCCGGCACCCTTTCGGCGGACGTCTCGGATGAGGGCCACGCCCTGCTGGTCCACTGCCTCGATGCCCCCAACCCCGACGCGGTGCGGGATGAAATCAAACAGCGCTACGAGCGCCGGCTGATGGAGATTTTCGAATGATCGAAAGCGCTGCCACCTTCGCCTTCGCCTGTTTCGCGCTCGCCATGCTGATGAACCTCTGGAAGGTCGTCACCGCCCCCGATGTGGCCGACCGCATCCTGGCGCTCGACACCATGTTCATCAACGCCATCGCCCTGATGGTGCTTTACGGCATGGCGCTGGGAACTGAGATCTTCTTTGAGGCCGCAATGATCATCGCGATGCTCGGCTTTGTCTCCACCGTGGCCTACGCGCGCTTCATCCTGCGCGGCAACATCATCGAGTAAGGGGCAGAAAGATGGAAACCCTGTTTGAATTCCTCGTCGCCGCCTTCCTGGTAACCGCCGGCATCTTCGGCATTGTCGGCTCCTTTGGGCTGATCAAGCTGAACGACCAGATGTCCCGCCTGCACGCCCCGACCAAGGCCACGACCCTTGGCGTCGGTGGCGTGCTCTTGGCCTCCATGCTGCACGCAGCTGCGTTTGAGAAATACTTCTCCTACCATGAACTGATGATCACGCTGTTCCTGTTCCTGACCGCACCGATCACGGCAAATTTCATTGCCAAGGTGCACATCCACCGGCAGGAAACCCGCGATACCATGCCAGAGGCCGGCGGCGACGATCACTGGGCCACCCATGACACGCCCGAGGATGAGGAACGCCGCAGCGCGGAACAGACGCCGCCCGCCGAAGACTAACCGCACAGCACTCAGGAAGGCCTGACCCGTGATCGACACCTCCCGCCTGCCGCTGACCCGTGACCTGGTTCTGGTGGGCGGCGGCCACACCCACGCGCTGGTCTTGCGCAAATGGGGCATGAAGCCCCTGCCCGGCGCCAGGCTGACGGTGATCAACCCCGGCCCAACCGCGCCCTATTCCGGCATGCTGCCCGGCTTTGTGGCAGGCCATTACCAGCGGGATGAGCTGGACATTGACCTCGTGCGCCTCGCCCGTTTTGCCGGCGCCCGCGTGGTGCTGGGCGCGGCAGAACATATCGACACCGCCGCCCGGCTGGTGCATGTGCCGGGCCGCCCGCCGATTGCCTATGACGCCGCCTCCATCGACATCGGCATCACCTCCGCCATGCCGGACCTGCCGGGCTTTGCGGACCACGGCATCCCGGCCAAGCCGCTGGGCCGCTTCGCCGCCCGCTGGGCTGCCTTTCGCGACGGCGATGGCCCCGCCCATGTCGCGGTGATCGGCGGAGGCGTCGCCGGGGTGGAGCTGATCCTCGCGATGGCCTATGCCCTCAAGTCCTGCGGCCGCCTCGCTCAAGCAACGCTGATCGACAGTGACCAGGCCTTACGCGCAATCGGCGAAAAGGCCCGCCAGACCCTGCGCCGCGCCTTGGTCGAACAGGGCGTGCGGCTCGAGGAAAACGCAGCGATAGAACGTATCGAAGACGGCTACATCACGCTGCAGGACGGGCGGGAGATCCTCTCGGATTTCACCACTGGCGCCGCGGGCGCCCGCCCCTATGGCTGGCTGGCGGACAGCGGATTGGACCTGAACGACGGTTTCATCCGTGTCGGTGAAACCTTGCAAACCTCTGATCCGCAGGTCTTTGCCACCGGCGACTGCGCCCATATGGAGTTCGCCCCGCGCCCCAAGGCCGGCGTCTACGCTGTGCGCCAGGCGCCGGTGCTCTACCACAACCTGCGCGCCCTGATGACCGGCGATCCGCTGCGCAGCTACAAACCTCAGAAGGACTACCTGAAACTGATCTCCATGGGCTCAAGGGAGGCGCTTGGCGAGCGTTTCGGCACTACCCTCTCTAGCCCACTGATGTGGACATGGAAGGACAGGATCGATCAGGCCTTCATGGAAAAATTCCGCGACCTGCCCGCCATGGATGCACCGGACCTGCCCGCCGAACACACCCTCGATATGGAGCAGGCACTGGGGGACAAGCCCATGTGCGGCGGCTGCGGCGCCAAGGTCGGGCGCGACGCGCTGCTCGGCACGCTTGCAGGAATTTCTAGCACGGACCGCGACGACATCACACCGCTGCCCGGCGACGACGCGGCGCTGCTGACCACCGGCAACGTCAAACAGGTGATAAGTACCGATCACCTGCGCAGCTTCACCAATGACCCGGTGCTGATGACCCGCATCGCCGCAGTCCACGCGCTTGGCGACATCTGGGCGATGGGGGCGGAACCGCAGGCCGCCACCGCCAACCTGATCCTGCCGCGCATGTCCCCCGCCCTGCAGGCCCGCACCCTGGCAGAGATCATGGATGCCGCCTCTGCCGTCATGCAAAACGCCGGCGCCGCTATCATCGGCGGCCATACCTCGCTGGGGGATGAGCTGACCATCGGCTTCACCGTCACCGGCCTTTGCCGCCGCCCTGCAATCACCCTCGCCGGCGCGCTACCCGGCGATGCGCTGATCCTGACCAAGCCCCTCGGCTCCGGCGTTCTGATGGCCGCAGAGATGGCCGGCGAAGCCAAGGGAGACTGGGTGGCGGCTGCGCTGGAGCAGATGAGCCAGCCGCAGGGCACCGCCGCCCGCATCCTGCAGGACGCCCACGCGATGACCGACGTCACTGGCTTCGGCCTCCTGGGCCATCTGCTGGGCATCTGCGAAGCGTCCCGCACCGGGGCAGAGCTGTCCGCCGGCAAGATCCCCCTGATGCAAGGTGCGGCGGAACTTGCGGACCGCGGCATCCGCTCCACACTGTTTCCCTCCAACCAGGCCGCCCTGCCGGAGCTGACGACAACCGGCTGGCAGGACCTGCTGTTCGACCCGCAAACCGCCGGCGGCCTGCTGGCAGCTGTGTCCCCCGGTCAGGCAGATGAACTGCTGGTGAAACTCACCGCAGCCGGATACCCGGCCGCCCTCATCGGCAGGATCACGGAAATTTCCGGTAAGATCACCCTCAGCGCCTGACCGCCGCGCGCCAGCGCGGCGCCACGCCCAACGGGAGCGGGGCCGCGCAGAGGCCCCGGCGACGGGCGGGAGAGCTTCTGTCAGAGACCGGACATGACTTCCGCCACCTGCACTGCGGCGGCATTCAGGCCTGCTTCATCCAGCGTATCGGCTTCGACCGTGGCGGCGACCTCCGCGCCAATAGCTGCGCGGGACTTGCGGTAGGCGGGGTCGTAATGCTCCACCATCAGCGCTTCGGTCAAAGCAGCCTTGTCGCCTGCCTCGATGCTGGCAAACCAGCCGTCCACCACCGCGCCGGAGCGGTGCGCGCGCAGGGCGCCCAGCTTGCCGCGCAGCTTGTCCGTATCCGACAGGATATCGTCATAGGCATCCACCAAGTAGCGGCAGCGCGCCGCCACCGGCACCTGCAGTTCGATCCGCAAGGCTTGCTTCATCGCGTCCCAGACTGCAGGCGGAATGATCCGCTGGCCGATCTTGCTGGATTCCGCCTCCACCAGCACCGGGCGGGCGGGATCGAGCTTCATGAGCGCCCCCGCCAGAGCGGACTCAAACCCCTTCTGCGAGGGCTGCGGTGTCGGCATATCGCCCAGCAGCGAACCGCGATGGTTGGCCAGCCCCTCCAGGTCCAGCACCTGCACCCCCAGGTCACCGGCGCGCTTCAGCACCTCGGTCTTGGCGGAGCCGGTATAGCCGTCCAGCGCCACCAGCCGGTGCGGCAGCGCGGATTGATAGAGCGCCGCATTCACCAGACGGCGGTAGCTCTGATAGCCGCCCTCCACCACCTCTGCGCGCCAGCCGATCTGCTGCAGCATCCAGGTGAAGGAGCCCGACCGCTGGCCGCCGCGCCAGCAATAAACCAGCGGCTTCCAGCCGCCCTCGTGGTGGCTCAGACGCTGTTCGATGTGATTCGCCGCGTTGCGGAACACCAAGGCCGCGCCCAACTTGCGCGCCTTGAACGGGCTGTCCTGCACATAGATGGTGCCGACCTCAGCCCGCTCCTCGTTGTTCAGCACCGGCAGGCTGATCGCTCCCGGCACATGATCCTCGGCATATTCCGCCGGGCTGCGCACGTCGATCACGGTGTCGAACCCGTGCGCGTAGAACTCTTGCAATGAGGTGAATTTCAGCGCCATGGCCCATGCCTACCGCGCTCCATGCGCAAGGAAAAGCCGCAAATGCCGCCGCCGCGGCGATAAGTCTTGCGCGCATTGCGCACAGGGCGCTATGGCATTCCTCGCGAACAGATCACGCCCGCGCGCTCTGCCGGGAACCAGACCGCCAAGGACCCGAAAGGCCATGACCACTGACCCGTTGGACATCCACACCCTGCCCGGCCACCTGATCCGGCGGTTGCACCAGATTTCCGTCGCCCAGTTCATGGACCGCATGGCAGCTGAAGGCATAGATCTGACGCCCGTTCAGTTCGCTGCAATGGCCGCCATCCACCGCCATCCTGGCATCGACCAGGCCTCGGTTGCAGGCCTCATCGCCTATGATCGCGCGACTCTGGGCAAAGTGGTGGACCGGCTGGTGGACAAGGGGCTGGTGCAGCGATGCGTCTCCAAGGCCGACCGCCGTGCCCGCGAGGTCAGCCTGACCCAAGACGGCGAGGCCCTGCTGGAACACATCCTGCCCATCGTGCGGGCGTCCCAGCCCGGCATTCTGACCGGCCTTACGGAAGCCGAGCAGGAAACCTTTGTGGCGCTGCTGCAAAAGGCGACACTTGCAGGCAACGACCTCAGCCGCGCACCGCAGCGCGACCTGCCCGCCCGCCACGCCGCCGAGTAGCCTTCAGATCAGCTGCCCGCGCGGGATATCCTCCTCCCCGAACGGCTCGATCAGCTCCGGCCCCTCGGCGCGGTTGGAGTTCACCGCCGGATCCACCCGGTGGAAGTCCAGCACGCCCTCTGCCCCCGGCTGCATCAGCCGGGCGGCGCCATGGCCCTCCTCCCCCAGCCATTTGCCCCACTCCCCGGGTTCCAGGATCAGCGGCATCCGGTGGTGGATGCCAGACAGCCCCTGATTGGCGGCCGTGGTGACAATGGCGCAGGTCTTGACCGGATCAGCATCGCCCCAGCTTTGCCATACGGCGGCAAAGGCGATCGGGGCCGCATCGCTGCGATAGATGTACCAGGGCAGCCGGGCGCCCTCCTCCGACTTGGTCCATTCATAAAACCCGGTGGCCGGGATCAGGCAGCGCCGCTCGCGGGCTGCGGCGGCAAAGGCGGGTTTTTCCGCAATTGTCTCGGCCCGTGCGTTGATCAGCAGCGGACCGGCAGTCTCGCTCTTGTACCAATGCGGCAGAAACCCCCAGCGCATCGAGACCAGCTGCCGCCCGGCATCACCAGTCTGAACCACGTGCACCGGGTTCGTCGGGCAGACGTTGAAATCCGGCGTCTTTGGCAGATCATTTGCCGGCTGCGCCGCAAACAGCTGCGCCATTGCATCCGTGGGCAGGGTTATGGCAAATCGTCCGCACATGCTGATTTCTAACCCGGGCCGGGGCGCATTTGCAAAACCTGCCGCGGCTCCTGATTTTCAGCCGCCCGACAGGATGATAGATAGGCCTCATGACTCTTCAGAACGATCTCCAGTCCGCCTTGGGTTTTCTCAACCAGGGCAAATTCAAACAGGCGCTGAAACAGTCCAAGGGCGGCATGAAACGGTATAAAAGCCACCCGGATTTCCCCAATATCGCCGGCATCTGCCTGTCAGGCCTCGGCAAACACCGAGATGCAGTCCCCTACTTTAAGAAGGCGCTGGCGCTGGCCCCCGGATTTCACGACGCCCGCAAGAACCTGGCGCAAACGCTGCTGTTCATGCAGCAGGGCGAACCGGCGATGAAATTGCTGGAGCGGGTGCTGAAGGACCAGCCCGGCGATCAAGCGGCGCTTTACCTGCAGGCGCAGGCGCATCTGGTGATGAACAACGCCGAGGCCGCGATCGGAACCGCCACCGCGGCGCTGGCCCGCGACCCGCGCCAGCCGCGGATGCTGCGGCTGCGCGCCACCGCCTGGAACACGCTGGGCGATGAAAAGGCCACGCTGGCCGATTATCAGGCCGCGATCAAGGTGAACCCCAATGACGCCGACGCACTGCAGAGCGCCAGCCTGCTTCTGGCCCGCCTGATGCGCCAGGACGAGGCCACCGAGGCCGCCCGGAAAGCCGTGGCCGTGGCCCCCCAGAACGTCGAGGCCCGCCGCCGCCTGGCCAGCCAGCTGATCTCCAACGGCGAAAGCGGTGCCGCGCGCGAACAGTGCCTGGCGCTGATGGAGCTGGACCCCAAGGACACCCAGGTGCTTGAAATGCTGGCCCGCATCAGCAGCCGAGAGCAGAACGCGGATCTGCTGCCGATTGCGCAAAAGGCGCTGAAAGCCGCCGCGCCCCGCTCGCTCGACCGCGCCAACGTCAGTTTTGCCCTGGCCCGGATCGCTGATCAGGAGGGTGACAAGGACGCCTTCGCCGCCCACAACGACGAGGCCAACGCCTGTATGGCCGCGCAGACTCCCTATGATTACGAAGAGAGCGAGCGCCAGTTCACCCGGATCATGGCCGCCTTCCCGGATCAGATCACGCCGGCGGATACTGCGCCGGAAGGCCCCCGCCCGATCTACGTGGTAGGAATGCCGCGCTCCGGCACAACGCTCACGGAAACCGTGATCGGCCTGCACCCGGATGTATTCCCGCTGGGCGAGCGCGGCGTGCCGGCCTTCCTGCTGCATCCCTTTATCGAAAAGGATCAGGACTTCACGCCCGCGGCCGCCCGCACCTTCGTCGCGGAGGACATCAGCCGCCTGCCTGAAATGCCCGAGGGCACCGCAGCCTATGTCGACAAGATGCCCGACAACTACCGCCTGCTGGGCTACCTTGGCACCGCCTACCCGGATGCACGCTTTGTTCATCTTTGCCGCGATCCGCGCGATGTGGCGCTGTCGATCTGGCGCGGCTATTTCTCCGGCAGCTCGCTCACCTATGCCTACGACCTCAAGGCGATGGCGCACCGCTTCAATCTTTATGGCCAGCTGATGCAGCACTGGCGGCAGGTGATGCCGGGGCGGATCTATGATCTGCGCTACGAAGACTTCGTTGCCGGTATCGAGGGCGAAAGCCGCAAGCTGGCGGACTTCTGCGGGCTGGAGTGGGTCGAAGACATGGCCCACCCGGAACGTCACGAGGGCCAGGTTCTGACACTGTCGAACACCCAGGTAAGGCAGACGGCGCACACCCGCTCGATCGGCAAATGGGTGAAATTCGCCGATGTCCTGGCGCCGTTCATCGACGGGCTGGACCCGGAAATCTGGCCCGAAATCAAAGGGTAACGGGGCCTACTTGGTATAGGCCTTGCGCGCGATCTCAATCCGCGCGTCCATCATCGACATCTCTTTCAGGATCTCCTGCCGGCGGCTGCGGTCGCCGGCCTCGCGCAGCTCCGTCCGCAGGCGCTGCAGCTCGCGCGACAGGCTCACAAACTCCGGCACCCCGCCGCTCTCGCGGATCAGCCGGTTGACCAGTTCATTCTCCGGATCATCGCATTTGGGCAGCGGCTTGCCTGCGCCCTGCAGATTGTCAAAGGCGCCGTCTTTCTCGGCGGCTTCAATGCGGGCGTTGATGAGGTCGATCAGCGGGTGGTCCATGCGCCCATTCTGCCATGTGCGCAAGCGGCGTGAAAGCCCCCGCCATTCCGTTAACAAACCGGTGGCGAAGGTGAAGGATGCTTAAAGAAAATGCGGCAGCCCTCCTGCCCGAATGTTTCGCGCGCGAAACATTCGGTCCGGTCCGGACCTGTGTGCCGCGGCCTATTTCACCTGCGAAATCCGCCCGTCGGTATAGGGCGTATAGGGGCCTTGGGCAGCCAGGTATTCCGCCAGCACATCCGCCAGGTCGGGACCAAAGTCATAGGCGTTCTTGTCGTCGCCCGCGAACATCGCATAGCCGTCGCCGCCATTGCGGACGTAATCGTTGGTGACAACCACATAGGTCTTGGCCGGGTCGATGGGCACAAAGCTCTCGCCCTCTGCCACCATCACCTCGGTGACGCGGCCCGCATTCGGCGCAGCTGAGCTGTCCCAGCTGAACTTGAGCCCCGCCACCTGCGGGAAGCGGCCTTTGACATCCTCCACCTGGCTGACACCATTCTCCAGCGCCGCGACCAGCGTCTTGCCGTCGATCTGGAACGTCGAGAGCGTGTTCTGGAACGGCAGGATGGTCAGCACCTCGCCCATGGTGACCTCGCCTGCATCCAGGCTCGCCCGGATACCGCCGGAGTTGGCAATGGCGATGGTCACGCCCTGATCCTTCACCCGGTCGAGCATTGCATCGGCCACCAGATTGCCCATCGGACACTCCTGCACCCGGCACACATCACGGCTGCCTTCGATGGGTTCTGCGGCCTCTGCCACCACTTTGTTGCGGATCTCGTCCAGCGGCTGGGCCAGTTCAGCAATCCTGCTGAGGGTGGCATCATCTTCCGCAACTCGAGCATCCATGATCAGCGGCTCGCCTGAGGCGCTGACAACTTTGCCTGCATCGTCAAATGTCACAATCAGCTCGCCCAGGAACTTGCCATAGGCATAGGCCTGCACGATCTGCACCCCGTTCACCACGGTCGGATACGGCCCTGCAGCCTTCTCCGAGGTGTTGGACAGATAGGTGTTGGAATGGCCGCCAACGATCACATCCACGCCGGTGGTTTCCGCCGCCACCCGCTGGTCGACGCCATAGCCGGAATGGCTGAGGACCACGATCTTGTTCACGCCCTCAGCAGTCAGCCTGTCGACCTCCGCCTGCACCGCCGCCACGGGATCGGAGAACTGCACGTTCTTGCCAGGGCTTGCCAGCTCGTGCGTATCCTCCGGCGTCAGGCCGATCAGGCCAATCTTCTCGCCGCCGCGCTCGATCACCGTGGATTTTCTCAGCACATCCTCCAGCGCCGGCTCCTGCGACACATCCGCATTCGACATCAGGACCGGAAAGCCCACCGCATCCATGAACCCGCGCAGCACCTCCGGCCCGTCGTCGAACTCATGGTTGCCGACGGTCATCCCGTCATAGCCCAGCTTGGTCATGAACTCCGCCGCGGCCTTACCCTTGTAATAGGTATAAAACAGCGAGCCCTGGAACTGGTCGCCGCCGTCCACCAGGATCGCATTCTCAGCCCGCGCGCGGGCATCGGCAATCGCCGTCACCAGCCGCGCGGTGCCGCCAAAGCACTTGCCCTCAGCCTGATCCTCAGAGTCGCAGGTGCTGTCGTATTTGTTGATCGGCTCAAACCGCGAATGGAAATCGTTGGTGTGCAGGATGGTCAGCTTGTACTCCGCCGCCGCGCTGCCCGCGATCAGGGCCAGGGCTGCAACCGGTGTGAG
Organism: Leisingera sp. ANG-M7; assembly: GCF_000813965.1. Taxonomy (GTDB): domain Bacteria; phylum Pseudomonadota; class Alphaproteobacteria; order Rhodobacterales; family Rhodobacteraceae; genus Leisingera. The sequence continues at coordinate 34,191 of NZ_JWLI01000006.1, read as the reverse complement.
AATGCGTGCAATCATGAGGAGCGCTCCCGTTGTTCTGTTTTAAGAGGAGCCTGCGCCCAAACCCCGCGCCGGTCAAAGGGGAAAAGCTGCGCCGCCGCCTCCCCTTGCGTCAGCTTTGCACAGGTGCTGCCGCCAATCCCCCTTGATTCATCTGCCAACGCAGGGCATCAGGCCGATATGCTGATTTACAAGATTTTCCGGGCGGACGAATGGGCCGCGCTGCAGGCCGCGGGCGAGACCAGCGGCGCGCCGATTGATGTTGCGGACGGCTACGTCCATTTCTCCACCGCCACCCAGGCGGCGGAAACCGCGGCCAAGCATTTCGCTGGTGCCGAGGGGCTGACCCTGCTGGCCTGTGACGCAGATGCAATGGGCGCGGACCTGAAGTGGGAAGTGTCCCGCGGCGGCGCCGAATTCCCGCATCTCTACCGCAATATCCGCATGCCGGACGTGGTCTGGGCCAAGCCGCTGCCGCTGGTCGAGGGCACCCATCAGTTCCCGGAGGAAATGGCATGAAGCTGACAGAGAAACTCGCGCTAGCCGCCATGCACCGGATCGATCCGGAGGCGGCGCATGGGTTGTCGGTGAAGGCGCTGACCATGGGGCTGGCCCCTGCCCCGGGCCCGGTGACATCCGCCCGGCTGAAGACCACCTTGGCGGGGATTGATCTGCCGAACCCGGTGGGCCTTGCTGCAGGCTATGACAAGAACGCCGAAGCCTTGGCGCCGCTTTCAAATTCCGGCTTCGGCTTCATCGAAGTTGGCGCGGCAACGCCCCGCCCGCAGCCCGGCAACCCCAAGCCGCGCCTGTTCCGCCTGACCGAGGACAAGGCCGCGATCAACCGCTTCGGCTTCAACAACGAGGGCATGGAGGCCATCGGAGCGCGTCTGGCGCAGCGCCCGCGCGATGCGGTCATCGGGTTGAACCTCGGCGCCAACAAGGACAGCGAAGACCGCGCCGCCGATTTCGCCAAGGTGCTGGCCCATTGCGGTGCGCATCTGGACTTTGCCACCGTCAACGTGTCCTCCCCCAACACCGAGAAACTGCGCGACCTGCAGGGCAAGGCGGCGCTGTCGGCGCTGCTGGCGGGCGTCATCGAAACCCGCGAGGGCCTCAGCCGCCGGGTGCCGGTGTTCCTGAAGATCGCACCGGATCTGGACCGTGCGGGGATCGAGGATATTGCCGCCGTCGCGCTGGAAACCGGCATCGACGCGGTGATTGCCACCAACACCACCCTGTCGCGCGACGGGCTGCAGAGCCCCCACAAGGACGAGGCAGGCGGTCTGTCCGGCGCGCCGCTGTTTGAAAAGTCCACCCGGGTTCTGGCACAGCTGTCGGAGCTGCTGGATGGCAAGGTGCCGCTGGTCGGCGTCGGCGGCATCAGCACCGCGGAACAGGCCTATGCCAAGATCTGCGCCGGGGCCTCAGCCGTGCAGTTCTACACCGCGATGGTTTATGGCGGGCTGTCGCTGGCCGGGGACATTGCCCGCGGCCTGGATGAATTGCTTGCCCGCGACGGGTTCGACAACGTCGCGCAAGCGGTTGGAACCAAACGGAAGGATTGGCTGTGATCACTTATTGGCATTACCCGAAATGCTCAAAATCCCGCGCAGGCCTTGCGCTGATCGAGGAGCGCGGCGCAGAGGTGCAAACGCGCGTCTATCTGGAAGATGCCCCTTCTGTCGAAGAGCTAAAGGCGGTGCAGGCCGCACTTGGTGTGTCCGCGGTTGAGATGATGCGGACCGGCGAGAAGGTCTTCAAGGAGCTGGGCCTGAGCAAAGACAGCGCCGAGGAAGATTTGCTGGCGGCAATGGCCGCGCATCCGATCCTGATAGAGCGCCCGATTGCGATCGAGGACGGCAAAGCCGTGATCGGCCGCCCGACCGAAGCGATTGAATCACTGCTGTAGGACATGGTGGCGGGCATACTGGCCCGCCTAAACAAGTCAGGCGCCGACCTGTGCCTCCAGCCTCGGGTAGCGCAAGCCCAGCGTCACGCCGCGGGCGATGTTCAGGACGATCAGCGCCGCCCACAATCCGTGATTGCCAAAGGCCGGCACCAGCAGCAGCAGCGCCGCCACATAGATCGCCACCGATTGCAGCATTGCCCACCGCATATCGCGTGTCCAGGTGGCGCCGATGTAGATGCCGTCGAACATGTAACTGGCCACGCTGAGGATTGGCAGCACCGCGGCCCAGACCAGGAACACCCGCCCCGCCTCGCGGACTTCCGGCGACGTGGACATGAGGTCGATCAGCCAGGGACCTCCGGCAGCAAAGGTGATGCCCAGCAGGACTGCACCGCCCGCACCCCATTGCGACGTCACCACGGCAGCCCGGCGCACGCGGGTCCGCGCCTTGGCCCCGACGGCACCGCCCACCAAAGCCTCCGCAGAGAAGGCGAATCCATCGAGTGCAAAGGCGGTGATCTCGACAAATTGCAGCAGGATCTGGTTGGCAGCGAGGTTCACGTCGCCGATGCCGGAGCCGATGAACAGAAAGGTGGTGAAGGAGCCGGTAAGCAGCACCGAGCGCACCATAATGTCGCCGTTCACCTGCATCATCCGTTTGAGCCGCGCCGGGTCAAACACCCGCGCCCAGTCGCGCCATTGGTCGCCGGCAAAGGCATCGCGGCACAGGTACAGCCCCAGCGCCAGCCCGCTCCATTCCGCGATCAGCGTGGCAATGGCAACACCCTCCACGCCCCAGCCAAGGCCCAGCACGAACCACAGGTCCAGCGCGATGTTCAGCCCGTTCATCCAGACCTGCAGCAGGAACACGCCGCGGGTGCGCTCCACCGCAATCAGCCAGCCGGTGACCGCATAGAGCGCGATGGTGGCGGGTGCCCCCCAGATGCGGATCTGCAGGTAATCGCGGGCCAGGCTTTCGACCTCGGCACTGGCGGGTGCCAGCGCAAAGGCACCCCAGAACACCGCGCCTTGCGCGATGATGAAGACAGCGCCGGCGGCAAAGGCCAAGAGCAGCCCGCGCATCAGCAGGGCACCGGTTTCCCCCCAGTCCCCTGCCCCGCGCGCCTGCGCGGCCAGCCCGGTCGTGCCCATCCGCAGGAAGCCGAAGATCCAGTAGATCGTCGCAAGGATCACCGCGCCGATGCCCACTGCGCCAATCGGCGCGGCCTCGCCCATCTGGCCAACCACACCGGTGTCGACGGCGCCCAGAATGGGCACCGTGGCGTTTGACAGAACAATCGGCAAAGCGATCGTCAGCACCCGTTTGTGGGTGATGTCCGTGTCCGCATTGGCCATGAGTGTTCAGCCTTCGCCGTTATTGTCCTGCGGCATCAGGAAATGGCCGGTGGCCTGAGCAAAGAGCTTGTCCTTATGGTCCTGCCAAGCCTCCACATGCACCGAGGCATAGCGGCGCCCTGAACGGTTCACCCGGGCGCGCGCATAGGCGTCGCGCGGCAGGCCGGAGCGCAGGTAGTCGACAGTGAAATCAATCGTCTTGGGCTGGCGCGGCAAGTTGCCCTTGGCCATCTCCGCCGGGTCCAGATCGCCGTTTTCGATCCGCTGCCATAAGTGCGACCAGTTGAGCGTGATCATCGCGGTGATTTCTAGGAACGCCGCCGTCACCCCGCCGTGGATAGCAGGCAGGAAGGGGTTGCCGATCAGCTTGTCGTCGAAATTCAGCACCGCTGTCAGCTCGTCACCGCGGCGTTCGAAGGTCACGTTCAGAAAGCGGATGTAAGGCACCGAGTCGACCAGCGCCGACAGGGCTGCATCACGGCGCTGCTTGACCACCTGGATAGGTTCGGGACGGGGGCGGCTCAAAACTTCTTCTCCACGGTAAAGGCGCCAGAGGCGGTGGCGACAGGGCGGTCGGTGTCCTCGTCCATCGCCACGGCGCGGACAAAGGCGACGGTGCGGGTGATGTGGTGGCAGGTGGCGCGGGTTGTGATCGCCTGCCCCGGTGTGGCCGGGCGCATGTAGTCGATGCGCAGGTCGATGGTGGCAGTGCCGCCCGGGGCGGATGGGTGGCTCATTACCGCTGCACCGCAGCATGTGTCCATCAGGGCGGAAACCGCGCCGCCGTGAATAACGCCGGTGGCAGGATCGCCGATCAGCTTTTCGTCATAGGCCATGCGGATCTCGGCAGTGCCGTCGCCGATCTCTGTTAGCTTCATTCCCAATTGCTTGGCATGGGGGATCGCTTCGATGAACTGGCGCGCGAGCTCGGTCTTGTCGGCCATGTGGCTGTCCTTTGAAATCTCTGCCCCCATCTTTGGCCCTGCCCCGGCAAAAGCGCAAGTGTGCCGCCGCGGAGGTTGCAACGTTCGCTGCAAGTGCATAGGTTCCCGGCAAGGGAGACGACGGATGACCGACAAAAGATTGTCATTCAAGGAAATGTGCGCTGAGTTCGAGGTCACGCCGCGGACGCTGCGCTACTATGAATACATCGAACTCTTGCAGCCGGACCGCGAAGGCCGGTCACGCTTTTACGGTGCACGTGAGCGTGCCCGGATGAAGCTGATCCTGCGCGGGCGCAAGTTCGGCTTTCAGCTGGAAGAGATCCGCCAGTGGCTGCTGATCTATGAAAAAGAAGGCAACGACGCCCAGAACCATGCGTTCATGGAAATGGCCGATCGGCAGCTGGTGGAGCTGGAGAAGCAGCGCGAGCAGATCAATGAGGCGATTGAAGAGCTGAGCGAACTTCGGGAAAGCACCCGGGCACTGCTGAAATAGGGCCAGCACATCTTTCCGGTATTTGAACCCCGTCCTTGTGGCGGGGTTTTTCTTTTGCTGACTTCGCAGCCGGATTCGCCGGGTTCCAGGTCCGATCCGTCTCCAAAACCCGCGTGCGGACCGCATCCCGGCACATAACGTTACGTCACTTTATGTGCGCTTTACGAACCCGTAACACCTCACAAAGTGACGCAACGTACAACTTACGTAAACGTAAAGTCAGTCTTGATCGGAATCCGAACTGCGCACAGCTTGGGGCTGCACCAAGCCGTAAGAGTGACGATGATGACCGAAGAAACCATGACCATCCGCGAGATGTGCGAGGCCTTTGACGTGACGCCCCGCACACTCCGGTTCTACGAAGCCAAGGAACTGCTGTTCCCGATCCGAGACGGCCAGAAGCGGCTGTTCACCAAACGCGACCGCGCCCGGCTGAAGCTGATCCTGCGCGGCAAGCGGTTCGGGTTCAGCCTGGAGGAAATCCGCCAGTTGCTGGAACTGTACCACGTCGGCGACCAGCAGGTGACCCAGCTCACCAAGACCTATGAGGTCGCGCGTGACCGGCTCGCCGATATGGAGCGCCAGCGCGAGGAACTGACCGAGGCAATCGAGGACCTGAAGGACCAACTGGCCTGGGGCGAGAAGATGATCGCCTCGATGAAGGCCAAGCAGGAGGCGGCCGAATAGGCCGCCGCCTCGCCCTTTCCCGCCGGCCTGCCCGGCATAGACCACGATCACCAAGACCCTGAAGAGGACCGCAATGCCTTCCTATCGAGCCCCCGCCAAAGACGCCCAGTTCATCCTGCACGACGTGCTGAAGGTCTCCGGCCAGGACATCCCCGGATACAATGAGCTGGAACCGGATTTCACCGGCGCCGTGCTGGAAGAAGCGGGCAAGATCGCCAGCGAAGTGCTGCACCCGCTGAACACGGTGGGCGACCAGGAGGGCTGCCGCCTGGAAAACGGCGTGGTCTACACCCCCAAGGGTTTCCTGGAAGCCTTCGAACAGGTGAAGGAAGGCGGCTGGACCGGGCTGGACATGCCGGAAGAATTCGGCGGCCAGAACATGCCCTATGTGATGGGCACTGCAGTGGGCGAGTTCTTCTCCGCCGCAAACCAGGCCTTCACCATGTACCAGGGCCTGACCCACGGCGCCGCTTCGGCGATCCTGGCGCACGGCACCGACGAGCAGAAGGCCACCTATCTGCCCAACATGGTCAGCTGCCAGTGGACCGGCACCATGAACCTGACCGAACCGCATTGCGGCACCGACCTGGGCCTGATGCGCACCAAGGCGGAACCGCAAGGTGACGGCAGCTTCAAAATTTCCGGGCAGAAGATCTTCATCTCCTCCGGCGATCACGACATGGCGGAGAACATCGTGCATCTGGTGCTGGCCAAGATCCCCGGCGGCCCAGAGGGCATCAAGGGTGTCAGCCTGTTCATCGTGCCCAAGTTCCTGGTGAACGCGGACGGCAGCCTGGGCGAGCGCAACGGAGTCTCGGTCGGCAAGATCGAGGAGAAGATGGGCATCCACGGCAACTCCACCTGCGTGATGAACTATGACGGCGCGACCGGCTGGCTTCTGGGTGAGGAGCACAAGGGCATGCGCGCCATGTTCACCATGATGAACGAGGCCCGCCTGGGCGTCGGCATGCAGGGCCTGGCGCAGGCCGAGGCCGCCTATCAGAACGCGCTGGAATACGCCAAGGACCGGCTGCAGGGCCGCGATGTGACCGGCACCAAGAACCCGGACGGCCCGGCGGATCCGCTGATCGTGCACCCGGATATCCGCCGTTCGCTGATGGATCAGAAAAGCTTTGCCGAGGGCGCGCGCGCGTTCCTCTTGTGGGGTGCCACCCTGATCGACCAGGCGCACCGCGCTGGCGACAAGGATGCGGACGGGCTGATCTCGCTGATGACGCCGGTGATCAAAGGCTTCCTGACCGACCAGGGCTATGACATGACCGTGCAGGCACAGCAGGTCTATGGCGGCCATGGCTACATCGAGGAATGGGGCATGTCGCAATACACCCGCGACGCCCGCATCGCGATGATCTACGAGGGTGCCAACGGCGTGCAGGCGCTGGATCTGGTGGGCCGCAAGCTGGGGCAGCACGGCGGCAAATACGTTCTCGCGTTCTTTGATATGGTGAAGACGTTCTGCCAGGAAAACAAAGAGATTTCAGAGGCTTTCACCAAGGACTTCATCAAGCCCCTGCAGGCAGCCTCCAAGGATCTGCAGGCCGCCGGCATGTTCTTCATGCAAAGCGGCATGAAGAACCCGAACCATGCGCTGGCGGGGTCTTACGACTTCATGCATCTGTTCGGCCAGGTCTGCCTGGGCCTGATGTGGGCCAAGATGGGCAAGGCGGCGCAGGAAGCGCTTGACGCCGGGACGCAAGACGCGGCGTTCTATGAGACGAAACTCGCAACCGGCCGGTACTACATGGCACGGCGGCTGCCCGCGACCAAGCTGCACCTGGCCCGCATCGAAAGCGGCGCCGACACGGTGATGGCGCTGGACGCGGACGCCTTCTGATGCCTGCGGGCGTCCCCTCGCGGGGCGCCCGGTTCTGCCCCGGCCGGTGCTTTGACACACAAAGGACCGCAAGATGCCGAAACGTTTCCGCCTGACCCGCCGCCTGCCGATCGCAATGACGGAGGACGGCTACCGCAGGCTGAAGAAGTTCGCCCAGGAGGCGGGGCTGGACGAGGGAGAAGCGCTGTCATTCCTGTTCGAGAACTTCGACAGCGTGACGGACTACGAGAACCTGAGCCACCGGCTGCGGCTGTTCAACGCCGAGCTGGAGGCCCGCAAGAGATAAGGCCCGCTAACGGGCCGAAGGGAGCAAGATGACCAGCACGCACTCCGCATGGATGACGGAAGAGCACCAGATGCTTGGGGAGATGACCGCCCAGTTCATCACCAATGAATGGACCCCCAAGTTCGAAACCTGGCGCAAGCAGGGCCTGATGGACCGGGAGACCTGGAATCAAGCCGGCGAGCTGGGCCTTCTCTGCCCCTCGATCCCGGAAGGCTACGGCGGCGCCGGCGGCGATTTCGGCCATGAGGCGGTGATCCTGATGGAAGGCAGCCGCGCCAATCTGGCCAGCTGGGGCAATGGCATTCATTCCGGCATCGTGGCGCATTACATTCTGGCCTATGGCACCGAGGAGCAAAAAGCGCGCTGGCTGCCGAAGATGGTGAGCGGCGAACTGGTTGGCGCGCTGGCAATGACCGAACCCTCCACCGGTTCCGACGTGCAGGCGATCAAGACCAAGGCGGTGAAAGACGGAAATGCCTACCGGCTGTCGGGCCAGAAGACCTTCATCACCAATGGCCAGCACGCCAACCTGATCCTGGTGGCGGCCAAAACCGACCCGTCCCAAGGCGCCAAGGGCGTGTCGCTGGTGGCAGTGGAGACCGATGGCGCCGAGGGCTTCAGCCGCGGCCGCAACCTCGACAAGATCGGCTGCCATGCGGCGGACACGTCGGAGCTGTTCTTCAGCGATGTGGAGATCCCGCCGGAAAACATCCTGGGCGGCGCCGAGGGCCAGGGGTTCTACCAGATGATGCAGCAGCTGCCACAGGAGCGGCTGATCATCGCCTGCGGCGCGGTCGGCGCGATGGAAGGCGCGGTTGAACGCACTGTGGCCTACTGCAAGGAGCGCGAGGCCTTTGGCGGGCCGCTGACGCAATTCCAGAACACCCGCTTCAAGCTGGCCGAGTGCCTGACCAAGACCAAGGTCGCGCGCGCTTTCCTGGACGAATGCATCGCCGAACACCTGCAGGGCAAGCTGACAGTCGAAAAGGCGGCAATGGCGAAATACTGGATCACCGACACGCAAGGAGAGGTGCTGGACGAATGCCTGCAGCTCCATGGCGGATATGGCTACATGCAGGAATACGCGGTGGGTGAAATGTGGGCCGATGCCCGGGTGCAGCGGATCTATGGCGGCACCAATGAAATCATGAAGGAGCTGATTGCGCGGTCGCTGTAGGCGCAAGGGCCGCGGCGGGACCGCGGGAGGCAGATGATGGATTTTGAGTATTTGGGGAAAGATGAAGCAAAGGCAGTGCCCCTGCCCCTGGCTTTCGCCAAACGGGCAGAGGCGTTTTCACCTTTCACGGCCATCGGCTCTCCAGCCTGTACCGCAAGCCCAAGGTAACAAATGGAGCGATGAGGCGGGTTAATGCCCCATCATCTTTCCAAAAATACTCCACGGGGGTGCGGGGGTGTGAAACCCCCGCTCCGCCATCCGAAACAGGGAGCAACAAATGACAATCAAACTGCATTGCTTTGGCGAAAGCGGTAACTCCTACAAAGCCGCGCTGGCGCTGGAGCTGGCCGGGCTGGACTGGGAACCGGTCTTTGTCGATTTCTTCGGCGGCGCGGCTCGCACGCCGGAGTTCCGGGAATTCTCTGCCATGGCCGAGGCGCCGGTTCTGGTAGACGGGGACGTAACACTCAGCCAGTCGGGCGCGATCCAGCAGTACATCACTGACAAGACCGGCAAGTTCGGCGGCCGCCCCGAGGATAAATACGAGGTGCTGCGCTGGGTGCTGTGGGACAATCACAAGATGTCCAGCCAGGCCGGGTTGACCCGGTTTCTTATCAACTTCCTGCCGGAACAGCACCGTTCGCAGGAAGTCATCAGCTTCATGCAAGGCCGCCTGAAGGCTGCCTATACCACGCTGGAACACCATCTGGAGGGCCGCGAGTGGATCGTGGGCGATGGTCTCACCAATGCCGACATCAGCTGCTGCAGCTACCTCTATTACCCCGAACCCTTCGGCTTCGACCGGGCCGACTGGCCCAATATCGACGCCTGGCTCACCCGCATCAGCGCGCAGCCCGGCTGGAAACACCCCTATGATTTGATGCCCGGCAACCCGTCGGACCGGGCCTGAGGAGAGCAAGATGACAGACGCATATATCTATGACGCGCTGCGCACCCCGCGCGGCAAGGGACGCAAGGACGGTAGCTTGCATGAGGTGACCTCGGTCCGCCTCTCCGCCCTGACCCTGAACGCGATCAAGGAGCGCAACAACCTTGAGGGCCACGCGGTCGAAGACGTGATCTGGGGCAACGTGACCCAGGTGATGGAACAGGGCGGCTGCCTGGCGCGCTCTGCCGTGCTGGCGTCTGACCTGGATGAACGCATCCCGGGTCTCGCCATCAACCGCTTCTGCGCCTCCGGCATGGAGGCGGTGAACCTGGCGGCAAACCAGGTGAAAGGCGGCGCGGGCGATGCCTATATCGCGGGCGGTGTCGAGATGATGGGCCGGGTGGCCATGGGGTCGGACGGCGCAGCGATTGCGGTGGATCCGAGTCTCGCGATGGAGACCTATTTCGTGCCGCAGGGTATTTCGGCAGATATCATCGCAACCGAGTACGGTTTCACCCGCGATCAGGCCGACGCACTGGCAATGGAGAGCCAGCGCCGGGCCGCCAAGGCCTGGGAAGAGAAGCGTTTCGAGAAGTCGGTGATTACCGTGCGGGATCAGAACGGCCTGCCGATCCTGGACCACGACGAATACATGCGCCCCGGCACCGACATGCAGGCGCTTGGCTCGCTGAACCCGGCCTTCCAGATGATGGGCGAGCAGATGCCGGGCTTTGATAAGGTCGCGATGCTGAAATACCCGCATCTGGAGCGGATCAACCACATCCACCATGCGGGCAACTCCTCTGGCATCGTGGACGGTGCTGCGGCGCTGCTGATCGGTAACAAGGAGTTCGGTGAGCGCCACGGCCTGAAACCGCGCGCCCGAATCAAGGCCACCGCCAAGATCGGCACCGATCCCACCATCATGCTGACCGGCCCTGTGCCGGTGACCGAGAAGATCCTGGCCGACAACGGCATGCAAATCAGCGACCTGGACCTGTTCGAGGTGAACGAAGCCTTCGCCTCTGTCGTGATGCGCTTCCAGCAGGCCTTCGATGTCGATCCGGAACTGGTGAACGTCAACGGCGGCTCCATCGCCATGGGCCACCCGCTGGGCGCCACCGGCGCGATCATCATCGGCACCCTGCTGGATGAGCTGGAGCGGCAGGACAAGGAAATGGGTCTCGCCACCCTGTGCATCGCATCGGGCATGGGCGCCGCAACCATCATCGAGCGCGTCTGATGCCGAAGCTGGACCTTTCCCAACTGCCCTGGCGGACCGGATCGGGCTACCCCGGCAAGCTGGCCGAGGCCTGTGAGGGCCGCAGCGTGCAGCCGCTGGGCGACCCCGGCGGGCTCAGCCAGTTCGGCGTCAACATCGTGCGGCTGGCGCCCGGTGCGGCCTCTTCCTTGCGCCATTACCATATGGAGCAGGACGAGTTCCTGATGGTGACCGAGGGCACCTGCACCCTGATCGACGATCAGGGTGCGCATGAGATGATGCCCGGAGACTGCGCAGCATTCCCGGCGGGCGAGGAGAACGGCCACCATCTGGTGAACCGCTCGGACAAGCCAGCGGCATTTCTGGTGGTGGGAACCCGCACCCCGACCGAGACCGGCTATTACAGCGATTTGGACATGATGGTGAAATTCGCAAGCGGCGAGTTCACCTTTACCCGCAAGGACGGCAGCCCGCTGACGGCTGACCAGACCGGAGAAGACACATGAGCGATTTCAAATACGACGTGGACGCAGACGGCGTCGCAATCATCACCTGGGACGCGGAAGGCAAGTCCATGAACGTCCTCACCCGCGAGGCCTTTGGCCTGGTGGAGGAATACGTGGACCGGGCGCTGGAGGACGATGCCGTGAAGGGCATCGTGATCACCAGCGGCAAAAAGGACTTTGCCGGCGGCATGGATCTGAATGTGCTGGCCACCATCCGCGAGGAGTCGGGCGACAACCCGGCCCAGGGCCTGTTCGACTTCACCATGGGCGGCCACCGCATTCTGCGCAAGCTGGAGCTGGCGGGCATGGACCCCAAGACCAAGAAGGGCGGCAAGCCGGTGGCCTGTGCGATCAACGGCACCTGCGCCGGCATCGGCACGGAAATTGCGCTGGCTTGCCATCACCGGGTGATGACCTCCAACCCCAAGGCCAAGATCGGCCTGCCGGAGATCATGATCGGCATCTTCCCTGGCGGCGGCGGCACCATGCGCTATTCCCGCATGGTCGGCGCGATGGCGGCGGCCCCTGTCCTGCTGGAAGGCAAGATGATGGATCCGAAGAAAGCCAAGGGCGCGCAGCTGATCGACGCGGTTGCGGATGATGCGCTGGCCGCGGCCAAGGAATGGGTGCTGAACGCCAAGGACGCAGATCTGGTGAAGCCCTGGGACGCCAAGGGCTACAAGATGCCGGGCGGCGCGCCGTACCATCCCGCGGGCTTCATGACCTTTGTCGGCGCCTCCGCCATGGTGCACGGCAAGACCCAGGGCGCCTTCCCGGCGGCCAAGGCACTGCTCAGCTCGATCTACGAGGGCGCGCTGGTCGATTTCGACACCGCGCTGAAGATCGAAGCCCGGCACTTTACGTCCGTCTTGATGAACCCGTCGTCCTCTGCGATGATCCGCAGCCTGTTCCTGAACAAGCAGGCGCTGGAAAAAGGCGCGGTGCGGCCCAAGGATGTGCCGGATCAATCGGTGAAGAAGATCGGCGTGCTGGGTGCGGGCATGATGGGCGCGGGCATCGCGCTGGTCTCGGCTCAGGCCGGTATGGAGGTGGTGCTGATCGACCGTGACCGGGACGCCGCGGACAAGGGCAAGGCCTATTCCGCCGCCTACATGGACAAGGGCATCAAGCGCGGCAAGGCAACCGAAGAGAAGAAAGAGGCCCTGCTGGCGCAGATCATCGCCACCCCGGATCTGGACGCGCTGAAGGGTTGCGATCTGATCATCGAAGCCGTGTTCGAGGACCCGGGCGTCAAAGCCGAGATGACCCAAAAGGTCGAGGCCATCATCCCGGAGGACTGCATTTTTGCCTCCAACACCTCTACCCTGCCGATCACCGAGCTGGCCAAGGCATCAAGCCGTCCGGAGCAGTTCATCGGCATCCACTTCTTCTCGCCGGTTGAGAAGATGTTCCTGGTGGAGATCATCAAGGGCAAGGAAACCGGCGACCGTGCGGTGGCCAAGGCGCTGGATTATGTGCGCCAGATCCGCAAGACGCCGATTGTGGTGAACGATGCGCGCTTCTTCTACGCCAACCGCTGCATCCTGCCCTACATCAACGAGGGTCTGCGGATGATCACCGAGGGTGTCAGCCCGGTGCTGATCGACAACGCGGCACGGCAGCTGGGCTTCCCGGTGGGACCGGTGCAGCTGACCGATGAGACCTCAATCGATCTGGGCGCCAAGATTGCCCGCGCCACCAAGGCGGCGATGGGCGATGCGTATCCGGAGAGTCCGGCAGATGACCTGATCTTCTGGATGGAGGAACAGGGCCGTCTGGGGCGCAAGTCGAACGCAGGCTTCTTCGAGTACGACGACAAGGGCAAGCGTGTCGAATACTGGAAAGGCCTGCAGGCGAAGTACCCGCTGGCCGCGGAACAGCCCGACCTGATCCAGGTGCAGGAGCGGCTGATGTTCGCTCAGGTACTCGAGGCCGTGCGGGCACTGGAGGAAGGCGTGCTGATGGACATCCGCGAGGGCGACGTCGGTGCCATTCTGGCCTGGGGCTTTGCGCCGTGGTCCGGCGGTCCGCTCAGCTGGCTGGACATTCTCGGCACGCCCTATGCGGCAGAGCGCTGCGACAGCCTTACAGAGCAGTTCGGCGACCGCTTCGCCTGCCCGGCATTGCTGCGCGAAATGGCGGAAAAGGGCCAGAGCTTCTACACCCGCTTTGCACCGGAAACGTCCGCAGCGGCCTGACTCCGCTCCGCAAAACGAGAAAAGGCCGGCGCCCGCGCGCTGGCCTTTTTTATTTGAAGTCAGCGCGTTGGAGGCTGATGCTTACATGAAGATGCCGGGCTGATCAGCACCGGCAGCAGGGCCTGCGGGCCAGAACGAGTCTTCAGCCATCATCGCCAGAACCAGGCCGCGGGCTTCATTTGGATCCAGAACACGGTAGGCGCCCTGTTCCGCAAAAACCCGGCCGCACATCAGATTTGCCGGCGCCGCTGCATATCCCAGCATCCCGGCTTCCAGATAGATCACCTGATCCTCCGCAAACCGCGGCATCACCAGTTCCAGCTGGGCACCAGGGTGCATCCGGCGGATTCCGCGGTAACCTTCCAGCGTGCAGGCAGGAACGATGGCAAAGGGATCGCCTTGGGCATCTTCCACCAGTTCGCTTTCCAGAAGCACCCCCTGATCCGGCATCAGCCACATCGGCACCCGGTTCATCAGCGCATCGCGCGGCACGAACAGCGGGCAGCGGGCGGGGTCCAGGTCACCCTCTGCCGGGATCATGATCTCCCGCTGCAGTTCCACCACGGTTTGCATGCCGTGGTCAAAGGTCAGAACCTTGTCGCCGGGCGTCAGAGCCTCCACCGGCCGCCAGCCCAGGTTGGAGGCCACATGGGTGCCTGCCAGAAAACCGCCCTGGCCCGCCGGAACCAGGGGAAAGCCGCTGTTCATGACCCCGCCTGCCGGGGTGCTGGTGCGTTTCAGAAGCCAGTCCAGCATCCGCTTTCCTTTCCTGCCGCACGGTAGGAATCCCGCCGGCCGGTCCGATTTTTTTCCTTGTTCCTTGCCACTTATGGGACGGAACTAAGGCAAAAAACGGACATTGTTCACGTTACTGCGCCAATTCGCCGAACCTTTGCCGGATTAGGCCCCGGCCAGGCGCACTCAGCGCGCTTCACGCTCTCTGGATAGGTGAGAATCGTTAAAAGAGTATTCAAATTGCGCGATATCCTGTGCGCAGGCGCTGGCCACAGCATCCGCCGCGGCGTCGTCGTAGTAAATCCGCCAGTCGCGCTTGCGGGTGCTCTCGTTCACCAAAGGCAGCTCAAGCGGGAACCCGAGGTGATCAAACAGCGGCTGCGCGTCTGTTTCGAAATGCTCCAGCCGGATATAGAGCTGGCACTGCACGTCCCCGTCCGCATGGCGCATGTAAGAGGACGCCGGGCTGCCGCGGAACGCCGCGATGATTTCCGGGTGCTGCACAAAAGACCGGAATTCCAGGGTTTTCGCCAGCCCGATGGCCGGATGCGCAAAGCGCTGCTCCCGGAGCCAGTGGTAATAGCTGACCGCGCGGTCCCAGGGATTGCGCACCAGCGTGAAGGCAAACAGACCGCGCAGAATATCCTGCGGCACCAGCCCCTCAATATCGGCCAGGCTCGAATGTTTCCACAGCCGCCCGCGTGCCTCCGCATCCTTCAGGCGGCGGCGGCGTTTCAGCGCCTTGGGCGTATCCCCCAGCATCATGTCATCCGCCATGGCGCGCGCCTCCAGCGCGAGCGCCAGTGCGGTGCCGCCGGTCTTGGGGATGTGGATGAATACGTAGCCGCGGCCTTGGGACAGGATCATGTGCTGACCCTAGGATATTGATCTTCGCATGGAAACGAAGGAATTGCGCCTTCCGTTGAGCGCCCCGAAAGCCCGTTCACCTTTGCGCAAATACTCCGGGGTGAATTGGCCCCGCAGGGCCAAAAGGGGCAGCGCCCCTTCCCTTCACTTCGAGCGCAGCGCGATGGTGGTGCCGGCCGTGATGATCAGGCCAATGCCCAGCATCTGCCAGATGTTCAGCGCCTGCCCCCAATAGGCCCAGGCGACGCCCGGCCCGACGATCATCACCGAGTATTCAAAGACAGCGACATAAGATGCCTCACCCAGCTGGTAGGCCTTGGTGATCAGGAATACACCGCCCACCGCCGCACAGCCCTGCAGCAGGATCAGGTGGGCAATGTCCCACAGCGGCCAGACCCAGCCGCGGACCGCAAAACCGTCGGCACCCGCGGGCACGTCCTGCGGCCAGATCTCCAGCCCCGCAAGCAGCAGGGCGCCAAGCACGCCTTGCACCAGCAGGTAGATGAACAGCATCGCCACCGTGCTTTCACCCTGGCAGTAAAGCCCGGTCGCCAGTGAGCCGAGCGCATAGAACAACCCGCCCGCCACCGGCACCAGGATAAGCCAGTTGAAGGCCGCGGGATCCGGCTGCAGCACCATCAGCACACCGGCAAAGCCGCCCAGAACCGCGCCGACCCGGATCCAGCCGATCCGCATCCTGAGGAACAGTACCGAAATCACCACAATCAGGATCGGCGAGGTGAACAGCCCGGCCAGCGCCTGGGCAATCGGCATCAGCGCCACGGCGGTGAAATAAAACACCATCGACACCGCCACCAGCACCGCGCGCAGCAGTACCGCGCCGAAGTTGCGGCAGCGCAGCCCGCCCAGCCCGGCGCGCGCCATCAGCCACAGGAACGGCAGTGCGACAAATGTGCGCAACAGGTAGAACTGGCCCAGCCCGATGGTCTCTGCCATCAGCGGCACGGCGTTGTCGGTGATGCCGATGATCAGCATTGCCGCCAGCATCGACTGCGCGGCTGCGGTCTGACTGGTACCCGGGGCGGAGAGTGCGGCTGTTTGTTTCATACCCTTCCCATTGGCAGCAACTTTCCGCAATATCTGTCCTCTAAGCGACACCAAAGTGATTCAGGGGAGGAAACTGATGGGGTGGATGGCGGATGAAACCGGTCTGGAAAAGACCGCCGCAAATTATGTGCCGCTGTCGCCGCTCAGCCATCTGCAGCGGGCGGCGCAGGTTTTTCCGGACCGTCTGGCGGTCAGCTATGGCAAGCACCGCAAGAGTTACGCCGAATACCACGAGCGCTGCACCCGCCTGGCCTCAGGCCTCGTCAAGCAGGGGGTGAAGCCCGGCGATGTGGTGGCCACCCTGCTGCCGAACATCCCCGCCCAGGCAGAGGCGCATTTCGGCGTGCCCGCCTGCGGCGCGGTGCTGAACACCATCAATACCCGGCTGGATGTGGGCACGGTCGCCTATATCTTTGCCCATGGCGAGGCCAAGGCGGTGCTGGTCGATCCCCAGTTCATTGAGCTGGCCGAGGCCGCGGTCGAGGAAATGGACGGCCCGGCACCCGTACTGATCGAAGTGGCTGATGATCAGGCCAGCTGGCACGCCACCGGCCGTCACATGGAATACGAGGCGCTGCTGGCCAGCGGCGACCCGGACTTCCAGTGGATCATGCCCGAGGACGAATGGGAAAGCCTGGCGCTGAATTATACCTCCGGCACCACCGGGCGGCCCAAGGGCGTGGTCTATCACCATCGCGGCGCCTATCTGATGACCATGGGCACGGTGGTGTCCTGGCGGATGGTGCTGCACCCGGTCTATCTGACCATCGTGCCGCTGTTCCATTGCAACGGCTGGAACCACACCTGGATGATGCCCCTGGTCGGCGGCACCCTGGTCTGCTGCCGCGATATCACTGCGCAAGCTATCTACAACGCCATCCATTATGAGGGCGTCACCCATTTCGGCGGCGCGCCGATCGTGCTGAACATGATCGTCAACGCGCTGGACGAGGAGCGCCGCACATTCGATCACACGGTGGAGGTCTTCACCGCCGGCGCCCCGCCCGCCCCTGCGACGCTGTCGAAGATCGAAAACCTCGGCTTTAACATCACCCATGTCTACGGGCTGACCGAAACCTTCGGCCATGTAACCGAATGCTACTGGAAGGCAGAGGACTGGGACGCGCTAGACAAGGCGGGCATCGCCGCCAAGAAATCCCGCCAAGGTGTTGCCATGCCGATGCTGGAGCCGGTGGTTGTGCGCGACAGCGAGCACAACGTGCTGCCAATGGACGGCCAGAGCCAGGGCGAGATCGGCCTGCGCGGCAATGTGGTGATGAAAGGGTATCTGAAGAACCCAGAGGCCACTGCAGAGGCCTTCAAAAACGGTTATTTCAACTCCGGCGACCTCGCGGTACAGCACCCGGACGGCTATATCCAGATCGCCGACCGGGCCAAGGACATCATCATCTCCGGTGGCGAGAATATCTCCTCAGTCGAGGTAGAGGGCGTGCTGATGGCGCACCCGGATGTGCTGCTGGCCGCCGTTGCAGCGATGCCGGATGAGAAATGGGGTGAGGTGCCTTGCGCCTTTGTCGAGCTGAAGGCCGGCGCCAAGGAAGACGCTGCGGCACTGATTGCCTTTACCCGTGAGACACTCGCAGGCTTCAAGGCGCCCAAGAAAGTGGTGTTCCAGGAACTGCCCAAGACCTCCACCGGCAAGATCCAGAAGTTCGAACTGAGGAAAATCGCCAAAAACCTGTGACATTTCACGGCGAAACAGCATCCGGGGGCGGCAAAGCAAATTGCCGCCCCTGTTTTATGCGCTTATTCTGGCAACAATGATACGGATGGGGACCGGGCAAGCTGCATGACGGCATTGAAGGAATTTGAGCGGCTGGAGGCTGCGGGCCTGTGGCGCGCGGATCCTGAGGCGCAGCGGCGGGATGTGATCATCTCGCTGGGCGATGCGACACTGACCATTGCCAGCATGAACGATCAGCCGCTGGCACATTGGTCGCTGGCAGCAGTGGAGCGCGCCAACCCGGGAGAGTTCCCCGCCCTGTTCCACCCGGACGGCGACCCCGGCGAAACGCTGGAGTTGACTGAGGACGAAACCGCCATGCTGGAAGCCATCGCCCGAGTGCAGAATGCGATCGGGCGGTCGCGCGCGCGGCCCGGGCGGTTGCGGGCTGTCAGTATCCTGGGCACCCTGGCGCTGGTTCTGGCGCTGCTGGTTCTGTGGCTGCCCGGCGCCGTCACGCGCCACGCGGTCAGCGTGGTACCAGACATCAAGCGCAAGGCCATCGGACAGGCGCTCTTGGGACGGATTGAGCGGGTCTCCGGCCCTGCCTGCGCCACGCCGGAAGCCGTACCGATCCTGAAAGCCCTGGCGCAACGCACCGGCGTACGGCAGCTGGCGATCCTGCGCTCCGGCATTCCCGGCAGCCTGCATCTGCCCGGCGGCATCGTGCTTTTGAACCGCTCCTTCGTAGAAGATTTCGAGGACCCGGCCGTTGCTGCAGGTGCGGTTCTCGCCGAACGCGCCCGGGCAGTGGCCAGCGACCCGATGCAGGAGCTGCTGGAAGCCGGAGGTTTCCGCGCCACTTTCAAGCTGCTGACAACCGGCGAGCTGGACCGTGCGGCGCTGGATGCCTATTCCGAGGCCACCCTGTCCAGCCCCCGCCCGCAGCTGCCCGACGAGGTGCTGTTGGCAGAATTTGCCCGCGCGGCCCTGCCCTCCTCTCCCTATGCCTATGCGCTGGACATCACTGGAGAAACGGTGCTGGGGCTGATCGAGGCAGACCCGATGGCCGGCCGCGAAGTGGAACCTGTGCTGAACGACCGCGACTGGGTGCAGCTGCAGAACATCTGCGGCTGACTCTTCACCGCTTCCCCCGCCAATCGCGAAAATGCGCCGGATCTGCTAAGATCGTTAAATCTGCGCAAACGCATGATGGGGGGACGTGAGACATGCCAGAAAGCTCAGCCAGTTTCACCGGAGACATTCCGAGTTACTACGACAGCGGCCTCGGGCCAGTGATCTTCTTCAATTATGCTGATGACTTGGCTGCACGCTGCGGCGTCTTTGCAGCCAAGGACGTTCTGGAACTGGCCGCAGGAACCGGCATTGTCTCGCAGCGGCTGCGGCGCAGGCTGCCACCGGAGACCAGACTGACTATCACGGATTTGAACGCGCCAATGCTGGCGCTGGCGGAGGCGAAACTCTCTAACACCACTAATGCCGCCTTTCAGCCCGCCGACGCGATGGCCCTGCCCTTTGGCGATGACAGTTTTGACCTGATTGCCTGCCAGTTCGGGGTCATGTTCTTTCCGGACAAGCCCACCGCCTTCCGGGAGGCCGCGCGAGTGCTGAAACCCGGCGGGCACTATCTCTTCAGCGTCTGGGCGCCGATGGCGCGGAACCCGTTTGCCGGAATTGCCGACGCCGTCGCTGCACAGTTTTTCCCGGATGATCCACCAGGCTTTTACAAGGTGCCTTTCCATTACGGCAACCCGGAATATGTTGCAGCGGATTTGAACAAGGAAGACTGGTCAGAGGTCTCTCACGAGACTGTCACGCTGAAAAAGACAATTGAAGATCCTGAGAAATTTGCCGAGGCACTGGTCTATGGCAATCCGATGATCGACGAGATCCGTGCCCGCGGCGGTGTTGACCCTGATGAGGTTGCCAGCGCCATTCTGGACGCCTTACGGGACCGTTTTGGGCCGCCGCCTCTGCGGATGCCGCTGGAGGCCGTCATTTACACCTGCCGCCGGCGCTAGGGCCAGGATTCTTATAAGGCCGCAAAAAAGGCCGGGCAGCGGCCCGGCCTGTCCAAATGGCAATTCTCTGTCTTATTTGCTGAGCTTGGCGCCGCTGAAACCAGCACGCTGCACCTTGGCCAATGCTGCAGCCGCTTGGCCGCCATTCTGGTAAGGCCCTGCCAGAACCACCTTGTAAGGCTGACCCTTGCGGCTGACGGTGCCAAGACGCACTGCCAGTCCGGTTGCGGCCAATTTGCGAGCCGCCGCCTTGGCCTGGGACGGATCTGCGTAGGTTGCGGCCCGGACATAGCGGCGGCTGACAACCGCCTGTTCCGGCGCCGCAGCGCCGGGAGCCGAGCGTGTCGACAGGCGCAAGCCCTTGGGTCTGGCCTCAGCCGGGCTGACACGCGCATCACGCGGCAGCGTGACCGTGGGACGGTCCAGCGGCAGTTGAACCAGTTTGCGCGGCACGCCGCTTGTCCAGATCTGCGCCATCTGCGCGTCGCCGTCTGGCGTGCGCACACCCCGCATCGGGTTCATCCGGCCATCCTCCCGTTCCACCACCTCATACCCTGCCGGGGCCTGGAGGTTGCTGACGATCACCGCCGGTCGCACCGTGCGCTCTGCGCGCTTCGGATTGAGGCGCCCGTCGGTCCAGACCGGGCGGTAGCCCTTGGGCACCTGGAAGCTGTTGCTGAGACGGCGCTCCTGGTAGATATGCGTTTGAACCACACGGGTGTTGGGCGTGATCCGGACAGAGGACTGCGGCCCTACGTAAGTAACGGGCGGGGCTTCCTGAGGGCCGCACCGCACGCCGTTGGAATTGGAATACTGCCGGCTGATACCGGACAGGCCTGCACAGCCCGTGTTGTCCGACGGCTGTTGCGCTGCGGCTGCGGGTTTTGCTGCGGCCGGGGCAACCTTCCTGACTGGCTGCTTGGGGGCCGCAGGCACTGCCGCAACCGTTGCAGGCTGGACGCTGGCCGGTTCCGGTTTCCGGACCGGCTTGGCAGTTGTCACAACGCTTGGCTGCGCAGCGGACGGTGCGGGCTGCTGGCTGGGTTCCAGTGTGATCTGTTCCGGTTTTGACGCGGTCTGCCGCTGCCGGGTGGTTCCGGCGACCCGGGTCGGTGCGTAGCCGCAAAGATGCTTGCGGGCGCGGTTGACCCGCGGCACCCAATTCACGTCTCCGTCAATGCCCGCCCGGATGTAAATGCAGCCGCGGCTGTCCACATACTGCTTCCCCTTGTAGGAGAGCGGGGGGTATTCGGCTGGCGGGCTGGCGTCGCGCAGGGTTTGTGCCTGTATCCCCGCTGCGCTGCTTGTCCCCGCGATGATGGCCAGTGCAATAATTCTAGTTATTTTCATTCCTGAGCCCCACAAAATGTGGCTACAGGATGCCCGAATCTTGCCTGTGAGTAAAGATTCCGCAGCAACAATGGGCCTTTATGCGGACAATTTTTGCATGAATTGAAACCAATTCCCGTCCCGCCGCCGGATACGGCTGCCAGGACAGGTACCCCCGTCCTGGCTGCAACAGATCACTTGGTGCCGAACATCCGGTCGCCGGCATCGCCAAGACCAGGCAGAATATAGCCCTTCTTGTTCAGCTCGCGGTCCAGGGAGGCGGTCACGATCGGCACATCCGGATGGGCCTGATTCATGCGCTCGACGCCTTCGGGCGAGGCCAGCAGGCACAGGAAGCGGATGTTGTTGGCGCCGGCCTCCTTCAGCAGGTCAATGGCAGCGGCGGAGCTGTTGCCGGTCGCGAGCATCGGGTCAACGGCGATGACCAGCCGGTCCTTCAGCCCCTCGGGCGCCTTGAAGTAATACTGCACCGGCTCCAGGGTTTCCTCGTCGCGGTACAGGCCAACAAAACCGACACGGGCAGAGGGGATCAGCTCCAGCACGCCGTCCAGCATACCGTTGCCCGCGCGCAGGATAGACACCAGCGCCAGCTTCTTGCCAGCGAGGATCGGCGCCTCCATCTCCTCCATCGGGGTTTCGATGCTGGTGGTGGTCAGCGGCATCTCGCGGGTGATCTCATAGGCCAGAAGCTGGGTGATCTCGCGCAGCAGGCGGCGGAAGCCGGCCGTTGACGTGCCCTTGTCCCGCATCAGGGTCAGCTTGTGCTGCACAAGCGGGTGATCAACAACGGTCAGGTGGTCGGTCATGGGGCACTCCTAATGTTTGGCTTTCCGCGCTTTTACGGGCTTGGCCGCGGCAGGCAAGCGTGTTTTGACCATAGGGTCAAAGAAAGCTCTTGCCGGGACCTTGGGCCGGGACATCCAGATGGGCGGCGATGGACGCCGCCACATCGGCGAATTTGACCTGCCCGACGGGGCCTGCGTCAAGCCCCGCAATCAGCACCGGCACCTGTTCGCGGGTGTGGTCGGTGCCGGGCCAGCTGGGATCATTTCCGTGATCGGCGGTCAGTACCAGCATGTCGCCCTTGCGCAAGCGCGGAAGCAGGCGGCCCAGTTCGGCGTCAAACCACTCCAGCGCCCGGGCGTAGCCGGAAATGTCGCGGGTGTGGCCGTACATGCTGTCGAACTCGACGAAATTGGCAAAGGTCAGGCTGCCGTTTTCTGCCGTATCCACCGCGTCGAACAGGTGCTGCATCAGCTGGGCATCCGCCCCCTTTTTCAGGGTATCGATGCCGGACATGGTGAAGATATCGCCGATTTTGCCGATGGCGTGGACCTTGCCGCCTGCGTCCTGCACCCAGTTGGTCAGCACCGGCGCCGGCGGGGTGATCGCGAAATCGCGGCGGTTGGTGGTGCGGGTGAAGCCCTCTTCTTCGGAGCCGAGGAAGGGACGCGCAATGACCCGCCCTACTTTCATCGCGTGCAGCCGCGGAGCGATGGCCTCGCAGAGCTTCAGCAGGCGGTCGAGGCCAAAGGTCTCCTCATGCGCGGCGATCTGGAAGACACTGTCGGCTGAGGTGTAGCAGATCGGCTTGCCGGTCCGCATGTGCTCGGCGCCCAAGTCATCCAGGATCACCGTGCCGGAGGCATGGCAGTTACCCAGGATGCCGTCCGTGCCCGCCTGCTCCGCGACAAAGGCGGAGAGGTCTTCGGGGAACGACGGCGCCTGATCGGGGAAGTAGTGCCAGTTCCAGGGCACCGGCAGGCCGGCAAGTTCCCAATGGCCGGACGGTGTGTCCTTGCCGCGGCTGAGTTCGCGGGCACAGCCCCAGCGGCCCTGCGGTTTCGTGTCCAATCCCGGGAAGGGTACAGAGGACGCCAGCCGCATTGCCGCACCGAGACCAAGCCGTTCCATGTTCGGCACGTTCAGCGGGCCGCTGCGTCCTTCCTCAGCTTTGCCCGCTGCGCAGGCCTGCGCGATATGGGCCAGCGTGTTGGCGCCCAGATCCGGCAGATCGCCGTTGAAGAAGGTCCCGGCATCCGGCGCACCGCCGATGCCGACGGAATCCATCACCACAAGAAAGGCGCGGGGCATCAGGAGATCCTTTCGTGAACCAGCGGCGGCAGGCTGCCCGGCGCATCGCCGATGGCGATGGCAGCAAGGACCGCAGCCTCTGCCATGTCTGCCGCATCATCGCTGGCGGCGTGGATGCGGGCAAGCGTGTCCCCTGCCCCGACGGGCTGTCCCAGGCGGACAATGTCCGAAATGCCGACCCCGGGATGGATCTCGTCGCTCTCCACCATCCGGCCGCCGCCAAGGGCGACAACCGCGAGGCCAAGCGCCTCTCCGTTCATGGCGGTGATGTGCCCGGCAGCGGGTGACTTCACATCGCGCACCACTTCCGCGCCCGGCAGATAATCCTGCCAATTCGCGGCAAAGTCCGCGGGGCCGCCCATGGCGGCAATCATCCTGGCAAACCGCTCTGCCGCGCGGCCATCGCTGAGCGTCGCACTGATCCTGGCCGCGCCCTCCTCCGCATCCGCTGCGAGGCCTGCGAGCATCAGCAGCTCGCCGCCCAGAATGGCCGAGATCTCCGCCAGCGGGCCGGCGGCAGCGCCGGACAGAACCCGCATCACCTCTGCCACCTCCAGCGCGTTGCCAAGCGCGGGTGCCAGCGGCTGGTTCATGTCGGTGATCAGCGCCGAGGTCTTGCAGCCGGCCGCATTGGCGGTGTCGCACAGCGATTGCGCCAGCGCACGGGCGTCACCGGCGGTTTTCATGAACGCGCCGGAGCCGATCTTGACGTCCAGTACCAGCGCATCCGGGCTTGCTGCCAGCTTCTTGGACAGGATCGAAGCGGTGATCAGGTCGAGGCTTTCCACCGTCGCAGTCACATCGCGAATTGCGTAAAGGCGTTTATCCGCAGGCGCGATCTGAGCGGTGGCGCCGACAATGGCGCAGCCCATGTCCTGCATCATGCGGCGCAAGTGGTCCTCACTGACACTGGTGGAGACGCCGGGGATGGCCTCCAGCTTGTCGAGCGTGCCGCCGGTATGGCCCAGCCCGCGCCCCGAAATCATCGGAACATAGGCGCCGCAGGCCGCCAGCGCAGGTGCCAGCAGCAGCGAAACACAATCGCCCACACCGCCGGTCGAGTGCTTGTCGAGCACCGGGCCGTCCAGATCCCACGCCAGCACATCCCCGGTGTCGCGCATCGCCAGCGTCAGGGCGCGGCGGCCCTCGACACTCAGCCCCTGAAGGCAGACCGCCATGGCAAAGGCCCCCGCCTGCGCATCCGAGACGGAGCCGCTGGCCAGGCCATGGGCAAACCAGCGCAGCGCGTCCTCACCCGGGGTCTCACCGCGGCGCAGGCAGGCGTTGATGGCGCGGGCGTCCATCAGCTGCGCTCCATATGGTCCGCATCAAAGGCGCCGGGCAGCAACGCGCCAATCGTCGTCTCCTGCTCGGCGCCGTCGGTGGTCGCCATGATGACCTTCACATCGCCGCTGGCAAACTCCTTGATCTTCTGGCGGCAGCCGCCGCAGGGCGTGATCGGGGTCGGGCAATCGGCAATCACATAGACCTCCGCCAGCTCCGTCTCCCCCGCGGCCACCATCGCGGCGATGGCGCCGGCCTCTGCGCAGGTGCCTTCGGGATAGGCGACGTTTTCGACGTTGCAGCCCACATAGATCTGGCCGGAGGCAGAGCGGACAGCGGCGCCGACCTTGAAGTTGGAATAGGGCGCGTGGGCGTTTTCACGGACAGCGGCGGCGGCGGCTTTGAGGCTCATGGCGATTCCCCGATTTTTGATCATTTGGTCAAGATGCCGCAGGATAGCTGAATTGCTCCGGGAAGCGGAAGCCCCCGGATGCAGTTCTTTGCGCCGCCCCAGGTTCAGGCCAGCGTGGTGTTGAACACCCCTGGCAGCGTCACTTCCAGCAGTTCCACATCGTCTGAAGGCGCGCTGAGGCGGGTCTTCATGCCCGGCGGGATCACAAAGGCGTCGCCCTGCTCCAGCTGGTACGGCTCGCGGCCCTCACCCTCCAGCGTCACCGCGCCATTCATCACGAAAGTGAAGTGGATGTCGGTGTCATGCGCCGCCCATTGCGGATCGCCCTCGCCCCGGCGCACCACCTGCACGCCTGCGACGCCCTTGGTGTTTTCGGCAATAGTGGTGTCGCGGCAGAGATAGCCCGGCAGGCGGAACGGAACCCACGCGGCGCCTTCCGCCTTGTTGTAGACAAAGCGCTGGCCCTGCCATTCCCGTTCGGGGCGGTAGTGCGGCGTCGGCAGGGTCATCACGTGGTCGATCTCCGTCACATGCTCTGCCGGGACGCCAATCTCGATCACCTGCACGTTGTCGCTGGCCTCCAGCACCCGGTGGCGGATTTCCGGCGGCTGGATGAAGCAGTCGCCCGCCGTGAGCCGCATCTTCTCGCCCTGATCCTCATAGACCACATCAACCCAGCCGTGGATGCAGAAGATCAGCTGGAAGCCCACCCGGTGGAAATGCACCATGTCGGGCACCGGACCGCCATCGGGAATGCGGATATGGCTGGCAATGATCGAGCCGCCCAGCCGGTCCGGCACCAGGTCGCGGTAATGCATGCCTGCGCGGCCAATGATCCAGGGCGCCTGATCTTTCAGGCGGCGGACCACGAAGCTGTGCACCGTTTCCGGCATCACCATCGGCGGGTGGCGCTCCTCGATTTCGATCTTCGTTCCGTTGGGCGCGGTCAGGCGGCGCTGTCCTTCGGCAAATCCATCAGGATCTTCAGTCAGAATGCGGATAGTGCCCGGGGATTCCTCTGCGCCTTTCTCAACCCGCAGCCGCAGCCCGTGGCCGGAAAATACCGCGGTGCGCGGATCATCCGCCGGATAGATCATGTCCATCTTCATACCCAAAACCTTGGTATAAAACGGAATATCATTGCGCAGCTCATCCGTCGGCAGGCGGATCTCGGCGATTGTTTCGCTCATTTTTTACTCCCTGGTCTGTTGGCAGGACAGTGACCCTGCGGCAAGGTTTATGCAAGAACCCGCCGCCCGCGCTGCAGCCGCGTCCGTTTGCGTCAGTTTGGGCTATGTTTCCGGCAGGAAAAATGGTTTAACGCTAAACAATACCCTTTCCGAGGAGCGCCAGATGTCCGATTCACAGAGCACGCGGCAAGCCGCACTCAACTATCACGAGTTTCCCCGCCCCGGTAAGCTGGAGATCCGCGCGACCAAGCCGATGGCCAACGGCCGCGATCTGTCCCGCGCCTACTCACCCGGCGTGGCGGAGGCCTGCGTAGAGATCAAAGCGGATGAGGCCAATGCCGCCCGCTATACCTCCCGCGGCAATCTGGTGGCGGTTGTGTCGAATGGTTCGGCGGTGCTGGGGCTCGGCAACATCGGCGCGCTGGCCTCCAAGCCGGTGATGGAGGGCAAGGCGGTCCTGTTCAAGAACTTCGCCGGCATCGACTGTTTCGACATCGAAGTGAACGAAAGCGATCCGGAGAAGCTGGCGGATATCGTCTGCTCGCTGGAGCCGACGTTCGGCGCCATCAACCTCGAAGATATCAAGGCGCCGGACTGCTTTGTGGTCGAAAAACTGTGCCGCGAGCGAATGAATATCCCGGTCTTCCACGACGACCAGCACGGCACCGCAATCGTGGTCGGTGCTGCCGCCAAGAACGCGCTGCATGTGGCGGGCAAATCGTTTGAAGACATCAAGATCGTCTCCACCGGCGGCGGCGCGGCGGGGATTGCCTGCCTCAACATGCTGGTGAAGCTGGGCGTCAAGCGCGAGAACATCTGGCTCTGCGACATTCACGGGCTGGTCTATGAGGGCCGCGAAGAAGACATGAACCCGCAGAAAGCGGCCTTTGCCCAGGCCTCTGACCTGCGGACGCTGGACGAGGTAATGGACGGCGCCGACCTGTTCCTGGGCCTCTCTGGCCCGAACGTGCTGAAGCCGGAAATGGTTGCCAAGATGACCAAGCGCCCGATCATCTTTGCGCTGGCCAACCCGACGCCGGAGATCATGCCCGACCAGGCGCGCAAGGTGGCACCGGATGCGATCATCGCCACCGGGCGCAGCGATTTTCCCAATCAGGTCAACAACGTGCTGTGCTTCCCCTTCATCTTCCGGGGCGCGCTGGACGTGGGCGCAACAGAGATCAACGATGAGATGCAGATCGCCTGCGTCGACGGCATTGCCGAGCTTGCCCGCGCCACCACCTCGGCTGAAGCAGCGGCAGCTTACAAGGGCGAGCAGCTGACCTTTGGCGCCGATTACCTGATCCCGAAACCGTTCGATCCGCGGCTGGTGGCCGTTGTGTCCTCGGCCGTGGCCAAGGCGGCGATGGAAAGCGGCGTGGCAACCCGCCCGATCGAAGATATGAAGGCCTATAAGCAGAAGCTGAACCAGACGGTGTTCAAATCCGCCTTGCTGATGCGTCCGGTGTTCGAGGCCGCCCGCGCTGCCGCCCGCCGCATTGTGTTCAGCGAAGGCGAGGATGAGCGGGTGCTGCGCGCAGCTCAGGCCATTCTGGAGGAAACCACTGAAACCCCGATCCTGATCGGCCGCCCGGAAGTGATCGAACGGCGCTGCGAACGGCTGGGACTGGACGTGCGCCCGGGCCGGGATTTCCAGCTGGTGAACCCGGAAAACGACCCGCGCTATTACGACTACTGGAACAGCTACCACAAGGTGATGCAGCGCCGCGGCGTCACGCCGGATCTGGCCAAGGCGATCATGCGCACCAACACCACCGCAATCGGCGCCATCATGGTGCACCGCGGCGAGGCGGACAGCCTGATCTGTGGCACCTTCGGCGAATACCGCTGGCATCTGAACTACGTGCAGCAGGTGCTGGGCGGCGGCACCTACTCGCCGCACGGCGCGCTGTCGATGATGATCCTGGAAGACGGCCCGCTGTTCATTGCCGACACCCATGTGCATGTGGAGCCGACACCGGAGCAGATCGCCGAAACCGTGATCGGTGCTGCCCGCCACGTGCGCCGTTTCGGTCTGGAGCCGAAGATTGCCATGTGTTCGCAGTCCCAGTTCGGCAATATCTCCTGCGACACCGGCAGCCGGTTGCGCGCCGCCATCGAAATCCTCGACGATAAGCGCCGCGATTTCGTCTATGAGGGCGAGATGAACATCGACACCGCGCTGGACCCGGAACTGCGGGAGCGGATCTTCCCCAATTCGCGGCTGGACGGCGCGGCCAATGTGCTGATCTTCGCCCATGCCGACGCGGCCTCCGGCGTGCGCAACATCCTCAAGATGCGGGCCGGCGGGCTGGAGGTGGGGCCGATCCTGATGGGCATGGGCAACCGCGCCCATATCGTCTCCCCATCGATCACTGCCCGGGGCCTCCTGAACATGGCCGCCATTGCCGGCACCCCGGTCGCGCACTACGGTTAACCGCGCGGCCCCATTTGCCGGCCGCCCAATCAGGGAGGCCGGATATGAGAGGGCATTGCCACTGCGGCGCAGTGCATTGGGAGAGCCGGGCCGAGGCGGCCTGGAGCTGCTACTGCCACTGCGCCGACTGCCGCCGCAACTGCGCGGCACCTGTCACCGCATTTTTCGGACTGCCGCATGAGGCGGTCGAATGGTCCGGCACGGAACCCAAAGCCTACAATTCATCGGAAGGCGTGGAGCGCCTGTTCTGCGGCGCCTGCGGCACCCAGATGGCCTATCGCACCGCGCGCGATCCGGTGAACATCCACCTCTATACCGCGACGTTGGAAAGCCCCAGCCAGATGCCGCCCAGATTTCACGTGTTCCACTCCGACCATGTGAGCTGGCTGGAGCTGAAAGACAGCCTGCCCCGCTACGCCAAATCCTCAACCGGGTGATTCCCGGCGGCAAGCCCGGGTGCGCCGCGCCGAAATTTGCAGGTTTGCAAAACTTTCGGGCTTTTCCGGAATATTCTGCAGCAAACACCACTTTGCAAAGCGGATAGAGTGCAAACCCGGCCGGTCTTGTAAATCCGGTAAATCATCCGCGCAAATCCGGCCAAAACCTGTAAATTCCTTGACGAACCTTGCGTGAAGACGCGGCAAAACTTGCCCGGCCGCCGCTTTGTCGCCTACGCAATTGGCAGGAGGAGATGAACACCATGGGATATCAGGATATTTACGCCGCCTGGAAACAGGATCCGGAAGGTTTCTGGATGGAGGCCGCCCAGTCGATCAGCTGGGATGAAGCCCCCAGGCAGGCCCTGTCTGACAAAGGCGAGGGTCTTTATGAGTGGTTTGCCGATGCCAAGGTGAACACCTGCTACAACGCTGTCGACCGCCATGTGGAACAGGGCCGCGGCGAGCAGACCGCGATCATCTATGACAGCCCGGTCACCCATACCAAGCGCGAAATCTCCTATGTTGAATTGCGCAACCGTGTCGCCAACCTGGCCGGAGCGCTGCGCGCCAAGGGCGTGGAAAAAGGCGACCGCGTCATCATCTACATGCCGATGATCCCCGAGGCACTGGAGGCGATGCTGGCCTGCGCCCGTATCGGCGCGGTGCATTCGGTGGTATTCGGCGGCTTTGCCTCCAACGAGCTGGCGGTGCGGATCGACGACGCCAAGCCCAAGGCGATCATCGCCGCCTCCTGCGGCATCGAGCCGGGCCGGATCGTGCATTACAAGCCGCTTCTGGACGGCGCCATCGACTTGGCCAGCCACAAGCCGGACTTCTGCGTGATCTTCCAGCGCGAGCAGGAAGTGGCAGATCTGGTGCCCGGCCGCGACGTGAACTGGCACGGTTTTCAGTACGGCGTGGAGCCTGCCGAATGTGTGCCGGTCGAGGGCAACCACCCTTCCTATATCCTTTATACCTCCGGCACCACGGGCCAGCCCAAGGGGGTGATCCGCCACACCGCGGGCCAGCTGGTGGCGCTGAACTGGACCATGAAGAACATCTACAACGTCGATCCCGGCGATGTATTCTGGGCTGCGTCCGATGTGGGCTGGGTCGTCGGCCACAGCTACATCTGCTACGGGCCGCTCATTCACGGCAACACCACCATCGTGTTCGAGGGCAAGCCCGTGGGCACCCCGGATGCAGGCACCTTCTGGCGGGTGATCTCGGAGCATAAGGTCAAGAGCTTCTTCACCGCCCCCACTGCCTTTCGCGCAGTGAAGCGGGAGGACCCCAAGGGCGAATACGTCAAGAAATACGATCTCAGCTGCCTGCAGCAGGTCTACTTGGCCGGCGAACGCGCGGACCCCGACACCATCACTTGGGCACAGGAACAGTTGAAGGTGCCGGTGGTCGACCACTGGTGGCAGACAGAAACCGGCTGGTCGATTGCGGCAAACCCCTTGGGGATCGAGGAGCTGCCAACGAAACTCGGCTCCCCCGCCGTGCCGATGCCGGGCTATGAGGTGGATATCCTCGATGAAGGCGGCAACCCGGTGGCGCCGGGCGAGCTGGGCGCGATTGCGGTGAAACTGCCGCTGCCGCCGGGCACCCTGCCGACCCTGTGGAACGCCGGCGACCGCTTCAAGAAGAGCTACCTCAACACTTTCCCCGGCTACTATGAAACCGGCGATGCCGGAATGAAGGATGAAGACGGCTACCTCTACATCATGGCGCGCACCGATGATGTGATCAACGTCGCGGGCCACCGGCTTTCCACCGGCGGCATGGAAGAAGTGCTGGCAGGCCATCCGGATGTTGCCGAATGCGCGGTCATTGGCGTCGCCGACAGCCTCAAGGGGCAGATGCCGGTGGGCTTCCTCTGCCTCAACGCAGGCGCAGACCGCGACAACGCGGAAGTGGTGGCCGAGGTGGTGAAGCTGGTTCGCGAGAAGATCGGCCCTGTTGCCGCCTTCAAACTGGCGGTTGTGGTCGACCGGCTGCCCAAGACCCGCTCCGGCAAGATCCTGCGCGGCACCATGGTCAACATCGCCGATGGCACCCCGTGGAAGATGCCTGCGACCATCGACGATCCAGCCATCCTGGACGAGATCACAGCGGCGCTACAAACCATCGGCTACGCCAAGTAACCTCCCTCGTTTCCAAGTTCTGGAAACGGCCAAAGATCCTGCAAGGATTTTTGAAGGCTCCGCCCGCAGGCGGAGCCTGTTTGCCGTCCGGTTTTGCTTGCAACGCCGCCCTGCCCGCCTAGGCTGCGGCTTGGGAGGCCCGAGCATGACAAACGCGGACATCTGGCAACTGAGCGCCACAGAACTGACGAAGCTCACCCGCACCGGGGATCTGAGCGCGGAAGCGGCCGTGCAGGCCTCCATCGACCGTATGAAGGCGGTGAACCCGTCCTTGAATGCGGTGGTGGTGGATCTGAGCGGCGAGGCGCTGGAGCGCGCCCGTGCCCTGGACAAGGCGCGCGAGAGCGGCGCGGCATCCGGCCCGCTGCACGGGGTGCCGGTCACCATCAAGATCAATATCGACCAGAAGGGCCATGCCACCTCCAACGGCGTCACCGCGCTGAAAGACCTGATCGCCCCGGCAGATGCGCCCGTGGTGGAAAACCTGCACAGGGCCGGCGCGGTGGTGATCGGGCGCACCAACACGCCGGAATTCTCCTTCCGCGCCGATACCGACAACCCGCTGCACGGGCGCACCTACAACCCGTGGGGACGGCATATCTCGCCGGGCGGCTCCTCCGGCGGCGCCGGGTCCGCAGTGATGGGCGGGATCGGCGCGCTGGCCCATGGCAATGACATCGGCGGCAGTTTGCGCTTTCCCGCCGCCGCCAATGGCGCGGTGACGGTCAAGCCAGGCCTGGGCCGGGTGCCCGCCTGGAACCCCAGCCAGACGGCTGAACGCGGGCTGCTGGCGCAGCTGATGTCGGTGCAGGGGCTGATCACCCGCAGCGCCGAAGACCTGCACCTGTCGATGCCATCGCTGATTGCCGCCGACCCCCGCGACCCCTTCCATGTGCCTATGCCCTGGCGCGGCGAGGCATTGGAGGGCCTCATCAAGGTCGCCTTCACGAAAAACACCCATGGCTATGACCTGCACCCCGAGGTCGAGGCGGCACTGGATTTCGCCCGCGATGCTTTGACCGATGCGGGCTATCATGTCGAAGAGGTGGAGCCGCCCAACGTGTTCGATGCCGGGCGCACCGGCTACCGCGCGCTGATGGGCGAGATCTACGCGCTGATGAAGGGCGATGTGGACGCCGCCGGGTCGCAAACCGTTCGGGACATATTCACGGTCTATTTCCAGGAATTCCCGCCCTTTTCCGGAGACGAACTGCTGCAGATGATGGCCAAGCGGACCCATTACGCGCGCCAGTGGTCGCTGTTCATGGAGGACTACCCGCTGGTGCTGTCGCCCTTCCTGCCGCAGCCGTTTTTTGCACCGGACCGCGACACCGAAGGCGCGGAAGGCGTGCATGAGGTGCTGGGCTGTGCGGTCTATTCCTATGCGATGAATTTCCTCGGCCTGCCTGCGGCCTCGGTCCCTGCCCGGCTGGCGCAGCTGCCCAAGGGAGCGCAGCCGGTCAATATTCAGATCGCCGCCCGCCGATGGCGTGAAGACTTGGCGGTAGATGCTTGCGCCGCAATTGAAGCCCGGGCCGGCCATATGTGCCTGCCGCTTTGGGCGAAGATGGCAGCCGACGGCGAATAGAGGCCTGACCCGCGCCAGAGTGCTGGCCTTGCGCGCTACTGCATGGCTGCCCTCATATCCTGGTGACGCAGAAGAATATGAAGTCCCCGGAAGCAGCCACAGCTGCCCCCGGGGTCCTTCCTGACCCAAGAAACTCGCTACCAGGGCGGCATTGCCCGCCTGCCGGACTACGCGCGGGCGTGCCGGGCCAGACCGGCGCAAATCACAAAACTGGAACACATCAAAACCGCCGGTCCGGCACATCGGCATTGCAGCCTCAGGCGACGCCAACAACATCGGCCTGTGGATAAATCCTCGCACAGAATGGTTACCGGGAGGTTCACAGACTCGTGAACCCCGCGTTAAACAATCAGGTAAACTGTTCGGAAATCAGTCTTTCTTCCAGCCCATGGCCTGGATCGAACAGTATTTTATGGCGGATTTGCGTGTCGGTGCGGATCTCCACCCAGTCGATATCGGCCACCGAAATCGAGTCGGCATCGGCCATCACCGGTCGCTTGTCAGCCTCCAGCACATCAAAGCGCACCATCGCATTGCTGGGCAAAAGCGCGCCGCGCCAGCGCCGCGGACGGAAAGCGGCAATGGCGGTCAGCGCCAGAACATCGGAGCCGATCGGCAGGATCGGGCCATGGGCGGAGTAGTTGTAGGCGGTGGAGCCCGCCGGGGTGGAAACCAGTGCACCGTCGCAGACCAGCTCCTCCATCCGAACCCTTCCGTCCACCGAAATCCGGAGCCGCGCCGCCTGGGGGCCTGCGCGCAGCAGCGAAACCTCATTGATCGCCAGAGCCTTGTGCACCTCGCCGCGGCGGTCCATTGCGGTCATTGACAGCGGGTTGATGATCTCCTGTACCGCTTCCTCGAGCCGCTCGATCAGCCCGTCCTCGCGGTATTCGTTCATCAGGAAGCCAACAGTGCCGCGGTTCATGCCGTAAACCGGCGCCGGATGGTCGACCATGGTATGAAGGGTGCGCAGCATGAAACCGTCGCCGCCTAGCGCCACAATCACCTGCGCCTCATCCGGCGGCACATGGCCGTAGCGGCGGCTCAGTTCAGCCAGCGCATCCTGGGCCACATCAACGTCACTGGCCAGAAAGGCGATTCTCAAACTCATGAAATCTGTTTCCGGTATTAGGCATCTGGTTCCGAAACAATCACAGCTTTCCGCCGATAGCCATAGTTGCCGTTCTGTCGCAGGGAAATGTCGCTTTACAGGCTTCCGGCGCAAGGATGTTTCCTATAGGAAATCCCTCAATTCTGAACCCTACTCCAACGGAGCCACCATGACTGAAGCGACCCGTGACACCGGCTTTTTCACCCAAGCGCTGTCT
>NZ_JWLI01000058.1 GCF_000813965.1 Leisingera sp. ANG-M7 | reverse complement strand
GTATAACCAACACGTTGCTCAACCCGTCCTCGAATTTCCATATCCGGGTGCGGTAGTCGCCCTGCTTTCTCGGCATCTCTGATAGCCTGAGAAGAAACCCCAACTAAATCCGCTGCTTCACCTATTCTCCAGCGCCGGGTTATTTTCCTCGCTTCCGGGCTGTCATCATTAAACTGTGCAATGGCGATAGCCTTCGTCATTTCATGACCAGCGTTTATGCACTGGTTAAGTGTTTCCATGAGTTTCATTCTGAACATCCTTTAATCATTGCTTTGCGTTTTTTTATTAAATCTTGCAATTTACTGCAAAGCAACAACAAAATCGCAAAGTCATCAAAAAACCGCAAAGTTGTTTAAAATAAGAGCAACACTACAAAAGGAGATAAGAGGAGCACATACCTCAGTCACTTATTATCACTAGCGCTCGCCGCAGCCGTGTAACCGAGCATAGCGAGCGAACTGGCGAGGAAGCAAAGAAGAACTGTTCTGTCAGATAGCTCTTACGCTCAGCGCAAGAAGAAATATCCACCGTGGGAAAAACTCCAGGTAGAGGTACACACGCGGATAGCCAATTCAGAGTAATAAACTGTGATAATCAACCCTCATCAATGATGACGAACTAACCCCCGATATCAAGTCACATGACGAAGGGAAAGAGAAGGAAATCAACTGTGACAAACTGCCCTCAAATTTGGCTTCCTTAAAAATTACAGTTCAAAAAGTATGAGAAAATCCATGCAGGCTGAAGGAAACAGCAAAACTGTGACAAATTACCCTCAGTAGGTCAGAACAAATGTGACGAACCACCCTCAAATCTGTGACAGATAACCCTCAGACTATCCTGTCGTCATGGAAGTGATATCGCGGAAGGAAAATACGATATGAGTCGTCTGGCGGCCTTTCTTTTTCTCAATGTATGAG
>NZ_JWLI01000057.1 GCF_000813965.1 Leisingera sp. ANG-M7 | reverse complement strand
GCGATGGCAACAACTTCGTCAATATCAACGGGGTGCGTAACGATGGCGCCCTCACCGGCATCACCCTCTATCGCTTCACCCCCGAGCGCAAGCTGATCGACGTGGTGCAGGCGCAGGAGGGGGTGTTCGAGCGCCACCACTGGCTGCTCAAGCAGACCCAGGTTACCCGCTTCGACGATCCCGCGCAGATCCGCAGCGAGCAGCATGACAAGATGGAGTGGAGCTCAGAGTTGACGCCCAAGCAGCTGGGGGTGGTGAGTATCGACCCCGAGAACCTCTCGGTCTCCGGTCTGCTCGACTACATCGGCTATCTCGATGCCAACAAGCAGGATGCCGGTCGCTACAAGCTGGAGATGTGGCGCAAACTGCTGTCACCGCTCTCGGTGGTGGCGATGATCCTGCTGGCCTCCTCCTTCATCTTTGGCCCGCTACGCTCGGTGAGCATGGGGGCTCGGATGCTGATGGGGATCATGACCGGCTTTGCCGTCTATGTGAGTGATCGGGTGTTTGGCCCCATCAGTCTGGTCTATGCGGTACCGCCCATTCTGGCGGCTATCGCGCCCAGCTTGCTGTTTGGCGGCATCTCCTTCTACATCCTCAGCCGCAAGCAGTAACCCGCACGAGGTTATGAGGAAATGCAAAGAGGGCACCTGTTGGTGCCCTCTTTCGTTGCTGCATTGATCCGGGATTACTTGTTCAACAATTCCAGATTTTCCTGCTTGCTCAGCACGATCACTTCGCACTCGGCCCAGATATCCTGAAACGCCCGCGGACGCTGGCGGTTGAACAGGCACATCAGGTTGCCC
>NZ_JWLI01000056.1 GCF_000813965.1 Leisingera sp. ANG-M7 | reverse complement strand
GTACTGCTTGCCACCATCATCAGCCTGATCCTGGTCGCCTTCGGCAACGTCTTTACCGTGGTCGCCCCCTTTATCTCCGGCGATATCTCCACCGGTGTCTGGACAATCATTGGCCCGCTGCTGTTCGTGGTGATCGCCATGCGATTCAAGATCAAGCAGGAAGATGCCCACTAACCGGCAGGCAATGCTCCATGCCAATCGGGACCGTTCTGGTCCCGATTTTTTTAGCGCTGGCTTCCGCTCACCATCACGGCCAGCCCATAGTTTCAATGCAAAAAAAAGACTCCATGGAGACCTCTTTTACGCTCTCCTCGCCGTCAGAGCGCGCTCAACGCCGTAAATTATCAATATCAAGGTGAGAATGATTGTGAAGCGCCAGTTCACGACATATAACTTAGCGAGATATCCCTGTATTTCGTCCGGTAGAGCTGATCATGATGATGCGTTCCCTTCTTCCCCTGTTGCTTGGCGCAGTAATGCTGCCGGCCACTATGGACAGTGCCCATGCCAACCCCTTTGCCGCCAGCAGCAAGAGCAGCAGCGGCTTTCTCGAGCGACGGGATGTGCCCAACCTCAGCTCGGCTGCCTTCGTGGTGGCCAACCACAGAACCGGCGAGGTGATCTCCGAGCGCAACGGCAACCGGGTAATGCCCATCGCCTCACTCACCAAGCTGATGACGGCGCTGGTGGTGCTGGATGCCAACCTGCGCCTCAACGAAATGCTCACCGTGACCAATGCCGACATCGACCGCATCAAGGGAACCGGTTCACGACTGGCCATCGGCTCCAGGCTCAGCCGCGCCGAAATGCTCCATATCGCCCTGATGTCC
>NZ_JWLI01000055.1 GCF_000813965.1 Leisingera sp. ANG-M7 | reverse complement strand
CATGAGATCAAGAACCCGCTGACCCCGATCCAGCTGAGCGCGGAACGGATCAAACGCAAGTTCGCCCCCAAGCTGGGTGAGGAAAACAGCGACCAGCTTCAATCCATGACCGATGTGATCGTGCGCCAGACCAATGATCTGCGCAGGATTGTCGATGAGTTTTCGAAATTCGCCCGTATGCCGGAACCGGAGCGGCGCGAGGAGGATCTGGTCAAACTGGTGCGGGACGCGGTGATCCTGCAGCAGCAGGGCCAGCCGGATGTCCGGATCAAAGCGGATCTGCCCGAGGCAGAGATGCCCTCCGATCTGGATGCCACCATGATTGGCCAGGCTTTGACCAATCTGATCAAGAATGCAGGTGAAGCCATTGAAAGCCTGCAGCAAAAAGGCGCCCCCGAGGGGCTGGTGCCGGAAATCCGTGTGTCTGCGAAACGGGCAGGCAATGCCTTTGAGGTCCGGATTGCTGACAATGGCATCGGTCTGCCGGAGGACCGGGCGCGGCTGTTTGAGCCTTATGTGACCACGCGGGATGCGGGCACCGGGCTGGGGCTGCCGATCGTCAAGAAAATTATCGAAGAGCACGGGGGCACGCTGACGCTGGAAGATGCCCCCGTGTTCGAGGGACACGCGCACAACGGCGCTATGGCGGTGATCCGC
>NZ_JWLI01000054.1 GCF_000813965.1 Leisingera sp. ANG-M7 | reverse complement strand
TTTTTCACCCAAGCGCTGTCTGAGCGCGATCCTGAACTTTATGCCTCGATCACGGCGGAGCTGGGCCGCCAGCGCGACGAGATCGAGCTGATTGCGTCCGAGAACATCGTCTCTGCCGCGGTGATGGAAGCGCAAGGCTCGGTGCTGACCAACAAATACGCCGAAGGCTACCCGGGACGCCGCTACTATGGCGGCTGCCAGTATGTCGACGTCGCCGAGAACCTGGCGATCGACCGTGCCAAGGCGCTGTTCGGCTGCGAATTCGCCAACGTGCAGCCGAACTCCGGCTCGCAGGCGAACCAGGGCGTGTTCCAGGCGCTGATCCAGCCCGGCGACACCATCCTCGGCATGGACCTCGCCTCCGGCGGCCACCTGACCCACGGCGCGGCGCCGAACCAGTCGGGCAAGTGGTTCAACGCAGTGCATTACGGCGTGCGCCAAAGCGACAACCTGATCGACTACGACCAGATCCAGGCGCTGGCAAACGAGCACCAGCCCAAGCTGATCATCGCCGGCGGCTCCGCCATCCCGCGCCAGATCGACTTTGCCAAATTCCGTGAAATCGCCGACAGCGTGGGCGCCTACTTCATGGTCGACATGGCCCATATCGCAGGCCTGATCGCGGCCGGAGAGCACCCCTCGCCGTTCCCGCACGCGCATGTCGCCACCACCACCACCCACAAGACCCTGCGCGGCCCCCGCGGCGGCATGATCGTGACCAACGACGAAGCCATCGCCAAGAAGGTGAACTCGGCGATCTTCCCGGGCATCCAGGGCGGCCCGCTGATGCATGTGATCGCAGGCAAGGCGGCGGCCTTCGGTGAGGCGCTGAAGCCGGAGTTCAAGGCCTACCAGAAGCAGGTCAAGGCCAACGCGGCAGCGCTGGCGGACCAGCTGATCCAGGGCGGCCTGGACATCGTGACCGGCGGCACCGACACCCATGTGATGCTGGTCGACCTGCGCCCCAAGGGCGTCACCGGCAACATCGCCGACAAGGCGCTGGGCCGGGCCCATATCACCACCAACAAGAACGGCATCCCGTTTGACCCGGAAAAACCGACCGTGACCTCGGGCCTGCGCCTGGGCACGCCCGCCGGCACCACCCGCGGCTTCGGCGAGGCGGAGTTCCGCCAGATCGCCGACTTGATCATCGAGGTGATCGACGGGCTGGCGGCCAACGGTGAAGAGGGCAATGCG
Organism: Leisingera sp. ANG-M7; assembly: GCF_000813965.1. Taxonomy (GTDB): domain Bacteria; phylum Pseudomonadota; class Alphaproteobacteria; order Rhodobacterales; family Rhodobacteraceae; genus Leisingera. The sequence goes on along the minus strand of NZ_JWLI01000054.1, from coordinate 137 downwards.
GATGTGGAAGCGTCCGTCCGTGCCAAGGTCGCGGATCTCTGCGCCAGGTTCCCGCTCTACCCGAACCTGTAAGCTCCGGCTTCTCGACGAAAAGAAACCGCCGCGGCCCTAAGGCCGCGGCGGTTTTCTGTTGCCCG
>NZ_JWLI01000053.1 GCF_000813965.1 Leisingera sp. ANG-M7 | reverse complement strand
GCGATCACCTGCTCCACCGTCGCGCTGAGGTTTTGCGCGGTGGTGTTGAAATCCTGGCGCAGCTGTTCGTAATCCTGAGGGAAGGTCTCGGTGATCTGCGCCGTCAAATCGCCCTGCGACAGCGCCGACAGCTTACTGCTGAGCGCCGCCACCACCTTGCTGCGCTTCTCGTTCAGCGCATGCTCCGCGTCTTCCAGCTCCTGCTGCCGGATCAGCGCCTCACGGAAGACATCGACGCTCCGGGCAATCTCGCCCAGTTCGCTGCGCGCCTCTGCCGAGGGGATTTCGCTGCTGGTGTCTCCATCGGCCATCGTCTGCATCCGGTTCTTCAGACCGGTCAGCGGGCCGGTTACGCTGCGGGTGATGAAATAGGCGGCAACCATCAGCGCCACCAGGCTGATACCCAGAACGATCAGCGCCTCATTGCGCATCTTTGCAACGTCGGCCTCGATGTCCGACACATAGGCGCCAGTGCCAATGATCCAGCCCCAGGGTTTATAGGCCTGCACATAGCCGATCTTGGCTTCCATCACCTCCGAATCGGGTTTCTTGAAGAAATAGGTCAGCTCCCCTGCCCCCTTGGCGGCAGCGATCTTCTCCAGCTCCTGGAACACCTTGATGCCGGTCACATCCTCATAAGCGCCTTGGTTGGTGCCAACCCAGTCCGGCACAACCGGGTGTGCTTGGACCACCAGATCGTGATCGAAAACAAAGACATACCCCGAATCGCCAAAGCGCAGCGCGGTCAGGCGCTCGCGGCCGATGTCACGGGCCTCCTGTTCCGTGAACCGGCCGGACTGAACCCCTTCCTCCAGGTCGTGCAGCAGGCTGACGGCCGTGTCGGTGACGTTGTGCAGCTCGGTATAGCGCATCTCATAAGCGTTTTTAACGGACTGCGAGAGCAGCAGGAAAGTCAGCAGCGCCATCAGCGACAGCGCAAGCGCCGAAAGCGCGTAGATGCGGACAGGCAAGCGGTAGAGAAAAGCGGGTATTCTGGACATGTAATCAGAGCCTTCATTGCAGGTCTATTGCCTGCCTGTTTAAGCCGCAGTTTCTAACAAACCCCTACCCTGCAAAGCGCTGCCTGCGCTTTCACGCCGTATTGCCGGAGTTTCTCGCCGCATTTTGATTGAACCGCTTTCAATCTGCCGGCCAGCGCCCAGCCCGCCTGCTACAAGATGAAAACGCCCGGGGAATTTTCCCCGGGCGTTTTTGTCTTTACGTCTTCGCGGACCAGTCAGAAATCCTGCCATAGGTCGCGGGCGGCGTTGCCATCTGATGGTGCCACTGCGGCCAGTTGCGGCGCGGGCTGCATGTCCCAGTCATCGCTGCCATGGGCAGTTGGTGCCAGGGCCGGAGCAGCGGCGGGTTTCGCCGGGGCTGCCGGGGCCGCCGTGGAACAGCCGCCTGCGGTCTTGAAGTGGGCCACCAGGTCGGCCAGCTTGCCTGCG
>NZ_JWLI01000052.1 GCF_000813965.1 Leisingera sp. ANG-M7 | reverse complement strand
CTGGCTGAAGGACAGCCAGATGGACGGGATCGACATCCTGAAGGCGGTAAAGCGGGACACCCCGGATATTCCGGTGGTGATCATCTCTGGCCACGGCAACATCGAAATTGCGGTCGCGGCGATCAAGCAGGGGGCTTATGACTTCATCGAAAAGCCCTTTAACATCGACCAGCTGATGGTTGTGATCCGGCGCGCGATGGAAACCTCGCGCCTGCGCCGGGAGAATACTGACCTTAAGCGCAAGGATACTGGCCCGGCAGAGATGATCGGGACTTCGGCAGCGTTCCGAACCCTGACCGGTCAGCTTGACAAGGTGACCAAATCCAACGGCCGGGTGATGCTGACCGGCCCGGCTGGCAGCGGCAAGGAAATCGCGGCCCGCTATATCCACGCCAATTCGAACCGTGCATCTGCGCCGTTCATCACGGTGAACTGCGCCAGCATCGAACCGGACCGGATGGAGGAAGTTCTGTTCGGCCGCGAGTCTTCGGAACGCGGGGTGGAGCCGGGGCTGCTCGAACAGGCGCACGGCGGTGTGGTGTTCTTTGACGAGGTCGCCGACATGCCGCTGGGCACCCAGTCCAAGATCTTGCGGGTGCTGGTGGATCAGCAATTCCAGCGGGTCGGCGGATCGGACAAGATCAAAGTTGATCTGCGGGTGGTGTCCTCCACCAACAAGGATCTGGATGCGGAAATCGAGGCTGGCACCTTCCGGCAGGAGCTGTATCACCGGCTGAACGTAGTGCCGGTGGCGGTGCCGTCGCTGGCGGACCGGCGCGAGGATATCCCGCTGCTGGCAGGCCATTTCATCGCTCAGTTCAACGAGGCCCAGGGCCTGCCGCTGCGCGAGCTGACGGATGAGGCGGTGGCGCTGATGCAGACCATGCTGTGGCCGGGCAATGTGCGCCAGCTGAAGAACCTGGTGGAGCGGGTGCTGATCCTGGGCGACGGCAGCGGCCCGATCGAGGCCAAGGACCTGCCGCGCGAGGAAGAGAAGCCGCAGGAAGAGGGCCGGGTGGTTCTGTCCGGAGCGCTGGCAAC
>NZ_JWLI01000051.1 GCF_000813965.1 Leisingera sp. ANG-M7 | reverse complement strand
GTGTCCAAAATCACCGAGTAATCAGTCTCCTGATTGATCGACGGAAAGGCCGCCTTCGGGCGGCCTTTTTGTTTGAAAGCGATGATCTCGAGACGCGCGTACCAAGGCTGCATTGAAGATCATCGAGTAATCAGGTCTCCTGGTACTTGATAGAAAGGACCTCCCCCGGGAGGCCCCTCTTTTGTTTTATGAACGCCTGGCGTGAAAATTCGTGTTTCACGCAGCTCTGGGTGGAAAACGTTATCTTGCTTTGTTAATACGAAATTGAATGCAGCACAGCCTGCACTTTTCTTTTCCAAAAAGGTTTATGAATGTTCAGGATTCTTCCCAAGCTGGGGGCGATTGCTTTAGTTTCTCTGGCGCAGCTGGTTCCAAGCTCCTACGCCTCTGCCGCAGATTGCAGTGCCCCAGTTGATAGCAGCATCAAGGGAGCCGTTATCTGCGATCTGGGAGTTCTGGATGGCGGGGAAAGCAGCTTCGCGAAGGCCGTAAGCGAAGATGGTTTGACCGTCGTAGGAGTGAGTGACTCTTCGGAAGGAGAGCGCGCCTTTTTGTGGACTGAAGAGCAGGGAATGATCAGCTTGGGGGTCCTGGCTGGAGGTGCCGAAAGCAGAGCTACGGGTATTAGTGCTGATGGTTCAGTTGTTGTGGGAAAGAGTGACAGTGAAGCCGGTTGGCGTGCGTTCCGTTGGACGAAAGAAACGGGCATGATAAGTCTCGGTGACGTCGATGGGGACCGGCAAACCGGAGCAACAGCAGTAAGTTCGGATGGCACAGTTATAGTCGGCAGCGTTGGCGGCATCGGAGGGCGTAGTGCCTTTCGGTGGACAGCAGACGACGGCCTGACCTTCATCGGGACCGAAGAACTCAACAGCGATAGTGCCGCGCTTGGTATCAGCGGTGACGGCAAGGTTATCGTTGGACGTGTAGGATTCCGTGCTTTCCGATGGACCAATGCAGAGGGGGTTGTCCTGCTGGCGCCGGTACAAGGCGAAAAACTACGGTATGCCCACGATGCTTCAACAGATGGCTCAATCATCGTGGGTGAAGCGGGCAGCCATAGCAAAACTAAGGCATTTTACTGGAGCTCCAAGGGTGGCACCGATCTGTTGTTGCCAGCGTTCAAAGTTAAGAAAACGGGAGCGCGTGCGATCAGCCAGCTGAACGAGACCGTCGTGGGGTATGTCAAGGGTTCAGGGGGCGAAGTTGCATTCATAAAGGCGAAGGACAAGCCTATGGAGTTTCTTGGATGGCTGCCAGAGCGTGGCGGCACAAGGTTCAGTTCCGCCAGTGATGTAAGCGCGGATGGGTCAGTTGTCGCAGGGTCATCTACGGGAGAGTTTGGTCACCGGGCGGTCTTTTGGAAGCTCTCAGACCGGAATTGAAAGGCAAAACCTGTTGCGGGCGGTTTGAGAACTGCGGGCCATCGGCTAAGGCCCGGTTTCGAACCTTCCCTCAGAAACCTCCGATTAACACTTCCTGACAAAACCCAAACGCACCGTCCGCCTCAAACGCAACGGTTTCGCGGCGAAACCCCTTGCCACATGGGGCCATAGGGCGTATAGGGCGCGAGTTCGCCAAGTGCGAATTGGGGCGGGATGATTCCCGCCTTTTGGGTTCGATGAGGGGTTGCGGTGGTCGCAGGCCCTCCTCTCAACCCCAACGCCTGAATAAAAGGCTGTACGATGCAAAGCCAAAACATCCGTATCCGGCTGAAGGCATTTGACTATCGCGTGCTGGATGCGTCCACGCAAGAGATCGTCAACACTGCCAAGCGGACCGGCGCGCAAGTGCGCGGCCCGATCCCGATGCCGAACAAGATCGAGAAATTCACTGTTCTGCGTGGCCCCCACGTTGACAAGAAATCCCGCGACCAGTTCGAGATCCGCACGCACAAGCGTCTTCTCGACATCGTCGACCCGACCCCGCAGACCGTGGACGCGCTGATGAAGCTCGACCTGGCTGCCGGCGTTGACGTCGAAATCAAGCTGCAGTCGTAAGTTCGGAGGGTATTGATTATGCGTTCCGGAATTATCGCTAAAAAAGTGGGCATGACCCGCCTGTTCATGGAAGACGGCAAGCAGATCCCTGTGACCGTTCTGTCCCTGGACGGCCTGCAGGTTGTTGCTCAGCGCACCGAGGAAAAAGACGGCTACACCGCCGTTCAGCTGGGTGCTGGCTCCGCCAAGGCAAAGCGCACCTCGCAAGCCATGCGCGGCGTGTTTGCAGCTGCCAAGGTTGAACCCAAGCGCAAGCTGGTCGAATTCCGCGTTCCCGCGGACGGCCTGATCGAAGTCGGCGCCGAAATCTCGGCCGAACACTTCCTGGCTGGCCAGAAAGTGGACGTGACCGGCACCTCGATCGGTAAAGGTTTCGCCGGTGCCATGAAGCGGCACAACTTCGGCGGCCTGCGCGCCTCGCACGGTGTGTCGATCTCGCACCGTTCGCACGGTTCGACCGGTCAGTGTCAGGACCCGGGCAAGGTCTTCAAAGGCAAGAAAATGGCCGGCCACATGGGCGCAGCCCGCGTGACCACCCAGAACCTGGAAGTGGTGAAAACCGACGCCGAGCGCGGCCTGGTCTTCATCAAGGGCGCCGTACCGGGCCCGAAATCCGGCTGGGTTACCGTCAAGGACGCCGTGAAGAAGAAAGCCCCCGAGGGTCTGCCTTTCCCGGCCGCTCTGAAAACTGCGGAAGTTGCCGCGGAAGGTGGTGAAGCATGAAACTTGACGTGATCAAACTGGACGGCGGCAAAGCGGGCGACATCGAGCTGTCCGAAGACCTGTTCGGCCTGGAGCCGCGTGCGGACATCCTGCACCGCGTGGTCCGCTGGCAGCGCAACAACGCGCAGGCCGGCACCCACAAGGTGAAGACCCGCTCCGAGACCTCCTACTCGACCAAGAAGATCTACCGCCAGAAGGGCACCGGCGGCGCACGCCACGGTGACCGTAACGCGCCGATCTTCCGCAAGGGTGGTATCTACAAGGGTCCGACCCCGCGTTCGCACGGCCACGAGCTGACCAAGAAGTTCCGCAAGCTGGGCCTGCGCCATGCGCTGTCCGCAAAGGCGAAAGCGGGCGAGCTGGTCATCATCGAGGACGCTGCTTCCGAAGGCAAGACTGCAGCACTGGCCAAGCAGGTGAAAAACCTGGGCTGGAAGCGCGCGCTGATCATCGACGGCGCAGCGGTCAACGAAGGCTTCCTGCAAGCGTCGCGCAACATCGAAGGTCTGGACATCCTGCCGACCATCGGTGCCAACGTCTATGACATCCTGAAGCGTGACACCCTGGTGATCACCAAGGCGGGTGTCGAAGCACTGGAGGCTCGTCTGAAATGAGCGTGAAGGCAGAACACTACGACGTGATCCGCAAGCCGATCATCACCGAGAAATCCACCATGGCGTCTGAGAACGGCGCAGTGGTTTTCGAAGTGGCAATCGACTCCAACAAGCCGATGATCAAGGAAGCCGTCGAGGCTCTCTTTGGCGTCAAGGTGAAAGCGGTCAACACCACCGTCACCAAGGGTAAGGTCAAGCGTTTCCGCGGCCAGCTGGGCAAGCGGAAAGACGTGAAAAAAGCCTATGTGACCCTGGAAGAAGGCAACACCATCGACGTGTCCACCGGACTCTGAGATTTGCCTCTCTGACACTTAGGAAGGCCCTCGCGCAAGCGGGGGCCTTTTTCGTTGGGGCCGTCATTGACGGGGGAGAGGGCGGCTGGTGCGAATGCGGGCATGGCGGGGTCCTTTCCGAAGGTCTCCGGTCCTGTATAGCCGCTGGCGGTTAAGATCCGGGAAGCGGGGCGTACGGTGGGGGCGCA
>NZ_JWLI01000050.1 GCF_000813965.1 Leisingera sp. ANG-M7 | reverse complement strand
GTGTGCTCTGCACCCGGGCGCGGGCAAAGGCCTCCTCGATCGGTGCGTCGATGGCCAGCGTGTCCCAGACCGGCTGTCCCAGCAACGCCTTGCGCGAGGTGTTGAGGAATCCCTCGCCAGCCGCATTCACATCGGCGATATTGTCCCAGGCATCAATCAGAAAAGCCGGCACTGGCAAAGAGGCCCAGAGGGCAGCGCTGTCCATCATGCGGCGGCCTCCGGGGTTTGGACACACAGCGCCTCCGGCATCACCGCCAGCACTTCAGCCGGTTTTTTCTCCGTCAGCACTGCGCGGCGCATGGTCGGGCCGGTTCCGGCCTCATCCATGTACCAACCAAGATGCTTGCGCGCGACCCGCACCCCCAGGTCTTCCCCGTAGAAGTCGAGCATTGCCCGGTAATGATCTGAAACCATTTGAATAAATACATTCCCTTCCGGGATTTCCGGCGCCGGAGTTCCCCACAGATGATGGGCCACCTCGGCCAGAATCCAGGGCTTTCCTTCGGCGCCGCGCCCGATCATTACGCCATCGGCACCGGACTGCTCCAGCGCCTGCCGGGCAGTGGCAGTATCAACGATGTCACCATTGGCCAGCAGCGGCACAGTCACAGCATCCTTGACGTCCCGGATCGCCGCCCAATCGGCGGAGCCCTTATAGAACTGGCAGCGGGTGCGGCCGTGGATCGTCACCATCTGCACCCCGGCCTCGCAGGCGCGGCGCGCCACATCCGGCGCGTTCAGGCAGTTATCGTCCCAGCCCAGCCGGGTCTTCAGCGTGACCGGCACATCCACGGCCCTCACGACGGCCTCGATCAGCTTCAGCGCATGGTCCGGCGTCTTCAGCAGGGCTGATCCGGAATAGCCGTTTGTCACCTTCTTGGCGGGGCAGCCCATGTTGATGTCGATGATCCGTGCGCCCTGCCCGGCGACCTGTTTCGCGGCCTCGGCAATCCAGTATTCGTCACGCCCCGCCAGCTGCACCGCGGTGTTCTCGACATCCGCGCTCAGCTCGGCCCGCTCGCGCACGCCCGGCTTGGCCTGAACCATCTCCTGGCTTGCCACCATCTCGCTCACCATCAGCCCGACGCCAAAGGAGCGGACCAGATCCCGGAACGGCCGGTCGGTGATTCCCGCCATCGGCGCCAAGGCGATGGGCGGGGACATGGAGGTGGTTCCAAGCGTGAAGGACAACTGCCTAATCCTTGTGCAACTGAGAGGTTTTTATCCGAAGCCTCTGCTATGCAGCAATGAAATGCGCCTCCGCAAGCCGCTCCCGGACTTCATTTGCCTATTTTTTAATCACATTCCGCGGGGTGATTGCCACTTCCCGCGCCACCTCATAAACAATGCGGGACTTACCGGACGAGGACCGCATGACCACAGCCGCCCTGATCGTCGCCGCCGGCCGCGGCACCCGCGCAGGCGGCGGCACGCCCAAACAGTGGCGCCCGCTGAAGGGTCGCCGGATGATCGACTGGACACTGGAATCCTTTGAAAGGGCGGGCGTTGGCCTCACGGTTCTGGTGCTATCACCGGATGACACCGCCGCTTGGGAGGAATTCTCCGGCAAACCCGGCCTGATCCTGGCTGAAGGCGGCGCAGAACGTGCAGCCTCCGTTCTGAACGGCCTCAAGGCGCTGGAACCGCACGGCGTGGGCAAGGTGCTGATCCACGACGCCGCCCGGCCCTGCGTCAGCCCTGCCTTGATTCACAGCATTCTCAACGCCTTGGACGAAACACCTGCTGCAGCCCCGGCGCTTGCCGTGACTGATGCGCTGTGGACTGGAGCAGACGGCACCGTAACTGGCACCCAGGACCGCAATGGCCTGTTTGCCGCACAGACGCCCCAGGGTTTCAGGTTCCAGGACATTCTGTCGGC
>NZ_JWLI01000005.1 GCF_000813965.1 Leisingera sp. ANG-M7 | reverse complement strand
GGGGGCTTTTACGGATACCCCAGAACACCCGCAACCCAAAAAACGCAAAAAACAGAACTTTCCAAAAAGAAAAATCACAAATCAAACAATATCAACAACTTAACCCGCAATAAAGTCAGCAAAACTGACCCGCTTCCAGCAACCGAAAACACCGCAAACCCAAACCAGCGCCCTCAAATCAGCACTCCGCCCCACTTACCCACAGACTCGCATCATATATCCACAGAACCAGGCGCAGGAATCAAGGAACTCAGATCGGGAATCCCAGCAAACAAAGCCCCCTGCCCGGGCAAAAAACCGTTCCGCCAGTCTTCTGACCGAAATATCCCGGCAAAATTGACCGGAACCTAAAGAGGCAGCCCCCCTCCAAGTCGGCACAGTGCGTAATGGAAAAGGGGGGTCGCTGCGAAACCTAATGCGTTAACAATGCGTCAACGGAATGAGCAGTAGCTAGGTCACCCCAAGTATAGAAAAGCGGCCCATAGGGGCCGCTTTTCAAACGATTTCAAACCGGCTTGTCAGCCCTGCTCTTCCAGAACCTTGCGGGCGGCACGGAAACATTCCAAGGCCTGAGGCACACCGCAGTAGATGCCGATCACATGGATGATCGCGCGGATTTCCTCCTTAGTAACGCCGTTGTTGATGGCGCCGCGGCAGTGCAGTTCCCATTCATGCATCTTACCCAGCGCGCCGATCATCGAGAGATTCATCATCGAGCGGGTCTTGGCGTCGATCACATCGTCGCCCCAGCCGAAGCCCCAGCACCAGGCGGTCATCGCTTCCTGGAAAGGCCGGGTGAAGTCATCAGCAGCGGCGAGGTTCTTTTCGACATACCCGGCGCCAAGCGTTGCCTTGCGCTGCTCCATGCCTTTCAGGAACAGGTCTTCGTCAAATGCGCTCATCTTAGCCTCTCAGTTTCATGGCAATATTCTTGGTCTGAACGTAGTTCCACAGCGCCTCGCGGCCCTTTTCGCGGCCATAGCCGGATTTGCCGTAGCCGCCGAAGGGGGTTTCGACGCCGCCTGCGTACCATTCGTTCACAAAGACCTGGCCCGCACGGATCTGGCGGGCGCAGCGGGTGGCGCGATCCAGATCCCGGGTGAAGACGCCGCCGACCAGCCCGTATTCGGTGCTGTTGGCAATCTCGACCGCCTCGGCATCGGACCGGAACTTGAGGACCGAGAGTACGGGTCCGAAGATCTCCTCGCTGGCGATGCTGTCCGACGGCGTAATGCCCGAGACAACGGTTGGCGCCAGGAAAGCGCCTGCATTGCCGATGGGGCTGCCGCCTGTTGCAATGGTTGCGCCATCGGCTTGGGCCTGCTGGACGATGCCCAGCGCCCGGTCGCGCTGCGGCATAGAGACCATGGCGCCCATATTGGCGCCGAACTCAGGCCGGTCGATGCCCGCGCCCACGCTCAGGCTTTCGGCCACACTCACTGCACGCTCGACCAGCTCATCGTGGCGGCTGTCGTGCACGATGACGCGGCTCATCGCGCTGCAGACCTGGCCTGCGTTGAAGTAGATACCCCAGCGGATGTCGTTCTCAATTGCGTCGAGGTCGGCGTCCTCATGCACGATGGCGGCGGATTTACCGCCAAGCTCCAGCACGCAAGGCACCACGTTCTGCGCTGCCGCGGTGGCGATGCGGATGCCGGTGGGCACCGAGCCGGTAAAGACAATCTGATTGACCTGCGGATGGCCCGCCAGCGCCGCGCCGGCTTCGTGGCCATAGCCGCAGAGCACGTTGACTGCACCGGCCGGAAAACCGGCGGCCTCAGCCGCGCGGGCGAGCCAGGCATTAGTGAGCGGGGTAAGCTCCGGCGTCTTGATCACGCAGGCGTTGCCGGTGGCCAGCGCTGCGGACAAAGAACGCGCGGTCATCTCCACCGGATAGTTCCAGGGGATGATCTGGGCGGATACGCCCATCGGCTCATTTTCGGTCCAGTCGAAATAGCCGCCGCCCAGCGGGATCGAGCGGCCTTCGACGGTGCTGGCCTGATTGCCGTAGTATTCGAAATAGAGGGCGGCGCCCTCAATCTCGATCCGGGCTTCCCACAGCGGCTTACCCTGTTCCAGGGTCAGGACGCGGGCGATCTCGTTGACGTTGTCCAACAGGTAGCGGCCCATTGCCTGCACCATGCGGCCGCGTGCAATCGGGCGCAGCGCTGAAAGCTCGCCGGACAGATGCACACGGCGGGCCGCCTGCACGGCACGGTCCACGTCCGCGGCATCGGCGAGCGCGTGCCGGGCCAGCAACTCGCCATTGGCCGGGTTGGTAACGTCGATCCACCCTGCCCCGCCCGGCACCCAGGCGCCATCAATGTAGTTCAGCCATTCGGCCTCTAGCTGTCTCATAACCGGTTAGTTCCCTGCTTCCTGTAGGTCGCGGTCTGCCGCTTCGCGCATCCACTTCTGAAGATGCAGGATTGAATGTTCGGAATTCACTCCGCAAGAGGGGTCGACCACCAAAGGCCCTGGCACATAGCCGCGGCTGTGCAATCCGCGCTGCACGGATTCCACCAGATGTATATCCTCCTCCACCGTGGTCGCCCGGTCCTGCACCGCCATCCGGCGCACGGTTTCATTGTCCTCGCCGCAGATCGAGTACCAGCCGCGCCAGACCACCACGCGGTCCGCATCCACCGCCCGCCAGTGATAGGTATTGAGCAAGTTACCCGGATAGACCTGGAAGGAGAACATCGGCCACAGGAACCAGCTGGAGTATTTCTCGTTGTTCTCAAAACCGGAGTTGATGTCATAGGTCATCTGGTCCAGCGAGTTGCACTCTGTCGTGTGGCGCAGGCAGAAACCCTGAGGTTGGATGTCATAGGTTTCCGGCTTGATAACTCCGGTGGAGAAGGTCGGGTGATTGAGACTGCAATGATAGCACTCGGAGTAGTTCTCGACCGAGACTTTCCAGTTGCAGTTCTCCGGGATCTCCACCCATTCAAGCGGTTTCAGATCCGCCCAATTGGGCACAAAGCTTTCCAGCTCACTACGGACATTCGGGAACCATTCGTCCATCGGCTTTGCTTCCGGGTCCAGGTTCACAAAGATGAAGCCCAGGAAAACCTCAGTACGCACTTCAGTCAGGCAGATCTTGGACTTGTCGAAGCCCTGCACCGATTTGAGATTCGGCCCGGCGCGCAGCTGACCGGTCAGCTCATAGGTCCAGGCGTGGTAGGGGCAGACCACAACCCGTGTTGTCCCCTCTCCCGAAACCAGCTGATGTGCCCGGTGCTGGCAGACATTATAGAAAGTACGGATCTCGCCATCGCGCCCCTTGATGCTGAACAAGCTTTCGCCTGCCATCTCAAAAGCAAAATAGTCGCCGGGGTTCTCCAGCTGGCTGGCGTGACCGGCAAACTGCCAGGTGCGGGCCAGCAAGCCCTTGCGCTCCGCCTCGAAGATAGCCGGGTCGGTATAGTACCGCGCCTCGAGGGAATGGGTCAGAGGGGCGTTCATTCAGGGTCCTCCGCATAAAGGCCCAACTGGTGCCTGCGCTTGTGAAATCTCTCCACCCGTTCGACGATCTCCTCGCTGGAGACCGCAATCACAAAGGACAGCAGCGTTTCCAGAAGGGCGATGGTCGAGACGGATGACGGGAAGAATTGCGGCGTGTCCGCCGCGACGACAAAACCGTGATCCGCGTTCAGAACCACAGGGCTGGCGGGGCTGTCGGAGATGCCGACAATGGTGACCCCTTGTTCGCGCGCGATCTTGATCGCCTCAATCACCTCGGCCCGGTAGGGTTTGCAGGTCATAGCGATCAGCACATCCTGGCTGTCAGCCCAGGCGAGATCATCCACTGGTGTGGAGCCGGGCCGCGGGATGGCGTGGAACTGCTTCATGCCGGTGGAGGCAAGATAGGTGAAGTTACGGGCGTTGGCGTTGTTGACGCCGACGCCAAGAGTAAAGACCTGCCGCGATTGCCAGATCGCCTGCGCCGCCGCCTCCAGTCCGTCCGCATCGATGCCCGCAAAGGTCTCCTCGATGTTGCGGATCGCCGCCCCCACCATATCGGCATAGAGCCCGCCCAGCTCGCCAGATTTGCCGATGTCCTGCAGCCAGCGCGCCCGGTCGGGGAAGGACACCCCGCCCCGGCGAATCGCCTCGCGGAAGGGAGCGCGGAAATCCTCGTAGCCCTCGAACCCCACCTGCCGCGCCATGCGGACAAAGGTGTTGGGCTTCACATTGGCGGCCTCGGCGATCTCCCGCACGGTGGAAACCCCAACGTCCGCAGGGTTTTCCAACACATAGCGGGCCGCCTTCTGCGCCTCGGGAGTCAGCGCGTCCCACTCTTCGGTGAGGCGCTCCAAAACGGTTAATGATACATTTGTCCCATTCATGGTTGACGATGGTACAAATATGGAAATAGCCTGTCGAGCAGAAAAGCGACTCTGCAATCAGGAACGGCGAAATGGCTGAGAAAGAATTCCCGGCACAGGCCCGTGTGGTCATCGTGGGCGGCGGTGTGATGGGGGTGGGCCTGGCCTATCACCTGGCGCACGAGGGCTGGGGCCCGGAGGTGGTTTTGCTGGAAAAGGCTGAGCTGACCTCCGGCTCGACCTGGCACGCGGCCGGGCAGATCACCCATTCCACCAGTTCATTCGGGCTGGGCAAATGCGTGGACTACAACATCGGCCTTTTTTCCGGGAAGCTGGAGGAAGAGACCGGTCAGGCGGTGACCTGGCACGGCTGCGGCTCCTTCCGCCTGGCCTATACCGAGGACGAGATGGACTGGCTGCGCCATACCCTGTCGGTAGGCCGTTCGCTGGGGTTCAATATCGAACTCACCGGCCCGGAAAAGGTCGCCGAGCTTCATCCCTTCTATAACCTCGAAGGTGTTCTGGGCGCGCTCTACACCCCCGATGACGGCCACGTCGACCCGACCAACGTGACTATGGCCCTGGCCGCAGGCGCCCGAAAGCTGGGTGCGCGGATCATCCGGCACTGCCGCGCCACCAACATAACACAGGCTGAAAACGGCGAGTGGATCGTCGAGTCGGAAAAGGGCGCCATCCGCTGCGAGCATGTTGTGAACGCAGGCGGCACCTATGCCCGTCAGATGGGCGAATGGTCGGGTTTGCAATTGCCGATGACCTCAATGACCCACCACTACTTCGTGACCGAGCCAGTGCCTGAATTTGAAGGCCTGGATAAAGAACTGCCGGTGATCCGCGATGATAAGAAAGTCTCCGGCTACATCCGCATGGAACAGAAGCGCGGCTTGATCGGGATCTACGAGAAGGAGGGCAGCAACTCGGTCTGGCATGACCACTGCCCGTGGGAATACGAGAACTGGCTGTTTGACGCCGATTACGACCGGGTGATGCCGTGGTTGGAGGAGAGCCTGAACCGGATGCCGATCTTTGCTGAGCTTGGCATCCAGCGCGAAGTGCATGGCGCGATCTCGCACCCGCCGGACGGCAACCCGCTGATCGGCCCGGCGCCGGGCGTCAGGAACTACTGGTGCTGCTGCGGCACCCAGATCGGCATCGGCTGGGGTCCCGGCCTGACCCGCGAGCTGGCACGTTGGATGGTGCATGGTGCGGCCGACATCTCGATGCGCGAATATGACCCGCGCCGCTTTGGCGCCTATGCCACCAAGGACTGGCAGGTGACCAAGGCGCATGAAGACTACAAGCTGCGCCACGAGATCCCCTTCCCGCATTTCAACCGCTTGGCAGGACGCCCGATCAAACCCTCGCCGCTCTACGAACGGCTGAAGGAAAAAGGTGCAGTCTATGAGGAGGTTTACGGCCACGAGCGCCCGCGCTGGTTTGCCAAGAATGGTGTGGAGCAGCGCGATCATTATTCCTTCAAGCGGAATGAAGTGCACGATATGGTCGGGTTGGAGTGCACGGCCGTACGTGAAGGCGTCGGCATCATGGACATCTCCGCCTTCACCAAGGTCGAGGTCTCGGGCCCCGGTGCCGCGCCCCTGCTGGACCGGCTGACTGCAAACCGCCTGCCGCAGAAAGTTGGCGGCATTGCCCTTACCCATATGCTGAACCGCCGCGGCCGGATCGAGCTGGAAACCACCGTCGTGAAATTGGCCGCGGACAGCTATTACCTGGTCTGCGCCGCGTTTTTTGAACAGCGGCTGCTGGACCACCTGAACCAGAACCTCGCGGGCGAAGAGGTGGAGATCACAACCCTCTCCACCGACTGGGCCGCGCTTGCTCTCAATGGCCCGAAAGCCCGCGAGGTCCTAGGTGCATGCACCGATGCGGATCTGAGCAACTCCGGCTTCAAATGGCTGACAGCGCGGCAGATTGAGGTCGCGGGCCACAGGCTCTGGGCCTTCCGCATGTCCTATGCGGGCGAGCTTGGCTGGGAACTGCACATCCCGCGCAGCAGCACCCTGGCGGTTTATAACGCCCTTTGGGCCGCTGGCGAGGCGCATGGCATTGCGGACTACGGATCCTTCGCCATGAACGCGATGCGGATGGAAAAGGGCTTCAAGGGCGCGGGTGAGCTTACCAACGAAGTGACCCTGGCCGAGGCGGATGTGCTGCGCTTTGCCCGCACGGACAAGGAGTTTCTGGGCAAGGACAAAACGCTGAACGACGCCGGCAAACCCTGGGTCTGCGCCTATCTGGAGATTGAGCCGGACGGGGTGGAGGACGGCCACGGCGGCGAAGCGGTCCTGCTGGAGGGCAAGGTCGTGGGCTCCACCGCCTCGGTCGCCTATGGCCATACCGTCGGCAAGATCCTGGCCTTCGCCTATATCAAACCGCACGCCAATGTGCCGGGCACGGGGATTGAGGTGATCATCGCAGGCAAGCCGCGCAAGGGCCGGATCCTGGGCGCCCCCGCCTACGACCCCGAAAGCCTGCGGCCCCGTACAGACGCCACGCTCACCCCGGCAGAATAAACAGAATTCGGCTCCTCCTTTCATCTTGCTGAAAGTACTCCAGGGGGAGCCAAAGGCGGGGGGCAGCGCCCCCTCCCCCATGACCAAAAGGGAAACGCGAATAATGACCCTGCCCGACACCATGAAGGCGATGGTCCTGACAGGCCACGGCGATTTGGACAAATACGAATGGCACGAGAACTGGCCGGTTCCGCAGCCCGGGCCAATGGAGGTACTGATCAAGGTCGGCGCCTGCGGGCTGAACAACACCGATGTGAACACCCGCTCCGGCTGGTATTCCAAGACAGTCGAGGGCGCCACCACCGGCGGTGCCTTTGACGAAGTGGGCGAAGAAGACCCGACCTGGGGCGGCCGTCCTCTGACGTTCCCGCGCATCCAAGGTGCGGATGCGGTTGGCGAAGTCGTGGCTGTCGGCGACGGTGCCGATCCAGCCCTGATCGGGAAGCGCGTCATGGTCGGCGGCTGGGTCCGCGACTGGGACGACCCCGAGAACAAAGACAAGGCCGGATACTTCGGCTCCGAATACGATGGCGGCTTTGCTGAATACACTAAGGCGGATGCGCGCGGTGTGGCCGTTATCGAAAGCTCTCTCAGCGACGCGGAGCTGGCGACTTTCTCTTGCTCTTATGTCACCGCCGAAGGAATGCTGAGCCGGGCGGGCGTGGGCACCGGTGACACGGTGCTGATCCCCGGCGCCTCCGGCGGGGTTGGCGGCGCGCTGATTCAGCTAGCCAAGCGCCGCGGCGCGCGGGTGATCGCGATGGCGTCTGAGACCAAGCACGCCGAGGTGGCGGAGCTTGGACCTGACCTGATCCTGCCGCGCACGCCGGAAAACTTGCGGGCAGCCCTTGGCAGCGAGAAGGTGACCGTTGTTGCCGATGTGGTGGGCGGCGCGCAATGGCCAAGGTTGATAGACGTGCTGGAGCGCGGCGGGCGCTACACTTGTTCTGGCGCGATTGCTGGACCAATGGTGGAACTGGACCTGCGCACCTTTTATCTGCGTGACCTGACCTTCACCGGTTCCACCGTTACACCGCACCGCAACTTCACTGATGTGGTGTCGTATATTGAAAAGCGAGAGATCAGGCCGGCACTGGCCGCGGCTTACCCCCTGGAGCAACTGAAGGAGGCGCAGGCCGCCTTCATTGCGAAGAAACGCACCGGCAATATCGTGGTGGTCCCTTGAGATGGGTGCTTTCTGTTCCCGCCCTCAGTGAAGCCGAGTTTTGCCGCGCCGCACTGGCTGCCGGTAGAGAGGTTCCGTCCTGGCCCGCCGGCCCCGCCCCGCAGGGCCGCGGCATGCCGGAGGGTCCCGGGAACGCCTTGACGCAACCGGGTTCCGGCTTCGCCGCCAAGGAACTTACCGATGAACACGCAAGTCCCTGAGCTGCACCAAGGAGAGGGCGCAATGAAGATCACCCGCATCACCATCTACCAGGTCGACATGCCGCTGACCGAGCCCTATTGCCTATCGGGAGGGCGGCTGAAGTTCGAAAAGCTCGACAGCACCTTTGTGCGCATCGACACGGACGAAGGCATCTCCGGTTGGGGAGAAGGCTGCCCTTGGGGGCATACATACCTGCCCGCGCATGGGCCGGGGATCCGGGCCGGCATTGAAACCCTGGCACCTGCCTTGATCGGACAGGATCCGCGCAGCCTGGAACATGTGAACCGGGTGATGGATGTGCAATTGCCGGGTCACCCATATGTCAAAGCACCCATCGACATGGCCTGCTGGGATATCCTGGGGAAGGCCTCGAACCTGCCGCTGTGGCAGCTCATGGGCGGGGAAGAGGCGGCGCCGGTGCTGGTGAACTCGTCGATCTCCACTGGCACCCCGGAGGAAATGCTGACGCTGATCGACCGTGCTGCGCAAAATGGGTACACCGTGCATTCGGCCAAAGTGGGCGGCACTGACATCGGCTTGGATATCGACCGGATCGAGGCGATTTCTGAAGGCCTGCCCAAGGGGCACAAGGTGACCTTTGACGTGAACCGCGCTTGGCAGCCTGCGGTAGCGGTGGAGGTCCTGAACTCGGTCAAGGCACGCGACTGGGTGGAACAACCCTGCGAGACGCTGGATCAATGCGCCCATGTTGCGGCGCGGGTCTCGAACCCGATCATGCTCGATGAATGCCTGCATACGTTCGGCGACCACCTGCAAGCATGGAAACACGGCGCCTGCGAAGGGGTGAAGGTGAAGCCCAACCGCGTTGGCGGGCTGACCAAGGCCCGGCAGATCCGCGACTTTGGCGTCTCGGTGGGCTGGCAGATGCATGTTGAAGATGTGGGCGGCTCAGCGCTCGCGGATACCGCGGCGATCCATCTGGCGGCCTCGACACCCGAAGCAAACCGGCTGGCGAGCTGGCTGTGCCACTATCATCTGGATGTGGATCCGGTCCCCGGCCAGGGCGCGCGGAATGTCCGCGGTGTTGCAGTGCCGCCCTCACTGCCTGGCCTTGGCGTGACGCCCGAGGAAGGCGCGCTGGGGGATGCAGTTGCAGTCTTCGGAGGCTAAGAGAATGCCTGCTCGGCTATTGCAGGAATTGACACAGATTGCTGCCCGGACAAACGGGCTGGCCTGGTTCTGCACGCGAATGCAGGGCTTGCCGATGCTGGAGATGAAACCGCAGCGCCTGCCGGTTTGCGAAAGGATTGAAGAAATTGCCTCTACCGGGGGGCAATTCAGCGAGGCGACTGCGCCCATCGTGGCCGCTTTGGCCGCCGCCCTGCCCCGTTTGCGCTGGCAGCAGACTTATAACGAGGCCGACGGTTTCTCCCGCGACTGGCTGGACAATTACGGCTGGGTCAACCTGATCTCGCCCAAGGGGCTGTATCAAAGCGACGAGATGCGGCTGTCCATTGGCTATTGGGGCACCGGGCAGCACTATGACGAGCACTCGCACGCGCCGGAAGAGACCTATCTGGTCCTCGCAGGCCAGGCCCGGTTTTTTTCCGAAGGCCGCCCAGCGCGGGACGTGGGTCCCGGCGACACCATCCACCACGCGCCGCACCAGAAACACGCCATTGATATGGTGCCCGGCCCGCTGCTGGCAGCAGCCTTCTGGCGCGGGGACGATCTGCTGAAGAAATCCGAATTGGGAGCGCGCATATGAAGATCACCCGGATATCCCTGTGGCATGTGCCGCTGACCAGCCACACTGCCTATCACATGGCGGAGGGCAAGATCTGCGATACGGTTGAAAGCGTGGTGCTGGCGCTGGACACCGATACCGGGATCACCGGCTGGGGCGAGGTTTGCCCGATCCCGCATTATCTGCCCGCCTATGCCCGCGGCGTTGGGCCTGCAGTTGAAGAGATGGCACCGCTGCTGCTCGGAGCAGATCCGATCGGCCCCGAAGCCGTGATGGCCAAGCTGGACGCCTGGCTGCAGGGGCACCAATACGCCAAGTCTTCAATCGACATTGCCCTGTGGGACCTGACCGCACAGTCCGCGAAGCTGCCGCTGCACGCACTGCTGGGCGGGCAACGGCAGGCAGACATGCCGCTGTATCATTCAATCACTTGTATCGCGCCGGAGAATATGGCCCGTATCGCGCGCGAGGCACAAGAAACCGGCATCACCCAATTTCAGGTGAAGCTAGGCGCCGACAGGGATTGGCAGGCCGACGTGGCCCGGCTGCGGATGGTGCGGGAGGCAGTCGGGAGCGGACCGCTGGTTTATGGCGACTGGAACTGCGGTGCCACGTCGCTGGATGCCTCGCGCGTCGGCCGGGCTGTGGCTGGTCTGGACATCATGCTGGAACAACCCTGCACCACCATTGAGGATTGCGCACGGGTGCAGGCCGCCTGCGGGCTGCCAATGAAACTGGATGAGAGTGCTCATGACACGGCATCGCTGCTGGCAGGCCATGCGGCAGGGGTGATGGATGCGGTGGCAATCAAACTGTCGAAATTCGGCGGCCTGTCGGCCTCCCGCCGTGCACGCGATCTTTGCCTGCATCTAGGCGCTAAGATGTGCATCGAGGACACCTGGGGCTCTGACATCACCACCGCGGCACTGTTGCATCTGGGGGCAGCCACCGATCCGCTGCGGCTGATGAATGTCTGTGATCTGTCCTCTTACGTCAGCCCGCGGCTGGATCCGGCCGGACCAGAGCGCCGAAATGGACGTATCGCCCCGCCCGACGGCCCCGGCCTTGGCGTGCGCCCCGACCGTGCGGGGATGGGCACTCCCGCAGCTGTGATCGAATAACTTTTGACTTTTTGGTCAAAAAATCTCCAACTAGGCCAACCCAGCCCAACAGGAACCAAAACCATGGAAAAGATCCTTACCCAGGCCGAGTGGATTGACCGCGCCAAGGCCGTGCTGCCCGCCGGCGGCTTTGGCAACTTCGATCCCGGTATCGTCATTCGCGAGGGCAAGGGCTCGCGCGTTTGGGACGAGGACGGCAAGGAGTACATCGACTTCCTGATAGGCTCCGGCCCGATGATGCTGGGCCACGGCCACCCTGAGGTGCTGGAGGCCGTTCTGGAGCAGCTGCCGAAAGGCATGACCTTCTTTGCCAGCAACACCCGCGGCATAGAACTGGCTGAGGTGATCTGCCGCGCAGTGCCCTGCGCCGAGCAGCTGCGCTATGTCTCCACCGGCGGCGAAGCGGATATGTATGCAATCAGGCTGGCCCGTGCCTTCACCGAGCGCACCAAGATCGTCAAGTTCGAGGGCGGCTACCATGGCATGTCGGCAGAAGCGCAGATGAGTCTGGCCCCCACTAAGCGTGTTAATTTCCCGCAGGCTATTCCAGACAGTGCCGGCATCCCGCCGTCGGTTGCCGCAGAAGTGCTAGTCGCGCCGTTCAATGACTTCGAATACATCAAGCAGCTGATGGCAGAGCATGGGCACGAGATCGCGGCCATTATCGCAGAGCCGCTGCAGCGTATCGTGCCGCCGCTGCCGGGCTTCCTGCAACTTCTGCGTGAGGAAACCCAAAGGCACGGAAGCCTGTTGATCTTTGACGAAGTCGTCACCGGCTTCCGCTCCACCTACGGCGGCGGTCAGGAACTTTACGGTGTGACGCCGGATCTGGCGACGCTGGGCAAGGTAATCGGCGGCGGCTTCCCGTTGGCAGCTATTGTAGGGCGCGCCGACGTTATGCGGCACTTCGACAAGGCGGAAGTAGGTGCCGAAGGCTGGCTGATGCAGTTGGGTACCCTGTCAGGCAACCCGGTGGCCGCTGTTGCGGGCCTGAAGACAATGGAAATATTGCGCCGCGAGGGTGCCTATGACCACTTGAACAGCACCGGTCAGCGGTTGATGCAGGTGACAAGCGCAGCACTGGAAGAGGCCGCTGTGCCGTTTCAGATCGTCGGTGAACCTGCATTGTTCGAGATCGTCTTCACGGATGCCAAAGTGCGCGACTACCGGGACACCCAGGCCGGAAATACGGAGCGCACCAAGCGCTATAACGCGGTGCTGCGCCAGGAAGGCATCTTCAAATCACCGGGCAAGACCTACCCCAGCCTGGCGCTGACGGACGAGGATCTGGAACAGACCGAAGCGGCCATCAGGAAGGCCGCCGCGGCTCTGGACTAGATTTTCAGCAAAGAAGGCGGGATGCCTGCCCGCCTTTCCCTTGCCAGCCGGGGCAAACTTAGGCTTTGGCCGCAGTTACGATCAGTTCCACCAGGAAATCCTCGCGGGCCAGCTTCGCTTCGCCGCAGGCGCGTGCAGGGGCATGACCCTCTGGCACCCAGGCATCCCAGACCGCATTCATTTCAGCAAAGTGCTTCATGTCGGCAAGCCAGATCACGGTTTGCAGGATGCGGGTCTTGTCACTGCCCGCCTCTGCCAGCAGCGCGTCGATCTTGTCCAAACAGTCCTGGGTCTGCTGCGCTACGCTGGCACCGGCGGTGCCAACCTGCCCCGCGAGGTAGATGGTATCGCCATGGGTTACGATCTGGCTCATGCGCTGGGTGGTATGGCTGCGGGTGATTTCAGACATCTCTTTATCCTTGGAATAATTGTTGCCGGGCTTAAGCGGCCGTCTCTATTGGGACAGTTGCCATTTGCCTTCGGAGGGGCAGAACTTGCGGCGGACCTGCTTGGCGGTCTGGTCATCTTTGACAAAAGCCTGATGCTGCAGAAGCACGCAATCGCCCTCCTTGCCCGCCACCTGCACGTTGCCGTGCGCGCCGCTGTCCGGGTTGGACCACTTTGCCTGCTTTCCGCCCTGCGCCTCGGCCAGCAGGGACTGCTCCGCCTGCCGCATGATGTTGGTGTCCTGCGGTGTCAGCCCGGACTTGGCCAGGATACGGCTGAGCGGATTGGCCGCTGCGGGCGCGGCAACCAGTGCTGCCACTGCGGCAGCTGTCAGAATTCCGGAAAAACGCATGTGAATACTCCTGCCTGAATGAAACCGGCTATACCATCAGTAAGGCGCAACCGGCGGGCAATGTCCATGCAGCGGATCAGGAGAACCTGACCGGATCAGGAGAACTTGCGGAACAGCCGGGTCATATCGAACAGCTCATCCAGCCGGTCATACCGGTCCTTGGTCTTGTCCCAGCTTTCTTCCTGCGTGGCGGCGATCATTGCCTCCAGCAGCATCATAGTGGAGATGTTGGAGTCCCAGGCCGAGGGGATTTCAACCCAGCAGTTGAAGGTGTGCTCGGCTACCGACGCAATCGGGCTGGCCCATTGATCGGTGATCAGCACGATCTTCACCCCGCGCTCCGAGGCCAGCTCGGCCAGCCTTTGCAGGTTGGTCTCATACCGGCGCACGTCGAACATCAGGAGCGTATCGCCCTCAACCATATCCAGCACGTAATGCGGCCAGGTGGCGGAGGAGGATGTCATATGGGTGACCCGCTGCCGGATCGCCTGAAAGTGAGTAAAGGCGTAATCCGCCAGCGCCCGGGTGATACGACCGCCCACCACATAAAGCCGCCCCTCAGTATTGGCGAGCTGATGCACCGCGGCGTCGAAATGGGCGGAGTCGATGTTGGAGAACGTCTGCTGCAGGTTGTCAGTCACCGCCTGTGCAAATCTGTTCAGCAGGTGGCCTTCGGGCGCCTCTGAGGCCCAGTTGTCGCGCCGCTTGGTGGGACCGGAAACTTTGGCCTCCAGCTCCTTCAGCAGGGCCTGATGAAACTGCGGATACCCTTTAAACCCCAGTTTCTGCACCATCCGGGCCACCGTCGGCGTGGACACTTCAGCATTCCCGGCAACGATGGTGATCGAGGCCAGTCCCGCCGCAGGATAGTTTTCCAGCAGCAGGTTCGCGAACTTCCGTTCGGATTGGGTGAGCGAGGAATAGCTCTCACGGATCAATTCGCGAACGGTGGCAGGAGGTTTCGACAAGGGCGCATTCCTGTTTTGAACAGACACTTTCTAACCTGGAACCGGCCTGAAAAGAAAGTTTCAGGAATACCTGTCCGGAACCGATCATGAAAAGATATTGACACAAATATCTCTTCATGGAAACATTTTTCCAATTCGCAGGGAGGCGGCGCATGCACGAGAGTGATTCTCACACTCAGAAGGACGCGGTGGAGGTGGTGAACCGTAACGGCACCAGCCCGGTCCTGCTTCTGTGCGAGCATGCCTCCAGCAACATCCCCGCCCGTTACGACGGGCTGGGCCTGCGCGAAGCCGACCGGCTGAGCCATGCCGCATGGGACCCGGGCGCGCGGGCCGTGGCCCTGCATATGTCCAAAGTGCTGGATGCCCCGCTGGTCGCCAGCACCGTGTCGCGGCTGGTTTATGACTGCAATCGTCCGCCAGAGGCCGCCAGCGCCATGCCGGAGAAATCCGAACTGGTGGAAATTCCCGGCAACAAGGGACTGACCGCGGAGCAGCGTCTGGAACGGGTGGAAACGGTCTATGATCCGTTCTGCGCAGCCGTTTCCGATTTGATAAAGGCCCGCAAAGAATCCGGGCGGCAGACCGTGCTGGTCACAATGCACAGCTTCACACCGGTTTATTTCGGCAAGCAACGCGCGGTGGAGATCGGCATCCTGCATGACAACGACAGCAGGCTGGCGGACGCGATGCTGGCAGAGGCCCCTGCCCTGCCGCACCGCCGGGTCGAGCGTAACGAACCCTATGGGCCGGCTGACGGCGTCACCCATTCATTGAAAATCCACGGGCTGGCGCATGGGCTGGCCAACGTGATGATCGAGATCCGCAATGATCTGGTGGCAACACCAGAAGAAGAAGAGGCCATGGCAGAAGAAATGCTGACATTGCTGCGCCCGGCCCTGGCCGCGCTGGCAGCGAAGGGAGGGCCAGATGCCTAGAATCATCCGGGCCTATGTCCGCGGCATCGACGCGATGAACCGCGCCATTGGCCGCTTTGCCATGTATCTGATTTTCGCCCTCATCGGGGTGCTGCTTTGGTCCTCGGCGTCCAAGACGTTTTTCAACCCATCGCACTGGACGCTGGAGACCGCGCAGTTCGTGATGGTCGCCTATTACGTTCTGGGCGGCCCTTACTCGATGCAGCTTGGGTCAAACGTACGGATGGACCTGTTCTACGGGGCCTGGTCCACGAAGACCAAGGCGATGGTCGATGCTTTCACCGTGCTGTTCCTGATCACCTATCTGGTGATCCTGATGTACGGCGCTCTCAGCTCAACCGCCTATTCACTGGGCTATTTCGGGCTGGAACCGCTGCAGTTCTTCTGGGACCTGCTGACGACGCTGGTGACCGAAGGTCCCACCGCCGCCGGCGAACAGCTCGGCTATTTGGAGCGCAGCTCCACCGCCTGGCGGCCGTTTCTGTGGCCCGTCAAAACCATCCTCTGCTTCGGTGTCTTTCTGATGCTGCTGCAATGCCTTGCCGAATTGTTCCGGGATATCGGACGCCTGCGCGGAGTTGAAATCTGATGTCCTACGAATGGATCGCCATCGTGATGTTTGCCGGCATGATGCTCATGCTGATGACCGGTCAGAGGGTGTTTGGCGCCATCGGCTTTGTCGGTGCGGTTGCGGGCATGCTGCTATGGGGTACCGGCGGGGTGGAGATCCCCTTCTCCGCCGCCATGAAGCTGATGAAGTGGTATCCCTTGCTGACACTTCCGATGTTCATCTTCATGGGCTACGTGCTGTCGGAGTCGAAAATCGCCGACGATCTCTACAGGATGTTCCACGTCTGGATGGGGCCGGTTAAGGGCGGTTTGGCCATCGGCACTATCGGCCTGATGGTTCTGATCTCAGCCATGAACGGCCTTTCGGTTGCTGGCATGGCCATTGGTGCGACCATTGCGCTGCCGGAACTCTTACGCCGCGGCTATGACAAGATCCTGGTGACCGGCACCATTCAAGCAGGCTCCTCGCTGGGTATCCTGGTACCGCCTTCGGTGGTGCTGGTGCTCTATGCGATGATTGCGCGTCAGCCGGTGGGGCAGCTGTGGCTGGCAGGGGTGATCCCGGGCCTGCTTATGGCAACCATGTTCATCATCTACATATATGTTCGCGCCCGTATGCAGCCGAACCTCGGACCCGCGATGCACCCGGAGGATCTGGCCGAGTATGAGCAGATTACCGACCACCCGCTGCGCCTGAACTATATCGTTCTCGGTGCGCTGGTGCTGGTGCCGCTGCTGATCCTGACCGGCGCAATGGAGACCAAGTCCGCGCTTGGTGTGGCGCTTGCCCTTGGCCTTCTTTCTTTCCTCACTCGCAAGAACGCCATGTTCTACAAAGACGTGTTCATGAAGGAAAAGTATCGCCTGCTGTTCTCCGGCGTGCTGCCCTTGGCGATCTTTGCCGCGATGATGGTGCCCTTTGTAAACGGCTGGACCTCGCTGGTGGAAAGCTCGGCCATTGGTGCGATGACTGCCTTCCTTGCTGCGGTGCTGAAGGGGCGGATGAACAAGGACGTGTTCGAAACCTCGGTGCGATCGACACTCGGCATCTCCTGCATGTTCATGTGGATCATCCTGGCGGCACTGGCCTTTGGCGCGATCTTTGACGGTCTTGGGGCGGTTAAGGCGATCGAGGACTTGTTCACCACCAAACTTGGCCTTTCCCCTTGGATGATCCTGATCCTGATGCAGCTGAGCTTCATCGTGATGGGCACCTTCCTGGATGACACCGCGATGCTGGTGATCGTGGCACCGCTCTATGTGCCGCTGGTTGGGGCGCTTGGCTTTGATCTGATCTGGTACGGCGTGCTCTACACCATCACCACGCAGATCGCCTATATGACGCCGCCCTTCGGCTACAACCTGTTCCTGATGCGCGCAATGGCGCCGCCGGAGATCGGGCTAAAGGACATCTATGTCTCGATCATCCCCTTTGCCGCGGTGATGGTGCTGGCGCTCGCCCTGATCATGATGTTCCCGCAGATCGCCCTGTGGCTGCCGGAATATGTCTACGGAAAATAACCAAGGAGAGTCCCGGCAAGGGGCCGGATGTTTCAACAAGGAGTGAGAATTATGACAACAAGACGTAAGTTTCTTCAGTCCGCCGGTGTTGGCGCCATGGCGGCGCCGCTGGCCACCCCGGCACTGGCCCAGTCCACTATCAAGTGGCGGATGCAGACCTATGCAGGTGCTGCACTGGCCGAGCATGTGGTAAAACCCGCCATCGACATGTTCAACAAGATCGCCGGCGACCGGATGCAGATAGAGCTTTACTACGCCGATCAGCTGGTCCCCACCGGCGAATTGTTCCGCGCCATGCAGCGCGGTACCATCGATGCAGTGCAGTCGGATGATGACTCGATGGCTTCGCCCACCGAAGTAACCGTCTTTGGCGGCTATTTCCCCTTTGCTTCGCGCTACTCGCTGGACGTGCCGGTGCTGTTCAACCAGTACGGCCTGAACGAGATCTGGGACGCCGAATACTCCAAGGTCGGCGTCAAGCACATCTCGGCCGGCGCCTGGGATCCCTGCCACTTTGCCACCAAGGATCCGATCAATTCGCTGGCAGACCTGAAGGGCAAGCGCGTCTTCACTTTCCCGACCGCTGGCCGCTTCCTGGCGCAGTTTGGCGTGGTCCCGGTCACCCTGCCCTGGGAAGACATCGAGGTCGCGGTGCAGACCGGCGAGCTGGACGGCATCGCCTGGTCCGGCATCACCGAAGACTACACCGTCGGCTGGGCCGATGTGACCGACTACTTCCTGACCAACAACATCTCCGGTGCCTGGGCAGGGTCGTTCTTTGCCAACCAGGGCCGCTGGAACGAACTGCCGGAAGACCTGCAGACCCTGTTCCGCGTCTGCTGCGACCAGTCGCATTACTACCGCCAGTGGTGGTACTGGGGCGGCGAAGCGTCCCTGCGCGTGAATGGCGACAAGATGAAGCTGACCACCATTCCCGACAATGAATGGCAGCAGGTCGAAGACGCAGCCGTGAAGTTCTGGGATGAAATCGCAGCCGAGTCCGAGACCAAGGCGAAGGTTGTGGAGATCTTCAAGAAGTATAACGCTGACATGCAGAAGGCCGGCCGCCCCTACCGCTACGGCTGACGCACCGGTTGAAAACGGAATTTGGCCTGCGCCGCAGCGGGCCAAATTCCTTACCCAAGGAATTTGCCAAAACTTTTGAGGAAAAGTTTTGCGCGCAACAGACAAAGGGCCGCTCATGCTCTCCTTCGACACTCTTAAGGACCAGGTTGCCGATGGCACCGTTGACACCGTTCTGGTTTGCCTTGTGGACATGCAGGGCCGCCTGATGGGCAAGCGCTTCCATGCCAAGCATTTTGTGAATGGCGCCTGGGAAGAAACCCATTGCTGCAACTATCTGCTGGCGACTGACCTGGCGATGGCGACCCCGGACGGCTATGCCTCGACCAGCTGGGAACGGGGCTATGGCGACTATGTGATGAAGCCCGACCTTTCCACCCTGCGCCCTGTCCCGTGGCTGGAGGGTACCGTTATGGTGATGTGCGACGTGCTGGATCACCATACGCACGAAGAAGTCTCCCACTCCCCCCGTGCGATCCTGAAGAAACAGGTGAACCGCCTGAAAGCGATGGGCTATGACGCGATGTGCGCCACCGAACTGGAGTTTTTCCTGTTCGCCAAAAGCTTTGACGAGATCCGCCGCTCCGGTTTCCGCGATCTGGAGCCGATCTCCGGCTACAACGAGGACTACAACATCCTGCAGACCACCCGCGAGGAGCATGTGATGCGCCCCATCCGCAATCACTTGTGGGATGCGGGCCTGCCGATCGAGAACTCCAAAGGCGAGGCGGAAACCGGCCAGGAGGAGCTGAACATCAAATACGCGGCGGCGATGGACACGGCAGAGTTCCACACCATTGCCAAGCACGCGATCAAGGAGATCGCGGAGCAACAGGGCCATGCAGTGACCTTCCTGCCGAAGTGGAGCCACGACAAGGTCGGGTCCTCCTCCCACGTGCATCAGTCGCTGTGGCAGGACGGCAAGCCTGCGTTCCATGATGAGAGCGACGAGTTGGGCATGTCAGCGCTGATGAAGAATTACATGGCGGGATTGCTAAAATACGCGCCCGACTACACCGCCTTCATGGCGCCCTATATCAACAGCTACAAGCGCTTCATGAAGGGCACCTTTGCGCCCACGCGGATCATCTGGTCGGTGGACAACCGCACTGCGGGCTACCGGCTGTGCGGCGACGGCACCAAGGCAATCCGCGTCGAGTGCCGCATACCCGGCTCCGACATGAACCCCTATCTGGCGATGGCGGGTATGCTGGCTGCCGGCATTGCAGGCATCGAGGAAGGGCTGGAGCTGCAGGCCCCCACCCGGGGCGATGTCTATCAGGGCGACACCGGCATGATCCCGGGCACCCTGCGGGATGCGGCGGTGGCGCTGAAAGGCTCGGAGATGCTGCGCGCGGCAATGGGTGATGACGTCGTGGATCACTACGTCCGCGCGGCGGAAGTGGAGATCGAGGATTTCGACCGGGTGGTTACAGACTACGAGATCGCCCGCGGGTTTGAGCGGGCGTAATCCGGCTGCTGGCGGCTTGGGGCGCTGCCCCAAACCCCAGAGTATTTTCGGAAAGATGAAGAGGGCTTTGGCCCTTTCTGAATGGAGTGAATGGCAATGGGCCAGGTTTTGAAATGCATCTCGCCGATCGACGGATCGGTCTTTGCGGAACGCGCAGTGCTCTCGCGCGAGGACGCCTTTGCAGCGGCGGATCGGGCGCGGTCAGCGCAAGCAGCCTGGGCGGCCCGGCCGCTGCAGGAGCGCATTGATCTGGTGATGGCCGGCGTGGCCGCCGTCGGTGCGATGAACGATGAAATCGTGCCGGAACTGGCGCACATGATGGGCCGGCCGGTGCGTTACGGCGGCGAGTTTGGCGGCTTCAACGAGCGCGCCAGCCACATGGTGAAGATCGCCGAAGAGTCGCTGGCAGATATTGAGGTCGGCGAGGACGCCACCTTCAAACGCTACATCAAGCGTATTCCGCATGGCGTGGTCTTTGTGGTCGCCCCTTGGAACTACCCCTATATGACCGCGATCAACACCGTGGCGCCTGCGTTGATTGCCGGCAATACCGTGGTGCTGAAGCACGCGACCCAGACCCTGCTGGTCGGCGAGCGCATGGCGCAGGCCTTCCATTCCGCAGGGGTGCCTCAGGACGTGTTCCAGAATGTCTTTCTGGATCACGGCACCACATCGGAGCTGATCGCCGCCAAGGCCTTCAACTTTGTGAACTTCACCGGTTCGGTTGGCGGCGGCCAGGCGATGGAGCGCGCGGCAGCCGGCACCTTCACCGGCGTCGGCACCGAGCTGGGCGGCAAGGACCCGGGCTATGTGATGGAAGACGCCGATCTGGACGCGGCGGTGGACACGCTGATTGACGGCGCCATGTTCAACTCCGGCCAGTGCTGCTGCGGCATCGAGCGGATCTATGTGCATGAGAGCCTGTTTGATGCCTTCCTGGAAAAGGCGATTGCCATCGTGAAGGGCTACAAGCTGGGCAACCCGCTGGATACGGAGACCACCATCGGACCGATGGCCAATGTGCGCTTTGCCAGCGAAGTGCGCGGCCAGATCGCCGAGGCGGTTGAGACGGGCGCGGTAGCCCATATCGAGACCTTCGCCGGGGATGACGGCGGCGCCTATCTCACGCCGCAGATCCTGACGGGTGTCACCCACGACATGCGAGTGATGCGCGAAGAAAGTTTCGGACCCGTCGTGGGCATCATGAAGGTCTCCTCTGATGAGGAAGCCATCCGGCTGATGAACGACAGCGATTTTGGCCTGACCGCCTCGCTCTGGACCAAGGATGTGGAGCGGGCACAAGCTGTCGGTGATCAAATCGAGACCGGCACCGTCTTCATGAACCGCGCCGATTACTTGGATCCCGGCCTGTGCTGGACCGGCTGCAAGGATACCGGGCGCGGCGGCGGCCTGTCGGTCATCGGCTACCACAATCTGACCCGTCCGAAGTCCTACCACCTGAAGAAGGTGACCGGCTGACGTACGGCCCTGCCCCGCCCCGGTGTCTCCTCCCCGGGGCGGGCCTTAGCATCAAAGGAATACGATATGTCTCTCGTTGGAAACTGGTCCTACCCGACCGCAATCAAGTTCGGCGCAGGCCGGATCAAGGAACTGGCGGACGCCTGCACCGCAGCCGGTATCAAGAAGCCGCTGCTGGTCACCGACAAGGGACTGGCAGACCTGCCGGTCACCCAATCGACCCTGGACATCATGGAGGCCACCGGCCTTGGCCGCGGCATGTTCTCAGACGTCGACCCGAACCCGAATGAGAAGAACCTGGACGCAGGCGTCGCCGCCTATAAGGCGGGCGGCCATGACGGGGTGATCGCCTTTGGCGGCGGTTCCGGCCTGGACCTGGGCAAGATGGTTGCCTTCATGGCAGGCCAGACCCGTCCGGTCTGGGATTTCGAGGATATCGGCGACTGGTGGACCCGCGCGGACAGCGATGCCATCGCACCGATCATCGCAGTGCCGACCACCGCAGGCACCGGCTCCGAAGTGGGCCGCGCCTCTGTGATCACCGACAGCGTCACCCACCAGAAGAAAATCATCTTCCACCCCAAGGTGCTGCCGGCAGTGGTAATCTGCGATCCCGAGCTGACGGTAGGAATGCCGAAGTTCATTACCGCAGGCACTGGTTTGGACGCCTTTGCCCATTGCGTCGAGGCGTTCTCGAGCCCCCACTACCATCCGATGTCCCAGGGCATTGCCCTGGAGGGGATGCGGCTGGTCAAGGACTACCTGCCGCGCGCCTATGCCGATGGCACTGATATCGAGGCCCGCGCCCAGATGATGAGCGCCGCCGCGATGGGCGCCACGGCGTTCCAGAAAGGCCTCGGCGCGATCCACGCGATGAGCCACCCCATCGGCGCGCATTTCAACACCCATCACGGCACCACAAACGCGGTCTGCATGCCCAGCGTGCTGGAGTTCAACGCTTCTGTGATTGCCGACCGCTTCAACATGGCCGCGGCTTACCTGGGCATTGACGGCGGCTTTGACGGCTTCCGCAGCTATGTGCAGGAGCTAAACGACTCCCTCGGCATACCGCGCGGGCTGTCGGATCTGGGCGTCACCGGGGCGGCGATCCCCGAGCTGGTCAAGGGCGCCATGATCGACCCCTCCTGCGGCGGCAACCCCATTGAGCTGACCGAGGAAAACCTCACCCAGCTGTTCAACGCCGCGATGTGATCAGCGGAAGAATCCCAGGCTACAGCGCTCTCCGCCCCGCGGGGAGCGCTTTTCTTTAGACAGCGGTTTCAGCCGCTGACGTAAACCTTGTCCTTGGGATAATAGAAAATCTTCTGATTGTGCAGCCGCCCCAAAAGCTCATGCACACGGCGGAGCGTGTCCTCTTCGCTGCTGCCTGCTGCAGGGTGGGTTTCCGATAGCGTGTCCCTGGTGGTTTGCAAGGCAGTTTCAATCAGTTCCATATCCGCAACGGACAATTCGAACATGTCATTGTACTGGGGCATCCGGGCTCCTACTCCTGCTGGCTTGACTGGATTGGCTGACTACAAGCTGCCCCAAGGCGCGGCGCAAAGCCACTGAAAACCGCCGTATCCCCGCCCTGCGTCTTCCAGCGCAGCTGCTGTTGTGATCTGCGGCGGAGGATTACAGCGTCTCTCCCAGGCTGAACGCCGGTGTCAGGCGGTCAAAAACCAGCCCTTCTGTTCCGCCCGGGCTCCGCGACTTCAGGATTACTTGAGCTGCACGTTCACCGATTTCGCGGCGGCAGGCATCCGTGGTCGCCAGTTGCAGCGGCAAGCCTTGCAGGATTTGAAGATTGTTGAAACCGGCCAAGGCGATATCGCCAGGCACCGACAAGCCTGCAGCCAGGCAATGCATCAGCCCGCCGACGCTCATCACATCGCTGGAATAGTAAATGCACTCCAGATCCGGACTGCGCGCCAGCATCTGTGCCGTTAGCTGGCGGCCCGTCTGGATCGCGCTTTCACCGGAATAATGCTCAATATCTCTGAGTGTCACGCCTTGCGCCGCCAGCCCGTCCGTGAAGCCGTCAAACCGTTTCCGGGCGCGGAAATCCTGCGGCATCTTGGTGCCGATAAAGCCGATCTGACGATAGCTGCGCGCCAGGATCTGCTCAGCCATGCCGCGGCCGGCCTGCAGATGCGAGATGCCGACGCAGTGGCGAACGGGATCACCGTCGACATCCATTATCTCAACAACCGGGCAATCAGCCTGCTGCAGCATCCGGCGGGTGGCCTCGGTATGCTCCAGCCCAGCCACGATCAGCCCCGAAGGGCGCCAGCTGAGCATTTCGCGGATAACGCCCTCTTCTTCCTCAAGGTCATAGCCAGAGACCCCGACAACCGGTTTCAGCGGACTGTCCTTCAACACGGCCGAAATGCCCGAAAGAACCTCAGGAAAAACAAAGCTGTTCAACGAAGGCACTACTACCGCCACCAGATTGACAGACTGCGAGGACAGGGAGCCTGCAATCCTGTTTGGCACATAGCCGCGGGTGCGGGCGATTTCCTCAATTTTCGCCTTGGTCTTGGCAGAAACGTCCGGCGCCCCGCGCAAGGCACGGGAAGCGGTCATTTCGCTGACACCTGCCAATTTAGCGATGTCTTTCAGCAGCAGTTTCTTCGTCATGCCCCCATGGTCCTGCAGATCGCGGGCAGCCGCAAGGGCAGCTCTGCCGGCAAGGGGGTTGATTTTTGGAAATGTTATCGATATCGGTATCGAAACCGTTATCGCTACCGGGCCCAATCCGGTAAACCAGCCGGAGATCAGAGATGACATTGAAGATTGCAATCAACGGATTCGGGCGGATCGGCCGCGGCGTGCTGCGGGCACTGCTGGAAAGCGATGCCAAGGATATCGAGGTGGTGGCCATCAACGACCTGTCGCCGCCGGAAACACTGGTTCATCTGCTGAAATATGACAGCGTGCACGGACGCCTGAAAGCGCCGGTATTATTGGCCGGAGACCTGATCCGCGTGGGCCATCACAGCATCCGCCTGAGCGCCATCCGCAACCCGGAAGACCTTCCCTGGCAGGATGTGGACATCGCCTACGAGTGCACCGGGCTGTTCACCGCCCGTGACGATGCCGCGCGGCATCTCGAGAATGGCTCCAAGCGTGTGCTGATCTCGGCCCCCGGCAAGGATGCCGACCGCACGGTGGTCTATGGCGTCAACCACATGGACCTGACGGCGGAGGACGTGATTGTGTCCAATGCCTCCTGCACCACCAACTGCCTGGCACCGCTGGCCAAGGTTCTGGATGAGGCCTTTGGGATCAAGACCGGCTACATGACCACGATCCACGCCTACACCGGCGACCAGCCGACCCATGACGCCAGCCACAAGGATCTCTACCGCGCGCGGGCAGCCGCCTTGTCCATGATCCCAACATCCACCGGGGCCGCGCGGGCAATTTCGGAGGTGCTTCCGCATCTGACAGGCCGCCTGGAAGGCTCTGCGATCCGGGTGCCCACTGCCAATGTTTCCGTTGTGGATCTGAGCTTTGTGCCGGAACGCCCTGCCACGGCTGACGCGGTCAATGCCGCGGTCAAGGCGGCGGCTGCGAACGGGCTGGAGGGCATCCTGTCCTTTGAGGAAGATCCGCTGGTCTCCGTCGACTTCAACCACGACCCCCATTCCAGCTGCTTTGCGGCAGCGCAAACCGCTGTCACCGCCGAAGGGCTGGTGCGGGTGGTCAGCTGGTATGACAACGAATGGGGCTTCTCCAACCGCATGGTGGACACGGGCCGCCGCATAGGAGCGGTAATGAAAACCGCAGAGATGGCACTTGCCAGCTGACGGGTTCCTCCCGCCCGTCCCCGGCCCGATGGGCCTCCTCCCGTTGGGCCCGGCGCCGCGCTGACGCGCGGCGCTGCTGCGTTTGCGGCAAGGTCTCTGGGTCTTCAGCAAGGCCAGCCTGCAAAAAAGCTGACTCCAGGATGTGCTAAATCAAACTCCAGGCCGGGTACAGCTGGCATGACCTGCCGAATTGCGCCAGAACAGGCGCAAGACATGACCAGCTACAGGAGACCGGCGTGACCGTCACCCGTGAAACCGTCCTTGAGGCGCTCAAGACCATCACCGACCCCGTCAGCGGCAGCGACATCGTCAGCGCAGGCATTGCCCGCGCCGTCACTGTCGAAGCCAGCACCGTCCGTTTTGTGCTGGAAATCGATCCCGCCAAGTCTGACGCCTACGGCCCCGTGCGCGACAAGGCCGATGCCGCAGTGGCGGCGCTGCCGGGGGTAGAGAAGGTCTCAGCGATGCTCACCGCCCATTCGGAAAAGGCACCGCCGGACCTGAAACCGAAGAAAGCAGCCCAGCCGCAACAGCAGGCGCCGCAGAATGTGCCCGGCGTGGCCCGGATCCTCGCCGTGGCCTCGGGCAAGGGTGGAGTTGGGAAATCCACCGTTTCCGCCAATCTCGCCTGCGCGCTGGCAATGCAAGGGCGCAAGGTGGGCCTGCTGGATGCCGACGTCTATGGCCCGTCGCAGCCCAAGATGCTGGGGGTCAGCGGCCGCCCCGCCAGCCCCGACGGCAAGACCATCCTGCCGCTGCGCAACCATGGGGTCACCATGATGTCGATGGGACTGATGACCGGCGAGGACCAGGCGGTGATCTGGCGCGGGCCTATGCTGATGGGCGCACTGCAGCAGATGCTCTTGCAGGTGCAATGGGGCGATTTGGACGTGCTGATCGTCGACCTGCCACCGGGAACCGGTGATGTGCAAATGACGCTGGCGCAGAAAACTCATGTGGACGGCGCAATCGTGGTCTCCACCCCGCAGGACGTGGCGCTGATCGACGCGCGCAAGGGCATCGACATGTTCCGCAAGATGAACGTGCCGGTTTTGGGCATGATCGAGAACATGTCCACACACATCTGCTCGAACTGCGGCCACGAGGAGCATGTCTTCGGCCACGGCGGCGTGGCGCAGGAAGCCAGGAAACTCGGCGTGCCGCTGCTGGGCGAGGTGCCGCTGCATCTGGACGTGCGGCTGGCCGGCGACAACGGTACGCCCATAGTGGCCGCCAAGCCCGGCAGCACCCAGGCCAAAGTGTTCCTCGACATTGCCACCCAGCTGGTCGACGCAGGCGCCGCCTGACCCCTGCCAGCCACGGATCAAGGGCCACAAGGCGGCGCGCAGCGCCGTTTACCTTCGAGGTGGGGATGGCAGACCTCACTATTAAAATGGCGCTTCAGGGTAAACCTGCCCCTGAAGCGCATCTCAGCAGGCCCTTAGGCCCGCCGCGCAGCGGCGCCACGCCCAACTGTGACGCACATTCATGAATGTGCTGGAACAGGCGGGAGCACCTGCCCGCCGGATCAGGAATACTTTTCCAGGAATTCTTCTGCCCGCAATATGCGGAAGTCCGGCAGGGCGGCCCGCAAGGCTGCATGGTTCCAGTCCCACCAGGCGAGCTCCATCATCTGCTCAGCAACCGCCTCAGGGTACCGCCGGCGGATCACCTTGGCGGTATTGCCGCCAACGATGGTGTAGGGTGAAACATCCTTGGTCACAACCGATCCAGCCGCCACAACCGCGCCATTACCGATTGTGACATCAGGCTTGATTAAGGCCCCATGGCCGATCCAGGTGTCATGGCCGATGCTGGCAGTTCGCCCGGCGCGGTGGTTAAACCACTCCGCGTCATCCTCCGCATCATCCCAGTAGCTTGCCGACCGGTAGAGGAAGTGGTGCAGAGACGCTTTCTCCATCGGGTGGTCTGAGGCGCCGATCCGCACGAAGCTGGCAATATTGGCAAACCTGCCGATCTCTGCGTTGGCAATGTCACAGGTCCGGTCACAATAGCTGTAGTCGCCGACCACCGCGTTCGCCACCCGGCTGCCGGCGCCGATTTCCACATAGGCACCGAAACGGCTGCCAGTGATCGTGCAATCCGGGTGGATGAACGGCTCTTCAGCCTTCAATCGGGCCATCGTCTGTCCTCCTCCGCAAGCCGGGACCGAAGTCAGGGCAGCAGAAACGCCCCGCCCTCTTCCGGCTTCCGCGCCTTGCGCTTGGCCTTGCCGCCCTCGCCCTTGATCAGGCGGCGGCGCAGCCAGCCGGAGAACCAGTCCATCAGCATCACCATCAGGATGATCAGAGTGATGTAATAGGCCACCTCCTCCCAGTCCTTCTGGGTGATGATCGCCTGTGTCAGCAAGAGCCCGATGCCGCCGCCGGTGATCGCGCCGATGATGGTGGCGGAGCGGGTGTTCGACTCGAGGAAATACAGAAGCTGGCTCAGCAGCACCGGCGTGATCTGCGGGATCACCCCGAAGCGGTGGCGCTGCACCGGCCCCGCCCCGGTTGAGGCCACGCCCTCAATCTGCTTCTGGTCGACATTTTCCAGCGCCTCAGAGAAGATCTTGCCGAACGTCCCGGTATCGGTCACCAGGATCGCCAGCGCGCCGGTCAGCGGGCCGGGGCCAAAGGCGCGGGCCAGAACAACTGTCCAGATCAGCGAATCTACGCCGCGCACGAAATCGAACAGACGGCGCATGGCAAATCGGATGCTGCGCAGAGGCATGAAATTACGCGTGGCGGCAAAGGCCAGCGGCAGCGCGATGATGCCTGCACCAATGGTGCCCAGGAAAGCCATCAGCAGTGTTTCGGCAATCGCCCAGGCTACATCCTGATGGCGCCACATCTTATTGGTCCAGAACTCTCGGAAGATCGCACCACCCTCGCCGGTGGCAGCGTGCTGCAGCAGTTCTCCTGCGCCCATGCCGTAGTACGGGCTGTCGAGGGTGAAGAAGAACAGCTCCCACCCTGCGAAATAGCGGAATACCTCAGCCCTGTTGCGGGTCACGGTCAGGCGGCCGGCCTCTGTGGTAACGGCCAGGCGGTTCTTCGAAACACTGATCCACTCCGGTACATCTCCGGCAGGCAGTTCCGCCTGCACTCCTGCGCTGCGGCTCGGGGTTGCACGTACGGTGCCATAACCGGGAATGACGTATTCGATGGCCTCGGAGCCGAAAGTGACGCTGTGCCCGTTCTCCAGATCAATCACGGTGGTCTCGCCCAGGGCAACCCAATCCGGCGCCATGCCGTCGGGATAAGCACCCTTGCGTTCGCCTTCGATGGCCACCGACACCTCACCGCTGCGGTTGTCGCGGGTGACGTGAGTCTTGTAGCTGTAGCTGTCGCTCACCAATGTCCTGGCGTTGTCCAGGCTGGCACGCTCCCACAGCCCGGCCATATCGAAGGCCACAAACACGTAAGTCAGGTAGACCAGCACTGCAGCGGGCAGCGCGAAATTCATCAGCCTCTTCTTCAGGAACAGCCGCGAGATGTCAGACTTCAGGTCTGCGGGCGCCAGAGTAGTGTCAAAAGTGGTCATGCCTTCGCTCCATGGGTCAGGTGGTCACGCAAGAGGCCGGACAGCTGGTCAACGGCCACGATGGTGACAAAGAGAAGGAGAAAAATGGCAGCAGCCTCGTCGTAGCGGCCCTGCCCCCAGGACATGGCGTTCTTCAACTCGTAGCCAATACCGCCCGCACCGACAAAGCCGAGGATGGCAGAAGCGCGGATGTTGATTTCAAACCGCAGCAGCGCGTAGCTGATGTAATTCGGGCCAACCTGCGGGATCACCCCCAGCGTCATCCGCTGCGCCCAGGTGGCACCGACGGAGGTCAGGCCCTCAACGGGTTTCAACGAGGCGTTTTCGTTCACTTCGGAAAACAGCTTGCCCAGCGCGCCCGCGGTGTGGATGGCGATGGCAATCATGGCTGGCACCGGCCCGCCGCCCAGCACAAAGATCAGCATCAGGGCAATAACGATTTCCGGAATTGCACGGCAGACATCGCTGACACGCCGGAACAGCGGGATCAGCATTGGCCAAGGCGCCATGCCGCGCGTCGCCAGCAGCGACAGCAGGGTTCCAAACACCGCGCCAGCCAGGGTCGAGGCGGCTGCAATGTTCAGCGTCTCCACCAGCGCCGGAAAGAATTCCACCAGATGCCCCGGCAGTTGGGCGGCCTTCTCGGCTGCTTCCGCCAGAACTTCGGAAGGATAATCGAAGATGCGCGAGAACCCGTCGGCAAAGGAGCCTGCATTGCGGGCATTCGCGGTGCGGAAACCGGCCGCCATCAGCGCCACAAAAACCGCCAGCAGGATGCCGCCATAGAGCCGCTTGCGCTGGGTATGGGCAGTGTAGTGCTGCCGGATGTCCTCGATGCCCGGCCGGGCGGCTGTCAAATCTGCCATTTGGGATCCTGATCTTCTGGGGATGGGTGATACTGGGCCCATCCAGGAAATTGCGGGGCTCCAAGACCGGCCCGGAACCCCGCAGAGCACAGTTAAATACGTGCTGGGCTGAAATTACTGGGACTTCAGCTTGCGGGCCTCAATGATCACCTCATAGGCTTCATGAGTGATCGGGTCGAAGCTCTTGGCTTCACCTGCCGCAACACCATAGAAGCAATCACGGTCGGTCTCGCTGAGATTATCCATCAGCGCGGTCATCTTGGCTTTTACGTCTGCCGGCAGCGCTTTGCGCAGAACCACCGGGCCTTCCGGGATCGGGGCGGATTTCCAGATCTCCACCATGTCGTTCATATCGACAAGGCCGGCATCCACAGCGCGGCGCAGGGCGCCGGACTGGTAGCCATCTTCCCATTCGCCCAGGCCGTCGGCCCAGGTCACACCGCCGTCCACATCGCCATTGGCGACCGCAACGATGGTCTGTTCATGGCCGCCGGTGAACTTCACTTCACCGAAGTAGTCGCCGGAGTCCATGGAGGCATTGATCTTGCTGGGGATCTCGATCGACGGGATCAGGTAGCCCGAGGTGGAGTTCGGATCGCCGAAGCCAAAGGTCTTGCCTTTCAGGTCTTCCAGCGAGGTGATGCCGCTGTCCTTGCGGGCAAAACCAACCGAGTAATAGCCGTAGCCGCCGTCGGTATTCACCTTGACCAGAACCGGCTCCACAGCTTCGGGGTCGGTCAGGTAGGTCTTGGCATAGCCGGAGGCACCCAGCCAAGCCATGTCGATGGTGCCGCCCAGCAGGCCCTGGATCACGCCGTTGTAGTCGGCCGGCGCGAACAGCTTGGTTTCGACACCAAGCTCCTTTTCGGTGTAGGCGCGCAGGCATTCGTTGTTGTTCAAACGGTCCTGGGCATTCTCGCCGCCGATGATCCCGATGCGGAATTCGGTGATGTCTTCGGCGGCAACGGGGGCTGCCAGCGCGGTGGTTGCCATAACGGCAGCAATCAGTTTCTTCATCTCATGTCTCTCCGGTTGGGTCCCGGCAGAGCAGCCCGCCGGGTCGATGAATTCAGGGTCACGGGTTACTCAGCGGGAATGGCAGCGCGCATCGCGCCCGTCTTTTCCAGCGTTTCAATCTCGGTCGAGGTGGCGGCTTCGGAGAATTCCTCCCCGGCGCCATAAATCTCGCGGGCGACGCCGGTGGTCAGCTGCTCCGGCAGCCCGTCAAAGACGATGCGCCCGTCGCGCATCCCAACGACCCGGTCGCAATAGCGGCGCGCAGTATCCAGCGTATGCAGGTTGGCAATGACAGTACGCCCGTCTTCCTCGTGGATGCGGCGCAGCGCCTCCATCACGGTCTGGGCGTTCATCGGGTCGAGCGAGGCGATCGGCTCATCCGCCAGAATGATTTTCGGGTCCTGCATCAGCGCCCGGGCAATCGCCACCCGCTGCTGCTGGCCGCCTGAGAGCGCTTCAGCCCGCTTGGCCGCATGCTCGGCAATGCCTAGGCGGTCGAGGATGTCGATCGCCTTGTGAATATCCGCCATCGGATAGAGGTTGAACAGCGTCGCCATCGCGTTGCGGCGGTTCAGTGTGCCGTGCAGCACATTCGACACCACATCCATCCGCGGCACCAGATTGAATTGCTGGAAAATCATCGCGCAGTCGGACTGCCAGGCGCGCTTGTCTTTGCCTTTCAGCCCGGTGATCTCGCGCCCCTCGAACAGGATGCGGCCGCCGCTGGCGTCCTCCAGCCGGTTTAGCATCCGCAACAGGGTGGATTTGCCCGCACCAGAGCGGCCGATGATGCCGATCATGCAGGGCTTGTCGATGTCCAGCGTGGCGGTATCCACCGCAATCTTGCCGCCGAACCGTTTGGTCAGTTTGTCTATGCGCAGCACCGGGGCGCTCCCTTGTCGTTCGGGAGTTGCCTACCGGCCCCGCTCAAAGCTCTTGTGTCACTGCCGTGAAAGTTTTGTAACGAGGACCGGCGCAACCGGCAGGCGTGGCACCCCAGGAAACAGGGCCGCGGCGCAATCTGCCCCTGTGCACAGCGGGCCGGACGGTCTATACGGCCTCCGACTCCTCAATTCCCTTTGCACAAGGAAGCCGCCAGATGTCCTTTGACCGCAAGATCAAGATCGCGCCCTCCATCCTGTCCGCCGATTTCGCCAACTTCGGCCAGGAGATCCAGGCTATCGAAGCCCAAGGCGCCGACTGGGTGCATGTGGACGTTATGGACGGGCATTTCGTTCCGAACCTCACCTTCGGCCCGCAGGCGGTGAAGGCCTTCCGCCCGCATGTGAAGACGGTAATGGATGTGCACCTGATGATCGCACCTGTTGATCCCTACATCGACGCCTATGCCGACGCCGGTGCCGACGTGCTGACTGCCCATATCGAGGCAGGCCCGCACATCCACCGCACCCTGCAGGCAATCCGCAGCGCAGGCATGAAGGCAGGCGTGGCGTTGAACCCCGGCACCCCTGCCGAAGCGGTGGAGCATCTGCTGGACCTGACTGATCTGGTCTGCGTGATGACCGTGAACCCTGGCTTCGGCGGCCAGAAGTTCCTCGACATGACCGCCAAGATCCGCCGCCTGCGGTCGATGATCGGCGACCGCCCGGTGCATATCGAGATCGATGGCGGCGTTGATCCTACCACCGCGCCACTGGTGGCCGAAGCCGGTGCCGACGTACTGGTTGCAGGGTCCGCGGTATTCAAGGGCGGGTCCGTGGACAAGCCGGAAGTCTACGGCGAGAACATCCGCAAGATCCGTTCCGCCACCGAAGGCACCTGGGCGTAAAGCGCGGGGAACTCCCGCCAATCGCCAGGCGCACCGAAGGTGCGCCGCTCTTGTTGGGCCATGCGCCGCGCGTTCCGCGCGGCGCTTTTGCGTAATACGGCCAACGCTTGCGCGTCCAGCCCGGCAGCACCGGGACGCGCACCGCTGACCCTCGGCGGGCCGGAGGGGCGCCGCCCGTGTGCCTAGCCGGCTTTGTTCAGATCGTCGAAGGTCGTGCCTTCCGCCACCAATTGCTCCAGGAGCGGCGCGGGCTGCCAGAAGAAACCGTCCTCTTCTGCATAGGCCTGAATATCGGCCAGGATACTGTCCAGCCCCTGCAGATCGGCCCATTTCAGCGGACCGGCCCAGAACCGCGGGAAACCGTAGCCGAACAGCATCACCATATCCACATCCAGCGGGCGCCGGGCTATGCCCTCGCCCACCACCTTGGCAGCCTCATTCACCATGGCGCACATGTAGCGGCGCAACACCTCCGCGTCCGAGAACTCCCGCGGGGAAACGCCTTGCTGTTCCTGATCCCGGGCAATCAGCTCGGCCACCTCAGGGTTCGGCACGCCGCCGCGCTTGCCTGCTTCGTAGACATAAAAGCCCTTGCCGGTTTTCTGACCGAAATCGCCGCCTTCGCAGAGCATTTCGTAGAAGCGCGGCACCCGCTCGCGCGGGTCGCGGGTGGGCGCACGGCGCTTGCGGGCGGCCCAATTGATATCCAGCCCTGCAAGATCCCCCATTGCAAACGGCCCCATCGGGAAGCCGAAAGTGGTCACCACCTTGTCCACTTGGTAGGGCGACGCCCCATCCAGCACCACATATTCTGCTGCCTTGCGGTAGGCATTCATAATCCGGTTGCCGATGAAGCCGTCGCAGATGCCAGACCGCACCGCCACTTTCTTCAGCCGCTTGCCGAGAGCAAAGCCGGTGGCCAGAACTTCCGGCGCAGTCTTCTCCGCCACCACAACTTCCAACAGCTTCATCACATGCGCGGGTGAGAAAAAATGCAGCCCGATCACATCCTGCGGGCGGGAGGTCGCTGCGGCGATCTCATCCACATCCAGATAGGATGTATTGGTCGCCAGCACCGCCCCCGGCTTGCAATGCGCATCCAGCTTGCCAAAGACCTCGCGCTTGACGCCCATGTCTTCGAACACGGCCTCGACCACCAGATCCACCTGGTCCAGCGCGGCATAATCCGTGGCCACGGTCAGCGCCTCGCCGGTCAGCTGATCATATTGCGCCTGGGTGACCTTGCCCCGCTTCAGGGCGCCTTGCAGGTTGCCTTCAATGCGCCCGCGCGCGGCGGCAACACCCTCGTCCGTCATCTCAATCAGCACCACCGGCATCCCCGCCAACAGCGCCGCTGTGGCAATGCCTGCGCCCATGGTGCCACCGCCGATCACCCCCATCGCGGCAACTTCGCGGGGATCCACGCCTTCCAGCTCCGGCAGCTTGCTGACCGCACGCTCCGAGAAGAAGGCATGGATCAGCCCCTGCCGCTGATCCGATTCCATCAGTTCCGTGAACAGCGCGCGCTCGCGTTTAAGGCCCGCCTCAAAGCTTTCTGCTTCCACCGCTGCCTGCACCGCCCGCACCGCCGTCGCCGGAGACAGCTGGCCGCGGCCTTTTTTCAGCGTCGCCTCATAGACGGCATCGAAATCCACAGCTTCCGGCGCGGGCATTTCGCCAACAGCTCGGCGCGGTGCGCCCGAATCCAGCAGTTCCTGCGCATAGGCGAGACCGATTTCACGGGGTTCGCCGTCTGCAATACGGTCGATGATTCCCTTGTCCAGCGCCTCAGCCGCGCCAAAGTGGCGGCCGGTGGTGATCATCTCCAGCGCCGCTTCGGTCCCCGCCAGCCGCGGCAGCCGCTGGGTTCCGCCGGCACCGGGCAGGATGCCCAGGTTGACCTCGGGCAGCCCCATTTTCGCCGTTGGCACTGCAATCCGGTAGTGCGAGGACAGAGCCACCTCCAGCCCGCCACCCAGCGCCGTGCCGTGCATGGCAGACACGACGATCAGCGGCGAAGCCTCAATCCGGCTGCACAGGCCCGGCAGGTAGGGATCCTGAGGCGGCTTGCCGAATTCGCGGATATCAGCACCTGCGAAATAGGTTTTGCCTTCACCGTAGATCAGCACCGCCTTGGCGCCTTCACCTTCAGCACGCTCGATTGCGGCCAGCAGCCCTTTGCGCACATCAATGCCCAGCGCGTTCACAGGCGGGTTTTGCGCCTTCAGAACGGCAATATTGCCGACGCGCTCGTATGCAATGGCTTCATTCATCCGGTATTCCTCTCTCTCCCGCGGCGGCAGTGCCTGCGCCCGGCTCCCAACAGATTAGGCACAGCACCCGGACCGGCGCCAAGCCCCAATGGCGGCCGAAGGCCAGCAAACCCCGCGTCGCGGCGTTCAGATGCCCAGCGGCCTGTTACGCTGGCAGTTGCGTAACAGAAGATGAGGCAAATGGGAACTTTTTGAAACGCATCATCCGACAGGCCAGCCTCCTTCCGCGACGAACCCGGATTCCTGACTTGGCTATCCGCCTCGCTACCCCCCTGCCTCTGCACGGCTTGTTGTGCCTCGCTGCCGAGACTCCCCGTTAGTTCTGTAAGGCCCGCGTCAAACCGGCTTCAAGGCACCCCGACAGCCACGGCACCCCGACAGCCACGGCATGAGGATAATCCCGGGCATCTCTTGGTGTTCGCAAGTGCCTAGCCCCTTGCAGCCCTAAGCACTGCCGCCGCCAAACCGTTGCCTGGCGATCCCCTCGCTCGCTACGGCTCTGTTCAACTTGTCGGCTCACTATTCAAACCACTGGTTTATTTAATTGACAACCAGATCTCGCATCTGCCATTTAAACCGCATCACGGAACCGTCGGCGCAGGAGAGATCGTCCGGACAGTTCAAACAGGGAGCTTCAACAGGCGCATGGGAACTGTATCCAAAGCCTTGTCACTGCTGACATATTTCAATCACGGCCGGACCGCGATCGGGCTCAGCGACCTCACGCGCCTGTCCGGGATGAACAAGGCAACCGTCTACCGGCTTATGAACGAACTTCAGGAATCGGGCTTTGTAGAACAGACGGGCAGCGACCGCTCTTACCGGCTAGGCCCCCAGGTTCTGCGTCTTGCAGCCCTGCGTGAGGCCGCGGTGCCAATCCTCTCCGTTTCCCGCCAGGTTCTGCGCGATTTGAGCGATGAAACCGGCGAAACCACTCACCTGTCGCTCTTGCAAGGCAGCCAGCTCAATTCGCTGTCACACGCCTATTCACCGCGCAACGCCACCAGGGTGATGATGGAGGACGCCAAGGTTCTGACATTTCATGGCACCAGCTCCGGCATGGCAGTTCTTGCCTATGCCGAACCGGACTTCGCCGAGACTATACTGTCCCAGCCGCTGGGGGCCCGCACTCCGGAAACCATCACAGATCCGCAGAAAATCCGCGCCCAGCTTACCAGCATCCGCAAAAGCGGCATTGCCGTGTCTGTCGGCGGGTTTGAGGAAGACGTTCATTCCCACGCGGTTCCAATATTTGATCCGGACCGCAAGGTGATCGGCGCCCTAGCGGTGGCCGCCCCCGCTTCCCGCATGACAGCAGAACAGAAACAACTGATCCCAGCCGCCCTGCGCCGCGCAGGCGCCACCCTCACCTATCGCATCGGAGGGTCCGCTCCGGCGGGCTTCCCGCAGGACGAAACCGCCTGACCCCTTCACCGGCCCAAACCGGGCCGCATCCAGGAGCTGCCCCATGAAAGACTCCAACTTCCTGAAAGAGCACAACGCCAAATCCCTCTGGCACCCCATGACGCACCCGGGCGACAGCCTAGCCAGTCCGCCCGCCATCATCACCTCTGCCAAAGGTGTCAAGATCACCGACATTGACGGGCATGAGGTGGTTGATGCAGTCGGGGGTCTCTGGAACGTGAACCTCGGGTTCTCATGCCAACCGGTAAAAGACGCCATCGCGGCGCAACTGAACGTGCTGCCTTACTATTCCACCTTTCGCGGCACCACCAACGATCAGGTGATTCAGCTGGCAGAAGAGCTGCACGCGTTCTTTGCGCCGGACGGGCTCACTCGCGCCTTTTTCACCTCCGGCGGCTCGGATTCCGTAGAAACCGCCCTGCGTCTTGCCCGCCAGTACCACAAGATCCGCGACGAGGAAGGCCGCACCAAGTTCCTGAGCCTCAAGAAGGGCTACCACGGCACCCACATGGGCGGGGCTTCGGTGAATGGCAACGCAAACTTCCGCACCCAGTACGAACCGCTGCTGCCCGGCTGCTTTCACATCCCGGCGCCCTACACCTTCCGCAACCCCTTCAACGAGACCGATCCGGAACGTCTGGCCCAGCTCTGCCTGC
Organism: Leisingera sp. ANG-M7; assembly: GCF_000813965.1. GTDB lineage: Bacteria > Pseudomonadota > Alphaproteobacteria > Rhodobacterales > Rhodobacteraceae > Leisingera. The sequence continues at coordinate 367,633 of NZ_JWLI01000005.1, read as the reverse complement.
AGGCTCTGGAGGACGAGATCGCCTTTCAGGGCGCAGGCACAATCGCCGCTTTCATCATGGAGCCGGTCCTGGGGGCCGGCGGGGTGATCCCGCCGCATGCCAGTTTCATGCCCGGCGTGCGCGAGATCTGCTCCAGAAACGGCATCCTGCTGATCGCCGATGAGGTGATCACTGCCTTCGGCCGCACCGGATCGTGGAGCGGCTCGCGCCACTGGGGCGTGCAGCCGGACATGATGGCCACCGCCAAGGCGATCACCAATGGCTACTTCCCCTTTGGCGCAGTGATGATTGCAGACCATATGACCGAAACTTTCGAGAAGGACACCACCGGCAAGGCGGCCATCGGACACGGCTACACCTACTCGGGCCACCCGGTCGGCGCGGCTGCTGCCCTGGCCTGCCTTCAAGAGACCCTTCGCCTGAACGTGACGGAAAACGCAGCCGCCCGCGGCACCCAAATCCATCAGGGCCTGCTGGCGCTGCAGCAGAAATACGAGCTGATCGGCGACGTCCGTGGCGGCCACGGCCTGATGTGCGCGCTGGAGCTGGTATCCGACTGCACCGCCAAGACAGCCGTGGACAAGAAGACCATCAGCAAACTGCAGGAAGCGGCCTATGAGGCAGGCGCCATGGTGCGGGTCTCCGGCCCCAACATCATCCTGTCGCCGCCGCTGGTGCTGAGCGAGGCGGAGGCCAGCACCATACTTTCTGCCCTTGATGCAGGCTTTGCAGCGGTGAGCTGACATCAGCGCCGGATCCCCCTGCGCCCGGGCCGTCAGGCCCGGGCGCCACCAGGTGCCATGGCGGGCCCGATGCACAGGCTTCGGGCCCGCTCGTGTCCTTTCTGTGGCGCATCGGAAAGCCGGTTGAAGATTTGGTCGGCGATTCAGAGAGAGGAGTATTGCAGCACGTCGTTGGCGTATTCGGCTTCGCTGATCCTGAAACTTGTCAGCCCGGCATGTTCAAACCCGTTGCGCAGATAGAAGGAGATTGCGCGGGAGTTCTCGGAATTGCTGGCAAGCCAGGGCGCGTCCCAGCCGTTTGACCGGCAAAGTTGCAGCCCGGCTTGCAGCAGGTGCCGCCCGATGCTGCGCCCGTGGTGCCGCGGCTGGACGTAGAGCGTGGATATCTCGGTGCACGAAGCCCCGCCAGCCGGGCTGGGACGTCCGTGCGTAACACGGATATAGCCGTCGATGCCGTCCAGGTTTTGCGAGACCAGCAGGCCCTCTGCCGGATTTTGCAGGGCCTCGGCGAAACGCGCAGGGGTATAATACGCTAGCACATAGTCCGCAAAATGCGCGCTGATCCCATAGTGCAGATAGGTGCTGGCCCAGATTTCGATCGACAAGGCCGCTAGGCTGGAGCAGTCCTCCATTCCAGCGGGGCGGATTGCAGCGGGGGGTGAAAGACCTGTCATGAATGCCGTTGGGACAAAAGAAAACAAACGCCATAGTTCTGGCCAGGGCGGGACTCGTCAAGAAGCTCCCTCGTCAAATTTGCTTCACTTGTTTATTAATACTACAGCACCAAGCAGGAGGCGCCGATGAACATCCTCTATATCATGTTCGACCAGCTGCGGTTCGACTATCTGAGCTGCGCCGGCCATCCGCATTTGCAGACACCCCACATCGACGGGCTGGCCGCCAGGGGCGTGAGGTTTACCCGTGCCTATGTGCAGTCGCCCACCTGCGGCTCGTCGCGGATGTCGAGTTATACGGGGCGTTACCCCTCCAGCCACGGGGTGCAGTTCAACAGCTACCCGCTGCGGGTGGGCGAGTGGACCATGGGCGATCATTTGCGCAGCGCAGGCATGGGCTGCCACCTGATCGGCAAGACCCATATGGTTGCGGATGCGGACGGCATGCAGCGGCTGGGGCTGGCCCCGGACAGCGTGATTGGCGTGCGCCAGTCAGAATGCGGCTTTGATCCCTGGGTGCGCGATGACGGGTTGTGGGCGGAAGGGCCGGATGGCTTCTATGACAGCAAGCGCAGCCCTTACAATGAGTACCTCAAGGAAAGGGGCTATCCAGGCGAAAACCCGTGGAACGACTTCGCCAATGCCGGGGTCGAGGGGAATGACATCGCCTCCGGCTGGTTCATGATCAATGCGGACAAGCCCGCCAATATCGCTGAAGAAGACAGCGAAACGCCCTGGCTGACCACTCAGGCGATGGCCTTCATCGAGCAGGCAGAGGGCCCGTGGTGTGCGCACCTGAGCTATATCAAGCCGCATTGGCCCTATATCGTGCCCGCGCCCTACCACGACATGTACGGGCCGGAGCATGTGCTGCCGGTCGTGCGCTCGAAAGGGGAGCGCGAGGACGCGCATCCCGTGTTCGGCGGCATGATGAACAACCAGATCGGCAAGACCTTCAGCCGCGACGAAGTGCGGGCAAAGGTGATCCCCGCCTATATGGGGCTGATCAAACAGGCCGATGACCAGATGGGACGGCTGTTTGCCTGGCTGGAAGAAACTGGCCGGATGCAGGATACGATGATCGTGGTAACCTCGGACCACGGCGATTACCTGGGCGATCATTGGCTGGGGGAGAAGAACCTGTTCCACGAGCCCTCGATCAAAGTGCCGCTGATCATCTATGACCCGCGCGCGGAGGCCGATACCGCCCGCGGCACCTCCTGCGACGAACTAGTGGAGGCGATTGATCTGCTGCCGACCTTCCTGGAGGCGGCAGGCGGCGAACCTGCGCCGCACATCCTGGAAGGGCGTTCCTTGATGCCGTTCCTGCGCGGTGAAAAACCGGAGTGGCGGGAATATGCCATTGCCGAGTTCGATTATTCCACCATGCCGCTTAGCGAGAAGCTGGGCCTGGGGCCGAAGGATGCGCGACTGTTTATGGTCACCGACAAACGCTGGAAGTTCATGCACGCAGAGGGCGGGCTCAGGCCGATGCTGTTCGACATGGAAAATGACCCGGATGAACTGGTGGACCTCGCCAAGGACGGCAGTCATCAGGCGATCATCGATCTGATGTATGACCGTTTGCTGGAATGGGGCCTCAGGATGTCACAGCGGATCACCCTGTCGGATACGCAAATCAAGGCACGCCGCGGCAAGTCCGGGCGCAAGGGTATCCTGCTGGGGGTCTACGAGGCTGATGATGTGGCGCCTGAATTGACAGAACGATACCGCGGACAAGTACCGCAGTAACCACCCGGCCCTTTTATTCAGCGTGCATGCTTCAGGGAGCCCCGCGGGATGGGGGCGCCCCCAGCCCGGACAGCTCTGCGTCCATTCGTTACAGATTTTCACCAACATCCATTTTTGAGTTACAATTTACTTGCCGCGAATCATCTTCCGGCTTATCACCGACCCAACGGTCGGCTTTTCCTACCGCCGCCACAGGAGACGCGAACACCCATGGATGCTTTCATCTGCGATGCCACCCGCACCCCAATCGGCCGCTATGGCGGCGCGCTGAGTCAGGTGCGTACTGATGATCTTGCCGCCCTCCCTATTGCCGCGCTCGCCGCGCGCAACCCGGACGTAGACTGGGGCAGCCTGGACGACGTGATCTTTGGCGATGCCAACCAGGCAGGCGAAAGCAACCGCAACGTGGCCCGGATGGCCGCCCTGCTGGCGGGCCTGCCCACCTCTGTGCCCGGCACCACCATCAACCGCCTCTGCGCCTCCGGCATGGATGCGGTCGGCATGGCCTCGCGCGGGATCAAGGCGGGCGATTACGACATGGCCATTGCCGGCGGCGTTGAAAGCATGAGCCGCGCGCCCTTCGTGATGCCCAAGGCGACCTCCGCCTTCACACGTGCCAATGCGGTCTATGACACCACCATCGGCTGGCGCTTCGTGAACAAGAAGATGCACGGGATGTACGGCACCGACTCGATGCCGCAGACCGCCGACAACGTGGCCGAAGACTATGGCGTCAGCCGCGAAGATCAGGACGCATTTGCCGCCCGCAGCCAGGCCCGCTGGGCCGCCGCGCATGAGGCTGGCATTTTCAAGGACGAGATCACCCCGGTCACCATCCCCCAGCGCAAGGGCGATGACCTGGTTGTGGACACCGACGAACACCCCCGCCCCGGCACCTCGGCTGAGAAGCTGGCGGGCCTCAAGGGCGTCAACGGCCCCGACAAGACCGTCACCGCAGGCAATGCCTCCGGCGTCAATGACGGTGCCGCGGCGATCCTGATGGCAAATGAGGCCGCGGCTGCAAAGAACGGCCTGAAACCGATGGCCCGCATCGTCGGCATGGCCGCCGCAGGGGTCGAGCCGCGCATCATGGGCATCGGCCCGGTGCCCGCCACCCGCAAGGTGCTGGCCCGCACCGGCCTCAGCATCGAACAGATGGACGTGATCGAACTGAACGAGGCCTTTGCCTCCCAGGGCCTTGCAGCTCTGCGCGAGCTTGGCGTTGCGGACGATGCGCCCCATGTTAATCCCAACGGCGGTGCAATTGCACTGGGCCACCCGCTCGGCATGTCCGGGGCGCGGCTGGTGCTGACCGCCGCTTACCAATTGCAGCGCACCGGCGGGCGGTATGCCCTCTGCACCATGTGCGTCGGCGTCGGACAGGGCACCGCCCTGATCCTCGAACGCGTTTAATGAAAACCTGAGGAGGTCCCAGACATGTATGCTCAGATGGTTCAATCCGAAGCGACCCAGGACGATCCGGAAAAGCTGGCCGCCTTCCAGGCGCGCATCGACGCGGGCGAGAAGATCGAGCCCAAGGACTGGATGCCCGAAGGCTACCGCAAGACGCTGATCCGCCAGATCGGCCAGCACGCCCACTCCGAAATCGTCGGCCAGCTGCCCGAGGGCAACTGGATCACCCGCGCGCCCACGCTGGAGCGCAAGGCGATCCTGCTCGCCAAGGTACAGGATGAGGCGGGCCACGGCCTGTACCTCTACTGTGCAGCGGAAACCATGGGCGTGTCGCGCGACGAGCTTACCGAGATGCTGCTCGACGGCCGGATGAAGTACTCTTCGATCTTCAATTACCCGACGCTGAACTGGGCCGACATCGGTGCAGTCGGCTGGCTGGTTGACGGCGCGGCGATCATGAACCAGGTGCCGCTGCAGCGGACCTCCTTCGGCCCCTACTCCCGTGCGATGATCCGCATCTGCAAGGAAGAGAGCTTCCACGCCCGCCAAGGGTTCGATGCCATCCGCAAGATGGCCGAGGGCACGTCTGCGCAAAAGAAGATGGCCCAGGATGCGGTGAACCGCCTTTGGTTCCCGGCGCTGATGATGTTCGGGCCTTCCGACAAGGACTCGGTCCATTCCGCGCAAAGCATGGCCTGGAAGATCAAGATCAACACCAACGACGAGCTGCGCCAGAAATTCGTCGACCAGACGGTGCCGCAGATCGAATTCCTCGGCCTCGACCTGCCGGACCCCACCATCAAGTGGAACGAGGAGCGCGGCCACTATGACTACAGCGACCCGGACTGGTCCGAGTTCTTTGAGGTGATCAAGGGCAACGGCCCCTGCAACGTCGACCGCCTCGCCGCCCGCAACAAGGCCTGGGACGACGGTGCCTGGGTCCGCGACGGCCTGCTTGCGCATTCCAGAAAGAAGGCTGCACGCCAGCACGCCGCCGAGTAACCCCAAGCATTCCGGCGCTCCGCCCCCAATCGGGACCCGGCGCAGCGCCCCCTCAGCCAGGAGGATTTGAGACATGAAAAACGAATGGCCCCTCTGGGAAATCTTCATCCGCGGCCAGCACGGGATGAGCCACCGCCACGTCGGCTCCCTGCATGCACCCGACGCCGAAATGGCGATCAAGAACGCCCGCGACGTCTACACCCGCCGCAACGAAGGCGTGTCGATCTGGGTGGTTGAGGCCAATCACATCGCCGCCTCCTCGCCCAGCGACAAGGGCCCGCTCTATGAGCCGTCCGAGTCCAAGGTCTACCGCCACCCGACCTTCTTCGACATCCCCGAAGAAGTGGGAGCGATGTAATGACCCGCGAAGACGCATTTTTTCAGTTCCTGCTGCGGATGGGGGACAACACCCTGATCCTCGGCCACCGGGTCAGCGAATGGTGCGGCCACGCCCCGGTGCTGGAAGAGGACATCGCGCTGGCCAATACCGCGCTGGACCTGATCGGCCAGACCCAGATGTGGCTTGGCCTCGCCGGTGAAGTGCAGGGCGAAGGCAGAACCGCCGACGACCTCGCCTTCCTGCGCGACGCCTGGGATTTCCGCAACGTGCTCTTGTGCGAGGTGCCCAACGGCGACTTCGGCCGCACCCTGATGCGCCAGTTCCTGTTCGACGCCTGGCATTCGATCCAGCTGGGCCGCCTGATGAAATCCTCGGACGAGCGGGTCGCCGCGATTGCCGAAAAGGCCTCGAAAGAAGTGGCCTATCACCTGGAGCGCTCCGCCGACACCGTGGTGGGCCTGGGTGACGGCACCGAGGAAAGCCACCGCCGGATGCAGGAGGCGCTGGACTATCTTTGGCCCTACGTAGGCGAGATGTTCCAGTCCGACGATGTGGATGCGGAAATGGTCAAGGCAGGCATTGCCCCCGATCCCGCGTCCCTGCGCGAAGAATACGACGTCCTGGTGTCCCGCATCCTGGGCGATGCGACGCTGATCATTCCGGACAGCAGCTTTGCCCACAAAGGCGGGCGCACCGGTGCGATGCACACCGAGCACTTGGGGCACCTGCTGACCCAGATGCAATGGCTGCAGCGCGTCTATCCCGGCGCCAAGTGGTAACGCCACGGCCAAAGAACTGAGGGCACCCCCGGCTTCAGGCGGGGGGTGAGGCCCGCTTCCGTGAAGGAGGCCGGGCGGAACAGCCAATGAGGGTAACCGCATGAGCCAAGTGACGACACAGCCAAGCATCTCCCAAGTCTGGGACTGGCTTGACGCCGTGCCCGATCCGGAGATCCCAGTGATCTCGCTGGTGGATCTCGGCATCATCCGCGATGTCGCCTGGGAGGGTGGCACCCTGGTGGTCACCGTTACCCCGACCTATTCCGGCTGCCCGGCCACCTCGGTGATCGCTATGGATATTGAGACCGCCCTGCGCGACCGCGGCATCACTGATCTGCTGCTCAAAACGCAGATCTCCCCCGCCTGGACCACCGACTGGCTGACGGAGAAGGGCCGCACCAAGCTGGAGGAATACGGCATTGCCCCGCCCCAGCCCGCTGGCGGCCCCGAAAAATGCCCGCGCTGCGGCAGCAAAGATGTCACCCGTGTGAGCCAGTTCGGCTCCACTCCCTGCAAGGCCCACTGGCGCTGCCAGGACTGCCTGGAACCCTTTGATTATTTCAAGTGCATCTGAGGAGACCCTGATGGCGCGCTTTCACGACCTAGAAGTCACCGACGTCCGCAAGACCATCCGCGATGCGGTGGTGGTCACCCTGAAGCCCGCGTGTGGCGCGGCTGAGGAGTTTGATTTCACCCAGGGCCAGTACCTGACCTTCCGCCGCGACTTCGACGGCGAGGAGCTGCGGCGCAGCTACTCGATCTGCGCCGGCAAGGACGAAGGCATCCTGCAGGTCGGCATCAAGCGCGTCGACGGCGGCGCATTCTCGACCTGGGCCAATACCGAGCTGAAGGCGGGTGATACCCTTCAAGCGATGCCGCCGATGGGCACCTTCTTCACCCCGCTCGACGGGGCGGCAGAAAAACACTACCTGGGCTTTGCCGGCGGCTCCGGCATCACACCGGTGCTGTCGATCCTGAAAACAACGCTGGACGCCGAACCCAAGTCATCCTTCACGCTGGTCTATGCCAACAAGGGCGTGAACACGATCATGTTCCGCGAGGAACTGGAGGACCTGAAAAACCTCTACATGGGCCGCTTCAATGTGATCCATGTGCTGGAAAGCGACGCCCAGGAAATCGACCTCTTTACCGGTCTGGTGACCGAAGAGAAATGCGCGCAGCTGTTCGAGCACTGGATCGACATCCAGTCGGTCGACACCACCTTCATCTGCGGCCCCGAGCCGATGATGCTGGGCATCGCCAGCGCCCTGCGCACTGCCGGCCTGAATGACAGCCAGATCAAGTTCGAACTGTTCGCCTCTGCCCAGCCGGGCCGCGCCAAGCGCAAGGCCGCCGCCGCGGATGCGGCCAGCAGCGCCAACCAGACCAAGGCCGCCATCACCCTGGACGGCGCCACCCAGACTATCGAGATGGGCAAGGATACAACCCTGCTGGACGCCGCGCTGGAAAACGCAATGGACGCGCCTTATGCCTGCAAGGCCGGGGTCTGCTCCACCTGCCGCTGCAAGGTGCTGGAGGGCGAGGTCGAAATGGTCGCCAACCACGCGCTGGAGGACTACGAGGTCGAAAAAGGCTATGTGCTGTCCTGCCAGGCCTTTCCGCTGACTGACAACGTCGTGGTCGACTACGACCAGTAACACCTGCCCGAGGGAGGAAAGATCATGACTGACGAGATGAGCATCACCAGCTATCTGGCCCAGGGCGGCGTGCTGTCCAACCCGTCCAACGTGCCGCCGCGCTACCGCGCCGAGCTGATGAAGATGATGGCGACCTTTGTCGACAGCGAGCTGGCGGGTGCTGCAGGTTTTGCCGACATCATCAACGAAGGGCCGGGCATCAAGGCGCGCATCGCCGCCGCCAAGATTGTGCTGGAAAAATCCGACAGCGCCGAGAAAGTGCTGCGCATCATGGGCGACTTCGGCGCCGACACAGAACGCTATGCCGATCACCACCCCTGGACCGCACGGCTGGAGCGGGACGCCGACATTGGCCAGTCCCGCACCAAGCACGACATGCGGCTGGCCGTGTTCAACTACCCGCTGGAAGGCTGGGCCGATGCGGTGGTGATGAACCTTCTTATGGGCAGCGCGGTTGCGGTGCAGCTGGAGGAGCTGAGCCATGTGTCCTACCAGCCGCTGGCCGAAGCCTTCCGTGCCATCCAGCCCATCGAGGCACACCACGCCGAACTGGCGGAGGAAGGCCTGATGGTGCTGGTGGAAGCGCAAGGGACAAAGGCCCTGCAGGAACTGGCCGGCTATTGGTGGCCGCGGGTCGCGGCAAGCTTCGGCTCCGAGACCTCGCAGAAGTTCGAGGGCCTCAAGTCCATGGGCCTGCGCCGCACTCCGAATGCAGAACTGAAGGCACGCTGGGAGCAAGCCGCCTCTGCCGTACTGGCCAAAGCCGGACTGAAACCCGCCGCCTGATCTCCAGCGGAAACTCTCCCGCCCGGGCTGCAGCGCATCACAGATGCGCAGGCCCGGTTGGGCCGGGCGCGCCTGACGGCGCGCTGAACGTGCCGCGCTGTCAGGCTGTGCATCTCTACAGGGAAATGGTGCAGCACTGCGGAATGGCATCCAGAAAATCTATCCCCCATCTTTGCACCAGCACACAGATGGAGGCAGTAATGAGCATCGGAACACCCCCTCTTCCCGCGGGCACATGCATCGGCCATGTCCATCTCAAGGTTTCCGACCTGGAGCGGTCGATTGCCTTCTACAGCGGCGTGCTGGGCTTTGACGTGACCCAGCGGCTGGGCAGTTCCGCCGCCTTTCTGTCGGCGGGTGGCTATCACCATCATATCGGCCTCAACACCTGGCAGTCGCGCGGCGGCCCGGCGCCGGCGCCAAACATGACCGGCCTCTACCACACCGCCATCCTGCTGCCGGACCGCAAGAGCCTGGCCGCGGTGCTGCGCCGGGTGCTGGACGCCGGGATTGCACTGGAAGGCGCCGCCGACCACGGCGTGTCCGAGGCCATCTACCTGCGCGATCCCGATGGCAACGGGGTGGAGCTGTACCGCGACCGGGCAGAGGCCGACTGGCCGCGCACCCCGGATGGGAGGCTCAATATGGGGACAGAAGCGCTGGACCTGCAGGCTTTGCTCGCGGAAGTTGAGCAGGTCAGCCATTCTGCCCGAATGTTTCGCGCGCGAAACAATTGGTCAGAATGACTGACCAAAATAGCGCGACGTCAGATTTCGCGCACAATGACCACAAGCCACTGTAAGGAATGAAAAATAAGCCTTTCCGGCGCCAATCCACCAACACCTGCAAGCGATGTTAGGTCTGGACCTCTGACCTTTCCCTGCCTACCCTTGCGGCAAGCAGAGGGAGGCTGAACCATGGCTGCAGGCCGCACAATCCGCACGTATTTCAACGGCAGCTGGCAGGACGGAAATCAGGCCGTGATGCGGGCTGCAGACCATGCGATATGGCTGGGCTCCTCCGTATTTGACGGCGCGCGCTTCTTTGACGGCAGGACGCCGGATCTGGACCTGCACTGTGCCCGCACAAATGCCTCTGCGGAGGCGCTGATGATGGCCCCCAGCCATTCTGCACCGCAGATGGTGGAGATCATCCGCGACGGGCTGGAGGGATTTGCTCCCGGCGCCGCGGTTTACATCCGGCCGATGTACTGGGCCGCCGACGGCGACGAGACGCTGATCGCGCCCAAAGCGGACAGCACTGAATTTGCCGTCTGCCTGGAAGAAATCCCGATGGCGGCTCCCGATGCCGCTGCCACCCTGACCCGCACCCGGTTCCGCCGCCCGGTGCTGGAAAGCGCGGTGGTGAATGCCAAGGCCGGCTGCCTGTACCCCAACAACGCCCGGATGCTGCGGGAGGCGCGCAGCAAAGGGTTCAGCAACGCGCTGGCGCTGGACGCGATGGGCAATGTGGCTGAAACCGCCACCACCAATGTCTTCATGGTGCGCGACGGCGAGGTCTTCACCCCGATCCCCAACGGCACCTTCCTGGCCGGCATCACCCGCACCCGCCACATCAGCAATATGCGTGCCGATGGCATCACCGTGCATGAATGCGTGCTGGGCTATCAGGATTTCGAGGAGGCCGACGAGATCTTCCTGTCGGGCAACATGAGCAAAGTGACACCGGTCACTGCCTTTGACGAGAACCGCTATCAGGCCGGCCCTGTCGCCAAACGTGTGCGGGACCTCTATTGGGACTGGGCCGCCAGCCAGCCGTAAATCCGTAAGCTCAAGCCGAATATGCCCGGCCGGCACAAAGTCTAGGGCCAGAAATACGCAGCGTTGACGGCTCTTTGGCTCTATTGCCTGATCGCCCCGCATGCGCCATGATCCGCGGTGCAACAACGAGAGAGCGAAGATGCGCAAATTCCTTGTGGTCCTGGACGACAGCCGCGAATGCCTGAACGCCATGCGCTTTGCCGCGATGCGGGCGGCGCACACCGGCGCGGGCGTCACCATCCTGTCGGTTATTCCCCCGGATGAGTTCAACCACTGGATCGGCGTCGGCGAAGTGATGCGCGAGGAAGCGCGCGAGCGCATCCATGCTCATTTCGAAGTTTTCGCCAAATGGATGCGCGACCGCCAGAATGTGGACCCGGAACTGGTGATCCGCGAGGGTGAGCCGGTGCCGGAAATCCTCGACTTTATCGAGGGCGATCCGGAAATCGGCGTTCTGGTGCTGGGTGCGGGCACCGGCCGCAAGGGACCCGGGCCGCTGGTCACCCAGCTCACCAAGAACTCCGGCGCCCTGCCGGTGCCGATTACCATCGTGCCCGGCGACCTCAGCAAGGAAAAGCTGGAAGCAATCACCTGAGCAGAAAGGACGGCAGAGGCGATGACCGGCAGGATCACATTCTGGTTCGAATTCGCCTCCACTTACTCCTACCTCAGCGTGATGCGGATCGGCGAACTTGCCGCCGCCCGCGGCGTTGCCGTTACCTGGAAACCGTTTCTGCTCGGTCCAATTTTTGCCGCTCAGGGCTGGGACACCTCGCCTTTCAACATCTATCCAGCCAAGGGCCGCTACATGTGGCGCGACATGGAACGGATGTGCGCGGCCCGCGGCCTGCCCTTCTGCCGTCCGGAAGTGTTCCCGCAGAACGGGCTGATGGCAGCGCGTCTGGCACTGGCGGCGGCGGAAAAGGACCGGATTGAGGCCTTCGCCAAGGCGGTGTTCCAGGAGCAGTTCGGCGCGGGCGCGGATATCGCAGATGAAACTGTCTTGCAGAGCTGCCTGAGCAAGGCGGGCCTTTATCCCAGCCTGATGCAGCGGGCGCAGGCGCCGGACATCAAGTCGGCACTGCGGGCGCAGACCGATGAGGCCATTGCCGCGGGCATTTTCGGCGCGCCCAGCTTTACCAGCGGGGCGGAACTGTTCTGGGGCGATGACCGGCTGGAGCAGGCGCTGGAGCACGCCTCGGGCAGCGAAATTTAGAATCGTTCCAAATCTTGACTTGGCGGGCCGCAGGGCGCATATCGGGGGCACGCTTAACGGAGACCCGACATGTTCATTCAGACTGAATCCACGCCAAACCCGGCGACGCTGAAATTCCTGCCGGGCCAGACCGTTCTTGAGGTCGGCACCGCCGACTTCCCCAGCGCAGACGCTGCCGGAAAATCGCCTCTGGCCTCCCGCATCTTTGCGGTCGAGGGCGTGACCGGCGTATTCTTCGGCAACGACTTTGTCACCGTGACCAAAGCGGACGGCGTCGAATGGGACCACATCAAGCCTGCTATTCTGGGCGCGGTGATGGAGCACTATCAGTCCGGCCAGCCGGTGATGGCGGATGGGTCTGCCGATCCGGCTTCGGGCCATGCCGAGCATTCCGGCGAGGACGCCGAGATCGTCAACCAGATCAAGGAACTGCTGGACAGCCGGGTGCGCCCGGCGGTGGCCCAGGACGGCGGCGACATCACCTTCCACGGCTTTGACCGCGGCGTTGTCTACCTGCACATGCAAGGCGCCTGCGCCGGCTGCCCGTCCTCGACGCTGACCCTGAAGATGGGCATCGAGAACCTGCTGCGCCACTACATCCCGGAAGTCACTGAAGTGCGCCCGGTTGCTGTCTGACCGCGCGCGAGAGGACATCTGATGGCTTCCGAACCGCTGGTTCTGGGATTTGACACATCGGCCGCGCATTGCGCGGCCGCTTTGCTGCGCGGTGATGCGGTGCTGGCCTCCCGGCTGGAAGAAATGTCGCGCGGCCAGGCCGAACGGCTGATGCCGCTCCTGGAGGAGGTGCTGGCCGAGGGCGGCGCCACGTGGGCCGATCTTGATGCCATTGGCGTGGGCATTGGTCCCGGCAATTTCACCGGTATCCGCATTGCGGTCTCTGCCGCCCGCGGGCTGGCGCTGGGGCTGGAGGTTCCGGCGGTGGGGGTAGACGGGTTTGAGGCCCGCGCCGCCGAGGGGTCATTGCCCGCCGTGCCTGCGCCGCGCGACCAGGTCTATGCCGCCCTGCCAGGGGAGGCACCGCGTTTGTTGCCCCGCCAAGAGGCCGAGGACGCCGCCCGCGGTGCCGGGCTGGCGTTTGCGCCCGAAGCAAGCCCGGCAGGGATCGCCGAAGCGATTGCGCGCATCGCGGCACAGAAGTTTGAAACCGTGACGGAGCCGCCCGCACCGCTGTACCTGCGTGCGGCTGATGCGGCCCCCTCCAGCGACGTGCCGCCGGCACTGATTGATGAGTGACCCGCTGACACCGGCGCAGATGGCCGCCACCCATGCCGCGGCCTTTACCCAGTCGCGGCCCTGGTCGGCGCTGGAGTTTGCCGCCCTCTTGGACAGCCCGCTGGTCTTTGCCGCCGGCGATGCCCGTTGTTTCGCCCTGGTCCGGGTGATTGCAGATGAAGCGGAACTGCTGACCATCGCCACCGATCCTGCCCATCAGCGGCAGGGACTGGCCCGGGCCTGCATGGCAGACTGGGAATCAGCCGCCCGCGCGCGCGGTGCAGCAGAGGCCTTCCTGGAAGTCGCCGAAGATAACGCACCCGCACAAGCGCTGTACCGCGTCGGCGGATTCGCGGAATGCGGGCGCCGGGCGGGATATTACCGCCGCAAAGACGCCAATCCGGCGGATGCGATCCTGATGAGAAAGTCTTTACGCTAGGCCAGTTGCGCGGATTTCGCACCAAATGGTCAAAAAGCGGTTGACCCCCTCCCTGCCCTGCAGGCTAAATTGCCGCACCCTCTAAGGCCTGAACGGGGCCGGGCAGCGGAAAAGCCCCGCTGCATCCAACAAATAATGACAGTGGGAGTTAACCTGATGACCCTGATGAAACCGCTGATGGGCGCAGCCGCGACGCTGGCCCTGACCGCAGGTGCCGCACTGGCGGAACCGGCCCTGATCTTTGATCTGGGCGGCAAGTTCGACAAGAGCTTCAATGAGGCCGCACACGGCGGCGCCCAGCGCTGGACCGAAGAGACCGGCGGAACCTACCGCGAGATCGAACTGCAGTCCGAAGCCCAGCGCGAGCAGGCGCTGCGCCGCTTTGCCGAGGCCGGCGCCAACCCGATCGTGATGGTCGGCTTCGCCTTTGCTGATGCCCTGGGCCAGGTGGCTGCTGATTATCCGGACACCAAATTCACCATCATCGACATGGTGGTCGAAGGCGACAACGTGCGCTCGGTTGTCTTTAACGAACACGAAGGCTCCTACCTGGTTGGCATGATGGCCGCCATGGCGTCCAAATCGAACACCGTCGGCTTCATCGGCGGCATGGACATCCCGCTGATCCGCAAGTTCGCCTGCGGCTATGCCGAAGGCGTCAAGGCAGCCAACCCGGATGCCACTGTGATCGCCAACATGACCGGCACCACCCCGGCGGCCTGGAATGACCCGGTCAAAGGATCTGAGCTGACCAAGGCGCAGATCAGCCAGGGCGCGGACGTGGTCTATGCCGCGGCGGGCGGCACCGGTGTGGGCGTGCTGCAGACCGCAGCCGACGAAGGCATCCTGTCGATTGGTGTCGACAGCAACCAGAACCACCTGCACCCGGGCAAGGTGCTGACCTCGATGACCAAGAAGGTCGGCAACGCCGTGTTTGAGGCCTTCAGCGATGGAGCCGACATGGAAACCGGCTTCTCTGTCATGGGTCTGGCCAACGGCGGTGTCGGCTATGCCATGGATGAGCACAACGCGTCGCTGGTCTCGGCTGAGATGCAGGCCGCTGTGGACGAGGCTGCTGCCAAGATCGCCTCGGGCGACATCAAGGTGCATGACTACATGTCCGACGACAGCTGCCCTGTGCTGAGCTTCTAAGAAGAAAGCCCCAGGCCATGACGGATTCACTACACATTCTGTTTGAAGCCTGGGGCGACCCATCGCCCGAAACACGCGCCGGAAAGACGGACGCGGCAATCGGGCCCGGTTTTTATTACTCCGATCCCAACACACCCGCCCCGATCACCACACGCGACGCCTATCTGGACTATATCGCGCAGTTCAGCGCGATGATGCCGGGCGCTGCGGCGAATGTGGTTGCCGTCTCCGAACATCATGGCCATGCGCGCGCCACGGTGGATTTCGAGAAGGATGGCAAACGCATGGTGCGCGGACAGTATTTTGCCGATCTCGAGGACGGCAAGGTGGTGCGGCTGATCGGATTTACAGGCATGGGAGAGCCCGATTGACCGCCCCCGCCATCGAACTCAAAGGCATTTCCAAGGCCTTTGGCCCGGTCCAGGCAAACAAGGACATTTCCATCAGCGTCGCCCCCGGCACCATTCACGGTATCATCGGTGAAAACGGTGCGGGGAAGTCGACGCTGATGTCGATCCTCTATGGCTTCTACAAAGCCGATTCAGGCGAGATCTGGATCAAGGGCAAGAAGACCGCGATCCCGGACAGCCAGGCGGCGATTGCCGCAGGCATCGGCATGGTGTTCCAGCATTTCAAGCTGGTGGAGAATTTCACCGTGCTGGAGAACATCGTGCTGGGGGCTGAGGACAGCGGCATGCTGATGCCTTCGCTGCGCCGTGCCCGCAAGGAACTGAAGGCGCTGGAGGAGGAATACGAACTGTTCGTCGATCCCGACGCCCGCATCGATGAGATCGGCGTTGGCATGCAGCAGCGTGTGGAAATTCTCAAGGCGCTTTACCGCAAGGCCGAGATCCTGATCCTGGATGAGCCTACCGGTGTTCTTACCCCAGCCGAGGCCGACCAGCTGTTCCGCATCCTCGACCGGCTGCGCGCGGAAGGGAAGACCATCATCCTGATCACCCACAAGCTGCGGGAGATCATGGAATACACCGACACAGTGTCCGTCATGCGCCGCGGCCAGATGACCGCCACCGTCAAAACAGCTGAGACCAGCCCCGAGCATCTGGCCGAGCTGATGGTGGGCCGCAAAGTCCTGCTGCGCGTCGATAAGGTCCCAGCCCAGCCCGGTGCCCCGATCCTGGAGATCGAGAACCTGCGGGTGGTGGACAGCGCCGGCGTCGAGCGCGTTAAGGGCATCGACCTGACCGTGCGGGCCGGCGAGATCGTCGGAATCGCCGGGGTCGCAGGCAACGGCCAGTCGGAGCTGCTGGAGGTACTGGGCGGGATGCGCCCCGGCACCGGCAGCATCAAGCTGCATGGCACGCCCCTGCCCCTGCACGGGCTAGGGTCCGATGCCGCCGCGCGGCGTGACGCCCATATCGGCCATGTGCCGGAGGACCGCCAGCGCGAAGGCCTGATCATGGATTTCCACGCCTGGGAGAACGTGGCCTTCGGCTACCACCGCGATCCGGCCTACAAAAACGGCGTGCTGATGAACAACGCCGCCTTGCGCGCCGATACCGAGGCCAAGATGGAGAAATTCGACGTTCGCCCGCCCGATCCCTGGCTGGCGGCCAAGAACTTCTCCGGCGGCAACCAGCAGAAAATCGTGGTGGCGCGTGAGATTGAGCGCAACCCCGACCTGTTGCTGGTCGGCCAGCCGACCCGCGGCGTCGACATCGGCGCCATTGAATTCATTCACAAGCAGATCGTCGAGCTGCGCGACCAGGGTAAGGCGATCCTGCTGGTCTCGGTCGAGCTGGAGGAGATCCTGTCACTGGCAGACCGGGTTGCTGTGATGTTTGACGGCATGATCATGGGCGAACGCCCGGCGGATCAAACCGATGAGAAAGAACTCGGCCTGATGATGGCCGGTGTCGCGGGGGAGGCCGCGTAAATGGACAAGATGCCGAAATGGGCCGATGTGGTCCTGATCCCGCTGATCAGCCTTTTCCTGGCCGCGATCCTGTCGGCCCTGGTGATCCTCGGGATCGGCGAAGATCCGGTGGCCGCGGTCAAGCTGATGGTCGATGGCGCTCTGGGCTCCACCTATGGCTGGGGCTATACGCTCTACTACGCCACCAATTTCATGTTCACCGGCCTTGCGGTGGCGATTGCCGCCCACGCGGGCCTGTTCAACATCGGCGGCGAGGGCCAGGCGATGCTGGGCGGGCTGGGCGTGGCGCTGGTCTGCCTGCTGATCCCGTGGCCGCATTGGACGCTAGCGCTGGTCTTTGCGGCGCTTGGCGCGGGCCTTTTCGGTGCGGCCTGGGCCGCAATCCCGGCCTATCTGCAGGCCAAGCGCGGCAGCCATATCGTGATCACCACCATCATGTTCAACTTCATCGCCGCGGCGGTGCTGAACTATGTGCTGGTGAACCTGCTGCGCCCCGAAGGCTCCATGGATCCGGCCACCGCACGTTTCCCCGAGGCGGTGCATCTGCCCTCCCTGCATGAGCTGCTGGCACCGATCGGGATCGAGTTCTCGAAATCCGCACCGGCCAACGTCAGCCTGCTGGTCGCCGTCGGCGCCTGCCTGTTTGTCTGGCTGCTGATCTGGCGCACACCGCTGGGTTACGAAATCCGCAGCTTGGGCAAATCGGAGCCCGGTGCGCGTTATGCCGGTATTTCCTCTGTCCGCACCATCATGATCGCGATGCTGATCTCCGGCGCGCTGGCCGGCATGATGGCTGTGAACAACGTGATGGGCGAGGCAGAACGGCTGGTGCTGAACGCCACCGAAGGCGCCGGTTTCATCGGCATTGCGGTGGCGCTGATGGGGCGCAACCACCCGTTCGGCGTGTTCCTGGCGGCGATCCTCTTTGGCTTCCTCTACCAGGGTGGCGCCGAACTGGCGCTCTGGACCTCGATCCCGCGGGAGCTGATCGTGGTGATCCAAGCCCTGGTGATCCTGTTCACCGGCGCGCTCGACAATATGGTGCGGATGCCGTTGGAGCGGATCTTCCTGATGATGCGGAAGGGGCAGAACTGATGGATTTCCTGACGATCATCCAGCTCTTGGATTCCACCGTCCGCCTGGCCACGCCGCTGCTGCTGGCCTGCCTTGCGGGTTTGTTCTCGGAGCGCGCGGGCATCTTCGACATCGGCCTTGAGGGCAAGA
Source organism: Leisingera sp. ANG-M7 (assembly GCF_000813965.1). GTDB lineage: Bacteria > Pseudomonadota > Alphaproteobacteria > Rhodobacterales > Rhodobacteraceae > Leisingera. Next base: position 349,544 of record NZ_JWLI01000005.1, on the reverse strand, counting down.
TGCTGATGGCGGCTTTCTTCTCCGCCGCTGTTGCTGCCGTCACCGGCAATGTCTGGCTGGGGCTGCTGGCGGGCATTGGCTCCTCGCTGCTGCTGGCAGGCCTGCATGGGGTGGCCTCGATCACCTTCCGCGGCAACCAGCTGATTTCCGGCGTGGCGATCAATTTCCTAGCCGCGGGCATGACGGTGCTCATCGCTCAGGACTGGTTCCAGCAAGGCGGCCGCACGCCGTCGCTGATCGGCGGCGGGCGGTTCACCCCGATCAACCTGCCCTTTGCCGAAAGCCTCTCCGGCGTGCCAGTGCTGGGTCCGGTCTATGCTGAGCTGCTCTCGGGCCACTCGATCCTGGTCTACATTGCCTTCCTGGCGGTCCCAGCCACGTGGTGGGTGCTGTTCCGCACCCGGTTTGGCCTGCGCCTGCGCGCGGTGGGCGAGAACCCAGCCGCGGTGGACACTGCCGGCGTCTCGGTTGTCGGCCTGCGCTATGCGGCGGTGCTGATCTGCGGCCTGTTGTGCGGCATTGCAGGTGCATATCTGGCCACTGCGCTGCAGGCGGGTTTCGTCAAGGACATGACCGCAGGCCGCGGCTTCATCGCCCTGGCGGCCCTGATTTTTGCCAAGTGGCGGCCCTGGCACGCTATGGGCGCCTGCCTGCTGTTCGGCCTGTTGCAGGCGATTGCGCTGCGCTTCCAGAACATTGAGCTTGGTGGCATCACCATCCCGGTGCAGGCAATGGACGCGCTGCCATACGTGCTGACGGTGGTCATCCTGGCCGGTTTCGTCGGCAAGGCGATCCCGCCCAGGGCCGGCGGCGAACCCTATGTGAAAGAGCGCTAAGCTCAGCGCCAGACACAGCATAACGCCCGGCCCTTCGCCGGGCGTTTCCTTTTCCCGCCCTTCTCCTGCAGGCGCGGGAGCACCCGGGCTTTAGATCCAGATCATGACCAGCTGTCGGTCCTGTCTGCCGGATTGCCGCCTGACCGGTTGACCCGGCGCTTTGCGGTTGCTGTATGGGCGCATGCACATCTTCCTCCCCATCGCCGAGGTTTCGGTCAACTTTTTGCTGCTCCTGGGTATTGGCGGCGCTGTAGGGGTTCTGTCTGGCATGTTCGGAGTGGGCGGCGGCTTTCTGATCACGCCGCTCCTGTTCCTGATCGGCATCCCTCCGGGGGTTGCAGTGGCCACATCGGCCAACCAGGTGGTAGCCTCGTCCGTATCCGGACTGATGGCGCATTTCCGGCGTCGCACTGTGGATCTGAAGATGGGTTACGTGCTGCTGGGCGGCGGCCTCATGGGGGCTGCTCTGGGGATGGCCATTTTCAACTGGCTCAAGCAGCTGGGCCAGGTCGATCTGGCGGTGCAGCTCTGCTATGTGCTGTTCCTTGGTGTGATCGGCGCACTGATGTTTGTCGAAAGCGTCAACGCTATCCGCAAAGCCCGGCAGGCCGGCGGCGCCCCCGCCTACAAGCGGCGCCAGCGGTCCTGGGTGCATGCCCTGCCCTACAAGATGCGGTTCAAGGCCTCCGGGCTTTACATCTCGGTGATCCCGCCCGCGCTGGTTGGCTTTGGTGTTGGCATCCTGTCGGCGATCATGGGTGTTGGCGGCGGTTTCATCATGGTGCCCGCGATGATCTACATCCTCGGCATGCCCACCAAGGTGGTGATCGGCACCTCGCTCTTCCAGATCATCTTTGTCGCCGGGTTCACCACAGTGATGCACGCCACCACAAACTACACCGTCGACGTGGTGCTGGCGCTGTTCCTGTTGATTGGCGGCGTGGCAGGCGCCCAGCTGGGAACCGTGATTGGCGCTAAGCTCAAGGCGGAACAACTGCGGGTCCTGCTGGCCCTGCTGGTGCTGTCGGTCTCGGTCAAGATCGGGTTTGAGCTGCTACTGGAGCCAGCCGACGTTTTTTCCCTGACCGTGCTCAACCTGCCCTGAACCGCCGGAGCGGCAGCTATAAGTCCAGTTTGCAACGGCAAATCAGTCCTGCACGCTGCAGAGCGGCATAGATCATTGATTTTTGATATGACTGCGGTCTAACAAAGAACATGCAGATATACCTTCCCATAGCTGAGGTCTCAGTGAATGCCTTCCTTCTCCTGGGCCTTGGGGGAATGGTCGGGGTTCTCTCAGGCATGTTCGGAGTCGGCGGCGGCTTCCTGATGACGCCGCTTTTGTTCTTTATCGGCATCCCGCCCGCGGTGGCGGTGGCCACGGAAGCAAACCAGATCGTCGCCTCGTCCTTCTCCGGCGTGCTGGCGCATTTCCGAAGGCGGACAGTCGATATCAAGATGGGGCTGATGCTGCAGGCCGGCGGCCTGATGGGCGCGGCGCTGGGGGTTGTGGTGTTCAACTACCTCAAGGCGCTGGGTCAGGTCGATCTGCTGGTCAAGCTCTGCTATGTCGTTTTCCTCGGCGTGGTCGGCGGGCTGATGTTCATCGAAAGCCTGAACGCGATCCGCAAATCCAAGAAGGCGGGCGGCGCCGCGCCCGCAGCCCGGCGCCAGCGCGGCTGGGTGCATGCGCTGCCGTTCAAGATGCGGTTCCGCACCTCTGGCCTCTACATCTCGGTGATCCCCCCCATTCTGGTAGGCGTCTGCGTTGGTATCCTGGCCGCGATCATGGGTGTCGGCGGCGGCTTCATCATGGTGCCTGCGATGATCTACATCCTCGGCATGCCAACCAAGGTGGTTGTCGGCACCTCGCTGTTCCAGATCATCCTGGTCACTGGCTTCACCACCATGCTGCACGCCACAACCAACTATACCGTAGACATCGTGCTGGCGGTTCTCCTGCTTGTCGGCGGTGTTATCGGCGCCCAGATCGGCACCCGCATCGGTGTCTACCTCAAGGCAGAACAGCTGCGCATCCTGCTGGCGCTGATGGTGATCGTCGTCTGTGTGAAACTGGGCCTCGACCTTCTGCTGCAACCGGCTGAGCTGTTCTCGCTCGGCGAAGCGGGAGGCCACTGATCATGCGCAAACTGCTGCTGTCCGCCCTGACTGCTGCCACCCTGGCACTGCTGCCGCAATCCGCAGCCCAAGCCGCCAAGGAAGAGGTCGTATTGGGTCTCAGCCAGGACCGCGTGGCAATTACCGCCACCTTTGACGGTTCGGAAATCCTCATCTTCGGCGCGGTCAAACGCGAGACCCCGATCCCTGCTGACGAGCCGCTGGAGGTGATTGTCGCGGTGTCCGGCCCAGCCCCGTCCGTGATGGTGCGGCGCAAAGAAAAGAAGCTGGGCATCTGGGTCAACGTCGACAGCGTTCTGGTCGACTCGGCGCCGGCGTTCTACGCAGTGGCCACCAGTGCCCCCTTTGCCCAGGTGCTGCGCGACACGGAAGACCTGCGCTACAGGGTGTCGATCCGGCGAGCAATCCGCTCGGTCGGCGCTGCCATGCATATCCGCGGTGCCCAGGCTTTTGCCGATGCGGTGATGCGGATCCGCGAAAAGAACGGGCTATATTCCCTGCGTGAAAACACAGTGGCGGTAGACGAGCAGACCCTGTTCCGTACAGCGATCAAGATGCCTGCCGACCTGACCGAGGGCGATTACCAAACCCGCATCTTCCTGACCCGCGGCGGCGAAGTGGTGTCGAGCTACGAGACCTCAATCGACGTGCGCAAGGTCGGGCTGGAACGGTTTCTGTTCTCGCTCTCGCGCGAGCAGCCGTTTCTATACGGCCTGATGTCGCTGGCAATTGCGATTGCGGCCGGCTGGGGGGCATCTGCTGCGTTCAGCCTACTTAGGAACCGCTAAGGAGGGGCGCTGCCCCTCTTGGCCGCGCGGCCAATTCACCCCGGGGTATTTCCAACCAGAAAGAAACCAAAAACACCGGGCTTTTTTCTGGTTCTCAACTACTCTGCACAGCGCCACGCCCAGCGGGAGCAGGGCATCTTGGAGGCACTGGCGACGGGCGGGAGAGCTTACCCGCGGCCGATATAGGGCATTTTGGTCGCCATCACCGTCATGAACTGCACATTGGCCTCCAATGGCAGGCTGGCCATGTGCAGCACCGACTTCGCTGCGTCTTCAACTGCAAATGTATGCATCGGCTCAGCGCCGGGGTTGGCCTCTGAGTGGCGCTGGCTCAGATCCTCGACCATCGGGGTGCGGGTGTTGCCGATATCGATTTGGCCGCAGGCGATATCATAGGGGCGCCCATCCAGCGACAGACTTTTGGTAAGACCGGTGATGGCCGCCTTGGTGGCCGCATAGGGCGCCGAGTGGGGCCGTGGCACATAGGCAGCGATGGAGCCGTTGTTGATGATCCGCCCGCCTTGCGGGGATTGCAGCCGCATCTGGCGGAAGGCGGCGCGGGCAGTCAGATACATGCCGGTGAGGTTCACGTTCACCGAAGCGAACCAGTCCTCCAGCGGGATCTCGTCAATGGTGCCAGGTGGGGTGAAGATACCCGCATTGTTGAACAGCACATCAAGCCGCCCCGCAGCCATAGCAAAGCTGTTCACCGCATGATCGACCGCCGCCGGGTCAGTTACATCGGCGGGCAGAACATTGGCATTGGCATAGCCCATCGCCACTTCTTCAAGCTTCTCTGCCCGGCGTGCTGTCAGGCCGACCTGCCAGCCCTCGGCCAGGAATAGTTCTGCAACAGCGCGGCCGATGCCGGAACTGGCACCGGTAATCAGGATTGATTTGCTCATGCCGGGGTCTCCTCCTGTGCTTCCAGCGTCAGCGCCGCCGCAGGCACCGCCTTCAGGTCATCCACCTGCAGCGGGCCCGAAGGCTTAGCCAGGCGGTTCCTGACAACCCAGATCAGCCGTTCCTGAGCCCGCGTGATGGCCACATAGGCCAGCCGTTTCCACAATGGCTGGCCGGCCTCCACCCGCCCCATCCGGGCGGCGGCATAGATATCCGGAGCGAAGACCTGAGTGGTGTCCCACTGGCTGCCTTGCGCCTTGTGGATGGTTACCGCCGCGCCATGCAGGAAGGTAGCGCCCATACGGGCTGCGTAGGGGATGAAAGGTTCCTCTTCATCCGGTTTTTCAATCTTCACGATAGAGGCGGCGGACACCTGAGGATCCTCCGCCCCCATTACATGCAGGCGCGAAAATCCTGGCTTGCGGCCGGAGCCGAGAAAGATCACCTGCGCGCCCTTGATCAGGCCGCGGGCCTCCAGGTCCAGGCGTTTCTTCCGGTGCTTCACCGGCAGTTCGATGCCGTCGCAAATCAGCGGCTCACCGGCGATCAGTTCATCTTCCGGCGCGCCGTAGACTCTGCGGAAAGCGTTGATCAGCCGGATGCGGGTGTTGTTGCGCCAGACCAGCACAGGCGAGCGCGCCATCAGGTCGACCTCGACCCGCTGCCCCCAGACCACACGCTCGTCGCGGCGCGCCGTGTCTTCGATCATCCGCTCGAAATCCTCAAACCCCAGCTGCGGATCGGCCAGCGCATGCGCCAGATCCAGGATCGGGTTGCCCGCCTCCTGCCGATGGATGCGGTTCAGGATCAGGCGGCGCGGCTCTGGCAGCGCGTCAAACACCATCGACCCCGACTGATTGACCGGCGCCAGCTGGGCCGGATCTCCGAACAGGATGAGGTTCGGGAAAATCTCCTTCAGATCCTCGAACTGGCGGTCGTCCAGCATCGAGGCTTCATCGACAAAGCCGATATCCAGCGGCTCCTCGCGCCGTTTCCAGCCGGTGATGAAGTCGGAGCCGCGCAGGCCCGCGGCGGCCAGCGCGCCGGGGATCGACTTGTTCCTTTCATAGAAGGCGGCGGCACGGGCCAGCGCCTCTTCGGTCAGCCCTTCGATCTCAGGCTGATCACCCTGCCCTGCCAGCCATTCGGCGATCTTCTCGAACTCGGGGTCATAGACCGGGGTGTAGAGGATGCGGTGAATGGTGGTCGCGGGCACGCCGCGCAGGCGCAGCACGCTGGCGGCCTTGTTGGTTGGCGCCAGGATCGCCAGGGTGCGGCGGTCGTCGCCTTTCTTGCGGCTTTCGTAGTCGCCGGAGACGACCTCGACACCTGATTGCTCCAGCGCCTTGTAAAGCTCCGCCAGCAAGAGCGTCTTGCCCGATCCCGCCTTGCCGATCACCGCCATCACCCCGGCGTCGCCGCGGGGCGGATGCAACAGCCCGTCATCAAGGTCCACCCCCGCCTGGCGCAGGAGTTCGGTCACGCTGTCATAAGCGGTGGCCTGGTCGTCGGAAAACTGTACGGGCAGAGCTGTCATGGCGCGACCCTACAGCCGCGGGGCCGGGTCCGCCAGAGGCACCGGCCCCGGAATGCGCGTCTGTCAGGCTGTAAGCGCCAAGGGCATCGCGGCCCCTGCCCCGCCAAACGAACGGTCGAACCAAAGCTGCGAGAGTTCCGGAGCGATGCCCGCCTTGGACGCCACGTTCAAGTACACTTGAGGCGTGTATTCCCACAGGCCAAGGCAGATGCGCTCCCGCCCCTCTCCCTGGGTGCCGATCACCTCGGGGCTGAAGCCCAGGCTGCGGTAAATCCGCACCATACGGCGGTCAAAGACGCCGGCGAAATGCGCGACGGAGAAGTTTCGCATAATCTCCACCCCGCCAAGCGTCAGCGCGCCAGCCACGCTGGTCCCCGCATCGCGCGACAGGCAGAACCGGGTGCATTCCCAGATCAGCGGGCTGCAGATGGGCACACCGCCCGCGAGTTCCAGGAACACATCATTGACCATCACCGGTCCGGTGGTCGGCAGGAACCGCATGGAGCCGCCATGGCTTCCATCGGGCATTTCCCAGATCACATACAGCGGGTCGAGCGCGTCATACTGATCCTGTTCCTCACCGTTCAGATCGACCTGCACGTCCCAGCCCAACCGGGTTTTGAACTGGTCCGCCCGGTCCCGGAACATCGAGTGCGCCAGGAAAGCATGATTTTGAAGATCGCGGCCATAGATAAAGCGAAGCATAATGTAGTCCCCTTCTGGTTGAACAGTGGGGACAGGGTACGGCCAGAACCGACAATCTCAGAGTGTATTTGCGGTAGCTTTCACAACCGATCGTTAAATCACAATAAAACCAAGCGATATTGCGCGGGCAATTGCATGGGTTGTATTGATTGCTCCCAGCTTGAAACGCGCGCTTTCAATATAAACGCGCAGCGTATGCTCGGAAATGGATAAGGTCTTTGCCACCTGCGCCCGGCTGTAACCGATCGCCAGCAGGGTCAGCGCATCCACCTCCCGCGGCGACAGCGGCTGCGCCTGCTCCGGGCTGCGGTCGGGTTCGAACTCCAGCGCCTTTCGGTTGAAATAATGCGCCATCAGGATCATGTCGCGGCTGTAGCGGTCGGTCAGCTTTTCCCAAGTTTCGTCATCGCAGTTGTGGCTGACCGTGAACACCGCAAACTGACCGTTGGGCCCGCGGACCGGGATGGAATACCCTTGGTTTCCAACGCCGTGCTCCAGCGCGTCCTTAAGAAACTCCCGTGCCGGTTTTGGCGACCAGTCCAGCCGCTTCCAGTCGACGGGATGAAACCTCTGATAGCAGCCGGCCACGACCGGGTCCACGCGGACATAAGCCTTTTCCTGATACCGCTCGACCCAAGTCTGCGGATAGGTGCCGAAGTAGTAGTGGTCGCCGGCGCTGTCGACCCAGTGATACATGGCATGGTCAACGCCAAACACAGTGCAGACCTGCTCGATAATCTGCTGGAGACCATCCAGGGTATCCGTGGCGTCGAGCGCCTCCAGAATGCGGTCCAGTTCTGCTTTGCCTGCCATCTGCTATCGCCCGAATCCACCAAAGTTAGGTTTGAATGCCGCAACCCCCTTCGCTTCAGGCAAGGCATATAACTTCGGCTTTTGTGCAGCGGCCAAGTTACTGAAGTCAATGAAGCTTCTGACTTAACGGTCAAATTTGGCGGCCTCGCGCCGTTCATAGGTGTCCTGAAACAGCCTCGCACCACTCATGGTTTATCCTACATGCTTCTTTTAGCCCAGCCACCAGGAAATGCGGCGATGCTGAAACAGCCAAGCACTTGAAAAGATAAATTTTTAAATAAAATTTCCCGCTGATCGCATTTGCGATTCGCGGGAAAAACTTTTCGTCTTCACCTTTGAGGGCCGGTCCGCCTTCAGGCGTCGAGCACATCCTGCAGGGTACGCAGACCGGTCTTTGGCGCTTGCACCAGCACCGACATGTTGCCCGGCAAATGCTCGTTGCGCAGCATCTTCATATGTGCTTCCGGCAGATCCGCCCAAGTGAATACTTCGGACATGCAGGGGTCCAGACGGCGTTCCACCATCAGCTTATTGGCAGCCGCGGCCTGCTTGAGGTGAGCAAAGTGAGACCCCTGCAGACGCTTCTGGTGCATCCACATGTAACGCACGTCGAAGGTCAGATTATAACCGGTGGTACCGGCGCAGATCACAACCATGCCGCCCTTTTTCACCACAAAGGTGGAAACGGGGAAGGTGCTCTCGCCCGGGTGCTCGAACACCATGTCGACGTTGTTGCCCTTGCCGGTAATGTCCCAGATCGCTTTGCCGAACTTGCGGGCTTCCTTGAACCACTCGGCATATTCCGGGGTGTTCACCGTGGGCAGCTGGCCCCAGCAGTTGAAGTCTTTGCGGTTCAGAACGCCCTTGGCGCCCAGGCCCATGACAAAGTCGCGCTTGCTCTCGTCGGAGATCACGCCAATGGCGTTGGCGCCGGCGGTGTTGATCAGCTGGATCGCATAGGAGCCGAGGCCGCCCGAGGCGCCCCAGACCAGCACGTTTTGGCCCGGTTTCAGGTCGTGCGGCTCATGGCCGAACAGCATCCGGTATGCGGTCGCCAGGGTCAGCGTGTAGCAGGCGCTTTCTTCCCAGGTCAGATGCTTGGGGCGCGGCATCAGCTGCTGGGCCTGCACGTTGGTGAACTGGGCAAAGGAGCCGTCCGGGGTTTCATAGCCCCAGATCCGCTGGCTGGGGGAGTACATCGGATCGCCGCCGTTGCATTCCTCGTCGTCGCCGTCGTCCTGGTTGCAGTGGATCACGACCTCGTCGCCGACCTTCCAGCGGGTCACCTTGGAGCCCACCGCCCAGACGATGCCCGAGGCATCAGAGCCGGCAATGTGATAAGGAGCCTTGTGGCCGTCAAACGGCGAGATCGGCTTGCCCAGCGAGGCCCAAACGCCGTTATAGTTGACGCCTGCCGCCATCACCAGCACCAGCACCTCGTTGCTGTCCAGCTCCGGCACATCGACCACTTCCTGCTGCATCGCAGTGTTCGGCTCGCCGTGGCGCTCCTTGCGGATGGCCCATGCGTACATCTTTTTAGGCACATAGCCCATCGGAGGAATTTCCCCCAGTTCATAGAGATCTTTCTCGGGCGCCTCGTACGACATGACGTCAGTCTGGGTATCCAATGCCATGATGGCCTCCTTTGCATCCTGTTCTTTGCCGCGGTGCAGAATCGCAGCGGTTACCTGATGGATAGGATCGAGAAGGTAATATTGCAACCTCTTTTGCGACGTTTGGGTAATTTTATGACCCAGCAAATGCAGCATCGTTCTTAGCAGGTGCAGAAAAATCAGTGTAGCCACCGGGCAAACCGCTGTCCTCGGGCAGCAAATGATGGATCGAGTTGGCATAGAACTCCAGCAGATCCTGACGATCCGCCATGGGTGTGATCCGTCCCTCCGCTTCCATCACCAGCCCGCGCCGCAGCAGCTGGCTCAGGCCCGCCTCAGCCGCATATGACAGATCGTCCCGCGGAATGTGGACATGAGCCAGCGGCATTGCAGCAACCAGATCCTCCAGCCTGTGCTCAATTGCCGCCCGGCTGAGCGGCCCCTGCCTGAGCAGAATGGCGGAGATCAGCGGCACCGGCAGAACAGGGACAATGCCGCTGATCCGCTGCATCAGTTCCCGCGCCAGCGGTTTGGTAATGTCGCCCTCGCGCCCGGCTCCGAATCCGGCGAGGCTGAGAGGACGGCCGAAATTCACCGCCGCATAGCCCGCACGGCGGTAACGGCCGGTCATCCACAGCCATAGCTGCCGCAGCAGCCGCAGCGCGACCAGCCCGATCCGGGCCTTGAACCGGCGGTCGCCCGCCTTGGCGGCAGAGGTCAGGATCTTGTCCTCCAGCACCCGGTCGTAGTTCAGAGCCACCGGCACAAACACCACGTCGCGCCGGTCTGGGTCATAGCCCTCGACGATGTATTTCAACAGCCCTAGCCTGGGCTGCACCAAAGCGCCGTCGAGACTGAGACCGCCCTCGGGGAACATCGCTTGGGTGGAGCCGCCGCGGGTTGCCAGCCGCACGTAGGCTGCCAGCACCTTGCGGTAGAGGCCATTACGCGAGCGGCGGCGGATGAAGTAGGCCCCCATCGCCCGGATCAGACGGCTGAGCGGCCAGACCCGCGCCCACTCCCCCACCGCATAGGACAGGGCTGAGCGTTCCGCCGCCAGATAAGTGACCAGCACATAGTCCATGTTGGAGCGGTGGTTCATGACAAAGACCACGGTGGCATTGGGGTCTATGGCGCGCAGCGCTTCCTCGTCCTGGTGGCCCAGCCGCACCCGGTAGACCGCGTTGGACAGAAACCGCGCCGCCCGGATCGCCAGACTGAAATAGGCAAAGGCGGAAAATCCCGGCACGATTTCACGCGCATAGCGGCGCACCTGCTCAAACGCCACGTTTTCCGGGATGCCCTCAGCCTCAGCATGATCCGCCGCGGCCTGCGCCACCTGAGGGTCGTGGATCAGCCGCTGGATCATGTCGTGGCGGCGCGCCAGCTTGAACGGTTCGATCGGGCGTTCCAGCCGCTTGTTCAGCCGCGCCACCGCCCGCTCCAGCCGCCGCCGGAAGAACCAGCGCACAGAGGGGAACAGGAAGTGCGACGCAAAGGTCACCGTGGCAAAACCCACGATAAGCACAAATAGCCACAGCGGCAGTTCCACGGTTTGCGTCATGATTGAACAGTTGCGCATGGCAACAGCCTTTACAAGCGCGAAGCCATTCCGGTTTCCTGCTACTGGAGAGAAATTGCCGCAACGCAGCGAATTGACAAGGGTTGAAAATTGCAGTTTACATCTGCTTGACGAAATAAAATTACCTACACACTGACTCGCGAGGCCCGACATGCCGCAGATGCAAAAAGACCGCCCCTGGCTGATCCGCACCTATGCCGGCCATTCCACGGCATCGGCATCCAACGCGCTTTACCGCGCCAACCTGGCGAAGGGGCAGACCGGCCTTTCGGTCGCCTTCGACCTGCCGACCCAGACCGGCTATGACAGCGACCATGTGCTGGCCCGCGGCGAAGTGGGCAAGGTCGGCGTGCCCGTCTGCCACCTGGGAGACATGCGGACCCTTTTCAATGAAATCCCGCTGGAACAGATGAACACCTCGATGACGATCAACGCCACGGCGCCTTGGCTGCTGGCGCTGTACATCGCGGTGGCTGAGGAACAGGGTGCGGATGTGTCGAAACTGCAGGGCACCGTGCAGAACGACCTGATCAAGGAATACCTCAGCCGCGGCACCTATGTCTGCCCGCCCAAGCCCAGCCTCAAGATGATCGCAGATGTGGCGGAGTACTGCTACACCAACGTGCCTAAATGGAACCCGATGAACGTCTGCTCCTACCACCTGCAGGAGGCCGGCGCGACACCGGAGCAGGAACTGGCCTTTGCCCTGGCGACCGCACAGGCGGTGCTGGACGAGCTGAAACCACGCATCGCGCCCGAGGATTTCCCGGCCATGGTCGGCCGCATCTCTTTCTTCGTGAATGCTGGCATCCGCTTTGTCACCGAGATGTGCAAGATGCGCGCCTTTGTCGATCTGTGGGACGAGATCTGCGAAAAACGCTATGGCGTTGCCGACCCCAAGTTCCGCCGCTTCCGCTATGGCGTGCAGGTGAACTCGCTGGGCCTGACCGAACAGCAGCCGGAAAACAACGTCTACCGCATCCTGATCGAGATGCTGGCGGTGACATTGTCCAAGAAAGCCCGCGCCCGCGCGGTGCAGCTGCCCGCCTGGAACGAGGCGCTTGGCCTGCCCCGCCCCTGGGATCAGCAATGGTCGATGCGGATGCAGCAGATACTGGCGTATGAAACCGACCTTCTGGAATATGGCGACCTATTTGACGGCAACCCTGCAGTTGATGCCAAGGTGGAGGAGCTGAAGGACGGCGCCCGCGCCGAACTGGCCAACCTGGAATCGATGGGCGGTGCCGTCGCCTCCATCGAATACATGAAGGGCCGCCTAGTCGATTCCAACGCCGAACGGCTGAACCGGATCGAAAAGAACGAGACCGTCGTTGTCGGTGTCAACAAATGGACCGAGGGCGAGCCCTCGCCGCTGCAGACAGAGGACGGCGGCATCATGGTGGTCGACCCGGCGGTGGAACAGGAACAGATCAGCCGCCTGAATGCTTGGCGCGGCACGCGTGACAACGACGCGGTGCAATCGGCGCTTGCCACCCTGCGCGCAGCAGCCCAAAGCGGCGCCAATATTATGGAGCCCTCGATTGCCGCCGCCAAGGCCGGCGTCACCACCGGCGAATGGGCCGAGGAAATGCGCAAGGTCCACGGCACCTACCGCGGCCCGACCGGCGTGTCGGCCTCCGTTTCGAACAAGACCGAAGGGCTGGACGACCTGCGCGATGCGGTCAATGCGGTCAGCGATGTGCTGGGCCGCCGGATCAAGTTCGTGGTCGGCAAACCGGGCCTGGACGGCCACTCCAACGGCGCCGAACAGATCGCCTTCCGCGCCCGCGACTGTGGCATGGACATCACCTATGACGGCATCCGCATGACCCCGGCCGAACTGGTGGAAGCGGCGCAGAAGGACGACGCCCACGTGGTTGGACTGTCGATCCTGTCGGGCAGCCATCTGCCGCTGGTTGAGGAAATGATGCAGCGTATGCGAGACGCAGGGCTGGAGCATATTCCCGTGGTGGTCGGCGGCATCATTCCGGATGATGACGCACAAAAGCTTAAATCCATGGGTGTGGCCCGCGTCTATACCCCAAAGGATTTCGAGCTTAATTCAATCATGAGCGATATTGTTGACCTGGCTAAGCCACCGCAAATTGCAGCGAATTGACCTTTAATAGGCAATTTCCTGCAAATAGCCGAGAAAGATGCTGAAACGCGTCTGGCAATTGGGTCATAAGGAATGACATACCGGATTTTCCGGTATGTCATTTTTATATGGAGTTCAAAATGACCTTCGATCTTTCGGCTATGAGCAGAAAAGAGCTTCTCCAGCTGCAAAGCGACGTTGAAAAGGCATTGCAGGAGGCAGAACTGCGTGAGCGTCAGGAAGCCCTGAAAGCCGCCGAAGAAGCTGCCGCCAAATTCGGATTTTCGCTGGATGAAATCGCCAATGCATCGCGCCAGAGCGCCAAGAAAGCCAAAGCTGCCCCGAAGTACCGCAACCCCAGCAACCCCGAGGAAACCTGGACCGGCCGTGGCCGCAAACCGCATTGGGTGCATGCCGCGCTGACCGCGGGCATGGATATTTCCGACCTGGAAATCTGAAGCCTTAGCGGAGGTAAGCCATGACCATTCATATTGGCGCCGCACCGGGCGACATCGCGGAAACCGTGCTGATGCCCGGCGACCCCTACCGCGCGAAATGGGCAGCCGAAACTTTTCTGCAAGATGCCCGGCTGGTCAATGAAGTGCGCGGAATGCTAGGCTATACCGGCACCTGGAACGGCCACCGCGTCACCATCCAGGGCAGCGGCATGGGCATGCCCTCGCTGTCGATCTACGCCAATGAGCTGATCCGCGATTTCGGTGCAAAAACCCTGATCCGCATCGGGTCCTGCGGCGGCATGCAGGATAAGGTCAAGGTGCGCGACGTGATCCTGGCAATGACAGCCAGCACCGTGAACAGCCCCTCCAGCGGCATCTTCCGCGAGCTTAACTTTGCCCCCTGCGCCGACTGGGGCCTGCTGCAGGCAGCAGCCCAGGCAGCATCGAAACACGGCTCTGCCACCCATATCGGCGGCATCTACTCCTCCGATGTGTTCTATGACGAGCGCCCCGACCTGAACGAGCAGATGGTGCGCCACGGCATCCTGGGCGTCGAGATGGAAGCGGCAGAACTCTACACGCTTGCGGCCCGTCACGGCTGCCGGGCGTTGGCGGTGCTGACGGTCTCCGACCATCTGGGCACCGGCGAAGCCCTCCCCTCCGATCAGCGGGAGCGCAGCTTTGGCGACATGGTGGAAATTGCCTTGGAGGCAGCGTTCAGCTGACGCCACGTAATTTCGATTTACGGCTTTCCCTAGGACAGCGGTTATTCCGCTGTCCTTTTCTTTTTGGGAGCTCGGGAAATTCACAAGGTGCGATTGTTCACGCCGCCCTGAATTTCAGCAAGACCTCTGGCCAAAATAACTTTTGACCGGTTTTACTTGCACCCGTGGCTGCGGTCATACCCATTTGGCGGCGGGCTTTTCCAATCGCCAAGCGCGCCCTCTCCCGGGGCAAAAACTTCGACCAGCATCGGGTAACAGGCGGCGGTATCGCTGGAATGCTCTGCTGAACAATCCCCGCCCGGACAGGCGCTAAGGCAGCCCAAAAGGTCGATCTCGGCAAAAAACTCCAGGTAATCGCCGGGCCGCACCGGGCTGGCCTTCATGAAATACTGGCCGGTGTCGCGGGTAAAGCCCGTGCACATGAAGACGTTCAGGACATCATGCACATGCGGCTCTGCCTCTGCCAGGGACACACCCAGATGGTCTGCCAGCGCCCGGGTCAGGTTGGAGTGGCAGCAGTGGTGGTACTGGCTGCCTGCCAGCAGGTTGCCGGTATAGGGATCGCAACGGGTGCCGATCACGTCATGCACCGAGCCGCCATATTCATCCATGCCGTACCAGCCCAGTGTATCGGCGGTGATGGTCGCCATCGGGCGCAGATGCGGGAAGCTGGTCCACATCCGCTCTCCCGCGGTGATATGAGTGCCATGCAACGCGCGGGTCTTGCCGGAATAAAACCGCTCCGACAGATCATTCTTGTTCCAAAGGTTCAGGTCGCCCACCTGCGGCCCCTCGATTGAGGTGATGCGGAAAAAATGCCCGGCAGGCACTTCAAAGCAGGCCGCATCGCGGGGCGGTACCCGCACCTCGCCGGTCTTCACGGCGCCTTCCCGCGCCCGGTTGTAGAGCGCCAGATCCGGCATTGGCAGTGTCTCGTTCGGATAACATATCACCGGCTTGATAGCGCGGCGGGCTACTGCGTCTGCGGGGGCAGCGGGCGTGCTGGACATGGGGAAAACCTTCCTGTTCGTTTGCCCCATCAAGACCACTTCGCTCCCCCGGTGCAAGCCCATAGCACTGGCAGCCCGGTTAAGGACCAAACCAGCCGGCAGCCTCAGCCCTGACGCCGGGGATTGCGGCAAATGCGGGGGGCGGCTTCACCGGGTTCGACAGCCCCGCAAGAGATGCAGCGCCAATGCCCTTCGGACTTCATCTGCCGCCAGCGGCAGTTGCGCGTCAGATCCATCGCGCGGTGGCGCCACAGGAAGTAACAGAAGACTCCGGCAGCAAGGACGACAATAAGTACCATGCGGCCTGTCTAACCCTGTCCTGCCGGCCCTTCAAACGCAAAACCCGGCACTGCAGCGCCCCCTCGGATCAGGCCGCCTGGTAGTATTCGAACAGCTGATCCTGGCGCGGTTCCTGAGCCGCCGCAACAGGCGTTTCCGGGGTGTAATAGGCATAAGCCTGATCCAGCGCCTCCAGTGCGGCGCGGGCGGCCTTTGCTTGCTGCTCTTCCAGGGTTTCAACGGGTTTCATCGGGCGGTCTCCTTACTTGCGGCACCATCCTCCCTTGGTTTGCAAGCTACCCGATGGCGCCACCCGGCGCACCGGATGTTTTTGCAGGTTTGCCATGCAGTTACTGCAATCCGGCACGCAGGCTGCGGCTCAGCTGATCAGCAGATGACCGGCCAGCCCCAGCGCAAAACCCGCAACCGCCCCCAGCGCAGGTGCGCTGCTGCGGCTGCTGTGCGCCTTGGGGGCGATGTCCTGAAACAGCAGATAGAGGATGCCGCCCGCGGCAAAGATCATGATCCCGCCGAGCACAGCATGGGCTTCCGCCAGCCAGACCAGACCCGCCAGCGCGCAGGCAGGCCCAAGAGCGGCCAGCCCCAGAAACAGCAGCAGCACATGCCAGGCCCGGCTGTCACCGCTCCAGACCTCACGGAAGGCAGCAAACCCCTCTGGCACGTTTTGCAGGAAGATCATCAGCGCCAGCAGCTTGGCCGTGGCCGCATCTGCGACCAGCATCGCCCCCAGTGCCATGGCCTCTGGCAGGTAATCTAGCAGCATCGCCAGCAGCAAGGCACCGCTGCCGCCATGGCGCTGCAGCACCGTATCCACAAGATAGAAAACCAAACCGCCCGCGGCAAACAGGCCAACCGCCCAAGCGGCAGGCAGCGCCTCGGCCGCTTCGGGCACCAGAACAAGCGCCACGGCTGATGCCAGCGCGCCGCCGCCAAAGGCCGCGATTGCGTGCAGCACCCGATTGCGCAGCACCGGATTGCTGATGTGCTCGCACCAGGCCAGAAGCCCGCCCAGCGGCATCGAAAGCCCGGCAACACCGGCAAGCAGAATGGCATAGAAATGCGGTTGCATTCCGGCACCTTAGGGCGGCTGGCACCGCCGCTCAACCAATTAGCGTCAGGCGTTGATGCAGGCGGTCGCTTGTGCAGCCTGCGCCTCTGTCACGTTCGGCCCGGGCTGCACATTCCGTAGCACCGTGGCACCCGCACCATGGCCTAGAAACTCGGTGCTGACGCGGACTTCCCCGGTGATCCCAGCCTCCGCGATACAGCTCGGTATCCGTGCATCCGTCGCAGCCAATTGGCCGCCGATCCGGTCGTTATCCGCCGCTGTCATGCAACCCGAGAGAAGGGTCAGCGCACCCGCGGCGCATCCAAGAAGTCTCATGCCCGAAATCCATTGCCTGCCAAAAACATACCCCCGGTTTCGCAGGAAAACCGAGGGTTTTCAATTCTGCCACCGCGGAGAAGGCATAGCTTCGCCGACACTCCAGCGGTTAGCCTTGGGGGACATCCCAAGCGGCTATCAGGCCTTCATGCAAGCATTCGCTTTCGCCGCCTGCGCTCCGCTTACGCCTGGCCCCGGCTCAAACACCTGCACGACCGATCCCCCGTAGTACTCAGTGGTTGCCGAGTAGGGTCCGGTGATACCCGCAGCCTTTGCACATTGCGGCCGCTTGCTGTTCAACACTTTCCATTCAGAATTAACACTGCTGTTCTCGCCGGAGGACACGCAGGCCGTTAAGGTGCCTGTGACCAAAACCAAGGTAAAAGCCTTAAACGTCATAAATTCCTCCAATCGAAAAATTTTTCATTTAAAACAACACACCCCGCAAACCTTGCGGCTACGGGGTGTGCTCTGTTCATCCGATGTTCGGCTCAGACCCCGCGCTCGACCATCATCTTCTTGATATGCGCAATTGCCTTGGCCGGGTTCAGGCCTTTGGGGCAGGTCTTGGCGCAGTTCATGATGGTGTGGCAGCGGTAGAGCTTGAACGGATCCTCCAGCTGGTCCAGGCGCTCAGGCGTGGCCTCGTCCCGGCTGTCGATGATCCAGCGGTAAGCATGCAGCAGGGCTGCCGGGCCGAGGTAGCGGTCGCCGTTCCACCAGTAGCTCGGGCAGGAGGTCGAGCAGCTGGCGCACATCACGCACTCATAGAGGCCATCGAGCTTCTTGCGGTCCTCAATGGACTGCTTCCACTCTTTCGCCGGGCGGTTGGTCTTGGTCTCCAGCCACGGCATGATCGAGGCATGCTGGGCATAGAAATGCGTGAGATCCGGGATCAAGTCCTTAACCACCGGCATGTGCGGCAGCGGGTAGATCGCCACATCGCCCTTGATCTCGTCCATGCCGTAGATACAGGCCAGCGTGTTAATACCGTCGATGTTCATTGCGCAGGACCCGCAAATCCCCTCGCGGCAGGACCGGCGGAAGGTCAGGGTCGGGTCGATCTCATTCTTGATCTTGATCAGCGCGTCCAGGACCATCGGGCCGCAGCTGTCCATGTCGACGAAATAGGTATCGACCTGCGGGTTTTTCCCGTCATCCGGGTTCCAGCGGTAGATCTTGAACTTGCGCACATTGCTGGCGCCCTCCGGCTTGGGCCAGGTCTTGCCGGTGGTGATCTTAGAGTTCTTCGGGAGGCTGAATTGAACCATGGTCTGTCTCCTTAGAACGTCCGCGCCTTGGGCGCGATTTTGGCAAGGCTGATGCCGCCTTCGGCTTCGGTGGACAGCGGGTCAGTGATTACCGGGCGGTAGGTCAGATCAACCTTGTTGCCCTCCACGCGGGAGACGGTGTGGACACGCCAGTTCTCGTCGTCGCGGGTGGTGAAGTCCTCATGCGCGTGGGCGCCACGGCTTTCCTTGCGGGCTTCGGCGCCAACGATGGTCGCCAGCGCGTTTGGCATCAGGTTGGTCAGCTCCAGCGTCTCCATCAGGTCAGAGTTCCATACCAGCGAGCGGTCGGTCACCTTCAGGTCATCCAGCTTGGCCGCGATCTCGGTCATCTTCTCGACGCCTTCCGCCATGGTCTTGGAGGTGCGGAACACCGCCGCGTCTGCCTGCATGCACTTCTGCATTTCCAGGCGCAGATCCGCGGTCGGGATACCGCCATTGGCGTTACGCAGGGTGTCGAAGCGGTCGAAAGCCTTATCGACGGAGGCCTGATTCAGCACCGGGTTCGCCGCGTCTGCGTCCACTACCTTGCCCGCGCGGATGGCGGAGGCACGGCCAAAGACCACGAGGTCGATCAGCGAGTTGGATCCAAGCCGGTTGGCACCGTGCACCGAGGCGCAGCCCGCTTCGCCCACGGCCATCAGGCCCGGCACAACCGCGGTCGGGTCCTCGGACGTCGGGTTCAGCACCTCACCCCAATAGTTGGTGGGGATACCACCCATGTTGTAATGCACGGTAGGCAGAACAGGGATCGGCTCCTTGGTCACGTCGACGCCGGCAAAGATCTTGGCGCTTTCAGAGATGCCCGGCAGCCGTTCCGCCAGCGCCTCGGCCGGCAGGTGGCTCAGGTTCAGGTGGATATGGTCGCCCTCGGCGCCCACACCGCGGCCTTCGCGGATTTCCATGGTCATGGACCGGGAAACATAGTCGCGCGGCGCCAGATCCTTGTACTGGGGCGCATAGCGCTCCATGAAGCGTTCGCCCTCGGAGTTGGTCAGGTAACCGCCCTCGCCCCGCGCGCCTTCGGTAATCAGGCAGCCGGAGCCATAGATGCCGGTCGGGTGGAACTGCACGAACTCCATGTCCTGCAGCGCCAGGCCCGCACGCGCCACCATGCCGCCGCCGTCACCGGTGCAGGTATGCGCCGAAGTGGCAGAGAAGTAAGCGCGGCCGTACCCGCCGGTCGCCAGCACCACCATCTTGGCGTTGAAGACATGCATGGTGCCATCATCGAGCTTCCAGCAGACAACGCCCTGGCACTGCCCGTCTTCGGACATGATCAGGTCGATGGCGAAATACTCGATGTAGAACTCGGCGTTGTTCTTGAGGCTCTGGCCATAGAGCGTGTGCAGGATGGCGTGGCCGGTCCGGTCCGCCGCCGCACAGGTGCGCTGCACCGCGGGGCCTTCGCCAAATTCGGTGGTGTGGCCGCCGAAGGGGCGCTGGTAGATCTTGCCTTCCTCGGTGCGCGAGAACGGCACGCCGTAGTGCTCCAGCTCGTACACCGCCTTGGGGGCCTCGCGGGCTAGATATTCCATCGCGTCGGTGTCGCCCAGCCAGTCGGAACCCTTGACGGTGTCATACATATGCCACTGCCAGCTGTCAGGGCCCATGTTGCCCAGGGACGCGGCAATACCGCCCTGCGCCGCCACGGTGTGGGAGCGGGTCGGGAACACCTTCGTTACGCAAGCGGTGCGTAGCCCCTGCTCCGCCATGCCCAGCGTCGCGCGGAGACCGGCCCCGCCGGCGCCAACCACGACCACGTCATATTCATGTGTTTCGTATTCGTAAGCAGCCATTGAAAAAGACCTCGGGGAGTTACAGGGCCAGGCGGATCAGCGCGTAAACGCTGGTCGCGGCGACGGCATAGGACAGGCAATTGACCAGGATGATCGTCAGACGGCCTTTCAGCCCGTGGACGTAATCCTCGATCATGGTCTGGGCGCCGGATTTAAAGTGCATCATACCGACCCACATGGTCAGCGCCGCCACGATCGCCGGGAACGGGCGGGAGTAATAGGCGGTGATCTCTTCATAGGTGCCGCCCAGCGCAGAGCCGAAGGTGAAGACGAACAGCGGCACCAGGATCAGGAGAGCAATTGAGCTCACCTGCATCGACCAGTGATGTTCCGTTCCGGATTTTGCAGCGCCCATGCCAACGGCGCGCTTGCGGTCAGTCAGATATCGCATTGCGTGTGCCTCCCGGGCTTAGACGATGATAATGGTAAGGACAGTCAGAACGGCAGAGCCGATCACCACGAACCAGCCCAGCTTCTCGGCCTGCTCCAGGTCCAGCATCATGCCGTTGTCCCAGATCAGGTGCCGGATACCCGCCAGCGCGTGATACCACAGGCCCAGCGCCGACAGGGTCATCACCAGATCACCGAACCAGCTGGTCAGCAGCCCGTTGGCGATAGCGAAGTAGTCAGGTGAGGTTGCGGCAGCCAGGAACCACCAGGCGATCAGCAGCGCCGAGACGATCAGTGCGTTGCCGGTGATCCGTGTCAGGATCGAAGTCACGGAGGTCAGCTGCGGCCGGTAGACCTGCAAATGCGGCGAAAGCGGGCGGTTGCCCCGATTGACATCGGCCATGTTGGCTCCTTTTCAGGTTGGCTGACGACGTTTTAGCCGATTTTTACGGCGTGTCACCCGAAGGAACGGTTAAAAACGGCAGGTTTCTGGCCTGTTGGCGCTAAAACGCCACGGCTTGTGATCACAGCAAATAATTAGTGATCACAAATCTGCCGATTGAAAATTTTTTGCAGAATCAGGGCCCCTTCTGCAAATCACTGCAAAGACGCAACCGCCCTCTCTGTCCCTGCAGGCAGTGCCGCGGTCTGTCTTGCCACCTCTCTGACCAGCTTCTTACGGATGCGCGACGGGTAGTCGGCAAAGCTCGCGGCAGAGACCACAAAGGCCCCCTCTCCGCGGATGACATTTTCAAAGAAATAGGCCGTCAGGTCCGGCTCGCTCTGCTCGATGGCGATGGCATTCACAGTGACCCCTGC
This sequence comes from Leisingera sp. ANG-M7, assembly GCF_000813965.1. Lineage (GTDB taxonomy): Bacteria > Pseudomonadota > Alphaproteobacteria > Rhodobacterales > Rhodobacteraceae > Leisingera. Next base: position 328,356 of record NZ_JWLI01000005.1, on the reverse strand, counting down.
CGCGGTGAGCGCGCCATGCACTTCGCGCGGCTCGATCCCCTCGTTGGAGAATCCGTCACCTGAGACATCAATCACCCGTCGCTTGCAGTGCTCCACTGCCGGAAACTGCTCTAACGCCAGAAACAAAGCCTCCCCCACCGCGGTGGAGTAATTACGCCAGGGCCGCGGCGCCTGCTCAATTGCCTGCGCCAGCGCCTCGACATCGCCGAAGGTGCGGATCTCCGCCCAGGGCAGCGTCACTTCCTGACGCGACTCGCCCGACCATTGCAGCAGCAGCACCTGCGCACGCGCCTTGACCAGCGCCTCAGAGACGACGCCGTCGCGCAACCCCGCCGCCAGCCCGTCCATCTGAATCCGGTATTCCTCGGCATCAACTGAGCCGGAGACATCCACCGCCAGCACCAATGCCAGATCGCAGGCCGCTGCGCGCAGCGGCCAAAGGGAGAGCATGGAGAAAACCAGAAGCTGCAAAACCCGCATGCGTCCAGCTTAAGCTGATTGCAGCTTTCAGGGCTATCACTTTTGCGCGGGGAGTTTACCGGCACTCAGGCCGCAAAATCTGCTGCGGCTTGAGTGCCGCAGCAGACAAGTTTCAGCGGCGCAGCGGCAGACCGTCCCGGTCGCCCATGGAGCCGATAATCAGGCGGACAAAGTCAATAATTGTCCAGATCCCCAGGCCGCCAAGCGTGATCAGCATGAGGATGCCGGTGCCGATCTTGCCGAGATAGAAACGGTGCGCGCCCAGCGATCCCAGAAAGAAGCACAGCAGCACAGCGGGAACGAACCCCTTTTCGCTAACGTCGCCGGCAACTGCATGATCCATATTTGCCATGTTGTTCTTAACCCTATTTAAGTTTGACCAAACGGCCCGATCCGTCGCGGGCCTTTTCCGCAATCAACAGATAAAAAACGATTATTGAGTGCACGATATCAACGAGCAGCACCAGGTAACCCAGCAAGGGCTGGTTGCCGGCCAGAAGAACGACAAACAGAATGAACAACCCTAGGTCAATCATTCCATGCACGTAATTCCGCAAGTAGAAATGATGCACGCCAATCACACCGAACAGACCGCACAATATGACAGCTGTCCCGTAACTGGCCGATGACTTTTCTTCGTCAATCATAAATTTTCCACCCTGAGTAGCGCAGGCAGGTTTACCGGCGCGCCTCAGGATTGCAAGACGGGAATTTCTCCGGTCCGCGTTTCTGACAGGGAGAGCGTGGGGCGTAAGCAACGGTCCCGAAAAGACCGCCGCGCCAGCCCGGTCACTTCGGCATCAAAGCCCAGTAGTCCAGATCCAGCAGCACATCCGGCAGGTACTTGCCGTCCTCGCCCTTCAGCTGGAACGGGTCACCGCCCTTGGTCGCGACCAGCCGCAGCCGGATCGCGCCAACGCCGGGCGCCGCGGTGTCGGACTTGTCCAGCACTTCTGACCAGGCCCGCACAGTGAAACCAGAAAGGCAGGGGTTGGCATGCGCCCCGCCATTCAGGCCGGCGATCATCTGCGCGTTGGCCAGCCCGTTGAAGCTCAGCGTCCGCGCCAATGAGATCACATGTCCGCCATAGATCAGCCGGGTGCCATCAGGCCGCGCGGTATTGTCGAAATGCACCTTGGCGGTGTTCTGCCACAGGCGGGTCGCCATCATGTGCTCGGCTTCCTCGATGGTGACGCCATCCACATGGTCGATGGTCTCACCCACCTCATAGTCGCCCCAGCGGTGCGGCTCGCCCGCCAGGGTGAAATCGTAGTTGCTGAAATCCAGTCCCGAAGGGATCACCAGCTGACCCGCCGGGATCACATTGTTCAGCTCGGGGATCACGGTTTCCGGTGCAGGCGCATCCAGGTCGCGTTTGCGCACCATCACCCAGCGCACGTATTCCATCACGCATTCATCACGCTGGTTCAGCCCGCGGGTGCGCACATAGACCACGCCGGACTTGCCGTTGGAATTCTGCTTGAGGCCGATCACCTCGGACTCCGAGCGCAGCGTGTCGCCGGGATAAACCGGCAGCAGCCAGCGCCCCTCGGCATAGCCGAGGTTTGCCAGCGCATTGAGCGAGATGTCCGGCACCGTCTTGCCGAACACCACATGGAAGGCCGCCAGATCATCCAGCGGCGCCGAGGGCAGACCAGAGGCCCGGGCGAATTCATCCGAAGAATAGAGCGCATGGCGCGCCGGATAGAGCGCATGATAAAGCGCCCGCTCGCCGCCCGACACCGTGCGAGGCACCGCGTGGCGGATCACCTCGCCAACAGTGTAGTCTTCGAAAAACCGGCCCGGATTGGTCTTGGCCATCAGTGTTCTCCCAGTTTGGTCTCAGGGGTGTAGGTTCCGTCCACATCCTTCACCACCGCCTGGCCGCAGCGCATGATCCCCTTGACGGGATCAAAAGCCTGGGTCGGGCTGCCATGCAGCTCCCAGCCCTTGTTCAGCGCATCCGTTACTTTGTGGCAAAAGGCAGAGGTGTCGTCTTCGGACAAAAATCGGTACAGTTTCATGGTTTCCTACCCTGTGCTTGGGCCTAGCCGCCGAACGGCGACGGGCCGACCATGACGTGGACGTAGCCGATCACCCCCATCAGGACAATCGAAGCAGCAAGGAACATCCCGTCCTTGGCGATCGTCCCCTTCGGGCCAGGCTGCCAGTCAGGCTCCGCGCGGTTGATCACGATCTTCTCGGCGATGGACCAGGCCCACAGGCCGCCGAACAGCACAAACGACGCCGGATCCCAATTGACCAGCAGATGCGCCAGCGCCCACAGGCCAAACCCCGTCAGCATCGGGTGGCGCATCTTGTAGAACAGCGCCCCCTTATGCGGGCCGGGGCTCATGAAATAGATCGCAACCAGAACCAGCAGGTTGTTGATGTGTGTCAGGAACGGCGGAACCAGCGCCAGGTCGAAGCTCTCGGCGGAGCGGTAGCCCAGCACCATCAGCACCACACCGGCCACGAGCACCAGCGCCACCACGCCGCGCCCGCCATTGCCCATGGAGGCGCGCATATCCGGCGCCAGCCGTTTGAACAGATGGCCGCCCCACCACAGCAGAAGTCCCAGGATCAACAGTGCCATTTCAGCCCCTCTTTGATGTTAAGCTGATTAACACCTACGCGGAAACCGCAGCGATTGCATCCGCTTTTGCCAGGATCTCGCGCGCCGTTACGACATGCAGGTTCTCAACTATCTTGCCGTCAACCACCGCGACACCCTGCCCTGCGGCCTGCGCCTCATCAAATGCGGCAATCTGACGGCGGGAAGTATCGATCTCCCGCTCGGTCGGGGCAAAGGCCGCATTGGCCACTTCCACTTGCGCCGGGTGGATCAGGGTCTTGCCGTCAAAGCCCATGTCGCGGCCTTGCGCGCATTCCGCGGCCAGCCCCTCCACATCCTTGAAGGCGTTATAGACGCCATCCACAATCACCAGCCCCTCGGCCTTGGCCGCCAGCAGGCACAGGCCCAGCCCTGCCATCATCGGCATCCGGTCAGGGCGGTAGCGGGTCTGCAATTCCTTGGCCAGGTCATTGGTGCCCATCACCATGCCCTGCAGCTTGGGGTGCACGGCAATCGCAGCGGCATTCAGCATGCCCCGCGGGGTTTCCATCATCGCCCACAGCGGAATGTCACCGGTGATTTCCGCCAATGCATCCAGGTCCTCCGGCGCATTCACCTTGGGCAGCAGAATCGCATCCGGGGCCATCCGCGCTGCTGCTGCTGCGTCACCGCGGCCCCAGGGTGTATCCAGCCCGTTGATCCGCACGATCTTCATCCGCGAACCATAGCCGCCAACCTTCAGCGCCTGGGCCAAGGTCTCGCGCGCATTGGTTTTTTCATCGGCTGAGACCGCGTCCTCCAGATCAAAGATCACCGCGTCCACCGGCAAGGTCTTGGCCTTCTCCAGCGCACGCGCGTTGGAGCCGGGGATATACAAAACCGAACGGTAAGGGCGCGTGCGCGGATCCATGGAGCTTCTCCGAAAGTTATTTTGTTGCGTAAAGCGGTACAGATTCGATTGTATACTTTCAAGTACAATTCCGCCGCAGCGCAGCGTAACCTCTCGCGCCATCGCAGCAAGATATTGAAAAAATGTGTGAATTCCCGGCGCACGCCCGATTAACCACTTATCAGCACCTGATTGGCACACTGAAGGGTACCAAGGCACAGCACATTGCCGCCCAACCGGGCCGCATCTGATGCCCGCAGGCATGGGGCCTGCATTTCGAATTGCGTCACACACCGGCCCGCACAGGGACACCGGGGGCTGCCGTCAGGCACCCTGCTCTGTCCGGCCGTTCCGGAAAGGGTAAAACGAGATGAAACACTCATTCTTCGCACTGCCGCTGGCGCTGGCCGCGGTGACCATGGCCGCCGCCCCCGCCGCCGCCCAAAGCCGCAACTGCGCCCCGCGCGAGGCTGTGGTGAAACGGCTGGCGGAAAAATACGGCGAAAGCCGCCAGAGCATTGGCATGGGCCAGCAGGGCATGGTGATGGAAACCTTCGCCTCGGACGAAACCGGCAGCTGGACCATTACGGTAACCACACCCAACGGCATGACCTGCCTGGTGGCTTCCGGACAGTCTTATGAAGTGCTCGCAGAAGCACTGCCGAACACCGACAGCGACGCCTGAGCAGGTATTGAGGCAGGCTTCCAGGCTGCAGGTTAAGCGGCCGGGGACGCCGCGCGGGCTGGCTGATATGAGCAGTCTTCAGACCAGCCCGTCCCAGATCAGCTTGGCACCGGTCACCGTCAGCAGCACATAGGTGAGCGCAAAGAACCAGCGTTCCGGTATCGAATGGTGCAGCTTCACCCCCAGCCATGCCCCCAGCAGGGCAAAGGGCGCCAGCATCAGGTCCAGCACCAGGGTTTCACGTGTGAACATCCCCAGCCCGGCATAAGGCACCGCCTTGGCGATGTTGATGGCCCAGAAAATCAGCACCGTGCTGGCCTGGTACTCGGTCTTCCGCAACTTGAGGCTGAGAAGATAGACCGCGGCCGGCGGCCCGCCTGCATGGCTGACAAAACTGGTGAACCCCACCGCCAGCCCCGCCAGCGCCCCGGCGCCCGTGGACAGCGGCGCATCCGCCGCCTGCCGCAGCCCCAGCCGTGCCCGCAGCTGCCACAGCACAAAACCTACGGAGACCAGCCCGATCAGCACCCGCATCGCATCGGCATCCACCGCCGCATAGAGCCAGGCCCCCAATGCCACACCGGGCAATCCGCCGCCAATCAGCAGCAGCGACGCCCGCAGGTTCCAGCGCCCCCAGTATGGTTTCAGATTGGCCACGTCGATCAGCATCAGCAGGGGCAGCATCAGCGCCAGCGCGGTACCTGGCTCCAACACCAGCGCCAGAATCGACGCCGAGGCAAAAGCTGCGCCAGACCCGAAACCGCCCTTGGACACGCCCGCAAAAACGACCGCCGGGATGGCAAAAACGAAAAACATTGCATCAAACGCCGCCATCACCTGCCCTCCGAAATGCCCAGATTACAGACGGTTTAGCGGTATCAACACGGTATACACAAGCATACAGAGCCGATTGCCGCAGCGCAGTGCCCTTGCACGGCACGGGTTTACGCCGTAGGCATCAGGAAATTTCAACCGGACCGGAGACATTTTCCAATGGCACGACCCAAAATCGCCCTCATCGGCGCAGGTCAGATCGGCGGCACCCTCGCACATCTCGCAGCCCTCAAGGAACTGGGCGACGTCGTTCTCTTCGACATCGCCGAAGGCATCCCCGAAGGCAAGGCGCTGGACATCGCAGAATCCGGTCCCTCCGAGGGTTTCGACGCCTCGCTGAAGGGCACCCAGTCCTATGAGGACATTGCAGGCGCCGACGTCTGCATCGTGACCGCCGGCGTGCCGCGCAAGCCGGGCATGAGCCGCGACGACCTGCTAGGCATCAACCTCAAGGTGATGAAATCCGTCGGCGAAGGCATCCGCGACCACGCGCCAAACGCCTTCGTGATCTGCATCACAAACCCGCTGGACGCAATGGTTTGGGCGCTGCAGCAATTCTCGGGCCTGCCCGCGAACAAGGTCTGCGGCATGGCCGGCGTGCTGGACTCCGCCCGCTTCCGCCACTTCCTGGCAGAGGAATTCGGCGTCTCCATGAAAGACGTCACCGCCTTTGTGCTGGGCGGCCACGGCGACACCATGGTGCCGTCGGTGCGCTACTCAACCGTTGCCGGCATCCCGCTGCCCGACCTGGTCAAGATGGGCTGGACCACCCAGGAGCGCCTGGACGCCATCCTGCAGCGCACCCGTGACGGCGGCGCCGAAATCGTTGGCCTGCTGAAAACCGGCTCCGCTTTCTATGCGCCGGCCACGTCTGCCATCGAAATGGCCGAGGCCTTCCTGAAAGACCAGAAACGCGTGCTGCCCTGCGCCGCCTATTGCGATGGCGAGCTGGGCGTCAAGGACATGTATGTGGGCGTGCCCACCGTGATCGGCGCCGGCGGCATCGAGAAGGTGGTGAACATCCAGCTGAACGAAGAAGAACAGGCGATGTTCGACAACTCGGTCAACGCCGTGAAAGGCCTGGTCGAGGCCTGCAAAGGCATCGACGCATCGCTGGCCTAAGGCCCGCAGCCACCGGAATTCAGAGAGGCCCGCTTCCGGCGGGCCTTTTCTTTTGCGCCGGCGCTTCCGCTCCGGCCGCTGCCGCTTTTGATCTATGATGCGGCGCGCACCGCCCTTGGCTTCTGGCTCGAATCACCCGCTTCACGCCGTCGCCATTTTGTGATCACACCCCCAAAACCCGTGATCACAAAAACCGAAAATCTTCCGCATTTCCCTGCCCCCTGTCAAAAAAGCCTTTAACACTTGGCTTTAACACGGCCTATAAATCAGCAGACAATTGCAGCCAGACGGGACAGTTTCAAATGAACATCCACGAATATCAGGCCAAAGCCCTCCTTCGCAGCTACGGTGCTCCGGTGTCCGACGGACGCGTGGTGCTGCGGGCCGAAGAAGCCAAAACCGCCGCCGGTGAACTTGACGGCCCGCTGTGGGTGGTGAAGGCACAGATCCACGCAGGCGGCCGCGGCAAGGGCTCTTTCAAGGAGGCCGACGCCGGCGAGAAGGGCGGCGTGCGCCTGACCAAATCGGTGGAAGAAGCGGCCGAAGAAGCCAAGAAGATGCTGGGCCGCACCCTGGTCACCCATCAGACCGGCCCGGCCGGCAAGCAGGTGAACCGCATCTACATCGAAGCAGGCTCCGGCATCCAGACCGAGCTGTACCTGGCGCTGCTGGTCGACCGCCAGACCTCGCGCATCTCCTTTGTCTGCTCCACCGAGGGCGGCATGGACATCGAAGAAGTGGCCGCGGCCACCCCGGAAAAGATCCTGTCCTTCTCGGTAGACCCGGCCACCGGCTATCAGGCGTACCACGGCCGCCGCATCGCCTTCTCGCTGGGCCTGGAGGGCGCGCAGATCAAGCAGTGCGTCAAGCTGATGGGCCAGCTCTACAAAGCCTTCGTCGAGAAGGACATGGAAATGCTGGAGATCAACCCGCTGATCGTCGGCGACGACGGCAGCCTCAAGGTGCTGGACGCCAAGGTCGGGTTCGACGGCAACGCGGTCTACCGCCACGCCGACGTGGCTGAGCTGCGCGACACCACCGAGGAAGACCCGAAAGAGCTGGAAGCTTCCAAGTACGACCTGAACTACATCGCGCTGGACGGTGAGATCGGCTGCATGGTGAACGGCGCCGGCCTGGCGATGGCCACCATGGACATCATCAAGCTTTACGGTGCTGAGCCCGCCAACTTCCTCGACGTCGGCGGCGGCGCCACCAAGGAGAAGGTGACCGAGGCGTTCAAGATCATCACCTCCGACCCGAACGTCAAAGGCATCCTGGTCAACATCTTCGGCGGCATCATGCGCTGCGACGTGATCGCCGAGGGCGTGGTCGCCGCGGTCAAGGAAGTCGGCCTAAAGGTGCCGCTGGTTGTCCGCCTTGAGGGCACCAACGTCGAAAAAGGCAAGGAGATCATCAACACCTCCGGCCTCGACGTGATCGCCGCCGACAACCTCAAGGACGGCGCCGAGAAAATCGTGAAGGCGGTCAAGGGCTAAGGGCCAGATCCGGTGAAGGCGGCTGTCTACCTCATAGGCTTGCGGCAGGCCACGGGCCGGGCGGAGCTGATGCAGCGGGAGCTGGATCAGGCCGGGCTCGAGGCTGTGCGCATTGATGCGGTGGACAGTACCCAGGTCAGCCGCGAGGAGATGCTCAAACAGTGCAGCTCCGAGGGCAACTGGGGCTACTTCCAGACCAAGGACATGGCCTGCACCCTCAGCCATGCCAAGGCCTGGAGGACTTTCCTGGCCTCGGATGCCGATGTCGCGCTGATCTTGGAGGATGATGTCTTCCTGTCGCCCGACACCGGCGCCTGGCTGGCGGATCTGTCCTGGTGGCCTGCGGATGCCGACATTGTCAAGTTTGAGCGCTGGCGGGCCAACAGGCTGCAGGTGGCGCTTGGCAAGGAAAGCTTCACCCATCTGGGCCGCGAGGTGCGCCAGATGCTGTCCCGTCACGCCGGCGGCGCGGCATATGTGATCAGCCGGAAAGCTGCACAGCATCTGCTGGACAGCCGCCCGTTCTGCATCACGCTGGACAACCTGCTGTTCAACTTCGATGCCTCGCTACCTGCACGCGGCATCAAGGTCTATCAGGTTCAGCCCGCACTTGCCGAACAGGGCAATGAGGCACCGGGTGAAGTGGGCGTCGGCCCGCCGCGCTACCGGCCCAAGGGCTGGCCGCTGATCCGCCAGAAACTCCGGCGCGGGATATACGAATTCCGCGGCGGCTTCCGAATACTTCCCAGCGTGGTCCTGGGGCGGGCCACCCTCGAAAAAATCCGCTTCGACGGCCGTTCCCTGGCCACCCCGCAGACCCAACACACACATACCGCTTGAAGGAACCGAAACATGGCAGTCCTCATCGACGAAAACACCAAGGTCATCTGTCAGGGCTTTACCGGCTCGCAGGGCACTTTCCACTCTGAACAGGCTATTGCCTACGGCACCAAGATGGTCGGTGGCGTGACCCCCGGCAAAGGCGGCCAGACCCACCTGAATCTGCCGGTCTTCAACTCCGTGCATGAAGCCAAGCATGTGACCGAGGCCAACGCCTCCGTGATCTACGTGCCGCCGCCGTTTGCCGCGGACTCGATCCTCGAGGCGATCGACGCCGAGATGGAAGTGATCGTCGCGATCACCGAGGGCATCCCGGTTCTCGACATGATGAAGGTAAAGCGCGCGCTGGAGAACTCCTCCTCCATCCTGATCGGTCCCAACTGCCCCGGCGTGATCACCCCTGACGCCTGCAAGATCGGCATCATGCCCGGCCACATCCACCGCCGCGGCTCCGTCGGCGTGGTGTCCCGCTCCGGCACCCTGACTTATGAAGCGGTCAAGCAGACCACCGACGTGGGCCTGGGCCAGTCGACCTGCGTCGGCATCGGCGGCGACCCGATCAAGGGCACCGAGCATATCGACGTGCTGGAATGGTTCCTTGCCGACGACGAGACCGAAAGCATCATCATGATCGGCGAAATCGGCGGCTCCGCCGAGGAAGAGGCGGCGCAGTTCCTGGCCGATGAGGCCAAGAAGGGCCGCAAGAAGCCGGTTGCAGGTTTCATCGCAGGCCGCACCGCCCCTCCGGGCCGCCGCATGGGCCACGCGGGCGCCATTGTCGCCGGCGGCAAGGGCGGCGCCGAGGACAAGATCGAAGCGATGAAATCCGCAGGCATCGTGGTCGCCGAAAGCCCGGCCGGCCTGGGTGAAGCGGTGCTGAAAGCGATCGGCAAGTAAGTTAAAACACGATTTGCCGCGCTTGCTTTATTCTGAGCGGGTGCGGCAAAAGCGCAATATTAAATATGGTGCAAAAAATGGGCTTTTGGGCCTCAGTCAAAAATTGCATGAGTAACTACGCGCAGTTCGGCGGACGCGCGGCCCGAAGCGAATTCTGGTTTTTTGTTTTGTTTCTGGCACTCGTCCAGTTTGTCGGATTGAACCTGACTGCTGAACAACCCGAAGGCAGCTTCAAAATCCACTTTGGCGTCTATTTCTATCTTGGGCCTCAATACCCTTGGTTCTTCAATCTTTATACTGGATTGTTTGCCATACCGTTTTTTGCCGCGCTGTCACGGCGTCTGCACGATGTTGGTGTGGCAGCCAGTACAATATTTGTTGTGCCCTTTGCACTCTTTGCAATCGTGATGTTCGCATTGAAAGCCCTACCCAATCTGCAGCAGCTCCAGAATGGTATAGGTTTCGCAGCAGCAATGATCCCGCTCGTTTTGTTCCTGTTCTTTACCTCAAAGAAATCTCAGCCGGGTGAGAACAAATACGGTCCCAACCCGCACGAGGCGCACTAATGACCAAGAATAGTTGCTCTCTCCGTTTTCTCAGCCTGTTGCCAGTCTGTGCGACAGGACTAAGCCTCACCCTCCTCACCGCCACCTCCGCCGCGGCCATCACCCAGCCGATGCAGGGCGTGCTGAACTTCGAGCCCGGCACCAGCATTGAGGATGTTCAGGACCGTATCGAAAACGAAATCTGCAAGGGCGCCAGTTCCGTGACCATTACGTCCGGCCCGGAACAATCGCTCGACCCGACCAAGGAACAGGTCACGTTCCAGTGTGAACCCTGACCTGCCCCAACAACCGCATACCGACTCTTCGGGAGCTTAAGATGACCGACCAATCGCCCAACGACCTCTTCCACGCCTCCTCCTTCATGCAGGGGCACAATGCGGAGTATCTGGAGCAGCTTTATGCCCGTTACGCCAATGACCCCAACGCGGTGGATGCCGCCTGGGCCGAGTTTTTCCGCCAGATGGGCGACGCCGAACTGGACGTGAAGGCAGAGGCCAAGGGCCCCTCCTGGGCGCGCGGCGACTGGCCGCCGGCCCCCAATGACGATCTGACCGGCGCGCTGACCGGCGAATGGCCGGCCCCTGCGGAGGCCAAGGGCGCGGGCAAGAAAATCAAGGACAAGGCCGCCGCCAAGGGCGTCGAGGTCACCGATGATCAGATCCAGCGCGCGGTGCTGGACTCGATCCGCGCGCTGATGCTGATCCGCGCCTACCGGATCCGAGGCCATCTGGCGGCCGACCTTGATCCGCTGGGCATGCGCGCAAGCGCCAGCCACCCGGAACTGGATCCGAAATCTTACGGCTTCACCGATGCCGACATGGACCGGCCGATTTTCCTCGACAACGTGCTGGGCCTGCAGGTCGCAACCATGCGCCAGATCGTGGAGATCGTGAAACGCACCTATTGCGGCACCTTCGCGCTGCAGTACATGCACATCTCCAATCCCGAAGAGGCCAGCTGGCTGAAGGAACGGATTGAGGGCTACGACAAGGAAATCACCTTCACCCGCGAGGGGCGCAAGGCGATCCTCAACAAGATGGTCGAGGCCGAGGGCTTTGAGAAGTTCCTGCACGTCAAATACACCGGCACCAAGCGCTTTGGCCTGGACGGCGGCGAGAGCCTCATCCCGGCGATGGAGCAGATCATCAAGCGTGGCGGCGCCTTGGGTGTGCGGGACATCGTGATCGGCATGCCGCACCGCGGCCGCCTCAATATCCTCGCCAATGTGATGCAGAAGCCCTACCGGGCGATCTTCAACGAGTTTCAGGGCGGCAGCTTCAAGCCCGAGGATGTGGACGGCTCCGGCGACGTGAAATACCACCTCGGCGCGTCGTCCGACCGCGAGTTCGACGGCAACAACGTGCACCTCAGCCTTACCGCCAACCCCTCCCACCTGGAGGCGGTGAACCCGGTGGTTCTGGGCAAGGTCCGCGCCAAGCAGGACCAGCTGGGCGACACCGACCGCAGCCAGGTGCTGCCGATCCTGCTGCACGGCGATGCGGCCTTTGCGGGCCAGGGCGTGGTGGCGGAATGCTTTGCCCTGTCGGGCCTCAGGGGCCATAAGGCCGGCGGCACCATGCATATCGTGGTGAACAACCAGATCGGCTTCACCACTGCACCGCATTTCTCGCGCTCCTCCCCCTACCCCACCGACAATGCGCTGGTGGTTGAGGCGCCGATCTTCCACGTGAACGGCGACGACCCGGAGGCGGTGGTGCATGCGGCCAAGGTTGCCACCGAGTTCCGCCAGAAATTCCACAAGGATGTCGTGCTGGACATCTTCTGCTACCGCCGCTTCGGTCACAACGAAGGCGATGAGCCGATGTTCACCAACCCCTTGATGTACAAGAAAATCAAGGGCCACAAGACCACGCTCACCCTCTATACCGACCGGCTGGTCAAGGACGGCCTAATCCCCGAGGGCGAGATCGAGGACATGAAGGCGGCCTTCCAGGCGCATCTGAATGAAGAGTTCGAGACCGGCAAGAACTACAAGCCCAACAAGGCCGACTGGCTGGACGGGCGCTGGTCGCATCTGGACAAGAAGGACGCCGACTACCAGCGCGGCCGCACCGCGATCAAACCGGAGACGCTGGCCGAGATCGGCAACGCGCTCAGCCGGGTGCCCGAAGGGTTCCCGCTGCACCGCACCGTCGGCCGGGTTCTGGATGCGCGCGGCAAGATGTTCGAAACCGGTGAAGGCTTTGACTGGGCCACCGGCGAGGCGCTGGCCTTTGGCTCGCTGATGACCGAAGGCTATCCGGTCCGCCTTGCGGGCCAGGACGCCACCCGCGGCACCTTCTCCCAGCGCCATTCCGGCATCGTCAACCAGGAGACCGAGGAGCGCTACTACCCGCTCAACAACATCCGTGCGGGCCAGGCCCAGTACGAGGTGATCGACTCGGCCCTGTCCGAATATGCGGTGCTGGGTTTTGAATACGGCTACTCGCTGGCGGAACCCAACGCCCTGACCCTGTGGGAGGCCCAGTTCGGCGATTTCGCCAACGGCGCCCAGATCATGTTCGACCAGTTCATCTCGTCGGGCGAAAGCAAATGGCTCAGGATGTCAGGCCTCGTCTGCCTGCTGCCGCACGGGTTCGAGGGCCAGGGGCCGGAGCACTCCTCCGCCCGTCTGGAGCGCTTCCTGCAGATGTGCGGCCAGGACAACTGGATCGTTGCCAACTGCACAACGCCTGCGAACTACTTCCACATCCTGCGCCGCCAGCTGCACCGCACCTTCCGCAAGCCTCTGATCCTGGTGACCCCGAAGTCCCTGCTGCGCCACAAACTGGCGGTCAGCAAGGCAGAGGAATTCACCACTGGCTCCAGCTTCCACCGGGTGCTGTGGGATGACGCGCAGCACGGCAACTCCGATACCCAGCTGGTGGCGGACGACAAGATCAAGCGCGTGGTGATGTGCTCGGGCAAGGTCTACTACGACCTGCTGGAAGAACGCGACGCCCGCGGCATCACCGACGTCTACCTGATGCGGATCGAGCAGTTCTACCCGTTCCCTGCCATCTCGATGGTGAAGGAGCTGGAACGCTTCAAACAGGCGGAAATGGTCTGGTGCCAGGAAGAGCCCAAGAATCAGGGCGCCTGGACCTTCATCGAGCCCAACATCGAATGGGTGCTGACCCGCATCGGCGCCAAGCACACCCGGCCCGTCTATGCAGGCCGCGCCACCTCGGCTTCGCCCGCAACCGGCCTGGCCAGCGAACACAAAGCCCAACAAGCAGCCCTCGTGAACGAAGCGCTGAGCATCTGAGGATAAAGAGACATGACAACCGAAGTCCGCGTACCCACCCTGGGCGAATCCGTGACCGAGGCCACCGTGGCCACCTGGTTCAAGAAGCCCGGCGACAGCGTCAGTGCCGATGAAATGCTCTGCGAGCTGGAAACCGACAAGGTGACGGTCGAGGTGCCCTCGCCTGCAGCCGGCACCTTGGGCGAGATCGTCGCAGCCGAAGGCGACACCGTTGGCGTCGACGCGCTGCTGGCCACTCTGACCGAGGCCAATGGCGCCGCCGCAGCCCCTGCCGCCAAGGCGGCAGCACCGGCCCCCGCTGCTGCGCCCTCCGGCGGCGACGGCGCCCCGGTGCCGGTCATGGTCCCCGCACTTGGCGAGTCGGTCTCCGAGGCGACCGTTTCGTCCTGGTTCAAGAAGGTGGGCGACACCGTCGCGCAGGATGAAATGCTGTGCGAACTGGAAACCGACAAGGTCTCCGTCGAGGTGCCCGCACCCGCGGCCGGCGTGCTGACTGAGATCATGGCCGCTGAAGGCGCCACCGTTCAGGCCTCCTCGCAGCTGGGCGTGATTGCCTCCGGCGCCGCCGGGGCCGCCGCAGCGCCTGCCTCAGTCGCCGCCCCTGTTGCCGCTGCCACCGGCTCCAAGGATGTCGCCAACGCTCCCTCCGCGGAGAAAGCCATGGCCGAGGCCGGCATCAGCGCCGATCAGGTCACCGGCTCGGGCCGGGACGGCCGCATCATGAAGGAAGATGTCGCTGCCGCCGTGGCCGCCGCCAAGGCAGCCCCTGCCGCCGCGCCTGCGCAGGCACCGGCCCAGGTCCGCGGTCCCGTCACCGCCGACGACGCTGCGCGCGAAGAGCGGGTGAAAATGACCCGCCTGCGCCAGACCATCGCCAAGCGCCTGAAGGACAGCCAGAACACCGCTGCTATGCTGACCACCTACAACGAGGTCGACATGACCGAGGTGATGGCGCTGCGCAACGAGTACAAGGACCTGTTCCTGAAGAAACACGGTGTGAAACTGGGCTTCATGTCCTTCTTCACCAAGGCCTGCTGCCACGCGCTGAAGGAAGTGCCGGAAGTCAACGCCGAGATCGACGGCACCGACATCGTCTACAAGAACTACGTCCACATGGGCATCGCCGCAGGCACGCCCACGGGCCTGGTGGTGCCGGTGATCCGCGACGCCGACGCGATGTCCTTTGCCACCATCGAGAAGGCGATTGCCGAAAAGGGCGCCCGCGCCCGCGACGGCAAACTGTCGATGGCGGAAATGCAGGGCGGCACCTTCACCATCTCCAACGGCGGCGTCTACGGCTCGCTGATGTCCTCGCCGATCCTGAACCCGCCGCAGTCCGGCATCCTGGGCATGCACAAGATCCAGGACCGCCCGATGGCGATCAATGGCAAGGTGGAAATCCGCCCGATGATGTACCTGGCGCTGAGCTATGACCACCGCATCGTCGACGGCAAAGGCGCCGTGACCTTCCTGGTCCGCGTCAAGGAAGCACTGGAGGACCCGCGCCGTCTGCTGATGGATCTGTAACTTTTATGGCGGAGATCTTTTTCAACACAGCGCCGAGACCGAAGCAGCGTCAAGCCATCCTTGACGCTGCCCTTCAGGCATTCCCTGATGAGTTTTCAGATCTCCCTGCTGTGCGTGACTATTTCCTGAGGATCTTCGTCCCTCAAAGCCGCACATGGTCATACAAAGCAAACGGAAAAACTGGCACAAGTTCGACTAAACGGTTTCTCTTCGAACTTGAGTTCGGGATCCCGCTGACGGCAAGGTTTGCATCAGCCACCGACATCAATCCGGATGCCACGTCTCACCGCCTGACTGAAGCAGGTCTCTTTCAGCCGCTGATCGCGTTCCCTCGCGGGCACCGGCTGCTTCCGGATACGTTGCAGCTGACCACTGTTCGGAACCCTGAACGGCGGGCGCTGTCGGCTTTCTTGTATCTTTGCGTATCACATGACCGCAATCACCCCTGGTTTGTGGACGAACGCTTGCGGATGAATGCTATGGTTCGGTTCGACTGGAACAATGACATCAGAACGGCTGCAGGTTTCGAGAAGTTTCTCGACTATGTCGCTCAGACGATTGAACAGGCCGGCCCTGACAGCGTTGATCCGCATTGGAGACCGCTGGTTCCTTCCATCAAGCCAAATGTGTTCCAGGCCGACCTGATCGGGCGGACCGAAGATCTTGGAACTTTCTACAAGTCGGTGGCAGAGAGACTTGACCGCAAGCTCCCTGACAATTGGTCTGTTCCTCACGCCAACAAGAACAGTGGAGAGTTTGAAGGTGAGACCTTGCTGACGAGTTCCGTCAAATCCCGCATTGAACAAATCTACCGGGCAGATTTCGAAGCATTTGGATATTAGGCGTTCTTCGCTTGATCCGACGAATATGAACGAACAGGGGGCTTCGCTCCGCATGATCCATGAGCCGCATCCAGTTCAATCCGAATTGTTAAGAGGGCGTCCCTTGTCACTGAAACGCCAGCGTTGGAGCGCACTTTGCAATTGTCCGGCAATTTCCGGCTGTATCCCATGTCCTCAAAGCACTGCCATCGCGAACTCCGGCCCGTTTGAGAGACACACCCTATGACCCTCCCGCTCTGGGGCCTTGTCTGCCTCTCGATCCTCGCCCTGATCCACGTGAGCTGTGACAGCTTCCTGCTGAAGCTGTCCGTTGGCAACGCTTGGACCGCGGGCCCGCGTGACACATCCGTCTCCCGCAGCGCACTGGCAGGCCGGGCACGCCGCGCCTTCACCAATTTCCTGGAAACCGCCCCGGTCTTCATCGCCCTTGCGCTGGTTTCAGAACTGGCAGGCCTGCAGAGCGCGCTGATCACCAGCGGCATCTACACCTATCTCACAGGCCGCGCTCTCTACCTGCCTGCCTACCTCAGCGGCGTGCCCTATCTGCGCACCGCCATCTGGCTCATCGCCACCAGCGGCCTAGCCGCGATGCTCGCGGGGGTGCTCCTCGCATGAGCTTTCACCTTTGTAAAAATACTCCGGGGGGTGAGGCCCGTCTTGGAAACCGCCTGGGGGGCGGTTTCAGGGCCGAACGGGGCAGAGCCCCACTGCGCATGGGCCAGGGGCAGCGCACCCTTTCTGCAAACCTGAATACAGAACCCGCCTTATTTGAGTGGAATCAAAGCGCTCCTTACCCTTACCAGGGCATCCTGCCTTCAAAACGGATAAAGGAGTAACCCCGATGGCAACCCATGTTCTCTGGCAGGCCGATGTGGCCGATTTCAACGCCTGGCTGACCGTGTTCCGGCAGGACAAGCGCAACCGGCAGGCCGCGGGCATCACCGATTTGAACGTCTGGAGCGATCCTGACCAGAAAAACCACGCCGTGGCGCTGTTTGCGATCACCGATCTGGAGAAAGCCCGCGCCTTCTTCGGCTCGGAAGAACTCGCCATGCACCTTGAACGCGACGGGGTCACCAATATCTCGATCAAGATGTTGACCCCCGTCTGATCATCAGACCACTATCCCCTAATGCGTGTTCCGCTGAACGGAACCGGGGAGAAACGAGGAAAACCGACCCATGTCCCAATATGACGTCATCGTAATCGGCGCCGGCCCCGGCGGCTATGTCTGTGCCATCCGCTGCGCCCAGCTGGGACTGAAGACAGCTGTTGTCGAGGGCCGCGAGACCCTCGGCGGCACCTGCCTGAACGTGGGCTGCATCCCGTCCAAGGCCCTGCTGCATTCGACCCATCTGCTGCATGAGGCAGAGCACAACTTTGCCCATATGGGCCTCAAGGGCAAAAGCCCCTCGGTCGACTGGGACCAGATGAAGGCCTACAAGGACGAGGTGATCGGCCAGAACACCGGCGGCATCGAGTTCCTGTTCAAGAAGAACAAGATCGACTGGATCAAGGGCTGGGCGTCCATTCCGGCGGCCGGCAAGGTGCAGGTCGGCGACGAGGTGCATGAAGCCAAGAACATCGTGATCGCCTCCGGCTCGGTGCCTGCCTCCATCCCGGGCGTGGAGATCGACGAAAAGATCGTGGTCTCCTCCACCGGCGCGCTGGAGCTGCCGAAGATCCCGAAAAAGCTGGCAGTGATCGGCGCCGGCGTCATCGGTCTGGAACTGGGCTCGGTCTATGCCCGCCTCGGGTCGGAAGTGACCGTGGTCGAATACATGGACGCAGTCTGCCCCGGCATGGACAAGGACGTTCAGCGCTCCTTCAAAAGGATCCTGGAAAAGCAGGGCCTCAACATCATCCTGGGCGCCGCAGTGCAGGGGGTGGAGACCACCAAGACCAAAGCCAAAGTCAAATACCAGCCCAAGAAGGGCGGCGACGAGGTCACGCTGGACGCCGATGTGGTGCTGGTGGCCACGGGCCGCAAACCCTACAGCGAAGGGCTGGGGCTGGATGCGCTTGGCATCAAGATGACCGAGCGCGGCCAGATCGCCACCGACAACCACTGGCGCACCAACCTGCCCGGCATCTATGCCATCGGCGATGTGATCGAAGGCCCGATGCTGGCCCACAAGGCCGAGGATGAGGGCATGGCGGTAGCCGAAGTGATCGCCGGTAAGCATGGCCACGTGAACTACGGCGTCATTCCGGGTGTCGTCTACACCACCCCCGAGGTTGCGACCGTCGGTGCGACCGAGGACGCGCTGAAAGCCGAAGGCAAGAAGGTCAAGGTTGGCAAGTTCATGTTCATGGGCAACGCCCGCGCCAAGGCCGTGAACCAGGCCGAGGGCGGTTTCGTGAAGATCATCACCGATGCGGAAACCGACCGCATCCTGGGCGCCGCCATCATCGGTCCGGCAGCGGGCGACATGATCCACGAGCTGTGCGTGGCAATGGAATTCGGCGCCTCGGCCGAAGACGTGGCACTGACCTGCCACGCCCACCCGACGTACTCCGAAGCCGTGCGCGAGGCCGCCCTGGCCTGCGGCGACGGGCCGATCCACAGCTGACCCGGCCCACTCGGGACACAAGGCAGGGCAGTCTCCGCGGCTGCCCTTTCCTTGGAAGTTTACGCGTCCGAATCCTTAATAGCTCTGCATTTTATTGCCAAGGGAGACATCGCCATGCCTGTCACATTGCAAGTCATCTACCCAGCCGCCGAAGGCAAGACCTTCGACCACGCCTATTATGCGGACACCCACATGCAGATCGTGGACCAGCACATGGGGCCGCACATCCAGTCGGCTGTGGTGACCAAGGGGCTGGCAGGCGGGCCGGACATCGCGCCGCCGTTCTTTGCCATCGCTACATTGGTCTTTGCCGATCAGGCGGCGATGGATGCGGCAATGAAGGCTGCAGGGCCTGCGCTGGACGACATTCCGAATTTCACCGATGTGCAGCCGCAAGTCCTGATCGGCGACGTGATCCGCTGACCGCCTGCAACCGGGGCGCAGGCCTCTCCCCGCGGTCCGGGCGGGCGGTTATCCGGCGTCTGTCCGGCTGCTGCTTCCTGCTGTCTTGCCGCTCCGCTTCAGGCGGCGCGCGGCCTTGACGAAGGGGATGGAATAGAGCTTCCAGCAGGTGTCCATCTCCATCGATTTCATGCCTGCGACACCAAATTTCACATCGCGGTTGTCCTCCGGCATTTCATAGGTGCCGAAAATCACGTCCCAGACCGGAAACATGAAGGCAAAGTTCTTGTCGAAATGATCCGGATGGCAGCTGTGGTGCACATGGTGATGAGCGGGCGACGGGAAGACCTTGGACCAGATGCCGGGCCAGCGCAGCCAGACGTGGGAATGGCGCAGATTGTAGGCCAGGATGTTAAAGACAAACATCAGGATGGGCACGCCCAGAATGCTGGGAACACTCGGCACCACCGCGGCATACTGGTAGACACCGCCCGCAACCGCCCCGTAGCCCGCGCCGATCAGCAGCAGATAGAAGAAATTGTCCACCGGGTGCTCGCGGTAGTTGGACAGCGGATGCATCACCTCGGCGCTGTGGTGCACCTTGTGAAATTCCCACAGGATCGGCACCTTGTGCTGCAGATAGTGCACGGTATAGCCGATCAGATCGAGCACGATTGTGCTGACGAGCATGTAGCCGATCACGATCCCCCAGCCCGCGGCGCCCTCGGCGGTGACGGGCAGAGAGGTGATCGCATGGCCGGTGATCCAGCGGAACACCAAGGCTGCGGTACCGGCAAAGAGACCCAGTAGCAGGAAATGCGCCAGCAGTTTGTGAAAGAAGAAATAGCGCACATCAAGCCAGGCCGAAGGATGCGACCACACCGACTTGGGAAACAGGAACGCCAGAAAGGACCCTTCAGCGGCATTACCGCTCTGCTTGCGCTGGAACAAGTAGACCCCGTAGGCCGCCAGAACGGAGGTCGCGATATAGAGGTAGAAAACACGCTGCCCCGGATCGAGAAAATACAGGAGGACATCGCTGGCATAAGCCAGATAGGAAGCCAGGAATTCGCTCATTCTTTTACTGCCCGCTCTTTTACTGCCTGCTGCGCATTCTTGCGGCAAGGCTAGCCTGTTTCAGGCAAACCGTCACCCCGGCAAATTGGCGCCTTAGCCTACGGCGCACAGCCGGAACAGCCGGTCAGACCGGCGGATCAGGCCTGGACGGCTGCCTGATCCGGATCGAACCCTGCTTCGCGCATCAGCGCGTCTGAGCGGCTCTCGACCCGCTCTTCCAGTTGCGCCATGAATTCGTCGCGGGCGATCCCCGGCTGCATCGGTTCCAGGAACTCCACCACTGCCAGGCCCGGCTTGCGGTAGATGCCGGTACGGGGCCAGAACACGCCGACATTGGTTGCAGCCGGCACGCAAGGCTGGTTCAGCCCGTCATAGAGAACCGCGGTCCCGATCTTGTAGGGTTTCCTGGCGCCGGGCGCCACGCGGGTGCCTTGCGAATAAATGATCAGCTGGCCCGGCTCGGTGCTTTCCTTGGCGACATCCTTAACCATCTTGGCTATCGCCGCGCCGCGCTTGCCGCGGTTCACCGGCACGCAGCCCAGCCGCTTGGCGTAGACGCCGATGACCGGCGTCCACATCAGCTCCCGCTTCATGATAAACCGGGCCGAGGGCACCGCGTTGAAGATGATCAGAATATCCAGGAAACTCTGATGCTTGGCGGCGACGATCACCTCGCCCTCGGGCACCTGCCCGCGCACCTCAGAGCGGATGCCGACCATCCAGCGGGCGGTCCACAGCGACCAGCGTGCATAGGTCTTGCAGGCCGTGCGCGCGCCTTTGGGCGATACCATTGCCCAGGGCGCAAACACGATGCCCAGCACCAGCATCGCCAGATACATCTGCGTGATGAAGACCAGCGAGCGCAGCCATTGGATCGGGTTTTTCACGACAGTTCCCCCAGACGTTTGGTGGCCGCCCGGGTGGTAGCGGCAAAGGCCACCAGCGCGCCCAGCGGCGGAATCAGCAAGGGCGCCAGCCAGCCCCAGCCCTGAAAGCCAAGCCCGGTCAGGAAACCGCCCTCAGCAGAGGCTTCCGGCATCAGAAAGACCCCGATCATGCCCGCTGCCATACCAGCGGCGGTGCCGGTCAGCGCCCGCAGGGTGAAGCGGCGGATGAAGGCCTGGGCAATATAGCTGTCGAGCGCACCGACCAGCCGCAGCACCTCGATCACCTGGGCGTTGGCAGCCAGGGCGGCATTTGCGGCCAGGGTGATCATCGCGGCGGTGGCGCCGCCGATCAGCAGGATCGACACCCAGGCGAGACGGCGCAGCGCCTGGGCCGCATCCACCAGCGGCGCCCGCCAGCGGGTGTGGTCATCCAGCACCGCGCCCGGAACCTCGGCCTGCAGCCGCAACCGCAAGCCCTGAGCGTCATAGCCGCCTTCATCGCCCGTCACTTCGATCAGCTGCGGCAGCGGCAGATCCCCCACCGGCACCCCGGCCCCGAACCAGGGTGCCAGCAAGGCCGCCTGCTCCTCACCGGTCAGCGCCCGCGCAGTGGCCACACCGGGCGTCTGGCGCAGGATTTCCAGCGCTGCCTCGGTCTGTGCCGCGCGCTGCTCTGCCGGTGCGTTGATACGCAGGGTGGCGGCGCGGGCCAGTTCCTCGGCCCATTGGTCGGCCAGCCGGCCGGAGGCCATCGACAGCGCCAGCGCAAAGACCGTGAGGAACGCCATGGCGCCGGAGACAAACAGGGTCAGCTGGGCGGTAAAACCGCTCGGCGGCACCACCCGGTCGGCCTGGGCATCGCCCAGGATCAGCTTGCGCAGCCTGCCTTCGGTCATAGGTCCGCCCCCGCCAGTTGCAGCTGACGGTTGGAAATCCGCAGCACCCGCGCCTGCACCTGGTTCTTGGCCGCGCGGATCAGCGACAGGTCATGGGTGGCGACCAGGATGGTCTTGCCCATCCTGTTCAGCTCCACCAGAAGCTGCAGCAGCCGCTGCGACATTTCCCAGTCGACGTTACCTGTCGGCTCATCAGCGATGATCACATCCGGCGACAGGATCACGGAACGGGCCAGCGCCGCCCGCTGGCGCTCGCCGCCGGACAGTTCCGGCGGCAGTGCATGGGCGCGCTCGCTGAGGCCGACCCAGTTCAGCAGTTCCTGCAGGTTGGCCTCTTCGTGGCTCAGCTCCCGGCCGGACACCAGAAGCGGCAGCGCGATGTTTTCGATCACCGGCAGGTGGTCCAGGAATCGGCAGTCCTGATGCACCACGCCCACCCGACGGCGCAGATAGGCCATCTGGTCGCGGTCCAGCCCGTGCACATCCATGTTGAAGGCGCGCACCCGGCCTGCGGTCGGCATCAGCGCCCCGTAGCACAGCTTCAGCAGCGTGGTCTTACCCGCGCCGGACGGGCCGGTCAGGAAATGGAACGACCCCGGCGCCAGCTGCACCGACACCGCGTTCAGCAGCTCGCCGCCGCCGTAATTGTAGCCCACATTTTCCAGCTCGATCACTGCTGCCCCCTGAACGCGCCTGCTGTTTGCGCCCGGCTGTTTTGCCCCAAGGGGCGGACAGTTTCAATGGGGGCTCTGTTGCAGGGAAACACGGGCCTTTACCGTTGCCGCAATTGCCACTTTCACCACCTGTGGCGGATGCCTATAATCCCTTGAAAAACAACCTGCCGCCGGCCAGTGCGGCGGGAAGGTGCCGAGGAGAGCATGATGCGCCTGACCTGCCCGAATTGCGCAGCCCAATATGAAGTTCCCGAGGACGTGATCCCGCCTGAGGGGCGCGATGTGCAGTGCTCCAACTGCGGCCAGACCTGGTTCCAGGCGGCAGCAGGCACCGCTGAAGCCGGGGCAGAGGACGCGCTGGAAAACATCGGCATCGAAGAAGCCTTTGCCCGCGCGGCAGAAGCCGAGGCACGGGAGAAAGCAGAGCGGGAGCTGGCGGCAAAGGCCGAACAGGAAGCCGCAGCGAAAGCGAAGGAAGAGCGGGAAATAGCAGCGCTAGCCGAGCGGAACGCAGGGCAGCAGCTGGAAGCTGAGCCTGAGCCTGGGCCTGAGCCGGAAGAGAGCACGCCGGAGGACACCGCGCAAGAAGACGGCCCGGAGCCGGCGGATGAGGCGGAAACTGCCGCAGCCGCGCCGCAGGAGGTCTCTGACGAAGACGCCGATGACCGGTCCGGTAGCCATGACGAGGACGAAGGTGAAGACCTTCACGCCGAAGAAGCACATCAGCCGCAGCGCGGACGCACGCTGGATCCGGAAATGTCCGATATCCTGCGCGAGGAAGCTGCACGCGAGACCGAACTGCGCAAGGCAGAGGCCCAAAGCCTGGAAACCCAACCCGATCTGGGGCTGGAGGGCGCTGCACCTGCGGAGGATGACGAAGCCGCCCGCCGCAGCCGCCAGGCGCGCGACCGGATGGCGCGGATGCGCGGCGAGGACCCGCGCCAGCTGGCCGCCGCCGAAAGCGGCTCACGCAAGGAATTGCTGCCGGACATCGAGGAAATCAACTCCACCCTGCGCTCCGCCGGCAGCCCGGCCCCCGCACCGCTGGCAGACCCGGAAGAACTGCCGGTGCGGCGCAAGAGTGGCTTTGCCCGCGGTTTTGCGGTGTCGGTGATTGCGGCGCTGATCCTGGTGATGATCTATGACAAGGCGCCGCTGATTGCCGAGAAGCTGCCGCTGGCGGACCCGGCACTCAGCAGCTATGTGGACTGGGTTGATCAGGCGCGGCTGTGGCTGGACAACCAGGTGAAGTCCGTCACCGCCACTCAGTAACAACAGTTTCCCTGAAGATCCCGGTCAGCGGCTCTGCCGGCAGCACCCTGTGCTGCCGGGGTCAGAACCGGTCCAGCAGCCGCTGCAGATAGCTGCGCTCGCGGTCGCTGCGCTCGCGCTCTCCGGCCCGGCGGCGGATGTCTTCCAGCAGATCCCAGGCGCGGCGGTAGGCCGTGCCTTTACCCACCTTGCCACCATCATCAATACTGCCGTTGTTGCGGCCCAGCGGGTCCAGCCGGTCCCCCTGCGCCGTGGCAGAGGGCTGCTGCCCGTTCTGCGGCCCCGGTTGCTGCTGCTGCGCCAGCGCCTCGCCCAGGCTGCGCATGCCTTCGCGCAGCGCCTCCATGGCGTCGGACTGGCGGTCGATGGCCTCAGCATTGTCACCGCCGCGCAGCGCGTCCTCGGCGCCTTCCATGGCGCGGCCTGCGCGGTCCAGCGCCTCGCGCGCTGCATCACCGGCCTCACCGCCCATATAAGGCAACCCGTCGCGCTGCTGCTGCAACTGCTGGCGCAGCGCCTGCTGCCGGTCGGCCAGAGAGCCGCCCTGCCCCGGCTGTTCGCGATTGCTGCCGCCCTGTCCGCCCTGGCCGTCAGGGTTGCGGCTCTCGGCGCCCTCGCCGCCCTGGCCGTCGCCTTGGCCGCCGCCCTGATGGCTCTGGCCGCGGCCAAGTCCGCCGTCGCGGCCCTCATTACCCTGGCTTTCGCCGCTGCGGGCACCGGGGTTGAACTGCTCCTGCAGATCGCGGAAAGCCTGATCCGACAGCCCCTGCTGCTCGCGCAAGGTCTCCGCCAGCCCCTCCATTGCCTCGCGGCCCTCGTTGCCCTGGCCCTGCCCCTGCTGCGAGCGGGTCATGCGCATGTTCTCCATCATCTCCTGGAACTCGCGCAGCGCCTGTTCAGCCTCAGCCATGCGGCCCTGCTCCATCAGCTCCTGGATGCGGTCCATCATCGCCTGCAGGTCGTCCTGGCTGAGCGTCATCATGTCCTCGGGCATATCACCCGGATCCATCACCTCGCCATTGGCCTCCGCCTGACGGCTGAGCTGGCGCATGTAGTCCTGGGTGGCCTCGCGCAGTTCCTGCATCAGCCGCGCGATCTCCTGCTCGCTGGCACCGTCGCGCATCGCCTGGCTCAGCCGCTCCTGCGCCCGCTGCATCCGCTCCAGCGCGTCGCCCACGTCGCCTTCTTCCAGCTGGATTGCCAGATCCCACAGCGCGGCCGCGATCTCCTCCTGCTGCGGTTCAGGGATAGAGCCGGCAACAGTGTAACTTTCCAGCCGCCGCAGAATGGTGCGCAGCCGCAGGTAATCGCCATAATCGCGGAACAGCCCTTCGGGACGATGCGTCAAGGTGCGGATCACCTGCGCCACCCGCACTGCATTGGCGCGTGTCCACAACAGATCGCGGCGCTGTTCGATCACCGCTGCGGCCAGCGGATCAAAGAAGCGGCGGGTCAGAAGTTCAGCGCCAAAGCCCGCGGCGGCAGACGACTGGCCTGCCTCATCCAATGCCGAGAAGGTGAAGACCACCGGCAAGTTGGCCCAGGGGTTCTGGGCAAAATCCTCGATCAGCTTCTCGGTGAATTCCTGGCGCGAGCCGCTGAGGGGCAGCGGCAAGTCCAGCACCAGCGCCTCGCGCGGATCGGGAGCCGCGGCCAGCCCGTGGCTCCGCTCCACCGCCGCTAGATCCAGCATGATCCGCACTTGCCCGGCGGCCACACCGTAATCATCCTGCGCCGCAAACTCCAGCGTGGTATAGCCGTCGTTTTCCAGCTCCGGCTCGCCCGCGACAGCCACCATGGGAGGGTTGTCCGGGATCACCGCCACCTGCCAGCTGCGCCCGCCGTGCCCCTCGATCGAAAAGGTGCCGCTGCGGGTGACGTCAAACTCCATCGCGGTCTGCGGTGTTTCAGGTTCCTCACCACCTTTGCCGGAAACCGTCTCGGCTAGTTCCAGCGCGCCCACCTCGCCATAGAACCGCAAGGTGACACGGCTGCCCTCAGGCAGTTTCAGCACACCTTCGTCCTGGTCATTCAAATAGAGCACCGGCAGGCGGGTATAGGCAGGCGGCTCCGCCCAGCCTTCCCAGGCCGGCCCGTTCAGCGCGGCACTGCCGCCTGCGCCCAGATCCCTGACCGTGGCCAGCTGCCAGATCGAGCCGAACAGCACCGCCACCGCCAGCATCAGCCCCGCCATATAGCGCAGGCCATAGGGGTCGGAAGATGCAATGTTGAGATCAGGTGCCGGCGCCTTGGCCTTGGCCGCCGCCGCGGCCATCCGGCGCTGGTGGGCTTGCCACAGCACGGCAGAGGCGGCGTCTTCCGCACCAATCGCCTGGGTATCCAAGAGAGCCGAGACCGGACGGCCCGGCAAGGTCTGGTCGAGACGGTCCAGCGCCGCGGCCCGGCTGGGCCAGCGGAAGCGCCAGAGCCCCCAGCCCAGTGCCGCAGCGGCAGCAATCAGCACCGCCATCGCGCCGGTCCAGATCAGCCGTTCCGGCAGCATCTGGTGCAGCCCCAGCATCAGCGCCGCCAGCACCGCCATCAGCAGCGAGGCCAGCGGCCAGAAGCTGCGCAAGAGCCGCTCTGCCACCAGCCCGGCCTGCGTCAAGGCCAGCGGCCAGCGCAGGGGTTTCAGGACCGGATCGGCCTGCCGGTTTCTTTGGCGGTCAAAGGGCATACGGGCCTCATCCTCATGTGGCCCGCGCCGGTTCGCGCCTGGATCGCTTCAGAGCCACTCCGGGATGGTATCGCGGTTTATCATCTCTTCATAGTCCGGGCGGCGGCGAATAACCGCGAATTGATCGCCGTGCACAAGCACTTCGGGGATCAGCGGGCGCGAATTGTACTCGCTCGCCATCACCGCGCCATAAGCACCGGCGCTGCGGAAGGACACCAGATCGCCCGCAGCCAGCGGCGGCAGGTCGCGCTGCTTGGCGAAGGTATCGCCGGTCTCGCAGACCGGGCCGACGATGTCATAGGGCTGGCTTTCCACACCCGCTGCGGCTTCCTCGACCGGGATGATGTCGTGATGCGCTTCATACATCGCCGGGCGGATCAGGTCGTTCATCGCGGCGTCAAGAATCAGAAAATCGCGCCCCTCGCCCGACTTCACATAGATCACCTTGCTGACCAGCTGGCCCGCGTTGCCCGCGATCAGGCGGCCCGGTTCGATCTCGATCTCGCAGCCGAGATGGCCCAGGGTCTCCTTGACCATCTGCCCGTATTCCACCGGCAGCGGCGGCGCGGAGTTGGAGCGCTCATAAGGGATGCCAAGCCCGCCGCCCAGATCCAGACGGCGGATGTTGTGGCCGTCGGCGCGCAGGGTTTCCGTAAGCTCCGCCACCTTCTGATAGGCCTGCCGGAACGGCTCCAGGTCGGTCAACTGAGAGCCGATGTGGACGTCGATCCCCACCACTTCCAGCCCCGGCAGCGCGGCGGCGCGGGCATAGACTTCCTTGGCCCGTGCAATCGGGATGCCGAACTTGTTCTCGGATTTGCCGGTGGCGATCTTGGCGTGGGTCTTGGCATCCACGTCCGGATTGACCCGGATGGTGATCGGGGCCTTGGTGCCCAGCTCCGCGGCCACGGCGCTGATCACTTCCATCTCCGGTTCGGACTCGACGTTGAACTGGCGGATGCCGCCGGTCAGGGCCACGCGGATTTCCTCTGCCGTTTTGCCGACGCCGGAAAACACGATCCTGTCCCCCGGCACACCTGCTGCCTTGGCGCGCAGATATTCGCCCTGGCTGACCACATCCATGCCCGCGCCGGCCTGCGCCAGGGTCTTCAGGATCGCCTGGTTGGAGGCCGCCTTCATCGCAAAGCAGACCAGGTGGTCGGTGCCTTCCAGCGCCTCGTCGAACAGGCGGAAGTGGCGCAGCAGCGTGGCCGTGGAATAGACATAGAACGGGGTGCCCACCGCCGCGGCGATCTCGGAGATGGGAACGTCTTCGGCGAAAAGCGCGCCGTCGCGGTAGAGAAAATGGTCCATGCCCCCGCGTTTAGGGCAAAAGGGGCGGATGGATCAAATGATTCCGCCCCGCGCGCCCTGGGGGATACAAAGGCGTTCTCCCGCCCGCCGCAAACGCATCAAAGATGCGCCCGCGCCCGTTGGGCCGTGCGCCGCGCCAGCCCCGCCGGCGTGTCGTTGCGGGCGGTGGAGTTTGAGTATTTCGGGAAAGATGAAAACACCCGGCCTGCGCCTTCATCGTTTCCCCAAATACTCACTGCAAAACAGCGGCGGCAACCGCAATGCCCGGGGTGTTGCGCAACCGGCGCACGCATGGCTCACGCGATTTTAAGCGGCAGATGGCATAGTCCCGTTTGATCGCGGTCACCGCCGGGCCTGACACCCCCGGCACTCAGGAACAGGGCCCTTTGGCAGGGGCACGCACAGACGACGTTTCGCGTGCGGGAGAAACCCTCCCGTCCCGCCTCCGCCCCTTGGCGGTGCCGCCACCCTAAACCGCTGAAGCTCAGCATATCAGATGCGGAACACACAGCAGCAGGCGTCAACCGGACGGGACAGGAACCCGGACCGGGTATTGCCCGTGTGTGCTAGAAGCTGGTGGACACCCCAACCCGGCCATAACCGGAGACTTTCACACCGGTTGCCGCTGGTTCTTGCTTTTGCGGCGGGCTGGAAGCCGGAGCGCCGGTGTCGCAGGCGGCGAGGCCCAGCAAGGCCAGAACTACAAGTGCTGCTTTCATTGCAATATCCTCAACGCAATACCGCCCCGGCAGTTTGGCGGGGCGGTTCCGAAATGGCTGTTTTGTTGCGCCGCATCAAGGGCGCTTGGCTGCTAGAAGCCGAGAAAGACGCTGAGCGGCCCCTTGTGCAGCCCAACGCCGCCGCCGACGTGGACACCGCCGCTGCCGACGCCGACACCGGCGTTCAGGGTCGGCTGCACCGGTTCGCCGTCGGCGCCGCAGGCCGACAGCACGGCCAGTCCCAGCAAAGCAAAGATCATGTTGCGCATCGTCTGCCTCCTTGCCGCAGCCGCCCCTGACGGGATCAGCCTGCCAGCACTTCTTTCCAGCGGGCGACCTGCGCACGCACCTGGGCGGGCGCGGTGCCGCCATAAGACATGCGCGAGTTTACCGAATTCTCAACACCAAGCACAGAGAAGATGTCCTCCGTGATGCCTGCGTGCACACCCTGCATATCTTCCAGCGTCAGGTCCGGCAGGTCGCAGCCGCGCTTTTCGGCCATGGCGACCAGAGTGCCGGTGATGTGGTGGGCATCGCGGAACGGCACCTTCAGCACCCGCACCAGCCAGTCGGCCAGGTCGGTTGCAGTGGAGAAGCCGGAGCCCGCCGCCGCAGCCAGGCTCTCACGGTTGGCGCTCATATCCTTGACCATGCCTTCCATCGCCGCCAGCGCCAGCATCCAGTTGTCGGCGGCGTCAAAGACCTGTTCCTTGTCTTCCTGCATGTCCTTGGAATAGGCCAGCGGCAGCCCCTTCATCACCATCATCAGCGCGGTGTTGGCGCCGAAGATCCGGCCCACCTTGGCGCGGATCAGCTCGGCGGCGTCCGGGTTCTTTTTCTGCGGCATGATCGACGAGCCAGTGGAGAAGCGGTCGCTGAGCGTCACGAAGCGGAACTGGGCAGAGGACCAGATCACCAGCTCCTCGGCAAAGCGCGACAGATGCACGGCACTGATCGACGCCGTGCTGAGGAACTCCAGCGCGAAGTCGCGGTCGGAAACCGCATCCAGCGAGTTGGCGGCCGGGCGGTCAAAGCCCAGCGCCTTTGCGGTCATCTCCCGGTCGATCGGGAAGGAGGTGCCGGCCAGCGCCGCGGCACCCAGCGGCGATTCGTTCATCCGGGCGCGGGCGTCGCGCACGCGGGACAGATCGCGGCCGAACATCTCCACATAGGCCATCATGTGGTGGCCCCAGGTCACCGGCTGCGCGGTCTGCAGGTGGGTGAAGCCCGGCATCACCCAATCGGCGCCGGCCTCAGCCTGCGACAGAAGCGCGCGGATCAGCGCCAATAGGCCGCTTTCGGCCGCGTCCAGCTGGTCGCGCACCCAGAGTTTGAAGTCGGTCGCCACCTGGTCATTACGGCTGCGGCCCGTGTGCAGGCGGCCCGCAGGCTCACCGATGATCTCTTTCAGGCGCGCCTCCACGTTCATGTGGATGTCTTCCAGCGTGGTGGAAAACTGGAAGGTTCCGCCCTCGATCTCTGACAAAACGGTGAGCAGCCCTTCCCGAATGGCCTCAGCATCATTATCCGTAATGACGCCTGTGGCGGCGAGCATCGCCGCATGGGCCCTGGAGCCGGCAATGTCCTGCGCTGCCATCCGCTTGTCGAACCCGATCGAGGCATTGATTGCCTCCATGATCGCGTCCGGGCCAGCGGCAAAGCGGCCGCCCCACATCTGGTTCGAGGATTGATCTGTCATGGTGTGGAACCCCGGAGATAATATGCGTCTGTTTCGTCAGCTTTCCCTTTATATGGCCCTGACCTTGGGTGCAAATGCCGCCTTTGCAGCGGACCCCGCGCAGCTGGAAGGCTTGCGCGACGGCTCGATGAAAAAGCTGGTTGTGCATGCCAAGCCGCGCGACGTGTCCGCCGCCGCCTTTGATCTGGCCGACGGCGCCGGCACGGCATCCCTGGGGGACTACCAGGGCAAGATCGTGCTCTTGAACTTCTGGGCCACCTGGTGCGCCCCCTGCCGCAAAGAAATGCCGCAACTGGCGGAGCTGCAAGAGGAGTTCGGCGGTGAGGACTTCGAAGTGCTGACCATCGCCACCGGGCGCAACTCGCCCGCGGGCATCCAGAAGTTCTTTGACGAGAACGGCATCAGCAATCTGCCCCGCCACCAGGACCCGAAACAGGCGCTGGCCCGCGAGATGGCAGTGATCGGGCTGCCGATCACGGTGCTGCTGGACCGCGACGGCAAGGAGGTGGCGCGGCTTCTGGGCGATGCCGAGTGGAACTCCGAGAGTGCCAAGGCGATTATCAGTGTGATGATTGGCGAGGCTGAGGGGTGAAGGAGCGGAGATCTACGCTCCCTTTTCACAATCTATTGCGCAGAAGTTCCACGTATAGGCGATTGCTGGGTGAAGTTGGCCGCAATATGGAAGCTCAAACAATTTTCCCCACAGCCGCAAACATAGGCTTCTTATCGGAAGGCCTAAGGTGATTGGGAATAACAGTATGGCTGATGAGATCTACGAACCGTTTACAATCATTAAAAAATCTCCTGAAAGACTGACTGTGTACTTCGGCTTGGAAAATTCCGGAGGGCGATTCTCTGTCTTGTGCGCTCATTTCTTGACTGAAAAGGATTTGAACTTGCAGTCTGAAGCATTGCAGAAGGTGCTTTTGAATATGACATTTTATACTCTGGAGTCTGCATTCGGAGACTTGCATGAACGGCAATGGCATTCGACTAAATCCGCTGCACTCAAGAATTTTTTGACACTTCCTACAAAACAAGGGGTCTGAGCCTGCGCGCACCCCACGCTGCTCCGCCTGACCCGGCAGACATTCGCACTACCCTTTAAAAGTGGGACGCCCGCGCTGGGTGCCCCCAGTGTGTTGGGTGGAGAGTGAAATGAAACCTGTTGTGTTACTGATCGGGAAGCTGCCGCATGTGATCGGCAATGTGGCTGAAGAGCTGGACCACCTGCCGATCCACTGGCTGGGCGCGCATGACCAGCCCGAGGTGGTGCGCCAGCTGGAGACAGAGCCGCGCATCGAATGCGTGATCATGGGCGCGGGCCTGGATGACCAGATCCGCGGCGACCTCATTGGCATCATCGCGGCGCTCAGGCCCGATGTCTGCATCCATCTGAAAGACCGGGCCTCCGGGCCGGAGGGGCTGGTGCCCTTTGTTGAACGGGTGGTGCAGATGCAGGTGCTGGCCCGCCCGCGCAGCGCCGCCATGGCAGGATAACGGCGGCCGGGCTTGACCCCACGCCACCTTTGACAGGCTTCCGCCCGCCCGCCAGTCTGCCCGCGGGAGGTCGCAGATGGCGCTGGAATTGCTCTTGGCCCTTGTGCTGGGCGGGATATCTGGAATTGCGGTGCTGCTGCATCTGACCGGGCGCTCCCGGCAGGCTGTGCTGGGCATTGAAACCGCGCGCTCCGGCTGGCTGCGCCATTTCCCTGGGGACCGTGTCCTCAAGGTGCTGCCTGCCGCCAGCGGGCAGGCCGCGCTGGTGCTGACCAGCGGCGGGCCCGGGCTGCTCTGGGCCTTTGGCGCCGATACCGTGGGCCGCCATCTGGACGGCAGCAATACCTGCGAAACTGCCACCGGGCTGCGCTTTGAGTTCAACGACTTCGCCGCCCCTGGCCTCTCCCTGACCCTATCCGAAAGCGAACGCCGGCAGTGGCTGGCGCTGATCAGCCCCCCGGCGGAGACCGCATGACCGGACAGATATCCTATCCCGACGTGACCCAGCTGGCGGTGCCGTTCTTCATTGCCGCCATTCTGGCGGAATTCCTGTGGATTGCGGTCAAGCACCGCGGCGGGAGGTATGAAACCCGTGATGCGGTGACCTCCCTCATCATGGGCGCAGGCAGCGTCGCTGAGGGGCTCTTGCTGGGGTTCATTGCCTGGGCGCTGTTCATGTTCCTGTGGGAGCTGACGCCGCTGAATATGGGCACCTCTGTGTGGGCGGTGCTGGCCTGCTTTGTGCTGGATGATCTGCGCTATTACTGGGTTCACCGGTTCGGCCACCGGGTGCGCTGGGTCTGGGCGTCGCATGTCAATCATCACTCCAGCCAGCATTACAACCTGACCACAGCACTGCGGCAGACCTGGACCGGCACATTCACCTTCATGATGATCGTGAAGGCACCCATGGTGCTGTTGGGTTTTCACCCGGCGCTGGTTCTGTTTTGCGGCGGGCTGAACCTGATTTACCAGTTCTGGATCCACACCGAGGCGGTCACCCGCCTGCCGCGCTGGTTCGAGCTGGTGATGAACACACCCAGCCATCACCGCGCCCACCATGGCCGCAATCCGCGCTACCTGGACTGCAACTATGCCGGCGTCTTCATCATCTGGGACAAAATGTTCGGCACCTTCGTGCCGGAACAGGACCACGATCGCCCCGATTACGGGCTGGTCCATAACATCGCCACCTTCAACCCGCTGCGGGTCGCCTTTCATGAATGGGCGGGCATTTTCAAGGACATGTCCCAGCCCGGCCTGACCCTGAAGCAGCGGCTGCTTTATGCCTTTGCGCCGCCCGGCTACAGCCATGACGGCAGCCGCGACACCTCTGCCGGGATCAAGGCCGCGCACCTGGCCCGCCACCCGGAAGACGCAGGCACCCCCGGCTTCGGCGGATGACCGCCTGCTGCGCCCCCGGCAGATCATTCAAATTTGAACTTTAATCCTGCCTCAACCCTTTTGCAGCAGTCTGCGCAGAGCATGATACTCACCCCAGTTTCAGCACAAAGAGGGGCCTCGCAGCAGATGAGCAGACGTAACACAGATATTCCGGAAGGCGCTGAAAATCCGCTGAACGCAGCGGTAGCCGGACGCGACCGCTCAACGCTTGAAATGGTGGCAGAAGCCGTGCGGCATAATCAGACTGTGCTGGCCTATCAGCCCATCATGCAGGCGATGGCGCCGCATGGCGTTGCCTTCTACGAGGGCTACATCCGGGTGCTGGACCCAACCGGCCGGGTGATCCCGGCGCGCGAATTCATGCATGTGGTCGAGGACAAGGAAATCGGCCGCGAAATGGATTGCCTGGCGCTGCAGCACGGGCTCAAGGCGCTGGAGAAATACCCCCAGGTGCGCCTGTCGGTAAACATGTCTGCGCGCTCCATCGGATACCAGCGCTGGACGCAGGTGCTGGAACGGTTCCTGAAACGTGACAACACGCTTGGCGAACGGCTGGTGCTGGAAATCACCGAGGCGTCTGCCATGGCCGCACCGGAACTGGTGACCGACTTCATGGGCCGGATGCAGCCGCACGGGATCGCCTTTGCGCTCGACAATTTCGGCGCCAGCACGACCTCGATTGGAAACTTCCGCCAGTTCTTCTTTGACGCGGTCAAGATCGACGGCCAGTTTGTCCGCGGCATTCACACCAGCCACGACAACCAGGCCGTGGTCCGCGCCCTGATCGGTATTGCCAAGCAATTCGATATGCTGACCGTCGCGGAATCAGTAGAAAGCCAGGCGGACGCGGAATTCCTCGTGGACAACGGCGTCGACTGCCTGCAGGGCTACCTGTTCGGCGCCCCGTCCGTCACGCCGCCCTGGATCGAGGAAATGAAACGGCAGGAAGCCGGCTGACTGAAACCCCCTCGGGCCTTTGTTCGGGCGCAGGCCGGCGCAATTGCATCCTGACCCGGGACACCCGATTTGTTCCGGTCTTTTCAAATGCTTTGCCATCCCGCTTGGCCCGGGCCCGCGCCGGGCTTCATTGCTGCCCTGCAGCATCTCGGCATCCTGCTGACGGAAATCCTGCTGTTCCGGACGTATCCTGCGGTTGACTTTGCCGCCCCCCCTGAGACACGCTGTCAATTGCTGCACGTGCAGCAATAGATTATGTCGGTACCCGGAGTGATCGGGAAAGATTCTTGCGCGCCCGCCTGATCTGCAGGCGCCAGGCTCTCCCGGAAGACCTGAATTGATGGCAGAGGACCAGAATCAATGACCAATGTTGTAATCGCATCCGCCGCGCGCACCGCCGTCGGCTCCTTTGGCGGCTCGTTCGCCAACACCCCCGCCCATGACCTGGGTGCCGCGGTGCTGGAAGCCGTGGTTGAACGCGCCGGTGTGGACAAATCCGAAGTGTCCGAGACCATCCTGGGCCAGGTGCTGACCGCGGCGCAGGGCCAGAACCCGGCCCGCCAGGCGCACATCAATGCAGGCCTGCCCAAGGAAAGCGCTGCCTGGGGCATCAACCAGGTCTGCGGCTCCGGCCTGCGCGCCGTGGCGCTGGGCGCGCAGCACATCCAGCTGGGCGACGCCTCCATCGTGGCAGCCGGCGGCCAGGAAAACATGACCCTGTCCCCCCATGCCGCGCATCTGCGCGCCGGCCAGAAGATGGGCGACATGAGCTATATTGACACTATGATCCGCGACGGGTTGTGGGACGCCTTCAACGGCTACCACATGGGCCAGACTGCCGAGAACGTGGCCGAGCAGTGGCAAATCTCACGCGATATGCAGGATGAGTTCGCTGTTGCCTCGCAGAACAAGGCGGAAGCGGCGCAGAAGGCCGGCAAGTTCGCTGATGAAATCGCAGCTTTCACTGTGAAAACCCGCAAGGGCGACATCGTGGTGGATCAGGACGAATACATCCGCCACGGTGCCACCATCGAAGCGATGCAGAAACTGCGCCCGGCCTTCGCCAAGGACGGTTCCGTCACTGCCGCCAACGCTTCCGGCCTGAATGACGGCGCCGCCGCCACCCTATTGATGAGCGCCGATGAAGCCGAGCGCCGCGGCATCGAGCCGCTGGCCCGCATTGCGTCTTACGCCACTGCCGGGCTGGACCCGTCGATTATGGGCGTCGGCCCGGTCTATGCCTCCCGCAAGGCGCTGGAGAAGGCCGGCTGGTCGGTCAACGACCTGGACTTGGTCGAAGCCAACGAAGCCTTTGCCGCCCAGGCCTGCGCGGTGAACAAGGACATGGGCTGGGATCCGTCGATCGTGAACGTGAACGGCGGCGCGATTGCCATCGGCCACCCGATCGGCGCCTCCGGCTGCCGGGTGCTGAACACCCTGTTGTTCGAGATGAAGCGCCGCGGTGCCAAGAAAGGCCTCGCCACCCTGTGCATCGGTGGCGGCATGGGCGTCGCCATGTGTGTCGAGCGCCCGTAATACCGGCAACAAACCGTAAAATGAGAAGGACGCCCCCGTGGCGTCCTTTTTCTTTTACACGGCAGGCCTATACTGCAGGTGCGACAATTTTTTCGCGGCAATGCAGAATTTTGCTGCGCAATATTGTTGCGCTCACTTACCGTAATCTGTAGCAAGATTACCAAGAGACTATGACTGGAGGATTCTTTAATGGCACGTACTGCACTCGTCACCGGCGGCTCCCGCGGCATCGGCGCAGCAATTTCCCAGGCGCTGAAGGCGCAGGGCTGCAATGTGGCCGCAACCTATGCCGGCAATGACGAAGCCGCGGCGAAATTCACCGAGGAAACCGGCATCAAGACCTACAAGTGGAACGTCGGCAGCTATGAGGACAGCGCCGCGGGCATCGCCAAGGTCGAAGAGGAAGTGGGCCCGATCGACATCGTGGTCGCCAACGCCGGCATCACCCGCGACGCGCCGTTCCACAAGATGACGCCGCAGCAGTGGCAGGAGGTGATCGACACCAACCTGACCGGCGTGTTCAACACTGTGCACCCCATCTGGCCCGGCATGCGTGAGCGCAAGTTCGGCCGCGTCATCGTGATCTCCTCGATCAACGGCCAGAAGGGCCAGTTCGCGCAGGTGAACTATGCCGCGACCAAGGCAGGCGATCTGGGCATCGTGAAATCGCTGGCCCAGGAAGGTGCGCGCGCCGGCATCACCGCCAACGCGGTCTGCCCCGGCTATATTGCCACCGAAATGGTGATGGCGGTTCCGGAAAAGGTGCGCGAGTCGATCATCGGCCAGATCCCGGCCGGCCGTCTGGGCGAACCGGAAGAGATCGCCCGCTGCGTGGCCTTCCTGGCCTCTGACGAGTCAGGCTTCATCAACGGCTCGACCATCTCCGCCAACGGCGCGCAGTTCTTCGTCTGATCACTGGCATCAGCAGAAACGGCAAGGGCCGGTCCATCTGGACCGGCCCTTTTCCTATCCCGTAAGTGCCTCTTTCTCGAAATCAGAGCGCGCTCAGGCCCAGCGGGAAACCTTGGGGCGGAGGACGGGTGCCGCCCGTTTGCCGAACAGCCGGATCCAGGCCTGTTTCAGCACCTTCCCCCGCTCGGCGCGGGCACGGGCCATCGCGGATTTGACGGTGGCATCAGCAGTGTATTCCAGCATCTTCGGCCTCCTTCTCAGATCAGTATACTTTACCTGCGTCCAATATGAGGACGTTCCGTCAAACGCACAAACGAGACTTTGCAGGGCTTCAGTTAAGGTATATTTACGCGAACATGACTGACCGCCTACCGCCCCTCACCGCTTTGCGCGCCTTTGACGCTGCTGCCCGCCACATGTCCTTTGCCAAGGCAGCGGATGAGCTGAACGTGACCCCGGCGGCGCTGTCGTTTCAGATCAAGTCGCTGGAGGAGCACCTGGGCCAGCCGCTGTTCCGCCGCCTGAACCGGGCGGTGGAGCTGACTGAGGCAGGCGAAACGCTGGCCCCCGGCGCGGCGGAGGGCTTCCGCACATTGGGCCAGGCCTGGCAGAGCACCCGGCGTCTGCTGGACGAGACCACGCTGACAGTGACGGCAGGGCCTGCGCTGACGGCGAAATGGCTGGCACCGCGGCTGTTCGAGTTTGCCCGCAGCCACCCGGAGATCGAGCTGCGCTTGTCAGCCTCTCTCAAGGTGGTGGACCTGCGCCGCGGCGATGTGGATGTGGCAATCCGCTTTGGCGTGTCAGACGACGTGGGGCTTGCCTCTTATGGCACCCGGCCCGATTGGCTGACGCCGGTGATGACGCCTGAGATGCATGAGCAATTCCCCACCCCGGAATCGCTGATGAACGCGCCCCTGATTTTTGACGATTCCATCAGCAAGGTGGCACCGGGGTGCGACTGGCCAACCTGGTTCCAGGCGGCGGGGGTTGGCTTCACCCCCACCAGCGGAACCCATTTTTCAGCCCCCGATCATGCCATCGATGCCGCTTGTGCGGGCCTTGGCGTGGCGCTGGGGCGGAGGCCGCTGATCATCAAGGACGTGCGCGAGGGGCGGCTGGAGGCACCCTTCAAGATCGCCATCCAATCCGACGCGCGGTTCCGTTTCCTGTGTCTGCCGGAAGCCAAGGACAGGCCGCAGATTGCAGCCTTCCGCGACTGGTACTTTGCGGAGATCGAGAAAACCGCGCATATGTGGGGCGACATCAAGATTATTCCGATTCAGGATCTGCAATCCCAATGACCAAGACCCGCGCGACCGCCATTGGCTTCATCGCTGTTTTGCTGTGGGCGCTGCTGGCGCTGCTGACTGTCGGCTCGGAACCCACCCCGCCGCTGCTGCTGAATGCACTGTGTTTCACCATTGGCGGCACGCTGGGGATCATCTGGACCGCAGCGTCGGGCAAGCTGAAACAGCTGCGCCATGTGCCGGTGCGGGTCTACATCTTCGGCACGATTGGCCTGTTTGGCTATCACGCGCTCTACTTCTCCGCGCTGCGGCTGGCCCCGGCGGCAGAGGCAGGGCTGATCGCCTACCTGTGGCCGCTGCTGATCGTACTGTTTTCCGGTCTGCTGCCCGGAGAAAGGCTGAAAGCAGGGCATCTGATCGGCGCAGGCCTGGGCTTTGCCGGGGCAGCCACCATCATTTCCGGCGGCGGCGGCAGGTTTGAGGCGCAGTATCTGCCGGGCTACGGGCTGGCGCTGCTGTGCGCGCTGACATGGTCCGGCTATTCGGTGCTGTCGCGGCTGGTGGGCAGCGCGCCGACCAGTTCCGTTGCGGTGTTCTGCCTGGCGACCTCGGTGGCCTCCTGGGGGCTGCATTTCGCGCTGGAGGAAACGGTCTGGCCCGCGGGCATGCTGGGCTGGGCCTCCACCCTGCTGCTGGGTCTCGGCCCCGTCGGGCTGGCCTTCTATGTCTGGGACATTGGGGTCAAGCAGGGGGATATTCAGATGCTCGGTACCAGCTCTTATGCGGCGCCATTGCTGTCGACGCTGATCCTGGTGCTGGCGGGGATTGCCGCGGCCTCCTGGGGACTGGCGCTGGCGGCGGCGCTGATCACTGGCGGGGCGCTGATTGCGGCTCGGGCCAGTGCCGGCAAGTGACCGGACACCTCCCCCGGAAACGAAAGGAGGGCCGCCGCTCTGGCAGGCCCTCCCGTTGACTGTGCCGGTCTATGACCCGGCGGGAACTCTTCAGACGGCTTCAGCTGTCAGGCGTGTGATTTCTTCCTTCAGCTTCAGCTTTTGCTTTTTCATTGCTGCGATTTCCAGATCGTCGGTACTGGGCGATCGTTGGGCCTGTTCCACTTCCATGCTCAGATGCTCATGCTTCTTCTTAAGTTCGGTCAGATGCGAGCTGAGGCTCATGGTAACCCTCCTTCTTTGAGCTAGATGTGTTTGACCTAGAGAGTGGAGCATATGTTTCCGCGTCTGTCACGCTGCAGCCGCACTATTTTTGTCATGAAATTTTCATATCGGCTATGCGCCGCGCATTTTGCCGCAGGACCTAGCGCGTTTTTGCAGAAAACCGGATGAACGGATTCGCCAGAGGTTGAAACACTTAGGTGGCATTCCTACATTGGCGCGGCGTCTGAAGGCCCCTCAGCCTGGCCAAGGCAAGGCGGAGCCATCGCGCAGGATGGCGCGGATTTCGGGGCGGTAGCTCTCTCCATCACGCTCATGCCGGCTGCCTTCGTGCAGAATCAGCGGCGCATGAAGACGGAAATCCGCCCGCCCGCCCTTGCGTGCGCGCAGGATCACCAGCTCTGCCGCGCGGGCCTGGCGCGGCGCCAGCGGCAGCACCTCAACCGATCCCAGGACACTGGCGCAGCCCGCCAGGATGTCCGGCAGCCGGTCGGCGCGCTGGATCATATGCAAATACCCCTTGGGTACGAGGCGGCGGGCCGCAGCGGCGATCCAGTCCGCCAGCGGCGTGCCCTCTCCCAGCGCCACCTTGCGGCCATCGTCGCGGGCCTGGCTGTGGGCACCCGCCTTGTAGTAAGGCGGATTGGCAATGACGTGGTGGAACTGGCGCTGTTTCAGCGGCTCCGGAAGGGCGGAAAGGTCGGCCTCGAAAACCTCGGCATCCTGGCTGTTGGCCTGGGCGTTGCGGCGGGCCAGATCCGCATAAGCGGCCTGAAGCTCCACCCCGGCCAGCGACAGCCCCGGCACCCGGCAGCCCAGGCACAGCAGCGCCTGGCCGGCACCGCAGCCCAGCTCCAGCACCGCTTCCCCGGCCCGCGCGGGAACGGCGGCTGCCAGCAGCACCGGATCCACCCCGGCCCGGTAGCCCTTGCTGGGCTGCCACAGCTGCACCCTGCCGCCGAGGAAACCATTGCGGGTCAGCTCATCATCGGAAAAGGCTGTCATCGTATGGGCCTCACCGGCCAAGCGGGATTTCATTGTCACGCATCACGATCACGGCAGCATCGTAGTCATCCTCGTGAACCATCAGGCGGCGCGGGAAAATTCCGATCCCGCCTTCCAGGATGCTCATATTTACGTCCATTTGAAAGCAGTCTATATCCTCACCCTCAAGGAGGGCTGAGGCAAAGGCCATGATCGTCGGATCGGTGCTACGCAGAAGCTCTTTCATGGGGATGGATCTAAGGGCAAGGCGTCCCCCTTGTCGAGACTTGCGAGCGGGAAAGTGATGGACCAAGTGATGACCAGGAAACCGCATGAGATGCTGGCCGCAACGCTGAGCCAGGAACTGGACGCGGTGAACACGCTGATCCGCACCCGGATGGCCTCCAAGCACGCGCCGCGCATTCCCGAAGTGACAGCGCATCTGGTTGAGGCTGGCGGTAAGCGGCTGCGGCCGATGCTGACGCTGGCGGCGGCGCGGCTCTGCGGCTACGAGGGCGACCATCACCTGAAACTGGCGGCGACGGTGGAGTTTATCCACACCGCCACCCTGCTGCATGACGATGTGGTGGATGAAAGCGGCCAGCGGCGCGGGCGGCCGACAGCGAACCTTTTGTGGGACAACAAGAGTTCCGTGCTGGTCGGTGACTACCTGTTTGCCCGCAGTTTCCAGCTGATGGTCGAAACGGAAAGCCTGCGGGTGCTGGACATTCTGGCGAACGCCTCTGCCACCATTGCCGAGGGCGAGGTGCTGCAGATGACCGCGGCGTCGAACCTGAAAACCGATGAAGACGTCTATCTGCAGGTGGTGCGCGGCAAGACCGCGGCGCTGTTCTCGGCCGCAACAGAGGTGGGCGGGGTGATTGCCGGCGCACCGGAGGAACAGGTGAAGGCGCTGTTCGACTATGGCGACGCGCTGGGGATTGCCTTCCAGATTGCTGACGACCTGCTGGATTATCAGGGCGACAGCAAAGCCACTGGCAAGAACGTCGGCGACGATTTCCGCGAGCGCAAGCTGACCCTGCCGGTCATCAAGGCGGTGGCGCAGGCGACGGATGAGGAGCGTGCGTTCTGGACCCGCACCATCGAGAAGGGCAAGCAGGAAGACGGCGACCTGGAGCAGGCGCTGGCGCTGATGGCCAAGTACAAGACGCTGGAGGCCACCCGCGCGGATGCCTACGGCTGGGCCGCCAAGGCGCGGGCTGCGCTGGAGGTGCTGCCCGACCACGAGATCCGCACCATGCTGAGCGATCTGGCTGATTACGTGGTGTCGCGGCTGAATTGACACCGGGCCAGGGGGCGCTGCCCCCTCGGCCTCTCGGCCTCACCTCCGGAGTATTTCCGCAAAGATGAACGGGCATGGCAGCGCCGCGCCGTGCGCCATCGCGGCCCAACGGAGGGCGCGCATTTGTGATGCACTGAGCCGCGAGCAGGAGATCCCTGTGCGCAAAGGGGCCGATCAGGTTAGAGTGACTGCGCTGCACCACCACTCGGGATGCTCTGCGCCGATTTCATAGGCGGCCATATGGGCCGCCTTTTTCGCAGGATAGAGGGCAAAGCAGGTGGCGCCCGAGCCGGACATGCGAGCGAGCAGAGACTGGCGGGAGTTGCGCAGATCCGACAGAACCCGCTCGATCTCAGGTGCAACTGTGATGGCCGGGGCCTCCAGGTCGTTGCGCTGCTCTGCCAGCCAGATGGCACACTCATCAGCCGAGCTGAAGGACGGGATGACGTCTGGCATTGGCGGGTTCTGTCGTGAGGCGAGTGCCGAAAAAACCGGGCCGGTGGGCACATGCGCGCCGGGATTGACCAGAAGCGCGTGCAGTTCAGGCAACTCTACCGGCGTGACCTGCCCGCCGATGCCCTGCATCCGGGAGGCGCGCGCCGCCATGCAGACCGGGACGTCAGCGCCAAGTGTCAGCGGCAAGTCTGCAGGGATGCTGGCGCCCTGCCCGGCCAGCGTGCGCAACACTGCAGCGGCATCCGATGACCCGCCGCCGATGCCCGCCCCGTGCGGCAGCTGCTTGTCCAGGCTGATATGTCCGGTCCAGCCCGCACCCTCGGCGGCTTTCCAAACCAGGTTACGCTGATCGGAAGGCACGCCCTCTGCAAACAGGCCGGAGACCTCGAGCGACAGCTCCGGTCCCGGCTCCAGTTTCAGACGGTCGCCGGTATCGGCAAAGACCACCAGCGAATCCAGCAGGTGATAGCCGTCCTCGCGGCGGCCGGTCACATGCAGGGTCAGGTTGATCTTGGCGGGTGCTGCGACCTCAGCCGCCATTGGCCACCTTCAGGGGCTGGGCGCCTTCCTCGGCCAGAACCGCGTCGAGGCCCACGTCCAGCTTGCGGCGGATGCGCTCGGGGTCGGCTTCGCCATCTGTGTCCTCCGGGTCGATGAAGGAGAGCGCCCGTTTCCACTGGAATTCCGCCTCCCGCTCGCGGCCCACGGCCCAGTAGACATCACCCAGGTGGTCATTGACCACCGGATCCACCGGCATCAGCTCCACCGCGCGCTCCATATGGGCGACGGCCTCCTCAAACTTGCCCATGCGGTAGAGCACCCAGCCGAGGGAGTCGACGATGAAGCCTGAATCCGGCCGGGCCGCGACGGCGCGTTCGATCATGTCCAGCGCCTCGTCCAGCTTGCTGCTTTTCTCGACCAGCGAATAGCCGAGGTAGTTCAGCACCTGCGGCCGGTTCGGGTCCAGGTCCAGCGAGGCGCGGAAGTCGGCCTCAGCCTGCGGCCATTGGTCCAGCCGTTCGTGGCAGATGCCGCGGGCATAGAACAAGAACCAGCGGCTGGCGGAATCCTCAGGCGTCTTGTCCAGCGCTTTGTCATAGGCGCGGGCGGCGGCGGCATAGTCTTCCTGCTGGCGCAGGAGGTCGCCAAGGCTGATGTATACGCTGGGCTGATCCGGAAAGTCGCGGGCGAGTTTCTCCAGCACTTCAATGGCGGCGTCCGGCTTGGCGGCGCGGCGCAGTGCTTCGGCGCGGCCCATTTCGGCAGCGTGATAGTCCGGATGGCTGCTCGGCACCTGCTTGTAGGTGGCGACCGACAATTCATACCGGCCCAGCTGGTCAAGCAGACCTGCACTGAGCAGGATGGCATCCACATGATCCGGGCGCAGCGAGGACGCCATGCGGGCATACATCAGAACATAGTCATTGGCGGTATCGCCGTTCAGTGCCGCACCAAGGGTGAAGAACACCTCGGCGATGCCGTCCTGCGGGCTGGGGGCAATGGTGTAGGCGAGGGTTTCGCCGTTGGCGAGCTGCGCGTCCAGCGCCTCAAGGCCCGGATCAAGGCTGCTGCCGAATGCTGCGGCCAGCGCCTCCCGGGCGTCATCGTTGCGGTTCAGCTGCGACAGGATCTGCACCCGCGCCACCGCGGCGCGGCGGCTGAGGGTGGCAAGGCGGCCATCCTCGGCGGCAAACAGCGCCTCTGCCCCGCCGTAGTCGCCGGCCGAGGCCAGCGCAAGGGCGCGGTGATAGAGCACGAAGGGTTTCAGGCTGCCGTCCTTGGCAAGCCGGTCAAAGGTTTCCAGCGCGCTGGAGACGGAGCCCGCGCCGACATGGGACCAGCCTTGCAGAAGGCCGTCCACGAGCGGATGGATCGCTTCCCGCTCCAGATCACGGTCCAGGATCGCCTGATAGTCGCCTTTGGCGGCAAGACCGCCCGCCAGAACGATATTGGCAACCTGGCTGCGGGCACCGGTCTGGCGCAGCCGTTCGGCAACCGGCACCGCAAGCTCCGCCTTGCCCATCGCCAGCTGGGCGAACACCACATTTTCCATCAGGAGCGGGTTCTGCGGGTCACGTGCCAGCGCCTGGGTGTAGTAGAGCGCCGCGGCGGCAAAGTCGCTACCGTAGGTCGCGGCCCGTCCGGCCAGATAGGATCCTGCCAGTCCTTCGGCCTGCACGGCAGGTGCGGCGGCAGCGGCCATGAGGGCCGCACAGGACAGGGTGCGAAGAATGGATACGGGCACTGGGGATCCCCTCACGGTTTACTGCTCTTGCTCTTCTAAGAAAGCGTAGTGCGGCGCCCGTCAACACGCAATGGGGCGGTCCAAGGACCGCCCCA
Source organism: Leisingera sp. ANG-M7 (assembly GCF_000813965.1). GTDB lineage: Bacteria > Pseudomonadota > Alphaproteobacteria > Rhodobacterales > Rhodobacteraceae > Leisingera. The sequence goes on along the minus strand of NZ_JWLI01000005.1, from coordinate 284,328 downwards.
CAAAATCCGGCGAAACCACGCCGAAATGCTAACGTTCCCGTTACATGTTCGGGTAGTTCGGGCCGTCGCCGCCCTGCGGCGTGGTCCAGGTGATGTTCTGGGACGGGTCCTTGATGTCGCAGGTCTTGCAGTGGACGCAGTTCTGGAAGTTCACCACAAACTCCGGCTTGCCGTCCTTTTCGACCACCTCGTAGACGCCAGCCGGGCAGTAGCGCTGCGCCGGTTCCGCGAATTTCGGCAGGTTGACCGAGATCGGGGTGTCCTCATTGCCCAGGCGCAGGTGGCAGGGCTGGCTTTCCTCGTGGTTGGTCATCGAGAAGCTGACGTTGGTCAGACGGTCAAACGACAGCACGCCATCGGGCTTGGGGTAGTCGATCGGCTTGTGCTTGGAGGCTTCCTCTGTCGACTGGGCATCGTTCTTGCCGTGGCCCAGGGTGCCAAACAGGGAGAAACCAAAGAGGTTGTTGGTCCACATGTCCAGGCCGCCCAGCGCCAGCGAGGCGGTGAGGCCCCATTTGGACCACATCGGCTTGACGTTGCGGACCATCTTGAGGTCCTTGCCGATGGCGCCTTCACGCACGTCGGCCTCATAGGCGGTCAGCTCGTCACCCGAACGCTCGGCCTTGATCGCGTCAAAGGCGGCTTCGGCTGCAGCCTTGCCCGACAGCATCGCGTTGTGGTTGCCCTTGATGCGCGGCACGTTGACCATACCCGCGGAACAGCCCAGCAGCGCCACGCCCGGCGCCACCAGTTTCGGCATCGACTGCCAGCCGCCTTCGGTGATGGCACGGGCACCATAGGCCACGCGCTTGCCGCCCTTCAGCAGGTCGGCGACCACCGGATGGTGCTTGAAGCGCTGGAATTCCATGTAGGGGAACAGGTGCGGGTTCTTGTAGTTCAGGTGCACCACGAAGCCCACGTAAACCTGGTTGTTGTCCAGGTGGTAGATGAACGACCCGCCGCCGGCGTTGGAGCCCAGCGGCCAGCCCATGGTGTGGGTGACGGTGCCTTCCTTGTGCTTGGCCGGGTCGATCTCCCAGATCTCTTTCATGCCGACGCCGTATTTCTGCGGCTCCTTGCCGTCAGAGAGGCCGTATTTGGCAATCACTTCCTTGGAGAGCGAGCCGCGCACGCCTTCGCCCAGGAAGACATATTTGCCGTGCAGCTCCATGCCGGGCTCGTAAGACGGGCCGGGGGTGCCGTCGGCGTTCTTGCCGAACTCGCCCGCAACCACGCCCTTCACTTCGCCGTTTTCACCATAGACCAGCTCAGAGCACGCCATGCCCGGGAAGATCTCGACACCCATTTCCTCAGCCTGCTCCGCCATCCAGCGGCAGACGTTGCCCATGGAGACGATGTAGTTGCCGTGGTTGTTCATCAGCGGCGGCATCGGGAAGTTGGGGATACGGACCTGGCCGGCCTCGCCCAGCATCAGGAAATTGTCTTCCTTGACCTCAACGTTAAGCGGCGCGCCCTTTTCCTTCCAGTCGGGGATCAAGGCGTTCAGGCCGCAAGGGTCCAGCACCGCGCCGGACAGGATGTGCGCGCCCACCTCGGAGCCTTTTTCCAGAACCACGACCTGCAGGTCGGCGTCCAGCTGCTTCAGTCGGATGGCCGCAGACAGACCAGCAGGGCCGGCCCCGACGATCACTACGTCGTATTCCATCGCTTCGCGTTCAATCTCGGCCATTTGCGGCGCTCCTTGGCTTTCTATTCGCTACCGGCCCCACAGGGTCATGCGGGCGCAATTTTCTTTCGCGGCTGCTTAGCGTTTGGCGCCCCCTTGGGTCAATCCAAACTCCGCGTCAAACACCTGTAAAACAGGCAACTGAGACAAAAAGTGCGTCCATTTTCGTCACTCAAGGAGCATTTTCCGCCTCAGCCTCTGTCTCAGGCCGGTCTCCCATAAGATACCGGGGTCCCTGCCCCTTCTGTGCCGCCCGGTCTTCGGGGTTGTAAAGTTTGCAATTCGGAAGCGAAAGACAGCCGCAGCCTATGCAGCCGTCCAGATTGTCGCGCAGTTTGACCAGGGTTTCGATTCGCTGATCCAGGTGGCTGCGGAAGTCTTCCGAAATGCGGGCCCAGTCGTCTTTGGTCGGGGTGCGGCCGCCCGGCAGGCTGCGCAGGAAGCCCCGGATTTCCGGCAGCGAAAAGCCGAACTGCTGCGCAATCATGATGAAGCTCATCCGCCGGATGTCGGCCCGGTGAAACCGCCGCTGGCCTCCTGCATTGCGCCAGGGCTCCACCAGGCCTTGCGCCTCGTAGTAGCGGATGGCGGACACGGCGAGGCCAGTGCGTTCGGCCAGATAGCCGATGGAAATGCCGGCGGACTGGGGCATGGCAAACTCCCTGAAAAAATTGCTTGAGCTAAAGTTAGGTTTAGGAATTACGGTGAGTCGCATCAACAGGTTTGCTCAAGATGAGAAGGAGATTTTAAATGAGCGCAGTTTTGGAACACGCGAATATCACTGTGGCAGATCCAAATGGCACGGCTGCCTGGATGGAGAAGATCTTTGGCTGGCATGTGCGCTGGGAGGGCGAGGCCAAGAACGGCGGCTATACCGTGCATGTGGGCGGGGAAAACAGCTATCTGGCACTCTACACCCCGCGAACTGCGGCCGGCAAAGCGCCCGAAAGCTATGGCATCATCGGCGGGCTGAACCACCTGGCGGTGATCGTTGACGATCTGGACGCCACCGAGGCCGCAGTGAAGGCCGCCGGCTTCACCCCGATGAACCATGGCGATTACGAACCGGGCCGCCGGTTCTACTTCCATGATGAGAACGGCATCGAATATGAGGCGGTGCAATATGATTGATCTGCTGTGGCTGGCGGCAGGGCCCACGCCCCCTGCCCGCGGCATTTTTTTGCGCAAACCTGTGGAAAAGCCGCACAATCTGCCGCGTTAGGCGGAATTGCGTGCGGCAAAGCCCTGCGGCCACTTGAATTCGGACGCAGGATTGGGTCAGGTAAATGCCAACCGGACCGGAGGCCCCGCGGCACATGCTGCGGGGCTGCGGTTTTCATACTGACAAGAACAATAGAGCGACCTGGACCAATCACATGGAAAAGATCCCGATGACCCCTACGGGTCACGCCGCGCTGGAAAGCGAACTGAAGAACCTGAAATCCGTCGAACGCCCGGCCATCATCCAGGCGATTGCCGAAGCGCGCGAGCTGGGCGACCTGTCGGAAAACGCCGAATACCACTCTGCCCGCGAAAAACAGTCCTTCATCGAGGGCCGCATCAAGGAGCTGGAAGGCATCCTGTCTCTGGCCGATGTGATCAACCCGGCCAAACTGTCCGGCGCCATTAAGTTCGGCGCCAAGGTGACCGTGGTGGACGAGGACACCGACGAAGAGAAGACCTGGCAGATCGTGGGCGAGCATGAGGCCAATATCGAAGCGGGCCTTCTGAACATCAAATCCCCGATCGCACGCGCCTTGATCGGCAAGGACGAAGGCGACAGTGTGGAAGTGCGCACGCCCGGCGGCGAGCGCGCCTACGAGATTCTCAAGATCGTATATTCCTGATCCGGGAGGCCGCGAGGTCATGACAGGCTCCAGCAGCAGTCCGGGCTCCGGCCAGAAACCCGGCGGCAGCCAGCCGCTCCGGCGGCTTGACGGCCCCGCGGCGGCCAACGGCTTGGGCGGTGCAGAACTGGCAGCCATCGGGCTGGGGGCGCTGTGGCTGCTGGTGGTGACCGGGGCATTTGTCCTGGCGCCGGAAGGCACCGGCCTTTCGCAATGGGCGGATCTGATCATCAGCGTGCTGGCCGTGGTGCTGCCCTTGGCAATGCTGTGGGTTGCAGCCTCTGCCGCGCGCTCGGCCCGGCTGATGCGGGAGGAGAGCGAGCAGCTGCAGGCCGCGATCGACGGGCTGCGCCAAAGCTATCTGGCGCAGGCCCAGCAGCATGCGGCTGTGGCGGAGACATCGGTCGCCAAGCGGCTGGAGGAAATCGCCGAGGCCACGCGCAAGACCGAGACCGCACTGGCGACATTCCACACCAGCCGCCGCGCCAACCCGCTGCGCCCGGCCATTCCGGCAGAGGCGGCGGAGATGACGGCCGCCGATCAGGGCTCGCTGGCTCTTGGCACCCAGGCTGCGGACACTGCACCGCCCTTGGCTGCCGAGCAGTTCATCCGGGCGCTGAACTTCCCGGAAACTGCCGAGGATGCGGAAGGCTTTGCGGCGTTGCGTGCAGCGCTGCGCGACCGCAAGGCAGCGCAGGTGATCCAGGCGGCGCAGGACGTGCTAACGCTGCTGAGCCAGGACGGCATTTATATGGATGACCTGCGCCCCGACATGGCCCGGCCCGAGATCTGGCGCCAGTTCGCACAAGGCGCACGCGGGCGCGCGGTGGCAGCGCTTGGCGGCGTGCGCGACCGCACCTCCCTGGCGCTGACCGCGGCCCGGATGAAGCAGGATCCGATTTTCCGCGATGCAGCGCACCATTTCCTGCGCCGGTTCGACCAGATGTTTGCCGATTTCGAAGCCGAGGCGACCGACAGCGAGATTTCCGCGCTTGGAAATACCCGCACTGCCCGCGCCTTCATGCTGCTGGGCCGGGTGGCCGGGACCTTCGACTGATCCGGCAGCCCCTCGCGGGCCGCTGCCTGGCCGTTCGCCAGCGCGGCGCCGGGCCCAACGGAAGGCAAGCATCATTGATGCGCCGGGCCGCGGGCGGGAGCTCTGTGCCTACATCGAAAAACTGCCGAAGGGGATGAAGCGGACCGGATCGCCCGGTTTGATGACCGCCGCGTCGTCGCCGAGTTCCACCAGACCTTCGGCCCAGCTGAGGCCGCTGATACGGCCAGAGCCTTCGGACTTGAACACTTCCGCCTTGCCATCCCGCACCCGCGCCCGCAGGTATTCCCGGCGCCCCGGTTTCTTGCGCTTTTCAAAACCTGCCGGAACCTCAAAACCCTGCGGTGCCTGCCAGCCGGCACCTGCCATGAGACCCATTGCGGGACGGGCAAAAATCAGCGTGCAGACCAGCGCCGCCACCGGGTTCCCGGGCAGGCCGAAAACTGGCGTCCCCTGCCACATCCCAAGCGCCAGCGGGCGCCCCGGTTTCAGCGCGATGCGCCATTCCTGCATCGCGCCCGCCTCGCGCAGAAGCGCCGACATGTGGTCCTCATCCCCGGCAGAAGCGCCGCCGGAGGTCAGGATCAAATCCGTCTTCGCCGCTGCGTCGTCCAGATGCACGCGCAGAGCCTCCCGGTCATCCGTTGCCTTGCCCAGATCAACCGGCACAAAGCCCAGCTGGCGGATCAGCGCCAGCAGCATCGGGCGGTTGGCGTCGAAAATCTGCCCCTTGCCTGCAGTCTCCCCGGCTTCGACCAGCTCATCCCCGGTGGAGAGCACACCCACCCGCAGCGGCAGCCGCACGGTGAGTCCGGCCAAACCGGTAGCGGAAGCGAGAGCAAGATCAGCAGGGGTGATGACCTGGCCTGCGGGCAGGATGACCTCGCCCTCGCAGACATCCTCGCCTGCCTTGCGGGTGTTGGCGCCCTGTTTCAAAGGGCCGTTGAAGGCGATCCCGGTGCCGTCGGTGTTGACGTCTTCCTCCAGGATCACTGTATCCACGCCTTCGGGCAGCGCGGCACCGGTCAGAATCCGGATGGCGCGGCCTTCGGGGACGGTTCCGTCAAAGGGAACGCCGGCAGCGGCACGCCCCTGCACCAGCGGCAGCACATGCGGTCCCGTTTCCCGGCCGCCGGCAAACCCGTAGCCATCCACCGCTGTGTTCGGCAGCGGCGGGTTGGAGCGTTTTGCCACCGCCTCCGCTGCCAGAACCCGGCCAAGCGCATCAGCCAGCGGCACCGTTTCCGCGCCGGTGACCGGACCCAGCCGGTCCCTGAGCAACGCCAGCGCATCGTCTACCGGGGTCCAATCGACGCCCGCAGGCAGAGCAAAGCAGTCATTGCTGAGCGGCGGCGGCACCAGCCCGCCCGCCTCATCCGTGGCCAGCACGTTCAAGCGGTCCTCATTCCCTGTGCCCAATATCCAGGCCTCCTCTTGTGCTTCCTCAGGTGCTGCGGCCAGCATAGCGCCAAGCTCCTCTGCCGGCAGGCGGCTGAGCGCCTGCGACAACAGCCGCATTTGCACCCGGTCACGTATTTCGCCCTCACCCGCAACAGCCATTGCAGCCTTGACAGCCGGTTCGATCAACCCTGGCCAAATTTCCGCAAACACAATTTGCGCGCCCGCAATGTTTTCGAAAGGCCAGACTGCGGCCTGGTGCCGGAACCGCAACCGCTGCAGGACCGGCAGCCCCATCAGCACCTGGCTACCAACCGTCGGGTTGAAAAACAGCTGAAAACAGGAGGAGGCCGCCTTGGCCGCCAAGTCCGCGCTGCGCCGTTCTGCCACGTCCGTATAGGTGATCCCGGACTTGCGGTAGGGGATGTCCGGCCAGCTTGCCTCATCGGGCTTACCCCAGAACGGTCCGGCACCGGCAAACAGCCGGTTCATTTCAGAGGCGACGCCGAACCGGTTGTTGCTGCCGTCCTCCGCGTCTTCGATCCGTTCTTCCAGCCATGCCCATAATGCAAATGGGTCATCCGATCCGGTGATCCGGCGCGCAAATCCGCGCGGGTATCCGAAAGGGAAATCAAAGGCTGCCAGCACCCGCCGCCCGGCAGCTTGCTCCGCAGCAAGAAAGCGGCTGATCCAAGCCTCTGCCTCCTGCCGACTGCGGCAGTAAACCGGCTGCTCTGCGGTCCTGCCTCGCGCGACACCAAGCCAGATCGCGTCCTTGCTGGGCCGCTTGGGTTTGCGCTTGGCAGCGGACCAGTCAACAGTCAGAACGGCATCAAAGGGGGTCACAGCCCCAATTCCGACTGGATGAAATCCGCAATTGCTGCGGTGCCATTCAGATCGAACACCGGGCGGTCCAGTTCCAGCGGGGTGTCGCTGGCGACGGCCCGGATGCTGGTGTCCCCCGGCGCAATCAGCTCAGTGCTTGCATCTTGCCGGTAAGCCTCGATCTTGGGGTGCGGTTCGCGCTTGTAGCCCTCCACCAGCACCAGATCGACGGGGTTGAGGCGAGCCAGCAGCTCCGTCAGCGGCGGCTCTGCCGCACCGCGCAGTTCCTGCATGATTGCAATACGGCCAGCGGAGGCCAGCACCACCTCGGAGGCGCCGGCCTGCCGGTGGCGGTGGCTGTCGGTGCCGGGCTGGTCCACGTCCGTCGCATGATGGGCGTGCTTGATGGTAGAAACAGAAAACCCGCGGGCGCAGAACTCTGCCACCAACCGTTCCATCAGCCCGGTCTTGCCGTTGTTCTTCCAGCCGGTGACGCCGTAGATCTTCATTTCAGCAGCGCCTCGGCCTTGGCCAGATCCTCTGGCGTGTTGATGTTGAAGAAGGGGTCGAAGGGGCCTGCCTCAAACAGCGCCTCGCGGCCGTTGTGCTGGTCGGTCCAGAGGACCACCTTGCGCAAGCCGTCATGCAACGCGGCACGCAGGTCATCGCGCAGGGCCACGGGCCAGAGACCAAAGGCCGGGTGCCGGTTGACGCGCTTTCCGCCGCCGGATTTTAGTGCCTCGTCACCGGTGCGCGGGGTGGTGGCGAGAACCAGCGGTTGTTCCATGTCGTCGGACGCTGCGGTCAGCCGGGCGACCAGATCCTGCGGAAAGAAAGGCGTGTCGGCCGCGGCGGTCACGATGGTGTCCGCCCCCTGCTCTGCCGCCCAGTCAAGGCCAGCCAGAACGCCTGCCAGCGGCCCGGCAAAGCCTTCAATCGAGTCGGCAATAACCGGCAGGCCCAAGTCGGCAAACCGTTCCGGATCAGCATTGGCGTTGAGCGCCAGGCCTGCAACCTGTGGCGACAAGCGGTCGACAACGCGGGACAGCAGGCTTTGACCGCCAACTTGCAGCCGCCCCTTGTCGCCGCCGCCCATCCGGGTGGCGAGGCCGCCAGCGAGGATTACACCGAGGGGTTTGGTCATGTCGCACGCACTCCGTTCTCGATTGACTTACCTGGCCGAGAGGCCAGGCAGCGCCCGCCCCCCAACGGGGCGGGCGCTGCCTTCTATGCTCACAAGCAAGCTTCTCACCCCGCACTCTTCCGCCGGTGCTTCTTTTCTTCCACCGGCGCGTCCCTGGGGTCCATGTCCCGCAACAGCCGTTCCTCGCCGGACAGGCAAATGAACCGCTGGCCGCGCATACGGCCGATCAGGGTGAGGCCAACCTCGCGGGCGATCTCCACGCCCCAGGCGGTGAAGCCCGACCGGGACGCCAGCACCGGGATGCCCATCATCGCCGTTTTGATCACCATTTCGGAGGTCAGCCTGCCGGTGGTGTAGAGGATCTTATCCGCCGCTTCCGCCTGCTCTGACAGCATCCAGCCCGCAATCTTGTCCACCGCGTTGTGGCGGCCGACGTCCTCCATATAGACCAGCGGGCGGTCCTGCTGGCAGAGCACGGTGCCGTGTATGGCGCCGGCCTCCAAGTACAGCGAGGGCGTGCGGTTGATCTTGTGGGCCAGCGCATAGAGCCAGGAGGTGCGGACCTCGGCCTCGGGCAGGCGCACGTCCTCCAGTCCCTCCATCATGTCGCCAAAAACGGTGCCGACGGCGCAGCCGGAGGTGCGGGTCTTCTTCTTCAGCTTTTCCTCGTGGCTGGTTTCCACCGCGGTACGCACCACCACGGTTTCCAGGTCCTCGTCATAGTCGACGCGGGTGACCTCATCTTCGTCGCGCAGCATCCGCTGATTGCGCAGGAAGCCGAGCGCCAGGTATTCCGGGTAGTCGCCGATGGTCATCGCGGTGACAATTTCCTGCGAGTTCAGAAAGATGGTCAGCGGGCGCTCCTCCACCACAGCAATCTCGCTTTGCTCGCCATTCTGGTCGACGCCGGTGACCGCGCGTGTCAGCCGCTGGTCGGAGACACCGGGGGCGATCAGATATTCTGACGTGATATCCATACTCACCAATTGCATTCCTTCTGCGTCCGCCGTAGGGCGGTTCAACGCAATCTAGGACGCGCAGATGGCAATCACCACCACCAAATCGGCCTTCTGGAAGGGGTTTCGCGACAGCGCACCGTTTCTGTTCATGGCCTCGCCCTTTGGCTTTCTGTTCGGGGTGCTGGCGGCGGAGGCCGGGCTGGTCGTGCCGGAGGCCTTTGCCTTTTCGCTGACGGTCTTTGCCGGAGCGGCCCAGTTCACCGCGCTGCAGCTGATGCAGGAGAATGCGCCGCTGATCATCATCCTGATCTCTGCGCTGGCGGTGAACCTGAGGATGGCGATGTATTCGGCGTCGCTGACGCCCTACCTGGGTGATGCGCCGATGTGGCAGCGCGCGATTGCTGCCTATTTCATCGTCGATCAGTCCTACGCGCTGTCGGTTGTGCAATTCGAACAGGAGCCGGAGATGCCGCTGGCACAGCGGGTTGCCTATTTCTTTGGCACCAACGGGCTGATCACCCCGGCCTGGGTGATTGCCACCGCATTGGGGGCACTGGTCAGCACCCGGATCCCGGAGAGCTGGGGTGTGGATTTCGTGCTGCCCCTGGCGTTTCTGGCGATGATCGGCCCGATGCTGCGCACGCCGGCGCATGTGGCGGCCTGTTTTGTGGCGGTGGCGGCCTCGCTGCCTGCCTCTGCCCTGCCCTATAACCTCGGCCTGATCGTGGCAGGCATTGCCGGCATGGTTGCGGGCGCGCAGGCGGAATTGTGGCTGGACCGGCAGAAGGCAAAAGCGGAGGGCGCAAAATGAGCAGTATCCCCACACCCATCTTGTGGACCGTGATCATCGGGCTGGCGCTTGGCAGCTATGGGTTGCGGTTTGCCTTCATCGGTTTCATGGGCGGAAAGCCAATCCCCGAGTGGCTGATGCGGCATCTGCGCTATACCGCCGTGGCGATCATCCCGGCGCTGGTGGCGCCGCTGGTGGTGTGGCCTGCGCCCACGGGTGGCGCGCCCAGCCTGATGCATTTTTCCGCCGCTGCGGCGACCTTCGCCGCGGGCTATCTTACGCGCAACGTGCTGATCGGCCTTGGAACCGGCGGGCTATGCCTGCTGCTCTTGTATCTCGCCGCCTGAGCGCTCTGCGCCCCGGCGGAAGAATTACTCTGCCGCGTTCAGCGCGGCGTCGCTTTTGGTAATGCCTGCCTGCAGATCGGCGCTGTCGTTCTCATAGTAGCGTTCCGTCACCACACCGGGCAGCTGGCCGAACTGGGCGGACAGTTTCTCCGGATAGAAGGTGCGGTCGAGGCTTTCGAAGCCCGGGATCTGCTGCAGGATGCCGATGGTGGCCTGGGCGCAATAGGCGCCGGGCACGCGTCCGTTGGTGACTGCCAGCTGATAGGCCTTCTGGGCCTGCTCCGGCGTCACCTCAACCCGCTGCACCACCACATGGAAGGTGCTGCGCGCATGGGCGCCGCGGTAGGCCTTCTCGACTGCCGGAGTAATACCGTAAAGGACATCGTTCCGCTCTGGTACTACTGAGGCGTAGAACGAGCCTGCCGGATCGAAAATCACCCGTTCCGAAGCGTTGATCATCAGCGACGCATGGCCGCCCCGCCCGGTGCGGTTGTTGATCATCGTATAGAGGGTGAGCGTTGCAGGGCCAGGGTGGCGGTAGGCCACCTTGGCCAGGGTTTCGGCATCCGCGTTAGGCTGCTGCGGCGCCGCGCAACCCGCAAGCGCCAGCATCACCGCGCCGAGGCAGAGCAGATTGCGCATCAATATTGTCCCGGGATCAGGTGGCGAACATAGCCAGGAACAGCGCGAGGAACACCATCGCGATGCAGAAACGGGTCACGAAGGTCATGAAGCTCGAGAACATCTTCTCCTGAACGGTGATGTCCATGGTGCCGTGCTGGTGATCAGCCATGTGAGTTATCCCTCAAAATTCACGTGCGTTTTCCCGGTGATTACCGGATTTGCCGCCCCCTGTCACCACGTCATTCGGGCGCATCCCGGGGAAATGCCGCCCGGGAACCACAGAAAACCGCTGCGAATCCCGCGGCTGCGGCCCAGGCGGCGAATCGTGCGGCTCACTCTTGCTGCAGATCCGAGGCGAGGCGGAAACCGATACGGTTGGCGGGCTCTTCCTCGCGTGCCTTGGGCACTGCGCGCAGCATTACATTGAGCTGACTGACATGCTGCACCAGCTGGGTCCGGGAGCCGTCGGGCTCACTGCCGTAGTAGGTGATGATGTCCGGGTCGAAATAGCCCATGCCCTCGATCCTGAGCACACCGGCATTGCCGCCGGTGAAGCCCATTGCGACCTCGTGTTCAGCGTCCAGCTGCTGTTCGAAGTTCTGGATATAAAGGATCAGCCGCTCATAGGCCCAGCGGGCCGGGCTTTTGGCGGCATCCGGTTTCTGCAGCTTCTCCGGCACTTTGGTGAGGCCGGCGCAGGCCTCCGGATCTGCATGGACTTCATGCACGCAGGGCAGCACCGCCGCCTCTGCCGCCTCGGCGCTGGTGGAAATCTCGTCGCTCATGGTGCCTCCCCTTTCCGGGGTGCGGATCACCCCTTGCTTTGATAGAGCCAGGCACCGTCTTCGCGTTTCCAGCGCGCCACCTGGCCGGTGTGGTACAGGTGATTTACATGGGCTACCGCCTCGACCAGTGCAAGCCCGTACTCACCTTCGCCGATTGTGCGCTTGAACAGCGGCGCAAAGCAATCAGCAGCTGTCCGCGGCACGGAAAGGTGATCCATCAGCCGCTCCAGCGCGCCGTGGTGGTTGCCAATGAGCTGCTGCATCCGAAGCGGCAAACGTGAGAACGGCAGCTTGTGGCCGCCAAGCGCCAGGTGATCGGGACGCGCCAGTTTCGCCAGCCGCTCGCAGGCCTCCAGCCATTCGCCCAGCGGATCGGCCATCGGTTCGGTCGCATAAACACCGATGTTGGGGCTGATAGTCGACAGGATCTGATCGCCGGTAATCACCAGGTTGTCGTCGCGGCTCCAGAAGGTCGCGTGCTCCGGGGCGTGGCCGTTGCCGGTGTGCACATCCCAGTCGCGCCCGCCCATGCGGATTACATCTCCCTGCTTGATGCGGGTGAAGCCCAGCGGCATCGGATGCACGGTGTCGGCAAAGTTGAAGGGCCGGTCATTGACGCGCTTCTCATAGACCTCAGGCGCCATGCCGGCGCTGCGGTAATAGGCCAGCGTCTCTTCCGGCCACGTCTCTTGCACATCCAGCGTCAGCATCCGTGCGAACAGCCAGGCGGTGCGGGTGGTGACCAGTTCGGCGCCGTGGACGCTCTGGAACCAGCCCGCCAGCCCGATGTGATCCGGGTGGTGATGGGTGACGACGACGCGCGTCACCGGCTTGCCCTTCAAGGGGCCTGCCATCAGGCTTTCCCAGATGCCGCGGCTTTTGCGGGAGTTGAAACCGGTGTCGATCACCGTCCAGCCGTCGCCCTCATCCAGCGCGTAGATGTTGACGTGATCCAGCTTCATCGGCAGCGGCTGGCGCATCCAGAGGACGCCCTCGGCCACTTCGATCGCCTCGCCCGGGGCGGGCGGTTCTTCCCAGGGAGTGCGGGGGGAGACGTCAGGGAGATCGGTCACGGCTGTCAGCCCGCCAGTTCATCAAGGCTGAGGGCGAAGGTGCCTTCTGCCCCGGCCTGCGCATGGGCCAAGAGCGCGCTGTGCTCCGGCAGCATCCGGGTGATATAGAAACGGGCCAGCTTCTCGCGCGGGCCGCCCTGATCCGCCATCGCGGCCGCCAGGTGAAAATGGCCGCCCAGCACCCGGGCAAAGGCGCGCAGGTAAGGAACCGAGCCCGCAAATCGGTCCTGCATGTCCTGCTGGGACACCAGCCATTCGGTGGCCTCGCGCAGGGATTCACACGCCTGCCAGACGGATTCGGCCATGTTCGGATGGGTGGCGCGGGCGCGTTCAGCCTGTTCCTCGATCTCGTCGATCAGGGCAAAACCCATTTCGCCGCCGTCCATCATCTTGCGCGCCACCAAGTCCATCGACTGAATGCCATTGGTGCCTTCGTAGATCGCTGTAACCCGCACGTCGCGGTAATACTGCGCGGCGCCGCTTTCTTCGATGAAACCCATGCCGCCATAGACCTGCACCCCGGTTTCCGAAACGCGCATGCCGGTGTCAGTGCCGAAAGCCTTGGCAATCGGCGTTAAGAAGGCCGCGCGGGCCGCCCAGTCGCTGCCCCCAGTGGCGGTGTGCATATCGATGGCACGGGCGCAGGCCATCAGGATTGCGCGGGAGGCAAAAAGATCCGCCTTCATTTCCATCAGCATCCGGCGCACATCGGCGTGGTCGGCGATGAAGCCGCTGGCAGTCTTGCCCTGCTTGCGCTCCAGCGCATAGGCCAGTGCATGCTGATAAGCGCCCTCGCCCGCACCAACGCCCTGGCCGCCGACACCAAGGCGCGCGTTGTTCATCATCGTGAACATCGCCGCCATGCCGCCGTGCTCCGGCCCGACCAGCCAGCCGGTGGCACCGTCGAACTGCATCACACATGTGGGGGAGCCGTGCAGGCCCATCTTGTGCTCCAGGCTCACCACCTTCAAATCATTGGCCTTGCCCGGGTTGCCGTCCGCATCCGGCAGAAATTTCGGCACCAGAAACAGCGAGATCCCCTTGGTTCCCGGCACCCCGTCGGGCAGCCGCGCCAGCACCAGGTGGCAGACGTTGCCGCAGAAATCTGTGTCACCCCAGGAGATAAAGATCTTCTGCCCCGAGATGGCGTAGGTGCCGTCGCCGTTCGGTTCCGCCTTTGAACTGAGCGCACCGACATCGGACCCGGCCTGCGGCTCGGTCAGGTTCATGGTGCCGGACCACTCCCCGGAAATCAGCTTGGGCAGATACAGCTCCTTGATGGCGTCTGACGCATGGTGTTCGAGCGCTTCGATCTGGCCTTGGCTCAGCAGCGGTGCCAGCTGCAGCGACAGACAGGCGCCGGCCATCATTTCATAGACCGCGACAGCGACCGTCTGCGGCAGCCCCATGCCGCCGAATTCCTCCGCCGCACTTATGCCGACCCAGCCACCATCGCAAATGGCCTGATAGCCATCGGCGAACCCGGGCGAAGTCCGCAGCACACCGTTTTCCAGACGCGCAGGATGCAGGTCGCCATTGCGCTGCAGGGGCGCCATCACCTCGTCGCACAGCTTGCCTGCTTCTGTCAGGATCGCGCTTACGGTGTCGGTTGTTGCTTCGGCAAAACGGTCTGTGGCAGGGATGCTGTCATAGCCCACAACGTGGTTCAGCAAAAATTCATACTCGGAAACGGGGGCGCGGAATGTCATGGGCGTCCTCTGGCGGGGGTTTCTGGGGCCTGCGGCGCGGGCAGTCTTGGCTTCCCGGCGCTGGCCCATTATGGTCTGTGGCTTGTCCGATTACCTAACCGGGCGCTTATTTCAATCAACCAAAACGCCGCGTCACCCGGAATGCCCCAGCAGAGCACTGAAATCCTTGCCGCAACGGCAAGCGGCATCGCCCGCGCCGCCCGGCTTTTGCAGGCCGGGCAACTGGTCTCCTTCCCGACCGAAACGGTTTATGGCCTTGGCGCTGATGCCCGGCAGGGCAAAGCGGTTGCGGCCATTTACGAGGCCAAGGGGCGGCCGTCATTCAATCCGCTGATTGCCCATGTCCATTCGGCAGAGGCCGCGCGGCGGTATGTGCAATGGAATGACGTTGCGGAACAGCTGGCCGCGGCCTTCTGGCCAGGGCCGATGACTTTGGTGCTGCCGCTGCGTGCGGGGCACGGGATCTCGCTGCTGGTTACGGCGGGGCTGGAGACGCTTGGCGTGCGGGTGCCCGCTCATCCGGCGGCGCAGGCGCTGCTGCGGGAGCTGGACGGGCCGGTGGCCGCACCTTCCGCCAACCCTTCGGGCAAGATCAGCCCGACCACGGCTGCGCATGTGAAGGCCGGGCTGGACCGCCGCATTGCCGCAATCCTGGATGACGGCGCCTGCGGTGTGGGGCTGGAATCCACCATCATCGGCCTGGCCGGACCGGACCCGCTGCTGCTGCGCCCCGGCGGGCTGGCGGCGGAAGAAATCGAAGCCGTGCTGGGCCGCAAATTGGCAGAACGCGATGTGCACGACCCGCTGACTGCGCCCGGTCAGCTGCTGTCGCACTACGCCCCCGGCGCGCCGGTGCGGCTCAACGCGGAGGCACCGCGCAGCGGCGAGCTTTATCTTGGCTTTGGGCCCGGACCTTGCGATCTGAACCTGTCTGAAAGCGGTGACCTGGCAGAGGCCGCGGCCAATCTCTTTGGGCATCTCCACCAACTGGATGCCCTTGGCAAGCCGATCGCTGTTGCGCCGGTGCCGATGCGTGGGCTGGGCGAAGCCATCAATGACCGCCTGCGCCGCGCCGCTGCGCCGCGGGATTGAGAGCCGCAGCGGTGCCATCCCGGCCGCGCCCATCGCAGATGGGCACCCGGCCCAAGGGTTTTGGGATTATCTTTGAAAATCAGAAAATGCGCGGGAGCCTTCCGCTTGCGCCGCCCGGATTTTAGTTTTCAGGCGTGGCCCGCACTGGACGACAACGTGAGCGGATCAACTCCCAAGGTCTTCAGCGCGGCCCCCCATTTGCTGTCATCCGCAAGCCCGAATACCAGGTCCGGACTGGCCTCGGCTGTCAGCCAGCCGTTCATGGTGATCTCCGATTCCAACTGCCCCGGCCCCCAGCCCGCATAGCCCAGCAGCACCAGCAGCTGTTCCGGCCCCTGACCCTCGGCGATGTCCTCCAGAATATCCAGCGTCGCGGTCATCGAAAAGCCGCCCGGAACCTTCAGGGAACTCACATCCGATTCGTAATCCGGTGTGTGCAGCACAAAACCGCGCTGGGTCTCCACCGGACCGCCAAAGCGCACCGGCAGCGCCGCTGCCGCGTTGCTGTCGCCGCCCAGGTCCAGCTGCTCCAGCAGATCGCCCAGCGCCACGCCGTCGGCGGGCTTGTTGACGATCAGCCCCATAGCGCCCTCCTCGCCGTGAGAACACAGGAAGATCACCGAATGCTCGAACCTCGGGTCGCCAATTCCAGGCATTGCAATCAAGAGCTTGCCAGTCAGATCCATGAATTTCCGTCTTTCTGCTGCCTCCCCCCACCATGACGCGCACCCGCTTGCCGCGCAAGGGGCGCATCGGCGCAACTCCGCGCAGGCTCCGGCAAATTTGCCGCAAACACAGAGGGATGCGGGCGGCATGACCGGATCGTGACTTGGCAAACGGGGCTGGCGGGCGCATGTATTCGGGTATGAAACGGACAATGCTCAAAACCGCTGCTGCCGCGGCAGCTTTGCTGGCTGCTGCAAGCGGGTCGTCTGCATTTGCCGGCGCTGCGGACAGCGATATCGTGCAGGTCGAGGTGCTGGATGGCGGGATGACGTCCCGCGGCACCCATATGGGGGCGCTGCGGATCACCCTGCAGCCGGGATGGAAGACCTATTGGCGTGCGCCCGGCGATGCCGGCATCCCGCCCAGTTTTTCCTGGCGCGGGGCACGCAATGTCGGCCGTCTATCGATCACCTGGCCTTCGCCCGAAGTTTTCCTGACCTCCGGCTACCGAACCATTGGTTATCATGACCAGCTGGTGCTGCCGCTGGAGATCACGCCTGCGTCCCCAGGCAAGCCGGTGCGCCTCAAAGGGCGGATGCAGCTGGGGGTGTGCAAGGATGTCTGCGTGCCGGCCGAGCTGAAGTTCGACCAGGAGCTGGACGGCAGTGCAGGCCGCCACCCGGCAATTGCTGCAGCCATGGCGAGCCGCCCCTGGTCAGCCAAGGAAGCGGGCGTGCGCAAGGCCACCTGCAGCCTGCGCCCGTCGCAGTACGGCATGACGGTCACCGCCCGCATCTCGATGCCCTCTGCCGGCGGCGAGGAGGTTGCGGTTATCGAACCGGGCAACCCCAAGCTATATGCCGGTGAAACCACCACCCGCCGCGAAGGCGGGCAGCTGGTAGCGGAAACCGAGTTCCTGCCTGCAGACGGCAACGCCTATGCCATCGACCGCTCGCAGCTGCGGATTACGGTACTGGGGAAAAATCACGCGGTTGATATTCAGGGCTGCAGCGCCGGATGAGCGCAGCCAGCAGCCCTGCCCGCCCGGTTCTGGGTACCATTGCCGTGGTCTGCCGCCATTTCAGCGGGCAGGACCATGTCATTCTGGTGCAGCGCGGCAAGGAACCGAACGCAGGCTGGTGGGGCTTTCCCGGCGGCCATGTGGAGATGGGCGAGACCGCCCTGCAGGCCGCGGCGCGCGAGCTGATGGAAGAAACCGGCGTGACCGCCCGGCCGCTGGAGTATCTCACCAATGTGGATGTGATCTCGCACCATGCGTCCGGTGTAGCGCAGCGGCAGTATCTGCTGACCGTGGTGCTGTGCGAGCACCTGAGCGGCGAACCGGTGCCGGACGATGACGCAGAACAGGCCGAATGGATTCCGATTGCGGAAATCGAGACCCGCGGGCTGCAGCTTCTGGATCAGGTCGGCGGCGTGGCGCGGCTGGCTCAAGCCCGCTGGCGAGCGTTGAGCCGATAGGCAATTCCACCCGCGGCATAGGCCAGCAGTGCCAATGCGAAGGCCCCCAGAAGGAACGCCAGCAATCCGGCCCGCACCGGCTCCATTGCCGCCAGTGCCGGGATCATTCGCAGCACCGGATGCAGCGCTCCTGATGCCATGGCCCAGCCCAGCGTCAGCACCAGCCAGCCCAGTTGCGCCAGCGCGGTGCCCAGAACCAGCCAGCGCAGGCGCCCAGCCCCCTGCCCCAGCGCGCGGCGCAGGGATGTCAGCGGCCGCGACAGGTCGCGCTGCATGGCAACCAGCGCAGGCACCACCAGCAGGACAAGGAACATCCCGAACCCCAGGCCATAGACAAGCGTGATTACCGTGGGTTTTAGGAACTGCGCCTGCTGTGAGCGTTCGAACAGCAAGGGCGCCAGGCCCAGCACTGTGGTCATTGTGGTCAGCATCACCGGCCGCAGCCGGTCTGCTGCCGCGTCGATGATCGACGGGATCAGGCCGCGGTCCCGCGCATACTGGTCGATGGTTGTCACCAGAACGATGGAATCGTTGATGATGATCCCGGTCATCCCCAGAAGGCCAACCACGGTGAACATGGACAGCGGCACCTCCCACACGTAGTGGCCCCAGATCGTGCCGACGAGACCGAAGGGGATAATCGCCATCACCACCAGCGGCCGGGTCCAGCTGGCAAAGATCCAGGCCAGCACCAGGTAGATGCCGGTGAGGCAGAGGATCAGCCCGGTGCCTGCCTCCTGCAGGAAGGTCTGTTCCTGCTCCGCCAGCCCTGACAGGCGCCATTCCACCTGCCGTTCACTGGCAATCGTTGGCAGGATCTCGTTCTGCAGCGCTTGCGTCACCGCTTCGGCGCGGGCCGGTTCGTCCTCGGAGATGTCGCCAGTCACACTGATCACCCGGATGCCGTTTTCGCGGCGCACGGTGGAGAACCCGGTGCGCTGGGTGACCGAGACGATATCGGCAAGCGGCACGTAGATGCCGCTGGGGGCCCGCATTAGGGTGCGCTCCAGGAAATCAGCGGTCAGTTCGTTCTCTGGCAGCTCCACCCGGATGGTGGCGCTGCGCGGGCCGTCGGGATAGGTCGCGGCCTCAATCCCGTTGAGCCGCGCCCGAAGCGCCTGCCCCAGGCTGCCAATGGTGAAGTTCAGCGCCTGGCCCTGCGGGGTCAGATCGAGGATCACCTCCTCCTTGTCGTAGGCGAGATTGTCCTCAACCGCTGAAACCTCCGGAAAACGCAGCAACGCGGTTTTCAGGTCTTCGGAGGCATCTTTCAGCACCTGCACGCTGGGGCCGGAGAACTGCACGTCCAGCGCGTCGCCGCCAGGCCCCGACCGCCAGCTGCGGAAGGAAATCGTCTCGACCATCGGGTGGCGCACCACCCGTTCCTGCAGCTCTGCCACAAAGGCAAAGCTGGAATAGGGGCGCAAGTCCGCATCGATCAGTTCGATCGAGATACCGCCCAGCAGGTCGGTATCCTTGGCCTCCACCCCGCTGAGACCGCGGCCGGCATTGCCGCCGGTTTCGGCCATCACGAAATCCAGCGGGTTGCGGCCGTAACGCTCCGCATATTCGGCGCCCAGTGCTTCTGTCGCGCGCTGCATTTCCTGCATCATCGCCATTGTGTCGGTGCGGCTGGCGCCCTCCACCATGGCGAAATTACCTGTGACCGAGCCGCGCTCCGGCGCGTTGAAGAAGCGCCACTGCACGTCACCGTTGATGAACAGCGCCGCCTGGCTGGCCAGGATTGCCAGCGCACCTGCCAGCACAGCGTAACGGGCAGTCACGATGCAGCCCATCAACGGACGGAAGGCGTGGTCCCGCAGCCAGCGGAAGCCGCGGTTCACCATCCGGTTCGGCCAGTCGTACCAATGGCGCGCCTGGGCATGGGTCAGCGCATGTGCCAAGTGGTTGGGCAGGATCAGGAAGCATTCCACCAGCGACGCCGCTAGCACCGCGATCACAGTGAAGGGAATGTCGCGGATCAGTTCACCGAACCGCCCGCCCACCAAGGTCAGGCCAAAGAATGCGATGATGGTGGTGAGCGTTGCAGCAAAGACGGGCATCGCCATGCGGCGGGCCGCATTTTCAGCGGCTTGCATCGGGCTTTCACCCAGCCGCCGGACCCGGAAATCGGCGTGTTCACCCACCACGATGGCGTCGTCCACCACGATGCCCAAAGTGATGATCAGACCAAACAGGCTGACCATGTTGATGGTGATCCCCGCCGCATACATCAGCGCCACCGCAGCAAACATCGACGCCGGGATGCCCATTGCCACCCAAAAAGCGATGCGGGTGTTCAGGAACAGGAACAAGAGGCACAACACCAGGCCAAGCCCCATCAGGCCATTGTCGACCAGGATATCCAGGCGGTCAGTTATGGACTGGGCACGGGTCCGGATCAGTTCCGCCGTCACCCCCTGCGGCAGGCTGGCCTGCATCTCATCCACGACCTCCTGCACCTGTGCCTGCAGGCGGATGGCATTGCCCTGATCGGAGCGGTCCACCCGGATCGACATCGCTGGGTTGTCATTGACGAAGTAGGAGCGGTTGCGGTCGACGCCCTCAACCCGGATCTGCGCCACATCGGCGATGGTCAGCACGGAGCCATCGGCATTTGTGCGCAGCACGATGGCCGCCAACTCATCCGGCTTTCGCTTTTCGCTGCCGGTGCGGACGCGGGCGTTGGCGCCGCTGACATCGCCTGCAGGGTCGGCATCAACCTCTGCGGCAATCGCCTCCGCGATCTCGCGCATGGTGATGTTGTGGGTGATCAGTTTGGCAGTAGGCACCTCTACAATCGTTTCCGGCGCAGCCACGCCGCGGATCGTGGTGCGGGTGACACCGGCCTCAAAGAGGCGCACAACCAGCTCATCAGCGAACAAACCCAGCTGCCCTGCCCCGACCGGGCCGGTGATGACTACATCTGTCACCCGGTCCCGCCAGGCGCCGCGGCGCACCTCTGGCTCCTCCGCCTCCTCCGGCAGGGTGGTGATGCCGTCGACCGCGGTCTGCACATCGTCTGTGGCCTGCCCCATGTCGGAGCCGGGCTCGAACTCCAAGGTCAGGGTCGCCAGTCCTTCGCGCGAAATCGAGGACGTCTCCTCAACCCCGTCGACGGCAAGCAGCGCGGGCTCCAGCACCTGCACGATGGCGCTGTCCACGTCCTCGGGGCCGGCGCCCTCCCATTCGACGGTAACGGTGACGCGCTCGACGATCACATCCGGAAAGAACTGCGCCCGCATGTTGGGCATCGCCGCCGCGCCCAGCACCAGCATGATCACCAGCAAAAGGTTGGCCGCGGTGCGGTGGCGGGTGAAATAGCTGAACAGCCCGCGGGCCTGCCGGGGAAGCCTGCGCGCCATCGGGGTCAGCCTCCCATCCGGGATTCAATCCGGCTGATCAGCTGCGCGGGCACCTTGGCCTCTGCCAGCTGCTGAAGCATCTTTGCCTTCATTTCAGAGGGCATCCGGCTGTTACCCTCAACCAGAGCCACCAGCCGTGCGCGGCGTTCGTCCGTAAGTTCGATCAGCTCCGGCAGAACCTGCACTTCTGCGCCCTGCCGCAAGGGTCGCACCTTGATGCCAGCCCCCAGCAAGGGTGTGCGCCCGGTGACAACTTCGCGGCCTTCCAGCCCTGAGCCGCGGATCAGCACGTCATCGCCTTGGCGGCGCACCAGCTCAACCGGCAGCGCCTCCAGCCGGTCCTCTTCGCCCAACAGCAGGACGGTCCCGTCTGCGCCCAGTGCGGATGCAGGCACCCGCGCGACGGCACGAACCTCAGGCTCTGTCACATGGACGGTCACGAAGTCCTCCGGCTTGAAACCGGGAGCGGCGTCCAGGCTGGCATAGACCAGCCGCCCAGTCTGTCCGTCGCCCGCGGCACCGCTGGCGCGCGAAATCCGCCCGGTTGCACTGAGGCCGGCACCAGCTGCGTCCAGCGCCACCCGCACCGGCGCCTCCAGTAGACGCCCCTCGCCGTCCAGCAGCCGGGCGTATTGCGCGGTAGAGACGCGGAAGGCCACCTCCAGCAGGTCCGGGTCAACCAGATCCGCGAGTTTCTCGTTGGCAGACACAAGCCGGCCCTGCACCAGGCTGACCGACTGCAGCGTGCCATCAAAGCCTGCCTTGATGGTGGTGTCATCTAAATCCCGCCGCGCTTCATCCAGCGCAATCTGCGCCCGGGCCACCCGGGTGGCGGCCTGATCTGCGCGCGCCTCTGCCTGGCTTACGGCCTGACGGCGCGAGATCACGGTCTGGCGGGCCTGAACCGCGGCAAGCTCTGCGGTTTCCACCGTGGCCGCAGTGCCGACCCCGCGCTCCTGCAGATCCACCTGCCGCTGGAAGGCGCGTTCGCGCAGCTGCGCCTGATCCTGCGTCGCCTGAAGCTCGTCCTGCGCCAGGATCAGCGCGCGGCCGGCATCCCGCTCCTCGGCCCGGGCGTCCATCATGTCTGCCTCAGCCCGGTCCAGCGCCGCCTGTGCATCGGCCGGGTCGATCTGCACCAGAACCTCGCCAGCCCGGACTGCGCCACCTTCCTCAAAGTCCTCAGACAGCTGCACCACGCGGCCGCCGGCGGCCGTGCGCAATTCCAGTGTGCGGCGGCTTTCGACGCCGCCAAAAGCCGTGAGTTCAGGTGCCACCGTCTGCAGATCCGCGGTCACAACATTGACTGCAAAGACCCGCTCACGCACCGGCGGCGGCTTGCGTTCCGCGCTGAGCTGCGCCTCGATAGCACCGAAAATCAGCTGCCCGGCGTAAAGCAGCAGGGCCGCCGTCAGCGACGCCAGGAAAAGCCCCATCAAACTCTGACGCAAAAAGCGCATGTCTCTCCCTTCCGGTGGCGGCTGCTGCCGGGGCCGCGCATGGGCCGGTAAAGTGCAAAAGCCTTGTGCCCGCTTGGAAATATAGGATTTTCCGCGCAGGTTTGCGAGATTACACGCCGCGAAGGGTTACTTCCGGCGCAGATGTTCCTCCAATCTGGGCATGATTTCCACGAAATTGCAGGGCCGGTGCCGGTAATCGAGCTGCTTTGACAGGATTTCATCCCAGCCATCCTTGCAGGCGCCTGGGCTGCCCGGCAGCGCAAACAAGTATGTGCCGCCCGCAACACCGCCGGTGGCCCGCGACTGCACTGCGCTGGTGCCGATCTTCTGCATCGAGACCCAGGTAAAGACGGTGCCGAAGGCCTCGATCTCCTTCTCGTAGACGTCTCGGTGCGCCTCCACCGTCACGTCGCGGCCCGTCAGACCGGTGCCGCCGGTTGAGATCACCACGTCGACCTTTGGATCAGCGATCCAGGCGCGCAGCTGGGCGGCGATCTCTGCCCGCTCATCGGGGATGATCTTGCGGTCGGCTAGGGTGTGGCCAGCCTCGCGCAGCCGGTCGGCCAGCACCTGGCCAGAGCGGTCGTCCTCCATCTTGCGGCTGTCCGAGACCGTCAGCACCGCAATGCGGACCGGGATGAATTCCATGCTTTCGTCGATACGGGACATCTATGCCCTCTCCATAATCGCCAGCCGCACGGCCAGCCCTGTGAAAATTCCGGCCGAGATCCGGCCGAGCCAGCGCGCAAACAACGGTGAGCCGGTCAGCTGCCGCCCAGCCTGACCTGCAAAAATGCCTACGAGGCCGTTGATGACAAACCCGCCCACCGCGAGAATCAGGCCAAACACCAGGAACTGCGCCAACACCGGCCCGGCCTCGGGCCGCACGAACTGCGGCACAAAAGCCAGCACAAACAGAATGACCTTGGGATTGGTGAGATTGACGAGGAAGCCGGAGCGGAACGCCCGCCGGACAGGCACCGCCGGCGTATTTGCCCGGACAGGGCCTGTACGCAAAGCGCCCCAGGCAAGGTAGAGAAGATACGCCACACCGACCCAGCGGATCACATCAAACATCCCGGGCATGGCAGAGACCACGGCACCCAAGCCTAGCCCGACCAGCGTCACATGCACCATACTGCCAGCTGAAATACCCGCACTGGCCGCCACCGCTGCCGCACGTCCGGAGCGCAGTCCCTGACCGAGACAGAACATCATGTCCGCACCCGGCGTAAGGTTCAGCGCCAGCGCGGCCGGGACAAAGGCCAGCAGGGTCACGGCATCAATCACGGCTCGACCTCGAACCAGCTCACCCCGGGTCCGAGATTGGCCACCTGTGTCTTACCCAGATTGCCGCGGAAGCCCCAGCAATCATGCACATGGCCGCAAAGCAGCAGCTGCGGCTGGATCCGCTCAGCGGCAGCTCTTACTGCAGAGGAGCCTACGGACAGCCCGCCGGAGGTCACATCCCCGAACCCTTTGGGGGGTGAATGAGAGATCAGAACATCCGCATGATCGCAGGCGGCCAGCATAGCGCCCGCCTGTACCTCGCTCAGATCGCAGGACCAGCCGCCAAAGGGTGTCTCGGGCACACCATAGCCCAGACCGAACAGGCGCAGGCCTTCGATATCCGTGCCTTCGCCATGCAGGACCGTGGTGTTCGCAAATCCTGCCGCGCGCAACTCATCGGCGCTTTCGCCATTACCGGGCACGGCCACCATCGGAGCCTTCAGTCCCGACAGCATGGCAACGGCACTGTCCATCCCCATCCGCATGTTGCAGAAATCGCCAGCGCCGATGACCAGATCCGCACCCGCACTGGCAGCGACGATATCTGCGGCATGAGAGGCAGAAAGATGCAGATCGGAGAACGCCAGAATTTTCATGGAACTACCTCAGGTCAAGCTCCCAAGCCGTGCCTTCAATTCCAAAAGATCGGCCCAGGCCAGCCGTTTCTGCGCGGGCTGACGCAGCAGATAGGCAGGGTGGAACATCGGTATTACCGGCTTGCCCCAGGCCTGATCCCACTGCCCGCGCAGCCGGGTGATGCCGCGTTTACCCAATACTGCCTGACAGCTGATATTGCCCATCAGCACCAAGATCTCAGGCTCAGCCAATGCAACATGCCTTTCCAGAAAGGGTGTCAGCATGGAGATCTCTGCTGGCAGCGGGTCGCGGTTCTGCGGCGGCCGCCAGGGCAGGACATTGGTGATATAGACGTTCTCAGAACGGCTGAGGCCGATTGCCTCCAGCATCTTGTCCAGAAGCTGCCCGGCGCGTCCGACAAACGGCTTGCCCTGCAG
The DNA here is from genome assembly GCF_000813965.1 of Leisingera sp. ANG-M7. Taxonomy (GTDB): domain Bacteria; phylum Pseudomonadota; class Alphaproteobacteria; order Rhodobacterales; family Rhodobacteraceae; genus Leisingera. Next base: position 259,721 of record NZ_JWLI01000005.1, on the reverse strand, counting down.
ATCCTCGTCACGGCCCGGGGCCTCGCCGATGATCATTACCCGCGCACCCGCTTGGCCATCGGAGAACACCAAATTGCGGGCGCCGCGTTTCAGGTCGCAGTGGCTGAACCCGCCCATCGCGTCACGCAAGGCAGGCAAGGAAGCAGCTCCCTTGGCGGCCTTCTGGGCCACTTCGACCGGATCAACTTCCTTGGGCTTGGGCGGCGGCGCGGGGGCAGCACCCGGTTTCGGCTTCGGCGCGGTCTGCTCCAGCGCATAGCGGTCGACCGGTTCGTCGCACAGCGCCTCGGTGGCGCCAAGCTCCGCCTGCCACTCCAACAGCGCACGCGCGCTCCAGTAATCCAATGCCGATTCCATGCGCCCAAGCTACTCCGCCCGCCGGACAAGCGGAACACCTCCCGGTCATCTTGCTGCAAATACTCAAATTCTCTGGCCGCACCCCGCACGCAGCCGTTGCCCGTTCCGCCCCCCCCGCCTATAAGAACCGGCAAATCACGCGGAGCTGCCACCTATGTCCTTCGAACACCGCCACTTGCTTGGCATCGAACCGCTGAAGCCGCATGAGATCACCGCGATCCTTGACCTGGCCGACGACTATGTGGCGCTGAACCGCCGCCCGGAAAAGCACTCTGACGTGCTGGCGGGGCTTACCCAGATCAACATGTTCTTTGAGAACTCCACCCGCACCCAGGCCTCTTTCGAGCTGGCGGGCAAGCGGCTGGGCGCCGATGTGATGAACATGGCGATGCAGGCCTCGTCGATCAAAAAGGGCGAGACCCTGATCGACACCGCGATGACGCTGAATGCAATGCACCCGGACCTGCTGGTTGTCCGCCACCCGCACTCCGGCGCGGTGGACCTGCTGGCCCAGAAGGTGAACTGTGCAGTGTTGAACGCGGGCGACGGAAAGCATGAGCACCCGACCCAGGCGCTGCTGGATGCGCTGACCATCCGCCGCTCCAAGGGCCGCCTGCACCGGCTGAACATCGCGATCTGCGGCGACATTGCCCACAGCCGCGTCGCGCGCTCCAACCTGATCCTGCTTGGTAAGATGGAAAACCGCATCCGTCTGATCGGCCCGCCAACGCTGGTGCCCGGCCAGTTCGCCGAGTTTGGCGCCGAGATTTACGACGACATGCGCGAGGGGCTGAAGGACGTGGACGTCGTCATGATGCTGCGCCTGCAGAAGGAACGCATGGACGGCGGTTTCATCCCGTCGGAGCGCGAGTATTACCACCGCTATGGCCTCGACGCCGAGAAACTGGCGCTGGCCAAGCCTGACGCCATTGTCATGCACCCCGGCCCGATGAACCGCGGAGTCGAGATCGACGGCACTCTGGCGGACGACATCAACCGGTCTGTTATTCAGGAGCAGGTCGAGATGGGCGTCGCGGTGCGCATGGCGGCGATGGACCTCTTGGCCCGCAACCTGCGCGCCGAGCGTCAAGCGTCCAATCAAAGCCGGGCGGGCTGAGCGGCTTGGAGGGCGTGATTTATATCCCGGCAGGTGAACGCGGTGTAATCCGGCTCTTTGCGCTCGGCATGCGACCGGAACAGGCGGCGTTCCTGAAAGAGCCCGGCGCACTGGCGCAAGTGCTGGGGATCGAAGCGCTGGACATGGAACAGGTGGAGATCTTTCCGGTCTCGGACCTGGAGGATATCGGCCTGACCGGTTACCTGACCGAGGGCTGCGGCGTGCCGCGGACGCAGATCGAAGAAGACCGGGAAATGCTGCAGGCCCTGGAAGGCCATGTGCTTCTGATCCGCTCCCGTGCTTTTGGCGGTGAAGAGACGCGGCTCACCCCGGCAGACCAGATCGTGCTGAAGGGCACCTATGGTGAACGGCGGACCAATTGGAATGCTGCTCCTGAGACCGCCGAGAGCGCCAAGCCCTATTCCGCACCCAAGCTGTCCCCCCGCGAGGCGCGCAGCCAGGCCCGCCGGATTGGCGCCACGCTGTTTGCCATTGTGATGGCGCTGATCGCCCTGGCGGTCTGGGCTTTGGTGTTCTGATGGCCGGAATAGAATTCAAACCCGACCGCAGCGCCTATGTCCGCGCACATGCCTGGATGGCGGCGATAGGCATGAGCGGAGCAATGGCCGTGTTGTGGTTCATGGACAGCCCCCACATCTGGACGGGTGCCGTAGGCGGGCTGGCAGCCATCGCCCTGCGCGGCTGGTACATGGCCAGCGAGGAGCTTGGTGTGGTCTGGACCTTGACCGGTGAGACCCTCTCTGGCCCTGCAGGGCGCTCAGTGCAGGTTTCCCAAATCGAGGCCGTCAAAACCATGGGCAGCTATGTGCAGGTCATCACCAAGGGCGGCGACAAGCACCTGATCAAATACCAGGCCGACCCGGCCGCGACCCTCAACGCAATTGAAAGAGCCAAGGCATGAGCACTCTCTTCATCAACGCCCGCCTGATCGACCCTGAGGCAGGCACCGACTCGCCGGGGGCAGTTCTGGTGCGGAACGGACGGATCGCGGCGGTTGAAAAGGATGCCGCCAACCCTGCGCAGATGCTGCAGGCGCTTGGCATCGCGCCGGAAGACGTGACAAAGGTGGACTGCGGTGGCAAATGCCTGGCGCCGGGGATCGTGGACATCGGCGTCAAAGTTTGCGAGCCGGGTGAGCGCCACAAGGAAAGCTATAAATCAGCAGGTTTAGCGGCTGCGGCGGGCGGCGTGACCACCATCGTCACCCGGCCGGATACCACCCCCGCGATTGACAGCCCGGAGAGTCTGGAATTCGTCACCCGCCGCGCCCAGTCTGATGCGCCGGTAAACGTGCTGCCGATGGCTGCGCTGACCAAGGGGCGTGACGGACGGGAGATGACCGAGATCGGTTTCCTGATGGACGCCGGCGCGGTGGCTTTTTCGGACTGCGACCATGTGGTCAGCAACACCAAGGTGTTCCAGCGGGCACTGACCTATGCACGGTCCTGCGGCGCGCTGGTCATCGCCCACCCGCAGGAACCGGTCCTGAGCAAGGGCGCGGCTGCAACCAGCGGCAAGTTTGCCGCGCTTTACGGCCTGCCCGCGGTGTCACCGATGGCGGAACGGATGGGGCTGGACCGCGATATTGCCCTCTTGGAAATGACCGGCGCGAAATACCACGCCGATCAGATTACGACAGCACGCGCCCTGCCCGCGCTGGAGCGCGCCAAGGCCAACGGCCTGGATATCACCGCGGGCACCTCCATCCACCACCTGACACTCAATGAGCTGGACGTGGCGGGCTACCGCAGCTTCTTCAAGGTAAAGCCGCCGCTGCGTTCCGAAGACGACCGGCTGGCAGTGGTTGAGGCGGTGCGGACCGGGCTGATTGACACCATCTCCTCCATGCACACCCCGCAGGATGAGGAAAGCAAGCGTCTGCCGTTCGAGGAAGCTGCGGCCGGCGCGGTTGCGCTGGAAACGTTGCTGCCCGCTGCGCTGAGGCTTTACCACGCCGAGCTCCTGGACCTGCCAACCCTTTTCCGCGCCATGTCGCTGAACCCGGCCAGGCGTCTAGGGCTGGAAAGCGGCCGACTGGCCGCGGGCACGCCCGCGGACTTGGTGCTGTTCGACGCAGATGTGCCGTTTGTGCTGGACCGTTTCAAACTGCGCTCAAAATCACAGAACACGCCCTATGACGGCCAGCGGATGCAGGGCCGGGTCGAGGCGACATATGTGGCGGGCGAGCCCGTCTACCGGAGGGACTGATGCCTGTACTCGAAAGCTCTGCCATTGTGCTGGTCCTTTGGGCGGCGATTGGCTACGGCCTCGGTTCCGTACCGTTCGGACTGGTGGTTACCAAGGCGTTTGGCCTCGGCAACCTGCGGGAAATCGGGTCAGGCAACATTGGCACCACAAACGTGCTGCGCACCGGCAGCAAACCCGCCGCGGCACTGACGCTGCTTCTGGACGGCGGCAAGGGCGCGGCGGCGGTGCTTCTGGCCCGCTTTCTGGCCGGCGAGGATGCGTCGCAGATGGCAGGGCTGATGGCCTTCCTCGGCCATTGCTTTCCGGTCTGGCTGGGCTTCAAGGGCGGCAAGGGGGTGGCAACCTTCCTCGGCCTGATGCTGGCACTGGCCTGGCCGGTGGGCATCGCCTGCTGCCTGACCTGGCTGGCGGCAGCGGCAATGACCCGGATTTCCTCGATGGGCGCGCTGGTTTCGGCCGCGTCGGGCGCGGTCTGGGCCTTGCTGCTGGGTTACCTTCCGGTTGCCCTGCTGGCCGCGCTGCTGGCGGCAGTGGTGTTCATCAGGCACTCGGCCAATATCGCCCGCCTGCGGGCGGGCACTGAGCCGCGGATAGGCCAGAAGTGACGCCGGAGGAGCTGCAGGCCTTTCTTGCAGCATTCGACGCCCTGCCGCTGGGCGCCTTCACCGGGACTGCGGAAGGGTGCAAGTACATGGTGTCCCGCGAAGACCTGGCCGGCGGCAAATCGCAGAAGCTGGTGGCGCGGGAACTGGGCGGCACGGATTACATCAGCCTCAACCTTTACCGGCTCACGTCCGGCGCCCGCCTCAAACCCTGTGAGATGCCTGCGGAGAAGGTGGTCCGCTTCGTGCTGGCACTGCAGGTTATGGAATGAGCCGCTCCAAAGCGCGGCCGTTGGACCAGGTGCCGTGCAGCTCACCGCTGGGCATCCGCACGTAGACCACCGGGTAGGTATCGCCCCAGTCGACCCAGACCACATCGCCGTTGCGGGTGCCGGTCCCGGCATAGGCCTGGGCACCGACCTGCCAGCTCATCTCGATCGCACCGCCATAGTCCTGGATTTGCACCGTGCCGGTATAGGTGGTGCCATCGGGGTTGCGGCCTTCGGCGCGGTAGCTGCCGCTGATGTCCTGGGCCGCGGCCGCCCCTGCAAAGGCTGCTGCTGCCAACAGGCCGACCAGCGCGGCGCGGCGGGTAGTGAATGAGCGTGTCATCCTGTCCTCCGTTCTTTGTGCCCAGTCTGCCTGCGTCCGGGCGGCCTGTCATCCGTTCTGCGCACCACTGCACAGGCGGCAGCCAACCTGCGCACAGTCAAATTGAGTTGTTTTGAATGTGATCGCCCGGCTCTCCACATCGGTTCCGTGACCCGCAGCATACCGCGGCACACATGGTGAAACGCCGGCCGGGCAAGCATTTGGGAACGCCACGGCCGGGATTTGAAAGGACGGGACCATGAACAAAGTAAAAGCACTGATCAGCGGTGTGGCTCTGTCGGTTGCAATGGCAACCTCGGCACTGGCGGCGGGCGTTGAGATCAACGCATCCTCCACTGGCCTGGCCATGCAGGGCTATGACCCGGTCGCATATTTCACGGACGGTGCCCCTACCAAGGGCAGCTACAAAATCACTTCCATTTACAATGACGCAACTTACCGTTTTGCCTCGGAAGAGCACAAAGCGGCCTTTGAGAAGAATCCCGAAGCCTATGTTCCGGCCTACGGCGGCTACTGCGCCTTTGGCACCGCGATGGGCTTCAAGTTCGACGGTGATCCGAACCACTGGAAAATCGTCGACAACACCCTGTACCTGAACCTGTCGCAGGACATTCAGGAACGCTGGGAGGGCGACATCCCGGGCTTCATCGAGAAGGCCAGCGTCAACTGGACCGATATTGCTGAAAAGACCCCGGAGGAGCTGCAGGCCCAGTAACGCCTGAAGCCACCACTCGCAAAAAACAGCCGGCGGCAGGATATCCTGCCGCCGGCTTCTTTCAATGAGAAAGGCCGCGCCCGAAGCGCGGCCTGTTCTATTCCTGTTATCAGTAAGCGAACTCGCCGTAGATCCGGCTGAGGTCGCCCTCCCAGGCGCCATTGTAGCGCTCCAGCAGCTCATCCGCGGGCACCTTGCCGGTCTCCAGGCTGTCCTTCAGCGCATTCAGGAAGTGGGTTTCATCTGGCACCAGACCGCCAGCGCCAGGGCGCGCACGCGCCTTGAGGCCGCTTTCGGAAATTGCCACCGCCTCGCGGGCCAGTTCGTGCATGCTGATGCCATTCACCTTGGCCTGCAGGCCCTGTTCAGAGGCGGCAACGCGCAGGGCGTCGCGTGTTTCCGCGTCCCAGCCCTTGACTAGGTCCCAAGCTGCATCCAGCGCACTTTGGTCATAGGTGAGGCCAACCCAGAAGGCCGGCAGCGCACACAGGCGGCGCCAGGGGCCGCCGTCAGCGCCGCGCATCTCGATGAATTTCTTGATGCGGGCCTCGGGGAAGATGGTCGTCAGGTGATCAGCCCAGTCGCTCAGCGTCGGGGTTTCGCCCGGCAGCGCCGGAAGTTCACCCTTGAGAAAGTCGCGGAAAGACATACCCAGCGCGTTGATGTACTCACCGTTGCGGTAGACAAAATACATCGGCACATCGAGCGCATACTGCACCCAGGCCTCGAAGCCGAAGCCCTCCTCGAACACAAACGGCAGCATGCCGGTGCGGTCGGCATCGAGCGAGCGCCAGACGCGGGCACGCCAGGATTTATGGCCGTTGGGTTGTCCGTCCAGGAACGGAGAATTGGCAAACAGCGCGGTTGCGACCGGCTGCAGTGCCAGTGCCACGCGCAGTTTCTGCACCATGTCGGCCTCGGACGAGAAGTCGAGGTTCACCTGCACGGTGCAAGTGCGGCGCATCATGGTGGTGCCCATGGTGCCGACTTCCTGCATGTAGCCGTCCATCAGCTTGTATCGGCCCTTGGGCATCAGCGGCATATCTTCATGGTGCCACACAGGGGCAGCGCCCAGACCAATGAAGCCGACGCCGATCTTGTCGGCGATGTCCTTGACGTCGCGCAGGTGCGCGTTCACCTCGTCGCAAGTTTCGTGGATGGTTTCCAGCGGCGCGCCTGACAATTCCAGCTGGCCACCCGGCTCCAGGCTGATGTTGGCACCGTCTTTGGTCAGGCCGATGAGGTTATCGCCTTCGATCAGCGGCGCCCAGCCGTGGCCGTCGCGCAGCCCCTCCAGCACCGCCAGAATGGAGCGTTCACCGGCATAGGGCAGCGGCTTCAGCGTATCCTTGCAGAAACCAAACTTCTCATGCTCGGTGCCGATGCGCCAGTCTTCCTTGGGCTTGCAGCCATCGGCAAGGTATTGGGCAAGCTGCTCATGGCGTTCGATCGGCCCGCCGCCGGACTGGGGAATGGACATGCCTGGCACTCCGTCCTGTTAGATCTGTCTTGAAGGGTCAGTCGTGGGCGGAATCGCCGCCAGTGTCAATGCAGGCGCTGATGTTCCGGACGGCTGTCAGCACGCTCCCAGATCACGACCTGGTGAGGGCCGCGGCGTTGCAGCTCTGCCAGCATCCGCTCAGTCTTGAGGCCCGGAAGGGCCGCAAAGACATCAAACAGCGCCTCATAGCCTTCGGCGTTGACAGGGATTGCCAGCGTCGGCTGGCCAGGCTGCTCCAGCAGCCAGTGCGGCGGTTTGGAAGTGTGATCCAGCGCCAGCCGCTCCAGTTCCGAGGTTGCAACAGCACCGCCGTTAAGCGGCCCGAAATAAGCAATCTGCCCCTCGTCGACCTGCACCACGCCAGGGCCGCCACTGCCGCGCCGAAATCGCATTCGCTGAACGCCGATGACGGCGGCGATCAGACCGGTTGCAACCAGCGCCCAGCCGGTGATTGCGGTAAAGCCGGCCGCGGAATACGCCCATTTCAGCCCCAGCAGGAACATCAGCGCTGCGGCCAGAACCTCGCGCCATTGCCACAGTGTTTCGCGGGCTTCAGGGCGGATGAAACTCATTTGTTTCGCCTCATTAAAACGTTTAGCAAACGGTGCAGCCTGCCTTGCCATCCTTATTTGTTCAGCCAGGACGGCGGATACAATGGCCGCGGACGCCGCAGCACAATTAAAGGTTAACCGGAAATGGTTTCCAGTCTGTGACCAACGTCACCCAGCTTTCCCTTGCCAGTCCCCCAGCGCCTGCTGCCACAGGGTCATCGCCGCCACCGCAGCGGTATCGGCGCGCAGGATGCGGGGGCCGAGGCTGACGACATGGGATTGCGGCAGCGTGTGCAGCCGCTTGCGTTCTGCCTCGGAAAATCCGCCTTCGGGGCCGATCAGAATGGCCCAAGGGGCGTCCTTCTGCGTCTCAGCGGCCAATTGCAGCGCATTGCCCACCTCCGCCTCGTCGCAGAACATCAGCTGCCGCTCAATTGGCCAATGGTCCAGCAGGCGGGAGAGCTTCTGCAGGTCTGCCACCTCCGGCACATAGGTGCCGCCGCATTGCTCTGCCGCCTCTACAGCATGGGCCTGCAGCCGGTCCTGGCGGATACGTTCGGAATTGGTGAACTCCGTCTGCACCGGAAGGATGCGCGCCGCGCCCATTTCCGCCGCTTTCTCGACGATGAAATCGGTGCGCGCCTTTTTGATCGGCGCAAACATCAGCCAAAGGTCCGGCGGCATCTGCAACGGTTTGGTCTGCTCCTGGCACACGAGCGTGCCGCCGCGCTTTCCAGTCTCCGCAACCTCAGCCAGCCACTCGCCATCCTTGCCGTTGAACAGCGCCACATGGGCACCCGCTGCCAGCCGCATCACCCCGAACAGGTAATGCGCCTGATCACGATCCAAGGGAAGTGATTGCCCTGCCCCCAAAGGGTGCTCTACATACAGTCTGATTTTCGCACTCATGGGGTCCTACATATGCAAGGCGAGACACCAGCACCAGAGGGTCAGGTCGCGGATGCGGTCAAGGGAAACTGGGTCGACACATATGCCCCTGAGTGGACACGCCCCTACTTGCGCCTCAGCCGCGCTGACCGGCCGATCGGCACATGGTTATTGCTGATCCCCTGCTGGTGGGGGCTTGCCCTGGCGATCCTCGCGGATCAAAGCCCGCGCTGGAGCGACCTTTGGATTGCCGTCGGCTGCGCCGCCGGCGCCTGGCTGATGCGCGGGGCCGGCTGCACCTGGAATGACATCACCGACCGCAACTTCGACGGCCAGGTTGAGCGTACCCGCTCGCGTCCCATCCCCTCAGGCCAGGTGACGGTCAAGGGCGCGCTGGCCTGGATGGGGCTGCAGTGCCTTTTGGGCCTGATGATCCTGCTGACCTTCAACCAGGCAGCCATTGCCATGGGCATCCTGTCGCTGTTGCCGGTGGCGGTCTACCCTTTTGCCAAACGCTTCACCTGGTGGCCCCAGGTGTTTCTGGGCCTTGCTTTTAACTGGGGGGCCATGCTGACCTGGGTTGCGCACACCGGCTCCATGAGCTGGCCGCCGGTACTGCTGTACCTGGCCGGCATCGCCTGGACGCTGTTCTATGACACCATTTATGCCCACCAGGACACCGAGGACGACGCGCTGATCGGCGTCAAATCCACCGCCCGGCTGTTCGGCACGCAAACCCCTATGTGGCTGCGCCGTTTCATCGTGGGTTTTGTCTGCCTGATGGCGATGGCGGTCATTGGCGCGATGCTGGAAAGCGCTTCGATTCTGGCGCTGGTGCTGGCACTCGCAGCCCCTTGGGCAATGGGCTGGCACATGACCTGGCAGCTGCGCGCCTTTGACGCGGACAACAATGCCCGGCTTCTGCAATTGTTCCGGCTGAACCGCGATACCGGCCTGATCCCGCTGATCTTCTTCGCCTTGGCAATGTTCGCATGATTGAACCCCAGCGCCGCGCGCGGTAAGAGCCACTAACTGACCAAGGGAAACTGCCGCCGTATGCGCTTGTCCTCTCTGCTGATCCCAGGCCTGGCCTTTACCGCCGCTGCAGGGCTGAGCCTTGTGGCCGCCGGATTTTCCGTTACCGCGGTGGAACGCAGCACCGAAACCGGGGTGCGGCAGGCGTTGGACCGCGCGGGCTTCACCTGGGCCGAGGTAACGGCAGACGGGCTTCAAGTGCTGCTGGAAGGCACAGCCCCTGACGAAGCAACCCGGTTTTCGGTGATTTCCCTGATCGGCGGCGTGGTAGATGCGGCGCGGATCATCGACGGGATGGAGGTTCCTCCGGCCAAGGGGCTGGCACCGCCGCGGTTTTCCGCCGAAATCCTGCGAAACGACAGCGGCATCTCCATCATCGGGCTGATACCAGCAGGCTCCGGCCGCGCGGCGATGGTCAAGCAGCTGAACGCGCTCGCTGGCGAAGGCAATGTGGCGGACCTCTTGGAAACCGCCAAATATGCCAAGCCCGATGGCTGGCAGCGCGCCCTGGATTTCGCCATCGAGGCGCTGAAGCTGCTGCCGCGTGCCAAGATTTCGGTTGAAGCGGGCGAGGTATCCATCACCGCGATTTCCGGCAGTGAAGAGGCCAAGCACCAGCTGGAGGAGCAGCTTGGCCGGCTGGCCCCGCCGGGGTTGCGGCTGGCAATGGATATTGCTGCGCCGCGTCCGGTGATCACGCCCTTCACCCTGCGGTTCCTGCTCAACAAGGATGGCGCCCAGTTTGATGCCTGCTCTGCCGAGAGCGAGGAAAGCCGCAAGCGCATTCTTGATGCCGCCCGCAAGGCGGGGTTGAAAGGCGAAGCCGATTGCGTGATCGGCATGGGAGTGCCCTCGCCTAATTGGGCCCGCGCGTCGGAGCTGAGCATCGCCAGCCTTGCCGAGCTGGGCGGCGGTTCCGTGACCATTGCCAATGCCGACATCACCCTGGTTGCGGCAGGAGGCACCGCAAGCGGCACCTTCGATCATGTCGTAGGTGAGCTGGAAAACGCCCTGCCCCGGGTTTTTGCCCTGCACGCCGTACTGCCAGTGCCTGAAGCCAGCGCCACCGCCGGTCCACCTGAATTTACCGCGACACTCAGCCCAGAGGGCCAAGTGCAACTGCGCGGTCGTCTCAGCGACGCGGCCCTGCGCACGGTGGCCGACAGCTATGCCAAGGCACGTTTTGGCTCTGAGAATGTGCACACAGCCACCCGGATTGTCGCCGACCTGCCCGCCGACTGGCCGGTGCGCGTGCTGGCCGGGCTGGAGGCGCTATCTTATCTGCAGCGCGGATCAGTTACAGTAACGCCGGAAAACCTGGAACTGCGCGGGATGAGCTATCGAGAGGATGCGCTCTCCGAGATCGCGCGTTTTCTTTCGGCCAAGCTTGGCGAAGCAGAGACCTACGGGCTCGACATCACATACGAGGATCCGCCGGTGCCCGAGGATCAGCCGATCCCGCCGGAACTCTGCGAGGCGCAGCTGGCCGACGCCCAGGCCGAGGCTAAAATAGCCTTTGAACCCGGATCTGCCACCATTGCAGCCGAAAGCGCTGGCACCATGGACCGGATCGCAGAGGTGCTGAGCCGCTGCGGACCCGTGCGGCTGGAAATCCAGGGCCATACCGACAGTCAGGGCCGCGAGGTGATGAACCAGAACCTGAGCCAGGCCCGGGCGCAATCGGTGCTGAACGAGCTGCGCGCGCGCCGGGTGGTGACCTCTACCTTCGCCGCCAAGGGCTATGGCGAAAGCGAACCTATTGCCGACAACGGCACCGAAGAGGGCCGCGAGGCCAACCGCCGCATCGAGTTCAAGCTGGTCCGCCCGGCGGAGCAGGCAGAAACAAATGACGGCGAGACCGCCGAAAGCGCAGACGGCGCACAGGAGACACCAGAGGAATGAACAGGACAGAGTTCATCATCACCACCGCGATCATCCTGTTTGCGGCCTTTGCCATGGGCTGGTTTGCCAATTGGCTGGTGCACCGTTTCACCCGGGTGCGTCAAAGCGATGTGGCGGATCTGGACCGGATGAGCCAGGAACTGCATGAGGCAGAGGAAACCCGCGATCAGGCCATCACCTATCTGCAGCAGCGCGAGGCGGAACTGACCAACCAGTTGACCCAGACCGAGGCGGAACTGCGGGCGGCGATGGAAGGCCTGCGCGAAGCCCGCCGCGAGGCTGAGGAACTGCGCAGCCAGATCCCGCACTGAGCAGCTTGGTGCAGCGGGACACTCCCGCGCCTGCAGAATGCGCTGGCTATGCCCGCGCGCCCGGCCCAATAGGCGGAAATCATATTTTTGATGATTGAACGCTTGGCGGGAGCCCCCTGCCTGCTTGATCTCGCCGGGCCTCACCAGCGCTTGAGCGCGTCCTCGTCGACGTCCTTGGCCGCAACCCAGTCCGCGCGTCCGCCCGCAAGGATTTCTTTCTTCCAGAACGGCGCGCGGGATTTCAGGTAATCCATCAGGTACTCAGCTGCCTCAAAGGCATCCTTGCGGTGGCGCGCAGCGGTGGCGACCATCATGATGCGCTCGCCAGGTGCCAGGCGGCCATGCCGGTGGATCACCAGCGCATCAGCCAGCGACCAGCGGCTCATGGCTTCCTCCGCAATCGCGGTCAGCGCCTTTTCGGTCATGCCCGGGTAATGCTCGATCTCCATCGCCTGAAGCCCTCCCTGGTCGGCGTCCCGCACCACACCGGTGAAGGTCACCACGGCGCCTGCGTTTTCAACCCCAGCTGCAAAGGCATCGCTCTCTGCCCCAAGTTTAAACGGCGCTTCCTGAACGGAAATCCGCATGACCTCAGCCCCCGGTCATCGGCGGGAAGAAGGCGACCTCGCGCACGCCGTCCAGAGGCGCGTCAAACTCTGACAGCTCCTGGTCCAGTGCCACCCGCAAGGCCGACAAATCGGCAAAGGCGGCAGCATAGCGGTCTTCACGCCCGCGCAGTTCTTCGACCAGATCCGCCACCGTGGCAGCAGTTGTTTCCACCCGCTCACGCGGCAGGCCGATACGCTCGCGCACCCAGGCGAAATACAGGATATCCATCAATGCGCCTCCTTCAGATGCGGCATCGCCTTGCGCAAATAGTCGATCCCGGTGATGGCAGTCAGCGCCGCCGCGACCCATAGGAGCCAAAGACCGGCACGGCCGGTCCAGACCATACCATCGAACTTCCAGCGCAGGCCCATTTCGTCGGAAACCTGCCCCGTCATGATCTGTTCGATCAGCGCCTGGTCCATGCCAAACGAGGACATCACCAGATAGTGCTCAAAGATGCCCTGCGAGAACAGCGTGGCAATAGCGATCATCTGGGCCGTGGTTTTCCATTTGGCCAGTTTGGTCACCTTCAGCGTTCCAGCGGTGTCTCCCAAGTATTCGCGCAGGCCCGATACAAACACCTCGCGGAACAGAATCACCGTAGCTGGAAGCACCAGCCAGGGGGTCCAGTGCTCAGCGGAATAACCCACTAAGATCATCAGCGCGATCACCACCATCGCCTTGTCGGCAATCGGGTCCAGCATCGCGCCCATCTTGGTTTCCTGCTTCCAGGCCCGCGCCAGATAGCCGTCGAACCAGTCAGTGACCGCCGCTGTCACAAACAGCAGCAAGGCAAACCAGTCCGCGTACGGCCGGGTGAAATACAGGAACATCACGGCTAGGCCGGGTGCTGCGACGAGCCGCAGCAAGGTGAGGATATTTGGCAGAGTCCACTTCATGCCGCGCACATTATCCGGCTGTTTCGAAAGTGGAAAGCGGCGTTGATCAAAATTCGGCAATGGCTGGCACCACGAAACAGCGGTGGCCGGCGGCAATCAGGCCCGTGTGCACGCGGGGCGTGTTGGCCTCATCCTACGGAAGTATCCAGCAGCGCCCCCTTCTTTTCGCCGTGATGGCTGGAGCGGTCGAATTTCCTGTGCATCTCGTTCAGACGGTTGCGGTCGTCGAAAATGTGAATGTTGATCACCCGCATCAGGTCTTCCTGGGCCATCTTCAGCGCAGCGGCCTCAGTATCCGCAAGCCCGGTGCCCTTGAGCTTGTTAAGCTCCTTGGCAATCTTCTCGCATTCCTTCTTGGCCTTACTCACATGCTCCGCCTCATGCACCAGACAGCAAGCATAGAAACGGTACCATTCGATCAGCGCCCGCGGCGACAGCCCGCTGACAGAGCGTTTGGGGCATTTGACCGTCGTATGCAGGATCAGTTTGAGCGCCGAGACTTTGGCCGTCACCTCAAACCAGCCGGTTTTTTTGTCGATCTTGGGTTTGCCGTCAGCAACATATTTGCCCTTGGCCGTCAGGCAATCCAGCTCCGTGGTGGTTAGAAAGGCCACCTTTTTGTTGTCGTTAGGGTCTTTCGGGCCGCTTTTCTTGATGCTCTTGGCGATGTCCGGCAGCGTTTTTCCGGAAACCGAATAGGTGTCATAGTCAACGTTTTTCACGGTCAGGGAGACGGGCATAATTCCTCCGGGCAGTTAAAGGCTGCCCTTCAGAAATAGCACGATTTGCCCCTAGTCCAAAATCAGCGGCCTAACCCTGCGCGTGGAAGTGGTCGTAGATCCGTTCGGCCAGCGCTTCGGATATTCCATCCACGGCCTTGAGGTCGGCCAGATTGGCGCGGCTCACAGCCTTGGCGCTGCCGAAATGCGCCAGCAATGCCCGTTTGCGCGAAGCGCCGACGCCTGGCACCTCGTCCAGCGGCGTCGCGCTGAAGGCTTTGGCGCGCTTAGCCCGGTGGGTGCCAATCGCAAACCTGTGTGCCTCGTCCCGCATACGCTGGATGAAATAGAGCACCGGGTCGTTGCGTTGCAGCGCAAAGACGCTTTCGCCCGGGCGGTAGAACTCCTCCTTGCCGTGGTCGCGGTCGACGCCCTTGGCGACACCGACCATGGGGATGTCCTGCACCCCGTGTGCCTCCATGATCTCCGCCACCGCAGAGACCTGCCCCGCGCCGCCGTCGATCAGCAAGAGGTCAGGCCACAGGCCCTTTTCCCGGTCCGGGTCCTCCTTCAGCAGGCGCGAAAAGCGGCGGTTCAGCACTTCCTTCATCATGCCGAAGTCATCACCTGGCACCAGGTCTTCGCCCCTGATGTTGAACTTGCGATAGGCGTTTTTCATGAAGCCCTCCGGCCCCATCACGATCATACCGCCAACCGCATTGGTGCCCTGAATGTGTGAGTTGTCGTAAACCTCGATCCGCTGCGGCGGGCCATCCAGTCCAAAGGCTTCCGCCAGCCCGCGCAGGAGCTTTGCCTGGGTGGCGCTTTCGGCCATGCGGCGGGCCAGGCTCTCGCGCGCGTTGCGCACGGCAAAGGCCACCAGCTCAGTCTTCTCACCGCGCTGAGGCACCATCAGTTCGACCTTTCGCTCAGCCTTCTCGCTGAGTGCAGCCTCCATCAGGTCGGCATTTTCGATGCCGTCGGACAGGATCAGCTGCCGCGGCGGCTCCTTATTGCCATAGAACTGGCCCAAGAAGGCCTCCATGACCTCTGCAGGGCTGTTGTCGGCATCCACCCGGGGATAGAAATCCTGGTTGCCCCAGTTCTGGTTGGCACGGATGAAGAAAACCTGCACGCAGGCCTGGCCGCCATCCATATGCAGACCGACCACATCCGCCTCTGCTACCCCGCGCGGGTTGATGCCTTGCGAGGTTTGCACCTGGGTCAGTGCCTTGATCCGGTCGCGCAAGGCGGCGGCGCGTTCAAACGCCATCGCCTCAGACGCGGCCATCATCTGCTCCGCCAGCTCCTCCTGGATCTTGGTGGAGCGGCCCGACAGGAAACGTTCTGCGTCTCGCACGCTGGCGGCATAATCCTCTTCGCTGATCAGACCGGTGCAGGGCGCGGTGCAGCGTTTGATCTGATGCTGCAGGCAGGGTCGCGTTCGCGTCTCGAACATCGAATCCGAGCAATTGCGCAGCAGGAATGCCTTTTGCAACTGGTTCAGGGTCCGGTTTACCGCACCAGCGCTGGCGAAAGGGCCGAAGTAGCTTCCCTTTTGCTTGCGGGCGCCCCGGTGTTTCTTGATCTGCGGAAAGGCGTGATCCTTGGCGACCAGGATATTCGGGAAACTTTTGTCGTCGCGCAGCAGAACGTTGTACTTGGGCTTCAGCTGCTTGATCAGGTTCTGCTCCAAGAGCAGCGCCTCTGTTTCCGTCCGGGTGGTCAGAAACATCATCGAGGCGGTGAGCGCAATCATCCGCTCGATCCGCGGGCTGTTGCCAGGCCGGGTATAGTTCGACACCCGCGCCTTGAGATTGCGCGCCTTGCCCACGTAGAGAACCCGGCTGTCCGCATCCAGCATCCGGTAGACGCCGGGCGATGCGTCCAGCGTTTTCACATAATCTTGGATTACCGCATAACCGGTGCGGACAGGCGAATCCGGCGCTGTTTCGGAAGGCTGGTCAGTCATGCGCCCAGACATATGATTCCCTGCGCGTGGCTGCAATGTTTGCCTGTCAGGATCAAGAGCGGGAAAATCCACGGAAGCTGTGGATAACTACGGAGATATCTTTGGGCTATCCCGCCTTTTCTCTTATTTCTGAGCGGTTTTGGACGGATGCTTAATTTTTAGGCACTCTAATAAGGCGCTGATTTAAAGCAAAACTTTTCATACCGGCTGTCAAGGTTTTGAAAAGAAAGGCACTTTTGTAACGCTTCCATGACGGCAAGTGAGACGGTGTAAAACTTGCAGCGAAAGGGTCGGTTTTTCCCTGTTTGCGTCACTCAAGACCATCGTTGTCAGGAGTCTGCCAGCCCAGGTGCTGACCGCCATCCACGCAGATCATCTGGCCCGTCACAGCCTTAGCCTGCAGCAAATAGCTGAGAGCCGCGGTGACATCCTCCGCATCCGCGCCGCGCTGCAAAATTGTAGCCTTCCGCTGGCGGGCGAATTGCTCCGCGCTCTGCCGCGGCCCCTGCAAGGTCGGGCCCGGGCCGATGGCATTCACGCGGATCCGCGGAGCCAGCGCCTGCGCCGCCGTCTGCGTAAACGTCCACAGCGCAGATTTGGCCAGTGTGTAGCTCATGAAGTCAGGTGTCAGCTTGCGCACCCGCTGGTCGATCATGTTGACCGCCAGCCCCCATGCCCGCGGCTCGCCACCTGTATCCAGCTCTACCGGGAGCTCCTGCGCGGCCATGGCCTGCAATAGGACGAACGGCGCCCGCAGATTGCTGTCCAAATGCCGGTCCCAGCTGCTCCGGGTGGCTGTGGATAGCGTATCATGCTCAAACACGGACGCATTGTTGACTAGGCAATTAATGGCGCCGCCCAGGCTTTCAGCTGCGCGCGGAAGCAGTGCTTGGGCCTGATCCTCCTGCAGAAGGTCTGCCTGCAGTGCTGCGGCCTGCCGGCCCATGCCGCGGATCTGCTCTGCTGTGGCCTCAGCCTCATCTGCCGAAGACGCATAGTGGACAGCGACGTCATACCCTTGCGCTGCAAGCTCCAAAGCCATGGAGCGCCCGAGCCGCCTGCCCGCCCCGGTCACCAATGCCCGCATCTGTGCCTCCCTGCTGCTACCCTGGAAACAGAGTTAAAACAGGACGAAGAGATAGGCCAGATAGAGCGCCGTCAGAATGACACCCCAGATGCGGGTGATGTCCTGCTTGAAGAAGACAAAGGGGATCAGCAGCAAAGAGGCGGCCAGCATCACCCACAGGTCGAACTGCAGGAACTCCGGATCCACGCTGATCGGGCCGATGAAGGTGGCAATACCGATGATCGCCAGTAAGTTGAACATGTTGGAGCCGATCACATTGCCCAGCGCCACATCCGCCTGACGCCGCAGCGCTGCCATCACAGTGGTGGCCAGTTCCGGCAGCGAAGTTCCAATTGCAACGAGCGTCAGACCGATAACAGGCTCGCTGACACCATAAAGGCGTGCAATGATGGTTGCATTGTCCACCAGCAGATCGGCACCCAGCGGCAGGCCGATCAGGCCCAGCAGCAGATAGATGCCTACGCGCCAGTACGGCATATCCGGGTCGGCTTCCTCAATGTCTTCCAGATCCGCATCAGCAGCACAGCCATTACCGTTGCGCCGGTGATTGCGGGCCTCACGGAAGGCTATGCCGAGCACCAAGGACAGCGCGGCCAGCAAAATCAATCCGGACCAGATTGTGAATGTGCCGCAGAAAGCCAGAGCGATGAACAGCACCGAGGCTCCCAGCATGAAGTTATAATTCTTGCGGGTGCTGCATTCACTGGTGTGCAAGGCCCGCATCAGAGCCGGTATGCCCAGCACCAGCAGGATATTGGCCGTGTTCGAACCCACAACGTTGCCCATTGCGATACCATCAGCGCCCTCATGCACGGCGCTGATCGCGATCAGCAGCTCCGGTGCCGAGGTGCCAAATGCGACGATGGTCAAGCTGACGATCAGCGCAGGCACCCCCAGCCGCAGGCTGAGATTCACAGCACCACGCACCAGCGCGTCCCCCGCCAGCAGCAAGATGACCAGACCAAGCGCCGAATACAGCCATGGCATCATTTGCCACGATCTCCTTTTATGCAGGCGCACGGCCCCTTGCCGATCTTGAAGCGGCCGCAGGACGTGCAGCGCCTGGAATTGATTTGCTTCTGGCCGGGAAGACGCAGCTTGCCGAACATCGCCAGCACAGCCATCACCGCCAGAAAGATTGCAACGATCTTGAACAGCACGTCAGAGACCGAAACGCGCATATTCGGCGCGCTCCTCGATCCCGGCCAACGCATCCTGCGCGACCTGCATGCCAAAGCGGCTCAGCAACGGTTTTTTCAATCCATAGCGGCGGAAGCGGACCTTCTCTCCGAAGCGTTCCTGCATCTTGGGCTTCAGATGGCCTATACCGTCGATCAGCCCCAGTTCCTCGGCCCTGCGCGCCAGCCAGACCTCACCGGTGAACAGGTTTTCGTCGCTGTGCAGCTTGGAGCCGCGGCGTTCGGTGACATGGTCAATGAAATTGGCATGGATGTCGTTCAGGATCACCTTGAGGCGCTTCACGTCCTCCGGGTTTTCCGGACGGAATGGGTCCAGCATGGATTTGCTCTCGCCCGCGGTATAAACTCGCCGCTCCACCCCCTGGCGGGCCAGCAGTACATGCGCGCCAAAGCCGGCGGAGATTACTCCGACCGAGCCCAGAACAGAACTGGCATCGGCCCAAATCTCATCGGCAGCCGCCGCCAGCCAGTAGCCGCCCGAAGCTGCCACATCCTCGACAAAGGCAAAAACCGGCACTTCCAGCTCTTCTGACAGCCGCCGGATGCGGGCGCCAATAAGCGAGCTTTGCACCGGTGAGCCGCCGGGCGAGTTGATCTCCAGCGCCACGGCGGCGGGTTTCCCTTTACGGAAAGCTCGCTCCAGCACTGGCGCCAGTGCGGCGTCGCTCAGGGAGCCGCGCCCGGGCATGCCGATGGCGCCATTGAGGCGCACTACCGCTACCAGCGGCTGTCTTTTCAGGAAAGGCAGGTGAAATCTCATGGCGCCGATGTAGAGGGCCACCCGGGGTGAAACAAGGTGCGTGGTCTTGGGAATTGGTATGAAATGCAAAAACCGCACAGCCGCGGGCATAATTGCAACGCCGGTTAGCACCCTCATTTACAGCCCCGGCCCGCCAGCCAAAAAAGGCAGCAGCTTGCGGCTGCCGCCTTGAAGGAGGGCTAGGCACGGGTCTCAGGCGCGGATGCGCCAGCCAGTTTTAAAGATCCACCAGATGACGCCCACACAAGCGAGTGTGAAACCGCCAATTGCGCAGAGGCTTAGCAGAACCGGCACATCAGCCTGTCCGAAGAAGGCCCAGCGGAAGCCCGACACCAGATAGACCACCGGGTTGAACAGAGTAATCGTCTGCCAGACCGGTGGCAGCATTGAGATCGAATAGAAAGACCCGCCCAGGAAGACTAGCGGCGTCACCACCAGCAACGGCACCAGTTGAAGCTGTTCAAAATTCCCGGCCCAGATGCCGATGATGAAGCCCATCAAGGAAAAGCTGAGGCAAGTCAGTACCAGAAACGCCACCATCGCCAGCGGGTGCTGAACGGACAGATCCACGAACAGCGAGGCGGTGCACAGGATAACCGTGCCGATGAAAAGCGATTTGGTTGCCGCCGCACCGACGAACCCGGCGACCACCTCCAGGAAATTGATCGGCGCTGACAGGATCTCGTAGATGTTGCCGATAAATTTCGGAAAGTAGATCCCGAAGGACGCATTGGAGATGCTCTGGGTGATCACGGACAGCATCACCAGCCCCGGCACGATGAAGGCGCCGTATTCGACCCCATCGACCTCCTGGATGCGGCTGCCGATGGCGCTGCCGAACACCACGAAATACAGCGAAGTGGACAGGACCGGCGAGATGAAGCTTTGCAGGAAAGTGCGCCAGAACCGCGCCATTTCCGCCTTGTAGATGGTGGCTACCGCTGTCCAGTTCATGCTGCATCCTCCGACGCCGCGCCAGCCGAAACCAGGCCGACAAAGATATCTTCCAGGCTGGATTCGCGGGTCTGCACATCCGCCAGCACCAGCCCGGCCTCTGCTACATCGTTCAAGAGCGTGGTGATGCCGGTGCGTTCCGCCCGGGTGTCATAGGTATAAAGCAAGGCATCGCCGCCGTTGACGATCTGCAGGTTGTGCTGCGCCAGCGATGCCGGGATTGCTTCGACCGGTGCAGTCAGCTGCACCTCCAGCTGCTTCTGCCCCATCCGGGCCATCAGCTGTTCCTTTTTCTCAACTAGCAGCAGCTCGCCGCCGGTGATGACCCCGACACGGTCAGCAATCGCTTCGGCTTCCTCAATGTAGTGGGTGGTCAGGATGATGGTGACGCCGTCCGCCTTCATCTCACGGACGATCTCCCACATGTCCTTGCGCAACTCGACATCCACGCCGGCCGTAGGTTCATCCAGGAACAGGATCCGCGGCTCATGCGCCAGCGCCTTGGCAATCAGCACCCGCCGCTTCATACCGCCCGACAGGTCCATGATCCGGCTGTCCCGCTTGTCCCACAGCGACAGCTTGCGCAAGATGTCCTCCACCAGCGCAGGCCTGGCAGGCTTGCCGAACAGGCCGCGCGAGAAGGTGACCGTGTCCAGAACCTTGGTGAAGGGCTCCAGCGTGATCTCCTGCGGCACCAGCCCGATCAGCGCCCGCGCCTGGCGGAATTGGCTGACGTTGTCGAACCCGCCAACGCTGACACTTCCGGAGGTTGCGGTGGTTATGCCGCAAATGGTTGAAATCAGGGTGGTCTTGCCCGCGCCATTGGGGCCGAGCAGGGCAAGAATTTCCCCCTCTTCAATGTCAAGCGAGACGCCCTTCAGCGCCTGAAAGCCGCCATCATATGTTTTGCGCAGATCGCGGATCGTCAGGATCGCCGCCATGGTGCCTCCGGGATGGTCTCAAATCCCGGCCACCCTAGCGGCGGTTCGCTGCATCTGCCAGCCCTGCTCCGCGGGCCGGTCCGCAGAAGGGCCTGTGCGCCAGTGCAGGGGTCAACCGCGGCCGGTGACCTTGCTGAACCAGCCCTTCTTTTCCTCACCCGTTTCAGGCGCCTCGCCATCCTGGCTTTCCTCCTCCGGCGCCAGATGCGCCTGCAGGTTAGCAAAGAACTGATCCGCCATCTTTTTAGCAAAGCCGTCAATGATCCGGCTGCCCAGCTGCGCCAGCTTGCCGCCGACCTTGGCCTCCACATCATAGGACAGCAGCGTGCCGGTCTCCGACGGCGCCAAAGTCACGACAGCACCGCCCTTGGCAAAACCAGCCGCACCGCCCTTGCCCTCACCGGAAATGGTCAGCTTTTCTTTTTCAATCAGATCCGACAGCGTGACCTGCCCTTTGAAGGTGGCTTTGACCGGCCCGACCTTCTGGGTAACCGTGGCCTCAAACCCGTCCTCCGGCGTGCCTGCCACCTCCTGCGCACCGGGCACACAGGCCTGCAGCACCTCCGGCGTCAGCAGCGCGGCATAGACAGTTGCCGGATCGGCGGCGATCTCTTTCTGGTCACTCATCTGCATGGGCTGGCCTCCCTGGCGCTCGCTTGCGGTTCCTTTCAGACCTAGCCGCCCCGCCTTGCTCTGCCAAGCCCGCGGAGACATTCCCGGCATCTTATGGCATTCGGTCGGGTATTTTACCTTGACGTCGAGATTTAAACGCATATATCTCGACCTCAAGATAAATAGGAGAACGTCATGAAGATCATTCTTTTCGGTGCCACTGGCGACGTTGGCAGCGCAGCATTGAAAGCGGCAGTATCCCGCGGCCACCACGTCACCGCGGTGGCGCGCCACCCGCAGGCGCTGGCAGCCATCAGCCCGAAGGTCACACCGCTTGCATTGGATCTGCTGAAAGACCCTGATGCCGTGGCAGCAGCAGCCAAGGGGCATGACCTGGTGATCAGCGCCCTGCGCCCGCCTGCCGGACATGAAGCGGATTTGGTACCGCTGACCCGCACCGCACTGGCTGCTGCACGGCAAGCAGGCATTCCCGTGCTGGTGACCGGCGGTGCTGCAACGCTGAAACTGGCAGACGGCAGCGGCCACACGGTGCTGACCGCACCCGGTTTCCTGCCAGACGGCGTCCGCCCGATTGCCGAGGCCTGCGCGGCACAGGACGCACTGCTGGACGCGGAGATTGAGTCACAATGGACCTGCCTGCGCCCGCCCGCGATGCTGTCAGAAGGGCCCCAAACCGGCAGCTACTGCTTTGGAACTGACACGCTGGTTACCGACGCAGAGGGCAACTCGCAGATTTCCTTTGCAGATTTCGGTGCAGCCCTGCTGGATCTCGCCGAAGCCCCGAACGGCAGCCACCGGAAACTGACCGTTGCCTGGGGCGTTCCCGCCCCTGCCATGGCAGCCGGCTGATACGGAGCCTCGGGCCACGTTGGGCGGCGTTGGGCCAGGCAGCGCGCCGCGCCCGGCCCAAGGCTTTTCAGGGCATCTCTGATGCACGGCAAAGGCGCGGGAGCCGCAGGTTTCCGGATGCCAAGTGCAGTCGGCAGATACCACAGTCAGTACGGCAGCCCCACGTAATTTTCAGCCAGTGAAACCTGGGCCGCCTCTGAGGAGAACAGGTAATCCAATTCTGCCCGCTGCAGCCGCAGGTCTGTTTCCGAGCCCTCCGGCGCCCGGTGCAGCAGGTTGGTCATCCACCAGCTGAACCGCTCCGCCTTCCAAACCCGCGCCAGCGCCTTTTCCGAATAGGCGTCCAGCCCGGCACTGTCGCCCTTCAGGTAGTGATCCATGAACCCATGGTAGAGGTAATGGATATCCGAAGCTGCCAGGTTCAGACCTTTGGCACCGGTGGGCGGCACGATATGGGCGGCGTCACCGGCTAGGAACATGTTGCCATAGCGCATCGGCTCCGCAACGAAACTGCGCAACGGGGCGATGGATTTCTCGATCGACGGGCCGGTCTGCAGGCCAGCCGAGACCTTT
Organism: Leisingera sp. ANG-M7; assembly: GCF_000813965.1. Lineage (GTDB taxonomy): Bacteria > Pseudomonadota > Alphaproteobacteria > Rhodobacterales > Rhodobacteraceae > Leisingera. The sequence goes on along the minus strand of NZ_JWLI01000005.1, from coordinate 236,706 downwards.
TCCGGCAGGCGGCGCTTCAGCTCTTGCCAGAACGCCGCATCACTCCAATCCTCCACGCGGTCGGTCAGCGGCACCTGGATGTAATACCGGCTCAGCACCCGGCTGCGCAGCGAGCACAGGGCAAAGCCGCGCTCATGCCGCGCATAGATCAGCTCCTCCGCCACCGGCGGCGTTTCCGACAAAACCCCAAGCCAGCCAAAGGGATAGACTTTCTCATATTCTTTCAGTACATCCGCCGGGATCGACTTGCGGCTGACCCCGTGAAAACCATCGGCACCGACGATAAAGTCGCACTCGGCCCGCTGCGCCTCTCCATTCTGCTCCCAGGTCACGAAGGGACGCGCGTCGGTCAGCGCATGCGGCTGCACATTCTGCGCCTCGTGGATCACCGCTCCGCCCATCGCATCGCGCGCTTCATACAGATCGCGGGTCACTTCGGTCTGGCCGTAAACCATCACCGTCTCGCCGCTGGTGTGCTTTGCCAAGTCGATCCGGTCCAGTTGCCCCTGATGCGCGATGTGGAAGCCCTCGTGGATCTCGCCCTCCCGGTCCATGCGCTCGCCGCAGCCCGCTTCGCGCATCAGATTGACGAAACCATGCTCCAGCACGCCGGCCCGGATCCGGCCCAGCACGTGCTCCCGCGTGTGTTTCTCCAGCACGATGGAGCTGATCCCCTTGCGGTGCAAAAGCTGCGACAACAGCAAGCCGGAAGGCCCGCCGCCAATGATGACAACCTGCGTCTGATGCGTGGACATGCGCGTTCCCCTGACCGCTCGAATTGTTCGTGCAAGAGGAATTTTGCGCCGGCGGCGCAAGTTTGCGAATGGACCAAGCGCGCAATTTCTTGTATTTTTTGCACATGAACTCCCCAACCCGCATCGATAGCTACAACTTGTTCGGCGAAACCGCCGAACTGGCTGATGTTCTGCATATTGAGACAATTCGCGCCCGATCTGAGCTGCATGATTGGGAATTGCGGCCGCACCGGCACGCAAGACTGCACCAGCTGCTGGTGCTGATCAACGGGGCGGGAGTGGCAGAACTTGACGAAAACAGACATAACCTCACCCCGCCCTGCCTGATCAATGTTCCGCGCGGCGCGGTGCATGGCTTTCGTTTTGGCAGCGGCACTGGCGGCTGGGTGATCACTCTGACATCCGACCTTTTGGACCAGAATCTGGCCCCGGGAGAAGGGATCAGTGCACCGCTGCACCAGCCTGCGGTTCTGCCCTTGCCGCAAGGGATGCAGGAGCTGGCCGAAAGACTGTTCAGCGAATACCAGGCCAAGGCGTTCGGCCGGGCACAGATGCTGCGCGGGCTGGCGCTCAGCCTTACAGCCCTGGCCGCGCGCGCGATTGCGGCAGAAGGGAACGATGCCACGCAGTCACAGGCAAGCCCTGTGTTTGCACGCTTTGAAGCGCTGGTGGAGCGGGATTTCCGCCTGCGCCGGCCGCTGGCGGATTACGCCGGCGAACTGGCGGTTTCCGCCACCCATCTCAATCGCATCACCCATCAAGCCACAGGGCAGCCTGCCTCTGCCCTGGTCAATGCCCGCGTTCTCCGCGAAGCGCGGCGGCTGCTGATCTATACCAACCTGACCGCCGCACAGATCGCCTATGAACTCGGCTTCAACGATCCCGCGCATTTCAGCCGGGTCTTTGCCAAGGGGACCGGAATGCCGCCACGGAAATTCCGCCAGCAGCTTGCCGGAACCGCCTGAGCCGCCGCAAACTGGTCCGGAGCAAACACGGCAACAAGGGGCGCCATATGCTGCAGGGGATCCGCATTCTGGAAGTCGAAGGCCTGGGCCCAGGCCCCTTTGCCGCGATGACGCTGGCGGACCTCGGGGCGGAGGTGATCTGCGTGCACCGGCCGTACACCCCCCGTACACCGGCCCGTGCACCGGGGATGCCGGAACACTCTTTGCTGGACCGCGGCAAACGGTCGGTCACACTGGACCTGAAGGAGCCTGGCGACGCCGAAACCTTCCTGAAACTTGCACAAACCGCACATGGGCTGATCGAAGGTTTCCGCCCCGGTGTGATGGAGCGGCTGGGCCTGGGGCCGGAGCAGTGCCATGCGATGAACCCAGGCCTGGTCTATGGCCGCATGACCGGCTGGGGCCAGGACAGCCCGCTGGCCCATGCGGCGGGCCATGACCTCAATTACATCTCGCTGTCGGGTGCGTTGTGGTACGCCTCCAGCCCCGGTGACGCACCGCTCACGCCGGCTACGCTGGTCGGCGACATCGGCGGCGGGGCGATGTATCTGGTGGCGGGGATGCTGGCGGGCATTCTGAAGGCCAAGGCCACCGGCGAGGGCTGCGTGGTGGATGCCGCGATCTATGACGGATCGGCCCATATGATGAACCTCCTGATGAGCATCCGGCAGGCCGGGAACTTTGGCGTCACACGTGGAGCAAACCTGCTCGACGGGCCGCATTGGAGCCGTACCTATGCCTGCGCCGGTGGCGGCTATGTCTCTGTCCAATGCCTGGAGCCGAAGTTTTATGCGCAGTTTCTGGAGAAACTTGGGCTGTCAGAGGATCCGGAGTTTCAGCGGCAGTTCGACAAGGCGCTTTGGCCTGCACTCACTGGCCGCCTTGCCGGGATCTTTGCCGGCCAGCCGCGCGATCATTGGGCGGCGCTGTTCGGGGGATCAGATGCCTGCGTGGCGCCGGTGCTGAACCCGGAGGAGGCAATGGCGCATCCAATGAATGCGCGCCGTGCCTGGATAGAGGCAGAAGGCGTCTTACAAGCCGCCCCTGCCCCGCGGTTTTCAGGGCAGCCGGAGTGGACGCCGCCGGAGATCCCCCGGCGCGGCCAGCACACGGAGGAAATCCTGGCAGAACTGAACCAGAAGTAGGATCAGTCCTCTTTCTTGGTTTTTTCCGCCGCGGCCTTCATCCGCTTGAGCAGTTCGGTCTTATCCGCCTGCTTGCCAAAAGGGTTCTTCTTGGTGCCCTTGGCATTATGTTCCGCGTGGCGGGGCTTGTTGCTGCCCATGCGGGCGCCGCCCATTCTGCTGTAGTCCATCGTAAGACCTCTGGATGTATCCGAAGATGCGGCTATTGCCGCATCTTTATGAATAACACAAGATCAGCCGCCCCGGACGGTGTCGATCATCAGCTGCACATTGTCCGGGTCTGCATCCGGAGTGATGCCGTGGCCAAGATTGAAAATATGCGGGCCGTTTTTGAACGCCTCGACAATGCGGCGGGTCTCGTCCACCAGTTCCTGCCCGCCGGTCACCATGTGGCGGGAGGCAAGGTTGCCCTGCACGCAGCCGTCAACCTGCACATTGGCCGCGGCCCAAGCCGGATCAACAGAGTTGTCCAGCGCCACGCAGTCAACGCCGGTTGCCTTGGCAAAACCCACGTATTTCTCACCCGCCTCGCGCGGGAAGCCGATGACGGGGATGCCCGGGTGGCGTTCCTTCAGCGCTGCGGTGATCTGGCGGCAGGGTTCCAGCGCGTATTTCTGGAACGCTTCGCCCTTCAGCGAGCCGGCCCAGCTGTCGAAGATCTTGACGACTTCGGCGCCAGCCTCGATCTGCTTGGAGAGATAGTCGATGGTTGCCTCGGTGATCCGCGCCAGCAGCGCCTCGAACAGGGCGGTGTTTTCTTCTCGCAGGGCATGGGCAGGCCCCTGATCCGGGGTGCCGCGGCCTGCAATCATATAGGTGGCCACCGTCCAGGGCGCGCCGGCGAAACCGATCAGCGTGGTCTCAGGCGGCAGCTCGCGCGACAGGATGCGGACGGTTTGGTAGATCGGGTTCAGCGTCTCGTGGATATCGGATGCCGGGCCCAGCTTGGCGAAGTCGGCCTCGGTGGTGATGGTCGACAGCCGCGGGCCTTCGCCGGTCACAAACCACAGGTCAGCGCCCAGCGCCTGCGGGATCAGCAGGATATCGGCAAACAGGATCGCAGCGTCAAAGCCATAGCGGCGGATCGGCTGCAGGGTGACCTCGGCGGCCAGCTCGGAGTTGTAGCAAAGGGACAGGAAATCCCCGGCCTCGGCCCGGGTGGCGCGGTATTCCGGCAGGTAGCGGCCCGCCTGGCGCATCATCCAGATCGGCGGCACATCCTGTTTTTCACCCGCCAATGCGCGCAGCAGCTTTTTTTGTCCGGCCATGGTCATCCTCTTTGTCAGCTGGCTCCTGAGGTCACGCCTGAAGGGCGGAATGTCAAGAGCAGGGGCGATGTGCCGCGCCCCGCGCGGTTGCGCCTTGTCCTATGTCAAAGCCCGCGCACGGTCCCCGTGGGAGATGCGCAAAAACCGGTTTCCACCGGGGCGCAAACTGATTTAAGGCTTCTTTCTATGACACTGACCCTGCCCTCCCCCGCTTCGCCCCTGAAAATCGGCACCCGCGGATCGCCGCTGGCGCTGGCCCAGGCGTATGAAACCCGCGCGCGTCTGGCCGCTGCTTTTGAACTGCCGCTGGAGGCGTTTGAGATCGTGGTGATCAAGACCACCGGCGACAATCAGGCGCTGATCGCCGCGGACAAACCGCTGAAGGAATTGGGCGGCAAGGGGCTGTTCACCAAGGAGATCGAGGAGGACTTGCTTTCGGGTACCATCGACATCGCGGTGCATTCGATGAAGGACATGCCGGTTCTGCAGCCGGAGGGGCTGGCGCTGGATACCTATCTGCCGCGCGAGGACGTGCGGGATGCGTTTATTTCACCGTCGCTGACATCGCTGCATGATCTGGCCGAGGGCGCAGTGGTCGGCACCTCGTCTCTGCGCCGCCGGGCGCAGCTGCTCAATCGCCGCCCGGATCTGAACGTGGTGGAGTTCCGCGGCAACGTTCAGACCCGCCTGCGCAAACTCTCCGAGGGCGTGGCGGAATGCACCTTCCTGGCAATGGCCGGCCTCAACCGTCTGGCAATGGACGATGTGCCCGCCACTGCAATTGAGACCAGCGACATGCTGCCTGCCGTTGCGCAGGGTGCCATCGGCATCGAACGGCGCGCGGATGACAGCCGCGCAGGCGACATGCTGGCGGCGATCCATGACCATGAGACCGGCAAGCGGCTGGCGGCGGAGCGCGCCTTTCTGGCCGCGCTCGACGGCTCCTGCGAGACGCCGATTGCGGGGCTTGCTGAACTGGACGGCACCACCCTGCGCCTGCGCGGTGAGGTGCTGCGCCCGGATGGCTCGGAAGCGATCAGCGATGACCAGACCTGCCCGGTCGAAGACGGCGCGCAGCTGGGCCGGGAGATGGCGGCCAAGCTGCTGGAGAAGGCCGGTAAAGGCTTTTTCGACTGGAGAGCCTGAGCGAGGCTCTCGCCTCGCGCTCCGGGATAATTAAGGCCAGATGAAATAAGGATCCATTCTTCATCTGGCCGAAAATATCCTGGGGGTGAGCGCCGATGGCGCGAGGGGCAATGCCCCCTGCTTGGCTTTAGATCTGCCCGGACCACCTCAGCCAGCTTTCCGGGCTGCCGCGGAAGGTGTTGAGGTCCACGTCGCCTGCAATTCCCGGCACCTCGCCGGTGCCGGAGTATTGCCAGAAACTCCAGGCCTTGCCCGGGTAGACCTTTTGCGGATGGCCCGCGACGGAGCGCAGCCAGAATTCGGTGCCGCCTAGGCGTCCGATGCCGGTGTCGCGGTAGAAATCCACCGTTGTGTAAACCACCGGGCGCTTGCCGTAGTGGCGTTCAAGGATGTTCAGGAACTTGCGTGCCTCGGCCCGCACCGTTGGGCCGTCCGGCCGAGTGCGGCAGGTGCGGGAGCGGTGGTTCCATTCCATGTCCAGCACCGGCGGCAGCGCGTTTGTGTCCCTTGGCACGTTGCGGATGAACCAGCGCGCCTGCTCTGCTGCGGGGCGGCAGAAGTAGTAGTAGTGATAGGCGCCGCGTTTCATGCCAGCCGCGCGGGCGCCACGCCAGTTGTCGCGGAACTTGGCATCAATGTGGTCGCCGCCTTCGGTCGCCTTGATATAGGCGAAGGACACGCCGGAGCGGCGCACCGTGCGCCAGTCGATGTCGCCCTGATAGCGCGAGACGTCGATGCCGTGCACCGGGTAGGACCAGGGTTTGCGCCCCTCCCAGTCATGCGGGTCGCGGTCGCCGAAGCGGGGATAGGTCGAAAGCCCGGCCAGCCGCGCATTGGCGGGTTCGGTGCGGGTGACCGCCGTCGCGCCGGCATCCCTTTCCGACGGCCCGCCGCATCCTGCTGCCAACGCCAGTGCCAATGCCCCAAGAACCAGTCTGCGCATGTGATGTGCTCCCTGCCTCGCTTCGTTACAACTGCTCTTTTCTTTGCCTGTTGAGTTTCATCTTAGCGCAGGGCAGCGCAAAGTCGCGCCCCAAAGGGCGCAGATCAGCGTAAATCCGCCGCAAGAAAAAACGCGCCGCTTTGGGGCGGCGCGCTGCTGTTTCAGAAAGGGCGGGTCAGACCCATTTGGCCAGGGGCGGCAGGCTCATCAGCACCGCATTTGCATCATGGCCGGTTTCTAGCCCGAACTTAGTGCCGCGGTCGTAGACCAGATTGTATTCCGCATAGAGGCCGCGGTGGATCAGTTGGGCGTCCTTGTCGGCCTCGGAGTAGTCCTGCACCCGGCGCTTTTCGACGAGCGGCACGAAGGCCGGCAGGAAAGCGCGGCCGATGTCCCGGGTCAGGGCAAAATCCGCGGCCCAATCGCCGGAGTTCTGGTCATCCATGAAGATGCCCCCTACTCCGCGGGCGCGCTTGCGGTGGGGGATGTAGAAATACTCATCCGCCCATTCCTTGAGCCGCGGATAATGCTCTGCCCCATGGGGATCCAGATGCAGTTTCTGCGTTTCATGAAAATGCGCGGTGTCTTCTGCGTATTCGATGCAGGGATTGAGATCCGAGCCGCCACCGAACCACCAAGCGTGCGGGGTCCAGAACATCCGGGTGTTCATGTGCACGGCGGGCACATGCGGGTTGCGCATATGGGCAACCAGCGAAATGCCGGAGGCCCAAAAGCGCGGATCATCCTTCATCCCGGGAATGCCCTTGCGCGCCGCCATCGCGGCCTGCGCGCGTTCGCCCAGGGTGCCGTAGACCTCTGAAATGTTGACGCCAACCTTCTCGAAAACCCGGCCGCCGCGCATCACGCTCATCAGCCCGCCGCCAGCGTCGGAACCGTCATCCGAAGTGCGTTTGGTTTCGGTCACGTCGAACCGCCCCGGGTCCATTTCCGCAAACGGACCCTCGGCATGGCTGTCCTCCAGCGCCTCAAAGGCAGCAACGATCTGGTCGCGCAATTCCCGGAACCAGGCAGCCGCCCGGGTTTTTTCTTCTTTCATTTCAGCAGTCAATGGTCAGTCCAATCAGTGCATCGGTGCGGAGACCGGATCCAGCAGGGTGCGGCCGCCATCCAGCGTGAGCACCTGCCCGGTCATGAACCCTGAGGCGTCAGAAGCCAAATACTGGGCCGTCTCTGTCAGTTCCGTCGGAGAGGCCACCCGGCCCAGCGGCGTATGCGCCTCGATGTCCTGGCGGAAGCTGCGGTTTTCCTTGAGGGTTTCCTGCATCGAAGCGCTCATCACCGATCCGAAGGCAATCGAATTGACCCGGATCCGGTGCGGCGCCAGCGCCACCGCCAAGGATCGCGTGACCTGGTCCAGCGCGGCAGAGGCCACCGAATAGGCCATTAGTTCCGGGTGGGTGCGGCGGGCCGCAATCGATGACAGGTTGATAATGGTGCCGAGCGGGCCGTCGCCGTCCTCACGCTCTTCGCCCCGCCTGATCATCCGCTTGGCAACCTGCTGGGACAAGCGCACCGACGGCAGCAGGCTTTGGTTCAGGAGCTGATCCAGTGTCTCGTCCTGAGGGTCCAATGCGTCGGTCGCCACCACCTGCCGCGCGCCGTTGACCAGAATGTCGATTTCGTCAAAGGCGTCGATGGTGGCCGACAGCAGGTTGGCAATGGTCAGCCGCTCGCGCAGGTCGCCGGCAAAATAGCGGATATTGCTTTCGTCGGCCTGCTCTCCCAGCTCATCAACCAGCTGGGCTTCGTGCATGTCGGCAAACATCACATTGGCGCCGGCATCGGCGAACTGCTTGCCGATCGCCAGTCCGATGCCGCTGGCGGCGCCGGTCACGATGGCAGTCTTTCCGGAAATGGAAAAGGACATGAAAGGGTGCTCCCCTATGGCATTTGGCCCGCACGTTAGACCGCGCCTGCCGGTTTGGAAACCGCCATTGCGCCGCGCGCGCGGTTACTTGCGCCCGCGCTTCGGCCTGGCCGCATGCAGGATCTTGAAGCGGTTGTCTCCGCCCTCCTCGCGCACCTGGGCGAACTTTTCCGCCAGCGCGGCCTCATACGGCAGGTGCCGGTTGGCGACCATCCACAGGCTGCCGCTGGCGGCAAGCATGGAGGCCGCCGAAGCGATGAAAGCCTGCCCGAGCGCGGGTTCGGCTGCGCGGCCGCTGTGGAACGGCGGATTCATCACCACCGTGTTCACTACCCCCGGCGCCTTCCATGTCCGGGCATCCGCCCAGTGGAAATGCGACCGCGGATCCGCTGCATTCAGGCGGGCGCAGGCCAGTGCGGCATGGTCGGCCTCAACCAGATGCAGGTCTTCGACGCCCTCATGTTTCAGCACCTGCGCCGAGAGATAGCCCCAGCCGGCGCCAAGGTCTGCCACACAGCGGCCCAGTTTTTGCGGCAGTGCCGCCGCCAGCATCCGGGAGGCCGGGTCGATGCCATCCGCCGAAAACACGCCCGGGGCAGTGATGAACCCCTCAACCTGTTGCGGGCCATCGGGCAGCCAATCGGACAGACCGGTGCTGCCCTCGATCCAGAACACCTTGCCGTGCGCCTTGGACACCGGTGCAGAGGGCGTGCAGCGCTTGCGCAGGTCCTTCAGCACCGAATCAATGCCTTCGGTCTTGGCCCCGTCGATCAGCACCTGCCCCGCGGTGACCGCAGCGGCCTGTGCCACCAGCATCCGGGCCAGCGCCTTGGCCCGCGGCAGGAAGACGACGGCGGCGGCATATTCTGCGCCGGCTTCCAGCGCGGGAGCGCAGGCGTAGCCTTGCCTTGCGAAATGATCATGGTCCGGGCGGAGCGGCTGGATGACCAGAACCTGCTCCTTGGGCAGCACCGACAGATCGTGTTCGCTGCGCGGGTGGAACACGGCAATGCGGCCCCCGGCAGGCACAGCAAAGCCGCCCGATTGGGCGGCCAGGGACAAGCGTACGGACATCTAAAGGCCTCTTTATTCTTCTTTTTCCATGGTGCACTGCAGCGGGTGCTGGTGGCGGCGGGCGAAATCCATCACCTGGCCCACCTTGGTTTCCGCCACCTCATGGCTGAATACCCCGACCACGGCAACGCCCTTCTTGTGCACAGTCAGCATGATCTCAAACGCCTGCGCGTGAGTCATGCCAAAGAAGCGTTCCAGCACCATTACCACGAATTCCATCGGGGTGTAGTCGTCATTCAGCAGCAGCACCTTGTAGCGCGGCGGGCGCTTGGTCTTGGGCCGCGTCTTGGTCAGAACGCCGGATTCCGTGTCGTCGTCAGAATGATCGGTCATCATTGTCGGCAGCAGCGGCATAGGCAATTTGATCCAGTGATACGTGGAATTAACTGTGACGCTTATATAGCGTCTATAGCGTAGAGGAAAAGAGACTGAGACCGGCAGATTGACACCTAATTTGACAACAATCGGTTTTGATGCCGATGATACCCTCTGGCACAACGAACGGTTCTTCCGCGTGACGCAGGAACGGTTTACTGAACTTTTGCAGGATCACACCCCCGCGGACGTCGGTCCGGAGCAGCTGGAACGGCAGCTGCTGGACGCCGAGAAGCGCAATCTGGGGCGCTATGGTTACGGGGTGAAAGGGTTCACCTTGTCGATGATTGAAACCGCGATCGAAGTGACCGGCGAGCGGGTGCCTGCAGTTGTCATCAAGGAACTGATCACCGCGGGACAGATGATGCTGTCCTACCCGATCGAACTGCTGCCCTATGCGCGGGAGGCGGTGGAGTCCGTTGCAGGCCGGTACAAGGTGGTGCTGATCACCAAGGGCGACCTGCTGGATCAGGAGCGCAAGCTGGCGCAGTCCGGTCTGGGGGAGTTGTTTGACGGGGTCGAGGTGGTCTCGGAAAAGACACCAAACGTCTATGTGGACATCTTCAACCGCCATGGCGATGGCCCGGACCGCGCGATGATGGTCGGCAATTCGATGCGGTCCGATGTGGTGCCGGTGATCGAGGCGGGTGGCTGGGGCACCTATGTGCCGCACGGGCTGGTGTGGGAGGTCGAGCACGCCGAGGCGCCGGAACACAGCCCGCGGTACACGGAGATCGCCGATCTGGGCGGGCTGGCGGATCTGGTGGACAGCCTGGGCTGAGCGGCGTTATCCCTTTGGCAAATGCCAAAGGAGCCCCGGATACATGCCGCATGCAGAATTGAAGTACTCCAGCGATCTGGATGTCGATGCAGAGGCCATTCTTGCCGAAATCGAAACGGTGATACTGGAGCACGACAGCGGCGCGGGCGCCTGCAAAGGCCGCGCCTATCCTGCCGGTCAGTTCCGCCACACGCATATCACTGTCAGCGTGGCCCTGCTGACCAAGCCGCATCGGGATGAGGCCTTTTCCAGGGCACTGCTGGCGGACCTCGAATCCCGGATCAAGGCGCGGCTGCATCAGCCCTGCGAATTCTCCCTCGGTCTCAGCTATTCAACCCCGCTCTATGTGACCAATTTTCACGGTGGATGACCGGAAAGACTGGCCAAAGGCCCTCCCGGCGGGCGCCTCCGGCCGCTGTTTCCGGCCGCAAAGGCAACTTTTTTTGATAACATTTCGTTAGGACTTGCCGCATCTAGCGGCTGGCAACCTTCCGCACACAAGATGTCGGCATTGCTTGGCCGAAGCGCCCAACCGCGCGCTTTCGCACCTGTTTATTCCTCGTAAACCCTGTGTTACGCTTTCAGCACAGGCAAAAACGTCAGCCGGAAAACCGGCGGCACGAGGCAAACATGGCAGTGATCACGCAGGTAAGTCCGGCGTCCAGCCGGTATTCCCGTACCCGGTTCCTATGGGCAGCCGCGGTCTTTCTTTTGGCAGTTTTTTCGGTGGCATTTCAGCCGCAGCGGGCCGCAGCTGCGCCCTATGCAGCGATGGTCATCGACGCCCGCACCGGCGAAGTATTGCATTCACGCAATGCCGACACCCGGCTGCACCCGGCGTCGCTAACCAAAATGATGACGCTCTACATCGCGTTCGAGGCGGTACGGAACGGCGAGATCACGCTGGACACCAAGGTCCGGATCAGCCGCAATGCCGCCGCCGAGCCGCCGTCGAAACTGGGACTGAAGTCCGGCCAGAAAATTGCCTTCCGCTATCTGATCCGCGCCGCGGCGGTGAAATCCGCAAATGACGCCGCCACCGCTATCGGCGAGACCCTGTCCGGTTCCGAGGCTGCCTTTGCCCGCCGGATGAACCGCACCGCCAAGGCGCTGGGGATGAGCCGCACGACCTTCAAGAACGCTCATGGCCTGACAGCCAGCGGGCATCTGTCGACCGCCAGCGACATGACCACGCTGGGGCGGCACCTGCTGTATGACTATCCGGAGTATTACAACCTGTTCTCCCGCCGCTCGACCCATGCCGGCATCCGCGAGGTTCCCAATACCAACCGCCGCCTGCTAGCCGCCTACCGCGGCGCCGACGGGATCAAGACCGGCTATACCCGCGCCGCCGGCTTCAACCTGGTGGCCTCGGCCAAGCGCGGCAGCGAACGGATCATCGCCACAGTGTTTGGCGGCAAGTCAACCGCCTCGCGTAATGCCAAGGTGGCGGAACTGCTGGACCTCGGCTTCCGCCGGGCGCCTTCGCGCGCGGCGCTGCGCAAGCCGCGGCGGCCGGCCTATCAGGGGGCGGGCAATGTGGTTGTTGCCGACGCAGATGACGGTCCCTCGCATGGGGTGGCAGGCAAGACCCTCCGTGTGAGCGGCCAGGTGAACACGAGCCTGCGCCCCAAATCGCGCCCGGGCGCCAGCGAATCGCCGGTACTGGTTGCCGCACTTGAGGAAGCGCTCCAGACACCGGTCAGCGAACCAGAAGAGGATACCGCTCCGGCTGCAACAGCTGCCTCCGGCGAGTCAGATGAGGGCACAGCTTTCGAAACGGCAGGAAGACCGGCGGAAGACAGCCAGCAGGAACAGATTGAGAATGTTCAGACCGTCAGTGCTGATAGCATAGTTCAGGGGGATGCAGTGCGGGAGAGCATTGCTGTGGCCCTCGCCGAAGCGGAAGCCGAACCGCAGCCTGCAGAAGAGACAGCGGAGCCGGTCATCATCGCTGCCGTGCAGAAGGTGCCCTTCACCGGCTTGCGCCCTGTGGCCCGCCCGGCAAGCCTGACCGGAGCAGCACCTGAGCCGGAGCCTGTCGTCGTGACCCGCCTGTCCACCTCCGGCGGGCGCTACTGGGGGGTCAATGTTGGTCTCTATACAAGCCGCTACCAAGCCGAAAAGGTGCTGCTGCGCACCGCGCTGGCCGAGCTGGAAACACTGGACGGCACCCTGCGCAAGGTGGCCAAGACCCGCCGCGGGTTCGAGGCCAATTTCCTGGGCATGAGCCAGGAGCAGGCGGAACTGGCCTGCCGCCGCCTGAACGCGCGCAACGTGACGTGCGAGCCGATCGGTCCATCCTGATCGCCGCAACACCCGAAAACAGCAAAGGCGCCTGCGGAGGCGCCTTTTTTGTGTCCAGCTGTTTCCTTCCGGCAGGCACCTGCGGACGCGGGAGCCTTTGGCTGCTGGCCGCCGGTCAGGGCTTGGGCTTGTCGTCCCACTCATCATTGAGAATGCGGCGCGAGTCGCCTTCGGGATCGTCATACTGGTTGCTGCGCACCGTATAGAAAAAGGCTGCAAGCCCAACCGTACCAAGGATCAGCGAAATCGGGATCAGATAGGCAAGGACGCTCATAATTCGGCACCAGTGTTGCGGGCTCAGCGCAGCCGCAGCGCGTTGAGGGAAACGGTTATGGAGGACGTAGACATTGCCAGCGCTGCAATCAAGGGCGTTGCCAGTCCGGCGATCGCCAGCGGCACTGCAATCACGTTGTAGAGTGTGGCAATGCGGAAGTTCTCGCGAATGCGGCGGGTGGCCTTCTGCGCCACGCCGCAGGCCTCGGCAATCGGCTCAAGATCCTGCCCCAGCAGCACGATGTCAGAGGCGACACGCGCCGCGTCCAGGGCAGAAGCCGGGGAGATGGAGACATGCGCCGCTGCCAGCGCTGCGGTGTCGTTGAGGCCATCGCCCACCATCAGCACTTTCTTACCCTGATCGGCCAGCAACTGCACCCGGGCGGATTTGTCCGCAGGCAGCGCCTCTGCCACCCATTTGGAAATGCCGAGCCGACCGGCCAGATCCTCAACCGCGCCGGTGGTGTCACCAGAGATCAGCAAGACATTCGTGCCTGCCGCTTTCAACGCTGCCACCGCCTCTGCTGCGCCGGGGCGCAGAGCATCGGTATAAAGAAATGGCTTGGCCTCCCCTGCTCCGCTATCCAGCCAGGCTGCCGTCTGGCTGCCCTGCGCGGCCCCGACCCAGGCCGCACGGCCCAGACGGACGCGGGCGCCGCGGAAAATGCCTTCAGCGCCATAACCCGGCACCTCGGTAATGGCCTGCACACTGGCGGGTTTGATACCGGCTTCGCGCGCCGCGCGGGACAGGGCCGCTGACAGCGGGTGCGAGGAGCCTTCGGCCAGTGCCAGGGCAATCTCGAGATCTGCGCGGGCATGGTCGCCCAGGTTGATGACTTCCGGGGTGCCGGCGGTCAGCGTGCCGGTCTTGTCAAAGACCACGGTATCCACTTCTGCCAGCCGCTCCAGCGCGGTGGCGTGCTTGATCAGCATGCCTTTCTTAAACAGCCGACCCGAGGCAGCAGTTGTCACTGCTGGCACTGCAAGACCCAGCGCGCAGGGGCAGGTGATGATCAGCACCGCGGCGGCAATGTTCAGCGCCGTGCGGATGTCGAAGGTGTAGAAATACCAGCCCGCAAAGGCGAGCGCCGACAGGATGTGCACACCGGGCGCATAGAGTTTTGCTGCACTGTCGGCCAGCGACGTGTAGCGGGATCGGCCGGATTCCGCGATGGCCACCAGATCAGTCATGCGGTGCAGCGAGGTGTCTTCACCCACTGCAGTTGCGCGGATGGTCAGCGGGCCGGTCAGGTTCACTTCACCTGCAGAGACTGCCAGCCCCGGTTCTGCAAAGACCGGCAGGGTTTCCCCCGTCAGCAGCGAGCGGTCGAGTTCAGACTGGCCGGAAACGATCTCGCCATCCACCGGCATCCGCCCGCCGGGGCGCACCAGGATCAGGTCGCCGATGGCCAGATCCGCAACCGGCACCTCGTATTCGTCACCGTCCAGCAGCCGGATGGCACGGGGCACTTCCAAAGCCGCCAGTTCCTCTGCCGCCGAGCGTGCCACCGCACGGGTGCGGTAATCCAGATATCGGCCCGCCAGCAGGAAAAAGGTCAGTGTCAGCGCCGCATCGAAATAGGCGTGCTCGCCTGACAGGAAGGTCTCCCATAGCGATGTGACCAGGGCCAGCACCAGCGCTAGGACAATCGGCACATCCATATTCAGCCGCCCGACCCGCAGCGCTGTCCAGGCATTGGCAAAGAAGGGCTGGGCCGAGAAGATGATGGCAGGGAATGTGATTGCAGCCGAAATCCAGTGGAACATGTCCCGCGTCGCGTCAGACGCCCCGGACCAGACCGAGATCGACAGAAGCATTACGTTCATCGAGGCGAAGAAGGCCACCGCCAGCCGCATCAGCAGATCCCGCCCGGCCTTGTCGTTCTGGGTGGCCGCCAGCGCAGCCAGATCCAGTTCATGCGCCTCGAAACCGGCCTGCTCCAGCACCGGGATCAGATCGGCGGCGCGCACGTCCGGATCCGCCTCGATCAGCGCCCTTTTCAGGGTCAGATTCACCCGTGCTGAATGGATGCCCGGATGGGCGTTGAGCTCCCTTTCCACCGTGGATATGCAGGCCTGACAGTGGATACCTGGCAGGGACAGCGCCAGCCGTGCCTCGGTAGGCGCCTGTTCTGCCCCGCCATGCGGAGCGGCAACACAAGCGGGACAAGCGGCCAGCGAGGGGCGGAGCTGCGCGGTCATCGCGTTCAGCCTTTCACATGCAGGATCACCCGCTGGGTGAATTCGGTGCCATCCTTGGCCCGGGCCACCATACGGATGTTCCAGTTGCCCGGGCCCAGATCAGCCGACGCCACATAGGCCTGGCCGTCAAAGGTGAACTCCGGCTTCTGGTCGTCCTGCACATGGGTTGCGCGGCCGAGCGTTGCTGTCAGTTTGGCGACCTTGACCGGGACACCCTCGGCGTCGGTGATCTCCAGCTTGACCTGATCGCCCTGAGAGGATGCATAGACCGACCAGCCCAGCGCCTCCTGTGCGGAGCGGCGCTGATCAAACTCCTGGCTGGCGACATAGGAATTCTTCACCTCCAGCCCAGGAAAGGTCTTCACTGCATTGACCGCCAGGATGATGTTCACCCCGATGATCACCGCAAAGGCGCCGCCAAACAGCATCAGGGCGTGTTTGCCGGTAAATTCGCGTTCGCGCTTGGCCATGGCTCAGTTCCCCTTGCCGTTAAAGCTGGTGTCCTTGTGGGCCCGTTCCCCGTTTATCAGATCCTCGACCCAGATGCGAACCGGAGTGCTGGAAGCCTGCGACGGTGCAGAGCCCTTGGCAGAGACAATATAGACCCGCTGCAGCAGCGCTGTATCCGTCGGCACGTTCACCGAATGATAAACGGTGCCTTCCAATTGCAAGCGCATCGCCGGGTCGCCCTTGATCGACAGTTTGAACACGCGGTCCTCGCCGTGCTTGTTGCGAAGGCGCACGTCATAGGTGTTGCGGATCGAGCCATCCGACAGTGTAACAAAGGTCGGATTGCGTTCCGGTGCGACGGTCAGTTCGATATCGGAGCGGATGAAGAGGGCAAACAGTAGCCCCACCCCCACCAGCGACCACAGGCTGGTATACATGATGGTGCGCGGGCGCAGGATGTGCTTCCAGATATTCTTGGGCGGCTTGCCATCGCGCTCCAGCGTTTCGTCCGACAGCGCCATATAGTCGATCAGGCCGCGCGGTTTGCCGATCTTGGCCATCACGTCGTCGCAGGCGTCGATACACAGCGCGCAAGTGATACATTCCATCTGCTGGCCGTCGCGGATATCGATCCCCACGGGGCAGACGTTTACACAGGCCATACAGTCGATGCAGTCGCCCTGCCCTTCGGCCACCTGGCCCTTCTTCAGCTTGCCGCGTGGCTCGCCCCGCCATTCACGGTAGCCGACGGTCAGCGTGTCTTCATCCATCATTGCCGCCTGGATACGCGGCCAGGGGCAAGCGTAGATGCAGATCTGCTCGCGCGCGAAGCCGCCAAACAGGAAGGTGGTCGCGGTCAGGATCAGCATCGTGGAATAGGCAATGGGATGCGCGTTCAGCGTCACCAGATCATAGGCCAGCGTCGGCGCATCAGCGAAATAGAAGACCCAGGCGCCGCCGGTGGCGAGTCCGATCAGGAACCAGGCGATCCATTTGGTCACACGCAGGCGTGCCTTGCGGAAATCCATCTTCTTCTGCCGGTGCAGGCGCAGGCGGGCGTTGCGGTCGCCCTCAATCCATCGCTCCACCAGGATGAACAGGTCGGTCCAGACCGTCTGCGGGCAGGCGTAACCGCACCAGACCCGGCCCAGCGCCGAGGTGAACAGGAACAGCCCAAGCCCGGCCATAATCAAAAGGCCCGCCACAAAGTAGAATTCATGCGGCCAGATTTCGATCCAGAAGAAATAAAACCGGCGGTTGGCCAGGTCCAGAAGCACCGCCTGGTCCGGCAGCGAGGGACCCCGGTCCCAGCGGATCCAGGGGGTCAGATAGTAGATCCCCAGCGTCACCGCCATGATGTACCATTTCAGGTTGCGGAACTTGCCTGACACGCGCCGCGGGAAGATCGGCTCTCTGGCGGCATAGAGGCTGGGGGCCGGGTTGGAATCGCTCACGGACTCTCTCCGTTTTGTGGCAGTGCTGCCGCCCTTGTCACAGAAGCAAAGTGCCAGAACTTTGACGTGGATCAAAAAGCGTATCACACAATCATGTTTTCCGGCCCGATTTTGCACCCGGGAGCGGCACTCCGCCACCTATGCCGGTGCCTGCTGCGCTGCCAGAGGCAAGTTGCCGCAGAGACCGCAGATACAACGGTGGAGCGGTTTCCTCCGCAGTTCATACCTGCGGTTTTTCTGGAAAATCCCGGGTTTCCGGGAACCTTTCCGGTTGGCGCGGGTTGGGAGGCTGTATTGCACGCGCTGAAGTGCGGAACACCCAGGAGATCAACTTATGAAATACCTTATGCTTTCGGCTTCACTGATCACCGCTGCTGCGGTTCCCGGTTTTGCCGGCACCGGCGGCGGCGTTTCCGGCAATGCAGGGGGTTGTGCCCAGGTTGAGACGCCGACAGCCGGCGCCACCGCCGGAGGCGGCGCAATGGGCGAAGCCAAGGCTGAGTTTGCGCCGCTGCAGACAGGTACTGAAGCCGCAATCAGCCCGCTCAGCGGCGACACTGCTTCGGAGGGCGGCCTTTCGGCGCTGATCCCTGACGCAGACGGGCCTGCGATGGAGCCATTGGGCATGAATGAGGTCACTGCGTCAGAGCTGACCGGAGCCCCGGCCTATGACGCCAAGGACAAGCATATTGGCGAGCTCTCGCAGGTTGTGGTGAACACCAACGGTGGCGTCGAAGCGGTGATCATCGATGTGGGCGGGTTTCTGGGTATCGGCGAAAAGCCGGTTGAACTTTCGATGGGGGATATCGAGATCGTGCAAACCGCAAGCGATGTGCGTGTCATTACCCATCTGACACGCGAGCAACTGGAATCCCTGCCGGACTACCAGCCGGGATAAGATCTGGGATTCGTGGCAGCCTGCTGGCCGCCATGATCACCGCCGTTTGTTTGTCTTCCCTGGTTCCGGTTTCCTGCCTCGTACCGGCGCCCCGGGGAATGTCATTGCCAAGCGGCCTGCAAGACCGGGTTCCCGATGGAGCCCGGTCTTTTGGCGTCTGGCTGCAGCGCATGGCAGTCAAATAAGTCCCGCCGCGAACGCAGCGGCTGCGGCAAAGAGCGCAGAAAGCGTGAGCAATGCAATCAGCCCGTCGCGGGTCAGCATGGCCACTGCCAGGAGGCTGACAATGCTGCCCAGCACCGACGACGAAAACGGGACAATTTCCAACAGGGGCATCAGGGCACCGCAGATCAGGCATACAGCCTGGATGACCGTAAGAAAGGGCTGGCGGGTCAGCAATACCAGCCGCTTGCCCGAATGACGGTCCAGCCAGCGCACGCTTCCGCGTAAGGCTGCCGCCCCTTTGCGCACGGCATCAGCCTTGATCCTGCGGCGGCCCAACCAGCCGGGGATCCACAGGTGCTGCCGCCCCATCAGCATTTGGGCCGAGATCAGGCAGATCAGCGCACCGCAGGCGGAGGAGAACAGCGGCACCCCGCTGAGCGGCGTAACCACAGCCATGGCCGGGACGGCTAGCACCGCCGGAAGCGAACTCTGCCCCAGTTCCTCAGCAAACCGGCTGACGGTGATACCGCCGCGGTTTCTGCGCGCAAGGTTGCTGGTTTCCTTCAGCACATGTTCAACAGGCTGTTTCGCTGATGTCATTTTGTCCCTTTCACTGGCGCTCCGGTTTACAGGGGCAACGCGGCTGCCCGTCTGGAGTTCCAAGCGCCTGATTTTCGCGGAAATCCGCCTATCCAAGGGTAGCCGGACCGCTTGCCGGAATTTTGCAGGAACCTTTCGTCTGCTCGGTGCGTTCTGTCGGTGCATCCCCAAGAGGGACACAACAGGAAAGGAACATCGACGATGAAACATCTGATCCGCACCACTGCTCTTGTTACCGCCATGGCCACCGCCGCCACCGCTGGTTCCATGGTTTCCGAAATCGACGTGACCGCTGACCTGAGCGCGGTTGAGAACTATCCGGCTGCAAAAGTCTGGACCAGCCTCGAAACCGACCTGGAAACCGCGCTGGCAGAGAAGCTGGTGGGCCAGATCGCGGAAGCCGGTGCTGAGGACACGGCAGAAATCCATGTGGAGATCGACTCGGTGGCCCTGGCCAGCAATTTCGAGCAGGCACTGGGTGTCGGCGAATGGGTGCTGAAGGGCGATGTGGACATCGATATGGCCGACGCCTCCAAGGATATGCGCTATGACCTGACCGTGTCCGCGGACCAGCTGAACGCCTACTATCCTGAAGGCACCGATCCCGCAGCCGTGACCGTTGACAGCGACTTGTTCTACAATGCCGTCATTGATGCATTTGCCGGCAATGTGGCCTCGAAACTGCAATAAGGAGGCCAACATGCGTATCCTGATAGCTATGCTTGCAATGGCGGGCCTGGCGGCCTGCGAGACTGCAGAAGGTTTCGGCAGGGATGTGTCGAACCTTGGCAACGAAATCACCGAGGAATCGCAGGAAGCTCTATAAGGCTTACGGAATTTCCTCCCGTCCTGAAGGCCCGGTGCATTGCTGCACCGGGCCTTTTTCATGCGCATGAACTCTTATTTGCAAAGCTCTTGGGCACCCGTGGCAGAAGACAGTGCCAGTCAGACAATGTCTTCCGTAGCACCCGGCAGGGGCTGCTGCAGTTCTGCCATCCTGTCCGGCTGGTGCGGGACCAGCAGCCCGCGCCTGGCCTCGGGGCGGCGCACCTGGTTGCGGCGGATTTCCTGCTGCCACCAGGCGGCAGCGCTGGCCGGATCCAATGCCTCCTCCGGCAAGTCCTCCTGCCACCAGTGCCGGGCCAGCACCTGCCAGAGCTGCCCGATCCGGTCCCTGCCAGTGATGCGCAAAGCTGCCTCGGTATCCCAGCGCATAGAGCGCCCGTTGAGATTGGCTGACCCCACCAGGGCAAAATCCCGGTCGGTGATGAGCGCCTTGCTGTGCACGTAAATCAGCGGAGAGCCTGCCAGGGTCGACGGCGCATCCCGCGCAGCCATCCGGCGCTGCACCGGGCTGGCGATACATGCGCGGGACCCGAAGGCTGAACTCACGGTCTCAAGCGCCTCCGCCTGCAGAGCCATGCCATAGCGGGCATCAAGTTCCTGATTGCCGTCGAAGGCAACATCTTCCGGCAGACCGGGAAGAATGAGGATCAGCGACAATTCGGGATTGCGGCGGGCAGCATCTGCCAGCCCGCGGGCAATGACACTGGAACGCAAAAACTGGGTTTCCAGATAGATCAGGCGGCGGGCAGCGGCAAAAGCGGCCAGGTGATCTTCCTCGATTTCGCGCAGAACCGTCTTTGGCGACAGCGTCCAGAAGCCTGCACGGCGCGGAACCGACAAGGTGCGGCGGATGTGCTTGCGTGCAGGCGGCAGTCTGCGACCGGCAATGTCCTCCAGAAAGCTGTCGAGATGTTCAGCGGCTTCCTCAGCCTCGGGGCCGCGCAACAGCAATTGCACATCCGCCCATGTTTTGAACGCAGGCTGGTCGTGGGCGGTGGTGTCCCAACGGCGGTGGTTCTGATCCAGCCCGCCAATGTAGAGAACCTGACGGTCGATCACCGCAACCTTCTGATGATGAGAGACAGGAAAGAGCTGCGGCAGACTGCGGCTCGCGGCGGAAGGCCTGAGACGCCGCGGAAGTTTGCGAAGCTTGCGGATCACGAAAGGCGAAAAAGCCAGCCGCGGCAGCAGGCCAGCCTGCGCCGGATGCAGAGCCGCGGTCACCGACAGGCGCGCGGCTGCCTCCGGCGCAAGTCCGCTGGCAATCTCCCTGGCCTGGGCAAGCGTGTTTTGCGCAGCCGCATGCAGCGGGGCCGCCATCACCGGGTCAAAGTCGCTGACCACCAGGCGGACGCGCACGCCGCGGCGCAGAGCGTCCGCGATCAGTTCTGCCCAGGTTTCGCCTGTCTTCCTGGCGTCCGGGCTTAGCAGCTTGGTAGTGAAATCGAACAGCCGGAAGCTCGCGCTGATTTCATTCTTGGCTTCCAGCACCGCCCCCTCAAAAGCCGGCCAGGCCTGTTCGGCCGTGACCAGAACTGAAAATTCCGGGCAGCTGGCGTCATCATGCTGCGGGTTCTTCTGCGTCATGATCCTGTTCTTTGTCTTTTGCGGCTGGCGGCTCGGCTCCGACGGCAACTGGAAAGCCCAGCCGGTAAGTATAGGCCGTCTCTGTCTCGCCGGTACTTGCAATGCCGTCAAGCTGTGCCGCAAAAGCCATCATCAGCCGCGCGCCAATGCCGGTGCCCTGAAGGACTTCATCCTCCGCGGCCAGCGGCTGCCCCTTGGTGTTGGTGATTTCAAGCTCTAGCCAATCCGGCGCTGTTTCTCGCAGACAGACATCAATCCGAGGGCGTCCGCCATCAGGCACGCCCAGATACTTGACTGCGTTGGTCATCGCCTCCGACACCAGCATTGAAAGCGTGACACCTTGATCCTGGCTCAGCGGGACGGGCGCGAGGTTGGTTTCAATCACAATCTCCTGCCCCGTTCCAGCGTTCATCGATCCGATTTCCGAGATCAGCTCCTGGATCAGGTCGCGGCTGTCAACGGTTGTGATATCCGGGTTGGTGTTCAGGCTGCGGTGTATGGTGGCCAGCCCCCGGACCCGGCGCTGCAACTGCGACAGCATCCGGCGGGCCTCTGGCGTCTGTGCGGTGCGGCCCTGCATGTTCATGATCGAGGCGACCAGCTGAAGGTTGTTCTTGACCCGGTGGTGCACCTCGCGCAGCAGGATCGTCTTTTCTTCCAGGTCCAGCTCGCGCCGCCGTTCTGCCTCGCTCAGGATGGCGACCATCCTGTTGAAGGATTGTTCCGCTTCCTCAAACTCCCGCGGCGGATTGTAGAGTTCCAGCCTGGGGTCTTCACGCTCCCCCAGAGCATAGCGGCGCATGGCGCGGCGCAGCGCGCTGAGATGGCGGATAACCATTTGCTGCAGGCCAAGGATGGCCACGGAAATGCCCGCAAGCCACATCAAGACCGGAAAAGCAATCGTCATCAGGGAGGCCGGGTTCCTGGCCGCGGTCATGGCGTTTTCCACCGGCCAGCTTCCGACCACCGAAACCTGGCCGGGAAGAATTTCACTGACAGCAAAGAACCTTTCGTTACCCGAACGGTCATCCTCAAAAAAGGTCTCCCCGGTGAACGTCAGCAGGTCCCGCCGCGGTACCGAAACGGGCAGCACTTGCGCCGCCTCCTGTTCCGGCACGCTGGATGAAAGAATTTCGCCCTGCCCGTCGACCGTCACATACTGGATACCCCGGTCGGACCAGTTATTGCCGGAACCGGCTGCGGAGACCTTGTGCGGGATGGCTATGGATACATAGCCCAGCAAAATGCCGTCGCGCTGCACCGGGCTGGTGGCCAGCAGAAACGAGCCGCCCTCTCCCAACAAGTCGCGGCCCAAAGCAAAGGACAATTGCGCTGTCTGGCGGGCTTTCAGATACATCCACCGTTCAGACACGTCCCGAGCCTTACCATCAGATGCGCAAATCATCCGGCCATCCGGCGTGATGAATGCCGCGAAGGTGAACGGGTTCGGGCCCTCCGTGAAAGCTTGCAGAAGACTGCTGCAGGCGCGGCGGTCGTCCAGAACCGGAAGTATAGCCGCCGCGACCCCTTCTGTAGCGCCGCCAGCACGCTGCAGCAGTTCGCGTTCCCTGGATGCCGCCCGTTCGGTCTGGTCGAGCAGCGACGCATGCGACAGCCGGGTGGCCTCATCAACAACAGCATTGGTCTGATAGAGAGCGATCAAACCCAGCGGCAGTAGCGCAAAAGTCATCAGCGCTGCGAGCCGGACCAGAAGCCCCCCTGCCTGCAACCGCGGCATTGAAATCATGCGGCGCTCTGCTGCGCGACAATTCCGGCTGTCACGGTGTCGGTCAGCTCAATCTGACCGTCTTCGTCCAGATCCATCAGCTCAGCCAGACGGGCACGGGCACGGTTCACCCGGCTTTTTATGGTGCCGGTTTTGACACCGCACATTTCGGCGGCCTCATCATAGGAAAACCCACCTGCGCCGACCAGCACCAGGGCCTCGCGCTGCTCATCGTTCAGTTGGGCGAATGCAGCCTGAAAATCGCGCATGTGAAGCCGGCCGTCGTGATCGGGTTTTTGCGCCAGACCGCCGGACAGTGCCCCGTCGGCATCCTCGACCTCACGCTTGCGCTTGCGGCGCAGCGAATAAAAGGTGTTGCGCAGGATCGTAAAGAGCCAGGCGCGCATATTGGAACCTGCTTCGAATTTCTCGATGTTGGTCCAGGCCTTGACCAGCGTGTCCTGCACCAGGTCATCGGCAGTGGCGCTGTTGCGGGTCAGGCTGATGGCAAAGGCGCGCAGGGCGCCCAGATGGTTGACCAGGTCGTCCCTGGGATCAGGCTGTGTCTCAGTCATTCGAGGTGCTCTCCTCTGACTGCTTCACCTTTTCCAGTGTCTCTTTTTCCTTCAGTTGTTTCAACAGGTCAGTGAAGCGGTCCGGCACCGGTTCACTGGCGACCTGTTCGAACGCCCGCTTGAGGTTTTCGTCGATTTCGCGGTCGGCCTGCTCATTCCGGGGCCGGGCACGTTGTGGCTGTGTCATGCGATCCATCAATTTTTTGCGCAGTTTCTGGAACCAAACGCGCGACGGTGCGTATAGTTCCATATATATTGTAAAAAAAGGAACGTCGCACAATGACCGCTCAATCGGGAGAACTGATCGCCAGCCAGATTGGCGCCAACCTGCCCTATCTGCGCCGCTATGCGCGTGCGCTGACCGGCAGCCAGAGCAGCGGCGATAAATATGCCATGGCGGCGCTGGAAGCGATCCTGGCAGGGGAAACCGAATATGACAGCAGCCTGTCACCCAAGGCAGCCTTATTCCGGGTCTTTCACGCAATCTGGTCTTCCACCGGGGCACCGGCAGGCGAAGATGAGACCGATACCGGGCTTGCCGCCAAAGCGCAAAGGCATCTGCGCCAGTTGACACCGAACACCCGTGAGGCGCTGCTGCTGCACACCATCGAGGAATTCAGTGCTGCCAGCACCGGTGTTATTATGGGGGTCAGTGAAGATGAGGCCTCTGATCTGATTTCAATCGCTTACGAGGAAATGTCGCGCGCCACTGCAGGCCGGGTGATGATCATCGAGGACGAGGCCGTTATTGCCATGGACCTGGAAGCGATTGTTACGGGTATGGGCCATAGTGTCACCGGCATCGCCCGTACCGAGGCTCAGGCAATGGAGCTGGCATCCGGCGCCCCCTCCGATCTTGTGCTTTCTGATATCCAGCTGGCCGACAATTCCAGCGGCATTGACGCCGTGAACGGCATTCTGGAAAAACACGGCGACCGCCCGGTTATTTTCATCACCGCCTACCCCGAGCGCCTGCTGACCGGGGAAGGCCCCGAACCGGCCTTCCTGATTTCCAAACCCTACACCGAAGAGCAAGTCCGTTCTGCCGTCAGCCAGGCGATGTTCTTTTCTTCCACAGAAACATTGAAAGTCTGAAGGCCGCTCACCAGTCGTCCAAGTCCTGGCCGGACCGCCCAGCGGTCCGGTTTTCTTCTGTTCTTTGCCAAAAGCCCCCGGCCGCGATTGCAGCCGGGGGCTTTGTTAAGCCGTGCACGCACAGCCGCAGAAGAATTCAAGACTATGACTTGGCGATTGCGCGCAGCATCCAGGCGGCCTGTTCATGAAAGGCAGAGCGTGCCGTTGCCAGATCCTCTGTCACGATGTCGCGGCGGCGGCCTGCCAGTTCTGCTAGGGCATGCATGCGCTGTGCAATCCGCTCATGGCTTGCGGCCAGATCCTGCGCCATTTCACCGGCGCTCAGCTCTCCGCTGGGATCCGCGATCTTGGAGCGGTTCAGCACTTCGTCCATGCGGGATGGCGCCAGATGCCCCAGGGCACGAATGCGTTCTGCCAAGTCATCGGCCGCGGAGAACATGTTTTCATATTGCTCTTCGGTCAGCTTGTGCATCGAGAAGAAGGCTGGGCCTTCCACATTCCAGTGGCAAGCGTGGGTCTTGAAAACCAGACGGTACGTATCTGCGAGCACGTCCGCCAGGCCGTCAGCAATCGGGCCGGTGTCCCTGACACCGGTTTCAACCTTGTCGGGGCTTGGTACGGCGGTCAGTGCGCCAGTCATGGGATACTCCTTTTCTATTGCAGGTCGCTTAAATTGGATGAACGCAGGCGAGGCGGGATTGTTCCGCCCGGCGGGAATGAGAATGCAGGAATTCTGCATTTGGCCGCGCACCGCCGTCAGCGGGAAGCGCCGCGAAACAGCCGGACGATCAACGCTGCCGCGAAGAGCAGCAGGAAGATGTAGAACAAGATCTGTGCGATCCCTGCGGAGGCCGTGGCAATGCCGCTGAATCCGAAGATGCCGGCGATGATTGCAACGGCCAGGAAGACAATTGCCCAGTAAAGCATGCCATCTCCTTTCTGTTGCTGGTATCACCTACCCAACCCGCGGCCACTGGAATTGTTCCAATCCACTGGGAGCACATTTTCCGAAAATCGTTGCGGCCTCCCTGCAAGACGTCGAGCTTTGCACTTGCTCCATTGCAAACACGAGAAGGCAGGCGGCTTGAAGCCCCGTCAGATAAGCGGCCGCACATCAGGGGCGGATTCCTCGATCAGCGCCATTTCGGCGAGCGCCGGGATATTTCTGATCTTCAGCATCCCGTTCTGCCATTCCGCCAGCTTGGTATCACGCAGGGCCTTCAGCATCTTGTTTGTGTGCACCAGGGACAGCCCCAGCGCATCCGCCAAGTCCTGCTGGCGGTAGGGCAGCGGCACTGCGTTCTTGACCTCCATCCCGACAGCCTTAAGCCGTTCATAGATCAGAACAAGCGCCCAGGCGATGCGCTGCCGGGCATCGCGCTGGCCGAGCGAGGCAATGGTCTCGCCAAGGAAATGCTCCTCTACCGCCGCAATCCACGTCAGGTCGTACGCGCGCTCCGGATGATGCTGAAACAGTTCAAACATTGCCGACCGGCGGAACACGCAGAGGGTCATGCTGGTCGTGGCTTCGACGGAATGCTTCATCTCGCCCATCAGCCCCGCCTGCAAACCGGCAAAATCGCCCGGGAACAGAAAATTGATTACCTGCCGACGGCCGTTTTCCAAGGTTTTGTAGCGCGTGCCCATGCCCTTGAGGACAGTAAAGAGCTGCGGGCTGTTTGATCCTTCCAGCAGGATAGTCGTGCCTGCATCCACCACCATTTCACCGGTTTTAAAGGATTGAGTGAAGGCGACCTCCTCGCGCGACATTGGCGTGAAAATGGCACGTTTGCGCAGCGGGCAGTTCTGGCAGGCGGTCGCAGACATCGTCTTTCCCCTTCGGCTCTATGTCACAGTTTAATGCGCGCGAGGCCAAAAAGTTCCAAAATCTCAGGCCTTAGGGGGAGCGAAGCTATGGAGCGGCAGAACCGCGAAGGCGCGCATGTCTACCTGATTGCGTCCGGAAACTATCTGGTCACCTGCGATATCTGCGACGCCATATTGGACTTTGATCCTGCTGCGGAGATCAGCGTGCACAGGGGCCAGGAAGCGGCGCTGCCGGTCCTGTCGCGCTACCGCAGGATCGCAGTGGCTTTCATGGAGTGCGGCTCCGAAATTGTAGCCCGCTTGAAGATTGACCAGACCGTTCGCAGCCGCGGTGGAAGGCTGGTACTGATGGGCAGTACAGCCGAGGGGGAAATGGAAAGGCAATCCCAGATGCTGCGGTGGCCGGTGCTCTCCAGGCCCGTATCGACGCGAATGATCATGGGGCATCTGATGCCCCCGGACGAGCGGTCTGGGAACAAAACCGGTGTCTGCGGGTTGATGTTCTAACCGCTGCTTCCGGCAGCCCCGTTGAAAAGGAGAAACGACATGCTTGGTTGGGCACTTACATTTCTGGTGATCGCATTGGTCGCAGCGCTGCTCGGGTTCGGCGGCATCGCGGGCGCCTCTGCCGGCATCGCAAAGATCCTGTTCGTCATTTTCCTGATCCTCTTCGTTGTCGCGATGGTTGCGCGCGCGATGAAGGGAAAACCGCCCGTTTAACATCATACTGACACTGCGTGCCGGGGTTTTTTTCAGCCTCGGAGAACGCGGGGCCGGATGACAGTTTTTCCGGGGGGTAAGCTGTCGTCCGGCCTGTTTAGCCTGAGGGGTGCCGCGTGTAACCCACTCGCGCGCTCGGACCACCGCTATTATTTCGGCCAGGACACACGATTTGCTCACGCGGCGTTACCAGTCAGGCACTTGCCTCCCGGGCCGAGGCCATTAAGGTTGTTCCGGCACGCACAAATCGGAGACAGCCCTATGCAAGATCTCACCCCCGCTCCGGACCTCAGTCCGGCCTCTGCGCAGCCGGACCTGCCAGAGAATCCGCCAGGGCTGCATGAGCGGGCATTGCATTTTCTGGCCCGGTTCCTGCCCCTGGCCTATTTCCGGCGCCCGCCCAAGATCATCATCATTGACGCCACCAACAGCTGCAACCTGCGCTGCCCTGTCTGCCCCGTGACGTTTGCGATGAAGCGCAAGCGCGGCATGATGAAACCGCATGTGTTCCGCAAGATCATCGACGATTTCAAGGATCAGCGCGAAAAGCCTGCTATTTATTTCAGTTTTTCGGGCGAGCCGACCCTGCACAAGGATCTGCCGGATTTTATCGCCTATGCCCATGAAAACGGCCATGATACTTACCTGTCGACCAACGCCACCCGCTTGACATCGGAGATGAGCGAGCGGCTGATCCGTTCCGGCCTCGCCCGGGTGAACCTCTGCATGGACGGGTTTTCCAAAGAAGCGCAGGAGACCTACCGGGTCAATTCCGACTTTGATGACGTCAAGGCCAGCATTGAGGAATTCCTGAACATTAAAAAACAGATCGGCTCCAAGTCTCCGGTGACCGTGCTGCAGACATTGCTGACCAGCTATTCCGAACCGCAGATGGACGAAATGGAGGCCTGGGCCAAGGAGGCCGGTTTTGACCGGGTCCGGTTCAAAACTTTCTCGATCGGCTCTTACACTTCTGCCGACCAGAAACGCGAGTTTGCCCATTTCCTGCCGCGTCAGAAGGAGTTGCGCCGCCACCCGCGCCACACCAGCCATGCCATGTGCACGGTGCCGCTGTTCCAGTCGGTGGTGTTCTGGAACGGCGATCTGGGACTGTGCTGCATCGATTACGATCAGGTGATTCAGCTGCCCAATGTGGAAAAGGATGGCTTTCTTGCCGCTTACCGCTCTGACGAGGCCGCGCGCGCACGCAAGCGAGGCTTCCTCAAGCAGTTCGGCATCTGCAAGACTTGTTCGTTTTCAAACGCCGAAAACATGGGCATCCGCCGCGACCTGAAGACATAACCCCGGCGGATTTTCATCTTTTTCAAATACTCTGGGGGGGGTGAAGGCCTTCAGGCCTGAAGCCCCCCTCCCCTTTACCGCTGCAGCAGGATCGGGAACCAGTCCTGGCGCAGGCGCTGACCGGGCTGCATATCGTGACCCGGAAACGGCGGCGAGGTGCGGCCCGGGCGCTCCACATAGCGGGCATCGTCGCCCACCAGCCGCAGCGAGAACGCGCGGCGGCGCGACGTGGAGGTATTGCCGCGGGCGCCGTGCAGGATCTTATAGTTGAAGGCCACCGCATCGCCGGGCTGCATCGGGTACTCCAGCACGGTCATGCCTTCGGCATCCGGATCCGGGACCGGCATGTACTGGCCCTCGTCCGGAAAGAAATCCTCCTCCGACACCCAGCGGGTCGGCAGCACTTCTTTCTCCCATTTGTGGGACCCGGCCACACAGCGCAGGGTCGCGTCCTTCACCTCGTCCAGCGGCGACCAGAAGCTTATGGTCTGTTTGCCCTCAACGAAGTAGTAAGGGCCATCCTGGTGCCAAGGGGTCGGCATGGAGGTGCCCGGCTCCTTGACCAGCACATGGTCATGGAACATCTGCACCGAAGTGGATTTCATCAGGTCGGCAGCGACTTCGGCCACGGGCGACTGCTCGATGGCTTCCTGGAACTCAGGAATGCGGGTCCAGTTGCAGTAGTCGTCAAAGAACCGTCCGGTCTGACCCGCCTTTTCGTTGTTCGAGGCATAAGGCCCGGGGTTTTCCATGTTTGCGGCGACACCTGCACGCAGTAGGTCAACCTGGTTTGCGAACAGTCCGCGGATCAGCACAACGCCATCACGCTGAAATTGTTCGATATGCTCCGGGGTGATGAGGGGATGGACCATTGCTGCCTCCGCTGCTGAATGATGCAATTCTGATGCGCCATTCCTGCCGCGGCACGGGCATAGTTTCAAATCATATCTTACTAATATACCCTTCGACCCATGTTATATCTTACCTTGCGCCACTACGAATACATCTGCGCCGTGGCCCAGCACGGCAGCTTGTCGGCGGCGGCGGATGCCGTGCATGTCAGTCAGCCTGCGCTTTCCGCAGCGCTGAGCCGGATCGAGGACCACCTGGGCCTTTCCCTGTTCCTGCGCCGCCGCGGGGCGGCGCTGGCGATGACGCCGCAGGGCAGACTGTTTGCCGAGAAAGCCCAGGCGCTGCTGGAACAGGCTGCCCTTCTGGAGGATCCCAAAGCTGCGGGCGCCGGGCAAAAGAAGCTGATGCTGCTCTGTTTTTCCGACCTTGCCCCTTTCCTGCTGGCGCCCGCCCTGAAGGCCCTGCGTCTTGCCATGCCAGAGGTGGAGATCAGCCACTGGGCATGCGGTTTTGAGCCGCTGATAAATGCCCTGTCCAATGGAGAAGCGGATCTGGCGATCACCTATGACTTGGGGCTGGACGCAGGCTTCAGCCGGGCAGAGCTGGACCGGTTGTCACCGCATGCACTGGTGCCGCCGGACCATCCGCTGGCCGGCTGCGGCGGCATTTCTCTAGCAGAGCTAGCGGAGCACCCGCTGGTGCTGTCGCAGGAGGGTCTGTCAGTGCACCATATGCTGGGGCTTTTCAAAACGCACGGACTGGTGCCGCGGATTGCGCACCGGGCGGATTCGCTGGAGCTGCTGCGCAGTCTCGCGGCAAATGGCGAAGGAGTGGGCATCAGCTACAGCTTGCCGCCTGGCAGGATGAGCTATGACGGCAAAACCCTATGCGAAATACGGGTCACCGATGCAAGAGCTGAAGAGCCGGTGATTCTGGCTGCACATGCTGACCTGCCAGAGACCTCCGCCGCATATCAGGCGCATGGCGTTCTGAAAGAGGCGCTGAGCGCGCCCCGCTCAGACCTTGCGCAGGCGGATCACCACATCGACTGAGGCGATCTCCATCCCTTCCGGTGCTTCCGGCAGCTTGTGGATCACCAGTTCCTGCGCGGGGGCATCGCTGACGCGGCCCTCATCCTCCCAGAAGAAATGGGGGTGGTCGTGGGTATTGGTGTCGAAATAGCTTTTGGAGCCGTCCAGCGGGATTTCCTGTAGCACGCCGGCATCGCAGAAGGCGCGCAGCGTGTTGTAGACGGTGGCCAAAGACACCGCGGCACCGTTTTTCTTGGCCGACTCGAACAGGCTTTCCGCAGTGATATGGCGGTGCTTTCCGTCGCCTACCAGCAATTCGGCAAGCGCGACCCGCTGCCGGGTCGGTCTCAGCCCGGCATCTGTCAGCCAGCGTGTGGCCACTTCTTCGGTGTTTGGCGTCATGAGCAGGTCCTGCGTCGCGTTGCTGACCGTATATATAGGAGCAACACCCGGGGTTTTTCAAATGAAATTCATTCGCAGCTGGCAAGCCTTTTCCGGGGCTTCTGTGGCACAATCACTGCAGGAAGTGACGCGTGGTACCCTTGCAGGACCCTTTCGCCGGGTGTTACAGGGATCCAGATATATATACACGAACCTCAGGCAGGAGATGCGCCCGAATGGCCGATTACCCCAGCAGCTTTGACAAGGACGATTTGCTGAAATGCGCGCGGGGCGAGTTGTTCGGACCCGGCAACGCCCAGCTGCCGGCACCGCCGATGCTGATGATGGACCGCATCACCGAGATTTCCGGCGATGGCGGCGAGCACGGAAAGGGCCATGTGATTGCCGAATTCGACATCACCCCGGACCTTTGGTTCTTTGACTGCCACTTCCCCGGCAACCCGATCATGCCCGGCTGTCTAGGCCTGGACGGCCTTTGGCAGCTGACCGGCTTCAATCTGGGCTGGCGCGGCTGGCAGGGCCGCGGATACGCGCTGGGTGTGGGTGAAGTGAAGCTCACCGGCATGGTGCGTCCGGACCGCAAGATGCTGACCTACAGAGTGAACTTCACGAAGGCCGTGCAAACCCGCCGCCTGACCATGGGCGTCGCCGACGGCATCGTCGAAGCGGACGGCGAGGTGATCTACCAAGTCAAAGATATGAAAGTGGCCCTGTCTGAAAGCTGATACGCTTTCCGGTAGGACATAAGTCACAGAAACAGGAGTACGCACATGCGCCGTGTCGTCGTCACCGGTTTGGGGATTGTCTCCTCCATCGGGAACAATGCTGAAGAGGTCACCGCTTCCTTGAAGGCCGGAAAATCCGGCATCGTTGCCAGCCCGGAAATGGCTGAGCATGGCTTCCGCAGCCAAGTGGCCGGCACGCTGAAGATCGACGTCGCCGAGCACGTAGACAAGCGCACCCTGCGTTTCATGGGCCCCGGTGCTGCCTATGCCCATATCGCGATGAGCCAGGCGATTGCCGATGCGGGCCTGTCTGAAGACCAGGTAGTGAACGAGCGCACCGGTCTGGTGGCGGGTTCCGGCGGGCCGTCGACTTCTGCCATGCTGACGGCGCATCAAACCGTTCTGAAGTCCGGCGCGACCAAGCGGATCGGTCCGTTTGCTGTGCCGAAATGCATGTCCTCGACGATTTCCGCCAACCTGGCGACGGCCTTCAAAATCAAGGGCATCAACTACTCCATAACCTCGGCCTGCTCGACCTCCCTGCACTGCATCGGCAATGCGGCGGAGCAGATCATGATGGGCAAGCAGGACGTGATGTTTGCAGGCGGCGGCGAGGAACTGGACTGGACCCTCAGCTGCCTGTTCGACGCCATGGGCGCGATGTCCTCCAAAAAGAACGACGAGCCGGAGAAAGCCTCCCGCGCCTTTGATCAGGATCGCGACGGTTTTGTAATCTCCGGCGGTGGCGGCATTGTGGTGCTGGAAGACCTGGAGCACGCGCTGGCCCGCGGTGCCAAGATCTATGCCGAAGTAACCGGCTTTGCCGCGACTTCCGACGGGCATGATATGGTCGCCCCGTCCGGCGAAGGCGGCGAGCGGGCGATGCGCCTGGCGCTGTCCACTCTGCCCGAAGGCCGCAAGGTGGATTACATCAACGCGCACGGCACCTCGACCCCGGTTGGCGATGTCGGCGAAGTCGAAGCTGCCCGCCGTGTCTTTGGCGAGGGCAATGTGCCGCCGATTTCTTCGACAAAATCAATGACTGGCCACGCGCAGGGTGCGGCCGGTGCGCTGGAGGCAATCTTCTGTCTCCTGATGCTGGACAACGATTTCATTACGCCGTCGATCAATGTCGACACCCTCGCCGAAGGCATCCTGCCGGGTGAGATTGCCACCAGCCTGGTGGAAAACGCTGGCCTCGACTCGGTGATGACCAACAGCTTCGGCTTTGGCGGCACCAACGGTTCGATGGTTTTGAGCAAGTACAAGGGATAGAAGACGATGGCGGGACTGCTGACAGGCAAACGCGGCCTGATTATGGGCGTGGCCAATGACCGATCCATCGCCTGGGGCATTGCCAAGGCCATGGCGGAGGCCGGAGCTGAGCTGGCGTTCACTTACCAGGGTGAGGCCTTTGGCAAGCGGCTGGAACCTTTGGCGCAGAGCGTCGGCTCGGATTTCATGGTCGATGTGGATGTGACTGATGATGCCTCGCTGGACGCGGCGTTTGAGCAGCTGGCGGGCCGCTGGCCCGCGATCGACTTCGTGGTCCATGCAATTGCCTATTCAGACAAGAACGAGCTGACCGGCCGTTTCCTGGATACGAGCCGGGCGAACTTCAAGAATTCGCTGGATATCTCAGCCTATTCCTTCATCGAGGTGGCACGCCGTGCCTATCCGTTGATGAAAGACAACGGCGGCACCCTGCTGACCCTGACCTACCAGGGTTCGAACCAGGTGGTTCCAAACTATAACGTGATGGGTGTGGCAAAGGCGGCGCTGGAATCGGCGACCCGCTACCTTGCCAACGATCTGGGCCCGGAAGGCATCCGCGTGAATGCGATCTCCCCCGGCCCGATGAAAACCCTGGCTGGGGCCGCAATCGGCGGTGCCCGCAAAACCTTCAAGCACACTGCCCAGAACGCGCCGCTGCGCGACAACGCGACGCTGGAAGCGGTCGGCGGCACAGCAGTTTACCTGGCATCGGATGCCGGCGCCTGCACCACCGGTGAGATCATCCGGGTCGATGGCGGGTTCCACATCCTGGGAATGCCGCAGCCGGATCACCTCTGATAATCCGAGACGATTGATCAATAGAAAAGGCGCCCTCAGGGGCGCCTTTGTATTTTCAGTGGGTCAGCTGGTTTTTTATTGCCACCGGCCGCTCTTCGGCCATCCGGCAACCCGCCGCTGGGTACAAGAACGCTGCCTCAACGCAAGACCCAGGTTCAGTTCACCGAAACCAGCTCAATATCGAACACCAGATCTTTGCCTGCCAGGAAGTGGTTGGCGTCCAGAGTCACGGTCTCATCGCTGACTTCCACGACGGTCACCGGCAGCACCTGGCCGTCGGGGCTTTGCATCTGCAATTGAGTACCAAGGTCCAGCGGGATATCCGCCGGGATGCCTTCACGCGGGATTTCCTGCCGGGCGGCAGGGTTGATCGGGCCGTAAGCGTCAGTGCAGGGAATTTCCAGGGTTTTCTTTTCACCCGCGCTCATGCCTTCGAGCCCTGCATCCATGCCTGCGATCACCTGGCCGGTGCCGACCGTGAACTCCAGTGGGTCGCGCCCTTCGGAACTGTCGAAAACGGTGCCATCCGTCAGCTTGCCTGTGTAGTGAATGCGCACGGTGTCGCCGTTCTTTACCCCGGTCATGAGACCTCCAATCGGTTGCGGGTTGATAAAGGGGGGCAGCCTAGCGGCCGCAGACGCGATGTAAACCCGTATGGGTACAATTTCCCGCTTTGCCTTGCCAGGGCCTTCATGCAAGGCTCGCCGCAGGGGAGAGAACCATGCCGATCACCACCTGTATATTCGACGCCTACGGGACCCTTTTTGATGTCGCCGCTGCTGCCCGGCAGGCTGCCGGCGAGCCGGAATTTCCACACCTGCAGGACAGCTGGGCGGAGCTAGCCAATCACTGGCGCCTGAAGCAGCTGCAGTACACATGGCTGCGCGCCATTACCAATGCGCACGCAGATTTCTGGGATGTCACTCAGGACGGGCTGGACTGGGCGATGGAGGCAGTCGGGTTGAGCGGCGACGTAGCGCTGCGGCAGCGGCTGCTGGACCTGTACTGGGAATTGCAGGCCTATCCGGAAGTGCCTGCAATGCTGCAAGAACTGAAGGATGCGGGTTTGAAAACCGCGATCCTGTCAAACGGTTCTCCTGCGATGCTGGATGGCGCCGTGCAGTCGGCGGGCCTGAGGGGCGTGCTGGATGATGTGCTGTCAGTGGAAAGCGTGGGCATCTTCAAGCCGGACGCCCGGGTTTACGACCTGGTCGGGCAGAGATTTGGCTGCACCAGAAACGAGGTGCTGTTTGTCTCTTCCAATGGCTGGGACGCGGCCGGGGCATCAGGCTATGGTTTCGTGACTGCCTGGGTAAACAGGGCGGGAGAACCCGTGGACCGCCTGCCCTGGAATCCTGCGCATATCATGGCAGATTTAACCAAGATCCCTGACCTCGCAAAGGGCTGAATTCCTTCATGCCTTTCTTCGAAACAACCGATGGGCTGCGTCTGTACTTCACCGACACCGGTGAGGGCCCGCCTCTGCTCTGTTTAGCGGGTCTTACCCGCGACAGCCGGGACTTTCGTTATTTTGCGCCGCATGCTGCGCAATACCGAATGATCACCTTGGACGCGCGCGGGCGCGGGCAATCGGACCAAGATCCTGACTATATGAACTACAACGTTCTGCGTGAGACGCAGGATGTGCTGGAGCTGTTGGATCACCTGGAACTGCCTCAGGTTGCCATCCTCGGCACCTCGCGCGGCGGGCTTGTGGCAATGATGCTGGCGGCAATGGCCAAGGACAGGCTGTCGGCGGTTATTCTGAATGACGTCGGCCCGGAAATTCCGCCCGGAGGCATTGCCCGGATCATGGAGCATGTGGGACGGCGCCCGGCAGCCAAGACGTGGGACCAGGCTGCCGAAACGCTGGAAGCATCAATGGCACCAGCTTTTAAGGACGTCCCGGCCAGCAGATGGCGCGAAGAGGTTGAAACGTTCTACGATCAAACCCCGGACGGTCTTTCCCTGCGCTATGACCCGCGCCTACGCGACTCTTTACTGGCGCAGGCCAAGGCAGGTCCTCCGCCGGACCTGTGGCCGCTTTTCCTGGCACTGGACGGCCTGCCCTGCGGCGTAATCCGGGGCGCAAATTCCGACATTCTTAGCGCAGAGACATACGTGGAGATGCAGCGCCGGCTGACGGCCCTGCAAGCAGTCGAAGTTGCCAACCGCGGCCATGTCCCCTTTCTGGACGAGCCGGAGGCGCTCGCCCTAACTCAATCAGTTCTGGATCAAATCGAATGACCTCAATTGCCATGATCGAAGCTGCGGCTGAACGGCTCAAGAGCCATGCACGCGTGACTCCGCTGCTATCCTCACCGTTCCTCGACGAGATCGCCGGGCGGCGCCTGCTGGTGAAGGCGGAATGCCTGCAGCATACCGGGTCCTTCAAGTTCCGCGGCGGCTGGTCGGCGGTTTCGGCGCTGCCGGAACAAGACCGCAAGCGCGGGGTGATTGCATTTTCCAGCGGCAACCACGCGCAGGGCGTGGCGGTTGCGGCCAAGGCGCATGGCGCGCCTGCGGTGATCGTGATGCCGGCAGATGCGCCGCAACTTAAAATCCAAAACACCCGTGATCTGGGAGCCGAAGTGGTGCTGTATGACCGTGCGGGAGGTGAAAGCCGCGAGACAGTGGGTGCCAAATTCGCCGAGGAGCGCGGGCTGACGCTGATCAAGCCCTATGACGAACCGCTTGTGATCGCCGGCCAGGGCACTTGCGGGCTGGAAATTGCAGAGCAAGCAGCAACTGCTGACATCGCCAAAGCGGATGTGCTGGTCAACTGCGGTGGCGGCGGGCTGTCTTCCGGCATCGCCCTGGCCTTGGAAGCCCGCGCACCAGGACTGCGTGTGCGCCCGGTAGAGCCGGAGGGGTTCGACGATGTGACCCGTTCGCTGGCGGCAGGTGAAATCCGGCAGAACCCCAGCTTGTCCGGCTCAATTTGCGACGCGATCCTTACGCCGCAACCAGGCGAGATCACTTTCCCCATCCTCAGCCGCCTGTGCGGGCCGGGAATTGTGGTCACTGAGGACGAAGCGCTGCAGGCCATGGCGCTTGCTTTCCTACGTCTGAAGATCGTGCTGGAACCCGGAGGCGCGGCTTCTTTGGCGGCGGCCCTGTTCCACGCGGATCAGATCGAAGGCAATACTGTGATTGCAGTTGCCACCGGTGGCAACGTCGATGCGGCGCTGTTCCGGGAGGCGCTGTCGCGTTATGCTTGAGATCTGACCGTGCGATTGTCCGCCCGGCAGCCAAGGGGACACGTCATGACACGTTTCACCATTGCTTCGTTCAACGTCAAAAACCTGATCGGCCCGGAGCGGGAATACTACCGCTTTCAAAGCTACACGCCGGAGGAGTACGCGTGGAAGGCGGATTGGAT
Organism: Leisingera sp. ANG-M7; assembly: GCF_000813965.1. GTDB lineage: Bacteria > Pseudomonadota > Alphaproteobacteria > Rhodobacterales > Rhodobacteraceae > Leisingera. The sequence goes on along the minus strand of NZ_JWLI01000005.1, from coordinate 199,874 downwards.
GGCCGATCAGCTGCTTACGCTGAATGCCGACATTGTCGGGTTTCAGGAAATCTTCGAGGAAGCGCCCTTGCGGCAGGTGATCGCCGAGGCTGACCGCCGCGGTGCGGAAGCCAATGCGGCCAGCATCCCGGATCCAGCGAAACGCTATCACCGCAAGGCTATTTTCCAGAAACTGGCCTACGGCTCCTATGCCGAGGCGGAACTGGCCTTCGCCCCCAACCTGAATGATACGGGCGAGCCGGGCAAACGGCGGCCCGGGCTGGCGGTGCTATCCCGGTTTGGCTTCGCGGGTGAGCCTGAGGTCATTCAGGACCTGGTACAGCCATTGAATATTCCGATGGCCTGCCTGGGCGAGGAAGAAGACGCAGGATTTTATACATTGCGGCGGCTTTCGCGCCCTATCCTTAAGGTGCAGGTGCCGGTTGGGGATCAGGTGATCAGCGTGTTCAACTGCCATCTGAAATCGAAACTGGGCGAGTACATCAAACCGCAGGGTGCCCCCTACCCGCCTGAAACTGTGCTGACGGCTTATGACGCGGCAGGCCGCGCGATGGGGGCCTTGCGCGCAGCACTGCGGCGCATGGGCGAAGCCTGGGTGCTGCGCCGCGCTGTGCTGGATGAACTGGAACAAGGCCGCCCGGTTATGGTTCTGGGAGATTTCAACGACGGCGAACACGCGGTCAGCAGCGAAATCATCTCCGGAGAGGTGCCGTTCAAAAATTATACTTGGATGCTGCGCCATGATGCTGAACACGCGGGCGACCGCTACGGCGAGGCTGAGGACGCGCAAATCCAGGAAGCCGTTGATCGTGTGCGTCTGCGCTCCGCCGAGAAGATTTTCCTGAGAAAATCCTTGCGTGATGTGGTCTACACCACTGCTTTTGGCGGCGTGCATGAGAGCATCGATCAAATCTACATGTCCCGCCATTTCGACCCGGACTGGCACGGAGCGGTCGGCAAGATGCACTATTACAGCGTCTTCAACGACCATCTGACCGATGGCAGCCACCCTGAAGCTCCGTATAATAAGCTTGCCTCGGACCATGGCCAGATCATGGCCCATATGGAGCTGCACGGCTGAGTTCAGCCGGTAGCTTTACCTCCCCGTCCCACCACAGGTAGACTGCCGCTGAGCAGAAACGAGGTACCCATGCAGATTGCAGATCTGGGCGATGTCCAGCTTCACTACCGCGTTGACGGTGACCCAGGCGGCGCCCCCATTGTCTTTGCAAATTCGCTCGGCACCGACCTGAGGGTTTGGGATGCCGTTGCGGAGAGGCTTCCCGCAGGACTGCGCATCATCCGCTATGACAAACGCGGTCATGGGCTGTCCTCTTGCCCGTCTGCCCCCTATTCGATGGGCGCACTGGTGCGGGATGCGGAGCGGCTGCTGGACTATTTGGAGGTGCGCGACTGCATGTTCGTGGGCCTGTCGATCGGCGGCATGATCGCGCAGGGGCTGGCAGTCAAGCGGCTGGACCAGATCCGTGCGCTGGTGCTGTCGAATACCGCCGCCAAGATCGGCACCACCGAGATGTGGAAAGAGCGGGTCAGGACCGTTCAAGGCGACGGCATCGAGGCACTGGCCGATGCGGTGATGGAGCGCTGGTTTGCCCGCGGGTTCCGGCCGGCGCCGGAGCTGCAGCTGTGGCGCAACATGCTGGTTCAGCAATCCCGCGATGGTTACGCAGGATGCTGCGCAGCTATTGCGGGCACCGATTTCTACACTCCGACCAGCGGGCTGAGGCTGCCCTGTCTGGGCATCGCAGGATCAGAGGATGGCTCCACCCCGCCCGATCTGGTGCGCGAGACGGTAAACCTGATCCCAGGCAGCCAGTTTCACCTGATCCGGCGTGCGGGCCACATTCCCTGTGTCGAACAGCCGGATGAATACGCTGAACGCCTGTCGGCCTTCCTGAAGGAGACCGGGCACATTGGCTGAGTTTCTTCTTGTTCACGGTTCCTGCCACGGCCCTTGGTGCTGGCGCGATGCGGTCCCGGCGCTGGAGGCCCGCGGCCACACTGCTCGCAGCATCACCCTGCCCGGCCATGCCGACGGGCGTGATCCGGCGACGGTCACACTGGCGGAAACGGCGGAGGCAGTTGCCGCGGCTTCAACCCCGGACACCCTGATCATCGGGCATTCCTGGGGCGGTTTTCCCATTTCTGCAGCCGCAGAGGCGCATCCAGAGCGATTGCGCGGTCTGATCTACCTTTGCGCCTATCTGCCGGTCAGCGGTATTTCCCTTATCGGCATGCGCAAGGCAGGGCCACGGCAGACCCTGGAAGGCGCAACCCGGATGAACGAGGCAGGCACCGCGTACAGTCTGGTGCCTGAGACCACGCCAGACCTGTTCTATCACGACTGCCCGGCCGAAGCGGTGCGCTATGCCATGGAAAACCTCTGTGCACAGCCAATCCTGCCGCAGGACACGCCGGTCCACCTGAGCGAACGGTTCGAGGGCGTTCCCAAGGCCTACATCCGCTGCACCGAAGACCGGGTCATTCCGCCTGAATACCAGGCTCAGATGGCGGGCCGCCTGCCGCTGGGGCGGGCACATGATATGAACACATCCCATTCACCATTCTTCGCTGACCCTGAAGGTCTGGCAGAACTGATGGGGCAGATTGCAAAGGACTTCTGATGGCAGGTTCTGTCTTTGACAGCCAGATCTATGGCGGCCTATTCAGCAGCGGCGAGGCCAGCCGTCTGTTCTCGGACAGTGCCGAAGTGCGCGCCATGCTGCTGGTGGAGGGCGCGCTGGCCAAGGCGCAGGGCGAGGCAGGTGTGATCCCGCAGGAAAGTGCCGCCGCGATCGGGCGTGCTGTGGTCGAGATTGCCGTCGACCCGGGTGTTCTGAAACAGCCCGCGGGGCAGAACGGTGTGCCGGTTCCGGGGCTGGTGGCCGCGTTCCGCGAAGAAATGAAGGCCCCCGAACATGCGCAGTATGTGCATTGGGGGGCCACCTCGCAGGACATCATGGACAGCGCGCTGATGCTGCGGCTGCGCCAGGCGCTGGCGCTGGTCGAGGCGGACGTAAAGGCCGTGGTGCTATCGCTTGGCGAACTGGCCAGGGCGCATGCGGAGCTGCCGATGGCCGCCCGCACCTACGGGCAGCATGCAACCCCTACCAGCTTCGGCGCGGTGGCGGCGGCTTGGGGCACCCCGCTGCTGAACCTGCTGGAAGAGCTGCCCGGATTGCGGCAATCCTGCCTGATGGTGTCCCTGTCCGGCGCGGCGGGCACGTCCAGCGCGCTGGGAATGAAGGCGGCAGAGGTACGCGCCGCCATGGCAAGGGGGCTGGCCTTGCAGGATCCGGGGCGCAGCTGGCACACCGACCGCACACCAGTGCTGCGCATCGCGGACTGGATGCTCCGCGTGAACCTCGCCTTTGGCAAAATCGGCGAAGACTGCATTGCGCTGGCGCAAAGCGGGGTCCAGGAGATTTCGCTCGGCGGAGCCGGCGCCTCTTCCACCATGCCGCAGAAGCAAAACCCGGTTGCCCCCTCGATGCTGGCGGCGCTGGCCCGGCAGAGCAGCGGCTTGTTCTCTGTCCTTCAGGGCGCCTCAATGCAGCAGCATCAGCGCGACGGTGCGGCCTGGTTCACCGAATGGATGTGCCTGCCGCAGATCGTTCTGGGCGCGGCAGCTGGTGCAAAAACCGGCAAAGATCTGTGCGCGGGCATTGCACCACGCGCTGAGGCCATGGCGGCTGCGCTGTCGTCCGGGCTGGGCCTGATCCACGCCGAAGCGCTGAGCTTTTCCCTGGCGGCACAGATGCCGCGGCCCGATGCCCAGGCGGCGGTCAAAGCCTTGTGTCAGGAGGCTCAGGACTCGCAAACCCCGTTGCGGGATCTAGTGGCGCGGGACTATCCGGACCTGGATACGGATGCCTTGTTTGACCCCGCCAGGCAGATGGGCCATGCACCCTGGGAGGCCCTTCAGTTCAGCAAGAAAACGGAAAGCCTGCGTAAGCCCTGACAGAGTCGCGTCTGGCAGCGTGCAGGGCGACTTCCGTGACGTTACAACGCGTCCCGCCCTGCGCATTCCCGCTTGATGCAACCACCCCGGCGCGTCACCCTGACTGCAAACGGGGAGGATAATCATGCAAACCATCAAAGCTGCTGTCTGCCATGAATTCGGCGCCCCGCTGGTCATCGAGGACGTGCAACTGGCGCCGCCCGGCACGGGTGAAGTCGAGGTCACGCTGGACGCGGTTGCAATCTGCCACAGCGACATTTCCTTTGCCGAAGGTGCCTGGGGCGGGCATCTGCCTGCGGTTTACGGCCACGAGGCCGCCGGGGTGATCACTAGGATCGGCACAGGCGTGCAAGGTTTCAGCGCTGGCGATTCCGTGGTGGTCACATTGATCCGCAGCTGCGGCAACTGCCCGTCATGCGCGGGCGGAAGGCCGGTGATTTGCGAAATGCCCCATGACACAGTCAACGGTCCTTTGAAGACAGCCAGCGGCGGACCGCTGGACCAGGCGATGGCTTGCGGCGCCTTTGCCGAGAAAGTGGTGGTGGACCAGCGTCAGATCGTGAAGATCCCGGCAGAAATCGGCAAGGACGCGGCGGCGCTGATCTCCTGCGGAGTGATCACAGGTGTGGGGGCGGCAGTCAACGCGGCCCGGCTGCGTGCAGGCCAGGACGTGGTGGTCATCGGCGCGGGCGGCGTAGGCCTCAACGCCATTCAGGGCGCCCGTATTGCTGGCGCCCGCCGCATCGTCGCCGTCGACATGAATCCTGACAAACTGGAAACCGCCAAGGAATTCGGCGCCACCCACGGGGTTCTCGCAACTGAAGCGAAACCCTGGAAAGCCGCCAAGGAAGCACTTGGCGGACGCGGCGCAGATGCTGTCCTGGTTACAGTTGGCGCCATCCCCGCCTATGATCAGGCGCTGCGTTATTTGGCGCGCGGAGGCAAGACTGTCCTGATCGGCATGCCGCATTCGGGTGCAAAGGCTGCTTACGAACCAGTTGCTCTGGCAGCCCTAGGCCAGGGTTTGACCGGCTCAAAAATGGGCGATGCCGTGATCCAGCGGGACATTCCCTGGATCGTGGATTTATATCAGCAGGGGCGCCTGAAGCTGGATGAGCTGATCTCCGGGCGCTGGTCTCTGGAGCAGATCAACGAGGCTATCGCTGACACTAAGACAGGAAGCGCCAAGCGGAACGTCATCGTTTTCGACCGGAGCAGCACAACACACTGAGTTGGTGCGATGAAGGTCTTGGAAATCCTCGACCGCACTGTTTGATTATTCACCGCCTGCCAATGGCCGCTTTGCCGTTCTCTTTGGATTTGGCTTTTGCAGGCGCGACTACGCTCATGGCCGGCCCTTCACCGGTGGCTCTCCGCCGATACCGGAGTGAAACTCAACTGCTGGATGACCCCGTCGCCATTAGAGGGCAAGTTGTGAGAAAACAGCAGGAAATGAAGCAGTGCCACCGTCAAAGAGTGACGGCAAACCGCCGGAAGCCACCATGCAGGAAAGTGCTGCAGCCGCAACAGCTTTCCTGAAAACTCTCGCGCATGAAGGCAGGCTTATGATCCTTTGCCATCTGAGCGCCGGGGAGAAATCAGTCAGCGAACTGGAAAAGCTTTTGGAGTTGCGCCAAGCAGCGGTGAGCCAAATGCTGGCCCGGCTGCGGGAGGATGGGTTCGTGGAAGCCCGGCGCGATGGCAAAGCCGTGTTCTATTCTCTGAACAACGGCAACACGGAAGAGATAATTGCCCTATTGTACAAACAGTTCTGCGATGGCGGGTGAGAGCCACCAGCCCCTGTCTCACTGACGCCCTGCAGGACAGCGGATTGAAGAACAGTTTTCATCATGAGGGCTTGGTTTGCACCACACTGTTACCACCGGCTGAGACTGTCCGCCTTCGACACTTCAACTGCAAGGAAGCGGACGGGAATAGCCGCTCAATTGACTATACGTCTTCTACACTTTCTGCCCTGACATTCTGAGTCTGCACACCAAGTCCTTCGATCTCCAGGCGCATCACATCGCCGGTTTTTAGATAAACCGGTTCAGGCTTGGCCCCCATTCCGACTCCCGGCGGGGTTCCAGTTGCAATCACGTCACCAGGGTGCAGCGTCATCAGTTCGCTTAGATGCGATATGATCTGCGCTACGGTAAATACCATTCTAGCGGTATTGCCCGTCTGCCGCCGAGTGCCATTCACATCACAGGTCAGCCAAAGGTTTTGCGGATCTGGCACTTCGTCCCTAGTCACAAGCCAAGGCCCGGCCGGCCCGAAAGTGTCGCAGCTTTTACCCTTGGTCCATTGCCCTGTCAGTTTGGTCTGAAAGTCTCTTTCCGACACGTCGTTGATCACGCAATAGCCTGCGACATAGTCGAGCGCTTCAGCCTCGGTCACGTACTTCGCCTTGGTGCCGACTACCACGCCCAGCTCGACCTCCCAGTCAGAGGCGACTGAGCCGCGGGGAAGGATAACGTCGTCATCTGGCCCGCAAATCGACGATGTCGCTTTGAGGAACAGTATCGGGTGTTCTGGAAGTGCCATCCCCATTTCTTCGGCATGATCAGTGTAGTTCAAGCCGATGCCGAGAAACTTTCCAGGCTGTCCAACACAAGGGGCGAGGCCTGGATTCCCCTCCACTAGTGGCAGTGTAACGGGATCTAGCGCGGCTAACCGGGCCAGCGCGCTATCGCTTAGAGCCTCTCCTGCAATATCTGGCACATGAGCGGACAAGTCCCGGATCGCACCTGAACTGTCCAACAGTCCCGGGAGCACCTCTGAGCCCAAGCGATATCTAAGCAGTTTCATTTCACTTTCTCCCGTGCGGTCACCGGATCAGTTGGATACATAACCAGCCACCACTTGCAGAAGCTTGAAGGCCGTCGAAGCGTCGTTTTCGACAACTGCTAAGAATTCCTCTTCACCGATCCGCAAGCACCGCAAATCGCTGGCAGCAACCATACTAAGTGCACGCGATTCCTGGCGGATCAGTCCCAGTTCTCCAACCAGCCGGCCTGGTCCAACTTGCGCAATCAGCCGATCCTCGCGCCCCTCTTGCGGCAGCAGAAGGTCCGCCTCACCCGACAGGATCATGTAAGCACCGTCTGAAGCCTCATCATCCTTGAGGAAAACCACCTCGCCCGCCTTGGCATCATACCAGCGTGCTCCAAAAGCCAAGAGGCGCAGCTGCCGCCGGTTCAGGCCAGAGAAAAGTTCTGTCTGTTCCAATGCACGAAGCTTGCGCGCTAGGTCCTGGCTAGCCGCGCCGTCTTCAGCAGCCTCGGCCTGAGCCTCATCACTAACCAGCCTGCCTTGGCGCAACTCAAAATAGACATCAAAGACGTCCGGGCTCTGAAACGCAGGCGCCAGATAGATCAGCGTCGTGCCCGGCAAAAGCTTGCGCAGGTTCTTGTGCACTGCAACGCGGGTTTCCAGATCATAGCTCGCCATCGCAGAGTCGAGGATCAGGATATCCGGGCGCTTGATTGTAGCCCGGCAGAAGGCAAGCGGCTCCGCAAAACTGGCTGCCAACCCCTGCCCGCCGACGGCAATAGGCATGTCGAAGATCAACTCCACAACCTGATCACGCAATCCGTCGCGAACCATCAGATCTGAAACCAGTTTGCGCACTTCGTCGCCCTTAGCGCCCGCTGCATCGGAGATTTTACCGAATAAGGCATTCTCCAGAACTGTTAGACTGGGAGTAATTGCGTCTTGCTGAAAAGGCACAAAACCTGCGCCTAAGGACTTCAGCAAGCCATCACCGTGACTGCGGCGAAAACCGAGGATACGATCTTTCATATCATCTTCAAAGGCAGGCCCGATCTGCTCAGCTGAGATGGTGAAAGGCACAATCAGCAGCTGCGCCAATTCTTCCCGGCTGAGCGACGATGCTTCAGCACTTCCAGACCGGTCGACCAGCGCCAGCGCGGTTTCATATGCAGTAACATCCAGGCCGAGCTTACGGAAAAGCGGATGGCCAGTTCCATCCACGCCGAAGATCTGCCGCAGCATTTCTACTACATCGCGGGTCAGTGCGACCAGGCTTTCATCAAGACCCAGCTGCTTTAGCTGATCCAGAAAGTCTCTTTGCTGGTGCAGCATTTCACCGGTCAGTGGCTCGTGAGAGGCCGCAAACAGCAGGTTTTCAGCAACAGGCAAGGCCGGATTGTAGCTCTCTGGGTCCAGGAAATGCACATGCACATCCAGACCGGCGTTTTCGATCGCCTCACGAACCGATGGGCGCAACCTGACCAGCTGCTGTGCCAGTTCCATGTGTGCAGCTTCTTCAAACCGTTGCTCAATGCCGCGCCGGAACAGGGCTGTATCCGAGCCGATGCCCTCCACTACTTTCAGCCACCAGCCTCTCAGCTCCGCCTCGCTGGAAAAACCGGCCAGTTTGGGATCCAGCCATGGCGCGTCGAATGGATCCGGACTGTTCCCCGCCTGAATGGCAATCTCCAGTTCTTGCTGATTTCGCGGCTCGCCCTGAGGGCGCATCCGCATCGGCATCATCACGTTGTCGCCAAAGGACCCCTGAAACAGAACCGGCCGCGATGTGGCATAGCCGATGCGAGCCGCCACCACAGCCTGATGCAGCCCGCTCAAATCCTGCTCTGCCACGGTCACAGTTCCCGAGGTCGGCAGAATTTCCCGCGTCAGAAGTTCTGCCAGCGCTCTGCGGTCTTCTTCGGAAGGCGCCGCGATCCCAACAACCTGACCGACCGGGAAAGTTGCACTCAATTCCTCGAGCACCAGGTTGCCATCGGTGTCGCGCACGGTGACAGAATCAAGCACCACATCTCCGGAAAGGTGCTGCAGCTCGTCTGGCTCTCCGGTGAGCAGCTCTTCGTTCACCATGCCCTGCGGGGCAAAACGTTCCAGGATCACTTCCCAGCGCAAGCTCATGTCCTGGGTCTGGTTGTAATAGGCCAGAAGCTCCTTCCACGGGGAAGCAAGATCTTTGTACGCTGCCAGCGCAGCAACCAGCGCCCCGAGCGAAACCTTGCCCTGCAGAACCAGGTAACCGCCAACCGCGTAGAAGAAGAACGGGGTCAGCTGGGTAATGAAGTTGTTGAGAAACTTCATAAAGAACTTTTTCTGGTAGATCTGGAAGCGGATATCGTAAAGCCGCCCGAGCCGGGCCGTGATGATCGCCATCCGGTATCGCCAGCCGCCATTTATCCTGAGCGTAGAAGCACCGGCCGCGCTTTCACCGATTTCGGTAGCCAGCGACCGCACCTGCTTGATGCGTTTCTTGTTCAGGAGATTGATCTGCCTCTGCAGCATCGGAATCAGCCAGCCCTGCAGCGGAATCAAGGCAATCGCCGCCATTCCAAACCAGAAGTTCTGCAAGAACAGGAAGAACAGGATGGTCAGCATCTGCCCGGCTTGCAACACCGGCTGACTGACGGCGTCCCCCATCAGGCCGCCCATCGGCTCAGACTCTGATGTGACCATCGACACCAGTTCACCCTGGCTTACCCGTTCAAAATAAGGCTGCGGGAAGCGCAAGACACGAGCGATCAGCTGATACCTGAAGCGGCGCAGCATCCGTTCCGCCAGCACCCCCTTCATGGTATTGATCCGCATCTTTAGCAGACCGTGGCACAGCACCGATACCAGAAAGGCACCGCAGAGAACCCAGAGGAACGTCAGCTGATCAAAACTCTGGCCCAGCACAGTAATGGTCGAGCTTTCGGCACCAATCGCGTCGTTGATGATCCGTTTCGGCAGCTCAAGCGTCAGGTAGAGCAGCGGAAACAGGCAAGCGGTCACGACAAGCAGCACCAGCTGGTCGCGTTTCGAGTATTTCCAGATGAAGCGGAACAGAGAGCGCTCGATGGGAAAGCTCCGTAATTAGCGGCATCAGGCAAGGCTGCTCTATGGGTAGCGCGGTTTTACTGGCGCAGGCAATGGGCAGAAAGCGGCCTAATCCCGTTGCGGCACCCTGCAGTTGCAACATTTGCCAGACGGCAAAAAATCCGTAAGGTGCCAGCCAAGTGTACTTTCAGGAGACTTATTGGTTTGCCGGAATATGTCGGATCCGTGCTGCTGCTTCTCTGCGCCTTGCAGGTCAAACACCTGTTTGCCGACTTTTTCCTGCAGACGCCGAAGATGCTGTCTGGCCGCTGCGCTTATATGCACATGGGGCGTGCGCAGCATGCAGGTGTCCATATCGCCGGTTCAGCAGTAACTTTTCAGCTGTTTGGTGCTCCGCTGAGCTTTATCTTCGTGCTCGCGGTTTTGGAGTGGGTGGTGCATTTCCATATCGATTTCGGCAAAGCCCGCTTTTCCGAACGCAACAAACTTAATCCTCAGCAGCCAATGTTCTGGCAGGCAATGGGATCGGATCAGGCACTGCACCAGCTGACCTATATCGCCATGGCTTGGGCCTGGGTGAAGTACGCAGCAACTTGAGCTGCGAGTCCTAAAACAGAAGCCGCCCTCCCCCGGAACGCTGCCGGGAAAGAAATCCCTAAGGAACCACAGGTAAGTACATTGGCTCTGTAGCAAGAAGGGCCGTGTTAAAGACGACCCGGTCAGGGCAACACAGGCATATCCCGTTTGATTGTGCGCAGAACTACGTTGGTTTGCGCACTGGCGACCGCAGGCAGCCGGAACAGGAAAGTTTCAAGAAAGCGGTTGTAGACATCCAAGTCCGGAGCCAGCACCCGCAAATGGTAATCCGCCTGACCTGTTGTGGCATAGCACTCCTGCACCAATGGGTTTGTTTCAACAGCGCGGATGAACTCCACCAGTTTGTCCGGATCATGGCGGGTCAGATGGACATGCACGATTGCCTGAAAGCCGAGGCCCATTGCTGGTGCATTAACCACTGCACCATAGCGTTCAATAACGCCCGCATCCTCTAGAGCCTTGACCCGGCGCCAAAGGGCAGACGGCGACATCCCTACGGCCTCTGCTAGATCAGCATTGGACAGGCGGGAATCCTCCTGAAGCAGCGTCAAAATACGGCGGTCGCGATCGCTGAGATCCATTTTCTGGTCACTTCCCCCGCTTCAGAGCTGATTAATGGATCACTTAACCACATTTCGCCAAAAAACCAGCAAATCGGGCAAATCTTTTCAGTCTTTGTGGATTACTTTTCCGCAAACCATTTTTCCGCGCAAGGATTCCGCCGCGATGACCAAGCTGAGCCACGACTTTCGCAGCTATAAACTGGACGACCGATACGACATGACCATGGGCCGGGTCTTCCTGACCGGGACACAGGCTCTGGCCCGGGTGATGTTGGACCAGGCCCGCCGAGACCAAGCAGCAGGCCTCAATACCGCTGGCTTTGTCTCCGGCTACCGTGGCTCGCCGCTGGGCGGGGTCGATTTAGAATTTTGGCGCGCCAAGGAGCGGATGCAAGAAAACCGCATCAAGTTCATGTCCGCCGTGAATGAAGACTTGGGTGCAACCGCTGTTCTGGGCGCACAGCAGGCCATTCTGGACCCGCACTGTGAGGTCGAGGGCGTGTTCTCCATGTGGTACGGCAAGGGGCCCGGGGTTGATCGCTCTGGTGATGCGCTGAAGCATGGTAACGCCTACGGATCGTCGGCAAAGGGCGGTGTGCTGGTCGTCGCCGGTGATGACCACGGCTGTGTCAGCTCGTCGATGCCGCACCAATCGGATGTGGCCTTCATGTCCTGGTTCATGCCGGTTCTGAACCCGGCGGATGTGTCCGAATACCTGACCTTCGGCGAATACGGCTTTGCCCTGTCGCGCTACTCGGGCACCTGGGTCGGTTTCAAGGCGGTGTCGGAAACCGTGGAGAGCGCGCGTTCGGTCGAGCTGCAGCCGGATCGCCAGTTCACTTACCCTGAGCTGCCGGACTATCCTGGCGGGCTGCATATCCGCCGCGCCGACCTGCCCTCACCCGAGATCGAAACCCGCATCCACGCCAAGCTGGACGCGGTGCGCGCCTTTGCCGAGGCAAACCCGATCGACAAGCGAATCTATGACATCAAAGACGCCCGCTTCGGCTTCGTCTCCACCGGCAAGGGGCATCTGGACCTGATGGAGGCCCTGCGGCTGCTAGGACTCGACGAGGCCGCCTGCCGCCGCCTGGGCATCGACATCTACAAGGTCGGCATGGTCTGGCCGCTGGACCGCACCGATGCGCTGAAGTTCGTGAAGGGCAAGCAGGAAGTTCTGGTTGTCGAAGAAAAGCGCGGCATCATCGAAAGCCAGTTCAAAGAAAACTTCTATGACTGGCCCGGCAGCAAGCCGGAGAAGATGGTCGGCAAATACGACAGCCAGGGCGAGCCGCTGATCCCATGGACCGGTGAGCTGAGCCCGCTGCTGCTGGCGCCCATCGTGGCGGCGCGGCTGGACAAGTTTTTCCCGGAAGAAAACCTTCCGGCCAAGGCCGCTGCGCTGACGGCTGAGCCGCCGAAAGTGCTGAACGTGCCCGGCGCCACCCGCACGCCCTTTTTCTGCTCCGGCTGCCCGCACAACACGTCTACCAAGCTGCCGGAAGGCTCCAAGGCGTTTTCCGGCATCGGCTGCCATGTGATGGCCAGCTGGATGGACCGCGAAACCGCAGGCTATGCCCAGATGGGCGGTGAAGGCGTGCCGTGGACCGTTGCCTCGCAGTTCAATGGAAACAAGCATGTGTTTCAGAACCTCGGCGAAGGCACCTGGTATCACTCCGGTTCGCTGGCGATCCGGCAGGCTGTCGCGGCAGGCACCAATATCACCTACAAGATCCTGTATAACGACGCGGTGGCGATGACCGGCGGCCAGCCGGTGGACGGGCCGGTCTCAGTCCATGGCATCGCCCAGACTTGCCGTGCCGAAGGTGTGCAGCGGATTGCACTGATCTCAGATGACATCGGCAAGTTCAGCCATGGGGATTTCCCAAGCGGCACCACCTTCCACGACCGCGCGGAACTGGACACTGTCCAGCGTGAATTGCGCGAGATCCCCGGCGTCACCGTGCTGATCTACGAACAGACCTGCGCCACCGAAAAGCGCCGCCGCCGCAAGCGCGGCAAGATGGAGGACCCCAAGCGGTTTGCCTTCATCAACGATCTGGTCTGCGAGGGCTGCGGCGATTGCTCGGTTGAATCCAACTGCCTGAGCGTGGAGCCGAAGGAAACGCCGTTCGGTCGCAAACGCAAGATCAACCTCTCCACCTGCAACAAGGACTTCTCCTGCCTTAACGGCTTCTGCCCCAGCTTCGTCACCGTCGAGGGCGCAACCCGGCGCAAGAAGAAGCCCGCCGGGCTGGACGCCGCCAAACTGGCAGCCCAGCTGCCCGCCCCGGACCTTCCCTCCCTGGCAGAGCCGTTTGACCTCCTCGTCACCGGGGTGGGCGGCACCGGCGTTGTCACCGTTGGGGCACTGATCACCATGGCCGCGCATCTGGAGGGCAAGGGATCGAGCGTGCTGGATTTCACCGGCTTTGCCCAGAAGTTCGGCACAGTGCTGAGCTACATCAGGCTGTCTAAGTCTCCGGAGACACTGAACCAGGTGCGGATCGACCAGGGCGGCGCTGATGCGGTCATCGGCTGCGATGTCGTCGTAAGCTCAGCGCCCAAGGCCTCGATTCATTACCGTGCGGGCACACGGGTAGTACTGAACCGTGCCGAGATGCCCACCGGCGATCTGGTTCTGCGGCGCGATGCCGACCTGATGGCAGGGGTGCGAGAACGGACCATCGCCGACGCTGTAGGTCCGGGCAACCTTTCCGGCTTCGATGCCAACGAGGCCGCGGAAACGATGCTGGGCGACGCGGTCCTTGCCAATGTCATGATGCTGGGCTTTGCCTGGCAAAAGGGACTGGTGCCGGTCAGCGCCGGCGCATTGGATCAAGCGATCGAGCTCAACGGCGTTGCGATTGAAAAGAACCGGCTCGCCTTTGCCATCGGCCGCGCCATGGCAGCAGACCGGAAGCTGGTCGAGGACATCTACAAGGAAACTCCCGACGAGGGCGAAACGCTGCAAGAGCTGGTTCAGCGGCGAGCAACCTTCCTGACCGGATACCAGGATACCGAATATGCATCGCGGTATCAGGAAACGCTAGCACGGTTCCGCGACGCCTTGCCTGCTGAGGCACAGGTGCAGCTGACCGCTGCGGCGGCCCGGTCGCTGTTCAAGCTGATGGCCTACAAGGACGAATTCGAGGTTGCCCGGCTGCTGACCAGTGAAAAATTCCGCCATCAGATCGAGGACGAATTCGAGGGTGATTTCACGGTCAAATACCACCTCGCTCCGCCGCTGCTGAGCCGCAAAAAGGATAGCCGCGGTCGGCCGCTGAAACGCTCATTTGGCCCTTGGCTGCGCCCGGCTCTGAACCTGCTGGTCAAGGCACGCCGCCTGCGCGGCACCGCCTTCAACATTTTTGGCTACCACGAGGAAGCCCGCCTGCACCGCGATCTGCTGACGTGGTACGAGGCCGCGCTCAGCAAGATTGCCCGGCGCTACACGCCTGGCACCCATGACGCCTGCATGGAAATCCTGCAAGCGCCGATGGAAATCCGCGGTTACGGCCCGGTGCGCCTGGAAGCCGCCGGGAAGGTCCGAAATGCAGCGGATGAGGCGCTGCTCGGCATGTAAAACCAGCCATCACAAGCCAGCACTGGGGTATCAGATGTCCCAGTGCTGGCGCGTAAACTCGGTGAAGGCCTCGATCTCCTCAGCCAGCGGCTCGCATCCGGTGAACACCTTGAGGTACTCGGGCGTCACTTCCAGGCGGTGGGCGTGGCTTTCGTTCGGGTCCGCCATGTCATAGCCCAGCTGCATATAGTAGAGTACCTTGGCACGGGTCATTGCCTCCCGTTCCGGATAGCCATAGCGGGCAAACATTGCCGTCAAAGCTTCCACCCGGCGCCGGTCGGAGCGGTCCAGCAGGCTGCGCACCTTGCCAGAGCGGCGCGACCAGTCCCGCACCGCAAAATCCAGGGCGGTATTGAACAGGTTGGGGTTGGTGATGCAGTGAAAGACGTTCAGAACCGCCCCGGTAATGGTTTCGGCCGGCGCCTCGGCCTGACGCACCATGCCCGTGGTGTTGGTCTGCTCCCAGGTTTTCAGAAGCGCGTCCAAAAGGTCCTGGCGCGACTTGAAGTACCAGTAGAACGAGGATCTCGAAACCTGCATCCGCTCTGCCAACGCCAGCACCTTGACCTGTTCCACCCCGTCAGAGATCAGCACGTCCATCGCCACGTTCAGCCAGTCGTTGCGGGTGACTTTGATATTACCGACTAGCGGCTCTGCCTCTGGATCATCCCGGTGCAGAACAGGTTTTTGCGCCATTTGCGGCCTTTCGGAGCGGTCTCGTTCCGGGCCATCCTATTCCGCTACCACCGCGCGCGCCAACCTGTCAGTCATGTCCGCCATGATTTGCGGTTGAAACTGAGTGGCAACAGCGACACACCGCAAATGCGGCTCCGAAGATCCATCTCCTCAGGCGGCAAGAGCCCTCCCTGACGTCATTGTGATCTCTTGTTTCCGATTGCTAGCGCACCCGGCTGGACGTCCTCGCCAATCTTATGAAGGCTGGCTGCAATGCATTTCCCACCCCAGACCGCATTCAGCAGCCTGGGCGATTACCCCTTGCAAAGCCGGCATCTAGCCAAATGGGGTTTGACTAAACGGCCTTCGGCGCGCGAAGGTGTTGAAAAAAACAGGGGAAAACACAATCTCATGAGCGCCTTGAACCAGCTGGGCGGGCAATTTTGAATGCGTCCGCTGCTGTCCGTCGAAAACCTCAGCATCGGGTTTGGCAAGGGAGACTCCGTTGTCAAGGACGTCAGCTTTGCCGTCCAGCCCGGCGAAACACTTGCCTTGGTTGGGGAAAGCGGCTCAGGCAAGACGATTTCCTGCCGAGCGGTTCTGCGCATTCTGCCAAAGGTGGCGCAGCTTCGTTCTGGACGGATAATTCTGGAGACCCGGGGCAAAAAGCTGGACCTTGCCACGCTTGACGAACGTTTGATGCGTGACGTACGCGGCAATACGGTCTCTATGATATTTCAGGAGCCGATGCGGTCCCTGTCACCGCTGCACCGGATCGGAAATCAAGTATCCGAAGTCCTGTGGCTGCACGGGCGCAAATCTGAACGTGAAGCACGCAATGTGGTCTTGGAGTGTTTTGAACGGGTCGGGTTTCCTGAACCAGAACGCACCTACCGCTCCTACCCGTTCGAGCTGTCTGGGGGAATGCGCCAGCGGG
Organism: Leisingera sp. ANG-M7; assembly: GCF_000813965.1. Taxonomy (GTDB): domain Bacteria; phylum Pseudomonadota; class Alphaproteobacteria; order Rhodobacterales; family Rhodobacteraceae; genus Leisingera. Next base: position 183,708 of record NZ_JWLI01000005.1, on the reverse strand, counting down.
CGATGATTGCCATGGCAATGGTTGCGAAGCCTGACCTGCTGATTGCTGACGAGCCGACCACGGCACTGGATGTCACCACGCAGGCGCAGGTGCTGGGGCTGATGAAGGACCTGCAGCGCGAAACCGGCATGGCGATGATCCTGGTCACCCATGATCTTGGTGTGGTTGCCAATATGGCCGAGCAAGTGGTGGTGATGCACAAAGGCAGGGTCATGGAAGCAGGGCCTGCCGAACCGATGCTGCGATCGCCGGCGCACCCATACACCAAGGCATTGTTCGACGCCGCACCGGAGATTCCGGATGCGGAAGTTGTCGCGATCCCACCTTCGCGCGATGATTTGATCCTGGAGATAAAAAATGTCTCCAAAACTTACACCCTGCGGGCAGGCAAAGGCTGGAAGGCCCCGACACTGATCCATGCCTGCCGGGAAATCGACTTGCGGGTGACCCGCGGCGAGACGCTGGCAATTGTGGGAGAGAGCGGCTCAGGCAAGACAACAGCCGCCCGGATTGCCCTAGGGGCAGAGCCTCCCGATCCCGGTGGCGAGGTTCTGTTCCGGCCAGACCCCAGCCGCCGCCCCGTCGCAGTGCATAACATGGACCGGGAAACCCGAACAGCTTTTCAGAAACAAGCTCAGATGGTGTTTCAGGATCCGTACTCGTCACTGTCGCCAAGGATGCGCATTCAAGACACGCTGATGGAGCCGCTGGACATCCATCGCATAGGCACCCGTTCCGAGCGGCGCGACAAGGCTGCGGAAATGCTGCGCCTGGTAGGTCTGTCGCCTGATATGCTGAAACGCTATCCCCACGCCTTTTCCGGCGGCCAGCGCCAGCGCCTGTCAATTGCGCGCGCGCTGATGCTCGACCCTGCTCTGATAGTATGCGATGAACCGACTTCAGCACTGGACGTATCAGTTCAGGAACAAATCCTGCGGCTGCTGGAGGAAATCCGCGACCAGCACAATTTGTCCTATCTTTTCATCAGCCATGACCTGGCCGTGGTGGCACGGATTGCAGATGAAGTTGCCGTTATGCGGCGTGGGCTGATCGTCGAGCAGGCACCGCCGGAAACACTGTTCTACAATCCGCAACATCCCTATACCAAGGCTCTGATCGCTGCCCAGCCGGAGCCTGACATAGACCGGCCAATCGACCTGAAATTGGTGGCGCAGGGTGCAGGTGCCCCTGAGGACTGGCCAGAGGAGTTCAGATTTAACGGTGCTGAAGCTCCACCTCTGGTAGGAAAGAAACACCTGGAACCTGGCCACAAGGTGCGCTGCCATGCTTGATGCCCTGAAACCTTTGCTGGCCGCCGCCTTTTGCTTTGCGCCTTTTAGTACTCTTGCAGACATCACAGTGCAAGAAAGCAGCTTCTGGAAGTCGGAGGTTCAGGCGGGATACCTCCCCCCTGCGGCAAAGCGCTTGCCCGAGGTGCCGCTGGTGGTCGATCTGGCTGCCAAAGGCCGGGATTTTGGCCTTCAGGGAGGCACCCTCAATACGATGGTCACCCGTTCCAAGGACATCCGGCAGATGGTTGTTTACGGATACGCACGGCTGGCAGGCTATGATGAGAAGTACCAGTTAAAGCCGGATATCCTTCTGGGATATGAAAACGAGGGGAATCGCCGCTACACGCTGAAACTGCGGCCCGGGCACCGCTGGTCCAACGGCGACGCCTTCACATCGGACGATTTCCGCTACTGGTGGGACGACGTTGCCAACAACGAACTCCTGAGTCCCGCCGGCCCGCCGGATTTCCTGCGGGTGATGGGTAAGCTCCCGCGGGTCAGCTTCCCTGACGAAACCACAGTAATTTATGAATGGGACGATCCCAACCCAAGCTTCTTGCACATGCTGGCCCAGGCGCGCCCACCCTTTATCTACCGCCCGGCCAAGTACCTGAAACAGTTTCATGCGGACTACGCCGACCCTGAAATTCTGGAGGAAGAAGTCGACTATGCTCGCGTGAAAAGCTGGGCTGCGCTGCACAACAAGTACGACAATATGTACAAGTTCGACAATCACGAGCTTCCGACGCTGCAGCCGTGGATCAACGCCTCGCCTGGCAAGAAGATCCGCCACCAATTTGTGCGCAACCCTTACTATCACCGGATCGACAGCCGGGGTGTCCAGCTGCCTTATATTGATACCGTCGAGATGGAGATCGTGACTGCAGGTCTGGTGGCCGCCAAATCAAATGCCGGGGAAGCCGATTTGCAGGCCCGCGGGCTGGACTTCCGCGACATTCCTATCCTACGCAAGGGGGAAAAGGACAACTCCGGCTACAAAACCTATCTTTGGGGCAACGGTGCGGCCTCGCAAATCGCCATCTACCCGAACTTGAACACTCAGGACCCGGTGTGGCGGAACATTCTGCGCGATGCGCGGGTGCGGCGTGCTCTATCGCTTGCAATCAACCGGCGCGCAATCAACAGGGCGCTTTACTTCAATCTTGCCAAACCCGGCGCGATGACCGTTTTGGAGCAAAGCGAGCTCTTTGATCCCGCCTTTAGGGATGCATGGGCACAGTTTGACCCAGAGCACGCCAACCAATTGCTGGACGAAGCCGGGCTAACGGACAAGGACGGCTATGGCATCCGCTATTTACCTGATGGCCGCCTGATGGAACTGATCGTGGAAACCGCCGGTGAACGGCAGGAAGTGGAAAACGCCCTGCAGATCATCGCCGATGACTGGCGCGATGTCGGCGTTAAGTTGATTATGCGGCCTCTGGACCGCGATATTCTCAGGAACCGCGTGTTCTCAGGAAGTTCTATGGCTTCTGCCTGGTTTGGCTGGGACAACGGCCTGCCACAGTCCTATACATCCCCCGTTTACTTGGCGCCGACTGATCAGGTCTTTCTGTCCTGGCCGAAATGGGGTCAGTTCTATCAGACCGGTGGCAATTCAGGCGAACCACCAGACATGGCGCCGGCCCAGCAGCTGCTCTCCTTTTTGCAGGACTGGGACATGGCCACGACCAAGGCCGAACGCATGGCTGCATGGCACGCCATGCTGAAAATCCACGCCGAACAGGTCTACGCCATCGGTGTGATAGCAGCTGCACCGCAACCCGTGGTCGTCAGCAACCGACTGCGCAATGTGCCGGAGAAAGCAATCTGGGCCTGGGATCCGGGCGCGCATTTCGGCGTCTACCGGCCGGATGAATTCTTTTTCGAGGATGGCCTGGACTGATGGAGATACTGCGATACGCCATCTACCGTTTTGGCACCATGCTGATGACACTTTTGGTGGTTTCGGTTCTGATCTTTGTGATTATTAACCTCCCGCCCGGAGATTACCTGTCGAACCAAATTGCCGAACTGCAGGCAACCGGACAGTCCGCGGGGGTGGCCAAGGCTGAATTCCTGCGAAAAGAATATGCTCTCGATAAGCCACTGTGGCAGCAGTACATGATCTGGATGGGATTCATGCCAGGGCCGCATGGGTTTTCCGGTATGGTCCAGGGCAACTTTGGCTGGTCTTTCGAATTTGACAGCCCTGTGGCCGATATCGTCGGTGACAGTCTTTGGCTGACGGTGCTGGTGAACCTGGCTGCAGTGATCTTTGTCTATGCTGTTGCCCTGCCCCTTGGGGTGCTGGCGGCTGCCCGCGCCCGTTCCTGGGTCGACTACACGACGGCTTTTGTGGGCTACCTCGGCCTTGCCACCCCGAACTTTCTGCTGGCTCTGATCCTGTTCTATTACGGACACCGGTGGTTTGACCTGCCGATTGGCGGGCTTATGGCCCCTGAATTCGAGGGGATGCCAATGAACTGGGACAAGGTGAAATCTATTCTGGTTCACCTTATTGTTCCAACCTTTGTGATCGGCACAGCTGGCGCCTCGGCTATGATGCAGCGCCTGCGCGCCAACATGCTGGACGAACTGGGCAAACCCTATGTGGAGACCGCCATTGCTAAGGGTATGGCCCCCTCCCGCATGTTGGCAAAATATCCGTTGCGGGTGGCCTTCAACCCTTTTGTTGCAGATATCGGAAACCTGCTGCCCTCGATGATCTCAGGCTCGGTGCTGGTGTCGGTGGTGCTAGGTCTGCAAACAATAGGCCCGACCCTGCTGACAGCGCTCAAGACTCAGGACATGTTCCTATCGGGGTTCGTGCTGATGTTCGTAGCCCTGCTCACCCTGATCGGCACCATGATCTCAGATGTGCTGCTGGTGCTTCTTGACCCCAGAATCCGCTATGAGGGGCGCGACGCATGACTCATCTGCCCGACGGACGTTTTGTCGATGACGAACCCTTCGACCCACAGGCCTCTCTGCTGGAGCTTGAGCGCAAGGACCTCGACGCCCCGAATTGGCTGCTGGTATGGCGCAAGTTCAAGACCCATAAGCTGGGATTGATTTCCGGCATTTTCCTTTTCATTGCCTACTTTCTGATCCCGTTCGCCGGCTTCATCGCCCCTTACGGTCCCAACCAGCGGTTTTCGGAACATCTCTACTCACCACCGCAATCCATCAAACTGTTCCACGAGGGTGAGTTTGTCGGCCCCTTCGTCTATCCGATGACGTCAGAGGCCAACCTGGAAACCTTTCAGTGGGAGTTCAAACCGGATACCTCGCGGCCGCTCAAGCTCAAGTTTTTCTGCGAAGGCAGCACCTACAACCTGGCTGGCTTCATCGAAAGCAACCGACACCTATTCTGCGCCAGCGAGGAAGCGACGATCTTCATCATGGGGTCCGACCGCCTGGGCCGGGACATCTTCAGCCGCGTGTCCTACGGCGCGCAGCTGTCGCTGACAGTTGGCCTGATCGGGATCACGGTCTCTTTTGTGCTTGGTATCTTTTTCGGCAGCGTCGCTGGCTATTTCGGCGGCCGCGTCGATTGGACGGTAAACCGGGTGATTGAGATCTTGCGTTCACTGCCGGAGCTGCCCTTGTGGCTCGCCCTGTCTGCTGCGGTGCCGTCAAACTGGTCGCCTGTTGCGGTGTTCTTCATCATCTCAATCATTCTTGGAATTCTCGACTGGCCAGGCCTTGCCCGCTCAGTCCGCGCCAAATTTCTGTCCTTGCGGGAAGAAGAATATGTCCGTGCCGCGGAAATGATGGGGGCCTCCTCCGGGCGGGTGATCCGCAAGCATCTGCTGCCGAACTTCATGTCGCACCTGATCGCATCAGCCACCCTTTCGATCCCGGCAATGATCCTTGGTGAAACTGCGTTGTCATTTCTCGGCCTTGGCCTGCGTGCACCGGCTGTCAGCTGGGGGGTGATGCTGAACGACGCGCAAAACCTCACCTCTGTGGAAATTTACCCGTGGCTGGCCATACCGATGTTGCCAATTGTCATCGTTGTGCTTGCCTTCAATTTCCTTGGAGACGGGCTGCGCGACAGTCTCGACCCCTACCAGCAATGACCCTTCTCACCGCCCTGCCGGATACTGATCGATACCATTTGACCAGCAACGGCCATTTACACAGCGCCTTCGCTGTCACAGATCTGGCCAATGCTTCGATTGGCGCCGTGGGTCAGGAATTGGCAAGTCTGATCGAAGCGATGAACCTGGCTAATTCTGCGCCAGAAATTACTGTGGATCAGCGGCTTGCCTCACTCTGGTTCGGTTATAGCTTCCGGCCCGAGGGCTGGGAGCTCCCGCACCTGTGGGATGACATAGCAGGTGTCTACAAAGCCCAGGACGGCTGGATCCGCCTGCACACCAACCTTCCGCATCACCGTAAGGCTGCGCTGCGTGTTATCGGTTGTCCTGGAACTAGGGAAGCGGTAGCTGATGCGGTAAAACACTGGCAGGCGGACGGGCTCGAAAGCGAAATTGTGGCGGCTGGCGGAGTAGCTGCCGCCATGCGTAGCCGTGTTGACTGGAAGATGCACCCACAGGGCCGTTCAGTGGCAACAGAACCCTTGATCCACTGGACAGGCCCCGCTCCGGTCAAGCTGCGGGACAGGCCGGAAGCAACGGCAGCACGGCCTCTGGCGGGATTGCGCGTGCTGGATCTGACCCGTGTTCTTGCAGGGCCAGTCTCGACCCGAACGCTTGCTGGTTTCGGAGCTGATGTACTGCGCATCGACCCGCCTGGCTGGGATGAACCCGGTGTGATTACTGACATCTCTCTGGGAAAGAGCATGGCCGCACTCAATCTGACCAAGGGTAGCGACAGGCAGGTATTTGAAGCCTTGCTCAACCAGGCCGATGTACTGGTGCACGGCTATCGGCCCGGAGCCTTGGATGGGCTGGGGTACGGCGCTGAGACCCGCAGGCAACTTGCGCCAAACACCGTCGAGGTGCAGTTGAACGCCTATGGCTGGACAGGCCCCTGGGCCACACGGCGCGGATTCGACAGCTTGGTGCAAATGAGCGCGGGAGTTGCCGATGCGGGCCGGAACTGGGCTGGAACGGAAAAGCCGCACCCATTGCCAGTGCAAGCGCTCGATCATGCAACGGGATACCTAATGGCCGCCGCAGTCCTTTCGGCACTGACCGCAGCAGCACAAGGTGAGGCAGTTCCACAGGCCCGCCTATCGCTAGCGCGCACGGCGGAACTGCTGGCCGGGATGGAAAAATCTGCCGAAGGTCCGGAAATCACCGGACCCGTTGACAGCGACTACGCACCGGAAATCGAAGCAAGCAGCTGGGGGCCTGGCCGCCGGCTTGCAGCACCGCTCCGCATGAGCGGTATTGCTATGCGCTGGGAGACGGCTGCAACCAGCTGCGGCAGTGCTCCACCTGCCTGGGCTTAAGAAATCACGCCAAAGAAGCTGAACTTAGCTATGAGTCGCGCGCTGCAGAGGGATTCTCCAAAAAGGGAGCGCAATCAGGCTTCACAAGCCCGTCCACCCAATCCTTTTCCACGGCATCACACACGCCAGCGCAACGCTGCACCTGCTCTCAAGCTGAACGTGCCATCTGTCCAGCAGGCGAGCATGCAGCCGCCAGCTGGAGGAGAGTATCAACGGTCATCGCCGCCGGGGCCGCCCATGTCCTCAAGCAAGTCTTCGTCAATAGCGGCCTGAACGGCCCCCAGAGCAGCCTCTTTTTGTTTCGGTGTCACCTCATCCGCCTGATCCGGCGCGAGGCGTACCGTCACTTCACGATGCGCAAACTTGACGCCTTCAATTGCAAACAATTCACGGATCTCCTGGTATACCCGCTTGCGTACAATCCACTGGTCCCCCGGCTTGGTCATGAACTTCACCCGGATGATCATTGCCGAGTCCTGCATCTCGATCACCCCCTGCGACTTCAGAGGCTGAATGAAGGTATGACCAACAACCGGGTCGTCCATCAGTTTTTGCCCAAGTTTCTTGATCAGTTTCCTAACCTTTTCCACATCGGTGTCGTAGGTCACTCGCAGGGGCAGCTTCATCATCACCCAATCCCGGGAGTAATTGGTCAGAACCTTGATCTCCCCAAACGGAATGGTGTGAAGCGCGCCCAAATGATGGCGCAGCTGAAAGGAGCGGACAGATATCTTTTCGACTGTGCCCTTCACGTCCCCGATGTCGATATACTCACCCTTTCGGAAAGCGTCGTCGATCAAGAAGAATGCGCCGGAAAAGATATCCCGTACAAGTGTCTGAGAGCCAAAGCCCACAGCCAGGCCTACTACACCTGCGCCAGCGAACAGCGGGCTGACATTGATCCCCAGCTCCAGGAGCAAGATCAGAACAATCGACACCAGAACCACTGCCAGTATTGCGCCGCGGAACAGAGGCAGCAGGGTCGCCAGCCGGCTGGCGCCGCCAGCTCCGCCTTCATCGCCCAGCTCAGCCTCCGGAACATCACCCACTTCCTCGTCGATCTTGCTGTCGATCCAGATCCGGAAAAGATGATAGACGATGTAACCGATAAACAGGATGACAGTCACATCCACCACCCGCTCTGCAGCAGTGGTCGTGAGCCAGCTGGCGTCCGGGTTCCAGACAATTACCAGCGAATAAGCCCCAACGACAAAGGCGAGAATGCCTGCAACTCTGCGAGCGAGATCTTCGTAAGTGGCGATTGGATGCCTTGGCTTCAGGGGGGCTTCCGCTTCGTCTTCCAACTCCACAGCCACATCGCTCGCCTGTGCGTTTCCGTTCTTGGACGAATCTCCGCCTGCGTCCGGCGCGACACTTTCCTCGGCTGATGGCGCTACTGCGGATTGAAAGGCAACGTTGCGGCGGAAGTACCTTTCGATGACATAGTTGATCGCCCCATAAACCACTAGGATCGTAGTCAGAACAAAATAGCTGCCAGCCATCAGTGGTATAGAGACTTCATGCTCAAGAACGAGGTCAAACGCCAGCTTTAGCCAGCCAAAGACCATGTAGGTCATCAGTACAGGAGCCCAGGCCAATGCCAGAATTCGCACCAGCCATGAGCACTCCTCCGGCAAGCGGCCAGCGCGGATGGCATTAGAAATGGCACTGCCATTGACCAGCACCATCAGCAAATTACCCAGCATCGCCACCAATGCCAGAACGCCGTAAACCAGTGCGTAAACGTTGTAATTGAGACCGAAATCACCAACCCAGGTTGCAAACAGTGTTGACGAAATGTCGTAAGTCGCCAGCAAAGAGGCCCAAATGTAAAGCCGCTTGGCATCCCGGTCGGAAAACACCGGGATACGGTACTGCGCCAAAAATGGCGACAAAACCATTCGCCACAAGTCCGACACCGTGCGTGCGAGGAAATAGGCTGTGAAAATCGCCGTGACAGTAAACTCGATGGACGGATCACCTGAAGCGCCGAAAATCAGATACGAGGTCAGCGCTGCAAAGATCATTGCAAATACCGTGGCCCCAAATCCCATGAGGAAACGGAACACCAGAAACGGCATTTTTTCCTGATACCCTTCCGGTGTTTCACGGATCCGTGAGACCACGAACTTCTTGGCAAACCGCTTGCCGTATATCTCCACTGACAGCCAACGTCCGATCAGAAGGAACAGCACACTCCAGCCCAGCACTTCCACATAAGTCATAATGCGCCCGTCAGGGCTGGTCTGGCGCAGGATATATTGCATTTCGAAGACTGAATAAGGCAGTGCTTCCAGCCGGCTGTTCAATTCTGCCCGGAACGCCGCAACTTTGGACTGCGCCTTCATCAGTGCCGACGGCTGCTCCATCGCTCCCGATGCAGAGTGATCAATCGGCTGCCCGCCTTCAGGCGGCGCATTCAGCAACCTCCCGCTGCTGTCAACAACCAGCACGTTGACACCGCTTTCGGCCGCTTGCTCAATTGCTCGGGACAGTGCCTCTGCACTCCCAGCGTCACTTTCTTGCGCGCTGGTGTGAGCTGTCAGCCCGACCCCCAGCAGCAGACAGAGCAAAAACCGAAAGAAAAAAAGCTGCATGGCCGCCTATCCTTATGGAAACTCGAGTCAAATTAACCATCTGCCGGAGCGTTGCGCAAATGGCGCGCGCGCAAATTACCGTGCGCCTTGCAACAATGCCGCATGATTGCATGCACCCTGGCTCCGGGCTATACAAATTCAGATATCTGCCCATCGGGCTTAGCACCACAATGCCGCGGTCCCGGCTGGCAATCAGCAAGGACCTCAGGCGGCTGAAGCAAATACTGACCGCGCCCTGCCGCAAATGGATATAGGACGCGCAAACTGAGGCGAAAGATGGCCGAGCATGGAAGCACGCGCCCGGAGACGACCGGCAGTAAAAGCTGGCGCGCCTCCTCAGCCGCAGAGGCATACCCATTGATGGAAGCCGCCCAGAACCCCCTTAAGGTAGTCAAATGACAGACGCGGGCTTCACCCAACCCAATTCGGACGCCGGAAAGCGTGGTCCCCGGATTATGTTCTACAGCCACGACACTTTCGGGCTGGGTCATCTGCGGCGTTCACGAGCGCTGGCGGGAGCAATTACAGCGGCAAACCCCGAAGCTTCGGCGCTGATCCTTACCGGGTCGCCGGTAGCAGGCAGGTTCTCATTTCCGACACGCGTCGACCATGTGCGCCTGCCGGGCGTAATCAAGCGCTCGGACGGATCCTACGCCTCGCGCACCATGGGCATGAGCATCGAGGAAACCGCGGAGCTGCGCGCGGCTCTGATCCGCTCTACTGTCGAGCAATACGATCCTGACGTGCTCGTCGCTGACAAGGAACCTACCGGATTTCGCGGCGAACTGATGCCAGCACTGGACCTTCTGAAATCCCGCGGCCGTTGTAAGATGGTGCTAGGCCTGCGGGACGTGCTGGATGAGCCAGAGGTGCTGGCCGCCGAATGGGAACGCAAACACGCAGTCGAAGCGACCCGTGATTTCTACGATGAAATCTGGGTGTATGGTCCCCGGTCTGTGTATGACCCGACCGCCGGGCTGCCCTTCACTGCAGAGATGCAAGACCGAATGCATTGGACCGGCTACCTGCGCCGCGATCTTGGTGAAGTCGGAGAACCGCCCGAGCAGCCATACTTGCTGGTTACGCCCGGCGGTGGTGGCGATGGTGAAATGATGGTGGACCTGGTGCTGTCGGCATATGAAGCCGACCCGAGCCTCTCTCCGCGCGCGGTACTGGTCTATGGCCCCTTTCTGTCCGGCGAAACCCGTCAGGATTTTGAGGAGCGGGTTGCACGGCTGGATGGCCGCGTCACCGCCGTCGGATTCGAATCTCAGATCGAGACTTTGTTTGCCGGCGCTCAGGGCGTGGTCTGTATGGGTGGTTACAACACGTTTTGCGAGGTTCTTTCTTTTGACAAGCCGGCAGTCATCGTGCCTCGCACCACGCCTCGACTGGAGCAATGGATACGCGCCAGCCGGGCTGAAGAGATCGGTCTAACGACCATGCTGGATGAGTTCCGGGACGGCTGGACCGCGCCAGCACTAGCCAGGGCAATCCGTGCACTAGCAACCCAGCCCCCGCCCTCCGCCGCTGGTTCCGAGGGGCTGCTGGACGGTCTCGACTATGTGACCCGGCGCGTCACCGCGCTGCTTCAGGACACACGCAAAGAGGCCGCTGAATGAACACTGCCCGCCCGCCTCTTGCAGTGGTGGTAAAGGGCTGGCCACGCCTGTCCGAAACCTTCATCGCCCAGGAACTGGTTGCACTGGAAGCCGCGGGCCATGCTTTGGAGATTTGGTCGCTGCGCCACCCTACGGACATCAAGCGCCATCCGTTGCACGCACAGCTTAAGGCGCATGTAAATTACCTGCCTGAATACCTGCATGAAGAACCGGTACGGGTCTGGCGCGCGCGCGAAATTGCTCAGCAATTGCCTGGATACCGCGCGGCCTACCGCATTTGGCGGGCCGACTTGCGCCGTGACGCGACGCCTAACCGTATCCGCCGTTTCGGCCAGGCTTGTGTTCTGGCGGCGGAAATGCCCGATGGGGTCCTGGGCATCTACGCGCATTTCCTGCACACTCCCTCCTCTGTTGCTCGCTATGCGGCAATCATGCGGGGACTGCCGTGGAGCTTTTCAGCCCACGCCAAGGATATCTGGACTTCACCAGGATGGGAAATCCAGGAAAAGCTCTCCGCAGCCCATTACGGCGCTGCCTTCGGTGCCACGTGCACCGGCTTTGGTGCTAAGCATCTGCAGGAAGTGGCGGATACACCTGAACGTGTTGATTTGGTCTATCACGGGCTGGACTTGACCCGTTTTCCTGCGCCGCCGGAACGCCGGCCGCGCCAGCATCAAGACCCCATACGCTTCATGTCTGTAGGCCGCTTGGTTGAAAAAAAGGGGTTCGACCGCCTGATTGCCGCACTGGCTTTACTGCCTGCAAGTCTTGACTGGCACTGGACTCATATCGGTGGCGGCGGGCTGGGTGACCTTTTGCAAGATATGGCAGAAGATGCAGGCATTGCCGATCGCATCACTTGGCGCGGTGCCTGCGACCAGCCGGAGGTGATTGAGGCAATGCGCTCATCAGACCTGTTTGTACTGCCCAGCCGAGTGGCAGCCGATGGTGATCGAGACGGACTGCCGAACGTGCTGATGGAGGCGGCCTCGCAGGCTTTGCCGATTCTGTCGACCCCTGTCTCAGCGATCCCGGAGTTCATAGACCACGGGATCCATGGACTTTTGAGCGACGACAGCCCTGAGGCGCTGGCAGAAAGTCTGCTCTATGCTGCCCGGCACCCCCTGAAACTGGCAGAAATGGCGCAGTCCGCTTTGGTCCGTTTGCGCAGCGATTTCGGGATGGATCCTGGAATTGCCCAGCTTTCGAAACGGCTGAATTCCATGCTGAAGAGCGGCTGAACGCCATGCAGCCGGGAGCCGGAAAACGGGTTGTCTTCTACGCGCCGATGAAACCGCCGCACCACCCTGTACCTTCCGGCGACCGCGAGATAGCACGCAACCTTATTGCGCTATTCAAGTCCAGCCGCGCAGAGGTGCAGCTTGCTTCGGACCTTAGGATCTATGACAAGCAAGGCGACAGAGAGCGGCAAGCTGACCTGCGCGCAAGTGCGGAAGGCGAAATCCGCCGTCTGATTGCCGAAATGCCTAAAGCGGATCTCTGGGTCACGTATCACAACTACTACAAGGCCCCGGACCTGATTGGCCCCGCCGTGGCACGAGCCCGCGGCATCCCGTATGTGCAGATAGAATCCACCCGCGCCCAAAAACGCTTGACCGGCCCCTGGGCCAAATTCGCCAAGGCGGCCCATGCGGCCGCTGATGCTGCAGATGCAATTTTCTATTTCACGGAACAAGACCGGTTTGCGTTGGATCGTGACCGGCATGGCAGCCAGATCATCACATGCTTGCCGCCTTTCCTTCCGCGTGAGGGACTGCCTGTTCTCTCTTCTCTGGACGGCCCTATCCTGGCAGTCGGCATGATGCGCCCTGGAGACAAACTAGCCTCTTATGGCATCATAGCAGAAACGCTTGCCCACCTGCCCGGGAAGTGGCGCCTGGATATCGCAGGAGATGGTCCGGCTCGGCCTGAGGTCAAGGCACTTATGGCCCCCTTTGCGGATAGGGTCCGCTTCCTGGGCCAACTCACTCGCGCGGAACTGTCTGCAGCCTATGCAAAGGCCAGCTTGTTTCTGTGGCCTGGAGTGAACGAAGCCTTTGGCATGGTTTATCTGGAGGCTCAGGCCCATGGACTTCCAGTTGCCGCTCAGGACCGTCCAGGAGTGCGGGATGTACTGCTGCCCAAGGCCTACCCTGCGCCGGAATCAGGGGCACAGGCTCTCGCATCCTTTACCGCCCAGCTGCTTGCAAACTCTGAGCTGCGTGCAGAAACTGCCAAGGATGCCCGCGACTATGTTTCAAACAAGCACCTTGCTCCCGCTGCCGCTCAGGCTTTTTGGGGAACAGTTATGCCTCTGATGGACCCCGCCGCATGATCCGCCTTGCTCTACTACGCCACGGGCATACTGCCTGGAACCGCGCCGGCCGCATCCAAGGCCGCAGTGACATACCGCTTGACCGCGCTGCCCGCGCAGAACTCATCGGCTACACCCTGCCAGAGGACTGGCAGCAGGCAGAGCTTTGGTCCAGTCCACTGACACGGGCAGCGGAAACCGCCCTGCTCGTCACCGGACACAACCCTCGAACTGCATCTGAACTCATCGAAATGAACTGGGGAGATTGGGAAGGGTTCCACGGTTTGGATCTGAAAGCTGCCCCGGACAGCGGATTTCGCGACATCGAAGAATGGGGCTGGAACTACCGTCCACCCGGGGGAGAGAGCCCGGCGGAAGTCTGGTCGCGTATCGAGCCTTGGCTTCATGCGCTGAAACAGGATGCTATTGCCGTTTGCCATATCGGTATCATACGAATGATTCTTGCGCGGGCGCACGGCTGGGATTTCGACGGCCCCGCCCCATTCCGCATAAAGCGGAACCGCCTGTTCGTAATCGAGATTGATGGTCGAGACCTTCGTCCCTGGCCGGACCCGATTCGGCTGCTCCGCAAGGATGCTTCATGAAAGTTCTGATTGCCGTCACGCATCTGCTGGGTACTGGCCACTTGTCCAGGGCCCTCACATTGGCCCGGGCCTTCATCGCAGCAGGCCACAGGGTTCAGGCCGTCTCCGGCGGCTTCCCGGCACCGCAGCTCAACACGGATGGAATTGATTTGCTTCAGCTGCCTCCTTTGCGCTCTGACGGGGTCGACTTCACCCGCCTCCTGACAGAAAACAGTACGCTAGCTGATGAAGCGTATTTTGCACGACGCCAGACAGCCATTTGCGCTGCACTGCGTAATTTGCAACCTGACGTGTTGATTACTGAGCTTTACCCTTTTGGCCGCCGTTCCCTACGGAAGGAATTTCTGGCGCTGCTTGAAACTGCCAGAACACTGCCTCTGCGGCCTGTGATCCTGTCCTCCATCCGCGACATCCTCGCCCCTCCTTCCAAGCCGGAGAAAGCGGAAAAGGCCGATGCGGTGATCGCTAAGCACTTTGACGCCGTGCTGGTACACTCCGATCCCGCAGCCACCCGCCTCAACGCCAGCTGGCCGGTCTCTGATTTACTGGCAGCCAAGCTGCGTTACACCGGGTATGTGGCCCCAACCGCTGCTGGCCCTCACCCGGATCAGGCAGGCGCAGGCGAAGTGCTTGTTAGCGCTGGCGGCGGTAGCGTGGGAACACCGCTCTATCGCTGCGCCCTAGAGGCCGCCAAGCTGATGCCCGGCACGCCCTGGCGATTGCTCGTTGGCGGCTCAGATGCCAATGTTCGCATTGCAGATTTTTCCAAGGCCAGGTCCCCTGCCCTGCTGGAGCCAGCCCGTCAGGACTTCCGACAGATGCTTTCACACGCCGCAGCCTCGGTCAGCATGTGCGGCTACAATACTGCACTGGATATTTTGCAGGCTGGCACGCCTGCTGTTTTTGTGCCCTTCGACGCGGGAAACGAGACGGAACAAGGCTTGCGCGCGGCCAGTCTCGCACCATTGAAGGGCATAGAGATCCTTGAAACTGCGCTCCTTTCCCCTGAATCGCTATGCGCTGCGGTCAAGACAGCAATGCAAGCATCGCCGCGGCTTGCAGGCGGTTTCAGGTTTGACGGGGCGGTCCGAAGCGTGGAGATTGCCGCAGAACTTGCGGGAGGGCGCTAATGACACCGGATTGGAGCGAGCTGGACCAGGAACTGGACCACTGGCAGCAGGCAGGGTTAAGGCTGCCCCTGTGGTGGCGAGACGATGATGCAATGTCCCATTCTTCTGAACTGGAACGGCTGGCAGCGCTTTCGGCAGACCTAGATCTTCCGGTACATTTGGCCGTGATCCCGCAAGGCGCGACACCTGATCTGGCCCGTTTCATCGCGGAGCATCCAACACTCGTCCCGGTCGTCCACGGCTGGTCCCATCAGAACCACGCACCGGCAGGTGAAAAGAAGGCCGAATTCGGTGCGCACCGACCGCTGGAAGAACTGCTGGATGACGCCGAGCGCGGCCTGACTGCGATGCAGAACTTGTTTGGCGGTTGCCTGCGTCCAATGTTTGTACCGCCGTGGAACCGGATTTCACCGGAAATGCTGACCTGGCTGGCAGGTACCGGCTACACTGCTGTGTCAACTTTCACACCCCGCAAGGCTGCCAAACCCGCTTCCGGCCTGTTGCGTGTAAACACGCATCTGGATCCGATAGACTGGAAAGGCGGCCGCGGCCTACTACCGCTGGACAAGCTGATAATGCAGGTGGCACGTCAGTTGCGCGACCGCCGAATGGGCGATGCGGACAACACGGAACCCTATGGGCTCCTCACTCACCATCTTGTCCATGATGAGGCAACTTGGTCTTTCACCGGCGCGCTCGCAAAGCGCCTGCTTGACGGCCCGGGCGAGGCTTGGATCTATGACGAAAGGATGTCTTGAATGAGCCGTCTAGATTCCATGCTGCGCCGTCTGACTGCCCAGCGAGACGGATTGAACTGGGCCGCGGAACAGATCAATCAAGTCAAAGGTGATGTTCTGGACATGGGGCTCGGCAACGGTCGCACCTATGACCACTTGCGCGAAATCGTGAGCGCCCGCCGGATCTGGGTCATTGATCGGATTCTGCAATGCCATCCGTCATGCGTCCCGCCGGAAAAGGACTTTCTTCAGGGTGAAGCCAGACCGATGCTGGAGCAGCTTGCGGCAAGCGGTCACAAGGTTGCCCTCGCACACTATGACTTCGGTTTCGGGGTCAAAGAAAAAGACGTTGCAGAAGCGGCCGCACTCTCGCCGGTGATTGCTCGAGTCATGGTCTCTGGCGGGCTTATCGTTTCCGGCCAGCCGCTGACCGGCTTTGAAGAGTTGAGTGGCCCCGACGGCATACCGGCCGGGCGCTATATGTTTTATCGCGCCGGCTGAATGCGGCCGGCACCGAACTCTGGCTTAACTCATCTAAGCTACCCGCATACCGCGCGCCCAGACACCTCGCAAAGCAGGTGCTCCCGCCAGCATGCTGAACCGGATCAGGTCAGCACGTTTACCTACTTCCAGCCGCCCGCGGTCAACTAGCCCGACCGCAGCAGCGGGTGCATGGGTAACAGTGCCCAATCCTCGCGCCAAATCCCCCCATAGCTCTCCCAATTTTACTGCAGACATTAACAGCGCGGCAGGCACATAGTCAGACGAAAGAATGTCCAGCAGTTCCAGGTCCGCCAATTCATGCGCGGCAACGTTGCCTGAATGCGATTCGCCGCGTATCAGGTTTGGTGCTCCCATCATGACTTTGATGCCTTGCAAACGGCATGCCTGCGCGGCCTCGACCGTCGTTGGAAATTCAGCTAAGCGGATCCCATGGCCTGCGGACACCGCCACCTGAGCTGCGGTTGTGTCGTCGTGGCTCGCCAGCACAGCACCAAATCGTTTGGCCGCGGCAACAGCCGCCGCTTCATGCAACGCGCCATAAGTTTCCTGCAGCTCCCTCAGATGCGCAACATGCGACTGAAAAGCGGCATCATCAAACCCGTGTTTGCCTTTTAGATACTGCTCCAGCTTGGAGAGGTCGCGAAACTGGCGCTGGCCCGGCGTGTGATCCATGAGAGAGACCAGCCCGACCCGATCGTCTTCTCCGAAGGCATTCAGTTCCTCCACCAGCGTATCAGTGCAGACCTCCGCCCGAAGGTGCAGGAAATGCGAGATTTTCAGAGCGTTTGCAGTACGCAGTTCCAGAAGCTCAGATGCCAGTTGCCTTGCATACGCGCCATAGCGGCTTTCCCGGCGGCTGATCGATCCCACGCGCATAGCGTCAAACACTGTCGTGATGCCGGTGCCCGCGAGCTCCGTGTCATGAGCAATAATGGCGCTGGCATGCGGCCAGTCCACCTTAGGACGCGGCTGAATATGGCGTTCAAGGTTATCCGTATGCAGTTCCACCAGGCCAGGGCTAACGAAATCCCCTTGGCAATCTATTGCGCCCGCGGGAACCGATGCTCCACCGGAAATGTCGGCTATCACACCGCGTGTAACTTTCACGCTACCGGTCCGGATCTCGCCCGGAAGAACCAAAGCAGCATTGGCAAGGATCATCTCTTCTGTCATCTGAGCTTCACATCTTTCGAGCTATGGAAGGCCACGTTTAGGAGGCCAATGTGACATTCACGCGATACGCTATCTATTACGCCCCGCCCGCCGATGCGGAATGGAGCCGGTTTGCGGCCAGCTGGCTAGGCTGGGACATGGAGACGGGCACTTACCTGCCCCATCCCGACATTGCAGGGCTGGGCATTGGCGCATTCACTGAAGCGCCGCGAAAGTATGGGCTGCACGCAACGATGAAACCGCCAATGCACCTGGCCGAAGGGCGCACACAAGCAGCGCTTGAAGCCGCCTGCAAAACCTTTGCATCTTCGCAGAAGCCTGTTTGGCTGGAAGGCCTTCACTTGGCCCGCCTTGGCCGTCTTCTCGCTTTGCGCCCAACCGGAGACGAGGCTGCATTGAACAGCCTTGCGGAAAATTGCGTGACTGAATTCGACATGTTTCGAGCGCCGCTGCCCGCGGCAGATCTGGACCGCCGCCGCGCTGCTGGCCTGACGCCGGAGCAGGATGAGAACCTCACTCGCTGGGGCTACCCGTATGTTCTCAGTCAGTTCCGCTTTCACATTACCCTGACGGGAAAGCTGCCCAAACCAGAACTGCCCGCCGTGGAGGCCGCACTGAATGAGCACCTGATCCCATTGTTGCCTGCGCCCTTTGTGATCCGCGACCTGGCGCTGGTGGGCGAAGCGACGGATGGCAGGTTTCACCTCATCCATCGCTATGCACTCTCCGGCTGAAGAACAGCCAGCGCAGCGTTCACCGCAGCACTCAACGGTCCGCTGTTGTCGACCTGATGGACCCGGCGCAAGCCTGCAGGCAGCGGCTTCATCGCGCGGGCCAGACGCCGCTGCACTTCATCTTCGCTCTCCCTGCCGCGGGCAGCAAGGCGCTCGGCCAGCACCTGCGGGCGCGCAGTCACCGAAAGCACAATGAAGTGGCCGAACTTTTCCTGAGCCTCCAGCAACACCGCACGGGACAAGTTTACCAGCACACCACCAGCTCCTTCACGCAGGGTCTCGATGTCCCGCGGGATTCCATAGTGGAGCCCATGCGCATGCCAATGCAGCGAAAAGACTCCGGCTTCGGCAAGGGCGGAGAACTCGTCTTTAGATACGGCCTGGTAGTCTTCGCCACCGGCTTCGGGCGCTCTAGTAATCACCCTGCGCATCAGCCGCAGTTGCGGGCCTGAAACAGCTAGAGCGGACATGAGGCTGTCCTTTCCAACACCAGACGGCCCAACCACTGCAATAACCGGACCTTTTTGGGCCTCCCTGCTCATGCCATGGCCTTTGGTGAAAAATCCGAGACATCCACGAAACAGTCGCATACTGTTTCTCGGGCGGCCTCATCATGGAAAATGCCGATAATGGCCGCCCCCCGTGCCTTGGCGGTATCGATCAGGCCCAGAACAGTAGTGCGGTTTTGCGCATCAAGGCTGGCCGTTGGCTCATCCAGCAGCATCGCAGGATAATCGTAGGCAAAGCCTCGGGCTATATTCACCCGCTGCTGTTCTCCGCCGGAAAAAGTCGTTGGGCTAAGGCCCCAAAGCGGTTCCGGGATGTTGAGCTGTGCCAGCAAAGAGGCCGCCTTGTCACGAGCTTGACCCACTGGAGTTCCAACCGCCAGCAAGGGTTCAGCTACGACATCCAAAGTCGGCACCCGCGGAACGACACGCAAGAACTGGCTGACATATCCCAGGGTTTCGCGGCGCAGCGCTAGGATTTCGCGCGGCTCCGCCTTGGCCACATCGACACCGCCAACCACCACACTGCCAGAGGCAGCCAGATAGTTGCCGTAGATCACCCGCATCAGCGTGGATTTACCCGCACCGGATACTCCGGTCAGCCCGACACATTCTCCGGGTTTCACGCAAAGTGTTGCGTTTTGCATCACCGGGATCACTGCGCTACCCTGGTTATGCAAGATGAAGCTCTTGCTCACATTGTTCAGTTCAATCATGGCCTTAACCTCAGACTTGCAGGACGCTGGAAACCAGCAGCTGGGTATAGCTGTGCTGGGGATCGTCCAGCACCTGGTCGGTAAGCCCGGTTTCCACCACACGGCCATCTTTCATAACCATCAGCCGGTCGGCCAGCAGCCGCACCACGGCCAGATCATGGGTGACGATAATGGCGCTCAGCCCCATTTCCCGCACCAGCCCGCGCAAGAGGTCAAGAAGGCGCGCCTGGACAGAGACATCCAGCCCGCCGGTCGGTTCGTCCATGAAGACCAGCCGCGGGCCTGTGACCAGGTTGCGGGCAATCTGCAGACGCTGCTGCATGCCGCCAGAGAACGCGGATGGGCGATCGTCAATCCGGTTCTCGCTGATCTCAACCCGCCCTAGCCAGTCAGCCGCCCGTTCCCGGATCGATCCATAATGGCGGTCTCCCACAGCCATCAGCCGTTCGCCGATGTTGCCGCCAGCAGAAACCGACATCCGCAAACCGTCGCGGGCGTGCTGGTGGACAAAGGCCCAGTCTGTACGCGACAGCATACGCCGTTCTGCTTCGGACATGGTTACTGTGTCCACCGGCCCGTCCGCGCGTGTGTCAAAGACGACCTCACCACAATCCGGTGCCAGGTGGCCCGCTAGGCTGTTCAGCAGTGTCGATTTCCCCGAGCCGCTTTCACCGACAATCCCCATGACTTCGCCAGGGTACAAATCAAACGTCACATCCGTGCAGCCGATCCGTGAGCCGTAAAATTTCTTGATGTTTTTCACTTGCAGCAATGGTGTCATCACGCGGCCTCCTCACCCAGACGGCCAGAATGGCCCGCTTCGCACCGCGACCGGCAGTAATCAGTATCCGAGCAAACAAACATCCGACTGCCAGCATCATCCAGAATTACCTCGTCCAAGTAGCTGTCCTCTGCCCCGCAGAGATCACAGGGATGATCAGCCTTGCTGGCCTCAAACGGATAATCCTCAAAGTCCAGCGAGACGACCTGAGTATAGGGCGGCAGCGCATAAATACGCTGTTCCCGGCCCGCGCCGAACAGCTGGATTGCCGCCATTTCCATCTTGGGGTTGTCGAATTTGGGAATCGGCGAAGGGTCCATTACATAGCGCCCCTCAACCTTGACCGGATAGGCATAAGCCGTGGCAATGGCGCCGTGCTGGCTGATATCCTCATACAGCTTCACATGCATCAGCCCGTACTCCTCAAGCGCATGCATCTTGCGGGTCTCGGTCTCGCGCGGCTCCAAAAAGCGCAGCGGCTCCGGGATCGGCACCTGATAGACAAGGATCTGATCCTCGGTCAGTTCTGCTTCGGGGATCCTATGACGGGTCTGAATGACGCTGGCTTCCGCCGTCTCTTCTGTAGTGTCAACACCGGCAGTCTTTTCAAAAAACTTTCGGATCGAGACCGCGTTAGTGGTGTCATCGGCACCCTGGTCGATCACTTTCAGCGTGTCGTCCGGGGTCAGCGTGGCGGCCGAGACTTGAACGCCGCCGGTGCCCCAGCCATAGGGCATCGGCATCTCGCGGCTGGCAAAGGGCACTTGATAGCCCGGCACCGCCAACCCCTTCAGGATTGACCGGCGGATCATCCGCTTGGTCTGCTCGTCCAGATATGCGAAGTTGTAATCGCTCATGGCTTTTCCTTTGCCGCCCAACTGAAAGAGCATCGGCTTTGCAAGACATTCCTGTCATCGCCATTCTGCTTTTCGCCTTTGCGGTTTTCGTAGTCGTTCAAATCATTCGCACGCCAACGCGCAAAACCACCCCTCGCAGAACAAGCAGTTCCGATGCTGGCGGGGCATTGGGTTTCGTTGGACATGACAGTTGCGATGGTGGCGGCGACGGAGGCGGAGGTTGCGACTGAACTCATTCCGCAGCCTCCCTTGACGCCAGCGTTTCAGCCAGTTCCGCGGCTTCACGGCGCAGCTTGCGGACCAGTTCCAGCTCAGACTGAAAATCCACGTAATGCGGCAGCTTGATGTGCTCCAGAAATCCAGTAGCTTGGATATTGTCTGAGTGGCTCAGGACGAACTCCTCATCCTGCGCAGGTGCCCCCAGGTTGTCCTCTCCCAGTTCTTCCCAGCGCAGCGCCCTGTCTACCAACGCCATGGCGATCGATTTGCGCTCGGACTGGCCAAAAACCAGGCCATAGCCGCGGGTGAACTGCGGCGGCACTGTTTTGGACCCCTTGAACTGGTTCACCGTCTCGCATTCGGTCAGCTCCACCTCGCCAATCTCGATGCAAAAGCCGAGTTCCGGAATTTCCATCTCCACTGGCACAGTGCCGATACGCAGCTCTCCGACAAAGGCATGATTACGCGCATATCCGCGTTGGGTGGAGTAAGCCATGCCGAGGATAAACCCCTCGTCGCCACGGGTCAGCGATTGCAGACGCACTGCCCTGCTTGCGGGAAACACCATCGGCTCGCGTGTCAGATCGCCCGGCACATCGTCCGAAAATGGCTCACGCTCGATGATGTCCTCCCCCTGCAGAAAGGACGTGATGTGCGGCGTGGTTTGCATGCGCGGATCGGCAGCCGGTACTTCGGGAACGTCTCCTTCGGCGGCAAGTTTGAAATCCAGCAAACGGTGAGTGTAGTCGAATGTTGGCCCTAGCACCTGGCCGCCCGGCGCATCCTTAAAAGTCGCCGAAATCCGCCGGTCACAGGCCATCTCCCTGGTTTCCACCGGCCTTGAGGAGCCGAACCGCGGCAGAGTAGTGCGGTAGGCGCGAACCAGGAAAATGGCCTCAATCAGATCACCTCGCGCCTGTTTGATTGCCAGAGCGGCAAGATCGGGATCATACAAGGATCCTTCAGCCATCACCCGGTTTACTGCAAGGCTCAGCTGCTCGCGGATCTGAACAAGAGAAAGCTCCGCGACACCAGTGTCACCCCGGCGTTCTTCGGCCAGCCAGGCATGGGCATTTTCAATGGCGCGCTCGCCACCCTTAACTGCAACATACATCGCCTAGGCCTCCGCAATGACTTGAGTGGACCGCGGCAAACCCGCAACCTGCGATCCTGAAGTGAAGAAGAAGTCCCTCCCAAGCGGATACAAGGCTGCGTTAGCTTGAAGCGCTGCAAGTTCGGGCACCTGCATGCGAGCCGTGTCTTTGACCCCCGGACCGCTCAGCATCGCATTCGGCACATCCAGGCGGTGCATCTCGACAATCAGCGTGGCCGAGCGGTCAGGATACTCCGCGGTTCCGATGCGAAAGCGGTTGAGCGGCTGCAACTGCTGCCATCCCCCTAAGGCAAAATCCGCCAACTCAGCGGCAACAATCGGCGCGCCTGTGTGGAAAGCCAGCCAGCCGCGCAAGGCCTCGCTGTCCACATCAGGCGCCAGAAATACGCCGGTTTCCGGGTCGCACAAGGTCAGTAACAGGCTTCCTGCAGCCACCGAAATCCCTTCCGGTGGTGTTGCGCCTGCGATTTTCTGCACTTGTCCGGGGCGGGCCATCGCGTTCATCGCCGCTCGGAAAGCATGCGCGGAAGCAACTGGCGGGTTGCTGAAACCGCCTGCGAAAACAGTGTTCCGGGATTGCTGATCCATCAATCCTCCCCCCGCACCATCGTAAAGAACTCAACCTTTGTTGCCGCAGCCTTGGACGCGCGGGCCGTTTTCTGCGCCTGCCGCGCTTGCGCGAGAGGCACCAGCACAGCCTCATTCAAGGCTTCAGCAGCACCTGTCTGCATCAGCGCATCAATCTTGGCTGCAATCTCCGCCTTCGCCTTGCAGCGGCCCTGCACATAGCCATGGCCGACAGTGCCGTCCGCAAGTGACAGTGCGCATCGGGTGACGGTCATTTCACCCGCATTGAAAGGGGCACCAGTACTGCCCATTCGGCCGCGGACCATGATTCCGCCAACTTCGGGAGCGCGGAGGAACTCAAAATCCGGGTCCAACCCATAATCTTGCCACAGCTCAGTCAGCCGGGCTTCTTCAGCAGAGGCCAGAAGGCTCATCCAGCCCTTGCGGTCTTCTGCAGAAAAATTGGTGTTCATTTGTCTAAGCCTCTTGGCAAAGTTGTCGGCAATATATATACAACTATACAAATACTACCCGAGTCACCTTCTCCGGTGCAATCCCAGATTTGTGAAAGTTCCGTGACATGGCCCGTACTCCCGTTTGGAAGTCCATCGCTATCGCCCTGACCGACGACATCGCGCAAGGCCGGTATGAAACCGGCGGTAAGCTTCCCGCCGAAGCGCAGCTGTCAGCGCGCTTCGGGGTGAACCGGCACACGGTTCGCCGGGCGTTGTCGGAAATGGCGGAACAGGGATTGGTCTATTCGCGCCGCGGCGCCGGAGTTTTTGTGGCCGCCAAACCAACGGATTATCCGATCGGAAAGCGGGTGCGGTTCCACCAGAACCTGACCCGCGAAGGGCGCAGCCCGGCCAAACGGATACTGACACTGGAAACACGGGCAGCTTCTCCGCGCGAGGCCAATGCGCTGCAGCTTGATCCGGGCAGCCTCGTACATGTCTATGACGGCCTGTCACTTGCGGACAGCCAGCCGGTTGCACTGTTCCAGAGCATCTTCCCGGCTTACCGCTTCCCCACCATCCTAGAGGCATTGCAGGAACAATCGTCGGTCACAGCCGCGCTCAGGCATTGCGGCGTGGAGGATTACACAAGGATAGAAACCCGGATCACCGCCAAGCTGGCAACAGCGACCCAAGCTTTGCATCTCAAGATCGCAGAAGGCAGCCCGATCCTACGCACCACAGGCATCAACGCAGATCCGCAGGGGCACCCTGTAGAGTTCGGCCGAACTTGGTTTGCCGGAGACAGGGTGACACTTACCGTAGGCGGCGAAAGCTGAGGACGCTTTCCAGCAGCTCCCCCCCCCAAAGCCCCCGCCGAAGGCAGGGGCTGTGTTTAACCAGTTCAGGTCAAGTCACTGCCGGGCGTTAAAGACAAACAGAGTTTCGCCGTTGATCTGGTAGCCGTTGATAAGTTCCTTGGCTTTGTCCGAGACCAGCCATTCCTCCAGTTGCAATGCCTGGCGGTTCCTCACATGGGCATGTTTATCCGGGTTCACCGGGATATAGGCATATTGGTTGAACAGCACGGGGTCACCTGCGAACAGCAGCTTAAGACCACCCTTGTTACCGAAATTCAGCCAACTGGCTCGGTCGGACATGATATACGCGTCCATGCCCGCAGCGGTATTGAGCGCGGCCCCCATGCCAGCACCAACTGCGCGGTACCACTCACCAAAGCCCTCAGCATCCAGCCCCGCAGCCTTCCAAAGGCTCAGCTCCTTCTTGTGCGTGCCACTGTCGTCGCCGCGGCTGACAAAAACTGCCTCAGCTCCGGCAATCATCTGCAACGCACGGTCGGCATTTTCAGCGCTGGTAACCCCTGCCGTATCATTTTCAGGTCCAATGAGAACAAAATCATTATACATGATCTCGCGGCGGTGAGTGCCATTGCCGCCCTCCAAGAATTGCTCCTCAGCCCTTTTTGAATGCACCAGGATCGCATCAACGTCGCCCGCCTCCCCCAGGCGGATCGCCTGCCCAGTGCCGACAACCAGCAACTGCACATCCAGGCCAAGGTCCTCCTTGATCTCCGGCAAAAGGATCTCAGCCAGTCCGGAATTATGGAAAGAGGTGGTCACCGCCACCTTCATCTCTTCGGCCAGCGCAGCCGCTGTCCAAGCCATTGAAGCGACGGCGCCCAAAATCAGACGTTTCATTCGACAATATCTCCATTCAAAAATGCGCGCGCTTGCGCGGTTTCAGGCCCGGCAAAAAACTCTGCTGCCGGGCGAAATTCGTGGATGCGGCCCTGCAGGACGAAAATCACTTCATCCGCCAGCCGCCTAGCTTGGCCCATGTTGTGAGTGGACATGATCAGCCGGGTGCCGCTGCCAGCGGCCTGAGCGAGAATTTCCTCAATCTCGCGTGTGGCTCTGCCGTCCAGCGCCGCGCAGGGTTCATCCAGGAACAAAACCTGCGGATCACGCACCAGCGCACGGGCCAAAGCCAGTTTCTGCCGTTCACCTCCTGAAAGCATAGTGGCCTGTCGCTCCAAAATTTCACCCAAGCCGACACGGGAAGCCCAGTCCGCAGCCCGCGAGCGAGCCTGGCGGCGGCTCGAACCTGTCAGCCGTAGCGGATAAGCGATGTTGTCGATCACCGAACGCCGCATCATCACCGGAGTCTGAAACACAAAGGCCTGATGCTTCTGCGCCTCCTCCAGCGGACAGGCCCAGTCCAGACGACCGCCATTCATCCGCACGATGCCATGCAGCATCTTCAGCAACGTGGTCTTGCCCGCGCCGTTCGGCCCAATGATGATTGAGGTGCCCTGCCCGCCAAGCGTCAGGTCCACCGGACCGACCAGCACTTTTCCGCGGCGGCGCACCTGGGCGCCTGTGGCCTTCAGCGGGAACAGTTGCATCACCAGCGCCCCTCGCTTTCCGTGCGGCCCAGCCAGTGGATCGCCAAGTTGACCGCAATCGCCAGCGCAATAAGCACGAAGCCCAGACCCAGTGCCATTGCAAACTCGCCCTTGCCGGTTTCCAGTGCAATCGCCGTGGTCAGCACCCGCGTTGCATGGTCGATATTGCCGCCGACCACCATGATCGCGCCCACTTCGCCGATCGCGCGGCCAAAGCCTGCCAGGGCTGCGGTCAGCAGCGCCCGCCGCCCATCCCACAACAGCGCCTGGATGCGCTGGAACTGGGTAGCATTCATTGAGATCAGCAAGTCGTGGTAATCGCTCCAAAGCTCCCGCAGCGACTGATGCGCGACCGAGGCCACCAGTGGCACCACGATGATTACCTGTGCAATGATCATCGCCGTCGGGGTGAACAGCAGGCCGAATACGCCGAAAGGGCCGGCGCGGGACAGAAACACGTAGACCACCAACCCGACCACAACAGGCGGCAAGCCCATTAACGCGTTCAGCACCGCAATCGTGGCGCGCCGCATCCGGAACCGGCGCACCGCCAGAAAGGCTGCCAGCGGCAGCGCAATGGCGCAGGCTACCACCAGCGCTGTCAATGTGACCCGCAAGGAACGCAGGGTGATCTCCACCAGATCCGCGTCCAGCGTCACCAGCAGCCAAAAGGCCTGGCTCAGTCCTGCCCACAGATCATTCATCGCGTCTGGTCACTCTCCCAAGAGTTAAATATCAGCCCGGTCTAACACGGCTTCGCGCGGCTCCAAATCACAGGAGGGGACGCCGGGACAGCCAAAAACGGCATTCCGGCTGGAAAATCATGCCTATGATCCCCATCTGAGAAACAACGGCCTACCTGTCTATGCCGCCTGTTAGCGCCAAATCACCGCTTTTGGCTCCGTTTCCGCTCACACGTGCTTGCGCGGATGATATGAACATGAAACAACCCCCGCCCAAAGTGTCACCCCAGACGCAACCTTGAGGATACGCCATGTTCGACCTGCAATCCATGCGGGATCAGCTCGCCAACCACTATGATCTGGCTCCCAATCCGGCCCTGGCCGAGCAGATGGCAGAGGTTTACGCCCGCATGAACCGGGTAGTGAACCCCATCGAATGGGCCACTCATGCGCCTTATGTTGCAGCGATTCTGGAGTTGAAAAAGCAGCGCAACGCAGTAATTCTGGCACATAATTACATGACGCCCGAAATCTATCACGGTATTTCGGACGTGGTCGGCGACAGTCTCCAGCTGGCGATTGAGGCTACCCGGGTCGAAGCTGACGTGATCGTGCAATGCGGTGTGCATTTTATGGCCGAAACCTCCAAGATCCTGAGCCCGGAGAAGACCGTTCTGATCCCGGATATGGAGGCAGGCTGTTCGCTTGCAGAGAGTATCACAGCCGAAGGTGTCGCGGAAATGCGCCGCCGTTACCCCGGTGCGCCGGTGGTCACCTATGTGAACACCACCGCTGAGGTCAAAGCCGCGTCAGATATCTGCTGCACCTCCTCCAACGCCGCACAGATCGTTGCCGCGATGGAAGAAGACACCATCATCATGACACCGGACCAGTACCTGGCCCAGAACATTGCCCAGCAGGTTCCGGAAAAGAACATCGTCTGGTGGGAAGGCTCCTGCATCGTGCATGAGCAGTACACCGCCAAGGACTTGCGCGACTTCCGCGAATGGAACCCTGGCACCCGGCTGATCGCTCACCCGGAGTGCCCGCCGGATGTGGTGGCCGAGGCCGATTTCTCCGGCTCGACCAGCGGTATTGTGAAGTACGTGACCGACGAAAAGCCGGAAAAGGCGCTTCTGATCACCGAATGCTCGATGGCTTCGAACATCGCCGACCAGCTGCCGGAAGTGGAGTTCGTCGGCCCCTGCAACATGTGTCCCTACATGAAGAAGATCACGCTGGAGAAAGTCCTGTGGTCGCTGCACACCATGACCGAGCCGGTTGAGGTGGACCCCGAAGTGGCCGAAAAAGCCCGCGTGACGGTGCGGCGTATGATCGACCTTTCGCAAAAGCTGGGCATCTGATCCGTGATCGAAACCGGCCGTATCGTCATTGCCGGCGCAGGTCTTGGCGCACTATACGCTGCGCTTGAGCTGGCACCGCGGCCGGTTCTGGTGATCTCTCCCGAACGGCTGGGCGAGGGTGCAAGTTCAGCTTGGGCTCAGGGCGGTGTAGCAGCTGCCATGGCCAACCATGACACGCCCGAGGCTCATGCCGCCGACACCCTGCAGGCAGGGGCCGGCACAGTCGACCCCGAAGTGGCCGCCATGGTCACCAGCGTGGCGCGCGAGCACATCATCGACCTGACCGAACTCGGCACTCCTTTCGATCGCGACACGGACGGCAACTACGTGATGAGCCGAGAAGCCGCCCATTCCGCCGCCCGCGTTGTGCGGGTCAAGGGAGACCAGGCTGGCGATCAGATCATGCGGACGCTGATTGCCGCCGTCCGCGCGGCCCCCTCCGTGCAGGTTCTGGAAAACACCCAGGCCGTGCGGCTGGAAACCGCGGGCAGCACCGTCACCGGAATCTGGATCACTCGCGCAGATGAACCCTCTGCCCCGGTGCTGGTCAAGGCGCCAGGTGTGCTGCTAGCGGGCGGTGGCTCCGGCGGACTTTATGCCCACACCACCAACCCGCCGCGTATCCGCGGCCAGGTGATCGGCTTCGCCGCCCGCGCGGGGGCTCGCATAGCTGACCCGGAATTCGTT
This sequence comes from Leisingera sp. ANG-M7, assembly GCF_000813965.1. Classification (GTDB taxonomy): domain Bacteria; phylum Pseudomonadota; class Alphaproteobacteria; order Rhodobacterales; family Rhodobacteraceae; genus Leisingera. The sequence continues at coordinate 155,201 of NZ_JWLI01000005.1, read as the reverse complement.
CAATTCCACCCGACAGCCTTTGATATCGGTGAAGACCCCGCACCGCTTGCCACCGAAGCCTTGCGCGGCGACGGCGCGGTGCTGATCAACGTGGACGGTGAACGCTTTATGCAGTTCGCGCACCCAGACGCAGAGCTTGCCCCCCGCGACATCGTTGCACGCGCAATTTTTGCAGAAACGCAGGCCGGCCGCCGCCCGATGCTCGACACCCGAAATGCACTGGGCGCGGAAGTTCTAACCCGCTTCCCAACAGTCGCCGAAACCTGTGCCCGCGCTGGCATCGACCCGGTGGCGCAGCCGATCCCCGTTGCCGTCGCCGCTCACTATCACATGGGCGGTGTTGAGGCCGACCTTCAGGGCCGCACCAGCCTGGCCAATCTCTGGGTCTGCGGTGAAGCCTCCTCCACCGGGCTGCATGGCGCCAACAGGCTTGCTTCCAACGGTCTTCTAGAAGCGCTTGTCTACGCCCGTAATGCCGCCCGGGACATTGCCGCCCTGAACCTTGAGGCAGATGCTGCGGAAGTCCTCCCGGTGTTTTCGGCAGGCGGACAGGAACTTGCTCCGGTAGCAGTAAATTCCCTGCGCGAAGTGATGACCGCCCACGCTGGAGTCCGCCGCACTGCGGTTGGCCTGAAAAAGGCGCTCGCCACCATCGCCCGGCTTGAAGATGAACAGGCCGAAGACGAAAACTTCCTCAACATGTGCGCCACTGCGACACTGATCGCTGCGGCGGCGCTCAAACGCGAGGAAAGCCGCGGAGGACACTTCCGCGACGACTTCCCAGAGGCCGACCCGACACAGGCACACCGCACCCGCATCACCCTGAACGAAGCCATGGGCATCCGCGCCAAGGTTCAAGAGGAGCTGACATGAGCACCCACTTCGCTACCCTGCCTGATCTGATCCTCGAACCGATGGTGCGCGCCGCGCTGATGGAGGACCTGGGCCAGAACGGCGACATCACCACCCGCGCGGTGATTCCGGCCTCTGCCACCTACTCCGCCCGGCTGAACGCACGCGAGGATGGTGTCGTATCTGGAATGCAGATCGCCAGCATCGCCTTCCGTCTGGTGGATGCCGGACTGAAGGTGGACACGCTCCTGCCCGACGGCACCCCTTGTAAAAAGGGCGACACGCTGATGACCATCGAAGGCTCAGCCGCGTCGATTCTATCCGGAGAACGCGTGGCGCTGAACTTTGCCGGGCGCCTGACCGGCATTGCCACACTGACAGCGGCCTTTGCCGCGGAAACCAAAGGCACCAGTGCGCGCATAACATGCACCCGAAAAACGACTCCGGGCCTGCGTATTGCCGAAAAACAGGCGATTTTGCACGGCGGCGGCTACAACCATCGCTTCGGCCTGTCAGACGCCATCTTGATCAAGGACAACCACATTGCGGCCGCTGGAGGCGTCAAAGCCGTACTGGAAGCCGCCAAGACCTCCGTCAGCCATATGATGAAGGTGGAAATCGAGGTCGATACCCTGGATCAGCTGGCTGAGGTCATTGCCACAGGCGGCGCTGACGTGGTCCTACTGGACAATATGGACACCCCTACCCTGATCAAGGCAGTAGGAATAGCCAAAGGTCACGTCCTGACCGAAGCGTCCGGCAATATGCGGCTGGAGCGCATTGCGGAGGTTGCCGCCACGGGTGTCGACTATATCTCCTCTGGTGCCTTGACCCATTCTGCCCGCACCTTGGATCTCGGACTGGATTTTTGAACGTCAGGCTTGCGATGGCTTTGCCAACACCGCAAGCCTGAATTCTGCGCCATTATCAGGCGTGGCTTACAAAACACCGCGGGGGATGGTTTCCTGCCATTCCTTGCTCACCACCAGATCCTTTTTTTCCCCTTCATAGGCCGTGACCTTGCGCCATAGGAAGAAGTTCTCCCTGTCGCATGTCATTCTGTTCTCCGTGTCGATTGAAACCTGCCAATCACCGCGTTCGAATTCGAAATTCCAATCGCTGGCAAAGGCGGCCGTGGCCGGATCATCGGGATGCACTTCGTAGTGCATGGTAACATGGCTTCCAATGCACATGCCGTGATACGGGTCCACCGCCTTGCCGTAATCGTCGAAGGTGTCCAGAACAAGCGTGCCATCCGCGCGGATCCAGGTTTTTGATGTGCCGCGAGCCTCACGAAGTTGCTCGCTCTGCAGCGCAGGGTAGTCCCGCGGAACACCAGGATTTTGCGGAGATATCTCTTGGGAAACACGGCGCTCCGGCAACACCAGCGAACAGCCTTCCAAGTACAGCGTCACCTCCGCTGCCTCCGGTGCAGGCCAGACAATCGGCCAGTAAGACGTCGACAACGCCAGCCGCAGAACATGACCCGCCCTCAATCGGTGGGCGCATTCATTCAACTCGATCTCGGCCTCATAGCGCTTGCCGGGAACCAGTTTCTCAGGTGCTGAGAAACCGTTCTTGCAGGCGAGGTTCAATGCTCGGAATGTAATCCGTTGCGAAATACCTTCAGGTGACACATCACACAGCCGCGCAACAAGCTGCGCTACCGGTTTGTCCACGCTGAAGGCCACCTTCACCCGCGGGCGGCCCAAGAGTTCAAGCGGGTTTTCCAGCGGAACGGTGTCGAAACAGGCCGACAAACTGTCATCCTCCGCTTGGTCGCCCGCCAGTTCATTGTCAAAACGCATCCCAGGACAAAAATAGCCAGAAGCCTGCCCAACAGTAGCAGGATTGCGGACGGCCTTCACACTGCTGGCAGGCTTTTCCGCCAATACACCATTGCCCATGTGCAAGACCCGATCATGCACATTGGGCGAAGGCCAATCAGCCTCTGCCACCCAACGGCCCTGTCGCGGCTTGTTCTGCATTGTGGGGCTGAAATGTTCCTGAATATAGACGCGGTAGTCCGGCAACTCCTCGGCCCCTGTCTCCTCGCCTTTCAGCCACTTGCCAAACCAAGCCAGCACTTCCCCATGAAAATCCGCTGGATCCAGCTTGGCGATATGGGCGTAGCGGTGTTCCCAAGGGCCTATCATTGCCTTGGCAGGCACCGTCAAATTCGCAGCCAGCGCCGGAGGTGCGTTCACATAGGCATCTGCCCAGCCGGTAATCGCCAGCACTGGTGCCTGAATAGCAGACCAGTCCTCACAGACCGAACCATGCCTCCAGAAATCGCTCCGTGTCTGCTGCTGCAGCCATTCCGCGGCCATGAAAGGCATCCCTTCGATCCGCCTGATCCAATCCTCCCGCCAATCCGCACGAAACTCTGGATCTGAAGGGCGCGACTGATAGGCAAACATTTGGCTGCCCCAGTTCGCATTGTCGCTCAGCAGGCAGCCCCCCATGTAGTGAATGTCATCCGAGTAGCGATCCACAGTCGAAGCGACAGAAACCACAGCCTTCAATGCAGCCGGGCGGCGGAATGCCAGTTGCAACCCGTTAAAGCCGCCCCAACTGATGCCGATCATGCCAATATTGGCGTCGCACCAATCTTGCGCAGCTATCCATTCCAGCACAGCTTCGCCGTCGCTCAACTCCTGGCTTGAGTACTCGTCATCAAACACCCCCTCGCTGTCACCGGTGCCTGCAATGTCCACCCGGATGCAGGCGTAGCCTTCTGCGGCAAAGACCGAATGCGTGGTCTCATCCCGTGGCGCAGTACCGTCACGTTTGCGGTAGGGAAGGTATTCCAGGATTGCTGGAAACGGCCCCTCGCCTTCAGGCAGCCACATGCGTGCGGCCAGCCTGCGACCGTCGGGCAGGGAAATCCAAGTGTTTTCAATGAGATTGTATGCACCGGGCATGGATTATTCCTTCGGCTGTAGTTTGCGTCCGCCATTGCCCGCACCTTCGCCAAATACGTCTCCGCTGCAAAGTGAGCGTTTCCGCGCGAATGTAAGCGAGTTTACGCGCTTTCAGTTATTGTTCGCGCAAATCAGTGCAGTTATTTTGGCAGTTTAGGTGCAGACTTCTCCAGTGAAAGCTCTGCGTCTGAAAATTTCCACGGACCACGCACACCCGGCACGCCCTCCGGCGCAATTTGCATGCCCCTGTGCCTGATTTGCGGATCTTCGAAAGCCTGCCCTATGGTATTGATCGGTCCGGCTGGCACAATTGCCGCCTCGAGAGACGCCAGAAGTTCCGCTTGCGACCAATCAGCCAGCACCGTTTCAAGGACAGCGGTCAGACCCTTGCGGTTTGCCACCCGCAGCTGATTTGTTTGAAACCGTGCATCGGATTTCGTTTCAGACAATCCAAGGACGTCACACAACCTCTCAAACTGGCCATCATTCCCAACCGCCAGGATGACGTGGCCGTCATTGACTGCCATCACCTGGTAAGGCGCGATATTGGGGTGGTCATTGCCCAGCCGCAAAGGGCTTTCCCCGGTCGCCAAATAGTTCATTGCCTGGTTCGCCAGCAGGGCCGTTGCGCAATCCATTAAGGACATATCCAGATGCTGGCCTCGCCCCGTTGTGTGCCGCTGCTCCACCGCAGCCAGAATACCGATGGTGCCATAGAGCCCTGTTACGATGTCAGTGATTGCAACGCCAACTTTCTGCGGCTGCCCATCCTGTGCGCCGGTGATCGACATAAGGCCGGACATTCCCTGCAGCAGGAAATCGTAGCCAGCGCGCGACGCATAAGGCCCGTCCTGGCCAAAACCTGTAACCGAACAATAAATCAGCCTAGGGTTAACCTCGGAGAGTGTCTCGTAATCAAGACCGTATTTTTTCAGCCCTCCGACCTTGAAGTTTTCAATCAGGATATCGGCATCCTGGATCTGCCTGACTACTGTCTGCCTGCCTTCTGGTGTCCGGAAGTCGGCGGTTACGCAGTCTTTCCCACGGTTGGCAGCATAGTAATAAGCAGCTGACTTGTCGCCGTCCCGCTCGATGAAAGGCGGCCCCCACTTGCGGGTATCATCCCCGTCGGGGCTTTCCACCTTTATGACCTCGGCACCCAGATCCGCCAACGACTGACCAATCCACGGCCCAGCCAGGATGCGGGCAAGTTCGACCACTTTCAGGCCTGCAAGCGGCTTCATGGGCATTCCTTCCAATCGGAAACTGTTTTCTTCCCGACATGCTTAGCCCCTGCCGCTTCCTTGGGCAACATTTGATCAAATTTCACTTTCGAGACGCAGAGCTCCCAGTTCTGTAAAATTCTTGTAGCTATGCTGCCGCCGACAAAATTTTCTGTAGCCCTTAGGCAGCCAGCATGTTAGCGATAACGAAACTTAAACTGCCCCTAGGCCAGCAGAGGGAATTGAATTGCAGCGCCCTTGGCGGCACAATGCTCTGGCCTTTCGGCCCCAATGGAACAGCGATGTAATATCAATGGTTTCCCGCGTCATTCCAGTTGATCCTTTTGACCTCGTGCTGTTTGGCGCGACCGGTGACTTGGCCCGCCGTAAAATCCTGCCCGCCTTGTTTCATCGGTTTCAAATCGGCCAGTTCAGCAGTGACTGCCGGATCCTTGGCACTTCGCGCAGCGAACTGACTGCAGAAGAGTTCCGCAATCAGACTGCGGATGCGATCCGCGAATTCGGCCAGGAAGTAGAGACCTCCCCCAAGGAGATCGCTTCTTTCACCGCGCTGCTGGACTATGCCGCCGTTGATGCCCGCGGCGATGCCGGGTGGGATGAGATTCGCGGAAAACTGCGTGACGACGCAGTGCGCGCCTTCTACTTGTCAGTTGGCCCGTCGCTATTCACCGACATCGCCAGCCGGCTCAGCGAGACCGGCATCGCTACTTCCGAAAGCCGCATTGTTCTGGAAAAACCCTTTGGCCACGACCTTGCCTCAGCTCAGGCGCTGAACGCCGCTCTCCGAGAGCATTTCGAAGAGCAGCAGATCTACAGGATCGACCATTACCTGGGGAAGGAGACAGTGCAGAACCTTATGGCTCTGCGTTTCGCAAACTCGCTGTTCGAGCCGCTTTGGAATTCTTCCCACATCGACCATGTGCAAATAACCGTGGCCGAAAGCATCGGCGTTGAAGGGCGCGGCGAGTACTATGACAAATCCGGCGCCATGCGGGACATGGTTCAAAACCACCTGATGCAGCTTCTTTGCCTCACTGCAATGGAGCCGCCCGCGCAGTTCACTCCCAACTCGGTGCGGGACGAGAAAGTCAAAGTAATCGAGGCGCTGCGCCCCGTACCGCAGGCAAGCATTGCCCGCGGTCAGTACCGCAGCAGAAACAGCGCCCGACACGGCGATGGCTACCGCGATCATGCAGGCAATTCCGCCAGCCGTACTGAAAGCTACATTGCTCTCAAGGTTGAGGTGGCAAACTGGCGTTGGGCGGGCACACCCTTTTACCTGCGCACTGGCAAACGCCTGCGAGAGCGGGTCAGCGAAATTGCCGTCTACTTCCGCGACCCACCCCACAACATTTTCGAAGGCTCAGGAACTGTGCATGGCAACGTGCTGGTAATCCGTCTGCAGCCGGATGAAGGCATTACGCTGAAAACCACCATCAAGGATCCAGGGCCTGGCGGCATGCGGCTGACCGGCGCCAACCTGGACATGACTTTTGCCGATGAACTTGCCGAATCCGGGCGCCCTCAGGACGCTTATGAGCGGCTGATCATGGATGTGATACGCGGCAACCAGACCCTGTTCATGCGCGGGGACGAAGTCGAAGCCGCCTGGGCTTGGGCCGATCCGATCATTGCCGGCTGGCAGGACACGGGGGACACGCCGCAGCCCTATGACAGCGGCAGTGCCGGCCCTGACGACTCCCTGCTGCTGATCCACCGCGACGGCCGCCGTTGGCGCAGCATCGGAGACTGAGATGGCACCCCTTAATTTCGCCCTCGCGAATGGCAGCAAAGGCAAGACATGACCCTGAATTCCACATTGGCAGCCGTCACTGAGCGCATCGTCTTACGCAGCGAAGCGACCCGCACCGCCTACCTGGAGCGGATGCGCTCTGCAAAGGGCAAAGGCCCGGCCCGGGCGCATCTCAGCTGCTCCGGCCAGGCCCATGCTTATGCGGCATCCGGTCCAGATCAGCAAACGCTAGCGGAAGGAAGCAAAGGGCATCTGGGGATTGTGACGGCTTACAACGACATGCTGTCGGCGCATCAGCCGTTTGAAACCTATCCTGCGCTAATCCGCGATGCAGTGCGCAAGGCAGGCGGCACAGCGCAGGTGGCAGGCGGAGTGCCTGCGATGTGCGACGGTGTCACCCAGGGCGAAGCCGGCATGGAACTGAGCCTGTTTTCCCGCGACACCATCGCCATGGCAGCAGGCGTCGCACTCAGCCACAACGTGTTCGACGCTGCGGTGTTCCTAGGCGTCTGCGACAAGATTGTGCCGGGCCTGATTATCGGCGCTCAGGCCTTTGGCCACATCCCGGCAGTTTTCCTGCCTGCGGGACCGATGACCAGTGGCCTCGCCAATGATGAAAAGGCGCAGATACGCCAGAAATTCGCGGCGGGTGAGATTTCCCGGGAAGAGCTGCTGAAGGCGGAAATGGCCGCCTACCATGGCCCCGGCACATGCACCTTCTACGGCACTGCAAACACCAACCAAATGCTGATGGAGTTTATGGGGCTCCATCTCCCCGGGTCGTCCTTTGTAAACCCCGGCACACCTCTTCGCGAGGCACTTACGGTTGAGGGCGCCAAGCGGGCACTGTCGCTCAGCGCCCTAGGCAACAACCACACCCCGGTCTGCGAGGTTTTGGACGAGAAAGCCTTTGCCAACGGCATAGTAGGGCTGATGTCTACCGGCGGCTCCACCAACTTGCTAATCCACCTCATCGCCATGGCGAGGGCGGGCGGAATCATCCTGGATTGGCAAGACTTTGCGGAACTGTCTGAGGCAGTGCCATTGCTGGCCAAGGTCTATCCTAATGGCCTGGCAGACGTGAACCATTTTCATGCCGCAGGCGGGTTGGGCTACATGATTGGCGAGCTGCTGAAGGCGGGGCTTCTGCACCCGGACACAAGGACTGTCGCAGGCGAAGGGCTGGAACACTATACGCAAGAGCCGTTCCTTTCCGAGGACGGTCTAACCTTCCGACCTGGGCCCGGACAAAGCCTGAATGACGCAGTCCTGCGCCCCACGGATGCGCCGTTCCAGAAGACCGGCGGGCTCAAGCGGCTGACCGGCAATTTGGGCACCTCGGTCATCAAAGTCTCCGCAGTCGCTAAAGAACACCAGGTGATTGAAGCCCCGGCTCGGGTCTTTCACGACCAGGAAGAGGCCAAGGCCGCCTTCAAGGCGGGCGAATTGACCGGCGACGTAATTATAGTGGTCCGCTTTCAAGGGCCAAAAGCCAACGGCATGCCTGAACTGCACAGCCTGACGCCATTCCTCGGCATCCTGCAAGGCCGCGGCCAAAAGGTGGCTCTGGTCACCGACGGGCGGATGTCCGGCGCTTCCGGCAAAATCCCGTCGGCAATCCATGTGGTGCCGGAAGCCTTGGATGGTGGCCCGATTTCCCGGATCCGGGACGGCGATCTCCTGCGGCTCGATGCGGTTAAGGGCACCCTCGAAGTCCTAACTGAGACAGCACTGAACCGCTCCCCTGCTACTGCCGACCTCAGCGCATATCAGCACGGCACCGGCCGCGAGCTGTTTTCCCTGTTCCGCCGCTCGGTTGCCTCAGCCGACGAAGGCGCAAGCGTATTTGGAGTTTGAATGATGCGGATCACCCCTAAGGAAGCCAGTCTGCGCACCTGCGAGATCTGCGCCCTGGCGCCGGTGATGCCGGTTCTGGTGGTGGAGGACGCGGCCCATGCCCGTCCCCTTGCCGAAGCACTGGTGGCAGGCGGGCTGCCCGCCTTGGAAGTCACCCTGCGCACCGGTGCGGCGCTGGATGTGATCCGCGAGATGGCGCAGGTGAAGGGCGGTGTTGTCGGAGCCGGCACGCTGATCACCCCCAAAGACGCCGAAGCCGCCAAAGAGGCCGGGGCCCAGTTTGGTGTTTCCCCCGGTGCCACGGACTATCTTCTGGATGCCTGCGAATCCATCGGCCTTCCGCTCTTACCAGGCGCAGCGACCGCCACTGAGGCAATGCGGCTGCTGGCCCGCGGCTACGGCATGCTGAAATTTTTTCCGGCAGAAGCTTCCGGTGGTGCGCCGGCGCTCAAGGCCATCGGCGCGCCCTTGCCGCAGATCTCATTCTGCCCCACTGGAGGCATCACACCCGCCAATGCGGGGAGCTACCTGAACTTGGGTAATGTGGTCTGCGCTGGTGGCAGCTGGGTCGCGCCCAAAGATCTAGTTCAATCTGGCAGTTGGAGTGCTATCAAGGAGTTGGCTCGCGAAGCGAGTGCTTTGAGTAAGGGCTGATTGCAGAAAACTGGCTTTAGTGTTGAATGCCATATGGCACCACGCCAGCGCTTGTTTTGCCTGTCCGCTGCGCCCATGTTTCCTGCAAGAAACGGAAACTACAGGAACAGCCCATGACAGAAGTCCAGACTCCCCGCACCGCTCTTCGGGTTGACATTGTCTCAGACGTCGTCTGCCCCTGGTGCGCCGTGGGCTATAGCCAGCTTGCCCTTGCCGCCCGCCACGCAGGGCTCGCCCTGGACATCCACTGGCAACCTTTTGAGCTGAACCCCGGCATGCCCCCCCAAGGCGAGAACCTGCGGGAACACCTCGCAGCGAAATACGGCAGTACTGACGAGCAATCGGCGCAGGTGCGGGCTCAATTGACGGACCTTGGCGCAGCCTTGGGCTTCACCTTCCGCTTTTTTGACGGAATGCGGATCTACAATACCTTTCAGGCACACCAGTTAATCGAGTGGGCGGATGAGAGCGGCAAAGGCCACGAAATGAAGCAGGCGCTGCTCCACTCCTACTTCACAGATGGCAAGGATATCTCGGACCCGGATATTCTGGTGGAGACCGCCGAAACTATCGGCTTGGCTGGTACCGAGGCCCGAACCGCGCTCGAATGCGGGTCCCACGCAGACAGTGTCCGCCAGCGCCAAGCGTTCTGGACAGGCCAGGGGATTCGGGGCGTTCCTGCGATGATTTTCGACGGGCGCCACCTGGTTACCGGCGCGCAAGGTGTCGAAAATTGTACCAGCATCCTTGAACAGCTGGGATTTGCCTGAACAGCTCTCATCTGAGAAAGACGCCCGGCCTGAGTCCGGGCGTGCTTTGCACGCCTAGAATTCACCCATCTGGCAAACACTGAAAGATCGCTGTTTCCAGCTTGTCCACTACTTCAACAATCTGTTCCTCAGAGATAATAAACGGCGGCGCCAGCAGAATATGGTCACCGTTCCGGCCATCGCGAGTGCCGGACATCGGATAGCAGATCAGCCCGGCCTGAAATGCTGCCTTCTTGATTTTCCCCGCCAGGCCCAGCGCCGGATCAAATGGAGTTTTGGTGTCGCGGTCTGCGACCAGCTCTACCCCGCGAAACAGCCCCCGGCCACGGATGTCGCCAATGTTAGGGTGCTGGCCGAAACGGTCCTCCAGCGCGGCCTGCAGCTTCTCTCCCATCTCGGCACAGCGCTGCACCAATCCGCGCTCCAACATCGCCTTAACCACTGCCAGCCCTGCCGCAGTTGCCACAGGATGGCCAATATAGGTGTGACCATGCTGAAAGAAGCCAGAACCGCCCTCGATCGCCTCATAAATCTGCCTGGTACAGAGCATCGCTCCAATTGGCTGATAACCAGCCCCCAAGCCTTTGGCGATGCACAGAATATCCGGCGCCACATCGTCAGCCTCGCAGGCAAAAAGATGGCCGGTACGGCCCATGCCGCACATCACCTCATCCAGGATCAGCAGCACGCCGAATTTGTCGCAGATCTCGCGGATGCGTTTGAAATAGCCCTCAACCGAAGGCACCGCGCCGGAGGTGGCGCCAACCACCGGCTCCGCCATGAAAGCCATAACAGTGTCGGGCCCGAGGCGGAGGATTTCCTCCTCCAGTTCATTGGCGGCCCGCTGGCCATAGTCATAGCTGCTCTCTCCCTCAGCCCGACCTACGTATTCATAGCAAGGCGAGATGTGGGAGATGTCGATCAGCAGCGGCGCAAACTGGGTCCGGCGCCATTCATTGCCGCCCGCCGCCAGCGCGCCGAGGGTGTTGCCGTGATAGCTTTGCTTGCGGGCAATGATGCGGTGCCGCTGTGTTTCCCCTCGCTCCAGGTAGTACTGACGGGCCAGTTTGATCGCGGCCTCGGTGGCCTCAGAGCCGCCGGAGACAAAATAGACCCGGTCGATATCCCCCGGCGCGTTGGCCACCAGGAGACGTGCCAATTCTTCCGCGGGATCAGAAGTCATGAAACCGGTATGGGCAAATGCCAGCTTAGCCACTTGGTCCTGCACCGCCTTGATCACATCGGCGTCGGAATGGCCCAGGCAGGAGACCGCAGCGCCCCCGGAGCCGTCGAAATAGCGCTTGCCGTCCGCATCGATCAGATAACAGCCGTCGCCGGAAACCGCTGTGGGCAGGCTGGCTTTAGTGTGGCGGGGAAAAACATGACTCATAATCAGCACTCCTTGAGGCTAAGGCCCTGGGCCTTTGCGGCCTGAACGAAGGCGGCAACCGAGGCTGCGTTGTCGGCCAGCAGCCCGCCCTCCGGTGTTTCGATGTTATTCTCAAATCCGATTCGCGCATCCCCCCCGGCGGCAACCGCCGCTAACAAGCAGGCTTGCTCCTGCCGCCCGAAAGCACAGGCAGCCCAGGTGAGACCTAGATCCGCCGCGGCGTCCTGAAAGATGGCAAGCCCTTCGGGCCGGGCCAGAACCGGCGGATTGTATTTACCCAGAACAAAGATCGCATCGCGCATGGCACTTGGAACGATGCCGTCCTCATACCAAGCGCTCAGCTGGGCGACGCAGTCCGGACCGTACAGGATATGCTGCACCTGGGTGCCCGCTTCGGCGCACAGGGCATAGGCACGCGCGGCCAATCCTGGGTCCCGCGCCATTTCGCGCACAGAGACAGAGGCAGCCGCCGGGCGCAACGCCTCCAGGCAAACATACTGGGCCGTTACGTCATAAATCCCGGCGCTTTCGGTGGTAATCTGCACCGCCATCGCCGGCACGCGCTCCCGCACCGCTGCCAGGGCCTCTCTGTAGCGTCCGGCATCCAGTGAATGGCGCCCCTCGTTGTCACGCACATGCAGATGCAACGCATGAACCCCGGCCGCAAAACAAGCTGCCGCAGTTTCCGCTGTCTGCTGCGGCGTAACAGGCAGCGCCGGGTGATCGCCGCGTCCGCGCCGGGCACCATTGGGCGCCACCATTAGCCTGTATTTTGCCACCTATGCTCTCCTATGCAGGTATTTCTGACCCGGCTTTCACCCGGGTTGCAGGTGCAGTCTGCATGCACGGCACATCCGCTCTCAATCCTTAAAGTTAAGAACATTTGTTTTACCCTGAGCAGGCTGAGCAGCTTTGTGCCTCCGGGACAGGCCAACCGCGTCTGGACTTAGGTCAGCAGCCGTTTTGGCCCTAACGAATTCCCCGAAACTGACGTTTCTGGTACATAATACGCCTCAGAAGCCCTGTAGGGTTCCGGGCAGCCTGATTCACTTCTAACGCCGAAAGGACATGTCATGGACGGCACGTTCAACGAAAACGATCTCTCCCGCGTTGTCGAGGCCGACAAGGCCCACATGTGGCACCACCTGTTCCAGCACAAGGCGCTGGAAAGCTCCGACCCGCGCATCATTGTCGAGGGCAAGGGCATGCGTGTCTGGGATCAGAACGGCAAGGAATTCCTGGACGCTGTGTCCGGCGGGGTCTGGACCGTCAACGTCGGCTACGGCCGCGAAAACATCTGCAAGGCGGTGTATGATCAGCTGATGAAGGTCTGCTACTTCGCAAACTCCGCGGGCTCCATTCCTGGCGCGCTGTTTGCCGAAAAGCTGATCTCCAAAATGCCGGGCATGACCCGCGTTTATTACACCAACTCCGGTTCTGAGGCCAACGAGAAGGCCTTCAAGATGGTCCGTCAGATTGCCCACAAGAAATACGGCGGCAAGAAGACCAAGATCCTGTACCGCGACCGCGACTACCACGGCTCCACTTTGGCGACCATGTCGGCAGGCGGCCAGGACGAGCGCAACGCGCAGTACGGACCTTTCGCCCCTGACTTTGTTCGCGTGCCCCACTGCATGGAGTACCGCAAGCATGAGCTGGGCCTCGAGCATCTCTCGGGCCGCGAGTTCGGCATTGCCGCAGCTGACGCCATTGAAGAAGTTATCCTGCGCGAAGGCCCGGAAACCGTTGGCGCCCTGTGCTTGGAGCCGGTGACCGCAGGCGGCGGCGTGATCGAAGCGCCCGAAGGCTATTGGGAGCGTGTGCAGGAAATCTGCAAGAAGTACGACGTACTCCTTCACATCGACGAGGTGGTCTGCGGCGTCGGCCGTACCGGCAAATGGTTCGGCTATCAGCAGTACGGCATCAAACCCGATTTCGTGACAATGGCCAAAGGAGTCGCCTCCGGCTACGCGGCGATTGCTTGCATGGTCACCACAGAGGAAGTCTTTGAAATGTTCAAGGACGATACTTCCGATCCGATGAACTACTTCCGCGACATCTCTACCTTCGGCGGCTGCACCGCAGGCCCCGCGGCGGCGCTGGTCAATATGCAAATCATCGAGGATGAGAACCTTCTGGACAACTGCGCAGCCATGGGCGAGCGGATGCTGGGCAACCTCCGCAAGCTGCAGGAAAAGCACGCCGTGATTGGCGACGTGCGCGGCAAGGGCCTCTTCCTGGGTGCCGAGCTGGTGCAAGACCGCGAAACCAAGGAGCCGGTGGACGAGAAACTGGCCCAACAGGTTGTCGCAGAATGCGGCGCGCAGGGCGTGATTATTGGTGTCACCAACCGCTCTCTGCCCGGCCGCAACAACACCCTGTGCTTCAGCCCGGCACTGATCGCCACAGCAGACGACATCGACGCAATCTGCGATGCGGTCGACAAAGCACTGACCAAAGTATTCGGCTGACAACTTCTCCCTGTTGGACGAAAAACTGCGCCCCGGAATTCCGGGGCGTTTTCTTTTGCGAAACGCGAGGCAATGCTGCCAATGGTAGATTGCCGGTCAGCTGGCCCATGCGCAGCTAATTCAAACAATCCCAGAGCAGACCAGAAAAGAGGCTCATATAACCGGGACTTCTTTGGGAAAGGGAACGGCACCGCGCGTTAGCGCCGCGCCGACCTAAGGCATTTTATATTAGCTGGAAAAGTATCCCCGCCAGAATCGCGCCGCTTACTCCCAAACTTGATAGGCTGCGAATAGCTTTGGCTTTACCAGTGACCAGACCGCGGCCATGGCGGGAACTGAGCTGACCGCGCCCGCAACCATAAAGGTCATGGCGGTGCCTGCGCTCATTCCCTGCTCCATCAACCCAGCCAGGAGCGGTGGCGCTACATAGGAATTGAGGTAGGCTGGCATCCCGACCAGAGCCGCAACGGCAATTGGCAGCACACCGTCCCCGCCGACAAGACCGGCAATCACTCCGGCCGACACGTAGTGGACTAAAACAGACTCCAGCACATAAGCCAGCGCCAGCCATTTCAACAGAAACAGACCGTTTGAAACAAACTCCCTGCGAAAGTTCGCCCGTCGCTCTGCCTCGGTCCAGAAACTCCAGTTTGGCCTGGCATCCGTCCTCGTGCTGCCACAACCGCAGCAACTTTTGGGCTTCTGATGCCGTAGAGGGCTGGCAAAGACACCCTGCCCACGCAACAGCTTGATGGCAAAACCGCCAAACAGCCCCAAAGCCACTGCAGCCACTGCCTTACCGATGGCGAATGGCCAGCCCAAAGCGCCCGCCGTGATTAACAGCGTCGGCGGGTCAATCAGCGGTGAGGACAGCCAGAACGCCATCACCGCTGACAACGGCGCACCGAGCGACAGAAGCCCTGCTATGAACGGAATCACCTCGCAAGAGCAGAAGGGTGCCAAGCCGCCAAACAATGCGGCTAGGAAGATCATCCCGGTTTCACGGCCTTCAAAAGCGCGTGCAACCATCGTCTCGGCCCCTGTTGCCTTGAGATAGGCCAACAACAGCGCTGCAAACAGGATATATCGTGCAGTGCTGCCCAGTGCCGCAAGGGTGAACTCCAGAACAGATCGGAAGTTGCCCGGATCAAAGATTGCCGCAGCTGCCAGCAATGCGACGCTTAGCGTCCAAGGTGTTTTCAGCCAGCTGCGCAGCATCTTCACAGGGTGGGGTTGCTGTGTCAGTTCAGTCATCGCTTGCAGCCCTCTTGCCTGCATCCGCGCAGCACTCCTGCAAGATGAAGCCCGCAAGCGCCTCTAGCCGCCCATAATCGGCCCGGCAGACGGTGCTGCGCCCGTCGCGCGCCTGCCCGATCACGCCCGCCGCGGTCAGAAATCTCAGATGGTGAGCCAGGGTCGAAGGCGCGATACCGGTGCGGCTCTGAACTTCTCCGACAGTCAGCCCGCTGTCTCCAGCCCGGATCAGGCATCGCAGAACCTGCAAGCGTACTTCGGACCCCATGGCTGCGAAGCCTTGCGCAGCTTCTTCCCACTCCATAATCTCAGCTCCAATTGATTCGATAAAACTAGTTTTATAGCTCTAACGCCAAGTTTCAAGAGGAGACAGGTTCCTGCCAAGCTAGAGCTGCAGGTGGATATGATCATCGTGCCGCGCAGCACGGCACCCCTGAAAGCGCAGTTTGCCGGAACTCACCCCAAACCGGCTTTGCAGATGCGGCTCAAGAAAGACTTTTCTGACCCTGCCGTCTGCAGCCAGAACCCGCAGCAGATGGCGGGTGCGGTCCGCATCGACCTCCAAATCCCGCCACAATACCTGCAGCGCCTGAAGGTCCCAGCGCAGTGACAGCCAGGCAGCCGGGCATTCCGACACTCCTTGTTCAAAGGCAAAATAGCCGATCGGAGACCGGACCGCCTTGGGCCTATAGCCTGATGCGTCGGAATAGTAAAAAGCGATATCCGCTTTGCGCCCGTCATTATGTGACAAGTGCGGAAGCAGTGGAAAGCCGGCCAGAAAAGGGAAATTTGCATCTAGCACCAGCGTAACAGTACCGGGATAAGCTGTATCAACCGCTGTCGCAGTTTCCTGCAGCACCTCGGCCAGCTGCGGTGTCACAAAGTTCCGGTTTAACAGGCAAAAATACCAAGACTGCATCTGCAGAGGGCCCTGCTGCCAGCAGCTGAGAGCAACCCGTCCGAAGTGCGGGGCGGCCCAGCCGGCCGCCAGGCTGAGGCCCAAGTACAGAATAAGGAATGCTGCAAGCCTGCGCCGGAACATAAGCGCCACTAACCAAGCAATGCCGCCCAGTTGTGTGAGAAGGGTTAATAGAAGGGCAAATGCTAAGTGGCCAATGATTTTCAACATGCGGCAAACTGGCACTGCCCGCCCGGCCAGCACAAGGCGCAGATTCCACTAAACTGGCCCTAAGTCCAGATTGCACCCCACTTAAGTCCACTCTAAGGTGCCTGCATGGCCATTTCCGTTGACACCTTCTTTCTGAACCCGGACGCCCAGGGAACACTGCAGGCGCAGATTCAGGAAATGATTGCCGAGGGCATCTTGTCCGGCCGCTTCCGGGTTGGCGAGAAGCTGCCGTCCTCGCGCAAGCTGGCCGCGCATCTGGGCATCAGCCGGATCACCGTAACGCTGGCCTACACAGAACTTCTGGCGAATGACTATCTCACCTCGCGCGGACGTTCAGGGTATTTTGTCTCCGACAATGCGCCAGTGCCGCCCTCCTACACACCGCAACAGAAATCCGGCGATACAGTTGACTGGGGAAAGGTGATGGCACGCAGCTTCACTGGCGGCGACACTCCCCGCAAACCGCAGGATTGGCGCGACTACCGGTATCCATTCATTTACGGTCAGGCCGATGCTTCGCTGTTTGATCACGCCAACTGGCGGCTTTGTGCGCTGCGCGCTCTGGGGCAAAAGGACTTCTCCGCACTTGCTAATGATTACTTCGACCAGGACGACCCGCTGCTGATCGAATACATTGCCCGCCATACGCTGCCACGGCGCGGGATCACGGCACGGCCGGAAGAAATCCTGATCACCCTGGGCGCCCAGAACGCGCTGTGGATCACTTGCCAGTTGCTGCTGAACCGCGGGCGCCGCGCAGCTGTGGAGGATCCGGCGTACTATACACTGCGTGACCAGGTGGTACAGACCCGGTGCCAAGTGGACTGCATTCCCGTGGACGAGCGTGGTCTGCCGCCTGACACCATTCCCAACGACACCAATGTTATTTTCTGCACTCCCAGCCACCAGAGTCCCACGACTTTCACCATGCCAATGGAACGCCGCAAGGAGCTGCTCCGGCGCGCCAGCGAAATTGATGCCGTGATTGTCGAAGACGACTACGAGTTCGAGATGTCCTTCCTTGGCGCACCTTCACCGTCGCTCAAGTCGCTCGACACCGAAGGCCGGGTCATTTACGCGGGCAGTTTCTCCAAGTCGCTGTTCCCAGGCCTCAGGCTTGGTTACCTGGTTGGGTCAGAACCTTTCATCCGCCAAGCCCGTGCATTGCGCGCCAGCGTGTTGCGTCACCCGCCCGGCCATGTGCAACGTACCGTGGCTTACTTTCTGTCCCTCGGCCACTACGACGCTCAGATCCGCCGCATCGCCAAGGTTCTGCACGACCGGCGCGCGGTCATCGAAGATGCGATCCGCAAACACGGCCTGACCATCGCCGGCGTCGGCAGCTTTGGCGGTTCCGCCCTTTGGATGCAGGCACCCGAGGATGTCGATGCCACAGCGGTAGCTGAGCGGCTGCGGGAAAAAAGCGTGATCATTGAACCTGGCGCACCCTTCTTCGCGGCAGAGCACCGCAAGCAGAATTATTACCGTCTCGGCTATTCCTCGATACCGGCAACCAGAATCGAGCCCGGGTTGGCCTTGCTTGCTCAGGCGCTGAAGCAACGCTGAGCAGCTTTTGCTGGTCCATGACTCTCACACCACCCGAGAAATGATACGATTTGTATCAACAGGCGATACGCAACTTTTTGCGCTCACTGGGCATGACCGGCTGAACCTTATGTGAAAAAACCTCCCGGCTATTTTCACAAGCCCAGTTTTGGACCTATTCCAGCGCGAGAACTGGCCCTAACCCGGCACCCCACTGCCCCCTAAACCAGAGTCAATTCCCGGCATTCCTGCCCGGGCGGATCATGCGTCTCACTCAGGAGCAAAACCCATGAAAATGACCACCGAAGAAGCCTTCGTCAAAGTGCTTCAGATGCACGGCATCGAGCATGCCTTTGGTATTATCGGCTCGGCCATGATGCCAATCTCCGACATCTTCGAGCCGGCGGGCATCACCTTCTGGGACTGCGCGCACGAAGGCTCCGGCGGCATGATGGCCGACGGCTACACCCGCGCCACCGGCAAGATGTCGATGATGATCGCCCAGAACGGCCCCGGTATCACCAACTTCGTGACCGCGGTGAAGACCGCCTACTGGAATCACACCCCGCTGCTGCTGGTTACCCCGCAAGCCGCAAACAAGACCATGGGTCAGGGCGGTTTCCAGGAAATGGAACAGATGCGCATGTTTGCGGACTGCGTCTGCTACCAGGAAGAAGTGCGCGACCCGTCCCGCATGGCAGAGGTCCTGAACCGCGTGATCATGCAAGCCAAGCGTAACTCCGCTCCAGCCCAGATCAACGTGCCGCGCGACTACTTCACCCAGGTCGTCGATATCGACCTGCCGGCAGTGGTTGATTTTGAGCGCCCCGCAGGCGGCACCGAGGCGGTGAACGAAGCGGCCGAGCTGCTGTCGAACGCAAAATTCCCGGTCATCCTGAACGGTGCCGGCGTTGTTATCGGCGGCGCGATCCCGTCCTCGATGGCCCTGGCCGAGCGTCTGGACGCCCCGGTTTGCGTTGGCTACCAGCACAACGACGCCTTCCCCGGCTCGCACCCGCTGTTCGCTGGCCCGCTGGGCTACAACGGCTCCAAGGCCGGCATGGAGCTGATCTCCAAGGCTGACGTTGTTCTGGCCCTGGGCACCCGCCTGAACCCGTTCTCGACCCTGCCCGGCTACGGCATCGACTACTGGCCGACCGACGCGAAAATCATCCAGGTTGACATCAACCCGGACCGCATCGGCCTGACCAAGAAAGTCACCGTCGGTATCGTTGGCGACGCCAAGCAGGTTGCGGACACCATCCTGGGCAAACTGTCCGGCACGGCAGGCGACGAGGGCCGCGACGAACGCAAGGCGCTGATCGCGCACACAAAATCCTCCTGGGCGCAGGAACTGTCCTCGATGGACAGCGAGCAGGACGATCCCGGCACCACCTGGAACGAGCGTGCCCGTGCTGCCAAGCCTGACTGGCTGTCGCCGCGCCGTGCATGGCGTGCGATCCAGGCCGGTCTGCCGAAAGATGCGATCATCTCTTCCGACATCGGCAACAACTGCGCCATTGGCAACGCCTACCCGTCGTTTGAAGAAGGCCGCAAGTACCTGGCCCCCGGCCTGTTCGGCCCCTGCGGCTACGGTCTGCCGGCGGTTGTCGGCGCGAAAATCGGTTGCCCGGACGTTCCGGTTGTCGGCTTCTCCGGCGACGGCGCCTTCGGCATTGCAGTGACCGAGCTGACCGCAATCGGCCGCGAAGAATGGCCCGCCGTGACCCAGGTTGTCTTCCGCAACTACCAGTGGGGCGCAGAAAAGCGTAACTCCACCCTGTGGTTCGACGACAACTTTGTCGGCACCGAGCTGGACACCCAGGTGTCTTATGCCGGTATCGCCAACGCTTGCGGCCTGAAAGGTGTGGTTGCCCGCACTCAGGAAGAGCTGACTGACGCCCTGCGCCAGGCCTGCGAAGACCAGAAGAAAGGCATCACCACCCTGATCGAAGCGATGATCAATCAGGAACTGGGTGAGCCCTTCCGCCGTGACGCGATGAAGAAACCGGTACAGGTTGCCGGCATCAGCAAGGACGATATGCGTCCGCAGAAAGTCTGAACCTGATGCCCCTGCCCTTTGACCTCTCTATGGGCCAGGGGCTCTATCTGGCCGCCGCGTTGTTCGCGGCGGCCGTGATCCGCGGCTTTTCCGGCTTCGGATTTTCCGCGATCTTTATCATTCTGGCTGCACTCACCACCAATCCGCTGCCTTTGATCCCGGTGGTGTTTTCCTGCGAAATCGCCATGACCGCCTTTCAGGCCCGCGACATTCGCCCGCATATCGACTGGCAAAGGGCCATTGCCCTGCTGGCAGGAGCTGCCGTCGCCACTGTTCCCGCCATCGCCATCATGTCACGGCTGGGCGAACAGGAGGCACGTCTGGCGATCTCAATCCTGATCCTGGTGCTGAGCCTGGTTCTGCTTAGCGGCTGGCAACTGGAGCGCCCAGTGGGACGCAATGGAAATGTGGGCGTGGGTGCCATTGCAGGCATTGCCAACAGCGCTGGCGTCGGTGGCCTGCCCGTGGCGGCCTTTCTAACCGCGCAGCCAGTTCCTCCTGCGGTGTTCCGCGCGACGATGATCGTTTTCCTGACCGGCATCGACGTGATGGCACTGCCGGTTATGGCTGCAAACGGGCTGGTCGGGCCGGAAACCCTGACCGGTATCTTGCTGGCCTTTCCCATTCTGGGCCTCGGCATCTGGGCCGGGTCTCATAGTTTCAAGGCGGTCTCGCAAAAGCTGTTCCGCCGCGCGGTGGTTCTGATGCTGACCGCACTGTCGCTGATCAATATTGCACGGCTGGCGTTCTGACTGCCGCGCCCTGCCCCGAAAACACTGTTACAGGACGCACGCCCGTGACCCAAACCTTGTCCCCACTCGAACTGCTGAAGGCCGAAGCCCCGGCGACCCGTCCCGTTGTTTCGCTGAGCGAGGGCGCCGATCCCCGTGTGGTTGCAGGCGCCCTGGCCGCACATCGGGCCGGTATTGCCGACGTCATTCTTGTCGGCCCGCGGGCTGAGGTTGAGGCCGCCCTGCAAGCCGAGGGCGCCGAAGCCAGCAAAGGTGTGGCGATCCACGATCCGTCCACTTCGGATCTGACTGCAAGCTTTGCTGCCGAGTATTTTGAACTGCGCAAACACAAGGGCGTGGATGAGGCCAAGGCCCGCACCGCGGCTGAAACCCCGTTGGTCTATGCCGCCATGCTGGTCCGCTTGGGCCATGCAACCGGCACCGTCGGCGGCGCTGTGCATACCACCGGCGATGTGGTGCGCAGCGCCATCCAGGTGATCGGCATGGCGCCGGATGCCGGCATGGTCTCCTCTTTCTTCCTGATGTACCCGCCAGCAGAGGCGCCCGATGGCGCCCGTGCGATGCTGTACTCCGACTGCGGGCTGGTGATTGACCCCAAGCCTGCCGAAATGGTGTCCATCGCCGCAGCCTCGGCCCAATCAGCCAGCGCGCTGTTGCGGGTGGATCCGAAACTGGCCTTCCTCAGCTTCTCGACCAAGGGCAGCGCCAAGCACCCGGCGGTGGACAAGGTGACTGAGGCTCTGGACCTGTTTCAAGACACCCATCCTGAGCTTCCCGCCGATGGAGAATTGCAATTCGACGCGGCCTTTGTGCCCTCAGTCGGTGAACGCAAATCTCCGGGCTCTGCCGTTGCAGGCCAGGCCAACGTGATGATCTTCCCGAATCTGGACGCAGGCAACATCGGCTACAAGATCACCCAGCGGCTGGGCGGGTACTCAGCCATCGGTCCGGTCCTTCAGGGACTTGCCAAACCCGCCAACGACCTGTCGCGCGGCTGCAGTGCCGAGGATGTGACCCAGATCATCGCCGTCACCATCCTGCAGGCTGCAGGCGCCAAGCGTCCGGGAATTTGAACAAATGTTCCAAAAGCCTGAGCCATTGCAGAACACTATTCCCAAATTGAGGCATTCCGTCATACGGTCGCCCGAAACACCCAACAGGACCCGCCCATGACCCATCAGCAGCCAATCCTGAACACCTCACCCAAGGTCTCGGATGAAATCCGCAAGACCACCTGCTACATGTGTGCCTGCCGCTGCGGCATCAATGTGCACATGAAGGACGGCAAGGTTGCCTATATCGAGGGCAACCGTGATCACCCGGTGAACAAGGGTGTTCTTTGCGCCAAAGGCTCTGCCGGCATCATGCAGGTCAATGCGCCGTCGCGTCTGAAGGCGCCGATGATGCGGACCGGGCCGCGGGGGTCGGGGCAATTCAAGGAAATTACCTGGGACGAGGCGCTGGCCATTGCCGTGGGCTGGCTGGAACCAATCCGCCATGAGGCACCGGAACAGCTGGCGTTTTTCACCGGGCGCGACCAGTCGCAAAGCTTCACCAGCTTCTGGGCGCAAAGCTATGGCACGCCGAACTATGCCGCGCACGGCGGCTTCTGCTCGGTCAATATGGCAACCGCGGGCATCTACACCATGGGCGGCGCCTTCTGGGAGTTCGGCCAGCCCGATTGGGACCACACCAAGCTGTTTCTGCTATTCGGTGTCGCGGAGGACCACGATTCCAACCCGATCAAGATGGGCATCGGCAAGATCAAGAAGCGCGGCGCGCGGGTGATCGGCGTCAATCCGATCCGCTCCGGCTACAACGCTGTTGCGGACGATTGGGTCGGCATCACCCCCGGCACTGACGGTCTTTTCATCCTGTCGATGATCCACGTGCTGATGAAGGCAGGCAAAATCGACCTCGACTACCTCAGCCGCTTCACCAACGCACCGGTTCTGGTGAACGCCTCGGAAGGGCCTGAAAAGGGCCTGCTGATGCGTGACGCAGACGGCAAGATGCTGGTCATCGACCGCAACACCGGCAAACTGACCCCCTTCGACCAGCCCGGCGTGCGCCCGGACCTGTCGGCGGTATACGAAAAGGACGGCGTCACCCACCGCCCGGTCTTTCACCTGATGGCCGAGCGTTATCTGGCCGATGAATACGCGCCCGAAGCGGTTGCGGACAAATGCGGCATCCCGGCCAAGCGCATCCGCGCCATCGCCGGCGAGCTGGCCCGTGTCGCCTTTGACGAGGCCTTTGAGCTGGACCACGAGTGGACCGACTTCCGCGGCGAGAAGCATACCAAGATGACCGGCCGCCCGGTTGCCATGCACTCGATGCGCGGTGTCTCGGCCCATGCCAATGGCTTCCAGACTTGCCGCGCGCTGCATGTGTTGCAAATCCTTCTGGGCACTGTAGAGGTTCCCGGCGGCTTCCGCTTCAAACCGCCCTACCCCAAGCCGGTCGAGGCGCACCCCACCCCGCACTGCAAAGCCACGCCGGACACCCCGCTGGACGGCCCGCACCTGGGCTTTGTGCGCGGACCAGAGCATCTGGCGCTGAAAGAAGACGGCAGCCCGGCGCGGATCGACAAGGCGTTTACCTGGGAAAACCCGATGTCGGCGCATGGACTGATGCACATGGTGATCTCCAACGCCCATGCAGGAGATCCCTACAAGATCGACACGCTGTTCATGTATATGGCCAATATGTCGTGGAACTCCTCCATGAACACCAAAGGTGTGATGGAGATGCTGACCGACAAGGATGAGAACGGCGATTACAAGATCCCGCATATCATCTACTCGGACGCCTACAGTTCCGAAATGGTAGCCTTTGCCGACCTGATCCTGCCCGACACCACCTATCTGGAGCGCCACGACTGCATCTCGCTGCTGGACCGCCCGATCTGCGAGGCCGACGCGGCAGCGGATGCCATCCGCTGGCCGGTGATCGAGCCGGACCGCGATGTGCGCGGTTTCCAGACAGTGCTGATCCAGCTAGCCAACCGGATGAAGCTGCCCGGCTTCACCAACGAAGACCGCACGGCCAAGTGGAAAGACTACGCCGACTATATCGTCAACCACGAACGCAAGCCGGGAATTGGCCCATTGTCCGGTTTCCGCGGTGAAGACGGCAGCAAAACCGGCCGCGGTGAAGTGAACCCGGAGCAACTGAATCAGTATATAGAAAACGGCGGCTTCCATGTGGCCCACATCCCCGAAGGCGCGGATTACTACAAACCCTGGAACACCTCCTATCAAGACTGGGCCGTGGACATGGGCATCTACGACAGCCCCCAGCCTTATCTGTTCCAGCTCTATGTTGAACCGATGCGCAAGTTCCAGCTGGCCGCCGAAGGCCACGGCGAGCGCCAGCCGCCCGAGCATCTGCGCCAGCGGGTGAAAGACGTGATGGATCCTCTTCCGATCTGGTATGAAACTGACCAGCAAGGGAACGAGGGCTTCACCGTCAACGCGCTGACCCAGCGCCCGATGGCAATGTACCACTCCTGGGGTACCCAGAATGCCTGGCTGCGCCAGCTGCACGGCCGCAACCCGCTCTATGTTCCATCTAAGCTGATGCGCGAGCACGGGCTGCAGGACGGCGACTGGGCCAAGGTCACCTCGCCGCACGGAGAAATCACCGTTCCGGTGATGGAGATGGCCGCGCTCAATGACAACACCGTCTGGACCTGGAACGCCATCGGCAAGCGCAAAGGCGCCTGGGCGCTGGAGGAGAACGCACCGGAGGCCACCAAGGGCTTCCTGCTCAATCACCTGATCCACGAGCTGCTGCCCGCCAAGGGCGACGGCATGCGTTGGGCCAACTCGGATCCGATCACTGGCCAGGCGGCCTGGTTCGACCTGAAAGTCAAAATCGAAAAGGCCGCCGCGCCGTCTGACATGCAGGAAAGCCAGCCGGCCTTCCCGGCGCAAGAATCCCCGGTCGGCACCGGCCCGAAAGAACTGAAGTGGAAAGTAGGCAAATGACTGAGCTCCCCGACTCCACAGAACGCAAGATGGGCCTGGTCATCGACCTGGACACCTGCGTCGGCTGCCATGCCTGTGTGATCTCCTGCAAAGGCTGGAACACCGAAAACTACGGCGCACCGCTGTCTGACCAGAACCCCTATGGTGGCGACCCGTCGGGCACCTTCCTGAACCGGGTGCATTCCTATGAGGTGCAGCCGGAACAGGGCCACGCCCAGCTGATCCATTTCCCCAAGTCCTGCCTGCACTGCGAGGACGCGCCCTGCGTCACCGTCTGCCCTACCGGCGCCAGCTACAAACGCGTCGAAGACGGTATTGTTCTGGTGAACGAGGACCATTGCATCGGCTGCGGGTTGTGCGCCTGGTCCTGCCCTTACGGCGCACGGGAGCTGGACTTGGCCGAAGGGGTGATGAAGAAATGCACCCTCTGCGTTGACCGGATCTACAACGAAAACCTGCCGGAGGTGGACCGCATCCCATCCTGCGTGCGGACCTGCCCTGCAGGCGCGCGCCATTTCGGCGATCTGGGCGACCCGGAAAGCGATGTCTCCAAACTGGTGGCAGAGCGCGGCGGCATGGATCTGATGCCCGAGATGGGCACCAAACCGGTGAACAAGTATCTGCCGCCTCGTCCCAAGGACCAGATCGAGGATCAGATCGATATCCTCGCACCGCTGCTGGCGCCGGTCGCTGAAGAGCCGCAGGGCTTCATGGGCTGGCTGGACAAAGCTCTCGACAAACTTCCGGGAGGAGCGAACTGATGCATCCCGCACCCTCAGTCATCATCTTCACCACCCTATCGGGCCTGGGCTTTGGCCTGCTGTTCTTCCTCGGCCTCGGCCAGCCCGCCGTGACCGGCTCGGTGGCCTTCGTGTTCTATGCCATCGCCTTTGGCCTGGCTTGTGGCGGCCTGCTGGCCTCCACCTTCCACCTGGGCCACCCGGAGCGCGCCTGGCGTGCCTTCACCCAATGGAAAACCAGCTGGCTCAGCCGCGAAGGCGTCTGCGCCGTTGGCGCCTTGGCCGTCATGGGCCTCTATGCCCTTGGCGCCATCTTCATGGACAGCCATTGGACGCTGCTGGGCTGGATCGGCGCGGCACTCAGCCTGGCTACCGTTTTCACCACCTCGATGATCTATACCCAGCTCAAAGCCATCCCGCGCTGGAATATGGAGCTGACGCCTGTGATGTTCCTTTCCTTCAGCCTGGCGGGCGGTGCGCTGCTGGCCGGAGCTGAGGCCGTGGCACCCTGGCTGCTGGCCATCGCAGGCGCGGTGCAGCTGGCCTATTGGGCCAAGGGTGACAAGGCGCTGGTGGCCTCCGGTACCAACCTAGGAACTGCCACCGGTCTTGGCGATCGCGGTTCCGTGCGCGCATTTGAGCCGCCGCACACCGGCTCCAACTACCTGCTGCGAGAGTTCGTGCATCTGGTGGGCCGCAAGCACGCACAGAAGCTGCGGATGATTGCCTTTGTTCTCGGATTTGCTCTGCCGCTTTTGCTGATTCTGACCCCGGTTCAGGGTATCGTGATCAAGCATGTGTTTGCCGCCCTTGCGGTTCTGTCGCATCTTGCAGGCGTAGCCACGTCGCGCTGGCTATTCTTTGCCCAGGCCGAACATGTGGTTGGCCTCTACTACGGCAAACGCTGAAATCTTCCGGGGCGCCCATAGGGCGCCCCAAATTTCTTGAAGCATTTTTAACAGTAGGTGTCACAAACGCTCTGGCTGCCTCGTCCTGTTCCTGAAGTCATCAGAAAGGAACAGACCTATGACCCAACGCCTCGACTATTTTGCCATTGCCCCAGAGCTATTCCAGCCGATGTTGGAGCAGGAAAAGCTGTTCAAGGACAGCACCCTGGAGCACAGCCTGGTGGAACTGGTGAAGCTGCGAGCCTCGCAGATCAACGGCTGTGCCTTCTGCATTCACATGCACAGCCACGACCTTCGCGCCCATGGTGAAAGCGAGGACCGTATGCAACTGCTGAATGCCTGGCGGGAGTCCTCTCTCTACTCGAAACGCGAACGTGCTGCGCTAGCCTGGTGTGAGGCGCTGACGCGGGTGGAGGCAACCGGTGCTCCGGATGCGGACTATGAGCAAGTCACCCGGCTTTTCTCCCCGCGCGAGCAAGTGGTGCTGACGCTTCTGATCAGCGCCATTAACGCCTGGAACCGCATTGCAATCGGCTTCCGCACTCCTCATCCTGCCGCTGAGGAGGCAAACGCCGCGTGAAAGCTCAGGAAAAGAACGAAGGAACCGATGCGTTCCTGATTGCGCGGCCGCGATTGTTTGCGGCCGCCTACCGGATGCTGGGCACGGTCAGCGACACCGAGGACATTCTTCAGGATGCGTTCCTGCGCTGGCAGGCAGCGGACAAGGCTAATGTGCAGGACCCCACTGGCTATCTGATGCGGATCACCACCCGGCTGTGCCTGGACCAGCTGAAATCCGCCCGAGTCCGGCGCGAAACCTATCCCGGCGAATGGCTGCCGGAGCCGCTGCTGACCGAGGATGCAACCGAACAGCTGGACCATGACGTCTCAGTTGCACTGCTGCTGGCACTGGAAACCCTGTCGCCGCTGGAACGCGCTGCTTTCCTGCTGCATGATATTTTCGACAGCTCTTATGACGACATTTCCACCGCACTGAACCGTTCTCCCGAGGCTTGCCGCCAGTTGACTGCCCGCGCCAGACGCAAGGTGCGGGAACTGCGGCCAGAGCGCCCCTCCGATCCGGAACAGGGCCGGGAAATAACCGAGGCTTTCTTTCGCGCGTCCAGAACCGGTGACACAGAGGCCCTCACACAACTTCTGGCGAAAGATGTACGGCTGATCTCCGACGGCGGCGGCAAGGCGATGGCTGCCCTCAATCCGATTAACGGCCGGGACAAGGTGCTGCGGCTGATGGAAGGCATCGCACGCAAGTTCGCCAACACGCTTCCGAAACGCTGGCGTTTTTGCAGCCTGAACGGCCTACCGGCAGTTCTGAACCAGGCGGAGGACGGCATCTTGCAAGCGACATCGCTGGAAATCACGAATGGCAAAATCACACAGATCTACGTGACCCGTAATCCAGACAAAACCCGGCATCTGGCCGGTGCTCTAAACTGAAGACGCCAGCCCTCTTGCCTTATAGCGGCAATTCATACCGGAGTATTTCAAACCAGAAAGAAGCAAAAAGGGCGGCACTCCGATGGAGGCCGCCCTGACAAGTTAGATTATTGGCAGAAGTTTACAGCAAGCCCGCGTGCAGCATCGCTGCATCAATCGCTGCCTTGGTGCTGTCTTCCAGTGTGGTCAGTGGCGAGCGCACTTCTTCACTGCACATGCCAAGCTTGGACAGGCCGTATTTCGCCCCTGCCAGTCCGGGCTCGATGAAGATTGCCTCATGCAGCGGCATCAGCCTGTCCTGATATTCCAGAGCCTTGGCATAGTCTCCTGCCAGAGTGGCGGCTTGGAATTCGGCACAGAGCTTTGGTGCCACGTTCGCGGTCACAGAAATGCAGCCAACTCCGCCGTGTGCGTTGAAGCCCAGCGCGGTCGCGTCCTCGCCGGACAGCTGCACGAATTCCTTGCCGCAAGCCGCACGCTGCTGACTGACACGGGCCAGATCGCCGGTGGCGTCTTTCACGCCAATGATCCGCGGCAGCTTGGCCAGCTCCCCCATGGTCGCAGGCGTCATGTCGACAACCGAACGGCCTGGAATGTTGTAGATGATGATCGGCAGATCCGCGCAATCATGGGCAGCCTGGAAATGCTGCACCATGCCGCGCTGGGTCGGCTTATTGTAATACGGGGTCACAACCAGCGCCGCATCGGCACCGACCTTCTTGGCAAATTCGACAAAGCGAATCATCTCGACGGTGTTGTTGGAGCCTGCACCCGCGATCACCGGTACCCGCCCGGCCGCGGCCTTGACCGTCTCCGCGATCACCAACTCGTGCTCCTCATGGGTCAAGGTCGGGCTTTCACCGGTGGTCCCGACAGGAACCAGACCGGTCGATCCTTCGGCAATCTGCCACTCCACCAGACGTTTGAGCGCATCCAGATCCAGCTCGCCGTTCGAAAACGGGGTAACGAGTGCTGGCATAGAGCCTTTGAACATGGGCACGCTCCCTTCGCTGCAGGTGCAGGCGGCAATCCGCCGCCGTCAAGATACGGAATGCCGGTGATTTGAGTTGATACCGGCACGCCAATGAGTAACGTTCATGCCTCTATCCCCGGACCACTGGAAAATGCAAGAGATGACACGCATCCTGGCCCTTATTCTGCTGATAGCTGCGGCCCTGCCCGGCACCCCGGCACAGGCCCGTGACTTAGGCACGGCGCTTGATCTGATGCGTGCAGAGAAGTGGGACCAAGCTGCGCGCGAAGCCGGCAAGCGCCATAGCGTGGCGCGTGACATCATCGAATGGCATCGGCTGCGGGCCGGGCTGGGATCTGCTGGTGACGTAGTGGCCTTTTTGCAGCGGCGTCCGGACTGGCCCGGTCTAGACTACCTACGACGCCAGAACGAGGACGCCATAGCCGCCGCCAGTCGTGAAACCGTTTTGGCCTTCTATGCCAAGGAACGCCCGCAAACAGCCGAAGGCGCGCTGAGCCTGGGTAAGGCGCTCATTGCCGCCGGTCGGCGGGGAGATGGCGAGGCGGAGATCGTGCTGGCCTGGCGCACCATGGCGATGGGCAGCGCCATCCAGACGCTCTATCTGCGGGACTTCGGCAAGCTGCTGAAGCCCCACCACACCGCGCGGCTGGACCGGCTCTTGTGGGAGGATCATCTGGTCAGCTCCAAACGCATGCTGCCGCTGGTGCCGGAGAGCGAACGCAAGCTGGCAGAAGCCCGCATCGCTTTGCAAAAACGCGCACCTGGCGTGGACGCTAAGATCGAAGCGGTTCCGGACCGCCTGCAAGGCGCGGCCGGCCTTGCCTATGACCGCTTTGCCTGGCGCGACCGAAAACGCCTGCAGAACAGCGCCATCGAAATGCTTATGGAGCGCAGCACCAGCGCGGAGAAGCTGGGTGAACCAGGAAAATGGCTGCGCCGCCGCCGTGACTTGTCACGCCAGCTGATGCGGGATGGCGATCATGAGCGCGCCTACCAGCTCTCGGCCTATCATTTCTCTTCGCCAGAGGATGGCTACGGGTATTCCGATTGCGAATGGCTTGCTGGCTACATCGCCCTGCAGAAACTAGGCGATCCTGAACTAGCCGCCGTGCATTTCCAGCGCTTCCTCTCCTCGGTCGAGACCCCGATCTCCATCGGCCGCGGCGGCTACTGGCTGGGCCGGGCCTATGCCGCGATGGGAGAGGCAGACAAGGCACATGAAGCATACGCCAAAGGCGCGGAGTATCAGACCTCCTTCTACGGCCTTCTGGCCGCTGAGAAACTGGGACGTCCCTTTGACCCGGCTTTGGTGAAACCGGCGCCAATGCCTGACTGGCGCAAAGCGGCTTTCATGCAGTCCTCTGTAACGGAGGCCGGGCTGATGCTGCTGAAGGCCGGCGATCTGGCGCTGGCCGAGCGCTTCTTCACTCACCTGGTGGAAACCCTACCGCCGGTGCAAGCCCGGCAGCTGGGACAGATGGCGGTGGATATGGACCAGCCGCATTTGGCTGTAATGATCTCCAAGCGTGCTGCCCGCGGCGGCGTAGAGCTTGAAGGTGCCTATTACCCCTTGCATCCGGTCGCCAAACACGAGCTGCCGATGGCAGAAGAAATGGTCCTGGCCATCGCCCGCCGCGAAAGCGAGTTTGACCCGGCGGTGATCAGCCACGCCGGTGCACGCGGGCTGATGCAGGTAATGCCTGCAACAGCCAAGCTGGTGGCAACTGAACTGGGCATCCTGGCTAATCACAAAACTTCCCGCCTGACGGCGGAGTGGGATTACAACGCCAAGCTGGGCGCCAATTACCTGGCCGGGCTTGCGGGCAGGTTCCGCGGCAACGTGGTGATGATGGCGGCCGGCTACAACGCCGGCCCGCACCGTCCCATTGCCTGGATGGAACGCTATGGCGATCCGCGCGACGGCAATCCGGACATAGTCGATTGGATCGAGCACATCCCCTTCAACGAGACCCGCAACTACGTGATGCGGGTCACTGAAAGCTTGCCAGTCTACAGGGCGCGGCTGGGCAAAGTACCGCTGCCGGTGCCGTTCTCCAAAGAGCTGAAGGGCTCAACGCTTCACGCGTTCGCGCCATAAAGTGAACAGGCCCGCGGCAATGATGATGCCCGCACCGATGGCGACATTGGTGCGGATCACCTCGCCGAACACCGCCATGCCCAGCATCGCCGCCCAGATCAGGTGGAAGTAGGCGAAAGGCTGCACCGCGCTGGCCTCGGCCATCTCGTAGCACTTGATCAGCAGCCAGTGGCCGGTCACGCCCGAAACGCAAAGCAGCGCCATCCAGAACCAGTCACCCTGGCTCATCGGCTCCCAAAACCAGATACCTATGGCGGTCATGAAGACCATGCCGGCAATGCCGGTCCAAAAGAAGCTGGTGGCGGTGCTGTCCTTGCGCGCAGCGTAGCGCGTCACCAGCCCGTAAACGGCAAACATCAGCGCCGAAATGAAAGGGATCACCGCCGCCGGATTGAACACGCCCATGCCTGGCTGCAGGATAACCAGAACCCCGATCAGGCCAACTCCAATCGCCGCCCAGCGCCGCCAGCCGACGCTTTCGCCCAAAACGGGACCGCTCAGCGCTGCAACCAGCAGCGGATAGCAGATGAACACAGCCTGGCTTTCAATGAGACCCAGAATGGTGAAGCCATAGACCGCCACGCAGATTTCCGCGACCAGCAGAACGCCGCGGAAAATTTGCAGCCACAGCTGATCGGTACGGGCAGCTTTCTCAATTCCTCCCGGTGCCCGCGCAGCCAGGAACACCACAAAAGCGGCAAAGAACCAGTAGCGCACCATGACGACCATGTAAGTGTTATAGGTGCCCGCCAGATGGCGCGAGATACCGTCCTGCAGGGCAAAGACAATGGTGGCTCCAATCATCAGCAGAATACCCAGCGGCACGTTGTTATGCTGCACCCGGGGCTGAGGCAGGCTTTTGGGCTGTGGAACCATGCTCATCTCAGTACTGCCTTTGTCATATGCCGCTTGCGCCCGTAGCCGGGGATGCGGGTCACTTCAAATCCTGCCGCTTCCAGCCCGCGGCGCACAAAGCCTGCCGCCGTGTAGGTCGCCGCTGACCCGCCGGGCGCGGTATGCGCCGCAACTTCCGTCATCAGCGCCTCCTCCCACAACTCGGGGTTTTTGGCCGGAGAGAACCCGTCCAGAAACCAGGCATCAGCCTGCCCTGTCCACTCAGGCAGCGACACCCGCGCGTCGCCGGCAATCACTTCCAGTTGCAGACTGCCCAGATCGCAGCCGCCAATGCCCTGCCACTTTGCAAGGAACCGCTCTGCCCAGGGGGTAACTGCCGGGAACGCTTCCAGCGCCTTGGCCATGTCGGCGGGCGCCATCGGGAAGGCCTCGAAACTGGTGAAACACAGCGGCCCTGCCTGCCCTGTTTCCTCCCAGGCACGCCAGGCCGCCAGCATATTGAGCCCAGTGCCGAAACCCAATTCGGCAATATGAAAGCCAGACGAAAACCGTTCTGGCAGGCCATTGCCCATCAGGAACACATGCTTCGTCTCCGCCAGCCCGTCCTGGATCGAGAAATAGGGATCATCGAACTGATCCGACACCGGAACGGTGCCATCACGCCAGCTGAGGCGGGCCTGCTGGTCTGCCATGCTATAATCCCCTAAGTGGTTGTCCGGAACGGCGCGACACTGGCGAAAGGAATACCAAATGGCAATGGCAGATGTAACGGTGCGCGGGGCGGGCATCTTCGGCCTGTCAATCGCCTGGCTCTGCGCCCGGCATGGTGCGCAAGTTCAGGTAGTGGATCCATATGGCGCAGGCGCCGGCTCCAGCGGCGGGCTGGTCGGCGCGCTGGCGCCGCATGTGCCGGAGAACTGGAATGCCAAGAAGCAATTCCAGCTTGAAAGCCTGCTGATGGCCGAAAGCTTCTGGGAGGAGGTCGAGGCGACCGGCGGCGTCTCCCCCGGCTACGGCCGCACCGGACGGCTGCAACCGATCAACGACGACCGCACGCTGGAGCTTGCCTGCCAGCGCGAACAGACCGCACGCGAGTTCTGGAAGGACGAGGCCGAATGGCGCGTCTGCGAGGCCGCGTCCTTGGGGCCCTGGGTGCCGCCCAGCGCCACCGGCTATGTCATCCACGACACCCTCAGCGCCCGCATGCACCCCCGCCGCGCCTGTGCAGCGCTGGTCTCTGCCCTCGCGGTGATGGGAGTCGAGGTGCAGCCGGAGGCGCCCGATCAGGGCAAGGTGGTGCACGCCAAGGGCTATGCAGGTCTGCTGGAACTGAACGAGCGTTTCGGCAAGACCATCGGCGGCGGCGTCAAGGGCCAGGCCGCGCTGCTGCGCTTCCATGAGGGTGAGGTGCCGCAGCTTTATGCCGACGGCCTGCACATCATCCCGCACGCGGACGGCACCCTCGCTATTGGCTCCACCAGCGAGCGGGAGTTTGACGACGGCAATTCCACCGACGGACAGCTTGATGACGTGATCGAACGCGCCCGCGCGGCGGTGCCAGTGCTGCACGGGGCCGAGGTGATTGAACGCTGGGCCGGTGTTCGCCCCCGAGCCAAGTCCCGGGCCCCGATGCTTGGCGCTTGGCCCGGACGCCAGGACCACTTCATCGCCAATGGCGGCTTCAAAATCGGCTTTGGCATGGCCCCTAAAGTGGCTCACGTGTTAGCGGACCTGTTACTTGAGGACCGGGACTGCATCCCGCAGGGCTTCCGGGTCGAAGACAATCTGTAACCGGATAGCTTTTTTCTGGCCTCAATTACTCTGGGGGTAACGGCTGTTAGGTGTAGGGGTAAAAGCCCCCTGCCCGCCGTACTGCTCGAAGGATCTGCTTTGCAGTGCCTACGCCACCAACTCGGCCCGCAGCTTCTGCATCAGTTTGGTCAATGTGGCCTCGTAGTGCTCGCTCGTCAGTCGTCCGCTTTCGTCAAATTCCTTGCTGGAACCAGCGAGATGCACTTCCGGCCCAGTAATCAGCCGCGGTTGAAACGGCACTAAGAAGCCGCGCAGGACCATCTGCGCGCGCTCGCCCCCGGCGCGGCCCGCAGCTGCCGACATCACTGCTACAGGTTTGTCCGCCCATGGGTTTCCCTCGGTCCTGCTCACCCAGTCCAGCGCGTTCTTCAGTACACCCGACGGCCCCTTGTTGTATTCTGGCGTCGCGATCACGATGGCATCCGCCGCCGCGATCTGATCTGCCAGCACTTGAACCGAAGGCGGAATACCCTCTTCTGCTTCTAAGTCGCCATCGTAGAGCGGCATATTCAGATCGGCCTCCAAGACCGACGCAAGCCCAAATACCCGCGCAGCCTCGGCCAGCAGCTTACGGTTGGTGGCCTCACGGCGCAGCGAGCCGGAAATTGTGAGCAGGACGAGGTCAGCCATGGAGAGTTCCTTCTGTTCGCATCAGTGGTGCCCCCATCATGTATGAGGCTGACGTCAACTTGAAACAGCCATACCCGCGCAGTCCATGTGCAGCGTTGCGTAACCCTGCCGTTGTTTGAATGAAAACAGCCCGCCCCATGCGGGACGGGCTGAAATACTTCTCATCCGGCTCCGGCTTAGGCCGCCTGCGGGATTACCACCACTTCGACGCGGCGGTTCTGCGCCTTGCCTTCCGGCGTCAGGTTAGACGCCACCGGCTGGTTCTCGCCCCGGCCAATGATGCGCAGGCGGTTATAGGGAACCCCGCCTGCCTGGATCTGGTCCGCCACCGCATTGGCGCGGCGCTCGGAAAGGCCCTGGTTATACCCTGCATCGCCATCGCTGTCGGTATGGCCGATCACCTGCACAATGCTGTTAGGATATCGCACCAGGCTGTCGGCAACCCGGCGCAAGTCGCCCTGCACGGCCGGAGAAACCGACGCACTGTCAGTTGCAAAGGTCAGATCATTCGGGAACGACAGGATCAGCCGGTCACCGGTGTTGACGATAGTGATGTCGTCGTTGGCCAGCGTCTGACGAAGCTCGCGCTCCTGCGCGTCGAGCTGATTGCCGATCACACTGCCCGCGGTCGCACCAACCAGCGCGCCGGTCACGGCACCCAGGCCACGATCAGAGTCATTTGCTATGGCCCCGACACCCGCACCGATGATACCGCCCAGAACCGCCCCTTTTTGCGTGTTGCTGCCCTGAGTGCCGATAGTTGCAGGATCGGTACAGGCGCCAAGAGCCAGGGTTGCGGCGACAATACCAGCCGTGGAGAGTTTCATCTGCATCTCAAAATTGCCTTCTGGTTTCTAAGGTCCGGGCAACACCCGGCGTCCGCTGGAATATCGGGGCGCAAGACCGTGTTCTCAAGCCAAAGAGTCTCAACTTCGGCGGATTACCGCGCAAAACCCGCGGAACCGGGGGTGTTCAGGGCGCAAAAGCGAAGTTCCAGCCTTCCTGCTCCATCCAAAGTTTACGCAAGGAACCAGCCTCCGCAGCAAAATCCGCCTCTTGAAGGTCCGCCGCAAGCATACGGTCAGTGCGGAAATGCCGGAACCCGCCGCGCAGCTCGCACCAGGCAGCCAGCATAGTGCATTCGATGTGATAGATCAGCGCCAGAGGCCGCAGCGTGCGGCAGCTTTCTCCACTCTCCGGGCTGAAATAGGTCAGATGCAGCTTGCGGCTTTCCCGCACTGCTTGGCGCAGCAGTGCTTTGGACACGCAACCTTGCTCCGGATCATCCAGCGGCGCCCCCCAAGGGGCGACCTGCAGCCAGTCGGCAGTGGCATGCACATCCTTGATCTTGTGGCTCACCCGCTCCGCTGCCTTCTGCAGGGCACCATCCCCGGTGCGCATCAGCATCGCCAGCCCTACGTGCAGCGCCTCCAATTCTTCTTCGTCGAAATTGAGCGGAGGCAAATCATAGCCTTTGCGCAGCATATAGCCGATACCTGCTTCGCCTTCCACCGGTGTGCGCATCGCCTGCAGGGCCGCGATGTCCCGGTAAATGGTGCGCTTGGACACCTCCAGCTTCCCGGCAAGGTCCTCTGCCCGCACCGGAGCGGAGGCAGACCGCAGGATCTGGATGATTTCGAACAAGCGGCCGGTACGAGGCATAGGCGGGGCTCCAGTGACATTCTGCTGACACTCTAGCACATACCACTGACAAAGGCCTGTCAGCAGAGTTTTGGTTTGAATGCCCTAAAGAGGAGAGAGGCAATGCTGAGCTACGATTGGATGGTGATGATCACGCTGGGCCTGGACCGCTGGGACAGCCAGCGGACTACGCCTGCCCCTTATGAGATTGATCGCGAGGAAGCGCGCAAACGCTATGAGGAACGATTGGCCGCAAGACCGCGAGAACCAAGTCTGTTGGAGCGCCTTTTTAACCGGCGGCCTGTAGTGCGCCTGCCGCAGCCTCCTCGTCCCGAGCGGCCTCATAGGCCAGCATCGCGCGCTTGACCGGCAGTCCCCAGTGATAGCCGCCCAGCGCACCGGATTTGCGCAACGCACGGTGACAGGGGATCAGCCAGCTGACCGGGTTGCGGCCCACCGCGGTGCCAACAGCACGCACCGCCTTAGGGGAGCCGATAGCACTAGCCAGCTCAGAATAGGTCGTGACATGGCCCGAAGGAATGCGCAGCAATGCTTCCCAGACCTTGATCTGCAACGGTGCACCAATCATATGCAGCGCAGTCTCGCCTTTCTGAGCGAAGGCCGCCTCTGCCAATGGTCTCAGGACCATGGGTTCCTCAATATACTCAGCCTGCGGCCAGCGAGCACGCATGTCAGCCATTGCCGGTTCAGCGCCGGTTTCGGATGCAAACGCCAGACCGCAAATGCCCTTCTCGGTGCCCATCACCAGCGCCAGACCAAAGGGGCTGTCAAACCAGCCCCAGAAAATCCGCAAGCCTTCTCCATTGCGGGCATATTCGCCTGGGCTCATCGCCTCCCAGCGCAAGAACAGGTCGTGCAGCCGGCCTGATCCGGACAAGCCGACCGCGTGTGACGCCTCCAGCGTAGTGAAGCGGTCCCGCAGCAGGGCCTTGGCATGGCCCAGTCGCAGATACTGCTGGTAGCGCTTTGGCGACACCCCGACCCAGGCCGAGAACAGCCGCTGAAAATGCGCCGGGCTCATATCCATGCGGGCGGCCAGCTGCTCCAGGGTCAGATCCTCACCGCCCTCGTCGATCAACTCAATCGCCCGCCGCATGACGCCATAATGGTAGGTGTTTTCCCGCGTTTCGATATTCATTGGCCTAGCCTGTTTTGAACGTGTGGCTTCAAAGTAGACCGGCCAGCCCATTCAATCGACCCGGAACTTGCGGGTTTTCCTAACGGCAAGGGCCGGGATCAGGAAAGGCGCAATTTCAATTGCTCTTTGGCACCCGCTCTGTACATATGGCGCGCGATGGCAAAGCAACTCGATTATCACACTCTGCGCGAGATCTTCACGCGGTTCCAAGCAGCAGAGCCCGAACCCAAGGGCGAACTGGAGCATGTCAACGCCTATACGCTGGTGGTTGCTGTGGCGCTCTCAGCGCAGGCAACAGACGCCGGCGTCAACAAGGCCACCCGCGAGCTGTTCAAAATCGCCGACACTCCGCAAAAGATGCTGGACCTGGGCGAAGAACGGCTGATTGAGCATATTAAAACAATCGGCCTCTACCGCAACAAGGCAAAGAACGTGATCAAGCTGTCGCAGATCCTGGTCGATGAGTACGGCGGCGAAGTTCCGAACTCACGCGCTGCATTGCAGTCGTTGCCGGGTGTGGGCCGCAAGACCGCCAATGTGGTTCTGAACATGTGGTGGAAGCAGCCTGCACAGGCGGTGGACACGCACATCTTCCGCGTTGGCAACCGCTCCGGCATTGCACCGGGCAAGGATGTGGATGCCGTGGAACGTGCAGTGGAAGACAATATCCCGGCGGACTTCCAGCAGCACGCGCATCACTGGCTGATCCTGCACGGCCGATACCACTGCAAGGCGCGAAAGCCGATGTGCGGAACCTGCATCATCCGCGACCTCTGCATGTTCGAAGACAAGAATCTATAAACTTTTTGAGCGGCATAGTCGCTTCAACTGACACCGCTTTGGAAATCCCCGGGGAGGGACCATGACCAAAACCTACCAGCTCGTCGGCATCGGCAATGCCGTGGTGGATGTGATTGCACAGTGCGAGGACAATTTCCTGGCTGAACAAGGCATCGAAAAAGGCATCATGCAACTGATTGAGCGCGACCGCTGCGAAGATTTGTATGCGGCAATGGGAAACCGGGTGCTGACCCCGGGCGGTTCGGTCGCCAATACCATCGCAGGCGCCGGCGCGCTGGGGCTTGAGGCCGCCTTCATCGGCCGGGTCCGGGACGACGCGCTTGGTAAATTCTATGCCGATGCAATGAACAACGAGGGCGTCGGCTTTGTGAATGCACCTGTTTCAGGGGATGTGCTGCCGACCTCGCGGTCAATGATCTTTGTCTCGCCGGACGGAGAACGGTCGATGAACACCTATCTGGGCATTTCTTCCGAGTTGAGCTCTGAAGACGTGCCGCAGGACGTAGCGGGCCAAGCGCAGATCATGTTCCTGGAAGGTTACTTGTTCGACAAGGACAGGGGCAAAACAGCGTTTCTGGAAGCGGCACGCAGTTGCCGTGAAGGCGGTGGCAAGGTTGGCATCTCGATCTCTGACCCGTTCTGTGTCGAACGCCACCGCGCGGACTTCCTCACCTTGATCGGCGAGGAGCTGGATTTTGTTATCGGCAACCAGGATGAAATCCGCGCCCTGTTCGAGACCGATGACCTGGAGAAGGCAATGGCAAAAACCGCCGCGATCTGTCCGCTGGTGGTTTGCACCCGGTCCGGAGATGGCGTGACCGTGCTGAACGAAGGAGTGCGCATCGATATACCGGTGGAGATGATCACACCGGTAGATGCCACCGGTGCCGGCGACCAGTTCGCCGCCGGTTTTCTGTTTGGCATGGCAACCGGCCGCAGCATGGAAATTTGCGCCCGCATGGGCTGCATCTGCGCAGGCGAGGTGATCCGGCACATCGGCCCGCGCCCGGAAAGAAACGTGCGTCACCTGCTGGAAGAAGCCGGTCTGGTCTAAGCCAGCGGCGCTCTCCCGCCTAACGGAGACCAACTGATGGCACGTCGCCACCAGTTGAGCACAGCGCGGAGCGGCCTTACCGCCCCGCGCAGACTGCCTACGGCAGGCACTCCAAAAATCTGCGGCCTCAGCCTTCAGCTGCTGCCAGAGCTTGTCCCAAGAGCGCCGTAAACGCCTCTACCTCTTTCGCGCTCATACCTCCCAGCAACCGTGCCTGGGTTTGCACATGCGCGGTGACAGCCCGGTCGATCAGGGCAAATCCCTCTTCTGTCAGCCCAACAAGGAAACTGCGGCTGTCCTCCGGGTTTACCTCGCGCTTTACCAGACCGTCCGCCTCCAGCCGGTCAATACGGTTGGTCATCGTGCCCGACGCAACCATCGTCGCCTTCAGCAGATCGCCCGGTGATAGCGTGTAGGGCACCCCGGACCGGCGCAGCGTTGCCAGAACATCGAACTTGGCCGCATTCAACCCGAACTCCGCGAAGGTCTTATGCATCTCGCGCTGATACGCCAGATACAGCCGCGCGACCCGGCCGATCACGCCCATAGCCGTCACATCCAGATCCGGCCGCTCCTTCCCCCACTGCAGGGTAATAAAATCCACATGATCCATGCTGCTGGTTTAGGCTGTTAAATCTTGACGTCAAGACAAAATGCACATATCTCGACATCAAGATAAGGAGACACCTATGCCAATCCGGACCCTCTTGCTGACTGCGCTGGCCCCTGCCATCTGGGGCAGCAGCTACATCGTGACGACAACTTTCCTTCCCGGCCACTCACCGCTGGTTGTGGCACTGCTCAGGGCGCTGCCTGCTGGGCTGCTGTTGCTGCTGGTGGTGCGCCAGCTGCCGCCGCTCAACTGGCTTCCGCGACTGTTGGTGCTTGGAGCGCTGAATTTCTCGCTGTTCTGGGTGCTCTTGTTCCTGTCCGCCTACCGCCTGCCCGGCGGGGTCGCAGCGACGCTTGGCGCCGTGCAGCCGCTGATCGTGGTGTTCCTGTCCGCCTTGCTGCTGCAGACGCAGATCCGCGCTGCTGCCGTTGCGGCCGCGCTTCTGAGCATGGCAGGCGTTGCCTTGCTGGTGCTGACCCCGGCCGCCAAGCTGGACACCCTGGGCGTCCTTGCGGGCCTTGGCGGCGCCTTATCGATGGCTACAGGCGTGGTTCTGACCCGGAAATGGCAGCCGCCGGTGCCGCCGCTCACCTTCACCGCGTGGCAGCTGACCGCAGGCGGGCTGCTGCTGGTGCCTGTTGCGCTGTGGATGGTGCCGGAGATGCCGGCCTTCACGGCTGCAAGTATCCTGGGCCTTGCCTACATGAGCCTCATTGGCGGCGCGCTGACCTATATCCTGTGGTTCCGCGGCCTCGCCCGGATCGACCCGGCGCAAGTGTCGCTGCTCGGCGTTCTGAGCCCTTTGTCTGCCGTGATCCTGGGCTGGCTGCTGCTGGGGGAAACCCTGACGCCCAACCAGATGCTGGGCGCCACACTGGCCTTGTTCAGCCTTTGGCTCGGCCAAGCCAGGCTGCCGCGGCAGACAGAGCGCGCTGCAGCGCCTGCAAAATGAAAACTGCTACCGCGGCTGGGCCGGTTCACAGGCCTTGCCGCGGTGGCAATCCAGCACCTGCCGCCGCACTTCGGGCGTGTCATTAAATGCAAACCCGCCACAGGCGTTTGCCCGAACCACCAGCTCCTGCCCGCGCTGCTCCGCAAAGACCACATAGTCTGCACCGGACTTGATCCCGCCGCACCAGGGGCCCATGCATTCCACTTCCAGAACCGCAGGCACATTCACCCGGCCGGAGAAATACTTTCCCTCCAGCAGCTTGCCTGAGAGCTGTGCCGGAATGCGGGTCAACGGCGGCGTGTCGTTGGGATTGTCCGAATGAGACTGCGGCAGCAGGCTTTCGTTAAACTTCAATTCGCCCGCAATGACGTTGTAAACGCTGTCCGAATTCGC
Source organism: Leisingera sp. ANG-M7 (assembly GCF_000813965.1). Taxonomy (GTDB): domain Bacteria; phylum Pseudomonadota; class Alphaproteobacteria; order Rhodobacterales; family Rhodobacteraceae; genus Leisingera. Next base: position 114,444 of record NZ_JWLI01000005.1, on the reverse strand, counting down.
GGCATGCAAATAGGCGTCCGCAGGACCCCAGGGCAGGCAGCTGAGGGCAGCAGCGGGGCCGGCGGCAACAGCCAGAATACACGCGGTCAGGGCAGCACCGGTTCCGGCAGGTCGAAAACAGGCCCGCAAATCCATTTCAAAGATACTCCCGGAACTCTGCCACCACCCGCGCATAAACCTCACGCTTGAACGGCACGATTTTCTCCACAAGGCTCTCCACGGGCTGCCAGCACCAGGCTGAGAACTCGGGATCATCCGTCTCGATATTGACCTGATCATCCGTGCCGAGAAACCGCATCAGATACCATTTCTGCTCCTGCCCGCGGTATTTGCCGCCCCAGAAGCTGGGCACCACGTCATGCGGCAGGTCATACGGCAGCCAGCCTTCGCTTTCGGCGATGATCTCGACCAGACCGGGCGCCACACCGGTTTCTTCCTCCAGCTCCCTCAGCGCTGCAATCCGCGGGTCCTCGCCCACGTCGATCCCCCCCTGCGGCATCTGCCAGGCATCCTTGTAGCGGTCCTTGCGCTGGCCGACGAAGACCGCGCCCTCGGCATTGATAAGCATCACGCCGACATTGGGGCGGTAGGGCAGCTTGGCAATTTCTTCCGGCGTCATCAGCCTCTCCTCGGCATGGGTTTTCACAACCTTAGACCGCTTGCCGCCGGGGCACGCAAGGGGGTGACGCGGCGTTTGCCCGTGACAAGGCGGCCCGCGCCCTTGATCCTAGGGGCAACTGCCAGGGAGAGTTTCAAGATGACTGCGTACCCCAATCTGCTTGCCCCGCTGGATCTGGGCTTTACCACGCTGAAGAACCGGGTGCTGATGGGCTCGATGCACACCGGGCTGGAGGAAACCGGCGACTGGAACCGGGTTGCCGAGTTCTATGCGGCCCGCGCCCGCGGCGGCGTGGCGCTGATGGTAACCGGCGGGATCGGCCCGAACCTGGAGGGCTCGGTGCTGCCCGGCGCCTCGATGATGACCACACCCAAGGACGTAGAAAACCACCGGGTGATCACTAGCCGCGTGCATGAAGCGGGCGGCAAGATCGCCATGCAGATCCTGCACGCCGGCCGCTATGCCTATGGTCCCAAATGTGTCGGCCCCAGCCCCGTGAAATCGCCGATCTCCCCTTTCCCGCCGCATGAGCTGGACGAGGATGGTATCGAAAAGCAGATTGCCGACATCGTGAACGCCGCCCGGCTGGCGCAAGAAGCAGGATATGACGGCGTCGAGATCATGGGGAGCGAGGGGTATTTCCTCAACCAGTTCCTGGTTACCCACACCAACAAGCGCACCGACCGCTGGGGCGGCTCCTATGAGAACCGGATGCGGCTGCCGATCGAGGTCGTGCGCCGCACGCGCGAGGCCGTGGGCCGAGATTTCATCATCATCTACCGCCTGTCGATGATCGACCTGGTGCCCAATGGCTCCACCCACGAGGAGGTGGTGCAACTGGCGCAGGAAATCGAGAAGGCCGGTGCTACGATCCTGAACACCGGCATCGGCTGGCATGAGGCGCGCATCCCGACCATCGCCACCTCGGTTCCCCGCGCGGCCTTTGCATGGGTAACCAAGAAATTGATGGGCAAGGTCGGCATCCCGGTGATCACCTCCAACCGCATCAACACGCCGGAAGTTGCGGAAGAGGTGCTGTCGGATGGCTGCGCCGACATGGTGTCGATGGCCCGCCCGATGCTGGCAGATGCGGATTTCGTGGCCAAGGCAGAGGCCGGACAGGCGGACCAGATCGCCCCCTGCATCGCCTGCAACCAGGCCTGCCTCGACCATACCTTCAGCGGCAAGCTCACCTCATGCCTCGTGAATCCGCGCGCCTGCCACGAGACCGAGCTGGTGATCGAGCCTGCTGAGACTTCCAAGACCGTTGCCATCGTCGGCGCCGGACCCGCGGGCCTCGCCGCTGCTCTAACGGCTGCCCAGCGCGGCCATGACGTGACCCTGTTCGACCGCGCCGACGAAATTGGCGGCCAGCTCAACATGGCCAAGCAGGTGCCGGGCAAAGAGGAATTCTGGGGGCTGGTCGACTGGTACCGTACCATGGTGGCAGACGTCGGCATTACTCTGGAGCTGGGCCGCGAGGTTGCGGCAGAGAACCTGGCCGGCTTCGACGAGGTGGTGATCGCCACCGGCGTCTCCCCGCGCGATCCTGCCATTCCCGGCCAGGACCGGGACAGTGTGCTCAGCTACATCGACGTGCTGCGCCACAAGAAGCCTGTGGGACAGCGGGTCGCCGTGATCGGCGCCGGCGGCATCGGCTTTGACGTCTCGGAGTTCCTGCTGGAAGAGGGCCACAGCCCCGCCACTGACCTGCCGGCCTGGATGAAGGAATGGGGCGTGGTCGACCCGGCGGAGCACCGCGCAGGCCTAGCACCCGAGGGCCCTCAGCCCGCGGCCCCAGCCCGCCAGGTGACCCTGCTGCAGCGCAAGGCCGAACGCCACGGCAAACGGCTGGGCAAGACCACCGGCTGGATTCACCGGGCTACGCTCAAGATGAAAGAGGTAGAATTCGTCGGCGGCGTCAACTACGAGCGGATCGACGCTGAGGGCCTGCATGTAAGCTTTGGCGAAGCCCGCGAAAACCCGACGGTGATTCCGGCGGACACCATTGTGCTCTGCGCGGGCCAGGTTTCCGAACGGTCGCTGGCTGATGATTTGGCAGAGTGCGGGATCTCTGCCCATGTGATCGGCGGCGCCGATGTGGCCGCGGAACTGGACGCCAAACGCGCGATCAACCAGGGCACCCGCCTGGCCGCCAGCCTATAAGGCGACAGACGTCCTCCCGCCTGCGGCAGCCGCCCCTTTCAGGCCCGGCCCTCAGCTGGGCCGGGCACCGCGCTCCCCGCTGGGCTGCGCCCAACGGGCGCGGCGCATTTTCAATGCGCCCAAGCCGGACGGGAGCGGCCCGCAGCAGCTTTTCAGCAGCGAGGCCCGCGCGGCGCTCAGTCGTGTACCGCGATGCTGTCCGCCGGAGCCTCCTCCCGTGCTTCCATCCCGTAATCGCGGACCACCCCCGCAACACGCAGCCGGTAGTCCGCAAAGATGCCCGCCCGGCCACGGCCTTGCGCCGAACGGTGCTCCTCCAGCTGGCGCCAGCGCTGCACCGCGGCCTCATCCCGCCAGAACGACAGCGACAGCAACTTCTCCGGCGCGCTCAGGCTCTGAAATCGCTCGGCCGAAATGAAGCCCTCCACCTGCTCCAGCAGGGGCCGCAGTTCCTGCGCGGTCTTCAGATAGGCCTCCTTCCGCCCCGCGGCGATCTCCACTTCGAAATCACGGCAATCATGCGGGTCTACTCCTATCCGTCGCCATGCGGGGCTGAGGCCAGCTTCAGCCAGGTCCGGTCCTCACGCAGCAAAAACCGTTCCTTCTGGGCAAACTCATAGTTCTCGCGCCCCAGCGGATCGGCCGCCAGCCGCGCGCGGTAGGCCTCATACTCCGCCAGGCTGTCCACGTTATAAATACCATAGGCCAGGGTCGAAGATCCTTCATGCGGTGCGAAATAACCGACCAGATCAGCCCCGCAACGCGGAATCGCTTGGCCCCAGCTGCGGGCGTATTGTTCGAACTGCGTCTTCTTGGCAGGGTCGATGTGGTAGCGGATGATGCAAGTCAGCATGTCAGGTCCTTTGGCTTTTCAGGACCTCCTGCCTAACCTGCGCCTCCCCGCAAATGCTTCGCTGCAAAGCGAAGTGTCATTCCACATTGATCGTGATCACCTCGGACACCACGGGCGAGTCATGCGGCACATGGCTGGCATCGCCAAGCACCAGCTGCAGTGTGTGGCGGCCCGGAGCCAAGTCAATGACGGCCTCAGTCTGCCCGCCGCCGAAATGCACGTGGTGCTCATCTGCAGGCAATCCGTACAGCAGCTCATCCGCGCCATCTTCGCCCTGACCAATAGCTGGCCGGTCGATCAGCAGGTGATGGTGGCCAGTATGCTCTTTTTCCGTTCCCGCGGGGGCGACACCCATGCCGGAAAGACCGAAAACCACGGACACCGGTGAGGTAACGGTATCGCCATCCTTCAGATTGACAAAATAGACCTTGGCATCCGGGTGCGACGGAGTACGTTCCTGAGCCCCAAGCGGTGCAGCCAGGCAAAAGGCGGCGGCGGCGGCAAGTAAAACTTTCATAGCGGGTTCTCCAGCAATTTGTTCAACAAACAAAGTATAGCTAGGCGTCTTGCAAACAGCAGCAAACCCTTCGGCGGCCGCAGATGCACAATTTTGCGTCATCCTCACAGAAGCTCCCCCTGCAGGCCCCCATACCTCTTGCCTGCAAAATCCCGCAGCGGCAATGTCACAGCTGAACCGCAAGGCGAGGGCAACCGTGGTATTCGCAGTCATCCTGATGGGCCTGACCCCCAGCTTCCTGATGGTGGCACTTGGCGGGTTGGTACGCAGGCGGTTGTCACCGCAGTCGTGGCAAGGCCTGGATAAACTGAACTTCGAAGTGCTGTTTCCCGCGCTGCTATTTTTTGCCGCCAGCGGCCGCCCCATTGCCATTGCAGAGCTCGGCCGCATCGGACCCGCCGTCTGGAGCATCCTGGCCCTGGCGCTTGCCCTGGGCTTTCTGGCGCGCCGGGCCGGACCGGACAAGTTCCTTGATTTCGCAGGAGCCTGGCAGGCTGCCTGGCGTTTCAACACAGCTATTGCCTTTGTCGCGCTGCCATCAATCGGAAAGGAGCTGACTGGCCAGATGGCGGTTGCCATCGGGATGGCCGTCCCGGTGGCCAATGTCATGGCCGTCACCGCCCTATCGCGCGGCGGCAGCCTTTCGCTGCGGGAGACCGCGGCAAAAATCGCGCTCAATCCGTTTCTTATCGCATCTGTCGCAGGCGTCGCTGTGGGGCTTTCCGGCTACAAGATTCCCGCGCCAATCCTGGCGCCGGCCGAAATGCTGGCCCATGCCGCGATCCCGATTGCACTGCTGTCGATCGGTGCCACCATGAACTGGCGCGCGCTCGCGCGGCTTGATTTATTCAACGGCTACCTCTGCCTGGTGCGTCTGGTACTGGTGCCTGCGATTGTTCTGGTTGCCTGCCTGCTGCTGGGAAGTGATCCCGGCTTCGCCGCAGTGCTGGTGCTGTTTGCAGCCTTGCCGACAGCCTCCGCCGCCCATGTGCTCGCATCCGCCTTTGGCGCCGACCGCACGCTGGCTGCCACACTTATTGCGCAATCCACCCTGCTAAGTGCGGTGACCCTGCCGCTGTGGATACTGACAATCAGGCTAGTGATTTAAGGTTTCATTTACCTTCTCAAGATGTTCACCCCCGTCCCGCCGCGGCCGTTTCCACAACGCAAACGATAGCCGCGAAACCTCGCAATTATCCCACCTCTGCCCCGTTCTTGCCCGAATTCACCGTCAGTTTCGAGGCAACACGGCTTTACGAGGATGGGTTAATATGGACCGATTGATGGAAATGGAGGCCTTCGCCAATGTGGTGGATCAGGGCGGCTTCACTGATGCCGCCCGGAAAATGGGGATTTCCAAGTCGGCCGTCTCCAAGCATGTCTCCAGTCTTGAGGCCCGCCTCGGCGCGCGGCTGCTGAACCGCACCACCCGCAGGGTATCGCCGACCGAGATCGGTCTTGCCTATTACGACCGCGCCCGCCGGGTGCTGAACGATGCGGGCGAAGCGGACGCGCTGGTCACCTCGATGCAATCAGCGCCCTCGGGCCTGCTGAGGATTTCTGTCGCCACCGACTTCGGTGTTAACCACCTGTCGCCGGTGCTGTCGGACTTCCTGCGCGACTTCCCGGATATCACCGTCAACATGGTGCTGAACAACCGCTATGTGGAGCTGATTTCAGAGGGGTTCGACATGGCGGTGCGGATCGGCGAGCTGGAAGACAGTTCTCTGCGCGCCCGCAAGCTGACCGAGACCACCAAGCGCATGATCGCCTCTCCGGAATATCTGGAGAAATTCGGCCGCCCGCAGAAGATCGACGAGCTGAACGCCCACAAGCTGCTGCACTACTCCAGCCAGTCCAGCGGCAACGTCTGGAAGATCACCGCGCCCTCGGGCGAAAAGCGCCAGGTTCGCACCTCCGGCTGGCTATCCGTCAATGACGGGCAGTCGCTCCTGAACGCCGCGATTTCCGGCCTTGGCATCGCCTATCTGCCCAGCTACCTCTACTCCGCAGCGATGGAGGAGGGGCTAGTCGAGGACGTGATGCCCAGCCTGCCGGTGGAAACCCAAGGCATTTATGCCGTCTACCCACCCGGCAAGTTCACCCAACCCAAGGTGCGGGCCTTCATCGACTTCCTGGTTGCCGCCTTTGCGGATCGCGACCCGTCCGAATGGAAAACCTGAACCGGTTCAACGGAAAACCGGAACAAGACCTCCCTCGTAGACCTGCCCCCGCGCCTCTCGCGGGGGCTTTTTTGCAGAAGAAAGCTACGGGGCAACCGCAAGGCTCCCGCCCGTCCCGTGCCAATCACAGACTGACCAGATCTCGTCGGGCCAAGTGCCGCTTCGGGGCGCAGCCATGCCCAAGGCCTTCTGCGGCACCTGCGAAGCGGCGGCCGAGGCCTGGGAGCATTGTGCCGATGAAATGGCGGCCTAGTCAGCTCTTGTAGTGCGGCGCCTCTGCATCCAGGCGGCGGCGGATGGCATGCCACTCCAGTTCGCCCTCGTAGCCGTACCAGTCGCTGGCGGCCATATCGCGCAGATGGCGCTTCTGCTCCGCCTCTGGGATGGTGCGGATTTCCACCCCTGGGCAGGCTGCGGCCTTCTGCACCTCCAGCTGCACCGCACAGGCCTGATCCAGGTAGAAGGAGCGGAAGAACGCCTCGCCCGCGGTCGCCCCGAATACAAAAGCACCGTGCCAGGCTTCCACCACCGCCTTTCTGCCGCGGCCTGCGTCCAGTAATCCGTTCAGGAAATCTTCGGTGCATTCGAACTCATAGTCCGTATACCCCAGCACATCTCCACCGCCGATCATCAGGTAGGCCTGGCTGTAGGGGCCCACCCCGCCGGTCTGGGCCGACACCCCCATGATGGCCTTGGTATGGATATGCATGATGCAATTCTTCTCCGGTTCCGCTTCAAAGAACAATTTGCCGATTTCGGTGGCCGAAGGGTTCGGCTCTCCGTTTTCCGGATTGTGGTTCACACGGTTGAAACCGACCTTGATCAGGTTGGAGGCGGTCACCTCCTCATGCATCCAGCCATAGTGATGGGTAATCAGCGCATCCTCGCCCGGCACCCGGATCGCGTGCCACTGGTTGGTCTGATCGGTCAGCCGGTATTTCACCAACGCATTATATATCGCAGCCAGCTCGCAGCGGGCCTTCCATTCGGCGTCCGAACAATTGGCCGGGCGGCCTTGCAGCGGGGTCGGGGTCATGACGGTCATTGGCGTTTCCTTTCCTGTGACTGGAGGAACCCTAGTTGCCTGGAACCCGCATTATTTGCATAGAAACGCCCGAAACTTGCATATAACTTCCTGACATGCCGAAGGTGAGCTTCATCCTGTTTCCTGAGTTCCAGATGCTGGCCTACGTGCTGGCCTCTGAAACCCTTCGCATCGCCAATAAGAATGTCAGCTGCCCGCTGTATACGTGGGAGACACTCAGCGTCACCCAGGCGCCGGTGCCTGCCTCCAGCGGACGGCTGGCCGCGCCAGACCGCAGCGGCTGGGACCTCGGCGGACCGCCCGACCTGGTGCTGCTTTGCGCCGGCTATGATCCTTTGCACCACCTGCCGCAGGGGCTGCGTGCCTACCTGGTAAAAGCCGCGCGCGCAGGCGCCACGCTGGGCGGCATCGACACCGGCACCGTGGTGCTGGCCCAGCTGGGTTACCTGGACGGGCATGAGGCAGTACTGCACCACGAAGCGGAGGCAGGGTTCCGCGAACGCTGGCCCGGCATCGCAGTCAGCGACAAGATCTATTGTTTCGGCCACCGCCGGCTGACCGCCGTGGGAGGCACTGCCACCGGCGACGCGATGCTGGCCTGGATCGCGGCCACCGGCCCGGACGGGCTGGCGGCGGCCACCTCCGAAGACATGGCGCATGGATCGATCCGGCCGCCGGAAGTACGCCAGCGCCTGCGACCTTCAGCCGATCCGGTTCTGGGCCAAATGCAGCAGCTGATGCTGGACAACCTGCAGGAGCCCCTGGCGCTCAAAGACATTGCCGGGCGGCTCGGCCTCAGCCTCAAAGCGCTGCGCCTGCGCTGCAAACACGGATTGGGCATAACACCGCAGGCGGCCTATCTTCAGACACGCCTGCAGCGGGCGCGCGAGCTGCTTCAAAACACTGCCATGCCGGTTACCGAAGTGGCCCTGGCAACGGGATTTGCCTCGCTGTCGGGGTTTTCCCGCCAGTTCAAAGCCATGTACCAGCGCAGCCCGCGCGGCATGCGGCGCCGCTGACGGCCCACCGGGCCAAGTATTGCCTTCCGTCATTTTCCAAGCAGCACAGCCTCCACCCGCCGGTTGACCTCGCGGCCCTCAGGGATCTGGTTACTGGCAATCGGCGCCAGATAGCCTGCCCCGACCACGTCGATACGGGTCTCCTCGACGCCATAGGCCTCGGCCAGCCGCTCCTTTACCGATTGCGCACGGCGTTCGGAGATCGAGGCATTCTGCTCCTGGGAGCCAACCGTGTCGGTGTGGCCGACCAGCAGCAGCCTGTATTGCGGGTTTGCGTCCAGGAAAGCGGCCAGCTCGCGCAGGCTGGAGTAGCTGCCGTCCTGAAGCCGCGTGGAGCCGCTGTCAAACACCAGATCGGTCAGCACCGCATGGCCGCGCACCTCCAGCACCTTAGCCAGTTCCACCGGCTGCTCCGGGTCTGCTGGCTGCTGCACTGCAGGCTTCACTACCGCCGGCACTGCTTCCGGCGGCTGCACGCTGATCACCTGCACATAGGCTGCTCCGCCCGCCCGCGACACCAGGACAGATACCGCCGCCTCGTCCTTGGCAGCCGACAGGAAGTGATAGCGGGAAATATCAACCATCATATCCGGTGCAGGCACTACCTCGACCCCGAACCGGAAACTAAAGCCGCCGCAATCACGCGCCGCGCAGTCCAGCCTCACTTCAAAGCCCTGTTCCGCCAGCTGCTTCCTCAGTGGTGCCAGAATCTGCAGAACCGTGCCGCTGCCGTCAACGCGCCAGGTGCGGCGGGTGATCTGCCCCTCGAACCGCTCTGACGGCACCCTGTCCGCGTCTTCGGGGCCAATTGGCAGCTGATAGACGCCAAGCGCCGTGGCCCGTTCGGAAATGGCAGCCGCACCGGCCGGCAGAGTGAGCTCCGCTGAATTCAGCATTCCGGGCAGGAATGCCGCCGCCACCGCAATCAAACGTCTCAACGGCACTGGTTGTGATATTCCGGATTGGGCATCATTGCGGTGGCGCTGGCCACCCGGTTCGACATGTTGAAGAAGCCCGCGACATTGGCGATGTCCCAGATATCCCGGTCGCTGAAGCCCGCATCACGCAAGCACTGGCGGTCCGCTTCCTCAATCTCCGCGCTGGCAGTGGTCATCCTGGCCGCAAAATCCAGCATCGTCCGCTGACGCGTGTCCAGAGGCGCCACCCGGTAATTCATTACCAGCATCTCGCCCAGTTGCGGGTCCCCCGATAGCTGCCTCACGGCCGCGCCGTGGGCCACAAGGCAATAGAAACAGCGGTTGATCGAGGAGACCACAACCGCAATCATCTCCCGCTCCAACTTGCTCAGGCCGCTGTCCGCTAGCATCAGGTCGTTGTACATGGCCGTAAAGGCATTGAGCTTATCGATGTCAAAGGCGTTTGCCTTCAGCACATTCGGCACAAAGCCCAGTTTCTCGACACAGATGTCAAAATACTTCTGCGTTTCCGGCGGCAGCGGGTCCACCATTGGCAGGTTCAGGGCTGTCGGCTGGGTCTGGTCACTCATCGCGTTCAATCGCCTTGTTGCAAAATCCGGTAGTGGTACTGTCCAACACAGTCCATGCCGAGGGAAGCATAAAGCCCATTGGCGCCCTCGTTACGTTTCGTGCAGAGAACCGCCAATTCGCTGGCACCGTTTTCCAATGCCCAGAACGCCGCCTGGCGCATCATCCAGGCGCCCATGCCGGCCCGGCGCTGATGCGGCAGGATTTCCAGCGCGTGAACCATTGCCACACCATCGTGGATGGCCACAAACCCCGCACCGGCGGGTTTGTCCCTGTGGCGGCCCAGCAGCCCAGTCTTCACGCCCTGCACCCGTTGCATTACCGCCAGCCGCTCCGGCCCGATGCCGCCCTGCGCCCAGATCTCGCGCTGAATTGCCAGCGGCTCCCAGACGCAAAAGGCGGTGACACGCGGCACAGGGATGTCCGTCAGGCGCTCCGCTGGGCAGGTCCACAGGTTAACCGGATCCTTCACCGCATAACCGCGCGCCTCCAGCAGCGCGTCCAACTCTGCCTCGCCGTCCCGGATCATGAACAGGCAATCCTGGCCCATTGCACGCATCGCGTCCTCTGCCGCAGCGATGTCCATGTCTGTGGCAGTGCCACTCACCGTCGCCGCCGACACCCGGCTGCCGCCGCCCTGCCCCTCTCGCAGGGTGACTGGACCCAAGCCGCGCACTGAAGCAGACGGCCAGGTCGCTTCGGTCACAGCATAGTAACGGGGATCGGTGGTCACTGCTCCAGCTCCTTTGCCAGTTCGGTCATTGCCGCATCGATTCGGGCACCATCTGTGCCGCGGATCACGACATTGGCGCCGAACGCGCCGTCTTTCTGAAACGGGTAGCAGCCCACCGACAGATCGCCATAGGCCTCCGCTAGCGCCCTGAGCGGGGCCGCGATTTCCCCCTCACCTCGCAGCACCCGCAAGGTCTGCGACAGCATCGGGCTGCCACCTGTGAGGGTCGGAGTCACACTGGCGACCATTGCCTGAAAGATCATTGGGACCCCCGCCATCACATGCACATTGGCGATGGTGAATCCCGGCGCCGCCGAAACCGGGTTGTCGATCAGCGCCGCACCATCCGGAATGCGGGCCATCCGCAGCCGTGCCTCATTCATTTCCAGCCCTTGGGTATCATAGTGCGTCTGCAGGATGGCCCTGGCATCGTCGCGCACATCCAAATGGGCGTCAAACGCCTTAGCAATGCAATCGGCAGTGATATCGTCATGGGTCGGCCCGATGCCGCCGCTGGTGAACACATGATCATAAGCGCCAGACAGCGACTGTACCGCGGCAATAATCGCGGGTTCGTCGTCGCTCACCACCCGTACTTCCTTCAGGTCGATACCGTGTTTGGTCAGCTCCCCCGCCAGAAAGTGCATATTGGCATCGCGTGTGCGACCAGACAGGATCTCATCGCCGATAACCAGCATGGCGGCAGTAGGGTTCGGTGTGGCGGACATCAGGCATCTCCCTTGGCTGTGCGTGAAGATACCCCGCAGCCCAGCCGGCACAAGGGCCAAAGCGACTAGGAAAGCCCGGCAACCGCAGCGTCGAACAGCGCGGCATTTCCCATTGCACGAGCCAGAATCATCGCCCCTTCCAGGGCTGCGATCATATGCGCCGCGGCTTGTTCCGCAGCATCCGGCGTCAGCCCCTGCCGGCTGTGAACCTGCTGCAGCCATTCCAGGTTACGCTCAAAAAAAGCCCGCGTGGCGCTGGCCACTGGCGGCGGCAGATCAGCAATCTCGGCCCCGAAAACGCCGCACAGGCACATCAGCCCGTCCTGTTTCAAAGCCGCGCCATACGCTGCAACATAGCGCTTGAGCAACTCCGCAGGCTCCGCCCCTTGGGGATCACCCAAGACACTGAAAAAATGGTCAGAATACCGTTTCGCCAGAGCCTCCCCTAAGGCTTTCTTGGTCGGAAAATGGTAGTGGACAGAGGCCGATTTGATACCGATTTCCGCAGCAATTTCACGGAAGCTGAAGGCGTTGTAGCCACCTGTCCGCGCGGCCTTCTCCGCGATGTCCAGGATGCGTTCCGCTGTGTCCGGCTTTGCCATGCTCACCCCCGCCAATCTACCTACCTACAGATAGGCCTTGACGGCGAGCAGCGCAATTCACATCTATCTACCTACTGATAGATAGGAGAATCACTATGACGACTGAAACCGCACTGATCATCGGCGGATCCTCGGGAATGGGTCTGGAAACTGCGCGCCAGCTAGTGAAAGCGGGACAACATGTCACCCTGCTGGGCTCCTCAGCATCCAAGCTGGAGGCCGCTAAGGCTGAGCTCGGGGCCCACGCCGAGACCCGGCAAATAGACCTGATGGATTTCGCTGCTGTCCAGACACTGGCGGCAGAACTGAAGGCAGACAGCCGCCACCTCAGCAAGCTGGTAAATGCTGCCGGCGTTTTTGTTCCCAAGCCCTTCCTTGAACACGGGCTCGAAGACTACGACCGCTATATGGGCCTGAACCGCGCCGCCTTCTTCCTGACCCAAGCAGTGGCTGCCAATATGGCAGGCTACGGCGGCGGGTCCATCGTCAATATCGGCTCCATGTGGGCAAAACAGGCGATCAAGGCGACACCAAGCTCAGCCTATTCCATGGCCAAGGCAGGCCTGCACGCTCTGACCCAGCACCTGGCGATGGAGCTGGCGGACCACGGCATCCGGGTGAACGCGGTGGCCCCTGCAGTGGTGGTCACCCCGATTTACGGTGCCTTTATCGATCCGGCGCAGATCGAAGATACGCTTTCAGCCGGCTTCGACAGCTTCCATCCAATTGGGCGCGTCGGCCGCCCGGCCGACATTGCGGCCACCGTTGTGCATCTGCTGTCCGATCAGGCTGCCTGGGTCACCGGCGCCATCTGGGATGTTGACGGCGGCGTCATGGCCGGCCGCAACTAAGGCTTTGCCGTCGGGCGGGGCTGGGGTAGTCATCCAGGTATGAAGTTTTCCCAGCCCCTGATCCCCGCCACTCTGATCCGCCGTTACAAACGTTTCCTTGCCGATTGCCGGTTAGAGGACGGGCAGGAGATTACCGCCCATTGCGCCAACCCGGGCAGCATGATGAGGCTGGCGGATCCGGGCATGAAGATCTGGCTGGAACCCAACGACGACCCGAAGAAGAAACTGAAATACGGCTGGCGGCTGGTGGAGCACTCAGACGGCCATTTTACCGGTGTCGACACCTCGGTGCCGAACCGCGCCCTGCGGGCCTCACTGGAGGCGGGAGAGGTTGCAGAACTCTCTTCCTACAGAACGATATGCCCCGAGGTGAAATACGGCGAAAATAGCCGCATAGACTTCCTGCTGCAGCAGGACGGCCTGCCCGATTGTTATGTGGAGGTGAAAAGCGTGACTTTGTCGCGCCAGCCCGGTCTCGCTGAGTTTCCCGACAGCGTCACAGCCCGTGGCACCAAGCATCTTGGGGAGCTGGCAAACATGGTGGAGCAGGGTAAACGCGCCGTCATGCTGTACCTTGTGCAACGCACCGATTGCACCCGCTTCAGACTGGCCGCCGATATTGACCCGGCCTACACAGATGCCTTTGCCTGCGCTCAGGCCGCGGGGGTGGAGAAGCTGGTAATTGGCACGCGGATTACTCCACGGGGTGTTGAGGTCGCCGGGCCGCTCTCATCAGAGTAACAGCCCGGCCCGGGCGGCAGCTCAGGCCGCCTGTCCTACTTGCTTTTCAGAACCCTCCCCCTCACGCTCCGGCTGGGCCCTGATCAGCGTACGGGTCGGGAACGGAATATCCACTCCAGCGACGTCCAGCGCCTCTTTCACCTTGCGCTTCATGTCGGCCTGGTACTGGAAGTACTCCTCTGCATCGACCCAGACGCGCACCAGGAAATCAACCGAGCTGCTGTTCAGCTCATTGACCTGAATGAACGGCTCCGGGTCGCTGTACGAACGGCTATCGCCCATGATGGTTTCCCGGATCACCTGCTCTGCAGTTGCCAGATTGGCACCGTAACCGACACCAAATGTCCACTCAGCACGGCGGGTGTCGAAAGACGAGTAATTGGTGATGGTATTACCCCAGACTTCGGAATTCGGGACAATTACCTTGAGATTGGACAGGCTAGCAATGACGGTATTGTTCAAGGTGATTTCGTGCACCGTGCCCATCTCGCCGTTAACTGCGATAAAATCGCCCAGCTTGAACGGGCGGAACAGGATGATCATAACCCCTGCCGCCACATTCGACAGTGCCCCCTGCATGGCCAGGCCAATGGCCAATCCGGCAGCACCAATTGCCGCCACGATGGAAGTTGTCTTAACGCCAAAGGTGTTGAGCACAAACAAGGCAGCAAAGGCCAAAATAACGTATCGGGCGAGATTGCCCAGAAAGTGGAACAGGGTCACATCCAGCTTTGCGTTGCTATCGCCCAGCTGCACGATCCGCCGCTTGACCCATCCGGCAACGATGAAGCCGGCCAGCAGAATAATTACTGCAGCCAGAACGCTGCCCAGCGCCTGCGCCAGGAATTCCAGCGTCACCAGATCCGCAAGCGTCCTGCCATCGTAGATTTTGGTTTGCATTAGGCTGTTGAAGCTGTCCATTCCGCTGCGTTCCCCTTGTTGCCAAATCGAGTATTCAAATGGTCAAACGCACCGCAGCGGTAAAAGTTCCCGCAACCCCGGTCTGGCCCTTTCGGCGGGAACCCCTTACATAGCTACGCAAAGAACGTGATGGAGCTCTGCGTGATGAGATCGAAAGACGGCCGCACAACCAAGGACGGCATCCGCATTCATGAAGCCGGCGACTATGCCGGCATGCACAAGGCGGGTGCGCTTGCCGCGCGCATTCTGGATGATATCGCAGCGCATGTTTTCCCGGGCCAGTCCACCGGCGAGATCGACCGCATCATCACCCAAATGGTAGAGGACGCGGGCGCCAAATCGGCCACCATCGGCTACAAGGGTTATCAGCACGCCAGCTGCATCTCGGTGAACCATGTGGTCTGCCACGGCATTCCCGGCGACAAGAAGCTGAAGGATGGCGATATCCTGAACATCGACGTAACCGTGATCGTCGACGGCTGGTTCGGCGACACCTCCCGGATGTTCGTCGCAGGCAAGCTCAGCCGCAAGGCGGAGCGGTTGATCCAAGTCACCCATGATTCGCTGATGATGGGGATCGAGGCGGTGAAGCCGGGCAACACCTTCGGTGACATCGGCCATGCGATCCAGACCTATGCCGAAGCGCAGCGGATGAGCGTGGTGCGGGATTTCTGCGGCCACGGACTAGGCACAGTATTCCACGCGCCGCCCAACGTGCTGCACTACGGCCGCCCCGGCACCGGCCCGGTGCTGGAAGAAGGCATGTTCTTCACCATCGAGCCGATGATCAACTTGGGCCGTCCTGAAACCAAGATTCTGGCAGACGAATGGACCGCCGTTACCCGTGACAAGTCGCTGTCGGCGCAGTTCGAGCATTCGATCGGGGTAACCTCAGACGGGGCGGAGATTTTCACCCTGTCGCCTGCGGGCAAGTTCCACCCGACCTACGGCTGAGCCGCAAGAACGGCAGCGGGGGCCATCCCCCGCACCTCAGGTTTTTTTCAGCCAGATGAAAGATTGATCCGGTCAGGACTTTGCGTCGTCCTGA
This sequence comes from Leisingera sp. ANG-M7, assembly GCF_000813965.1. Lineage (GTDB taxonomy): Bacteria > Pseudomonadota > Alphaproteobacteria > Rhodobacterales > Rhodobacteraceae > Leisingera. The sequence goes on along the minus strand of NZ_JWLI01000005.1, from coordinate 98,913 downwards.
CCCTCAGCTTCCTGAAACCGCCAGAGCGCCAGCAACAGCGTCCCATCACCAAACGGTGTCACCACATCCTGAATGAACAGCGGCGCCCGCAGCCTTTCCGGCTTAGGCCGGCTCTGCGTTTCTGCGTCTTTTGAGTACCGAAGGATTTGTGCGCGCATGGTCTGTTCCATGCGCGGGATCATACCATAACAGACTCAGATCGACAAAAGCGCCGGCACCTCTGACATGTTGGTGAAAACTTCAGCTCCCAGCGCAGCAAGCTTCTTGCCGCCGCCCTGCGGCGCAAAACCAAGGCAACGCATACCCGCGCGCACAGCTGCGGTCACGCCGCTGCCGCTATCCTCGATCACCAGGCAGTCGCGGGCCTGCACCCCGAAATGACTGGCCGCCGCCAGAAACAAGCCTGGTTCAGGCTTGGCAACCCCAAGCGAATGCGCCGAGAACATCGCCTGCGGGTGGAACCGCTCCCACAACCCATTCTGGCCCAGGGTGGTGCGCATCTTCTCTTCGCTGCCATTGGAGGCAACGCAGACAGGGATGCCCTGTGCATCCAGCCGCGCCAGCAAATCGGGTATGCCCTGGACCAGCGGCACCCCCTGCCTCAGCAACGCATAGGTTTCGTCGTAGATTTCCTCGATCCAATTGTCCGGCAGATTGGCGCCCAAGCTGCGGGCCGTCTGCATCACCCCGGTCATGGTGCCGCCAACAAAATGCGCCATCGATTGTTCCACCGTCAGCGGAAGCCCATGGCGGGACAGGTTGTCTGCCAGCGCCTGGTTCGAAGCCGGTTCACTGTCAACAAGCACGCCTTCGCAGTCAAAGATTACCAGCTTCGGGGTTGGAAAGGTCTTGGGCATGCAACGGCACCTCATCGCAGACTTGGCCCTGCACGCGCGGCGTGCAAACTTACATCCAGTTTTGTATTAGAGTAGCGTAAAGGCTGCAGCAAACCAGCCGTGAGCAATCTCCCGCCCGGCCTGTTTCAACCCGAAACATCCCGCCACATCAGAGTGATGTAGGTATCACCGTATTTGCGGCTGTCGTGCAGCTCGAACCCCTTAAGCACGGCCGTCGGAGTGTTTTCCTCCCAGACCACCAGTGCGTCATCCGCGACCCAGCCGCCAGCGACAGCTGCCGCAAGCGCCTTCTCGCCCATTGCTTTACCGTAAGGCGGATCGAGAAAGATCAAGTCAAACGGATCGTCCGGGTTTTGCCCCAGCTTCAACGCATCCCGGCGCGCAAGGGTGCAGCGGTCTTCGGCCTTGCAAATTGCGATGTTCTTTTTGATCAATCCGCCGGACACACGGCCATCATCGACAAACAGAACTTCCGCTGCACCACGAGACAGCGCCTCCAGCCCCAGTGCTCCGGTGCCAGCGAACAGGTCCAGCACCCGGGCACCGGGAATGGCGCCCGTGTGCATCAGCACATTGAACAGGCTTTCGCGCACCCGGTCCGTGGTGGGGCGCAAATGGGCGCCCGCATCCCCTTTACCCACCGCGGCCAATGCCCGGCCGCGGAAGTCTCCTGCGATAATCCTCACGCCTTCAAGAGCGGCTTCAGATCCGCGGCGGGATCACCGGCAACCGCCTTGTCGGCGGTCTTGCCCGCGTCAATCAGCCGTTTTGCCACCATGTAGGCGCGCGGGTCGTTCATTGCGTCCACTGCCACCAACTGATCTCCCTTGTAGTACCAGAAGGAGACCTGGCTGCCCTCACCCTGACGGGTGACCACATTGTCATAGCCGGTGTTCAGGCCCGCGATCTGTAGCTTGACGTCGTATTGATCCGACCAGAACCAGGGTGTCGCAATATAATTCTTGTCCGCGCCCAGCATGTTCTGCGCCACGACCTCAGCCTGGTCGATGGCATTGGGCACGCTTTCCAACCGGATCCGGCTACCCTGGAACGGGAAGGACGCGCAATCGCCCGCAGACCAGATCGAGGCATCCGAGGTGCGGCCCTTGGCGTCCACCTTGATGCCGTTGTCCAGCTCCAGCCCGGCCATTTCCGCCAGTTGCGACGACGGCGTGATGCCGACTCCCACGACAACAAAATCCACGTCCAGCTCCTCACCGCCGCTGAGAACCGCACGGGTGACCTTGCCGTCTTCGCCTTCCAGCCGCTCGAGCCCGACACCTTCGCGGATGTCCACGCCGCGGGACGTGTGCAGGCTACGGAAGAAATCGGAGGTCTCAGGTGCTGCAACGCGCTGCAGGATACGGTCGGCCATCTCGACCAGGGTCACCTTGACGCCGCGCTTGGCACAAACCGCAGCTGCCTCCAGCCCAATATAGCCGCCGCCGACGATCAGCGCCCGCTTGCCTTCGGTCACATGGGGCGCCATTGCATCAACATCCGTCAGCCCGCGCACCACGTAAACGCCGTCTAGGTCACCGCCAATGGCGGCCGGCAGGCGGCGCGGGTCAGACCCTGTGGTCAGCGCCAGCTGGTCGTAGGAAATCACCTCATCGCCCAAGCTGACAGTCTTGGCCGCAGGATCAATTCCGGTGACAAGCTGGCCCAGCTTCAGGGTGATGTTATTGTCGGTGTAAAAACTTTCCGGCCGCAGGAACAGCCGCTCCAGCTCCATTTCACCCAGAAGATAGGCCTTCGACAGCGGCGGCCGCTGATAGGGCAGCGCCTCCTCTGCGCCGATCAGGGTGATTTCCCCGTCAAACCCGTCCTTGCGCAGCTTTGCCACCAGCGAGGACCCCGCCTGCCCCGCTCCAATAACGACGATGTGGGACATATCCCCTTGCCTCCCGCAATAGTTCCCGTCACGCTTTCACCGGACCCTATATACCCGGGGCCCCAAAACGCAATCAGGAGAAAGAGGAACGTGCAATGATTTCTGTTGGAGACCAGCTGCCGGACGCGACACTGACACGGATTGGGGAGAACGGCCCTGAGCAGGTTCAGCTCGCAGAAAAGCTGAAGGGGCGCAAAGTGGTGCTTTTTGCGGTTCCAGGCGCCTTTACCAGCACCTGCCATTCTGCACATGTGCCCAGCTTCATCCGCACCAAGGACCAATTTGCCGCCAAGGGTGTTGACGAAATCATCTGCTTGGCCGGCAATGATCCCTTCGTTATGTCGATCTGGGGCGACAACACTGGCGCCACCGAAGCCGGCATCACCATGCTGTCGGATGCCGAATGCACCTTTACCGAAGCAATCGGGATGCGCCTGGACGCGCCTGCCGCGGGCCTCATCGGCCGCTCGCTGCGCTATGCGATGCTGGTGGAAGACGGCGAGGTGAAAGTGCTCAACAAGGAAGAAAACCCCGGTCAGTGCGAACTGTCCGCAGGTGAAGGCCTGCTGGACACCATGGGCTGAAGCCTGACTTCCAGGTGGCCGCCGGAGCAGGCGGCTGCCACACCAACCCCTTAATATTCGCAAAAACAAGGTCAGACAATTTGTCCGAATGTTTCGCACGCGGAACATTCGGACAGTAATGCTGACTTACCTTTCAACCGGCCTGGATCACTCCTGCGGTTCTCCGAACAGCCCGTCCATCTTGCGGGCCAGCTTCGCGTCCTGAGCGCTGATCCCGTCGACATCATGGGTTGTCAGAACCACCGTCACCCGGTTGTAGACGTTGCTCCATTCAGGGTGATGGTTCCACTTCTCAGCCCAGATCGCGGCGCGGGTCATCCAGCCGAAAGCATCAGCGAAGTTGCTGAACTTGAATGTTTTTGTGATGGCATCACGGCCTTCCACCATTTCCCAGCCGGTGGCGAACAGCGGCTCCAGCAGGGGACCGCGGGTGGCGTCAGACAGTTTTTCCGTCATTCTTGCTCCTCCACATGGGCTTTGCGGAACGGACCGTAGTCGGTCAGGATTTCGATCTCTTCCTCGGTGGCGGCCCGCTCAGCCTCAAGATAGCGTGCAACGGCCCCGGCAAACCCGGGATCGCCGATCCAGTGCAAGCTGTGTGTCTGGCACGGCATGTAACCGCGCGCGAGCTTGTGTTCACCCTGCGCGCCTGCTTCTGCCCGGTCAAGACCCAAGGCAATCGCCAGCTCTATGGCCTGATAATAGCACAGCTCGAAATGCAGGCAGGGGTGTTGTTCGACGCAGCCCCAATAACGGCCGTAAAGCGTTTTGCGGCCAAGGAAATTAAGCGCACCGGCGACGTAACGCCCGCTGCGTTCCGCCAGAATCAGAGCCATGTCGTCCGCCATCGTCCGGTGGGCGATGTCAAAGAACTGCCGGGTCAGATAGGGTGAACCCCATTTGCGCGCACCGGTGTCCTGGTAGAACTCCCAGAAGGCATCCCAATGCTCCGGGCGCAGATCATCGCCCCGATAGACGCGAATGTCACCGCCAAAGCACTGCGCCTGCATCCGTTCCTTTCGGATGTTCTTGCGCTTGCGCGAGGACAGCGCCCGCATGAACGCCTCAAAATCGGCGTAACCTTCGTTCTGCCAGTGGAACTGCTGCGTAGTGCGCAGCATCAGTCCCATCTCCTCACCCAGCCGCGCCTCGTCCTGGGTGCAGAAGGTCACATGCAGCGACGACAGGTTATTGTCCACCGCCAGTTGCACTGCACCTTGCAGCAGCGCTGAATGGCCGATGCCGTCAAATCCCGGGCGCACCAGAAACCTGCGCCCTGTGGCCGGAGTAAAGGGCACTGCGATCTGCAGCTTGGGGTAATAGTGGCCGCCCGCTTGCTCATAGGCATGCGCCCAGTTGTGGTCGAAGATGTACTCCCCCTGGCTGTGCCCCTTGGCATAAAGAGGTGCGCAAGCGATCAGGCGGCCTTCCTGATAGGCGGTCAGATACTGCGGCTGCCAGCCGGTGCCCGGCCCGACTGAGCCGCTGTCCTCCAGTGCGCTCAGGAACCGGTGGGTCGTGAAAGGATCCAGCGGACGCCCGCCGTCCGCGGTTTCGGGACAAGCGCAGGTATCCCAGTCCTCAGCCGTGATCTGAGACAGCGAGGCCAGCACCCGGATGTCGATTTGCGCCTGAGCCATTCAATTCCTCCGCACCGCTTCAAGATGTGGGGTGCGGGCCAGCGCGATCAAGGTGTTAGCGGCGAAAGGTACCGTTCAAATGTCACATTGTCGGCAAAGGCCCGCGCCGCGGTTTCCTCGGCCGCCGATCTGACAGTCCAGCACAGAACCGGCACTCCAGCGCTGCGCAGCGCTTGCACCCGCGGCCGCGCCAGATCACCGGCCTCGTGGCTGATAAAGCTGGACCCGCTGCGGTCAAAATCCGGAATGGCGCGCAGGGCATCGCACACAGCCTTGGGCAGCTCAGGCCACTCCGCCGGGTCATAGGCACTGGTGGTGATACCGCGGGCGATGTCCGGCGCCAGCCGCGCCAGTTCCGTTACCGAGTTGGGGTTGAAAGACATCAGCGCCACCGGGCCCGCATAGCCTTGGAGCGCCTCCACCGTGGCACGCTCCAGCACCCCATCAGTGATCCCCATTTCCCCCTGCGGATCCTTCAGTTCGATCAGCAGCGGCACCCGGCCTGCCACGAGGTCAAGCACCTCCGCGAGCTCAGGGATACCTTCACCATCGCCGCTCTTGAGCGGAACCGATCCTAGCGCTGCGCGCGTCAGCGCGCGGACCGGGCCGGTGCCTGCAGCCAGCCGGTCCAGATCATAGTCATGGAAAACCATGGCGCAGCCGTCCTTGGACTGCTGCAGGTCGATCTCGATCCCGTAGCCTGCCGCCATTGCCGCGCGGATGGCCGCCCGGCTGTTCTCCGGACGCCCGTCCGCAACATCATGCAAGGCACGGTGGGCAAGCGGGACGGTCAGGAATGTGGCAGGCAGGGACGGGGTCATTTGATCTGGAACACGCCGTCGATTTCGACTGCAACGCCTAACGGCAGCGAGGGCGAGCTGACGGCAGAACGCGCGTGGCGCCCAATGTCGCCCAGTGCTTCGACCAAGAAATCGGAGGCGCCGTTCACCACCTGCGGCTGCTGGGTAAACTCCGCGGTTGAATTCACAAAAGCGCCAAGCTTCACGACGCGGACCAGACGGTCCAGATCGCCGCCGCAGGCAGCCTTCAGCTGTGCCAGCAGCGCAATCGCGCAGCGCTTAGCCGCGGCCTGGCCTGCATCGACGTCCATGTCGGCCCCCAGGGTGCCGGTGATCAGCCCGTTTTCATCCGCGGAAATCTGACCGGAGATATAGACCATGTCGCCAGCCACCACATAAGGCACATAGTTGGCCGCCGGTGCCGGCGCGTCAGGCAGGGTCACACCCAGCTCTTTCAGTTTTGCTTCGATGCTCATGGCGCATTCCTCCGAGTCTTCAATTGCCGGGACGCTACCCGGCCAGGCAGGTTTCGGAAAGGGAAAATGCGAAGCCCCGGCGCAGCTTTCTGCACCTGCAGGCACGGCAGCTGCCACAAGCCGGTTTCAAGCGATGAAAACGGCCGTGAGAATAGGTTTTTCATGGCTAGATTCCGCGGCGAATTGCAGCGGCAAATTCAACTTTCGCGGAAGGCCTTGTTGAAATAATCGGCCAGCGGCTTGACCAGATAGGCCAGCGGCGAGCGGTCAGCGGTGCGGATGTAGCTTTCCACCGGCATCCCCGGGATCAGCACCGTACCCGCAGGCAGGCGGCCCTGCTCCCCCGGATTGAGCTCAATCTCTGCCCGGTAATAGGAAATGCCGCTGCCCTGATCCTCAAACGCATCTGCCGAGACCTGGGTCACTTGTCCAAACAGCTCCGGTGTCGAGCGCTGATCCAGGGCCGAGAAGCGCACGGTCACCTCCTGTCCCGTGTATAGCTGATCGATATCCGTGGGCGCCACCTGCGCTGCAATCACCAGCGGCCGGTCCTGCGGCACCAGATACAGCACCGGGTCGGCCGGGCGGATCACCGAGCGCGGGGTCTGCACCTGCAGCCCGTACACCACGCCGGAGACTGGCGCAGTGATGTCGAGCCGTGCCAGGCGCTGCTGCAGGGAACGGCGTGTCTCAGCCAGCTCCAGTTCCTGGTAACGCAGGTCGCGCAGGCGGGTGATCGCTTCCTCACGCTGACCAGTGCCCAGTTTCAGGATCTCAATGTCGATCTCGGTGATCCGCCCCTCTGCCTGCGCCTCTGAGGCAACCAGCTCGCCCAGCTGCCCGTCCAGGCTGGCCTGGGTGCGGCGCAGGTTCAGCACCGTCGCCGCCTGCGCCAGGCCGCGGTCCAGCAACGATTGCTGGTTTCCCAGCTCCTCGCCGATCAGATCCAGCTGCACTTTCAGCGAGGTCTGCTGCGCCTGAATACCGCGGATCTGCTCTTCGATCTGCACCCGGCGCTTCTCAAGCTGTTCAATTTCGCGCGCAGTGGTATCTCTTCGGGCCTGGAACAGGCGCTGCTGGCCTTCCACCAGATCCGCAACTTCCGGCTGGATCCCCGCGATTTCCAGCAGCTCCGGATCGAAGCGGATCTCAGCGTCCTCGTCCCGCTCCGCTTCCAGTCGGCCGCGCCGGGCCATCAGCTCAAACAGCTGCCCCTCGGTGATCACCAGCTGCGAAGTCAGCTCGTTGGCATCCAGCCGTATCAGCGTATCCCCTTCGGAAACCGTATCGCCCTCATCGACCAAAATTTCGTCAACAATACCGCCATCCAGATGCTGCACCACCTGCCGGTTGCGGTCGACCTCGATACGCCCTGTTGCCACCACAGCACCGGAGATTGATGACAGCACCGACCAGGAGCCAAAGCCGCCCACCAGCACCAAGAGAGAAATCAGGCCAATTATCAGCGGCCGCCGTGCAGGCCAGTTGGTTTCCACGCTCACCGCACACCTCCCGCGCCAGTGGCCTGGCGGATGTTCTGATGGTTGGCCACCATTTCCTGCAGCACCTTGTCCTTGGGGCCAAAGGCCGTCTGGGTGCCCTTGTCAATCACCAGCAGCATGTCGCATTCCTGAATCGCCGCCGGCCGGTGCGCCATAATCAGCACTGACCGCCCTTCCGCTTTGATCTGCTTGATCGCCTTGTTCAGCGCGATCGACCCCTCGTTATCTAGGTTGGAGTTCGGCTCATCCAGGATCAAGATCACCGGGTCATCGAACAGCGCCCGCGCCAGCCCGACCCGCTGCATCTGCCCGCCAGACAGCCGTCCGCCAGTGGCGTTGACGCGGGTGTCATAACCCTCAGGCAGCTTCAGGATCATCTCATGCGCGGCGGCCTTGCGGGCGGCCTCCACCACTTTCTCGGCGTCTGGGCGCTGGTTGAGGCGGGCGATGTTCTGAGCAATTGTGCCGTCAAACACCTGCACCCGTTGAGGCAAATAGCCGATGTGGCCACCCAGCACATCCGGTTCGTACTGATCCAGTGAAGCTCCGTCCAGCCGGACGGAGCCAGCGGCGGGCCGCCATACACCGGTCAAGGCACGGGCCAGAGTCGACTTGCCCGACCCTGACGGCCCGATGACACCAATTGCCTGGCCCGGTTGCACCCGGAAATTCACGTTGCGCAACAACGGTGTGCTGCTGCCCGGCGGTACAATGGCCAGCCCCTGCACTTCCAGAAGCGCCTTTGGCTTGGGCAGTGCGGTGCGCGTATCCTCCTCTGGCACCTTGTCCAGCAGCTCCGCCAGATTGTGCCAGCCCTTCAGCGCCCGCTGCACCAGTCCCCACTGCCCCAGTCCCAGCTCAATCGGGGCAAGCGCCCGGCCCATCAGAATGGAGCCCGCGATCATCGCCCCCGGCGTCACTTCGTTCTGCAACACCAGATAGGCGCCCAGCCCCAACATCGCAGATTGCAGGAACAGCCGCAGCGTCTTGGTCAGTGTGGTGAAACCGCCGCCAGTATCATTCGCCGTCACGCTGTCGGTCAGGGCCTCATCGCGAGCCCGTTTCCATCTTGTAAACGAAGCCCCGCGCATCCCCATCGACTGGATCATCTCTGCCTCATTGCGGATTTCCTCGGACATCAGATTGGCTTTGTGTCCGGTCATATTAGCCTTCTGCTGCGGCACCCGAGTGAACAGCTGGTTCAGCAGCGCAATCACCACAAGCACCGCCCCGCCCGCCAGCGCCAGCAGTCCCAGCCAAGGGTGGAACAACGCAATCCCAGCCAGGAACACCGGCGTCCAAGGCAGGTCGAAGGCCGCAGTCAGCACCGGCGAGGCTATCAGCCGCTGCAGAGCCTCCAGATCGGACAGGCCAGTCTGCGCCACCGGATCCTGCGCCACCGACGAACGGCGGATCATCGCGTCGAACACCCGTTTGTCCAGCGCAGCCTGGAAGCGCGCGCCGACCCGCGCCATGATCCGCCCACGGGCATAATCCAGCAGCCCCATCATCCCGTAGAGGAAGACAACCAAGAGCGACAGCGCCAGCAGCGTCGCCTCAGACCGGCTGCCCAGCACCCGGTCATAAACCTGCATCATGTAGAGCGGACCGGTCAGCATCAGCAAGTTCACGAAGAAACTGAAGACCCCCGTGAACCAGTACAGGCCGCGGCTTTGCCGCCGCACCTGGCGCAGTTCTTCATATCCGTTTTTGTAAAGGGTTTTATTCATGCTCAGACTGCAATAGTGGTTCGATGGCTTCAGGTCAGGGCTGGAATTGTACCAGTTGTGGCATAGCCAGGCAAAAAAATGTAATCAGACTGGAAATCGGCTCAGGACCCCTTATTTGCACCTCGACGTGCCCGTTCCAGTTCCAATTGGACACTTATCCGAATGCCCTTGATGTTGCGACCGCTTAAATTTGTACCTGCGCTGATTTTGGCCGCTTTTGCCGCTGGCTGCGCCACCCAGGATCCGGTTGCGCGCGCCTCCGGCGAGGTGTTCGACCCTTATGAGCGGACGAACCGTTCTATTCATGCCTTCAACCGCGGTGTCGACCGGATCGCTTTCCGCCCTGCGTCCAAAGGGTATGTGGCGATTGTACCTGCGCCGATGGTCACCAGCTTCTCATACTTCGCGGAAAACCTGTCGATGCCCGGCCAGATGGTCAACGCGCTGCTGCAGGGTGACCTGAAAACGGCGGGCAACGCATTTTCGCGTTTCGTGATCAATTCGACAGTGGGGTTTGCGGGCCTGGCTGACCCTGCCACCGAATTCAAGGTGCCTGCGGTCGATACCGATTTCGGTGAAACCCTGCACAAATGGGGCGTCGGCGAAGGCGCCTACGTCGAACTGCCTCTGCTCGGCCCGTCCACCAGTCGCGATGCCGTGGGGGTCGCGGTGGACTTCTTCACCAACCCTCTGGGCCATGTCGAGCAGAATACTGCCGACAATATCACCATCTACGCCGAGATCGTGCGCCGCATGGGCGATCGTGGCAACTATTCCGACACAATCGACTCGATTCTGTATGAGAGCGCCGACAGCTACGCTCAGTCCCGCCTGATCTACCTGCAGAACCGCCGGTTCCAGCTGGGGGATGGCGAGGAGATCCAGGAAATCGACCCGTTCGAGCTGAACACTGAAGGATTTTGAAAATGGACCGCCGCAATTTCCTAACCGGCCTGTGTGCCGGAGTTGCCGCACTGACAGCCGCACCGCAGGCCCTGTGGGCGCTGACCGAAAGCAGTGCCAGCACTTTGATCAACCGCCTGGTAGCCGACATCAACCGGGTGATCGAGTCCGGCAAGGGTGAAAGCGCCATGTTCCGCGACTTTGAGCGGATCTTCCAGCAATACAGCGACACATCATATATCGCAGCCTATGCACTGGGAGCCGACGGGCGCCGCGCATCCCCCGCTCAGAAGAAGGCCTTCTCCAAGGCCTTCCAGGGCTACATTTCCCGCAAATACGGCAAACGCTTCCGCGAGTTCATCGGCGGCAAGCTGGAAGTGAAGAGCGTCAAGAAAGTGAAGAAATGGTATGAGGTAAGCACCATTGCCTACCTCAAAGGCCAGTCGCCGTTCGAGGTGACCTTCCTTGTCTCGGACCGCTCCGGCCGCGACCTGTTCTTCAACATGTTCATCGAGGGCGTGAACCTGCTGCTGACCGAGCGAACAGAGATTGGCGCGATCCTGGACGGCAAGAAAGGCGACATCGACGCACTGATCGCCGAGCTGAAGCGGCTCAGCTAAGCCGGCAGCATACAGATTGCAAGACAGGCTCCCTCCGGGGGGCCTTTTACTTTGCGCTAAAGGGGGCAGGTCAAGCGGCCTGCCAGCTGAAAGCACAATACCCTCCTGCACGTGGCAGCAGCATCCAGGATGCCGGAGGCGGGCGGGAGCCCCCCCTGTCCGTAGTATTAGTTGCCCAGAATATCGCGCAGGATGTTATCGACCGCGCGGCCCAGTTCCTGGCCCAAGTTCGGCCCCTGGCGGCGGCGGCGCTCGCGGCGGGGCTGCTGCGGCGGCGGAGCAATCGGTTCTGGTTCCAGCATCGGCAGCGGCTTCGGCTCCAGCCCCTCATGCACTCGCACCATAGTCTCGCGCCAGATTTCGGCGGGAAGGCCGCCGCCGGTCACGCCGGACAGGGGGGTGTTGTCGTCGTAACCCATCCAGACACCGGCAACGTAGTCTGCCGTGAAACCGATGAACCAGGCGTCCTTAGCGGCAGACGTGGTGCCGGACTTGCCCGCTGCCTGCCAGCCCGGGATCTGCGCCCGCTGACCGGTACCGCCGGCAATCACCTTTTCCATCATCCAGACCAGCTGCTGCGCGGCCTCCGGGCGGATCACACGCTCGCCAATGCCGCCGCTGGCGCCCATCAGCGCCTCACTGTCCTCGACCAGCTTCAGCTCTGTCACCCCGTATGGCGTCACGGAGGAACCGCCGTTCAAAATCCCAGCATAAGCGCCGGTCATTTCCAGAAGCGTGCTCTCAGAGGCCCCAAGCGCCAGCGCCGGGCCTGCAGCCAGATCGCTGTCGATGCCAAAGTCCTTGGCCACAAGGCTCACCTTGTCGCGGCCCACAGCCTCGGACACTTTCACAGCCGGCACATTCAGCGAGTCCCGCAGCGCCCGCGCCAAAGTCACCTCGCCATAGAACTTGCGGGTATAGTTGTCCGGGCACCACTGGCCGGAGCCAGGAATGTTCAGACAGTATTTTGCATCCAGCACCCTGTCATAAGGCGAATAGCCAAGCTCAAGCGCAGTGGCATAGACAAAGGGTTTGAACGCAGAACCGGTCTGCCGTTTGGCCTGGGTTGCGCGGTTGAACACACCCGAGACGCGGGTCTTGCGACCGCCCACCATCGCTCGCACGGCACCATCCGCGCTCATCACCACGATGGCGGCCTGCGCCTTGGAGCCCTGACGGACCTTGTTCTCGAACACATATTTCAGCGCTTCCTCAGCCGCACTTTGCAGGCGCTGGTCCATGGTGGAGCGGATAACCACGTCCTCGGTGGTCTGATCGCCCAGGAAATCCGGGATGCTGTCCATCACCCAATCGGCAAAATAGCCGCCGGCCCGCGCCGCTGCCGCCTCGCTCAGCTCTGCCGGGCTGTCCTGAAACTTCTGCATCTCCGCCGTCGTCAGGTAGCCTTGCTCCTGCATCAGCCGCAACACGGTGGCGGCCCGGTCCTGCGAGCGCTGCAGGTTGTTGGTGGGGGCCAGCGTCGAGGGCGCCGTCAATAGCCCTGCCAGCATCGCGCCCTCTGCCGGGTTCAGCTGGTTCGCCGACTTACCAAAGTACCGCTGCGCCGCAGCCTCCGCCCCATAGGCGCCGCCGCCCATGTAAGCCCGGTTCATGTAGATCGAGAGGATCTCATCCTTGGTGTATTTGGCCTCCATCGCCAGGGCAAAGATCGCCTCGGTGCCTTTGCGCCACAGCGAGCCCTTGCGGCAGTCCGCCTCATAGGCGCTTTCGCTCTTCCACTCGTCCGGGTCATAGACCCTGCCCAAGCACAGGAGTTTCGCTGCCTGCTGGGTGATGGTGGAACCGCCATGGCCTGACAGTGGCCCTCGGCCTTCGCTCAGGTTGATGCGCACAGCGCTTGCGATGCCTCGCGGCGACAGGCCGAGATGGCGATAGAACCGCTTGTCCTCGGTCGCCACAATCGCGTTCTTCAGATGCGGCGACACCGTGTCCGCCGTCACCACACCGCCAAACTGGTCGCCGCGCCAGGCAAAAACCTCACCCTCGCGGTCCAGAATGGTGACGGATCCGCGGGCGCGGCCATCCAGGTAGGCCGAAACATCCGGCAGGCGCGCGTATTGAAAGGCAACAGCCAGGCCCACCAGCCCGCAGGCAACCATCCCAATGCGCCATGTAAACCCCCAGACCAGCCGGAAAACAAAGGCAAACGGTGCCAGTAGCCAGCCAATGGGTCCGCGTTTTTTAGGTGCAGGCCTGGCGCGGGACTTCTTACGGACGAAAAGCCGCCCCAGCAGACCCGGCTTCTTCGCCTTGGCTGCCGGTTTCCTGCGCGCAGGTTTTTTGGCGGCCGGTTTCCCCTTGCCGCCCGCGGAATAGCGTTTCTCTGCCACCAGAGGCTTGCGCCCGGATCCTTGTGCCATCGTCTGTTCCTGCCCGGTTTGCCCGTTGTCCGGCGACAATACCCTGCCTGTGCCGGATTGTAGAGGGGGCAGAATCCGGACCTTTCCCCTTTGCCAGATGGCCGGTTTTTAAGCGAACCGGTCAAAAGGCGCAAAATTATTGTGCGCCCGCAGAAAGACGCGCGGAAATTTGCTGGCGTTCGCTTTGCACGACTCGGGACGGCGGTTTTGCTGCAGGTGCACAATGCATCGGCAAGGGGCCGGGGCAGCGCGAAACCTAAGGGATGCAGAGATGAAAATGATCATAGCCGCCATCAAGCCCTTCAAGCTGGACGAGGTCCGCGAGGCGCTGACCGGTCTTGGCGTGAGCGGGCTGATGGTCACCGAAATCAAGGGCTTCGGCGCCCAGGCGGGCCATACCGAGATTTACCGCGGCGCCGAATACGAAGTGAATTTCGTGCCGAAGCTGAAACTGGAACTGGTGGTGCCTGCAGACCAGGCCGAACAGGCCGTCAGCGCGATATCCGAGACCGCGCGCACCGGCAAGATCGGCGACGGCAAGATCTTCGTTCTGGACGTGGAACAGGCCCTGCGGGTGCGCACCGGCGAAACCAATCTCGAGGCGCTGTAAGCGCGCCCGGCATGGAGGAAAGACTAATGAAGACCCTGAAACTCCCCCTTGCGGCGCTGGCACTGGCGGCACTGCCAAGCCTGGCGCTGGCCCAGGACGGCCCGGCCCCGGGCGTGAATCCCTCCACGGACACCGTGTTCATCCTGAACTCGCTGCTGTTCCTGATCGGCGGCTGCCTGGTGTTCTGGATGGCAGCAGGCTTTGCCATGCTAGAGGCCGGCCTGGTGCGCTCCAAGAACGTCACCATGCAGCTGACCAAGAATATGGCGCTGTTCTCTCTGGCCGCCGTGTTCTACTGGCTGATCGGCTATAACCTGATGTATCCGCTGGGCAATTGGGCCATTGACGGCGTGCTGTCCGGTGTCTTTGGCCCCGGGGTGCTGGAGGCGGTCGGGATCACCGCGGAAGGTGCGGATGATTACTCCTATGCCTCCACCGGCTCCGACTTCTTCTTTCAGCTGATGTTCTGTGCCGCCACCGCCTCGATCGTGTCGGGCACCCTGGCAGAGCGCATCAAGCTGTGGCCGTTCCTGATCTTCACCATCATACTGACCGCCGTGATCTATCCGTTCCAGGCCAGCTGGAAATGGGGCGGTGGCTTCCTGGAGCAGATGGGTTTCCTGGATTTCGCAGGTTCTACCGTGGTGCATTCGGTGGGCGGCTGGGCCGCGCTGACCGGCGCGCTGATCCTCGGCCCGCGCATCGGCAAGTACAAGGACGGCAAGACCATCCCGATGCCCGGCTCCAATCTGGCGCTAGCAACCCTTGGCACCTTCATCCTTTGGATGGGCTGGTTCGGCTTCAACGGCGGCTCGCAGCTGGCGATGGGCTCGATCGGCGACGTGGCTGACATCAGCCGCATCTTCTCCAACACCAATGCCGCCGCGGCAGGCGGTGCAGTGGCCGCGCTGATCCTGACCCAACTCCTGTTCAAGAAGCCTGACCTGACCATGATCCTGAACGGCGCGCTGGCCGGCCTGGTGGCGATCACCGCTGAGCCGCTGACCCCGGGCCTGGGCCTGGCCACCTTGATCGGTGCCATAGGCGGCGTGATCGTGGTCTTCACCGTGCCGCTGCTGGACAAGCTGCAGATCGACGACGTGGTCGGCGCCATCCCGGTGCACCTGCTCTGCGGCATCTGGGGTACTGTGGCAGTGGTTCTGTCGAATCCCGAAGCCAGCCTGCTGACCCAGCTGACCGGCATCGCCGTGGTAGGTGTGTTCACGGTTTCCGCCTCTGCAGTGGTCTGGATCATCCTGCGTGCAACCACCGGCATCCGGGTGGAGGAAGAAGATGAGGTCAACGGGCTCGACATGGCGGAACTGGGCATGGAGGCTTATCCGGAGTTTTCGCCGAGCTGAATGCGAACCCAGATGACAAAAAGCGCGGCGCCTGTTTCAGGCGCCGCGCTTGCGTTTCGGCGGCGGGCTCCCGCCAGGTGCAGGATCATCAAGAGATGCCCCCTCCCTGTTGGGCCGGGCGCCGCTGGTGCGGCGCGGGACGGGCTCAGCCCTGAGGGACAACAATCACCTTGGGCGCCTTCTGGTCGCGGTAATCGCGGCGGTCTTCGGCGCGGTCCAGATGATCCTCAACCACGTCCCAAACACCGGTGTCGACGGCTTCATCCCGGCGGTTCTCGCGGCGGTCAGCGCGGTTTTCAACCCGGTCGATAACCTCGCCGTTTGCAGCAAAAGCCGGGGCAGTCATTGGCAAGGCAACCGCGGCGGACAGGATCACGGCAAGGGCAGATTTCACGAGGGTCATTTCAGGTCTCCTAGGCTGTGTTGCTATGTGAATTCCGCAAGCACAAACGCATGCCTTCAGCGTTTCCGTCGCCCAATCGCGCCTGACCTAGCGTCAAGCGGTCTTCCGCACCGCGTCAGCGGTGCCACGCCCAAGCCTGAAAGGGCCTTGGCGCAGCCAAGTCACGCAGCCAGGCGCGGGAGCACTGGCTTCGCAAAGCCGCCATTCGCCGCTCTTGCCCGCACAGTTTTCTGAAAAGTCTTAGGCACCGTCCCAAGAAAAAACGCGCCCTTGAAAGAGCGCGTTCCCAAATTTCAAAGTGCCTGAGGCTCAAACGCCGGCGTCGACAATCGCCTTGGCCAGCACCGGCACGGTCTGCGCGTTGAGGCCTGCAATGTTCAGGCGGCTGTCGCCGACCATGTAGATGCCATTGTCCACGCGCATCTTCTCGACCAGCTCCGGCGTGGTTCCCAAGAGCGAGAACATGCCGCGGTGCTGGGCGATGAAGCTGAACCGGTCGGAGCCGGTCAGGCGCTGCAGTTCATCCGCGAGGCTTTGGCGCAGGCCCAGCATGCCAAGACGCACCTCTTCCAGCTCAGCCGCCCAGTCGGCGCGCAGAGCATCGTCGTTGAGGATCATGGTCACCAGACGCGCGCCGTGATCCGGCGGGAAGGAGTAGTTCTGCCGGTTCAAAAACGCCAGGGTGCCCTGGTTCAGCGCTTGTGCGCCCGCGTCGTTGGAGACAGCCATCAGCAGGCCGGTGCGCTCGCGGTATATGCCGAAGTTCTTGGAGCAGCTGGCGGCAATCAGTGTCTCGGGGCAGCTGGAGGCCACAAGGCGCACGCCCAGCGCGTCTTCTTCCAGGCCGTCGCCAAAGCCCTGATAGGCAATGTCGATCATCGGGATCAGGCCGCGCTCGTTCAGCAGCGCAATGATTTCTTTCCACTGCACCTCGTTGAGGTTGGCGCCGGTCGGGTTGTGGCAGCAGCCGTGCAGCAACACCACGTCGCCCTTCTGCGCGCCTTTCAGGTCTTCCATCATGCCGTCGAAGTTCACTCCGCGGGTGTCACGGTCGAAGTAGCGGTAGACGACGGTTTCGATGCCAACATAGTTCAGGATCGACACGTGGTTCGGCCAAGTCGGATCCGACACAAAGACGCGCGCCTTGGCGTTGGCCATCTTGATCAGTTCAAACGCCTGCCGCACAGCACCGGTGCCGCCGGGGGTTGCCGCCGCTGCGATGTTCTCACGCGCAACCGCATCACCCAGGATCAGCTTGATCATCGCGTCTGAGTAGGCCGGATCGCCGGCCAGTCCGACATAGGACTTGCTGGTCTGCTCTTCCCACAGCTTGTGCTCAGCAGCCTTGATCGCACGCATCACCGGAGTGACGCCCTCGGCGTTCTTGTAGACGCCGACGCCAAGGTCGATCTTGTCCGCGCGCGGGTCGTCGCGATACATCTGCATCAGCGCCAGGATCTTGTCAGCGGGCTGGGGTTTCAGGGTCTCGAACATTGCTCAGTTCTCTCCGGTAGCAACGGGAAGGGTCGGGAAGGCACCCCACTCCACCCAGGACCCGTCATAGAGTGAATGATCGGTCTTACCGATGCGCTCCAGGGCGAGGCTGAGGATGGCGGCGGTAACGCCCGATCCGCAGGAAGTAATCGCAGGTTTGCTCAGGTCGGCGCCAGCGGCCTCAAAGGCAGCGCGGATGCCATCAGCGTCTTTCATGGTGCCATCGGCGTTCAGCACCTGGCCAAAGGGCACGTTGCGCGAACCGGGAATGTGGCCTACGCGCAGGCCCTCGCGCGGCTCCGGCGCGTCGCCGCGGAAACGCTCGGCCGAACGGGCATCGATGATTTCATGATCACCCAGCTTGGCGGCGGCAGAGACCTGGGTCACGTCACGCACCATGTGGTTCTGCACCCGCACGGTCATGTGGCGGTCGCGGATCACCGGCGGCAGATCCTCGACCGGTTGGCCCTCGGCCTGCCATTTCGGGAAGCCGCCGTCCAGCACCGCAACATTGGTCTGTCCCATCAGCCGGAACAGCCACCAGACGCGGGCCGCTGAGAACAGGCCGGCGCCGTCGTAGACCACCACCTGGTGGCCGTCGCCGACGCCCATGGCGCGCAGCTTGGACATGAATTTTTCAACCGGCGGCACCATATGCGGCAGGTCAGAGCGGTTGTCGGAAATCTCATCAATATCAAAGAACCGCGCGCCGGGAATGTGGGCGGCCTCATACTCCGCCCTAGCGTCCCGCCCCTGCTGCGGCAGATACCAGGACGCGTCCAGAACCCGCAGATCCGGGTCCTTCAGATGGGCGGCAAGCCAGTCCGTGGAAACCAGCGTCTTCGGATCGTCCTGCATCAAAGCGTCTCCCTATCTGCGTATAGCGCCATGGGTACATCCCGCAGCTAAGCGGTGCAAGCTATCCTGTCCCCTCACTAGCTTATGCACACATCTTGCGCGTGTTTTACGGAGCAGCAACAAGTTGCCCGCATACTTGCCGCACATTTTGAAAAGGTAATCGAATGCCCCGTCTGCGCAGTTTACTCGCATTTATCTTGATGTCCGCCTGTTTTTCCGCACCGTCCTCTGCGCTGGCCGAATGCATCAAATTTGGAAATACATGCATATTTGGCAATGACTTAAAGGCGAGTTTCCGGATAGGCGGCACCACATCAGACTTACAGGAACTGACACAGTTTCAGCATTTGACCGAGCTGTCACTGGTCGCAGAACCGGGATTTGAAAACCCGTTGGATCTTTCACCACTGGCTCAGCTTCCCGGCCTGGAGAAGCTGGCATTGGTGGGGCTTACCGTTTCCAGCCTGACGCCACTGACCAGTCTGCCGGAGTTGCGGCGGCTTAGCCTTGATTCTGTGCAGTCGCCCGACTTTTCCCCGCTGACGCAAATGACCGGGCTTGAGCACTTGTCCGTTTGGGGTATCCGGGAGGTAACAGATCTTTCTTTCCTGCACGGTTACACCCGTTTGCGAAGCCTGAATATTGCCGGCACCGGCGTTACGGATCTGACCCCCCTGGAAGGGGTCGCAACGCTCGAAAACCTGCTGGCATTCAACACCGGCATTTCCGAGCTGGCACCGCTTGCTGCCGCGAACCTGCGTGTGGTCTGGATATCCGGATGCCCGGTCCAAAGCCTGGCACCGCTGGCGGCCTCCAGCAACCTGCAAATGCTGCGCGCTGACGGAAGCCGCCTGCAAAGCCTGGAGGGGCTGCAGAACAAACCCGCCCTTCATACTCTGGTCCTGACAGGCAGCCACGTCGCCGACCTTTCGCCCTTGGCAAGCGCAGGCAGGCTGGCGGAACTGGAACTTGCGAACACGCAAGTCCAAGACCTCGCGCCCCTGTCAAACCTGTCCGCGCTTCACACTGTGGTTTTGGACGGCACAGCTGTCAGCAGTCTTGAGCCGCTTGCGGGGAGCAGCCTTCAAAAACTCTCGGCAATTGGCACTGCGGTGACCAGCCTGGCGCCGGCCCGGCACATGCCAGATCTGAAGGAACTTGGCATTTCCGGCACAGGTATCCGGGACCTGCAACCGCTCGAAGGCCTGAAAAACCTGACTATCTTGCGGGCCATTGGCTTGCCTCGAGATGTTCTCCTGCCGCTGCTCAGGACCGAAAACCTCAGGATCCTGTACGCCGGACCTGAAGGCGGACCGCACAGGCGGCTGCTTGGGAGAAAGCAGATTGCCAAATACGTTACCGGCGCAGGGCAGCAAGACTGACAGAACTGATGCCTACCGTGCGTCCTTCAGCAGCCGCTGCTTCTGGCGGCCCCAGTCGCGCTTGGCCTGGGTCTCGCGCTTGTCGTGCAGCTTCTTACCCTTGGCAATGCCCAGTTTGATCTTGGCGCGGCCCTTGTGGTTGAAATAGATCACCAGCGGCACCAGAGTCATGCCCTTGCGCTGGGTCAGGTTCCACAGGTCCGACAGTTCCTTGCGCGAGACCAGCAGCTTGCGGCGGCGGCGTTCCTCATGCTTGAACACCTTGGCCTGCGCGTATGGTGGAATGTAGGAGTTCACCAGCCACAACTCGCCCTCTTCCACCGCAGCATAGCTGTCCGCGATGTTGGTGCCGTTGCCGCGCAGCGCCTTGACCTCGGACCCCTCCAGCACGATGCCGCATTCGATATCGTCCTCGATTGCGTAATCAAAGCGCGCCCGCCGGTTCTCGGCGATCACCTTATAGTTCGGGTCTGATGTCTGCTTCTTCTTGGCCATGGGCGGCAGATGTAAGGCCGCACACCGGCGGGCGCAAGACGAGGTTCACGCTTTACGGCTGCGCAGCAGCGTGAAAACACCACTGCCGACAATCACAGCACTGCCAATCAGCGTCAGGGTGTCGGGACGTTCGCCGAATACCAGCACCCCCAGCACCATGGCAAAGACCAGCCTTGTGTAGCGGAACGGTGCAATGACAGAGATCTCCCCCGCCCGCATAGCGCCCGAGAGCGCGTTATAGGCAATCACCCCGATCAACGTGGCAGCGGCGATATCCAGCCAGTTGCTCGGCGCTGGCCAAACCGCACCGCCGGTCCAGCCCAAGGCAATGATCCCGGCAACCACCAGCATGGCGAACCCCAGAAATCCCAGCTGGTTGTTGCTCATGTCTTTGGGCGCCGCGCGGGTCGCCAGATCGCGGCCCGCAAAGCCCAAAGTACCCGCGACCGCAAACAGCGAGGCCGGCTCAAACCCGCTGAGCCCCGGCCGAAGTATCAAAAGCACCCCGGCAAACCCCAACCCAATCGCCAGCCAGCGTCGCCAACCCACCTTCTCGCCAAAAAACACCACCGCGCCGGCCGCCACCACCAGCGGCGTCGCCTGAAGGATGGCCGAGGCCGAGGACAAGGGCGTCAGCGCAATTGCCAAAGTGAAGCACAGGCGACCGACGACCTCCGC
Organism: Leisingera sp. ANG-M7; assembly: GCF_000813965.1. GTDB lineage: Bacteria > Pseudomonadota > Alphaproteobacteria > Rhodobacterales > Rhodobacteraceae > Leisingera. Next base: position 78,245 of record NZ_JWLI01000005.1, on the reverse strand, counting down.
CAAAGAACGCCACAGCATCGGGCGCGTGCCAAAGCCCGGGTGCCAAGGAGCATGCCCTTGCGCACGCGCCATCGCTCCAAAGATTGCCATGCCGCCCAGCCCGAACAGGATCAGGATCTGCCCCACCGGCAACGCAAGGGCCGCGGATTTGATGAACATGTCCTCCAGCGCAAAGGCGGCCATGGCCAGCACCATCAGAAGGCTTCCGCGCAGCGTATCCATTCCCGGCTCCAAATCCTGAAAACTCAATCACTTGCGCAATTGGTAGGCAGCTTGAGAAAGATACACAAGTAAAGCAGATCAATCCCGCTGCGTCAGAACCGCCTGCAGGTAGTGATGCATGTTGAGGAACGCCGCGCCGGTCCCAAGGCTCCGGTAGCCATGCGGCTGGTCGGCGGCAAAGCGCAGCCCCTGCCCCGGCTCCAGCGCCACCCATTGGCCATCGCGCAGCACCTCCATGGACCCGTGCAGCACATAGACTTCCTCGGTCACACCGGTGTCATGCGGCTGCGACTGATGGCTCTGACCGGGTTTCAGCGTCACCTGAAAGGTCTCCGCACCCAGCAGCGGATCAAAGGGAAAGACGATCTTGACGCCGATGCTGCCTGGAAACTGGACCGTCTCATAGACGCCGGTGGCTGCGCTCACCGGTCGCGCGGCCTCACCTAGAAGGGCCGTTAGCGGCAGGTGGAACCCTTTGGCAATCTTCCACAGCGTGGCAATCGTCGGGCTTGATTCGCCGCGTTCGATCTGCCCCAGCATGGCCTTGCTGACACCTGTGGCCTCTGCCGCCTTGCTGAGGCTAAGCCCCGCCGCCGCGCGGATTTCCCGCAGGTTCAGGGTGATGCCGTCATCGCTCATATCCGCCGCCCTAAAAAAGCCCCTTGTGCGCTATAACGCACAGACTGTAGTGTGCGCTATAACGCACAGCACTCCTATCCCATCCGGCACCACAGGAAAACCCGCATGCTCAAGGATCTGAAGCTATCGCATCTCGTCTCTGGCGCGGTTGCCGTGCTGGTCGGCTATACCGGATCGGTCGCCATCATCTTCCAGGCGATCGAGGCCGTGGGCGCCACCCAGGCCCAGGCCAACAGCTGGATGCTGGTGCTTGGGCTCGGCATGGGGATCACCTGCCTGATCCTGTCGCTGATCTACCGGATGCCGATCCTGACCGCCTGGTCGACGCCCGGCGCGGCGCTGCTGGCGGTCAGCCTCAACGGCGTGCCGCTGGCAGAGGCGGTAGGCGCATTCCTCCTCTGCGCAGTGCTCCTGACCCTCACTGGCATCACCGGCTGGTTCGCCGCCCTCTCCCGCCTGATACCGGACAGCCTGGCCAGCGCCATGCTGGCAGGCATCCTGTTCCAGTTCGGTCTCTCCGCCTTCACCTCGCTGCAGACCGACACCGCAATGGTGGCGGTGATGGGGCTCACCTTCCTAGCCGGACGCAAGCTTTTCCCGCGCTATACCATCCCCGCAGTGCTGGCTGCAGGCGTCGCTTGGTGTGCCGCCACCGGCGCCTTCGGCAGCCTGGAGGCACTGGACCTGACGCTCGCTCGCCCCGAATTCGTCATGCCCGCCTTCTCATTGCCGGTGCTCATCGGTATCGGCCTGCCGCTCTACATCGTCACCATGTCCTCGCAGAACATGCCCGGCGTGGTGGCGCTGAAAGCCTGCGGATATGAACCGCCGGTTTCCGCCAGCCTCACCGTAACCGGCCTGGCGTCGCTGCTGCTTGCCCCCTTCGGCGGCTTTGCCTTCAACCTCGCTGCCATCACCGCCGCCATCTGCGCAGGCCCGGAGGCGGATGAGAACCCGGACACCCGCTATCTGGCGGGCGTGATGACGGGCCTTGTATACATCCTGGTGGGGCTTGGCGGCGCCACCGTCATCAGCCTGTTCCTGATCGCACCCAAGGCGCTTGTTGCCACCGTTGCAGGTCTTGCGCTGCTGGCAACCATCGGCAACAGCCTCTCCGCCGCGCTGGCCCCGCCGCAGGGGCGCGAGGCCGCGCTCATCACCTTCATGACCACGGTCTCCGGCATCAGTTTCTATGGAATCGGCGCGCCGTTCTGGGCGCTGGTGCTGGGCCTTCTGGTGAATCACTGGCTGCGCAGCCCCGCCCCCGCCCCGGCCCGCGTCTGACAGTGCCGCCGCAAAACAGAAACCGCCAACAAATTCCGGCGCAATCTGCGCCAAAATTACCGAACCACGCCCCGGCAGGTTGCCTTTATTGCGCAAATCGTGTGTTTGGGGTCAAATTCAAAGGGAAGCGCTCAGATGCCGATGTACCGATCCAGAACCTCCACCCATGGCCGCAATATGGCGGGCGCGCGCGGACTGTGGCGCGCAACCGGCATGAAAGATGATGACTTCGGCAAGCCGATCATCGCCATCGTCAACTCCTTCACCCAGTTCGTGCCCGGCCATGTGCACCTCAAGGACCTGGGCCAGATGGTCGCCCGCGAGGTCGAGGCAGCAGGCGGCGTCGCCAAGGAATTCAACACCATCGCGGTGGATGACGGTATCGCCATGGGCCATGACGGCATGCTGTATTCGCTGCCTTCGCGCGAAGTGATCGCCGACAGCGTCGAATACATGGTCAACGCACACTGTGCGGACGCCATGGTCTGCATTTCCAACTGCGACAAGATCACTCCGGGCATGCTGATGGCCGCCATGCGCCTCAACATCCCGGCGATCTTCGTGTCCGGCGGCCCGATGGAAGCGGGCAAGATCGACATTGCCGATCTGGACATGAAAAAGATCGACCTGGTGGATGCTATGGTCGCGGCGGCGGATGACAAGTTCACCGACGATCAGGTGAAGCATATCGAGGAAAACGCCTGCCCCACCTGCGGGTCGTGCTCGGGCATGTTCACCGCAAACTCGATGAACTGCCTGGCCGAGGCCCTTGGCCTGGCACTGCCGGGCAACGGCTCGACGCTGGCCACCCATGCCGACCGCAAGGGCCTGTTCCTTGAAGCGGGGCGCAAGATCGTCGAGATCACCAAGCGCCACTACCAGGACGAGGAAAAGGGCTTCCTGCCGCGCGAGATCGCCACGTTTGAGGCCTTCGAGAACGCAATGAGCCTGGATATCGCCATGGGCGGTTCCACCAACACCGTGTTGCACCTCCTGGCCATCGCCAACGAGGGCGAGGTGGATTTCAACATGTCCCACATGGACGCCCTCAGCCGCAAGGTGCCCTGCCTGTGCAAGGTGGCGCCGAACACAGCGAACGTGCACATGGAAGACGTCCACCGTGCCGGCGGCATCTTCTCAATCCTGGGCGAGCTGTCTCGTGCCGGCCTGCTGCACAACCACTGCAGCACCGTGCACTCCTCGACCATGGGCGAAGCCATCGCCAAATGGGACATCAAGGTTGCCAACAACCCCGAAGCTGAAGAGCTGTTCAAAGCGGCACCCGGCGGCGTGCGCACCACGCAGGCGTTCAGCCAGTCAAACCGCTACAAAGAGCTGGACAACGACCGTGAAAACGGTGTGATCCGCTCCAAGGAGCACGCCTTCAGCCAGGACGGTGGCCTTGCGGTTCTGTTCGGCAACATCGCGCTGGACGGCTGCATTGTGAAAACCGCAGGCGTGGACGCCAGCAACCTGACCTTCACCGGTACCGCCTATGTTTGCGAAAGCCAGGATCAGGCAGTGAATGACATCCTGACCGGCAAAGTGACCGAAGGCGACGTGGTGGTGATCCGCTATGAAGGCCCGCGCGGCGGTCCGGGCATGCAGGAAATGCTGTATCCGACCTCCTATCTGAAATCGAAGGGCCTCGGAAAAAAATGCGCCCTCCTGACCGACGGGCGTTTCTCCGGCGGCACCTCCGGTCTGTCGATCGGCCATGTCTCGCCCGAGGCGGCCGAAGGCGGCACTATCGGCCTGGTGCGTCAGGGCGACAAGATCGAGATCGATATCCCCAACCGCTCGATCCATCTGGCGGTCTCCGACGAAGAGCTGGCCGCGCGCCGCGAAGAGCAGGACGCCAAGGGCTGGAAACCCGCGGAGCCGCGCAAGCGCAAGGTCTCCAAGGCGCTGAAGGCCTACGCGCTGCTGGCCACCTCGGCGGCCAAAGGCGCGGTACGCGCGCTGCCCGACGAAGACTGATACTGCTCAGACCTGGAGCACACAGAACCCGCCGCCCTAATCGCGGCGGGTTTTCTTTTGGCCTCCGCTCCTGAGGCCGGGTCAAGGGCCGCGCAAAGCGCGGCGGCGCAGCCGCTTGCCCTTGAGGCGGCATCAGGGGCTTCACAATGGACAAGGCGCGTTCAGGGCGCACCTGCCCCTGAACCGCTTCTCAGCAAATTTCCTTCAACACCTTAGATCTCCCGCCCCCGCTGCAGCCTGCTGGCTGACGCCAGCACGCCACGCGGCGTTGGGCGCGGCGCCGTTCTGACGCACGGCGTGCCTCCGGCGGGAGTATTTAGCCAAAGGTGAAGCCAAACGGCCGATTGCGGCACACGCCTGCGCCGCGCCCGCGGCGCCGGGCCCAAGGCTTGGCGCTGCATCTGTGATGCTGCGGCTGGGCGCGGGAGCCCCTATTCCCCCAGCTTGGCATGCACCTCATCGAGGTCGATCTCGCCCATCGGCATTTTGTTGCCCGGGTTCTCGAAGTCGTATTTGAATAGCTCGAAGTCGCGCTTGTAGATCTCGTAGACCAGATGCATCGACAGGTCGTCGAAGTACGCCTCCACCGGATGCGCGCGCTTGGGGCCGTGGCCTTCGCTTTCGTTGAAGCGCGGGATTGCGGCCAGGTCGACGGCATGCGGCGTCTCAATCGCGTCCAGCACGCCCTGCATCCCGTCATTGAACGCCTCGGTCCAGAAGATCCGGTTGTAGCGCCCGCCGTTCAGGATGAAGGTCGACACATGCCCCGACATAGCCGACCAGTGAATGTCCGGGTCCATCGGGCGGCGCCAGCGGATGGTGTCGCGCGCAAACAGCAAAAACCGGCGGAAGCTGGCGATCTGGTCGAACTCCTGCTTGCCATCCTCGCCGCCGACCTCAATGCCGTATTCGTAAGCCAGCTTGGGCACCAGGTTGCCGCGGTAGCGCTTGCCGTTGCGCTGAATGCCGCAGATCTTGTCGAAGAAAGACGACAGGATGCGGGTATAGGGGTTGCGCACGCAGGTAAAAGCATAGGACTGCCGCCCCTGCACATTACGGGTGATCGGCTCCTGGCTGTGCTCCAGCGCCCATTTGTGCAGCCCGTCCTTGGCGTCATGAATGTCGCCGTCAAAGAACCGTCCATGGTCCGAATAATAGAGGATCTGCCCGATAGTCGAGCAGGCGCATTTTGGCACCACCCGGTAGACCACACTTTCACTTTCCGTCATCCAGGTGCCGGGAAACCCCATCTGCCGCCCTCTTGTCTGTCTTTGCCTGTTCCCAGCAGTAATCGCATATGTTTACCGAAACGGGAACTATCTGGTTTATTCGTGCGTGCAGCACGCTTATCAAGGTAAACAATCAGGCAGAACAAGGCAGTCCGTCCCCCCAATGGCAAAAATCGCATATATTCTGCTGTGCCATAAAAACCCCGACGCGATCATCCAGCAGGCTGAGCGCCTGACCGCGGTCGGCGACTGCATGGCGATTCACTTCGACGGGCGGGCGGCACCGGAAGATTACCAGCGGATCCGGTCGGAGCTGGCGGACAACCCCAACGTCACTTTTGCCAGGCAGCGGATCAAATGCGGCTGGGGGGAATGGTCGCTGGTCGAAGCCACTCTGCACGCCCTGCGCAGCGCCGTTGAGGAATTTCCGCGCGCCACCCACTTCTACATGCTGTCAGGTGACTGCATGGCGGTGAAAACGGCGGAATACGCCCACCGCTTCCTGGACGAGCACGACAAGGACTTCATCGAGAGCTTCGACTTCTTCGAAAGCGACTGGATCAAGACCGGCATGAAAGAGGAGCGGCTGATCTACCGCCACTTCTTCAACGAGCGCAAGCACAAGCAGCTGTTTTACTGGAGCCACGAACTGCAGAAACGGCTCGGGCTGCAGCGGGAGATCCCCGCCGACATCCAGGTTCAGATCGGCAGCCAGTGGTGGTGCCTGCGCCGCCGCACTGTCGAGTGGATCCTGGGGTTTATCCGCAAGCGCCGCGATGTAATCCGCTTCTTCCGGACCACCTGGATTCCGGATGAAACCTTCTTTCAAACCCTGGTGCGCCACCTCATCCCGGAAGCGGAAATCGAGGCCCGAACCCTCACCTTTCTGATGTTCACCGACTACGGAATGCCGGTGAACTTCTACAACGACCACTATGACCTGCTGCTAAGCCAGGACTTTCTGTTCGCCCGCAAGATCAGCCCCGAAGCCAAGGAGCTGAAGTCACGGCTCGGACGGCTTTATGCGGCGCAGGGCGTGGACTTCCAGATTTCCAATGAGGGGCGCAGCCTCTACAAATTCCTGGCCCAGCGCGGCCGCGACGGACGCCGCTTTGCGCCGCGGTTCTGGGAGACAGAAAGCACCCTCGGCCGGGAACGCGAACTGCTGATCGTGGTCTGCAAGAAATGGCATGTCGCCAAGCGGCTGCTGGAACAGATCCGCCAGGTCACCAACATTCCGGCGATCGAATACCTGTTCGACGAGGAGGACACTCCCCTTCCCGACCTCGGCGGCATTCAGGCGGCGCTGATGAAACGCACCCGCCACCGCCGGGCGCTGATGCGGATGCTGTTTGAATATTATGAATCCGACCAAATGATCATCTGCCTTGACCCTGGCGCCATCGACCTGATGAATGATTTTCATTCGGACCGGTCATCGACGCGCTTTCTGCACATCGAGTGCGACTTCAGCGACGATTATCTGATCGGTCATGCCCACCGTGTTGGGCTGGCAGGCGAACGCACTCCACAGCAAACGCTGGAGCGGCTGCTGCCGACAATCCGCAATGACATCCTGCATGAAAGCGACCGCATCCGTGATGCAGGCTTCAACAAGCTCTACAAGATACGAGAGAGCAGCAGTCCAGAGGCAAACGCGGGCGAACTCAGCGGCTTCCTGAACCTGACCGAAGACAAGGCCCGGCAGATTGCCGGGACTGACTATCTGTTTGCCGACTGACACGGGGCAATGCCGCCCCGCATCAAAACCAGTGACGGAATTTAGTCTTCCAGCGCCTTGATCATGTCGACGCGGGTGCCGTGGCGGCCGCCCTCGAACTCAGTGCCCAGAAAGGCATCGACGATTTCCAGCGCCAGCCCTTCGCCGACCACACGGGCGCCGATCGAAAGCATGTTGGCGTCGTTGTGGGCGCGGATCATCTTGGCCGAGAACGTGTCGGAGCAAACACCGCAGCGGATGCCCTTCACCTTGTTGGCTGCCATCATGATGCCCTGGCCGGTGCCGCACAGGACAATGCCCAGCGCGCAGTCGCCAGAGGCGACCAGCTCTGCCGCGGCCGCGCCATGCTTGGGGTAATGGGTGCTTTCCGGGGTTTGCGGGCCGATGTCCTCGACCTCCCAGCCCTGGGCTTCGATATGGGCGGCAACGGCCTTGCGCAGCTCGATGGCGGCGTGGTCGCTGGAAAGTGCAATGCGCTTGCTGGCAGTCATGGTCTGATGGTCCTGTGTCGCAACGGGGGTATGAGGCTTGGCCCCGTGTTGACCAAGGGACGGGCGCGGCGTCAATCCCTTTATCGCCGCAGGCCCGGACCAGAAGGGAGCGGAGGGCCAGCGGGAGGCCCTCCGTCAGATCAGATGTCCACTTCGACCCGGCCAATCGGGTTGGAGCAGCAGGCCAGGATGTACCCGGCCTCCACGTCTTCCTCTGAGATGCCGCCGTTGTGGACCATATGCACATCGCCCGCGGTCTTCTTGACCTTGCAGGTGCCGCAGATGCCGAAGGTGCAGCCCGACGGGATGTTGAGGCCCGACGCCTTGGCAACTGCCAGCACTGTATCGGTTTCGGTGCAAGTGGCAGTGACGCCCGACGCGGCAAAGCTGATCTCTGCGGCGGCGGTTTCCTCGGGAACCACATCGTCCAGCTCCGGCGCATCTGCCTCGGTCTCGACCGGCGCGCCAAAGCTTTCCTGGTTGTAGTTCTCCATGTCAAAGCCGAGGCCGTTCAGCATGTCGCGCACCGCCTGCATGAACGGCTCCGGCCCGCAGCAGTAGATCTCGCGCTCTAGGTAATCGCCGGCAATCAGACCCAGCATGATCTGGTTCAGCTGCCCGCGGTAGCCGGTCCAAACCTGATAGGGGTCGTCCTCTTCCACCACGAAATGCAGCTTGATCCCCGGCACCCGCGCCGCCATGCCCTCCAGCTGGCGCCGCGCGATGATCTCGCTGGGCCGCTTGGCGCAGTTAATGAAACAAACGTCCGGCGACTGGCCGCGATCAAACAGATACTGCGTCATCGACAGGCTCGGCGTGATGCCGGAACCTGCGGAGATGAACAGGAACTTGCCGTTCGGCCGTTTCGGCAGGGTGAACACGCCTGCCGGGCCAGAGGCCCTGAGGAACATGCCCGGTTTCAGATTGTCCAGCATCCAGCGGGTACCGATGCTGTCGGCCTGCGCCTTCACCGTCACCGAGATCGACAAGGGCCGCGAAGGCGACGAGCTGATCGTGTAGGTGCGCCAGACGGTGCCGCCCGGCACCGGCAGCTCCAGCGTCAGGAACTGGCCCGGCTGGTACTTGAACCACGCGCCCGAAGGTGCGCGGAAGCTGAAGGTGGCGGTGTTCGGCGCTTCCGGCACGACAGAGACGCATTCCAGCATCTCGTCGTCCTTCCACGCCAGAGTTTCATCCAGCGTCTCGAAATTGGCCTGCAGTCCCATGCGCTTACTCCGCCGCGATCAGGTGGCGGCCGGTCAGCGCGCGGGTCAGATGCTCGGCGTACCAGTTGGAGAACTGGATAACGCCGCTTTCCTGCACTTCCGAATAGGGACCGGGCTCATAAGCGGGTGAGTTGATGCCGCGCTGATTGTCCTCGACCACGATGCGGTCCTCGTCGTTGGTGGCAACCCAGACCTCGGTCAGCCGCTTTAGGTCATAATCCTGGCCTTCAACCGCGTCCTTGTGCACCAGCCATTTGGTGGTGACTTCGGTCTCGGTCGGGCTGATCGGGGTCACCCGGAACACGATGGAATGATCCGGCAGGAAGTGGTTCCAGGTGGTCGGGTAATGGAACTTCAACAGCGTGCCCGCATCGGCAAACGGCACCCGGCCCAGCTTCTTGGCGACAGCTGCCTTGCCGTCCATGGTATAGCTCTCGGCGCCCTCGTTCAGTGGCATCCGCGCCACCCGGTACTGGCCACGCGCATCAATCTGGAACTGCGCCGGCACGCCTGCCGCTTCGATCCGGTCGAAATGCTTCTGCAGGTGCGGCGGGGTCTCGCCGCCCTCGACGCCGGTTACGGACGGGTCTTCCGGGAAGGTCCGGCACAGCGACGGGTGGTTGCCGCCGCAGTGATAGCACTCGCGGTTGTTCTCCCAGACCAGCTTCCAGTTGCCGTTCTCGATGATCGAGCTTTCAAAGGCCACCTTGGCGTTGCCCAGATCATGCGGCTCCAGATAAGGCCGCGCCACGGCTGCGAAGGCATCGAAATCCGGCGCCTCATCGGCCAGGCAGATGTAGATCAGCCCAGCCAGATCACGGCAATGCACCGGCTTCAGCCCGTGTTTGGAGGCATCGAAATCCGGCCCCATGTCGCGCGCCCACAAGAGCGAGCCGTCCAGCTCATAGGTCCACTGGTGGTAAGGGCAGACCAGCTTGGGCGCATTGCCCTTCTTCGCCTTGCACACGACCGAACCGCGGTGACGGCAAGCGTTGTGGAAAGCACGCACTTCGCCATCGGTGCCGCGCACGATGATGACGTTGTAGGCGCCGACCTGATGGGTCACGAAGTTGCCCGCCTTCGGGATCTCGCAGGCGGGAATGGCAAACAGCCACTCGCGGTAGAAGATCTGGCGCATGTCCAGATCCAGCACGCCCGGATCGGTATAAAACGCCCGCTCCAGGGAATAGTTTTTCTGACGGGCCACCAGTTTGGCCAGAATTTCGCTGTCGTGAAGCATTTGCTTCTCTCCTTTGCCGCATCCCCGCGGCAGGTTGGCTTGGCTGCGGGCATGGAGGGAGAGATCGCAGGCCACGCGCCTGCAACCGCCCCGCCGCCGCCCGCGGTTGACGTTTTCATGGCAAGGCTGGTTTCCGGACTGTCCCGGGGCCTTTTGGCGGCGGGCCTGGCACCTTCCCGAAGCCGCTGCTTCAGTGGTTTTTGCCATGCCTTGCCCGGGGTCACCGTTGCGGGGGCAGTGCCGGAGTTTCACCAGCTTCCCAATTCTCCGCCCCGAAAGGCGGCACCTTGCTGAGGCGGAAATTGCCCTAATCCTGCCCCGCAGGCGGAGACAAATCCGACCCGCCAAAACCGGAAAAAGACATGTATGTTTCCCGGTTTCGGCGGGACAGGAATGTCCAGAATCTCAAACCGGCATCCGCCAGCCTGTTTGCGGCAAGCGCTTATCTTTCATGCATTTAGACGCCATCCGGAGTTACGAATCGATTCGCCCGCCGCAAATCTTGCGCTGCCCCCTTGGAACGCGAATTTGATTTAACTATATGCCGTACAGTTAAATGGTGCACAGGAGGATCCGATGACCACCGGCCACGTCTTCATCGCCACCAGCCTCGACGGCTTTGTGGCCCGCCAGGACCATTCGCTGGACTGGCTGCTCAAACAGCCCTATGCAGAAGATGACGATGGCGGTTTCGCGGCCTTCATGGACAGTGTCGACGGGCTGGTCATGGGGTCGGGCTCATTCCGGACTGTGCTGGGGTTCGGCCAATGGCCCTACACCAAGCCGGTTGTTGTCCTCAGCAGCAGCCTGACCGGACAGGACATTCCCGAGGAGCTGAAGGACAAGGTACGCCTCAGCAGCGCTGATCCCGCAGATCTTATGCAGGAGCTTCAAGAAGAGGGCTGGACCCGCGCCTATGTCGACGGCGGCCGGATGGTGCAGTCCTTCCTGCGCGAGGGGCTGATCGCCGATCTGACCATCACAACGGTCCCGATCCTGATCGGCAGCGGCATTCCCCTGTTCGGCAGCCTGGACCAGGACATCGACCTCCAGGTGGACAGCTCCCGCATCCTGCCCACCGGCATGGTCCAGACCACGTTCAGGGTGGCCTGACCATTGCCTCCGCGCATGGGGCGCCCTCCCAAGGGCAGCCGGATCCTCAGCAAGGATGATGTCCTGAAAAAGGCCCTGCAGCTGCTCGACGAGGGCGGCAGTAAGGCCTTGACGTACAAGGCACTGGCAGCGGCGCTTGGCGTCACCCCAATGGCCGTTGCCCATCACGCCGGCACAAGGGATGAGATGTTCGCCAGCCTCGTGGCCATTGCGTTTGAAGGATCAGACACCCCGTCAAAGGCAGCAACACCAAAGCTGCGGCTGCGCGAGCTGCTGACCTGCTACTGCGCCCAGGTGACCCGGCACCCGGAGCTGGCGAAATGCATCCTGGAGAACCCGGCCCTGATCGGCCCCTCCCTGACAAGACTGACGCAGCTCATCGAGGCGGAAATTGCAGCCGCAGGCGTAACCGGCACAGAGGCCCGCACCCTTCTCTGCCTGCTGGTGGATTACACACACGGCTTCGCCTTTGCCGCCGCCGCGGCGCCAGGCGGAGCACTGTCACCTGACGACTTCATCCCGGCGCTGGACTGGGTGCTGGACCGCATTGAATAAAGAAGCGCGGGCCCGTTCAGGCCCGCGCATCCGCGTGTGTCTTGCAGAGCCGCCGATCCAGCGGCCCCTCCTCACTTTGACTTCCAGGTATCCAGCCAGCGGCGGAACCGGCCCTTGCGCTCGGCAATCGCATCCCCCGCCGCATAGAGGCTGTCCTCGGCGCTTTCGATCATCGGGTCGATCCGCGCCCGGCGGAACCGGCGCCAGCGCACATAGATTGCCCACAACAGTGCCGCCAGCAGCACCAGGAAGATGATCGAGAACCAGTTCACCGGCTTGTCCTCCGGCCCCGCCACCGGCTTGATCGTCACCGCGTTGGGGAAGATCGACAGAAACTCGTTGCGCCAGCCGTAATGCATCACCGCCACCCACTCCGGGTTCGCCTTTGTCGAGATGCTGTCATTGGCGTCCGTATAGAGGTTTGCGGTGTCGAACTTGAAATAAGGCGGCCAGCTCCAGCCGGTATCCTCGTTCCGGTAAACCATGTTGCGGCCGTTGGCGCGCACTGCCTGGATGAACTGCACATCGCGGTTGATCAGCTGTGCCGACTGGTCGTCAGGCTTGGACCAGAAAACCCGCGTCCAGTCGTTCAGCTCCTGCCGTTCCTCGTAGGTATTGACGATGCGCACCACGTCGTACTGCGGCAGCGTGTAGTGCAGGAAGGCGCCGAACAGCACCCAGAAGGTAATCAGGAATGCCCATTTGATGAAACGCATGGGGGTGGACCTCACATGAAGTTAATGACGTAGATCAGGAGCGCCAGCGCCCCCAGCGGGATGATATAGACCAGAAGGATCAGCTTGCGCCGGAACGAGTTGTCGTATTGCTTCAGCCCCCGCTGGATGAAGGCCGCGCGGTCGCCGGTCAACCCCTTCTCTTTCCAGCGCCGCTTGAGCTTCAGCCGCCGCATCTCACGCGAATAAAGCGACACCGCGGCGTAGACCACGGTCAACACCACCAGGAGGATCAGGACAAGGCGGATAAAACCGAACATCTTAGCTGCCTCCTGATCACTTGTTTCCAGAATATTTTGTTGGGCATCAAACAAAGGTTTGCGCCCGTCCCGAGGGTGGGCGTTTCACGCCCGCCCTGGGGGGCGGGACGGGCGTGAACCGAGCCGCAAGCGGCTCGGGAAGTAAGATGGTTCTTAAAGTTCTCCATCCTATCGCCCCCTCACCCGGTTCACCGCGCCCCAGGGGCCGACCCGCTCAACCACTCCCTTGCGCCGGTTTCGCGGCAGCTTGGGAATCCGCCCCTCCATATCCGGCTCATGCCCGAAAAGTGCGGCGCGCGCGCCCGCCTTGTCCACCGCATATTCGCGCGCCAGAAACTCCGCTGCATAGGCCTTTTTGGTCTCCGGCCAGCCGCGGTACCGGCGGTAGAACTCCTCCTTGTGGCAGATGAACATCTGTCGGAAGTCATGCGGGCACAGCTCTGCCAGCAGCATGTTGACCAGATCGCGGCACGGCGTGTCCGATGCCCGCAGGGAATAGAAATAGGCCGGATGGTCCGAGGTGATCCGCGGCCACTTGCCGCCGCCCTCGGCCCAGCGCACCAGCGCTGCCAGCCCCTCGAACTCCTCCGGCAGTTCCTCCGCATGCCGCGCCGCCAGCCGCCGCAGGTCCGACCGCGACAGGCCGGTCAGATCCCGTCCCTTTTCCGTCAGTACCGAGACAGCAAGGAACCCCATCTTCTGCCGCAGGATCGCCGCGCCATCGACGCCGCGCGCCCGGATCACCGGCTCTGCCAGCCCGTTCAGCTCCAGGAATTTGGCAATTGCATTGCGCTGGCTCAGGTCAAACACATGGGTAAGCGGCACGCCCTCGGGCTTTGCCCCGCTGGCAATCACCGCCGGATGCTCCACGTCCTGAAACAGGTACAGCCCGCCGAAATGCGCGGTCCAGAAATTGCCCTGCTCAAAGACCTCATGCTCCAGATGCACCGGATTGCGGGTCACATCGCCGGTCTGCTCCGCCGTCGTGATCATCTCAGCAATCAGCCCATCATCAAACCAGGCGTCCTCCCCCGTCTTGAACCGCTCAACCAGCTCCGCCAGGTGGTCCGCATGGCGCAACGTGCCCTTGGTGGTATCCGCCTCGATCCGCACCTGCCGGATGTCGAACAGTTTCGCGGGCGAGGACACCTCAAACACCGAATTCACCAGTTCCCCCGCCACCGCATCGGTCGCGGTCAGCGCAAACAGCTGGCGTTCGTTGACCTCGATGAACCGGCGCAGGATGTCCCGGCTGGTGGAGAATTTCACGTGAAGCAGCGGGCAGCGCTTCTGCTCGGTACTGAGCAGAATGAACTGCCGGTTCACGCCTGCATGGTTCAGATAGTGATCATCCCCCAGCTCATCGCCTATTTCGGGCGAAAAGCCCGAGATATCGACGTGAAAATCCGTCAGAGCCGTGGTCTTGCCGGTCAGATGCTTCAGCGCGCGATTGTACCGCTCCACCAGCGCGGGCGAGGCCACATGGAAGAGATTGCCGAACATCAGGCCATGCTGGATGAGGCGTTTCATTGGGCGGACCTCAAGAAGACGGGGGCAAAGGCGCTATCGCTTTCCGCAACCATCCCTGGTTTCACGTAGTAGTGCGTTTTACGTATTTTAGTGTCCAACCGATCCAGAACGATATCAAACACATCAGCTAGTAGCTTCTTTACTAGCCTAACAATATCCAGTGACCAGCTGAGCCATTCCTCCGCAAGAAGTTCTGGGTTTTCAAACTTTTTGTCAGCCTTAGAAAACCTTCTCAGCCTTTCGAAAAACATCATACTCTCACCAAGTACAAAGTATGTATTGCCATCCAACTCGTTCAAATAGATTGACGCATCGGCGTCTTCAGGAAGGCTCTTGGCGTTCTTTAGCGCATCCCTGTACTTGTAGTGGAAACTTGTTTCATTTCGGATGTTGCGATTTATCGAACGGCTGTTGGAGGCACCTAGCTTCTCAATTTCAGTAGCACTGCGCTGGAACAATGAAAAAATATCTGAGTTTATTCCCTGAGCTTTTTTGCCGACTTCTGAAATGAACTCATAGGCTTCAAACAGCCTAGACGAGAGCGTTCGGAGCACCACGTGATGCTGTAGATCTCTGGCGAATCTTACCGGTGCTCCATCATTTTCTTTTTCACCTGATAACGTCAGCAAACGTGAGAAAACGTTGAGTTCGTTGCAGATATAAGAAAGCATACCGAAAACGGCAGTTTCCTCGTCGGAAAGATGTGACAGATCCGACTTTTTGATCCTCATTTCATGAAAATGAACTATCGAAGCGCTCACCCCTTCCCCTCCAGATACCGCCGCTTGGCCTCTTCCTGCCGCCCGAAATCGCGCACCATGTTTTCAATCGCCACCTCATCCGACTTGTCGGCATAGCGGAACTCGCTGTCGGCGTAGCGGTTGATCTCCTGCACCACCATGTCGACCGTGACCGGCACCCGCAGCTCCGCAATCATCGCGGATTTGGTATCGTAATCCTTGAACAGGAACAGCTCCGGGTTCTCCATCCATTCATCCGGCAGCTCGAAATCCATTGCCCGGACCTTGACCGCATCGGTGATGTTCTTGATGGCACGGCCGGTGAACCGCTCATCCGCCTGCTGGATCGCCTTCAGGTACGTCCCCAGCTTGGCCAGATCATCCAGTTCCCCGATCTGGTCGTGCACCCGGCCAAAGACCTCTACCAGCCCCGGCTCCTGCGGCCGGTTGTGCGCCTCAAACGACCGCGCGACGGCCTTCTTGATCTCCTGTGCTCCGTACAGATCATGCTCGCCCAGCGGGATCGCATGGTTCTTGCCCATCAGCAGCGTCAGGATGTCGATGTAATCCTCCCGCGTCTGCGGCCCGTCGACCAGGAACCGCGCGCCGGCCCGCTGGCGCAGCGCATCGTCCACATTCTCCGGGTAGTTGGAGAACATGCCGAAGGTGCAGTTGCCGCGCACCACGGTATTGGCGCCGGCAAAGGCCTCCATGAACACCGCCGTCACCTCCTGCTGACCCGCGCTGGACTGCCGGTCGCCGCGCTTGCCCGCGATCTGGTCGATGTCGTCGATGGTGCCAAAGCCGATCACGCCCGGGTCGATCACGTTCTGGATGAAGGATTTGGCGTTCTGCCCCGACTTGCCCTGATAGCTGTCGATATTGTCGATGCCGAAGTTCTGGTAGCGGAAGGCATAGCCTGCATTCTGGCAATAGTCGTGGATCAGCCCCGCCATCATCTGGATCAGGGTGGTCTTGCCGGTCCCCGGCTTACCGTCCCCCATGAAGGTAAAGATAAAGCCACCCATCTCGGCAAAGGGGTTCAGGCGGCGGTCGAAATCATAGGCCATCAGCATCTTGGCCAGCCGCATCGCTTGGTACTTGGCGATATGGTTGCCAACCACCTCATGAGGTTTCTTGAACGCCATCGTCAGGGTGGTGGATTTCGCCTTGGCCGCCGGCTCAAAGCCGTTGATGGTCAGATCATCCGCCTCCACCCGCCAGGCAGCAGCAGTGAACGCCTCCAGCCGCGGCGCGTTCTGCGCGCGCAAGGCCGCCTTCTCCATCAGCTGCTCGGCATAACCCGCCGTGGCCGCAATCAGATGCGCATCATCCGGCGCATGCAGCGCCAATTTCTGGTCCAGCTCCCACAGCGCCCCGTGCAGGGCCAGCGGCGCGTTATCCGTCAGCAGCTCCTCCGCCTCGCCCACCTCGGCCTGCGCCTCGCTGCCGTGAGGTGCCAGCATATAGGCCGTGGCGTTTGCAAACACATGCGCCGCAATCAGCGCCTCGGCGGCCAGCAGCTCGGTGAACTCCCCCTTGCGCGCCGCGTCCAAAGACCCGGCCAGATTGGCCCGTTTCAGATCCGCCAGGCCGGACACATCCGCATAAGCCTCCCCCATTGCCAAGGAGACCGCCAGCGCCCGCCGCAACGCGTGCTGCAACGTCGCCTGCAAGGGCGAGGTCAGCGGATCATCCTCATCCGCCGCCTCGATCCGGGCAATCAGATGCACCCCATCGGGGCGCGCGGTGGGGCGGGTGACCAGCCCCGGAGTCGTCGAACGGAAGCGCCGCGTGCGGGCAATCCCTGGCGAACGCTCCGGCGCCTTGCCCTCCACAGCAGGCTTGGCAATGCGCGGGGTGTGGTCGAACCCCTCCAGCATCGCCGCCGCAGCCGCGTAATGCTTGCGGATATCCTCTTCCCGCAGCTCCATCTGATTGCCTGAAATGCTCATCTCACCCTCTCAATCCGTCGCTTGCGGACGCAATTCCGATCCGCTCTTCATCTGGCTAAAAAATATCCCCGCCGGAGGCTCCTGCGGTCTCGGCAGGCTCGCCGCTCAATACCGCAGCACCTGCCCGGCGTCGCTCACCACAAACTTCTGCACATCGCCGAACCCCGGCGGATCCAGCTCTGCCAGCACCTGAAACGGGCGCTGCGGCAGGATGATGGCGCGCTGGGTCCGGGTCGCGCCGGTATCCGCGCCGCGCCCGCCAAAGGGGTCGAGCGCAAAGATCTCCCGCTCCACGGTGCCGAACCAGCCCGCGCGTTCCTCGCGCACGTCTTCGCTTTCCAGCTCCTCCAGCGTCCAGGCCAGCGCCCAGTCCTGGCTCGCGGGCGCTTCCGCCTCCTCCAGCACCCGGTGCAGCGGCCCGGACTGCTCGGTATAGGCAGAGGAATACATCGGCCCCACATGAAAACGGCGCAGGTGCTTGGGGTGGAGATCGTCGAAATCCTCGTCAAACCCCTTGGCAATCGTGACCAGCTTCAGCCCCGCCAGGGCCTGCGCCATCAGATGCGCCTGCACCTCCGGCCAGCGCCGTTCGTCCTTGGGCAGCGCCACCTTGCCGCTGTCCTCCAGTTCCATCAGGTAGATCACCGGCAGGTTCACCTGGCTGTCATAGGCCGCCCAATGGAGCAGAAAGCGCCGCCGCCGCTCGCTGATGTTCTCCAGCCATTCGCAAACCGGATCGTTCTGGCCCCAGAACAGCTGCCCCTTCAGCAGCTCCTGATAGTAAAGGCGCTGCGACAGCGCGAACTGCAGCTTCGCGGGCACCGCCCGGTCCGAGATGATGGTGCGCACCATATCATCCTTCAGCTGGGTTTCACTCGCCATATTGGCCAAGTGCCGCTCCGCCTGCTGGGCGTCGTTGGCCATGGTCATCAGCTCCGCCGCCACCGGAAAGCCGCTGTCGCGCTTGTCCATCGCCAGGCTGCCAAAGAAGCGGCCCGTATCGCGCCCCGCCATCAGGTATTTCATGCTGAGCGCCCGGAAGGTGAAGTTGAGCCGCATCAGGTAGGCGGTCAGCACCTTCACATCGGATTTGCTCAGCCGCCCCTCCGCCTGCATCGCCGCCGCCACCCGGGTCAGGTGCCGGATTATGGTCTCGAACTTCTTGAAATACTGGCGCGAGGCGAAGGTATCGCTGAGGCCCGCGTGGTCGTGGGAGGGATCGGTCATGCATGTCCCCTTTCCGGACGTGCCGCTTGCGGCGCGGACAGCGCCCGGCCGCCCCCCCGGGCGGGCGCTACGCTCCCACCCGCGGCCGGGCACTGCCCTCTGTTTTGCACGAGCTCAATCTTAGCAGCTTCCATCGAACGGTTCTTTCTAGGACCAAAAGACAACATCTGTAGGGAGGCCCCGCTAACAAAGCCGGTTTTTGCGCGTTCCAGCACTATTGAGAACAAATATCAGCCCAATCCAAGCAATGGCCCAAGCAGCAAGCACGACGGCCCAGCCCAGCAAAAAGAGCGCCGCGCCAAGGGGAACTACAGTCAGAACCAGATTAAGACTGTGACCCCAGTTCAATGGCAGCAGCAGGAGAAACCGGGCCATCAGGGGAAGCGCAATCGAAAGACCCGCCAAAAACACGGCTGATTTCAGCAACGCTGCTGCAGGCCGATATGTAACCTCACCCCCCATACAGGTTCTTGTCGTGCTTCTCGACAATCGCCGCAAACCGCCGGGCAAAGCGTTCATCCGCCTTGGCCTTCTTCTCCAGCACGTCGCGGGCGAACACCATGTTGTCCTCATGCGCTTCCAGCATGTCGGCCATCTTCTGGTTGGTCGCGGTGCCGATCGCCGCCATTGCGGTCTGGGCTTCCTTGTCGGTCTGCACGCCGATCTCGTTGATCCGGTGCGCCACATCCTGCTGCTGCGCGGTCTTCAGCGATTTGGTCAGCGCATCATACAGCACCACCCGCTGCTGGGTGTCCGTCTGCAGCTTGTTGATCAGCACCATCTGCGTCGCCGCCTGGTTCTGCAAACTGTCGACCCAGGTTTTGCCCTTCTCGATATAACGCTCCAGCGTCTGGGACTTGGCAAGCTTCACCTGCTCCTCCTGCACCAGCGCGTTGTATTTGGCGTTGATGTCGGCCAGCTCGGTCTCCAGCTTGGTGCGCGCTGCGGCGTCCTGCTCGACCGATATCTTGCTCTCCAGTTCGATGATCTGCGGGTCCAGCGCCACGATCTCAGCCCGCACGCCCTCCAGCTCCTGCACTGTGAACTCGCGGTCGTCCAGGGTCGCGGAGAGGTTGGTCTGCACTTTCTCGCGCTGCTCTTCCAGGGTGGCCAGCTGGCCCTCCAGCAGCTTCACGATCACATCGGACTTGGCGATCAGATCCTGCAGCTTGTCGTCAATACTGGCGGTGCGCATCCGCTCCTGGCGCATCGAGTCCGACTTGCCCTTGGAGAAAAACCCGACAAAGCTCTCCCAGCCGGTTTTCGAGCGCATCTCATCGAAATCCTTGGAGAACGCCGCCGTCACATCGTCCAGCCCCATGATCAGCTCGGCGATGTTGGCGTTCATCACCTCGGTATGCGCGTGCACATCTTCCAGCGTGGCGTTTTCGATATCGACGCTGGCGTCCTCGCCCGCTTCGATCTTGCTGCGCGCGGCCTCAATACGCGAGGTCAGCGCTTCGATCCTGGATTGCGACTCGCGCACCTTTTCCTGGCTGTCCGCCACCATCTTCTCAAATTGGGACACACTCATCGCATCCGTTCCTTCCCTGTCAAATATCTGATCCCGATATGGGGATGTAAAAGTGATTTACATCCCCTAGGGCGGTGCAATTCCGCCCGTTTCAAATGCACTGTTGCAGACAGGCCGCACAAAGAAAAGCCCCGGAGGATCCCCCCGGGGCTGCATCGCGGAAACAGGATGTTTCACATGGTCTGCTGCTTGCCCAGCACCAGGAATGTCATCATCCCGAAGGGCGGAATGCTCTCCTGCTGCTCGACCTGCAGGCGGTCCTCCTGCAGCACCGTTTTTAACTCGAAGTCCGAATGCCAGCCGATCACATTGGCCAGGGGTGCCGAAAGCTTCTCCAGCGAGGCCCGAACCCCCTTGCCGCTTTTGAAATGGTTGGTGATCACCACCTTGCCGCCGGGCTTCAGAACCCGCGCGATTTCATGCATCACCTTGTCCGGGTCCGGCACAACTGACAGCACATGCATCGCCGCGACAGTGTCAAAGGAATTGTCCGGGAAATCCAGCTGCCGGGCATCCATCTGCCGCAGCGTTTCTACCTGTTTCAGCCCCAGCTCCTGCACCTTTCCTTGGGCCTTCTTCAGCATGTCATGGCTGAAATCGATCCCCGTCACCTGCAAATGCGGCGCATAATGCTGCAGGGACAGGCCGGTACCGACCCCAACCTCCAGCACACTGCCCTCGCGGGAATTGATGTAGCGGGTCGCCCTGCGGCGGCCAGAGCGCGTCACCGCGCCAAATGTCTTGTCATACACCGGCGCCCAGCGCGCGTATGATTCCTCAACTGCTTTGATATCCAATTCGTCCCTCCCCGGACGTCTTGGGCTAGCCCTTTGGCTTGGAAACCAGCCCCCAAATCACCATAGCAACGTAAGCAAGGCATAGCACAACCAGTACCGTCCATGCATAGGTCAGCAATGCCGCAGCCATGAAGGCAAAGCCCACAAGCAGGTACTTAACATTCTCTCGTGAAATTTTAACCGCTTTCGGGGACCAGGTCGGAATGTGGCTGATCATTGCCAGCCCCACCAGCACCATGGTGAGGCAGATCAGCAGCTCATGCAGCACCGGTTCGCGGCCGCCATAGGCAAAGGAGGCGAACATCGGCAGCAGCGCCAGCAGCGCTCCGGCGGGCGACGGGATGCCCTCGAAATACCCTTTTCGCAGCTTCGGCGCCTCGTCCTCCGACTTGCTGCTGACATTGAACCGCGCCAGCCGCACCACACAGCAGACCGAGAACACCAGCACCGAAATCCAGCCGATCCCGCGCATGTCCTGCAGCGCCCACAGGTAGATCACCATCGGGGTCGCCACGCCGAAGTTCAGGAAATCAGCCAGCGAGTCCAGCTCCGCCCCCATCTTGCTGACGCTGCGCAGCGCCCGCGCCAGCCGTCCGTCCAGGCCGTCCAGAACCGCCGCCAGCAGGATCAGCATCACCGCCAGCTTGAAGTTGCCGGAGATGGCAAAGCGGATCGCTGACAGCCCGGCGCAGATGGCGCCGATGGTCATCAGGTTCGGCATCAGCTGGATCAGCGCAAATTCCGATTTCTTCTTTTCCGGGGCGTCATACATGGCGGTGGCTCTTTCTTCCTCGCGGGGCGCGCACGCGCGGACATGCGGGCGTCCTCAGCAAGAGGGTAACAACGGGGCAGGATATGCCGTGGCGCACATATGCCCCAAGACCCGCCCCGGCGCAACGGCTCTGCCGCGGCCGTTGCCCTCTGTTCCAGCCGGACACAAGCCAATTTAGCCCCTGCCCCTTGCAGCCGCAGCAGACCACCCGCGCTTTTTTGCGGGCACCAGCATCCCTTCACCAATTGTTAGACACGCCCGTGGAATATGCAGGTCAGTGGCATTTGCTTCAAATGAGGAAAAAACTTGCCTGAAAGACTTCCCCCTGCCCGTTTCCCGGAAAATCCCCTTCTCAACGCCCAAGACGCAGACAGACTCGTCGAAACCGCAAAGACCGCCCCGCTGACCGATGGCGGCCTCCAGACCGCGCAACGCCTCTCCGAGGCTCTCAGCCTGGATCCCAGCCACCACGAAGCGCAGATCCTGCAGGAGCGGCTGCACCAGACATTTGTGCCCCGCTGGCATTTTCCGATGCTGTCAGACACGGCACGCAACAAGGCCTATGCCAAGGCCATCGCAGCCAAGGTGAAACCTGGCGATGTCGTACTGGACATCGGCTGCGGCGCCGGCTTGACCGCCATGCTGGCGGCGCGTGCGGGCGCGAAACATGTCTACACCTGCGAACAGCAGCCGCTGATCGCCCAGGCCGCCACCCGGGTCATCGCGGCAAACGGCCTGAGCGACTGTATCACCGTCATCCCGAAATGGTCGCACGACATCGTCATCGGCACCGACATTCCGGAACAGGCAGATGTGGTGATCTCGGAAATCGTTGACACGGTTCTGCTGGGCGAAGGCGCGCTTGCCACCCTGACCCACGCCATGTCGGCGCTGGCCAAACCTGGCGCACGCGCCATCCCGGAACGCGGGACATTGTTGGCCCAGCCGGTGGAAAGCTCCGGCCTCTTGGACCTCTGGCGCCCGCAGGAGGCAGAAGGTTTCGATCTCAGCGCCTTTCACCACTTCGCCCGCGTGGCGCAGCTCACCCCGAACGATTTCGAAGCCTGCAAGCTCCGCCCCTTGGGCCCGGCGGCAGAGTTGTTCGAGTTCGACTTCACCCGGCCGAATATCAATCCGGCGCGGGTTGCAAAGGATCTGGCCTGCACCGCACCGGGCAGCATCCACGCGGTGCTGGTCAGCTTCGAAATGAACCTGGCACCTGGGGTGCAAGTGGCGAACGGGTTGACGTCCGGGGGGCATTGGGGGCGCACCGCGTTTCTGCTGGATCACCCGGAAACGGCCAAGTCCGGGGACCTTCTCAGGGTGACTGCCCAGCACGACGCCGCGCAGCTGAGCCTGTCGGTGCACGAACTGCTGCACGCTGCACAAGAACCTGCTACTGCCGCCCTGTGGATGACGCGGGCGTGGAAAGCGACCCCCCCGCTGCAAGCCGACCGTGATGCGGCGGTTCCGCAGGCCCCGGTTTGCCCGCGGTCCCAACCCGCGCAGACCCGGCCTTTGGACCAAGCCTATCACTAGACTAAACCCCCTGTGCACCTGCCCGGTGCACAGGGGGTGTACAGGGGGTGCACGCATGGCACCCCCTGCATTTTCGTGTTTAGCCGGCCTCAGCCGACAACGTTGAACTCCGGCCCATAGGGGTATTTGGTGATGTTCTCGTTGCCGTCCTCGTGGATGATCAGGATGTCATGCTCACGGTAGCCGCCGGCACCCGGCTGGCCGTCGGCGATGGTCAGCATGGGCTCCATCGAGATCACCATGCCCGGCTCCAGCACCGTGTCGATGTCCTCACGCAGCTCCAGCCCAGCCTCGCGGCCATAGTAGTGCGACAAGACGCCGAACGAGTGGCCATAGCCGAAAGTGCGGTACTGCAGCAGATCCTGCTCTTCAAAGAAGGCGTTGATCTTATGGGTGATTTCCGCACAGCTCGCACCCGGTTTCAGCAGCGAGATACCCAGCTCATGAGCCGCCACATTGGCCTCCCAGATGCGCAGAGAGTCGGCATCCACTTCCTTCACGAACATGGTCCGTTCCAGAGCAGTGTAATACCCTGAAATCATGGGGAAAGTGTTGAGGGACAGGATGTCGCCGCGCTCCAGTCGGCGACCCGTCACCGGGTTGTGGGCGCCATCGGTATTGATGCCGGACTGGAACCAGACCCAGGTGTCGCGGTACTCCGCATCCGGGAAGCGCTTGGCAATCTCCAGCTCCATCGCATCGCGGCCCGCCATCGCCACGTCGATCTCCCGCGCGCCTTCCTTGACCGCATCGCGGATCGCAAAGCCGCCGACGTCGGCCACCGCCGCACCGGCCCGGATCATCTCCAGTTCAGCGGCGGACTTGCCCATCCGCTGGCGCATGGTCGGCTCATAAAGGTCAACCAGTTCGGACGGTTTCAGGAACCCTTCCAGCTTAGCCTTCTGCAGCAGGGTCAGGTGGTCGCTTTCATAGCCGACCACCGCACCCTCGCCCGATACCGACTTGATTGCACGCCAGAAATTGTCGCGCTGCCAGTCGGTATAGGTGATGTTGTCGCAGAACGATCGGCGCCAGGGCTGGCCCGCGTCGATGCCGGCCGAGATGGTCACGGCTTCGCTTGCGGTCACCACTAGGCCGTAAGGGCGGCCAAAGGCGCAGTAGGTGAAGCCCGAGTAGTAGGAGATGTTGTGCATCGAGGTGAAGACCGCGGCGCTCACCCCTTTGTCGGCCATGATCTTGCGCAGGCCAGCGATCCGCGCCTCATACTCGGAGACAGCAAATTGCAGCGGCGCCTTCTCACCGTTGTGAAAACGGTACATTTCAGGACGTGCAGTCATATCAGACCCTTCCTTCTTACAAGAAAGGTCCCGGCGTTCAGGACAGTTTTGGAATGTGGGGGCTGGCATGTATTCCATGCGGCGACGCCATCGCCTGGCCCTTAAACCGGAAAATGCGGCGGAAAGGGGATTCTGGCAAGAACTATTTTCGCCCTGTTCAGAGGGGGCGTTTCCGCCCCCTCCAAGCGCTCAATTCACGATCAGAGCCACCAGATCGCTGTCCGGGTCGGCCAGCGGGTCAATCACGTTGAAATGATGCTTTCCGAAAGCAATCACATGGTCCGTCTCCCAGGCTTCCACCAGCCAGACCGCCTGATCCAAAAACGCCGGACGCTCCTCGCCGCCGACCCAGACGGTGACCTCCGCCGAATAGCGATCCTGCATCTCAACCGGGCTTTCGGCCACAGCTGCAGCCGAATCCATCTTGAACTTCTGGTTCATCGAGGTGCGCAGCAGCGGCAGCAAGTCCGACAGCGGCGAAATCGGGATCACTGTCTTGATCCGCTCCCCCACGTCCGCTGGCAGCAGCGCTTTGTCCAGCATCCGCGCCACAAGGTGACCACCCGCCGAATGGCCCGCCAGTGCAATTGGTCCATCAACTTCGGCCGCAGCTTGCTTGACGGCCGCTGTTACCTGCCGGGTGATATCGGCAATCCGCACCTCCGGGCACAGGTCGTATGATGGCATCGCTACAGCCCAGCCGTGTGCCAGCGCGCCGCGCGCCAGATGCGACCAGGAACTTTTGTCGAAAGCCAGCCAATAGCCGCCGTGAACAAAGACAAACAGTCCCTTGGCGGTGCCTTCAGGCAGGAACAGGTCGAAAGTCTGCCGCTCCCCTTCGCCATAGGGAATGTTCAGCCGGGCGCGCTCATGCAGGCTGTTGCGGAAATCCTCCGCCGAGGCCGCCCAGCGCGGCGGATACTTGTCTGCATTCTCGATATAGGCCCCATTGGCATAGGCATCATCCAATTCCATGCCCAATCTCCCCTGTTCTTATTCTTTGCGGCTACCAGACAGTCTGGCACAGAACATGTCAAATTTCTTGACCCAAAAATCTTTGTCGGAAATTTGATCAAATTCTGGACTCATCAATGCTTCTGGACATATCAATGCGCAGCTGATTTCCATTCCAGCAATAGAACACCCGGGAGGCCCGCAATGCTTGACGCTAACACTGACCTGAAATCCCTGCTCAAAGACCCCAGCCTGCTGGAAACCCGCGCCTATATCGGTGGCCAGTTTACCGATGGCGAAGGCACCTTTGACGTGACCAACCCGGCCCGCGGCGACGTGATCGCCCAGGTCTCCGACACCAGCCGCGCGCAGGTCGCGGGCGCCATTGCCCAGGCAGATGCCGCCCAAAAAGAGTGGGCCAAGTGGACCGGCAAGGAACGCGCCACAGCAATGCGCAAATGGTTCGACCTGATGATGGAGAACCAGGAGGATCTGGCGGTGATCCTGACCGCCGAGATGGGCAAACCGCTGGCGGAATCCCGCGGCGAGATCGCTTATGGCGCGTCCTTCATTGAGTTTTTCGCGGAAGAGGCCAAACGGATCTACGGCGAAACCATCCCCGGCCACCAGCGCGACAAGCGCATCACCGTGCTGAAACAGCCGATCGGCGTTGCAGCCTCGATCACGCCCTGGAACTTCCCCAACGCGATGATCACCCGCAAGGCCGGCCCGGCGCTGGCCGCAGGCTGCGCCTTTGTCGCCCGACCCGCCGCGGAAACCCCGCTGTCGGCCATCGTGCTGGCGGTACTGGCTGACCGGGCCGGCATTCCGGCAGGCGTGTTCAGCGTGGTGCCGTCATCGCGCGCCTCCGACATCGGCAAGGAATTCTGTGAGAACGACGCGGTGCGCAAGCTGACCTTCACCGGCTCTACCGAGGTCGGCCGCATCCTGCTGCGCCAGGCCGCCGACACCGTCATGAAATGCTCGATGGAACTGGGCGGCAACGCGCCCTTCATCGTGTTTGACGATGCTGATCTCGATGCCGCGGTCGAAGGCGCTATCATGTGCAAGTTCCGCAACAACGGCCAGACCTGTGTCTGCGCCAACCGGATCTATGTGCAGGCCGGCGTTTACGATGCCTTCGCGGAGAAGCTGAAGGCCGCAGTTGCAGCGATGAACGTCGGCGACGGCCTCAAGGACGGCATCCACTTCGGCCCGCTTATCAACATGGAAGCGGTCGAGAAGGTGCAGGAGCATATTGCCGATGCCACCTCGAAGGGCGGCGAAGTAATTCTGGGCGGCAACCCGTCGGAACTGGGCGGCAGCTTCTTCCAGCCGACCATCGTCAAGGGCGCAACCCAGGAAATGGCTTTTGCCACCGATGAGACCTTCGGCCCCCTCGCCCCGCTGTTCAAGTTCGAGGACGAGGACGAGGTGATCGCGATGGCCAATGACACCATCTTCGGCCTGGCCTCCTATTTCTACGCCAAGGACCTCTCCCGCGTGCACAAGGTGGCCGAAGCGCTTGAATACGGGATCGTCGGGGTGAACACCGGCATCATCTCAACCGAGGTGGCCCCGTTCGGCGGCGTCAAGCAGTCGGGTCTGGGCCGTGAAGGCAGCCATCACGGCATCGATGACTATCTGGAGATGAAGTACATCTGCATGGCGGTCTGATCAGCCCCTCGGACCGGCAAGGCCAGATGCTCAGTGCCGGGTCAGTGTCCCGGCCACCCGGCTGATGGCACTGGCCCAGGCAAACTCGGTCTCCGTGTCCAGTTCCGCCCCCAAAACATCGCGCAAAGCGGCGATCAGCGCCCGCTTTGCCGCCTCCGCTTCCCGCAGGCCAATGTCCAGATGAGCGTGTTCCTGCGCCAGCTGGGCGCTGATCTCCTCCAGCATGCGGGGATCATCCAGGTTGCGCACACAGGACGCGATCATCGCCGTCAGCATCGTTTTCTGCTTCACGAAGTTACCGCGGAACATCCCCCGTGCTTCCGGCAGGCGGGTGAACAGATGCACATAGAACCGTTCCGCCAGATCAGCCTTGCGGGCGAAGATGCCTGCAAAGCTCTGCTGAACATGCTGAATCTGCTGTGGTCCCATGCGGCTCACCCGGACCGCGCTTTGACAGCACCGGCGGGCGGTCAGACACCGGCGCAACAACCATTCACCGCCTCAGTGTGCCGCCAAATTCCTAACAAGCAGTTGCCTTGCAACTCCTGACCGTTTCCGCAGGGACAGCCCCAAAACAAAAGCCCCCTGGCAAAACCAGGGGGCTTCGTGCGCACGAACCGTTGTCCAGGGGATCAGTTGACCGCTTTGGCCTCGATCTCCGGGCGGCCCGGGCGGGAGGAGGAGATTTCGATCCGGCGTGGTTTCAGCGCCTCTGGCACCTCGCGGTGCAGATCGATATGCAGCATGCCGTTTTCATGGCTGGCCCCGGTCACATGGACATGGTCGGCCAGGGTGAAACGGCGTTCAAAGGCACGGGTAGCAATGCCACGGTGCAGGAAGGTGCGGCCGTCGCCGTCGTCCGCTTTTTTCGCGGACACCACCAGTGCGTTTTCCTTCACTTCGACGTTCAAGTCCTCGTCAGAGAACCCCGCAACAGCGATTGAGATGCGGTAGCTGTCGGCGTCGGTCTTCTCGATGTTGTAGGGCGGGTAGCTGGACTGCGCGGCATCGGCGCTCAGGGCGCGGTCCATCAGGCTGGCGATCTGGTCAAAGCCGATAGTGGCACGGTGCAGCGGTGCAAAATCAAAAGTACGCATTTTCCATCCTCATTCATGAGCGATTTCAGAGTGCCTTCCCCGCGGGGACAGGCTGGTTTTGCGCCGGGCCCCAATCAGCGGCTGCCCGGACAATTCTGAGATAGGAAACGCGATTTACGGCTTCAAGAGGTTTATCAGTCGCCAACGCTGACAAATTTTGCACCGCCAGCAGAGGTGCCGCCGCCAACCTGGATCCGCTTGATCCGCCGGTCCGGCGAGGCCACCGGATTGCGGCGCAGCTGTGCTTTCAGTTCGGCCACCCGCTGTGGCAGCTTCATGCCGAAGGCCACTTGCTTGCCCCGGAAATTGCCGCCGCCGGACACCAGCGACAATATCCGCCCGCGGCCGCCCACCTGCGAAAACACCGGCGCCCCGGAGGAGCCGAAGGTGACATTGCAGTCAATCATCAGCACGTCCCTGTGCTCCCCCATCAGGTTGCACTGACGCTGGCGCGACAGCGCTTCGTCCCGGCCTTTGCCATAGGAGGTTACGGAGATACCGCTCCCGTAATCCTCGCCCGAATGCAGCACAAACGCATTCGCCTGGCTGCTGAGAATGGGCTCCGCTAGACGGATCAGCGCCACATCGTGACGGATGTTTTCCATATTCAGGCGGCGGCGCGGGTCATAGCCTGGATGGGCCGCAATCTGCAGTGCCTGGCGGTCGGCAACCGCAACCCCGTCGCGCAGCCCGGCGCGGAACCTGATCTGCTCTGCCGGGCGCAACCCGCCGTCCTTGCCGTAAACACAATGCGCCGCCGTCAGCACCAGCTCCGGCGCAATCAGCGTGCCGGTGCAGTAGCCCTTACCGTTCAGCTCCAGCCGCCCGACGGCTTCCCAGCCCAACAGGTCGTCGCGGTCGGTCAAGCGGCGCAGGCCGGTCCCCTGTGCCAGCGCGCTCCCGGCATAGGCCAGCATGACCGCCCCCAGTATCAGCGCCCGCCAGCTCATTGCTTGACGAACTTCGCGCCAAAGGAACCGCCCCGTTCCCCCGCTTTCACCCGGCCCACACCAGGCGGCAGCTGCCCGCCAGTGTTCACACCGGTCAGCTGCGCCTGCAGCAGCGTCAGCTCCTCTGCCAGGGCAGATCCAAGAGACACCTGCTCACCGCTGACTTCCGCCTTGGCAGAGATCACCGAAACAATCCGCGGGGTTCCGTTCTCAAAGGAAAAGACCGGCGCGCCGGAGGACCCGAAGTCCACGTCGCAGGACATCACCAGAACCCCCTGCTGGCGGGCTTTCACTGCGCAGACCTCCTGCAAGGACGGCGCCTCCGAGCGGTCATGGGCGTATGAGACCACACCGATCTTGGCGCCCTTGCGCGGGCGTTGTTCGGTCTCAAAAGGGGTCACGGTGGTATTGCGGATCGGGCGCTGCAGTTGCAGCAGGGCAATGTCATTGCGCACCCGGTCCGTCGACAGTTCACCGTCATAGACATAGGAGGGATGCTGCACCGCCCGGCGCACGGAGCGGTAGGCCGAGGCGCGCCCGTTGCGCCAGCCGGCCAGGAATTCGATCCTGGTGGGGTCGATCGGCGCCTTGGTGCGGCTGTCATAGAGGCAATGCGCGGCGGTCAGCACCAGATCGGGCGCAATCAGCGCGCCGGTGCAGAACCCCTCGCCGTTCACATCGAGCCGCCCGACGGCCTCCCACTTGCGGCCCGCATCCAACGTGTCCATCCGCTGCAGCCGGCTGTCCTGCGCCATCGCCGCGGCTGGCAGCAACACTGCTGCAACCGCAAGAATCCACTGCCTCACATGCGTCTCCTCTTATCCACCGGCTGGGAGATTATTTGTCTGTTCAGGCAAAATTACGGCAAGCCTGCGGTGAATGCAGCCCGATTCTTTCTGCCGCCGGTTTCAGCGCAGCACCGGCACCTCCGGCGCGCGTTTACCCGGTGCAGTCAGCGCAGGCGGCTGCGGGCCGCCGGTGGCCCAGTCCAGCAGTTCCACCGTATGCACGATGGGCACTTCGGTGCCCCCTCCGATCTGCATCATGCAGCCAATATTGCCCGCGGCAATCAGATCAGGCTGCTTCGCCTCCAGCGTTTTCACCTTGCGCGCCTTCAACTGGGCGGAGATTTCCGGCTGCATCAGGTTGTACGTCCCGGCCGAACCGCAGCACAGATGGCTGTCGGCGGGTTCCACAACCTTGAAGCCCGCACGCTTCAGCAGCGTTTTGGGGTGGGTCTTGATCTGCTGACCGTGCTGCAGCGAGCAGGCCGCGTGATAGGCAACCGTCAGCCCTTTGTCCGCGCCTTCCGGCAGCTCCAGCTGCATCAGCAGCTCCGAGATATCCATCGCAATCCCTGCGATCCGCGCCGCATCTTCCGCCAAGGCATCATTGCGGAACATATGCCCGTAATCCTTGACCGAGGTGCCGCAGCCAGAGGTGTTGATGACGATTGCATCCAGCCCCTGCCCGTCCAGCTCTGCTGTCCAGGCGCGGATGTTTCTGGCGGCGGCGGCGTGGCTCTCCTCCTCCCGCCCCATGTGGTGGGTCAGCGCGCCGCAGCAGCCTGCGCCCTTGGCAACCACCACCTCACAGCCCAGCCGGGTCAGCAGCCGGATGGTAGCGTCGTTGATATCCGTGTTCAGCGCCTTCTGCGCGCAGCCCGTCATCAGCGCCACACGTTTTTTGCGCGGCACCTCCGGCACAAAACTTTGCGGGTCGTCGTTTCGGCTGACCGGCGGGATGGTTCTTGGCGCCATCTCCAGCATCGCACGCAGCCGCGCATCCGGCAGCAGACCCTTGAACGGTTTCGCCAGCTTCGCTCCCAGCAGCGCCAGCCGGAACCGGCCCGGATAGGGCAGGATCCGCGCCAGCAGCCAGCGCAAGGCGCGGTCGCTCCACGGGCGGTCATAGTGCTTTTCGATATAGGCACGGGCATGGTCCACCAGATGCATGTAATGCACGCCTGACGGACAGGTGGTCATGCAGGCCAGGCACGACAGGCAGCGGTCGATGTGCTTGACGGTCTTTTCGTCCGGCACCCGTTCGTTTTCCAGCATGTCCTTGATCAGGTAGATCCGCCCGCGCGGGCTGTCGAGTTCGTCGCCCAGCACCTGATAGGTCGGGCATGTAGCGGTGCAAAAACCGCAATGCACGCAAGAGCGAAGGATTTCGTTGGCTCGTTTGGTGGCGGGGTCTTGCAGTTGCTTTTCTGTAAAGGTGGTCTGCATATCTTACCCCATCAGCCCCGGATTAAGAATGCCGCGCGGGTCGAATTGCCGCCGCAGCCCTTCGGAGACGGCCGTCAGGGGACCGGGCTGCGGCTGGAACACGCCGAGCCGCGCCCGGGTCTCCTGCGCGGCGCGCACCAGCGTGGCATGGCCCGGCACATTGATCCGGTTTCGCAGCTCCGTCCCAGCGGGGACAAGCGCCCAGATCAGCCCGCCGCCCCAGTCGAACTGCAGCGCCTCTGCCTCCAGATGCGGCACCAGTTCCACCGCATCCGTGGGCTTCACCGAAATCCTCCAGACATCGCCATCCCGTCCCTGGAAGGCCGCAACATCCCTGATGCCCCGCCACAGGCTTTCTGCATCCTCCAGCACCTCCGCCATGGCAAAGGGCGACAGCAGCTTGACCAGTTCCGCACTGCGGTAGGCAGCGGAGTCCCGGAACCCCTCCACCCGGATGTGCGCCTGATAGGTTTCCGCATCATAGGCCGCGCCGGTCACGTCATAAGGGGAACCCAAAGCTGCAGACATCGCCCGCACCGCAGCAGGGAGGTCGAGGCCGGTCAGGGTCACGGTGGCGGCGGCTTCAGCCCGCGGCAGCACCTTCAGCGACACCTCTGTCAGCACCCCAAGAGTGCCGTGGGCGCCGCACATCAGCTTGACCAGATCATAGCCGGTCACATTCTTCATAACCCGGCCGCCGTTCTTGACCACTTGGCCGGCTCCATCCACGAACCGTACCCCCAGAAGGTGGTCCCGCGCGGCACCGGTTTGAATCCGCCGGGGGCCGGAGACATTGGCCGCAATCATCCCGCCGATGGTCGGCTCTCCGCCTGTACCCAGCAGTCCGCGGTGGTCCATCGGCTCAAACGCCAGCCGCTGGTTTTCCGCCGCCAGCAGCGCCTCAACCTCCGCCACCGGGGTGCCCGCATTGACCACAAGCGTCAGCGCTCCGGGCTCATACAACTCCACGCCGGACAACCCGCGTGTGCTCAGTACTTCCCCTTCCACAGCTAGCCCGCGGGTGCCGCCGCCCTGGATACACAGCGGCCCGCTTGCGCCTGCAATGGCCTCGGCTAGCTCTGCCTCGCTCCCTGGTGTCATCATTTTCATCTTTCCGGAAATACTCTGGGGGTTTGGGGGCTAACCCCCATCACTCGGCAGCCAACGCGACCGCGCGGCGGCTTTCGGTTACTTTCAGCGGAAACACCTTGGCCGGGTTCAGAAGCCACTTGGGGTCAAACACGTCCTTGACCTTCAGCTGCGCTTCCAGATCCGCCGCACTGTACTGATGCAGCATCAGGTCGCGTTTCTCGATCCCGACCCCATGCTCACCGGTCAGACATCCGCCTGCTTCAACGCAAAGCTTTAGGATTTCGGCTCCAAAGGCTTCGCAGGTTTCAAGATCGCCCGGCTTGTTGGCGTCAAACAGGATCAAGGGGTGCATGTTGCCGTCGCCTGCGTGGAAGACATTGGCTACAGCCAAGCCGAATTCCTTGCTCATCTCACCGATCCGGCGCAGAACGAAGGGCAGCGAGGAGACGGGGATGGTCCCGTCCAGGCACATGTAATCGTTGATCTGCCCCATGGCGCCAAAGGCGGATTTGCGGCCCAGCCAGATCCGGGCCGCCTCATCCGCATCCCCAGCCTCGCGCAGCTCCACCGGGTTGTGGGAGCGGGCGATCTCCGTGATCAGCCCCAGCTGGTGATCGATTTCCGCTTCGCTGCCCTCGACCTCGATGATCAGCAGCGCCTCGCACATCGGGTAACCCGCCTTGGCAAAGGCCTCGCAGGCCTCAATGCAGGGGCGGTCCATGAATTCGATGGCCACCGGAAGCACGCCTGCCTTGATAATGTCCGATACGCAGGCGCCGGCCACCTCGTTGCTGTCGTAGCCGATCAGAACAGGACGCGCGCCTTCAGGTTTGCGCAGAATGCGCAGGGTGGCCTCTGTCACCACCCCCAGCTGCCCTTCGCTGCCGCAGATCACGCCCAAGAGGTCCAGCCCGCCCGCATCCAGATGCGCGCCGCCGATCTCCGCCACTGTGCCGTCCATCATCACCATGGTGACACCCAGCAGGTTGTTGGTCGTCACCCCGTATTTCAGGCAATGGGCCCCGCCGGAGTTCATCGCGATATTGCCGGCAATGGCGCAAGCCAGCTGCGAGGACGGATCCGGGGCATAGAAGAAATCCTCGTCCTCCACCGCACCGGAGACGCTCAGATTGGTGCGCCCGGTCTGCACCCGGATGATACGGTTTTCAAAATCGGTTTCCAGCACCTCATTCATCCGCGCCACACCCAGGATCACGCAATCCGCCGTCGGCAGCGCCCCGCCCGCCAGCGAGGTGCCCGCACCGCGCGGCACCACCGGCACGCCCTCGTCGTGGCAGATCCGCAGCACGGCTGAGACCTCTTGCGTGCTCCTCGGCAGCACCGCCAGCAGCGGCGGGCATCTGTAGGCGGTCAGAGCGTCGCATTCATAGGCGCGGGTCTCCGCCTCGTCCTGGATAACCGCATCCGTGGGCAGCACAGCCAGCAGACGCTCGGCAAGCCGCGTCTTGCGGGCCAGAATGGCGGGGTTCGGGGATGGCATCTCCATCGGGTTCTCCTATTTGGTAAAATGATATTACCAATTCTTGCAGTCTGGCAAGTGGCGTATCGCCGCGATAGGGTCGGCCCATGATCTGGACCACCCGCCTTGCGCAATTCACCCTCTTTGACCTAGCCGCGCTGACCCTGCTGATCGCAGGCTGGCTGTGGATCGGCTGGCGGATCGAAAACCCGCCTTCAGGGCGGCCCTCGGTGTCCTTGCTGATGGAGGATTTCCGGCGCGACTGGATGAAGCGGATGGTCGAGCGCGACCCGCGCATCTTTGACGCCCAGCTGGCCGGAAATCTGCGCCAGGCCACCGCCTTCTTTGCCTCCGCCGCGATGATCGCCATCGGCGGCGGGCTGGCGCTGATCGGCAATACGGACCAGCTGGCGGGCGTCGCAGAGGACCTGATCCAGGACAGCGCCCCCGCCTTTGTCTGGGAAGTGAAAATCCTGGTGGTGCTGCTGCTTCTGTCCAATGCGTTTCTGAAATTTGTCTGGTCGCACCGGCTGTTCGGCTATTGCGCGGTGCTGATGGCAGCGGTCCCGAACGATCCCGCCCACGACCTCGCCTACCCCCGCGCTGCGCAGGCGGCGGAAATCAGCATCACCGCCGCGCGCAGCTTCAACCGCGGCATGCGGTCAACCTATTTCGCGCTGGCGGCCGTGGCCTGGCTTGCGGGCGCCCTGCCGTTGGGCGCGGCGGCACTGATCACCATAGCAGTGCTGTACCGGCGCGAGTTTGCCTCTACTTCCCGCCGGATCCTGCAGCGCATCCCGCCCGAAAGCAGCGGGGACACGGTTTCGTGACCGCACTGCGGTCTCTGCAAAGCTATGGTGCGGGCATGAAACACCTGCTTCTGACCTGCGCACTCAGCACTGCCGCTCTGCCTGCCCTTGCGGATGAACCGGTGATACAGAACGCCACCGCCCGCCAATCCGGCGGCAGCTGGACCTTCAGCGTCACCCTGTCCCACCCGGATACCGGATGGGAGCACTACGCCGACGGATGGCGGATCCTGGATATGGACGGGAACGAATTGGGCCTGCGGGTTCTGGCGCACCCGCATGAGCACGAGCAGCCCTTCACCCGGTCCCTAGGCGGCGTGCAAATCCCGGAGGGCACCACTCAGGTGCAGATCCAGGCGCGCTGCCTGACGGATGGATGGGGGCAGCAGCGGTACCCGCTGAAGCTGCCCTGAAGCGCCATTTACTGCTGACGGAACTGGAACGTGTCGGAACTGGCGTCGAACTGGGGTACCGGATGATGGACTTGGACCGCAGCCTCCGGCCTGATGGCAGACGGCCTGTCCTGCCTCCCCAGCAGCCTGAATAGTAACTTCCGGCGTAACGACAGTTCTTCCTTGCTCATCTCCATCTCAGGCTCTCCGCTTCCTGCTGCTCTGCTGCAGCATTCCGGAACCGGCCTGATGGCACCTGAACCGTTGCCCCGTGCGGGGTACAGCCCTTTGCCTGACGCCGCGCAACTGTTCCGGCTTCTGGTTAACGCACCAGAAGATGCTGGAGACCGGCTGCGGCGGGAGCGGGGCGGGTTTGCGGCTTTTTCACGGCGGCTGATGTGCCGCCCCGGTCAGACCCGGTGATAGGGGCTGCCTGCCAGAATGGTGGCGGCGCGGTAGATCTGCTCCGCCAGCATCACCCGCACCAGCATATGCGGCCAGACCATCTTGCCGAAGGAGATTGAGAAATCCGCTTCGGCCCGCAGCGAGGGGTCGATCCCGTCTGCGCCGCCGATGATCAGCGCCAGATCCTGGCGGCCGCTGTCGCGCCAGCCAGCCAGCCTGTCCGCAAAATCGGGGGAGGACAGCACCTTGCCGCGCTCATCCAGGGTGCAGATTACCGCCCCCTTGGGCAGCGCCTTGCGCAACAACGCAGCCTCGGCTGCCATGCCTGCATTCTTCTTGTCCTCAATCTCCACCACCCGCGCAGGCCCCAGGCCCAGCGCGCGGCCGGTCCGGTCGAACCGGGTCAGGTAATCGTCGATGAGGGATTTTTCCGGGCCAGAGCGGAGGCGTCCGGCCGCACAGATATGCAGACGCATGAAATTCCTGAAGCAATCCGGCCCGCACCCATCGCGCGGGCCTGCATCAAATCAGCCTTGGATCAGCCTTCGGCTGCCGGTGCAGCCTCGGTGCCAGCGGGCATCCACATCTTCTCGAGCTGATAGAACTCGCGCACTTCCGGGCGGAAGATATGGACGATCACATCACCGGAATCGATCAGCACCCAGTCGCCGGCATCCTTGCCTTCGACCTTGCAGGTGATCCGGTACTCCTGCTTGAGCCGGTCGGTCAGCTTTTCAGCCATCGCAGCAACCTGACGGGTGGAACGGCCGGAGGCCAGCACCATGTAATCGCCGATCGAGGTTTTGCCGCGCAGGTCGATCTGCACAACATCTTCGGCTTTGTCATCGCTGAGTGAGGAGAGAATCCGCTCCAGCAGCTGTTCGCTGGTGGGCTGGGACTGGGCGGCCATCACGGCTGCCCCATTAACAGCGGCATCCGCCGCTTGAGGTACGGGTGACAGGACATAGTCCTCCTTGCAACGCGCCGCCAAGCCCCGGCGCCGGGCCTAATAATAATGTAGCAACCGGAGGGTAACTTTTCAATAAAACCACGCCCCGGCGATGCAAGCCCTGTGCTTTATCCGTCATTGCCCGAAGGTGCAACCCTCACCGGCAACGGGTCGTTCAGCATCCGCACCTCACGCTGCGGGAACGGGATGGAAATATCCTGTTCCTTGAACGCATCCCACAGCGCCAGATAGACATTGCCGCGGATGTTGGTCAGGCCGCCGGTGGGATCGTCGATCCAGAACCGAAGCACGTAATCAACGCTGCTGTCGCCAAAGCCGGTGATGTGGCAGACCGGCTTCTTGCTGCCGTACTGCAGCACCCGCGCGACGCTGGACGCAGCCTCAATCGCGATTTTGCGGACCAGGTGGGGGTCATCGCCATAGCCGGTACCGAAGGTCAGATCCAGGCGCACATATTTGTCGGAATGCGACCAGTTCACCACCTGAGTGGTGATCAGGTCCTCGTTTGGGATCAGGTATTCGCGACCGTCCCGGGTCACGACCGAGACATAGCGCGCACCCAGCGCATTGATCCAGCCGAAGGTGTCGCCAAGGCTGATCACGTCGCCCGGCTTGATCGACTTGTCCAAGAGAATGATCAGCCCCGACACCAGGTTCGACACCACCTTCTGCAGGCCAAAGCCCAGACCCACGCCGATGGCCCCCGAAAGCACCGCCAGACCGGTCAGGTCGATGCCGATAGCCTTGAGCCCGATAAAGAAGGCACCGCCGAACAGCAGGATCTGCGCCAGCTTGGCCGCCAGCACCTGCATTGACGGGGAGATGTCGGAATTTGCGCGGATGCGGTTCGCTGTCACCGAGGATATGACCCGCGCCAGCGTCAGCATCACGCCCAGGATCACCACTGCCTGCACAACCAGGAACAGCGAGATCCTGAGGTCCCCGAAACTGATGGCAACCCCGTCCAGCAGATGCACCGCATCTTCGGTGATGCCGAGAATACGCAGGGTGATCCAGGCCCAGGCGCCGTATTTCACCAGGTTGCGCAGCAGCGGGTTGCCCACCAGCCGGGTGGCAAAGGCGACGATCAGCCAAGCCAACGACAGGTTGGCGATGACCGTCAGCAACCGCGACCGGCTGGGCCAGGTCATCTCCTGCATGATCAGGACAACCATCCAGATCAGCAGCACAAACAGGATACCCCGGATCCGCTTGTGAACCACCAGCCCGGCCCGGATCCGCCAGCGCGGCCAGCCTTCCCTCGCGCGCAGCCAGTCATGAAAAGCGCTTTTCAGCGGCCGCGCGATCAGGGTGGCAAGCACAAAAACCGCCAGCACGATCCCTGCCTGATAGGCGTTCCAGGGCCTCAGCAGCAGCTCTATGCCCTCAGCTGCCAGGTCCCACAATTGCTGGCCAAGCTCCAGTGCTTCGGCGGTGCTTTCAGCAATCGCGTCTCTGGGTGGTGTCTGCTCTTCCGGCTCCATCGCGCGCCCCCATTTTTCTGCCAGTGTGCCGCCGCGATGCGCCCGGATCAAGGCAAGAGCCGTCCTGCCCGGCTCTCCAATCAGCGGGAAAAGGCACCGGCCGGTGCACAGGGGGTGTACAGGGGGTGCACGCCCTGTGCCGCGCAGTCTGAGCGGGGCAGGCTTTCTTTTCCGCACCTAGAACGAATCTTGATTGCCGGCCCGCCGGGATGTATCTGACAGCCATGACCCTCGTATTGGCGCAAAAGATCGAACTGCAAGACCGCGCGCGGCTGCGCGAACGGTTCTTTGGCGCCGCCCGCACGGTCCTGGCGCGCCTATAAGGTGCTTGCCCAGCCCAAAGCCAGCATACCCAATACATCACGGGAGAGGACCCATGTCCCCCAAGACACTCTATGACAAGATCTGGGATGCGCATGTTGCGCATGAAGCAGAGGACGGCACCAGCCTGCTCTATATCGACCGCCACCTGGTCCACGAAGTGACCAGCCCGCAGGCGTTCGAAGGCCTGCGCATGGCCGGCCGCAAGGTGCACGCGCCCGAAAAGACCATCGCGGTGCCGGACCACAATGTGCCGACCACGCTCGACCGCGCCAAAGGCATCGAGAACGAGGAAAGCCGCATCCAGGTCGAGGCGCTCGACAAGAACGCCAAGGAATTCGGCGTGCACTACTACCCAGTGGATGACGTCCGCCAGGGCATCGTGCACATCGTCGGCCCGGAACAGGGCTGGACCCTGCCCGGCATGACCGTGGTCTGCGGCGACAGCCACACCGCCACCCACGGCGCCTTCGGCGCACTGGCGCATGGCATCGGCACCTCCGAGGTGGAGCACGTGCTGGCCACCCAGACGCTGATCCAGAAGAAATCCAAGAACATGAAGGTGGAGATCACCGGCAAGCTGAAGCCGGGCGTCACTGCCAAGGATATCACCCTGGCCGTGATCGGCGAGACCGGCACTGCCGGCGGCACCGGCTATGTCATCGAATACTGCGGCGAAGCGATCCGCGATCTGTCGATGGAAGGCCGCATGACCGTCTGCAACATGGCAATCGAAGGCGGCGCCCGTGCCGGCCTGATCGCGCCGGACGAGACCACCTTTGAATATGTCAAAGGCCGCCCGCACGCCCCCAAGGGCGCCCAGTGGGAAGCTGCGCTGAGCTGGTGGAAGACACTCTACACCGACGAAGGCGCGCATTTCGACAAGGTCGTCACCCTGAAGGGCGAGGAGATTGAGCCGGTCGTGACCTGGGGTACCTCCCCTGAGGACGTGCTGCCGATCACCGGCGTGGTGCCGAACCCCGAAGACTTCTCCGGCGGCAAGGTCGAAGCGGCCCGCCGCTCGATCGAGTACATGGGCCTGACCCCCGGCCAGAAGCTGACCGACATCGAGATCGATACCGTATTCATCGGCTCCTGCACCAACGGCCGCATCGAAGACCTGCGCGCCGTGGCAGACGTGGTGAAGGGCAAGAAGATCAAGGACGGCATGCGCGCCATGATCGTTCCGGGTTCCGGCCTGGTGCGGGCGCAAGCCGAGGAAGAAGGCCTGGCCGAGATCTTTGAATCCGCCGGTTTCGAGTGGCGCCTTGCGGGCTGCTCCATGTGCCTGGCGATGAACCCCGACCAGCTGGCCCCGGAAGAGCGTTGCGCCGCAACCTCGAACCGGAACTTCGAAGGCCGCCAGGGCTACAAGGGCCGCACCCACTTGGTGTCCCCAGCCATGGCTGCCGCCGCTGCCCTCACCGGCAAGCTGACCGACGTGCGCGAGCTGATGTAAGGAGCCAGAAGCATGGAAAAATTCACCAAGATCCAAGGCATCGCGGCCCCCATGCCGCTGGTCAACATCGACACCGATATGATCATCCCCAAGGTGTTCCTGAAGTCGATCCAGCGCACCGGGTTCGGCAAGAACCTGTTTGACGAGATGCGTTATAACCGCGACGGCACCGAGATCGAGGACTTCGTGCTGAACAAGCCGCAGTACCGCAGCGCCGAGATCCTGATCGCGGGCGACAACTTCGGCTGCGGCTCCTCGCGCGAGCACGCGCCCTGGGCGATTGCCGATTTCGGCATCAAGTGCATCGTGTCGACCTCCTTTGCCGACATCTTCTTCAACAACAGCTTCAAGAACGGCATCCTGCCGATCGTTCTGCCGCAGGAACAGGTTGATGTGCTGATGAAGGACGCGGAGAAGGGTGCCAACGCCCGCATGACTGTGGACCTGGAAGCGCAGGAGATCACCACTTCCGACGGCGAAGTGATCAGCTTCGATGTGGACGCCTTCAAGAAGCACTGCCTGCTGAACGGTCTGGATGACATCGGCCTGACCATGGAAAAGGCCGACTCGATCAAATCGTTCGAGGATAAAGCCGCGCAGGAGCGCCCCTGGGTCTGATCCCCGGCTGATTGCCGAAAAACTGAAAACCGCTCCGGTTTGGGGCGGTTTTCTTTTTGCGCGCCAGCTTCGCGCCGCATTTCTGCCGCATTTGCCTGGCGGCACCTTGCTTGTGCACCGGATGAGCAGACACACAGCATCTGGTGGCAAGACCGCCAACACCCTCAAATAGAACTGAAACCCTGATGCAATCCCGCACCAGTGCGGCAGGGAAAGTGTCCATGCATCAGCCGCGCCCTCTTGAGCGGAAAGCCGCCAGCCGGGCACAATGGGGCAAAAATGAGGCAGAGCGCCCCGGAACACTTTGCGGGGGGCTTCAAATCCGGACGCAAGAGGCCAAACGCCCGCGCTGGTTTGAAGGGAATGAAAGACGTGTTTGCACGTATCACAGGCGCGGCGTTCCGCGGCATACTGGTGGCCATGCTGTTTGCGATGCCGACGCTGATTCTGCCGGCATCCGCCACCCAGTCGCCGGAAATCATCCTGTTCATCGCGCTCTTGGGCTGCGCCTTGGCCTTCAGCGAATACGCTTCCCATTTCCCCAGTTTCATCGAATTCCGCAACGCCCCGCCCATTAACCGCATGCGGTTTTCCGCGGCTGCCGCCGCCGTTGGTGCGCTCAGCCTGCTGGCGGCCCACCCGGTCGCGCCTACAGGGCTGACCGCCTTGGTGCAGCAGCTGGGCAGCTGGCTGGGCGGTGGTCTCGACTTTGCCTATTCACCGGTGCAGATGACGGTTCTGATGATGCCGCCGCAGGTGCCGGAACCGGTTGTGCTGATGGTGCGTGACGCGGCTGGACTGGCCAGTGCGATCGCTGCGGCCGCCATCGCCCTTTTTGCGCTGGTCATCCGGGTCGGCCACTGGCCGGTGGGCAACGGCGCCTTCAATGTCTGGGTCAACCTGCCCCTGTTCGATCCCACCACTGGTGGCGATGTGGTGCAGCGCCTGCAACGGGACGGCCGCGTCAATATTGCCGGCGGCGTGCTATTGCCCTTTGCTCTGCCTGCCGCGGTCAAACTTGCCTCCGGCTTCGTGGATCCGGGCATTCTGGCGTCACCGCATATGCTGATCTGGGTGATCGGCGCTTGGGCGCTGGTGCCTGCTTCAATGATCATGCGGGGCATGGCTATGCTGCGCATTGCCGGGCTGATTGCCCTGAAACGGCGCGCGGCCAGCCTCGGCGCGGATGAGGCCTTGCAAACCGCATGAGGCAACTGGCGGCGGGTCTTCTCCTGATCCTTGCTGCCGGGACCGGCTGGGCAGATACCCTCCGCATTGCAACCTTCAACACCGAATTGTCGCGTGCCGGTCCAGGCTTGCTGCTGAGGGACATCACTGGCGGCAGCGATCCGCAGGTCGCCGCGGTGGTGGAGGTGATCACCACCGCGCGGCCGGATATTCTGGCGCTGCAGGGGATCGACTGGGACTACGAAGGCCGGGCGCTGGCAGCGTTCGCTGCGCTGATGGCGGACAGGGGGCTGGACTACTCTTACCGCGTTGCGCTGCAACCCAATTCCGGCCTGCCGCCCCCTGCTCCGCTGGACCTGGACGGCAATGGGAAAACCGGCGAACCGCGCGACAATCAAGGGTACGGAAGGTTCCGTGGCCAGAGTGGCATTGCGCTGCTGTCCCGGCTGCCAGTGGATCATGAAGGCATCCGGGACATTTCCTCTCTCCTGTGGAAGGACATGCCGGGAGCCCTGCTGCCGCATTACCCGGATGGCAGCCCATTCCCTTCAGCCGAAGTGCAGGCGGTGCAACGCCTGTCCGCCACGGGCCACTGGCTGGTGCCGCTGGTGCTGCCGGATGGCTCCCGCCTCAATGTGATGACCTTCCACGCGACCCCGCCGCTGTTTGACGGGCCAGAAGACCGCAATGGGAAACGCAACCACGATGAAATCCGCTTGTGGCAGCTTCTGCTGGACGAAACGTTTGGACCTGCGCCCGAACCTCCCATTGTCATTGCAGGCGATGCCAACCTCGACCCGGAGCATGGTGAGGGCCGCAAAGACGCCATCCGCAGCCTTCTGGCCGATTCCCGCCTTCAGGATCCCCTCCCGCAGAGCCCCCAGGGCGGCACCGCCACAGTGGAGTGGGAAAGCGCAGGCCGCAGGCGGGTGGACTATGTGCTGCCTTCCGCTGGCCTTACCGTGACCGCCAGCGGCGTGGTGTGGCCGGACGGCCAGGATACTCCCGCAGCAACCGCCAGCCGCCACCGGCTGGTCTGGGTGGATTTGCTGATGGACTGACCCGCCTTCCACAACTTCGTTGCGCAGGCAAATCCTCATCTTACCCCTTTATTTCCAAGGGCCGTTATTGACCCTGCCCCGCTGTCCCGCTACGCCCTTGCCAGCTGTTTTTTTGGAGGATCCCATGCCCAACCCATCGATTCTGATTCTGCCCGGCGACGGCATCGGCCCCGAGGTCATGGCCGAGGTGCGCAAGACCATCTCCTGGTTCGGGGATAAGCGCGGCCTGGAGTTCGATGTGAGCGAGGATCTGGTTGGCGGTGCGGCCTATGACAAGCATGGCAAGCCGCTGGCGGATGAGACCATGGCCAAGGCGCAGGAAGTCGACGCGGTTCTCCTGGGCGCAGTCGGCGGCCCGGCCTACGACGACCTGGATTTCTCGGTGAAACCCGAACGCGGCCTCTTGCGCCTGCGCAAGGAAATGGACCTTTACTCCAACCTGCGCCCGGCGCAGTGCTTTGACGCGCTGGCGGATTTCTCCTCGCTGAAGAAGGACATCGTCGCAGGCCTCGACATCATGATCGTGCGCGAACTGACCTCGGGCGTCTACTTCGGCGAGCCGCGCGGCATCTTCGAGGAAGGCAACGAGCGCGTCGGGATCAACACCCAGCGCTACACCGAGAGCGAGATCGAGCGTGCCGCCCGTTCCGCGTTTGAGCTGGCGATGCGCCGGAGCAAGAAGGTCTGCTCCATGGAGAAGGCCAATGTGATGGAATCCGGCATCCTGTGGCGCGAGGTGGTGACCCGCGTAGCAGCAGATTACCCGGAGGTCGAGCTGAGCCACATGTACGCCGACAACGGCGCCATGCAGCTGGTGCGCGCGCCCAAGCAGTTTGACGTCATCCTGACCGACAACCTGTTCGGCGATATCCTGTCCGACTGCGCCGCTATGCTGACCGGCTCGCTTGGCATGCTGCCTTCTGCCTCGCTTGGTGCGCCGATGGAAAACGGCCGCCCCAAGGCACTGTATGAGCCCGTGCACGGCTCTGCGCCGGACATCGCTGGCCAGGGCAAGGCGAACCCGATCGCCTGCATTCTGAGTTTTGCCATGGCGCTGCGCTACAGCTTCGATCAAGGCGCCGAGGCCGACCGCCTGGAAGCCGCGGTCGAGAAGGTTCTGGCCGATGGCGTCCGCACGGCGGATCTTCTGGCAAGCGAAGGTGTGGAGCCGGTCTCCACCAGCCAGATGGGCGATGCGGTGATCGCTGCGCTGGACACAAGTCTCTGATTTTCAGACGCTAATCAGAAACGAACACAAGCCCCGCCCGCCCCCCGGCGCGGGGCTTTTCCGTGGTATTTCCTCCCGGCCCTCAGTGCAGAAAAGATTTCCCGAAATCCACATCTTTCTGTGGAATCGCCCTTGTCAAACCCTGCGCCCTGAGCTATTTCGCCCTCCACGGTCGGAGTGTAGCTCAGCCTGGTAGAGCACTGTCTTCGGGAGGCAGGGGTCGGAGGTTCGAATCCTCTCACTCCGACCAATAAAACAAGGCGCCTTCGGGCGCCTTTTTTGTTGCCTCAATCTGAGTTGCAACCATGTGCCCTGGCCGCACAGCCCGGGATCCAGGGCGCAGCAATTACCCAGTTGCAGGAGCGCTGCCACCCTCCGGAAGCTGTAGGCGGATACCCAGACTGAATCCCTCTGGCGGATTGTCCAGAATGCTGATCTTGCCACCCATCAGCGCCGCCAGCTCGTGGCAAATCGACAGCCCCAGGCCAGCCCCGCCCTTGTGCGAGGATATGGCGTTGTCGAGCTGGGTGAACCGTTCGAAAGCCCGGC
Organism: Leisingera sp. ANG-M7; assembly: GCF_000813965.1. Classification (GTDB taxonomy): domain Bacteria; phylum Pseudomonadota; class Alphaproteobacteria; order Rhodobacterales; family Rhodobacteraceae; genus Leisingera. The sequence continues at coordinate 34,174 of NZ_JWLI01000005.1, read as the reverse complement.
CGCGGTCCTCTTCTGCAATGCCCGGTCCGGTATCCAGAACGGTGATACTGACGGGACATGCAGCCGAAGCGTCATGTTCCAGTGTAATGCACACACTCCCATCGGCCTCACGCGCGGACGTGAACTTCATCGCATTGTCGATCAGGTTGTTGATCACTTGGGTGACTTTCGGGAGATCAATCACGAGCTGCTCCGGCAGATCATCCGCTGCGGAAACCCAAGTACGCATAGGCTTGCCATACCGAATGGCAGAGCCCTCTAGCGCCTCCCGCCACAGCACGACCAAAGCAGCGGTCTCTTCAGCCTTGGGGGTATACTCCGCAGCATCGGAATCAATCCGCGCTGCCTCCAGAACATTGACCAGTTGGGTCATCAGCATCTCCGCTGCCCGGTAGCCGACATCCGCCCGCTCCCGCGTCTTGTCCGAAGCCGTATCGTCGCTCTTGATGAGGTGAAGCAAACCAAGAATCACATTCAGAGGCGTGCGGATCTCGTGACTCATCGTGGCCAAAAAGGCGGTGCGGGCCTCCACTGCGGAGTTTGCACGCGTCACTTCCGCAGCCAAGCCGGTTATGGCTGCGGCCAGCTCGGCCTCCCGCGCCTTCAGTTCCGTCAGGTCATTATGGGCGCCCAGCATCCTCACTGGTTTGCCTTCTTCATTCCGGATTGCTAGTCCACGGCAGCGCACTGTGACCATATGGCCGTCGGCATGGCGGTAGCGAACAATCTGATCATAGGGGTGGTCCGGGTTTTCCAGGTGCTTCTGGAAATTATCAAGCGCCAGCGCCAGATCGTCCGGATGAATCAGGTCCTGCCATTCGGAGGCGAAATGCCCCTTGGCTTGCGGATCCACACCGAACAGGCGCCAGAGTTCCGGGCTCATCCATTCGTGTTCGGGGCTTTCCAGGTCCCAGTACCAGATCCCGTCCAGCGAGCCGATCTGCAGGAAGTCAAAAATGGCGTCATCGCTTTTGACCAGATCGTACAACTCGCGTTTGAGATAATGCATGTCCACCTGTCCCTGATCGTGCCTGGTCCGCACCTAGCAATGTCAGATTTACTGTGCGGCGGCCAGCACAATCACCGGGCGACTGCCTGGCAGCCCGCCTGTCACGCCGCTTTCATAGCGGAGCGTTTCAGCTGCTTCCACAGAACATCCAGCGTCTGCTTGGTACTGCGCGGATCACGATACAGGCGAATTTCCAGGTCTGTGCCCAGCCTTTCATCCACAATCGCAAAACGGCCGGACGCGATTTCCTGGCGGCAGAGGCTCAGCGGCAGCCAGCCCATGCCGAAGCCTTCCTGGATCATCGCCTTGACGCTGTTGGCCAGCGCGTTCTGGTTGACAACGAACACCTTCTGATCGGGCAGCAGCTGGGTCAGGGCAAATTCCTGCACCGAGCGTAACGCTGACACCGCACCATAGGACAGCAGAGGCACCGCGTCTTTGCTGCCGGGTTTGAAAGCGAATTCCGCCGTGCTGTCCGGGGCCGTGCGGGAAACCGGCACATAGCGGTCGGTGGACAGTGTTAGGTATTCGAAATTGGCAACCTCCAGCGGCCCCAGGAAATCCATCGACGGATGCCAGTAGGTCAGGATCACATCGCAGTAGCCCTGCTGCAGCGCGCTTACGAACTGGTCGGCCGCCCAGGAAGTGGAGTTGAGGTCGGTGTCCACCCCGCCTTCGCTGGCAAGCGGCGCAATCAGGGTCTTGTAGTGAGTCATGTAGAGCGACTGCGAGGCGGCGAAGCGGATCACGTTTTCGCTTGCCGCGTCGATGGTCTGGCAACGCTCAATCGTTTCCTCGTAGGTGCGCAGCATGATGCGGGACTGCGACAGGAACACCTCGCCTGCCGGCGTCAGGGTCAGCGGCAGGGTTTCGCGGTTGATCAGCCGCACGCCGATCTCGTTTTCCAGTGCCCGGATCCGGCGGGAGAAGGCCGGCTGGCTGACATTACGCTCTTCGGCCGCGCGCGAGAAGTTCTTGCACGCGACCAAAGCTTCGAAGTCCTTGAGCCAGATGATGTCCAACTGGGCGTCCCGTCTTAACCGGCAGCCACCGCATCCAGCCTGTCTTCTTCGACGGCATGGCATGCAACCATGCTGCCGTCGGGCTGGTGAATGGCCTTGGGCTTTTCACTCTTGCATCGTGCGTCCGCAAAGGCGCAGCGGCTTTGGAACGGGCAGCCTTTCGGCAGATTGATCGGCGTCGGGATCTCGCCCTTGAGGCGGATGTGGTTAGGCCGGTCGTCCTTCAGCTGCGGCACCGCGGACAGCAAGGCCCGAGTATAGGGGTGTTTGGGGTTGGAGAACAATGTCGCGGTGTCCGCAACCTCGCAAACCGACCCAAGGTAAAGAACCGCCACCCGGGTGCCGAAATGCTCCACCACGCTCAGATCGTGGGTGATGAACAGATAGGTCAGGCCGCGGCTTTCCTTGGCCTCCAGCATCAGGTTCAGAACCTGCGCCTGGATCGACACATCCAGCGCGCTGATCGGCTCATCGGCAATGATGAATTCCGGATCCACCGTCAGGGCGCGGGCGATGGCGATCCGCTGGCGCTGGCCGCCGGAAAACTCATGCGGGTAACGCTTGGCCCAGCTGGGATCGACGCCAACCGAAAGCATTACCTCGGTCACCTTGTCGCGCACCTCTGCCGCCGAGGCATTTGGATAGTGGTGGCGCACCGGCTCCTCCAGCGCCTGCCGGATTGTCATGCGCGGGTTGAGCGAGGCATAGGGGTTCTGGAAGATCATCTGAATCTTCTTGCGCAGCGGCTGCATGCCGGACCGCGACAGGTTGTCGATACGCTGGCCGCCATAGTGGATCTCACCTGCGGATGGGGTCAGCAGGCCCGCCACCAGCCGCGCTACGGTGGACTTACCGCAGCCCGATTCACCCACCACACACAGCGCCTCGCCCTTGCGGGCCTCCAGCGAGATGTTGTTCACTGCATGGACAGACCGGCTCTCGCGCACGATCTTGCCCTGCTTGAACTTGAGGGTTTCCAGAAAGCCCTGATCAAGGTCGAACCGTTTTTCCAGGTTCTTGATCTCCAAGAGCGGGCGGTCAGTCTTTGCGTCGCTCATGCCCGTGCCTCCTGACGGTCTTCATCGCTGTTCAGGCGCTGCACCTCGTGGCAGGCCACCTCGACCTCGCCATAGTGCACGATTTCCGGAATCCGGCTGCGGCACAGATCGGTGGCGTATTTGCAGCGCGGATTGAAAGCGCAGCCTTCGGGAATGCTGGCCAGGCCAGGCATGTTGCCCGGGATCTGCTTCAGCCGCTGGCCCGGCACCGTCTGCTGCGGCAGCGCGTTGATCAGGCCCTGGGTATAAGGATGCTGCGGATCGTTGATAATCTCGCGGGTGCGCCCGGCTTCGATGATCCGGCCGGCATACATCACCAGGGTGCGCTCGGTCATCTGGCTGACCACGCCCAGGTCATGTGTGATCAGGATCAGACCCACCTGGTTCGACTGGCACAGCTCCAGCATCAGCTCCATGATGTCGGCCTGAATGGTCACGTCCAGAGCCGTGGTCGGCTCATCAGCTATGATCAGCTGCGGGTCCAGCAGCAGCGCAATCGCAATGATGATCCGCTGGCGCATACCGCCAGACAGCTCGTGCGGGTATTGCTCCAGACGCTCTTCCGGCGACGGGATATAGACCTCGCGCAGCTTGACGATGGCGATCTGGCGCGCTTCCTCATGACTCAGCTTGCGGTGCGCCATCAGCGTTTCGATCATCTGCTGACCAATGGTAAGCACCGGGTTCAGCGTCACCATAGGATCCTGGAAGATCATCGCCATCCGGTTGCCGCGCAGATTGCGCAGGCGCTTGTCGTTCATCTGAACGACATCCTCGCCCTCAAACAGGATCTTGCCGGTGTCGATATAGCCCGGGCGGCTGAGCAGGTTCATCAGCGAGAACCCGGTGATCGACTTGCCCGCGCCGCTTTCGCCGACGATGCCCAGACGCTCGCCCTTGGCCAGGTCAAAAGAGATGCCGTTGAGGGCAGTAACCGTCTGGTCGCGCATGGCGAATTTGACGGTGAGGTCGCGAACGGAAAGAAGGCTCATCGCGTTACCCCTTGTAGAGTTTCGGGTTCAGGACGTCGCGCATCCAGTCGCCCAGCAGGTTGATGACAAGGACCAGAACCACCAGCACCACACCGGGAATGGCGGTGATCCACCAGCTGCCGGAGAAGATGTAGTCGAAACCGGAAGAGATCAGCGAGCCCAGCGACGGCTGGCTCGGCGGCATGCCGAGGCCCAGGAAGCTGAGAGAGGCCTCGGAGATGATCGCATTTGCGACCTGCACGGTGGAGATCACAAAGATCGGCGACAGCGAGTTCGGCAGGATGTGCCGCACCATGATCCGCATCGGGCCAAAGCCCAGCACCCGGGCGCTGTCGACATATTCCTTCTTTTTCTCGGCCAGAACGGTCGCACGCACGGTACGGGCATACTGCGGCCATTCCGCCACCCCGATTACCGCAATCAGGAACACCACCGCATATTTGTTGAAGGTATCGGTGCCGAACATCGCCTGGGTGACGGCCAGGAAAATGATCGCCACCATCAGGGTCGAGAACGACAGTTGGATGTCAGCAAGCCGCATCAGAAGGCTGTCCAGACGGCCGCCGACATAGCCCGCAATCAGGCCGATAGAGATACCAAGGAAGGCCTGCAGCGCCACCGCGCAGATCCCGATCAGCAGCGACAGGCGGGTCCCGTACAGGATGGTCGACCACAGATCGCGGCCCTGGTCATCGGTGCCCAGCACAAATTCGGGCAGCGACCCGTTGACCCAGGCCGGCGGATACTCGGAGTTCATGATGTCGATCTGCGCCGGATCGTAGGGATCATAAGGAGCAATCACCGGCGCCAGGAAGGACGCAATGGCGATCAGCAGGAACACAATCATGCTCACCACGGCCACCGGGTTGCGGCGGAAGCTGTAGCCCATGTTGGAGTTCCACACCTTGGACCAGCGCGAGGGTTCGGATTTCGGGTTCAGAGTTTCGGTGCTCATGCGCCCATCCTCGCAATATTCACGGTCGGGTTCACCAGGCCGTAGATCAGGTCGACGATGGTGTTGGTGACCACAAAGATGAAGCCGACAACGATCAGATAGGCCACGATCAGCGGGGTATCGACGCGGTTAACCGCCTCAAGGAACATGAAGCCCATGCCCGGCCACTGGAACACTGTCTCAGTCAGGATGGTATAGGCCACCATGGTGCCGATCTGCACACCGCCCACGGTGATCACCGGCAGAAGCGTGTTCTTCAACGCATGCACAAAGTAGATGCGCCACGGATTGATCCCTTTGGCCTTGGCGTATTTCACGTATTCAGATTGCAGCACTTCCATCATCTCGGCGCGGATCAGGCGGACAAACAGCGGCAGCATGATAGAGGCCAAAGCAATCGAAGGCAGGATGATGTGCAGCCAGCCGTCAGCGGTGGCAAAGTTGGTTTCCCAGTAGCCCCATACATGCACGGTGTCGCCGCGCCCGTAGGAGGGGAACCAGCCGTATTCCACCGAGAAAACAAAGATCATCAGGATGGCGGTCAGGAACACCGGGATCGAGATGCCGATAATCGACAGGCCCATGATGATGCGGCTCAGGATGCTGTCCGGCTTGATCGCGGTATAGACGCCCAGCGGCACCGAGAAGCCGACGATGATCAGCGTTGCGCCGAACACCAGCTCCAGCGTCGCGGGCAGCTTCTTCAGGATCACGTCCAGTGCCGGCTCCTTGAAGAAATAGGAGGTGCCCAGGTCACCCTGCAGCGCATTGCCCGCAAACCGCAGGTATTGCGTCACGAAGCTGTCGTTCAGCCCCATTTCGTCGCGCAGCTGCTGGCGCACTTCTTCCGAGACCGACTGCCCGACCAGCTCGCGCAGCGGGTCGCCCAGGTTGCCCTGGATGGCAAAGGCAATCAGCGAGATGACGAACATCACGGCAACCGCCTGAATCACTCGCTTTGCGAGATAGGCAAACATCGTCCTGACCTTTGTAGAGTTTGATTACAGTGCAGGGCGCAGTGTCCGATGGAACTGCGGGTCCTGCAAGCACAGCCTTGGCAGCCGCTTGTTATTGAAAAGGTCCGGGCCGGCCGGGGGAGACCGGCCCGGAAGTATTCAGTGATCAGCTGCCGGTTTCGACAACTAGGTCACCGAAGTAGGGGAAGTTCAGCGCGTTCACGATGTCGGCCGAGTTCATGCCGGACTTGGAACCCCATGCCAGGTTCTGCCAGTGCAGCGGAATGAAGGCCGCTTCATCATACAGGATGCCTTCCAGCTTCTGCAGCATTTCCGCGCGTTTGGCCGGATCGGTTTCCGCGTTCGCGGCATCCATCAGCGCATCGGCTTCCTCGTTGCAGTAGTTGCCCGAGTTGTACTGGCCGTTGCCGTTATCCGGGTTCGGGCAGGCAGTCAGGAACTGGTGGAAGTTTGCAGAATCCTCGGTGTCCGAGTGCCAGCCGATCATCATCATGTCTGCTGCGCGTTCATCAAAGGTCGGCCAGTATTGCGCCTTGGGCATAGTCTGCAGGTCAACTTTGATGTTGATCTGCGCCAGCATCGAAGCCACCGCTTGCGCGATCTTGTCGTCGTTCACATAGCGGTTGTTCGGCGCCATCATGGTGATCGAGAAGCCGTCAGCATAGCCCGCCTCAGCCATCAGGGCCTTGGCTTTCTCCAGGTCAAAGCGCGGTGCCAGGGCTTCGTTGTAGCCCAGGTAGCCGGCCGGGCTGGCCTGTGCCCCCACAGTGCCGAAGCCGCGCATGATGCGGTCAACGATGCCTGCATTGTTCACTGCATAGTCGATTGCCTGGCGGACACGGGCGTCTTTGAAGGCCTCGACACGGTTCTGGTTCATCTGGAAAGTGATGATACGGGTGCCGGGCATGGTGATCAGGTCAACGCCCTCGGCCTCTTCCACACGCTTCAGGTCGGTCGGCGGAACCGGCGCGATGAAGTCCACATCCCCGGACAGCAGGGCTGCCACGCGGGTCGGGTCTTCCTTGATCGGGGTCAGAACGATCTTGTCGACATTGCCGGCATCAGCGTCCCAGTAGCCGTCGAAGCGGTCGAACACCACGCGCACGCCCTGCTCACGCTCGGAGACCACAAACGGGCCGGTGCCGGAGATGTTGCGGGAGGCAAAACTGTCACCGTGCTTGACGATCTCAGACTTGTCTTTGCCGTCATCGGTGGTGCCGGTGTAGAACGCGCTGTCCATCGGGAAGATGTAGGTCGCGGTGTGCAGTACCAGCGGATAGGGTTCCGAGGTCTTGAGGTCGAAGGTCATGTCGTCGATGACTTCAACGTCGGTGAACGGGGCGAAGATCGCCTTGAAGTCGTCGCTCGCCTTCAGGCGGTCAAAAGTCCAGTCGACGTCATTGGCCGTCAGCGCGTTGCCGCTGTGGAAGGTGACGCCGCTGCGCAGCTTGAAACGCATGGTCGTCTCGTCGATCTGTTCCCAGCTTTCGGCCAGGCGCGGTTCGAACTGCAGGTCCTTGGTCCAGCGCACCAGCGGGTCAAAGACCATGTGAGACAGCTGCAGCGTGCCGCCGGACAGCTGTTCATGCGGATCCAGCGAGACCGGGTCGGCGTCATAGGCAACGCGCACGGTGGTTTCGGCATAGGCAACCGGTGCCATCGCCACCACCGCAGCAGCCGCCAGGCTTCTGACAAATTTCGTCATTAGGCATACTCCCCTGTGATTATGCCGCAAACGCTAGCCTGCGGTGAGCGGGCTGTGAAATGCCTATATCGCATAGGGTATGCAGGATGCACATTAGAGCCATGCAATATAGGAATATCACCCTTAGAACATGCGCTTAACGAAACTCAAAGCTGCATTGGACCGGTAAGGCCACGTGGGTCTCGGGACCAATCAGATGGATGCTGCAGACTTTCTGCAGTTGCCCCCCGGCTTTCAGCGTGCCCCTGTTCAGCCCCGTTTCGTACATCCAATTATGTGCGGGTTCCCTCGAAAGGGACGGGATTCGAGATTGCCCCGGCAGGAAGACCGGCACTTGCAACAGCCTGCAGCAGCGGGCCATGCCAGCTGGCGGATCCTCTAGCCCGCAGGCCTCCTACCTGCCCCTTATCCCGGTCTCCAGGACGGCACGAGGTGCAACGGTGAAATAGCACCTTGTCAAAGTTCCTCACCGGCCAAACTGCTGCGGATCCGTTCCGCAGCCAGGGCCGCACGCTTCCCCGCCAGCCCGGAACCCGCGAGGGCATCCAAGGCTGGCAAGGCTGGCTCTGCGGGGGCGCCGATGCTGCCCAGGGCGATGGCGGCCTCCTTGCGCACAAAGGCAGACGGGCTGTCCAAAAGGGCGGTCAGCTCCGGCACCGCGGGCGCGGCTGCGGCGCCGAACAGGCCCAGCGCCCGCGCCGCCTGCCGCTGGGTGCTGGCGTCCGTCAGCGACAATTCTGCCCTGAGGCTGGCCACTGTTGTGCCAGGCGGCAGAGCTGCAAGCAGCAGCCCATCCGTCAACCGCCGGTTCAGATGCTGGCTGGCTCCGGTCCAGCGCAGTATGAAAAAATAATCCTTCACTGCAGCCGGAAGAGAAGCAGCGCTGTTGCCGCTGTGCCATCGCTCGACCATGACACGTGCGTCCCGCTGGCTCCCTTGGAGCGCCAGCACCGAGGCCGCAAGCGGCATCAGCTCCTTAGCTCCGGGAGTGCGCTCGAGCTCTGCCAGCAGCAATGCGGATGCCTGCGTGTAATCGGCCATTGCAAAATGCGCCGCAGCTTCGAACAAGGTATAATGGCTGGGGTGTTTGGGATCGAGCCGCATTGCGGCACGGACAAAGGCCAGCCCCTCCTGCGGCTCACCCGCAGCGATCAGCGCCCAGCCCATGACCAGATGAGCCTCCGGATCGCTGGGCTGGAGTGCAATCGCCTTGGCAGCTTCCTGCCGGGCCTCACCGATGCCCCGGTTGCCGCCCCCTCCTTGCCCCCAATCGTTCAGGTTGAGCCTGACCATGGCCCTGATCACATGCACCAGCGGGGCTTCATGCTTGGATGTCTCTTTCAAATATTTGTAGAATAATCCGATGTGCATCTGGCTGCTCTGTCCGGCAAAAGCATTCCAGTGAAGAAAGATATGCGGGCGCAGATGCGCCATCGCCAGAAAGGCCCATGCCCGGCCATATTCCGGATCCAGCGACACCGCTTGTTCGAAATGCGGAATGGCAGCCAGATTATCCGCCTCGTTGAACCGCGCGTAAAGCGCCCAGCCCTGCTGGAAAGCCTCGCGTGCCGCTATGGTCGCGGTATCCACCTGTTCGATCCCGGTGCGCTCTTCGTTGTCCAGCGGCAGATCCAGCGCCTTGGCGATATCCAGTGCTATACGGTTCTGAACCGAGAAGATGTTCTCCAGCGGACCGTCAAAGCGCTCCGCCCAGACCAACTGACCGCTGGATGTGTCGGTAAGCCGGATATTGGCCCGGAAGGCAGTCCCGGTGCGGCGCAGGCTGCCATCGACAACATAGCGCACGCCCATCTCCTCAGCGAATTGCGCGGTGCTGATCTGCCGGTCCTGGTAGGCAAAGGAACTGTTGCCGGAGATCACGAACAGGCCGGAAATCCGTGACAGATCGGTGATCAGATCCTCGGAAAACCCGTCCGCCAGCATCGCGTTACCGGTTTCGCCTGTGGCATCGGCCAGCGGCAGCACCGCAACAGAAGGAAGATCCGGAAGCGGAAAGGCCATACGCGCCACGACAGCCTGGTCCGGGTTTGGCTGCCAGGGAGAGAGCCACAAAACCGCGCCCGCCGCTGCCGCGGCCAAAAGGCAAGCCCCAGTGGCCAGCCGGGCGCGCAGGACCTTGGCACGCGCTGCCTTCTGCGGCGTATGTCCGCTCTTTTGAACACGGAAGGCTCCCACCGGCTCCGGGATATTCTTGACTCTTTGCGGGCCCATTGGAATGAAGTCGGCGGCAATGCTTTTGCGAGCATAGCCGACGACGGCCTCCGAAGCAGTGATTCCGCCCGGCTCAGCCAGCGCCTCCAGCCTAGCGGCCACGTTGACACCGTCGCCCAGAATATCGTCACCATTGGAGATGACATCCCCCACATTGAGGCCAATGCGCAGAAGGATGGCCTGGTCAGGTCCCGCATCCGCATTCCAGACCTGCAACAGGTCCTGGATGCTGAGGGCGGCGCGCAGCGCATCGACGGCACTGCGGAATTCGATCAGGAAACTGTCGCCTGCAGTATTGGCGATGCGGCCACCGTGCTGATCTGTGAGCGGCTCCACCACTTCTCTGCGGATGGCGCGGAGCGCCGCCACTGTGCCTTCCTCATCCGAGGCGGTCAGCCGGGAATAGCCCGCCACATCCGCGGCCAGGATCGCAGCCAGGCGGCGATTTGAAGGGCTTTTCATAGGGTTGGAGTGTACCAGTTCGGCCAGCGCCTGGGAACCGGTTTCGCAGCCGCCCTAGCCTGCCAGCAGCCGCAGGCCCTGGGTCACGTCAGAGCGCACTGCCAGCCGCAGACCGGGCTCGTCGCCCGCCTTCAGCGCGGCGATAATCAGGCGGTGGTTCTGCGGCGGATCGGTGCGGCGCAACCGTCCGTAAAGCGCCCGCATGGTAGGGCCGAGCTGCAGCCAGACAGTTTCCGCCATGGCCAGCATTGCCGGCGCCTGGGCACGCAGATAGAGGGTGCGGTGGAATTCCAGGTTGGTGCGGATATAACCAACGGCGTCGCGTTTGGAGACCATCTCTGCCACGTTGGAATTTATTGTCTGCAGCCGGTCGATCAGCGCCATGTGGGCGCGCGGCAGGGCGCGGCTGGCCAATTCCACCTCCAAAAGCGCGCGCAGAGCGGCCAGCTCCTCAATCCGTTCGTTGGTGAGCTCGGGCGTCGTCACCCGGCCTGAAGAGGACAGAAACAGCGCACCCTCGGCGGCCAGGCGCCGCACCGCTTCGCGCGCGGGCGTCATCGATACGCCGAATTCACCGCCAATGCCGCGCAGGGTCAGCGCGGCACCGGGGGTAATTTCGCCATGCATGATACGGGTGCGCAGCGCGCGGTAGACACGGTCATGGGCGGGCGCTGAGGCGGCTTCCTGGGTGGGGCGGACAGTCTGGTTCATGCCATTCATGTGATCACAAATCCCGCTGCGGTCAACCGCGCAATTGCGCGCGGCCTCAAGGGCGGCCCGCCAGCCCGGCTAGGCTGAGCCCGGTGCGCAGGGCCCGCCGCGGCGCCGCGGCGGAATAGGGAAATGCCGCTGCCGCCTGATCCAGCGTCAGCGGCGCGCCCTTGAGCCGGGCGCAGGCGGCGGCGGCCTCGTCAAAGCTGCCCAGCGCGGCCAAGCTGGCGCAGTGCAGGACCAGCGCCTGCTGTGCCGCTGGCTCCAGCGCAATCGCCTCAGCCGCCGCCGCGGCGGCCTCTGTGTCCTGTCCCGCCGCGAGGTGAAGAGCAGCCTGCACTGTCAGGGCCATCGGCTGCGGCAGCGGGTCGAGCTGGCGGACGTGTTCGAGCACTTTTTGAGCGCCGCCTCCCTGCCCCGCCAAATGCAAAAGCCACGCACGCAAAAGCTGGCCCTGGGCGTCGTTCGGGTATGCCGCTGCCAATTGTTCAGCCAGCTGCAAGGCTTCATCGGAACGCCCGGAAAACTGTGCCGCCAGCGCCCGCAATTGCAGCACACCGGGTTGCGGCGGCAGACCCCCTGCCATCTGCGCCGCCTCTGCCGCCCGGTCCGGAAGGCCGGCAACGGCGCCCGTCAGCATATCGAGATGCCAAAGCGCCGCCAGCACCTGCGCCTCCGGCCAGTCCGGCGCCATCTGCAGCGCCCGGCGCAAGGCCTGCTGCGCAGCGCCTTGGTTACCCTGTTCACTCAGGCTGCGGGCGGAGGACAGCTGCAACACGGCGCCATCAGGCACATCCGGCGGCGAAAGCGGCGGCAGCGGCTTGCCAAAGTAGCGGATGACACTGTCAGCCAGTTTCGGTGCAAGAACTGCCGCAACTGGCTGCGGCTGCGGTGGCAGGATACTGAGCGGTTTGGCCCCGGCCCCTCCTCCGCTGCCGGCGGCCGCCTGCAGGATTTCCAGCCGTACTCCCTGCTGCAGCGTTCCCGGCAGATGCCCTGTCACCACAAACTCCGCACCCAGGAGCGCAGCCGCCTCACCCGGCAGCAACCCGGCGGCGGCACGGGTACTGGAGGGAGCAATGATGCGGACGCCCCCGGCGGCAGCAAGGCTGCGGATCACGTCCTGAGAAAGTACCCGCGCGGTTTCCGGCAGCAGCGTGTCTGCGGTGAACGGCAGCACCGCGATCACCGGGCTGCCCTCGAATGCAGCGGCAGCGGGCTGACCGGGCACAGGCGCCGCAGCGCTGCCCTGGCGGCCCGCCTGCTGCCAGCCCCAGATCCCTGCAACGGCGGTGACCGCCCCCAGGCAGCCTGCCAGCAGCAGCACCGCAGGCCGCAGGCCCGCGCGCGGCGCAGGCGCGGGCGGCCTGGGCGGCTGGGTGCTACGGCGCAGAGAGGGCAGCGAGGTCAGCTCCTCGCCCAGAACATAGACCTGCACCGGATCGGGAATGTTCTTGACCTCATGCAGGCCGAAATCCTCGAAGTCATAGGGGATGCGGTTGCGAACCTGGTCATAGGCGGAGGCTGACAGCGCCACCCCGCCGGGCTGCGCCAGGCTTTCGAGCCGTGCCGCGATGTTGACTTCATCCCCGAACACATCGCCCTGCGCGATCAGTACTTCGCCCAGATTGATGCCGATGCGCAACTGCAGGTGCCGGGTGCGCGCCGCGTCGGCCTGGATCTGGGCCGCCGCCTCTACCGCCGAGATCACGCTGGGAAACAGCGCCAGCACCCCGTCGCCCATCAGCTTGACGATGCGGCCGCCGTGGCTGCGGATGGCAGGCGCAATCAATGTCTGCTGCTGGGCCAGCACCTGGTTCAGGGTGCCAGCCTCGTCCTGAGCCATCATCCGGCTGAAGCCGGAGACATCCAGCATGAAGATGGCGGCAAGGCGTCTTTGCGGCTTGTCTGACACGGAAGCGGGCCTTTTGACCGGGAACTGGCAACTGCAACTGGTGCCAGCTTAGCCCGCGCGCCCCTCGGCTCAAAGCCCTGATTCTATTCGCCGAAACGGTAGCGGTGCAGGCTGGCACCGTTTTCGCGCAGCCAGGCGCGCGGTTCCTGCCAGCGGCCGTGGATGCGCTCCACGGTGTCCCAGAAGACCTGCGAATGGTTCATTTCCTGCAGATGCGCCACTTCGTGGGCGGCGACATAGCGCAGCACCGCGGGCGGAGCCAGGATCAGCCGCCAAGAGTACATCAGCCCACCGTCCGCGGTGCACGACCCCCAGCGCGAGCGGGTGTCGCGCAGGGTCAGGCGGCTGTAGCCCCGGCCCAGCCGGGCCGCATAGAAATCAGACGCCTCGGCCAGCCGGTTGCGCGCCAGTTCTTTCAAGTAGCGCTGCAAGGGCCGGCCCGGATTGGGTCCCGGCACCGCGATGCGGCCGGCATCCAGCTGGATGCGCCGCCCCGGCGCAGGCTCAATCACCCGGTCTTGGCCGTCGATGGGCAGCACCGCGCCAAAGGCTGCGTCCACGGCTTCCGGGTGCTTTTCCAGATTGGCCCGGATCCAATCCGCCTTTTCCTCGGCAAAGGCCAGGGCGGTGCGTTCCGGCAGCCCATTGGGCAGGGTCAGCGTCACCCGCCCGTCCAGCGAAGAGATCCGCAGGCTGATCCGCCGGGCCCGCGCAGAGCGGCGCAGGGTCAGCGGCACCGGCGGGGTCCCGGACAAATGATATTCGGCCATGCACGCGCCCTTTCCAGGCTTTGGCTTTGACAGTGCCCCCCTCATATGGCAAGGCACCGGAATCGTCGATACGACTCACCAGTAAATCAAGGGGATCCACATGCCCAAGGAAGAATGGGGTGTAAAGCGCGTCTGCCCCACCACTGGCAAGCGCTTTTATGACCTGAACAAGGACCCGATCGTCAGCCCCTACACGGGCGAGGTCGTCGAGCTGGATACCGGCAAGACCCGGATGATCGAAGCCGATGCCGAAGACGCGGCCACCCTGAAGGCCAAAGAGAACATGGACGCGGATGACGTGGTCCTGGACGATGACGAAGACGTCGATGTCGATCTGGGCGATGACGTCCTGGACGATGACGATGATGATGACAACGTCTCGCTGGACGACATCGCCGACATGTCGTCGCCGGACGACGATTCCTAAGGCGTTTCAAGCGGTTCCGGGGCGCGGCCTGCTGTCCCCGGACCGTCCGCTTTGACCGGCGGCAAAAAATTTCGGACCCGGCGCATTTTTCCGCTTGCAGCCCGCGCCGCCGTCCCGTAAACGACGCTCACACCGCAAGACGGACCGCACCGGAAACGGATCGGACACTGAAAGCGGACAGGTTTGGGGCCTTAGCTCAGCTGGGAGAGCGCCTGCATGGCATGCAGGAGGTCAGCGGTTCGATCCCGCTAGGCTCCACCAAATCTTCAGTGAAAAGCATCAGATAGCTCTGCCTTTTTTGTCAGAGGATTTGCCTCTGCCGCGCAGACAGGTGCTATTTTCCCTACGAAAATACATACTGCTTTGATCCGCGCCTTGTCGGCGTGTTGATCTCTTCGCAGACCTCCCCTCGGCCAAAACCGAGGATGGCCCATTAACGACCATTTCTTCGTCGTGACGGGCGGCCCCGGTGCGGGCAACCCCAGCCTCATCACCGAGCTCACCCACCGCGGCTTACACACAATCCCCGAATCCGGCCGCGCGATCATCTGTGAGGAAGTGCAGAGCTGAGGAGACGCCCTCCCCTGCCGCCCAGTGCCAGCTCCGATCGACGCGGGTCGGCGCCCAGGTGAGTTGCACTCCAATCATCATGAACGACAAACTGATCGATCGCGGGCCAGAGCCCAGTTACGCGACACGTATACCTGCACGCCGGCCCAAGGGCAGCCAGCGCGCCTCTATGGTTGCCATGCTACTTGGCTTCCAGCACCCGCGCGTCATCTATTATGAGAGCACGCTCAAGTATGCTTTTCTTTGCCTGATGATGGTGCGGGATGACGTGCACCATATTCGGGAACAGCCGCCGCACACTTTTCAATATTCTGTTCAGGCCTGCAACCGCCAAGCATACTCAGGCCGTTCTGCGTCATCCCAAGACTGTTCCGGCACAGCAGAATTTGTGCGGAAGGCGCCCAGTGCGCTCGCCATAGCCTGAGCCTCCTTGGACAGCCCTTGGCTGGAGGAAGTCACCTCCTCAAACAGACCCGCATTCCGGGTGGTAGCGTCGTCCAAGTTCGCCATAGCTGAATTGATTTCCTGCAGGCTGCCGGATTGCTCAGACGATGCCTTGGAAATGGTCTTCATCAGGTCGGCGGCACTGGCAACGGATTCTGAGATTTCACCAATGGCTGACCGAGTCTGCTCGACAAGGTCGGCCCCCAGTTCAACATTCTGGCCCGCCTCATCGACAAGGGCGGCAATCTCTGTCGCTGCTTCCTTGGAACGATGCGCCAAAGTGCGAACTTCGGACGCCACCACCGCAAAGCCTTTACCAACGGTGCCCGCCCGGGCAGCTTCAACCCCGGCATTCAATGCCAGAAGGTTAGTTTGCTGTGCAATCGCCTCAATCATGCCGATGATGCGGGAGATTTTCTCGGAACTTTCCTTGATCGCCTCCATGGCACCATATGTGCGCTTCACGACGTCAATGCTATCGGTTGCGTTGCGGCGCGCAGCTTCGACTGAGGCCGAGGCCTCGCCTGAAGCCTGGGCGGTTCCGGTAATCGACACCGAGAGCTGGTTCACCGCAGCTGCGGTGCCTGCCAAGGTCTGCGCAGTTCGCTCGGAACGCTCAGACAGATCATGAGAGGCAGCAGATATTTCGCTGCTGACGCCGGCGATGGACTGACCATTGGCACTGAGACTGCGGACAGAGATTTCGAGCTTTTCAAGCGCCGCATTGAAGTCATCGCGCAGCTTAGCATACCCCTCCCCCATCTCCTCTCGGATTCGGAAGGTCAAATCGCCCTGCGACAACCGTTCAAGTCCATCACCTATGGCTGTCACTGCGGCGGTTTGCTCCGCTAGCCGGGCATTGCGCTCCTCATTTGCGGCGGCCTCAACCTCAGCCTTTTCCACCAGACCATCTCGGAACACTGCAAGGGCCGTCGCAATACGTCGGATTTCATCGCTGGAGCGCTCGTAGCCCTTTACCGGGCGCAGATTGCCCGCGGCCAGGCGTTCGGTTGTTCCGCTGATGTCGGCCAACGGGCGCAAAATCAGGAGTCTGGTGAGGATCAGAGCCACCACAAACACCCCGGCTGAAACTGCTGCCAGAAACTGAAGCTGCCGCTGGGCACCCTTCACATCAGCCGCCAGCCCGTTTGCAATTGAGGCAATTTCCAACTGGCTTCCGTTACCAAGCGCGGTTGCACGGCGGGCAAATTGCAGAACCGCCTTCACCGTGGCCCCGGACGCTCTGGCAGCTTCAGTTGCCGCCTCAAGCGAGGCGACCTTGAATGCCGGCAGACCCTGAACAGGATCAGCCAGCGCTATCATGCCCTCCAGCTCTTTTGCAAAAACCCCATCACCAAACCCGGTGTAGCCCTGCAGGGCGGCTGCCGCTTCCTGCAGAGGAGCTGCCGCTGCATTGGCCGCCTCGATATTCTGAGCTGCCGCCATATCCAGTGCAGCAACCTGGAAAGCGCTGGTCCAGCCATTGATTTCAAGGAGCCGCAAGAGCATATCAACCTGATTGTCCAGCAACCCCTGAATGGCGGTTCTGTTGTCGGCACTGGCCTGCGTGGCAGCCACTGACAAGGTAAACACCATACGCTCCATCGCCTGGGTCAGCGGACGAACGCTGGCGTTGCGGGCGCTCAGCACCTGCTTGCGGCTTTCCTTCAGCTCTTTGCGGCTTGCCGTCAGAGTATAACGAAACAACTCAACGCCTTCGCTCACCTTCTTGGCGCGGAATGCATCCAGCCCCAGTTCCTCAAGACGGCCCAGCACCGGCTCCAGGCGTTTCAGAGCGTCAGTAGCCATTTTCTTGAGCGCGCGCTTGGTCGGCACATCACGGACGTGCCCCAAGGCCAACGCGGCACCGGACAGAATACTGATGTCGGCGCGCGCTTCCAGCAGTGTCTGCAGGCTGCCGAACTGCTGATCCACCAAGTTATTCAGAACCTCGTCAACCTGTATGATGGTCTCTTCACCGCCATCCATCAGGCTGTCACGCGCCTCTGCCGCCACCCGCACGAGCTTCTCTTGAACTGCCTGGCTTAGGGTTTGCAAATCGGCGGTTTGAGTGTCGATCCAAGCTTGGTTTCGGAATGCTGCCTGACGGGAGGCAATCAGATTGTTCAGCCGGCCCGAGGCTTCGGCAGCTTCAGGCGCAAATTGCGCTCGTTCCGCGGACGGAAGTTCGGAGGCACTTCCCTCAAGCGCTGACACCGCTGCTGCCGCAGCGGCCTCCGCTGTGGACAGCTCCTCAGCCGAACCCGCCTGAAGAACGCCAATCATTGCATTTTTGGTCTGGCTTGCAGCATCAACCATATGACTGCTGAGTTCCAGTTGCGGCACCTTCTCGCCAGTCAAAACCTCCATCTGGCGGCCTGTCTGGGCAAAAACCAGTGTGACAAGGACCCCTCCGGCGGCGGCAGTCCCGCCCATCGCCATCAGGATAAGCGTGATCTTCGCACCAATGCTTGAAAATGGCCGAAACCCGCGTTTCGCCAAGAGGTCTTTCTTAGAACTCATCCTATCACCCAAGTCTTCCGCCCGTATTCCGCGCCCCGGGCAATTCATGCGGCAAGGGTCCCGCTGGTTGGCAGGAGACCCGCATCTCCCTTAAAGAAGCGCCGCAAGACGTAAAAAAAGGATGAGAGCGCCCCAGAAATTGCTGCAGATTTTAGTGATCCCCTGACCGCACAGAAAGCCCCCACACGATGCATGGGGGCAAAGCGGCATCCAACTGCAGAGAACATCGCCGCAAGCAGTTTTAAGGGAGCTTAGTCCGGCACTCCGGCCTGCCGCAGCGCGTATGCCCACTCCTGGCCTGCCGGACTCATCGCAGCCGGGTTGTCGCGCAGGAACTGCGACAGGCTGAATTCCGGAGCGGCCTCAAGCAGCTTTTGGACAGTGTTACGGGCCTCCTGGTCCTGGCCTGACAACTGCAGCGCAATCGCCTTGGAACGCAGCGGCACAGGAAAAGCGCCCTTGGCTTGCAGCGAGCGGTCTGCAAGTTCAATAGCGCGGCTATATTTACGCGCTGACAAATTCGCCAAGGCCGACAATGCATCAAAGTAATAGCATTGCGGCCCCAACGGCGTCAGCCGCCGGGCAGCATCGGTCATCTGCACGGCCTCGTCAGCCATATCCTGATATGCCATCGTGGCCCCTTTTAGGAGCAGTGCCAGAGCCTCATTTGGATTGTCGCGCAGCGCTAGATCATAGGCGTCCAGAGCTTGATCGAATCTGAAAGTGAGATGGCTGGAGATCAACCCCTTCAGCGTATGAGCCAAGGAAAAGCCCGGCGCGGCTTCAATCGCGGCTTCAGCCAGCTGGCTCGCCAGACGGCTGTCTTCCAGGCGATCCTTCGACAATCCCCGTTCGACCCTCATCACATGCCAGAACCCCATCCAGGTCAAGGGCAACGCATGGCCAGGCTCCCGCTCCTGCAAATGCGACAGGATGCTGTACGCCTGCTGAAACTTCTGCACATCCATTTCCTGCATCAGGGTAATGGACGCCATCAGAAGAGTATGGCTTTCCAGATCCTGCAGCGGCTTGAAGTCTGCCAGCCGCACAGCCTCTCCGGCAGCAGTTTGACCAATCTGCAAAGTGGCGTTCCTGAGGACCGAACTGCGCCCCTCCATCAAATTGTCCAACGAGCCTTCGAAACTGCGCGACCAAATCACCTTTTCGCGCAAGGCATCGTGCAGGTCTATCTCGGCGTGAAACCGGCCGCCGCCGCAGGTGACCGCCCCTGACACCAAATAGTCGGCACCAGCCACTGATGAAACTTCAGCCGGACGCACGGTTTCAGGATCAAACTGGCGCGACGCCAGATACGAGGTAACTGAGAATGCCCAGCTGCGCGAAAGGCAACGTGAAAGCTCTTCTGAAACCAGCGAACCCAGCGGCGCAGACGACTCGCCCGGATACCTATGCGCAAAGGGCAGCACGGCAATGGAAGGCAACAGCCCGTCCAGAATGACACGGCCCGGCGGCGCCCCTGTCCGGCCTGAAGGTCCCGCCGGCCTGCGGATAAGTTCCGCCCGTGTCTCTTGCAGCCAAGCATTGAACACGGATTCATGGGGCAATTCAAACCCTTCCATAAACTCCGCCCCGCCTGTGCATGTATCCAGCTCCAGGCAAGTCAGATCCAGAACGACCCTCTCGCGATTGGCATATAGCAGCTTGGCCGCCTCCGGCCCCAAGTGCCTCCGCAGCGTCGACAAGGCGGTGCGCAAGCTGGCCTTGGCCTGTTCCGGCTGCGCAAGGCACCACAATGTCTTTTCGAGAAAAGCCCGTGTCCGTATCCCCCCCTCGGCGGTGGACAGCAAGGCCACAAGAGCTTGGTGTTTGGCGCCGAGCTGCACGCCCGCACCATCTGCATGGAATACTCCAAATGCACCGAACCGGCGGATCTTCAGAAGGACAGTCATTCGCACCCCCACTCAACGCGTGATACAATAGATATTAAAGTATCGTTATGGTGCACACCTTTAGGTTGTTTTGCAATTGCCGATTGCGCCTCTTAGGTAATTAATTGCCCCGCGCCTGAACGCGACATTCCCCCAAATCAATTTTATTCATATTTTTCATAGCCATACTGGCACGCAGCTCTCTATTTGAACAGCGATTGAGAAAACCTCCGGACTGCCGACCTGGCTCATACACACTGCGAAAAACACTCAAGGGGTGTTTTTACGGCTTTTGCTGATCGCTGCCGTTCTACCTCAAATCAGGCCAGCCCCAGCTTTGTGCAAGTGCTGCGCAGAGCTTCGCAAAACCGGGCGGCGGCCGGGGACAGCTGGTGCTCCAGCCGGAGACATAATCCTACCGGCCCAAGGGTGCCGCCTGTGTCCATGGGCAGGGCCGCCATCGTGCCCGCAGCAAGATCCGGCCGCACCACGCCCTGACTTATGATCCAGATCGCCTGATGCTCCAGCACAAACCGCCGGCCTAAGGCCGAAGAAACCGTTTCTACCGGATAGCGCGGCAGCGCCAGTCCCTGTTCCAGAAACATCCGCTCCACAAGCGGCCGAATGACCGAACCCTCTGACGGCATCAGCACCGGGTGATCCTCGAAGGCGAAGGGCGGCAGGCGGCTGGCACCAGCCAGCGGGTGATCCGATGCGACGACCGTCACCACCCGTTCACGATAGAGCGGATCGAACCCTATCCCGGCCATGGTTTCCGGCGCAGGCATCCGTCCCGCCACCACGTCCAGCCGTCCCCGGCGCAGCTGGTCGATCAGGTAGTGGTTATCGCCGGACATAACCATGAACCGTCCCGGCGCGCCGCTGGCGCGCAGTTGCTCCAGCGCGTCCGGTACCAGATCCGCCGCCACCGTCGGCAGGGCACCAATGGCAACCAGCGGCCCCTCTGCCTCATCCAGACCTTGCAAGAGAGCCACCCCGTCACGGGCCAGCGCAAGGCTGCGGCCTGCATGATCCCGGAACAGTTCGCCATAGCTGCTAAGACGGATGCCGCGGCCGTATTTCTCCACCAGGGGCTTGCCGCAAACCGCCTCCAGTTCGCGCAGCGCCCGAGTGGCGGCGGGCTGGGTCATACCCAGCGCATCCGCAGCCTGGGTGACGCTCATTTTGCGAGCGACTTCGACAAAAACTTCCAAATGCCGCAGTTTCAGGGATGAGGAAAGACGCATACCGATACAGTTATTATTTCATGCCTTCTTGAGGATTATACAGATCACTTGCGGTATGCGATACTCTTTCAGAACTGGGAGACTGGAATGACGCAAGACCGTTTCAACCGTGGCATGCAGGTACGGCGCATGGTGCTGGGCGACGCCCATGTGGACCGGGCGGAGGCCGCCAAGACCGCGCTGGACCAGCCGTTTCAGGAACTGATCACCGAGGCCGCCTGGGGCAAGGTCTGGGCCTCGGACCGGATCAGCTTGCGGGAACGCTCGATGCTGACACTGGCGCTGCTGGCGGCAACCGGCAATTTTGACGAGATCCCGATGCATATCCGCGCCACCGCCCGCACCGGCGCCAGCCGGGAGGACGTGCTGGAAGCCTTCCAGCATGTGGCGATCTATGCCGGTGTGCCGCGGGCCAACCGTGCGCTGAAAATGGCCAAACAGACATATGCCGAAATGGAGAGCGAGGGAGGGGAAACCGCATGACCAAGCCGCCGCAGCCCGGGGAGTTCTATCAGAGGGACCGCCGCTGGCACCCCCCTGCCCTGTCGCAGGATTACAAGACCTCGGTCACCCGCTCGCCGCAGTTTCCGCTGATCAGCCTGGAGAATACCGCCAGCGAGATCACCGGGCCGGTGTTCGGCCATAACGACATCAATACCACCGACAATGACCTGCTGTCGAATTTTGCCCAGCCCGGCCAAAGCCCGATCGGCGAGCGCATCATCCTGCATGGCCGGGTCCTGGATGAAAACGCGCGGCCGATGCCGAATACGCTGGTGGAAATCTGGCAGGCCAATGCCTCCGGCCGCTACCGGCACAAGAAAGACACCTACCTGGGGGCGCTGGACCCGAGTTTCGGTGGCTGCGGCCGGACGCTGACGGATGAGAACGGCTGCTACCACTTCCGCACCGTGAAGCCCGGCGCCTATCCCTGGCGCAACTGGGTGAACGACTGGCGGCCCGCGCATATCCATGTCTCGGTTTTTGGCAGCGGCTTTGCCCAGCGGCTGATAACCCAGCTCTATTTCGAGGGCGATCCATTGATTGCGCGCTGTCCGATTGTGAACACCATTCCGGACCCGGAAGCGGTGGAGATGCTGGTGGCGCGGCTCGACATGAACGCCACCATTCCGCTGGACACCATCGCCTACCGCTTTGATATTGTGCTGCGCGGGCGGCGGTCCACCCTGTTTGAGAACCGGCTGGAGGGGAATTGATGCGCCAGAAGCTGGAGTACCTTAAAGAAACCCCGTCGCAGACCGCCGGACCTTACGTCCATATCGGCCTGGCCCCCGGCGCCGCAGGGTTTGAGATCTACGATCAGGAGCTTGGCTGGGACATTGCCGGGTCCAACGCAAGGGGCGAACGCATCCGGGTCGAAGGCGTGATCATCGACGGTACCGGCTCTCCGGTCAAGGACGTGCTGCTGGAGGCCTGGCAAGCCAATGCGGACGGCGTCTATGCCCACCCGGAGCACACAGGAGTGGTGGAGGACGGATTTCGCGGCTGGGGCCGGGTGATCACCGACTTTGAGACCGGCGAATGGGGCTTTGACACTGTGAAGCCCGGGCCGGTGACTGGCCGGGACGGCCAGATGATGGCGCCCCATATCAACCTGTGGATCGTGGCGCGCGGCATCAACGTGGGGCTGAATACACGGATCTACTTTGAGGATGAGGCTGCGTCCAACGCCGCCGACCCGGTGCTGAATTTGATAGAGTGGGAGCGCCGCCGCGCCACCCTGATCGCCAATCGAGAGCTGCGGGACGGACTAACCGTCTACCGGTTCGACATCCGCCTGCAAGGCGAGGATGAAACCGTGTTTTTCGACATCTGAAGGGGAATCCCATGAGCAAACCCTGCATCATCTGTGTTGCCATCACCGGCTCGGTCCCGACCAAGGAAAACAACCCGGCGGTGCCGGTCACTATCGAAGAACAGATCGAAAGCACGCATGAAGCGTTTGAGGCCGGCGCCTCGATTGCTCATTGCCATGTGCGGAACGACGACCAGACACCGACCTCGGACCCGGAAAGGTTCGCACGGCTGATGGAAGGTTTGCAGAACCACTGCCCTGGCATGATCATCCAGCTCTCGACCGGCGGCCGCTCCGGTGCGGGCCGCGAACGCGGCGGCATGTTGCCGCTGCGCCCCGACATGGCGTCGCTTTCGGTGGGCTCCAACAATTTCCCCACCAGAGTATATGAGAACCCCCCGGACCTGGTGGACTGGCTGGCATCGGAGATGCGCACCTACGACGTGAAGCCGGAGATCGAGGCCTTTGACCTGTCGCATATCCACCAGGCGGTGAAGATGAACCGCGAAGGGCGTATTCCCGGCACACTCTATGTTCAGTTCGTCATGGGGGTGAAGAACGCTACGCCGGTGGATAAGGACGTGTTTGACTATTACGTCAAAACCATGCAGCGGCTGGCACCTGAGGCCCAGTGGTGCGGTGCCGGCGTCGGGCCGGGGCAGATCCTGGTCAACGAGTGGTCCATCGCCGCGGGCGGCCATACCCGCACCGGGCTGGAGGACAACATGCGGCTGGACCGGAACACTCTGGCGCCCTCCAACGCGGCGCTGGTGAAACGCGCGGCAAAGCTGTGTGAAAAATACGAACGCCCGGTCGCCACCTGGCAGCAGGCCCGCGAGATCCTGGAGCTGCGCCCGGCCTGAAGGCGCCTGCTTCGGGCCGCAGGCCCGAAGCCATGCCCAAGGCCGCCAGGAAGCCCGTCAGGGCAGCCGCGGGCGCGGGAGCACGCCCGCCTCCCCCGCCGGATGGTTCACCCCTCGCCGGACAGATCCTTGAGGATCGGGCAGTCCGGGCGGCTGTCGCCCGCGCAGCTGTTGACCAGCTCGCCAAGCGTGTCGTGCATCGCCTGAAGATCTGCGATCTTCTCCTCGATCTTGGCCAGATGCTCCTGCGCCAGCTGTTTCACATCGGCGCTGGCGCGGCTTTCATCCTCGTAAAGCGCCATCAGCGTGCGGCAGTCCTCGATGGTGAAGCCCAGCGCCCGGGCGCGGCCCAAAAACGCCAGCTTGTGCAGGTCGGTCTCGGCAAAGCAGCGGTAGCCATTGGCGCTGCGGTGCGGTTTGATCAGGCCGATGTCCTCATAATAGCGGATCGTCTTGGCGGGCAGGCCCGAGCGGCTGGATACGTCCCCGATGTTCATGCGCGCGCCTCCTGCTTGCCGGCATCCTTGGCCGCAGATGCGGCCTGCTCCTCATCTATGGCAGGTTTAAGGCGGCGCAAGCGCAGGGCATTGGACAGCACAAACACGCTCGACAGCGCCATCGCACCCGCGGCCAATGCCGGCGACAGCAGCGGCCCGCCAAAGGGATAGAGCACCCCGGCGGCCACCGGGATCAGCAGCACGTTATAGCCAAAGGCCCAGCCCAGGTTCTGGCGGATGTTGCGCATGGTGGCGCGGCTGACGGTCAGCGCATTGACCACCCCGCGCAGATCGCCGGACACCAGCACCACATCTGCCGCCTCGATGGCGACGTCGGTGCCGGTGCCAATGGCGATGCCGGCATCCGCCGCTGCCAGCGCCGGCGCGTCATTGATGCCATCGCCGACAAAAGCCAGCGCGCCATGCTCCGCCTGCAGTTCCTGAAGCGTCTTGACCTTGTCCGCAGGCAGGCATTCGGCTTTCACCGCGTCAATGCCCAGCCGCCTGGCAATCGCTTGCGCCGTCGCGGCTGCATCGCCGGTGATCATCGCCACCTTCAGCCCCTGATCATGAAACGCCTTGATCGCCGCAGGGGTGCCCGGCTTGATCGGGTCGGCCACCGCGATCACCGCCGCCGCCTGCCCGTCAATGGCTGCGAACAGCGGAGTTTCACCGCGTTCCGCCAGCCTTTCGCCTTCCGCCTCCAGCGCGCCAAGCGCAATGCCTTCGCGCACCATCAGCCGGGCCGCGCCCACCAGAACCTCGCGCCCCTCGGCCTCTGCCCGCAGGCCATAGCCCGGGATCGCCTCAAAGGCGTCCGCCTTGGGCAGCCCCTTGCCGGCCGCTGCCGTGATGGCGCGGGCAATGGGATGTTCGGACTGCGCCTCAGCCGCACCGGCCAGGCGCAGGACCTCCTCGCGGGTGAAGCCGTCAGCGCAGATCAGCTCAGTCAGCGCCGGGCGGCCTTCGGTCAGGGTGCCGGTCTTGTCGAGCGCCACCACCTTGATCTCCTGCAGCCGCTGCAGCGCGTCGCCCTTGCGGAACAGCACCCCCATCTGGGCGGCGCGGCCGATGCCCACCATGATCGAGGTCGGCGTGGCCAGCCCCATCGCGCAGGGGCAGGCGATGATCAGCACCGAGACACCAGCCACCAGCGCCAGAGGCAGCGACGGTGCCGGGCCGAACAACGACCAGACCAGCACCGTAAGCGCCGCAACCGCGATGACCGCGGGCACGAACCAGAGGGTTATCCGGTCGACCAGCCCCTGCACCGGCAGCTTGGCGCCCTGCGCCTGCTCCACCATGCGGATGATCTGCGCCAGCACGGTGTCGCGCCCCACACGGGTTGCGCGGAATTCCAGCGCGGCGTTGCCGTTGATGGTGCCCGCTGTCACCTCATCGCCGCGGGACTTGGCGACCGGTACCGGCTCGCCTGAAATCATGCTTTCGTCGACGTAGGAACTGCCGGTGGTGATCTCGCCATCCACCGCGATCCGCTCGCCCGGACGGACCCGGACCAGGTCGCCGGTGCCAATCTCCTCCACCTGGGTTTCGATCGCCTCACCGCCGGAGACCACCATGGCAGTCTTGGGCTGTAATCCCGCCAGTTTGCGGATCGCGGCGCCGGTGCGGCCCTTGGCACGGGCCTCCAGGAAACGGCCCGTGAGGATCAGCACCACGATGACCGCCGCGGCCTCGTAATAGACATTGGCGGTGCCTGCGGGCAGCAGCCGGGGTGCGAAGGTGGAAATAACCGAGAAGCCGTAGGCCGCGGCAGTGCCCAGAGCCACCAGCGCGTTCATGTCAGGTGCACCCCGGAACAGCGCCGGGAAGCCCTTGGCATAGAACTGCCGCCCCGGCCCCGCCAGCACCGCGGTGGTCAGGGCAAACTGCAGCAAGTAGCTGTTCTGCATGCCGATATTCGCCGCCACCCAGTGGTGCAGTGCCGGCACCATGTGGCCGCCCATCTCGATCAGGAACACCGGCAGGGTCAGCAGCGCGGCGATCAGTACCTGACGGCCAAGTGCGGAAATTTCATCCGCCTTGCGCTGGCTGGCCTGTTCCGCCTCATCCTCCGCCGCGCCGCTGAGACGAGCCGGATAGCCGGCCTCCGTCACCGTGCGGGCCAGATCCGCAGCGCGGGCGGCACCGGTCAGATAGCGGATCTGCGCGGTCTCGTTTGCCAGGTTGACGCTCGCCGACAGCACCCCCGGCACCGCCAGAAGCGCCTTTTCCACCCGGCCCACGCAGGAAGCGCAGCTCATGCCGCTGATCACCAGCGCAGCCTGCGTTTCCGCGGCCGGATAGCCGGCAGCGGCCAGGGCGCCGGTCAGGTCGGTCAACGCCACATCCTGGGCGGCCTCCACCTGGCCGGTGGCGCTGGCAAGATTGACGGAGGCCGACTGGACCCCCTCCACTGCCGCCAGCGCGCGTTCTGCCCGGCCTGCGCAGCCAGCACAGCTGAGGTTGGTGATATGCAGGGAAATTCGGGTTGTGTCTGCCATAGGGATTCCGCCGGTTTTGCGCCTTTGACAATGGATATGAGGGTTCCAGTCAGGGGAAGGTCAAGAGGTCCACCCGAAATTCCTTCCCAAAACTGGAACCCTGAGGGCAAACTGCTGGAAACCGAGGATTTTTCATTGCGCCTGGATGGCGCGGACCGCGGCTCAGCTGTCGCTTTCGGGGCAAAGTCCAGGGTGCCTCCCCTGTTAGGGTGCCGAGGCAGTGCTTGCGCGTGCCGGTGCGCAAATGTAACGCTGGGTCATTCCGGCCCGCGGCGTAGTCGTCGGCACAGCATTCACCCCGGACCCGCCAAATGGCGGCCCGGTCCCGCAGATAAGAACGAAGGACCAGTCACATGATCAAGACCCGCGCTGCCGTTGCGGTTGCCCCCGGCAAACCGCTGGAAATCATGGAAGTGAACCTGGAAGGCCCGAAGGCGGGCGAGGTTCTGGTGGAAATCAAGGCAACCGGCCTGTGCCACACCGACGAATTCACCCGCTCCGGCGACGACCCGGAAGGCATCTTTCCGGCGATCCTAGGCCATGAGGGTGCAGGCGTTGTGATCGAGGTCGGCGAAGGAGTCACCAGCCTGAAGCCGGGTGACCACGTGATCCCGCTTTACACGCCGGAATGCCGCGAGTGCGAGTACTGCCTCAACCCCAAGACCAACCTGTGCCAAGCAATCCGTTCGACCCAAGGCCAAGGCCTGCTGCCAGACGGCTCCACCCGCTTCTCGATGCTGGACGGCACCCCGATCCACCACTACATGGGCTGCTCGACCTTCGCCAACCACACCGTCGTGCCGGAAATCGCACTGGCGAAAATCCGTGAAGACGCGCCTTTTGACAAGGTCTGCTACATCGGCTGCGGCGTCACCACAGGCATTGGTGCTGTGATAAACACCGCCAAGGTGGAAATCGGCTCGCGCGCAGTGGTCTTCGGCCTCGGCGGCATCGGCCTGAACGTGATCCAGGGCCTGCGGCTGGCCGGGGCTGACCAGATTGTCGGCGTCGACCTGAACCCGGGCAAAGTTGAAATGGCCGAGAAGTTCGGCATGACCGATTTCGTGAACCCGGCCGAGATCGAGGGCGATCTGGTGGCACATCTGGTCGAGCTGACCGGCGGCGGCGCCGACTACACCTTTGACGCCACCGGCAATGTGAACGTGATGCGCACAGCGCTGGAATGCGCGCACAAAGGCTGGGGTGAATCGATCATCATCGGCGTGGCGCCTGCCGGTGCCGAGATTTCCACCCGCCCGTTCCAACTGGTCACCGGCCGCAGCTGGCGCGGCACCGCGTTCGGCGGCGCATCGGGCCGCACCGACGTGCCGAAAATTGTCGACTGGTACATGGACGGCAAAATCGAGATTGACCCGATGATCACCCACAAGCTGACGCTGGACCAGATCAATGAAGGCTTCGAGCTGATGCACGAAGGCAAGTCGATCCGCGCCGTGGTTGAATTCTGATCCCGGGATTCATGTGAAACAGATGAAACGCAGGCCTCCGGGCCTGCGTTTTCGCGCATAGGTTGTCAGCTGACAATCAGCTTTCGGTGGTCGCTTCCACTGCGTCCAGCCGGACATCATAGCCCCAAAGCGTGCGCAGGTGTTTCAGCACCTCTTCCTGGTCGTCCTCGTCCAGGTGGATGCCATCGCGCACGGTGTGGGTCAGCTTCAGCTCCCGGTCGCCGCGCAGGTCAGCATCCGTGACCTGAATGTCCGGTTCCAGATAGGCGAGGTCATACTGTTTCGCCAAGTCACGGCGTATCGCCTTGTATCCGGCCCGGTTGTGGATCTGGCTGACCACCAGATTGGGCAGCTCCGCGTCATTGGTCAGGGTGAACAGCTTGAACTTGCGGATCAGGTTCGGCGACAGAAACTGCTGGATGAAACTTTCGTCGCGATAGTTCGCCCAGGCATCCCGCAGCACCCCGCGCCAGTCCGGATTGCCGGCGAAATCCGGGAACCACTCGCGGTCCTCGTCGGTCGGGTCCTGGCAGATGCGGCGGATGTCCTGCATCATCGCAAAGCCCAGCGCATAGGGGTTGATGCCCGAATAACGCGGATCGTCATATTCCGGCTGCATCACCACATTGGTGTGGCTGTGCAGCATTTCCATATAGGCGCCTTGGGTGATCTGGCCCTGCTCATGGAGCTTGTTGATGATGTAGTAGTGCACGAAGGTCGCACAGCCCTCGTTCATCACCTTGGTCTGTTTTTGCGGGTACAGGTATTGCGCCAGCATCCGCACGATACGTAGGATCTCGCATTGCCATGGTTCCAGCACTGGGCTGTGCTTTTCCAGGAAATACAGGATATTCTCCTGAGGCAGGTTCATCAGCTTGCGCCGCGCACTGTAGTCGGCGTCCTCGGTCAGCTCCAGCTTGTCCCGGCCCAGGGTCGAATCCGTCCAGACGTCCAGCACGCTCTGGCCGCTTTCATAGCCTTCGCGCACCTTCTGCATCGCCACCAGTTCCTCGTTGGTGGGCTTGGGCGGGCGGCCATAGCGGAACACACCCTGCGACTGCATGGCATGGGCGGCGTCCAGAACCTCTTCCACCGCCATCGGGCCGTATCGCTCCTCGCAGGCGGCGATGTAATTCTTGGCGAACGCCAGATAGTCGTGGATGCCCGCCGCATCGGTCCATTGCTGGAACAGGTAGTTGTTCTTGAAGAAATGGTTATGGCCGAACGCCGCGTGAGCCATCACCAGCGTCTGCATCGCCATGGTGTTTTCTTCCATGTTGTAGCTGATGCAGGGGTTGGAGTTGATGACGATCTCATAGGCCAGGCCCTGTCGGCCGGTCCGGTACAGTGCCTCGTCGCGGGCGAAATGCTTGCCGAAGGACCAGTGCTGATACATCAGCGGCAGGCCGACGCAGGAATAGGCATCCAGCATCTGCTCGGCCGAGATGATCTCGATCTGGTTCGGGTAGACATCCAGCCCAAGATCTTCGAGCGCGATCTTCTCGATCGCGTCGCGCGCCTTCTCCATGAGTTCGAAGGTCCATTCCGGCCCGTAGAACAGCGGCTCGCGCGCCGTTTCAGCTGCCTGCATTCTGCACCCCTTTCACCTTGGGGAGGAAGAACTCCCGGAAAATCGGATAGATGTGGCCCGGCTGCGAAACCCGCTGCATCTCGAAATGCTGCGCCTGGCTCTTCACTTCGCGGTAGTTCTGCCACAGGTCTTCGCCTGCTTCGGGGTTGTTGAGCAGCATCTCCGCCGCCTCATCGACGATCTCCACATAGGCGTAGAACTGGCTCACCGGCAGCAGGTCATTCAGCAACAGGTTCTTGCAGCGCACCGAGTCATTGCCGAAGTTCTCCCCGTCCGAGGCCTGGGCGCCGTAGATGTTCCACTCATCCGGCGGATAGCGTTCCTCGATGATCTCCTTCATCTTCTCCAGCGCGGTCGACACGATGGTGCCGCCGGTTTCACGGGCATAGAAGAAGGTTTCCTCATCGACCTCCTGGGCGTGGTGGGTGTGGCGCACGAACACCAGTTCGGTGTGCTCATAGCAGCGTTCCAGGAATAGATGCAGAAGCAGGAAGAAGCGTTTGGCCAGGTCCTTCTCGCGCTCTTGCATGGAGCCGGAGACATCCATCAGGCAGAACACCACGGCACGGGAATTGCGGATTTTTTCCGGCACAAAGGTGTCATAGCGCAGATCCAGCGGGTCGATGTAGCCGACCACCTTGCGCTTGCGGATGATGCCCTCCAGCCGCTTTTTCAGCGCCTCCAGGAAATCCTCCTGCGGCGGGGTGCGCTCATCCAGCGCCTCCAGCTCAGAGATCTGTTCTTCCAATTCGCGCTGGGATTTGGTGGTGGGGCGCTGCAGGGCGATGCGGCGGCCCAGCGAATTGCGCATGGTGCGCACCAGGTTCAGGTTGTTTGGCGTGCCCGCAGTGGTCAGACCCGCGCGGCGGGTGCCAATGGTTTCGGTTTCCACCGTCGCCTTTTCCACCAGATCCGGAAGTTCAAGCCCCTCAAACAGGATTTCCAGGTACTCTTCCTGGGTCAGGGTGAAAGAAAACTCGTCCTCGCCATCACCGTCCTCAGACGCTTGGCGGCCGCCCTGCCCGGCACCGCCCTGCGGCCGTTTGATGGTGTCGCCGACAACAAAATCCTTGTTGCCTGGCAGCACATGGCGGCGCATGCCGCCCTTGGAGGAATGAAAGAACCGCGGCTCCTTCAATCCCCGGGTCGGGATGGTGACCTTTTCGCCTTCATCCGGGACACCGCTTCCGTTTTGGATCGACTTCCCCCGGACCGACTGGTCGACGCGCTCCTTAATGTTCTCACGGGCCCGCCGCAGGAACCGCTGGCGGTTCCCTAGGCTCTTGCCCTTTGGATTGGCGCGCCTGTCGATGAAATGATGCATGTTGCACAGCGCTCCTCTTTAGCCCGCCTTGTTGACCCGCATGTACCATTCGACCAGACGCCGCACCTGGCGATCGGTATAGCCATGGCCGCGCATCCGCTCGACGAACTCCTGATGCTTGCCTTCGGTCTTGCTGTCTTTCTTGGACCCGAAGGAGATTACCGGCAGCAGTTCCTCAACCTGGCTGAACATGTGCTTCTCGATCACATCGCGCAGCTTCTCATAGGAGTTCCAGGCCGGGTTCTTGCCGGTATTTGCGCGGTGGCGCAGAGCGAACTTGACCACCTCGTTGCGGAAGTCCTTGGGATTGGCGATGCCGACCGGCTTCTCGATCTTGCTAAGCTCGGCATCCAGAACCTCGCGGTTGTAGAGCTGGCCGGTATCAGGATCTTTATAATCCTGCTCCTCGATCCAGGCATCGGCATAGGAGATGTAACGGTCAAAGACGTTCTGGCCGTATTCTGTATAACTTTCGAGGTACGCCTTCTGGATTTCGTTGCCGATGAACTCCTCATAACGGGGGGCAAGTTCGGTCTTTATGAACTCCAGATATTTTTGCTCTGTCTCCTGCGGAAACTGCTCGCGTTTGATCATCTGCTCCAGCACATACATCAGATGCACCGGGTCCGCTGCCACCTCGTTGGTGTCGAAGTTGAAGGTGGTCGACAGCACCTTGAAGGCGAAGCGGGTGGAAATACCATTCATCCCCTCATCCACGCCGGCGCGGTCCTGATACTCTTGCACCGTCTTCGCCTTGGGGTCGGTGTCCTTCAGGCTTTCGCCGTCATAGACCCGCATCTTGGAGTAGAGGTTGGAATTCTCATGCGGCTTCAGGCGCGTCAGCACCGAGAAGCGGCTGAGGATCTTCAGCGTTTCAGGTGCGCATGGGGCCTCCCGCAGTTCGCTGTACTCGATCAGCTTTTCATAGATCGAAGTTTCATCCGAAACCCGCAGGCAATAAGGCACCTTGACGATCGACACCCTGTCGATGAACGCCTCGTTGTTCTTGTTGTTCTTGAAAGACTGCCATTCTGACTCATTGGAATGCGCCAGGATCAGGCCATTGAACGGGATCGCGCCAAAGCTTTCGGTTCCCATGTAGTTGCCTTCCTGGGTCGCCGTCAGCAGCGGGTGCAGCATCTTGATCGGCGCCTTGAACATCTCGACAAATTCCAGAATGCCCTGGGTCGCCCGGTTCAACCCGCCGGAGAAGCTATAGGCGTCCGGATTGTCCTGGCTGAAATGTTCCAGCTGCCGGATGTCGACTTTGCCGACGAGGGTCGAGATATCCTGATTGTTCTCATCGCCCGGCTCCACTTTGGCCACACAGATCCGGCGCAGGCGCGACGGATACAACCGGACAACCGAGAACTTGTTGATATCGCCATCAAATTCATCCAGCCGCTGCACCGCCCAAGGCGACATCAGACCCGGCAGGCGATGCTGCGCAATACCGTATTCTTCTTCCAAAACCTTGCCCATGCGGACAGGGTCGAACAGCCCCAGCGGGCTTTCGAAAATCGGTGATATCTGGTCACCAGCTTTCAGCACAAAAATCGGCTGATCCTCAACCAAGCGTTTCAGACGCTCCGCCAAAGAGGACTTGCCGCCGCCAACGGGGCCCAGCAGGTAGAGGATCTGCTTGCGTTCCTCCAGCCCCTGAGCGGCGTGGCGGAAGTATCCGACGATCCGCTCAATTGTATCTTCCATACCGAAGAAATCGTGGAAGGCGCTGTAGCGTTTGATTGTCCGGTTCTGAAAGATCGGCCCGAGCCGTACGTCCTTGGACGTGTCCACCAGCTCCTCTTCGCCAATTGCCTTCAGCATCCTCTCGGCGACGTTTGCGTACAGGCTTGGATCGTCGCGGCAGGCGTTCAAATACTCCTGCAACGGCATTTCCTGCTCGCGCGTTTCGCCGTACTGCTCTGCAAAAAGTTCGGCAATGTCTTTCATCTTGGATCAAGCCTCCTGGTTAACTCGCGCCGTTCCTCCTGGCGTTTAAGATCGCGCACGGACAGAGAGTGCCCAGCGCGTGGGCATGGATGTCCGCGTTAGTGTTGAGTTCTGATTTCTGCTCGGCGCCGCTTCTGGCGGTGTTACGTCCGGCTGGCCGCTCTTGGCGGCGGCCTGCGCCCGGAATCCAGGGCTATCGGCGTCGTATTACTTACTCTCGAGCTTACACCAATTACGAACTTCTTACTATCTGAAAGTGGTGTACTTTTAATTAATTGCCAGAAAGTTTTGCGGGAAATTATCTTCACATCACAGCGATCACTGTTGGTACACAACCTTTTTGCAGCGCGGCATTTGGGAGATTTTTACATCGACATCTCCTTCAGAAACCCGCTTCAGAAAGAAGGTACCCCCAGCCCGCTCCCCTCCCCCCGGACTATTCTGACAAGGCGTTCACGTCTCCCCACAGCATCGCCTCCGCAAGTAAAAGCAACCGAGGCCGCATCACACAAGCGTGAAAAACCTTAGAGAATCTGCGGCAGTCAGGACACGGTCAGTGATAAAATGTCCTCAAATGCGCAGCACAAATACTGGACAGACCTGGAAAGATTGTCACATTGTGGCCTCAAAATAGCCGCAAAAGACGGCAGCTGGGCAAAAACACAGGCAACGAAACCACACGCCGACGGCCGGACTCCGGGCCGCGGCGCTTATAGATGGGCAGTAAGTTTATGAGCACGGTCGCATATATCACCCGCGACATGGCGGGCACTACACAGCATGGAAATTTTTCAGAGGGAACACCAGCAAGCCTTGATGCGTCTCATTCCAAGGACATCTCGCTGAACCTCAGGCCTGCTGATGTTGAGAGTTACTCCAGGCAGGGAAACAACCTTCATATCATACTGGCAAACGGCCAGGAGCTGGTGCTGGAGAACTATTACTCCTTCGGCACCGGGGGCAGCAAAAACCTGTTCCTTAGCCAGGAAGGCGAGTTCATGGAAGTCGTGCTGGAGGACAAATCCGGCGGCATGCTGTTTGCCACCTACGAGCCGCTCGATCTGGCCGGCAAGTGGAGCGCCTATGACGACATGGTCTTTCTGGACGTCGACCGGATCGAACCAGTGGTTGCGCCGCTGGCTGCTCCATTGTTCGGTGGCCTTGGCGCGGCCGGCGCTGCAGCAGGTGTGGCTGGCGCCGCAGCCATTGTTGGCGGCGGTGGTGGCGGCGGCGCCAGCCACACCTGCTG
>NZ_JWLI01000049.1 GCF_000813965.1 Leisingera sp. ANG-M7 | reverse complement strand
CTCCGCGGTCATGTAGCCGTCGCGCTCAATCGGGGCGCGGGGCTGCATGGCGGCGGTGGTTTCAGTCCCGCTCATTGTTTCGGATTCAGCCGTTTCTGCTTCCACCGCGGCTTCGGCCTCTGCAGCCTCTTCGGCGACTTCTTCTGCCGCAGCTTCCGCTGCCGCTTCAGCCTCCGCTTCGCTGGATTCCTCGGCGATTGCCTCGCCGGCCTGTTCAGCCGCGTTTGCGGCGTCGGACGCCAGTTCAGCGCCCTGTGCGGCGGTTGCCTCTGCGGCTTCCTCGATCTTGGTGTCGGAGGCAAAGGCGGGCAGGGTGGTCACGGCGGCAAGCGCCGTGGAAAGTAGCAGCTTTTTCATAGCGTTCACTCCTCGGTGTGTTGGTGGCTTGTGCGTGAGTACTCAGCAGGNNTCGGTTCCCGCGGTATTTGAGAAAAAGCCGCTGCTGAGACGCCGGGCTGAGGCAAGCCGGGCGCGCAGGGGGCCTCAAATGCCCCGCGCCCTTGCCCCGTTGGCGGTTTTCCGCTAGGGGCGGGCGGCGAACACTCCTCCTCCCGAGCACAGGTACCTCACATGAGACGCGCAGCCGTGGCTTTGCTGGCCAAGCAGATTTCCCCGCCCAATCTTTCGATCATGCAGGACGAGGGCTTTACCGTGGGCCGCGTGCGCACTGAGCTTTTGTCGGGCCTGACGGTCGCGCTGGCGCTGGTGCCGGAGGCCGTCGCCTTTGCCTTTGTTGCGGGGGTGCATCCGCTGGTTGGCCTATACGCGGCCTTCATGGTCGGGCTGATCACCGCAGTGTTCGGCG
>NZ_JWLI01000048.1 GCF_000813965.1 Leisingera sp. ANG-M7 | reverse complement strand
TTACTCGGTGATTTTGGACACGACGCCGGCGCCGACGGTGCGGCCGCCTTCGCGGATGGCGAAACGCAGGCCGTTTTCCATCGCGATCGGCGCGATCAGTTCAACGTCGAACTTCAGGTTGTCGCCCGGCATCACCATCTCGGTGCCTTCCGGCAGGGTCACGGTGCCGGTCACGTCGGTGGTGCGGAAGTAGAACTGCGGACGGTAGTTCGCGAAGAACGGGGTGTGGCGGCCGCCTTCTTCCTTGGTGAGGATATAGGCCTCAGCTTCGAACTTGGTGTGCGGGGTCACGGAGCCCGGCTTACACAGAACCTGGCCGCGCTCAACGCCGTCACGGTCGACACCGCGCAGCAGCGCGCCGATGTTGTCGCCGGCTTCACCGCGGTCCAGCAGCTTGCGGAACATTTCCACACCGGTGCAGGTGGTGGTGGTGGTGTCGCGGATGCCGACGATTTCGATCGCGTCGCCAACGTTGATCACGCCGCGCTCGACACGGCCGGTCACAACGGTGCCGCGGCCGGAGATCGAGAACACGTCTTCGATCGGCATCAGGAACGGCTGGTCAACCGCGCGCTCCGGGGTGTCGATGTAGTCATCAACAGCCGCCATCAGCTCTTTGATTTTCTCTTCGCCGATTTCCGGCTTGTTGCCTTCCATCGCCGCCAGAGCGGAACCTGCAACGATCGGGATATCGTCGCCCGGGTAGTCGTAGGAGGACAGCAGCTCGCGGATTTCCATTTCCACCAGCTCCAGCAGCTCTTCGTCGTCGACCTGGTCAACTTTGTTCATGAACACGACCATCTTCGGGATGCCAACCTGGCGGCCCAGCAGGATGTGCTCGCGGGTCTGCGGCATCGGGCCGTCAGCTGCGTTCACAACCAGGATCGCGCCGTCCATCTGGGCCGCGCCGGTGATCATGTTCTTCACGTAGTCGGCGTGGCCGGGGCAGTCGACGTGTGCGTAGTGGCGGTTCTCGGTCTCATACTCGACGTGCGCGGTCGAGATGGTGATGCCGCGGGCTTTTTCTTCCGGGGCGCCGTCGATCTGGTCGTAGGCTTTGAAGTCACCGAAGTATTTGGTGATAGCCGCGGTCAGAGTGGTCTTGCCGTGGTCAACGTGGCCGATGGTGCCGATGTTGACGTGCGGTTTATTGCGTTCAAACTTTTCCTTAGCCAT
>NZ_JWLI01000047.1:970-4356 GCF_000813965.1 Leisingera sp. ANG-M7 | reverse complement strand
GGGTGCACGCATGTCACCCCCGGGTTCTGGCTGATTCAGCCCTCGTCGGTGAACCGCACTTTGCCGATATGCGGCAGGTTCCGGTTGCGCTGCGCGTAGTCGATGCCATAGCCGACAACAAATTCGTCGGGGATTTCGAAGCCAACCCAATCAGAGCGGAAATCCACTTCGCGCCGCGACGGCTTGTCCAGCAGTGCAATGGATTTCAGCCGCGCCGGATTGCGGCTTTGCAGCAGGTGGGTGACGTGGTTCAGCGTGTGGCCGGTGTCGACGATATCCTCCACGACCAGCACGTCGCGCCCTTCAATGGCGCCGCGCAAGTCCTTGAGAATACGCACTTCCCGGCTGCTCTCCATCGAGTCACCATAGGAGGATGCCTCCAGGAAATCGACCTCGATCGGCAGGTCCAGCTCACGCACCAGATCGGCGATGAACACGAAACTGCCGCGCAGCAGGCCAACCACGACCAGCTTGTCGGTATTGCCGAATTCCTTCTGGATTTCCTCGCAAAGCTCCTCAATCCGCGCGGCGATTGCCTTTGCCGAGATCATCACATCAATGACATATGGACGCTGTGTCATGGCTGCCCCCTTGAATTTCCCGCGCGTACATAGGACATCACGCCCGGTAATTGTAGCAGAAAATCAGCGGACAGATGCCCACACACTCGGAAACCCGCCAGATGCCCTACTCGGCACAGCAGATGTACGATCTGGTGGCCGATGTGGCGCAGTACCCGAAATTCCTTCCGTGGTGCGCCGCGGCCCGCATCCGCAGCCGTGCCCCGATGGGCGAGGCAGAGGTGATGGAGGCAGATCTTGTGATCTCCTTCAAGGTCTTCCGGGAACGGTTCGGCAGCCGGGTAACCCTTTATCCGGACGAGAGAAAAATCGATACCGAGTATCTGGACGGCCCGTTCCGCTACATGAAATCGCATTGGATATTCACCCCGCGCGAGGATGGCAGCTGCGACGTCGACTTCTTTGTCGATTTCGAATTCAAGAACGCGGTGCTGCAGGGAATTATCGGTGTGGTTTTCAACGAAGCCATGCAGCGGATCGTGCGTGCCTTTGAACGCCGTGCGGCGGAGCTGTACGGCTAGGGTTTCGTTGCGCAGATACCTGTTGACCTCAAGCGGGCTTCAAGTCGTATCAACGGCTGAATTCGTCATTTTCCATGGAAGGAGCACCCCGCAATGGAACAGGAATTCTGGCAGGCGCGCTGGCGCGAGAACCGCATCGGGTTTCACGAGGCCGCGCCCAACTCTCTGCTTACCCATAATTTTTTCCAGCTCGTACCGGCGGCGGGCCAATCCGTCTTTGTTCCTCTTTGCGGCAAGGCGCTGGATTTGGATTGGCTGCTGTCGCAGGGGCTGCGTGTGACCGGTGTGGAGTTCAATCAAGGCGCGGTGGAGGAGGTCTTTGCCCGGCTGGGGCAGACACCGGACGTCTCGCAAGCAGATGGGCTAACCCGCTATCAGTCAGGCGGGCTTACCCTTTACGCAGGCGACTTCTTTTCCCTTTCCCCAGCGCATCTTGGCGCGGTTGACGCGGTCTATGACCGGGCGGCGCTGGTTGCGGTGAAGCCGGAGGACCGGCAGGCCTATGCGGCGCATCTGAACCGGATCACGGGCAACGCAAAACAATTGCTGATCGGGTTCGACTATGATCAGTCCCTGATGGATGGGCCGCCTTTTTCGGTGCCGGGATCAACCGTAAAGGTGCTCTATCAGGGCAGCCATGAAATCAGTCTGATCGAGGAACGCGCTGCGGATGGCCGTATCGGAGAACGGTGCAATGCGCTGGAGCAGGCCTGGCTGCTAACTCCTTTGTCCTGAAACAGAAAACGGGTCCCCGAAGGGACCCGTCCGGCGTGAAGTGGTACCATCTGCCGTGAGTGGTGGCATCCGTCATGGCCGGGGTCAGCTGTTCATGTCGTATGCGCGCTCACCGTGTACAGAGAGATCGAGACCGTTGGTCTCGCTTTCAAGATCCACGCGCAAGGATGTGATCAAAGCGGAGATCTTCACCAGCGCGATGGTCACAACCGCGGTGAAGATGCCGACGATCACCAGCGCGCCCAGCTGTGCAGCCCAGGCACCGGCGCCGAAGACGGCGATCATGATGGTGCCGAAGATGCCGCCGACGCCGTGCACGGCAAAGACATCCAGGGTGTCGTCGATCTGCATCTTGTTGCGCACCAGGTTGACCATCTCCTGGCACAGCACGCCGGCGACGGCACCGATGATCAGTGCTTCCACTGGGCCGACAAAGCCGGAGGCCGGGGTGATTGAGGCGAGGCCTGCAATGGTGCCGGTGACCAGGCCCACAAGGGACGCCTTGCCGTATTTGATCTTTTCCCACAGCGCCCAGGTGAGTGAGGCGGTAGCGGCGGAGATATGGGTCACCGTCAGTGCCATCGCCGCGCCGCCGTCAGCCGCCAGCTGCGAGCCGCCGTTGAAGCCGAACCAGCCGACCCACAGCATTGCGGCACCGATCATCACATAGCCGGGGTTATGCGGCGGGATGGTGCGGTTTTTGCGCGGGCCCAGGAAGAAGGCGATGATCAAGGCTGCGAGGCCTGCGGTCTCATGCACCACGATGCCGCCGGCA
The DNA here is from genome assembly GCF_000813965.1 of Leisingera sp. ANG-M7. GTDB lineage: Bacteria > Pseudomonadota > Alphaproteobacteria > Rhodobacterales > Rhodobacteraceae > Leisingera. The sequence continues at coordinate 1,744 of NZ_JWLI01000047.1, read as the reverse complement.
AAGTCCTTGACGCCCACGTCGCCGAAGATGCCGCCGTCCGCCAGAAAGCCGCCGCCCCAGATCCAGTGCACCACCGGCGCATAGCAGAGCAGCATCCAGAGGCCGGAGAACACCAGCACGAAGCCGAAGCCGACACGCTCCACATAGGCGCCGACGATCAGCGCAGGGGTGATGATGGCGAAGGTCATCTGGAAGGTAAAGAACAGAACCTCAGGCAGGGTTCCGGACAGGCTGTCGGCGGTGACGCCGTTCAGGAACATCTTGTCCAGACCGCCCCAGATACCGGATGTGCCGCTTCCGAAGGCAATGGTGTAGCCGAAGGCCAGCCACAGAACGCTCATCAAACAGGCAATGGCATAGCAATGCATGAAGACGCTGAGCACATTACGGGCGCGCACAAGGCCGCCGTAAAACAGGGCCAGCCCTGGCAGTGTCATGAAGAGGACCAGGGCCGTGGCCACTATGATCCATGCGGTATCCGCTCCGTTCATCCGATTGTTCCTTCCCCTCAATAACCGGTGAGGTCAGGAGAAAGCGCACACCGCGCGCAGAAAAAAGCGGCAGAGGTGCGGGAGGCGCACAAAAACGGGGCTTTTTTGCAAGTGCTGAAAAATTGAGCGCCGCTGCGGGTCAGCTGCCCGTTTCGCGTTCGATTTGGGAAATCGCCTGCGCCAACAGTTCCAGCGCGTGGTCACGGGTGGCTGCGCGGACTTTGGCGCGGCCGATGGCGCCGAATTCTACGGTTTCCGTCATGGCCGGCCGGCCTGCGCGGGC
>NZ_JWLI01000047.1:0-897 GCF_000813965.1 Leisingera sp. ANG-M7 | reverse complement strand
GTGCAGCTCTCGGCGGTGGCGATGGTGATGCCTGCGGCCGTTGCGCGTATGATCAGCTCATCTGTGCCCATGATCACATCCCCAGCACACCGTGCGACAGGAAGGCCAATGCGGCGACGCAGATGGCGGCCAGAATGCCAGCGATGATGTCATCCATCATTACGCCGGTTGCGCCCTTCTGCCGGTCGGCCCAGCCGACGGGGCCGGGTTTCAGGATATCGAACAGGCGGAACAGCACAAAGGCCGCGATCCAGCCCGGCCACAGCGCGGTGATTTCGATGTCATGGGCCCAGGCCGGGTAGGACACGGCCCAGAGAGCAGTGAACTGGCCTGCGACCTCGTCCAGGACAAATTCCGAGGGGTCCATGTTTTCGCGGTTGCGGGTCATTGCCTCCGCCGCCCAGACGCCGACGATCATGCAGATCACGGTCGCCAGCGCCAGCAGCAGGAACCCGCCCAGCTGGTGCAGCGCATAGGCCATGGGCAGGGCTGCAAGCGATCCCCAGGTGCCGGGGGCCGGACGCAGGTAGCCGATGCCGCCCACGGTGCCGATCAGGAAGGCCAGACGCGATCTCTTCATAGTTTCACCAGTGCTGCGGTGGCGATGGCGGCGATGCCCTCGCCGCGGCCGGTGAAGCCGAGGCGCTCCGACGTGGTGGCCTTGATCGACACACGGTCTGCGCCGATGCCCAGAATCTCAGCCATTACCGCACGCATTTTGGCGGCGTGCGGGCCAACCTTGGGGAATTCGCAGACCAAGGTGCAGTCGACGTTCGACAGGGTGAAGCCCATCTCGCGCGCGAGGTTTGCCGCATGGCGCAGGAAAATCTCGCTGGCGGCGCCTTTCCACTGCGGATCGGATGGCGGGAAGTGCTGGCCGATGTCGCCCTGCGCCAG
>NZ_JWLI01000046.1 GCF_000813965.1 Leisingera sp. ANG-M7 | reverse complement strand
CGCAAAGAGTCGCACATCAGGATGAGGGCAGTAAGTGGCGCATAAGTCACATCTGAGGGCGGCATACGGGCCGTTTGCAGCCTTGGACCGCTGGCGGAGAACCCGCCGGGCGCGCAATATCGGCACCATTGGCCTGGTTCTGCTGGGCCCGATACTTGCTTTGGCAACCTTCCTCATTATCGGTCCCTTCGGGCAGGGCGCTTCTTCGCGATCGCTGCGGCTGATCCTGCTGGCCGATCTGGTTTACATCCTGACCATTGCCGCCCTGGTGATGGCCCAGATCCTCCGGCTGTTTGCGGCCCGGCGCTCGAAGTCGGCGGGCTCCCGTCTGCACTTGCGTTTGATCGGGGCCTTTGGGTTCCTTGCGCTGATCCCCACCGTGATTGTTGCGGTCTTTGCGGTGTTGACGGTCAACGTGGGCCTCGAGGGCTGGTTCTCGCAGCGTGTGCGTCAGGTGATCGGCAGCTCACTGGAGGCTGCAGAGGCCTATCAGGCGCAGCAGAAGGGGGACCTGACCGAGGACGCCCGTGCGCTGGCGCGCTATCTCGACAGCAGCCGGTCCCGCAGTTTCTTCATCAACGACGCTGAATTGCGGCTGGTGCTGGCGCAAGGCCAGTTGCAGATCCAGCGCGGTCTGCGCGAGGCCTATATCGTCGACAGCGCAGGGCTGATTCGCGCGCGCGGTGAGCGGTCCTATGAATTCGACTTCGAAAAGCCCAGCAATCTCCAGATCGGCGCCGCCCGCGAGGACGGCCTGCTTCTGATTGAAGATTGGAACAACAGCGAGTTCCGCGCGCTGGTGCGGCTGGACGCCTTTGTCGACCGGTTCCTGTATATCAGCCGGGACGTGGATGGCGAGCTGCTTAACCTGCTGGATGACACCCAGGAAACTGCGCATCTGTACCAGCAGCTTGAAAGCGAGCGGGGGCGGGTGCTGTTTGAATTTGCGCTGCTTTACATCGGCTTCGCAGTAATCCTGATTCTGGCAGCTATGTGGCTGGGAATGTGGTTTGCCGAGCGGCTGTCGCGCCCGGTTGGGCGGCTGACGGTGGCGGCGCAGCGGGTCGGGGCCGGGAACCTGGACGTGCAGGTGCCGATTGACGACGGAGGCGACGAAATTTCCCAGCTGGGTGAGTATTTCAACCAGATGACGCGGGAGCTGAAGGCGCAGCACGGGCGGCTTCTGGACAACACCCGTCAGATCGAACGCCGCCGCCGCCTGTTCGACTCGGTGCTGTCTTCGGTGACCTCCGGCGTGGTTGGCCTGGATGCGGATGGAAGAGTGACATTTGTAAACCGCTCTGCCGAACGGCTGCTGGACTGGCAGGAGGACCAGCAATCGCTGGCGCTGGCCGTTGCTGTGCCGGAATTCGGGCCGCTGTTTGCAGAGCTGATCGAAACCGG
>NZ_JWLI01000045.1 GCF_000813965.1 Leisingera sp. ANG-M7 | reverse complement strand
GATCTCGGGCGCGACGGGCGCGCTGGCGGTGGTGATGGTGGCGCTGGTGGCGCAGCACGGGGTGGAGTACCTGTTTGCCACCGTGGTCCTGATGGGGATTTTGCAGATCATCGCGGGCGTCATGCATTGGGGCAAGTTCATCCGGCTGGTGCCGCATCCGGTGATGCTGGGCTTTGTGAACGGGCTGGCCATCGTGATCTTCCTGGCGCAGCTGACGCAGTTCAAGGTGCCGGGTTCAAACGGTGCCGAGTGGCTGAGCGGGATGCAGCTTTATATGATGCTGGGGTTGGTTGGCCTCACCATGCTGATCATCTGGGGGATGCCGAAGATTACGTCCGTCATTCCGGCGCCGCTGGCGGGGATCGGCGTTGTCGCGGTTCTGGTCATTGCGCTGAACATCGACGTGCCGACCGTTGGCGATATGGCCTCGATCAAGGGCGGGTTCCCGGGCTTCCACAATCCGTTCGGCACCGGTGAGGGGCTGTATGGCACAGCACTCGCGCCCTTCACGCTGGAGACGCTGTGGATCATCCTGCCTTATGCGGTCATTCTGGCGGCGATTGGTTTGATCGAGAGCCTGCTGACGCTGAACCTGGTGGGGGAGATCACCGGCAAGCGCGGCGGTGCCAGCCAGGAGTGCATTGCGCAGGGCGCCTCCAACGTGGTCACAGGCTTCTTTGGCGGTATGGGCGGCTGCGCGATGATCGGCCAGTCGATGATCAACGTGAAATCGGGCGGGCGGACGCGGATTGCGGGCATTGCCGCGGCGCTGTTCCTGCTCCTGTTCATCGTCGCCGCCTCGCCGCTGATTGANNACAGCCTGAAGATCATGACCAAGGTGCCGCTGACGGACGCCTTTGTGATTGTGCTGGTGACGGTTGTGACGGTGATGTCGGACCTTGCGGTTGCGGTGGTTGTGGGCGTGATCGTCTCGGCCCTGGCCTATGCCTGGAACAACGCGCGCCGCATCCACGCCTATACCCGCGAGTCCGAGAGCGACAAGGGCGCCAAGGTCTATGAGATCGAGGGGCCGCTGTTCTTTGGCTCCACCGACGGGTTCATCGAGCTGTTTGATGTGGCGAATGACCCCGACCACGTGATCGTGGACTTTGCCCGCAGCCGGGTGGTGGACCAGTCGGCGCTGCAGGCGATCGAGGCAGTGGCCGGCAAATATGAGGCGGAAGGCAAGACGCTGGTGCTGCGGCATCTGAGCCGCGACTGCCACCAGCTGCTGACCAAGGCGGGCCACCTGATGGTCGATAGCGACGACGACCCGGAGTACGAGGTCGCGGTGGATTACTCGGTCAAGACCGGGATCCTGGGCGGCCACTGAGCTTTGATAGATTGAACAATTTGACCCGCGGTTCTGGTGAACCGCGGGCTTCTTGGTTTCTGGGGGGTCTTTTGGCTC
>NZ_JWLI01000044.1 GCF_000813965.1 Leisingera sp. ANG-M7 | reverse complement strand
GAGGCGCGCCAACGGCTGGAACGCGGTGACATCAAAAATGCCGTCGCGCAGGCATTCGTCGCGCAGGTGCACGCCGGTCACCTCGCCGAACACCACCTTGTTGGCCTCACCCGGCAGGGTGACGATCCGGGTCAGCTTGCATTCCAGTGCCGCGGGGGCTGCGGCGACGCAGGAACAGGCGATGGTCTCGCATTCCGCAGCCTCCAGCCCGGCATGGGCGAACTCATCCGTGTCCTTGGGCAGAGCGGCGGAGCTGGCGTTCATCGCGTCGCGCAGCGCGTAGGAGACCACGTTGACGCAAAAGACGCCGGTGGCCGCGATATTGGCAACCGAATCCTTGGTGCCGTCCTGGTCCGGCTTGGCGCTGGTGGAGGCAAACATCACCTGCGGCGGGGTGTAGGCGACGGCGTTGAAGAAGGAATAGGGCGCCAGGTTGTTCACCCCGTCCGGCGAGCGGCTGGAGATCCAGCCGATCGGGCGCGGCGTGACAATGGCGTTGAACGGATTGTGGGGGAGGCCGTGGCCGTCCTCGGGCCGGTAGAACATTTCTGTTTCCTGCTCTGGTCATAGATGTTTGCCCAAGGCTTACGCCCATGCTAGGCCAAACGCCAGCCTGCAGGGAAGAATGCGGAGGCAGGGACGGCGTGATCGAATTGAGGGCAGAGCAGCCGGAGGACCGGTGGGAGGTTGAGGCGCTCTATGACCTGTGCTTTGCGCCCGGGCGC
>NZ_JWLI01000043.1 GCF_000813965.1 Leisingera sp. ANG-M7 | reverse complement strand
GCGCGCACGCAGGGGGTGTCTATCCAGTCTCCAACGCCCGTCTTTGCATTGGAGATCTGACCATGCCGGCCCTTGCCCCTCTGTCCCGCGCCCGTTCCGCCCTTCGCCTGGCCGCCCGGGCGGCCGCAGCCTGCGGCCTGGCGCTGATGCTGCTGCAGCCTTCTGCGGCGGCGGCCCAGCAGACCTATGTGGTGGGCAGCGACCGCGGCGGCTACCTGCATGACCGGCTGATCGAGCTGAGCAACCTGCAGAAGCACGGGGTGCGGGTCGAGATCCGCGGCAGGGTCTGCTATTCCACCTGCACCATGTTCCTGGGCCTGCCGGGCGCCTGTGTCGACCCGGCCACCACCTTCGGCTTTCACGGCCCCTCGCGCGGGGGGCGCCGCCTGACGCAGGAGAAGTTCGACTATTTCAGCCGGGTGATGGCGCAGTACTACCCGGCGCCGCTGCAGTCCTGGTTCATGGCGGAGGGGCGCAACCGGATTTCCGGGGTGCACAAGATCAAGGGCAGCGAAATCATCCGCATGGGGGTGCCCGCCTGCAGCACCGCCTGAGCGCGCCGCCTTGCCCCGCGG
>NZ_JWLI01000042.1 GCF_000813965.1 Leisingera sp. ANG-M7 | reverse complement strand
GGCGGGGAAACCGGGGCTGGGACCGGGGCGGAAGGAAGGCTGGCCATGAATACCCATTGTGATTACATGTGCGGCGGCGGTACTATGGCGCAAAGAAAAGCCGGTGACAAACAGCAGCGCAGCAGGACAGGCCACTCATGACACAGAAAAGCCAGGCGGCACAGGCCGGCGGATCCGGCCCGCAGGGCGGGACCGGCAAGGACAGCCAGGAGCCGGCCGCGCGGCGGCTGCATCTGACGGACCCCGGAGCGGGCCAGCCCAAGCCTGAAGCCAAACCGGGCCCCAAGCCCGGCGGCGGCGCGGCACCGGGGCCGGGCCCCGGCGCGGGACAGGGCGGCGCGGGGCCGAAACCGGGACCGAAGCCCGGACCGGGGCAGGGACCGAAGCCCGGGCCGGGCCCAGGCGGCAAGCCGCCGCTGCAGCAGATGCGCGAGCGGGCGGAACGGGCCGAGGCCGAGGCCCGGCAGGTCCGGTCCGAGCTGGATGCGGCGCGGGCTGCGGCCTATCCGGTGGCCGGCCCGGCGCGGATGCAGCCCCGCCACCGGGGGCTGATCGCCAGCTTCGCGCTGGCGGTGCTGCTGCCGCTGGCGGCGGCGGTCATCTACCTGTTTGCCTTCGCCGGGGATCAGTATGCCTCCACCGCGGGCTTCACCGTGCGCAGCCAGGAAAACTCCGGCGCCCAGGACCTCCTGGGCGGGCTGGCCGCCTTCACCGGCACCTCCAATGCCTCCGACAGCGATATCCTCTACGAGTTCATCCAGAGCCAGGAGATGGTCAATGCGGTGGAGGCGCAGGTGGGGCTCCGGGCGCATTACACACGAGGCTGGCCAAGCGACTGGGCCTTTGCGCTGTGGCCGGAGGCCAGCGCCGAGGACCTGGCCTGGTACTGGCAGCGCGTCGCACGCATTGCTTTTGACAGCAGCTCCGGCCTGATCGAGGTGCAGGTCACCGCCTATGACCCGGAGACCGCGCAGGCCATCACCCGCACCATCCTGGAAGAAAGCCAGATCCGCATCAACGCGCTCAACGAGCAGGCCCGTGCCGATGCGATGCGTTATGCCGAAGCCGATCTGGCGGAGGCGGTGGAGCGGCTGAAGGAAGCCCGCGAGGCGCTGACCCGGTTCCGCACCCGCACCCGCATTGTCGATCCGGAGGCCGACATCCAGGGCCGCATGGGGGTGATGAACAACCTGCAGCAGCAGCTGGCCGAGGCGCTCATTGAATACGACCTGCTGGCCGGCACCGTGGCCCCCGGCGACGTGCGGCTGAAGGCCGCGCAGCAGAAGATCGGGGTGATCCGCGACCGTATCGACATCGAGCGCCAGACCTTTGCCTCCGACAACACCGAGACCGGCGCGGTGGGCGAGGACTACCCGACGCTGATTTCCGAGTTCGAGCGGCTCACGGTGGACCGGGAGTTTGCCGAGGAGGTCTACCGCGCGGCGCTGACGGCGCTGGAGCTGGCGCGCGACGATGCCGCCCGCCAGAGCCTGTATCTGGCCGCCTATATCAAGCCGACCCTGGCCGATGAGTCCGAATACCCGCGCCGCTTCATGCTGAGCGGCCTGGCCGGGCTGTTCCTGCTGCTCAGCTGGTCGATCGGGGCGCTGGTCTATTATTCGGTCCGTGACCGCAGCTGAGACGGTGCGCAAGGGGCAGGGCGCAAGGGGGCAGGGGAATGATCCGGTTTGAGAACCTGACCAAGAGCTTCTGGCTCAAGGGCGAGCGCAAGGTGGTGATCGACGATCTGAGCCTGACGCTGCCCGCGGGCAAGTCGCTGGCGCTGCTGGGCCGCAACGGGGCCGGCAAGTCGACGCTCCTGCAGATCATCGCAGGCACCATGCGCCCGGATTCGGGGCGGGTGGTGTCGGACGGCACGATCTCCTGGCCGGTGGGGCTGGGCACTTCGTTCCACGGCGATCTGACCGGCGCCGAGAACGTGCGCTTCATTGCCCGGATCTACGGGGTGGACACGGCGGAGCTGGTGAGGTTTGTCGAAAACTTCTCCGAACTCGGGAAGTTCTACCATATGCCGGTGCGCAGCTACTCCTCCGGCATGCGCTCGCGGCTGACCTTCGGCGCTTCGATGGGAATCCGCTTTGACACCTATCTGGTCGACGAGGTGACCGCGGTGGGCGATGCCGCCTTCCGCCGCAAGAGCCAGGCGGTGTTTGCCGCGCGGATGAAGGAGGCCAGCGCCATCATGGTCAACCACGCGATGCCGCAGCTGCGCCAGTTCTGCGATGCGGGCATGGTGCTGGAAAACGGCAAGATGCAGTATTTCGATGACCTGGAAGAGGCCATCGCCCTGCATGAGGCGCAGCTGAGATAGGCCCTGACAAGGCCCTAATAAGCCGCTTTGGCGCAGCTGCCGCCAAAGCAGCCGCGCCAAAGCGCTGGCGAATGAACGGGTCCTGGCCTTAGAGATCCCAGCCGAGTTCGCGGGCGCGGCGCACGTATTCTTCGGCTTCCAGCTGCCGGTACAGCTCTTCGGCCCGCGGCGACCACAGCGCCGCGCGGTCGATGTCCAGGCCAGTGGTCTTGGTCTTGGTTTCCGCCTGCAGGGTCGCCTCGCGGGCCGCCCTGCCGTCGCTGGCGCTGGCGCCAAAGGCGGTGGCGAGGCGGGCGGCTTCTTCCGGGTCTTCCAGCAGCCGGTCGAAGTTCAGCATATAGTAGAGCCCCGGGCTGTGGCGGGTGAACAGCGGCTCGTTGCGCAGCAGGCTGCTGCCGATCATTTCTGCGAAGATCGACATATGGGCCGGGCCGTGCCGCTCCAGGTAGGTGCAGAATGCCTCGGCGTCACCGGCCACGGCGCTGCGGGTCAGCCAGGGGACGTCTTCGCGGCGGAACCGGAAATCGACGAATTCCGACATCAGGGTCTTGCGCGGGTGCCGGTAGGCGCAGACGTGCTGGAAGTCGGGGTAGGTCCAGCCCAGCAGCGGCAGCGGGAAATGCCCGAAGGCGGCGTCGCCGTCCCGCATCCGCTGCAGGGTGATGGTGAACAGCTGGTTTTCCCGGGCCTCTTCCGGGAGCCGGGCATTGGTGCCGAGATCCAGCTTGCGGGTGTTGAGGACAAAGTTGCGCGCAACGTGAAAGCCGGTGTTGTTAAAGCCGATGCGGCTGAAGAAGTCGGCCAGGAAATAGGTCCCGGCCTTGGGGATGGTGTAGATGTAGAGTCTCATTGCTGTCCGTGGGTGGCTGTCCGTGGCATTGCGTTTCGGTCGGTGCTGCCGGCACGGGGTTTCCCCCGTTTCAGGCGGCTCTTTTCTGCGTCCCGGCCGCCTGCGGCTCCTGGTCCTGGCGGGCAAACACCGGTGCCCACCAGCCGGCCTTGCGGTAGCGGGCGATCTGCCCGGCCCAGCGGCTGCCGGCGCTGTCGCGCTCGCGGCGGTAGCGCAGCGCCAGCTTCAGGGTCTTGAGCATCCGGCGCCACAGCTTGCCGCGGTCGGGCATGAATTCCAGGTGGAAGCTGCGCGGCCCGTTGGTGAGCACATAGGCCTGGCCTGCGGTGTTGCGCACATGGGCGTCGCTGTCCATCAGCACCGGGCGGCCGCGGCGGCGGTGCGGGCCAAGCCCGGTGCGCAAGAGGCTGGCGGCCTGGGCCAGCACCAGCTGCCGCATCCGCTGCGGCGGCGGCGGCTTGGCGCCGGGGCTGAGCGGGCGCATCTGCCACTCCGCGTTGTCCAGCTTCTGCGGCGCATTGGCCTTGGCCAGCGCCATCACCGCCTTGTGGGTGTCCTCGGGATCGGCCGCGAACAATGTGTCCGGCCCGGCCAGGAAATCCTCCACCGCCCGCAGCCGCAGGTCGGCGGCCATGTAGTTGTGGGTCAAGAGCGCGCTGGTGATCAGCCCCAGCACATGCGCCAGCGGCAATTGCCGCACCTTGCCGGCATAGGTGGCGCCGAAGATCAGCCGGTTGCGCAGGTCGTAGTAGTCCTGCCAGCCCGAGGGCTTGGCGTAGAACGGCTCGTGCCAGACGGCGATGCCGGGCAGGGTGACCGTGGGCACGCCGCGGGCGGCCAGGCGCTGGCCGTATTCGAAGTCATCGCCGCGGATGAACACCGGCGCCGGCAGTTCGGCGGCGCGGCACTGTTCCAGCGGCAGGATGCAGAACCACCAGGCGTTGTAGTCGGTGCCGGCCGGCTTGTTGAAATAGTGCAGCTGGGCGGGGTCGGCGAGATCGACATTGTGGCAATAGGGCTCAATGCGGTTTTCCGGGCGCAGGAAGGCGCCGGCCTCATACATCACCGAGGGCCGCATCGCATCCAGCATGCCGGCGCCGAGCGCGATGTCGCGGGCGGCATAGTCGAGGAACCGCAGCGCCCGCAGGATCATGCGCGGATCAAGCACGATGTCATCGTCCATCATCAGGTGGTGGCTGGCCGGCTCGCCAGCGTTCAGCGCCTCGTCCAGCGAGCGGGTGAAACCGCCGCAGCCGCCAAGGTTGCGCTGCCGGATGCTGTGCACCTTCGGCGCCTCCAGCAGGCTGCGGATGGCGGGGGACTGGAACGGCTGGCCCTGGTTGACCACATAGACGGCGCGCAGCGCCTCCTGCTGCTGCGCCAGGGCGGCGACCTTTTCCAGGGTGCGGGCAAAATAGGCTTCCTGGTTGAAGGTGCACAGGCCGATGGAGAGGGTGGCCTGCCGCTGCGGCGGGGCAGGGGTGGCAAAGGCAATGGCGGCGATGCGGCAGGGGCCCTGCGCCTCAACTTCGACGAAGAGGCGGCTGCTGGCCTGCTGCAGCGGCGCGGCCTGGCCGCGCGGCCGCGGCGGCAGCTGCAGCAGGTAGCTCCGCAAGCCGGATCCGCCGATCTCTTCGCTGCGCAGTATGCGCACGCCCTGGCCGGTGTCCTCGAACACCCGGATGGCGGCCTGCCCCTGCAGGCGCACGGTTACCGCAATCTCCTCAAGCGCGGTGAATTCCTCCCAGTAGCTGCGGTAGAAGGATCCGAAGAATGTGTCGGTGGACAGGATCTCACCGCTGTTCAGCCGCTGGTCGAGGCCGCCGTCCGCAGCGGGCGGGGAAACCTGCACCTGGAAGCCCCGCTGCGGGTTGTGCAGCCTGAGGTAGAGGTCTTCGGGCTGGCCGCGTTCCGGTGCGAGGGTGTGTTGCAGGCTGTACAGTGTCATCCAGAGGCCATTCATTCTCGTTACAAGGAGAGGAGCTGCAAACAGGCAGCCCGGGGCGGTGTGCCGTTAGTGTTGTCGGTCTCCGATTTCGCCCGCGTTGTCAACCGAAGCGGCCGGCGAAGCTCCACCGTCAGCGGACCGGCCGGCTTGCGGTTCCGGGGAATATCGCCTTTAAGCGGGGCAAAGGCTGCGAGAGGATGAGACAGATGACGGCGGGCAAATTTCTGATGGTGGGTGCAGGCCTCTCCGGTGCGGTGATCGGCCGCCACCTGGCCGAAGCCGGGCACGCGGTTACCGTGATCGACAGCCGGGACCACATCGGCGGCAACTGCCACACCGAGCGCGACGCGGACACCGGCGTGATGGTGCATGTCTACGGCCCGCATATCTTCCACACCGACGACGCCGAAGTGTGGGATTATGTGAACCGCTTCGAGACGTTTCTGCCCTACAAGAACCGGGTGAAATCGACCACCCGCGGGCTTTCGGGGGAGCAGGAAGTGTTCTCGCTGCCGGTGAACCTGCACACCATCAACCAGTTTTTCCGCAAGACGATGCGCCCCGAAGAGGCGCACGGCTTCATCGTCAATGAGCAGGCCGACACCTCGATCGAAAATCCCGAGACCTTCGAAGAGCAGGCGATGCGGTTTGTCGGCAAGGATCTCTATGAGGCGTTTTTCAAGGGCTACACCATCAAGCAGTGGGGCATGCACCCCTCAGAGCTGCCCGCCTCGATCCTGAAGCGGCTGCCGGTGCGGTTCAACTACGACGACAACTACTTCTTCCACCAGTTCCAGGGGATGCCGGAGAACGGCTATACCGCGATGATCGGGAAAATCCTCGATCATCCGGGCATTTCGGTCAAGTTAGAGACTGAATTCACCCCGGAGATGGGGGCAGAATACGATCATGTGTTCTACTCCGGGCCGCTGGATGGTTACTTCGGCTACGAGCTGGGGCGGCTGGGCTACCGGACGCTGGATTTCGAGCGCTTCACCCATCAGGGCGACTACCAGGGCTGCGCGGTGATGAACTACGGCGAGGAAGAGGTGCCGTACACGCGGATCACCGAGCACAAGCATTTCGCGCCCTGGGAAAGCCATGAGGGCTCGGTCCTCTACCGCGAGTTCTCGCGCCTGGCAGAGCCCGGCGACATTCCCTACTACCCGATCCGCCAGGTGAAGGAGAAGGAACTGCTGGCAGCCTATGTGCAGCGGGCAGAGGAGACACAGGGCGTCACCTTTGTGGGACGGCTTGCCACCTACCGTTACTTGGACATGGATGTGACCATCCGCGAAGCGCTGGACGCGGCGCGCGGTTTCGCCGAATGCCTGGACAAGGGCGCAGCGGCACCGGCGTTTTTTGCCGCACCGCTCTGAGCCGGGGGCTCAGCGCACCAGCCACTCCGCGATCTGCGGGCCCGCCTGCCGCATCCGGATCCAGCGGGCCCCAGCGGGCTGGCCCTGGCGCAGGCGCAGCTTGCCCACCAGCCCCACCAGCGCCCATTCCGGGCGCTGCGCGCGCGGCACATAGACCCGTGACGCATCATAGGCGGGGTTTTGCTGCGGGCGGCCGTCGGCACCCCGCAGCAGCGCGCCGTAGGGATCGCGCAGCCAGCGGTGCTTCCATGCATCCATGTCGCCGTCGCCCACCACCGCCGGATTGGCGCTGATCACGCCGATCGGCTCCTCGCCGGCTTTTGCGGGGCGTATTTTTTCGCCCTCCAGCACCACGGAGAGGCCGCGGCGGTCTGCGCCTTCGGGGTTGCCGTCACCCCATTCGAACCATTCGGCATAATCCGCGCCGCCGCCGGACCAGGCGCCGGAGCAGCTGCCGTTGCCGTCGGCGCCCAGCCGGAAATCCGGGCTGGCGCCGCCATCGCCTGCCAGCAGGTAATCATCGCTGCTGCCCCGGATCTCCAGATGCGCCGCCGGGCTGGCGGTGCCGAGGCCTGCGCGGCCTGCGGATGTCAGCGCCAGGGCGGTGCTCCAGCTGCTGCCATCGCCTGACAGTTTCACCGCAAAATCATCAGTGCCGGCCAACCCCATCTCGGCGCGGCCGCTCCAGTTCGACTGGAACAGCAGCGATGCGGTGTCAGCGCTGGCGGCTTTGTTGATCTTCAGCTGATGGCCGGCGCCTGCGTGGCTCAGCAGGGTTGCCGGGCCGGAGACGGCCAGCGGGTTGGCGGCGTCACCCGCGGTGCCGACCCCGAGATGGGCAAGGTTCTGGGTCTCGGCGGGCGGCAGGGTCCAGGCGCTGCCGGTCCAGACCCTAAGCTCCTGTTCCGCGATGCCCCAGGCGCGCCAGCCGGGCAGGGGGGAGAGGAACATCCAGCCCTCGCCCTGCCAGACGGCGATGGCGTTGCCCTGGCCGGCCCAGGCGCCCGCCGGGCTGGATGCCAGCACATGGGTCTCGCCCGGGGCAGGGCTTGCGGGGGGCGTCACCGCATCGAAGGCTTCGGCGCTGAGCTGCACCAGCGCATCCAGCATCTGCAGCGCCTCATTATGGGTCACATGTTTCTGCGCCTGGCTCGGCATCAGGTAGGGCAGGGCGAGAATCGGCGAGGCCTGGGTCATCGGCGGGGCTCCGGCATGGGAAAACGGGATGCCGCCCAGAGTGCCAGAGCCGCGTCAAGACGGCGCTAACGGGGCGTACGCTGCTTGCGCAACACCCCGGCAGAGGGCGGATACGGTCCTGCTCTGTTCCCGGCTTAGTCCCTTCCTGTTCGTGCAATTGTCCTCAATCTGTAAACAATGTCCCCGGTTTTGCCCGATTTGCCGCCCGCTTTGCGCCGCCTGTGCCCGCCAGGTTCAACTTCGGGTTCAGCGGCGCATGGGAGCGGCACGATGGCATTGGCATTCACGGGACGGTTCGGCACGGACGACATGATTTTCGGCACCGATCTGCGCGATCTGGAGATCACGGTGCAGAACGGCCAGGCCACGCTTTATGCGATCAACGGCCTGAACGGCGGCATCAGCCGCTGGCAGCTGTCCGGCACCGGCGGTGTGCCGCAGCTGGCGGGCCAGCAGCTGCATGGCCAGGCCTCCTTGCGCACCGGCAATTTCGAGCTGGCGGAGATCGGCGGGGATGTGCGGCTGCTGCAGGAGGGGACCAGCGGCGGCGGCCTCAGCTATTACGCCCTGGGCAGCGGCGGCAGCCTGGGCAGCCAGCAACAGCAGGCGCTGGCGGGCGCGGATGCGGGCGGGCTTGGCGCGGTGGCGGCGCTGCAGCTGGCGGGTGGCACTTCGGCGCTTTATGCGGTGGGGCTGGCGGGCGGCAGCTTGCAGGGCTGGCAGCTGGATGCGGATGGCGCGGTGCAGGCGCAGGCTGGCCTGGGCGGCGGTGTGCAGGCCTATCAGCTGAGCGCATCGGCGCTGCTGTCCACGGTGCAGACCGCGGAGGGGGCGGTGGTGCTGGCAGCCGATGCCGGGGAGTTGCGCGGCTACAGCGCCGATGCGGCGACCGGCGCGCTCACCCCGGGGGCGGTGCTGGGCGCGGGGCAGGGGCTGTCTGTCTCAGGCATCACGGCGCTGGAAAGCTTTGAGATGGATGGTAAGGCCTGGGCTCTGGTGGGGGCGGCGGGCAGCAGCTCGCTGACGCTGGTTGAAGTGGACGCGGCGGGCGGGCTGCAGTTCCGGGCGCAGCTGCAGGACAGCACGATGACCCGCTTCGGCGGGGTGTCGGCGCTGGAGACGGTGCGGGCGGGGGAGCACCTGCTGGTGCTGGCGGCGGGCAATGACGGCGGTCTCAGCCTGTTCACCCTGAGCCGGGGCGGCGAGCTCATCCATGTGCAGAGCCTGGAGCATATGCCCGGCCTGGGGCTGCAGAATGCCACTGCGCTGGAGGCGGTGGTTGCGGGCGGCCAGCTGCAGGTCTTTGCGGCGTCGGGCGCGGAAGGCGGCATCAGCCGGTTCACCCTGCCGCTGGCGGAGCTGGGGATTGTGCGCCAGGCCGGAGCAGGCGATGCGCGGCTCGATGGCGGCGCTGCAAATGACGTGCTGGAGGGCGGCGCGGGGGCGGCGGATCTGTACGGCCATGCCGGCGATGACGTGCTGGTCTCGGGCGCGGGCGGCGGGGAGCTGAACGGCGGTGCGGGCGCCGATATCTTTGTCATTGCCCCGGTGTCTGACCCGGTGTCCGAGGCGGTGACCGTGCGCGATTTCACCCCCGGCGAGGACCGTCTCGACCTGTCGCTGTTCGAGGGGCTTTACAGCCCGGCCCAGCTGCAGAGCCGCGGCCGCAGCTATGGCATCGACCTGGAGATCGGCGGCATGCGGATCGCGGTGGCCCGGGACGGCGGCGGGCGGCTGGAGCTGGAGGATGTGTTCGGCCCGGCGCTGCAGTTCGAATTCCCGCAGCGCCAGGGGCTGGGCGAGACCCTGCCCGGCGGCGGCTTCTACGGCACCGCCGGGCATGATGCGCTGCAGGGCACCGGCGGCGATGACGGGATCTCCGGGCTGTCGGGGGATGACACGCTGTCCGGGGGAGCCGGGGCGGATACGCTC
>NZ_JWLI01000041.1 GCF_000813965.1 Leisingera sp. ANG-M7 | reverse complement strand
GGCGGTTTTCTGTTGCCCGTCAGGCTCCCCCGCCCTGCTGGCGCCGTGCACCTGCGCGGCGCCACGCCCAACGCTTTCGGGTCCGCCACTGGCAGTCCGGAGAGGGGTCGGGAGCAGTTGGCGGCATAGCAGCTCTGCTTGCTCGTGCGGTTGTGCCGGGAGAGGCCGGCGCAGAACCGGGCCGCATCAGGGCGTGCCGTAAAGCCTTGTCATGTGCCGCCGGCCCGTGCCTAATTGCACGCAAACGGCCAAAGAAAATGGAACGCTCTCTTGTCGGACTCTCTTTCCCTGTCCCACCGCGAAATGGAGCTGGTGGACGCATTGCGCCGCCTGGGCGGATCTGCGCGCAGCGCCGAACTGGCCAAGATGCTGGATGTGTCCGAAGAAACCGTTCGCCGCACGATTAAGGCGCTGAACAAGGCCGGTGCCGTGCAACGTGTGCATGGCGGCGCGTTTCTGGCCGGTCCGCATAGCGCAACAAGTTTTGCGCGTCGGATTTCTGAGAACCAGAAGGAAAAGGCGCGGATTGCTGCACTGGCGGCTAGTTATGTGCGCGACGGGATGGCACTGTTCCTTGATGTCGGTTCCACCACAGCCTTTGTTGCTGAGGAATTGCGGCAGAAGTCGGATCTGACTGTGGTCACAAACGCGATTGGCGCGGCGCAGACCCTGGCAAATCACAATGGCAACCGGGTGCATTTTCTGGGTGGCGAAATGCAGAGTAATGAAAGGGGAACTTTCGGTTTTGTTGCCGAACAGCAGCTGCGCAGGTTCGCGCTTGACCTGGCAATCCTGTCTGCGGACGCGCTTTCGGCCAAGCAAGGCGTGCTTTACCACAGCGCAGATGAGGCTCAGCTGGCGCGTGTGGCCGCTGACTGCGCCCAAAAGGTTGCGGTCGTAATGGCGCACCCGAAGTTTGCGGAAACGGCTCCCCACTGCGGACCGGAGCCTCGCAGGATCTCTGTCTTGCTCAGCGATCAGGATCCCGGCAAGAAGCTGTCTGCTGTTTTAATCGGCTGGGGGGTGCGGACAGAAGTCGCCCAGTCCGGCAAGTCAGACTGAACCGGAAACCCGGTAAGAGACGCGCGCGAAGCGGCACACCCGCTGTTGCAGCGGAAGGAATTGCAGTTGCCGCCGGAGCCTGGCGGCACTAAGGCCATGCAGGGAGCGGTCGCGCTCCTGCAGACGGCTTCGAGCGGAAACTGACATGGCCATTTTAACCTTTCTGATCAGCCTTGCGGGAGCCACGATGCTGCTCTTGTATGCGGTTCGTATGGTGCGGACCGGGATTGAGCGCAGTTACGGGGCCTCGTTCCAGCGGCTGCTGACCGCGCGCCAAAGCCACCTTCAGGCGGGGCTGATGGGGCTGGTCCTGGCGATCGTGCTGCAAAGCTCGGCGGCGGTGGCGCTGCTCACATCGGGCTTTGCCGCCAGCGGTTATCTGGCCTTTCCCACCGGGCTGGCGATCGTGCTGGGCGGCGATCTCGGCTCGGCGCTGATCATCCAGATCCTGTCGTTCAAGCTCGACTGGCTGGTGCCGGTGCTCCTGGCTGCGGGCGGCTACCTGTTCGTC
>NZ_JWLI01000040.1 GCF_000813965.1 Leisingera sp. ANG-M7 | reverse complement strand
AAATATGAAACCGTGAATGGCAAGCAGGTGGAGTATTTCGAGGTCACCAATGACAAGGGCGTGGTCTACACCTACCGTGCTCTTGGTGCGATTAACGGGGACACGTCGTCGGGTGATGAGTTTGATGCGCTGTTCCGGCGCAAGTTCCTGCTGACCGGGATCCGGGACACGCAGCAGACTGCAAACACCGTCACCTACAACTATTTCTTTGAGTCCAAGGCGAATGCACGGGCGCACCGGCCGGCGTCGGTGACCTATGCCAATGGCTACAAGGTGGTGTTCCGCTATGAGGAGCAGTCCGAACCGGTTGCGACCTATGCGGTGGGCACGGCGGGGCAATTCGGGCGGCAGTACCACCGGCTTAAATCGGTGTTTGTGCGCGATGATGCGATGCCTAGTGGTACCCGCCAGATCCGGGCCTATAAGCTGGAGTACCAGCGCTCTGCGGTGACCCGGGCGCACCAGCTGTCGCGGGTTCGGCTTTACGGCAGCGACTACACGGTGGATGCGGACAGCACTATCACCGGCGGCACCCAGCAGCCCAGCCCACTGAAGGATCTCGCCTATGCTTCGGATGCCGCAGCACTGGAGCAGAAGACGTACGCTGACACGACTTTCATCTGGAATCTCCGTGTATTCGATTCTGATGGCGATAACAGAGATGAACTGGTGCAGCCATCAATTCACACTAGCAGAGCGGTACCCACAAATTTCCCTTCGTGCTTGAATTCTGAGCTGGGATTCAATACGTTCGCTGAGCGTTACGCGGTTAAATATGCAATTGATAAAACAGGTTCTAGGGCTCTAATCAGGAAGACGCCAAACTCAGTTTGGAACTCCTTAGATCTTCCTCTAAGTACCGGGGTTGGCTCAGTACTTTCAGCGCTTTCAGTCTTACCAGCCTTGCCTCCTTTGGATCAAGCACTGTTAGTCGTGAAGCAGGTGATATTTGAACGCGATGGTGATTCAGTTGTCCGGAATCCTCCAAAAATGTTGTTTTTCGGAGTTGGTGATGGAACAGCCAAAATATCATCTCTTACTGGGGCTGAAAGAATGTTCTTTGGCAACTTCGATTCAGACCCTGAGATCGAAGCGGTAGCTCCTTTAGGGAACTACAATACCGTCTTCATGGACATATTTCCAAGTTGGAAAAGTCTAGAAAGATATGACCTCCAACCAGATGAGCATCCGCAATCAGCAGGTCAGATAACAGATATTGATGGCGATGGGGTGTCAGAAGTAATCCTGACACTGTCTGAGGATTCTTACTGGTGGACCGTACTAGACCTGCGCGATGGTCAATTTTTCCGGAATGATTCTCGGCCCGGTGGTGAAGATTTTCGCAATATGGAAGAGAGGCCATATTATTATAGACCGTTTGCCAAGGCAGACGTGAATGGAGATGCAAAACTAGATCTTGTCTATGTTGCCAGATTCGACCATGCGCGCCATCTGGCGGTGGCGCTTTCCACGGGAAAGAACTTCCTGCCACCAATAAAATGGATTGGCCATGAGCAGACTTCTTCACTGAACCGGTCCGGAAGCCGAAACACTCCATACGTTGCCACAGTCGCAGATGTAAATGGAGATGGTCTGGACGACATTATTGTTGTTGATGAAAAAGTTGCCAAGTCCAATGGGTGTGATGGATACCAGTTCAGATATACTCAGGTTCTTAATGACTCGCCCGGTCGTGTTTTCCTTTCGACAGGCACTGGCTTTGTAGCGCCTGAGGCGAGCGGTATCCCAGCGATCCCTGGCTACATCGAGTCCGGTGATTTTGACGGCGACGGGCTGCCGGACTTTGTGTCCGAAAGCAAAACGGACGGTTCGATCTGGTTTGGCGACGGTGACGTTGCGCATTTGCTGACCGGGCTGACGAACGGTCAGGGCGGCGAGACGGTTGTGGCTTACGCGCCGTCGACGGCGATTGGC
>NZ_JWLI01000004.1 GCF_000813965.1 Leisingera sp. ANG-M7 | reverse complement strand
GGGCGAAGGAACTGTGCCAGCTTCGCTTTTGGTGGCAGGGTCGTTCAGTGCGTTGGTAAGACCTGCAACCTGCTCCCGGTAGAGATCGGCCAAACGGGTCGAATGACTATGGCGGCGGGAGGGGCTGAAAGTGCCAATGAAACAACCTAGGAAGGGGCGTCTGTGGCTGAATGAAGGCTCCTGTGTCCGGCTGCGGCCAGAATACCGGCATCACGTCTGGAGCTATGACTTTGTCCATTGCCGGACGGAGGATGGCAAGGTCTTCCTCACGCTGAACATACTCGATGAGTTCAGTCGGGAATGCCTGGCGATCCGGGTGAAGCGAAAGCTGAACTCAGGTGACGTGATCGACGCCTTAAGCGACCTGCTCATCCTGCGCGGTATCCCGGCCTACATCCGGTCTGACAACGGGCCTGAGTTCGTCGCCCAGGCAGTCCGGGACTGGATTGCAGCCGTTGGTGCCAAAACCGCTTACATCGAACCGGGATCACCCTGGGAGAACGGTTACTGCGAAAGCTTCAACGCCCGGCTCCGCGATGAACTGCTCAACGGTGAGATATTCTACAGCCTCCGCGAGGCTCAAATCCTGATCGAAAAGTGGAGGAAACACTACAACACCAAGCGACCACACAGTGCTCTGGGGTATCGCCCACCCGCGCCGGAAACCATCGTTCTGATGAATCAAAGGCCGGTCATGCACTAACAATCAAACCGGACCACTCAGGTGGGGCTGATCAGCCATCGCTCGCGCAACAGCTGTGCTTTGGTTTGATATGGCCATCTACTCTCGAACGCTACGTCGCAACACGTTTAGTATTCTATCAACGACAGGTCTGGGCCACTTGACCCTTGCCGTTTGAGGATGGATACTGCAATTGGCCTGACGCGTAGGCCGGTGTGCCCGCCTTGCGAAGCAAAGCAACGCGAACTTTGTTTTTTGGATACCATGCCGTTGGCAGGGTCCGGTAAGCAGCGGGCACCTTTTCGGATCCAGTTCGGATATGGATCATGAAACCGACACATTCACTAAAAAACTGAAAGAACTGTCAAAGCGCTATGCACGAGCGCAACTGGTTCCTTTGCACCAAGCACGTGACTTTGTTGCCAGGCAGCTTGGGTTCCAACATTGGAACGACGTCACAAAGGAGCACAGAACAGGTTGGCTTCCAACGCAGGCGCAACTGTCGAGCATAGAAAACCTGCTCATAAACTCTCTTCCTGAGGATGAAGCTGGCCGACCCAAACATGGCTATTACATTCAAACCTCGATTTTCGAAAACGATGTTCAACACAGAAAAACCGACGGGCACGGATACCAAATCTCAGTTTCACTGGGCGATGTTCATTTGTACGGGAAAGGATGGCACCTTTACGTGCCGGAAGCACCGAACAAGACACCTCGCCTTGAGATCGCCAAGCAGATCGAACAAGAGGCGCCCGTTCACGAACCGCAGTTTCAGAAACAGGCACTTAGTATTGCACTCAAACGTGCGGAACAGGTTCGTGCCGGTATTGCATCTGACTGGCCGAGACGGTCTACAAAACCTGATAAAGAAGGTGTCGTCCGTCATCCGATCAGTGGCGCTGAGTCGAATAAATGGTATTGCCTGCATTGTGACTCATCGATGACCGGCAAACAGATTGCGAAGAGCCTTTGGCATTGCCCAAGTTGTGACGCGTCTCCCCTCGATATCCACGAGAATGCTTGGTGGCTAGAAGATGGAGATTCTGGAGCCAAGCCACTTGAGGACATAGACATTCAAGGGAGACCTGACCTGGTGGTTGATGTTGCAGATACACGGCTAAAATTGGAGCTCGATCCCGAAAGAATAACGCTATTGATCCGAAGCGCACTTGTTGAAGACGCTTCAAACGCAAGCGAGCGTTTGGGTGCCATATTTGCAGATATCAACATTCATGAAGACAATGATGTCTGGATCACCTTTGATGAAGATCTTTGGCCGGAGCACAAGGAACCAGTATCCGCTCTGGCAGTGGCGGCTCTTCTCGGAATAAGGGTCGAGCAGGAACTTTGCTTGCGGGAGTTGCCTTTTGCTTGGCCGGGGTTGGGGGAGCACACCTCCAGTACCGTTGAGTACACGGAAATGATGCTCAAAGCCTACGCCAGCCAGAGGGCAGATAAATCCACTGAATAGCCAAGATAACCAGGTAGAAGGCTGTTGAGAATGCTCTGCAGCCTTCACCTTATGAAAGCCTCTTGCAGAATTGTTTAACTTCGGTTCTTAGGAAGCTGCGGCTTACGCGTCCGCACCTTGAGTGAGCAGACCCGAAGTCATGAAAAATGCGGCCAGACCCAACCACCTCTGCCTAATCTGATTCCGGTATTAGCGATCACCGACTGCCACACAGCTAATCAACGAAAATGAAGGGTCTATCGCCAGTGGAACGACCATGGGTGCCAAATGGCAAAACTATGTGTCGTCCCACAATTCAGGAAGTGGCGGACCGAGGAGGATTCGAACCCCCGACCCCTTGATTCGTAGTCAAGTACTCTATCCAGCTGAGCTATCGGTCCACTGCGGCGGGGTGTAATCTTACCGCCGCCGTGCCGCAACCCCAAAACGGACGGCGCGTCCAACAAATTTGACGTTTCTCGCGCTTCTCTCACGCTGAATTCAGCACCAGGTAAGCCTGAAAGGTACAACACCCCGCAAGTCCGCGCGTTGTCCGTGGAAGAGTGTTCACTCCAAACAAGCCTGCAGTGAACGTCCCCAGCCGGGAAAGAATGTGGTATTGTCAGGCAGGGACTCGTCCTCCGGGTGCAAGGGCCCGTTTCGGACTCCGCAAGCAAAGAGGAGGAAAGGAAATGCCGCAGCGGCAGTCTGCTGCTTTTTGGCTCCGGCCGCTTGAGAAAGGCGATTTTGCCTCAATGGCCGTCTGGTTTCAGAACGTTGCCGATCTGGCCCGATTTGACCGCTCCGCCCGGGCCCCTTTCAATTCCGAACGCATGGATGCCTACTGGGGGCAAGCTGCAGAGGCTGCCAAGGACCCTGGCAGGCACTGGTTTGCGATCACAGCGGATACAGGCGAGCTTTGCGGAATAACCGGACTGGAAAGCATCTCCTCTGTGAACCGCGATGCTGTTATCGCACTGTTCATAGAGGAAAGCCGTCGCCGGCAAGGTATTGGTATCCGTTCCATGGCACTGGTTTTGGACTTTGCATTCCGGCAGATCGGGCTAAATCGCGTTACATCCTACTATCGGGCCGACAACCCGCGCAGCCGGCAGATGACATCACGGGCCGGGTTCGCAACTGAAGGCACCATGCGGGACGCCTGGTTCGCAGACGGCCGGTACCATGACATGATCTGCGTTGGGTTGTTGCGCAGCGAATGGAACGCTTGCCGTGCAGCCCTCGCACGGGAGCTTGACGACTCCTGCACAGCCCGGTTCCGCGGATCAGGAAGCTCCGGCTGGGCTTGGCCGCCAGGCCCGCAGGACCCGCCAGACAGCTAAACAGTTTAGGTCTGCCTGGCGTTACACAGCACCGGATCCGGCAAGCAGCCGGCTTCAGCCATTCTCACGAGGGGAGGACAGCTTGTGAGCGGCCAAGACAAGGAGAACCATGTCCGGCGTCAGCTTGGCGCAGTGCTGTTTGCCGATGTGGTTGGTTATGCCCGGCTGATGGGCAATGATGAGATTGACACCTACAGCGCGCTGAAATCCCTGCTGGAGCAGCTGGAAGCCGCTTGCCAACTGCATGACGGTCAAGTTGTTGCGGTCCGGGGAGATGGCGTTCTGGCCTTGTTCGAAACCGCTACTGATGCAGTCAAATTCGGGGTCGAATTGCACCAGATTGCGGACCAGAACAACCGCAGCCGGGCGGAGGATCAGCAACTGCGGTTCCGGGCAGGTGTCCACATGGGTGAAATCCTGGTCGACGACCGAGGTATTCACGGCGACAACGTCAATATTGCCGCCCGGTTGCAGGAAATTGCCGAACCTGGCCGTGTCTATGTCAGTGCCTCCGTCTATGAGCAGATCCGCAACCGTTTGCGCTTCGGTTTCGAATTCCTGGGTCCGCGGAGGCTCAAGAATATCGCGGAACCTGTACCGGCATATTGTGTCCGCAGCGAGATTGAGGGAGCGGCGATGGCAGCCACCCTGCGCCCGGCCAATCAGCCCGTCCCGCCGCAACAGCCGGAAATTCCCTCGGTTGCAGTGCTGCCTTTTACGAGCCTTGGCGGAGACCCCACTGACAGCTGGTTTGCTGACGGGCTGACAGAAGACATCATCCTGAACCTGTCAAAGTTCAAAAACCTCTTTGTCATAGCCCGCAACTCCGCTTTCTTCTTCAAGGCGGGATTGATGCCGCCCCAAGATGCAGCTCGCGAGCTTGGCGTGCGCTATGTTGCACGGGGCAGCGTCCGGCGTGCAGCCTCCCGGATCCGCATCGCGATTGAGCTGATCGACGCGGATTCAGGCCGCACCATCTGGGGAGAGCGCTACGACCGGGATATCGATGACATCTTTGCCATACAGGATGAAGTCACCGACGCCGTCGTTGCAGCCACCGCTGTGCTGATCGAAGCACAGGAACGCAAACGGATGTCACAAACAGCTCCAGCCGACCTTGCCGCCTATGGGTATGTTTTGCGCGGCCAGCAGTATATCTTCCGCTATACACGGCAGGACAATCACGAAGCGCAAACGCTGTACGAAAGAGCATTGGCCCGGGATCAGGACTATGCCCGGGCGTCGGCGGCGATTTCCCGCACGATGAATATCGATTGGCGGTACTCCTGGGCCAAGGATGCGGACCACGCGCTGGATACAGCTCTGAGTTTTGCGCAAAAGGCAGTGGAATTGGATCCGACTGATGCCCGCGGTTTTGGCGAATTGGGCTTTGTGCACCTGTACCGCAAAGAGCATGATGCTGCGATTGGCGCCTATCAGCGTGCTCTTGCGCTTAACCCGAATGACGCCGATCTGCTGTCCGACTATGCGGATGCGCTTGCCCATTCCGGCGACAACGAAGCTGCGATCAGCAATCTCCAGCAGGCGATGCGGCTCAACCCTTACTTCCCGGATCAATACCTGTGGCACCTGGGTGGCGCCTACTACAATCTCAAGGAATATGATGCGGTTATCGACACGCTGACAAAGATGAACAACCCGACGGAGGGCCAGCGCATGCTGGCCGCAAGCTATGCCCAGTTGGGCAAGATGGAACTGGCGCAGGACATGGCTGCGCGGCACCGAGAGGCCCATCCGAACTTTTCACTGGATCGCTGGGCCAAGGTACAGCCTGACCGCCTGGAAGAAGATACCCAGCATTTTGTCGAAGGGTTGAAGAAAGCGGGGTTCTGAAACAGAGATGCGGCGCAGACTGTTTCAGCCGTGCCGCAGGGCCTCTGCCTGTTCCAATAAGCCGGTCAATCGCCGGAGCCGCGCGCCTTTGCCCCGCTCACCTTGGCGCCGCTGACCTTTGCACCACTGACCTTGGCGCCGCTGACTTTGGCACCGCTCACCTTGGCGCCGCTGACCTTCGCGCCGCTAAGGTCAGGTCCACCGCCGAAGTAGACATCCAAAAGTATCTGCTCCAGCATACCCGTCATTACATCAAAGCGGATTGAGTAGTCGGCCTTGTCATAGTCCCAGACCATAATGTCGTTTGCGAACTGATACTCAGCTGAAGCAACCCCGGTAACGGAAGGGTTCAGAGGGGCGCGAGAGACCTGGACTTCTGTTTTGTCAGGCAGTTTGCCTGTCGCACTCTCGCCATCCCCGTGCACAAGGAAAATGGCTGGCTCTGGCAGTTCGAAATATGTGCCTTCGTAAGAGAAGCCATAAATGCGCGCGAGCTTGGCATCCGGGCCGAACTGGCCTTTCAAGAAGTTGTTCTTGCCTCGTCCGCGACGCGGTTTGAACTCCTTGAAAAGTTGCTTGTCAGGTTCCTTTCTCTGAACCCAAGTTGTTCCGCTGAGCTCTTCTCCTTCTGAAACCGAAACTCTTTTACCTTGTTCAAGTGTTTGACGGTTTCCCAGCTGAAAACCCTGTCCCTGGGCCGCGGTAGCTTGGTAAATTCCGTTTTCTTTTGAGCCGTTGAGGCGCACCAAAACCTTGTCGTTCAGCGCAAGATCGACCCCGTCCACTTCGCTGACGTTTTTAGTCAGGTCCAGGCTTGCATCAGTAGCCGCGCGCACGCTTTCTTCATCGTCCGCGTCTGCGGCCTTTATCTGAAGATCACTCAGGGGACGTCCAAACAACAGCACTTCGGAAAAACTCAGCAGAGACTCGGCCACAACACATACTCCCGTGGCTATGGAAACAACATCAGAAGACCTTGCGGCAACGGGCCGGCTGCAAACCTCGCCTTGCCAGCTCCCGCAACACTCTCCCTCAGGGTGAAAGTACCACAAAATGGATAGGAATTATAGGTGGTAGGCGATTAGGGCCTGGAACCTCTGATCCTGCACTGTCGACATGCGAGCTTTGGCAAAGAACCGGATTGGAACGCCTGGCATGGCGGCGTAAGTTTAAAACGGCCAAAACCACTGCTTGGCAGTGGTTCGTGCGCACGCTGGTATAGTGGACCTGTTTCCAACTATTCACAGCCTAGGGACAGGGGAAACGCTCTAGCCAAGGGCTCAGGCCGTAAATAGACTGGTTGGAACAAATACAGTTGGAGTTCCGCCCAATATGACACCTTTCGCTATTGCTGGTGTTCAGATGCATGTCTCTGCGCTTCACTCGAATGTCGAAGCCATGCGTCACCGAATTGAGATCTTGATGGCCCGGTTTCCCTGGACGCAGATGGTCCTGTTTTCCGAACTTGCCCCCTACGGGCCGCTGGATCAGTTCGCGCAACCCTTTCCCAACGATGCATTGCAGCAGTTTCAGGAAGATGCGCGCCGCTTTGGCATCTGGCTGATCCCGGGCTCCATGTTCGAAAAAACCGAAGACGGCCGGATCCTGAACACATCAGTCGTCATTAACCCGGAAGGCGAGATCGTCGCGAAATACTCCAAGATGTTCCCGTTCCGCCCGTATGAAGCAGGAATTTCTGCGGGCACTGAGTTCTGCGTGTTCGATGTCCCCGGGGTGGGCCGGTTCGGCCTCTCGATTTGCTATGACATCTGGTTCCCGGAAACCACTCGGCAGCTGACCAGCCAGGGAGTGGAAGTGCTGCTGCATCCGGTGCTGACCGGCACCACCGACCGGGAGGCGGAGATTGCCATCGCGCGGGCTACCGCAGCCCAGTTCCAGTGCTATGTTTTTGATGTCAACGGGCTGAGCGCCGGCGGTGTCGGGCGTTCGCTTGTGGTGGACCCTTCGGCCACCGTTCTGCACCAGTCGGCGGGGCAGGAGGATATGTTCCCGATCGAAATCGATTTGGATCAGGTCCGGCGCCAGCGTGAAACCGGGCTCAAGGGGTTGGGGCAGGTTTTAAAGAGCTTCCGCGACCGGGACGCGGAGTTCACAGTATACGACCGCACCAGCGGGGCCGACGCCTATCTGAAGACGCTGGGACCGCTTGAAACCCCTAGGCAAGGGTCACAGCGCGGGCTGCAAGCCTCCGATCCGCGCAGTACGCTGGAGAATTTTGAGCAGACGTTACATTCGCCGCATCAATTTTCCGTTTTTCCTGGAAAGACGGGTTCTGATTAACCGGACTGGAAGGCGGCGCAGGTCCTGACGCGACAGAAAGGAGGCAGGTTTTGAACTTGCAGCCGCAAAGGAAGGCTTTGCCGTCGATCCGGGATTATTACAGCGCAACCCAGCTGCGGGCAGACAGATGGAGCTCGCTGCGGGAATCTGCCGAGGGGCTGGCCCGTCAGCGTCAAGAGGGGCGTCAGAGCGAGAAACTGATGGCCGCGGCTGAGCATCTGTTCGATGTTCTGGCGCCGATTGAACGTTATTGGGCGTTTCCGGGCATTCATGCGTTCGAGCACCTGCGCAGGCTGCTGCAGCACGGCAATGTGGACGATCTGGCGGTTTCGGTGCGCCGCATTGCGCGGGCGCTGACTTCCGGCGCTTACCGGCGGCGGTCTATTCCGCTGTCCTCTGATGAGATCGACAACGAGGACTACGAGGACGAGGCCTCGCTTGCACCTGAAGCGCGGGCGTTGGGGCGGCCTTATTTCGAGGTGATGATCGTCGATGACGTGTCGGAATCACAGGAGCGGTTCCTGCGGCAGAATCTTCTGCGGATGCGGCGGATCGAGGACCCGTTCATTTACGAGCCGGTGATTGTGCCGTCGCTGGAGGATGCGCTGATCGGCATCCTGTTCAATCACAATGTGCAAGCTGTGGTGGTGCGCCCGGGGCTGTCGCTGAAGTCCAAGATCGAGCTGCCGATCCTGAACCAGTATTTGACCCGTGTCAGCGAGGAGGAGTCTGTCGACTCGATCGATCCGCACCAATACGGCCCCGAGGCCTGCCGCCTGATCGAGAAGATCCGGCCGGAGCTGGACGCCTATCTGGTCACCGACCGATCTGCTGAGGATATCGCCGGGCTGGATCTGGGCCGCTGCCGCCGGGTGTTCTACAATCAGGAGGATTTCCAGGAACTGCACCTGAACATCCTGCGCGGGGTCGACCGACGCTACAAATCGCCGTTCTTTACTGCGCTCAAGGAATATTCGAAGCAGCCTACCGGTGTGTTCCATGCGATGCCGATCAGCCGGGGCAAGTCGATCAGCCGCTCGCACTGGATTCAGGATATGGGGGCGTTTTACGGCTCCAATATCTTCCTGGCCGAAACATCGGCCACATCCGGGGGGCTCGACAGCCTGCTGGAGCCGCGCGGCCCTATCAAGGAAGCCCAAGACATGGCCGCGCGCGCCTTTGGCGCGAAGCACACGTTCTTTGCCACCAACGGCACCTCCACTTGCAACAAGATCGTGGTGCAATCGGTGGTCCGCCCCGGCGACATCGTGCTGGTGGACCGGGACTGCCACAAGTCGCATCACTATGGGATGGTGCTGGCGGGGGCCAGCGTGGCCTATATGGACAGTTACCCTTTGCATGAGCATTCGATGTACGGCGCGGTTCCGCTGCACGAAATCAAGCATACACTGCTGCGGCTCAAGGCGGCAGGCAAACTGGACCGGGTCCGGATGGTCCTGCTCACGAACTGTACCTTTGACGGCATTGTCTACAACGTGCGCCGGGTGATGGAGGAATGCCTGGCAATCAAGAAAGATCTGATTTTCCTGTGGGACGAGGCCTGGTTTGCCTTTGCCCGCTTTGACCCGACCTACCGCCAGCGCACTGCAATGGGGGTTGCCAACACCCTGCGGGAAACGTTGCGCACCCCGGAAACGGTGCAGGCCTGGGAGGCTCAGCAGGAGATGCTGAAGGACGCGGACGAGGAGACTTGGCTGAATACCCGGCTGGTGCCGCCGCCGGATGCGCGGGTGCGGGCCTATGCCACCCAGTCCACCCACAAGACGCTGACCTCGCTGCGGCAGGGGTCGATGATCCATGTGAATGACCAGGACTTTAAGGGCGAGGTGGAACAGGCCTTTCACGAAGCCTATATGACCCATACCTCGACTTCGCCGAATTATCAGATCATCGCTTCCTTGGATGTTGGCCGACGGCAGGTGGAACTGGAAGGGTTCGAGTTTGTCCAGAAGCAGATCGAAAGCGCGATGTCGATCCGCCGAGCGATCACAGAACACCCGCTGCTGAACAAGTATTTCAAGGTGCTGACTGCCGGAGACATGATCCCCGAACAATTCCGTGAAAGCGGAGTAGAGGCCTATTATGACCCGGCCCATGGCTGGATCGATAAATGGTCGATGTGGAGCCAGGATGAGTTCGTTTTGGACCCCACCAGGGTAACCCTGGCCGTGGGCGGTACTGGCTGGGATGGTGACACCTTCAAGACCAAGATCCTAATGGACAAATACGGGATCCAGATCAACAAGACCTCGCGCAACACTGTCTTGTTCATGACTAACATTGGCACCACGCGGTCTTCAGTTGCTTACCTGATTGAGGTGCTGGTTGAGATAGCCAACGATCTGGACGAGCTTTTGGACGATGCCTCCAAGATGGAGCGCCGCTCGTTTGACAACCGGGTGTCAGCGCTGGTGGAGCACGTGCCGCCGCTGCCGGATTTCAGCCGGTTCCACGATGCGTTCCGGGCGGGCAAGGACACGCCGGAAGGCGATATCCGCACGGCATTCTTTCTCGCCTACAACGAGGACAACTGCGACTATATCCCGACAGATGACAGCCTTATGCAGCGGCTGGAGGCAGGTGAAGAACTGGTTTCCTCCAGCTTCATCATTCCCTATCCGCCCGGTTTTCCGATCCTGGTGCCCGGTCAGGTCATCAGCCCAGAGATCCTGTCGTTCATGCGGGCGCTTGATGTGAGCGAAATCCACGGGTTCCGTGCTGACCTGGGCCTGCGCGTATTCACCAAGGAGGCCCTGAAGTCCGTCAAGAAATAGACGCCCGCCAAGAAACAGAAATCCAACGATAAATTGACTTCACTGGGAGACGATACATGCCGAAGAAAGTTCTGAACAACATTTCGGAGATCCGCCGCTATTTTCATACCAATACGGATCCGGTCTATTTTGTGTCAGCGACCAACTTCAATCTTCTCGGGCTCGACGAGTGGGTAAAGAACTTCAAATACATCTGTTACATGGACTGTTTCGACGGCCGCCACCCGAACGTGTTGGTGCCGTCTGAGCTGCCGCATGACGAATTCCAGTCCATCGAGGACATCAACAACTATCTGCTGCAGCACAAGGAAGTCATCGATTATGTAAAGGCGCGCGGCGGCAAGCCCAAGTTCGTGTTCCTGATGTTCGATGAGAAAACCGAAAAGCTGGCCAAGGAGCTTGGCGGTGAGGTGTGGTTCCCCAAAGCGAAGCTGCGCACCAAGATGGACAACAAGATCGAGACTGTGCGGGTGGGCAACAAAGCCGGCGTGCCATCGGTGCCGAATACGCTGTCAAAGGTCGACAGCTATGATCACCTGAAGAAGATCTGCAAGAAGGCGGATCTTGGCAGTGATCTGGTGCTGCAAAGCGCCTTCGGGGATTCTGGCCACACTACGTTCTTCATCAAGACGGAGGCAGATTTCCGCAAGCATGAGCATGAGATCGTCGGTCAAGGCGAAATCAAGATTATGAAGCGGATCGATTGCCGCGGCTCGGCGATTGAGGCCTGCTGCACCTCCGAAGGCACAATCGTTGGCCCACTGATGACAGAGCTTGTCGGCTTTAAGGAACTGACGCCCTACCGGGGCGGCTGGTGCGGCAACGAGATATTCTCCACTGCCTTCCCGCCCAAGACACGCGAAAAGGCACGAGAGCTGACCTTCAAGTTCGGTGAGCAGCTACGCAAGGAGGGCTATCGCGGTTATTTTGAGCTGGACTTCCTGATTGACAAGAAGACTGGAGACATTTGGCTGGGCGAGCTGAACCCGCGGATCACCGGAGCGTCCTCGATGACCAACCACGCAGCCTTTGCCCATGCGGATGCGCCGCTGTTCCTGTTCCACTTGCTGGAGTTCTCAAAGAAACCGTTCAAGCTGGATGTGGGGGAACTGAACGCCCGCTGGGCTGACCCGGACATGATAGATTCCTGGTCGCAGATGGTGATCAAGCACACCGAGGACACCGTGGATATCGTGACCCACGCGCCGGAGTCCGGGATATACAAGATGCTGCCGGACGGGTCAGTGGTGTTCGACCGTTTCGATTATCACCGCCGCGCTGTCGAAAGCGAGGATGAGGCATTCTTCCTGCGGATCTCCAACACGGGCGACTACCGCTATGAAGGCGCCGATCTGGGCATTCTTGTCACCCGGGGCCGGTCTATGACCAAGGGCTTCCAGCTGACCGAGAAATCGAAGCGCTGGATCGACGGCATCAAGAACGCCTATTCGGCGCGCCCGCTGCCGTCTGCACAGGCCTTTGAGGACCCTGCGTTTAAGATTATGTAGGCTGAATGAGACTGACATTCCGCGCCATGCAGGAAACGGAGCCGGGGCAAGTGCTGTCCGGGCTCTTTTCCGAATACCGCACAGCCTACCTGAATTGGTGGGCAAGCGAAGGCCTCTCCGGCCGTCCAACCTATGCAGAATGCCGTCGTGCGCTGCAAACACATATGCCTGAGATGGTGGGACTTTATGAACAGCTCTGCGCGTCCGTTGGCGGTGGTGATCTGGAATCCAGGTTTCTCAGTTTCTATTGCCCGCCGCGTTATCTGGCAGGCTGCAGCCAGGCCATCTGGCAGGGCAGAGAGCCGCTGCTGGTGCGCAATTATGACTACAACCCTTCGGCCTTTGATGCGGTGTATCTGAAGACCGGGTGGAATGGGCGGCAGGTCATGGGGACCTCGGACGGCTTGTTCGGCTTGCTGGATGGGGTGAACGATGCCGGGCTTTGCGTTTCACTAACCTTCGGCGGGCGCCGGGCCGTGGGCGACGGCTTTGGGGTGCCTCTCATCCTCAGGTATCTGTTGCAGACTTGTTCAACCATCGAGGAGGCAAAGGGTGTGCTGCGGCGCGTGCCTTGCCACATGAGTTATAATGTAACAGTGTTGGACCGCAACCGGAACTACTTCACCGCCTTTCTTGCACCCGACCGTCCGACCCTAATCACCCATGCGGCGGTTGCGACCAATCATCAGGAACGCGTTGAATGGACCAGTCATGCTCGTCTAACGGCCTCTGTTGAAAGGGAGCGGTTTTTGCTGCACCGGCTGACGCTGCATCCGGAAACCAAGGAGAAATTTGTCGGGACTTTCCTCAAGCCGCCACTGTACTCCCTGGCTTTCGACAAGGGTTTTGGCACGCTGTACACTGCGGCCTATCACCCTGGCGACCTGTCAGTGGATTTGCTGTGGCTTGGCCGGACCTGGTGCAAAACGCTGGATCTGTTTGAGCCCGGCCAATTGGCAATTGTCTACCCTGACCATCGCACGCAGCCGGTATTTTAGTGGCGTGCGCGCCTTCAATATGCAGCGCAGGCCATCCCTTGTGAGTCTACAGGCCGGGTTGAGCTGTCTTCATCCTGAAGCAAGCGCGATAGTCTGTGCCGGACACTGGTCTGCTGCGGGGTGGTTTCGGGGCGGACTTCCGGTCTCGGGAAGAAAAGTCTGTTTGCGGTCCTGAACGGGCGTGACGCCATAGAATTTGCGGTAATGCAGCGTCAGGGTAGAGGAACTGGCATAACCAACAGAATGAGCGATGTCTGAGATGCTGTCCCAGGAATAGCGCACCATCTGCCTGGCGGTCTTGAGGCGCTGGCGGCGGTAATACTCGCCAGGGCTGAGGCCTGTGGCGGTGCGGAAACTCCGCTCCAGCTGGCGCGGGGAAATTCCGGTCCTGCGGGCGACCTCGCGGATACCGACAGGAGTTTCGACATTCTCCGAAAAGATGGACATCGCCTGCTTGACCGCAGGCGGCATTTGATCGACCGTGCGGCCGCTTTGCAGAACAGGGATCTTTTGCCGGGCGCTGCCGCTGCGCAGGACAGGATGCTGATACATGCAGGCGACCTCATTCATGGCAGCCTCGCCAAGTGCGTTGCCGATCAGCTCCAATGCCAGGTCAAACATCGCGGCGGCTCCGGAAATTGTATGAACCGGCCCGTCACGCACGGCCAGCCTGTCCACAGCAGTGCAATCCTGAAAGGCGGCTTCAAAGGCGTTGCGGTAGCTCCAATGGACAGCGCAGCGCCGCCCGGACAAAACACCGCTGCGGGCAAGCGGGAAAATGCCGCCCGCGGCCGCGCCCAGGATGATACCGTGGCGTGCCAGGTATCGCAGCCGGCCGTGTCCGGGGACCGGGTCATCAAACACGGCTTCTGGCCCGGAAAGCAGGAACAGACAGTCCATGGCGTCTGCTTCAGCAAGGCTGCAGTCCGCCGCAAAAGGCACGCCAGCGGAGGCTGCTGCCTGTGCGCCGGTCTCGGTCACGAGCGACCAGCTGAAAACCTGGTGCCCGGCCAGCTCATTTGCGGTGTGCAATGTGTCGATAGCTGCGGTCAGGCAAGCCATTGGAAAGCCGGGAAACAGCAGGAAGCCGAAGCGGCGGAGCGGGGCGGGGCCGAAGTCGCTGGAGTGCAGTGTCATAGCATTACTCCAGCCCGAGTGCTTCTTTCTTGGACCGTGCCCAGGCGGTCACCAGGTGGTCCACCATCAGTCCCATGAAGGCGACCGCAAGGCCTAGCACCAGGCCCTTACCCACATCGGTGGAGGACAGTGCCCGCTGCATTTCCTGGCCGAGATCCTGGGTGCCGATGAAGGCTGCGATGATCACCATGAACAGTGAGAACATCACCGACTGGTTTACCCCGACCATAATGGTCGGCAATGCCATCGGCAGCCGCACCTTCCACAGGGTCTGCATCCTTGTGGCTCCGGACATATCGGCTGCCTCGATCAGCGTTTCCGGCACTTGCCGCAGCCCTTCGATAGTGTAGCGCACCAATGGAACCGCAGCGAACAGAACCACCGCGCCGACCACGGCCACGTCATTGACACCGAACAGCATGACGACAGGAATCAGGTAGATGAAGCTGGGGAAAGTCTGGAGCGTGTCGCAGATCAGCAGCGCGATGCTTGCGCGCTTCTCGTTAAAGGAACCCCAGATCCCCAGCGGAAAGCCCATTACTGCCGCGATCGAGACCGCGACTACAACGGTGTAGACGGTGATCATGGCGCGGTCCCACCAGCCGGACATAGCGATGAGGCCAAAGAAACCCAAGCACACAAGAGCGGAACGCAATCCGCCGATGGCCCAGCCGACCGCTGCCAGCAGCGCCAGAACGGCAGCATAGGGCATCCACAAAAAGGCATCACGGATCGGGATCAGCACCCAGGTAATCAGGAACCAGCGCAGCCATTGCGTGACCGGGTCGATCAGCACGATGAACCAGTCCGCAACCGCATCAATCGGTTTGGAGATGGTGAAGGCATCGCGGCGGCCGATCTGGTCCATCAGCGGAATGAACTGCGCCAGAACCAAGCATGCCAGCGATAGGCCGATGCCGGTCAAAAGAAACTTGTTGCGCACTGCAAAGGATGTGCCTTTTTCGAAATGCTCGGGCTGTTTGGTGGCCCAGGCCTTGGTGCAGCGGTCTAGCATGACCGCCAGCAGTACGATGGTGATACCAATCTCGACCGAGCGGCCGATTTTCAGTGCTTGCAACAGCTGCAGCAGTTTCTGGCCGAGGCCCGGCATGCCGATGAAGCTGGCCAGAACCACCATGGCAAGGCATTGCATGATTACCTGGTTCACACCAACCAGGATCTCTGTCCGGGCTGTTGGAATGCGTACGTGGCGCAGCAGCTGCCAGCGGGTAGAGCCGCACATGTGGCCGCTTTCGATCACCTCATGCGGAACCTTGCGCAGGCCCAAGAGCGACATGCGGATCATCGGCGGCACCGAGAAGATGATGGTGACGATGGCGCCTGCCTTGGGACCGACGCCGATAAAGACGACGACCGGGATCATATAGGCGAAATGCGGCAGGCTTTGCGCGATATTCAGGACGGGGTTCAGGATCCTTTCAAAAGTCTTGGAGCGCCAGGCGAGAATGCCCATGACAAGACCGAACAAGATCGAGAAAGGCGCGGCAACAACGATCACGGACAGGGTCTCCATCGCCCATTTCCACTGTCCCATTACGGCAATCCAGACAAAGGTGCCGCCGGTCAGCAGCGACAGCCGCCAGCCCTGCAGGGCATAGCCGATGACGAAGCCGATGCTGGCGATCACGGTCCATGGAATGGGGCCGATACGGGGCCACCGGTTCTTGCCGTACAGCAGGTTGGCGGTCACATCGAGCAGCCATTCGACGCCATCGGCAAAGGCGCGAGTCAGGTAGAGAAGGCCCAGATCGTCGCGGACAAACACGAAAAGTGCATTGATCCAGTCAGCGAAGGGGAGGATCAACCACTCTGGCGGACGCACCAGCCCGGCAGGCAAAACCGAATTGCCAATGGCCAGAAGGCAGGCTGTGATGAAAATCGCCCAGCCTGTCCGGGCCCGCGTCCAAGTCTGAGGCTTACCCGCAAGTGTCATCGTTTGGTCAGTCATGACCCTGCTCCCAGCAGCACGTCGAGTGCGTCCTGGCGGTTCATTGCGCCAACCAGAGTGCCGGATTTGTTGGCCACAGGCAGGAAGTCGCGGCTGTCGTTAACCAGCAGCCGGGCGAGTTCGGCAATGGTCTGCTTGTCACCGACAGGAGCGCCTGTCAGGCTGTGGCCGTTGACTTCGCGCGCCAGTACGCCTGCGTGAACCACGCGGGACTTTTCAATTTCCTCGGTGAACTTGGCGACATATTCGGTGGCTGGGTTCAGCACGATCTGGTCGGGGGTGTCGCATTGCTCCACGACGCCGTCCCTCATGATGGCAATGCGGTCGGCAAGGCGCAGGGCCTCGTCGAAGTCATGGGTGATAAAGACGATGGTCTTGCCCAGCATCTCTTGCAGGCGCAGGAATTCGTCCTGCATTTCGCGGCGTATCAGCGGGTCCAGCGCGGAAAACGGCTCATCCAGGAACCAGATGTCAGGCTCAATCGCCAGGCTGCGGGCGATGCCGACGCGCTGCTGCTGCCCGCCGGACAGTTCGCGCGGGAAATAGTCCTCGCGTCCGGACAGACCAACCAGCTCGATCACCTCCAGCGCTCGGGCACGGCGTTCGTGGCGGTCCTGTCCGCGCATTTCTAGCGGGAAGGCCACATTGTCCAGAACGGTGCGGTGCGGCAGCAGGCCAAAGCTTTGGAACACCATGCCCATCTTGTTGCGGCGCAGGTCTATCAGCTCTTTCTCGGACATTTCGCCGATGTTCTGGCCTTCAACCTGGACCTCGCCACCGGTGATATCGATCAGCCGCGAAAGACAGCGCACAAAGGTCGACTTGCCAGAGCCGGAAAGCCCCATGATCACAAGCATTTCCCCCTTGGCAATGTCCAGTGACACATCCCGAACAGCGGCGATGTAGCCAGCCTGGCGGATGTCATCAAAGCCCGGGTTGCCGGTCAGAGATTTCAGATACTGTTCCGGATTGGCGCCAAACAGTTTCCAGACGTTTTTGCAGGAAATGACGGGGGTGGCGGCGGTCATGGCTTAACTTTCTTTAGCAGGGATTCCGGGGCAGCGGGCCGCCCCGGCTGATTGACGTTCGTGCGGGAAATCAGGAGCCAGTCCAGGGCTTCCAGAGGTCCTCATTTGCCTCCAGCCATTCGGCGGCGGCGTCCTCCGGCTCCAACTCGTCAATGTCGACCAGCTTGGCCATTTCTGCGATTTGCGGATTGGTAAAGCTGATCTGGGTCAGCGTTTCATAGGCCGCGGGCCATTTGTCCTTCATGCCGTCCCATGCGGCCTTTTTAAGGTAGCCGTTTGCCGGGTTGCCGCAGTCATAGGTGGCATCCGGGTTCGGTCCGACCGCGGGATCCTTGTCGCAACCCTCTTCCCAGGCTGGAAATTCAACAAATTCGCCCGGCCAGACAGCCTCTGCAAAGTTCGGTGTCCAATTGAAGATCACCACTGGCTTCTTGGTTTTTTCCGCGGCAGCCACTTCAGCCCACAGTGCTGACGCGGAGCCGGCGTTCACCACGGTAAAGTTCATGTTCAGTGCTTCGACGCGCTCTGCATCATGCTTGAGCCAGTCGACCGGCCCGCCCAGGAAGCGGCCCTTGTCTCCGGTTTCCGGGGTGGCAAAGGCGGCAGCGCACTCGTTCAGCGCTTCCCAGCTCGGCAGGCCGGGGCAGGCTTCTTTGGTCCAGGCCGGATACCACCAGTCTTCGCGGGTGACGGCGTTGTGATCGCCGGCATCATGCAGGCCGCCCTTGGCCAGTGCCTCGTTGAAAGACTTGCCAAAGGCGCCTTCCCAAACTTCCAGTTCAAGCGTGACGTCGCCCAAACGGACCGATTCATAAACGGCCTGGCTGTCGGTCGAAACATACTCGACGCTGTTTCCCATAGATTCAAAAATCTGCCCGACAACGTGGCTCATCACGATCTGGCTGGACCAGTTATGGATGGGAATGATGATGGGGTCGGAGGAATCCTCTGCCATAGCCATCGGAGCTGCCATCGCCATTGCGGCGGCACTGGCCATTAGGTGTTTCCGGAATTTCATGTGTGTCTCCCTGTTGTCGCGGCCCCGGTCCTGACGGCCTGAGCCTTTTCGCTGTTTGAAAGCCATGCTTTCGGGGACGGAGGCTAGGCAGCAGATGTGAACAGGTCAGCCCGGGCAGATGAACAGGCTGGCCATGTATGTTAAAATTTGTTAACTGAAAGGAAAGTTGGGGTGCGGGACCTGCATGGCGCATATCTTGATCATTGAGGACGAGCCGGTCACCCGGAGCACTCTTGCCAGCTATCTGGATGCGCAAGGTTATACCGTCTCGCAGGCCGAGACCGCTGAAGAGGCGGAACGGGTCCTGCAAACACGGGATGTCGATCTGCTTTTGGTCGACATCAATCTGCCCGGTAAGGACGGGTTGCAGATTACCAGGGAGCAGAGAGCCAAATCGGACATTGGGATCATTCTGGTGACCGGCCGGGATGACGAAGTCGACAGAATTGTAGGCTTGGAGCTTGGCGCGGATGACTATGTCTGCAAGCCATTCAACCGGCGCGAACTTCTGGCCAGGCTAAAGAACCTCTTACGCCGCACGCAGGAGGCTCGGCGCCTTGCGCGGCGGGTTTTTACTTTTGGGAAATTCCGTTTCGACGTCGCTGCGCGGCACCTGCAAACAATTGAGGGTGACAGTATTCCGCTGACCCGTGCGGAGTTTGAGGTGCTGGATATGCTGGTTGGACGGGCGGGTGAGGTCGCGTCGCGCGACGCGCTGATGAGCCGTGTCACCCATCGTCAGTACGGGGCAAACCCAAGGACTGTGGATGTGCTGATCCGGCGCCTGCGTAGCAAGCTGGAAGAAGAACCTGCAAATCCCCGGATCATCACCACCGTGCACGGTGAAGGCTACGTGTTCACTGCTCCCTTGGGTTGATGGCCATAGTCGCGCAGCACTCTGGACAGAGCTTCCAAAACTTGCGGCGCTAGTGTGCTCAACTCGCGCATATGCTCAGCGGTGGCTGCCTGGCTGCCATTGGTGGCGGACTTCTCGAGTTTTGCCAGAAGACTGGCCAGGTCCTGCTGACCGAAACTGCTGGCGGCGCCCTTCGCGCGATGGGCTTCCTGCGCAAGCCGTGCGAGGTCGTGTGCTATTTGGCTGGCGTCCATTTTCTCAACGCTTTTGGGAAGTTCTTGCTGGAACAGCGCGGCAATTCCAATAGCCCGCTCCACGCCCAGATCCCGAATATTCTCCTGCATCTGCCGCAGCAGGCTGGATCTCCTGTCCTGTCCGGGAGAGACTTGGCGAGCTGACAAGTAAACTGCGCCTTCGTGGCCCTGTGTGACGCTTTGCAGAGCCTTGGCAAGGCGTTCCGGTGAGACCGGTTTGGCAACGAAACCATTCATCCCGGCCTGTAAATGGGATTCGATCTGCTCTTCTTGAACATGCGCGGAGATGCCGATGACCGGAAGATTTGACAGCCGCGGGTCTGCCATCGTGCGCAGGAGGCGGGTAGCCTCAGTGCCGCTGATACCAGGCAGGCTGACATCCATCAGCACTAAGTCGAACCGGGTCTCCGGCAGGATCGCCAGTGCCTCCTCTGCGCTTGCTACGCATTGGCAGCTGTGGCCCATACGTTCCAGATAACCCTGTGCAACCATTTGATTGATTTCATTGTCTTCCACCACAAGAACCGACAACGGGGTTCCTGACAGCTTGACCGGAGCCGGCGGGTCTTCCGGCTCCAAGTCTGCAGGATCGCCGGGCGCCAGTTCCACTGCCAGGGTAAAGACAGAGCCGACGCCTTTGGTGCTTTCAAGGGACAGTCGGGCACCGATTGCTTGGGCAAAATGCCTGCTGATCGCCAGGCCCAATCCTGTTCCACCGAACTTGCGGGCGGTTTCCGGATCTTCTTGCTCGAATGCTTCGAAAATGCGCGCCTTGGCCTCCTGGGAAATGCCCTTGCCGGTATCGCTGACCTCGAAGGCAATCCGGTGATGCCCGGCAGTGCCGCCATTTGTGCGAACCCGCAGGATGACTTCGCCCGTGTCTGTGAACTTCAGTGCGTTCGACAGCAGGTTGAACAGAATCTGCCTCAGCTTGGCGGCGTCTCCCTTAACAACACCGGGGAGGTCTGCAGGTGCATCCAGCCAAAGATCAACCTCTTTGCTGTCGGCACTGGGGCGCAGCAGGACAATGATCTCGTTCACAAGATCGCGCAGTGAAAACGTGACGTCTTCCCGTACCAGCGCACCGCTTTCGATTTTGGAGTAGTCCAGGATATCGTTCAGGATTTTCAGCAGGTTCTGGCCTGACACCAACGCTGCG
Organism: Leisingera sp. ANG-M7; assembly: GCF_000813965.1. Taxonomy (GTDB): domain Bacteria; phylum Pseudomonadota; class Alphaproteobacteria; order Rhodobacterales; family Rhodobacteraceae; genus Leisingera. The sequence continues at coordinate 188,692 of NZ_JWLI01000004.1, read as the reverse complement.
CGCAGGCGTTCCATTTGCCCGGGCGGCAAGCCTTCGTCAGAGAGGCTGCGCAGCATACCCAGCACTCCGTTCATCGGGGTGCGGATTTCGTGGCTCATCATCGCCAAAAATTCAGATTTCGCCTGATCAGCAGCTTCGGCCTTCTGACGGGCGTCGTCGTGAGCCTCCACTTCGTCCCGCAGCCGTTCCGTTTGTTCGTCGACAAGGGATTGCAAGTTGTTGCGGTGTTCCCTGAGCTCCTGTTCGTTGCGGTCGCGGACCTTTTCCAGCTCCTGCTTGTCGAGTGCTTGCTGGCGGAACACTTCCACGGCCGCTTCCATACGGGCAATCTCATCTTGCCCGCGGGGCTGGACCGGATGATCCAGCTCGCCGCGCATTAGTGCGGCCATGGTGGCTGCCAGCTGGTTTAGGCGGCGAGTGATGCTGCCGCGCACATAAAACCAAAGGACAGCCAGCGAAAGCAGGAAGCCGGTGACGGCAGCAAACCCGTTGCGAAGCTGTGCCCGCTGAATGTCTGCTGCGGCAGCATGCCCCGAGCTGATCGCCCGCGCCTGCGCCTGATCGGCGACGGCAGAGGCCTCATCGCCGAGCCGAAGCGCTGTGTTTTGCAGTTCCAGCTTCAGCGTGTTGATGCGGTTTTCAGTGGTGAGGATGCGGGTTCGCAGGCCAAAAAGGCCTGCGTTGCCTTCCGTCACGGTTTGCAGCTGGGCGGCATAGCCCTCAGCCTGCTGGCGGCGGCCGGGATCGCGAATTGCCTTGATCCGGCGGGAAACGATGTCCAGGCGGCTGGTCAGTGCGCTCTCGATCTCCTGCAGTTCGGCCTCGTTGCCTGCCTCTTCGATCCGGTTGATCAGCAGTCCGATCTCAGCAGTTTGCGATCTCAGTTCGAACATCAGGCCAAGCTGGAACAGGTCCACCTCGATCAGCTTGTCCAGCATATCGGTGCGGGCCTGCTCTTCCACAGGAGACGTTCCGGGTCCGTACAGGCTCGAAATGACGGCTGTTGTTCCCATCTCGGCATTGGCAACCAGCGTGTCGGCCATGCTCAGCAGGTTGTTTGCGGCAGTCAAGTTGCGGGTGGTCAACTGTTTGAGTCCGCTGTGCAGCGCGATGCGGGTTTCAACCAGTTCATCAAGCAACGAAAGCACACTTGCAGCATCCGTAACAGTTTCCCGCAGGCGGCTGGACCCGGCTACGCCGCCACGCTCCAGCGCGTCCAGCCGCCGGGTGAGCGCCTCAATCTGAGCGGACAGAAACTGCGCCCGGTTTGCCCGTTCCGCTTGGGTAGCGACACCGGCCAGTTCCGGGGCAATGGCTATGATCCGCGTGCTTTCCTCTGCCATGCCGCGCACTTCGGCGATGGCGGGAATGGTCTGGCTGATCACTTCTGCCTGGCGGCGTGCAAGCACACGTAATTCGACCAGCCCCAGAATGCCGGCAAGGGTCGGCAACCCCGCAATGACAATGAACGCGAGACTCAGTTTTCCGCCAAGGCCGAGCTTTCCTAACATTCAGGAACTTTCGCCTGCATTTGCGGATTTCGCAAATTTGAATTTCCCTTTTCCGTCCCGCTGCCTATCCTCCACTCCCGGAGAAGGGGTCTTCATGCGCGCATTGTGGCTACTGCTTTTTATGTGTTTCAGCACAATGGCGGCTGCGGATAGCTGGCGGCTGCAGGTGCCACGGACCGCTTTCGACTACGGCAGCGGGCTGGAGGACGTGGAGTATGCACCTCTTGAACGGGCGGCGCAGGAATGGCGCCTATGCATCGCCTACCCGCACTTGAAAGATGCCTATTGGCTCAGCGTTAATTACGGGATGGTGGCGGAAGCCGCTCGGCTGGGGGTTTCTTTCAATCTGGTCGAAGCAGGTGGTTATCCCAACCTCAGGCGGCAAGTACAACAGGTAGAGGGTTGTGTCGCCGACGGTGCCGATGCGCTGATCCTTGGAACTGTATCTTTCGCCGGCCTTACCAGCACGGTGGAGCGGATTTCGGCTTCTGTTCCGGTGATTGCTGCTGTGAATGACATTGCCGATGCCGGGATTACGGCCAAGGTAGGGGTGTCCTGGACGGAGATGGGGGCCGAGGCAGGCAGACTCATCGCTGCGCGCCATCCGAAGGGGGCACCTGAAGTCAAGGTCGCCTGGTTTCCAGGGCCGGCGAAGGCGGGCTGGGTGGCTTTTGTCGAGGAGGGGTTCCGCGCCGCGCTAGCTGACAGTTCAGCCAGGATCGCGGTTACGAAATATGGCGATACCGGGCGTGAAATCCAGGTGCGGCTGGTCGAGGAGGCGCTGGATGCGGTTCCGGATCTGGACTACATAGCCGGTTCCGCGCCTGCTGCAGAAGCCGCCGTGTCGGTGCTGCGCGCCCGCGGCATGCAGGGACAGGTTCAAGTTGTGTCAGACTACATGACCCATGCGGTCTACCGCGGGGTTCTTCGCGATCGCATCATTGCTGCACCAACAGATTTTCCTGTGCTTCAAGGACGGCTTGCGGTCGAAATGGCAGTGCGTGCAATTGAAGGCAGTTTGCGTTTCAAACACGCCGGGCCTGTCATCAGGATTTTCGACCGAAGCACAGTGTCAGAGGACCTGCTGGACCAGACCCTGGCACCCGCAAGTTTTGTGCCTGTTTTCGATTTTCAGCCGCATTAGTAGGGGCAAGGGTGTCATGGCTATCGCCAACTGACTGCCCTGTTGTTGACCGCTAGCCTGCGGTCGGCCATCCTTTGGCTATGGCTGCCAGCCGCTGTTTTGGACAGCGTCAAACTTTCCGCGGCTGTCATGACAGTGAGGCCTGCCAGATGCCTGAGGCTCAAAAAAAGGGCTATCTGCACGACACCCACCGGCTGTGTGATCCAGCGCAGACGCTGGCAAGGGTGCGCCCGCATCTGACGGATATGGGGATTACCCGGATTGCTAATTTGACGGGGCTGGACAGGGTAGGCCTGCCAACCGTTATGGTCACGCGGCCAAACTCCCGGTCGGTTGCAGTGTCGCTGGGCAAGGGGCTGACACTGGAGGCCGCGCAGGCCTCCGGCGTGATGGAGTCTATTGAGGCCTGGCATGCAGAGCGGATTACCCTGCCGCTGCGATCCGTCAGCTTTCTGGACTTGCAGAAGGAGGCACTGGTTGCGGATGTGGCACGGCTGCCCCGGGTGACCGGTGCGGACTTTGACCCGAAAAAGCGGATGCTGTGGATTGAAGGCACCGATCTGGCAACTGGCAACCGGTATTGGCTGCCCTATGAAATGGTGGATACTGACTATACTGGTCCTCCCAGCGGCGGGCAGGGGGCGTTCCCGCGCACCACTAACGGGCTGGCGTCGGGCAACAGCCTTGCAGAAGCTTCCTGCCATGCGATCTGCGAGCTGATTGAACGCGATGCGATCACCCTGTGGCACCATGCGGCGCCGGGACCGCGTATTGATCCGGCCACGATGGATGACGCGCGCTGCCAAGACGCGCTGGACCGCTTTGCTGCGGCGGGGCTGGACGCAGGTATATGGAACATCACTTCTGACATTGGGGTTCCGGCGTTTCTTTGTATGATTTGCGAAGCAGGCAGCCGGGCCGGCCATATCGGCATTGGCAGCGGCTGTCATCCGGACCGGGCCATTGCCTTGCTGAGAGCGCTTACGGAGGCAACACAGACCCGCCTGACCTATATTTCCGGAGCGCGCGACGATCTGGATCCGGAGGAATTCACGTCTGCGGCGGCCGTTGAACGCGCTCAGTACGTTCGCCGTCTGCTTTTACAATGCGAGGCCGCGGCCAGGTTTCAGGATTGCCCGGCTTTTTCCTCCCCTTCTTTCGACGAGGATCAATGCTGGCTGCTGAACAGGCTGGAAGCAGCCGGAATGAGGCAGGTGCTGACTGTAGACCTGTCACGTCCCGGATTGGGAGTGTCCGTGGTGCGTGCCGTGATCCCCGGGCTGGAAGCGCCGCACGACGATCCTGATTTCATCGCTGGTGCTCGGACATTACGGACGGTGGAGGCAAGTCAATGACGGCTGTGGTGTTCGCCGGACCGACCATCGGCAAGGAGGAGGCACAAGCTCTTTTGCCCGGCGCCATTGTTCTCCCCCCTGCCGGTCAGGGGGATATCTACAAAGCAGCGCGCCAGGGGGCCGCAGCAATCGGGCTGATCGACGGCTTTTTTGAAGGTGTTCCCTCAGTCTGGCACAAGGAGATCCTGTGGGCGATGGAGCGGGGCATTGCCGTTTTCGGCGGCGCCAGCATGGGGGCCTTGCGGGCGGTAGAGCTGTCGGCTTTTGGTATGATTGGTGTTGGCAGGATTTATGAGGATTATGCCTCAGGCGCGATCATCGACGATGACGAAGTTGCGGTCCTGCACAGCCCGGCGGAGCTGGGCTATACGCCGCTGAGCGAACCAATGGTTTCGATCCGCGCGACGGTGGAGCATGCGGTGAGCGGTTCGGTTCTGGACGCGGTGCAGGCAGAAGCTGTCTTGCAGGTCGCCAAGACGCGTTTCTATAAGCAGCGGACTTGGAAACGGATACTGGCGGATCTTCCAAAGTCATATTGGCGAGACCGGTTTGCGGCCTGGGTGAAGACAGACGCGGTGGATGCCAAACGCAATGACGCGCAGGAAATGCTGGCTCGAATGTCAGAGTTTTCCGGCAAGGAAGAGGCGGTTGCGGTCCAGGTGTGCGAGCCGATGGAGCAGACTCTTGCATGGCAAGGGCTGGTGCGCCGGGCTGAACAGCAGGAGTGCAGCTTGCAGGACGCGGACCACAGGGTGCTGGATGAGTTGCGGTTGGAGCCGGAGCGTTATGCTGCGTTCCTGAACCGGGCGGCACTGCGTTTCCTGGCGCTGCAAGAGGCACAGAGGTCCGCTATTCAGCCCAGGCGGGAAGCCTTATTGGCGCAGTTGAACAGCCACCGGCAGGCACACGGCTTGTTCCGCAGCAAGGACTTGCAGACGTGGCTGCAGGCCAATGGGCTGACCGCTGCGCAATACGAGGCGGAACTGGGCGAGGCGGCTCGAGCCGCTGCGGCTGCCAGCGCGGTGCAGGGCGGCTTGGCACCCGGCCTGTTGTCGGAGCTCCGGTTGGCAGGAGCCTATGCCGGCCTGAAAGCTCGGGCCGATGCCAAAGAGAGGCAGGTCTCGGATTTCGTGCAGCCGTGCATTTCCATGCAGCAAACGGAACGGTTGCAGGCAGTGGCTTGGTATTTCGAAAGCCGTCTCCATCAAGACATTCCGGAGGACTTAAAGGCATACGCGGCGGGTATTGGAATTGAGATTGCAGAATTCTATGAGCTGATCCGGCGAGAATTCATGTATCATCATGAGGGTAAAATAGAGCCCGCATCAGGCAGCAGCGACGAGGCAGGCCAGGGCCAGTGAAACCTCCGCAGGATAGGAGGCACTATGGACGACACCTTTGAGGCGGCACAGGAGGCGCCGGGAACACGGTTCCTGCTGTTTCCGCAATCGCCGTTCAGAACGGACAACCCGGTGCTGGAGCTTGTTGAGATTTCCGCGCCCCCGGGTAGCATCGGTCCGGGGCCTTCAGGACCGCGAATGTATACGGTCAATGCGCTGGGTAAGACGATCCCCTATGGCGCAATTGTGCAGGGGCCTGAAGGGCCGGGCATGTACCTGCCCCCATGGCATGGGGATTTGCACGCGCCGCCGCAACCGGATGCAGACGGGCATTTCCTTCATATCCCGCCATCTGATCCTGGGTTTGAAGCGGCACACCTCTTCGCGGCGGCTCACTTCACCCTGGATGTATGGGAAGAGTACTTCGGCCATGAAATACCATGGCACTTTGCCCGCGACTACGACCGGCTGGAGCTGTCGCTGTTGCCGAGTCTGGATAATGCCCATATCGGCTGGGGGTTTCTTGAAACCGGCGGCACCAGTGAACACGGCGGTGAGTACCGCGCTTACAGCCTGAACTTTGATGTTGTTGCTCATGAGATCGGCCACGCCATTATTTACAGCATCGCTGGGATGCCGGTCTCGGAAGATGTTCCCGGTGAATACTACGGGTTTCATGAATCTGCGGCGGATATGGTTGCGCTGATCGCCTCTCTGCATTTCGGATCGGTGGTCGAAGACCTGTTAGAAAACACCAAAGGCAATCTTTATACATTCAACCAGCTGAACCGGTTTGCAGAGCTTGCAGGGAATGCGCAAATCCGGATGGCGGCGAACACCCGGCTGCTGGATGATTTCGTTTGCGGATGGAGTAGCGAGCACGCTCTGTCGGAGCCCCTGACTGGGGCAATGTTCGATATCCTAGTGGATGTTTTTCACGAACGGCTTCTCGTGCATGGCTTGATCACCCCTGAAATGGAGGACCTGTCTGACCAGATGGAGGACAGCCCCTATTACGGAGAGGTTATGCAGGCGCTGTTCGATGCCCGCTATGCCGATGATCCTGAGAGGTTCCGCGTTGCGCTGCTGGAGGCCCGGGATATTCTGGGCTCCTATCTGGCAGCGGCATGGAGCATGCTGGATGCGGAGACGCTGACCTATGCAGCAGTGGAGCAGGCGCTTTTGCTGGTTGATAGAAACTCAACCGGCGGAGCGTTCCATTCGATCATCGAAGGCAATTTCCGGATGCGGGGAATTGGTTTGGTTCATGCCGGGCCGCGTCTGGAGGAAGCGGGTGAAGACAGTCATGCACATTCCGTGCGGACGCGGGTACCGGATTAAGCAGGTCCCGAACCTCGGAAGCGGTTCCGGCATTGGTCAAAATCCATTGATCTCCGGCACGTGGCGTGTTTCAGGCTTCGAAAGTTGTGTGGTGAAATGCCAGCGCATTTCTGCCTGACGGGCGCGCAGTTGGCTCGTTCTGGACTGTAGTCTGAAGGCTCTCGGTTGGCCGCGTGTCTATGAGCAGTGTCTTCTTAGCGGAGTTGTCTACATCCGTCGCAATGGCTTGCTCCAGAGCGATGCGCCCACTCGTTGAAGTGTGTTTGAGCTGTCGGAGTTGTTAATCACCGTTCAGCACAGTTCGCCCGGTTTGCGCCATCGCTATGCTCAGCTCCTGACTCAGTGCATTCCATAACTGCTCCAACCCTGTCTCTCCCGAAGCAGCGATAGCAAACTGCAGAATTCGTCCGGTGAATACAAAGTCTGCCCCCAGTGAAAGAGCTTTGAGAACATCCTCGCCTGACCGGATTCCGCTGTCATAGAAAATAGGGAAGTCCGGCCCTAACGCGGAGCGGATTTTTGCAAGCATTTCAATTGGAGCAGGTGCCGCCTCAAGTTGCCGTGCGCCATGGCTTGAGACTTGAATGGCGTCAACGCCTGCCGATACAAGCGCGCGGGCGTCATCCACGTCCAGCACACCCTTCACCACCAGTTTGCCAGGCCAGAGATCACGCAGCCGGGCCAGCGTCTCCCAGGTGGCGCGAGCCCGGCTTTCGGTGCGGTCGAAGTCATAGCCCTCCATCTCGAAATTCGCCATCACAGGCTTGCCTTTCAGCAGGGTTGTCAATGACCAGCGCGGATGCAGGGCAAAATCCAGGAACTGCCGCGGGCCGATGCGGAACGGCATTTTGAAGCCGTGGCGCAGTTCTCGCGGGCGTCTGCCAACCTCGGGCACATCGACCGTCAGCACAAGCGTCTGATAGCCGGTTGCGCGGGCCCGCTCGGCCAGCTTGAAGGTGCCGCTGCCGTCACCGCTGAAATAGAGCTGGAACCAGGCGTAGCCCTCTGCCGCCTCCAGGATGGTTTCCAAGGGAGTCGAGGCGACGGTCGAAACCCCATGCGGCACCCGGTAGCGCGCCGCCAGCCGGGCCAGCATCAGGTCGGCGCCAGGGGCAGCGAGATTGCACATGCCCATGGGTGCAATTCCGAAGGGGCGGTCTGCCTCGGCGCCGAAGACACGGGTGGCGAGCGAGCGCTGGCTGACATCGCGCAGGATGCGGGGCCGCAGGGTGATGGCGTCCAGGGCGGCGCGGTTGCGCGCTGCCCCGGTTTCCTGCCCGGCGGCCCCATCGATATAGTCAAACACCATCCAAGGCAGCCGCCGCCTAGCCAGGCGGCGGGCATCCTCAGCCGAATGGATGGCGCCTGCGGCCATCAGCCGGCCACGGCCTTCATGAAGCGGTCGCGGATCACCACCGGGTCCATCGTGATAACTGGCATCTTGGCGTTGCCGCTGTCGCATTTGACCACCAGAACCGTTGCCTCGCCGCCGGCCAGCGCCTCCTCCAGCGCAGGGCCGGTGTCCTTGTCCTGCACCTCCACCACCCGGGCGCAGCCGGCGGCGCGGGCCATTGCGGCCAGATCGGTGCGCTGACTGGTATAGGTCGGCTGATCACCGGTGGAGCCGTAGGAGCCGTTGTCGATGATCATCAGGATGTAATTGCCGGGCGCGTTGTTGCCGATGGTGGGCAAGGTGCCGAGGTTGGTCAGGATTGAGCCGTCACCGTCAATCACGATCACCGGTTTGGGCTGCGCCAGCGCCAGTCCCAACCCGATGGAGGAGGCAAGCCCCATGGTGCCCAGCATATAAAAATTGCTGGGCTGGTCGTCGATGGCGTGCAGCTCTTGCGACGGAATGCCGATGTTGCAGACCACCAGTTCGTTGCGCAGGATGGGCGCGATCTCTTTCAGGATTTCGGAACGGATCATTGGTCGCCATAGCCTCCCCAGAAGTTGGCGTCGGTCAGGATGGCAACGGGCTTGTTGCACATGAAAGTGTATTTCAGGATGTTGTCCAGCTCCTCGACATCCTTCTGCCAGTGGAAGTGGTAGGTGGGGATGTTGAGCTGGGCCAGCAGCGCCTTGGTGTGCACTGCCATCTCCACCTGGCAGGCCACTGGCTCGCGCAGTTCGCCGCGGTAGGAGATCAGCATAGGCAGCGGCATCCGGTAATATTGGATCAGCGTCGCCAGCGTGTTGATGGTGACCCCTATGGCGGTGTTCTGCATGATGATGGCCGGGCGCTTGCCGCCCATCCAGGCGCCGGCGCAGAGCCCCATGCCCTCATCCTCCTTGTTGGAGGGGATGTGGAAGATGTCGTCGCGCTGGTCGATCTCCTCGATCACGCCGGCCAGCTGCTTGCAGGGCACGGTCGTGACGAAGGAGACGCCGTTGGCCGCCAGATCGTCAGCGATCCTCTTGTCGATATTCATGGTCGGTTGCCTTTGCTTCGGAAGTCTTGTTTCGGGGTCAGGAGGTGCGGCAGACATGCACCGCGCAAGGCGCGTGGCGGACCACGCGGGCGGCAGTCGAGCCGAGGAAAAAGTCGCTGAGCCCCGGTTTGTGGGAGCCGACGACGATGCAGTCCATGCCGTGCTGTTCGGCGTATTCGACAATGGCGCGGTAGGACCGGCCCTTGACGATCTCAGCCGTGACATTGCCGTGGCCTGCGGTTTTATTGGCCAGCTCCTGCCGGGCTTTTTCGAAACCTTCGCGCACGGTGTCTTCGTCCAGGTAGGCGGTGACCGAACTGTGCACTGCCTCGTAGACATGCAGGGCGGTGATCTGCCCGCCCGGGTTGCACAGGGTAGCGGCGGCCTTCAGCGTTGTTCCGGACACCCCGTGATCCAGGGCCATGGGAACCAGGATTTTGTCATACATGGTTGCTCTCCGTTAGTTTGGGGCAAGGGCTCAGGCCCAGGGGTCGAGGATGATCTTGGGGGCCGCCACCGCGCCGTTTCGCAGGTCGCGGAAGGCAGCCGCACCGTCTGACAGCGGCCGTGTTTCGGGCCAGTCCAGCGGGCCGAGTCGTCCGTCAAAGATGGCCTGTGCCGTATCGCGGAAGTCCTGCGCGGTATAGGTGTAGGTGCCGACAAAGGTGATCTCCTGCAGGGTCATGCGGCGGATATCCAGGCCGCCTGTGTCTTCGCCCAGGCCGACATGGGCAATCACCCCGCCCGGCGCGGCGGCGGCAGAGGCGGCGGCGCGGGTGGCGGTATATCCGACGGCGTCCACCACCAGCGGCATCATGCCCTGAAACTCCGCGATGGCTCGCTGGCCGCAGCGGTCCGTCAGGAAGGCCCGCCGCACGGCGTTGGGTTCCTGAATCGTGACGTCCTCCACCCCCATCGCGCTGAGCGCCAGCGCGGCCGCCAGCCCGATGGCACCGCCGCCCATCACCAGCGCGCGGAGTTCGGTGTCCGGGTGCAGCGCCTCCAGCGCCAGCCGGGCGGCGTGCCAGCTCACTGCCAGCGGTTCAGCCAGCGCGGCCTTTGCCAGCGGCACATCTTCGGGCACGGTTACAAGGTTGCGCTCCGGCATCGCCACGAACTGGGCAAAGGCGCCCTCGCGCGGGGGCATCGAGATGATCTGGCGGCTGGCGCAGAGGTTTTCGCGCCCCGATACGCAGGCGGCGCAGCTGCCGCAGGTGACCAGCGGGTTGATGGTGACGTGGCGGCCCTTCTGCGGCCCGTCCTCGATCACCCCCGCAGCCTCATGCCCCAGGATCAGTGGCGCGGGCCTGCGGGCATCATGGCCCAGATAAGCGTGCATGTCCGAGCCGCAGATGCCGGAGGCGCGTATGCGGATCAGATGCTCGCCCGGCTGGCCCACGGCCATCGGCACATCGCGGACCGCAAGCGTCTCAACCTCTTCATAAACCAAGGCTTTCATTTCGCTGTGAACCCCCCGTCAACCATCAGGATTTGCCCGGTGACATAGGCTGAGGCCTCCGAACACAGAAACAGAAGCGGCCCGTCGAGATCCTCCAGCCGGCCGTTGCGGCCGATGCAGGTTTGCGCCGCGTTGCGGGCGGCGCGGGTGTCATCCTCGAATACCGCCTGGGTCAGCTCGGTCGGGAAGAACCCCGGCCCGATCGCGTTGGCGGTGATGCCATGGTGCGACCAGGCCTCTGCCATGGCACGGGTCAGCTGGCCGATCCCGCCCTTGCTGGCGCCATAGGCGATGCCGCCGGGAAAGGCGCGGGTGGTCTGGAGCGAGGCAAAGTTGACGATCCGCCCCCAGCCCCGGTCCCTCATCGCAGGCACAAACGCCTGGCTGAGAAAGAAGGGCGCCGACAGGTTCAGCGCCAGAGTCTGATCCCAGCCCTTTGCCGTCACTACATCTGCGGGTTGCCGCGTGTTGACGCCGGCTGCGTGGATCAGGATGTCCGGCGCGCCGAAGGGGGCCGTGACGGTGTCCCGCAGCGCCTCCAGCGCGCTGCGGTCCGCCACATCCGCGACCGCATAAGCCGCCGTCGCGCCGATCTCGGCACAGAGGCTTTCCAGCGCCTCCGCCCGGCGGGCCACTGTGACCACCTGCGCCCCGGCGGCGGCCAGCGTGAGGGCCGCCCGCCGCCCCAGGCCGGAGCTGGCGCCGGTGATGCAGGCGGTCCGGCCTGTCAGATCGAACAGGGCGCGCGGGTCAGCCATTGGCAGTCAGGTCAAAGGTTTCGTCCGGGAAATACTTGGCCAGCCGCACGTCGGCGGCACGGGCGTGGCCCTCCATCCCCTCCAACCGGGCGATCCGCGCCGTGGCCTCTGCCACCGGTTTGGAGCCTTCGCGGGTGGCGCGCTGCCAGGTGACGATCTTCATGTATTTGTGGACAGACAGCCCGCCGGTATAGCTGGCCGCGCGCGAGGTCGGCAGCACGTGGTTGGTGCCCGCTGCCTTGTCACCGTAAGAGACCGTGGTCTCCTCGCCCAGGAACAGCGATCCGTAGCAGGTGAGCCGTTGCAGCCACCAGTCCAGATCCGCGGCTTGCACCGTCAGATGCTCCGGCGCGTATTCGTCGGAACAGGCCGCCATGTCCTTGCGGTCGGCGCACAGGATCACCTCGGCATAGTCGCGCCATGCGGCGGTGGCGTTTTCGCGGTTCACCTCCGGCAGGTCATCGATGTAGCCGGGCACCAGCCGCATCACCTCTTCCGCCAGCGTGCGGTCATCGGTCACCAGCCATACCGGGGAGTTGTAGCCATGTTCTGCCTGGCTCACCAGATCAGTAGCAACAATATGAGCATCTGCCGTGCCATCAGCCAGGATCAGACTGTCGGTGGGGCCTGCGATCATATCAATGCCGACACGGCCGAACAGGATCCGTTTTGCTTCGGCGACAAACTGGTTTCCGGGACCGACCAGGATGTTGGCCTTGGGCAACCCAAAGAGGCCAAAGGTCATCGCAGCAACCCCCTGCACACCGCCCATGGCCATGATTTTGTCGGCGCCGCAGATATGGGCCGCATAGACGATTGCCGGAGCCACGCCCACACCCGGGCGCGGCGGCGAGCAGGCGGTGATGTGCTTGCAGCCGGCCACCTTGGCGGTGGTCACGGTCATGATAGCGCTGGCGATATGGCTGTAGCGGCCGCCCGGCACATAGCAGCCTGCCGCATCCACCGGGATCACCTTCTGCCCGGTGACAAAACCGGGAGAGATTTCGGTTTCCACGTCCTGCATCGTGCCTTTTTGCAGTTCGGCAAAACGGCGCACATTGTCGTGCGAGAAGCGGATGTCGGCCTTCAGTTTCTCCGGGACCAGTGCGCAGGCCGCCTCGATCTCCTCGGCTGTCAGCAGCACGTTGCCCTCGTACTGGTCGAATTTGGCCGCATACTCCAGCGCCTTGGCGTCGCCGCCGGCTTCGATGTCGTCCAGGATGCCCTGCACGATTTTATGGGTCTCGGGGGCATCCGACTTGGGGGTTAAGTCGGCTTTTTTCAGGTATTCACGGGTCATTTCCAGGGGATCCTACTTGTAGATATCAGGAAGCAGCGTGGTCGAGATCGGCGGGAAATAGGCGATCAACAGCACCACGATCAGCATCGTCAGCACGAAGGGCACGGCGCGGGCGGCGATCTTGAGGATGGATTCGCCGGTGATGCCGGAGACAACGAACAGGTTCAGGCCCAGCGGCGGGGTGATGAAGCCCACCCCCAAGGCGGTGATCATCATGATGCAGAACTGGATTTCGTTCATGCCGATGTTGTCCGCAAGCGGCTTCAGGATCGGCGCCAGGATCACGATGTTGGGGGTGGTCTCCATCACGCAGCCCGCGGCGATGAGGATGCAGATCATCAGCAGGATCAGCACTGAGGGATCATCGGTCAGACCGGTCACCGCGGTCACGAACCCCTGCGGCACGCCCATGATGGCCAGCGCCTCGGCCAGCGGGGCGGAGAAGGCGATGATCGGCAGGATCACTCCGTTCACCTTGGCGGAGCTGACCAGCATCGCCGGGAAATCCGACAGTTTCAGGGTGCCGAGCAGGAAGCCCATGAGGATGGTCACGACCACGGCGGTGGCGCCGGCCTCGGTCGGGGTCAGGCGGCCTGAGAAGATGCCGTAGAAAATGATGCCTGGCACGATGAAGGCATACCAGCCGGATTTCAGCGCATGGCCCAGGTTGCCCAGCCACTCGCCCAGCCCCATGTTGCCGCCGGTCTCATAGGTATAAAGGCGGTTCATGATGATGTTGGTGATCAGGATCGACACCAGGATCGCAAGACCCGGGATCAGCGCCGCCAGAAACAGGGTGGAGGCGGAAATACCCAGCACCAGGCCGATGATGATATAGGCGATGGAGGGCGGGATCAGGATGCCGGTGCAGGCGCCCGCCGCCACCAGCGCACAGGCATAGGGCCGCGGGTAGCCGCTTTCGACAAGCCGCGCGATGGTCATCCGCCCGACGGCCGCAGCGCCGGCGGCGTCAGAGCCGGAGATCGCCGCGAACATGCCGCAGACCAGCACCGTGGCGGAACCGAAGCCACCGCGTGTCCAGCAGGTCAGCGCCTCGGCCACATCCAGGAATTTCTTGCTGAGGCCGGTGCGCACCAGGACGTCGCCGGTCAGGATGAACAAGGGCACCGCGGTCAACGCAAAAGCATCAATGCCGGTGAACAGGCTTTCGCCGATGGCGCTGAGCGGCAGGTCGCCGGACATCACCAGCATTGTGATCGCCGCCGCGCCGATGGCGGCCCAGACCGGCACCGCCAGTGCAATCAGCGCCACGAACATGATCACCGGCAGGTAGAAGTCCCAGCCCAGTTCGACCGTTTGATTGAGTGAATTCCACAGCATCGCTTTAGGCCTCTCAATCAAACAGCTTGTCGCCTTCAAAGACGGGCGTGCCGTCGCGAAGGCTGCGGTAATCGCGCAGGAAGGATTGCAGCAGGCGCCAGATCATCAGGGCAAAGCCCGCGGGCACCGCCATCAGGAACCAGACCATCGAGATGCGCAGCCCGTGGCTGACCGATCCGAACTTGGCCGAAACCAGCACGGTTTCGAACGACCAGTAAAGCGCCACCAAGGCTACGATGAACATCACCAGATCGCCGAAGATGTAGATCAGCGCCTTGGGCCGGGGCCCAAGGTAATGCAGGATCACGTCGATGCGGATATGGGCGCGCTCCTTGACCGCCGCGGCGGCGCCTATCCAGGCCAGATAGATAAAGGAATAGCGGACGATCTCCTCGCCCCAGATCGAGGAAAAGGCAAACAGCTCGCGCCGGATCACCTCGATCGCCATGGTGATGACCAGCATCACATAGAACACCAGGAGCAGCCAGCGTTCTGCGTTCTTGTCGATGTTTCGCAGGATGTGCATTGCCATTCCCGGGGTTCAGGCACACCCCGCAGCCAGCCCGGCGGGCTGTTGCGAAGGCGGCTGTTGAAAAATGCGGGGGCCGGATGAAGGCGCTCCCGCCCTATTAGGCTCAGGCGTCGTGGACGTAGTATTTGCCTTGGGTGCCTGAGGCCTCTTCCAGCTTGGCGAAGCTCTCCATCGATCCAGCCAGCTCGGTCTTGAAGGAATCCCACTCGCTGCGCTGATAGCCGCCGGCCTCTTGCCACTCGCCCAGCTGATCGTCGCTGAGGGTATGGAATTCGACACCGGCCTTGGTCAGTTCCGCCATCGCATATGCGCGAGCCGAGGGCACTTTTGAGAGGTTCTGATGCGCGGTCATTTCCGAGCCCCACATCACGCCGTCCTGCACGTCGGCAGGCAGTGAGTTGAACCATTCCAGATTGCAGGAATAGACTTGGCTGTCCGGCACCGCCTGGGTAAAGGTCACATGGCTCAGAATGTCCTTGAAGCCAAAGACATACAGAGCTCCGACCGACGGATCGAGCGCATCGGCCACCCCCTGCTTGATGGCGGAGGGCGTCTCGCCCCAGGCCACCGGCGTCGGGTTGGCACCGACCATGCGGTAATACTGCTGCAGCATCTTGGATCCCGGCACCCGGAATTTCACACCGGACATGTCGCCCGGCGACATCACCGCGTTGCCGCCCTTGCGCACCGCCACGACGCGGGGGTCGATATTGACATAGAACAGCGCCTTGAAGCCGGCGGCCTCCACTTTGGGGTGCACTTCGGCGTTCCAGAAATCGGAGGTTACCAGATTGGTGAAACGCTGGTTCGAGCCGCAGAGGTAGGGCATGTTGATCAAGTCAACAGTGGAGGCGAAGGGGGCAAAATTCGACAGCGAATGCTGCGCTGCCTGGATGGTTCCGCCCTGCACCTTTTGCACCAGTGCTCCGCCCGCACCCAGCTGTCCGCCGGGGGCCAGTTTGACATAGATCTTGCCGTTGGTGGCATTCTGGATATTCTCCTTGAGATCCAACTGCATGATCGGATAGCTGCGCGACGCGCCCAGCACATAGGCCGTGGCAACGGTCATGATATGCTCCGCTGCACGTTCGCGCTCCTTCTCTTCTTTGGCAGTTTGCGCGGCGGCTTCGGACGACCAAAGCACCCCGCCCGCACCAGCCACCAGCGCCGCAGTGAAAGAGCCGGTCGAGGCCAGTTTCAGAAAATTGCGGCGCTCAGCAGATTTGAGGCCATCCTTGCCATTCGTCATTGTCTTCCTCCCTTGAAAATCCGTCAGCTGCCGTTGTTGTTCTTATGGTCAGCTTCGCGTTTGAGAATGGCCGCCACGAACAGGACAGAGGCGGCAAACAGAACCAGCATCTCTCCGACATCGCCCAGGAAGCCGCCGCCGCCAAAGGCGCCCATGGCGACATTGGCAAAGAACACGGCAAAGACGGCAGCAGCAGCCCAGAGAAACATCGCAAGTTCCCGGTTTGTTATCCCAACCCCATTTGTAAGCGCTTACATCAATAATGCAAGCGCTTACATCAGCGGCTGGCAAGCGCTGCTTTTTGTGGTATGACGAGGGGCAAAGGAAATGGCAGACGTCACATGGGAAAAACCCGCTCAGCTCCGACACTTAACGATGTTGCAAAGGCCGCGGGCGTTTCCACCGCCACGGTGTCGCGCTGCCTGAATTCTCCGGACCGGGTGATCGAGGCAACCCGCCAGAGGGTGATGCAGGCGGTCGAATCATTGGGCTACACGCCGAATTTCGCGGCCCGGGTGATGGCAGCCAAGCGCAGTTTCACCATCGGCGCCATCATCCCCACCATGGACAACGCGATCTTTGCCCGCGGCCTTCAGGCGTTTCAGGACCAGCTGCGCGAGGATGGCTATACGCTGCTGGTGTCCAGCTCTGCCTATGACCCTGAGGCGGAGCGCGAACAGATCCGCACCCTTGTTGCCCGCGGTGCTGATGGGCTGCTGCTGATCGGGCACGCGCGTGATGCAGAAATCTATGAATACCTGGAACGCCATCAGGTTCCGTCACTGGTCGCTTGGTCTTACGAACCCGAGGCGCAGCGGCCCTCTGTCGGTTTCAGCAACGCAGACGCAATGTGCGAACTGGCGCAGTGCGTGATTGCAGCTGGCCACCGGCGGATTGCCATGATCTCCGGCATCACAGAGGGAAATGACCGGGCGCAAGGCCGGGTGGAGGGTGTCAGGCGGGCGATGGCAGACAGCGGCCTGGATGCAAATACCTTAGCGTTGGTTGAAACGGATTATGAGATTGAAAAGGGGGCCGAGGCCTTTCGGCGGCTTATGGCATTTTTTCCGAGGCCAACGGCAGTCATGTGCGGCAACGATGTACTGGCAGCGGGAGCTCTTCGAGAAGCCGGAAGGCTGGGGATCCGTGTGCCTGAGCAGGTCTCTGTAACTGGGTTTGATGACATAGAACTGGCTGAGATTGTTAGTCCCGCGTTGACCACTGTGCATGTGCCCCACCGGGAAATGGGGCGCAAGGCCGCGCGTGAACTGACGGCCATGGTTGAAGGGAAATCGGAAGGCCGGTCAATCTGTATCGGTACAAAGGTTGTGAACCGTTGTTCCTTGGCAGAGCAGCCTGGCTAATCTTTTCGAAAGGCTGCTTGGAAAGTTACAGGTCGCGACCTGATCCCTGAAGGCGGCTCAGTTGATAGTTCGCTCAGTTCAACTTGAAGATAGGTAAAGTTTTTCGCTGAAATCTGCACCAGCGCCGCTAGTAAAGCTTTAACAGTCAACTGACGCCGCCGCAGCTGTTGAAGTCCTGATGACGAGATCTGATCTCAATAGGTATGCCCCCGGCACTTTCTGGGTTTCAACCCAGGCTGCTATTGCATCTGCTGCCGCCGCTCCCATCCGCGAAACCGGCAAGTGAACGGTGCTCAACTCGGGAAACAAATGGGCTGAGCCGGCCAAGTCATCGAGGCCCATCACGGATTTCTCCTGCGGCACGGACACTCCCTGACGCTGCAGTTCAAACAGCACGCCGGACGCCAGCACGTCTGACAAGCACAAGATGGCGGTCGGCTGTTTTTTCGCCTGCAGGACGTTGCGGCCTGCCTCACAGCCTCCGGCAATGGACAGCGGGACTTCATAAAAACTGAGATCGCCTTTGGGGCTGTGGCTCTCAAGTCCGGCAATGCGTGCCTGTGTCCGGTCGTTGCTGGCGCTTGGCCCGTGCACCACTGCAATCCGGCTGTGGCCAAGGTCTGTCAGGTGGGCCAGGGCGGTGCGCGCCGCTGCGGCATTGTCATAGCCGATGGTGGGCAGCTGATAGTGCGGATCGTAAAACGATGTGGAAACAGCCGGAAGCTGGCAGCGCTCGATCAGACTGTAGAACTCCGGCGCATGTGTGATCCCAGAGACAACCAGCCCCTCGGCGCCGATATCCACCAGCCCCTTGGCCTTCTCCGCTTCCCGGGCAGGGTCATTATCGGTTGTGGCCACCACCAGAGACAGCCGGTGCGTTGCCAGCCGGCTCTCCATGCTGGCGAGCATCCTGGCAAAGATGGCATTGTCCAGAGTCGGCACCAGCGCCCCGACAAACCGTGTGCGTCCGGTGTTAATGGCGCGGGCTGCGGCACTGGGCACCCAGTGCAGGCTGTTCATCGCTTCCTCGACCTTCTTCCGGGTTGCTTCCGCCACGGTTTCCGGTGCGTTCATGACGCGGGAAACCGTGGCGACCGAGACTCCTGCGGCTGCTGCAACATCCCGCAGGTTGGCACGTTTCCTGGATGTGTTCCGCTGCATTCCGCCTGCCTTCCTGTACCGCTCCGGCCTCATAGTTAACGAAATTCTTGACACATGTAACCAGTTTCATCAACCATGTAACCAGTTACATAAGCAGATTCGGCACAAAAATGACCCGCTACGCAGTCCTGCGCGACTTCGACAACATGGGGTTCAGAACCCCGGCCCGGTCCTTCCCTGGATTCCCCAAGCCCCGCGAAGGCGTGACGCACCGTCTCCCCCCGCGCCAAGGCCTGATGCAGGAAATGCGGCCCGGAGATCTGCTGTCGCTGACCGGAACCGAATGCCAGATCGCTACCTTTGGCGCCGGAGGCCGCCCGGCGCTGGATGCGCTGGGATTGATGGCGGACGGCGCGCTGCGTCTGGCAGAGTGCGACACCGCCGCGCTGCTGGGCTGGATCGATGCCCGCGGCGGTGACAGCACTGCCGAAATCCCGGCCTGCACCCTCGCCGCCGCGGAGGAGCCGCTGATCCTTAAAGCCGCCTCCGGGGCCACTGTCTGGATCTTCCGCCCCGTGCAGCCGCACGACCTGGTGCACGGTACCGTTTCGGGTGGGACGGAAATCACCTGGCAGCCCGGGCCGGGCACTGCCCCGCTGCTACCGCCGCTGCTCGGCGACACAAGCGACGAATTCACCGTCAACCGCGGCACCGGCTTTGCCTATGAGGTAAAGCAGGGCGAGATCATTCAGATCATCGACGTGGAGGGGCAGCAATGCTCCGACTTCACCGCCTTCCGCGCCGCCGGGCTGGAGCGCGGCGAGGAGCTGATGATTGAGAGCACCGCCACCCGCTCGATGGTGCGCCGCGCCTATCCGGGGCCGGGATTGCTGGACAAGTTCTTCGATCCCGGCATGCACCCGATGCTGAACGTGATCCAGGACACCTGCGGCCGCCATGACACTTTCGGCCTCGCCTGCACCGCGCGCGGGTACGAGGAGCGTGGTTTCTCCGGCCATGTGAACTGCTCTGACAACATGTCCCGCGCGCTGGCGCCCTACGGCGTGGCGCCGCGCGCGGCCTGGCCTGCGATCAATTTTTTCTGGAACACCTGGGTCGACCCGCATTCGCACCACATCCTGACCGAGGAATCCCACTCCCGCCCCGGCGACTATGTCGCAATGCGGGCGCTGGAGGATCTGGTCTGCGTCTCCACCGCCTGCCCGGACGACATCGACCCGATCAACGGCTGGAACCCTACGGACGTGCATGTCCGCATCTACCGCCCCGAAACACCCCTGCGCCGCGCTGTTGCCTACCGCGAAAAGGAAGACGCCCCGATGTCGATCAGCCAGAACTCCGCCTTTCATGAGCGGCTGGAGCCGCTGACCCAGCATTTCGCCCCCGCGCGCGATCTCTGGGCGCCGGTGAGCTTCCCGTCGCATGGCACCACCGGCGAATACTGGGCCTGCCGCAACGCGGTGACGGTGCAGGACATGAGCGGGCTGCGCAAATACGACATCGCCGGCCCCGACGCCGAGGTGCTGCTTCAGCAGGCCACCACCCGCAACGTGGCCAAGCTGGCGGTGTGGCGCGGCTCCTACACGCTGATGTGCGATGAGGCCGGAACGGTGATCGACGACGGCACCCTGTTCCGGCTCGCCCCCGACCTGTTCCGCTGGTGCTGCGGCTCGGAGGAAAGCGGCCGGGTGCTGGAGACGCTGGCGCAGCAGATGGGCCTGCAGGTCCGCATCCACGACATGCGCGGCGCAATGCCCAATCTGGCCATCCAAGGCCCCAGATCGCGCGACCTCCTGCGCAAGATCGCCTTCACCCAGCCGCATGTGCCGCAGCTGGACCAGCTCAAATGGTTCGGCGTCACCGTGGCGCGGCTGAACGACCGCGAGGGCGCCCCCTTCATGCTGTCCCGCTCCGGTTACACCGGCGAGCTGGGCTATGAGATTTTCTGCTCCCAGGCCCACGCGCTGGAAATCTGGGACGCGGTGATGGAGGCAGGCGAGGAATTCGGGATCACCCCGATGGGCTCCGCCGCGCTGGAGATCATCCGGATCGAGGCCGGGCTGGCCGCCGCCAACGCGGAATTCGCACCTGGCGTGGATGCATTTGAGGCAGGCCTCGGTTTTGCAGTCGACCTGACGAAACCGCATTTCACCGGCAAGGCGGCGCTGGAACGCAATGCGCGCGAGCCGCGCCGGCTGCTCAAGGGCCTGCTTCTGGGCTGCACTGACGTGCCGCTGCACGGCAGCCCGGTTTATGCCGGCGAACGGCAGGTCGGCGCCGTCACTTCCGCCGTTCGCTCGCCCTCGCTGGAACACGCTATTGCCATCGCCCGGCTCGGTGTCGAACACGCGGAAAACGGCAACCGGCTGGAAATCGGCCAGCTCGATGGGCGGATGAAACGCCTCGGTGCCACAGTCACTGATATTCCTTTCATAGACCCGCAGCGCAAGCGGGCGCGCGCCTGAGGCGCTTGAAACCACACACCAACAGGAGAGAGAACCGATGAAAGAAGTTATGTTCGCCACTGCCATTGCCGCCCTGGGAGCAGCCGCAGCCACTGCTGCCACGGCACAGGAGAAAGTCATGGTGGGCGAGCCCAGCTGGCCCGGCGCCAAGATCATGAGCCGGATCATCGGCCAAGTGATCGAAACCCGCCTCGGCAGCGAGGCCGGCTATGCCCCCGGCGCCAACGCGGTGATCTTTGCCTCGATGGACGGAGGCCGAGGCGACATCGACGTGCACCCGGATGTCTGGCTGCCGAACCAGGCCTCCTTCACCGATGAATATGTCAGCCAGAAAGGCACCGTGGCGCTGTCCTCCGGCAGCTACGAAGGCCGTGCGGGCATCTGTGTGCCCAACTACATGGTCGAAAAACACAACATCAAATCGATTTTCGACCTGGCCACTCCCGAGGCGCAGGCGCTGTTTGACAGCGATGGCGACGGCATGGGCGAGGTCTGGGTCGGCGCCTCCGGCTGGGCCTCGACCAACACCTTCAAGGTGCGGGTGCGCGACTACGGAATCGAAACCTTCCTGACCCCGACCACCGAAGACGAAACCGTGTTCTATTCCCGGCTCAAGGATCTGGTCGATCAGGAGAAGGGCGCTGCCTTCTATTGCTACGCGCCGCACTATGTTCACGCGCTCTATGACGTGACCATACTGGAAGAGCCGGAGCATGATACGGCCACCTACAAGATGGTGCAGCCGGATCAGGATGCTGATTGGTACAACAATTCGCACATCTCCACCGGCGAGCCGGTCAAGACCGTGACCGTGGCCTATTCCAGCTCGCTGAAGGACCGCAACCCGGCCGCCGCCTCCTTCCTGTCCAGCATCGACATGAGCGCCGACGCCCTGTCCGAACTCACCTACGAGGTGGTGGTCAAAGGCAATGAAATCGACGCAGTCGTGGCCGACTGGATCGCTGCCAATGGCGAAACCGTGGATACCTGGCTCGGCCTGAAATAACGCGTCCTCCCACACGCGCGCCCCGGCTGCGGTCTGCCGTCGGGGCACCTACCTTAAGTTAGACGGGGGTCCGGATGGAAAAGGAAATTGCAATCGACGCACGCGGCGTCTGGAAGATCTTTGGCGCACGCTCCGCCGAGGCGCTCAAGGCCATTCACTCCGAAGGGCTGACCAAGCCGCAGGTGCTGGAGCGGTTCAACTGCGTGGTCGGAGTAGCGGACGCCAGCTTCCAGATCGAACGCGGTGAGCTGTTCTGCGTGATGGGCCTGTCGGGCTCCGGAAAATCGACGCTGGTGCGCCATGTGAACCGGCTTTTGGAGCCGACCGACGGCCATATCTACATCAACGGCGACGATGTGATGGGGCTGAACGCCGAAGGCCTGCGCGACTTGCGCAACCGCCGCGTCGCCATGGTGTTCCAGAACTTCGGCCTGATGCCGCACCGCACGGTGCGCGATAACGTGGCAATGCCGCTGGAAATCCGCGGCACCGGAAAGGCCCGCCGCTGGGAGGAAGCCGACCGGGTGCTGGAACTGGTGGAGCTGTCGGGCTGGGAGGACAAATACGCCCATGAGCTGTCGGGCGGTATGCAGCAGCGGGTGGGGCTGGCGCGCGCCATTGCCTCGGACCCGGAGATCCTGCTGATGGACGAACCGTTTTCAGCACTGGACCCGCTGATCCGCAAGCAGCTGCAGGACCAGTTTATGGTACTTTCCCGAAAACTGGGCAAGACCACCATGTTCATCACCCATGACCTTGATGAAGCAATCCGCATCGGCCACCGCATTGCCATCATGAAGGACGGCCGCATCGTGCAGATCGGCACGCCGGAAGAAATCATCCTCAACCCGGCGGATGACTACGTGTCGGATTTCGTGGCTGGCATCTCAAAACTCAACATGATCTTCGCCCATTCGGTGATGAAACCGGTGGCCGAGTTCGAAGCCACCCACGGCGCCCTGCCCGCAGATGCCAGGGAGGCGCGGCCTGACATGGACCTCAGCGACCTGATGGAGCTGGCGGTGGACGGCCACGGCATCGTCAAGGTGGCGGATGACGGCGCCACCGTCGGGGTGATTAACCGCGCGGGCCTGATCCGCGCCATTCAGGACAGCCAGGCGTAAGGAGAAGGGTGATGAAGCACATCGACCAATCACAGATCCAACCAGAGACCGCCGGGCGCCTGAATGCGCTGGTGGCAGAATTCTCCGGCCAGTCGCAGGCCTATTACCAGCGCGTTTTCTCCTACATGATGGAGGCACCCGGCTACCGTTTCACCCTGAACCGCGCCGCCGCGCTGCTGGGACCGGTCTGGTTCGGCGCGCGGGGCCTGTGGTCTTGGTTCCTGGGCTTTCTGCTGCTGGAAACGCTGGCCTATATCCAGATTGCAATGGGGCTGTTCGGCGACCTCGGCCGGGACTCCCGCCTGCGCGCGGAGCAGATCGCCCAGACACTGGATCTCCGGCACCAGCAAATCGCTGCAGCCGAGGCCTCGGGCGCGTCCTCGCTCGAGTCCCTGAAACGCGCGGCAGAGTCGCTGGAGGCGGCGCTGGCCGGCGCACAGCAGGCCGCGGCAGCGGCCAATGCCAGCGGAACCATCTACCTGATCGCCGGCGCGGCGCTGCTGCTGGCGGTCAAGTTCCTGGCGGCGTCGCTGGCGAACTGGACGCTGGAGGGGCAGTTTGCCCGCTGGCGCTCCGACCGCCGCGTCGCCAGCGGCTGGTCACTGCCGCGGCTGATCGTCTCCTCCGTGCTGGCCGCCGCCGTGGTTGTGCTGTCGGCGCTGAAATTCGCGATGCCTGATGCCTTTTCGCTGCTGAACGCCTTCCCCACAAACCGCGACTGGCGGCTGAACGTCGGCGACGGGGTGCAGGCTATGTTCGACTGGACCAAGACCTCCGGCCGCGGGTTCTTTGACGGGTTGACCGCCGGCATGCGCACGCTTTTGGACTGGATCGAGGTGGTGCTGGTCGATACCCCCTGGCCGGTGGTGGCGTTGGTCATAGTAATGCTGGCCTACCTGTCCGCAGGCGCCCGTGTGGCGATTTTCACCGGCGCGGCGCTGGCCTATCTCGGCCTGCTGGACTTCTGGGAAAAAGCGATGACCACCATTGCCCTCCTGGGCGCTGCAGCGCTGATCTCGATCACCCTGGGGATCCCGCTCGGCATTTACTGCGCCCGCCGCCCCAGGGTGTTTGCGGTGGTGCGCCCGGTGCTCGATTTCATGCAGTCGATGCCCTCCTTCGTCTATTTGATCCCGGTGGTCGCCTTCATCGGCTCCGGCAAGCCCGCGGGCGTGGTTGCCACCATGATCTTCGGAAGCCCGCCGGTGATCCGATTCACTGTGCTGGGCCTGCAGCAGGTGCCCGAAACCGTTCGTGAAGCCGCGCTCGCCTTCGGTGCCACTCCGCGCTACCTTTTGTGGCGGGTGGACCTGCCACTGGCGCACAAGACGATCATGGCTGGCGTTAACCAGACTATTCTCTTGTCGCTGGCAATGGTTGTGGTGGCCTCGCTGATCGGAGCCAAGGGGCTGGGCGAGGACGTGCTGGAAGCGCTGCAATACGCCGCCGCCGGCCAAGGGATACTGGCAGGCCTTGCGATTCTGTTCTGCGCCCTGATCCTCGACCGGATCGTGGCAGGGAAAAGGTGACGCGAAGAAGCCGCATGCCGCATTCTCGGGGTGCGGCTTCTTCAATCGCCGCTTTGAAGCGTCTCCAGCTGTGTTGAAAAACAAGGCAACTTGCGCGAGGGAAAATGAAGGCGGGTTTCACCGGGTGCCGGGATTGAAAGCCCGGCGAGAGGAGGTTGATGCGCCCGCCTTAGAACCACTGACCAGGTTCCATAAGTCCCAGATCCAGAAGCTGGCGCGAATGCCATTCAAACGGTGCTGAGTTATGCCAGCGGAAGGTTTCGATATCGAAGGTGGAACCCGGATTCCGCTTAAGCGCCTTGGCGGTGCGGAAAGAGCAGACCGCGGCTGTCAGGTTGTGGTGCCAAGGGCACGCATATGTATTGTACTCCTGGTCGTTGAATGTGTGATCCAGCCGCAGTTGCAGACCCGGTTTGGCGCGGAACAGTGAAATCCGGTCGATTTTGCGGCTGGCAGCGGGGATGTGTTCTTCGAAGCGCCAGCGAACACCGCCGAAGAAATCCAGCTGCCGCTCGCGCGGGTGCCCGGTTTCCGGATCCTGCCGGGACTGCGCATAGTAACCGGATTTGTCGAGATATGCCTCTTCGAGCGACACGGCACTGGGGCAAGCATCCAGATCGCCGGCATAGAGGTCAATTACATAGGTGAGCATCGCATCCCGGCGTTCCTCGGTGTGAAAAGCAAGCATCTCTCCGATCCCGCGCGTCTCGCAAAACGGGTAAAACAGGAATTCCGCGTTATAGCAGTAGTAGAGCCAGCAGCCCGGTTCAGCCGCAGCGATAACGGCATTGATGGCGCCTGTGACTGCCCCTTCCGACCCGCAGTCAAAAGGCACCCGATGCACCATGGCGCGCACATCCGGCGGCAGGTCAAAGGCATCCGGCATCAAAGCCACCACGACCTTGAAGCCGCATTGAAGGTGGTGGCGCAGGGTGGTGGCTGTCTCTGTTTCATCTTCAATGAAGACCAGCGCCACCGGTCCCTTGGCCAGTAGTGGTTTGCCCTGTTTCAGGAAATCCTTCAGCGAGGAATACATCATGCTGGTCTGCCCTGCCTTTCTGGCCTTTGCAGTCAAAATCGGGTAAATGCCGCTCCATTGCAAGCAGCGGCATTTGCCTGTATTGCAAGCCGCTGTTTACCCACCCTGGCTGGAAGGCTGACCTGCATGAGCGCCCCGAAAAAGCTGTTTATCAAGACCTATGGCTGTCAGATGAATGTCTATGACAGCGAACGTATGGCCGAGGCGCTGGGCGGCGAAGGTTACATTGAGACGAAATCGGCAGATGACGCCGACATGATCCTGCTCAACACCTGCCATATCCGGGAAAAGGCGGCGGAAAAGGTCTATTCTGAACTGGGCCGCTTCAAGGGACTGAAGGCTGAGAAGCCAGATCTGAAGATCGGCGTCGCTGGCTGCGTCGCCCAGGCCGAAGGCGAGGAGATCATGCGCCGCCAGCCGCTGGTCGATCTGGTGGTCGGCCCGCAAAGCTATCACCGCCTGCCGGAGATGGAAGCCAAGGCGCGCGAAGGGGAGAAAGTGCTCGACACCGATTTTCCCGAGGAAGACAAATTCGAGAAGCTCAAGAACCGTCCCAAGGCCAAGCGCGGCCCGGCCGCGTTCCTGACGGTGCAGGAAGGCTGCGACAAGTTCTGCGCTTTCTGCGTCGTGCCTTATACCCGCGGTGCCGAAGTTTCCCGCCCGGCGGACCGCATCCTGACCGAAGCCCGCGATCTGGTGGAGCGCGGTGTGCGCGAGATCACCCTGCTGGGCCAGAACGTGAACGCCTATCACGGCGCAGGCCCTAACGGAGACCTGACCTTGGCGCAGCTCATTTGGGAACTGGACAAGATCGACGGTCTGGAGCGTATCCGCTTCACCACCAGCCACCCGAACGACATGCAGGACGATCTGATCGAGGCGCATGGCACCTGCGCCAAGCTGATGCCTTATCTGCACCTGCCGGTGCAGGCGGGTTCCGACAAGATCCTCAAGCGGATGAACCGCTCCCACACTGCTGAAAGCTACATCCGCCTGATCGAGCGCATCCGCGCCGCGCGGCCTGACATTCTGATCTCCGGCGACTTTATTGTCGGCTTCCCGGAAGAGACCGAGGAAGACTTTCAAGCTACCATGGACCTGGTGGAAGAGGTGAAGTACGGCACTGCCTATTCCTTCAAGTATTCGACCCGCCCCGGCACGCCAGCGGCGGAGCGCGCTCAGGTGGACCCTGCAGCCGCAGACGACCGGCTGCAACGCCTGCAAGCCTTGCTGACCCGTCAACAGCGCGAAGTGCAGGACAGCATGGTTGGCCGTGAAGTCGGTGTGCTGTTTGAAAAGGCAGGGCGCTTGCCCGGGCAGATGGTGGGGAAATCCGACTACCTGCATGCTGTGCACGTCGCTGATTGCAGCCGCGGTATTGGCGAACTTGCCCGGGTCCGTATTGTGTCATCCGGAGCAAACTCCCTGGCTGGTGAGCTGATCAGCTGAGGTCTCGTGGCGCTCGGCGAATCGCCCCGGCGACCGGCCGGGGCAGCCCCAAGTCCGGAGCACTCCGGAAAATTCTCCTGGCGCGATTGCTTCGCGTTCGGCAACAATTCTGCGGAGTTGGGTTGAGTGTCTTGCGAAGGCGTTTAATCCGCTTGTGCATTCGCCCGATTTTGGGAACGTTTTAACTTAAAATCAGATAGATTTACTCTTATGGCCTATGGGGTGGCCAGGTTTGAGACAGCTCCCTGGGGGGACTTAGGTGAAGGAATTTTGGTTGTGTTGACATTTAAACTGCACAAGGCGTTTGCGCTGGCCGCTGCTGCCGCGGCTGCGCTCAGCATCGCCGCTGCGCCTGCGAGCGCCCAATCACAGCAGCGAACCATCAAAGGTGAACGCTATGTGCCGACTATCTGGGTCGATCCGGATGGCTGTGAGCACTGGGTAATGGACGATGGCGCTGAAGGCTATATGACTCCGCATGTCAAACCAGATGGCAAACCCGTTTGCCGCCGCGGCAATATCTGCGGCGTGATGCCGACGGATCAGTTCTTTGCCACTGACAGGCATTACATCAATGCAGCAGGCCAACAGCGCCTGCGCCAGTTCTTCCAGCAGGCGCAGAGCAACGGTGCGCGCTCTTTCATCGTTGCGGGCCATACCGACAGCAGAGCACCGGATGAATACAACATCCGCCTTTCCGAACGCCGTGCAAATGCCGTGGCTGCGGTTGGCCGCTCGGCCGGTGCGCGTATTGCAGGCGTGCGGGCCTACGGCGAGCGCGATCCGCGGGTGCCTAACAACAGCGCTGTCAACATGGCGCAGAACCGCCGTGTCGAAATCTTTTGCCTGCGCTGAGGGGGAAAATCATGATGACGAAAAGAACACTTGGTCTTGTTGCGGTGATTTCCCTGCTTGGAGCCTGCAGCGAAGCATTAGATAAAACCCGGGATGGTCATGTTGGCGATGGCAGCAACAATCATCTGTCCAACCTGACCGCCGGTATCTGGGTTGATCCGAACGGCTGTGAACATTGGATTATTGACGATGGGCTTGAGGGCTACGCTGACCTCCGCCGCACGCCCGATGGGAAGCCGGTCTGCAACAGCGACATTCCGCCCACCCTGGCGACCGGCCCCTTCAAGGACGGTTCGACCTTTGGCGACCCGATCTGAGACATACAACTTGCTTGATTTGCAGCCGCCCTCAGGGGCGGCTGTTTTTGTTTCAAAAATGTGATTTTGCGCAGCGCCTGCTTGCGCAAACGCTGCCGCAGAGGCAGACTGAAGGGGCAACGCCAGATTGAGGAGATCAGCTTGGCCATCAGCGCCCTGAATGACCCGCAGACCCAGACCGCAACCCACGAAGTTCTGCTGGAATTTCCTGACAACCGATTGCTGATCGACCTGTGCGGCGAATATGACCGCAACCTGGCTGACATTGAACAAAAACTGGGGGTGCAGATTGTCCGCCGCGGCAATCAGTTGTCCGTAATGGGCGAGGATTCCGCACGGGAACAGGCTGCAGGGGTTCTGACGGCTCTTTATGACCGGCTGGAAACCGGCCGCAGCGTCGAAAGCGGAGACATAGACCGCGAGCTGCGCATGGGGCCGGACACCGATGACGCCGAACCCGACGGTCAGCTGCAAATGTTCCGCGGTGGCCGGGTGGAGATCAAGACCCGTAAAAAGCTGGTGGAGCCGCGCACCGATGCGCAGAAGGCCTATGTGCAATCCTTGTTTGAACACGAACTGGCCTTTGGTATTGGCCCCGCTGGTACCGGCAAGACCTATCTGGCCGTCGCTGTGGGCGTTTCCATGTTCATCACCGGCCATGTCGACCGCATCATCCTGTCGCGTCCGGCGGTGGAAGCGGGAGAGAAGCTCGGTTACCTGCCCGGCGACATGAAGGACAAGGTCGACCCCTATATGCAGCCGCTTTACGACGCGCTTAACGATTTCCTGCCGGGCAAGCAGCTGGCCAAGCTGATCGAAGACAAGCGGATTGAGATCGCGCCGCTGGCCTTCATGCGCGGTCGCACGCTGTCCAACGCCTTTGTGGTGCTGGACGAGGCGCAGAACGCCACCACCATGCAGATGAAGATGTTTCTGACCCGCTTGGGTGAGGGCTCGCGCATGGTGATCACTGGGGACCGCTCTCAGGTCGACCTGCCGCGCGGGGTGCAATCGGGCTTGGCCGACGCCGAACGGCTGCTGAAAAGCATTCCCAAGGTCAGCTTCAACTACTTCACTGCCCGTGATGTGGTGCGCCACCCGCTTGTGGCCGCGATCATTGAGGCCTATGACGCGGATTCGACACCGGCCTGAAAGTAGCACTCAATCGGGCTTCATCTTTGAGAAAATATTCCGAGGGCGCGGGGCTGGCCCCGGCTTGTTCAACCGTACCATGACGCTCGACATCACTATCGAAGACAGCCGCTGGCAGGACGCCGGGCTCGCTGCGCTGGCGGAGGAAGCTACTGCAGCTGTGCTGGCGCATTTCACACTCGACCCGGAAGACTGCGAAATTTCGCTGCTCGCCTGCGCTGATCCGCGCATTGCTGAGTTGAATGCTGAATTCCGGGAAAAGGATAAAGCCACCAATGTTCTGAGTTGGCCAGCAGAGGAGTTGTCAGCAGCGGAAGATGGCGGCGCCCCTATGCCGCCGGAGGCTGATTTTACTGGGGAAATCCCGCTGGGCGACATTGCCATTTCCTTTGACACATGCGCCCGGGAAGCTGCCGAGGCGGGTAAATCCTTGGCCGATCATACCCGCCATCTGATCATTCACGGGCTGTTGCATCTTTTGGGCTATGATCACATTCGTGACCGCGATGCCGCATTGATGGAAGGGATTGAGATCCTGCTACTTGGCAAACTGGGTATCGCGAACCCATATAATAGTTAGGACGCCCCGTGACCGGGGTTTTTGGAATGGAAAGATGGGCGACATAGAAGGCAGTTCTAACGCGGCGCAGGGCGCGCTGCAGGACATCAATGGCACGGCGGCGGATGCTCCGGCCTCTGAAAATACCGGATTGTGGACGCGGCTACGCAATGTGTTCAGCGCCGACCCGCAAGACGGCCAGGACACCGGCGGCGAGCAGCCTGCGCCGGGATCAGGTCCGCACGGCATGATCAACCTGCGCCGGATGCGGGTTGAAGACGTCGCAATCCCCTCTGCCGAAATTGCCGCTGTGCCGGTCACTGTCGCCAAGGATGATCTGGTCGGCATTTTCCGGCAAAGCGGTTTTACCCGCATTCCCGTTTACGAGGGCACACTGGACACGCCGCTGGGCTTTGTCCACCTCAAGGATTTTTCGCTGACACATGGGTTCAACGGCGGCACCTCGGAGTTCGATCTCTCCAAGATGCTGCGTCCTCTGCTGTTCGTGCCGCCGTCGATGCCGATCGGGGTTCTGCTGACCAAGATGCAGGCGGAACGCCGCCACATGGCGCTGGTGATTGACGAATACGGCGGCGTGGACGGCCTCGTTACCATCGAGGATCTGATCGAACAGGTGGTGGGCGAAATCGAAGATGAGCACGACGCCGATGAACACCAGACCTGGTTTGAGGAAAAGCCCGGTTGCTATATCGCTCTGGCCCGTACCTCGCTGCCGGAGTTCGAAGCAGAGACAGGCCATTCACTGACCAGCCACGATGACGTGGACGAGGAAGAGATCGACACGCTTGGCGGTCTGGTCTTTATGCTGTCCGGCCGGGTGCCTGCCCGGGGCGAGGTGATCGAACACCCCGAGGGCGCCGAGTTCGAAGTCATGGATGCTGACCCGCGCCGGATCAAGCGGCTGCGGGTACGGTTGCCGGACGCTGCTGCATGATGGCACTTGGGCTGCGGCAGGCCGCGCGCCAGTTGCGTCTGGTCCAAGCGGCTCTGGCCTTTGGCAGCGGCGCGCTGCTGTCCTTGGCGCTGGCTCCCTGGCATATGCTGATCGGGCTGCCGGTCGCGCTGGCCGCGGCTGGCTGGCTGGTGATGCATGCGCACTCCACCCGCTCCGCCGCTCTGGCAGGTTGGCTGTTCGGACTGGGGTATTTCACTTTCGGCCTCTCCTGGATCATTGAGCCGTTTCAGGTCGACCCAGAGCGCCACGCCTGGATGGCCCCCTTTGCGCTGGTCTTTCTTGCCGCTGGCCTTGCTCTTTTTTGGGGTGCAGCTTTTGGCATCTCCGCCCGTCTCAGCCGTGGAGTGGTGCGTCTTCCGATGCTGGTGGCGGTATGGTCGCTGGCAGAATTTGCCCGCGCCTATCTGCTGACCGGTTTTCCCTGGGCCGCTTTCGGTCAGTTCTGGATTGATACGCCTGCCGCCAATCTGCTGCCGTGGACTGGGCCGCAGGGACTGGCGCTGCTGACGCTTGTGGCGTTTTTACCGCTCGCCTTGCTGCGGGCACATCCTGCAGCCGCCATGCTGCCGCTGGGGGTGGCCTTGGCCGCAGTTGTTGGAGTTCCCTCCCCCGGGGAGACTGTGCGGACGGACCGTGTGGTGCGTATCGTTCAGCCCAATGCGCCGCAGAACCTGAAATGGCACCCCGAACACAGGTGGGAGTTTGTCCGCCGCGCGTTGGCGTTTTCAGCCGAGGAGCCGCGACCTGACATGATCGCCTGGCCGGAAACCGCGGTGCCGCAGTTGCTGAATTACGCCGGTGACACGCTGCAGGCCATTTCCGAACGGGCCGGCGGTGTCCCGGTCTTGCTGGGTATCCAGCGGGAGGAGAGCGGCGCCTACTATAACTCTGCGGTGCTTCTGGATTCAGACGGACTGCCGGCCGCTTCATATGACAAGGCACATCTGGTGCCGTTCGGGGAGTATGTGCCCTTCGGCGACTTCATGGCCCGCTTCGGGATCCACGGGTTCGCCTCCCAGGCCGGGGCAGGTTACGCTGTTGGCCCGGGTGCCCGGGTGATGGATCTGCCCATTGGCAGTGCCTTGCCGCTGATCTGCTATGAAGCCGTTTTCCCCCAAGATGTGAACGCCGCCGAAATCCGTCCAGACATGCTGGTGCAGATCACCAACGACGCCTGGTTCGGCACCCGTTCAGGCCCCTATCAGCACCTGGTGCAGGCGCGGATGCGGGCGCTGGAGCAGGGGCTGCCGATGATCCGGGCAGCCAACACCGGTGTCTCAGCCATGATTGGGCCGGACGGGGCGATGCTGGACCAACTGCCGCTGGGAGAGGCAGGCTTTATAGATGCAGCCCTGCCTGCACCGCTGCCGCCGACGCTTTACAGCCGGACCGGGGACTGGCCTGTGCTGCTGCTGTGTTTCTTTTTTGCAGGTGCGGCAATCTTTCTGTCCCGCGCTCTTGCGCCGCGGTCATAGCAGCTTAACTCTATTGGAATATAGATTGACCCGCGCGGATGGGCCGCGTACTGCGGCTTGATACCTGCCACAACGGCTTCCTGGCGTGGCAAGGATAAACCAATGGAGCACTTTTCATGACCCGTACGAACTACACCTTCACTTCGGAATCGGTTTCCGAAGGCCACCCGGACAAGGTCTGCGACCGCATTTCCGACGCGGTTCTCGACGCTTTCCTGGCGGAAGAGCCCGAAGCGCGCGTGGCGGCAGAGACTTTCGCCACCACGAACCGTGTCGTCATTGGGGGGGAGGTCGGGCTGTCCGATCAGGACAAGCTGCACGATTACATGGGCCGGATTGAGGACATCGCCCGCGCATGCATCAAGGACATCGGCTACGAGCAGGACAAGTTCCACCACGAAACCGTGGAAGTGACAAACCTGCTGCACGAACAGTCCGCCCATATTGCACAGGGCGTCAATGCCTCGAGCGAAAAGGACGAAGGGGCCGGCGATCAGGGCATTATGTTCGGCTTTGCCACCAATGAAACCGACGCGCTGATGCCAGCCCCGATCCAGTTCAGCCATGCGATCCTGCGCCGCCTGGCCGAAGTGCGCAAGAACGGTACCGAACCGGTGCTAGGCCCGGACGCGAAATCCCAGCTGTCTGTGGTTTATGAGAATGGCAAGCCGGTTGGCGTCAGCTCTCTGGTGCTGTCGACACAGCATCTGGACGAAAGCCTGACCTCTGCGGACATCCGCGCCATTGTCGAGCCTTATATCCGCGAAACCCTGCCCGAAGGCTGGCTGACAGATGCCACCCAGTGGCACGTGAACCCGACTGGTAAGTTCGTGATTGGCGGCCCGGATGGCGACGCAGGCCTGACCGGGCGCAAGATCATCGTCGACACCTATGGCGGCGCGGCTCCGCACGGCGGCGGCGCCTTCTCCGGCAAGGATCCGACTAAGGTGGACCGCTCGGCGGCCTATGCTGCGCGTTATCTGGCCAAGAACGTGGTGGCCGCAGGCATGGCTGAGAAATGCACCATCCAGCTGTCTTATGCCATCGGCGTCTCCAAGCCGTTGTCGATTTATGCCGAAACCCATGGCACAGGCGAGGTTGATCCTGCGGCGATCGAACGCGCAATTGACCAGGTTATGGACCTGACCCCGCGTGGCATCCGCTCGCATCTTGGCCTCAACAAACCGATCTACCAGCGCACTGCAGCCTATGGCCATTTCGGACGCGATCCGGAAGCCGACGGCGGCTTCAGCTGGGAACGCACGGATCTGGTTGAGGCTCTGAAGAAGGCAGTTTGAGCCAGCGTTCAAGGGAACCAAGGCGGGCCGCAAGGCCCGCTTTTTCGTTGCATGTCAAGGTTTTGCCTCCGCCGCTGCCTTCAAGAATGCCCCGCTTCCCAATCGGACAGGGCCTGCAGCAGCGCGCTATGACCAGGAAAGTTGCACGCACGTTTTGCGCGGGAAATCTCGGGCAATCCTGCTGCACTGAAAAATCTGGAGCATACGGGCAGGCTGCGCCATACTGCGGCGGATGATAACCAGCCACCGGGGGCGTGATGCTGCGTTTGATGTGCATTCTCTTTTGTCTGCTCTTGCCGCTGCAACTGGCCGCGAAGGAAACACTGCCGCGCAAATTCAGTCTGCAGGGCACCACGCTTGTCTATGACACCGACATTAATGAGCCGGGGGAAGCCGCAGAGATTACGGACGTGGACGCCGACCGGCTGCGCCTCATACTGGCGGAGAATCCAGCCATTTCCGAACTGCAACTCAATAGTGTGGGCGGCAGCGTGTACGGCGGCGAGGAAATCGCCGGGCTGGTTTTGGCGTATGATCTCGATACTCTGGTTGACGGGGAATGCGTCAGCGCTTGTGTCGATGTTTTTCTGGCCGGCAACCGGCGGCGAATGACCGAGGGTTCGCGGATCGGGTTTCACCAGCGGAGTTGGCCCGCCCCGGCTGTGCATGAATACTACCGGAGTGAGCGCAAGGAGCAGCGCTGGGCAACACCGTTTGAGTTCGGCGCATGGATTTATGCAGACACACAACGCGAGATTCACGACCATCTAAGCTACATGGTGGCGCGTGGGGTTGACCCCGGTTTTGCAATCGAGACTCTGCGCACCGGGTCAGACCGGGAATGGTACCCGAGCAGGCTGCGCTTGATCGCCGCGGGGGTTCTGCGGGAATTCCGGTCCGGTCTTCCAGAGGATACTGAACAGGGCCTCCTCCCTGGCCAGCCGCCTGCACGGCTGTTGCCTTTGGATGCGGGGCAACAGCCTTCGCCGGGTTGACCCGGCGGCCTGCTTGCGGCAGAGGAGCGGCCAGCCTTTTTCGTAGATGCCCTGAACAGGAGGCCAGACGCATGTCCGGCGACCAGAAGCCACGCGACGACCAGTCCAAGGACGCCCGGCCCGCAGCAGAAAATGCGGCCGACAAACACGCCAGCGGCGCGCCCTGGCGCAACTTTTACGGCCGCTTCAAGGGCAAAACGCTGAAGGACAGCCAGAAGCGGTACCTTGACGAGGATCTGGCGAGCCTCAGCCCCGGTGCTGTCGGCTGGGAGGAAAACCCGGACCGCACGCCGCTGGATCTTGAAGCGCTGTTCGGTGGCAAGGATGTCTGGCTGGAGGTCGGATTCGGCGGCGGCGAGCATCTGGTGCATCAGGCGGTCAGCAACCCAGATGTCGGTATCATTGGGGCGGAGCCTTTCATCAATGGCGTGGCGATGCTGCTGGGCAAGATCCGCAATTCGGGCGCGGACAACATCGCCGTGCACCCCGGCGATGCGCGCGATCTGATGGATGTGCTGCCGGAGGCGTCCATCTCCCGTGCCTTCCTGCTGTACCCCGACCCTTGGCCTAAGGCGCGCCACCACCGCCGCCGCTTTGTGACGCAGGAACATCTGGAGCCGCTGGCCCGCTGCCTTGAGCCCGGCGCAATCTTCCGGGTGGCAACAGATATTCCCGACTACGTTCGCCAGACCCTGGAGGAAGTGCCAAAGGCCGGATTCGAATGGCTGGCCGAAGGACCGAATGACTGGCGCCAGCCCTGGGATGACTGGATCTCCACCCGCTACGAGCAGAAGGCTCTGCGCGAGGGGCGCACCCCGCATTACCTGACCTTCCGCCGCCTAGGTTGAAGCCAATTACGCTGGACCGGCCAGACCCAATCCGTTACCGATAGCGCAAACGAACAGACGAACGACCGACAGACGAAGGAAGCCCCATGTCCGGACACGGCACGCCCATCCCGATGACCTCTCACCGTGCTGACCCGCTC
The DNA here is from genome assembly GCF_000813965.1 of Leisingera sp. ANG-M7. Lineage (GTDB taxonomy): Bacteria > Pseudomonadota > Alphaproteobacteria > Rhodobacterales > Rhodobacteraceae > Leisingera. The sequence continues at coordinate 153,217 of NZ_JWLI01000004.1, read as the reverse complement.
AAGGGCATGGCAGAGGTGCCCGGTGACAAGTCAATTTCGCACCGGTCTTTGATCCTGGGTGCGTTGTCGGTGGGGGAAACCAAGATCTCCGGCCTGCTGGAGGGCGAGGACGTGCTGGACACCGCCAAGGCGATGCAGGCCTTTGGCGCAGAGGTGGTCAATCACGGCGGCGGCAACTGGTCGGTGTTTGGCGTCGGTGTCGGCGGCTTTGCGGAACCTGACAATGTGATCGACTGCGGCAACTCCGGCACCGGGGTTCGGCTGATCATGGGGGTGATGGCCACTTCGCCGATCATCGCGACCTTCACTGGCGATGCCTCCCTGAACAAGCGCCCGATGGCGCGGGTGACCGATCCGCTGGCGCTGTTTGGCACCCAGTCCGTGGGCCGCTCTGGCGGCCGTCTGCCGATGACTATCGCAGGGGCTGCCGATCCGGTTCCGGTGCGTTATGAGGTGCCGGTTCCGTCCGCGCAGGTGAAGTCAGCGGTGCTGTTTGCTGGCCTCAATGCACCGGGCAAGACCGTGGTGATTGAGAAGGAAGCCACCCGCGACCATACCGAGCGGATGCTGGCAGGCTTTGGCGCAGAGATCACCACCGAGGAAACCGACGAGGGCCGCGTTATCACCCTGACCGGCCGCCCGGAGCTGAAGCCGCAGGTCATCGCCGTGCCGCGCGATCCGTCCTCCGCCGCCTTCCCTGTCTGTGCGGCGCTGATCACCCCCGGTTCCGACGTGCTGGTGCCGAATATCGGCCTCAACCCGACCCGCGCGGGCCTCTACTACACCCTGCAGGACATGGGCGCCGACCTGACGTTCGAGAACATGCGCGAGGAGGGCGGCGAGCCGGTTGCCGATCTGCGCGCCAAGTACTCGCCCGATATGAAGGGCATCGAAGTGCCGCCGGAGCGCGCGGCCTCGATGATCGACGAATACCCGGTGCTGTCGGTGGTGGCTTCCTTCGCGGAAGGCAAGACCATGATGGCGGGCGTCAAGGAACTGCGCGTCAAGGAAAGCGACCGCATCGACGCGATGGCCAAGGGCCTGCGCGCCAATGGCGTCACTGTCGAAGAAGGCGATGACTGGTGGGAAGTCACCGGTCTCGGCATCGATGGCGTACCGGGCGGCGGCACCTGCGAGAGCTTCCTGGACCACCGGATTGCCATGTCCTTCATGGTCATGGGCATGGGTGCGCAGAACCCGGTCTCTGTTGACGACGGCAGCCCGATTGCCACCTCCTTCCCGATCTTTGAAAGCCTGATGGGTGGGTTGGGCGCCAAGCTGGAGCGCACATGAGCGAAAGCTTCACCATAGCCGTCGACGGCCCCGCCGCCGCAGGCAAGGGCACATTGTCCAAGGCGCTCGCGGCTCACTATGGTTTCGGCCATCTGGATACCGGCCTCTTGTACCGTGCCGTCGGAGCAAAAATGCTGGATGGAGCTGCACCGGTGGAGGCTGCGCAGAACCTGACGCCTGAGGATCTGGCGCGTGACGACCTGCGCGGGCCGGAGGTGGCACAGGCCGCTTCCAAAGTTGCGGTGATCGCCGAGGTGCGCGCCGCACTGGTCGATTTTCAGCGCGCCTTTGCCCGGCGGGCGGGCGGCGCAGTGCTGGACGGGCGCGACATCGGCACCGTGATCTGCCCCTACGCGCAAGTAAAGTTCTTTGTAACCGCCAGCGCCGAAGTGCGTGCACGCCGCCGGTTCCTGGAACTGGCCGCGGCAGGCAAGGTGACAACCCTTGAGGAAGTGCTGGGCGACGTGAAAGCCCGTGACGATCGTGACATGAACCGGGCCGAGGCGCCGCTGCGTCCGGCGGCGGATGCAATCTTGATCGACACCAGCGATCTGAGCATCGAGGAAGCCTTGGCAAAGGCGATGGCCGTGATTGAGGCCCGCCGCGAGGCCGGCGAGAAACTGCCCTGAGCACCAGTTGATCGGCAAGGCCTGCAGCTGAAGCACCAGCTGCGGTCCAGCGGCGGACAGGATGAAATTTCAGACTCGCCCGCCTTTTGTCCGTTCGGCTGATTGTGCAGAACGCTTCCAACTGCACGCTGCATCAGCGGTTCGCGGATCACTCATCTGTGCATGGCGGCCTGAGCTAGAGCGCATTAGCCTGAGAGGGAATGCTGAAAAGGGGTGTTTCCATGGCTTGGCTAAGGACAGTTTTTGTGGCGGGTTTTCTGGCGGCGCCTGCGCTGGCGCAGGAGGAGCCCGAGCCGCCGATGAATTATGAGCGGCTGGGCCGGATCCTCTTTGCCCTCGATGACGCAGCGCAGCCCGTGGGGCGCGGGTTCCAGCTGACGATCTCAGGTGTTCCGGTGCTGGTGGTTACTGACCCGGCAGCGGACCGTATGCGGGCGATGGTTCCCTTGCGCCCTGCCGAAGGACTGACGGCAGAGGAATTGATGCGGATGATGCAGGCGAATTTCGACACCGCGCTGGACGCGCGCTACGCGGTGGCCAAGGGGCAGCTCTGGGCGGTCTTCATTCATCCGCTGTCACCGCTCGAGAAGGACCAGCTGATTTCTTCGCTCGGCCAAACAGTCAATATCGCCCGGACCTATGGCACGCTCTATACCGGCGGGGCCATGCAGTTTGGCGGCGGCGACAGTCCGGGGATTCAGCGGCAGCTGATCGAGGAACTGCTGGAAAAGGGGGAAGAAATCTAAAGTCAGCGGCCACCACCGCAGTACGAGTTTCGACACGAAATACCGAAACAAGGACGAAAATCGTCTTCTGACGGCCTGAATTCTATGCACCAAGTCGCAGTTTGCAGCCTAATGTCGCTGCAAACGGCTTGGAGAGCGCTGATGACCACATTTCAGGACCGCCTGACTGCACTGCGCCGGGATTTCCACCGCCACCCTGAGCTTGGCTTTCAGGAGGAGCGCACCAGGGCCAAGATTGCGGAGCATCTGCGCAACTTGGGGCTGGAGGTGCATGAAGGCGCTGGCGTTATAGGGCTGCTGCGTGCTGGCGGCGGAAACCGTGCCATCGGACTGCGGGCGGATATGGACGCGCTTCCGATCACCGAAATCTCGACCCATGGCTATGTCTCGGAAACACCAGGCAAGATGCACGCCTGTGGTCATGACGGGCATATGGCAATGCTCCTGGGCGCCGCCGAACGGCTGGTGCAGGAGCAGGGGTTTGACGGAACTGTCGTGTTGATCTTCCAGCCCAACGAAGAACACGGGCTGGGCGCCCAGGCGATGATTGCTGAGGGCGTGCTGGAGCAGTTCCCGATTGAAGAGGTTTATGCGATCCATAATCTGCCGGGCGCACCGGTAGGGCAGATCTCGACCCGCTCCGGCCAGATTTGCAACAGCGAGAGCCTGTTCGAAATCGCGATCCAAGGCCAGGGAGGCCACGCCTCAATGCCGCAGGCAGGGGTGGACGCCATCACTGTCGGTGCCGAAATGGTGCTGGCGCTGCAAACCATCGTGGCGCGCAAACTGGCGCCCGGGTCCGGGGCCGTGGTGTCTGTGACGGAATTTCTGACCGACGGTCAGCGTAATGTGCTTCCGGGTCACGCCGTGCTTAAGGGAGACGTGCGAGCACGCGTTCCCGAAGACCGTGAGGCGGTTGAGCGCTTCATGCGCCAGATCGCAGCCGGTGTTGCCGCGACGCATGCAGTCGAAGCCGAAGTGAGCTTCAACACCGAGTTCGTCGAAACCATCAACGCAGATGGTCCGGCGGAGGCTGTCTACCGCGCTGGTGAGGCTGCAGGCCGCGAAGTGGTCCGTAACCGCCCGCCGATGAGCTTTTCCGAAGACTTCGCCCATTTCTCGGCGGCCGTCCCGGGCTGCTTCCTGCTGTTGGGCAACGGCGAAGAAGGGCCGTGCGGCCAGCCGCTGCATTCGGCGGATTATGATTTTAACGACGCTCTGCTGCCGATTGGCGCAGAGTTCTGGGTGCAGCTGGTGCGTGACCGGCTGCCCGTGGGAAAGGACTGAGCATGCTTGGAAAATTTAACGTTGCCATCCGCCATGCGGCGGGAAATCCGAACACCGTAGAAGCGGCCTATTCGGTTCTGTCTGAGCAGGATTTTGCGAATGCGCAGGCGGAGATCACCGCCTGGGAGGGTTATGAGGCGACGCCGCTGGTGTCCCTGGCGGGTCTGGCCGGACAGATTGGCGTCGGGCGGATCGACTACAAGCACGAAGGCCCTCGGTTTGGCCTCGGCAGCTTCAAGGCGCTGGGCGGGTCATATGCGGCGCTGCGGGTGCTCCAGCGCGAGCTGAGCAAACAGCTGGGCCGGGACGTCAGCCTGGAGGAAATCCGCAACGGTGCCCACAAGGACGCCTGTGCCGGGATCACCCTGGTTTCCGCCACAGACGGCAATCATGGCCGTTCTCTGGCCTGGGGCTGCCAGCGGTTCGGCGCGCCTTGCCGCATCTACATCCATGCCGAGGTCAGCGAGGGGCGCGCCTTGGCGATGCGCGAACTGGGCGCCGAAGTGATCCGCATTACAGGCGACTATGACGAATCCGTCCTGCTGGCCAAGAAAGAGGCGGAGGAAAACGGCTGGTTTGTGGTCTCAGACACCTCCTGGGAAGGCTACACAGAGCCGCCGCGCGACGTGATGGCAGGCTATAGTGTGATGACCCGAGAGGCCTGCGAGGCAATGGCACAGGCGCCGACCCACGTATTCCTTCAGGGGGGCGTTGGCGGCCTGGCGGCATCGGTCGCTGCGGCGCTGCGGCAGTTCTACGGTGCGGCTTCCCCGCGGGTTGTGATTGTCGAACCGGAGCTGGCGGCCTGCCTGTTCGACAGTGCCAAAGCCGGCAAGGCGACCAATTTCGCCATTCAGGAGGAAACCATCATGGCGGGCCTCTCCTGCGGCGAGCCGTCGGAAATGGCTTGGGAAATCCTGGCCGAGGAGGCTGCGGACTTCGTGACGATCCCTGACAGTATTGTAGCTCCCGCGGTGCGCTTGCTGGCAAATGCCGAAACCGGCGATCCGGTGGTGGAGGCAGGCGAAAGCGCGGTAGCGGGTCTGTCTGCCCTGATCGCCGCCTGCCAGTCGCCGGAAATGAAGGCTACCCTGGGTCTCGATGAAGCCTCCCGAGTGCTGCTGATCGGCTCCGAAGGTGTCACCGACCCGGCGATTTTTGCCGCGATCATGGAAGGCAAAGACCATGTCTGACGCGCCTGTGCGCGGCTTCCCCGAGGCGGAATTCGCCACGCGCACCGAAAAGGCTCAGGCGCTTATGGCGGCGCAGGGCTTGGACGGGCTGCTGCTGCTGACAGAACCGGAGGTGCGCTATTTCAGCGGGTTCCACACGCTGTTCTGGCAAAGCCCGACCCGGCCCTGGTTCCTGTTCGTGCCGCCTGCGGGCAAACCGATTGCCATCATTCCAGAGATCGGCGCGGACCTGATGCGCCGGACCTGGATCAAGGACATCCGCACCTGGAGCGCGCCGGCTCCGCAGGATGATGGCATCAGCCTGCTGACAGAGCTGCTCGCGCCCATTGCCGGGCGCAGGGGTACCATTGGCCTGATGAAGGGGCACGAAACTTCGCTCAGAATGCCGCTGGGGGACTACGAGCGGCTGATCGCGGGGCTGCCGGGGCTCAAGGTGGCGGATGCCACGCCGCTGGTGCGCGGCCTGCGGATGGTGAAATCCGCAGCCGAAATTGAAAAGCTGCGCTACATCTGCGGCATTGGCTCCCGCACCTTTGCCCAAGTGCCGCAGATCTCCCATGCAGGGCAGCCGTTCGAGGATCTGTTCCGCGCCTTCCGGCGCGAGGCGCTGGCGCAGGGGGCGGATGACGTGCCCTATCTGGTCGGCGGTGCTGATCAGGGCGGCTACAGCGACGTGATCTCGCCGCCGACCACACGGCCGCTGCAGGCAGGCGATATCGTGATGCTGGATACCGGCGCCACCTGGGATGGGTATTTCTGCGACTTCGACCGGAACTTCGCCATCGGCCGCGCTGATGATCTGTCGCGCCGCGCCTATGATGTGCTGTGGCGCGCCACAGAAGCAGGTATTGCTGCAGCCCAACCCGGCGCCACCTGCCGTGATTTGTTCCGGGCGATGCAGTCCGTGATTGCCGAAATGGACGATCAGGGCGGTGACGTTGGGCGTCTCGGCCATGGGCTGGGGATGCAGCTGACCGAATGGCCCTCGCATGCGGCATTCGATGAGACCGTGATTGAGGAAAACATGGTGCTGACGCTGGAACCCTCGCTCGGCTATGGCGATGGCCGTATCATGGTGCATGAAGAAAACATCGTGGTGCGTGCGGACGGCGCAGAATTGCTGACCGTCCGTGCCGCGCCGGAACTGCCGGTGATCTGAAGGAGGCCCCGCGCCATGAAGCTCCCCTATGACACGGAGGCAGGTATTGGCAGCCGCGCCACCCTGGGTGTGATCGTGCTGGAGACCGACGAAACGCTGGAGCCGGAATTCTCCCGGATGATGGCGCAACCGGGCGTGGCGCTCTATCACAGCCGCATCCCGATGGTGCCGGAGGTGCGCCCGGAGACGCTGGCGCAGATGCAGGCAGACCTGCCTGCTTCGGCGCGGCTGTTTCCCTCCACGCCGGACTTTGACGTGATCGGCTATGGCTGCACCTCGGCCTCGACCGTGATCGGCTCCGCCAAGGTGGCTGAGGCCGTGCAGACCGTTCTGCCGAACGCCAAGGTGACCGATCCGCTGGCCGCCATCATCGCGGCAGGCAAGGCGCTGGGCGCTGCCAGGTTTGGATTTGTAACACCATACCTGCCGGAAGTTTCGGCGCAGATGCGCGCCAAGCTGGAAGCGGCAGGTTTTGACATTGCAGGCTTCGGATCGTTCGAGCAGATGGACGACCGGGTGGTGGCCCGGATCTCCGAGTCGGCAATTGCTGAGGCAGCCGCCCAGGTCGCCGGTCAGGGAGACTGCGATGCAATCGTGATCTCCTGCACCAACCTGCGCTGCCTGCGGATCATACCCGGGATTGAGGCTCAGACGGGTGTGCCGGTCATCTCCAGTAACCAAGCGCTGGGCTGGCACATGCTGCGGCTGGCAGGCGTGACAGATCCGCAGCCGCAGTTCGGTAAACTGTTCACTCTGCCGCTTGCGGACTGACCGCTAAAATTGTCCGGGAATTGCCAGCTGGCAACCTGCGGCAGGCTGCCCCACGGGAGCGGCGCAGTCTGCGCTTGTAATCCGCGCGCAGGCTGCCACAGATTGTCTCCGGAAACCTGATTTGCTCCAGCGAGGAAGCCCGGATGCCTGCCGCACGCCCCGAAAACCGGAATGTCCTGTTCATCATCATTGACCAGCTGCGCGCGGATTGCCTGTCGGGCGCTCTGGCAGAGCACGTGGACCTGCCGAACATCCGCGCCTTCATGCAGGAGGCGGTAACGTTCAACCGGCATTTTTCTGTGACCAACCCCTGCGGGCCGTCGCGCGCGTCGATCCTGACCGGGCAGTACGCCATGAACCACCGCTCGGTCCGCAATGGCACGCCCTTGCGCCACGACACGCCGAACATCGCCACCGAGATGCGCAAGGCCGGCTATCTCCCGATGCTGTTCGGCTATACCGACACATCGCAGGACCCCCGCGCATTTGACGCCAACGATCCGGCACTCCGGACCTATGAATACCCGATGAACGGGTTTCATGAAGTGACCGAGATGCGGCTGGAGATGTCCTACCCGTGGCAGTCGCATCTGATGAGCCGGGGCTATGACTTCGAAAACTACTGGGACGTCTACAAACCAGTCTCACCTGATGGCGGAGCACCCAGGCTGAACGACCCGGCGTTGTACGCTGCGGAAGACAGCGATACCGCATTCCTCACCAACTCCTTCCTGAACACGATGCCGGCCCATGGAAAGGACAGCTGGTTTGCGCATCTGACCTATATCCGCCCGCACCCGCCCCTGGTGGCGCCGGCGCCTTATAACAGCATGTACGACCCGGCCAGCCTGCCGCTGCCGCAGCGGCTGGCCAATGCGGAACTGGAGGCTGGTCAGCACCCGTTCTTCGGCCCGCTGCTGCGCAAAACCACCGCCGCCAGCTTTGTCGAGGGCTTTCCGGATCTGGAGTCCTCGGATGAGAACATTCAGACCCTGCGGGCGGTCTACCTGGGCCTGGCGACGGAAGTGGATCATCATGTCGGGCGCGTCATCCGGTTCCTGAAGGACAGCGGCCAGTACGGCAACACCATGGTGGTAATCACCGCTGACCATGGCGAGATGCTGGGTGACCGCCATTCCTGGGGCAAGATGACGGTCTATGACGCCGCCTATCACACGCCGCTCATCATCCGGATGCCGGGTAACGAGGTACACGCGGGCGCCAGTCTCAATCACATCACCGAGTCAATCGACGTAACACCCACCATCCTGGAATGGGTGGGGCAGGAGGTTCCGAATTCCATGGACGGGCGGTCGCTGCTGCCGCTCCTGCGGGGGGAGACGCCAAAGGACTGGCGGCAGTATTCCTTCTCCGAGCTGGATTTCTCGGAGCCGCTGGCGCCGACCCTGTGGCAGCAGGAGCTGGGAACTACCGCCAGCGATTCCTGCCTGGGCATCCTGCGGGACGAGAGGTTCACTCTGGTTGAGTTCGCCGCCGACCTGCCGCCGATGCTGTTTGATGGTCAAGGGCAGGGGGAACTGGAGAATGTGGTCGGGCAGGCTGCATATGCAGATGATCTCAACCGGCTGACCCGGCAGATGCTGCGGCACCGGATGAAGAATATGGATCATACGCTGTCGCTGACGGCGATCACGGGTGAAGGTCCACGCAGAAAGCCTCGCTATCCGCAGTAAGCGCTTCGGCAGGAACGACCCGCTTTTGCAAATCATTCTCAATTTCATTGACAGTTGCGAATGATTTGCAATAACAGTGCATCAAATATGCCTTCCAAGGGAGAATCGGATGTTTCCGAAGTTGCTCAAGACCGTATCCGCTGCTGCCATCGCAGCCGTTGCTGCCAGCACCGCAATGGCTGAAGACAAGATGAAGGTCGTTACCACCTTTACCGTGCTTGCCGATATGGCCGCCAATGTGGCGGGTCACGCGGCTGAGGTCGTCTCGGTAACCAAGCCCGGGGCAGAGATCCACGGCTATGAGCCGACCCCGCGCGACATTGTACGTGCATCTGATGCAGACCTCATCCTGTGGAACGGCATGAACCTGGAGCTGTGGTTCGAGCAGTTCCTGTCGAACATGGAGGATGTGCCCTCTGTCACCCTGACTGACGGCATCGACCCGATCCCGATCGCGGCCGGCTCCTACGAGGGCAAGCCCAACCCGCACGCCTGGATGGGTTTGGATAACGCGCTGATCTATATCGACAACATCGTTGAGGCCTTTGCCGAACACGACCCGGAAAACGCCGCCGTCTATGTCAAAAACGCTGGTGAGTACAAAGACCGCTTGCGTGCCACCATCGAGCCGCTGCGCCGTGCCATCGCGGAAATCCCAGAGGACAAGCGCTGGCTGGTGACCTGCGAGGGTGCCTTCAGCTACCTGGCACGCGATTTCGGCATGAAGGAACTGTACCTGTGGCCGATGAACGCCGACCAGGTCGGCACCCCGCAGCAGGTGCGCGGTGTTATCGACGGCGTGCGCAACAATGACATCCCGGTGGTGTTCTGCGAAAGCACCGTGAACACCGCCCCGGCCGAACAGGTAGCCCGCGAAACCGGTGTGGCTTACGGTGGGGAGCTTTATGTCGACTCGCTCAGTGAGGCGGACGGCCCGGTGCCGACCTATTTGGACTTGCTCAGGGTCACATCGGAAACGGTCGCCCGCGGATTGACCGAGGTCACCAACTAAGCCTGTTTTTGTATCCAAGTGCCCCGCAACGCAGGCTGCGGGGCGTTTCATTTCACAAAACACGATTTCTGTGTGTAACTCAGCAGGACAGCCCATGCTTGATGCCAGCGAGACCCGCACCATGAACACCAGCGCCGCACCTGCGGATGGCGGTATTGCCGCCAGTAACGTCACGGTCACCTACCGTAACGGCCACACCGCGCTGTGGGATGCCAGCTTTGCCATTCCCCGCGGCACCGTGACGGCACTGGTGGGGGTGAACGGCGCCGGTAAATCGACCTTGTTCAAGGCGATCATGGGGTTTGTTCCGGCAGCACAGGGCGAAATCCGGATTCTTGGCATGACGGTCAAGGACGCGCTGCGCAAGAACCTTGTGGCCTATGTGCCGCAGTCCGAGGAGGTCGACTGGGCCTTCCCGGTGCTGGTCGAAGATGTGGTGATGATGGGCCGCTATGGCCACATGGGTTTCCTGCGCCGTCCCAAGGCAGCCGATCACGAGGCGGTCGATCAGGCGCTGCGCCGGGTCAACATGCAGGACTTCCGCCACCGCCAGATCGGCGAGCTTTCCGGCGGCCAGCGCAAGCGTGTGTTTCTTGCCCGCGCCCTGGCACAGGACGGGCAGGTGATCCTGCTGGACGAACCCTTTACTGGCGTGGACGTGAAGACAGAGGAGCAGATCATCGCCCTGCTGCGCGAGTTGCGGGACGAGGGCCGGGTGATGCTGGTCTCCACCCACAACCTGGGCAGCGTGCCGGAGTTCTGCGACCGAACCGTGCTGGTGAAGGGGACCGTGCTTGGGTACGGGCCGACCGAAACCACCTTTACCCGCGAGAACCTTGAACACGCCTTCGGCGGTGTGCTGCGCCATTTCACCCTGGGCGGCGATGCCCTGCATGACGATGGCGACACCCGCCAGGTCACCATCCTGACCGACGACGAGCGCCCCTTTGTCCAGTACGGCGAGAAGACCCAGACCAGCGAAAGCCAGGGCGAGGGCGGAGGGCAGCAGTGATGGAATACCTGCTGGAGCCCTTTACTTATGGCTATATGACCAACGCGATGTGGGTTTCAGCGCTGGTGGGCGGCGTCTGCGCCTTCCTGTCGGCCTATCTGATGCTCAAGGGCTGGTCGCTGATTGGCGATGCGCTTTCGCACTCGGTGGTGCCGGGTGTGGCTGGCGCCTATATCTTGGGCCTGCCCTTTGCGCTCGGCGCCTTCATCGCCGGCGGGCTGGCGGCGGGGGCGATGCTGTTTCTGTCGGAACGCTCCGGCCTCAAGGTCGATGTGATTATCGGCCTGATCTTCACCTCCTTCTTCGGGCTTGGCTTGTTCATCGTCTCGATCAGCCCGATGTCGGTCTCGGTCCAGACCATCACCATGGGCAATATCCTGGCGATCACGCCAGAGGACACGCTGCAGCTGGCAATCATCGGCTTTGTTTCGCTGGCGGTGCTGCTGGCCAAGTGGAAGGACCTGATGGTCACCTTCTTTGACGAAAACCACGCCCGCACCATCGGCTTGCGCCCCGGCCTGCTCAAAGCTGTGTTCTTCGTGCTGTTGTCGGCCTCCGTGGTGGCGGCGATGCAGACCGTAGGCGCATTCCTGGTGATCGCCATGGTGGTAACGCCGGGGGCGACCGCCTATCTGCTCTGCGACCGCTTCCCGCGGCTGATCCTAGTCTCGGTGCTGATCGGCGCCCTCACCAGTTTCTTCGGTGCCTATGCCAGCTACTTTTTGGACGGTGCTACCGGCGGCATCATCGTGACGCTGCAAACCGTGATTTTCCTTGTGGTCTTTGTCTTCGCCCCGAAACACGGGTTGCTGGCTGCCAAGCGCAAGGCGCGCGAGGCGCTGAAGCGCGGCCCGGCTGCACAAGGGGGGGCTGCGTGATGGACCTCGATACGCTGCTGATGCCGTTCCAGTTCGCGTTCATGCAGAACGCTTTTCTGATCTCTCTGATCGTCTCTGTCCCGACCGCACTCTTGTCCTGTTTCCTGGTGATGAAGGGCTGGGCGCTGATGGGGGATGCCGTCAGCCATGCAGTGCTGCCGGGGATCGTGCTGGCCTATATCGTGGGCCTGCCGCTGATCATCGGGGCCTTTGCCGCCGGTATGCTTTGTGCGGTCGCCACAGGCTTTCTGTCCGGTAATAGCCGGGTCAAGCAGGATACGGTGATGGGGGTGGTGTTTTCCGGCATGTTCGGGCTGGGCATCGTGCTTTACGTCTCGATAGAAACCAACGCGCACCTCGACCACATCCTGTTCGGCAATATGCTGGGCGTGGAGCCTGATGAGCTGTGGACCGCCGGTATCATCTCTCTGGTGGTCGGTGCCGGGCTGGTCCTGAAGTGGAAAGACCTGCTGCTGCACAGCTTCGACCCCGCGCAGGCGCAGGCTTCCGGCCTGCCGGTCACGGTTCTGCACTACGGGCTGCTGGCGGCCTTGTCGCTGACCATTGTGGCGACGTTGTCGGCGGCGGGGCTGATTCTGGCCATCGGGCTGCTGATCGCGCCTGGCGCAATTGCCTTCCTGGTGGTGCGCAAGTTCTCAACCATGCTCTGGGTCTCGGTTCTGGTCTGCATGGTCTCGATGCTGGCGGGAACCTATGCCAGCTTCTTCCTCGACAGCGCCCCGGCACCGACCATCGTGCTGATCCTGAGTGCGCTGTTCATCCTTGCCTTTGTGCGGCGCCTGTATTTGACCCGCAAAACCTCGATGCAGCGCGCCAGGGAAACCTCCGGAACCGTGTGAGTCACGGGGACCCGGGCTGGGCCATTTCCAGCAGCCATTGCCGCACCAGTTCTGCATTAGGAACCAGGTCCTGCGTCTTGGACCACACCAGGTAGAACCCTGATCCGGTGGTCCAGGACCAGTCCTTGCGCGCCGCAAGCAGTCCCTGTTTGATCAGCGGCTCGGTCACGTGCTGCCAGCCAAAGGCAAAGCCCTCGCCGGCAATCGCCGCCTGAAGGACCAGCGCATAATCGTTGAGGCGCAGGCCTGCGGCAGGCAGCCGGCCTGTGACCCCGAAATGGGCGAACCATTGCTGCCACCGGGGACGCTCCCGGATCGGTTCCTCCAGATGGATCAGCCGCTCATGCAACAGGTTCGGCACCGTCGCCAGGTTGACAGCCGAAGCCATTACCCGCGGGCTGGCCACCGGAAAGATTACCTCAGGTGCAATCAGGGCCGAATGGCAGTCCGGCCAATTGCCGTCCCCGCGCCGCACCGCCAGTGAAATGCCTTCGGTGTTGATATCCGGTTCCCGGTCTGAACTTTGCAGCCGCAGATCGATATCGGGGTGCACCTCGTGCAGCTGGGCCAGTCTTGGCATCACCCAGTAGTATGCAAAAGCGGAGGAGCAGTTGAGCGTCACATGGTCATTCCTCCCGAACTGCCGCACGGCCTTGGCTGAGGCGAGAACGTCCTCCAGCGCTTTGGAGACGTCTGTGTAAAGCCGCATGCCCGCCCCCGTCAGCTCCACCTTTCGGTGGCCGCGGAGGAATAAAATAACGCCCAAAGACGCTTCCATCTGCTTGATCGCCGCACTGACGGCAGGCTGCTGCACGTTCAATTCCTCCGACGCACGGGTGAATGAACCGTGCCGGGCGGCGGCTTCGAACACGATCAGATGGCGGGGGCTAGTGAGGAGTTTCCAAAGCTCTTGCATAAATGTGTGTTATCCAAATCATCAGATTTTTCAACCGTCACAAGCGCGGCTCAGGACCTTACTGTGCTGCAACGCCTGAAGATGGAGAGCCCCATGGCCCGACGCGCCCGCGCATCCCGTGACAGAAACACTGCCCCCGCCGGCGCTCCGGCTTCGCCCTGGATCCAGCGCACGCTGCCGTTCTTTGACGCTCTGGATGAGGAGAAGCTGGTCAAGCTGGAAGCCCAGGTTGACTGGATCTTCGAAGAGGTCGGCATTGCCTTCCGCGACGACCCGGAGGCGCTGAGGATATGGAAAGAGGTCGGCGCCAGGATCGACGGCGACACGATCCGCGCCGATGCGCAGTGGATCCGGTCGCTTTGCGCCAGGGCGCCGCGGGAATTTACTCAGCTGGCCCGCAACCCGGCGCGGTCGGTCACCATTGGCGGCAACAACCAGGTGTTTGCGCCGATCTATGGCGCGCCGTTTGTGCGCGACCTGGAGGGCGGGCGGCGCTATGGCGATATGGCCGCGTTCGAGAAGCTGGTGAAGCTCACCTATATGCATCCGAACCTGCATCACGGCGGCTTTGTGATCTGCGAGCCCTGCGACGTGCCGGTGAGCAAGCGCCACTTCGACATGCTGTTTGCCCATATGACGCTGAGCGACAAACCGCATCTGGGCGCCATCACCGAGATGTCCCGCGCGCAGGACAGTGTCGACATGGCCGAAATCGTCTTTGGCAGCGACGTCATGGACAACAACTGCGTGATCATGGGCAATGTGAACACCAATTCGCCGCTCTTGGTGGACAAGGTGGTGACGGAGGCAATTAGGGTCTATTGCGGACGGAATCAGGGAATTGTGGTTGTTCCCTTTATCCTCTCGGGTGCCATGGGGCCGGTCTCTACTGCCGCCTCGGTGGCGCAGGCGATGGCGGAGGCGATGATGTGCTGCGCCTTTGCCCAGATCGTCCGTCCCGGCGCACCGTTTGTGCTGGGCAACTTCCTGTCGTCGATGTCGCTGAAGTCCGGTGCGCCGACATTCGGGATGCCGGAACCGGTGGTGTCGAACTATGCCATCGGCCAGCTGGCCCGCCGCGCCGGGCTGCCGCTGCGCTGCGGCGGATCACTGACCGCGTCCAAGATCGAGGATGCGCAGGCCGCCTATGAAAGCGCCGACTCGATGCATTCCACCATGCTGGCCGGGGCCAATTTTGTGCTGCATTCGGCGGGCTGGCTGGAAGGTGGGCTGTGCACCGGGTTTGAGAAGCTGATCATGGATGCGGACCGGCTGGGGTCCTACCAGAAAGTGCTGAGCCAGGGACTGGATACCAGCGACGAGGCGATGGCCCGTGATGCCTACGCCGAAGTGGCGCCGGGCGGGCACTTCCTGGGTTCAGGCCACACCATGCGCAACTACCAGATCGCGTTTTATGAGCCGAAGCTGAGCGACAGCGAGAATGTCGAGAGCTGGGAAGAAGGCGGGTCCAAGGACATGCGCCAGCGCGCTTATGAGCGCTGGAACCAGATGCTGAACGAGTATCAGGCGCCGCCAATGGATGAGGCGGTGAAAGAGGAACTGGCCGCCTATGTTGTCCGCCGCAAGGAGGAGATCCCGGATGCGTGGTACTGAGTTAAGAAACTCTTCACCCATTTCCACAGCTTATGCAGGAAATGCCGGATTGGCCCGGCACCCCCTGTGCACCCCCCGTACACCACTTGTGCACCCCCTGGGTGCCGTTTGCCGCAATTCCCGCCTTGTGCCCCAGATCTGAGGACAAACCCATGTCAGACAATTTTGCCCAATCGACGCTCAACATCCACAAGGAGGAGAGCACCGGAGACAAGAAACTGCCGAGCCACGCCAAGGCGGTGATCATCGGCGGCGGTGTTGTTGGCTGCTCGATCCTGTTCCATCTGGCCAAGTTCGGCTGGAAGGATGTTGTGCTGCTGGAACGGGATGAGCTGACCTCCGGCTCCTCCTGGCACGCGGCGGGGCAGATCCACACGATTTCCTCGGACCCGAACATCTCGCGCCTGCAGTCCTACACCATCGATCTGTATAAAGAGATCGAGGAGACCTCGGGCCATTCGGTGGGTCTGCACATCACCGGCGGGTTTTATCTGGCGTCGAACAAGACCTGGTATGACTACTTGAAGCGGGAACGCTCTAAGGCGCGTTACATGGGTCTGAACCAGGAATTCATCAGCCCCAAGGAAGTGGCCGAGCGCCATCCGCTGATTGATCCGAAACATTATCACGCGGCGCTGTGGGATGATCAGGACGGCGATTTGGACCCGTCGGGCGCGACCTATGCCTTTGCCAAATCGGCCAAGGTGCACGGTGCGCAGTATTTCACCCACACGCCGGTGACCGCGACCACCCAGCGCGCCGATGGCAGCTGGGACGTGGTGACCCCGCGCGGTGTGATCAACGCCGAGCATATCGTCAACTGCGGGGGCCTTTGGGCGCGGGAAGTTGGCCACATGCAGGGCATCAACCTGCCGGTGCAGCCGATGGAGCACCACTATCTGATCACCGACAAGATCGACGCGGTGGCCAACCACCCGACCCGTCTGCCGGCCGGGATCGACTATGAGGCCAACATCTATTTCCGGCAGGAACGGCAGGGGATGCTCTTGGGCACCTATGAGCCGAAGGGCACGCCGTGGAAGGTGGGCGGCACGCCCTGGGATTTCGGGCATGAGCTGCTGCAGCCCGATCTGGACCGGATTGCCGACCGTCTGGAAATGTCGTTTGAGCGCATCCCGGCCATCGGCGAGGCGGGCATCAAGGATATGATCAATGGGCCCTTCACCTTCGGCCCCGACGGCAACCCGATGATCGGCCCGGTTCCGGGCATGAAGAACTACTGGTGCGCCGTGGGCGTGATGGCGGGCTTCTGCCAGGGCGGCGGTGTGGGCCTGACCATGGCGGAGTGGATGATAGACGGCGAGCCGTCCATCGACGTCTGGGCGATGGATGTGGCGCGGTTCGGCGAGTTTGCGACGCCCGACTGGGGCACCGTGAAATCGACCGAGAACTATGAGCGCCGGTTTGTGATGACCTTCCCGAACGAGACGCTGCCGAAGGGGCGGATGCAGAAGACCACCGCGCTCTATGACCGGCTGGTCGCCAAGGGCGCGCGGATGGGGCAGGGCTTTGGCCTGGAGAATGCGCTGTGGTTTGCCGATGGGCCGGAGGATGCGCATGAGGAGCCGACGTTTGAGCGCAACCGCTCGCATGATTACGTGGCGCGCGAGGTGAAGGCGGTGCGCGAGGCCGTGGGCGGCATCGAGGTTGCCAACTTTGCCAAGCATGAGTTCAAGGGCGCAGGCGCGCGGGCCTATCTGGACCGGGTGCTGGCGGGGTATGTGCCGAAACCGGGCCGCCTGACGCTGACGCCGATGCTGACGCCGAAGGGCAAGCTTTATGGCGATCTGACCGTGGCCTGCCTGGGTGAGGAGCATTTCATGCTGTTCGGCTCCGGCGCCATGCAGGAGGCGCACCGCCGCTGGTTCGAGAAGGATCTGCCCGCGGATGTGACCTATCAGAATGTCTCTGACGACTGGCACGGCATTGCGCTGTCGGGTCCGAAATCGCGGCAGCTGCTGCAGCGGATCACCCGCGAGGACATGTCGGGTGAGGCGTTCAAGTTCCGCGATCTGCGCCAGACCTTCGTGGGTGGCGTGCCGGTGATCCTGAACCGGATCAGCTTCTCCGGTGAGCTGGGGTATGAGATCTACTGCAAGCCGCAGTACCTGCTGCGCCTGGCGGAGGCGATCGAGGAGGCCGGGGCCGATCAGGGCTACCGCTGGTACGGGGCGCGGGCGCTGATGTCGATGCGGCTGGAAAAGGGCTGGGGCGTCTGGACGCTGGACTTCCGCCCCGATTTCGACGCGGCGGAAAGCGGCATGGATGTCTTCATCAACTGGAAGAAGGATTTCGTGGGCAAGGAGGCCGCGCTGAAGGCCCGCGAAGCCGGTCCGAGCCGCAAGCTGGTCACCATGACCATCGACGTGGACGGCATTGATGTTTCCAACGACGAGGCGATCCTGAAGGACGGCGAAGCGGTCGGCTACATCTCTTCCGGCGGTTACGCGCATCATGCGCAGAAATCCATGGCGATGGGCTATGTCTCGGCGAAGCACGCTGCGGCAGGCACCAAGCTGCAGGTCGAGATCCTGGGCGAGATGTATGACGCCGAAGTGCTGGGCGCGCCGATCTATGACGCCAACGGCGCCAATATGCGCGCCTGAGCCAAGACGGGGAGCGGATATCATGACCAAACCCATGCGAACGCTCCCCCAAGCGGCTGAGGCCGTTCCGGCCTGCCGCTGCATCTTTCTGCTGCTGCCGACCTTCTCACCGCTGGATCTGTCCAGTGCGGTGGCGGCGCTGGAGGCGGCGAGCAGGCATGACGGGACCGCGCGCTATGACTGGCGCGTGGTGAGCGAGGACGGGCTGCCGGTTACCGCCCCGAACGGACTGGGCGTGGCCGTCGATGGCGGCTTGCCTGAACTGATGCGCGGCAGCATGGTGTTTATCTGCGGCGGCCAGGGGGTGGAGCCGGGCATCTCTCTGAAGGTGCTGGGCTGGGTCAGGAAGGCGCAGCGCATGGGGCTGCCGATGGTTGCGCTTGGCGGCGGCATCATGGCGCTGGCACGGGCGGGCCTCTTGTCCGGGCGTCAGGCTTCGGCCCATTGGGCGCAGCGGGCCACTTTGGCCGAGATGCACCCGGATGTGGAGGTGAAAAGCTCGCTGTTTACCATCGACGGTAAGCTGATCACCTGCGCCGGCGGCACCGCCACGGTCGACATGATGCTGAACCTGATTTCAGACCACCACGGCTCGGATGTAGCAACTGCGGCTGCGGACTTGATGGTGTGTTCCTCGGCCCGCAAGGGCAGCCAGGACCAGACGGTTTCCGAATTCGGGCGCGCAGGCGTGCGGCACGAAAAACTGGCCGCGGCGCTGGGCTTGATGCGCAGCAATCTGGAGGAGCCGCTGACCCCCGGCGGTATTGCTGATCTGGTTGGCCTGTCGGTGCGCCAGCTGGAGCGGCTGTTCTCGAAATATCTGCAAACCACGCCCAAGGTCTATTACACCAAGCTGCGGCTGGACTACGCGCGCAGCCTGCTGTTGCAGACCAACATGCGGATAATCGATGTGGCGCTGGCTTCGGGTTTCAACAGCCAGACCCATTTCGCCAAGGTCTACCGGCGCTATTTCGGCAAGTCCCCGCATCAGGAGCGGCCGTTCTGAGGGCGGTTGGATTGCGCGGCGGTCGCATCCGTTGAAGCATCTGGAAAAACCGCGGTGCGGCAGATGAAACGCGTCCGCATCAGCACAAAACTGTGCTGTTGTGCATTCTGTCATTTCGGGAAGGGTGGTAGCGGAGGAGGGACTTGAACCCCCGACACGCGGATTATGATTCCGCTGCTCTAACCAACTGAGCTACTCCGCCGCTCTGTGTGGAGGCGATTTACGGAATGCCGCCAGCCGGGTCAAGCAGAAAAGCAGAAGAATCCCCGATTCTTCTGAGATTTTTCGCAGTGATGGGATTTATATATATTTTTCAGCGGGTTGGTTGCGCCTGGGGCCGGGTGCGATCTATCAGGGTGGCAGTTGCGGCGCGGGCGGACGGGTGGTGGCAGTGCTTATTCGGACAGGCTGTCGAGGGCCGCCAGATCCGGGCGCGGCAGTTGGTCCAGCAGGGCGAACACCAGGGCGCGGCAGGACTCGCCGGTCCAGTCCACCGGGTGGAAACCGGACGGCAGATCCGGGTGGCGCAAGACCACGCGGCGCCAACGGTGCACAATCAGGGTCCGCAAGGTGCCGGTCTGCACAGGTGTCAGGACGGCGGGCGGTGCAGAGATTTGCTGCAGGTCCCGCTGCAGGGTGGCACAGGCTTCGCAGAGGTGGTCCGGGAACAGGCGTGATTTCAGCCAATCAGGCACTGCTATGGAGCTGACGCCCGCCGCCAGCAGGTCATCCAGGTTTTGCGGTACAGGGCCGCGGCCGAGAGCGGTGGTGCGGTTCACCGCCACGTAGCTGGGCAGCATCAGAACCTCGTCCAGGGTGGCCTGGCCGGCGCCGTCCTCTGCGATCAGCAAGTGCCATTCGCCTGGTACAGCCGCGCGGCGTTCGTAGATCCGCGGGGTGACCGCGGCGGATTGCTTGCGGCCGTATTCGGTCAGGTAGTGGACCGAGGCGCGGCCTGCGCGTTCGCTTTCGATCCAGCCGTCCTTGCGCAGCCGGTGCAGGGCCACGCGGATGGCCTCGGGCTTGATCCCCATCGGGGTGATGATGCGTGTCAGCGCCCCGCCGCTGATCTGGGCGCCCTTGTCCTGTGCCAGATCGCCGAACAGCGACACGATCACCGACCAGACCCGCTGGTTCTGCGGGTCGTTCAGCTGCTGGACGGTGGCGTCAAACCAGGGGTTATGCTGTTCGTTCATGGGGATAAATATAGAACGCCCGGACTGGATAGACCAGTCCGGGCGCACGGTTGCGTTACCGCAGCCTGGCACTTTTGCGTAAGTCAGAAGGCGTTCATTGTCAGCAGTTCATACTCTGCTGCGATCTCGCCGTCCTGGTTAGTGAGGGTGACGTGCCAGCGCACCTCGCCGTATTCCTCGTTGCGGGGGGTCTTCTTCTTGACCGACAGGCGGACCTTGATGCTTTCGCCCGCCGAAATAGGCTTCATGAAGCGCAGATTGTCGAGGCCGGTGTTGGCCAGAACCGGGCCCTCGTCCGGCTGCACGAACAGGCCTGCGGCAAAGGACAGGAGCAGGTAGCCATGGGCGACGCGGCCCGGGAAGAACGGGTTCCGCTTGGCGGCGTCGTCGTCCATGTGGGCATAGAAGGTGTCACCGGTAAAATGGGCGAAGGTTTCGATGTCCTCCAGTGTCACGGTGCGCGGGGCGGTGTGCAGGGTCTCGCCAATGGACAGCTCGCCGAACTTGCGGGTGAAGGGGTGTGCGGGGCCTTCGATCTCCGTGCCGCCGGGGACCCATTTGTCGCCAATCGCGGACAGGATGTCGGGCGAGCCCTGGATGGCGGTGCGCTGCATGTAGTGTTTGACGCCGCGCACGCCGCCCATCTCCTCGCCGCCGCCGGCGCGGCCCGGGCCGCCGTGCACCATGTGGGGCAGGGGGGAGCCATGGCCGGTCGATTCCTTCATCGAGTCGCGGTTGTTGAAGTAGAGGCGGCCGTGATAGGCGCCGGCGCCGATGGCGACCTCGCGGGCGACAGCCGGATCGTGGGTGATGACTGAGGCCACGAGCGAGCCCTGGCCGCGGTTGGCCAGCTCAATGGCGTGGTCCAGGTTGCGGTAGCCCATGATGGTGGAGACGGGGCCGAAGGCCTCTGTGTCGTGCACGCGCTGGGCGTTGTCCGGATCGGCGCAGTGGAACAGCATCGGCGGCACAAAGGCGCCTTTGTCAGCGTCGGCGCCATCGACGGTGAAGCTGTCCGGGTCGCCAAAGACGCGCTCGGCCTCTTGGCCGATGATCGCGGCCTTTTCCAGCACGTCGCGTTTCTGGCTGCCCGAGACCAGCGCGCCCATGCGGGTGGTTTCCAGGCGCGGGTCGCCAATTTGAGTTTTTGCGAGGCGGGCGGACAGTGCCTCGATCACTGCGTCCACCTGCGGTTGCGGCGCGATGATGCGGCGGATGGCGGTGCATTTCTGGCCCGCCTTGGTGGTCATCTCGCGGCTAACTTCCTTGATGAAGAGGTCAAACTCCGGCGTGCCGGGCTGGGCGTCGGGGCCAAGGATCGAGGCGTTGAGGCTGTCCTGTTCGGCGACAAAACGGACCGAGTTTTCCAGGATCACCGGGTTCGCGCGCAGTTTCAGTGCGGTATTGGCGGAGCCGGTGAAGCTGACCACGTCCTGCATGGTCAGATGGTCCAGCATGTCGCCGAGGCCGCCGGAGACCAGTTGCAGCGTGCCCTCGGGCAGGATGCCTGACTCCAGCATCAGTTTCACCGCCAGCTCGGTCACATAGCAGCTGTTGGTGGCCGGTTTCACGATGGCCGGGACGCCGGCCAGCAGGGTGGGGGCGAGTTTTTCCAGCATGCCCCAGACCGGGAAGTTGAAAGCGTTGATATGCACCGCAACGCCACGCAGCGGGGTGCAGATGTGCTGACCCAGGAAAGTGCCGTTGCGGCTGAGCTGCTCCACGTCGCCGTCGAGGTAGACATGGGCGTCCGGCATCTCGCGGCGGCCCTTGGAGGCAAAGACGAACATGGTGCCGATGCCGCCGTCGATGTCGATCATGTGGTCGGACTGGGTGGCGCCGGTGTTGAACGACAGATCATAGAGCGCCTGCTTGTGCTGATTCAGGTGGCCTGCCAGCGCCTTCAGCATCCGGGCGCGGTCGTGGAAGGTCAGCTTGCGCAGGTTGGCGCCGCCCACGGTGCGGGCGTAGTCCAGCATTCCTTGCACGTCGAGCGCGTCGTTGCCCGCTGACGCAATCACCTCGCCGGTGATGGCGCTGGAGATGTTGCGGGCACCTGCGCCCGGTGCGACCCATTGACCCGCTGCAAAGCTGGAAATCTCAAGAAGGCTCATCCTGTCGTCCTTTTCATCAGGCCGGCGCGGAGCCGGCTGGCTGGAATCCGATGCTGAGATATATTGACCGTCCGGTCGGTTTATGCAAGAAATTTGTCAGATGCGCCGCTGACGAGGGTGAGGGAGCGATGAGCGATACGATTCTGGTTGAGGACCACGGCACCTGGGTGGAGATCACCCTGAACCGCCCGGACCGGCTGAACAGTTTCAATGAGGAGATGCACAACGCCTTGCGCGCCGCGCTGGAGGCCGCGCGCGACGGCGGCGCCCGCGCGGTGCTGCTGACCGGTGCAGGGCGCGGGTTTTGCGCGGGCCAGGATCTGGGCGACCGCGACCCGCGCAAGATGGACGGGCCGCCGGACCTGAGCCAGACCGTGCGGAAATTCTATGCGCCGCTGGTGCGGCTGATCCGTGAATTGAACTTCCCGGTGATCTGCGCGGTGAACGGCGTGGCCGCCGGGGCAGGCGCCAATCTGGCGCTGGCCTGCGACATGGTGCTGGCAGCCGACAGCGCCAAGTTCATCCAGTCGTTTTCCAAGGTTGGCCTGATCCCGGATACCGGCGGCAGCTGGCATCTGCCGCGGCTGCTGGGCGAGGCCCGCGCCAAAGGCTTGGCGCTGACTGCCGAACCGCTGCCTGCGAAGAAGGCAGAGGACTGGGGCCTGATCTGGAAAGCGCTGCCGGACGGCGAACTGATGGCAGAGGCCCGCGCCATGGCGGGGAAATTCGCCAATGGCCCGACTCTGGGTCTGGGGCTGACCAAAAAGTGCATCCAGGCCGCGGCGGTCAACACGCTGTCCGACCAGCTGGAGATCGAGGCGGACGCGATGAAGACCTGCGGCGAAAGCGCGGATTACGCCGAGGGCGTGGCCAGCTTCCTGGAAAAGCGCGCGCCTGTTTTCGAGGGCAAGTGACCATGACCCCCAAGGAACGCGCCGAGAAATCCGCCGCCGCCATGTGGGCCGAGGACCAGGCGTCCAAATGGGCGGGGATGGAGATCACCCATGTGGATGAGGGCGAGGCCACGCTGGAGCTGACCATCGCCCAGCACCACTGCAACGGCCACGGCATCTGCCACGGCGGTGTGACGTTCATGCTGGCTGACAGCGCCTTTGCCTTTGCCTGCAACAGCCGCAACCAATCGACCGTGGCGCAGCACAACGTGATCAGCTTCACCGCTCCGGGACGGCTGGGCGACAAGCTGATTGCCACGGCGCGCGAGATTTCCCTGACCGGGCGCAGCGGCATTTACGACGTGACAGTGACCAACCAGGACGGCCAGCAGATCGCCGAGTTCCGGGGCTTCTCCCGGGCGGTCAAAGGCCAGTTGTTTGACGAATAAGGTGTGGAGGACGCCATGGAAGACCTGAGCCCCAAGAAGGGTGAATTGGACCCGATCGAGATCGCCTCGATCGACGAAATCCGCAGCCTGCAGCTGGAGCGGCTGAAGTGGTCGCTGCGCCACGCCTATGACAACGTGACGATGTACAAGCAGCGGTTTGACGAGGCAGGCGTGCATCCGGACGACCTGCAGGAGCTGTCCGACCTGGCCAAGTTCCCTTTCACCTACAAGAACGACCTGCGGGACAATTACCCGTTCGGCCTGTTTGCCGTGCCGCGCAGTGAAATCATCCGCCTGCATGCGTCCTCCGGCACCACCGGCAAGCCGACGGTGGTAGGCTATACCGCCAATGACATTTCGAACTGGGCGGATCTGGTGGCGCGGTCCCTGCGGGCATCTGGCCTGCGCAAGGGCGACATGGTGCATAACGCCTATGGCTATGGTCTGTTCACCGGCGGCCTCGGCGCGCACTACGGGATCGAACGGCTGGGGGCGACTGTCGTTCCGATGTCGGGCGGGCAGACCGAGAAGCAGGTTGGCCTGATCACCGATTTCAAACCCGATGGGATCATGGTGACGCCCTCCTACATGCTCAACATCCTGGAGCAATACCATAAGGTTGGCATGGACCCGCGCGAGTGCTCGCTGAAGGTGGGCATCTTTGGTGCTGAACCCTGGACCGACGCAATGCGCAAGGAGGTCGAGGAGGCCTTTGACATGCACGCGGTCGATATCTACGGCCTGTCTGAGATCATGGGGCCGGGTGTGGCCAATGAATGCGTTGAGACCAAGGACGGCCCGGTGATCTGGGAGGATCATTTCCTGCCGGAAATCATCGACCCCCAGACCGGCGAGGTGCTGCCGGATGGTGAACTGGGCGAGCTGGTGTTCACCACGCTGACCAAGGAAGGCCTGCCGATGGTGCGCTACCGCACCCGCGACCTCACCCGCCTGCTGCCGGGCACCGCGCGGTCGATGCGGCGGATGGAGAAGATCACCGGGCGCAGCGACGACATGATCATCCTGCGCGGTGTCAACGTGTTCCCCAGCCAGGTTGAGGAGCAGCTGCTGGCGACCGGGGGCCTCGCACCTTACTATCAGATCGAGCTCTACAAATCCGGCCGCATGGACGCGATGCGGGTGTTTGTGGAGGCCAACCCGGACGCAACCGACGAGCTGAGCAAGACCGCGGCAGCGCGGATGCTGACCAAGCGGATCAAGGATATGGTTGGCGTTTCGACCGAGATCATTGTAGGCGACCCGGGGTCCGTCGAGCGCAGCCAGGGCAAGGCCAAACGCGTCGTCGACAACCGCAGCCAGTCCTGAACCGGGAGAGTGAGCCTTGGCCCGCACGATCGCAAAAGACCACGATGAGAAACGCGCGCAGATCCTGAAGTCGGCAGCCAAGGTGTTTGCCGAGTCCGGCTACGACCGTGCGTCGATGACCCAGCTGGCGCGCGAATGCGGGATCTCCAAGGCAAACATCTACCACTATTACGACAGCAAGGATGCCGTGCTCTACGGCCTCCTTGATACCTACCTTTGCGAGCTGCGCGACAGGGTCTGCCAAGTGGATCTGGAGGGTCTTGGCGCCGAAGACCGCCTGCGCCGCATCGTGTCGGAAATCATGCTGGCCTATCAGGGGGCCGACCATGAACATCAGGTGCAGCTGGGCGCAATGGGGGCGCTGCCGGAGGAGCAGCAGAAGCATCTGCGCGGCTACCAGCGTGAGATGGTTCAGTTCATGAGCGATGCGCTGAAGGATGTGGCGCCGGAGATTTTCAACGGTGACGCCGCCAAGCTGCGTGGCGCCACCATGTCTGTTTTTGGCATGCTGAACTGGTATTACATGTGGAATTCCGGTGCCGGACCAAAGGCGCGCGAGGATTACGCCGGGCTGGTGGCGGACCTGACGCTGAGCGGGGTCAAGGGGCTCTGACTGCGGCGCGGTTTTGCGTTTCCGTGTTTCTGCGCTAGCCTGTCCGGATACCGGAGGGTGCCATGCAGAAACCTGAGAACTTCGAGAATTTCTATTACAAGAAGGTGGGACTGGGCGAGGCCTGCGGCTGCGCCGAACGGGCCATCGACATGTATGAGTTCGACCGCACGGCCGGGAAGCCGAAGGCGGCCAGCGGCCGGCGCCGGTTCAGCTGGAAGGGTTTTGCGCTGAAATACGGGCTGCTGTCGCGCAAGAGGACACCGGCAGAGTAACAGTGAAACACCCGGCGGAATGTCCCGCCGGGTGCTGTTTCTTCTCAGATCCGGTCAGCTTCAGGCCTGTCAGCCCGGGTTGCCCAGCAGCCGGGTGATGCGGCGCACCGCGACGCGGCGGTTGGCGCGTTCGGCTGCCAGGGTGCTGACCGCCAGGTCGCTTTCGCCATAGCCCTGCACAACCATGTTTTCCGGTGCCACGCCGAAATACTCCGTCAGCGCCAGGGCCACGGTTTCCGCGCGCCGGTCCGACAGGGCCAGATTGTAGGTCGCGGCGCCCACGGCATCGGTATGGCCCTCGATCAGGAACACCTCGCCCGGGTTGCGGTCAATCAGCTCGCGCAGCGCGTTGCCGAGGGTTGCCAGTTCTTCTGCCTCTTGCGGGCGGATCACCGAGGAGCCGGTGTCGAAATTCACCGAATCCACGTTGATCACCGGGGTCAGTCGGCGCACCGCGTCAATATTGCGGATCTGCGCCAGCGAGAAGCGGCGGTCAACGGTCTTGGCGTCCTGTGCAGCCAGTGCTGCGGCCAGATCCTCAGCCGAGATCGTGCCGGTGCTGGAGAAGGCGCGGCGGTTGTCCTGCGCCTGCGGCAGCTCATTAACCACCACGCGCTCAGCCTTCTGGGTGTCGTCGAACAGCACCACACTGCGGCCGTCCGGCAGCAGCTTGGTGCGGCGCAGCACCCGGCCTTCGGCGGAGCGGATCGTTTCCACCTCGACCCCGTTCTCGCGCACCACCACGGTGCGGGTGGAGCCGTCCTGGAACCGGTAGGTGGTGACGTTGGAGCCCGGCTGGCGCAGCAGCGCGTCGTCGTCTTTCAGGACGCGGTACTGGCCGTCCTGCTCGACGATGGCGCGGTCGCCGGAGTTCGAGATCACCTTGCCGCCATTGTTCAGTAGCGTGCCGATCGCCAGCGCGCCAAGGCCGAGCAGGGCGTTGCGCTCGCGGGTGGAGAGGCCGCTGTCATCCTCAGTGGCGGCATCGGCCGGCGGGACAGGTGCCTGAGCTTCTGCCTGGGCGTTTTCGTTGACCCCGGTTTCGAACTCCTCGTCAGAGCTGCGCGCGGTTTCTTCGGTGACCACTTCTTCGGTCACTTCCGCCTCGCCTTCGGCAACAGCGCCGTCCGCGGCCGCCGCGGCGGCTGCAGGCTCACCGGTTTCTTCGGCCAAAGCATCAGCCTGGGCCTGGCTGTCCTGTTCCACCAGTTCGGGATTGTCTGTCTCTTCAGTCGGACCGTTTTGTGTCTGGGCGAGGTCCGCTGCGATTTCCTCGGCGCTGGCGCCGGCGGATGCCTCGCCGCTGCCATCAGCCTGAGGGTCGGTTTGCACCTCAGCCTCTGCCTGAGCTTGTTCCTCGGCTGCAGCCTGTGCCGCCGCTTCTGCTTGAGCCTGCTCTGTTGCAGCTTGTTCTTCAGCTGCGGCCTGTTCTTCTGCCGCAGCCTGCGCAGCTGCTTCCGCCTGAGCCTGCTCAGCTGCGGCTTGAACTTCGGCCTCGGCTTGCGCTTGTTGCTCAGCTGCAGCCTGCGCTTCAGCTTCTTTTTGCGCCAAGGCCTCTGCCAGAGCCTGCGCTTCGGCTTCAGCCTGAGCTTCGGCCTCTACTTGCGCCTCGGCCTCTGCAGGCTGTGCCTGCGCGTCCTGCTGTCCTGTGGCTTCCGCCGCAGCTTCTGCCTGGGACTGATCTTCGCTGACGGTTTCGGTTTGGGCTGCTGCTGCGGCCTCTGCCTGCGCTTCGACGGCCTGATCCGCGGTTGCCGTTACCTCTGCCTCCGCAGCGCCGATGCCTGCCAAAACACTGGCGGACTGGAAGTCTGCGGGCAGGGCGGGGTCAAATGCGCCTTCGCCATATGCCTGGCAGAACTTGGCGATCTTGCCGGTCTTTTCCTCGACGTCCTGGCCGGCCTCCAGTTTCTTCTGCCTCCGTTCCGCACGCTTGCGGCAGCGATCCACCAGTTCGCCGATTTCTGCGGCGGACATCTGGCTGAGGTCAATCTGCTTGCCGCCCTGGTTCTGCGACAGGGCGGGCAGCGGGGCCGCCAGCGAGATCATCACTGCCAGCGCCGTGGATGATTTGAAAATTCCCGGTTTCATTTCGGTTCCTTTCTTGTTCCGGCACATGGCCGCACAAGGACAACGGATAAACACCGGGTTAGTTGCGCATCGCAGGGCAAAAAGAAAAGCCGCCCCGGGCTGGGGCGGCTTGGATCAGGCTGTTTTCCGCTGGCGGATGCCGTGGTGGGCGTCAGACCGCCGGCGGCGGAACCATGCCGATGATGTCATAGGTCTGGCGCAGGATCGGTGCGGTGATCGCGCGGGCGCGTTCGGCGCCGCGGGCCAGGATCTTGTCGATCTCGTCCTGCTGCTGCATCAGCCGCGCCATCTCGGTGGAGATCGGCGCCAGCTTGGAAACCGCCAGATCCGCCAGCATCGGTTTGAATTCGGAGAACTGGCGGCCGCCCACATCAGCCAGCACCTGCTCGACGGTCTGCTCGTTCAGGGCGGCGTAGATGTTCACGAGGTTGCGCGCTTCCGGGCGCTCCTCCAGGCCCTTCACTTCGGAGGGCAGCGCCTCGGGGTCGGTCTTGGCCTTGCGGATCTTCTTGGCGATGGCGTCGGCGTCATCGGTCAGGTTGATGCGGCTGGCGTCCGAAGGATCGGACTTCGACATTTTCTTGGAGCCGTCGCGCAGGGACATCACCCGGGTGGCTGCGCCTTCGATCACCGGCTCGGTTTCCGGGAAGAAGTTGACACCGTAGTCATGGTTGAACTTGATCGCGATGTCGCGGGTCAGCTCCAGGTGCTGCTTCTGGTCCTCGCCGACCGGCACATGGGTGGCGTGATAGACCAGAATGTCGGCCGCCATCAGGGCCGGGTAGGCAAACAGGCCCAGCGAGGCATTCTGCTGGTTCTTGCCCGCCTTGTCTTTCCACTGGGTCATCCGCTGCATCCAGCCCATGCGGGCGACGCAGTTGAACACCCAGGCCAGCTGCGCGTGCTCGGGCACCTGGGACTGGTTGATCAGGATAGAATCTTCGGGGTCGATGCCGGCGGCGATGAAGCCTGCGCAGAGCTCGCGGGTGGATTTCTTGAGGTCCGCGGGGTCCTGCCAGACGGTGATCGCATGCAGGTCAACCATGCAGTAGATGGTCTCAACGTCCTTGGCCTGCCAGTCGACGAAGCGCTTCAGTGCACCGAGGTAATTCCCCAAGTGCAGGTTGCCCGAAGGCTGGATCCCCGAAAACACGCGCGGGGTGAAGCTGGTTTCGCTCATCGCGGAAACTCCCGTCTGGAATTATGCACCATCGTCGCTTACCCATGGGGCCAGGATAGGTCAACAGGCGCGGGGGATTCCGTGCTGCAAAGGAGTCCGGATGAGCAGTGAGCCCCATAACGCCCCCGTCAACCCGCTGCCCGCTGCCGTGGTGGCGCTGGTGCTGATCATCATCGGCATCGAGGCGGTGTTCTCGCTAGGCGCGCGCGGCATCCTGGGCGGGCCTGAGGCAATCGGCTGGCGGTTGGAGGCGATTCAATCCTATGCGTTTTCCGGCGATATTTTTTGGTGGATGCAGGAAAGCGGGCGTTGGGTGCCGGAGCATCTGATGCGGTTCCTGTCCTATATCTTTGTCCACGGCGCCTTTACCCACGCGCTGTTCGTCTGCGTCTTTGTGCTGGCGATGGGCAAGATGGTGGGCGAAGTGATGGGTGATCTGGCGATGGTCATCATCTTCCTGCTGTCCGGCGCCGGTGGGGCGCTGGGCTATGCGCTTCTGGTCAGCTCACCTGCGCCGCTGGTGGGCGGGTTTCCCGCGGTTTACGGGCTGATCGGGGCGTTCACGTTCCTGCTGTGGCGCTCGCTGGCCTTGATTGGGGCACAGCAGAGCCGGGCGTTCACGCTGATCGCCTTTCTGATGGGGGCGCAGCTGCTGTTCGGTCTGCTGTTTGGCGGCCAGAAGGACTGGGTGGCGGATCTGGCAGGTTTTGCCACCGGTTTCGGCCTGTCGTTCTTCCTGGCGCCGGGCGGCTGGGCGCGGATCAGGAACCGCATCCGCCACGATTGAAGCCGGATTGTTCCCGCCCGCTGGTGACGCCCCTGGCGGGGCATCGCCAGCCGTTGGGCCGGGCCGCGCTGCCGCGCGGCGGCTATGCCGCCCTTGACACGGGACTGGCCGGGAGGGTCAGCCCTGTTTTTTGAGCGGGCAGGTGCTGAGGCCGAGAACCTGATAAAGCGGGCAATAGCCCATGAGACCGGTCGCCAGCGGCACCAGGCCGATGAGGCCCCACAGGGTTTGCGGGCCGATGAACACCAGCGACAGCAGGATCAGGCCAAGAAGGATGCGCAGGGCGCGGTCGAGGGTGCCTTCGTTACGGGGCATTGCGTGGTCCTTTCGAACTCAGGTTGGAATTTCTGAGCCTATTTTAGACCGCGGCGGCACTGGCTGTCGGTGACAGTGTCACCAAAGCCCAAGTTTCATCCTGAGCCACCTGCTCCAGCCCGGTGCGGTCCAGGATCCGCAGGTGGCCGCGCTGTGTTTCCACCAGGCCGAGGCGGGCAAACTCGCGCAGCCGGCGGGTGACAAAGGCACGGCCGGAGGCGGTTTCGGCCGCCAGAGCGTCATGGGTGATGCGGATATCGTCGCCGGTCTGCGCCAGACGCAGCAGCGCGCGTGCAAGCCGTGTGTCAAATCCGGTGAGCGCGACGTCCTCGACCAGTTGCTCGTAATCGGCAAAGCGGCGGGCAACGGCTGTCAGCACTTCGCTGCGGAACGCCCCGTCCTCTGACATCGCCTGGCGAAAGGCGGCATGCGGGAGGATCTCGCCCTCCAGCGCGGTCTCTGCCACGCCTTCGGCGGCGTAGCTGCGGCCGTCGGTGAGGCAGGCAAAGGTCTGCAGGCAGACGTCGCCCGGGCTGACGCGGTACAGCACGACTTCGCGGCCGTTGGCGGCGGTCAGGGTGACCTTAATGCGGCCGGCGGTGAGCCGGACAAAGCCGGGGCAGTCCTGCCCGGGGCGGAACAGCACGGTGCCAGCAGGGCAGGACAGGCGGCTCATGCCCGGTTCCGGCGGCTTAGGGCGGTGCGGAACTCCGACAGGCGGAAAGCACCGAAGGCCTGGCCCGCGGCGAAGTAGACCGCGCCGCCCAGCAGCACCAGCCCCAGCAGGGACAGGTACCGCCAGTAGTCCAGTGTGAACAGCCAGCCCGCGGTGTGCGCCACCGCGTAGAGCACCGCACCCATCACTGCCGAGGCTGCGAGGATACGCCAAGCGCGGCGGCGGAAGCGGGTGTCGAACCGGGCTTCCTCGCCCATGCTGCGGGCACCGAGCGCCAGAAGCGCCACCATCGCCCAGCCGGCGGCAGAGGCGGCAATCGCAGGGGCAATCCAGCCCAGAATGGGTTTCAGGCCAAAGGCCAATCCTGCGTTCACCACCATGGCCACCAGCGCATAGCGGAACGGGGTTCTGGTGTCTTCGCGCGCAAAGTATAGCGGCTGCAGCACCTTTTGCAGCATGAAGGCCGGCAGGCCCGCGCCATAGACGGCGACGGCAACAGCAATCGCGGCAACGTCTTCGGGGCCGGTGGCGCCGCGTTCATAGAGGACTGAGACCAGAGGCACGGGCACGGTGATAAACGCGACGGCAGAAGGGACGGCCAGCAGCAGCGAAAACTCGCCCGCGCGGGAAAGGGCGTCCTGGGATCCTGCGCTGTCGCCGGCGCGCAGGCGGCGCGACAGGGCGGGCAGCAGTACGATACCGACGGCGATGCCCACGACCCCCAAGGGCAGCTGGTACAGGCGGTCAGCGATGAACAGCCAACTGGCGGCCTTTTCGATGTCCGAGGCCACATACTGGCCGACCACCAGGTTGATTTGTGTGACCCCCATGGCAAGCGCCGCTGGCAGCGCCACCCGCATCAGATCGCGCATCTCGGTATTCCAGCGCGGCAGGCCGGGCCGCAGGGAGATGCCCGCCCTTTCAGCCGCGGCCCAGACCAGGACCAGCTGCGCCACACCTGCAACCGGGATGGTCCAGACCAGCCAAACGACAACGTCACCGCCCAGGACGGCGCCGGCTGTCATTGCGGCGCAGGTGAAAATGTTGAGCAGCACCGGCGCAGCAGCGGCCGCTGCAAACCGCCCGGTGGCGTTCAGAACGCCGGAAAACAGCGCCGCCAGCGACATGAACAGGATGTAGGGGAAGACGATGTAGCCGTATCCCACGGCCATATCGAACCGAGCGTCACCAACAAAGCCGCCTGCTGTCAGCCAGACCAATCCCGGCATGAACACCATACCCAGGCCGACAAGGCCCAGCACCGCTGCCGCCAGCAGGTTAAAGGCTTGCTGAGCAAAGCCCGCAGGGTCTTCTCCCGCCTCGTAGCGTTTGGAAAAAGCCGGAACAAAGGCTGCGTTGAAGGCACCTTCGGCAAAGAAGCGGCGGAACAGGTTGGGCAGTCGGAAGGCCACGATGAAGGCGTCCAGCACCGGCCCCGGACCGATGAAGGCGGCAATCAGGATTTCTCGGGCAAATCCCAGCAAGCGGCTGGCCAGGGTCCAGAAGCCAACTGTCAGGAAGCCTGACAGCAATTTGATCGGTTTCATGTATCCGCCCGTTTTGCGCCCTCGGCAATTGCCGCGCGCAGTTTCTTTTCCAGCGTCCGCTGCTTGGATTCCGCGTAGTATTTCAAGCCGAACATGTCCTTGACATAGAAGGCATCCACAACCTGCTCGCCATAGGTCGCGATCACCGCATTGGCAATGTAGACGTTGGCAGAGGCCAATGTCCTGGCCAGGTCATAGAGAAGCCCCGGCCGGTCGCGGGTGTCGACTTCGATAATCGTGTAGATTTCCGATCCTTCGTTATCGAAGGTGATATGGGTCGGCACCTTGAAGGCTTTTTCGCGTTTCTTGATTTTGTCGCGGGATTTCAGCGCGTCGCGGGTGATCACCTCGCCCTTCAGGGTCTTTTCGATCATCTGTTTCAGCCGGTGCAGGCGGATCGGATCAAAGGGGTGGCCCTCGCTGTCCTGAATCCAGAAGGCATCGGTCACATAGCCGTCCTTGGTGGTGTAGGAGCGGGCATCAACCACATTGGCCCCGACAAGGGCCAGGGCGCCGGCGATGCGGGCAAAGATGCCGGGGTGATCCTCCATCACGAAACAGGCGCGGGTGGCGTCGCGGTCCTCATCCGGATAGAGCCGGATCATGACCTCTCCTGCATCGCCTTTGGCGGTGAAGTTGCGCAGCATTTCGGCGAAATCCACATGTGCGGTCACATGCAGACCGTGCCAATAGGGCGGATAGTGGCGGGCGGTCTCGGTTTTGAGGTCGGCCTTGGACCAGTCCGGCAATGCCTCGCGCAGGGCCTTCTTGGCGGAGACACCGCGGTGTTCGCGGTTCAAGGCCTCCATGCCGCCCTCAAGCGCGGCGCGGGTCTGGCCGTAGAGCGCCCGCAGCAGCGCAGCTTTCCAGTTGTTCCAGGTGTCCGGGCCGACGCCGCGGATATCACAGACGGTCAGCAGAAGCAGCAGGTCCAGCCGTTTCACTGTCTGCACCGCCTTGGCGAAATCGCGCACCGTGCGCGGGTCGGCGATGTCTCGCTTCTGCGCCATGTCGGACATCAGGAGGTGATAGCGCACCAGCCATTCCACGGTTTCGCATTCGGAGGGCTTCAGCCCAAGCCGCGGCGCGACTTTGCGGGCGATCTGGGCACCCAGGATTGAATGGTCCTGCTCGCGGCCCTTGCCGATGTCGTGCAGCAGCATTGCCACCATCAGCACCTTGCGGTTGAGACCCTTGCGCAGAATTTCGGAGGAGAGCGGCAGCTCATCTTCCAGTTCGCCGCGCTCAATTGCTGCAAAATTGGCGATCACCTGAATGGTGTGCTCATCCACCGTGTAAGAGTGATACATATTGAACTGCATCATCGCGACGATGGGCTCGAACTCCGGCAGGAAGGCCGACAGCACCCCCAGCTCGTTCATCCGCCTGAGTGCGCGTTCGGAGTTGCCGTGTTTCAGCAGCAAGTCCAGAAAGAGCTTCCGGGCCTCCTTGTCGTTGCGCATGTCGTCGTCGATCAGGTGCAGGTTGGCTGTCACCAGCCGCATCGCGTCCGGGTGGATCAGCATGCCGGTGCGCAGCGCTTCCTCGAACAGCCGCAAGAGGTTCAGCCGGTCTTGCAGGAATGCCTTTGGGTCGATCACGTCCAGCCGGTTGTGCACCACCTTGTAGCCGGGCTTGATCCGCGGGCGGCGGCGGAAGATCCGCTCCAAGAGCGGCGCGTTTTTCTGCTGGCTGGCCTCCAGCTTGGTCAGGAAAATGCGGGTGAGGTCGCCGACGCGGGTGGCGTGGCGGAAATACTCCTGCATGAAGACTTCGACGCCGCGGCGGCCTGCCTTGTCCTCGTATCCCATGCGGCTGGCGACCTCGACCTGCAGGTCAAAGGTTAGCTGTTCGGTTGCACGCCCGGTTGCCAGATGCAGATGCGACCGGACCGCCCAAAGAAAATTGGCGGCCTTGGTGAACAGCTCCATCTCCTCGGCGTGGAACAATCCAAGCGGCACCAACTCCCTGGCGTCCTTCACCTGGTAGAGATACTTGGCGATCCAAAACAGCGACTGCAGGTCGCGCAGGCCGCCCTTGCCCTCCTTCACGTTGGGCTCAACCATGTAGCGCTGGCCCTGCTTCAGGTGTCGGGCGTCGCGTTCAGCCAGCTTGGCCTCGACAAACTCCGGGGCGTCCTGGGAAAACAGTTCCTTTTTCAAGCGCTTGTCCAGCTCTTGGGCCAAGGGGGCGTGGCCTGCCAGAAACCGGTGCTCCAGCATTGCGGTGCGGATGGTGTAATCCTCGCCGCCTAGCCGGATGCAATCCTTGATGGTGCGGCTGGAATGGCCGACCTTCAGCCGCAGGTCCCACAGGATGTAGAGCATGGATTCGATTACGCTCTCAGCCCAGGCGGTGATCTTGTAGGGAGTCAGGAACAGCAGATCGACGTCCGAGGCCGGTGCCATTTCGCCGCGCCCGTAGCCGCCAACCGCCATAACCGCGATCCTTTCGCCCCGGGTCGGGGTTGCCAGAGGGTGCAGCAGTTCGCTGGCCACGTACAGAGCTGTGGTCACCAGCCCGTCGGTCAGGAACGTGTAGGAGCGTGTCAGATCCCGTGCCGCAAAGGGCTTTTTGGCAAAGGCCTCAGCAATGGCCGCGCGCCCGGCCTTGTTGGCCGCCTTGAGGATCTTCACGGTTTCCGCGCGCAGGGCTGCTGGTGCTGTGTCGTCTGCCAGCGCTTTGATCTGCGAGCGGGTGCCGGCAGCGTCAAAAATCTCCGCCGGGCCGCAGATCAGCGGGCCCAGCGGTTCAGGATGGCCGTTAACCGAGGGGTGCGCCAGGGCGGCAGGCTCAGAAGCCTGCGCCGCCGAAGCTGCTGGGTGCTGGGTCAATGATCATGACTTTCTGTTCCTGGATGGTGGCAACGGCCAGCCCGCGCTCATTGGTGCCGTCGGGCCGCAGGCGGAAGATGCCGCCAGCCCCCTGGAAGCCAGCGCCCTGGGTCAGGGCGCCTGCGGTCAGCGCGTCGGACTTGCCGGCCGCAACCAGCGCGCCAATAGCGGCAATGCCGTCATAGGCCAGGCTGCCGATGGAATGCGGCGCAGCGCCATAGCTGGCCTGGTAGCGGGCGCTGAACTGCTGAACTTTGCCCTGATCAGGCAGAGCAAACCAGCCGCCCTGAACGCCAGGCAGTGCCAGGGTCTGGGGTGGAATATCCCAGCGGGTCAGGCCGATGTACTGTTTATCCGCCGGGTCAACTCCGGCCTCGGGCAGCAGCTGCGCCAGCAACGGCAGCGCGCCTGCGGTGGTCGAGGTCAGGAAAACCGCATCTGCGCCACTTGCCTGAGACCGGATGCTGGGAATGGCGTTGATAACACCCTGCTGCGACAGCTCGTAACCGACGCTGCCGGCGATGTTCACGCCGCTCTGTCCGGCGGCGCGCTGGATTGCGCTGCGCCCGGCGCTGCCTGCAGCGTCATTGCCGCCAACAACCAGAATGTTGCGCTTGCCGTTGCGGGCGGCAAAGCTGGTCAGCCGGCGGGCCGTGTTGTCAAAGGTCGGCCCCAGGATGAAGACATTGCCGCCTGCAATCGCCGGGTTGTTCGAAAACGCCAGCACGTTCACACCGCGCTGACGCGCCGCGATACCGGCGGCATTGGCCGCCTCGGCATAAACCGGGCCAAGGATCACGCGGGCCCCGTCCTTCAGTGCCTGCTGCGCGGCGCCAGAGGCCACTTCGGGGCTGCCTGCGGTGTCATAGACCCGCAGGTCGATCTGCACCCCGTCCAGATCGGCGATGGCCATGCGGGCTGCGTTTTCCAGGCTCTTTGCCAGCACGGCGTCACCTTGCTGAGCAGAGCCTCGCGGCACTAGCAGAGCCACCGGAACCGGCTTGGAGGTGTTGATGGTCGGGCCGGTGCCGACGGCAATCGGGTCACAGGCGGTCAAGGCGATGGCGGAAATGGCCGCGGCGGCTGTCAGTGCCGCCTTGCGGGCGCGTTTGAAAACAGCAAACATAATGGCTTGAAACTCCGTTCTCCCGGCGCTGCAGCGCCGTGTGGGTTTAAGGGCGGATCATAAACGACCAAAAAGGCGGGTCCAGCGTTGAATCACCAGAATGTCATATTGTCCCCCGGGCTTTACTTTGTTGCCACGCCGATCGGCACCGCCCGCGACATTACCCTGCGCACGCTGGATGTGCTGGCATCGGCCGATGTGCTTGCGGCTGAGGATACACGCTCGCTGCGCAAGCTGATGGAGATTCACGGGGTGCCGCTGGGCGGACGGCGGATCGTTGCTTACCACGACCACAGCGGCACCGGCGCGCGGGCCAAACTACTGGAGGCGATAGGCGAGGGGAAGTCGGTTGCCTATGCGTCTGAGGCAGGGATGCCGCTGATCGCCGACCCCGGGTTTGACCTCAGCCGCGCGGCGGCAGAGGCGGGCCATGCAGTGACCTGCGCTCCCGGCGCCTCGGCGGCAGCGACGGCGCTGACACTGGCAGGGCTGCCGACGGATGCGTTTTTCTTTGCAGGTTTCCTGCCGAATGCCTCTGGTGCGCGGCGCAAACGTCTGGACGAGCTGCGCGAAATCCCCGGCACGCTGATTTTCTATGAATCCCCGAAACGGGTTGCGGCCTCTGTTGCCGATATGGCGGCAGTGCTGGGCAATCGTCCTGCCGCGCTGTGCCGTGAGCTGACCAAGAAGTTTGAGGAGGTGCGCCGCGCGCCGCTGACGGAACTGGCTGCCGGGCTGGAGGAAAACCCGGTCAGGGGCGAGATCGTGCTGCTGGTCGACCGCGCGCAGGAGACAGAGGTTAGCGACGGCGATCTGGAGAGCGATCTGCAGGCCGCATTGCAGGGCAACTCGGTCAAGGATGCCGCGGGGATCGTTGCCGAGATGCACGGTCTGCCCCGGCGCAAGGTCTATCAGCTGGCGCTGCAAATGGCGAAGGGTGCGTGAGCCATGAGCCGGATCCGCCAGCACCGCGGGGCCCGCGCCCATCTGGCCGGTGAAGCGGCGGAGGAGATTGTCGCGCGCCACTATGAGAACCGCGGCTATACCGTGGCTGAACGGCGCTGGCGGGGTCCGGGCGGCGAGATTGACCTCATCCTGCGCGGCCCCGAAGAACTGGTTTTTGTCGAGGTGAAACACAGCGCCACCAGCGCCGGCGCGGCGCTGCGGATCACGCCTCGGCAGGCAGAGCGGATCTATGCCAGTGCAGGGCAGTACCTGGACAATGAGCCGCGAGGCCAGCTGACGCCGGTCCGGTTTGACGCGGCGCTGGTCGATGGCACCGGCGCGGTAGAGATCATCGAAAACGCTATCGGCCTTGACTGATCCGCAGCAGCCCCATTGAACCCCGGCGTTCTGTGGGCCATGTATTCGGTCAGCTTACGAGGGATACTGCCATGAAAATCGCCTTCCAGATGGACCCGGTCATGGGCGTGGATATCAACGCCGACAGCAGCTTCCGCCTGGCCGAAGAAGCCCAGGCGCGCGGCCATGAGCTGTTTTTCTATGGCCCGGATCAGTTGGCCTACCAGGAAGGCCGCATCACTGCCCGCGGCCACGACATGACTGTGCAGCGGGTGGCTGGCACACCTGCGGTTCTGGGCGAGGAACGCGAGGTTGATCTGGCGGATTTCGACGTGGTCTGGCTGCGCCAGGACCCGCCGTTTGACATGCACTACATCACCTCGACCCACCTGCTGGACATGCTGAAAGGGCAGGCGCTGGTGGTGAATGATCCTTTCTGGGTACGAAACTACCCGGAAAAATTGCTGGTCCTGAACTTCCCTGAGCTGACCCCGCCGACCACCATCGCCCGCGACCTGCAGACCATCAAGGCGTTCAAGGAAAAGCACGGCGATGTGATCCTGAAGCCGCTGTACGGCAATGGCGGCGCCGGCGTGTTCCGGCTGGACACAAACGACCGCAACCTTACCTCGTTGCATGAGCTGTTCACCGGCTTCAGCCGCGAGCCGCTGATCGTGCAGAAATTCTTGCCCGACGTCAGCAACGGCGACAAGCGGGTGATCCTGGTTGACGGTGAGCCGGTGGGGGCCATCAACCGGGTGCCCGCGGCGGGTGAGACCCGGTCGAACATGCATGTGGGCGGCCGGCCTGAAAAGATCGGGCTGAGCGAGCGCGACCGGGAAATCTGCGCCGCCATTGGCCCGCTGCTGCGCGAGAAGGGCCAGATTTTTGTCGGTATCGACGTGATTGGCGACTACCTGACCGAGATCAACGTGACTTCGCCCACCGGCATTCAGGAACTGGAGCGGTTTGACGGCGTGAATATCGCAGAGAAGGTCTGGCAGGCGATCGAAGCGAAGGTCTGACGTGTGCTCCGGCTCCGGGTCAACCCGGCAGCCGGAAGCTCAGCGCCTCGGCGAAATGCTTACGCTGCACCTTTTCCTCGCAGGCCAGGTCCGCAATGGTGCGGGCGACCCGCAGCACCCGGTGATAGCCGCGCGCGCTGAGGCCGAAGCGTTCAGCTGCGCGGACCAGCAGGTCGCGGCTTTCGGCGTCAGGGGCAGCGATTTCCTCCAAAAGCGCGCCTTCGGCATCGGCGTTCTGGCGCAGGCCGGGATGGCCCTGGAAACGGGCAGTCTGCATCTCCCGGGCAATTGCCACGCGTTGGGCAACCTCGGCAGAGCCTTCGGCGCTGGGCGGCAGCTCCAAGTCGGCCACATCCACTGGCGGCACGTCCAAATGCAGGTCGAAGCGGTCCAGCAGCGGGCCGGATATCCGGCCCAGATAATTCGCTCCGCATATGGGCGCCTGGGAACAGGCGCGGTTGGCATCCGCCAGATAGCCGCATTTGCAGGGGTTGGCAGCGGCCACGAGCATGAAGCGGCTGGGGTATTTCACATGCGCATTGGCGCGCGCCACC
Organism: Leisingera sp. ANG-M7; assembly: GCF_000813965.1. Lineage (GTDB taxonomy): Bacteria > Pseudomonadota > Alphaproteobacteria > Rhodobacterales > Rhodobacteraceae > Leisingera. The sequence continues at coordinate 114,220 of NZ_JWLI01000004.1, read as the reverse complement.
ATCACCTCTCCGGTTTCCAGAGGCTGGCGCAGGGTTTCCAGCACCGGGCGGCCGAACTCAGGCAGTTCATCTAGGAACAGCACGCCATTGTGGGCCAGGCTGATCTCGCCCGGCTGCGCCCGCCGCCCGCCGCCAGCAATTGCAGCCATGGACGCTGTGTGGTGCGGCTCGCGGAAGGGGCGGGCGCGGCTGATGCCGCCCTCGTCGATCAGCCCGCAGAGGGAATGTATCATCGAGGTTTCCAGCGCTTCTGCCGGAGTAAGCGGCGGCAGGATTGAGGGCAGCCGCGCCGCCAGCATCGACTTGCCCGATCCTGGCGGGCCGACCATCAGCATATGATGGCGCCCGGCGGCGGCGATTTCCAGCGCCCGTTTTGCGATTTCCTGTCCCTTCACATCGCGCAGGTCCTTGCTGCCTAGGCCGAGAACGGCCTCACCCGGTGTGGCAGGTTCGATGCGCCGCTGGCCGGTGAAATGCTGTACCACCTCTGTCAGCGTGGCGGCGCCGATCACCTGCGCCGCGTCGACCCAGGCGGCCTCCGGCCCAGAGGGCTTCGGGCAAAGCAGCATCCTGCCTTCCTCAGCAGCCGTGACTGCAGCGGGCAGGGCGCCGGCCACCGGCATCAGCTGACCGTCGAGTGACAGTTCGCCTAGGGCAATGGTTTCCTCAGCCTTTTCTGCCGGAACGATGCCGATGGCGGCCAGCAGAGCCAGCGCAATCGGCAAGTCGAAATGGCTGCCCTCCTTGGGCAGGCCGGCGGGTGACAGATTGATGGTGATCCTGCGCGAGGGCAGGGCGATGGACATCGCCGCAAAGGCGGCGCGTACCCGCTCGCGCGCTTCCTGAACCGCCTTGTCAGGCAGGCCGACGACTGAGAAGGCAGGCAGCCCGGGCGCCACGGCGCATTGAACCTCGACCTGGCGGGCTTCGACGCCTTGAAAAGCAACCGTGTAGGACCGTGCTGTCATCTCTCCCCGCCATTTGAAAGGTCAGGGAGAGATGCTTGGAAATCGTGGTTTCCAATTGGTTAACGGGAGTGGCGATGTGCCGCGAATTCACGCAGATTTCGCGGAGACTTCAGTTTCAGTCCAGCGACCAGGGCCGCTTCGGCAGTTCCATCGTGTAGGGTTGCGGGTCATAGCTGACCTCATGGGCCAGGGTCTGCCAATGCAGGACCGCCGGATCGGAGAGCAGGAGCTTGCAATAGGCGCGGGTTTCTGCGGAAACCGGCAGGCCATATCCTACGATCCGGGCGGCAACCGGTGTATAAAACACATCAGCCAGAGAATAATCCCCGAACAGGTAACCGATGCTGTGGCCAGACACCTTGCGGGCGTGGGCAAACAGCGTCTCGATCCGCTCCAAGTCGGCGTTTACGCCGCGCGACACCTCGAAGCCTTCGTAGATGTGCGCCAGCTGCATCGGGCATTCACCGCGCAAGGCCGAGAAGCCGCCAACCATTTCCGCTGCCAGCCAGCGCGCCGTTGCGCGCTGCGACGGATCGGACGGCCACAGGCCGGCATCCGGGTGGCGTTCGGCCAGGGTTTCGGCAATGGCCAGGCTTTCGCCCACCACCAACCCCTCCGGCGTGCGCAACGCGGGCACCAGCCGCGCCGGGGCCAGATGCGCCATGTCCTGCGCCATGGTTCCGGAATACAGCCCCACCATATGCACGGTGTGGGGCAGGGAGAATTTTTCGAGCATGAGCCAGCCGCGCAATGACCAGCTGGAAAACATGCGGTCGCCAATATAGATTTCATAAGCCATGGCAGGACGCTAGCGCGGGGCCGCGCATTTCAAAATGGAATGTTTGTGATGGCACACGTCACGGCAGGTGATTGATCTTTCCAGCCTTCCAGCCATCCGGCCCGAGGGAGACTTCGCTGACCGACAGGTTGTCGATCCGGTGAGAAAAGGCCTCTTCCGCTGTCAGCATTTCCGCCCGCTGGATCTGGGTCAGGATCTGTCCGAAATGGCCGACCACGATCAGATCGCGGCCCCGGTGCGCATCGACCAGCCCGTCGATCGCAGCGTTGACCCGATTGCAGACCTGATGCCAGCTTTCACCGTCAGGCGGGGTCACGTCTCCCGGAGTTTCCCAATAAGCGCGGATGCGCTCGGGGTCCTCGGCGTCGACTTCGGCCCAGCTGCGCAGTTCCCAGGCGCCGAAATGGATTTCGCGCAACGCCTCGGCGTGGGGCAGGCGATCCCGGCTGCCCTGGATTGCACTGGCGGTTTCCACCGCCCGGGACAGGTCCGAGGACACCACCAGCGCCTTGGCGGGCAGATAATCCGACAAGCGGGAAAGGGCTGCGGTATCCGACAAATCCGCAGGCAGATCGGACCAGCCGACCATGCACTTCGCATGGGTTGGCCCATGCCGCACCAGGAACAGGCGGGTGATCACAGCGTGCCCTTCAGAACCAGCGGCAGCCCCGCGGTCACCTGAACCACGGTGTCCGCGCGTGCGGCCAGCGCGATATTCAGACGTCCTTGGGCCTCGCGAAAACGGCGGGCCAGTTTGTTTTCCGGGACAATGCCCAGCCCGGTTTCATTGGAGACAATAACGAGGTCGGCCTGGCAGCGATCCATGGCAGACAGCAATTCTTCTGCGGCGGCCTCCAGATCGTGATCTGCCAGCAGATGATTGGTCAGCCACATCGTGGCGCAATCCATCAGGCAGATTTGACCGGCGTTGAGAGGGTCAAGGACCTGCGCGGCCGTTTCCGGTTCTTCAAAAGTCAGCCAGCCAGACCCTCTTTGTTCGAGGTGACGAGACACTTTTTCGCGCATTTCGGCGTCGAAAATTTGTGCGGTTGCCCAGTAAACTTTGTCTTTTCCGGTAGTTGAGCATAGCTGCTCGGCAAATGCCGACTTACCCGAGGCGGCGCCCCCCAGAATAAAAGTTACATTTAACGGCATTTTTTGCTAACCTATGAGTCCGAAGCCGTTCCTGTGGGTAACTGCAGGGCCCGGTGAAGACAAGAGACCGCAGCGTCCCGGGGTTCCACTTATTAAGGCCGGGATAGGCTGCGCAGGGGCCAAGATACAATTTAACTTTTCCATTTTGGCCTTTGGATGAGCCGTGAGTCTTATCCGCTGCGCTGTTGCTGTCGGCCTATGAATGCCGGGCCTCCAATTGTTGTAAGCACGCCTGCAGGCGGCAGTTTGTTAATTAGTTTCCGGGGGGAAATCACAATGGCACTTGATCAAACAGCCGAAAACCCATTGCCGAGACAGGCAATGAAGGCGGAACTTCTGGATGCAGAGACTGAGCGGCGCCTGGCCTATGCCTGGCGGGACGACCGCGACGTGCAGTCGCTGCACCGGCTTATAAACGCATATATGCGCCTGGCCATTTCCATGGCGGCCAAGTTCAAGCGGTATGGGGCGCCGATGAACGATCTGATCCAGGAGGCAGGCCTGGGGCTCATGAAGGCAGCGGACAAATTCGACCCGGACCGGGGGGTTCGGTTCTCGACCTATGCGGTCTGGTGGATCAAGGCGTCGATCCAGGATTACGTGATGCGCAACTGGTCGATGGTCCGCACCGGCTCCACCTCGTCGCAAAAATCGCTGTTCTTCAATATGCGCCGGGTGCAGGCGCAGTTCGAGCGTGAAGCGCGGGTGTCGGGTGTGAAGCTGGACCGTCACCAGCTGCATCAGAAGATCGCCACTGAAATCGGTGTGCCGCTGCGCGACGTTGAAATGATGGAGGGGCGCCTGTCCGGTGCCGACTTCTCGCTCAATGCCATCCAGTCCGCCGATGAAGAGGGCCGCGAATGGATTGATGCGCTGGAGGATGAAGCGTCGCAGGCTGAGGAACTGGTGCAGGAACGCCATGACCGGCGTCAGCTGCGTAAGTGGCTGGTGGGGGCGCTGCAGGCGCTGAACGACCGCGAGCGGTTCATCATCACCGAGCGCAAGTTGCGCGAACGCCCGCGCACGCTGGAAAGCCTGGGCCTGGAACTTGGCCTGTCCAAGGAGCGGGTGCGCCAGCTGGAGGCAGGCGCCTTCCAGAAGATGCGCAAATGCCTTGAAGGCCAATCGCGCGAGGTGCACAAACTGCTTTCATGAGAAAGCGATTGAATGGCCTGAAAATGATTGCAAGCGCCGCCGCCCTGGCGGCGCTTTGCGTGTCCGGCGTCCGTGCAGAAGAGCTTGCCGGCGCAGTTGAAGTGCTGCGGGGGGCGGATGTAGTGATCCTGGGCGAGGTGCATGACAATCCTGTGCACCATCAGCGGCAGGCGCATCTCCTTCTGGCGCTGAAGCCCAGGGCCGTGGTCTGGGAGATGATCACGGCAGAGCAAGCGGAAGGGCTGGAAGCCAGTATTCTTGGTGATGCAGAGCAGACGGCCGAAGCGCTGAACTGGGCGGTAAGCGGCTGGCCGGAGTTCGGCCTGTATGCCCCGGTCTTTGCGGCGGCCAAGGGCGCACGCCAGTACGGCGCACTGGTGCCGCGAAGTGATGCGACCAAGATCATGAGTGAAGGTGCAGTTGCCTACTTCGGAGCTGGGGCGGCCGCGCTTTTCGGTCTGGATCAGCCGTTGCCGGAAACGGAGCAGGCGGCAAGGGAAGCAGATCAGCAGGCCAATCACTGCAATGCCATGCCAGAGGAAATGCTGCCGGTTCTCGTGGACTTCCAGCGCCTTCGCGATGCTGCGCTGGCGGCAGCTGCAGATAAGGCCTTGGCGGAAACCGGCGGCCCGGTTGCTGTCATCACCGGCAACGGCCATGCCCGTATGGACCGGGGACTGACGATCTATCTGGCAAATGCCCGGCCTGAGGCAGCAATCCGAAGCTTGGGCCAGTCCGAGGACGGGCAGATCAGCGGGCAATTTGATCTGGTGCTGGATGCTCCTTCGGTCGAGCGGCCTGATCCCTGCCTTGCATTCCACAAGGATGGCTGACTGCTTCACACTTTTGCCGCGCCGCAGTAAGGTCGCGGGAAACCGGGCGAGGATGCGCAGATGCTGGCAGGCAAACATATTCTATTGATCATCGGCGGCGGCATTGCGGCCTATAAGTCGTTGGAGCTGATCCGCCGCCTGCAGGACCAGGGCGCCCGGGTGACACCGGTGCTGACCAAGGCGGGGGCCGAGTTTGTGACGCCGCTGTCGGTTTCGGCCTTGGCTGGGACGGCGGTGCATCAGGAGCTGTTCGACCTGACAGCGGAGGCGGAGATGGGCCATATCCAGCTGTCGCGCAGTGCCGACCTTCTTGTTGTGGCGCCGGCCACCGCCGATCTGATGGCGAAAATGGCGCAAGGCTTTGCAAACGACCTTGCCTCGACGCTGCTGCTGGCAACCGACACGCCTGTGCTGCTGGCGCCGGCAATGAATGTCCGCATGTGGGAGCATCCGGCGACGCAGCGCAATCTTGAAACCCTGAAAGCGGACGGCGTGTCCTTCGTCGGTCCCAACGAGGGCAGCATGGCCTGCGGTGAATTCGGACCGGGCCGGATGGCGGAACCGGATGAGATTCTAGCGGCTATCGCCGCCAAACTCGCGGACGGGGCCCTGAAGGGAAAGCGCATTCTGGTCACCTCCGGCCCCACGCATGAGCCGATTGACCCGGTGCGCTATATCGCCAACCGCTCCTCCGGGGCGCAGGGGGCAGCGGTGGCCCGTGCTCTGCGAGACTTGGGGGCTGAGGTCGTGTTTGTCACGGGCCCCGCAGAGGTGCGTCCGCCTGAAGGCGTGCAGGTGGTGCCGGTGGAAAGCGCCCGCGAGATGGAAGCAGCCGTGCAGCAGGCACTGCCCGCCGACGCTGGTGTCTTTGCCGCCGCGGTGGCGGACTGGCGGGTGGCCAGCGCCTCTGACCGGAAGCTGAAGAAATCCAAGGATGGTCTGCCGGTGCTGGAATTCGCTGAAAACCCCGACATTCTGAAAACCGTCTCGCAGATGAAGCAAGGCCGCCCCGGGCTGGTGGTCGGCTTTGCGGCGGAAACCAACGACGTGATCGAGAACGCAACCGCCAAACGCAAGCGCAAGGGCTGTGACTGGATCGTGGCCAATGATGTTTCTCCCGCGACCGGTATCATGGGCGGCAGTGAAAACGCGGTGATCCTGATCTCTGACGAAGGCTCCGAGGAGTGGCCGCGGATGGGCAAGGACGAAGTCGCCCGCAAGCTGGCGGAACGGATTGCGGCGGCGCTGGCCGGGTGAACTTGAGTATTTTTGGAAAGATGAAGGGGGAGCGGGGATGGTGACTATCCGTGTGATCCACGATGAGGGTGCGGACCGGGACGTGCCGCTGCCGACTTATGAAACGGCTGGTGCCGCCGGTGCCGATGTGCGCGCCAACCTGCCGGACCGGGGCTGCCTGGTGCTGCAGCCAGGGGAGCGTAAGCTGGTGCCGACGGGTCTGCGGATTGAGATCCCTGCGGGCTATGAGGTGCAGATCCGCCCGCGTTCGGGGCTGGCGCTGAAGCATGGCATCACCCTGCCCAACACACCGGGCACGATCGACAGCGATTACCGCGGTCCGCTGGGGGTGATCCTGATGAATGCGGGCCAGAAGCCCTTTGAGGTTCACCACGGAGAACGCATCGCCCAGATGGTGGTGGCGCCTGTTCTGCAGGCGCGGTTTGAAGTTGCAGATGCGCTTTCCGGAACTGAGCGGGGCGACGGCGGTTTCGGCTCCACCGGGCAGGCCTGATGCTGCGCATTCTCATCCTGGCCGCGCTGATCTGGTGGGGCGGGCGCTTCCTCGGGCTGCCCCGCAATCTGCGTATCACGCTGCTGACGGTGCTGTTCGTCGCCGTGCTGGCCGTGCAGCTGACGCTGCCGGACGGGCACCCGCTGCGCGAAGGCACCGGCGGCTCGGCAGCACCCTGGCTGATGCTCGGCAGCTTTGCCCTTGTGGCCGGGTTCTATGCGCGTATCGTGACGGCTTTGAAAAACCGCGCCCACCCTCAGGACCTAGAGATGAACCAGCCCGCCAGCACCTTCACCGAAAGCGAGCTTGACCGCTATGCCCGCCATATTGTCCTGCGGGAACTGGGCGGGCCGGGGCAGAAGAAGCTGAAGAAGGCCAAGGTGCTGGTGATCGGAGCCGGCGGGCTGGGCGCGCCTGCGCTGCAATACCTCGCGGCGGCCGGCGTCGGCACTATCGGGGTGATCGACGACGATTTGGTCGATAATGCCAACCTGCAGCGCCAGGTGATCCACCGGGACGAAGACATCGGCAAGCCCAAGGTGTTCTCGGCCCAGGCCGCGATGCAGGCGCAGAATCCCTATGTCGATGTGCACCCCTACAACCGCCGCCTGACCGAAGAGATCGCGGCGGAGCTGTTTGCTGAATATGATCTGATCCTCGACGGCACCGACAATTTTGAAACCCGTTATCTGGCCAACCGCACCGCGGTGGCGCTGGGCAAGCCGCTGATCTCCGGCGCGCTGTCGCAGTGGGAGGGGCAGCTGAGCGTATTCCACCCTGCCAACGACGGCCCCTGTTACCAGTGCATCTTCCCGGAGGCGCCCGCGGCCGGTCTTGCGCCCAGCTGTTCCGAGGCCGGGGTGGTCGGCCCGCTGCCCGGCGTGGTCGGTTCGATGATGGCGGTGGAGGCGGTCAAGCAGATCACCGGCGCCGGAGCGGTACTGCAGGGCGAGATGCTGATCTATGACGGGCTTTACGGTGAAACCCGCAAAATCCGCCTGTCCCGGCGGGCGGATTGCCCGGTTTGCAGCGGCAAGGCGGAAAGCTGACCCCCGCCAGTGAACGAAGCCTACTACATCGCGCTCCTCTGCAGTGCCCTGTTCGGCGGCCAGCCGGAACAGGTGCATGATTTCACCTATCCCGGCGGCGCGGCCTCGATCCGCACCGATTGCGAGAACGGAAACCGGGTCATCGAGTTCGGTCTGGACAAGCGCAGCAGCCTCGACAGCCTTCAGCAGGCGCTGTTTGCGGCAGAGATCACCGGTAAGGAGCCGGTGGTCGTGCTGATCGACACCGATGGCAAGATGGGCCGGTTCGAATGGCGCATCGCCCGGGCGGCAAATATCGCTGACGTGCCCATCCGCATCATTCCGGCAGAGCTGACGGAGGGCGAGGGCGCAGGCGGCTGAGGTGCGGTGTCGCGCAAGGAAAGGTCAATTGCAGCTACCTGTCTTTGCCGCTAGCGTCGCCTTCAAAGGAGATCATTCACATGTCCAACCCGCTTTTGTCCCGCTGGGACACGCCGTTTGAAATTGCCCCGTTCAACAGCATTTCCGACGATGACTTTGCCCCCGCACTGGAGCAGGCGCTGGAGGCGCACAAGGCGCAGATCGACGCCATCGCAAACAGCTCCGAGCCGCCTGGATTCGCCAATGTGATCGAGGCGCTGGAGACACCCTGCCGCGAGCTAGAGCAGGTGCTGGGTGTGTTCTTCACTGTGGCCGGCGCCGACAGCAATCCCAAGCGGGAAGAGCTGCAGCGGGCGTTCTCTCCGAAACTTGCGGCGCATTTCTCCGCCATCACCGCCAACAAGGCGCTTTATGCGCGCATCAAGGCGGTGTGGGATCAGCGCGCGGAGCTGGACCTGACGGATGAACAGCAGCGGGTGCTGATGCTGACCCATCGCGGCTTTGTCCGCGGCGGCGCGGCGCTGGAAGGTGGCGCCGATACCCGGATGCAGGAGATCAAGGGTCGTCTGGCCACCCTGGGAACCCAGTTCACCCAGAACCTGCTGGCGGATGAGCGCGAGTGGTACATGGAGCTCAGCGAGGACGATCTGGAAGGCCTGCCGGAGTTCGTGGTCAAGGCAGCCCGTGCGGCCGGCGAGGAAAAGGGCAAGGACGGCCCGGTGGTCACCCTGTCCCGTTCGCTGATCACGCCCTTTCTGCAGTTCTCGCCGCGCCGCGACCTGCGCGAGAAAGCCTTCAACGCCTGGGCCGCCCGCGGCGCCAATGGCGGCGGGACCGACAACCGCGCCATCGCAGCGGAGATCCTGCAGCTGCGTGAAGAACGCGCGCAGCTGCTGGGTTACGAAAACTTCGCAGCCTACAAGCTGGAAACCGAAATGGCCAAAACGCCGGAGGCCGTGCGCGGGCTCTTGATGGAGGTCTGGGAGGCCGCCAAGTCGCGCGCCGATGAGGACGCGCAGATCCTGACTGAAATGATGCAGGCGGACGGAGTCAACGGCGATCTGGAACCGTGGGACTGGCGCTACTACGCGGAGAAACGCCGCAAGGCCGAGCATGACCTGGATGAGGCAGCGCTGAAGCCCTACCTGCAGCTGGACCGGCTGATCGAGGCGTCTTTTGCCTGCGCCAGCCGCCTGTTCGGGCTGGAGTTCGCACCGCTCGATGTGCCGCTTTACCACCCCGACTGCCGTGCCTGGGAGGTGACCCGGAACGGGCGCCATGTGGCGGTGTTCATCGGCGATTACTTCGCCCGCGGCTCCAAACGCTCCGGTGCCTGGTGTTCCGCGATGCGGCAGCAGGCCAAGTTCCCTGAAGTGCAGGCGCCGGTGGTGATCAACGTCTGCAACTTTGCCAAGGGCGATCCGGCGTTGCTGTCCTGGGATGATGCCCGCACCCTGTTCCATGAGTTTGGACACGCGCTGCATCAGATGCTGTCCAATGTGACCTACGAAAGCGTCTCGGGCACCTCGGTGGCGCGTGATTTCGTGGAGCTGCCCAGCCAATTGTATGAACACTGGCTGGAAGTGCCGGAAGTGCTGCAGGAATTTGCCACCCACGCCGAAACCGGCGAACCGATGCCGCAGGAGATGCTGGAGAAGGTGCTGGGGGCGGCCAATTTCGACATGGGATTTCAGACGGTGGAATATGTCGCGTCCGCCCTTGTCGACCTTGCCTTCCACGATGGCCCTGCACCCTCCGACCCGATGGCCAAGCAGGCCGAGGTGCTGGAGGAAATCGGCATGCCGCGAGCGATCATCATGCGCCACGCCACGCCGCATTTCGCGCATGTGTTTGCAGGCGACGGCTATTCCTCGGGCTACTACAGCTACATGTGGTCAGAGGTGATGGACGCGGATGCCTTTGCCGCTTTTGAGGAAGCGGGCGGGGCCTTTGATGCGGAGCGCGCCAAGGCGCTTGAGGAACATATCCTCTCCACCGGCGGGTCGGTTGATCCGGCAGAGCTTTACACCGCGTTCCGCGGTCGCCTGCCGGGTGTGGAGGCGCTGCTGAAGGGCCGCGGTCTGGCCGCAGAGTAGGAGATGCTCCTCAGCGGGCTCTGCCTGCGGATTGAGTATTTGGGGAAAGATAAAAGCGCGGACGGCGGTCCGCTCTTTTGCGTTCAGTAGCCGAGGCTGCGGTCGACCAGATGCAGCAGCGGCTCCCCCGCCTCACCGCGGCGGATGTTTTCGGCGATCACCTCCGCCGCGGTGCTTTCGCGGGTTTCCGAGGCGATATGCGGGGTCACCGTCACATTGGGATGCGCCCAATAGGGGTGTTCCGGCGGCAGCGGCTCGACGCGGAACACGTCCAGCGTTGCATGGCCGATCTGACCGTTGTCCAGTGCCGTCAGCAGCGCATCGTCATCAATCAGCGGACCGCGGCCCGGGTTGATAATTTTGGCTCCCGCCGGCAGCAGCGCCAGTGTGTCCGCATTCAGGGTGTTTTCGGTGGCCGGCGTGTCCGGCAGCAGCAGAATGACGATCTCTGCATGCGCCAATGCCGCCTTCAGCCCATCCGCACCGGAATGGCAGGTCACGCCTGCGATCTCCTTCTGCGTCCGGCTCCAGCCCGAAACCTGAAAGCCAAGCGCGGCCAGAGCCAAAGCCGAGGCGGTGCCGAGGGCCCCTAGACCCATTACCGTGACGTTCCTGTCTTTGGCCAGCGGAGGGGCCTTGGGCTCCCAGCGTCCGTTCTGCCGCAGGATATGGGTGTCCATGCCCAGATGGTAGCGCAGCGTGTGGCCAACAACCCATTCTGTCATGCCTCGTTCGAGCCCTGCGTCCACCATCCGCGTGAGCGGCATTCCAGCGGGCACGACTGGCACGATTTTTTCAACGCCTGCCCACAGACTCAGGACGGCCTTCAGCCGGGTGAAGGCGGTGAAATCGCTGACCGGTCCGCTGGGGGCGTAGACTATGTAGTCCACGTCTTCCGGCGGGAACTCGTTGCGCAGGTCGGCGTCCACAGCCAGCCGGGAGAGTTCTGTCTTCAAAAGCGGCTCGTAGGCGGGCCAAGCGTCAGGGCGGCCTGCAAACAGGACATTGGCGGTCATGGAAACTCCCTGAATATCTAACGTGAGGCCTGGCGCGGGCGGTGGATATGGGCGCTTTGCACGATGCCGAAGGCACCCAGAAGCACCAGCATCGCCGAGCCACCGTAGGAGACCATCGGCAGCGGCACCCCGACTACCGGTGCCAGCCCCATCACCATCGACATGTTCACGGCAAAGAACAGGAAGAAGGTGATGGCGATGCCCATGATCACCAGCGAGGAGAACCGGTCCTTGGCGGCAATCGCTGAGGCAATGCAGAACACGATGATCAGCATGTAGATGGACAGAAGGGTCACGCCACCGATGAAGCCGAATTCCTCAGCCAGGGTGGTGAAGATGAAGTCGGTGTGCTTTTCCGGCAGGAAGTTGAGCCGCGACTGTGTGCCTTGCATGAAACCGCGCCCGGACCAGCCGCCGGACCCCAGCGCGATCTTGGACTGGGTGATGTGATAACCCGCGCCCAACGGGTCCTGCGAAGGGTCAAGGAAAGTGTCGATGCGGCGGAACTGGTAGTCCTTCAGCAGCTGCCAGTCGGTGCCTCGGCTTTGGAACACCGCGCTGACCAGCCCCGCGCCGGCCGCAATCACCGCCACGAAATAGGCCCAGTGCACACCCGCCAGGAACATCACGCCGCCGCCTGCAGCCATCAGCAGGATCGATGTGCCAAGGTCCGGCTGCTTCAGCACCAGTGCGGTGGGGATGAGGATCAGCGCCACCGGCAGCAGCACCCACAAGGGGCGCGAGGTCTTCTCGGCTGGCAGCCAGTCGTAATAGGCGGCCAGCAGCATCACCAGCGCGATTTTGGTTACCTCCGACGGCTGCAGCCGCATAAAGCCGATGTCGATCCAGCGCTGCGCCCCCATGCCGACGGTGCCGAACAGTTCCACCGCGACCAGCAGGGCCAGCGACCCCAAGTAGGCTACCACCGAGATATTGCGCCAGAACCAGATCGGAATCATCGCCACCACAAACATCACGCCCAGGCCAAGGGCAAAGCGTTTGACTTGTGGTTCCACCCAGGGACTGAAGGACCCGCCCGCCACCGAATAGAGCATCAGAAAGCCGACGCTCGAAACGGTAATCAGCAGGAGCGTCAGCCCCCAGTTCAAATGCAATACCTTGCGCAGGCCGGTGGGGGTCGATTTGGCGTGGTACTCAAGATAGCTCATGCCCGGCTGCTCCTGCTGCCCAGCGGGCGCTTGACGCGTTCGCGCTCCAGCCGTTCCTGCTGTGCCTTGATCCGGCTGCGGTCGGCCTTGGGGTAGGCCTCCAGCGGCGGGGTGCCGTTGTACAGCGCCTGAAGCATCACGTCGCGGGCAACCGGTGCCGCCGCTTTGGAACCGCCGCCACCGTGTTCAACCACCACAGCAACCGCAAATTTCGGCTTGTCATAGGGCGCAAAGCAGACAAACAGGGCATGGTCGCGCCGTTCCCACGGCAGGTCCTCGTTGCGGATAACCCCCGCTGCACGTTCGGCGGCGGTGATGTTGCGGACCTGGCTGGTGCCTGTCTTGCCGGCCATCTCCATTTCCTTGGGAACAATGCGGGAGCGGTAGGCGGTACCGCGCCGGTCATTGCTGACCGAATACATACCGCGGCGCACCATGCGCAGGCTGTTTTCGCTGACTGGCAACGGCTCGCCTGCGCCGCTGGGCTGCTCGACACCGTCCAGCGATTTCAGCAGACGTGGCGTCACGCTGCGGCCGGTGGCAATCCGTGCTGACATGACGGCGAGTTGCAGAGGCGACGCCAGCATGTAGCCCTGTCCGATCGAGGCGTTTGCCGTATCGCCGATCAGCCAATCCTTTCCATAGGAGCTGGATTTCCATTCCTTGGTAGGGGTGATCCCCTGGGCGACTGCGGACATTGGCAGATCGTGTTTAATGCCCAGGCCGAACAGATTGGCCATTTCAGAAATCCTGTCGATCCCGGTCTTGATGGCAACGTCATAGTAATAGACATCGCAGGACCGCTTTAGCGAGGTGTTCAGGTCCACATGCCCGTGGCCGGCCCGTTTCCAGCAGTGGAAGCGGCGGCCGGCAACCTTCAGGTGGCCGGGGCACCAGACAGTTTCCTCCGGCCCGACAACGCCGTTCTCCAATGCGGCCAGCGCGGTGATCATCTTGAACGTGGAGCCGGGCGGGTAGGTGCCCTGCACCGTCTTGTTGGACAGGGGGCGGTAGTTGTCCTCGGTCAGCATCCGGTAGTCGGCGACCGAGATACCGCGCACGAACAGGTTGGGGTCGAAGCTGGGCGAGGAACAGATCGCACGGATATCGCCATCCTCGCAGTCGATCACCACCGCAGCAGCGCTTTCCCGGCCAAGCCGCGCCTGCACATAGTTTTGCAGTTCGGCGTCGATGGTCAGCTGCATGTCAGCGCCGGAGATCCCTTCGCGCCGGTCCAGCTCGCGCATCACCCTGCCGGTGGCATTGACCTCCACCCGTTTGGCACCGGCCTTGCCACGCAGCACATCCTCGCGCTTGGCCTCGAAGCCGACCTTGCCGATCTGGAAACGCGGGATCATCAAGACCGGCTCCGGGTCTTCCATTTTGCTCAGATCATAATCGGAGACCGGGCCGACATAACCAATCACATGTGCGAAGTCGCCAAGCTGCGGGTAGACCCGCGTCAGGCCCACCTCAGGCGTCACACCGGGCAGGGCAGGGGCGTTCACCGCGACCTTGGAAATATCCTCCCAGCCGATCTGATCCGCTAGGGTAATTGGGAGGAACGGCGGCGAGCGGCGCATCTCGGTGCGGGCGCGCTCCAGATCTTCCGGATCCAGCGGCACCAGGTTGGAGAGTTTGGCGATCACCGACTCCACGTCACCCGCATCCTCCGGCACAACGGTGATCCTGTAGGAGGGCGAGTTTTGCGCGATAATCAATCCGTTGCGGTCAAAGATCTGGCCGCGGGCGGGCGGTAGCAGCCGGATATTGATCCGGTTCTCCTCAGCCAGCAGGCGGAACTCATCGGCTTGGTCCACCTGCAGATAGCGCATCCGGGCGGCCAGCCCCCCGGCAAAGGCCAGCTGCAGCCCGCCCAGGAACAGCGCCCGCCGGGTCATCTTGCCATGTGCGGCATCCAGATCCTTGGGATTGCGTTTCATCAGCGGCTCACCAGGGTTTCAGCTTCAGCAGGGGATAGCTTGCGCACCCCCAGAATAGACTGGCTGGCCCAAACTGCCAGCGGATAGGCGGCGATGGTCATCACAACCTGGATAACGGTCAGGCTTAGCTGCGCCTGGGCAACCCCGAAAAGGGTCAGGATCAGCCGGTTCAGTGTGGCAATCCCGGCCAGCGCCAGCGCAACAGCCAGCCATTCGCTTGCAAAGGTGCTTTCCCGGTGGGGTGCCGCGCGGCCCTTGAGGAAGCCGCACCCCAGCACCGTCAGCAGCGCCAGCAGCCCCGGTGGGCGGTGGAACAGCAAATCCGCCAGCAGCATCACTAGGCCGATGGACAGCGCGGGCACATAGTCCGGGCGGCGCAGGCTCCAGGCCATGGCTAGCGCCAGCAGCAGATCCGGCGGTGACCAGAACCGCGGCTCGGTTTCCAGCGGCAGCAAGTGGAAGAACATGATCAGCAGCGCAACTGCGGGGAAGGCCGCGCGCATGGTCCAGATCCGGGCTGGCGAGGTGTTAGCCATTGCCGGCCTCAGCCGCGCCTTCGGCGCTGTCCTCCCCCAGGGTTTCGGGCCGCGGCTGGGGTTGCGGATCGCCGGGGGCGGCGCCGACCAGCCCGCCCGGATCCTGGATCACTTGCGTTCCGTGATGGCGAAGCACCCGCAGGAATTCCAGCCGGCCATAGTCAGCAGACAGCCGCACCCGCATCCGGCCCGAGCGGTCCTTTGCCACCTGGCCGATCAGCAGGCCAGCCGGAAAGACGGCGCCGTCGCCGGAGGAGATCACCCGGTCGCCGGGGCGCACCAGGTCGGGGTTTTCCAGAAAGCTGAGTACTGGCGCGGCGCTGTTGTCACCGGTGACCAGAGCGGTCTGGCCGGAGGGCTGGATGGTGGCGGGGACAGCGCTTGCGGCATCTGTCAGCAGGATCACCCGCGCGGTGTTGCGCCCGGTGCCTGAAATCCGTCCCACCAGACCGATGCCGTCCATCGCGGCCCAGCCGTCATGCACCCCGTCGCGGCTGCCGACGTTCAGCAGCACCGACTGGCGGAAGGGCGAGCCGCTGTCGGCCATCACAACCCCGGTGATATAGGTGAGCTGCGGATCCAGACGCACGTTGTTGAGGTCCAGAAGCCGGGCATTTTCCTGTTCCAGCTGCAATGCGGCCTCTTTCCAGGCCCGCATCTGCCGCAGTTCGCTGCGCAGCTCGCGGTTCTGCTCGGCCAGCCTCTGGTAGCTTTGGAAATCGCGGATCAGGTTGATTGTGGCGGTGACCGGGACCATCGCCCAGTCCATATTGGGCACCACCGTGTCCACCACTTGGGCGCGGAACCGTTCCACCCGCGGGCTGTCGATCCGCCAGACGACAAAAATTGCCGCGAGGCACAGACACAGAACCGCTGTCAGCAGACGCCGCAGCGGGGTTGCGTAATCGTCGCGCTGTGACTTGTCCTTTGCCACGTCTCTCCTTCCAGCCGCCACTCCAGCCTGTCAGCTGGCGCCGTTCTGGCGGGCGGGGCTGTTAGCTGTCGTAGTCGATGGCGTGGGCCAGCTGCTTTTCGAACTCCAGCGCCTTACCGGTTCCAAGCGCCACGCAATTGAGGCTCTCGTCCGCGATGGAGACGGCCAGGCCGGTCTGCTCACGCAGGGCAAGGTCCAGATCGCCCAGCAGTGCACCGCC
The DNA here is from genome assembly GCF_000813965.1 of Leisingera sp. ANG-M7. Lineage (GTDB taxonomy): Bacteria > Pseudomonadota > Alphaproteobacteria > Rhodobacterales > Rhodobacteraceae > Leisingera. The sequence continues at coordinate 98,237 of NZ_JWLI01000004.1, read as the reverse complement.
GCCAGTCAGCATAACACCGCGGTCAACGATGTCGGCGGCCAGATCCGGCGGGGTGGTTTCCAGCGCGGTCATCACCGCCTCGCAAATCTGCTGCACAGGCTCGGCGAGCGCTTCGGCGACCTGGGCCTGGGAAATCTCAATTTCTTTCGGCACGCCGTTCAGCAGGTCGCGGCCGCGGATCTGCATCGACTGGCCGCGGCCGTCGTCGGGCATCCGGGCGGTGCCGATGGAAGTCTTGATGCGCTCGGCAGTGGATTCACCCACCAGAAGGTTTTGCTGGCGGCGCAGGTAGCTGATGATTGCCTCATCCATGCGGTCGCCGCCGACGCGTACAGAGCGGGCGTAAACGATGTCACCCAGCGACAGAACTGCCACCTCGGTGGTGCCGCCGCCGATGTCGACAACCATGTTGCCGGTCGGGTCGGTGATCGGCATGCCGGCACCGATGGCGGCGGCGATGGGTTCGGCAATCAGGCCAGCGCGGCGGGCGCCTGCGGACAGTACTGATTGGCGGATTGCGCGTTTTTCAACCGGGGTCGCGCCATGCGGCACGCAGACGATGATCTTGGGTTTGGAGAAGGTCGAGCGCTTGTGCACCTTGCGGATGAAGTGCTTGATCATCTCTTCGGCGGTGTCGAAGTCGGCAATAACACCTTCGCGCATCGGCCGGATCGCCTCGATCGAGCCGGGGGTGCGGCCCAGCATCAGTTTGGCGTCTTCGCCCACGGCCAGCACTTTCTTGACGCCGTCCTTGACGTGGTAGGCAACCACGGAAGGTTCGGACAGGATCACCCCGCGGCCCTTGACATAGACCAGAGTGTTGGCTGTGCCGAGGTCGATGGCCATGTCCGAGGAGAACAGACCGCCCAAGTTTCCGAAAAGCGCCATATAGAAGGGATCCTGTGAGTGCTGCCAATATTCCTTGGGCGACTCCCCGCAGAAGCCGCCTTCCCAAACCTTATAAGCGGCACGGCTGGCCCGCGAAAGGGCGTATTATGGTGAAACAGCGCCTTTCCGCCCACTATATAGAGCCTCAACCTAGCCGCGTTCCTGCACTGTTCCTGCTGCAGCTGAAAGGTGTGCCTGGTCTGTAAGGGGCTGCTTCGGAACGTCTGGCCGTCAGCTTCGGAAGATCCGCTTCATTTCGGCGTCGAAATGAGCCCAGGTCAGGCTGGCGCTGTTGCCGGCATAGCCCTCGTAATAGGATTTACCGGTGGAGATTGGCAGCCCGGCCCAGATCTTGGCCAGGTTCAGCATGAAGGTCTTGCGCGGCATCTCTGATGCCAGGAATGCACTGTAACCAGCTTCCTCGATCAGCTGATGCGCCAGCTGGTCCTGCAGCTCCGGCGTGAAGCGCGCCTGCGGTTTCACCCCCTGATGCTTAACGAGCCGCCGCAGTGTTGCTGGGATGAACTGATAGCGCCCGATGGCATGGGGCTGTCCCGGGGTGGTGTCGATCCAGGTGTTGATTTCTGCGATGGTCATGCTTGTCGGCTTCTTCGGCGGCTTGCGGGTGGCCCCGTACTGCACCGCATCGTACTGCGCCTTGCCGGCCTCAGCGCTGGCGATCAGATCGAGAAGGCGCTTGACGCTGGGCGGGGCCTTCAGGATCGGGGCAAACAGCCCGCCGCCGCTGCGGCCGCGGAACAGGCTGGCCGCACCGGGGTTGAGCGACACCGCCCCGCGCCCCTGATCCGCGCCGGGCAAGGTGTCCGGCAGCAGGCTGGCAACCGCCTGCGGCGCAGGGGCCGCAGCGGCGGGCGCCGGTCCTGGCATCGGGGCAGAGGCCTTTTGCAGGAAGAAATTATTGCCAACCAGCGAATAGCCTTGCGCGCTGACGGCGGCTGCTGTGCAAATCAGCAGCGCCAGAAACGTCACGATCAGGGCAAGGGCGCTCATTCTGAGGGGCATGGGAACCTGCATTCTGCGGTATCTTGTCGGGATGCAGTCTGCCGCAGCGGGGTTGAGATTCCGTTTATCCAGCGTACGCGGCCTCTTCCGCCCTTTGAAAATAGCGGCTAGAGGGGGCTCATGCTCTCATATCAGCACATCTACCACGCCGGGAACCTGGCCGATGTCCAGAAGCACGCGCTGCTTGCCTGGATGCTGGCTTATCTCACCCGCAAGGACAAACCGGTCAGCTATATAGAGACCCACGCGGGCCGGGGTCTCTATCAGCTGGATGCGCCCGAGGCCGTGAAGACAGGCGAGGCGGAGCAGGGCATCACCAAGGTGCTGGCAAAGCAGGGGCTGGCGGCAGATCATCCGCTGCACCGCGCGCTGTCGGAGACCCGCAAGGCGCATGGCGCGGCCGCCTATCCCGGATCACCGCTGATCGCAGCCTCACTGCTGCGCGTCGGCGACACGCTGCATTTTGCCGAGTTGCACCCTCAGGAAAACGCCGCCCTGCGCGCCGCGCTGAGGCCCTGGAGGGCCAAGGTGCACCAGCAAGACGGGTTTGAACTCGCCTTGTCGCTGGCGCCGCCAACACCACGCCGCGGCCTGCTGCTGATCGATCCCAGCTACGAGATCAAATCCGACTATGCCCGCATCCCCGGCATCATCGGCCTGCTGCACAAAAAGTGGAACGTCGGCGTCATTGCGCTGTGGTACCCGATCCTGAGGGACGGCAGCCACAAACAGATGCTGATGGTGCTGGAGGCGCAAGGGCTGCCAGATGCGCTGCGCCACGAGGTGACCTTTCCGCCGGTGCGCGAAGGTCACCGGATGGTCGGCAGCGGCATGTTCGTGGTCAACGCGCCCTACGGCGCGGCAGAGGAAGCCGCACAGATTTCGGCGCTGTTCGATGCGGTTTCGCGCAAGTAACCCCGGATCGCGCGTTCCACTCGCGCAATCAGTGCTGCGCCGCCAGCCTCGTCGGCTAATGCAGCAGCGTTGATCATACCTTTGGCGATGACGTCGCGCGCTTCTAACTGGCCTGCGGCCGGGGCGAACCGGCGGATGGTTTCCAGAACGATCTGCGCCATCTCCTCTGCCAGCACCGCGGTTTCTGGTGCCAGCTGCAAGTGCTGCTCGGCGTGCTCCGCCTCCATCGCCAGCGCTGGCAGCTCGGATCCTGCGCGGTTGAGTTTCTAATAGGTTTTGATATCCAGCGCTTTCCCGCTACGCTTCTCAGCAGGGAGGGCGCCAGATGGAACGCAGGCTGGCCGCCGTGCTGGCGGCAGATATGGTTGGCTACAGCCGTCTGATGGACGTGGATGAGCAGGGTACGCTGGCCCGTTTGCGCACCCACCGGATCGAACTGATCGACCCTGCGATCTCCAAGAACCGCGGCTCCATCATCAAGACCACTGGCGACGGGATGCTGGTGGAATTCCCCAGCGTCTGCGATGCCGTAGCCTGCGCTGCCGAGGTGCAGGACCGGATGCGCCGCCGCAACGCCGATGTGGTGCCAGACAAACGCATCCAGTTCCGGATCGGCGTGAACCTTGGCGATATCATTTTTGATGACGGCGACATTTACGGCAGCGGCGTCAACGTGGCAGCCCGGCTGGAGCAATTTGCAGGTACCGGGGATGTCTGTATCTCTGCCGCGGTTTTTGATCAGGTCCGGCGGATGGGCAGCTTGCAGTTCGAGGATCTGGGGCCGCAGCAGCTGAAAAACATCGCGGAACCGGTGCAGGTCTACCGGCTTCTGCTGGAGAACGACGCCGTCGGTGCCGCGCCGGACCCGGATCACAATACGGCTGAGCCGGTTACCGTAGTCAAACCTTCCATAGCGGTGCTGCCCTTCGCCAATATGAGCGGGGACCCGGAGCAGGAGTTCTTTGTTGACGGGCTGACAGAGGACATCCTGACAGAGCTCAGCCGCCGCCATGAGCTGTTTGTGATCTCCCGCAATTCGACCTTTGTCTACAAGGGGCAGGCGGTGAACATCCGTGAAGTGGCGGAGAAACTCGGTGCTCGCTACATCGTCGAAGGCAGTGTGCGTAAGGGGGGCAACCGGGTGCGGATCACCGTGCAGCTGATCGACAGCTGCAATGACTCTCATATCTGGGCGGAGAAATACGACCGCACACTGGATGATATCTTTGAGATTCAAGATGAGGTGACATCGGCGATTGTTGCAACCCTTCCCGGGCGGATTGAGGCGGCGCAGCAGGATGAAGTCTCGCGCAAGAAGCCCGCAAGCCTGGCGGCCTATGAATGCGTGCTGGCGGCGAAGGTGCTGCATCACCGCAGCACGGCGGAAAACAATGTAAAGGCGATGGAACTGATCGACCGCGCGGTGGAGCTGGACCCGGAATTTGCCCATGCGCACGCCTGGCGCGGTTGCATCCGCGGTCAGGCCTGGGGGTATGGCTGGTGCGACGATCCAGAGGCGATGCTGCAGCTTGCGCTGGAGGCGATTCAGAAAGCCGCGTCGATGGATGACAATGATGCGGACGTGCACCGGCTGATGGCGGCGGTGTCCATCCTGCAAGAGGACCTGGACCAGGCGCAGTACCATCAGGAACGCGCCCTGTCCCTGAACCCGAACTATGATCTGGTTGTGGTGCAGATGGGGGAGCTTCTGACCTGGCAAGGCAGGCCGGAGGAGGGCGCGGAATGGATCCAGAAGGCGATGCGCCTCAACCCGCACTTCCCGGTCCGGTTCTGGAGCCATCTGGGCAAGGCGCATTTCACCGCCCGCCTTTATGAGGAGGCGCTGACGGATTTCAAACGCTTGCCTGCGCTGGACGCGGTGCAGACAGGACTGGTGGCGGCGTGCCACAGCTGGCTGGACAGCACTCAGCAGGCGCAGGAGTGTGTGGCGCAAATCCGGGTGATGCAGCCGGACGCCACAGCAGAAGGGCTGCTGGCCGGACTGCATTACGGCCGCAGCGAAGACAAACAGCATTTCACCGAAGGGCTGCACAGGGCCGGGCTGAACTAGGTCTCAACAAAAAAGGGCGCCGCAGCGGGCGCCCTTTCTCTTTCAATGGATCCTGGCTCAGGCGAGATCCTTGTAGGAAATCTCCTTGGTGTCCGCGCCTTCGCCAACCCGGCCGCGGCGCACGATCAGGCGGTTCAGCGCGTTCACATAGGCCTTGGCCGACGCCACAACCGTATCGGTGTTGGCGCTTTCGCCGGTGGCGATATTGCCGTCCTCTTCCAGCCGCACGGAGACGGTTGCCTGTGCGTCGGTGCCCTCGGTGACCGCATGAACCTGGTAGAGCTGCAGCCGGGCGGTGTTCGGATAGATCATGCGGATCGCCTTGAAGGTCGCATCCACCGGGCCGTCGCCCTCGGCGGTTTCGGTCACGTCCTTGCCGTCGATCTCCATCTCGACGGTGGATTCCGCGGGGCCGCCGGTGCCGCAGACCACCTTCATCGACACGATTTTAAGGTGGTCGTTCTCCGCGTCGGTGCCAATGCGCATCAGTGCGATGAGATCGTCGTCGAACACTTCCTTCTTGCGGTCGGCCAGTTCCTTGAAGCGGACAAAGACGTCCTTCAGCTGGTTGTCGCCCACGTCATAGCCGAGGTGCTCGAGCTTGTCGCGCAGCGCCGCACGGCCGGAGTGTTTGCCCAAGGGCAGCGAGGTGCCGGAGAGGCCGATGTCCTCGGGCCGCATGATCTCGAAGTTCTCGCGGTTCTTCAGCATGCCGTCCTGGTGGATTCCGCTTTCATGGGCAAAGGCATTCTTGCCGACAATTGCTTTGTTCGGCTGCACCACAAAGCCCGAGACGGTCGAGACCCGGCGCGAGACATGCATGATCTTGGTGGTGTCAATGCCGGTCGACCAGGGCATGATGTCATTGCGCGTTTTCAGCGCCATCACCACCTCTTCCAGCGCGGTGTTGCCCGCCCGCTCGCCGAGGCCGTTGATGGTGCATTCGATCTGGCGCGCACCACCCGCAACTGCGGCCAGGGCGTTGGCGGTCGCCATGCCCAGATCGTTGTGGCAATGGGTGGCAAAGACCACCTCATCAGCCCCTGGCACGGTCTCGATCAGCCGCTTGATCAGGTCGGCGCTTTCCGCGGGTGCGGTGTAGCCCACGGTATCAGGGATGTTGATGGTGGTGGCCCCGGCCTTGATGGCGATCTCGATCACCCGGCACAGGTAATCCCACTCGGTCCGGGTCGCATCCATCGGCGACCACTGCACGTTTTCCACCAGGTTGCGGGCGTGGGTCACGGTTTCGTGGATCTTGTCGGCCATCTCATCCATTGTGAGGTTCGGGATGGCGCGGTGCAGCGGCGAGGTGCCGATAAAGGTGTGGATGCGCGGCTGCGCGGCTTTGCGCACCGCTTCGGCGCAGCGGTCGATGTCCTTGAAATTGGCGCGCGCCAAGCCGCAGATCATCGCGTTCTTGGAGCGTTCGGCAATTTCGGACACCGCGGCAAAGTCGCCTTCAGAGGCAATCGGGAAGCCGGCCTCGATGATGTCCACGCCCATTTCGTCCAGAAGCTCGGCGATCTCCAGCTTCTCGTCATGGGTCATGGTGGCGCCGGGGCTCTGTTCGCCGTCGCGCAGGGTCGTGTCGAAAATCAATACACGGGATTTGTCGCCGGAAATCGGGGATGCGTTTGTCATGATGGTATCTCTTGTCTCTGTCCTAGGCCCTTCCAGGGCATTCATAGCCTTCGATGGCGCGCGTGCGGCAATCCTCTGAGCGGGCGCGCCGGAAGGGCACGCTCAGAGGCGGGCTAGGATCAGTAGGGCGCGCAGAGCTGCACCGCGGGTGGCGGTGGCGGCAATAGTGATATCTGCGCAAATGGTCATGGCAGGGATTTATACAGAGGCGGCACCGAATGGAAAGGGGGATTCTGCCCGCCGGGAATTCGGACGTTGCTGCCCGGGCACGGCACCGTGCTGGCGGCGCTGTATGCGGGTGTATGCGGTAAGTGCAAGACAATATTGAAAAAGGCATATAATATAAGTAAGGACCTGCCGCAGTTTCAATGCGGCAGTTTGTCCGCACTGCGCCTTTTTTATGAGGCGGGAACGGCAATGGGTCTTGCGCTGGCGGCTTTTCCGGCGTTGACACCCCGGATCCGGCGCTCCCGTAGAGGAATGCGCCATCGATAGGAGGAAAACGTGTCGAATAAAATTGTCCTTGGATATGACGACAGCGAGGCCGCCAAATCGGCGCTTGCTTTTGCCGTCAGCCTTGCCAAAGCGCAAGGGGCAGAGCTGGTGATCGCGCATGTGCTGGAATGGTCTCCCTATTCTTTCCTCACGCCTGAGGAGATCGAGCAGCGCCACAAGCGCCGCGAGGAAGAACTGAAGCGTGCAGAGGACGCCTTGCTGGCACCGGTGCGCAAGAGCCTTGAAGACGACGGTGTCACCGTCTCGACTGAACTAAAATACGGCCATATCGCGGAAACCCTTATTGATGTGATCAAGAAGAGTGGCGCCAGCCATCTGATCATCGGTCGCACCGGCCATTCGGCACTGTCTTCGCGGCTGTTCGGCTCTGTCGCAGGCAGCCTGGCCCAGGCGGCTCCGGTTCCGGTCACCATCGTTCCCTAAAGAAAAACTCAGAGGACAGTCATGAGGAAATCAATAAAGGCGGCAGCCCTGTCTGCGCCGCTGCTGCTGGCGGCAACCGCCCCGGCGATGGCACAATCCGTCGACGAACGCGTCAATGAGCTGTTTGCCAGCTCCACCGGCTGGTTCGTCAACCTGATCTTCAGCCCGTTCCCCGGCACCAGCTTCCCCTGGATCGTGGCTTGGCTGGTTATCGCGGCCACCGTGTTCACACTGTACTTCGGCCTGATCCAGTTCCGTGCCTTCCCGCACTCGATTTCGCTGGTCAAAGGCGACTACTCCGACCCCAACGACGCGGGTGAGGTCAGCCACTTCCAGGCGCTGGCGACCGCGCTGTCGGGCACCGTCGGCCTCGGCAATATCGCCGGCGTTGCGGTGGCGGTCGGTATTGGCGGCCCCGGTGCAACCTTCTGGATGATTCTGGCCGGCCTGATGGGAATGGCGTCGAAGTTCACCGAATGCACCCTGGGCGTGAAATACCGCAATGAGTTCGAAGACGGCCACGTCTCCGGCGGCCCGATGTATTACATGACCAAGGGCTTTGCCGAACGCGGCCTGCCGATGGGCAAGTTCCTGGCGGTGCTGTTCTCGGTGTTCTGTATCCTCGGCGCCTTTGGCGGTGGCAACATGTTCCAGGCCAACCAGGCGCACGCGCAGATCTCCGGTGTTGTCGGCGATTATCCCGGCTGGATCACCGGCGTTGTCTTTGCTGCGGTGGTGTTTGCCGTGATCGTGGGTGGCCTCAAGTCGATTGCCCGCGTGACCGAAAAAGTCGTGCCGTTCATGGGCGTTATGTATGTGGCAGCGGCGCTTGTCATTCTGGCGATGAACGCTGACAAGATCGGCTGGGCATTCGGCCAGATCTTCGAAGGCGCTTTCACCGGTGCAGGTGTTGCCGGCGGCATGGTTGGCGCGCTGATCCAGGGCTTCAAACGCGCGGCCTTCTCGAACGAGGCAGGCGTTGGCTCTGCAGCGATCGCCCACTCCGCGGTGAAAACCAAGGAGCCGATCACCGAAGGCTTTGTGTCGCTGCTGGAACCCTTCATCGACACCGTGGTGATCTGCACGATGACCGCGCTGGTGATTATCATCACCGGTCAGCTGATCCAGGATCCGAACACCGGCCTCTACCTGCTGGACGAAGGCGCAAGCACCATTCAGACCGTGGACGGCAACAAGGGCGTGGCGCTGACCTCGGCAGCCTTCTCCTCGGCCTTCAGCTGGTTCCAGTACGTGCTGGCGCTGGCAGTGATCCTGTTCGCGTTCTCCACCATGATCAGCTGGTCCTACTACGGCCTCAAGGCCTGGACCTTCCTGTTCGGCGAAGGCCAGACTACCGAACTGGTGTTCAAGGTGATCTTCTGCATCTTCGTGGTGATCGGCGCAGCCGCAAACCTCGGCCCGGTGATCGACTTCTCCGACGCGGCAATCTTTGCCATGGCGGTGGTCAACATCATCGCGCTCTACTTCCTGATGCCGATCGTCAAGAAAGAGCTGAACAGCTACATGGCGCGCCTGAAATCGGGTGAGATCAAGAAGTACAGCTGATCGGCCCCGGCCTGATCAAAGCTGAATGAGACTGGCCTTCCCGGGCATCCGGGGAGGCCTTTTCCTTGGGTGCGGCTCTAACTGCACGCCTCCACAACCCGGCGCAGCCCGGCAATCTGAACTGGCAGGTCTTTGGCCTGCGTCTGGCAGAACCCGATCAGCAGCCCCTGTGCGGCGCCTTCCGGGTCGTGCGAAGACAGTGGCCGGACACCATATCCTGCCTCGGCTGCGCGGCGGCAAATCTCCGTGTCCTTCGGCGTGCCCTTCAGATGAAAGGCGATCTGCATCCCGGCGTTGTGGCGGTGAAAACACCCCAGCGCCTCCGGCCAGCCCGCCAACGCCTCAGCCGCTGCGGCATAGCGTTCCGCATAGAGCCTGCGAGCGCGGCGGATGTGGCGGTCATACTGGCCCGAAGCCATGAATTCCGCTAGCGGCCGCTGCGCCGTGATGGCGGCACCTGCACTAGGATGGATGAACTGCGCCCGGAGCCGCGGCACCAGCGCTGGCGGCAGGATCGCATAGCCCAGCCGCAGCGCGTGGGAAAATGTCTTGGAAAACGTGCCCACATAGATGCAGCGCCCCTCGCGGTCCAAGGCGGCCATCGCAGGCACTGGCTGGCCCCCATAGCGGAACTCGCTGTCGAAATCGTCCTCGATGATCCAGCCGCCGCGCGCCCTGGCGGCTTGCAGAAAAGCCTGCCGCTGCGGCACCGGCAGGGTGCCGCCCAGCGGAAACTGATGCGAAGGCGTCAGCAGCGTGACCTTGGCCATCTGCCGCGGCACGGCTGCGCCGCGCGCACCAGCCCGCAGCCACTGCACCGGCCATCCACGTGCCTGCGCAAACCGCCGGGTGGGCGTGAAGCCGGGGGCCTCCAGCGCAATGTCCTCGCGCTCCACAAGAAATTCCATTGCCAGTTCCAGCGCCTCGCGCGCACCGCTGGTCACCAGCACCTGTTCTGCATTGCAGTCTATACCCCGCCACCGTGCCGCATAGGCGGCGATCTCCCGCCTCAATTTCGGGTCGCCAAAGGCATCCTCCTGGTGGCTCAGGCTCAGCGGGTCCATTCTTGCCACACGTGAAACACAACGTGCCCAGGGGCGTGCCGGGAAAACCTCCGGATCCGGCGCGCCGGGCAGCAGCAGGCCAGGTGCCGGCGGCGGAACCGCTGCAACTGGTGTTGCGGGAACCTCAGGCGGGCAAATCGGCGCCACGTCGCAAACAAAGATCCCGGCGCCCTGACGGGGTTCCGCAAACCCTTCGGCCACCAGCTGGTCATAGGCGGTCACCACGGTGGAACGCGCCACCCCCAGATCCTGCGCCAGCGCCCGTGAGGATGGCAGCCGGGTGCCCAGTTCCAGGCTGCCGTCGCTGATCCGGCGCCGCAGCGCCGCGACGATCTGCTGATACAGCGGCACCGCGCGGCCTTCGGAAACCATGCTGGACAGATCGATCATATTGGACTGCTCTTTTTATCTGGAACTGGAAGTTAATTTAAGGCCAGTTTGCGCGTAGCTGTCGTGGGAAACAACAAGAAACATGAGGTCAGCCCATGCGCCAGCCCGAACAAGAAACCGCCCTGAAATCGGATCGCAGCCGCCTGCGCCGCGCCCATGAACGCGGGCTTTATGACCGCGAAAGCCTGTATCAGGTGCTCGACGCCATGCCGCTGGCCCATATCGGCTATCAGATCAATGGCGCTACCTCCGTGCTGCCGACCTTGCAATGGCGCGAGGGGGATCACGTCTACTGGCATGGCTCCGCCGCCAGCCGCGCGATCCGGGCGATGGCCGGGGCAGAGGTCTGCCTGAGTGTCACCTGCATGGACGGCTACGTACTGGCGCGCTCGGCATTTCACCACTCGGTCAACTTCCGCTCTGCAATGCTGTTCGGCGTGGCAGAACAGGTCACGGACGAGGACGCCAAGGCCGCCAGTCTCAAGATGATGGTGGACCACATCTTCCCGGGCCGCTGGGAGACCCTGCGCCCGATGACAGCGCAGGAGCTGAAGGCAACCGCACTGCTGCGCATACCGATTGAGGAAGGGGCGGCCAAGATTCGCTCCGGCCCGCCCAAGGATGATGAGGAGGACTACGCCCTGCCGATCTGGGCCGGTGTGGTGCCGATGGCGATGGAACTGCATCCGCCGCAGCCCGATCCTGCCAATCTGGTGGGTGTCGCGATGCCCGACCACCTGAGCCGCATCCGCATCGGTTGAAACAAAAAAAGGCGCGCCACCCTGGCGCGCCTTCGTTCCTGTCCGAGTTACTCGGTCTGCCCTGTTTCAGCCTGCCCTGCGGCCTCCGCACCGCCGCTGACCAGCGCGCCGTTTTCCCAGTTGCCGTCTTCCTGCACGCCGGAGGCATATTTCATCGTGCCAGCCCCCTGCCGCTTGCCGTTGACAAAGCTGCCCTCGTAAACATCGCCGTTGGCATAAGTCGCTACGCCTTGGCCCAGGATCTTGCCCTCCTGCCATTCGCCTTCATAAATGAAGCCATTGGGCATCACGATCTTGCCCTGCCCGTGGCGTTTGCCACCGGTGAACTGGCCAGTGTAGACGGATCCGTCCGCGTAGGTTACGACAGCATCGCCGTGGCGCTGCCCGTCCTGCCAGCCGCCTTCGTAACGGTAGCCGTCGGCATAGGTCATCACCCCGTTGCCGTGGTTCTTGGCGTTCTTGAAGCCGCCGGTATACGTCAGGCCATTGGGATAGACGGTGGTGCCTTCGCCCTCAATCACCCCGGCCACCCAATCGCCTTCATAAGTGGCGCCGTCCGGATAGGTGATCTTGCCCTTGCCTTCGGACAGGTCATCACGGAATTCGCCCTCGTAGACTGAGCCGTCGGGGTAGACTGCTTTGCCGTTGCCCTCGATCTGGCCCTTCACCCATGCGCCGGTGTAGGTATAGCCGTCCTTTTCGGTGAAGGTGCCGCTTCCGTGACGCAGATCGTTGTGGAAATCGCCGGCATAGACATCGCCATTTGCATAGGTCTGTGTGCCGGCGCCGTGGCGGCGGCCCTTCTGCAGTTCGCCCTCGTAGACATCGCCATTGGCCTGTATCAGCTTGCCGGTGCCATGCATCTGGCTGGCCTGCCATTCGCCCTCATAGACCAGCCCGTCGGAGGTCGCCAACCTGCCTTGGCCCTGCAATTGCCCGTCGGCCACGGAACCTTCGTAGACGGTTCCTTCAGCATAGGTGATCTTCGCCAGGCCTTCTTGACGGCCCTCAACCCAGTCGCCGTTATAGGTATAGCCATCGGGAGAGGTCATCACGCCCTGGCCGTGCCGTTTGCCATCGGCAAAGCTGCCCTGATAGCGCACGCCGGTGGTGTAGACTGAGGTGCCGTCGCCGTGGATCTGGCCGTCCTGCCAGCCGCCCTCATAGGTGCTGCCGTCAGCCCGGGTCAGCTTACCCAGTCCATGCGGCTTGCCTTGCGCAAACTCGCCCTCATAGACCGAACCGTCGGGGAACCGCGCCACGCCTTGGCCGCGCACTTCGCCTTCGACCCATTCGCCGCTGTACTCATAGCCGTTCGGCAGCTTGTATGTGCCGGTGCCATGCTGCAGCCCGCCCTTGAAAGTGCCTTCATAGACGCCGCCGATCTCGTCCTGGGTGGTGATGACCTCGCTGTCTTGGGCAAGGACTGGGGCGGCTAGTGCCAAGAGAGTGGAAAGCGCGAATGCGGTGCCGAAACGGGTCATTGAAAGCCTCTGCCTGCCCAGGAATTACGGTGCTGCTGCCATATTGGGTTGCTCGCCCGGAAACTAAGCTACCGCAACACGGGCCGCAATGTCTTTTCCCTAGCCTGCCCCCTTGCCCTTTTCCTTGGCCGTCAATCTGGTAAATGGCTGATGGAGGATTGTTACAAAGGGCCCAAGCAGCATGGCAGACCGTTTCCGCGTGACACTGGCGCAGCTGAACCCAACCGTGGGCGACCTGGCAGGCAACGCTGCCAAGGCCCGCACTGCATGGGAAGAGGGCCGCAAGGCTGACGCCGATCTGGTGGCGCTGCCGGAAATGTTCATCACCGGCTACAACACCCAGGACCTGGTGATGAAGCCGGCCTTCCACACCGCCGCCATCGCCGAGGTAGAGAAACTGGCCGCGGATTGCGCAGACGGTCCGGCGCTGGCCATCGGCAGCCCCTGGGTCGAGGGCGGGCGGCTCTATAATGCTTACCTGATTTTGAAAGGCGGCAAGATCGCGTCGCGCAGCCTCAAGCACCATCTGCCGAACGAGACTGTCTTTGACGAAGTCCGTATCTTTGACGCAGGCCCCTTGGGCGGCCCCTATGCCGTTGGCAATACCCGCATCGGCTCCCCCATATGCGAAGATGGCTGGCACGAGGATGTTGCGGAAACTCTGGCGGAGACCGGTGCCGAGTTCCTGCTGATTCCCAACGGTTCACCCTATTTCCGCGACAAGATGGAAGTGCGCTTCAACCACATGGTGGCTCGTTCTGTCGAAACCCATCTGCCGGTGATTTACCTGAACATGGTCGGCGGCCAGGATGACCAGGTCTTTGATGGCGGCTCCTTCGTGCTGAACCCGGGCGGTTCGCTGGCGCTGCAGATGCCGGTCTTTGACGAGGCCTATGCTCAGCTCGATCTGGAGCGCACCGATGACGGCTGGCGTGCGGTTGAGGGCGAAAAGGCGCATCTCCCTGACGCATGGGAGCAGGACTACCGGGTGATGGTGGAATCCTTGCGCGACTACATGGGCAAGACCGGCTTCAAAAAGGTTCTGCTGGGTTTGTCCGGCGGCGTGGACTCGGCCATCGTTGCGGCCATTGCGGTGGACGCGCTGGGCGCTGAAAACGTCCGCTGCGTGATGCTGCCTTCTGAATACACCAGCCGGGAATCGCTCGACGATGCCGAAGCGGTCGCCAAGGCGCTGGGTGTGCATTACGACTATGTCCCGATATCCGAGGGCCGCGCTGCAATCACCAATACGCTGGCGCCGCTGTTCGAGGGAATGGAGCCGGACCTGACGGAGGAAAACATCCAGTCCCGCCTGCGCGGCCTCCTTCTGATGGCAATGTCCAACAAGTTCGGGGAAATGCTGCTGACCACTGGCAACAAGTCGGAGGTCGCGGTCGGCTATGCCACCATCTATGGCGACATGAACGGCGGCTATAACCCAATCAAGGATCTCTACAAGACCCGGGTGTTTGAAACCTGCCGCTGGCGTAACGCCAACCACCGCCCCTGGATGATGGGCCCGGCGGGCGAGGTGATCCGCCCCAACGTGATCGACAAACCGCCCACAGCCGAGCTTCGTGAGGATCAGAAGGACAGCGACAGCCTGCCGGACTACCCGGTGCTGGATGCAATCCTCGACATTCTGGTGGATCAGGATGGCTCAATCGCAGATTGCGTCGCGGCGGGCTTTGACCGGGAAACCGCCAAACGGGTGGAGCACCTGATTTATATCAGCGAATACAAGCGTTTCCAGTCCGCCCCCGGTGCCCGCCTGACCCGGCGCGCGTTCTGGCTGGACCGCCGCTACCCAATTGTGAACCGCTGGCGCGATCCCTCCTGAGGGCTGCGTTAACCCGTTGAAATCGCGAGGTTTACTGCTCTTTCTGTATGGATGTGAACGCAGCTTCGGTGCCGGTAACGCTCTGATCTGCGGCGGAAAAATCACAATGGCGTAATGCGGCGCAGCGGGTGTCGCATGCACGCTGGACCGGCGGTTTCGCACCGGGCATAGATGCCCGCATGCCCGGACCGAAGCTGCCTCATTTCCAATCCGATCTGGCCCTGCCCAAGGCCGTCGACGCCGTGGTGATCGGTGGCGGTATCATCGGCGCCAGTACCGCGCTGGAGCTGGCCGAGCGCGGGTATTCCGTGCTGCTCTGCGAAAAGGGCCAGATCGCAGGCGAGCAAAGCTCGCGCAACTGGGGGTGGGTGCGCATCGCCTGCCGGGATCCGCGGGAAATCCCGCTGATGGCAGAATCCCTGCGCTTGTGGGAGGGATTGGCAGAACGCACCGGGCATGAAACCGGCTTCATCCGTTCCGGCATTCTTTATACTGCGGAAACTGGCAAGCGCGAGGCGCAGCTTGAACGCTGGCTGCGCAACCTCGATGGCTGGGACCAGGGCGCCCGTATGGTTCGCGGCGAACAGCTGGCCCAGCTGATGCCGGGACACCAGACCAAGGCGCAGGCTGCGCTGCACACGCCGCTGGACGGGCGGGCAGAGCCGCAGCTGGCCACCCACGCAATCGCCTCCGTCGCCCGTGCAGCCGGGGCGAAAGTCATGACCGATTGCGCGGTGCGCAGTGTTGAAACCTCTGCCGGCCGCATCAGCGGTGTGATGACTGAACGCGGCCGGGTGGCCTGCTCTGCCGTTGTCACCGCAGGCGGAACATGGTCGCGGTTGTTTTTGGGCAATGCAGGCGTGGACCTGCCGCAGCTCAAAGTGTTGAACTCGGTCTTGCGCACCTCACCGGTGCCAGGCGGCCCGGAAACTTCCGTGCGCAGCGGCAATCTCGGCCTGCGCAAGCGGTCGGATGGCGGCTACACGGTGTCTGACGCGATGGAAAACGTGGTCGACATCGTTCCTGACAGCTTCCGTCTGGGCTGGAAATACCTGCCCAGCCTGCGCCAGGAGTGGCAGGCCCTGCAGTTCCGTGTGTCTGGCCGCTGGGCGGAGGAAGCCGCCCAGGCCAGGCGCTGGGATCCGCAGGACACCACGCCCTTCGAACAGTGCCGCGTGCTGGATCCGGCGCCCTCGCAAAAAGCGCTCCGCAGCGGCTGGGCCGCCGCGCAAAAGGCTTTCCCGGTGCTGCAAGACGCCGATGTGGTGCAAAGCTGGGCCGGGCTGATGGATGTGACACCGGATGCGATCCCGGTCATCTCTCAGGTCGATAGCCTGCCGGGGCTGTTCATTGCCACGGGTTTCTCCGGCCACGGCTTTGGCATTGGGCCCGCCGCCGGACGACTGACCGCTGATCTGGTGACCGGCAGCGCCCCGGTCGTGGATCCGCACGCCTTCCGCCTGTCGCGGTTCACTGACGGCAGCGGCTACGGCCCGCAGACCGGCTACTGATCCATTTGGCCGGCAGGCTGCCCCGGGCTGTCAGAGTGTAAGTGCAGCACTATCATTACGGCAGGAGGGATGGCGGATGAGCGGCAACAAAACTGCGCCAACAGGCGCAAGCGTCGAAGACTTTCTGCAAGCTGTGGAGCCGGAGCGCAAATCGGTCGAGGCGCAAGAGCTAAACCGGCTGTTTTGCGAGGTGACGGGGTACCAGCCGCAGATGTGGGGCCCGTCGATCATCGGCTACGGCAGATACCATTACCGTTATGCGACAGGCCGGGAAGGCGAGTTCCTGGCTACCGGTTTTGCCCCGCGCCGGGCGCGCCATTCGATCTACATCATGCCGGGCTACCAGGACTACAGCGCAATCCTGGCCCGCCTTGGCAAGCATCGTCTCGGCAAAAGCTGCCTCTATGTGAATAAGCTCGCTGATGTTGATCTGGACGTGCTGGGCGAGCTGATCCGCGCGGGCCTCAAAGACCTCGATGCAATCTGGCCCGTGCAGCCTGGGTAACCTGGCATCATTATTCCAAAAATACTTGCGCCGCAGGCATGCTGCAAAGGCGCGTTAACCCTCGCGAAACTGGACAATCCGCCGCCCATGTGACAAGGGGCAGGGCAACAGGAGACTCGTGATGACCACCACCCGTTTTGCCCCGTCGCCGACCGGCTATATCCACGTCGGCAACCTGCGCACCGCGCTGATGAACTATCTGATCGCCCGCAAGGCTGGCGGCACCTTCATCCTGCGCATCGATGACACCGACCCTGAGCGGTCCAAGGAAGAATATGTCGATGCCATCAAGCAGGACCTGGAATGGCTGGGCCTGACCTGGGACAAGGTGGAGCGCCAGTCAGAGCGCCTCGACCGCTATGTCGCTGCGGCGGAAAAGCTGCGCGAGATCGGCCGTTTCTACGAGGCGTTCGAGACCCCGACCGAACTTGACCTGAAGCGCAAGAAACAGCTGAACATGGGCAAGCCGCCGGTCTATGACCGTGCCGCGCTGAACCTTTCCGATGACGAGAAAGCGGCGCTGCGCGCCGAACGCGGCGATGGCGTCTGGCGTTTCAAGCTGGATCACCAGCGCATCGAGTGGACCGACGGCATCCTGGGCGATATCTCCATTGACGCGGCCTCGGTCTCCGACCCGGTTCTGATCCGCGGCGACGGCCAGTTTCTTTACACCCTTGCCTCTGTGGTCGACGACACCGAGATGGGCGTGACCCATGTGGTGCGCGGTTCCGACCACGTGACCAACACCGCAACCCAGATCCAGATCATCGAGGCACTGGGCGGTTCTGTCCCCTCCTTCGCGCACCACTCGCTGCTGACCGGCCCGCAGGGTGAGGCGCTGTCCAAGCGCCTGGGCACCCTGGCGCTGCGCGATCTGCGAGAGGCCGGCGTGCAGCCTATGGCGCTGCTCAGCCTGATGGCGCGCCTGGGCTCCTCCGACCCGGTGGAACTGCGCACGGAACTGGCGGAACTGATCGACGGCTTTGACATCAATCGTTTTGGCGCTGCACCAACCAAGTTCGATGTCGAGGATCTCTATCCGCTGACCGCCCGCCACCTGCAGTCGCTGCCGCTGGAGGCCGTGCAGACCCATGTGGACGAGCTGGGCGTTCCGGCAGAGAAACAGGCCGCCTTCTGGGATATGGCCAAGGAAAACATCACCACGCTCAAGGATCTCGCGGGCTGGTGGGAGCTGTGCCGCGATGGTGCTGAGCCGCTGGTGGCTGATGAGGACAAGGACTTCATTGCAGAGGCGATGGCGCTGCTGCCCGAAGGCCCCTACAACAGCGAAAGCTGGGGCAAATGGACCGCTGCGGTGAAAGAGGCGACGGGCCGCAAGGGCAAGGGCCTGTTCATGCCGCTGCGCAAAGCCGTCACCGGCATGGAGCGCGGCCCCGACATGTCCGCCCTGCTGGCGCTGATGGAAACCGTGCGCGTCCGCGGCTAAGGTTTGCATAAGCCATTCCAGAAAGGCGGTGCCGTGTGGTGCCGCCTTTTGCGTTTTCGGGAAGCTCCCGCCCGCGAAGGTGGCAAAAAAGGTGCCGCCGCTGCGGGCGGGCCGGGCGCCGCACTGCCATGCCCAACTGTGAAGGCGCATGGCACATGTGCCGCAGCAGGCGGGAGGCTTCCGTTCCGTCGGATAACTGGCAGATCAGCCCCAGCGGCCGTCCTGCACTTCCTGGCACATCTCCTTGGCGGCCTCCGCCATGTCCGGGTTCGGGTGGCCGCCAAGCGCGTCCAGCGACTTCTCCATCCAGCGCATCACCGAAGGTGAGTCGCTGCCGCAGCGGGCGATTGGAGGAAAGGCGCAGCGCAGCAGGTGGCTGGCGGTGACCGGCGGGATGCTCACATTCGGATAGGTTGCTTCGCGTGTCTCGCTGGCCTCATCCGCTGGCATGTTCTCCCACAGCAACCGCTCCAGCCGCCCCATCACCTCCACCGCGGTGCCGGGATCGTTCACGCCGGGCGATAGCGCCCGCTGCGCGGTCTCCGCCAGCAGGGTGAGCCCAAAGGATGGATCCTGGTCGAAGCTGCGCACATCGCCGATGTCGATCGCGGCAGAGGCTGCCTTGCAGAAGTCATTGTCCCCGGCTGTGGCCCAGGCCACCGGCTGGCCGCGCAGGATGTATTGCCCCGGCGCCCGCGCCAGGGTGATCTGCGTACCGGCCTCCTCTGCCAGTTCATTGAGCCGCGACAGCCCGGCATAGCGGACAAATCCGCTTTTGGCCGCCGGGATATCCACCGCGCCGTCCGGTTTGCCCTCCTCGCGTGCGCAGAGCCCTCCGAGGCAGGGCTTGTCCATCCGCGCCTTCAGGCTGGCGCGGGTACGGTCCTCAATGAGCCGCAGGGTGTGGTCCATACTGCCCAGGCCCGACAAATGGTCGATCCAGCGCAGAATGGCGCCGACGATCAGCACCACGACGATGACGGTCAGGCCAAACACCACCAGCGCGCCCTCAGGCGTGAAATAGCCGGCCCGGAACAGGATCACCGCGCTCAGCGAATAGATGAAGCCGCTCACGAAGGTTGCCAGCACCCGGTGGGTGACGGTGTCCTCTAGCAGCAGCCGGTAGACCCGCGGCGTCGCCATCGAAGCGGCAGTGCGGTAGGCGCTGACCATGACGTTCAGCGAGAACGTGGTGACCGCGAGCATGCCTGACGCCAGGATCGTGAGCACCGGCAGCACCGCCTCGCGCCCGAAATCCTCGCTCAGGTTGTCCGGCAGCCAGGTTTTTGCCAGCGGGGCCAGAAGCAGCGCCAGCACGGACAGGAGGGAAATCAGAACAACCCTGAACCAGAGCTGCCGCGCAATCCGGCCAAGGTGCAATAATAGCTTTTCGATCATGCCTTGCAGACTATGCGGCGGGCGCCGGTGCTGTCGATCAGATCGTCGAACATTTTGCGCTCAGCTGCGGTGATCGCCTGATGGCGCGGATACCGCGGTGCTGCGCGGTCATCCAGAATGGGGGAGTCCCAGCCATCGGTGGTTTCGATGAAGCCCTTCAAGCCCTCTGTGCCGAACACGTGCAAGTAGCCCTGAAACACCACATCCAGATAGCTCAGCAGAACCGGGTGCCGTTCGCTGACACCCTTCTGCTTCTCCGCAGGCACCGCATAGACAGAGATTTCCGGGCTTCCCGCCAGCCCATGCTGCACGCGGTCCGCGGCTGGCAATCGCTCGTAAGCGAACTCCCGTTCGTCCAGAGCGGCCCAGTCGGCACCCGGCACCTCGGCAATCAGTCCGTCGATTTCACTGTCGTCGCAGGGTACCGCCGACAGGAAAGCCACTTCGCGCAGAGAGGTATGCACCCAGGCCCGCCGCCAGCCCCGCAGACGGGCAGGCTGTGCGCCGCCGTAGCTGTGGGTCGCCGTGTTCACCAGGCTGCCGTAGCCAAAGAAGTAAGGAGCTGTCATCTGCGCGCCCTTCCGCCGCATTTCCGCTTATTGATGTATGTCAAACCGCTTTTTGGCGGCTTGTGCAATAAGCTATGCAATCTAGCTTCGGGAGCACCCCATGCGCATTACCAAAAGGACCAACATCGCCGTGCGGCTGCTGATGTACTGCGCCGCGCATGAAGACCGCCTGGTGACCAAGGCTGAGATTGCAGAGTGCTGTAATATCTCGGAAAACCACCTGGCACAGGTGATCAATCAGCTGAGTCAGCTGGGCTATCTTGCAACCCAGCGCGGCCGCAACGGCGGTATGAACCTGGGGAAGAACGCCGCAGAGATCCGAATCGGCGATGTGTTCCGCGATGTCGAAGGCAACCTGCCGATGGTGGAATGCTTTGCTGACGCGGACAACACCTGCCCGCTGGCCTCGGCCTGCCGCCTCAAGGTGGCGCTGGCGGATGCAGCTCAGGCCTTCTACACCTCGCTGGACGATATCTCGCTGGAATCGCTGGTTTGCGACAACCACGACCTGATGCGGATCCTGCAACCGGTCTCCTGCGGCGCCCGCTAAGGCAGGCCGCCGCAGTTCTCTTTCTTATTCCCGGGCGCGCAGAATGCGGGCCGGTTTGGCTGCGAGCGGTCGCAGGGCAAAGGCCAGCCCGGCCAGCAGCGTTGTCAGCACCCCGCCTGAAATCACAAGCAGCGCGTTCGGCCAGATCACCGCATAGCTGGTCTCGAACACATAGGCGTTGATGGCCCAGGCCCCGGCAATACCCGCCGCCAAGGCAACCAGCCCAGCCGCCGCGCCCAGCAGGGCAGAGCGCAGCGCAAAGCTTGCCAGGATCTGTTTGCGCGGAGCCCCCAAGGTTTTAAGCAGCGCCGCCTCGTACCGCCGGGCGGGCTCCCCCGCCGCTGCAGTACCCAGCAATACCAGGAACCCGGTCAGAAGCGTCGCCGCCGCGCCATAGGCGGTGGCCGCCGCCAGCTGCCGCAGGATGTCCGACACCCGGTCAATGGCATCGCGCATCCGGATTGCGGTGATATTCGGCATCTCCCGCGCCAGATCGCGCAGGATTGCCGCCTCCGCCTGCTCCTCGGCATAGACAGTGGCGATGAAACTATGCGGCGCGCCCGCCAGTGCGGCCTCGTTCAGCACCATCACAAATCCCATGCCCGCAGTGGAGAAATCCACGTTGCGGAAGCTGGTGATCGTGCCCGTGATATCGCGTCCCAGGATATTCAGCGTCAGCGTATCGCCCAGCTTCAGCCCCAGTTCCTCCGCCTCCTCGGCGGCAAAGCTGATCTGCGGATCACCGGAGTAGTCCTCTGGCCACCACTTGCCCGCCGTGACCTCCGTCGCCTCCGGCTGGGCGGCGGCATAGGTGATGCCGCGGTCGCCGCGCACCACCCAGTGGTCGCCCGCAACCTCTGTCGCAGGCTGTCCGTTGATCCGGGTCAGCACCCCGCGCAGCATTGGCGCGTTTTCCACCCGGGTGACGGAGGGATCGTTCTCCACCCGCTCCAGGAAGGCGGGCATCTGGCTGCGCTGGATATCGACAAAGAAATAGCTCGGCGCCACATCCGGCAGATTGCCCGCAATCGCCCGGCGCATGTTGCCGTCGATCTGGCCGATGGCAGCCAGCACCGTCAGGCCCAGACCGAGCGCCAGAACCGCAGGCACCGCGCCATCACGCGCGCTGCCGATGGATGAGAGCGCCCACCGCAGGGCAGGGTGCCCGCGCGACGCCCGGGTGCCGCGGCGCGCCAGGAAACCGATTGCCAGCGCTGCAATCAGCAGCACCATCAGCGCCCCCATCAGCCCGCCGGCGGTCCACAGCGTCAGCTGGGCTGAGCCGCTGAACCAGGCCGCCAGCCCGACCAGCGCCGCCAGCGCCGCCCCGGTTGCCAGCAGATAGCGCGGCGCGGGCAGCCTTGTGCGGCTGGCAAAGGCATCCCGGAACAGCGAGGCCGCGCGGATCCGTTCAGCGCGGGCCAGAGGCCACAGGGCAAAGATGAAGGCCGTGAGCACGCCGTAGACCGCGGCTTCCGCCAAGGCAGAGGGGTAAAGCGAAAACACCGCCGGGAACGGCAGCTGCGCCGCAATCAGCGGCCCCAGCAGGACGGGCCCCAGCCCACCCAGAACCAGCCCGATGCCCACGCCCACCATCGTTAGCGCGCCGATCTGCAGGAAATAGGTCAGGAAGATTGTCTGCCGCTCCGCCCCCAGCGTGCGCAGGGTTGCGATGGTTGCGGTCTTGGTCGCCAGATAGGCGCGCACGGCTGCAGAGACACCGACCCCGCCCACCGCCAGGCCGGAAAGCCCCACCAGCACCAGGAACCCGCCCAGCCGCTCGACAAAAGAGGTGATCCCCGGAGCGCCGTTCCGTGCATCGCGCCAACGCATGCCGGTGGTTTCAAACAGCCCTTCGGCCTCTGCCTGCAGGGCGGTCAGGTCACTGCCAGCAGGCAGCTCCATCCGGTACTTGGTGTCAAATATGGTGCCGGGTTCCAGAAGACCGGAGTCTCCCAGGTCTGCTGTCCGCACCATCGTGCGCGGCCCCAGCTCAAAACCGGAGGCGGCTGCATCCGGTTCCAGCGCGATCATCGCCATCAGCCGGAAATCTTGGGTGCCAAGCCGGAAGGTATCCCCCGGCTGCAGGCCTAAGCGGTCTGCCAGCACCCGGTCCATCACCCCGCCGGGCAACCCGTCCGCGCCTGCCAGGGCGGTCTCCAAAGGCATCTCCGGCTCCAGCTGCATCTCCCCCTTCAAGGGATAGAGACCATCCACCGCCTTTACCTGGGTCAGCCCGCGTTCCTCGCCCACTGTCGCCATGGAGCGAAACTCTGCAATCTCGGAGTGGCGCAGCGCTGTCCGGTTCAGCCAGGCGCGCTCTTCTTCTGTGGCGAAACGGTAGGTGAAGTTCAGCTCCGCATCGCCGCCCAGGATGGTGGCGCCCTCGCGCTCCAGCCCGGTTTCGATGGAGGCGCGGATGGAGCCGATGGCGGCAATCACTCCGACCCCCAGCGCCAGGCAGGCCAGGAAAATGCGGAACCCCTTCAGGCCGCCGCGCAGCTCGCGCAGGGCAAAACGCCAGGCAAGGCGGAAGCCCACAGCATTCATTCCGCAGCCTCGCGCGCCGCGGCGTCATCCACCCGGCCGTCGCGCAGCCGCACCACCCGGTCGCAGCGCGCTGCCAATTCCGGCGCGTGGGTCACCATCACCAGCGTTGCGCCATAACGGTCGCGCAGCCCGAACAGCAGGTCCATCACCGCGGCGCCATTGGCCTCATCCAGGTTGCCGGTGGGCTCATCGGCCAGCAGGATCGCAGGCCGCGGCGCCAAGGCGCGCGCCAGCGCCACCCTCTGCTGCTCGCCGCCTGACATCTGCGCCGGAAAATGGCCCGCCCGGTGGCCGAGGCCAACCGCTTCCAGCTCCGCCTGTGCGCGGCCAAAGGCATCCTTGACGCCTGCCAGCTCCAGCGGTGTGGCCACGTTTTCCAGCGCGGTCATGGTCGGGATCAGGTGAAAGCTTTGGAACACCACCCCCATGTTGTTGCGCCGGAACCGTGCCAGCGCGTCTTCATCCATCGCGGTCAGGTCCTGGCCCAGGGCGCTCACCGTGCCGCCGGTCGCCTGCTCCAGCCCGCCCATCAGCATCAGCAGGGATGACTTGCCCGACCCGGACGGCCCGACCAGTCCCAGCGTTTCCCCCTGCCGCACGTCCAGCGAGATGCCGTGCAAAATCTCTACGGGGCCGGTATTGCTATTCAGGGTCAAACTCGCATCTAAGAGATGCAGAACGGGGCTGTTTTGATCGGTCATCGGGCCTGCCTGTAGAATGCACCTAACCGATATGGAGTGTTTGCCGCGATGCGCAAGACATTGGCACTGCTGAGTTTGCTGGTTTTTACGGGCGCCGCATGGGCGGAACCGTTGCGGATTACAGCGCTTGGCGACAGCCTTGTGCAGGGCTACGGGCTGCCGCAGGGCCAAGGGCTGGTTCCGCAACTGGAACGCTGGATGAATGAAAACGGTGCTGAGGTAATGCTGCAAAACGCGGGCGTTTCCGGCGATACCACCGCCGGCGGGGCAGAGCGCGCTGAGTGGACCCTGTCGGACAACCCCGACTGTTTGATCGTGCTGCTGGGCGGCAACGACATGCTGCGCGGGCTGGATCCGCAGGAAGCGCGCGGCAATCTCGAACAGATCCTGCAATCAGCTCAGAGTAAGGGCATAAAAGTCCTGCTGATCGGCATGAAGGCACCGCGCAACTACGGCCCGGAGTATAAACAGGCCTTTGACGCGATTTACCCGGAACTTGCGTCGGAGTACGGCGCGGTGCTGCATCCGGACGCCTTTGCCGGCATCGCGGCAGCGGCCGGGAACGACCCGGCTGCGGCGCAGAGCTTTATGCAGGACGACGGTATCCACCCCAACGCCCAGGGCGTTGCGCTGAACGTGGCCGCTATCGGCCCGGCTGCCCTGCAGCTGGTTGCGGCCATAGACCGCTGAAAACAGCCCCGGCCGTCAGGGCTGTTTGAAACTTTCGGTGCAGATCAGAGGATCAGGAGACCAGCGCGATATCCACTGCGGATTCGCGGCCGTCGCGGCCCGCGCGCAGCTCATAGGTCACTTTCTGATTGTCCGCCAGGCCGGTAAGGCCGGAACGCTCAACTGCGGAAATATGGACAAAAATGTCCTTGCCGCCATCTTCGGGTGCAATAAAGCCGTAGCCTTTGGTGGTGTTGAACCATTTGACGGTGCCAGTGGCCATCGTCGTGTACTCCTAAGTCGTCTCAGTTCTCTGCCCGCTTATGCGGCAGTCCGGCAAGGTTTTCGGATGATCATCACCGTGCCGTAATGGGGACAGTGATGGCATCCGCGTAACATTGCCGTGACAGAATTGGGTACGAATCCCCTTAGCGCAAGAAAAATGCGCTGTGACGCGGGGTTCCGGGCCAGATTCCGGCGGTAGAGCGCCTAATGACCGTCAGTTGTGCGCCTATAGCACAGTCACCACTGTGCCCAGCGGCACCCGCGCGTACAGGTCCACCACATGTTCATTCAGCATCCGGATGCAGCCGTTTGACACCGAATGGCCGATGGTCTGCGGCTGGTTGGTGCCGTGGATGCGGAAGTATGTGTCGATTCCGTTCTGGAACAGGTACAGCGCCCGCGCGCCCAGCGGATTGTCCGGCCCGCCGGGCTGGATGTACTCGTTGTCAATGAACTTGGCATAGGCCCGCGGGTCGCGCTCGATCATCTCGTCGGTGGGGCGCCAGGTCGGCCATTCCTTCTTGCGCTCGATCACAGCCTTGCCGGTGAATTCCAGCCCCGCCTTGCCGACGCCGACGCCATAGCGCATCGCCTTGCGCTTGTCGGTCACGAAGTAGAGGTAATAGGACCGCGGCAGAACAAGGATCTGGCCGGGGGCAAAATCCTTGCGGATGCGCACCTCCTTCGGGGTGGGGTCAAAAGGCGCGGGATCCTTCTTGCGGGCCAGCGCAGGCAGCGGCAGAGCGGTGGCGGCAGTTACGGCCAGTAAATTGCGTCGGGAAATCATGAAACCCTCACTGGTCTATTGGATTGT
Organism: Leisingera sp. ANG-M7; assembly: GCF_000813965.1. Classification (GTDB taxonomy): domain Bacteria; phylum Pseudomonadota; class Alphaproteobacteria; order Rhodobacterales; family Rhodobacteraceae; genus Leisingera. The sequence continues at coordinate 72,653 of NZ_JWLI01000004.1, read as the reverse complement.
CCTGCCCAGTCTGAAAGCCGCGGGAACAGGCGTCAAGAGGGCTCAAGGCGCCGCAGCCTTGCCGGATCACAAAACCGTGATAGCTTTGTGAACAAGGGCATGCATTCCCGTCAGGCGTGCTGAAAAGCCCTGCAGAGGGACGGGGTTTTTCAGGAGTTTTTGTTATGGGGTATTCTTTTCTGCTGCGCGCTCTTGGGGCGGCGATTGTTTTGGCGTCGGCACCGCTTGCTGCCGTCGCTCAGGACGGGACGGGCTTCCTTGGCACCGATCTGCGCTACTCCGAACGGATGTTCGACCGGCAGGAGGAAGTGACCAATAAGATCGCGACTGCCTTGCGTGCCCGCCAGAGTGACGTGTTGGATCCTTACCGCCTGTACATCGGCGGCCGTTTCCTTGGCACGGTGATCCATGAGGAAACCAATACCCCGGGCAAGTTCCCGATCCTGTCGCGGCTGCCGCCGACGCATACCAAAGGGTTTTCCGACACATACGACGTGATCAATGAAATCTCGCTGAATGCGACGCTGGCACTGCCGATGGTCACGGCCTTTGTGCAGGGCGAATACACCGAAATCGAGTACCCCGGCCAGGATGAAACCCAGCTGCGCAAATACTGGATTGCTGTGGGTGATCTCAGCCGGTCGCCGTTCTATCTGGCAGCGGGGCGAAAAACCGTGAACTTCGGAAATTTCGCCACCTACGCGCCGTTCACCCATAGTCACAGCAATCACTATTTCTGGTCTCAGGTCGATGACCCGCTGGTTGAGCTGGGCTATGTCACGACCCGCACCGAACTGGCGTTCTCCCTGATCCGCAACCATCGCGGTCTGCGGGTGATCAGCAGCCCCGGCAATGACGGCGGCTGGGACAACTTTGCTTTCAATGCCGCCCACAGTTTTGACGCCGGGCAGGACATGCGCGTGCGGCTCGGTGCGGGCTATCTGCGCGGCACCATCTATGACAGCGTCATCGCGCACCATCCGCCCAGCCAGGGCATCGACCGCGGCTGGAACGGCGCCTGGAACCTGAATGCCACCCTCAGCGGGCGCGATTTTGACGTGATGGCGGAATTCACCCGGACCGAGGATGTCTGGCCTGCCACCGGCCACCGGGTTCGTGCGCTGACGCTGCAGGGGCGCTACCGGTCAGAGCTGTTCGGCAAGTCGGCCACCTGGTCAGTTGCCGCCAGCCGCGGTGTGCAGGGTGCGGAGGGCACCGAATGGGAAAGAATGGACCAAGTGATTTTCGGGCTCGAAGTCGAGGTCGCAGAGCATGTGAAGCTAGGGGTGGAATACCTGTACAACGACCGGTTCGTGCCGCTGATCCTGCCGACCATCACGGCGGATTCCGCGGTCCGGTCGGATACATTTATTGTCGGAGCCAAGCTGACATTCTGACCTCAGCTGCCGGGCTTGCCCTTGCCGACGCCCTGTGTGCGGCGGTATCTGCCGGGCAAGACACAGTCGGAGGAGCCATCATGGGCGCCAAGACCCTGACCTGCCTGACCTGCACCCAGCTGAACCGGGTGCCGGAGGAGAAGCTGGGCAGCGGCCCGAAATGCGGCAGCTGCGGCGCCGCGCTGATGCCTTCCAGGCCTGTGGACGTGGATCCGGCCACGCTGCAAAAGGCACTGCAGAATGATGATGTGCTGCTGGTGGCGGATTTCTGGGCGCCCTGGTGCGGCCCCTGCCGGATGATGGCGCCGGAATTTGCCAAGGCGGCCAAGGCCCTGGCAGGCCGCGCGCGGCTGGTCAAGCTCAACACTCAGCACCATCAGTCAACCGGCGCCCGCTACCGTATCCGCGGCATCCCGGCACTGATTGCCTTTGAACGCGGCAAGGAAAAGAAACGCCAGGCCGGCGCGATGCGCTCAGGGCAGATCATCAGCTGGCTGCGCGGCTGAACCTGCGGGCAAGCCCTTTCAGAACTGCCCAGGCTGTTGGCCGGGGCGCACTTCGGGGCCGCGGCCCTGGCTGGCGCCGGTGCCTTGCTCCGGGCTGTGAGGACTGCCGCTGCGCCATAGCTGGACTGCAAGCATCCCAAGCATCAGAACTGCGGCGGCAACAGGGTAGAGGAGCGCAATCAGCCACACCGGCCAGCCAGCGATCAGGCCGGCGCCAGCAGCCAGCACAAGGCCGCCCAAAGCACCGAATAACGCGCTGAACCAGGCCATACAGCCCTTCCCCCCATAGTCCCCTCCTGCAAAAGGTAGGACGCAGCACACAGGCTGGCAACTCTGCAAATGACACCTTAGGGCGAAAGTTGCGCGGCCAGCTACGTCAAGGGTAGTTCATCAGGCTGCTTCTGCGGAGGCGGTGCCGCCCGGTTCAGGCGGCGGCCAGCTGACCGCCGGGGGGCATCCCGCCATCATGTCCCGCCGCCTCGCTGAGCCAATAGAGGATGGCGGTTGCCAGCAAGGTCACGACAGTCCCTGCAGCCGGATAGATCAGAAAACAGGCCCACCAGGGCAGCCCGGCAAAGGCGTAACCCATCACTGCGGCGCACAGACCCGCAACCATACCCAGAAAAACACCTGCCCAGGCCATGACGTCCCCATTACCCCACGCAGCACGGACCCGGTGCCCGGCTGCTCCTGCACCCATCATCCGGTCAGGAGTGTTATCAAAAGGTTAATTTTCCGGGGATGCCGGCAATCCTGCGTAAATAATTGGAACACAGACCCTATTTCGAGGTCAGCGCCACCCCGTCCTTGGCCTTGGGCATCCGCCCCTTGCCCTGCTGCAGCACATGCGCCAGTTCATGCACCAGCAGTTCCGGGTTCTTGGCATCACCCGGTTTCATGAAGTAGATATCGTTGCCATAGGTGAACGCCTTGGCCTTCAGCTCCTTGCATACGTCCTTGGCGTTGCCGCCCACATGCACCTGCACCTTGGCGAGCTTCGCCTTGGAGAAATGCGCCTCCAGCCCCTTGCGCACAACGCCGGGCAGCTTCCGGCCTTTGGTGCCCTCCGGTTCCGTCTTCAGCCGCTTGCGCTTGGCCTTCTTGCCCTTCAGCGCTTCGACCTGCGCCTTCACGTCTTCCGGTTTCAGGGGCATGGGGAGATCCTTTTCAACGCTTCAATCAATACAAGGCGCGCCGGGCGCCTGACGCGATGATAACGCAGAGCAGGGAAAAGGCGAAACTGTAAGGCATTGACCTCTTGGGACGTGGTGCGCGGCGGCACGGGTCGCGCCCTCCTGGGGTCGGGCTCGGACCTTGTGTTGAGCCTATTCTGAAGTAATGCCCAGATCTCTTCTAATCGAAGACTTCAGCTTTTCGTGAGCGCGAGATCCGCCTTTACGGTCTGCGCTTGACGCTATGACTTCGTTAATGGGATCTCTGACCGTCTGAGGTCCTACGACTTCACATCGCATCTGCCACTAGGCAAAGTTTTTCGCGGCTTCATCTTTTCCGTCCACCGCAGCCCGGTGATATGCTTCTAGAAGTCCGACGTAGGCTTCTTTGCACTCGCGAAAGCTTCGCTCTTGAGCCTTGGTTCGTGATGACAGCCAACTTTGAATAGTGGCTGTCACCACGGAAACCAGACCAAAGGCTCCCAAAAGTGGAAGCCAATCCGTCACCGCACAAACTTCTTGTGCTTCAACCGCTTGGGCTCCAGTGCGTCGGGACCCAGGCGGCGCTTCTTGTCCTCCTCATAGTCCTCGAAGTTGCCCTCGAACCACTCCACATGCGCGTCGCCCTCAAAGGCCAGGATATGGGTGCAGATCCGGTCGAGGAAGAAACGGTCGTGCGAGATCACCACGGCGCAGCCGGCGAAATCTACGAGGGCGTCTTCCAGCGCCCGCAGGGTTTCCACGTCCAGGTCGTTGGTTGGTTCGTCGAGCAGCAGCACGTTGCCGCCTTCTTTCAACAGCCGCGCCATGTGGACGCGGTTGCGCTCACCGCCGGACAGCAGGCTCAGCGGTTTCTGCTGGTCGCCGCCCTTGAAGTTGAAGGAGGAGCAATAGGCGCGGGAATTGACCTGCGCGTCGCCCAGTTCGATGATCTCGGCGCCGCCGGAGATCGCTTCCCAGACGGTTTCATTATCCTTCAGGTCATCGCGCGACTGGTCGACATAGCTGAGCTTCACCGTGTCGCCGTATTCCACGGTGCCGGAATCGGGCTGCTCCTGCCCGGTCAGCATCTTGAACAGGGTCGATTTACCAGCGCCGTTGGGCCCGATCACGCCGACAATGCCGCCCGGCGGCAGCGAGAACTCCAGGCCCTCGATCAGCTGCTTGTCGCCAAAGTGTTTGGCGAGGCCAGTGACCTCGATCACCTTGGAGCCGAGGCGCGGGCCGTTCGGGATCACGATCTGGGCGCGGCCGACCTTCTCGCGTTCGGACTGGCTGGCCATCTCGTTATAGGCGGCAATACGCGCCTTGGATTTCGCCTGGCGGGCTTTCTGGCCCTGCTGCATCCATTCCAGCTCGCGTTCCAGTGTTTTCTGCTTGGCTTTGTCCTCGCGGGCTTCCTGCGCCAGGCGCTTCGCCTTCTGCTCCAGCCAGGCGGAGTAGTTGCCCTCGTAGGGAATGCCGCGGCCGCGGTCGAGCTCCAGGATCCAGCCGGTGATGTCATCCAGGAAGTAACGGTCGTGGGTCACACAGAGGATGGTGCCCTTATAGTCGATCAGGTGCTGCTGCAGCCAGGCGATGGTCTCGGCGTCCAGGTGGTTGGTCGGTTCGTCAAGGAGCAGCATGTCGGGCGCTTCCAAGAGCAGCTTGCACAGCGCGACGCGGCGGCGTTCACCGCCCGACAGATCCTTGATCGGCGCATCATCCGGCGGGCAGCGCAGCGCTTCCATCGACACGTCGACCTGGCTGTCCAGATCCCACAGGTTTTCCGCATCGATGGCGTCCTGCAGCTCGGTCATCTCGGCCATCAGCTCATCGGTGTAGTTCTCGGCCATTTCCACCGCGATCTGGTTGAAGCGGTCGACCTTCTCCTTCTTCTCCTTGACGCCCAGCATGACGTTTTCGCGCACGCTGAGGCTCTCATCCAGCTGCGGCTCCTGCGGCAGGTAGCCGACCTTGGCGCCTTCCGCGGCCCAGGCCTCGCCGGTGAAATCCTTGTCGAGGCCGGCCATAATCTTCATCAGCGTGGACTTACCGGCGCCGTTGACGCCGACCACACCGATCTTCACGCCGGGCAGGAAGGAGAGGTGGATGTTTTCAAAGCATTTCTTGCCACCCGGGTAGGTCTTGGAGACACCCTGCATGTGGTAGACGTACTGGTAGGAGGCCATGTGCTCGCTCCGTTAAGGGGGAAATTCGCTGGCGGGAGTGATAGCGGATGGGCGGCAGCGGGGCAATGCGGGAAGCAGGCCTGCGCGAGGGGGTGCCAGGCGTGCACCCCCTGTACACCCCCTGTGCACCGGGTGATGCCGTTTGAGTGGGTTCAGATCTGCTGCAAAGAGCCGCCTGGGACGTGGTGCGCAGCGGCACGGCCCGGGCCAGAGTTTGTGCTTCGATGGCTGCCACGCACCCCGCGTCCGAACCGAGGGGTGGTTCGGGCGCTACCTGTGATGTGCAAGGGCAATTGAGATAATTCACTCGCTGGGCAGCCTAAATGTGTAGAAGCAATTGGAAATAATGTTTCTGAGTTCATCCTGTGGGGATAGCTTTTGAAACAAGCGTTCTGATTGGTCAAAATAATTCATTGGTATTTGTTCACCTGATCGACGCTTTGTCGCCAACTTCCAACAAACCGCCGCATATTCCATATGATCATGAAAATTACTTGGACTTGGAAAATCAAAAATAGATTGAACCTCACCATAAGTGAGTTCGCCGGAACGGGCTTTTTTGAAGAGACTGGGGGCCGCTACAGAGAGAATAGTAAGCGAAGAGAAAAGGTGGAGATGCCCATCATGTCGCAAGTAGGAAGTAGGGCATACCTGAATCAATGCACCAATTTTCTCGACATCTCTAAGGCTCAAGTCAACATGATGATCCACAACAACCAAGTAGTCACGTAGCCAATCATATTGCCAAGTGTGCATTGCTCCTAGCTCGCTGGCAACATAGTCAAAATGCTTTGTGATAATAGAGCTGTGCCTATTTCGTGGTTTTGAACCTCGCAGTGGAGCGGTTATAGAAATGAATTTCTGAAGGTACTTCGCCGCATCCACCCCGCTCCCATACCGCGCCCGCACCGAATTCTGCAGCTCCGTCAGATTCACCCCCAGCACAAAATGCACGCCGTCCACGGAGAAGAAATGTTTGATGATCTCCAGCAGCGACAGCGCGTAGTCCGGGCGGCACCGGTCCAGCTCGTCGATGACAATGACCAGCTTGCGCTGCGGCTCGCCAGCGTCGTCAGGCTCCGTCAGTTCGGTCAGGGCCAGGCGAAACGCTTCCATCGCGGCAATCCGGGCGTCGTGGGCGTTCCAGAATTTCTCGGCTTCATCGTCGCCCGCGTCGCTGCTGAGAAAGGCCTTGGCTTCATCGCTTGCGGCTTTGGCGATCTCGTCGCCCATGCCGCTCAGGATTTCGGTGGCGCCGAAGGTAACAGCGGAGAGGCCAATTCGTCCCGCAGCTTTGCTGACCGCCCAGGCTGATTTCTTCAGTTTCGATCTGCGGGCGGAGGCTTTCGCCTGATCGGTCTCCTGCTTCTCCGCTTCTGGATCACGGAACCGCTCGGCAATCGCCCCGGTCAGCGCAATCAGCGGGTCATCCAGAAAATCATGCTGGAACGCATCGAAATAGACGGTTTGGGTGGTGTTTCCCGGCCGTTTCAGATGCTCCCCAACCCAGCATTTCAGAAAGAATGACTTGCCCGAGCCCCAGGCGCCGTCCAGCGCGATCACCAGCGGGTCGTCGATGCGTTCGACCAGACCCGACAGTTTGTCTCCGGTCTCTTTCCGGTTCAGCTGGTCGTGCTTGGCAAAACCATCTTTATACAACTCAATCTTCGGCTCCGGCACAGTCAGGCGCATTGTGGTCTCCGCTCTTTGCACTCAATGCGTGCATCGAACGCCGAACCCTAGGGGATGGCAAGGTCCGATCTCTTCCCGTCCCTCGCGTCCTGCAGAGGGTTCCCCTCACATCTTCCACTTCTTCTTGATATTGTCCGGCACCGGGTAGATCAGTTTGCGGTTGTCGAAGTGATGGCACTTGATGCCTTCGCTGTTGCGTTCCGCCAGGTAGCGCAGGCAGGTGGACAGCGCGCTGATGATCTTGGGGTCGGTGCGGGTGGTCACATCCACAGCCTGGCCCGACAGGTGGCGGGAGATGTATTTCCAGTTGGCCTTTTTGAACATGCACGCAATGAAGCCCTTCTTGTCCCCCGCCTGCACAAACCCGTCCAGCTCCAGCCGCAGTTCCTCGTTGCTCTTGAGGTAGGAATAGATCTTGCCGCGCTTCAGGTGGCTGTTCCAGCCGCCGTACATGGCGCTGGCCTGGCCTTTCTTGTCGCGCAGGCCGGAGACCACATGGATGGTCTCGCCGTAGTGGGAGGAGACCTCGTAAAGCACATCGAGGATCTTCTTCTTCACCCCTTGCGTCTTTCCCGTTAGGCGGCCCGGCTTGCACAGACCGCCGGTGTCCACGGTCTTGATGACGTTTTCCGCGGCCTTCTTCTGCGCTTCCTTAGCGGCTTTCTCTGCCGCTTGCTTGGCAGCTTTCTGCGGATCCTCGCCCTTTTTCTCGCCCTTGGCGAAATAGCTGTCGTAGAGCGAGGTGGCATAGTCCTCGATTTCCTCCAGCAGCGCGGCCCAGCCGCCCTGGTCCAGGGACTTGGCCTTGGCCTCCTTGACCAGCGCGTCCTTGGCGGCCTTCACTGCCTTGGCCTTGGCGTCCTCTTTGGCCTTTTCGTCCTGCTTTTCCTTGGCTTTCTTCTCGGCCTTGGCCTTGCCGGGGCCTGCGTTCAGCTTCTTGATGGTGGTCTTGCCGGGGTCGATGCGGCAGTCGGGCTTGAAGCCGCAGATCTCCTGCTGGAACTGGCCGATCATCTTCTCCAGCACCGGCGACGGGGTGCCGTCGGCCTTGACCTTCTTGATCCCGGACTGGCCGGCAAAGGCATTCAGCAGCTGTTGAACGGTTTTGACGTCTTCGGGCAGGTTCTTGCCCTTGCGCCCGACGGAGGCGGAAAGCTTGGCAGCCATGGTGAACTCGCACATTGGAATTTGCGGGCCGGAAACACTGCCCGCGCAAAAAAATTCTACACCCAAAGCGGCGTTTCAGGCAATCTGCGCAGGGTTGTGCGCCGCCGGTGCCGTCGGCAATTGATCTCAGCAGAAAACTATGCGCATCAAGGCGCTCATGGTTTGCAAGCTGCCGCATATCCGCCCGGGCCAGAGCGTCGGGCTGCTCGGGGGGTCCTTTGATCCACCGCATCGCGGCCATGCGGCGATTTCCCACGCGGCGCTCAAGCGCTTCGGACTCGATCACCTGTTCTGGCTGGTGTCGCCCGGCAACCCGCTGAAGACTCGCCAGCCCGCGCCGCTCGCGCGCAGGATCGCTGCGGCAGAGGCGCTGGTGCAGCACCCCCGCATCCATATCAGCGGCATCGAGGCGGACCTTGGCACCCGCTACACCGCCCAGACCCTGCGCCACCTGCGCCGCCGCCATCCCGGCGTGCGCTTTGTCTGGCTGATGGGGGCCGACAACCTCACCCATTTCCACCGCTGGAAGGACTGGCAGCAGATCCTGGACACGGTGCCGGTGGGGGTGCTGGCACGTCCCGGCGACCGGATCTCGGCCCGGTTTTCCCCGGCGGCGCGGATCTACCGCCATGCGATGCTGAAAGGCAGCGAAAGCCAGCTGCTGGCACTGGCCGAAAGCCCGGCCTGGTGTTTCGTCAATCTGCCGATGGTGGACGTCAGCTCCACCGCGCTGCGCGACGGCGGCAGCTGGTCAGCGGCGGAGGGCGGCTGAGGCCAGCCCGGCCGACAGCACCACCGCCAGCCCGGCCCAGGTCCAGGCATCCGGCAGCTGGCTGAACACCGCCCAGCCCAGGCCCACAGCGGCGACCAGCTGGAAATAGACCATCGGCGCCAGCTTCACCGCCTGCACCCGGCCATAGGCAAACAGCAACAGCAGGTTGCCCATCATCGAGAACGCCGCGCTCCCCACCGTCAGCGCGGCGGTGGAGGGGGTGAACTCGGGCAGGCTGGCGAGGCCCAGCGGCAGCATCAGCAGGGCTGACAGGAGAAGCTGCGTCAGGCTCAGCTCCAGCGGCGTGCCGACATGGGCCAGCCAGCGTGAGCTGGTCAGGAAGCCGCCATAGAAACAGCCCGCCAGCACCGCCCAGAGCAGGTTCAAAGAGCCGCCAAACCCCGGCCGCACCACCATCAGCACACCCAGGAACCCCAGCGCCATCAGCAGGCTGCGCAGCGCCGTTGCCTGCTCGCGCAACAGCAGCACCGACAGCACATAGCTGACCACCGGCCCGATGAAGAAGGCGGCAAAGACATTGGCCAGCGGTTCTGTCTGCAGCGCCAGCTGGATCGAGAAGATGCCGCCGGTCAGCAGCCCGGCCCGCAGCCACAGCCGCCAGTCCCCCAGCAGGGAGTACGCCCGGCGCGGCACAAAGGGCAGGATCAGCGCGGTGCCGATGGCAAAGCGGGACCAGGCGACAAAGGCGGGCGTGGCCAGCCCGGCGCCGGTCAGCAGCTTCCCGCACAGGTCGCCAGCGGGGATCATTGACATGGCCGCGAACATGAGGAGTAGTGCCTGAAACATGGCTGCCAGCGGTAGCAGGACTTGCCCGTGTGAAAAAGCCCGGACCTTGCGGCGCAAAGCTGCGTATCGGGGATTGAAGTAGAGCCGCTCCTGACCCTAAAAATGAACAAGATGACTTCACGCCGGACATTCCTCCTTTCCGGGCTTGCCGCTTTGGCGGGCTCCTCTGCGCTGGCCAATGCACCGGCGGTCTCATTGCGGCCTGTTGCCCGCAAGGTCAGCTCGCTGGCGGCGGGGGCCGATGGCCTTAAGGCGCTGATTGAACGCGCGGGCCTCAGGGGCGAGGCTGTTTGCGCGGTGGCGGATGTGAAGACCGGCCAAGTGCTGGAATCCTCCGGCGGCACCCAGGCGCTGCCGCCTGCCAGCGTCGCCAAGGCGCTGACCGCGCTTTATGCGCTGGACGTGCTGGGGGCGGACCACCGGTTTGAGACCCGCATCCTGGCCACTGGCGGTGTCGCGGGCGGCGTTGTGAACGGCGACCTGATCCTGGCGGGCGGCGGCGACCCGCTCTTGAACACCGATCACCTGGCGCTGCTGGCAAAGTCGCTGAAGACCGCCGGCGTGCGCGAGGTGCGCGGCAAGTTTCTGGTCTGGGACGGCGCGCTGCCCAGCGTTAAAACCATCGACCCGGACCAGCCCGATCATGTCGGCTATTCCCCTGCGGTTTCCGGCATCTCGCTGAACTTCAACCGGGTGCATTTCGAATGGAAGCGCGCCGCCAGCGGCGGCTGGGCGATCACCATGGACGCCCGCACCGAGAAATACCGCCCCGAGGTGGCGACCGCCCGGATGGCGATCCAGTCGCGCGCAGTGCCGGTCTATACCTATGCTGAGAAGGGCGGAGTGGACCACTGGACCGTCGCCTCCAAGGCGCTGGGCAAGGGCGGGTCCCGCTGGCTGCCGGTGCGCAACCCTGCGGCCTATGCAGGGGACGTGTTCCGCACCATGGCGCGCGCCAATGGCATCAAGCTGCCAAAGCCCAAGGCAACCCGCACACTGCCCTCAGCCACCCTGCTGGCCCAGCACCACAGCCCGCCGCTGGATGTGCTGCTGAAGGCGATGCTGAAATACTCCAACAACCTGATGGCAGAGATGATCGGCATGTCCGCCACCGCTGCCCGCGCAGGCCGTCCGGCGTCGCTCAAGGCGTCCGCCGCGGAGATGAGCCGCTGGGCTGCGGGCAAATACGGCATGTCCGGCAGCCGGCTGGTGGATCATTCCGGACTTGGCGAAGATTCCCGGATGACACCGGCGGATCTGACCGGTGCGCTGGTGGCGGCCTACAAGGCGGGCCAGCTGAAACCGCTCTTGAAATCTTTCCAGATGCGTGACGCCAAGGGCCGCATCATCAAGGGGCACCCGATCAAGGTCGCGGCCAAGACCGGAACGCTGAACTTTGTTTCCGGCCTGGGCGGTTTCATGACCGCGGCAGATGGGACCGTGCTGGCCTTTGCCATCTTCAGTGCGGATCAGAAGACCAGGGGCCGCCTGACCCGGGCACAGCGCGAGCGTCCACAGGGCGCCAAGAGCTGGAACCGCCGCGCCAAACAGCTGCAGCAGCAGCTGATCGAACGCTGGGGCGCGGTTTACGGCAGTTAGGCTCTGACTGGTCTGGCAGTTTTTCCTGATACTGGACGTTTCTTGCGGGCCAGTTCGCAGGCAGACCGGTGGCGCGGCATCTGCCTGTCCGGAGTGCAAAGGACCAGACCATGACTGAGCGTATCAATGACCACGGACAGCCTATCGGTGCCCCGCTGCCGGATTGGCAGGGCGCGCGCCTTCCCGGCCACGACGGGTTGACAGGCCGCTATTGCCGGGTGGAGCCGCTGGACGCCGCCCGCCACACTGCGGACCTTTTTGCCGCCTTCTGCCAGGACCCCAGCGGCGCGATCTGGACCTATATCCCCTGGGGGCCGTTTGGCACCGAAACCGAACTGCGCGCCTGGATCCAGGGTGCCAGCGGTGTTGATGCGCAGCCCTATTTTGCCATCGTCAACGGCGCCAGCGGCCGGGCCGAAGGGGTGGCCAGCTATATGCGGATCAAGCCCGAACACGGCGTGATCGAGGTCGGCGGCATCACCTATGCGCCGTCCCTGCAGCGCACGCCCGCCGCGACCGAGGCGATGTTCCTGATGATGGCGCGGGTGTTCAATGACCTGGGCTACCGCCGCTATGAATGGAAATGCGACGCCTTGAACGCGCCTTCCTGCCGGGCGGCGGAGCGGCTGGGTTTCACCTATGAAGGGCTGTTCCGCCAGGCCGTCGTCTATAAGGGGCGCAACCGCGACACCGCCTGGTATGCGGTGCTGGACAGCGAATGGCCGCGGCTGGAGGCGGCTTATGCCGAATGGCTCGATCCCGGCAATTTCGACGCTGAGGGGCAGCAGAAACAGAGCCTAAGCAAGCTTATTGCGGCCCATCGGGGGTAGCATCCGCCACTGTCCGCCCGGCCTGCGGGTCGTACAGCCCGCCGCCCAGGTGCGCGTGGCCCCAGCCCATGATCTGCAGCAGCAGCCCCTCCAGGCTGCGGCCCGCCTCCGTCAGGGCATAGCGGTAGCGCACCGGCCGGTCCTGATAGGCTTCGCGCGCCACCAGCCCCAGCGCCATCAGCCGCTTCAGCCGCTCTGACAGGAGGTTGGCGGCGATATGCTCCTCGCTTGCCTGCAGCTCCTGGAACGTATGCTTGCCGTGCCACATCAGGTCGCGCACCACCAGAAGCGTCCATTTGTCCCCCAGAACGTCCAGCGTCCGGGCTATCGAGCAGCGCGAGCGGTACTTGGTCTGCGGCTGGGTCAAGGCACGTCTCCTGAGGATCCTGGTCCAGCCACATTAATAGACTTTTAAAATGAAAGCCACTGCCGCATAGTCACTTTAATTTTGAAAGTGAGTCGCGCAGCCAGGGAGACCCGCCGCATGAAAGCCATTGGAAACACGCCGCTTGTTCAATTGAAGCATCTGACCACCCCGGACATGGCCGAGGTCTGGGTGAAATGGGAGGGTGCCAACCCCACCGGCAGCATGAAAGACCGGATGGCGCTGTCGATGATCGAAGGGGCGGAGCGGCGCGGCGAGCTGAAGCCCGGCGGCAGGGTGGTGGAATACACCGGCGGCAGCACCGGCAGCTCGCTGGCGATGGTCTGCGCCACCCGCGGCTACAAGGCGCATTTCGTCTCCTCCAATGCATTTTCAGAGGAGAAGCTGCAGACCATGCGCGCTTATGGCGCCGAGGTGGAAATCATTCACGCCGAGGGCGGCATCCTGACCGCCAGCGTGATCGACCGCACCATCGCGCGGGCCAGGGAACTGGCGGCTGAACCGGGGGTCTTCTGGACCGATCAGGTGAACAACATGGACAACAAGCGCGGCTACCACGGCATGGCGCAAGAGATCCTGGTGCAGCTGGGTGCCCCGGTAGATGAATTCGTGATGGCAACCGGCGGCGGCGGCTGCATCTCCGGCAATGCCGAGGTGCTGAAGGAGGTGAACCCCGAAACCCGCATCATTGCCATCGAACCTTACCACGTGCGCAACCTGTCCGGCGGCGACACCAGCGGCACCCATCAGCTGGAGGGGATCGGCCTGTCCTTTCTGCCCAAGATCCTGCGCCGCGACCTGATTGACGATGTGGTGCCGGTCCGGGACGAGGACGCCTTTGCTGGTGCCCGTATGCTGGCGCAGCAGGAGGGGCTCTTGGGCGGTATCACCTCCGGCGCCAATATCTGGGCGGCGCTGCAGCGCGCGCGCGAACTGGGGCCGGGCAGGCGGGTGGTCACCGTGGTGATCGACACCGGCCTGCGCTACCTCAATTCCGCGCTCTACCGGTGACCGGTCTGGCGCAGACGTGAAGCCGGGGGAGCGCGCAGAGGTTTGACATTGCACAACTCAGGCTAGTTTCCTGCCAATGCAGCCGCCAGCAAGGCGGCGCCAGCCAGGGAGAAGCCCATGTGTGACCATTGCGTAATGAATGCCGTCAAGGACCGGATGCTGTCGCGCCGGTCGCTGTTCAAGGCGAGTGCCGCCGCAGCCGCCGGTGCCGCCCTTGGGGCGGGCGCCTCTGCCCCCGCTGCCGCCATGGCGCACGGCGGGGTGGTGGACATGACCCATGCCTACGACGCCGATTTCCCGACCTATTTCGGCCAGCCCGGGGTGGAGATCACCCAGGCCTTCAATTTCAAGGACAACGGTTTCAACCTGTTCAATCTGACCCTGAACGAGCATACCGGCACCCATATCGACGCGCCGCTGCATTTCTCGGCCGATGGGCAGGCGGTGAATGAAATCCCGGTGCAGAACCTGATCTGCCCGCTCTGTGTGATCGACATTGCCGCCCGGGCCGCGGAAAGCCCGCATGCCCAGGTGACACCGGATGACATCAAGGCCTGGACCGCCGAGCATGGCGATATCCCGGACGGCGCCTGCGTGGCGATGCACTCCGGCTGGAGCGGCAAAACCGGCAGCGACGGCTTCCGCAATGCCGACGAGGAGGGCGTGATGCATTTCCCCGGCTTCCATGTGGAAGCGGCGCAGATGCTCCTGGAGACCGGCGCCGTGGCGCTGGCGGTGGATACGCTGTCGCTGGATCACGGCCCGTCCACGGATTTCGCCACCCATTACGCCTGGCTGCCGCAGAACCGTTACGGGATCGAAAACCTGGCCAATCTGGATCAGGTTCCCGCCAGCGGCGCGCGTCTATTCGTGGGGGCGCCTGCGCACCGCGGCGGCTCCGGCGGGCCGGCCCGCATACTGGCATTGTCCTGATGTGATACGGCCGGCGCGGGGCGGGTCTGCGCCGGCCGGGGTCCCCGGAAAAAGCTTGCTCAGGTGCCGGACGGCTGCAGCCTGCCTGCCTCGCAGCGCATGATGTCCTTGGCCAGCTCGCTGAAGATTTCCATGCTGAAACCGCCCAACTGGCGGTGGCGTTCCCGCACCGCCTCCCAGATGTCGTCGCGGCGGATGTTGTCGAGCAGCTCATGACCGCTCCAGGTCAGGCCGCGCACATGCCAGTTGCCATTGGACAGCCTGCTGAACCGGGCCAGCCCGGCGCTTTCCAGCAGGCTCAGGTGATAGGACAGCTTGCGCGCTTCGGCGTCGGGCAGGCACTCCTCCGCGGGCAGCATCATCGCTTCGGCAGAAGAGCGCGGCAGGGCGCAGAACGCTTCCCTCCCGCCCTCTATTTCGAGCAGAAGCCTGCGGATTTCACCAATGTCTCTTTGCCACCTGACCATGAACCGATTCCCAACACGCGTCGAACTAGCGCGAAATGGGAGCCGGTCAAATTTTCTGCAAGCCTGCGTTGTGCAACCCCGCCATGCGCGGCAGGCAAGGGAAGCTGCGTCAACTACTGGCGTTAGACCATGTGCCGCGCCCGCGCGCCGCGCTCGATCGCGGCGGCGTGCAGCCGGTCGATATTCAGCTCGTAACGGACCTCTGCCAGGAACTCCAGCTCGGTCTCGCCCAGCACCCCGTCAGCCGCCGCCACATCGCAGGACAGCGCATAGGCCGTCTCAAACAACCGCTCCGGCAGGTCGCCGCGGATCAGGCCGAACAGCGCCTCCAGACCGTCCTCCTGCTCGAACAGGTCGAACACGGTGCGGGAAATGCGGGCCACCCGGTCGATGTCATAATCGGCAAACACCGGCAGCATGTTCACTGCCGACTGGATCTTGACCAGTTCGGCGGTGCGGATGTTCTCGTCCGAGGCAGATACCGCCACCATCAGCGCCACCAGGCAGTCCTGCGGGGACATCGGGTGCGGGGTTTGCTCTGTCATGGACGAATTCCTTGTCTGGAAAATTTGCGATGCAATCAGGATAGGTATGCCCGCAGCCGGGTTCAACGGCAGACCGCGCGCTGCGGCAATTTTTGCGCGGCTGCGGCCTGCAAATCCCTGCGCCGGAAGGGCTGCCATCATTGACTCATGCTGCACAGGCACAATAGAGGGAAGGGCCGGGTGCATGGGGCATCCGGGATGATCACGCGGCACCCCGATAGCTGATAGAACTGCCGCCGATGGAGAACACAAATGTCTGATGTGCGCGAAGAAGCTCTGAAGAGCAAAGCCTGGCCGTTTGAAGAAGCCCGCCGGGTTCTCAAACGTTATGCCAAGGGCGCGCCGGAAAAGGGCTATGTACTGTTCGAAACCGGCTATGGCCCCTCTGGCCTGCCGCATATCGGCACCTTCGGCGAGGTCGCCCGCACCACCATGATCAAGAAGGCGTTTGAGACCATCTCGGACATCCCGGCCAAGCTGATCTGCTTCTCCGACGATCTGGACGGCATGCGCAAGGTGCCGGGCAACGTCCCCAACCAGGAGGCGCTGGCAGAGCATCTGCAAAAGCCGCTGACCTCAGTGCCGGACCCGTTCGGCACCCATGAGAGCTTTGGCCACCACAACAACGCCATGCTGCGCCGCTTCCTCGACACCTTCGGGTTCGAGTATGAATTCTATTCGGCCACCGAATTCTACGGCACCGGCCAGTTTGACGAGATCCTGAAGCGCGCTGTCGACAAATACGATGACATCATGGCGATCATGCTGAAGTCCCTGCGTGAGGAGCGCCGCCAGACATATTCGATCTTTCTGCCGATCCACCCGGAAACCGGCCGCGTTCTTTACGTGCCGATGAAGAAGGTCTGCGCCGAGACCTACACCATCACCTTCGACGACGAGGACGGCAAGGAATGGACCCTGCCGGTGACCGGCGGCAACGTGAAACTGCAGTGGAAGCCGGACTTCGGCGCCCGCTGGGCCGCGCTGGAAGTCGATTTCGAGATGTACGGCAAGGACCATTCCACCAACACGCCGATCTATGACGGCATCTGCCGGGTACTTGGCCAGCGCGCGCCGGAGCATTTCACCTATGAGCTGTTCCTCGATGCCAACGGCCAGAAAATCTCCAAATCCTCCGGCAACGGCATCTCGATCGACGAATGGCTGACCTACGCCTCGACCGAGAGCCTGGCGTACTTCATGTACCAGAAGCCCAAGACCGCCAAGCGGATGCATTTCGACGTGATCCCCAAGGCGGTGGACGAGTACCACCAGCAGTTGCGTGCCTACCACGGGCAGGACCTGAAGGCGCAGCTGAACAACCCGGTCTGGCACATCCACGGCGGCGACGTTCCGCAGTCCGACATGGTGGTGCCGTTCTCGATGCTGCTGAACCTGGCCTCCGCCTCCAGCGCCGAGGACAAGGAAACCATGTGGGGCTTCATCAACAAATACGCCCCCAATGCCACTCCTGACACCCACCCGGGCATGGATCAGGCGGCGGGCTTTGCGGTTGCCTACTTCAATGACTTCGTGAAACCCGCGAAGGAATTCCGCCTGCCCACCGATCAGGAGCGCGCCGCCCTGCAGGATCTGGCAGACGCGCTGAAATCACCGGAGGCCGCACTGGCCGCGATTGCCAGAAAGAACGAAATTGCAGGCAACGACGACCCGCTGCCCGAGGCCAACTTCGCGGATGAGGAATTCTTGCAGTCGGTGGTTTTCGCTATCGGCAAGATCCACGGATTCGAGCCGCTGCGCGCCTGGTTCTCGGCGATCTACGAGGTGCTGCTGGGCGCCTCTCAGGGCCCGCGTTTCGGTGGTTTCATCGCGCTTTACGGCGTCGAGGACACCATCGCGCTGATCGAAAAGGCGCTGGCAGGCGAGCTCGCCTGAGCCTGCGTCAGATGACAATGAGACAGGGCGCGGATTTCCGCGCCCTTTTAATGTTTAGCCATGCTCCTGACAGCGCGCCTGCGGCCTTCCCCGGCGCAAGAAAATTACCAAATCGCAAAAAATGTTTTGACGCTGCGTCACTCTGGTCTAACTTAAGGGAACGGACCGGGAGGGACAGATGCGCAGTGTTCTGTTTGCGGGGGTAAGTTTTTTTCTTCTGGCCTTCCCGGCAATAGCTCAGAAAGAGCCGGTCACATCCGTGATCGGCTCTCAGTTTGAGGCCTTCCTGAACAATGATGCTGAGACGGCGTTCACCTACGCCTCTCCGGATATCCGGCGGATTTTCGGCACGCCTGAGCGGTTTGGCGAAATGGTGCAGCAGGGCTATCCAATGGTCTGGCGCCCGGCTGAGGTCCGCTATCTGGACCTGCGCGAAGTGGCCGGCAGCCTGTGGCAGCGGGTCATGATCACCGACCAAAGCGGCGCCGTGCACCTCTTGGATTACCAAATGGTTAACCTGGAAAGCGGCTGGAAAATCAACGCGGTGCACCTGTTGCAGGGGCAGGCTGACAGCGTCTGAACCCAAGGCAGCGTACGCACCGCTGGGCGGAATTTAACGCCCTTTCTGTACTTCCTTTTTCCCGAACGCGAGATGCGCAGCAGGAAAGGAAGCTTCCATGAACAAGGCAATCACCGACGGTCTGCAGCTGATGCCCCCCGCCTTTGCGGAGGGTCTGAACGTTTGGTCCAGCGGCGACGGCACCCCCGGCTCAGACACCTATGATGGCGCCGCCAATGCGGTTTTTGTGGCGGCGGATGGCGATTTCGGCGGCTGCCTGGAGATGCAGAAGATCGAGAACACTCAGAAACTGCGCTTCATGGGCCAGACGCCGCTGGAGCCGGGTTGCTATCTGCAGATCAAGATTCGCATCAAGGCCATGAGCGGCGCGCTGCCTTCGGTCCGGGTTGCGGGCTGGGCGGCGCAAAGCAACGGAAACCACATCAGCGGCGTCACTGAATTTGCTCCACAGGTAGGGCTCAGCACCTATGGTCAGGTAGTGGAGGTGACCGGCATCGTCGGCAGCGGCAGCCGCGGCGGGGTCGACATGCCCTGGGGCCGCGATGCGGCTTACGGCCATTTCGGCCTCGACCTCACCGGCGCCAACGGCGGCGTGGTGCGGATTGATGACATCGAGATCACCGACATCACCAGCGCCTTCCTGCGCGACATGCTGAGCTTGGTGGACGTCACCGACTATGGCGCCATCGGCAACGGCAGCTTTGATTGCACGGCGGCGTTCGAGGCCGCAGACGCCGCCGCAGACGGCCGCCGCATCCTGGTACCTGCGGGGGAGTTCTATCTGGCCAGCACCGTGTCACTGAACCACGAGGCGGTGTTTGAAGGCACGGTTGAGATGCCGGACAGCGCCATGCTGCTGCTGACCCGGAACTTTGATTTCCCCTCCTACGCCGCGGCCTTCGGGGATGAGGGGCTGGGTTTCAGGAAGGCGTTCCAGGCACTGCTGAACAACTCCGACCATGAATCGCTGGACCTGATGGGCCGCAAGATCACCGTCAGCGCCCCCATCGGCATGGCGGCGGCGGTGCCCAACAAGACCTCCTATGCCACCCGCCGCATCATCCGCAACGGCCAGATCGAGGCCGCGGACAGCGCCGCCTGGGACACGCAGGTGGTGACGTCGCAGGCGACCTACAGCGCCTCGGATGCCAAGAAACTGACCAATGTCACCAATATCGCCAACATCGCCGTCGGCTCTCTGGTTGAAGGCGCGGGCGTGGGCCGCGAGGTTTATGTCAGGTCCAAGAACACCGGCGCGGGCGAGCTGACCCTCAGCGCCTCGCTCTATGATGCCGAGGGCACCCAAATTTTCACCTTCCGCAACTTCAAGTACATGGTGGATTTCAGCGGCTTCAGCGCGCTCAGCAAGTTCGGGCTTCAGGATATTGAGTTCCAATGCAACGGCCGCTGCAGCGCTGTGCGGCTGGCGCCATCGGGTTCGGTGAACACTTTTGACAGCTGCTTTATCTCCCGCCCCAAGGACCGCGGCATCACCTCCATCGGCACCGGCTGCCAGGGCGTTCTGATCGACAATTGCCAGTTCTTGTCCAGTGAAGACCCACTGGATGTGCCGGACCGGGCCAGCATCGGGCTCAACGTCAATGCCAATGACGCCAAGCTGCGCGGCAACCGTGCCACGCGGTTCCGGCACTTCGCTGTGCTGGGCGGCAGTTACAACACCGTGGCCGGCAACCACTTCTTTCAGGGTGACGCGGTGCCCAACGGGGTGCGCACAGCCGGGCTGGTGCTGGCCTTCAACAACTGCACTTCCACCGTGTCGGACAACTACATCGACAATTGCTTCATCGAATGGACCAACGAGCGCGATACTAGGCCGGACTTCAACGGCGGGTTTTCTTTCAGCGCCCTTTCCATCACCGCCAATGTGTTCCTGTCGGGCGATGTGGCGCCCTGGTTCAGCTACATCGTCATTAAACCCTATGGCAGCGGCAACTTCCTGAACGGGGTCTCGGTGACCGGCAACAAATTCCGCTCCCTGAACGGCACCATTGACCGCGCGGAACGGGTCGACACCAGCTTTGCCAATCTGGATTTCAGCCGCTCCAAACACGTCGATTTCAGCGGCAACATGTACCATAACGTTGTGATCCAGTCGGCCAATCCGCTGCGGCGGGTGCATGATCAGGCCTCGGCCGCATCCACCTGGACCGTTGCCGCCGGCGGCGAGCTGCCGTTTGAGGGCCATGCGCGGTTTGTCGACAGCGTTGTGCCGATTGGGGCGCTGCAGACCAGCGGCAACAGCACCCGCTATATCACCTCCTATGCAGAGGTCTCGCAGGGGGCGAACAACGACAATGTGAACCTGCGCTGGCCGGAGGCGGTCAAGGGGCAGGTGCAGCTGCTGATGCGGATGGACAGCGGGTCCTGACGCGGTGGCCCTAATCGCCCGGCAGCAAATCAGCGGCGGCAAGGCGGAAGGCCTTGCCAAAGCCGCCGTTCAGATGCGCTGCCGTGATGGTAAAGCGGACAAAGCTGAAATCGGCAAACTGCAGGTACAGTTTGGCCTTCGGCTGATGCGCCAGATAGGCCGCAGCAACAGTATCATGGTCCGGGCCGCCACGCGGCACAAAGGCCGCCTCTGCCAGCAGGCTGAGCCGCGGGTGGGTCAGCGCGTCGCCCTTGGCGCCCGGCTCTCCGACCAGCAGCGAACAGGCGGGATGCTGGCGCAGCGCCTGCGTGTGCTGCGCCAGGTCAGAGATCAGGCTGATCGGATGCCCTTGGGGGGCCAGACCAAAGGCCACCCGCGTCACCAGCGGCTGGCCGCCCTCCAGCAGCACGCCAAGCGCGGCAAACCGGGCCCCGGCCATCAGGCCGCGGGCCATCCCGCGGGCTTTGTCATCGGTGGGGCGGATCACATCGGCCATGGCGCGCTTTCTGTTTTGTGCTGCCCGACCGGGTCAGCGGCTTCAGAATTTCTGCCACAGCCCCAGCTTCAGGCCAAGGCTGCCCGCGCCGGCGGAGCGGTGCTCCACCCCGACGACCAGCTCGCGGCCGGTGCGCAAGGGATAGCGCAGCGACGGCGTCAGCGTATAGGAAAACACCCCGCCATCCGGTTTGGAGGTCTCGATCTGGAGCATCGGGGCGGGTTTGCCGGGACGGTTCAAACCCAGGGTGGCGTCCAGTTTCCAGACTGTCGCCAGACCGCTGTTGCGCAGCTCATAGGCGGCGTCGATGGCCAGCCAGCCGCTGATGGTGCCGGTGTCGAAGCCGCGGCCATAGGACAGGGTGGCCTTCTGCATCATCATCCAAAGGCCGCGGTCATGATTGCCGCCAAAGGCGGCCTCTGCCGCCAGCCGGTAGCGCGCGCCCTCATAAAGCGGCATCCGGGCAAAGATCAGCGCATGGCCGGACAGATCGCCGGACTGGTTCAGATCCACCCCCAGTGTCAGCTTGGGCGTGATGCCGTAGGCGCCGTAATAGTTCAGCTCATGCTGTTCACCGCTGGCGGTCTGACGGTAGCTGGCGCTGGCCGCGGCAAAGCCCTGGCCCGGTTTCTCAAGCCAAGCGCCGCCATCCGCCGGCGGGGCCAGCAGCACGGCAAGACAGGCGGCAAAGGCAGGTCTCATCCCGAAACCTCGTTGCGAGAGCTGCAAGGGTTCGGCTTTATGGTTAAGGTTGTGTTAACCGCCTCTCGAACGGCCGGAGGGCGTTCCGTAAAAAATGACGTGCGCTTGGTGCGTGAACGGGCGTAGGCTGGGATCACGTCAACGGAGGAGCCAATGCCGAAAATAGCAAAAACCGCGGACATCCAAACCGTTATCACCACATTCGAGATGACGCCGGGCACCTGCCAGGATCTGCTGGAAGCGCTTGAGAATGCCTATGCGGAGTTCATCTCCAAGCAGCCGGGCTTCATTGCGGCGGGCCTGCATGTGAATGATGCGCAGACCCGGATCGCCAACTACTCGCAATGGCGCCGCCGCGAGGATTTCATGGCGATGCTGCGCAGCCCGGAGATGCGCGAGCGCAACCGCAAGATCAACGAGTTGTGCCGCAGCTTCGAACCGGTGATGTATGACGTCGCCGAGGTGTTCGGGGCCTGAGCCCCGGCTGCCTCAGATGAACCGGCGCAGGGTCATCAGTCCGGAGCGGATGATGACCTTGGCCGAATCCACCACTTCGGCGATGCGCTCGTAATGCACCTTGATCGGCCCCTGGGAGCGCAGCAGGATCGTCACCGCATCAGCGCGGGCGCGCCGGAAGGCCTCCGCCGCCGGGCTCAGCCCCTCGGGCTTGATCGCCTTGAACGTCTGGCCGCCGCTGCGCAGGGGAGCAGCGGATCTGTCCCGGTACTGCTTGAGCGCCGCATTCAGGGTGCTCTCCACCATCTTCAGCGCCTTGCGCCCGTCCTTGTAATCCGGGTAGCGGCTCAGCTCCCCTGCGGCGCGGCGGTAGAACTGCCGGTAGCAGTCGATCTGATAGGCCGGGTGCAGCTGGCGGCAGGTGCTGTTGCCGCTGGTCAGCACCTTGACCGCCTTGGAGGTGACGCTGTCCGACATCGCGGTGGTGTAGCTGCCGTGCGGCGCCTTAGGGCTGGCGGCTGCGGGCAGGGCCAGCGCCACTGCCAGAAAGCCTGCGGAAATGGATTTGAAAATCATCCGGGTACCTTTCAATCAATGCCACGGCGCGCAGCCGGGGCAGGGGCCTCATCCGGAACCATAGGCGGGCGGCGGCGTTTGGCACAAGACAAGAGCAGTCGCGCTCCGGACCGCACGCTGCAGATGATCCCGGTCAACGCACCGGGCGGCAAAAGGGTGTAGACTGGCAAAGAAGGGAGAACTGCCATGTATCACAATATTCTGGTTCCGGTCTCATTTGACCCCGAACGCGACACCACCGGGCCACTCAAGGTGGCGCGGTTGTTGTCCTCACCAACCGCCAAGGTGACGCTGCTGCATGTGATCGAAGAAGTGCCGGCCTATGCGATATCCTATATCCCGGCGGATTTCATGGAGGGCACCCGCACGGCGCTGCAGGCAGAGCTGGACGGGCTGGCCAAGACGCTGCCCAATGCCGAGGGCGTGCTGGTGGAGGGGCATTCCGGCCGCACCATCCTGGACTGGGCAGAGCAGAACGGCCCGGATCTGATCATCCTCGCCTCGCACCGGCCGTCGATGCAGGACCTGATCTGGGGATCGACCTCAGGCCACGTGGTGCGCCACGCGGCCTGTGCCGTGCATGTGGTACGCTGAGGCGCGGGCCGGCCCTCAGGCCGGGACCGCCGCTTTCAGCAGGCTCCAGGCCAGCCGGATCATGCCGCCGGGCAGCAGGGCGGAGCGCAACAGCACCTTGTTCGAATTCACAGCCTCTGCGATGCGGGCATAATGGACCTGCTTGTTCGCCGGTGAGCGCAGCAGGATGGTTTCGGCCTTTTGCATCGCCGAGGCTGCCTGCCGCTTGATCTGCGGCACCGCTTCCGGTTTTACCGCGCGGTAAAGGTTCAGTCCCTTGCGTTTGACCGGCTGGGCCGGGTCCAGGTTCTGCTTGACGGACCGCGTCAGGGTTTCCTCCACCAGCACCAGCGCCCTGTGGGCCTCGGCATAGGCCTGGTTGCTGCTCAGCTTCTGGGCCGCCAGCTTGTAGGTGTGGCGGTAGCAGTCGTATTTGTAGACCCGGGGCAGGGTACCGCAGCGCTCGAACCCGCTGACCAGGGTTTTCACAACCGCCTTGGTGGCCTTGGAACTGAGGCCGCTGCGATGGCCGCCGCCGGTGTCCATGCCCATGTCC
Organism: Leisingera sp. ANG-M7; assembly: GCF_000813965.1. GTDB lineage: Bacteria > Pseudomonadota > Alphaproteobacteria > Rhodobacterales > Rhodobacteraceae > Leisingera. Next base: position 48,975 of record NZ_JWLI01000004.1, on the reverse strand, counting down.
CTGCCGCCGCCGCCTTCACCGCCGGCAAGAGCCGTGGCACAGGAAAAGATCAGGGCCAGTAGCCCGGCGAGGATGGTCTTGCTGCTCATGTAAGCCTCCTTGATTTGCTCCAGCTTACCACGCGTCAGCTTTCTGGAAACGGGCGGAAAGCTGCAAATTGCGGGATTTTGCACTGGTTTTGCCTTGCAGGAGGCCAAAGCGGTTCCCACGTGAAAGGCTGGAGTTGCAGAAGGAGACGCGAATGCAGTGCCCGATTGACGGAACCGAACTTGTGATGTCCGACCGCGCCGGGGTCGAGATCGACTATTGCCCGCGCTGCCGCGGCGTGTGGCTGGACCGGGGCGAACTGGACAAGATCATCGAACGTTCCGCCCAGCCGGTGCAGCCCGCGCCGCAGCCGCAGCGCTATGACGACCGCAGCCGGGAGTACGGCCGGGAAGATGGCCGGAAATATGAAAAGAAGTACGAAAAGAAGTCCTTCAAGAAGAAATCGAAGAACTTCCTGGAAGATCTGTTCGACTTCTGACCGCCGCCGGCCGGGCCGCCCCGCCATCACGGGGGCGGCTGGCAGCAGGCATCAGTGCATGGTGCAGAAGGAGCCGTGTTTGGCGTCCTTCATCAGGGTGTCGAAATCGGACCCCTTCATCTCCACCAGCGTCTTGTGGTCGCCGGCCTCGAACCAGACGGTGTCGAGCCCGGTGAGGCTGTCGTCGATCACCGTGGGCACCATATAGGCCGCGCCAACGCAAGGCGCCGCGCCCGGGTCGCAATCATCAAAAACCTGATCCAGTTCAATCTCCGGCGCGAGGCCAAGGCGGCGGTCGACCATCGACTGCAGCTTGTGCAGATCGACCTTCTGGTCAGAGGGGATCACCGCCAGAAACGGGCCTTCCTCCATGTGGATCAGGACCGATTTGGCCAGATGGCCGCCCGGCACATGGGCGGCTTCGGCGCATTCGGACGCGGTGGCGGTATAGGGGTGGCGGACGGTGGCAAAGGGCAGTCCCTGTGCCTCCAGATGATGTTTCAGGCGTGAGGCAATCATCGAAGGGTCCTCCTGTCTGGGGCGGGACCCCGGCGGCGCGTGGCGCAGGTCCTGGCCGCTGCGGGAGCGTTCCGGCTCACTGATCTGGCGGCGGCATCAGTCCTGGGCGCAGCAAGCGGCAGGCCGGGGCGCGCGCAGGTTTATGGTGCCTGACAGTCTGCGCCCGAAGGGGTGAGTCGGGCAAGGGGGCGGGGCGGCAGGCCTGCAAGCCGCGGAAATATCTTGGGAACCCTTTGCGCCCCTGGGCCGTTATCCCTGCGACGCACCGCTGTGGTGCCAGGTAATCGAGAGGGAAAACCCATGAAGACCGGATCTGCCGTTGCCATTGGAGTGGCCGCCGTTATCGCCATTGCCGCCGCGTTCTACATGATCGACATCGACCAGACCGAAGAGGCCCGCCTGCCGGATGTGGAGGTGAACGTCGAGGGCGGCCAGCTGCCCGAGTTTGATGCCGAGGTCGGATCGGTCGAGCTGACCGAGGAAACCGCCACCGTGAAGGTGCCGGATGTCGACGTGGAGATGAAGGACGCGGAGATCACCGTGCCCGGCATCGAAGTGACCCCGCCGGAGGATGCCGGCACCGAGACCGCCGCCGACAACTGATTTAAGATTTGTGGTGAAGAGTGGTCCCCCTCCGGAGTTTCCGGAGGGGTTTTTTGTGGCTTGGGGCGGGGGAACTGTGGCCCGGGTGCGGGTGTAAATGAAAGGAGGTTTCGCTGCGAAACCTTGTTTGTTTATAATTGGTTAATGCGTTTGCGATGGTTTTGCGGAGACCTTGCACGGCTTTGCCGTGCCTCGCGCCCGACCCGCCCCCAGGGCGCTGGAGTAATCTTATATACAGGTTTCGAGATCGTAGAAGGTTCGATTGAAGCTTGTCTGCACACCACAGTGAACGTTAGACACGCAACTAAGCCGAGTGCTATGGCACTGGTCGTTCATGTCTGGATACACTCGAGCAGCAACCCAAGAAATGATTTTCATCTCCGAAATTCTGAAAATTGCGCAAGGTCTATTTAGCTTCCCGAGTTCAGATCGCAGCTTCTGGGGGGATTTCGTTTCGGGTATAACGCCAACACTTTTGGCGGCCATTATAGGTGCCTATTTGCTACATAGGATCGTTCCGAAGTGGCAGCGGAGATTTGAAGAAGCTAAAGAGAGAGCACGTCGAAAGTATGAGATAGCTGAAAGTGTTTCTAAGAGTTTTCGACTTCATTGGACTTCATGGCGAAGATTGTGTGTTATTCAACGCCATCTCAATGAGGTCTTGGAGGAGGGCAAAATTCCAACTGACGTGCAAAAGGAGAGAAAAGAAAGATTTGTATCTGCTAGAGACGCTGCTAAAGACGAGTTGCAAGCAAACCTAGCTGTGGCAAAGTTGTATTTTTCAAGCCGCCCGTGTGAAGTTATTGATCGTTTCATCATCTGGGATCGTCATTCATCTGAAGAGCACGAGCACGCTAAAACCACAGTCGAGATTTGGGCGTACTGGGAGGATAAATTGATCGGTGCTATGCGTGAGGACTTAGATTGAATCGAAAACTTTCAATCTGGGCGATATTGGCCATCGCACTAGCAACTGTGGCGGCTTGTGACGTTGAAGGCCACAATTCAATCGTCAATCAGTTGCAAACCCCTTGGGATGATTGCCCCGGCCCGGGGTGTCCTTCAAGTTCCGCATTGAGCGGCGCAAGCCCTGATGGAATAGGTGCTGTCGGAGGGCTTTCAGCGGGAAGTATTAGCGGGGTTGCTATTTCAGCGATTGTAATAGGTGTCGTCATTGGGGGCGACGGTAGTTCGTCAACAACTACCACTCCCGGCACATAAAAACTCAGAGGTCTATTGGTCCTTTTCCTTCCGCAGGCAACTAAGGTTGTGCGCTGCGTCGAGCGTTCAAGAAAACTTCTTCTGCGACTTGCCCCGGTATGCCCGCGTCCCGGCCTTGCCTGCGGTTGACCGCCCCCGCGACTTAACGGCCGCCTCCGATGCCGCCTCCACCGCCGATTGCCGCGCAAGCGGGTCGTCGGAGATGGCGAGGTCCACCGCCTCCAGCCGTTTGACCTCGTCGCGCAGGCGGGCGGCTTCTTCGAATTCCAGGTTCTCTGCGGCCTTGCGCATCTGGTCGCGCAACCCGTTCAGATGCGCCTCCAGGTTGGCGCCGTGCATTGGCTTGTCCACCGTGGCGGTGACGCGGTTCATGTCCACATCGCCCTCGTAGAGGCCGGCCAGAACATCTTCGACGTTTTTCTTGACCGTTTCCGGCGTGATGCCGTGCTCGAGGTTGTAGGCGATCTGCTTTTCGCGGCGGCGGTTGGTTTCGCCCAGGGCGCGCTCCATCGAGCCTGTGATCTTGTCGGCATACATGATGACGCGGCCGTCGGCGTTCCGCGCGGCGCGGCCGATGGTCTGGATCAGCGAGGTCTCGGAGCGCAGGAAGCCTTCCTTGTCGGCGTCCAGAATGGCGACGAGGCCGCATTCGGGAATATCCAGCCCCTCGCGCAGGAGGTTGATGCCGATGAGCACGTCGAAAGCGCCGAGGCGCAGGTCGCGCAGGATCTCGATCCGCTCCAGCGTGTCGATGTCGGAGTGCATGTAGCGGACCTTGATGCCCTGTTCGTGCAGGTATTCGGTGAGATCCTCGGCCATGCGCTTGGTCAGCGTGGTGACCAGGGTGCGGAAGCCGTTTGCGGTGACTTTGCGGATTTCGTCCAGGAGGTCGTCCACCTGCATGCCGACGGGACGGATTTCGACCTCAGGGTCCAGGAGGCCGGTGGGGCGGATCACCTGTTCGGTGAAGACGCCGCCGGACTGGTCCAGCTCCCAGCCTGCGGGGGTCGCGGAGACGAAAACCGACTGCGGGCGCATGGCGTCCCATTCCTCAAACTTCAGCGGGCGGTTGTCCATGCAGGACGGCAGGCGGAAGCCGTGTTCCGCCAGGGTGAACTTGCGCCGGTGGTCGCCGCGGTACATGCCGCCGATCTGCGGAACGGAGACGTGGGATTCATCTGCAAAGACAATCGCGTTGTCGGGGATGAATTCAAACAGGGTCGGGGGCGGCTCGCCCGGGGCGCGGCCCGTGAGGTAGCGGGAGTAGTTTTCGATGCCGTTGCAGTGGCCGGTGGCCTCCAGCATTTCGAGGTCGAAGTTGGTGCGCTGCTCCAGCCGCTGCGCCTCCAGGAGCTTGCCGTCGCCCACCAGCTGGTCGAGGCGCTGTTTCAGCTCCGCCTTGATGGAGACCACGGCCTGGTTGAGGGTGGGCTTGGGCGTCACGTAGTGGGAGTTCGCATAGACGCGGATCTGGTCGAATGTGCCGGTCTTTTCACCGGTCAGAGGGTCGAATTCTGTGATCGCCTCCAGCTCCTCGCCGAAGAAGGACAGTTTCCAGGCGCGGTCTTCGAGGTGGGCGGGAAAGATTTCCAGGGTGTCGCCGCGCACCCGGAAGGAGCCGCGCTGGAAGGCCTGGTCGTTGCGCTTGTACTGCTGGGCGACCAGATCGGCCATGATCTGACGCTGGTCGTATATCTCGCCCGCTTTCAGGTCCTGGGTCATCGCCGAGTAGGTTTCGACCGAGCCGATGCCGTAGATGCAGCTGACGGATGCGATGATGATCACGTCATCGCGTTCGAGCAGGGCGCGGGTCGCCGAGTGGCGCATCCGGTCGATCTGTTCGTTGATCTGGCTTTCCTTCTCAATATACGTGTCGGAGCGCGGCACATAGGCCTCCGGCTGGTAGTAGTCGTAGAAGGAGACGAAGTATTCGACCGAGTTCTCCGGGAAGAAGCCCTTGAATTCGCCGTATAATTGCGCCGCCAGCGTCTTGTTCGGGGCGAGGATGATCGCCGGGCGCTGGGTTTCCTCAATCACCTTGGCCATGGTGAAGGTCTTGCCGGTGCCGGTGGCGCCCAGCAGCACCTGGTTGCGCTCGCCCTCCAGCACGCCCTGGGACAGTTCCTTGATCGCGGTGGGCTGGTCGCCTGCGGGATCGAAGGTGGTTTTCATGACAAACCGCTTGCCGCCCTCCAGCTTGGGCCGCTGCTGCGGCGCGCGCTGGGTCATCATCGGCATGGTCTTGTCTGAATGGGCATAGGGCATCGGGCGACTCCGTTGGCGGCTGGGGCCGATTTTGGTCTGTTTTTGTTCCGGTGCAAGGGGGCGGGGGCCGCAATCCGGGATATGGTGTCAGATTTTGTCAGCAGGCGCGGGGCGCAGGAGCTTTCCCAGCAATTCTGCCAGCCGCCGCGCCTCACCGGTGCTGAGGTGGCTGGAGATGGCGGGCTCCATGGCGGCGGCGTAAACCTCCCACATCTGCGCGCGGATTCTGGCGCCTTCGGGGGTGAGCAGCAGCACCTGGCCGCGGCCATCACCGCTGCAGTCCTGCCGGGTGAGGTATCCGGCCCTGGCCAGCCGGTCCGCCAGCCGTGAAACACCGTATTGCGGCAACAGCAGTTTTTCCTGCAGCTCATAAGGGCGCAGGCCCGTATCGCCTGCGCATTCCAGCTCCCACAGCAGGTCATACCAGTCGAGGCCGGGCAGGCCCGCCTGCTTCAATGCGGTCTCCACCGCGGTGAGGATGGTCTTGTGCGCGCGCGCTAAAGGCAGCCAGACGGCAAAGGGATCGGGGGCGGATGTCGTCATGGCGGGAATTTAGATGCAGATGCATTGACATTCAAGAGTGCTTGCCCATTTGATGTGCATGCAAATGCATCTAATTGGAGAGTGCCATGAGCGACCTGCATCTGATCAGCCACCATCTGTGCCCCTATGTGCAGCGGGCGGTGATTGTGCTGAGCGAGAAATCCATCGCGCACCGGCGCAGCTATATCGACCTGGCGGATAAGCCTGACTGGTTCCGGGCGCTGTCGCCGACCGGCCGGGTGCCGCTGCTGGAGACCGGCGGGCGGGTGCTGTTTGAAAGCCAGGTGATTGCGGAATATCTGGACGAGACAACGCCAAGCTCCTTGCATCCTGCGGACCCGCTGGAGCGGGCGCGGCACCGGGCCTGGATCGAGTTCGGCTCGGACACGCTGGCGGCCATCGGCAAGCTGTACAACACGCCGGATGAGGCGGGTTTTGCCGCGGCGGCGGACAGCTTGCGCGAACGGCTGGAACGGATCGCGCCGGAGGTGGCGGGGGAGTTCTTTGCCGGGGACAGTTTCCACATGGTGGATGGGGTCTGGGGCACCATCTTCCGCTATTTCGACACCTTCGATGCGATCGGGGACTTGGGCCTGATGCCCGCACAGGGCCGGATGGCGGACTGGCGCGCGGCGGTTGCGGCCCGCCCGTCGGTGCGGCAGGCGCCGCCGGAGGGCTATCCGGTCCGGCTGATGGCGTTTCTGGCGGCACGGCAATCGTATCTTGGTGTGTTGGCGCGGGAGGCATGTGGCAGCGCTGCAAAGCCCGGATAACCCTGTTCAAAATGCCACCTTGCCGCAGAGCCGCATCCGGCGCATAAAAGCGCTGGATTTGAGACTCAAGCGGGAGACAGCCCATGCAAGCGCGGATTTACCGGCCGGCACGCAACGCCATGACATCCGGAATGGCCAAGACGCGGAAATGGGTGCTGGAATTTGCACCGGCCTCGGCCCGCGAAGTGGACCCGCTGATGGGCTGGACCTCCTCCACCGACACCCAGGCGCAGGTCAAACTGCGGTTTGAGAGCAAGGAAGCAGCGGTGGAATACGCCGAGGACCACGGCATCGACGCGTTGGTTGTCGAGCCGAAGGTGCGCAAGGCCAACATCCGCGCTGGCGGTTATGGCGAAAACTTCGCCACCAGCCGCCGTAGTCCTTGGACCCACTGAGGCTGTGTAAATCGGAATCAAGTTGCGGCCGAATAGGCCACAAGATCCGGCCGAGGCATGTTTTCAAGGACTTTTAGGGCGCCCAATGAGCGCCCTTTCTAATTGTTCCCCCAAGCATTCTAAGTCTTGAACAAGCTGTCGGAGTGGAAGGCCGGGCGAGCTTGTCTTTGGCCTCAGCAGCGGACAGGTGCGGGCCATGGTGCGTGACAACGAATGTACGTCCTCCGGCTGCGAAATGTGGCGCTGCAACGCGTTCCCTCAACCATTGCCGATGATCCAGATGAACTGCGATCGTATCCTCTGGTGAAATCAAAACGGAGTAGCGCGGCTGTACCAGGTCCACGTCGAGCATGTCGCTTTCCGACGCCGCCTTCGAAATCATATCGTAGTCGTGCATTGGCGCAGGGCGTCACGCAAAAGATGCTGCCGGTGCGAAATATTTTGGCTAACTTCCTAAAAAGTGGCCATTAAATCGCCTTGGCGCGCTGCCCCCAATGCTGCGGTCAGCACCAAGGGCAGAGATGCGCAGAATGCGCCCTTTGCAAACTCGGCCGTCTGACGCAACCAGCCGAAGTTCTATGCTGCGGCGCTGTCCGCCGTTCCGGCCGTTCGCTGCGGCCGCGAGGTTTCGGACTCGGTGAACTCGCACAGTGCGGACGCGCGTGCAGAATCCAGACACCGTGTTGAAAGGCGGATTTGGGCCGAATGCACCAGGCGCAGGCAGGATGGGAAACCGAAATCCACGTTGTAGTGGAGCTGCGCTGGAGTGGAGCCTTACTCTCAGTGGTACTGATTGAAAAAAGCTTCTGCAAAGGCGGTGAAAGCCTGGATAATTGGCCGCTTTAGAGCTGCTCCACGATGGGCAAGAGCAATCTGATGAAGGGGTGGATTGCCGGAAAGGGGGACCCGGATCAATGGGCTACCATCATAACAGGGGGCATCCTGCAGATCGGTGGCCAGCAGACCAACGCCGAACCCGTTGGCAACCATTGACCGCAGCATTTCGATTGAGCTGGTTTCGTGGGCCACCTGCACTGAACCCTTGGTGCTTTGCAGAAGGGACAGAAAATAACTGCGGCTGTGGGGCAGATTCATCAGGATGACTGGTTCCTGCGCCAGGTCTTCGGCGTTGACATTGGGCTGCTGTGCCAGCCTGTGTCCCTGGGGCAGTAGGGTATAGGGCTCCGCCGGCATCAGAGGTGTGATGACAAAGTCAGACGGAATGCCGAAGTCATAAAGCAGCGCCATGTCAATCCGGCCTTCGCTGAGCCAGTCGAACAGCGTTTGCAGGTCACCTTCAAGGATGCGGACTTCGGAGTCGGGGTGGGTTTCCAGGAAGCGGCGTACCAACTGCGGCGCATAGCGCGGGCCGAGGGTGGAAAACACCCCGAGGTTTAGGAACTCCGGTGTTCCTTCGCCGCCGCTCAGTACCCATCGCGCCTGCTTCTCAAGTTCGCGCAGCTGGGCAATCTTGTGCCGCCCGAACGGGGTCAGCTCCATCCCGCGGCCGGGAATGCGGATAAAGAGCTTCTGTCCGAACACCTCCTCACAGCGGGCGATGGCCAGCGAAACCGAGGGCTGCGAGGTGTTCAGGACGCGGCTTGCGGCGGCGGTGCTTCCAGTGTCCGAGACAGCCAGCAGGATTTCGACTTGGCGGAAATTCAATGGTATATTCAAACGGGAATACCCTTCATATCAATCTCGTATTTCATACAATACCTGATCGAACGCTATCCTCCAGCAAGCAATTGAAGGTGGATGCATGTTCAAAGATGACAAAACGGCAGGCCGCAGGCCGCTCGAAGGAGTTCGGGTGTTGGACTTCTCCCGCGTTCTGGCCGGGCCTTACTGCACGGCGCTGATGGCTGATCTGGGCGCGGAAGTAATCAAGGTTGAGCCCCCTGCAGGCGACGACTACCGCCATATCGGCCCGTTCAAGGAAGGCGAGAGCCTGCTGTTCCTGTCGGTGAACCGGGGTAAAAAATCCATCGTTCTGGATCTGAAATCCGCGAAAGGCGCGGCGGCGGCACGGGCGTTGGCGGCAGATTGCGACGTGCTGATCGAGAACTTCCGCCCCGGTGTGATGGATCGGTTCGGGCTAGGCGCAGAGGAATTGTGCAAAGCTTGTCCGCAACTGGTCTATGTCTCGGTTTCCGGCTTTGGACAGACCGGTCCGAACCGGATGCTGCCTGCCTATGACATAATCATCCAAGCGATGAGCGGCTTGATGGAAATGACCGGTGATCCGGACGGCTCGCCGATGATGGCCGGTGACGCCCTTGCCGATGTGGCGGGCGGCATGTTCGCTGCATTTGGGGCTATGGTGGCGCTGTTCGACCGTTCACGCAGCGGCCGCGGACGGCATGTTGATCTGGCGCTTTTCGACTCGCTGGTGTCGATGATGCCGGTGGCGGCTTGCCGGGCGCTGATGGCGGGTGAGACGCCAAAGCGGACGGGCAGCAAACACGCGCTTTCGGCGCCATTTGGCACTTATCCGGCTAAAGAGGGCAGTTTTTCTGTTGCGGTGCTGAACGACCGGCTGTTTGCGCGCTTCGCAGCGGCTATTGGCGCGCCGGAACTGGCGGGCGACGAGCGTTTCGCCAGTGACGCGTTGCGGCGTCAGAATGAACCGGCTCTGGCCCGGCATATCGAAAACTGGGCCGCCGCGCGCTGCGCGCAGGACGCTGTGGCGGCTCTGTCCGAGTCAGGCATTCCGGCCGCAGCCCTGTGTTCCGTAGGTGAGGCCTGGGCCTCGCCACAGGCGCATGCACGCGGGCTGGCGTCCCCAGTGGATCATCCTGTTCTCGGTGAACTCACCGTTCCTGAACAGCCGGTCCACTTCAGTGGAGCGGCAAGAGGACACCGGCAGGCGGCCCCGGAACTGGGCGCGCACACACAGGAAATTCTACAACAGTTACAGGAAGGAGAGGCCAAATGATCGGCGATCTGAACAGCGAAGAACAGGCCGTCATCGGCCAGATCGAACGGTTTTCCAGCGAGGTGCTGGAACCGGCCGCTGCCGCTCTCGACGCCAAGGGGCAGTTTGCAACCCTGCACCGCCCGGCACTGGCAGAAATGGGCATCATGGGCATGAACTTGCCCGAAACCTATGGCGGCATCGGTCTGTCCGGGCCAGCTCTGTACGGTGCAGTGGAGTCTATCGCAGGCGCCTGTGGCTCCACCGCTTCGATGCTGACGGCGCACTTCCTGGCGACGGATTCGCTGCTCCTGGGCGGGGATGAGGCGCTCAAACAGCGCTTCCTCCCGGCCGCCGCAGCGGGTGAGGCACTTGGCGCCTTCGCGCTGACTGAGCCGATGGCGGGTTCCAACCCTGCTGATATGCGCAGTACCGCCGCCCGCGAAGGCGACGGCTACCGGTTGAAGGGCTCCAAATGCTTCATCTCCAATGCGGGTGATGCAGATTTTATCGTGGTCTATGCCAAGACCGACAGCGCAGCCGGCGCCCGCGGGGTCAGCGCCTTTGTGGTGGAACCGGCCAAAACCGCTGGGGTGGAGATCGGCAAACATGAGGAGACCATGGGGCTGCGCGGCGGCCACGTGTTTCCGATCTCGTTTGATTGCCATGTGCCCGCGGAAAACCGGCTGGGCGAGGAGGGTACCGGTTTCCGAACCGCGATGAAGGTGCTGGATAACGGCCGTATCGAAGTGGCCGCGCAGGCCACTGGCATTGCGCGCGCCGCACTGGATGCGGCTGTGTCCTATGCCAAGGAACGTGAGGTCGGCGGACGGCCGATCGGCCATTACCAGGGGCTGCAGTGGATGCTGGCCGACAGTGCCACCGAACTGGCCGCGGCGCGGGCATTGGGGCTGCAAGCCGCCCGCAAGCGGGTCACTGGTGAGCGTTATTCGTCGGAGTCTGCATTCGCCAAGCTTTTTGCCAGTGAGGCTGCGTGGCGTATTGCGGACCGGGCGCTGCAGATTCACGGCGGCTATGGCTATACCCGTGATTTCCCGTTGGAACGCTACTTGCGCGACTTGCGGATCTTCCGGATTTACGAGGGATCATCGGAGATCCAGCGAACCATCATTGCACGCGAATTACTGAGTTAGCGATTTGGCAGGGCTAAATGGCTTTCGTAATCAAGCCACCGGTGCGAAGCTCCTGCTGAAGGAACCCGGATTTTGTACGCCTCTCCTGTTGCAGTCAGGAGAGGCGCTAGAGTTTAGCGAACCAGGTTTAAAACTTGTTTAAACTGGCGCGCGGTTGATCTGGCTGAGCTCTTCCATCACGTCAAACACATGGTCGCTGACAACTTTGATGCCGATCGCGTTCAATCGCGGAATGTGCATGGCCTTGTAGGCCTCCAACTGCTGTAGATCCTTGAACAGATAGGTGGAGCCGAAGTGATTGGTGCCGGCCTCATGGGTCCAGATTTTCCAGACAACGCCGGGTTCCTGGGCGATGCTTTCGGCTAGCTGTTTGGCGCCTTGGAGGAAATCTTCGGTGACGGGGCCATCGTAGGTCAGATGGATGTCCCAGATTTTCTGAGTGCTCATGATTTAGTCCTTCTTAAGGAGTTGCGAGAAACGTGTGGTTGAGATTGCATTGGGGCGGGCTCAGCCCTTGCGGAGCTGCAGGAAGCAGAGAGCCGAGAGCAGGGCGAAGAACGCCGGATCCGACCAGCCAAAGCCGGTGAAAATACCTGCGGCACCGGCGTAGAAAGTGACAGCGAGGCCCAGCAGGTTGGTCCACATCAGGCCGGTCAGGATCTTGCGGCCCTCGCCGCTGCCGGAGGGCGCATCGCGAAACAGGAAGCTGATGACGGCGATGCCGCCGAGAAAGATGCTGTTGTGCTGTGACAGAAACCAGGCGTAGCGGTCGTTCAGCTCAACACCATAGTTCGGCCACAGCAGGCCGGGCGCAAAAAACAACGCCAGAGCGAAGAAAGCGTAGATCACGCTGTGCGTTGTCAGGAAGGTGCGGTTACTCATTGAATTGGTCCTTTCGGGGGTAGTTCATGCTGCGGCGGAGCTGATTTAGCGTTCGGATAGTTTGTCGCTTGCCGTCAGCGGACAGGCCTTCAAAAATCTCCGCCAATGCGGCGTTGTGAATGGGCAGGAAAGTCTCAACCTTTGTCCTGCCTTCTACTGTCAGGGACAGGACGCGGCTGCGCCGGTCCGCATCACTGACCGTTTTTTCGACAAGCCCGGAGCGGATCAGGTTCTTGATCACCACATCCAGGTTGCCGGAGGTTCCAAGTGCCCGTTCCAGCAGTGTATTCACCGTCATCGGGCCCTTGTTGCTGAGGGTTTCCAGCACGTCCCATTGCGATGCGGTCAGGCCTGCGGCCCGGAACTCTGGGCCGATTGCCCGGTGGAACTGCTGGGCGCTGCGCAGGAGGGCCAGAACCAGCGCCATGTTTTCGCGGTCATGTGTGTCTCGTTTCATGCCTTGATATTTATCCCTAGTTAGGGATTAATCAAGCCGCACCACTCAAGAAAAATAGACCGGTGTGCTATGTCTTTGTTTTTGAACTGCAAAAATTCGGCATATGCCGGGAAAGCCTGCTGCGCTATTCGCGCAGCAGTGCCTTGAAGATATCGGAATGATCCAGCCTGCCAATGATGTTGCTGCCATTGGACACGAAGTACTCTCCGCCGTCGTTCAGCTGCGCTCGCATCAGATCCTTTACCGTCGTGCCGGCATCGCGCACCCGCGCGCCGGAGGGGATGGTACCGTTGACCGGCTTCATGATTTCGGCCGCATGAAGGACGTTCATCGGGTTCATGTGGGAGACGAAGTTCCGCACATAGTCTGTCGCTGGCTTCAGCACGATTTCCTGCGGTGTGCCCAACTGCACGATGCGGCCGCCCTCCATGATCGCAATCCGGTTGCCCAGCTTGATCGCCTCGTCCAGATCGTGGCTGACGAAAAGGATCGTCTTTTTCAGATCCGCTTGAAGCTCCAGCAGTTCGTCTTGCAGCTCGTTGCGGATCAGCGGGTCCAGCGCCGAGAACGGCTCATCCATCAGCAGGAGCGGCGCGTCGGTGGCAAAGGCGCGGGCCAAGCCCACCCGCTGCTGCATACCGCCCGAAAGCTCAGAGACATTGGTGTTGGCCCATTGCCCAAGATGCACCTTCTCCAGCTGCCGCATGGCCCGCTGAAGCCGCTCCTCCCGTGGCACACCGGCAGCCTCTAACCCGAAGGCCGCGTTTTCCAGCACGCTGCGCCAGGGCAGCAGGCCAAACTGCTGAAACACCATCGACACGTCATGGCGGCGGAGGCTCCGCAATTCTGCGGCAGAGGCGGCGGCGAGGTCCACAAGCCCGCTCTTGCTGCTCAGATGCACGGTGCCGGCAGCCAGCGGATTGAGCCTGTTGGAGGCGCGCAGCAGGGTTGATTTGCCGGAGCCGGACAGGCCCATAAGAACCACGATCTCACCTTCCTGCACCTCGAGCGAACAGTTGTGGACCCCCAGGATCTGCCCGCTTTCGGCCCGGACCTCTTCCCGGCTCAGGCCCGCGTCCATCAGCGGCAGGGCGGACTTCGGATTGTCGCCGAACACAATGCTGGCGTTTTCGAATTTGATGACCGGCTGTGCCATGTCAGCTCCTCCCGGCTTTCAGCAGGCGGTCCAGAAGGATCGCAACGATAACAATGACAATGCCAACTTCGAAGCCCTTGCCGACATTGACCTGGTTGAGCGCGCGCAGGGTGGGAACGCCCAGCCCGCTGGCGCCGACAAGCGCGGCCACCACGACCATCGACAGCGACAGCATGATGGTCTGCGTCAGCCCGGCCAGGATCTGAGGCATGGCCCAGGGCAGCTTCACCTTCCACAGCACCATGGCCGGGGTGGCACCAAAGGCATCCGCCGTTTCCACCAGTGCATGCGGCGTTGAGGAGATGCCAAGGTAAGTCAGCCGGATCGGGGCGGGGACGGCAAACACAACTGTTGCAATCAGGGCCGGAACCGCACCGAGACCAAACAGCACCAGCGCCGGGATCAGGTAGACGAAGGTGGGGATCGTCTGCATCAGGTCCAGAAGCGGCTGCAGAAGCCGGTAGAGCCAAGGCCGCCCGGCAGCCAGAACCCCGCCAGGCACGCCGATCAGCATCGACATAGTGGTTGCCGCGAGTACCAGAGACAGTGTTTCTGTGGTCTCGATCCAGTACCCCTGATTGATGACCAGAAGCAGTCCTAGTGCCGCAAAGGCAGTCAAGGCCAGCGAGCGGTGCAAATACCAGGCCAGCCCTGAAACCAGGCCGACCAGCACCAGCGGATGCGGCATTTGCAGCAGCCAAAGGGTGCCTGCGACGATGGCTCCGATCACCTCTGACAGCCCGTCAAAGAACCAGGCCATGTTGCCGGTCAGCCAGTCGACCATCAGCTTTGCCCAATGGCCGACCGGGATCTTATGTGTTTCAAGCCACTCCATGGATTTCTCCAATTCTTGTCCTTGTGCCTGCAGCCGGCTCCAGCCAGTTTAGGGCGGCATCACACATCATGCGGTCCAACACATGTCCGACGCCCGGCAGCGGGTCGAAGCGGGCCTCCGGGATCAGAGCTGCCGCTGCCGCACCCCGCTGCGGGGAAATGCAGCTGTCGCGGTCGCCGTGCAGAACCAGCGTCTGGCTTTGGATTGACTTGAGCAGCTGCCGCCGATCCGGTGTGGTCAGGACTGCCAAGGCATGACGTGCTGCACCGCCGCAAGAGTATCCTGCAGCGTAAATTACATCGACTTCACGCCGCAGCTCCGGCGTGTCGGTGATGCGGCCAGCGCCATAGGCCAAGGCGTCCTCCAGCAGGTATGCCCGGATCAGTTCCGGATCCGAAGGCCGGGTGAACAGACGCGCCATCCGGCACTTGGAATTCGCGTCTCCATCGACTTCGGCGGTTCCGTCGTTGCTGGCCAGCTGTACAAAGCGGCTGGCCCGCGGGCCTGCAGCGGCAGCAACCAGCTGGCTGATCATGCCGCCCATGGAGAACCCGATGATGTCGAAGGTGCCGACCTGCAGGCGGTCCAGCAGCGCCAGGACATCATCCCGCATGTCAAAAAGGGAATACGGGGCCAGATCCTGGGCGGCCGCGGTATCGCCCTGCATCCAGATCCCAGCAGCAAGCGGCTCGCTGTCTTCACCGCAGCGCGGCGACTGTCCAGCATCGCGGTTGTCAATGCAGATGACCCGGCGGGTTTCCGACAGCTGCCGGATAAAATCCGCGGGCCACTCGATCGCCTGCATGCCTAGCCCGACCAAGAGGACAACGGGATGGGCAGCCGGATCACCTGCCTCCCAGTAGCCGAGCGGCACCGGCTGGCCATTTGCCTTGGCGGTGTGAGGAATGAGCCACTCCATGATGGTCATTCCAGCCCGGCATAGGCGCGGACTGCGGGCAGTCCCGGGCCACCTGCAAGGGTGGACACTCCGTCCAGCCAACCGTCCAGCATGCCCGGGTGGTGTTTGATCAGCCGCATCGCAGCCTCTTCGGGATCTTCGCCATCGTTGATGATGTACCCCATGCCCTCGCTTTCCATCGGCACGGTAAAGTCCAGCTGGGCGATCAGGCGCCCGATGTTCGGGCATTCCTCGGTATAGCCCGCGCGGGTCTGGGTATGTACTGTCGCGGCCCCGAAGTCCGGACCGAAATAGTCGTCGCCGCCGCTCAGGTACTCGATGTCGAATTCCACATTCATCGGATGCGGGGCCCACCCGAGGAACACGACCCAATCCTCCCGCGATACGGCCCTGCGCACCTGCGCCAGCATGCCCTGCTCCGAGCTTTCTACAACGGTCCAGCCGCCCAGCCCGAAGGCATTCGTGTCGATGATATCCATCATCTGCGTGTTTGAGCCGGGTTCGATGCCGTAGAAGCGGCTGCCGAACTTTTCTGAGTGGGCGGCCAAGTCGGCAAAGCCGGTGACGCCCGCCTCATACACGTACTTCGGCACGGCAAAGGTGTACTTCGCCCCTTCCAGGTTCTGGTTCACCGTCTCGATGGCATCGCCCTCGATATAGGGCGCAAAATAGGTTGCCATGGCAGGGTCCCAGTATCCCAGGAACAGATCCAGATCGCCGTTGACCATCGCCTCATAGGTGACCGTGGTGCCGAGCACCTTTGTTTCCGCCTCATACCCCAGCCCCTTCAGCAGCACGGATGCCACACCTGAAGTGAGCGCCAGGTCCGTCCAGCCCGGCTCCGCCATCCGGACTTTCTCGCAGGATGCTTCAGCCAAACCCGCCCCCAGAAGCGAAATGCCAAGGGCAGCTGAAATCGAGAATGCCTTCATTTTTTCCTCCCAATTTTTATAGACTCGTTGGTCTATAACTAGTCTGATAGGTACACATTGACACTAGAGTCAACGAAATATTTACTCCGGTCAGCTCTGGGAGAGACGGATGAAGCGGAACAAACTGTGGAGGCTACGGACCGAGGAATATTCCAAGGCTGCCTTCGAAACCCTTAGTGAAGAAGGGCTTTCCGGAACCACCGTGGAGAAGGTCGCCAAACGCGCAGGCGTCTCCAAGACCAACGTCCTGCACTATTTCGGAAACAAGGCCCGGCTGCTGGAAATGGCCCTGCGTTACGGCAACGCGGACCTGGCCCGCGAAGTCAGCGCGCTCTTGATTCGCTCAAACACGCCGTGGGAGAGGGTCTATTCAGTGATCGAAGCCAATTTCTCGCGCCAGTTTTTTACTCCCAAGATTGCGCACGCCTGGCTCTCCCTGCTCGCGGAAATCCCGTACAATCCAAGCTACCAGAGGATACAGACCGCCATTCACCAGCGGATGCGCTCAAACCTGATGCATGCGCTGGAACAGCTGGCAGAGCGGGAAAGGGCAGAGGAGGTCGCCTTGGCGATTTCGGTCATGATCGACGGACTTTGGCTGCGATGCGGCCTGCACGAAGGCGGCATCGGCCGTGACACCGCTCTCCAGCAAATGGAACTGCTTATGGAATCTCTGTTTCCCAGCAGTCCCGCAAGATTGGCTGCTAAGGCCCGGATAGATGAGATTCAGTCGATCCTGAACCCGGGCTGAACCCGCTTACTGGCAAAACTCCGCCGTTTGGAATCTTTGGAGCGGGAGCCGCCACCCTGTCAGTTTGCACAGAGAAGTTAGGTACCGGGTCCCTTTGGCCCGGAGGACCGGGACGCGCCGCAGAAGATTTGGCAGGCCTGCGCGTGCGCCGAGATGAAAATTCTGCTGTCGGCACGTCTGAAAGCCCCTCACGTGAGTGTCTGATTTCTCAAGCAAGCTTAAGTGAATTTCGCTTACGTCGCGAAAAGCCGCTGTGCCGCCAGAACGTTCTAGTGCTCTCGCAAAAGAAGCAATGATCTCGTGCCTGCAGAGATGGGCAGGTTTGTCCGGTGAACTGTGAGTTCAACTGTCTCCAGATTTTGCACGCGCGGTGAATAAGCGACCTGTTCATCCTGCGCGGTATCCCGGCCTACATCCGGTCTGACAACGGGCCTGAGTTCGTCGCCCAGGCAGTCCGGGACTGGATTGCAGCCGTTGGTGCCAAAACCGCTTACATCGAACCGGGATCACCCTGGGAGAACGGTTACTGCGAAAGCTTCAACGCCCGGCTCCGCGATGAACTGCTCAACGGCGAGATATTCTACAGCCTCCGCAAGGCTCAAATCCTGATCGAAAAGTGGAGGAAACACTACAGCACCAAGCGACCACACAGTGCTCTGGGGTATCGCCCACCCGCGCCGGAAACCATCGTTCTGATGGATCAAAGGCCGGTCATGCACTAACAATCAAACCGGACCACTCAGGTGGGGCTGATCAGCGGTAGGTTGATCAGTGCAACAACGGTGAGTGTTTCGCATTGCCCGCAACATTAGAGGATTGAAAAATGATGCTTGGGAGGTGAATAGAACCATTGCTCAAAGCTGACATCTAGGAAATCAGGCCAGGCTGTTCGGTCTGCGTCGTAAGCTGGAAACTGAAGGCTATAACGCCTGCAAGGCGGTACTCCAGTAGGGCGCGTCAATCGAAGTTGCTGTTTTTCGCGCTTCTCTGCAGCCGGCAGCTTTCTAACAATTCTTCACATCCCTCTTTAACAGGAACTGATTCTTGAAGTTTTTCAAACCAAACATGACGTCTGCATCGGCGATGTCTTCGCTGGCGTGGATTTCGTGCTCAAGAAAACTCTTCAGTGCGTCAGTGTCATCGCTAACCAATTCAATGATCAGGTCATAGCGGCCCGCGACCCACAGTATGAAAACAACGCGCGGGTCGTTCTCAAGCCTTTCCGCCACCTGGCGCGGGGTTGTTCCTGCGGCAACGTTAACCCCGATCATCGCGTCGGTAGTATACTCGGTGGCCACGGGATCCGACATCGCCACGATCCGCAGCATGTTGTTTTCCCGAAGCCCGCTCACCCGGTTCCGGATTGTGCCTTCCGACACATCCAGTTTTTGAGCAATTTCGGAGAAGGCCATCCGTCCATCCTGCTGCAGCAGCCGGATGATCTGCTGGTTCAGGTCATCCCCCGGAGACCGGATGCTCTGACTGGCGCGTTTCGCACGCGAAGACACTTGCTGCTTTCCTTCCACTTGCCCGCTGCCTGATTACTGTTTCCGAAACACAAACTAGGACAACGCGCCGGAATCCGCAAATATGCAGTGCTGGTTTGCTAGACAAGGCCCTCTTGCCCGGCGAGAATCCTGCACACAGTACAGACTGCAAGGGCGCAATCCGCCTCTGGAACCCAACCTAGCTGCGATTCTCTTCAAATTTCCGAACCTGGCATGCGAATTTCGCACCCTCCGGACGTTTTCAGGCCAGAAGCTTCGCGATTCTTCCCTGAAAATTCCACTACCTAACGAAATTCGCAAATTTGTGTTGCTATGGCTTGCGAATTTCGCAATCATAACTCTCGATCCCTGCGAATGGCGCAAAACCTGCAAACAGGACGCCAGGGCAGGGACGGGTTCCATGCGCAGCACCTGATCAGGTCTGCCGCATGTGGCAGTGTCGAAGGGAGGAAGAATGACAATTGCCGAGGAAAGAACGCGGATTGCCGACGGGCCGAAACACGGGCTGACCGCCGATGCGTATCGCAGTGAGGAGTTCTGGCAGAAGGAATGCCGGACGGTCCTGTCCAGGAACTGGGTGTTCATCGGGTTTGCCCACCAGATCGCAAACCCCGGCGACGCCAACCCCGTTAGCTGCGCCGGTCTGCCGCTTCTGACCGTCCGCGGTCAGGATGGTGGCATCCAGGTATTTCACAATGTTTGCCTGCACCGCTGCATGACCCTGGTCGACAAGCCCAAGAATGTCGGCAAGCTGATCCGCTGCCCCTATCATGCCTGGGCCTATGATCTGGAGGGCCAGTTGCGCGCGGCACCTCATTTCGCCGGCACCGGCAAACAGGAGTTCGATGGTTTCGATCTGAAAGAACACCGCCTGAAGCCAGTCCGCACCCATGTCTGGCACGACTGGATCTTCGTCAACCTGGACGGCACTGCGCCCGCGTTCGAAGACTATGCCGCTCCGCTGATCAACCGGCTGGAGGGCATCGACTACGAAAAGCTGGAACCGGTTGGCCTGCTCGATTTCGGCGAGATCGACACCAACTGGAAATTGATCATGGAGAACTTCATTGAGCCCTACCATGTTCAGTTCGTGCATTCCTCGACCACAGATCAGCCGCTGGAGGATCACTATACCATCATCGATGGCAACTGCATCGGAAGCGCGGTGGACCTGAAGGAGGAGATCGGCACCGCGGGCAGTCTCGGCGTCAGTTCGCGCTATCTGACGCTGTATCCCAACTTCATCCTGGGCCGCTATTTCCCGGATCAGCTGGGCGTCTACCTGAACGTGCCCATCGGCCCAGGCAAGATGCGCCAGTACCGGGCGCTTTATACCACCGAAGGCCAGCAGCTATCGCCTGAGGAAGTCGACGGCCTGAAAGAGCTCTGGTGGGACGTCCATAAGGAAGACCACGAAATGGTCGAACGGATGTACGAGGGCCGCAAATCGCCGGTCGCCGCCGCCGGCGGGCTGCTGTCGCCCGCCTGGGAGGACAGCGTCCGCGCCTTCCAGGACCTGATCGAATGCGACATCGCCAATGACGGGGCCGCAGCTCCGGCCAACGCCTGAAGCAAAAGGAAGACAACACATGAGTGAACCCATTTCCAAGGGTTTCCGCCTGGCCCACACGATGATGCGGGTGATGAACATGGAGAAATCGCTGGAGTTTTACTGTGGTATCCTGGGCATGGAGGTGCTGCGCCGCACCGACTATCCCGAGGGCAAATTCACCAACACCTTCATCGGCTACGGGCCGGAGGCGGTCTCTCCAACACTCGAGCTCACAGCCAACTGGGACCAGGAAGAGCCCTACGACAAAGGCAACGGCTGGGGCCACATCTGTATTGAAACCCCGGATGTCTATGCCGCCTGCGAACAGCTGGCCGCCGCGGGCGTGAAGATCACCCGCCCGCCAGGGCCGATGAAGAACGGCACCCGCGTCATTGCTTTCTGCGAGGACCCGGACGGCTACAAGGTCGAGCTGAACGAAAGCATCCTGAAACACTTGGCCAGCGAAGGGGCATAATCCATGGGCGACCAACCGCAGCTTTTCAAATTCGACCTGGTCCAGGAACGCTACGACACCATGGGTGACAGCGACACCTACATCAAGCCGATGGTCACTAGCGAATTCAGTAAGTCCATGTGCGGCGGCATCAATGTTCTGAACAACATCAAGGTGCCGTGGAACCTGACTTGCGACGAGATCATCTACTGCCTCGAAGGCACTTTCCGCCTCGTCTGCGACGGCAAGGAATACATCTGCAACCGCGGCGACGTGCTCTTTGTGCCCAAGGACAACCACATCTCGTATGAGGCGGATGGCAAATGCGTGATCTTCTACGCCGCCTATCCGCACAATTGGAAACAGCTGGCCGGGATCACCGAAGTTCCGGGCATCGACCCATCGGACTTCGTCCCGGGCTGACAAACGCCACTCCTGGCAACTGGGCGCCCTAGTCTGACCCCAGGCGATGGGCTGCCCGCACCTTTTCCGCCAGGCAACTGCAGAATTCGAAAGAAACCAACGCTGACCGGCCCCCGGCGGTGAACGGCAAAGATGTGCCATTTCCCGCGTGCCACTCAATGGGAGGAACAACCATGCTGAAAGCCAATCCCGAAGCGAGGATCTATTACGAAAGCTTCCACGACGCGGTGGAGCGCAACCGCCCGCGCATCCCCGAGGTGTGCGAGCAGCTGGAAACGGCGGGCGTCAAATACGTCATGGCCGCCTGGATCGATCTGCACGGCATCCCAAAGACCAAACCGGTGCCGATGAGCGATTTCGAACCGCTTTGCCTCGGCAAGGGACCGCAGTTCGCGGTGCATTCAATCTCCTATGTGCCGGAACTCAGCCCCGCTGACAGCGACCAGGTAGTGGTGCCGGATCTGGACGCCGTCTATATCTGCCCTTGGGACACTTCGATGGCGATCATCTTCTCCGACCTTTATTGGGAAGATGCGCCCTATAACGTCTGCCCGCGCCAAGCCCTGAAACGGGCCATGCACGAGGCCGCGCAGGAAGGCTATTCCGGCTTTGCCGGCGTC
The DNA here is from genome assembly GCF_000813965.1 of Leisingera sp. ANG-M7. Lineage (GTDB taxonomy): Bacteria > Pseudomonadota > Alphaproteobacteria > Rhodobacterales > Rhodobacteraceae > Leisingera. Next base: position 27,570 of record NZ_JWLI01000004.1, on the reverse strand, counting down.
GAGCCGGAATTCATCGTGATGAAATACGACGAGGCCGGCCAGCCGGTGAAGGCCTTTGACGACGACCCGGCAGACGGGATGCGGCCGCGCCGCCAGGCCTTTGGCTATGACGTGGAATACTCCATCGACTCGATGCCCTTCCTGAAGGACATGATCGACATTATCGAAGGCCTGGGCTGGAACCTGCACGATGTGGTGGCCGAAGGCGCCTATTCCCAGTTCGAGCTGGATTTTCACTATACCAACATGCTGGAAATGTCCGACCGTCTGGCCTTCCTGCGCATCACCCTCAAAGAAGTGGCCAAGAAACACGGCATGTTCGTCACCTTCATGCCGAAGCCGACAGTGGGCGACTGGCGCTCCGGCGCGCATATCAACATGTCGATGCAGCACGACAGCCGCCCGGGTGAGAACATCTTTGAAACCGCCGATGGTAGCGACTGGTCGGATGAGAGCCGCTGGGCCGTGGGCGGACTGATGCAGCACGCCGAGGCGATTACCGCGATCACCTGTCCAACCGTGAATTCTTACAACGGGCTGGTGCCGCGGGTGGGCGGTTTCGAGGGCGGCACCGTGACTTGGGCGCCGACCAACATCACCTACGGCTTCAACAACCGCTCCGCACAGTTCCGCCTGCCGCAAAGCCGCCACTGCATCGAAAACCGCGCCTGCGACATGACTATGAATGTCTACCTGGCAATGGCGATGCATCTGAGCTGCGCGCTGAAGGGCATCAAGAACAAGATCGACCCGGGCAAGCCCACTGATTTCGACCTCTACTCCAAAACCGAGGCCGAGCTCACCGAACTCGGCATCCGCCGGCTGCCCCGCACGCTGTTCAACGCGATCGAGGCGCTGCGCCGTGACGAGATGGCCGAACATGTGATGGGGCCGGTGATGCGCAAGTCGTATCTCGAATACAAGAACGACGAATGGGAGCGGTACCACCAGTCGGTCACCGACTGGGAAGTGCAGGAATACCTGCGCCTCTACTAAGCCTCCCAGCAAAGGACAGACCCATGACCCAGGCCCTTCGGACTTTACCAGCAACCCGGGCCAAGGATACGCGCCCGAAACTGCGGATTTTCGAGTTCAAGTCGGATATCCCCGCATCCTGGCGCCTCACCCTCGGAGTGGCGGTCTGGATCCTGTTCTTTGCCATCTGGCAGATCGCCGCCTGGTCCGGCGTGATGCCCGCAATCCTGCTGCCAGGGCCCGGCAAGGTCCTGACAGCGCTCTATACGCTCTTTGCAGAAAACGGTTTTCTGGGCGACGTTATGGTCAGTGTCTGGAGGGTGATGTTCAGCTTTGCCCTGGCCTGTGCGGTGGCGGTGCCGCTTGGCATCCTGATGGGCGCGTTCAAATCGGTCGAAGCGTTTTTCTCCCCCTTCGTTTCAGCTTGGCGCTACTTGCCTGCCCCTTCCTTCATTCCCTTGTTGCTGATGTGGTTCGGGGCGGGCGATGCGCAGAAACTGGCGCTCTTGTTCATCGGCGTGATCTGGTTCCTGATTACCTTGATTGCCGACCACACCAAGGCAGTGCCCAAGGATCTGATCAACACATCCGTGACCCTCGGCGGCTCCCGCTGGCAGGTGCTGCGCACGGTGGTGGTCCCGGCGGCGCTTCCCAACATCGTGATCGCCATGCGCCAGATGCTGGCGGTCAGCTGGACCTATCTGGTGATCGCTGAGATCACCGCCGCAGACGCAGGCATCGGCGCCATGATGATGCGCGCCAAACGTTTCCTGCATGTGGACCAGATCATGGCCGGCATCCTAGTGATCGGCCTTCTGGGGTTGATCTTCGACTACCTGCTGCGGGCGCTGCACCGCCGCGCATTCCAATATCTCGACGAATATTCCTGAGGAGCTGGAGCAGAACCCGAAAGAACAGGCCAACCAACAATGTGACGTCGCAAGGGAGGTACCGTGACGATGACCAAGAAACTGCTGAAATCCGCCAGCCGCTGCATTGCAGCCTTCGTGCTGGCAGGCGCCGCCGCCCCCGTATGGTCCGCGGAAAGTGTCAAGATCGCGGGCTTCACCTGGCCGGGCTACGGCTTCTGGCACATCGCGGCGGAAAAGGGCCTCGCCCCGGATCTGGACATCCACTACCAGACCATCGAAGACCCCTATGAAAGCTTCAACCTGGTTGCCGCCGGACAGCTTGATGTGGTTTCCTCCACCGCCGAATTCACCCCGGTCGGGGTCGAGCGCGGCCTGCCGGTCAAGCTGGTCGCATTCGGCAATCTGTCCAACGGCACCGACAAGGTCGTTGCAGGCCCCGGCATTGAAAACGCTGCCGACCTGGCCGGCAAAGAGGTCGCGGTGCTCGAAGGCGGTTTGGCGCAGATCTATGTCGCCATGTGGCTGGAGCAGAACGGCGCCGCATACGACTCCGTCGTCTACCGCAACATCATCGCGGATGATGCCTTTGCCGCCATGATCGGCGGCGGCGTGGCGGCTTCGGAGTTTTGGGAACCCTATGGCACCAACACGCTGAAGGCTTTGGAGGGCGCCAGCATCCTGACCCAATCGGACGAGCCCTTCTGGCTGAAAAATGCCGTGGTCGCGGATGGCCACTACATGAGCAACGCGCTGATCAACGACCGCCGCGATGTGGCCCTGAAAACCATGCAGGCGATGTATGACGCCATCGCCTGGTGGAAACAGAACCCGACCGAGGGCAACGAGATCATCGCCAAAGGAATGGGGATGAGCATCGCCGACGTTGAACTGGTCCTGGGCAAGGACGGCACCTCTCTGGATGGCGGGCTTTATGTCTACGACTTTATCGAAGCGGCGCAATTCTGCGGCGCGGCCCCGGGCAACCCGCCCTTTGAGCAGACCAACGGCCAAATGTCGGACCACTGGAACCTGGTCAGCGAATGGTGGGTCAAGTTCGGCCTGATCCAGGAGGTCAAAGCCCCTGAAACCGGTGTCGAATGCAGCCTGCACAAGGAGCTTTACGACAGCGGCTACCGCGGCTGATCCACCTGACCTGCAAAGAAGGGGCGCATCATGCAGTCCAGCACCATTCTATCCGTCCAGAATGTCTGCAAGACATTCCCCACACGCGGCGGCGGGGTCGAGGCCTTGCGCGATGTGTCCTTCTCGGTGGCCCGCAATGAACTCTGCGTGCTGCTGGGGCCTTCGGGCTGCGGCAAGTCCACGCTTCTGAACATCGTGGCGGGCCTCCACACCCCCACCAGCGGCACTCTCAGCCTGGAGGGCCGGCCGATCCACGGCCCGGCGCGCGAGCGCGGCATGGTGTTTCAAAGCTACACCTCCTTTCCCTGGCTGACGGTGCTGGAGAACGTCGAATACGGTGTGAAGCTGAACGGCATCCCCAAGGCGGAACGCCGCGAGCGGGCGCTGCACTACATCGGCCTGGTGCATCTCACCAAATTCCGCGACTCCTACCCCAAGACCCTTTCCGGCGGCATGAAGCAGCGGGTTGCCATCGCACGCACCCTGGCCAACGCGCCGGAAATACTGCTGATGGACGAACCCTACGGCGCGCTGGATGCGGAAACCCGGTGGCACATGCAGGAAATGCTGCTGGATATTATGCGCACAACACAAACCACCATCCTGCTGGTCACCCATGACATTCAGGAGGCGATCTTCCTCGCCGACCGCATCGTCTTCCTCTCCGCCCACCCGGGCCGCCTCAAGACCATCCTCGAGTTGGATTTCAAGAAGGGCAAGGAGATCCGCAGCAAGGAGGATCTGGTGGAACTATCAGGATACCCAGAGTGCGAGCGCGAGATCATGCAGCTGATGCGCGGCGAAGCCAAGCAGGAAGAAGACGCCTAGCACTTCACGTTCCGCCGGCGGGACCGGCCGATTTTCAAAGGGTTTCAAAATGCAGGACTATCAAATCTTTGACCTGGGAGACTTCCCGCTGCTGTCAGGCGAGGTGTTGAAAGGCGCAAAACTTGCCTATCAGACCTACGGAAGCCTTTCGCCGGCGCGTGACAACGTCATCGTCCTACCCACTTTCTACACCGGCACCAATTACCGTAACGAAGGCTTCTTCGGACCGGGGCGTGCCATCGACCCGGCGCGGCATTTCATCGTCAGCCCTAACCTGTTCGGCAACGGCCGCTCCTCCTCACCTTCCAATTCGCCCGCCCCGCAGGACGGCCCGCGCTTCCCGCTGGTGCAGATGTGGGACAACGTCACCGCCCAGCACCGGCTGATCCACGACCACCTGGGCATCGGACAGATTGCCCTGGTCGCAGGCTGGTCAATGGCCGGCTTCCAGTCCTACCAATGGGCAGCGCAATATCCGGATATGGTGCAGGCGATCCTGCCCTTCTGCGCTTCTGCGAAAACTTCAGCGCACAACTTCGTCTTCCTCGAAGGCGTCAAAGCCGCCCTTTGTGCCGACCAAAGCTGGAACGGCGGCAACTATTCGAGCCCGCCAGAGGCTGGGCTCAAGGCTTTTGGCAGGGTCTATGCCGGCTGGGCCTTCTCACAGGCTTTCTACCGAGAGGGGCTCTACCGACAGCTGGGGTTCGAGACCATAGAGGACCTGCTGCAGGACTGGGAACAGGACCACGTGCAAGGCTGGGACGCCAACAACCTGTTGGCAAAACTCGCCACCTGGCAGGCCGGCGATGTCTCCGCCGGGCCTCTTTACAAAGGCGATTTCCAAGCCGCCCTGAAGTCAATTAGGGCCCGTGCGATCCTGATGCCTTGCACTCAGGACCTCTACTTTCCGCCAGAAGACAACGAGTTAGAGGCCCGCCATATGCCAAATGCGATCTTCCGCCCGTACGAATCGCCCTGGGGTCATTGCGCGGCCAATCCAGGTAATGACTTAGGGTTCACTGCCCAGCTGGATGCCAATGTACGAGAGTTGCTAAAAGATTAGCGCTTCGGGAGTATTGAAGGGCAGTAGCTGGGTATTGGATTTTGCACGTCGCCGCATGACACCGTCGGCAGCTTTACGGATGTTGCGCTACGGCTTCAATCAGTAAGGAAAAGTCCTTTTTTGACCTTTTGTGCAGTTGGCCCGGCGCTGACAAAATGGCTGCTAAAATGGCGGGACCGTAGCAAATCTGCCGCTGTTTGTAGCCAATGCTGCGCTTTAGACTAAGGTCCGAAATTGTCCCGCTACCTGTGAATACGGGTGACCGCCCTCGCTGCAGCATGCTTGAACGGCTGGTTTTCTCGCCGCGCAGAGGCGCCGAAAATGATGCAGTCGCGGGGATTTTACTATTGCGAGCGCGCGCCGCGAGAAACTTAAATTCACGGTTTGGGCTCACACCAGACCTACTCTGCAATCATAAAGCAGCGTGATAAACTGGGCTCTCAACGTCGGGTTGGCGCTGAGGCGGATGAGAGAAACATCATAACCATCGCCAACTTGCCTGCTATTCGCGCCTGCCGACCGGCCTGGAACAAGGGCCGCGTCGTCGGCCAGAAGCGTCCCCTCATGCCCAAACATGTCCGGGCCATCCGGGTGCGGCTGGAAATCGCAATGAACCATCGCGACCTGGCACTTTTCAACCTGGCCATCGACAGCAAGCTGCGTGGCTGCGAACTCGTCACTCTAAAGGTTGCCGACATCTATGCCTCCGGTCAGGTCAAGGAACGGGCGTCTATCATTCAGAGCAAGACCAAGCGGCCGGTTCGTTTCGAGATCACCGAAGAGACGCGCAATTCGATCCTGCACTGGATGGAGGAACCGATCATGATCGGTTCCGAATTCCTTTGGCCGCGCAGATTCTACGAACGGCCGCACATCTCGACGCGCCAATACGCTCGCCTCTTGCAGGAATGGGTGAAAACCATCGGGTTAGACCCAACATCGTACGGCACGCATTCGATGCGCCGGACCAAAGTCGCCCATATCCATCGCAAGACGGGCAACCTGCGAGCGGTTCAGCTCCCGCTGGGCCGCACCAAGATGGATAGCGCCGTACGGTATCTCTGCGTTGAACTGGAAGACGTGTTGGCCATAGCTGAGGTGGTCGAGATCTTACCCAAACGGGCGGTTCTGTATGATCGGCCCAAACCGGACTTCGACCGTCCGATCGACTTGTTGCAGCGCGGCCCGTCATAGCCGTCGTTGAAGTGTCGTGCCGTATTTTTTGCTCCGCGAGCAGCAACTGGCCCGGACTGACGCATCTACTGGAAAAGGACCGCATCACGTTATTGGGGTTGACGCCACTTTGTGTAATAACTATTTAGGTTATTACTAACTTGGATATAAGATATGTCGAACCTTGAAAAGTATGCAAAACCCAGTGTTGCCGTTGACCTTGCGATCATGACGGTCGTTGACGGTCAGTTGAAAGTTCTGCTGGTTGACCGGCCGGAGGATGACGTCCCCGGCTGGGCGATGCCAGGCGGGTTTGTTCAAGTTGATCAGTCACTGGAGCAGACGGTGGAACGGGTGCTGGCCGAAAAGGTCGGGGTGCAGAACATCCATTTCGAACAACTTGCCAGCTACGGCAAGATTGACCGGGACCCACGTGGCCGGGTGATCAGTATTGTCTACCTGGCCCTTTGCCCCGCGGCAGCACTATCCGGCCAATCGCTTGCCACGCTTTGTGTAGATTGGGAAGGCGAAACCGGCGGGTCAGCACAGGTGTTTCAAAATGGGCAGGCTTTGACGCTTGCCTTCGATCACGCAGATGTTTTGGGCGACGTGGTCAAACGGCTCCGCGGCAAACTGGACTATTCACGGATCGGCTATGCCCTTCTGCCAGACAAGTTTACCTTGCGGGAGGTCCAGGAGGTGCATGAGGCGATCTTGGGCAAGGAACTTAGGAAACCCCCGTTCCGGCGCAAGTTGCTGGATCGCGGAATGATCATCCCAACAGGTGAGTTTGAAACCGGCGGCGCCTACCGCCCTGCCGAATTGTACCAAGAAAAGCCAGAGGAGAAGGATTGATGGCACAGATCAAACGTTATGTGGTCGCCAACCAGTTGCGGGCAGAAGCGTCGCAGCACATTCAATACTTCCGCAAGGGAGTTCTTAAGAAATCCGGGCGTGGTCTGTCTTTCTGGTTCGATCCCAACGGCGCATCCCTCACCGAAATTCCGATGAATGATCGCGAATTGATCTTCATGATCAAGGGGCAGTCGTCGGACTATCAGGACCTGGCCGTTCAGGGCTCTGTCGTCTGGCGTGTGTCTGACGCAGACAAGATTGCTTCTCGTGTGGATTTCGGGATCGACATCAACAGGGGTATCCGCCTGGGCAAGCCAGAGGAACAGATCAATTCCGTTCTGAACGGGCTGGTGCGTGAATTCGCCGATGCCTACCTGAAGGACAAAGGTGTGCGCGATTTGCTGGAGGCCGGGTTGTCGCCCCTGCAGGCAGCCATTTCCGCCGGATTTGACGCTGATCCATCACTGGACGCGATGGGGTTGGAGGTCGTCAGCATTCGCGTGTCGGCGCTTTCCCCAAGCTCCGAATTGTTCCGGGCCCTGCAGGCTCCCACGTTCGAGAGCTTGCAGCAGAAGGCGGATGAAGCGACCTTTTCGCGCCGCGCTTTGGCCGTCGACAAGGAGCGGGCGATTGCGGAAAACGAGCTGCAGAACCAGATCGAGCTGGCGGCGCGCCGAAAGGACCTGATTGCTCGTGAAGACGCCAATGCCCGGTCCGAAGCCGAAGCCAAGGTTGCCGCAAAGCGGATCATGGTCGAGGCAGACAGCGAGGCCAAAATCATTGAGGCCGAAGCCGAAGCCAAGCGGATCAGGGCAGTCGAACAGGCTGCAGCCGACATGGAAAAGGCTCGCATGGCTGCAATTGCTGAGGTGCCCCCTGCGGTGATGTTCGCACTGGCCGCGCAGGAATTTGCCGGCAAGCTGGAAAAGATCGACAGTCTGAACGTCAGCCCGGACATGTTGGCCAGCATTGCGCAACAGGCAAAGCTGCTGTTGGGTGCGCAAAGGGCGGAGACGTAAAATGAGCAGCCTGAACCCACGTGTCGTGCTGGTCAGCAGAGAGACCGAATACGCTGCCCTGTTGGCCAATCACGGCACACGGGGACAGGCCGAGTTCTTCCTGTCGACCCGCGGTCAGAAGATTGAGGGTCTGGAGGTGCGGGATGCATTGCAGTCGCGCGCCCTCACGGCCGCAAGAAACGCCATCCCAGAGGATTGGTCATTTGTTCAGGTCATGCGTGAAGATTTGAGCCGGTTCCTGTTCAGCGACAATGACATCATTGTGCCGGTCGGCCAGGATGGGTTGGTGGCCAACCTGGCCAAGTATCTTGATGGTCAGTTAGTTGTCGGAGTCACGCCTGATCCGGTGTCGTCCGAAGGTGTGTTGGCTCGGCACAGTGTCGACGCCCTGCCTGCTCTTTTGAGGGGGGCAGCGCATGCAGATGTGGATATCCAGGCGCGGTCTATGGTCGAGGCTAATACTGGCGAAGGCCTTTCTTTGCTCGCCTTGAACGAGTTATTTTTCGGGCACCGATCGCACCAGTCTGCCCGCTATGTCGTGCAGGCTGGAGGCTCGGAAGAGTTTCAATCCTCTTCCGGACTGATCGTTGCAACGGGCACTGGTCTGACCGGCTGGGCCAAGTCGATCATGACAGCAACCCACCGCAGTTTTGAGATCTCCCCCGAAGACAGTCGCGCAGCGTTTTTCGCACGCGAACCCTGGCCCAGCCGGACCTCAGGGTGTGACATCGCGGCGGGTGAAATTGCGCGAGACGCCAACCTCACCGTTTTGTCCCGGATCAATGAAGGCGGGGTCATCTTTGCCGACGGGATCGAGCAGGATTTCCTGCCTTTTGACTGGGGGGTCGAAGCCCAAGTTCACGTGTCCGATAAGAGGCTGTCGTTGGTCGTCTGAACTAGCCACAACATACATGTTCCGAAGTTTCACCCAACAGTCATTTCCAACTGAACTGCCGGCCCTTTGCGGACATTGAGTGGGGATGGCCGGCGCTGCAACGCAGCACGCGATATCGGACATTGGCAGGTAGCTTGGCCCGAGAATCCAGAGCGTTGCCAATCAGCTCTGGCTCTCGCTTCGGTACCACCATTCCTCCAGGCGGTTGCAGATCACGCCGTTCCGGGAACTGGAAAAGACTAACCGGAATACCCCGTCCAGTTTTACAAGCCTCCCAGAGGCTTTGCGCCTGAATGCGGCCTGCCATCCTGCAATTGCTGTGCTCCCTGTAATAGCCCAGATCTGCGCTGAAAACCTGACTTCCTCCTGCGCGTCTGCCGCACCTTCTTGCCAATACTGCCTGATTTGATCCCGGCCCGTCAGCGGTTCGCTGAACGAGGTCTCATGGTATTCTGCAGCTACCGTGAACAGGGCGGCCGCCTCGTCCGGGTCGCCTACGATCCAGGCCCTGCCATAGGCCTTCAGCCAGTCTTCAACATCCTGTTCTCTCATGCCAGCCTCCAATTTTGGCAAGTGGCCAACGCAATATCCTTTCCGCGCTGCAGCAGACCGACAGCTCTGCCGCCGGCCCGAAAAGTCAAGCGGCCAGCGACTGCGCGACCTTGATCAGCTTTTCCTCGTCGATGTCGTACATGTAACCGTAGATGTTGGCGTGTTTGGGGGTTCCGGCGAAGTCCCGCATCAATAGGACATCATGCTCAAGGGAGGCAGTGTAGTCGCTGATGCAAATGCTTTCTGCCGGGTAAAGCTGTTCAATATCGGCACCATGTTCCTGCTTGTAGGCGTCAATGATCCCCTCTTTGGTGAACGAAGTGGCGCCGCAATGGGTGTGGTGAACGATGACGATGTTTTCGATTCCGAACAGGTGCTGCGCCACTGTGACGGACCGCAGGGCGTCATAAGCCCGGCCTCCAGCCACACAAACCTCGAAGACATTTGTGGTCGAAGCGATCTTGCTGCCATTGCCGTCGGTGACAATCTCTCCGGGGTGTGTCTGACCGAACTCGTGGGCGACCAGCCGCGGCACTTGGGCGATGCGCGGGTCATAGCAATAGACGACCACGGTTTTCAGCGGCACTGCCTTGGCGAATTCCTTGCGCACCGCCGCTTCGTCAAAGCCGGGTTGCCTGGAAAAGGCATAAGCGTCGAAGCTCTGATGATTGCCACACATGTTACTCTCCTTTCATCACGTTAGAAAACCGCTGCAAGCGCGCGCTGCACCGGGAGGCGATCCTGCGCCTCATGGTACCAGCGCCGGGTGGCCGGCAAGTCCTTAAGGCGGCCGGTACCCAGCAGGTGGATCATGGGAAAAGCGGCACAGTCCGCCGCTCCGAAACGGGTGCCTCCGAGGAAACTGCAGATGCGGAGTCGCTGCTCGATGGCCGCAAGCGCGCGCGTTGCCCGCGCCTCGCCAAAGGCCTGGCCGGCGCTGCTGCCCTCTTCGCGCTCCAGGCTGAGCCCGAAATTGACGGGTGCCACCAGGTCGGTCATCACTAGGCTCAGGGCTTCAAGCGCGTGGGCGCGGTCCGCCCGGGCGGCTGGCAGCAGCTGGCCGGACTTTTCGGCCAGATACAGTAGGATCGCCAAGGATTGGCTCAGGGTGATCTGGGCGCCGTAAGGGCCTTCGCTGTCGATGATCAGCGGCACCTGGCCCATCGGGTTGAGGGCAAGGAACCCCGGCCTGTCCTGATCCCGCTCGCGCAGGTTCACAGGCACGGCCCGGTAAGGAAGCCCGGTTTCCTCCAGAGCGATCAGCACCCTGTAGGTGTTGCCGGTGGTCCATCCGTAAAGATCAATCATTTCCCCCTCCCGCTGCCGGTACCGGGCTTTGATCCAGCTTGATCTGCAGCTCCTTCATCACCGCACCGTAGCCGCCGGCCATCAGCCCGATGACCCGGCCTGCGTCGAGGTTCAGTTCAACCGTGATCTCGCTGGGCGAAGCGGGCTCCATGAAGTGGCCCTGCTCGATCAGCAGCGTTGGCCTGCGCACGCCGAGGTGGTCATACAACGCGCAGGCCAGCGGTCCGGCTGCCATGCCGGTGGCCGATTCTTCGCTGATGCCGTAACGCGGCGCAAACATGCGAGCGGTGGCGTCAGCAGAAGTAGCACCGGGATTCGGCGTGAACACGTAAAAGCCGATCAGATCCAAGGCTTCGCTGATGGCCTCGATCTGCGCAATGCCGGGTTTCACCGCCTTGAGCGCGGCACCGTCTTTGACTGCAACCAGAACAAAACTGTTGCCGGTATTGGCCAGCTTGGGAGAGAAGCGCGGATCCAGATCCTCCAGCGCCAGCCCCAGTGCGTTCAGCACATCCTGTTCCTGAACGCCCCGGTCCGCCCACTCAGACGGGTCTTCGTAGCGCGGTGCCAGCTGCTCCATATAGGCGGCGCCATCCCGGATGATGATCTTGCGCGGGCCGTCCACGGTCTCTTTCGAGGTCCCCCCCTCACTCACCCGTCCGAGCTCAGCAAGATAGCTGAAGGTGGCGATGGTTGCATGGCCGCAATGGGCAATGCGGCGCGTCGGAGTGAAGAAATCCAGTTTGAACCCTTCAGTTTTGGATCGGGACACGAAGGCGGTTTCGGACAGGCCGACCTTCTGCGCAATTTCAAGCATTTGCGCGTCGCTGAGGCCGTCCGCATCCAGCACAACGCCAGCAGGATTGCCGCCGATTGCCTGCGGCCGGGCGCCGCCGCCATTGCCAAGGCGCTTCAGGTCTTCGTCGCTCAACCCGTCGCGCCCGGCCTTCAGAAGCTCCGGGTCGCCACTATCCTTGAGCGTGACAAAACCATTGACGATACGGGCGGTGACTGTGGCTTCTGTGCGGGTCATGCTTTCGGCTCCATTTCATGAATTGCCCTCAGCATGATCCATCCCTTGCCAGGAATACATTGATATAACTATGATCCTGATTCATGAAACAGACTGACAGCCTGCTGCCGAAGCTGATCCAGAGCTCACCCTTGCTGGAGGCAATAGCCGAAGAGCAGAACTTCACCCGCGCCGCGGAGCGCCTCGGCATTGAGCAATCTGCAGTCAGCCACAGGATCAAGGCGCTGGAAGAAGCGCTTGGGCTGCCGCTGTTTGACCGCACCACCCGCCGGATCATGCCGACCGAAGCCGGCCGAATTCTGTGTGACACCGCGCAGCACAGCGGTAGTGCCTGGCGCACCGCCCTCACCCGGCTGCATGACCTCAAGACCAGCCGCAGCCTGCGCCTGTCGGTTTCGTCCTCGGTGGCGATGAAATGGGTTGTGCCCGCCCTGCAGCGCGCGCAGGACAGCGGGCTGGACTTGCTGGTCGACGTGGATGACCGGCTGGTCGATCTGCACGCAGGCGAGGCCAAGGCGGCAATCCGCTATGGGCTGGGCCCTTATCCCGGGCTGCATTCCGAACCCCTGCTGCAGGCGGTTCTGCTGCCCGTCAGCCGCCCGGGATACCTCGGGCCGGTGCCGTTGCAGGACTATTGCCGCCAACCCGGCGCCCGGCTGCTGGTGGACCGTTTCGGCGAAAGCGACGGCACCGGTTTCAGCTGGCAGGAATATTTTGCCGGCCGCGGCTGGGGTATTGAGTTCGAACGCTCCATCAACGCCTTTGCCCGTGCCGATCTTGCCATCCAGGCTGCCATTGGCGGCATGGGCATTGCGCTCGGCCGCAGCCTGCTGGTGGAAAATGATCTTGAGGCTGGATTTCTGGAAGTCGTTGGCAAGCCGGTAAAATCCCGCGCCCGCTACTGGCTGGTCACCACCCCCGCCAATGCTGCCACCGATGGGTATCAGGCCCTGCGCCAGTGGGTTCATAAGGAGATTTCAGTAAATCGCGCGCAGCAATCAAAGCTGTTCAGTACGGGCTGATCCCCATATTCATGAGGCCCGCTCATGTACATATGGTTCGCCCCGCGCCCTGTTTCTGAGCTAGCCAGCAGGCAGATGCTCAGTTCAGCGGGGGTGCGGCATGCACTATGTCCTTTGCGATGTTTTCTAGGACGGCCCGTTCTCCGGCAACAGCCTGGCGGTTTTCCCCGAGGCCCGGGCACTGGACGGCCGGCAGATGCTGCAACTGACCCGGGAGCTCAAGCACTTTTAGTCCGTCTTTCTGACAGGGCCCGCCCTCGTAAACGGCAGCCGCCCCCTGCGGGTTTTCGATCTGGAAGAGGAGCTTCCGTTTGCCGGCCACCCTTTGCTGGGCGCCGCGGCCGTGCTGCATCACCTGGAGCAGCCCGCAGAAACGGCTGAGACTGCCTCCTTTGCCTTGGGAGACCGCCAAGTGACTCTGCGTTCCGCCCGCTGTGCGGCCGGGTTTGATGTTTGGATGGATCAAGGAAAGCCTCTGTACCTGGCAAAGCTGAACGGCCCCGCCTCGCGGGAGCTTGCCAGCTGTTTCTCACTGGCGCCGGAGGATCTGGCCCCGGGTCTGCCGTTGGAAGTCGTCTCGACCGGCTGCGCTATCTGGTGGTGCCGGTTCACCAGGGCCTAGACAAGGCGGCCGTCCGGGTCCCGGATCTGGAGCATCGGCTGGCGGATGTGGGCGCCCAGTTTGCCTATCTGTTCGATGTTCGTCGGAACGAGGGGCGCCACTGGACAAACGACAGACGGATCGAAGACATCGCAACAGGCAGTGCCGCGGGTGTCATTGGCGCTTACTGTCAGGTGAAGTCCCGGCTTGGCGCCGGGGCATGCCACCAGGATTGTCGCATGTTCTAGTATCTCTGCCAGATGCCGCCGGTGCCACATAGAATTTGGCGAAATCAGGTTTTGCCGTTTCGAGGGACCGCTTTGCGGGCCCTTTTCTTTTGTCGGACGCTGTGGCTTTGGTGGTAACTCGTGCTCGATGGAGGATGGGTGGTCGCACAAGCATTTGATTTTTAATTAGTAAATTTAGATCCGGTGGAAACTCGATCAAGATTTGCAATGTGAATTTTCGGGGGTTGAACTGCCCGGTCTGGTGAAAAAGGCGCCCGCCGGGCGCCTTTTCTAAATCCGGAGACTGGCGGGTGCGTGCTTACAGGTTGCCGGAGCTATCTCTTGCGGGATGCCAGGACCCCGGATTCCCGTATGATCTCTGAGACTTCGTGTTCCTTCCGGTAGGCCATGACATGGACTCCGGAAACGCCGGCAATCTCCCGCATCTGCTGGATCAGTTCGACGCAGATCTTCTTGCCTTCCTGTCCGGGTTTTTCAGCCTTCTCCATCCGGCCGATGACTGCATCGGGCACATGGATCCCCGGCACATTCGAGCGCATCCACCGTGCTGCCCGCGCCGATGCCAGTGGGCCGACCCCGGCAAGGATATAAACCTTCTTGTCCAGTCCAAGACCCCGCACCCGTGCCATGAATTTCTCGAACAGGGGCACGTCGTAGATGTAGTTGGTCTGAATGTATTCGGCCCCGGCCTCCACCTTCTTGGCCAGCCGTTCCGGGCGCCAGTCATATGGCGGGATGCAGGGGTTTTCAGCCGCGCCCAGAAACAGCTGCGGCGGGTTCTTGATGGTGCGCCCGGACAGGAACTTGCGCTCATCCCGCATTGTCTTGATGGTGCGCAACAGCGACAGGGAGTCGAAATCAAAGACCGGTTTGGCGCCCGGCTGGTCGCCCACGCCAACTCCATCGCCGGTCAGGCACAGAACATTGCTGACGCCCATGGCCGCGGCGCCCAGAACGTCGCCCTGGATGGCGATGCGGTTCCGGTCGCGGCAGGAAATCTGGTACACCGGCGAATACCCCGCCCGGGTCAGCAGCGCACTGATACCGATCGAGGACATGTGGCAGTTGGCGCCCGAGGCATCGGTGGCATTGATGGCGTCGGCGACCTCGCCCAGCGGGCGCGCGGCCTCATAGACATCTGCAGGGTCGGCGCTGTCGGGCGGGTTCAGTTCAGCGGTGATGGCAAAGCGTCCGGAGCGCAGCACCCGTTCCAGCCGGCTGTGAGACACATGTCCTTCGGGCGGCGCGGAATAAGGTTGGGGCAAAGTATGATCCATCACTTGCTGCCTTTCACGGCCTGCGCGGGCTCCTCTGCCAGCGGTGCGGCGGAGGGCTCGTTCTCGCGGGCACCAGGGAAGGCATCCGCAATGGCGGTGCGGCGCTTTTCACGGGCTTCGCGCAGGTGCGCAGCTTTCTCGCGGCTGACCCGCAGCCAGGATGACGACCCTTCGAGGTTGCGCTCGACCGGGGGCAGCACGGTGTGAATCTGCGCGCCGCCTTTCATCCGCGACGCCCCGTCCCAGGCCAGTGCCCAAACGCATTTCATGTCCGGCTTGACCTCGCAGAAGCCGCCAGGCCTGACACCGCCGCAGGGGCCGTTGCGCAGCTGTTTGGGGCAATTCATCGGGCAGGACATGCCGGTTGACGACAGCACGCACTGCCCGCACATCTTGCAATCGAACAGCACGGTCTTGACGCATTTTTCGGCGAAGGCAACCGGGTGCTCAACCCGGTCATAGCCGATCTTTGCAAGAAGCGGGTCCAGCGCGATCATGGCGCTTTCCAGGCGTTTGTAGATCCATTCAAAGCTGCGCGAATGGCGGATGGCAAACAGGCGGATCCTGTACAACGGGCTTCCCTTTCTCCATGCACTAACAGCATCTTATTCACAGAGTGCGGCTGCAATGAACTAGAAATAGTTTTTGCAGCCTCGGTCGCCATGTTTTCTGTTGCTTGCGGACGTTCCTTTTCCGCCGGACACTCCGGTTCCACCACGGCCATCACCGGAAGGTGTCCCTGCCTGTTTCCCAGGCAGGGATAGGGTCTTAGGGTCAGGCGTCCTGGCTGGACCGGTCGCCCAGGGTCACGTCCAAGGTTACTTCCTTGCCTTTCCGCAGGACCTCGATCTGCGCTTCTGCACCCGGGGCGTTCACGGCCACCGCGGCCGTCAGGTCGCGCAGTTCATTGATTTCCGCTGTGTCGAACCGCAGCACCACGTCGCCGGGTTTCAGCCCTGCCTCTGCCGCCGGGCTGCCGGGCTCTACGCCTTCAATCACCACGCCCTTGCCGGCTTCGCGGCCCAGCACATTGGCGGCGTCTTCCGAGAGGGGCTTGATCTGCACACCGAGCCAGCCGCGGGTGATCTCGCCGTCGTCTTCGAGGTCGGCCACGATCTTCTGCACCATATCGGACGGCACTGCAAAGCCGATGCCGACGGAGCCGCCGCCCGGCGAGTAGATCATCGTGTTGACGCCGACGACCTCGCCTTCAGCATTGAAAAGCGGGCCGCCGGAGTTACCCTTGTTGATGGCTGCATCGGTCTGGATGAAGTCGTCAAACGGGCCGGAGTTGATGTTGCGAGAGGTGGCCGAAACGATGCCGGAGGTCACGGTGCCCGCAAGCCCGAAGGGGCTGCCCATCGCGAGCACCTCGTCCCCGACGCGCAATTCATCGGAGGAACCGAACTCCACCGCGGTCAGCGGCGCATCGGTATCGACCTTCAGCAGTGCGATGTCGGTCAGCGGGTCGGCGCCAATCACCTCGGCATCATGCTTGCTGCCGTCGGAGAGGGTTACAGTCACGGTTTGGGCATTGTTGATCACATGGTGGTTGGTGACGATCAGACCGCTATCAGATATCACGAAACCGGAGCCTGCGCCCTTGACCGGGCGGCTGTTACCGAAGTCCGGTGCGCGCCCGCCAAAGCGGCGCATGAATTCTTCCATGAACTTGTCATTGGGCATTTCCTGGCGGTCTGCGGCGGGTTCTGCCTTGGCGGTGACTTCGACAAAGACGACAGCCGGGGAAATGGTTTCGACCAGATCGGCATAGCCGCCCGCTGGCACGGCCAGGGCGGGGGCGGGCGCCAGAGCCATCATTGCTGCTGCTGAGGCGGCGGCGGTCAGGGCAAAGGCGAACCGTTTGGGAGCTTTGGTCTGGGGCATCTCTGTTTCCTTGCTTCACTAGGGATGCAAGGCAGATGGCAGGCCCTCATTTCAATCGCCTGACGCATTCTATACAGATCTGTAATGTGTGCTGAAACCGGATCCGGTGTAAGAACCGGGAGGCGCAGCAAAGCGGGGAATGGCTTGAAGATCCTGGTGATAGAAGATGATGCCACGACCGGGCCTTATGTGGCCGCCGGCCTGCGCGAGGAAGGGCAAACCGTGGATCTGGTCACCGATGGCCGCGAGGGGCTGCTGCAGGCAACCGCGGTGGATTACGATGTGCTGATTATCGACCGGATGCTGCCGTCGCTGGACGGGCTGAGCCTGATCAAGACCCTGCGCGGCGCCGGAGTGCGGACACCTGCCATTATGCTGACGGCGCTGAGCGGCGTGGACGACCGCATCGAGGGGCTGGAGGCAGGGGCGGATGACTACCTTGTGAAACCCTTTGCCTTTGGAGAGCTGGCGGCACGGGTGGCGGCGCTGGCCCGCCGTCCAGGGCTGCAGGAGCAGGAGACCGTTCTGCGGGCAGGGGATCTGGAGATGGACCTGGTCCGCCGCAGGGTTACCCGCGCGGGCCAGGAGGTCGAACTGCTGCCGCGCGAATTCCGCCTGCTGGAGCATCTGTTGCGCCGCAAAGGACGGGTGCAGACCCGGACCATGCTGCTGGAAGCGGTCTGGGACATCAGTTTTGATCCGCAGACAAATGTGGTTGAAACCCATATTTCGCGGTTGCGGTCCAAGGTGGACCGGCCCTTCGGCAGCGGCCTGATCGAAACTGTGCGCGGCGCGGGGTACCGTATTGCCGGATGATGCCGTGACCCGCGCGCGCGTCCTGCTGCGCTCCTCGCCGGTGCGGCAGTCTCTTTGGTTGTCGCTGCTGTTTGTTGCGGCCAGCGCGCTGAGCCTCGGAGTTACCTACTATGTGGCGCATGGCACGCAGGACCGGGCCATCCGGGAAAGCCTGATGCAGGACATGGCGGGGTTCCGCGCGACACCTTCTGCCGCGGCACTGGCGGCGCTGGTCAATGCAGAGACGGCAGAGACAGACCCGCAGCGCCGCCTGCTCAGCTACCGGCGGCCTGGCGGGCGGATCGTGGCGGGCAATGCTGCCATCATGCAGCAGCAGGAGGGATTCCGGGTGGTGGCGCTGGGCCCGGCGCCGGTGGAGATTGCGGGCCGCTTCATTTCGCTCAGCGCCTATATTCACGGCGGCCTGCTGACGGTTGCGCAAAGCGCCAGGCCGCTGGAGGAGTTGCGCCAGACCTATCTGAGGGTGGTTCTGTTCAGCCTGCTTCCGGCCATAGCCGCCGCGGTGCTGGGCGGGGTGCTGCTGGCGCGGCGCGCGGCGCGGTCGCTGGCAGGGATTGAAACCACGCTGTCGGCGCTGACCTCCGGTGATCTGGGCGCCCGAGTGCCGCAGATGCCGGGCCGCCAGGGCGATATCGCTCGCATCGGCCGCAGCGTGAACCGGATGGCCGAAGCGCAGCAGCAGTCCACCGAGGCGCTGCGGCAGGTGTCGGCTGATATTGCCCATGACCTGAAAACCCCGATTCAGCGGCTGGCGGTGCAGCTTCAGCGCCTGCAGGACACTCCGGGACTGCCGCAAGCGGCGCAGGTGCTGGCCGGCACGGCGCTGGAAGAGACCCGCGGTATCACCAGCACGTTTCAGGCGCTCTTGCAGATTGCCCAGCTGGAGGATGGCGCGCCGCGTGCGCGGTTCGAGGCGGTTGATCTGTGCGAACTGGCCGCAACCTTTGCCGAGATCTATGAGCCGGCAGCAGAGGAGCAGGGCCGCCGCCTCAGCCTCAGCCTGCCCGAGACGCCTGCCACGGTCACCGGCGACCGCACGCTTTTGGGCCAGTTGCTGGCCAACCTGATCGAAAATGCGCTCCGCCATACCCAGGAAGGTTCCGCCATCAGCCTGTCGCTGCGGCAGGAGGGGGCATCAGCGGTCCTGTCGGTGCGGGACCACGGCCCCGGCATTCCGGAAAAAGAGCGCGGCAAGGTGCTGCGGCGCCTGTACCGGCTGGAGCGGAGCCGGACAACGCCGGGCAGCGGCCTGGGGCTGAGCCTGGCGGCGGCGATCGCTGGTCTGCACGGGGCCGCATTGCAGCTGTCCGATGCCAAACCCGGCTTGCGTGTTGAGGTGGTTTTCGAGACCTGATCCGCTGCCGCGGGCCAGGACGCGCTGCAGCGCCGGATGAATGTGTTGCCAAGCGGTGTGCTTTATTCCAAGCCTGTCACTGCGGGCGCCACGGCGCCTTTTTGACCCGGCACCAGGACAGGATCTCAGTCTATGACCACCGTTTCGACAAGAACGCTCTCACTCGGCGAAGTGCGGGCATTGGCCAAAACCGTTCTTGTGTCCGCGGGCATGGATGCATCGGGCAGCGACCTGATCGCAAAGATCGTCACCTGTTCGGAACGTGACGGCCCGCGCAGCCACGGGCTGCGGATGCTGCCGGTCTATGCGCAAAGCTTCTCTTCCGGCTATGCAAATGGCGCCGCCGTCCCGAAGATCGAAAAGATCGCTCCGGGCGTGCTGCGCGGCGATGCGGACAACGGCTACTATCAGATCGCCGCCGCCGCGGCGCGGCAGGAACTGATTGCGCTGGCCCGCGAAAACGGCATTGCCGCCTTTACCTGTGCCAACTGCCATCACCTGGGCGGCTTGCGGTTTGATACCGAGCCGCTGGCCGAGGCCGGTCTGGTGGCGCTGGCGGTGATCAATTCGCTGTCAATGGTGGTGCCGCAGGGTGGCTTGCGCCCAGTGTTCGGCACCAATCCGATGTCCTTTGCTTGCCCGCGCGAGGGCGCGGCACCGGTGGTCTGGGATCAGGCGGCCTCGATGGTGGCCTTGATGGATATCCGCATGGCCGCCGCCGAAGGGCACGAGCTGCCGCGGCCTGCCGGGCTGGATCCGGCGGGCAATCCCAGCATCGACCCGGAGGCCATCCTGGAAACCCGCAGCCTGCTGCCATTCGGCGAGCACAAGGGCGCGGCGATTGCCTTCATGATCGAGGTGCTGGGCGCGGCCCTTGCCGGCGGCACGCTGTCGGTCGACAACAAGGAGCGGGAGTCCTTTGACGCGCTCAACATCAAGGGTGGTGCCACGCTGATCGCAATTGATCCGGAGCGGTTCGGCAATGCGGCGTTTGGCGAGTACATCACCCGCATCTGCGCAGAGATCGAGGGCAACGGCGCGGCGCGGGTGCCGGGCGACGGGCGCTTGAAGAAACGTGCGGCGGCGGAGGCGGACGGGATCGAGGTCAGCACCGGACTTCTGGCGCAATTGGACGCGCTGGCCGGCGTCTGAACACGTGGCCAAAGGTAAATGATCCGGCGAGGATGTTTTGATGGACAGCCCTTTTCTTCTGACCGGCGGCGGCGCGGGCCGCACCACTGTTCTGCTGGCGCATGGGGCCGGCGCCGCCATGGACACCCCATTCATGGAGGCCATTGCCGCGGGTCTTGCAGGTCAGGGGCTGCGGGTTGTGCGGTTCGAATTCGGCTATATGGCCGAACGCCGCAAAGGCGGCGTGAAGCGGCCGCCGCCAAAGGTGGAGAAGCTGCAGGCGGAATACCTGTCGGCCATCAGCCGGCTTGCCTGCGACGGGCCGCTGATCATCGGCGGTAAATCCATGGGCGGTCGTGTGGCCAGTATGATTGCTGACGGGTTATTTGCCGAGGAGCGGATTTGCGGGCTGCTCTGCCTTGGCTACCCGTTTCACCCGCCCGGCAAGCCGGAGCGGTTGCGGACGGCGCATCTGGAGGAGCTGAAAACGCCTGCGCTGATCTGCCAAGGCAGCCGCGATCCCTTTGGCACGAGGGCGGAAGTGCAGGGCTACGCACTGTCCGCGACGGTCAGCCTGAGCTGGCTGGAGGATGGAGACCACGATCTGAAACCGCGTAAAACCGTGACCGGTTTCGGCCAGGACCGCAATCTGGACGCGGCCTGCAGCGCGGCCGGCACGTGGGCCAGGTCGCTGAGGCAGGTCTAGTGGGTCAGGTCTCCGTTGCGGGCAATTCGATGATCCGCCAGTAGCGGTCCATCATATTGACAAGCTGCAGGAAATCGCGGCCTGCGGTTTCCTTGGCGATGTAGCCCGCGGCGTTCAGATTGTAGGCGGCCGTGATGTCCTGCTGGTCTTTGGAGGTGGTCAGGAAGAACACCACCACATTGTGCAGCGCAGGGTCGCTGCGCAGCTCAGCGACCAGGTCGATGCCATTCATCCGCGGCATATTAATGTCGGCCAGAACCACATAGGGGGGCGCCAGCCTGGTTTTGCCGCCGGTGCCGCGCAGGACGCTGAGCGCGTCGATGCCATCAACGGCCCGGGTGATTTCATTTGCGATATTGGCTTTGCGGAAGGCGCGCCGCACCGCCTTGGCGTCGCCGTCATCGTCATCAACCAGCAGGATGTGCAGTTCCTTGCGCGCGGCGAAAGTGCCGGTTAATTGTTCCATTTCAGTTTTCTCCATTTGCGGCGGACCTGTGCTTGGGCCAGGTAACGCTGAATTCGCACCCTTCCCCCGTGGCGGAGCTGACGGAAATCGAGCCGCCTGCCTGCTGAACATGTTTCTGGACGATGGCCAGACCCATACCGCTGCCCTCTACCTGATCCCGCGATTTGAGTGTCTGGAACATCTGGAAGATTTTCTCATGGTATTCGGTGGCGATACCGGGGCCGTCGTCTGCGACAAGGAAGGTCCAGCTCCCGTCCTGATCCTGCAGCGTCACGTTCACAGTGCCGGTGCCGGTTTCACTGTGCTTAATCGCGTTGGAGATAAGATTGGCGAAAATCTGTTTCAGCGGCATGTTCACGAGCTGGATGTCCTTGAAGGCCGGGTCGATGCGGATCGTGAAGCCGACCGGCTGGTCAACCAGCATCAGCACCTCCTGCATCAGAGCGTCGCCTCGCATGAGCTGCTGGTAACGTTGGTCATCCGCACGCCCGATCCGGGAGTATTCCAGCAGATCGTCCAGCAGCCGGTCCATCCGCGTCACCCGGGAGCGGAGCAGTTGCAGGTTTTCGCGGCTGTCCTCGTCCAGAACGTCCGCCAGATCCTCTTCCAGCCAGGTGGAGGCATTGTCGATCACCCGCAAGGGCGCCCGCAGGTCGTGAGAGGCCACATAGGCAAAGTCATCCAGGTCGCGGTTCGACCGGGACAGGTCCTCGATGAAACTTTCCCGCTCTGCCTCAACGCGCTTTTGTTCAGAGATGTCGCGGACGATGCCGCTGAACAGAATATGATTGCCTACCCGGACTTCGCTTACGGAGACCGTTAACGGGAAGATGCTGCCGTCCTTTCGTCGTCCCTGAACCTCGCGGGCGGCGCCGATAAACTTGGGCTGCGCGGTTTGGAAATAGGTGCTTGCGTAGCCATCGTGTTCCGAGTGGTAAAGGGAGGGCATAAGAATGCTGATGTTTTTGCCCGCCGCCTCTGCCGCGCTGTAACCGAAGATCTTCTGGCTGGCGCGGTTGAAGTTCTGGATTTTGCCCTGCGGGTCAAAGGTGATCATCCCTTCGACGCTGTTGTCATGAATCGCCGTCAGTTCAGTCTGTTTGCGTTCCAGGGAAATCAGAGCGGTTTTCTGACGGCAGACGACATAGGCAAAGGCCCAAAGCGCCAGAATCGTCAGCCCCCTGTTGGTCAGAACGACCCATTCGTTTATGCCGGTGCGGTGGAACAGAGCATAGCCTAGCACTGTCAGTCCGGAAGCTACTGCTGCATAGACATAGGCGGTTCCGGGTTTTTCTGCCCAGATGGTGCACAGCACGACGCCGGTATAGATCAGCCCGGCGGCCACCCCCAGGGGGGTCAGGTAGTCGAACAGAAATCCGGTAGCAACCATTGTGGCTGCTGCGGCTTGGACGCGCTGGCATTTTGGAAGCAGCCGGAGAGCTGGCTGGCGGGTGCCGGTTTGCCGGGCGTAGGTCATATGGCGAGCGGTCCCTTGGTTTGTTGCAGACGGATGGAATTCCGGTTTCTGACTGCGGCCCTGTTTGCGGCGGGCTGGCGGCTTGCCTGGAAAGAGTACATGCCCTGTGTGTTTCATCAAGAAAAATGCACTTTAAAGTTGTTTTTTTATGTGGTGAACGCGGGCTAGGCAATTCGGATCGCCACGGCAGGTCAGGCGCCAGACAAGCCAGCGGGGACCAGAAGGCGGGACCCCGGCAGGACACCCGTTCCATGCCGGGCTGAGAGGTTTTGCAAGCACTGTGCAGCACTGAGGCCGCGGCGGGCCAAGTGTGCCGCTGAGCGTTGGGCGGGGCTTGCAGGGGCGCGGAAAACCGCTTTGGAGCCGGTTAAGAAATTTCTGGCGGTTTGACGCTAGCTTTGCGCGACCCTTTTAGAATCACGAATGTGCGGAGCGATAAATGTTTTTCAAATCAAAGGCGGCCAAACCTGCAGAACAGCTAAGCAATGCAGAAATTATTGCCGGTATGGTCGACCGCACGCAGGCTACGATCCAATTTCAGCCTGATGGCACCATTTTGACGGCGAATGCCAATTTTCTCTCTGCTCTGGGGTACAGTTTTGAGGAAATCACAGGCAAGCATCACTCGATGTTCGTTGCACCGGATCTGGCGGCCAGTGCGGAGTACAAGTCTTTCTGGAAGGAATTGGCGCAGGGCCGGGTGTTTACGGATCAGTTTCCGCGGGTGACGAAGTCCGGAGAGACCATCTGGATCCAGGCCACCTATGCGCCGGTTACAGGGCCGGATGGCTCTGTCGTGCAAGTGGTGAAGGTGGCGACTGACGTAACCGTGCGCCGTCGCGGCTTGCAGGAGATTGCCCGCGGGCTGGAGGCAATGAGCCAGGGCGACCTCGGTGTCCGGGTCACGTTGTCGGAACAGGCAGACATCGCCGCGCTGGGCGAGGCGTTCAACCGGTCTGCTGAGCAGCTGCAAACGGCAATTGGGGCCGTCACCCTGGTGTCTGATGCGGTGGGGCGCACCTCCGATGAGATTTCAAAGGCGGCCAGCGACTTGTCGCAGCGCACCGAAAGCCAGGCTGCGACGCTGGAGGAGACGGCGGCGGCCATTGAGGAGCTGACCTCCACCGTGCATTCCGCGGCTGAAGGCGCCGGGAAGGTGGAAGGCATCGTGAGCGAGGCGAAGACTGCAGCGGAGCGCAGCGGCCGGGTGGTCGAGGATGCGGTAGCAGCAATGTCGCAGATCGAGAATTCCTCTGAAGAGATCGCCAAGATCATCGGGATGATCGACGACATCGCTTTTCAAACCAACCTGCTGGCGCTGAATGCGGGCGTTGAGGCGGCGAGGGCAGGCGATGCGGGCCGCGGTTTTGCGGTTGTGGCCTCCGAGGTGCGGGCGCTGGCGCAGCGTTCCGCCGGAGCGGCAGGCGAGATCAAGCAGCTGATCAGCGAAAGCAAGCAGCAGGTGGCCAGCGGAGTCGACCTTGTGGGGCGCACTGGTGCAGAACTGAAAGAGATCATTGGCAGCGTCGGCACCATCTCCAGCCATATCAGCAGTATTGCCACCGGCGCCAAGGAGCAGGCGACATCGCTGAGCGAGATCAATCTGGGTGTTTCGCAGCTGGATCAGGTGACCCAGCAGAACGCGGCGATGGTGGAGCAAACGTCGGCCGCCAGCCAGCAGCTGTCGTCTGACGCCAGTCAGCTGACCCGTGAGGTCTCCAAGTTCAGCGGCAGCGGCGGCACGTCTCCGGCAGCACTCTCGGGTGCGGAGGTGGTCGCCTTCGAGCGTCCCGCGGCGGCACCGGCTGCGGTGCACAACGAACTGCCCGCGGCGCAGGGCTGGGACGATTTTTAACACTGCCGCGGGCCAGTCAGCCGGTTCCACCTGGCTCTGCCTGAACTGACGTGTTGACACTCCGCGCCCGTGCCGCAACGCTGGCCGCAAAAATGACGGGGTGAACACATGGACAGCCAGGATACGGCTGCATATCCGCTTGTCCGACGGGCCGGGCTGAGCGGCATTCTGGTCAGCTTCGGCGGCAGCCTGAACGAGGCTTCCAACCGGGCGGCACTGGCGTATCGCACTGCGGTTGAGACGCTGAAGCTGGAGGGGGTGGTGGAGACCATGGCCTCGCTGGCTTCTGTCTTTGTCCGGTTTGAGCCGTCGCTGCTGCCGCATGAGAAGCTGGAGGCGGAGCTGCAGGAACTGCTTGTAGCGCAGGACTGGTTGCAGGCACCACTGCCGGCAGGGCGCCGGTTCTGGCGGGTGCCGACCGTTTACGGCACCGACCTGGCGCCGCAGCTGGCGGAGGCCGCGGATGCCGCAGGGATGAGCGAGGCGCAAGCGATCGACAGCCTGGGTGCGGCGCGGGTGCGGGTGCTGACCATCGGCTTTGCGCCCGGCCAGCCCTACCTCGGCTCCTTGGGGCAGGAATGGGATCTGCCGCGGCAGACTGAACTGACCCCGATGGTGCCGCGCGGCGCGCTGGTGCAGGCGATCTGCCAGTTCGTGCTGTTCTCCAATCCCGCCCCCACCGGCTGGCGCCATGTCGGCCAGACCGGTTTTACGCTGTTTCAGGCGGGCGCGGACCAGCCCTTTGCTTTGCGTCCCGGTGATGAGATGCAGTTTGAACCGGTTTCCAAGCCGGAATTCCTCAAACTTTGCGAAGATGATCCAATGCACGGCGGCGCGGCTGCTGAGGAGATCGGCGCATGAGCGGCCTCAAGATCCTTCGCATCGGGCCGGCCGCATCGGTGCAGGACATGGGCCGCCCCGGGCTGCTGGGGCAAGGAATATCCCAGGGCGGTGCCGCGGACACCCTGGCGCTGGCCGAAGGCGCGGCTCTTCTGCGGCAGGATCCGGGCCTGGCGGCGCTAGAGATGGGCGGCATAGGCGGCGAGTTCGAAGCCACTGGCCCTCTGCGCATCGCGCTGACGGGCGCACCGATGACGGCGGCGCTGGATGGCGTGGCGCTGATCTGGAATGCCTCACACCGCATGGAGGCGGGGCAGCGCCTGACTATTGGAGCAGCCCGCGCCGGCGTCTATGGATACCTGCATCTGGGTGGCGGCATTGCCACGGAACCGGCGCTGGGCGCGCGCGCTGTTCACCTGATGGCCGGCCTAGGCCGCGCGGCGGAAGCCGGGGACCTGCTGACGGCAGGCCCGGACCCGAACAGCGAAGCCGGGCTGGTGCTGGCGGCTGAAGACCGCTTCAAGGGCGGCGAGCTGCGGATCATCGATAGCTTCCAGAGCCATCTGTTCGCTGAGGATGTCCGCGCCCGTTTCACCGGCACGGCCTTCAGCCGCGGCAGCCGCGCCAACCGGATGGGGGTGGAAATGGTTTCCGAAGGGGAGGGGTTTGCTGCCGAAGGCCAGCTCAATATCCTGTCCGAGGTGATCCTGCCCGGCGACGTGCAGATGACCGGTGACGGCAAGCCTTTTGTGCTGCTGCGCGAATGCCAGACCACCGGCGGCTACCCCCGGATCGGCACTGTGCTGCCTTGCGACCTGCCCAAGGTGGCGCAGGCGCAGGCCGGTGCGGCGATGCGCTTCCGCTGGATCGGCCTAGAGGAAGGGCTGGACGCCCAGGCCAGATATGAAAAAGCCTGGAAGGCCCTTCCCGCAGCCTGCCGCCCGCTGGTGCGCGACCTAGCAGCGATCCGGGACCTTTTATCTTTTCAACTGATCAGCGGGGCCGTCTCGGCACAAGCTGACCCTTTCGCGACGGGAGAGAGCGCATGACCAAATCTGTCGACTTGAATGCTGATATGGGCGAAAGCTTCGGACCCTGGAACATGGGCGACGATGCTGCGCTTCTGGATATCGTGTCCTCTGCAAATATTGCCTGCGGCTTTCACGCTGGCGACCCGGATGTGATGGCGCGGACGATGGCGCTGGCGCGGGACGGCGGGGTGGGGATCGGCGCCCACCCGGGGTTCATGGACCTGCAGGGTTTTGGCCGCCGCAAGATGCAGGTTCCGCATGGCACCCTGGCCAACATGATCCGCTACCAGCTGGGGGCCGCCCGCGGCATGGCGCAGGCGGCAGGAACGGGCGTGCGGCACCTGAAGCTGCACGGCGCGCTCTCCAACATGGCTTGCGTCGACCACGCGATGGCGCGCGCCTGTTACGAGGCGGCGCTGGATGTCGACCCGGACATCATCATCATGGTGCTGGCTGCCACTGCCATGGAGGACGTGGTGCGAGAGCTGGGCTGTAACTGGTGCGGCGAGATCTTTGCCGACCGCGCCTACAATGATGACGGCACCCTGGTCGACCGGTCGCTGCCGGGGGCGGTGATCCACGATCCGGACCTGGCTGGTCCGCGCATCCTGCAGATGGTGCAGGAGGGGGCGATCATCACCGAAAGCGGCAAGCGCATCCCGGCGGCCATCGACACCATCTGCCTGCACGGCGATACCGCCGAGGCGGTGCAGCTTGCCGCTTCTGTCCGCAGCAGTCTGACCGTTGGCGGGATCGCCATCCGGGAATTTCCCGGACGCCGGGGCTGAGCGGGGCCGGGGCGAGGGGCAGGCCGCCGCCGTTGTAACGGGAAAATCCCGGGATTCGCGGAGCTTGAGGCATTGGATTCGAGCCCGCCCGACTCGCTTCGGAGTGTCCGGCTTGTGTGTTTTTAGGGTGTGCCCCCAATATATAGTGGAGTGCGCCCGGAGGGCAGCTCACCCCTTCGCACCCAGGCCTTGCCGCAGCCTGCTTCGCAGGCTAAAATGTGCCAATATTAGGCCTATAAGGCATTGTTTTTAAATGGTTTGGTGGAGGCTCTCTCAAAAAGTCGCAGAAACTTCAAAAAAGGGGTTGCGACTCTCCGGCGCTAACCATAGAACACCCCTCACCGGCGGCGCTGAG
>NZ_JWLI01000039.1 GCF_000813965.1 Leisingera sp. ANG-M7 | reverse complement strand
CTGCTGAGCATGGGGCTGGGGCCGGAAGACCTTGAGCTGACTGACCTGATCGT
The DNA here is from genome assembly GCF_000813965.1 of Leisingera sp. ANG-M7. Lineage (GTDB taxonomy): Bacteria > Pseudomonadota > Alphaproteobacteria > Rhodobacterales > Rhodobacteraceae > Leisingera. The sequence goes on along the minus strand of NZ_JWLI01000039.1, from coordinate 1,662 downwards.
CAGCGAAAGCCGGCGCATCGTGAAACTGCTGGAGCAGGTGGAGCAGTTCGGCAACCTGACTGAGCCCGCATTCCAGCCGGTGAACCTGCATGATGTGCTGGACCGGGCGCGGCGGTCGGCGCTGCTGGGATTTGGCGCCCATATGACCATAACCGAACAGTACGACCCCTCGCTGCCGATGGCATGGGGCGATGCGGACCAGCTGCTGCAGGTCGTGCTGAATCTATTGAAGAACGCCTCGGAAGCATCTGATTCAAAAGGCGGGAACATTCATATCCGCACCTTCTATGAACATTCCTTCCGGCTGCGCCGCAGCGATGGGACCGGCAAGCTGCTGCCCCTTCAGATCGAGATCACCGATGACGGGCCGGGGCTGCCGGACAAGATCAAGGACGACATTTTCGACCCGTTTGTTTCGGGCCGGGAGAACGGCACCGGGCTGGGCCTTGCTTTGGTGAGCAAGATCGTCTCGGAGCACAATGGCTGGATATCGGTAAGCTCGGTTCCCGGGCGCACGGTGTTCCGGCTGTCGCTGTCGCGCGTGCCGCGTGACACAAAACCGCAGGAGAGCTGATCCATGGACGGCACCGTTCTGGTCGCTGACGACGACCGCACCATCCGCACTGTACTGACCCAGGCGCTGACCCGCGCGGGCTGCAAGGTGCATGCAACCTCCTCGCTGACGACGCTGATGCGCTGGGTCGGCGAGGGCAAGGGCGATGTCGTCATCTCGGACGTGATGATGCCGGATGGAAACGGGCTGGAAATGCTGCCCAAGATACAGGAGGACCGGCCCGGGCTGCCGGTGATCGTGATCTCGGCGCAGAACACCATCATGACGGCGATCAAGGCAGAGGAGGCAGAGGCTTATGACTATCTGCCCAAGCCCTTTGACCTGCCGGAATTGATGAAACGCACCGCCAAGGCGCTGGCGGCCAAACGGGTCGCGCCAGTGCCGCGCGCCGATGCAAAGGAACGCCCCGAAGAACTGCCCCTGATTGGCCGCAGCGAAGTGATGCAGACGTTGTACCGGCTGATTGCACGGGTGATGAATACCGACCTGCCATTGCTGGTTACGGGGGAAAGCGGAACTGGCAAATCTCTGATTGTGCAGGCAATTCATGATTTTTCGGACCGGCGGACACTGCCGTTTGTGCACGCGGATTCTGCGGATCTGATCGCACTGGAAGGCCCGTCGCGGCTGCTGGCGCAAGTTAAGGGCGGTACCCTGGTGATTGACGAACTGGCGGACCTGCCGGAAGAAGCGCAGGCGCGGCTTGTGCGAATGATGGATGTTCCGGGTGACCACGCGCCCCGCTTCATTGCCTCCAGCCAGAAGGACCTGGCCAAGTCGATGGAAAGCGGCGATTTGCGTCAGGATCTCTATTACCGGATCTGCGGTTCGGAACTGCATGTTCCGGCGCTGCGGGAGCGGGTGGAGGATATTCCGCTGCTGGCGGAGCATTTCCTGATCAAGGCTGAGAACGAAGGCGCGCCGCACCGGGAGCTGAGCGAAGCTGCGCGGGAGGTGCTGCACCGCTTTGCCTGGCCGGGCAACGTGCGGCAGCTGGAGAACACCGTCCGCCGGCTGGCACTGACTTCGCGCAGTGAGGAGATCACCCAGGCGGATGCCGAAGCTGTTCTGGGTCCGCAGGCCGGCCC
>NZ_JWLI01000038.1 GCF_000813965.1 Leisingera sp. ANG-M7 | reverse complement strand
CGTGCCTCCGTCAATGTGCCCGCCCCCGCGCCCCGTGCTCCTGTGGCCGGGCACATTGACGGAGGCACGCGATGCAGGACCCCATCCGCCTGTTCTACTGGCCCACGCCGAATGGCTGGAAAATCTCCATCGCGCTGGAGGAGATGGGCCTGCCCTACGAGGTCACGCTGATCGACATCGGCAAAGGCGATCAGTTCGCGCCCGAGTTCCTGAAGATCTCCCCCAACAACCGGATGCCCGCGATCATCGACCCGGACGGCCCCGGCGGCGCGCCGGTCTCGCTTTTTGAAAGCGGTGCCATCCTGCAGTACCTCGCCCGCAAGACCGGGCAGTTCTACGGCGCGGATGAGCGTGCCCGCCTGACTGTGGATCAATGGCTGATGTGGCAGATGGGCGGCGTCGGTCCGATGGCCGGTCAGGCGCATCATTTTCTGAAGTACGCTCCCGAGGATCTGCCCTACGCCAAGGACCGCTACCGGGGTGAGGTCGCCCGCCTCTATGGCGTGCTGGACCGGCAGCTGGCAGAAAACGAGTTTGTGGCGGGCTCAGATGTCACGATTGCCGACATGGCCATCTGGCCCTGGGCCTCGCTCTGGGAAGGCCAGCAGCAGACTTTGGACGACAAGCCGCATCTGGCCCGCTGGCTGGATCTGATGTGGTCGCGCCCCGGCGTCGTGGCCGGCCGGGCGCTGCACGCGGACCTGCGCGCGGACCGGTCCGATACAAGGGCACAAGAGGTGATTTTCGGACAAACCCGGTGACGCGCGCAACCGCAGCGCACCGCAGGTGCGCTGCCCGGCCCAAGGCTTCAAGCTTCATCTTTGATGATGTGCGAAGGCGCGGGAGCCCGCCTCTGCCCGCCGGTGGTTACTCCGCCGGGCCCGCCTCCTCCTCTTCGCCGTATTTCTGCAGCAGCTGGCCTTGGAACATAAAGAAGGCAAACATCGCCACCGGCAGGCCGAAGGTCTTGAAATAAACCCAGGTCTCGGTGCTCTGCGTGCGCCAGATCAGCTCGTTTGCCACAGCCAGGCCAAAGAAGAACGCGCACAGCCGCCGGGTCAGGATCATCCAGCCCTCCTGCTGCAGCGGCATCAGCTCTTCCATCACCACCTTGAGCCAGCTTTGCCCGCGCATCAGGCCGATGCCCAGCAATCCGCCAAACAGAAGATACAGCATCGTCGGCTTCATCTTGATGAAACGGTCATCGTTGAACCACACCGACATGCCGCCGAACAGCACCACCAGAATGAGCGTCGCAAATTGCATCCGCGACAGATGGCCGGTCAGCTTCCACAACGCCAGGGTGGAGGCCACCATCAGCGGGATGAACGCCGCGGTGATGACGATGAAGCCCTTGTACTCGCTGCCCCCGATCAGAAACACCTGATCCTTCAGCTTCAGATAGCCAATGAAGAACAGGACAATCGGGCCCAGTTCCAGCACCATCTTCAGGGTCGGGTTGATCTTCTTCGCGGCCATGTGGCCTCCTGTCTGCTCTGCTTGCGGGCTTTAGCCGCCCACTTCCACTATCACGGCGCCCAGGGCGATCAAAGCCATCAGGGCAATCCGCCGCGGCCCCACGGTTTCCTTCAGCACCAGCCAGCCGATGAGGGCGGCAAACACCGTCGAGGTCTCGCGCAGCACTGCCGCCTCCCCCACCTTGTCCAGCCGTGTCGCCAGCATGATCGCGCCAAAGGACGCAAAGGCCACCAGCCCGCCAAAGAAGCCCTTGACCATCAGCGGCCCGGGTGCAGGCGGTTCCGCCATGCTGCGCCAGCGGCTGAAGGCAATCACCGGAAACACCAGCCCGTCGATCATGAAAAACCACGCGAGGAAGGTGAACGGATCCGCCGTCGCCCGGATGCCATAGGCGTCATATGTGGTGTAAGCGGCCACAAACAACCCGGTCACCACCGCCAGCCCCAGCGCAATCCCCAGCGTGTCGCGGTTCACCGTCAGGTAGCGGTAGTTGTATCCCGCCAGGCCGAAGATCCCCGCCAGCAGCACCGCCACCCCCAGCCATTGCACCAGGGTGAACACCTCGCCGAACAGGAAGAAAGAGCCAATAACCGTGAACAGCGGCCCGGTGCCGCGCACCACCGGGTAGACCACCGTGTAGCTGCCCTTGGTATAGGCCAGCGCCTGGAACAGCTTGTAGAAGACGTGGATCACCCAGGCGACGAAGAAGATCAGCCACATATGCGGCTCCGGCCAGGGCACCACAAACAGCGCAAAGGGCGCCGCCATCACACAATAGGAAAAGTCGATCGCCCCGCGCGACAGCCAGGGATCATGCCGCCCCTTCTGCAATGCACCGAAAACCGCGTGCAGGAAGGCCGCCCAGATGGCCAGAAACAGCGCCGCCTGATGCCCGGCCTCGGTGCCTTCCAGGGAGATCAGCCAATCACTCAAATCAAATGCCCTTGCTCAGCCGGAAAATGCGGCGGTTCAGGATTTCTCCAGTCCCGTCAGAGCCGCGGCAAATTCCTCGGGATCAAAGGGCGCCAGATCGTCAATCTGCTCACCCATACCGATGGCGTGGATCGGCAGGCCGAACTTGTCCGCCAGTGCCACCAGCACGCCGCCCTTGGCGGTGCCGTCGAGCTTGGTCATCACCAGGCCCGACACATCCGCCAGTTGCTGGAAAGTGCCGACCTGGCTCAGCGCGTTCTGGCCGGTGGTGGCATCCAGCACCAGCAGGGTGTTGTGCGGCGCGGTCTCGTCCTTCTTGCGGATCACACGGACGATCTTGGCCAGCTCCTCCATCAGGTCGGCGCGGTTCTGCAGCCGTCCAGCGGTATCGATCATCAGCAGGTCAGCACCGTCTTCCTGGGCCTTGGTCATCGCATCAAACGCCAAGGAGGCCGGATCGGAACCTTCGGGCGCGGTCAGCACCGGCACCCCGGCCCGGTCGCCCCAGACCTGTAGCTGTTCGACGGCGGCGGCGCGGAAGGTGTCGCCCGCCGCAATCACCACCTTCTTGCCTGCGCCTTTGAACTGGCTGGCCAGCTTGCCGATGGTGGTGGTTTTGCCGGAGCCGTTCACACCCACCACCAGCACCACCTGCGGGCGCTTGGCGTAGATCGGCAAGGGTTTGGCCACCGGCTCCATGATGCGCGCAACTTCCTGCGCCAGCAGTTCCTTGATCTCGCGGCTGGAAACCTTCTTGCCCATCCGCCCCTCGGCCAGGTTGGCGGTCACCCGCAGCGCGGTGTCCACCCCCATGTCGGCGGCAATCAGCAGCTCTTCCAGCTGCTCCAGCATGTCGTCATCCAGCGCCCGGCGCGGCTCAGCCGCAGCAGAGCGCCCCATCAGGCGGCCCAAGAGGCCCGGTGATTTCTTTTCCGGCTCCGGCGCAGGCTGCGGGGCCGGTGCGGGCTTGGGTGCCGCAACGGGTTGCGGTTCAGGTTCGGGCGCAGGCTCCGGCTCGGCCACGGGTTCCGGCTGCGGAAACGGCGCAGGCGCAGGCTGCTCCGGTGTCACTGCCGGAGACTCCGCCAGGGCCTGAACTGCCTCATCCGCAGCGCTCTCCGCACCCTCCTCGACAATCGCATCGAGCCCCTGCTCGAGCTTGGAGGAGGATTTGAACAGCCGCTCCTTGAGCTTTGAGAAAAACGCCATCTTGGTCTCCGCAAAAGGGTCTGCCCCCTCACCTAATGCGGATTTCGGCGGAGTGCAAAGCGCTAGGCGCTGAAGAAATCAGGAAAATGCCGCCAGAAAGCCCGCTTGCGCCCCCCAATAAAGCGGCCAGACCGCAAAGGGCGTGATCCGGCGCAGCGCGTGATCCTCCGGCGGCACGAAGGTTTCCGCCGCCAGCACCATGTCCGACAGCATGAAGGCGCAAGCTGCGGCAAAGACCCCAGCGCCGAACGGCAGCGTCAGCGCCGCCGCCCCCATGCCAAGGATGATCGGGATATAAGCCAGCACCGGTCCCTTCAGCGCCCCGGCCCGCGGCGCCAGGATGCGCGCCATCATCAGGCCCAACACCAGGAGAGCCGCTGCGATGGCGATCCCTGGCATCTGCAACAGCCGCGCCGCGTCGCTTGTGTCCCGTGTCAGGAACAACACCGCATAGGCCAGATGCCCGGCGGCAAAGGCGCCGACGCCTGCCATGAACGCCCCCTCACCGTCACGCGACAGGAACAGATCGCCCAGCGCGCAGAGACCCAGCGCCACGGCCAGCAGCCAGGGTGCGCCCGTCAGCAGCGCCGCCAGCGCCATCAAGGCCACAGATGCGGTCTTCAGCACGCTGCGCGCCAGCGCGGGAGGCTGCGCAGCCATCGTCAGGTAGATCAGCGCACAGGCCGCAGCCCCCGCCCAAAGCACCATTTCCGCCGTCATGCCCTGCCTCCCCTTTGATTTTCCGCCACTCTGTCCGCGCAAACTGGCCCCGGTCAAAGGTGACCCCGCGGGAGCCTGTTCAGAAAACGCAAGGCTTGGAGCATCCGCTGCTCCTGAGGCACAATGGCCTCATGCGTTTATTGATGATTCTCCTGCTGGCCGCCCTGCCCGCCCCGCTGGCGGCAGGCGAGCCGCTGAGCGCTGGCGAGTTTGACCGCTACACCCAGGGCCGCACGCTGTTCTACGGCTTCGGCGGTGCCATGTACGGGGTCGAACGCTATCTGCCAAACCGCCGGGTGATCTGGTCCTTCCTCGATGGCAAATGCCAGGACGGCAGCTGGTACGAAGAAGCAGGCCAGATCTGCTTTGTCTATGAGAACCGGGACGATCCGCAGTGCTGGACCTTTGAACTGACACCGCGCGGACTGACCGCGCGGTTCGAGGATGACCCCGCCGCCACCGAACTGTATGAAGCCGAAGACATCGGCGAGGAGATGCTGTGCTACGGCCCCGAGGTCGGCGCCTGAGGCCCCTGCAAATGCCCCGCTAGAACAGCGAGCCCTGGCCGCCACCCTGTGCTGGCGGGTTTGGCGCTTCCTTCTTCGGCGCCTGTGCGGTCCCCCCCTCCAGATCCAGCGTGCCGTCTGCAAATTCGATCTGCAGGACGTCTGCCTTGGCGGCGGCAGACCGGGTGGTCAGGATCTCATCGCCTGAACGCACCACCGCATAGCCGCGCTCCAGCGTCGCCTTGTAGCTCAGGATTTCCAGCTGCCGCCCGGTGGCACTCAGGGCCTGGCGCTGGCGGTCGATGCGCGCGGCCTGCGCTGCATCCAGCCGCTGCGCCAGCCGCCCCAGCGCGTCCTTCTGCGCCGTCATCTCCCGCTGGATCGGCCGCAGGCTGAGGCGCGAGGCGAGGTTCTGCAGCCGGTTGCGCCGCCCTTCCACCAGCTGGCGCAGGGTGGCCGGACGCAAGGACGCCGCGGTTTCGCTCAAGTGCAGCCGCCGCCGCTGCACGCCGTTGATCAGCGCACCAGGCAGCCGGTCGGAAATCCGGTCCAGCCGCTGGCGCGGGGTTTCCAAGAGCGTATCGGGCTTGGGCAGCGCCCGGGCCAGATCATTCAGCCGCTGCCGCCTGAGCTGCACCGCCTGCCCGGCGGCGCGGGTCAGCCGCGCGCCTTGGTTCTCGCTCCACGCCATCAGTTCCAGCCGCACCGGCACCGCCAGCTCCGCCGCCGCGGTCGGGGTCGGCGCCCTGCGGTCGGAGACAAAATCGATCAGCGTGGTGTCCGTCTCATGCCCGACAGCTGAGATCAGCGGGATCTGCGAGGCGGCGGCGGCACGCGCCACGACCTCCTCGTTGAAGCCCCACAGATCCTCGATCGAGCCGCCGCCGCGGGCGACGATGATCAGATCGGGCCGCGGCAGAGCACCGCCCGGTGTCAGACGGTTGAAACCGTCGATGGCGCGGGCCACTTCGCCTGCGCAATTCTGCCCTTGGACAGCCACGGGCCAGACCAGCACCTTGCGCGGGAAACGGTCGCGCAAGCGATGCAGGATATCGCGGATCACCGCGCCCGAGGGCGAGGTCACCACCCCGATGATCTGCGGCAGATAGGGCAGCGGTTGTTTCCGCTCCAGCGCAAACAGGCCCTCCGCCTCCAGCTGCTTCTTGCGCTTTTCCAACAGCGCCATCAGCGCGCCCTGGCCGGCAACCGCGACCTCATCCACGTTCATGTTGTACTTGGACTGCGCGCCAAAGGCCGTCAGCCGGCCGGTGACAACCACCTCCAGCCCTTCCTCCGGCACCACCGACAAGCCGCTGATCTGCCCCTTCCATGTGGTGCAGGCCAGCACCGAGCGGTCATCTTTGATGTCGTAGTACAAATGCCCGGAACGCGCCTTGAACACGCGGCCCACTTCACCCTTTACACGGATGCGGCCGAAGGTGCCCTCCAGTGTGCGCTTCACCTCGCCGGAAATCTCGGAAACGGTGAATTCCGGGGCGTTCTGGCCCGGCTGCGGGTCGTCAAACAGGTCGGACATCGGGGGCTGCTCTCCTGCGGCCTTAGGCCGGTCTTGTTTTGAAGTCGCGCGCAGCATAGAACGCGCGGCAAGCAAGGCAAGCCCCGGGTGGCACCCCGCGGGCCACAGGGCTCAGGCAGATCGGAGAATGCGCCAATGAACATCCTTATCCTCGGCAGCGGCGGGCGTGAACATGCACTGGCCTGGGCAGTGATGCAGAACCCCAAATGCGACAAGCTGATCGTGGCCCCGGGCAATGCGGGCATCGCCCAGATCGCCGATTGCGCGGCCTTTGACATTGAGGACGGCGGCGCAGTGGTGAGTTTTGCCGAGGAAAACGCCATCGACTTTGTGATCGTCGGCCCCGAAGCGCCGCTGGCGGCAGGCGTCGCCGACCGGCTGCGCGAGGCGGGCCTGCTGGTGTTCGGCCCCTCCGAGGCGGCAGCAAAGCTGGAAGCCTCCAAAAGCTTCACCAAGGAAATCTGCGACGCGGCAAACGCCCCCACCGCAGGCTATGGCCATTTCACCGATGCGGACGCCGCCAAGGCACATGTGCGCCAGCACGGCGCCCCGACCGTGGTCAAGGCGGATGGTCTGGCGGCCGGCAAGGGCGTGATCATCGCGATGTCCGAAGACGAGGCGATGGCGGCCATCGACGACATGTTCGGCGGCGTCTTTGGCGGTGCCGGTGCCGAGGTGGTGATCGAAGAATTCATGGAAGGCGAGGAAGCCTCCCTTTTTGTGCTGGTGGATGGCGAGGACGTGCTGGCGATCGGCTCTGCCCAGGACCACAAGCGCGTCGGCGAGGGCGATACCGGCCTCAACACCGGCGGCATGGGCGCCTATTCCCCCGCGCCGGTCTTGTCGGCAGACATCGAGGCAAAAGCGATGGAAGAGATCGTGAAGCCCACCATGCAGGTGATGGCTGAACGCGGCATGCCGTATCAGGGCGTGCTCTATGCCGGTCTGATGATCAAGGACGGCCAGCCGCGGCTGGTGGAATACAACGTCCGTTTCGGCGACCCGGAATGCCAGGTGCTGATGATGCGCCTCGGCGCCCAGGCGCTGGACCTGATGCACGCCGCGGCTGAGGGCCGCCTGGACGAAGCGCAGGTAAACTGGGCGGACGATCACGCAATCACCGTGGTGATGGCGGCAGAGGGCTACCCGGGGTCTTACGAGAAATTCTCCGAGATCAAGGGCCTGGATGCGCTGCCCGAGGACAGCAGCAACATGGTGTTCCACGCAGGCACCAAGGCGCAGGACGGAAAGGTGCTGGCGGTTGGCGGCCGGGTGCTGAACGTGACCACCCGCGGCGAAACCCTGCAAGAGGCCCGCGACCGCGCCTATGCGATGGTGGACGGGGTGGACTGGCCGCAGGGCTTCTTCCGCCGCGACATCGGCTGGCGCGCGCTGAAGTAATCTGCCCGCCAGGTTCCGGCAGGCAGACCCTCCCGCCTGCTCCGGGCCAATCGCAGATTGCCCCTCACAGTTGGGCGTAGCCGGGTGCTGCCGCACCCGGCGGCCGGCGCTCACTCCCGCAGTTTGCCAGGGCTGGGGCCCCGGGATATCCTGATGGTCAGGAAGGACAATCCCATGACGCGCGCCCGCCCCCAGCCGCCTGCCGCAGCCCGGATCAGCAGCCCGAGGGCCGGACCAATGACCGCGCCCCGGCGGCTCTTTCCCGGTGATCCGTGCCTGAGGGATGTTCTGGACCTGATCCGCCGCAGCTTTGCCTTTATGGAGGGGCGCATCGATCCCCCCTCATCAATGCACCGCCTGTCATTGGCTGCCCTGCAGGAACAATGCCGCCACGGGGAGATCTGGGCCATTGGCACGCCGCCTGCGGCCTGCGTATTCCTGACGCCCCACCCCGATTGCCTCTACCTGGGCAAGCTTGCGGTAGACGGCAACCATCGCGGCACCGGGCTGGCGCGGGCGCTGGTGAAGCTGGCCGCAACCCGCGCTGCGGCACTTGGCCTGCAGGTGCTGCGGCTGCAGGCGAGAATTGAACTGACGGAAAACCACACAGCTTTTGCCAGGATGGGGTTCCGCAAGACGGGCGAGACCGCGCACACCGGGTTCGCCAAACCGACCTCAGTCACCATGGAAAGAGCCGTTCCAGGCAGCCGGGCCCAAAACTGAGCAACGGACTGGCGTTCAATGGCACAAAGCGGAACCGCAGCTGAACGGGCTGGCCAGGTTGCACAGAAGCGATGCCTGCGAACTGCACCCTGGCTTGCGTCCTGCATCCCGGCCTGATGGCTGGCCTCCATGAGGTGCCTCTCGTCCGCCGGTGACAGTCCGGTGAAAAGCGCGGTTCAGCAGACCGCAAATGCTGCGCCCGCCCGCGGCGGGCTGCCCGCGCCGCAAAGGCAGAGCGGCAGCAGCGCTCAGGCTCGCCTCAGATCATTCTGCCGGCACCTTGAGGGCGGGCTGCCCCCAGCCTCAGAAACCGCCCAGATCCGTCATCAGCAGGAATCGCCTGCGGAACTGATCCAGCATGTCCGGCTCCAGCAAGTCCGCCGGATGGGTGATGCCAAAGGACGAGAAGGCCCGGTCCTTCATCTCCACCAGCTGGCGCTCGAGGTCCAGCTGGCCAAAGCCGGACGGCAGCGCCAGTGCAGTCTCGAACACGGTGCGCAGCGGCGGCGAACCCATGATATTGTACCAATGGGCGTTCTCGCTTCCGCCCTCATCCGCAACCGCCTGCAGCTCGCGCTCCAGCGCCAGCGCCAGCCGCATGTTGGGATCGGAATTGCCGATCTCGATCTCGAACTGGCGGGTCGTATAGAGGTCGGCCAGCTCATCGGCAAAGCCGTCCGGATAGTCCTGCGCGACCTCTCCCTTGTTGAAGGAGAAGGCGTAAGCCATTGCTTTCATGTTTTTATCATGATGCAGATTGGCATAGGAAATCTCCGAAGACAGATCCGAATCCAGTGTCTTGATCATGACATTGAAATCGCTGTCGCGGTGGCTCAGCCCGAAGATATCCAGCGAGGCCTCGAACAGGTTCAGGTCAAACACCAGCTCAGTGGCGGTGGACAGGCTGTCCAGCTTGTCGGTGATCTCATCAGAGAACACCTGCATCTTGCTGACATGATCCGGCCAGGTGCCCTGGAACGCCTCGGCGAAATCGTAATAGGCGATGTTATCCGGCTGGTTCACAAAGGAATTCGGATCGCTCAGGTCGGATTCCAGCACCTGCCGCAAAAAGGTCTCGCCCCGGTCGCTGACGTTGAACTGGTCCAGCGCATCGGCCAGCAGCTCCGGGTTCTGCAGCAGCTCATCCGGATCGGTCATCACGTCAATGTCCGGGTAGCCGAAGCCGAAGGCGCGGGAGACATTCAGATAGCGTGTGTCCTCCAGCTGGTTCACAAAGGAATCCGGATCCGTGGTGTCCGAGTTCAGCACCCGGCGCAGGAAATCCTTGTTTGTGCGCTCCAGATCGAAGGTCTCGACCACCGCCTGCAGCAGTTCTTCATCTTCCAGCAGGTCATCGGCGCTGGCCAGCCCGTCGGTGTGCTGATTGAACTCCGACACCAGCGCCTGGATGCTGCTGTCGTATTCCGGCGGTTTGTTGAATTCGAACTGTTTGGCAAAATCGGCGAACCGGGTGTCGGTCAGCTTGTTGGCGAAAGAGTCCGGATCGCTCAGATCCGATTCCAGCACTTTCTGCAGGAAGAACTGGTTGTTCTCCATCCCCTTCAGGCCCACGTTGTCCAGCGCCTTTTTCAGCAGGGTTGAGTTGGACAGGAGGTCATCGGCTGTGGAAATGCCCGCAAATTCGCTGCCGCCCTTTGCACTGGGCAGCTGCGGGCCGTCCGGGCTGTTGAACCCAAAGGTCTTGGCCAGCGCCAGATAGCGGCTGTCATTGAGGCGGTTCACAAAGGACTTGGAATCACTCAGGTCGGAATCCAGCACTTTCTGGATGAAGGCACGGTTGCTGATGTCCTCATCCAGGCCAAAGGCGCCCAGCGTCACCTGCAGGAGATTGTAATCGTCCAGCAGCTGGTCCGAGTTCTGGATACTGGTGATGCGCTCTTTGAAATCCTGCACCTGGCGGTCCAGAATGGGCGATTTTTCATAGACTTCCTGCTGCTGGGCCTGGGTCCGCTGCAGAAAGGTCCAGCCGGCGATACCGGTGCCGAACACATAGGGTGTAAAACTCACGCGCGTGTCTCCTGTGAAAACATGCCCCGGCCGGCGCCGCCGGCACTTTCCCATTTGCCGCAGGCTATCCAAAGGGAATGAATATTTCGGTAACGCCCGTGCAGATCGGCCGAGGACGCAGGCAAGGATCACACCCAAAGCGGAGACGCGGCTCTCCCGCCTGCTTCAGCCCATCCGGGGATGGGTCGCGCCGTTGGGCCGGGCGCCGCGCAGGGCGCGGCGCAGGCCCGCTGTGCCCGCTTGTGTTCAGCGGCAGGCCAGTGCGACCGCCAGCCTGGTGTCAGGATCAAAGGGACCGATGTCTCGGGTTGTGATTTCACCCCCCTGCAGCCGCGCGGCCATGATCCGGCGCCAGCCGCCGCTGACCATCACCAGTTCCACCCCTTCACCGCACTCGCGGAGGCCGGAGGTGATGAAATCCTCGCCGATGCGGTGATTGGTCAGTCCGGGTTTGCTGCCGACCTCATGCAGCGCGCCGTCCCGGAACCGCCAGATACGCAGGGTTTTCGCCAGATGCGGCCGGTCTACATAGGCAATCTCGACATATCCGTCGCCATCCAGATCCGCGGCGCCGATGGGCGCCAGCCAGCGGTTGCGGGTGCCAATATGCGGGGTCTCGGCAAGTTTTTCACCGTGCGCGCCATAAATGGCCAGCTGGGCGCCCTGCGCCACATCGGTTTCCACCACCAGTACCTCGGGGCTGCCGTCGCCGGTCACATCCGCCAGCCGCGGCGCGATGTCTTCGAACACATGATCCAGCGGCAGGCGGATCAGAATGTCAGATTTTTGGTAGACGGCATTGGCAGAACAGCAGCCCGCACCGTTGTTGTCCACCGACAGCTCCAGTGCGCCGTATTCCACATCATCACCCAGCACCGCATGGCCATAACGGGTGGTGGGTTCGCTGTAGCGGGCCGAGACGATCCTGTCTTCAGCCGCCAGCGCAGAGGGGCCGGCCAGGGCCAGCCCCAAGCACAACGCCCGCCAAGCGCGGCGGGCGGAACGGGGCCGGACGCGCAACGGATGACGCCGCGCTGCCGGCCCCGCAGTCATCAGATCTGCTTCTCGGGCATATGCACAACCAGACCGTCCAGCGCGTCGCTCACCTTGATCTGGCAGGTCAGGCGCGAGCGGGCCGGATCGGGCTCATAGGCGAAATCCAGCATGTCCTCTTCCATGTCGTCCTTGGCGGGCAGCTTCTCGACCCAGTCCGGCGCAATGTAGACGTGGCAGGTGGAGCAGGCGCAGGCGCCGCCGCAATCGGCCTCGATGCCCGGAATGTTGTTGTCGCGCGCGCCTTCCATCACGGTCAGCCCGCTGGCCACATCCACCACGTGCTCGGTGCCGTTGTGCTCGATATAAGTGATCTTTGCCATTCGTCAGCTCTCTTCCCTTTTCCGGTACTTGCGCGACTGTGTAGCCAAGCGCCCGCGCCGGTGCCACCCCCAATTGCGACGCCGCCCTGCCGCTGCTGGACTTTACCGCCTCATGTTCTATATTTGTTCACATTCAAATATTCTCAACCCCAGGGCCGTTTTCCTCATGCCAGCCCCCGCGCGCCCTCCCGTGCCAGCCCGTGCAGCCGCCGGGCCCGATCTTCAAACCGGCCCGCGAAACGGCCGGCAGACCAGCCCGCCCC
>NZ_JWLI01000037.1 GCF_000813965.1 Leisingera sp. ANG-M7 | reverse complement strand
GCTATTGACTGGGTTGTCTGCTTGCGCTCATTTTGCGCACAATTGGAAGTTTATTTAAGGAAGTAATTGTGTCGGCTCAATTGTTTTCCGCGCGCGCGGCGGCTGCGCTATTGGCTTATGTCTGCATCTTCACCGGCTACTCTTCGGCAGAACTCAGTAATGGCGAAGTCGGCAAGGATCCCTCGGTTCTGCCGGAAACTGAAGTGCCGCATGACGTGCAGGGGGACGGGGCGTTCCGCTATTCTTTGGACTTTGCCATTCCGGAGTTCCGCGGGCTGGAGCCGGGGCTGGGGCTGTCCTACAATTCTTCCTTCAAGGGACGAGGGCGTGCCGAGACCTGGCTGGGAGTTGGCTGGCAGCTGAAGGGGTTTTCGTCGATTGAGCGGGTCTCGGTGGGCGGCGGCACGCCAACCTATGACAACCAGCACGACCTGTTCCGGCTGGATGGTGTGGAGCTGATGGCCTGCCGCGACGGTGCTGCCACCAATCCTTTGCCCAGCAGCCGCGCTTATCCGGACCGCTACAAGTCTGACACTGCCAGTGCCAGCTGCCGGGCCGGCGGTAATCTCACGGCGATTGTGGAGAATTACCGCAAGATCGAGATGAAATATGAAACCGTGAATGGC
>NZ_JWLI01000036.1 GCF_000813965.1 Leisingera sp. ANG-M7 | reverse complement strand
CTGATGCGCTGGCGGAAGCGGAGGGCGGCCCCGCCAACCTCAGCGCCGCCCCGGCTGAGGCCCCTGCCCAGGCTGCAGCCCAGTAACAGCCCCGCGCCGGGCCGGACCCACCCCCGCCCGGCGCACGTCTCATTGATCAAAAGACCTTCAGGAGAGCCCCCATGCTCCGCACTTTGAAAACCCTGCTGCTGACAGCCTTCCTGGCCATCTTCGCCACCCAGTCCTCCGCTATGTTCATCCAGCCAGATTGGTTTGACGTGAGAAAAGAAGGAGTGGGTACGAACCGGTACAGCTATTCCCTGAATGATCCTGTGAACAGAAGTGATCCAACGGGGAACCTTGCTCCTGCCGTGGGCGTCGTTGCGGGTATTATTGGACTACTTGGCATGTTTGCCGCAGATGAAGCTAGTGATAGAGCCAACGATGGAGAGCGAAACGGTAATGGAGTTATTAGCGGTGCGTTCAAGGGAAACTACGACCTAGGCAACAGTATTTCCGTTCATGACGAAGGATTCGACGATGGAACAAGCGATAGTTCGGGAGACGACTCGTCGTCGGGCGGTGGAACTGGTAGTTCTCCAGACCCGGATGACGATGATGAACCAAGCGACAAAGAAAAACAAACAGCCAACCATATTTTTGGCTCTAAGAACCTTGCTAAGCACGGTCTAAAAGGGCTTTTGTCAAAATTCTCAAACGCTATTGACGCGACTAGAGCCATCAAAGATGCGACACAAGACGCGCTAGACAGTGGCCAAGTGAGTACGGACACCAGGGGTGTCTTCTCCACCGATGTTTCTGTACAAGGAATTGACGTCACTGTAAGAGGTCGAGCGGTAAATGGTGTAGCTGAAATTGGGACGGCTTTCGCAAAATGAGCAAGTTATCGGAATTGGAGATTCGTGTGCTCGAAGTATTCTGTGAAAGTTTCCCAGAGTACTTTGGGCGGAAGATTGAGTTCCATGCGGTTGGTAGCTGCGAAAGGTCGTTTTCTGGTCAAGGTTTCATGACCGAACTGCCGAATATTTCTGAGCTTCAAACGGCAAGTTACATTGACCGGTTAGTGTGGGACAAAGCTACGGCTATGATTAATGATGAAACTCTGGTCGGTTTCTTAGTGTATTTAGAAGACGGGAAACTTACAGCAGTCGAGGGATTTACATTCGGTGAAGATTGGCCGGAAGAGATTGGTTCGTTCCAGATTTATATTGAGTGACGATTTGGGCTCAAATGAAACCTCAGATTTATTCTAAGAAAGTCAGTTTTCCTGATCGCGGCGTGATGTGGCAAGGCATACTGTGGATGAAAGAATTTGGAGCATCTAGCATAGAGAGGAGAAGACAAGCTGATAATCTATGAGGCGCTCGAAGCTATGTATTCGTCGATGTTGCTGCCTCGCTGCGATCTTGCTAGTCGGTGTGGATCACAAATCCAGCATCAGCAACATCACCCCGTCTCTGTCGTATTGCCGAAAAGCTTTAACGTGTAGGCGACACCCACCCCATCGCCTCGGCCCACTCAAACGCCCCCCGGTTGACCTGCTGCAGCCGCATCAGCTCCGCCCGCCGATCCTGCGGCACATCCTCGACCTCCGGGTATCTGGCATAAAACTCCGCCTCCAAAATCCGGTAGGCCGCCGTCCCCTTCTTCACCAGCGCATAGGCAAACTGCGGATTGTGGGCCAGCAGTACATCCGCCACCGCCATCGCCTCCCGGTAGTCCCCCCGCGCCATCAGACCGTCCAGCACAACCGCGGCGATGACGGCCACCGATTGCTCTGCATCCAGCGGCGCCAGATAGAGCCCGTTGGCCAGCGCCTGATCGGTGATCGGCAGCAGATCGCGGTAATGCTGGTCCCGCGCACGGCCCGCGCCGCTGGTCGCCTCCAGGTTATGGGTCACCCCTTGATCATCGGTGAATTTCACCAGCACATGCAGCGGCGCCAGCGCCGGCGCCATCTCCAGCTGCTGGCCTAGGCTCTGGACTCATTGAGTTTCAAAGCCAGTAGATAACGAGGGCTGCAAGCGCGATTGCTGACAGGAAGACTTTTGGGCATCTGTCGTATCGTGTCGCAACCCGCCACCAGTCCTTCAGCCTGCCGAACATAATCTCAATGCGGTTGCGCCGCTTATATCGGCGTTTGTCGTATCTGATGGCTTTCTTGCGCTGCTTTCGACCGGGGATGCAGGCGGGTATCCCTTTGTCTTTCAAAGCTTATCTAAACCAATCGACATCATACCCGCGATCTCCGAGAAGCCATTGGACGTCAGGCAGGCCACTCAGCAGCGCCTTTGCACCGGTGTAATCACTGACCTGTCCGGCGGTCACGAACAGGCTCAGTGGACGCCCCTGACTGTCACAGATTGCGTGCAGCTTAGTGTTCATGCCGCCCTTAGTGCGCCCGATCAGGCGCCCACGCCCCCCTTTTTAACCCCAAGACTGGAGGCCGTACGGTGTGCTTTCAGGTAAGTTGCGTCGATCATCACGGTCTTTTCCTCACCGTGATCAGCAGCCAGACCGACCATCATCTGGGCAAAGATGCCTTTGTCGCTCCACCGCTTCCTGCGGTTGTACAAGGTCTTGTGCGGGCCGAAATCTTTGGGAGCATCACGCCAGCGCAAGCCATTGCGATTGATGAAGTTAATTCCGCTCAGAACACGCCGGTCATCAACATGCGGCTTACCGTGGGACTTCGGAAAATAAGGCTCAAGACGGGCCATCTGCGCGTCCGTCAGCCAGAAAAGATCAGACATATCACCGCTCATTTTTCGAACCGTGAATCACGCCACCCACCGGAAATCAATGGGTCCTGACTCTAAGGCGAGAGCCTAGATCAGGCCGTCATTCACTCGACTGGACGGCCCACGACGTTGCCAAGATCACCGGTTGGAAGCCTCAGTGTGTGACCCACTGGTGCAAGCTCGGACTGCTGGAAGCGCAGTCTGTGGCGCATGGACTTCTTATCAGTCCTGCCAGCCTTGCGAAGTTTCAGGGCGAATTCGTGCCAGTCGCGACATTGGCGAAATCACTCAGGTCTTCATCGCGAAAGCTGCTACAAGAATTTGAAGGTCGTGGGATCAGTACGTGTGGTGCTGAGCGTGATGGAACGACCAGCAGAGGGCATCTGGTACGGCTTTCTGAACTAGTTGGTTTCAAGTTTGCGGTCGAACAACAGTGATTGTCATGAACTCATTGCACCTGATAATTGCAGGTAGCGAACAACTGCTTCTGAACAGCTCTGCGCGGTGTGCAGGCCGAGTTTTGCGGAAGGTTTGAGGGAGCCACAGGTTGCCTTGGTTTCGGATGCAGGCCGACTCTGCTTCCTCTGGACGTTCATCTTTTCCGGGAAATCGTGTGACCGGCTATTGACTGGGTTGTCTGCTTGCGCTCATTTTGCGCACAATTGGAAGTTTATTTAAGGAAGTAATTGTGTCGGCTCAATTGTTTTCCGCGCGCGCGGCAGCTGCGCTATTGGCCTACGTCTGCATCTTCACCGGCTACTCTTCGGCAGAGCTGAGCAACGGCGAAGTCGGCAAGGATCCCTCGGTGCTGCCGGAAACTGAAGTGCCGCATGACGTGCAGGGGGACGGGGCGTTCCGCTATTCCCTGGACTTTGCCATTCCGGAGTTCCGCGGGCTGGAGCCGGGGCTGGGGCTGTCCTACAATTCTTCCTTCAAGGGACGGGGGCGTGCCGAGACCTGGCTGGGAGTTGGCTGGCAGCTGAAGGGGTTTTCGTCGATTGAGCGGGTCTCGGTGGGCGGCGGCACGCCAACCTATGACGACCAGCACGATCTGTTCCGGCTGGATGGTGTAGAGCTGATGGCTTGCCGTGACAGCGCTGCCACCAACCCTTTGCCCGGCAGCCGAGCCTATCCGGACCGCTATAAGTCTGACACTGCCAGTGCCAGCTGCCGGGCCGGCGGTAACCTCACGGCGATTGTGGAGAATTACCGCAAGATCGAGATGAAATTCGAAACCGTGAATGGCCAGCAGGTGGAGTATTTCGAGGTCACCAACGACAAGGGCGTTGTCTACACCTACCGCGCGCTTGGCGCGATCAAGGGAGATACGTCGTCGGGGGCTGAATTCGATGCGCTGTTCCGGCGCAAGTTCCTGCTGACCGAGATCCGGGACACACAGCAGACTGCAAACACCGTCACCTACAATTATTTCTTTGAGACAAAGGCCAATGCACGGGCGCACCGGCCGGCGTCGGTCACCTATGCCAATGGCTACAAGGTGGTGTTTCGCTATGAGGAGCAGTCTGAGCCGGTTGCCACTTTTGCGGTTGGCACGGCGGGTCAGTTCGGGCGGCAGCACTACCGGCTGAAGTCGGTGTTTGTGCGCGATGATGCGATGCCCAGCGGCACTCGCCAAATCCGGGCCTACAAGCTGGAGTATCAGCGTTCTGCCGTGACCCGGGCGCACCAGCTGTCGCGGGTGCGGCTTTACGGCAGTGACTACTCTGTGGATGCGAATGACAACATCACTGGTGGCACTCAGCAGCCCAGCCCGCTGAAGGATCTGGCCTATGCTTCGGATGGTGCGGCGCTGCAGCAGAAGACATACCCAAACACCACCTTCCTGCGCAACGTGCGGGTGTACGACGCGGATAGCGACAACAGGGATGAATTGGTGCAGCCGTCGCTACGAACTAGTGATGTCGTACCTGCACAGTTTCCGACATGTGTGAATTCTGAGTACCTCCCAAATACGTTCGCAAAGACAGTCCCCCAAATTTATAGCGTTCCCTCGGTTGGATCTCGGAACATGGTGGGTAGCGATACACATGCGGTTTGGTCTAAGGCCCTGACCGTCAGAGACGAGAGGCTGCCTAGCAGTACGGCGTCGTCTTATTATCCTGGGTCAGTGCTTCCACGTACGCCAGCAGTGGACCAGCCATTTCTTCCGCTTGGAGAACAAACCTACTACAAGGAAGTTCAAAGCCCTGTTTTGCCCGGGCCGTATAACTTCGAAATGGTTGGCTTGAATGGCGGGAACAGTTCTCTGACCGTTCCCAATGGGGTTCGTACTGAAAGCACCATATTTGGGAACTTTGATGCGGACCCAGAACACGAAGCGCTTGTCCCACAAAACAGCAGTGTGTTTTACCTGTACAATTTGGAACAGGGCGGACAAGCAGCATCACAACTCAGCCTTTCCACCCCCGAGAGAGATGCAATCACAATCGACCTGGATGGCGACGGGATGTCTGAGCTTCTCCCAAAGTTGCCGCAGTATCCCACCCCATCTGCCAATTGGTGGCAAACAATCGATATTCGCGGTGGAGCGGTACACAGAGACTATGCAGCTCCTCCCGGGCAAAGCTTTCTCGACATGGCAATTGGCGACAGGCCGGCTCAGAACCAGCCATTTACGACGGCAGATGTAAATGGGGATGGCAAGCAGGATCTGGTTTATGCAGCCGGCGCAGATCATGTTCGCAGGCTTTCAGTGGCTATTTCGACGGGCCGCAACTTTCTAAACCCAGTTACTTGGGTGGACGCTGCGCAAACTGCCGCGCTCACCGGTGGAAATGGCTTAGGCACGGCATATGCGGCGACAGCAGCGGATGTGAACGGGGACGGTCTCGACGACATCATTACTACAAGAACAACGGCTCAGGTTTCTACCATCAATTGCGATGGCATCGTAAACTACAGTTACACACCAGTTTTGAAAGGGTCTTCGGGACAGGTTTTCCTTTCAACAGGCTCCGGCTTCATTGCACCTGAAGAAAGCGGCATTCCGGCGATCCCTGGCTACATCGAGTCAGGTGATTTTGACGGCGACGGTCTTCCGGACTTTGTGTCTGAGAGCAAGACAGCCGGCTCGATCTGGTTTGGCAACGGTGACGTTGCCCACCTCCTGACGGGTCTGACGAATGGCCAGGGCGGCGAGACGGTTGTGGCCTATGCGCCGTCGACGGCGATTGGC
>NZ_JWLI01000035.1 GCF_000813965.1 Leisingera sp. ANG-M7 | reverse complement strand
AGATGCCCCCAGCGCAGATCAGAGAGATCAGGATCATGATTTTCCGCTGGGCAGCAGCCGGGGCCAGGATTTCATCTCGGTCAAGTTCCGCAACCAGTGCCCACTGGAGGTTGCGAAATGTTACCGGTGCCGAGACCGCTGCAACGATGCTGCCATCGGTCAGCGCGGTTGATGGGTAGAAGGTGCCCCCTGCCGCTGTTTCATCAGTGCCGGTTGATTCAGAAGCGGTTGCAAATGCTTCCAGGAGATGGGGACGTTGCCCTAGGTCGCCCAGGAGGCCGTGGCCTCCGTCCTGGCGTGAAGCGGTTCTGGCTTTGAGGTCCTGCCCAGCAAGGAAAACGTCGAGGGTTTCCAAGTTGCCGCCAAATTCCGTAATAATCGAGGATATCTCGTCAATCGCGACCTGAACCGCAAATACACCAATGAAACGTCCGCCGCTATCTTGGATGCGGGCCGCGGCAAACGCAGCAGGTGCGTCCGCGCTGGGCGCATAAGGTGCGATATCAGAGAAATAGACATGCTCTTTCGCACCTACCACAGCAAGCTGGTATGCCTGTGCCAGGCCAGTTTCATTGTATGGGCCGGAAATCAGGTTGGTAGCGTAGTCGGCTTCCTTGGCGACCGAAAAGATCACGTCACCCTCTGGATTGATCAGGAAGATATCGTAGTAGCCAAGCCGTTCCATCATTCCGGTGAATGCGGGGTGGTTCCGCTCAAAGTGAATGTCGTATGGTGATGACGCCGAGGCAAACATCGACAAGTTGCTGACCTCTTCCTGGCCGCTGCCGCTCCGGCTGCCCCAGGTTACGCCCATGTCTTTCATTGCCTTGGCGGTGGACGGAACGGCGGAAACTGTGAGAATTGCCGCTTCAATGGACTCTAGGTAGTTATTCAGTGCAGCCTCGCGGTCGCGGACCAGAGACTGCAAGACAATCTCGGCATCATGGACGACACTGCGCTGGAAGTAACTGGTGCTGAAGGTAATCAGAACAACAGTTACCGTCACGGCTGTGCCGACAACCAGCAGAGGGAGCTTTTGGGAAAGTTTAAAAGTCTGCAACATTTTCAACGTAACACCTCCGGCAGGCATCCGCCGGCATAGCGCCGGGGACGGGGACTTTGATTGGTTTGATACAACGTCAGATTGATTTTTGATCCGTTAACACTGCAGAAAATGGCGGAAAATTTTTTCACAATGATTGCATTTTTCAGAGTACCGCTGCCTTCGAAGTCAGCAATCAACTAATCGGGCGTTAACCTATTGGGCCTGTCTGCATGCTCGGGGCTGCTCAGTTGCTTTGGGCAGGCGTGTGCTGCGAATGGCCGGATTCGCTATCCTTTTGCCGTTCCGGTGACTTCGCCTCGCGACAGTAAGATGCCTTTCCGGCCGGATTCGGCCTTGGATGGGCCGCAGGATTCTCTTTTGTTGTTCTTGGCTTGGAAAAAATATTTACGCTTTGTTTACTTCCCCTAGCCAAGCGGCAGGCTTTTTTGCCATGGTTAAGCATCAATAACCGGGGGGGGTTAGGGAATTGTTAACGCTGCCGCATTCTGTCCACCTTTTGGTCTCAGCCCGGCAACTTTGGGTCTCATTCCAGCCTTACGCCTGAATGACGATGCCCATGTGGGAAGTTGGAGTGGGTTATGAGACTGACTATCGCTGCAATTGCGGCATGCCTGTCCCTGGGCATGCCCTTAGGCGCGGCTGCGGATGAACCGCAGGCACGCGCCGAATCGATACAGGGACTGGAAGCCGTAGGGCGGCTGAACATTGCCAACAGGAGCATGTGTACCGGCGCGCTGGTGGCACCTAATCTAGTGCTGACTGCCGCCCATTGCTTGTTCGATCCAAGGACAGGTGCGCGGGTCGATCCGCGGAGCATCTGGTTCGAGGCTGGGTTGTCGGGGCGCCGCGCTGTTGCGTTGCGCCAGGTGTCAAAGGCCGTTGTGCATCCGCAGTACCGGTACCGCCCATCTGGAACGCACCAAATAGGGAATGATCTGGCTGTATTGCGGCTGGACCGGCCAATTAGCAGCCGTGAGATAGTACCGCTCGCCATGCATACCGGTGCCGAGCGGGGTGATATGCTGGATGTGATGTCTTATACGCAGCACCACGCGACCCGGCCCAGACTGAAACGGTCCTGCAGTGTGCTGGCCCGCAAGAGCCGCACGCTGGTAATGTCCTGCCTGGTGGATTTCGGAGCCTCGGGATCACCAGTTCTGGAGCTTCGGCCGGGCCAGGCGCCGCGGCTTGTTTCGGTGATTTCGGCCAAGGCTGCGATGGGCCGCCGCCCGGTCTCAATTGGCACTGCCCTGGATTCAACGCTGAGCGATCTGATCCGCCGAGCCGGCTGACACGCCGTTTACCGCTGCCCATTACAAGTAGGCTGCTTCGGCTTGGAGCAGCCCCTTGCAGAGTCAGGGTTCGCGCAGCGCCTCACGGGATTTGTAAAGCGGTTTCAGAAGGTATTGCAGAACGGTCTTGGCCCCGGTTTGCAATTCTGCAGTGGCCCGCATGCCCGGACGGATCTCAATCGACTGCTGGCGTTCGGTGAATCCGGATTTGTCGACCCGAACCGTCACCCGGTAATAGGGTTCAGCGCGCGGGTTGCGCTCATCCTCGAACGTGTCGGCAGAGACGAAATCCACCTTGCCACGCAGAGATCCGTAAATGGTGTAGTCGTAGGCCGACAGTTTGATAGTGGCGTCCTGACCAGGTTGCACGCTGGCAATGTCTTCGGGCTTTACCTGGGCTTCGACAAACAGTTCCTCGCCCAGCGGGATGATCTCCAGGATCTCCTCGCCGGGGCGGATCCCCGCCAATGGTGGTGACAGCAAGGCTATTCACTATTCCCGCCAGGGGAGAGGTGATGATGGTGCGGTTCAGCTGATCAACTGCCAGCCGTTGCTCTTGCCGCAGAGTGGTGATCTCCCGCAGGGTCTGGGCGTATTCCTCGGCCTGCTCCAGTTCCGCCTGGGTGCCGATTTCGTTGTATTTTGCACGGGCATCGGTGGCCGCCTTGCGGGCCTTGTTGACCTCAATCAGCGCCACGATCTTTTGTTTGTAGAGCTTCTCCATATTGGTGAGCTCTGCGTTCAGCTGATCCATGATCTGCCGGGCGCTGTCGCGGCGGCTGGCAAAGTCGGTCTGCCTTGCCGTCAGCAGACCACGCTCAGAGGCTAGGATGCCGGGTGAGCGTTGTGCCAGCATGTCCGGCACGGCGAATTCAAAGGCGCCTTTCGTCTGCGCTTCCAGCCGGTGGCGCCGGATCTCAAGCGCGTCGATCTGGTTTTGCAGTTCATCTGCCGCAGCGCGGAACTTGGTGTCCTGTAGCTTGGCCAGCACCTGGCCTGCGGTTACGGTGTCGCCCTGACGCACATGCAGTTCCGCCAGAATGCCGCCCTCCAGGTTCTGCACGATCTGCGCGCGCGAGGAAGAGACCACCTGTCCCTCACCGCGCACGATCTCGTCGATGGAGGCAAAGGCTGCCCAGATCAGGAAGGTGAGCACAGCGGCCAGCGCCAGATAGATAATGCGNNATTGCCGTAGGGGTCGTGCAGTGCCATGGTCATTTGCCTTCTCCTGCCGCCAGATGCGCCAATACCTGATCGCGCGGGCCATCCACGACCATCCGGCCGGATTGCAGGATCAGCGTTCGGTTGGTCAGCGAAAGGATCGGCATCCGGTGGGTGGCGATTACGGCAGTGCGGCCCTCCAGCCAGCTTTCCAGGCGGCTTACCAAGGTGCGTTCCAGGGTCTGATCCAACGCTGCAGTCGGTTCATCCAGCAGCACGACAGTGGGGTTCTGCAGCCATAGCCGGGCCCAGCCGATCGACTGGCGTTGGCCAATCGACAGGCCATGGCCGCCGTCGCTGATCTCCAGATCCAGACCCTTGTGATGGTTGCGCACATGGGCGCCAAGACCCGCAAACTCCAGCGCCTCCATCAGCCGGTCGTCG
>NZ_JWLI01000034.1 GCF_000813965.1 Leisingera sp. ANG-M7 | reverse complement strand
TTCAAACTTTTCCTTAGCCATGATGGCCTCCTTTTGTTTCGAGGGAGGTCCGCAACACTTGCGAACCCCCTTATTTGCTGACGCTTACGCGTATTTCGCCTGGATCTCTTCCGAGATGTTCTGCGGAACCGGCTCGTAGTGATCGAACTGCATGGTGAACTGGGCGCGGCCCGAGCTCATCGAACGCAGGGTGTTGATGTAGCCGAACATGTTCGCCAGCGGCACAAACGCGTCGATCGCGATTGCGTTGCCGCGGTTCTCTTGTCCGGACACCTGGCCGCGGCGGGAGGTCAGGTCGCCGATGATGCCGCCGGTGTATTCTTCCGGGGTGATCACTTCGACCTTCATCACCGGCTCGAGCAGTTTCGCGCCAGCCTTGCGCATGCCTTCACGCATGCCCATGCGGGCGGCGATTTCAAAGGCCAGTACCGAGGAGTCCACGTCGTGGAACTTACCGTCGATCAGGGCAACCTTGAAGTCGATCACCGGGAAGCCTGCCAGCGGACCGGAGTCCATGACCGACTGGATGCCTTTTTCGACGCCCGGGATGTATTCCTTCGGAACCGCACCGCCGACGATACGGGATTCGAAGGAGTAGCCTTCGCCCGCTTCTGTCGGGGAGATGATCAGCTTCACCTCGGCGAACTGGCCCGAACCACCCGACTGTTTCTTGTGGGTGTAGGAATGCTCGACCTCTTTGGAGATGGTCTCGCGGTAGGCCACCTGCGGCGCACCGATGTTCGCCTCAACCTTGAACTCGCGCTTGAGACGGTCCACCAGGATGTCCAGGTGAAGTTCGCCCATGCCCTTCATGATGGTCTGACCGGACTCGATGTCGGTCTCGACGCGGAAGGACGGGTCTTCGGCGGCCAGACGGGCCAGACCCTGGGACATTTTCTCCTGGTCGGCCTTGGTTTTCGGCTCGACCGCGATCTCGATCACCGGATCGGGGAAGGTCATGGTTTCCAGAACGACGGGATCATTGACGGCGCAGAGGGTGTCACCGGTGGTGGTGTCCTTCAGGCCTGCCAGCGCGATAATGTCGCCCGCGAACGCTTCCGTGATTTCCTCACGGTTGTTCGAGTGCATCATCATCATCCGGCCAACGCGCTCTTTCTTGCCCTTGGTCGAGTTCAGGAGCGTGTCGCCCTTGTTCAGGACGCCGGAGTAGATGCGGGTGAAGGTCAGCGAGCCGACGAACGGGTCGTTCATGATCTTGAACGCCAGGCCGGAGAACGCCATTTCATCGTCCGCGCGGCGGGCAATGTTACGGACTTCTTCTTCGTCGCCGGGTTTGAAGCCCATGTAATCGACAACGTCCAGCGGGCTGGGCAGGTAGTCGATCACAGCGTTGAGCAGCGGCTGAACGCCTTTGTTCTTGAACGCGGAACCGCCCAGAACCGGAACGAAGGCCAGTTCCAGGGTGCCTTTGCGCAGCAGGGCGCGCAGCGTCGGAACGTCGGGCTCTTCGCCTTCCAGGTAGGCTTCCATCGCGTCGTCGTCCATTTCGACGGCCGCTTCGATCATCTTGCCGCGCCATTCGTCAGCCATGTCTTTCAGGCTGTCGCGGATCGGAGCTTTGACCCAGGATGCGCCCAGGTCTTCGCCCTGCCACAGCCATTCTTCCATGTTGACCAGGTCAACCAGGCCTTCCAGCTCGTTCTCGGCGCCGATCGGCACACCAACCGGAACCGCGCGGGCGCCGGTGCGGTCTTCGATCATGTTGACGCAATTGAAGAAGTCAGCGCCGATCTTGTCCATCTTGTTGACGAACACCATGCGCGGAACCTTGTAGCGGTCAGCCTGACGCCACACGGTTTCGGTCTGGGGCTCAACACCGGCGTTGGCGTCCAGAACACAGACAGCACCGTCGAGAACCGCCAGCGAGCGTTCAACTTCGATGGTGAAGTCAACGTGGCCGGGGGTGTCGATGATGTTCAGGCGGTGCTTCGGAGAGTCAGCGGTTTTGCCGTCTTCGGTGCGTTCCCAGAAGGTGGTGGTCGCAGCCGAAGTGATGGTGATGCCGCGTTCCTGCTCCTGCTCCATCCAGTCCATGGTGGCTGCACCGTCGTGCACCTCACCGATGTTGTGGGATTTGCCGGTGTAATACAGGATGCGCTCGGAGCAGGTGGTTTTACCTGCGTCGATGTGCGCCATGATACCGAAGTTGCGGTACAGGTTGAGGGGATATTCGCGTGCCATAGGTCTATGTCCTCTAGCTTACCAGCGATAGTGGCTGAAGGCTTTGTTCGCCTCGGCCATCTTGTGGGTGTCTTCGCGCTTCTTGACCGCGGTGCCACGGGACTGGACGGCGTCCAGCAGCTCGCCTGCGAGGCGCTCTTCCATGGTGTTTTCGTTGCGGTTGCGGGCGGCAGCGATCAGCCAGCGGATGGCCAGCGCTTCGCGGCGCTCGGGGCGGACTTCAACCGGAACCTGGTAGGTTGCACCGCCAACACGGCGGGAGCGGACCTCGACGGACGGTTTGATGTTGTCCAGCGCTTCGTGGAAGACTTCAACCGGAGCGCGCTTGATCTTGCCTTCGACGCGGTCGAATGCGTTGTAAACGATACGCTCTGCGACCGACTTCTTGCCGTCGATCATCAGGTTGTTCATGAATTTGGTCAGAACGCGGTCGCCGAACTTGGCGTCGGGCAGAACTTCGCGTTTTTCAGCGGCGTGACGACGTGACATATCAGCCTCTCCTTCTTACTTAGGACGCTTCGCGCCGTACTTCGAGCGGCGCTGCTTACGGTCTTTGACGCCCTGGGTATCCAGAACACCGCGCAGGATGTGGTAACGGACACCCGGAAGGTCTTTTACACGGCCGCCGCGGATCAGAACCACGGAGTGTTCCTGAAGGTTGTGGCTTTCACCGGGGATGTAGGAGATCACTTCGAAACCGTTGGTCAGGCGGACCTTCGCAACTTTCCGCATAGCGGAGTTCGGTTTCTTCGGAGTGGTGGTGTACACGCGGGTGCAAACGCCGCGCTTCTGCGGGCACTGCTCGAGGTGCTGGGACTTCGAAACTTTACGCTTCGGCTGACGCGGCTTGCGGATCAGCTGCTGGATCGTTGGCATTCAGGTATTCCCCGTTTAGCAACTTGTCATGCACGCCGGCGCGTGCGGGTGATTTCGCTGCACCTGTGCGTCCACAAGCGCAAAAACCGCAATCGCTCCCATTCCGAGGTGAGACGACGCGGTGTGTTTACAGAGGATCCGGGTGGTAAAAGTGCCCGGACCTTGAGCCACTGCAATTTTGAATTCGGCTGACGAAGAATACACTCCGGGTGCCGGATAGGCGCGCGTATATGGGGAGTCGCGGGGGTTGTCAACAGCAGCCGGGCGCAGCAGCCCGGATCAGTGCCGGACAAGCCTCGTACGATGGTTGCCAGCACGCGTGCCACCCGCCATAGTTGCCGGTGCAGGCATTTGCAACAGATGGGATTTCGATATGCAGGTCATCGGGCTGTGCCGGTTTTCCTACCCGGCGCTTGGCGGGTTTCAGGTTGAGCATGACACTGTGGCGGAGCGGATTGCTTATCTCTACTCAGAGGAACGGATGGAAGAGCGGTTCCGGCTGTTCGAAACCGTCGCCCTGCCCTCCCTGCGGGCGCAGACCGACGCGGATTTCGACCTGATCATCGTGACCGGCGACAGCCTGCCCCGGCATCACCGCGGCCGCCTGCAGGATCTGACTGCGGATATGCCGCAGGTGCGGATCGTGGCAGAGCCACCGCGCCGCCACCGGCAGGTGATGAAAGAGATCCTGAATGCAGCCCGCCGCAACCCGGACCAGCCCTGCCTGCAGTTCCGCGCCGATGACGACGACGCGGTGGCGGTCGAGTTTGTTGAGCGGCTGAGGGAAACCGCGGCGGATTGCGCCGGGCTGCTGAAAAAGACACCCATCGCCGCCATCGACTTCAACCGGGGCTACATCGCTGAATTCGGCGCCAGGGGGATCGCGGCCTCAGAACCGGCGGTGCGGTCCTATTTCACGGCGGCGCTGGGAATGTATGCGGCTGGCGGCGTGCGCCAGACGATCATGAACTTCGGGCACCACCGCATCCACCATCATATGCCGTCGATCACCATCACCGATGTGCCGATGTGGGTGCGCAGCCACAACACCTACAACGATTCCCGCCAGCGCAATGCAGGGGCAGAAAACGTTGTGCCGCTGGCCCCGAAACAGGAGCGGGAGTTCGCAACGATGTTCGGCATCAAAGCCAGCCATGTGCGCGCGGCGTTCACACCCCAGCTGAGCGGCTCCTGCGGCTGATCTGCCGTTCCCGATAAAAAGTGAAAATCCCGGCCCCGGCAACCACCGCCGCACCCGCCAGCGTCAGCAGGTCCGGCCATTCGCCGAACACCAGCCAGCCCAGCAGCAGCGCCCACAGCAACCCGCTGTAGCGCAAGGGCGCGATCACCGCGATCTCACCCACCCGCATGGTCATGACAGAACACAGGTAGCCCGCAAAGATGAACAGCGCCGCGCCGGTCAGGATCAGCATCTGCATCCCCGTCACCGGCTGCCACGGCACCGCAGCAGACAGGGCAATGCCGAACCCCAGCACCGACAGCGACGACGCCAGCGTCACCGTCATCGACGGCACCTCCGGCGGCATCCGCCGGGTGACCAGATCGCGGGCAGTGATGCAGGCCACCGAGGCCAGCGCATAAAGCGCACCTTCACTGAATCCCTCCGGCCCCGGCCGCACGATCAGCAGCATGCCGCAAAAGCCCGCGGCGATCGCCGCCATCCGCCGCCAGCCCAGCGGCTCTTGCAGGAACAAGGCTGCGCTCAGCGTTACTGCGAGTGGCAGCACCTGCAGAACCGCGGTGACATTGGCAATCGGCATCACCATCAGCGCGGTGAGGAACAGGTAGGTGGCCGACACCTCGCCTGCGCAGCGCAAGGTGATCATGCCCCAAGCGCGGGGCGGCAGGCGGAAGCGCAGCCCGCCCATGCGGCGGGCCAGCAGGTAGATCAGGAAACTGGCAGCGATACCGCGGATGGTCAGGATCTGCGCCAGCGGCAGCGCGCCGCCGATCAGCTTCACCAGCGCATCGTTGAACGTATAGGCCGCCATCGCCCCGATCATCAGCAGCGCCCCGGTCTGGTTCGGTGTCATCGCCGCCCTGCCAAGAACATATCCATCGCTGCATCCTCCCTGCCTGCCCGCAACTGATAGACCCGGACGCTGAAACGGAAAAGCCCCCGCATGTCACCATGCGGGGGCTTTTTGTTTCTGCCTCAGGCGCCGGACCTTAGTCGCGGCTTTCCGGGGTATCGACCAGGGTGTCGAGACCTGCGTCCATCACGTCCTCGTCCATCACCGGCGCAGCCAGGGCTGCAGCGGCTTCGGCTTCCTCGCGGCGGGCTTCCAGAACCACGTTGTCGCGGCCCTGGGCGATCTGGCGCACCCGCTGGGTGGCGCCGCCGGTGCCGGCCGGGATCAGGCGGCCCACGATGACGTTCTCCTTGAGGCCGACCAGCTTGTCCTTCTTGCCCTGCACCGAAGCCTCGGTGAGAACCCGGGTGGTCTCCTGGAAGGAGGCCGCCGAGATGAAGGAGCGGGTCTGCAAGGACGCCTTGGTGATGCCGAGCAGGATCGGTTCGCCCTGAGCAGGACGCTTGCCGCGGGCAAGGGCCTTCTCGTTGGCGGCGTCGAACTCCTGCTTGTCCACATGCTCGCCTTTCAGCAGCGTTGTGTCGCCGGAGTCGGAGATCTCCCACTTCTGCAGCATCTGGCGGACGATCACCTCGATGTGCTTGTCGTTGATCTTCACACCCTGCAGGCGGTAGACGTCCTGGACTTCGTCGATCATGTAGTTCGCCAGTGCCTCGACACCCATGATGGACAGGATGTCATGCGGCGCCGGGTTGCCGTCCATGATGTAGTCGCCCTTCTGGACAAAGTCGCCTTCCTGAACCGGAATGTGCTTGCCCTTGGGGACCATGTATTCGACCGGCTCCAGCGTGTCGTCCGACGGTTCGATCGAGATGCGGCGCTTGTTCTTGTAGTCGCGGCCGAAGCGCACGTAACCATCGATTTCGGCGATGATCGCGTGATCCTTGGGACGACGGGCTTCGAACAGTTCCGCAACGCGCGGCAGACCACCGGTGATGTCCTTGGTCTTGGCGCCTTCACGCGGGATCCGCGCGACAACGTCGCCTGCCATGATCTGCTGGCCGTCTTCGACCGACAGAATGGCGTCCACCGACATCGGGTAGGTCAGCGGGTTGCCCGCATCGTTGCGCACCGGCTCGCCGTTTGCGTCAACCAGAATGATCTCCGGCTTCAGGTCAGAGCCCTTGGGCGCCGCACGCCAGTCGATCACGATCTTCTGGGTCATGCCGGTGGCTTCGTCGGTCTCGTCGCGGACCGCCAGGCCCGAGATCAGGTCGACATACTTGGCGGTACCCGGCTTCTCGGCGATGATCGGCAGGGTATAGGGGTCCCACTCGAACAGCTTGTCGCCGCGGGCAACGGCCTGGCCTTCCTTGACGAACAGCTTGGAGCCGTAGCCCAGCTTGTGGCTGGCGCGCTCTTCGCCGTGCTCGTCCTGGATAATCAGCTTCATGTTGCGGCCGACAACCAGGGTCTCGCCATTGGCGTTCTCCAGGGTCTGCGCCATCTCAAAGACGATCTTGCCTTCCTGGCTCGCTTCCAGGAACGACTGCTGGCCGCCCTGGGCAACGCCGCCGATGTGGAAGGTCCGCATGGTCAGCTGGGTGCCGGGTTCACCGATCGACTGTGCTGCGATGATGCCGACAGCCTCGCCGGTGTTCACGCGGGTGCCGCGGGCCAGGTCGCGGCCGTAGCACATGGCGCAAACGCCCTCTTCGCTTTCACAGGTCAGCGGCGAGCGGATGCGGGTCAACTGCACGCCGGCCTCTTCCACGGCATCCGCCATACGCTCGTCGATCAGCTGGCCTGCGGCCACGATGATCTCTTCGGTGCCAGGACGCTTAATATCATCCGCAGCCACACGGCCCAGGATGCGCTCGCCCAGAGACGCCACAACCTCACCGTCGTTCACAGCCGCTTCGGCGGTGATCGCACGCTCAGTGCCGCAATCGATCTCACGAACGATGCAGTCCTGCGCCACGTCCACCAGACGGCGGGTCAGGTAACCCGAGTTCGCCGTCTTAAGCGCGGTATCCGACAGACCCTTACGGGCACCGTGGGTGGAGTTGAAGTACTCGAGAACGGTCAGGCCTTCTTTAAAGTTCGAGATGATCGGGGTCTCGATGATGTCGCCGTTCGGCTTGGCCATCAGGCCGCGCATGCCGCCCAGCTGCTTCATCTGAGTGACCGAGCCACGCGCACCGGAGTGGGCCATCATGTAAACCGAGTTCGGTTCCATCACGGCGCCGTTCTCATCCCGCTTGTCAGCGGAGATGGTGCTCATCATCGCCTCGGTGACCTTGTCGTTACACTTCGACCAGGCATCGACAACTTTGTTGTACTTTTCGCCCTGTGTGATCAGGCCGTCCATGTACTGCTGTTCGAAGTCTTTCACTTGATCGCGGGTGTCGTCGACGATGGTCCACTTGGTGTCGGGGATCACCATGTCGTCCTTGCCGAACGAGATGCCGGCCTTGAACGCCTCGCGGAAGCCCATGGTCATGATCTGGTCGCAGAAGATGACCGACTCTTTCTGGCCGCAGTAGCGGTAGACGGTGTCGATGACCTGCTGAACCTCTTTCTTCCGCAGCAGGCGGTTGACCAGTTCAAACGGCGCCTTGGCGTTCTTGGGCAGCAGCGCGCCCAGACGGACACGGCCCGGGGTGGTGTCGAACCGCGACTGAACCTCGTTGCCTTCCTCGTCGAACTGGCTGATCCGCGCTTTGATCTTGGTGTGCAGATGCACAACCCCGGCGTCCAGCGCGTGCTGAACCTCTTCGATCGATCCAAACACCATGCCTTCGCCGGGCATGCCTTCGCGCTCCAGGGACACATAGTAGAGACCCAGGATCATATCCTGCGACGGAACGATGATCGGCGCGCCGTTGGCGGGCGACAGAACGTTGTTGGTCGACATCATCAGGACGCGCGCTTCCAGCTGGGCCTCAAGGCTCAGCGGGACGTGCACAGCCATCTGGTCGCCGTCAAAGTCCGCGTTGAACGCCGAGCAGACCAGCGGGTGCAGCTGGATGGCCTTGCCTTCGATCAGCGTGGGTTCGAACGCCTGGATACCCAGACGGTGCAGCGTCGGTGCGCGGTTCAGCATCACCGGGTGCTCGCGGATCACCTCATCGAGGATATCCCAAACTTCGGGACGCTCTTTCTCGACCAGCTTCTTCGCCTGCTTCACGGTCGAGGACAGGCCCTTGGCCTCCAGACGCGAATAGATGAAGGGCTTGAACAGCTCCAGCGCCATCTTCTTGGGCAGGCCGCACTGGTGCAGCTTCAGCTCGGGACCGGTCACAATCACCGAACGGCCGGAGAAGTCGACGCGCTTACCCAGAAGGTTCTGGCGGAAGCGGCCCTGCTTGCCTTTCAGCATGTCGGACAGCGACTTCAGCGGACGCTTGTTGGCGCCGGTGATGACGCGGCCGCGGCGGCCGTTGTCGAACAGCGCGTCAACAGACTCCTGCAGCATCCGCTTTTCGTTACGGACGATGATGTCCGGCGCGCGCAGTTCGATCAGCCGCTTCAGGCGGTTGTTCCGGTTGATCACGCGGCGGTACAGGTCGTTCAGGTCGGAGGTCGCAAAGCGGCCGCCGTCCAGCGGAACCAGCGGGCGCAGTTCCGGCGGAATGACCGGGATCACGGTCATGATCATCCATTCCGGACGGTTGCCCGACTCCAGGAAGGATTCCACGACTTTCAGACGCTTGATGATCTTCTTGGGCTTCAGTTCGCCGGTCGCTTCGGCCAGTTCGGCGCGCAGCGTTTCGGCTTCCGATTCCAGGTCGATCTGTGCCAGCATGTCACGGATCGCTTCAGCGCCGATATTGGCGGTGAAGGCGTCCATGCCATAGGCATCCTGGGCGTCCATGAACTCTTCTTCGGTCATCATCTGGCCGTACTGCAGGTCGGTCAGACCCGGCTCGATGACAACGTAGTTTTCAAAGTACAGAACCCGTTCCAGATCGCGCAGGGTCATGTCCAGCATCAGGCCGATACGGGACGGCAGCGACTTCAGGAACCAGATGTGCGCAACCGGGGCTGCCAGCTCGATGTGGCCCATGCGCTCGCGGCGCACTTTCTGCAGGGTGACCTCGACGCCGCATTTCTCGCAGACGACGCCGCGGTACTTCATCCGCTTGTATTTGCCGCACAGGCATTCGTAGTCTTTGATCGGGCCAAAGATGCGGGCGCAGAACAGGCCGTCGCGCTCCGGCTTGAAGGTTCGGTAGTTGATGGTCTCGGGCTTTTTGATTTCGCCATAGGACCAAGACAGGATCCGTTCCGGGCTGGCCAGCGAGACTTTGATTTCATCAAAGACCTTCGGCGGGGTCAGCGGGTTGAACGGGTTGTTGGTGATTTCCTGGTTCATTTTGATACCTCAAATCTTGCGGAAGGGGGGAGCGGGAGAAGGGCGCGGGGCCCTTACTCCTCAACCTCCGCATCCAGGAGTTCCATATTCAGGCCGAGGCCGCGGACTTCTTTGACCAGAACGTTGAACGATTCCGGCACGCCCGCCTCGAAGTTATCCTCGCCCTTGACGATCGACTCATAGACCTTGGTCCGGCCGGCGACGTCATCCGATTTGACGGTGAGCATCTCCTGCAGGGTGTAGGCGGCGCCATAGGCTTCCAGAGCCCAGACTTCCATCTCACCGAAGCGCTGACCGCCGAACTGCGCCTTACCGCCCAGCGGCTGCTGGGTGACCAGCGAGTACGGGCCGGTGGAACGCGCGTGGATCTTGTCGTCCACCAGGTGGTGCAGCTTCAAGAGGTACTTGATGCCAACGGTCACGGGGCGCGCAAACTGCTCGCCGGTACGGCCGTCGAAAAGGATCGACTGACCGGACTGGTCAAAGCCCGCACGCACCAGGGCGTTGTTCACATCGTCTTCCTTGGCGCCGTCAAAGACCGGGGTCGCAATCGGCACACCGCGGGTCACGTTGCCTGCGGCCTCCACCAGCGTGGCCTCGTCCATGTTGGCGATGCCTTCGTCGTAGACATCGTCGCCATAGGCGTGGTGCATCGCTTCGCGGACCGGGGTCAGGTCGCCCGAGCGGCGGTATTCCTGCAGCGCGTCATCCACCTTGATGCCAAGGCCGCGTGCGGCCCAGCCCATGTGGGTCTCCAGGATCTGACCGACGTTCATACGCGACGGCACGCCCAGCGGGTTGAGGCAGAAGTCGACCGGGGTACCGTCGGCGAGGAACGGCATGTCCTCCATCGGCACCACTTTCGAAATCACACCTTTGTTGCCGTGACGGCCGGCCATCTTGTCGCCCGGCTGCAGCTTGCGCTTCACCGCGATGAAGACCTTGACCATCTTCATCACACCCGGCGGCAGGTCGTCGCCGCGGCGGACCTTCTCGACCTTGTCCTCGAAACGGGCGTCCAGGGCGCGCTTCTGCGCCTCGTACTGCTCGTTCAGGGCCTCGACCACCTGGGCGTCCTGCTCATCCTCAAGGGCAAGCATCCACCACTGGCCGCGGGACAGGCTGTCCAGCAGGTCCTGGTCGATCGGGGCGCCGGAACGCACGCCTTTCGGGCCTTTGACCGCTACTTTGCCCAGCAGCATGCCGTGCAGGCGGGCATAGATGTTGCGGTCCAGGATCGCCAGCTCGTCGTCCCGGTCACGGGCCAGACGCTCGACTTCCTCACGCTCGATCTGCAGCGCACGCTCGTCTTTTTCCACGCCGTGGCGGTTGAAGACGCGCACCTCGACCACAGTACCGTAATCGCCCGGCTTCACGCGCAGCGAGGTGTCGCGCACGTCAGATGCTTTTTCACCAAAGATGGCGCGCAGCAGCTTTTCTTCCGGGGTCATCGGGCTTTCGCCCTTCGGAGTGATCTTGCCGACCAGAATGTCGCCCGGCTCCACATCGGCACCGATGTAGACGATGCCCGCCTCGTCGAGGTTGCGCAGGGCTTCCTCGCCGACGTTGGGGATGTCGCGGGTGATTTCTTCCGGCCCAAGCTTGGTGTCACGGGCGGCGACTTCGAATTCCTCGATGTGAACCGAGGTGAAGACGTCGTCACGCGCGATGCGCTCGGAGATCAGGATCGAGTCTTCGTAGTTGTAGCCGTTCCACGGCATGAACGCGACGACCACGTTTTTGCCCAGTGCCAGTTCACCCATATCGGTGGACGGGCCATCGGCAATCACTTCGCCCTTCTGGACGGTGTCGCCCACCTTGACCAGAGGCTTCTGGTTGATGGTGGTGTTCTGGTTGGAACGCTGGAACTTGCGCAGACGGTAGATGTCCACGCCCGCGTCGCCCAGCTCCAGATCGGAGGTGGCCCGGATCACGATACGCTGCGCATCGACCTGGTCGATGATGCCTGCGCGTTTCGCCTGGATGGCGGCGCCGGAGTCGATCGCAACCTTCTCCTCGATGCCGGTACCGACCAGCGGCGCCTCTGCACGCAGCAGCGGAACCGCCTGACGCTGCATGTTCGAGCCCATCAGAGCGCGGTTGGCGTCGTCGTTTTCCAGGAACGGGATCAGCGAGGCAGCAACGGAGACCAGCTGCTTCGGCGACACGTCGATCAGGTCCACGCTTTCGCGCGGCGCCAGGGTGTAGTCGCCGGACTGACGGGTGGACACCAGGTCGTTGATGAACTTGCCGCTCTCGTCCAGGGTCGCGTTCGCCTGCGCCACGGTGTGGCGCATCTCTTCGGTCGCCGACATGTAGTGCACTTCGTCGGTCACCTGGCCTTCGTTGACCACCCGGTAGGGGGTTTCGATGAAGCCGTATTTGTTGACGCGCGCAAAGGTCGCCAGCGAGTTGATCAGACCGATGTTCGGGCCTTCCGGGGTCTCAATCGGGCACATCCGGCCATAGTGGGTCGGGTGCACGTCGCGGACCTCAAAGCCGGCGCGCTCGCGGGTCAGACCGCCCGGGCCAAGCGCCGACAGGCGGCGTTTGTGGGTGACTTCCGACA
This sequence comes from Leisingera sp. ANG-M7, assembly GCF_000813965.1. Taxonomy (GTDB): domain Bacteria; phylum Pseudomonadota; class Alphaproteobacteria; order Rhodobacterales; family Rhodobacteraceae; genus Leisingera. The sequence goes on along the minus strand of NZ_JWLI01000034.1, from coordinate 10,952 downwards.
GCGGGTTGGTCTGGTCCATGAACTGCGACAGCTGCGAGGAGCCGAAGAATTCACGCACAGCGGCAGCAGCCGGTTTCGCGTTGATCAGGTCCTGCGGCATCACGGTGTCGATCTCGACGGAGGACATCCGCTCCTTGATCGCACGCTCCATGCGCAGCAGGCCGACGCGGTACTGGTTTTCCATCAGCTCGCCGACAGAGCGCACGCGGCGGTTGCCCAGGTGGTCGATGTCGTCGACATCGCCGCGGCCGTCACGCAGGTCGACCAGCGCCTTGATACAGGCGACGATGTCTTCCTTGCGCAGGGTGCGCTGGGTGTCCTCGGCGTCCAGTGCCAGGCGCATGTTCATCTTCACACGGCCAACGGCGCTGAGGTCGTAACGCTCGCTGTCGAAGAACAGGGTGTCGAACAGCGCGGAGGCTGCCTCGACGGTGGGCGGCTCGCCCGGGCGCATCACGCGGTAGATGTCCATCAGCGCGCTGTTGCGGTCCAGGTTCTTGTCCTGCGCCATGGTGTTGCGCATGTAGGGGCCGACGTTGACGTTGTCGATGTCCAGCACCGGAATGTCGGTGATGCCCGCGTCCAGCAGCTCCTTCAGGGAACCGCCGATCAGCTCGCCGTCCTTGTCGTATTCCAGGGTCAGCTCATCACCGGCCTCGACATAGATCGCGCCGTTGTCTTCGTTGATGATGTCCTTGGAGACATATTTGCCGACGATGTGATCGAACGGAACCAGAAGGTCGGTGACAGAGCCTTCCTCGATCAGCTTCTTGACGGCGCGCGGGGTGACCTTTTTGCCGGCTTCGCAGATGATCTCGCCGGTGGCAGCGTCCACCAGGTCGTAGGTCGGGCGGGTGCCGCGCACGCGTTCCGGGAAGAACGGGGTGACCCAGCCGCGGGATTTCTCCAGCTTGAACTGCACGGTGTTGTAATAGGCATCCATGATGCCTTCCTGGTCCAGGCCCAGGGCGTACAGCAGGGTGGTCACCGGCAGCTTGCGGCGGCGGTCGATGCGGGCAAAGACGATGTCCTTGGCGTCGAACTCGAAGTCCAGCCAGGAGCCGCGGTACGGGATGATGCGGCAGGCGAACAGCAGCTTGCCCGAGGAGTGGGTCTTGCCCTTGTCGTGGTCGAAGAACACGCCCGGCGAGCGGTGCATCTGGGACACGATCACACGCTCGGTGCCGTTCACGATAAAGGTGCCGTTCGGGGTCATCAGGGGCATGTCGCCCATGAAGACGTCCTGTTCCTTGATGTCCTTCACGGACTTCGCGCCAGTGTCTTCGTCGACATCAAACACGATCAGGCGCAGGGTGACCTTCAGCGGCGCCGAGTAGGTCATGTCGCGCTGCATGCACTCTTCGACGTCGTATTTCGGCTTCTCGAACGAGTATTTCACGAACTCCAGAACGGAGGTTTCGTTGAAATCCTTGATCGGAAATACCGACTGGAACACACCCTTGATGCCTTCGCCGTCCAGCGGCTCAGCTGCATCGCCGGAGCGCAGGAAAAGGTCATAAGAAGATTTCTGCACCTCGATGAGGTTCGGCATCTCCAGCACTTCGCGGATTTTGCCGTAGTATTTGCGTAGACGTTTCTGGCCAAGGAACGATTGAGCCATGTCAGATGTCACCTTTCGAGTTCTCACCGGTCAAGGAAGCCGCCGGGCCCCGGCTCCTTGCCCATACGAGACAGCGCGTTCGGATCAATTCATGGCCACCGTCCCGAAGGCAGCCTCCCGATCCTTTGAACTCCGCCTAAGAAAACGCCTCTTGGATGAGGCCCTTTCTAAGACAGGTTCGGCTGGGCCCGGAAAAATCCGGACCCAGCCAAATTTCCGATGCATCAGAAATGCACCAGAGGCAGTGCTTAGGCCAGCTCGACTTCGGCGCCAGCTGCTTCCAGCTTGCCTTTGATGTCTTCTGCTTCGTCTTTGGACACGCCTTCTTTGATTTTGCCGCCAGCTTCGACCAGCTCTTTGGCTTCTTTCAGGCCCAGGCCGGTGATGCCGCGAACTTCTTTGATCACGTTGATCTTGGAAGCGCCGGCGTTCTTCAGAACGACGTCGAATTCGGTCTTTTCTTCTTCAGCTGCGCCACCGGCGTCGCCGCCAGCTGCAACCATCACAGCGCCGCCAGCAGCGGGCTCGATGCCGTATTCGTCTTTCAGGATGGTTTTCAGTTCTTGTGCTTCCAGCAGGGTCAGACCCACGATGCTTTCTGCGAGTGCTTTCAGATCAGCCATTGTATCAGCTCTTTCCGTTTACAGTATGTGTGTTCCAACGTGCGGGCTTTTGCCCCACGCCAGTCATTCAGTGCCAACCGCTTACGCAGCTTCCGCCTTCTCTTCGATGGTCGAAAGAATGCTTGCGATGTTGCTTGCAGGTGCGCCAATCGCGCCGGCGATGTTGGAAGCAGGTGCGCCAATGCAGCTTGCGATCTGAGCAATGAGCTCGTCGCGGGACGGCATTTTCGACACGGCTTCGACACCGGCACGGTCCAGAGCGTTCTCACCCATTGCGCCGCCAAGGATCTCAAACTTTTTGTTTTCCTTGGCGAAATCCTCGGCCACTTTTGCAGCGGACACGGGATCTTCGGAGTAGGTCAGAACGGTCATACCCGTCAGCAGGCCGGCCATGCTTGCACACGGCTTACCCTCGAGGGCGATTTTGGCGAGCCTGTTCTTGGCAACACGCACGGAGCTGTTCGCGTCGCTTGCACGCGCGCGCAGATCCTGCATCTCGGCAACTGTCAGACCGGCGTAGTGAGCTACCACCACGACGCCAGAGCTTTCGAAGATCTGGCCGAGTTCCTCGACCACTTTCTCTTTCTGGGCTCTATCCACAGTTCTCTCCAAGTTAGGGATGCTTGCACATCCCGGCTCATATTTGCCGAACCAGATGGCCCGGCGTTCAGGTCCGTTTTACGGGATGAGCCAAAGTCGCCCGAGGGATTGAAAACCCTCGATCTTCCTGGTCTTACCCGTCTCAGGAGGGAAATTAAGGCCCGATCGAAAGGCCACCCACCATCTTGGACGAAATGAAATAAAGCGCACGACGAATCGCACGCTTTATCTCAAGGCCGTAGTTAGCCCCATTGACAGGGATTTCCAAGGGGCAAATCCACCTCAGGCGGCAATTTCCCGCGTGTCCAGGCGGCGGCCGGCAGCCCCGGCCTCGGGTGCATGCGGTCACAGCCACAAAGGCGAGAGCACACAGGCAGCCAGACCCGCCAGCGCCGCAGCCAGGATCACGCGGCAGATCAGGCGGAAGCCTCCGCCGCTATTCAGCAGCTCTTCGGTCTCGATCCGCCCTGTCACCCTGCAGATATATCCCGGTACCACATCACCCGCACGGTGCGGGCAAGAGTTCCGCCAGGCATGCGATGCATAGCTTTGCGAAGCCCCCTCAGCGCCATGCACCTCCAGCACCGGCTGATACTGCCGGTAGCGCTCCAAGCCCCCCTCGCTATCTGCCCTCTCAGCCCACTGGACACGCACTTGCGCAACATGCACAAACGCCCGTTCAGCGGTCTTCAGAAATTGCCGCCTGCTGAGCGCGGCAATGCCCAGAATGGTTCCGGCGCACAAGGCCGCAACCGACAAGAATATTGCAAGCCCAATCATCAGATCTCCACCCGCCCCCTCCTCCCGACTGGAAGTGGGCAAAACAACATCAAAGAAAGAAGCAAAACAAAAGAAGGCCCGGCAGGATCAGATCCGCCGGGCCTCCTGACTTCAACTGTACGCCCGATTACTCGGTGACAGCGTTGTCCACGTCAACCGTGATGCCCGGACCCATGGTCGAGGACAGGTTGATCTTTTTCATGTAGGCGCCTTTTGCGCCGGCCGGCTTGGCTTTGGCCACAGCCGACACGAAGGCACGGACGTTCTCGACCAGCTTGGCTTCGTCGAAGGACGCTTTGCCGACGCCGGCATGCACTACGCCGCCTTTTTCCGCTTTGAACTGGACTTCGCCGCCCTTGGCTGCTTCCACGGCCGCTTTCACGTCCATGGTCACAGTGCCGACTTTCGGGTTCGGCATCAGGTTGCGCGGGCCCAGGATTTTGCCCAGACGGCCGACGACCGGCATCATGTCCGGGGTGGCGATGCAGCGGTCAAAGTCGATCTTGCCGCCCTGGATCGCTTCCATCAGGTCTTCTGCGCCAACGATGTCTGCGCCTGCCGCGGTGGCTTCGTCCGCTTTCGGGCCGCGGGCGAAGACAGCAACGCGCATGTCTTTGCCGGTGCCGTTCGGCAGGCCGACCACGCCGCGGACCATCTGGTCTGCGTGACGGGTGTCAACGCCCAGGTTCAGGGCGATCTCGACGGTCTCGTCGAACTTCGAGGTTGCGTTGGCTTTCACCAGGGCAACTGCTTCTTCCACGGACAGGTTTTCTTTGCCTGCGAAAGCTTCGCGCGCGGCGCGGGTGCGTTTACCGAGCTTTGCCATCTTACTTCACCTCGATGCCCATGGAGCGGGCGGAGCCCAGGATGATCTGCATTGCCGCGTCGATGTCGTTGGCGTTCAGATCTTTCATCTTGGCTTCGGCGATTTCTTTCACCTGGGCCACGGACACGGTGCCGACGGTTTCACGCGACGGGTTGTTCGCGCCGGATTTCACCTTGGCCGCCTTCTTCAGGTAGTAAGACGCGGGCGGCGTCTTGATGTCCATGGTGAAGGACTTGTCCTGATAGTAGGTGATCACGGTCGGGCACGGCGCGCCGGGCTCCATGTCTGCAGTCTTGGCGTTGAACGCCTTGCAGAATTCCATGATGTTGATGCCGCGCTGACCCAGGGCCGGGCCGACGGGCGGAGAGGGGTTTGCCTGACCTGCAGGAACCTGCAGCTTCATCGAACCAACAAGCTTCTTAGCCATTTGGTTTTCCTTTCAACGAGGACAGGACGCGTCCTGCCCGGAGAATGTTGCGTGGTCGGATTTCAGGGTCGCGACCCATTCATCTCCCACGAGAGAATCTCGCCCGAAGACGATATCTGGGGCTCTTACACAGATCGCAATTCAGACTCAAGGCATGAAAATGTGAAACTCCAATGATCTGCTCAGGGAGCCGGTGCGTTGCCAACCGAGATAAGCTTACCATCCAACACAAAGTACTGGACCTGCCCCGGCAAGCGGCCAAAGATTAGCGTGTTCTCACCCAGAAGACCTGTGCCGCCAAAACGCGCATTCACATGCATCGTTCTTACACCTGGAATCGCGGTCCATTCCGCTCGTACGCCATTGTAGTCGCAACGAACAAGCGTCAATGCAGCACGTCCGCTATCATCAACAGGTATTTTCAACTTTGCCGGTGTAGCGAAAAATGTTTTGAATTCAGGCCCCTCCACCAAGCATTGAGCAGCAACCTTAGCTTCTTGCGGCGCCCATTCTGCCGCAAATGCTATCGTCCTTACTGATGCTTCTGACACTGCAGAAGCTCTTTCCGGCTCAGAGGGTGGAACAGGCGTGACAGTTTCACAGCCAGCCAAACCACCCAGGAAAGCAACTGCTGCGAAGGCACGGGAAGCCGCAGAAGGCAAAAAACTCATTTCCAATCGGCCTTTGAGAATAGAGCGTTCAAACTTTACCCCAACAAGCTGAACCTAAGTCCGGGTGAAGGCAACATCTCTTCAAAACGAAAAGAGGCACCCGCGATGCGGATGCCTAACTATAACTCGAAGCTTATGCAAAACCGGTCGCGGTTAGCTCTGCTTGGTCACCTGGGTGAAGTCCAGTTCCACCGGGGTCTCGCGGCCGAAGATCGACACGGTGACCTTGAGCTTCTGGTTGTCCTCGTCGACCTCTTCAACCATGCCGTCGAAATCTTCGAACGGGCCGTCGTTCACCTTCACCTTCTCGCCCACTTCGTAGTGGATCAGGGTGCGCGGCGCCTCGACGCCTTCCTCGACGCGGCCCAGGATGCCCTGCACCTCTGCGTCGCGCATCGGCATCGGGCGGCCTTGCGGGCCCAGGAAACCGGTGACGCGGTTGATCGAGGAAATCAGGTGATAGCCGCGGTCGGACATTTCCATATGCACCAGCACGTAGCCGGGCATGAAGCGGCGCTCGGTCGAGACCTTCTTGCCGCGGCGGATCTCGATCACCTCTTCGGTGGGGACCAGAACCTCGTCGATCTCGTCCTCAAGGCCCTGTTCTGCGACCGAGGTGCGGATCTGCTCTGCGATTTTCTTTTCGAAGTTCGAAAGAACGCTGACCGAATACCACCGTTTCGCCATGAACCGTTGTCCTTGTTCTGCCGGGCGGGCCACTTGCCGCGCCGCTGCCTGTTCATTCCGCTGCAGCCCCGGGGCTGCGCTCTCCAACAAAAAGCGGCGTGCAAACCGAATCGCTGCACGCCCGCCTCAATAATTCCTGCTCAGGTACCGCCCATCGCTGCCAAGATCAAGTGCAGCGCAGCAATTGCGGCCCCAAAGCCCAAGTACCGCTGCGGACTTAGCCGAACATCCCCAGAAGCCCTTGCAGGCCAAAGCGGATCAGCAGGTCCACCAGCGCAAAGAACAGCGCCGTCAGCGCCGCCATGATGAACACCATGACCGTGGTAAGCAGCACTTCGCGGCGGGTCGGCCAGACGACCTTGGAGACTTCGGCGCGAACCTGCTGGATGAACTGAACGGGGTTGATAGTTGCCATACTGGGGGTGTCTCTCTGCTAGCAGTCAGGGCGATGTAACCGGAGCGGCCCGTGAATTCAAGCCCTGCGGCCCTTCTGCCCTGCCCGTTGCGGGTGTTGCGCAGGCAGCGAACGCCGGGTCAATCCAATTTTAATCCACTACTGGCAAAATTGACTCCAGAGGTTCCCTGCGGCCCATCGCGCCGCCCGGGGGCCGGACCGTGTGAATTATTGAGATCGGAAGCCATGACACCAGCCAATTCCCTGTCCGAGGCCGAACAGTTCGAACGCGACGCCAAGTTTGAAGATGCCGCCATGGCCTATGCCGGCATCCTGTCCCGCAATCCCCGCAACAAGCGCGCGCAATCCGCGCTGGAGGGGCTGCGCAAACGGCTGGACTCGCAGACCGATCCGTCGCCGGTGCATCAGGCCGGGCTGGAGGAGGCGCTGGCAGAGGGCCGCCATTTCGAAGCCGCCGAAAGCTGCGGCGCACTGCTCAAGACCTTCCGCGAATCGCATTTCCTGTGGGACTTCCTGGGCCGCTGCCACCAGGCCGCCGGCCATCTGGACAATGCCGCCACCTGCCTGAACAAAGCGCTTGGGATCAATCCCCGTGCCGCCGGCACCTATGCCGCCATGGGCCGGGTCAAGGCCGCCCGCGGCGAGCTGGACAATGCCATGGCGCTGTTTGACAAGGCGCTGATGCTGACAGCCGGCTGCCTGCAGGCGCTGCACGGCAAGGCAGAGGTGCTGATCAAGCAGGGCCAGAGCCAGCGCGCCGCAACCATGCTGCGCAAGGCGGTGAAGCTGGCACCGCATGACGCCGCGCTGCATGTCACGCTGGCCGGCCTGCTGAACCAGCAGGGCGCCGCCGAAGATGCCAAGGAACACTACACCCAGGCCGTCCGCCTGAACCCCGCCCTGACGGAGGCGCGGTATCAGTTGGGCCTGCTCTTGAAGGCTGAGGGCGCCTATGCCGCTGCCCTGCCCTGTTTCGACAAGGTGCTGAAGGCCAATCCTTCAGACGACCGCGCCCGTACCCAGCGGCTGCATGTCCTGGCAGAGCTCTGCGACTGGAAATGGCTGCCGGAATACGGCGAATACCGCCGCCTGCTGGGCCTGCGCGGCCCGGGCTGCGATCCCAGCGCCCTGATGCTGATGGAAGACAACCCCGACCTCCTGCGCGCCCGCGCCCAGTCCTACGCCAGCGAACTGTTCGGCGCGGCAGAGCTGAACAGCACCCCGCCCGCAGGCCAGCGCCCTGAACGTCTGCGCATCGGCTATTTCTTCGCTGCCCGCGACGCCGCGGCGGTGCTGGAGCAGCACGGCGGAATGCTTGCGACCCACGATGATAGCCGCTTTGACATCCTTATCTATGCGGTTGGCACCGGCCTGCCGGACAGCGCAGCTCAGAAATTTGATGGCCTCAAGGTTCTGGATGCCAGCGCCCCGGATCAGATGGCGGCGGCGGTGAAGGCAGACCATTTGGACGCCGCCGTGGATCTCTCCGGCTACTCGGGCGGCGGCGCGCTGCCGCTGTTCGCCGCCCGCCTGGCGCCGCTGCACATCCTGTTCCCAGGCTACCCCGGCACCATGGGCACGGCTGCATATGACTACCTGATCAGCGACGCCGACGCCTGCCCGCCCGGCAGCGAACGCTACCACAACGAGCACCTGCTGCGCCTGAGCGACGGCCATCAGGCCGTTGAACCCGCAGTGCTCTCCCCCACCCCGGAGCGCGCCGCCTGCAGCCTGCCCGCGGAGGGCTTCGTGTTCTGCAGCTTTGTCGGCGGCAGCCATATCACGCCGCAGGAATTCGATATCTGGATGCGCCTGCTGCACGGTGCCCCGGAAAGTGTGCTGTGGCTGGCAGGCAACGGCGACCATGCCGTGTCGAACCTGCGCCGTGCAGCCGCTGCGCGCGGGATTGACCCGGACCGCCTGGTCTTTGCCCCCGCCGCGGGCCGCGATGATCACCTAGCCCGCCTGCCGCTGGCGGATCTGGCCCTGGACACATTCACCGTGAACGCCGCCGCAGCCGCCCGCGATGCCCTGGCCGCCGGCGTGCCGGTCCTCACCCTGCCCGGCCAGCAATCCGCCGCCCGCACCTCCGCCAGCCTGCTGCAGGCCGCCGGACTGCCGGAGATGATTGCCGAAAACATGCAGGACTATGAGGCCAAGGCCGCGGAACTGGCAGCAGACAGTGCCGCCGCCGCCAGCCTGCGCAGCACGCTGCGCGCCAGGCAGCAAACCGCGGCGCTGTTCAGCCCGCAACGGCTGGCCCGCCAAGTGGAGCGCGCTTTTGACGCCGCCTGCGAACGGCAGCAACAGGGGCTGGCACCGGCCCATCTGGAGCTGGAGTGACAAGACACGCCAAACGTCCTGCCCGAAAGGGCAGTGCTGGACCGGCGATGTGCGGGAAAATGGCAGGGGCAGCAGGGTTCGAACCCGCGACCTACGGTTTTGGAGACCGTCGCTCTACCAACTGAGCTATACCCCTGTGGTGCGGCATGTCCTACGGCAGGCGCGCTGCAGAGGCAAGAGGGAAAAGCGCATTTTCTTGCGCTGCCCGGACGCTTTGCCGCCACCGGGCTTAGCCTGGGCTTTGCCCCGGCGCAGCCATGCAGTATGACGGGGCAAATGCCGGGGCCAAGCCCCTGTGCCCCCTGCAGGAATGAGCCGTAGCCCCGTGAGCCTCAGAAAGAAAATCGCCGACAGCCCAAAGGTCAACCGCGCCGTGGAGGGGCTGTTTGCCGCCTATGTGCGATTCGCCTTCCGCACCTCCCGCTGGACCCGCAGCGGGTTCGAGGAAATGGACGCCTGTGTGCGCCGCGGCGAGCCGGTGATTTTTGTGCTGTGGCACCAGCGGCTGATCATGGCGCCTTATCTGTTTGACACCTCGCTGGGCCGCATCTGTGCGCTGACCTCCGCCGCCCGCGCCGGGCGGCTGGCCGGGCAGATCCTGGTGCGCCTGGGATTTGAGACCATCCCGATGTCGAGCCACAAGCGCCATGTGGCGCTGTCGCGCGAGGTGCTGCGCCGCACCAGGGAGGGCTGCTCCATCGGCATCGCCGCCGACGGCCCGCGCGGGCCAGCGCGGGTTTCTTCCACCGTGCCGGTGGTCTGGGCCCGGATGACCGGCTGCCGGGTGTTCACCGTGGCCTTTGCCGAGGAAAAGGTGATGAAGCTGCCGACCTGGGACCGGCAGATGCTGCCAATACCCTTTTCCCGCGGCGTGCTGATGTGCCGGGAATGGACGGATGAAGTGCCGAAGAAGCCCAGCGACGAGCAGGTGGAGATGCTGCGGCGAAGCCTGGAGGCGTCGCTGGATGCCATTACCGATGCGGCGGACGCGGCGGCGGGGCGCAGCGGTGAGGATCCGAAGTCGCAGGCGGGCTGAGCGGGCGTCCGGGGCCGTTCATGGCCTCCTTTCCCTCTCAGATCTTCGGCACGCGGTTCAGGTTCAGCTGAAGCCTGCCGCTCCGGTACCCGCCCCGCACGACCCGGTCCGGCCCGGTTTCGGCTGGATAGTCTTCCGCCCAGTCCCGGAACCTGTCCCGCGAAATCACGATTCCACGGCTGTCCCGCGCCAACCCAAGGATAAAGGGATCTGCCGGCCGGCCTTTCGGCACGACATGCGCATAGCGGCGGGAAAGGCCGAGGCGCCTGGCAAAGCCCGGACCGTCGAGATAACGGTTCTCGACCAGATAACCGGCGTTGGCATCAAAGATCACACAAGGCGTGTAGCCAGCTGCCTTCAGCAGCTGGATCGCCTCCCGGACCGGGTCCAGCGATAGCGCGCTGTCCTTCCAGTACAAAAGGTTGGAGCCGTCAATAATGGCGAGCCTCTTGCGAGACGCGATGGCCGACCGCCGGCGTTTGGCAGCAGGCCGGTCCGGCTTTTCCCGCTTGCGCAGGAACAGCAGGACGCAGAGCAAACCAGTAAGAAAGAGGAGAAAGAGGAATTCAGGCATAGGGAGATTAATCCGGAGGATGATCTGCTTATGCAAGATGCGAGGCGGGATTTAAAGACCTTCCGGTTCACATCTCTGCCTTGCGGCAGTCTTGCCGGTTGCTCCAGTAACATGCCGCCCGGATGCCCCGGGTTCGGGCCGCGCCCGGCCTGCGCCGAACCAGAGGTTTGCCTCCGGCAAAGCGGGGAGGCGCGCCCTGCCCTGTTCCGGGTTGCCGCATAGAAAAAGGGCCTCCCGGGGGAGGCCCTTTCTATTTTCTCACCGGTGCGGGCTCTCATTGATTTTGCTGCGCAAAACCAACTGCCGCCCGCCGGACGGCAAAGCCGTCTTACTCGGTGATTTTGGACAC
>NZ_JWLI01000033.1 GCF_000813965.1 Leisingera sp. ANG-M7 | reverse complement strand
GGACGGGAAACGGACCGGAGAGACGGTTGGACGCTCAGGAGAGACTGGGTCATTTTGGAGATTTTGCAGGCGGGCGCGCTGAGGGATTGGCGCAACGGTCTGGTTTTGGCCTCCGGATGATGCTCTTTGACATTGATGGAATACTGAAGAGATATGCGGGCGGTTTGGTTCATTTCGATGGATCAGCCGATGCATATCGCGCTGCTAGGGCTTAGGTCCGATGATGCAGTGTCAGCTTCACTGTTTGTACGGTTCTTCGGTGCCTTTGGTACTGAAGCACATACAGACAGAGACTTTCATGGGGATTAGCCTCCCTGTGAAGATGTGCAGAGGTTCGAACGTCAAGGATATGCTGGTGACAGCATTTCAACTTGAGAGTTTGATCCTGGCTCAGAACGAACGCTGGCGGCAGGCCTAACACATGCAAGTCGAGCGCGCCCTTCGGGGTGAGCGGCGGACGGGTTAGTAACGCGTGGGAACGTGCCCTTCTCTAAGGAATAGCCACTGGAAACGGTGAGTAATACCTTATACGCCCTTCGGGGGAAAGATTTATCGGAGAAGGATCGGCCCGCGTTAGATTAGATAGTTGGTGGGGTAACGGCCTACCAAGTCTACGATCTATAGCTGGTTTTAGAGGATGATCAGCAACACTGGGACTGAGACACGGCCCAGACTCCTACGGGAGGCAGCAGTGGGGAATCTTGGACAATGGGCGCAAGCCTGATCCAGCCATGCCGCGTGAGTGATGAAGGCCCTAGGGTCGTAAAGCTCTTTCGCCAGAGATGATAATGACAGTATCTGGTAAAGAAACCCCGGCTAACTCCGTGCCAGCAGCCGCGGTAATACGGAGGGGGTTAGCGTTGTTCGGAATTACTGGGCGTAAAGCGCGCGTAGGCGGATTGGAAAGTTGGGGGTGAAATCCCGGGGCTCAACCCCGGAACTGCCTCCAAAACTCCCAGTCTTGAGTTCGAGAGAGGTGAGTGGAATTCCGAGTGTAGAGGTGAAATTCGTAGATATTCGGAGGAACACCAGTGGCGAAGGCGGCTCACTGGCTCGATACTGACGCTGAGGTGCGAAAGTGTGGGGAGCAAACAGGATTAGATACCCTGGTAGTCCACACCGTAAACGATGAATGCCAGACGTCGGCTAGCATGCTAGTCGGTGTCACACCTAACGGATTAAGCATTCCGCCTGGGGAGTACGGCCGCAAGGTTAAAACTCAAAGGAATTGACGGGGGCCCGCACAAGCGGTGGAGCATGTGGTTTAATTCGAAGCAACGCGCAGAACCTTACCAACCCTTGACATCCTGGGACCGCCAGAGAGATCTGGTTTCCACTTCGGTGGCTCAGTGACAGGTGCTGCATGGCTGTCGTCAGCTCGTGTCGTGAGATGTTCGGTTAAGTCCGGCAACGAGCGCAACCCACATCCTTAGTTGCCAGCAGTTCGGCTGGGCACTCTAAGGAAACTGCCCGTGATAAGCGGGAGGAAGGTGTGGATGACGTCAAGTCCTCATGGCCCTTACGGGTTGGGCTACACACGTGCTACAATGGCAGTGACAATGGGTTAATCCCAAAAAACTGTCTCAGTTCGGATTGTCGTCTGCAACTCGGCGGCATGAAGTCGGAATCGCTAGTAATCGCGTAACAGCATGACGCGGTGAATACGTTCCCGGGCCTTGTACACACCGCCCGTCACACCATGGGAGTTGGGTTTACCCGAAGGCCGTGCGCCAACCTTTCGAGGGGGCAGCGGACCACGGTGAGCTCAGCGACTGGGGTGAAGTCGTAACAAGGTAGCCGTAGGGGAACCTGCGGCTGGATCACCTCCTTTCTAAGGATATTCCTGGCATCACAGAGCTTGCTCTTGATCGTGGAATACTTAGCAGAAGATGCGCAAACAAAGCGCATCACCATACGGACCGGACCGTCCTCATATCTCTTCAGAAAACATCGGATGCCTGCCTGGCAGGGATCAAAAAGCAAGGGGCCTTAGCTCAGCTGGGAGAGCGCCTGATTTGCATTCAGGAGGTCAGGAGTTCGATCCTCCTAGGCTCCACCACTTTGCAAGCGGCCCGATTGAATACGGGTCGGTAGCTCAGGTGGTTAGAGCGCACGCCTGATAAGCGTGAGGTCGGAGGTTCAAGTCCTCCTCGACCCACCATCCCCCCAAGGACACTGATCTGGGGATGGCCGTATGGAAGAACACATCTTCAAGCAGTTTGAGACTGTTTGAACGTCTGTTCTTCAGACGCAATTGACATCGTTAAGAGAGATACAATCAACAATACTGTTGGCCGCCCGCGTGAGGGATTGGCCTCAGTCAGGTGCTGATCTTCTTCGGAAGTGAGGCGAGCTTCAGAATACGTCATGTTTCCTCAGACGTCCTGGAGTATGCCTGGTTGAAAAGACAGTGTTGTCCAAGTCAAGTACACTAACCCGCGCATTCGACAGAATGCGCAACAAGTTCCTGGTCACCGACATGACCGGGAGCGGGATAGTTTGCTTTTTGGTTCAGAAATAGAGGCGCCGGTTTCTTACCAGCTTCCGGTGCTGCGAGACGTAACACTCTCTCTTTCTGGATCAAATCAAGCGCGAGAAGGGCGTTTGGTGGATGCCTTGGCAGTAAGAGGCGATGAAAGACGTGATACCCTGCGATAAGCTTGGGGGAGCCGGGAATAGGCTTTGATCCCAAGATCTCTGAATGGGGGAACCCACCTGACAGATCGTTATTGTTACCTTTGGTAATCAATAATGGTTTGAACCAGGTACTTAAGGACTGAATACATAGGTCTTTAAGAGCAAACCCGGGGAACTGAAACATCTAAGTACCCGGAGGAAAGGACATCAATAGAGACTCCGTTAGTAGTGGCGAGCGAACGCGGACCAGCCGAGCCTGATGAGTGACCAGAATGCGTTGGGAAACGCAGCCATAGCGGGTGACAGCCCCGTATGGGAAGCTTTGAGGGACGTATTAAGTAGGGCGGGACACGTGAAATCCTGTTCGAAGATCGGAGGACCACCTCCGAAGGCTAAGTACTCCTTACTGACCGATAGCGAACCAGTACCGTGAGGGAAAGGTGAAAAGCACCCCGGCGAGGGGAGTGAAACAGTACCTGAAACCGAACGCCTACAATCAGTTGGAGGCCCCTTGAGGGCTGACAGCGTACCTTTTGTATAATGGGTCATCGACTTGGTCTCACGAGCAAGCTTAAACCGCTAGGTGTAGGCGCAGCGAAAGCGAGTCTTAATAGGGCGCATGAGTTCGTGGGATCAGACCCGAAACCGAGTGATCTAGGCATGGCCAGGTTGAAGGTGCGGTAACACGCACTGGAGGACCGAACCCACATCCGTTGAAAAGGATCGGGATGAGCTGTGCCTAGGGGTGAAAGGCCAATCAAACTCGGAGATAGCTGGTTCTCTGCGAAATCTATTTAGGTAGAGCGTCATCCGAATACCCCGGGGGGTAGAGCACTGGATGGGTAATGGGGCCCCACAGGCTTACTGATCCTAACCAAACTCCGAATACCCGGGAGTACTAGATGGCAGACACACGGCGGATGCTAACGTCCGTCGTGGAGAGGGAAACAACCCTGACCTCCGGCTAAGGCCCCCAATTCATGGCTAAGTGGGAAAGCAGGTGAGACGTCCAAAACAACCAGGAGGTTGGCTTAGAAGCAGCCATCCTTTAAAGATAGCGTAACAGCTCACTGGTCTAATCAAGATGTCTTGCGGCGAAGATGTAACGGGGCTCAAGCCATGAGCCGAAGCCGAGGATGCACATAGTGCATGGTAGCAGAGCGTAGTGTGACATAGTCTCATTCCTCCTTAGTTCCTTCGGGAACATTGGAGGAGAGAGGCTTTCGATGAAGCCGGGGCGTGAGCCATCCGGTGGAGAGATCACTAGCGAGAATGATGACATGAGTAGCGACAAAGAGTGTGAGAGACACTCTCGCCGAAAGTCCAAGGGTTCCTGCTTAAAGCTAATCTGAGCAGGGTAAGCCGGCCCCTAAGCCGAGGCCGAAAGGCGTAGGCGATGGGAACTAGGTTAATATTCCTAGGCCAGGAGGATGTGACGGATCATGAAGGTTGTTCGCCCTTATCGGATTGGGCGGGCCGCTGATTGGTCCCTGGAAATAGCCCTCCATCAGACCGTACCCTAAACCGACACAGGTGGACTGGTAGAGAATACCAAGGCGCTTGAGAGAACGATGTTGAAGGAACTCGGCAAAATACCTCCGTAAGTTCGCGAGAAGGAGGCCCGGGTTCAAGGCAACTTGGATCCGGGGGCACAAACCAGGGGGTGGCGACTGTTTATTAAAAACACAGGGCTCTGCGAAGCCGTAAGGCGACGTATAGGGTCTGACGCCTGCCCGGTGCCTGAAGGTTAAAAGGAGGGGTGAGAGCTCCGAATTGAAGCCCAGGTAAACGGCGGCCGTAACTATAACGGTCCTAAGGTAGCGAAATTCCTTGTCGGGTAAGTTCCGACCTGCACGAATGGCGTAACGACTTCCCCGCTGTCTCCAACATCGACTCAGCGAAATTGAATTGCCTGTCAAGATGCAGGCTTCCCGCGGTTAGACGGAAAGACCCCGTGCACCTTTACTACAGCTTCGCACTGGCATCAGGATTGTGATGTGCAGGATAGGTGGTAGGCATCGAAGCCGGGACGCAAGTCCCGGTGGAGCCTCCCTTGAGATACCACCCTTCGCACTCTTGATGTCTAACCGCGGTCCGTTATCCGGATCCGGGACCCTGCGTGGCGGGTAGTTTGACTGGGGCGGTCGCCTCCTAAAGAGTAACGGAGGCGCGCGAAGGTTGGCTCAGAGCGGTCGGAAATCGCTCGTTGAGTGCAATGGCAGAAGCCAGCCTGACTGCAAGACTGACAAGTCGAGCAGAGACGAAAGTCGGCCATAGTGATCCGGTGGTCCCGCGTGGAAGGGCCATCGCTCAACGGATAAAAGGTACGCCGGGGATAACAGGCTGATACTGCCCAAGAGTCCATATCGACGGCAGTGTTTGGCACCTCGATGTCGGCTCATCTCATCCTGGGGCTGGAGCAGGTCCCAAGGGTACGGCTGTTCGCCGTTTAAAGAGGTACGTGAGCTGGGTTTAGAACGTCGTGAGACAGTTCGGTCCCTATCTGCCGTGGGTGTAGGATACTTGAGAGGAGTTGCCCCTAGTACGAGAGGACCGGGGTGAACGATCCACTGGTGGACCAGTTGTTATGCCAATAGCAGTGCTGGGTAGCTATGATCGGACAGGATAACCGCTGAAGGCATCTAAGCGGGAAGCCCCCCTCAAAACAAGGTATCCCTGAGGGCCGTGGAAGACCACCACGCCGATAGGCCGGAGGTGTAAGCGCAGCAATGCGTTCAGCTGACCGGTACTAATCGCCCGATAGGCTTGATTTGATCCAGTAACAGACAGTGTTACAAAACCAATCAAAGCAAACATCCCTAAATGACACGGACTTGTTGATTGTACCGGCGCTCCCCATAAAGGCGCGCCGGAGTGGATTTTCCTCGGTTTGGTGGCTACAGCACAAGTGAAACACCCGGTCCCATCCCGAACCCGGAAGTTAAGCACTGTCGCGCCGATGGTACTTGGGCTCAAGCCCTGGGAGAGTAGGTCACCGCCAAACCTAGTAAAATCCAAAATCTCTCTCAACGATACAAAAACACCTGACGCGGGATGGAGCAGCCAGGTAGCTCGTCAGGCTCATAACCTGAAGGTCGCAGGTTCAAATCCTGCTCCCGCAACCACCGTTTCCGACCAAGCCCTCGCCAACAGCGGGGGCTTCTTCGATTCAGGCGTCCCCAATGCCATCAGCCCCGCCAGCTCTCCAAAAAGCTCAA
>NZ_JWLI01000032.1 GCF_000813965.1 Leisingera sp. ANG-M7 | reverse complement strand
AGGGGAGACAGGTCAAACCCATAGGCCACGCCTTCGCCCTGAGAGCGGCGCACGTAGCGCTTGCCGTTGGGGCTGTCGCGGCGGATCAGGATGCCTGCGGCCACCAGCTTGGCCATGTGGCGGCGCATGGTGGAGTTTGGCATCCCGTTCAGACGCTCGCAGATTGCCCGGTTGGAAGGGTGCACAACGGTGACGCCGGGCTGCGGGTCCACGTCTGTGCCGGGCAGGAAGCTGATCAGCGCCTGCAGGACGGAGAGGTCGCGGTCATTCAGGCCATAGATCTTGCGGGCTGCTGCCAGTTCGCGCAGCGCGTCCCATTTGCTGACAGGGCTGAGCATAGGGGAGTGCGCGGCGGCGGCCTGCTGGTGTTTCAGCAGGACAGCATCCACCGTTCGCCCGAAAGGCGTGAGGGGCATATATCCCATGTCATCATCACGAAAGACAAAAAAACAGCGGCCCGCGAATCGCTTTGGACTTGCGGTCACAGGCTCCGGCCACTAACTTGAGGGTGCTAGAAACAAGTTGGTCTCGTGGAGCTTCGGTTTTGCGGGGCCTTCTTTTTTGCCTGCTCTGTGCCTCCTAAGTTGTTGTTATCATTTATTCTTCGCCGCGCGACTGCCAGCGCGCGTGAAGCTCTTCAATCAGTGTTTGCGCCTCAGCCTCCAGCCAGTCGGCAAAGCCGCCGCCGGGAAGTTCCAGGCTGACGCCCTTGGCGGTGCGGCGCAGGGTGGCGCTGCGCAGGCCATCCACGGTCAGCGGCTGGCTGAGGGTGCGCGCCTTGGAGGGTTTGGCCGGTTTCTGCGGGGCAGGGGCGGAGGCAACGGCGCTGAACACCGCCTCAAACGCCAGCACCGACGGGTCGGCGGGTTCGGCCTCGGCGGTGCCGTTGACGGCGCGCATGGTGAAATCGTCGTATTCTTTCTGGGCGATGGCAATCAGCCCCTCCTGACTGGTGCCGCTGGCGGCAATTGCCTTGGCCAGCGCGTCCCAGCGGGGGCGGCCGATGCCCAGGGCCGGGCCGATGGCGCGGATCAGATCGGGGCCCACCGCTTCGGCAATGGCGATGGCCATGGAGACGGAGGATTTGGTGACGGTCAGCACCTCGGCAACCTGCGATTGGTTGCCGAAGCCGTTTTCGACCAGTTCCTGCGCGAACAGCGCCTTTTCGATGAAACTGAGGTCGCGGCGCGCCATGTTTTCGGAAATCTGCGCACGCACGGCGGCGTCATCATCCAAAGTGGCGACCAGGGCGCGGACCTTGGTCACCTTGTCGGAGGCGCGGATCGCCTCCAGCCGGCGGCGGCCGTAGACCAGCAGGTAACGGTCGGTCTCGGACGGGTGGCGGCGCACCAGGATCGGCACGGTCTGGCCGTTCGCCTCAATCGCGTCGCGCAGGTCGTGGATGTCGTTCGGGTCGAGCCGGTCGTGGACGCGGGTGTCCTCGATCTGATGCGGCTCAAGATCCCAGACCCGGTGCGAATCCACCGCGTCGCGGGCCGAGCGCAGGGCGCGGTTGCTGGACATCATCGGCGTCGCCGGGGCAGGGGAGGAGACTGGCGCGCCGGCCGCGGCCAGGCTGTCGAGCATCGAGAGGCGGGATTTCTTGCTGGTCATGTGCGCCCCCAGGTTTCCTGAATGAGCTGGCTGATTTCGTCGTTGACCGCGTTCAGGCTTTCGACCGCGCGGTCGTAGGTGGAGCGGGTGAAGGCGCTGCGTTCGACCTCGTATAGAGTCTGTTTTGTGAGGCCCGCGTCGGAGATTGCGGTGGATTTCAGCATCGGCGCGTTCAGCACCTTGTCGCCGTACATGGTGCGCAGAAAGGCAACGATCCGGTTCTGCGGCGCGTCCGACGGCTCGTAGCGGGTGAGCAGGTAGCGCATCCAGTCGTGGCTCATGTCGGCGCCGCTTTGCGCGATCACGTCCATCAGGTCGGCGGTCATGCGCAGGAATTGCGACATCGACATCACGTCGAGCATTTCCGGGTGGATCGTCACCAAGACGCCGGTGGCGGCGGAAAGTGCCGACATGGTCAGGAAGCCGAGCTGCGGCGGGCAGTCGATCACCACCACGTCATAGTCGGAATCGACCTGTGTTAGAGCCTCTTTGACCCGGAAAAAGAACAATCCGGCGCTGCCCTGCGCGAGGGCGCGGGGGGTGTCATGCTCAAACTCCATCAGTTCGAGGTTGCCGGGGATCAGGTCGAGGTTCGGGATATAGGTCTTGCGGATCACCGAGGAGATCGGCGCCGGGTCGTCATAGCGGATGGCGTCATACAGCGTGCCGCCGTCCTTGAGGTCGAATTCGGGCTGGACGCCGTGCAATGCGGTCAGCGACGCCTGCGGGTCGAGGTCGATCGCCAGCACCCGGTAGCCCTTTAGCGCGAGGCGCTGCGCCAGATGGGCGGAGGTGGTGGTCTTGCCGGAGCCGCCCTTGAAATTCATCACGCCGATGATCTGCATGTGATCATTTTCGCGGCGGCCGGGCAGGTAATCGCCGGGCTTACGGGCGGTTTTTTCCAGCAGCACGCGCAGCTCCTGGATGTCCTCGGCGGAATACTGGCGGCGGTTGCCGGCGGTCAGCTCAGGCGAGGGGCCCTTGCCGTCCAGATGCAGCTTGCGCAGGTAGGAATCATTCACGCCCAGCAGGGCCGCGGCCTCGCCGGAGGTGAATTTGCGCATGGTTTTGGAGGCGTTCGGGGGGAACAGGCTTTCGCGCTGCGCATGCAGCTGGGCCGCAATCCATTCGGAATGCTGGCGGATCACCGCATTGAGATCCTCAGGTGTGTATGTATGATCCATCTGCCCTATGTGCCTGCCGTCTGCCGCTCTGCCTTTTTGCCGTGCCTCTGCCGTCTGGCGTGTTCACGGAATTTGGCGTTTGCCGCCTCTTTTCCGTGACTATTGGCCAAAGAGCGGGATTCGTGCAAGCGTTTTCTATAGTTGGCGGCTGCCGGGCGGGCAGGGGGCGCGGCGTCAGCGGCTGGGAAACAGGCCGGGCATCCAGTCCCCTGCCAGGGTGGCCGGGAAGGTCAGCTGCAAGGGCGCGCGCTGGGTTGGCGATGCCAGGGCGCCGGCCGTCAGCAATCCGGCGGTCACCTTGCGGGCCTGGCGGTCGCTGACGCCAAGCAAGCCGTGCACGCTGCCGCGTTCCAGTTTGCCCAGTGTTAGAGCCTCCCGCATGACGGTTTCGGCGCCGGTCAACAGGCGGCCTGCCTTGATTTCCTGCTGGCACCAGGCCTCAACCCGGGCGCGCAGGGCCTGCGGCTGCATCAGCTGCTCCATGAAGCGGACCTGATCGAGCGCGGTTTCCAGGAAGAAGGCGGCAAACTCCGCCAGCCGCTGCTCCGACAGGCTGCCGCGCCCGTCGGCGCCGCCGTGGCGGGGTTCATCGGCGGCCATCAGGCGCTGCTTGTACTCGGCCTCCTTGCGGGCGAGGCCGCGGGAGGCGGACCACAGGCCCTCGGAGTTCACGTTCTGGCGCAGCATCGCATGGGCCACCATGCGCGACACCCGCCCGTTCAGGTCGAGGAAGGGGTGCACCCAGACCAGCCGGTGATGGGCGCAGGCGGTGGCGATGATCGCGCCGCTGCGGCCCTGGGTGCCGTACATCTTGCGCATATGGGCCAGCAGCCGCGCCACCGCACCGGGGCTGGGGGCGACGTGCTTGCCCACCTGCACATAATCCGTGCGGAAAGCGCCGGGGATGATCCGGGTCTCCGTGCCGTCCGGGCTGCGTGTGACCAGCAGGCTGCCGGGCAGGTTTTCGCAGAACCGGCGGTGGATCTCCTGCAGCACCGCAGGCTCGAGCGGGTGGCCGGGCAGCCCGCCCTCGTCGATCCATTTCTGCACCGCGATATGGGCGACCGCCTCCAGCTGCAGATCACGCTTGGCCTGATCCTGGCTGAAATCCTGGTTGAGCGCGCGTTCGATATCGACCGGGTGGGTGTTGTGCCCCTCGATCAGGTTCGAGTAGTAGCAGTTCATCGACCGCACCAGGCCGGCCAGCGGGGTGCGGACGGCCTCTGGCAGGGCGGCGCGCAGGGCTGAGGAGGCCATTGCCAGCTCCACCGCCAGATCGTTGAGGGCAGGGCGGTGCCGGGAGGCTTCTTCGGGGATCAGCGGCTCAACAATGGTGATCGGCTCGCCATCATCCGCCAAGTTGGTTGGCCTGTCCGCCGCCATGTATTGCCCCTGTTCCGATCCCGGGGTGTGACGCCCGTTTTGTTCCTGTTCAAATTCCGTTTTATAGCCCGATTCCGGTCGCCGGGGAATAGGGTGAAATCGTATTATTATCATTGCTTTATAAATGTTATATGGTGCCATATGCTGATTCTGTTCCGCTTTGAGTTCCGGTTTGTGTTCCGGTTCGCATTCGGAGTGACCCCCTGCGGCGTTGGCGCAGTTGCCGGAGGGGCCAAAGTTGCGGCAGGCTGGAAACGGCGGCCGGAGGCGGCAGCGGAGGGCAAAGCGCATGGCAAACCCGGTTCAGGACAGTAGTGGCGGGCGGCTCAGCGGGCTGACGCGGCAGCAGGCGGAAGCGGCGCGGCGGACGTATGGATGGAATGAGCTGCCGCGGGGCAGGCGGACCGGTCCGCTGCAAGTGTTCCTGCGCCAGTTCAGCAATTTCCTGGTGCTGATCCTGATCGCTGCGGGGATCATCGCCTTCACGCTGGGCGAGTATACGGACACGCTGGCGATCGGGCTGGTGATCGGTCTGAACGGGATCCTTGGCTTTGTGCAGGAATGGCGGGCGGAGACCGCGCTGGAAAGCCTGCGCAGCATGCTGTCGCCGCAGGCGCTGGCGGTGCGCGACGGGCGCGAGCAGGTGATCGAGGCACGCGAGCTGGTGCCGGGCGATCTGATCATCCTGGAGGCGGGCGTCCGGGTGCCTGCTGACGCGCATCTGGAGGAAGCCGCCGGGCTGCGGCTGGATGAAAGCGCGCTGACCGGGGAATCGGTTCCGGTGGACAAGGCGCCCGGCACAGATACTGCAGAGGTGTTTGCCGGCACGGTGGTGGCGGCAGGCCGCGCGATAGCGGTGGTCACCGCAACCGGCGCGCGCACCGCCTTTGGCGAGATTGCGGCGCTGACCGGGGCGGTGGGCCTGAAGAAGACCAATCTGCAGGTGCAGCTGGGCCGGCTGGCGCGGCAGCTGGGTTTTGCGGCGCTGGCGGTGGCGGCGGCGATCCTGGCGCTGGGGCTGTATATGGGGCGGGACGCGGCGGAGATGTTCATGACCGGCCTGTCGCTGTCGGTGGCGATGGTGCCCGAGGGGCTGCCTGCGGTGGTCACCATCACCCTGGCGCTGGGGGCGGCGGCAATGGTGCGCCAGAAAGCCTTGGCGCGGCGTCTGCAGGCGGTGGAAACGCTGGGCGCGGCCTCGGTCATCTGCACCGACAAGACCGGCACCCTGACTGAAAACAAGATGACCGTGACGCGGGTCTGGACGCTGGACCGCAGCTATCAGGTGACCGGCACCGGCTATGACCCGGCGGGCCATATCGCCTGGAACGGCGCCGTTACCGGCGCGCGGGAGGATGCGGTGCTGGCAGAGCTGCTGGAAGCGGGGCTGACCTGCACCCACGCGAGCCTGCACCAGGAGGGCGACCACTGGCAGATGACCGGCGCCCCGACCGAGGGGGCGCTGGTCACATTGGGCTACAAGGGCTGGGCAGCGCTGCCGCCGCCGGATGCGGTGGTGGCGGAGATCCCCTTCAGCAGCGAGCGCAAGCGGATGAGTGTGCTCGCGCGCAGTGGCGGCGGCGAAAAGGTCCTGACCAAGGGCGCGCCGGAGCAGGTTCTGGACATCTGCACGGAGGTGCTGACCCAGGACGGCCCGCGCAGGCTGGATCCGGAGGAGCGGGCCGCCATCATCGGCGCTTATGAGGCGATGGCCGCAGAAGGGCTGCGGGTGATCGGCCTGGCAGCCGGCGCGGCGCAGGGCGGCGGGATCGAGGAAAAGGACATGACCTTCCTCGGGCTGGCGGGGCTGATTGACCCGCCGCGGCCCGAAGTGCGCGACGCCATCGGCGCGGCGCGGGCGGCGGGCATCCGGGTGATCATGATCACCGGTGACAGCCCGCTGACTGCCAAGGCAATTGCTGCCCAGCTGGGCCTGCCGGCGGGAAAGACCCTGACCGGCGATGCGCTGGAGGCGCTGGAGGATGCGGAGCTGGACCGGCTGTTGCAGCAGGATGTGCTGTTTGCCCGCACAAGGCCCGCCCACAAGATGCGGATCGTCTCGGCGCTGCAGGGGCAGCATCAGATCGTGGCGATGACCGGGGACGGGGTGAACGATGCGCCGGCCCTGAAGCAGGCCGATATCGGCGTTTCGATGGGGGTGCGGGGGACGGATGTGGCCAAGGATGCCTCTGACCTGGTGCTGCTGGATGATAATTTTGCCACCATCGTCCGCGCCATCGGCGAGGGGCGGCGGCAGTTCACCAATGTGCGCAAGTTCGTGCGCTACCTCTTGTCCTCCAACGCGGGGGAGGTGATTGCGCTCTTGATCAATATCCTGATCGGCGGGCCGCTGATCTTTCTGGCGACCCAGATCCTGTGGATGAACCTGGTCACCGACGGGGTGACGGCGGTGGCGTTGGGGCTGGAGAAGGGCGAGCCGGATCAGATGGAGCATCCGCCGCGCCGGAAGGACGCGCCGATTGTGGGACAGGCCGGTCTGCTGACCATTCTGGCGCTGGGGCTTTATACCGGGCTGGCCAGCCTGTGGCTGTTCCTGCATCTCTTGGACGGCAACGAGGATCTGGCCCGCACCGCCGCCTTTACTGCCATGGTGGTGTTTGAGAAGGCGAGCGTCTTTGCCTTCCGTTCGCTGCATCTGCCGTGCTGGCGAATCGGGGTGTTCAGCAATCCGCTGCTGCTGGCGGCGCTGGCGGTGACCATCGGGGCGCAGGTTGCGGCAGTGTACTGGCCGCCGCTGCAGGTGCTGCTGCATACGGTGCCGCTGCAGGCGGAGCACTGGGGGCTGATCGCGCTGCTGGTGCTGCCGATCCTGGTGGTGCCGGAGGTGCTGAAAACCCTGCGCTATCTCGCCAGCCGCCGGACCAGGCGGGCTGCGGCGGCGGCTTGACCTCCCTCAATGCGGGTTTTGCCGTTCCGGGCCATGCTGCGGGCATGAAGGGCGATCACGGGCACAGCAAGGAGGACATCGCGCGGCGGCTTGCGGGCAGCAACGGCACCGGGCGGCTGCGGGACGCGGTCTATGGCGGTATCGACGGCGCAGTCACCACCTTTGCGATTGCCGCGGGCGTCGAGGGGGCCGGGTTTTCGCAAGGTGTGATCATTGCCCTGGGCATTGCCAACGTGCTGGCGGACGGGTTTTCCATGGCGGCGGCCAATTACCTGGGCACCAAGGCGGATCTGGACGACCGGCGGCGGCTTTATAAGGTGGAGAAGCGCCATATCCGCGAATATCCGGAGGGCGAGCGCGAGGAGCTGCGCCAGATATTCCAGGAACTGGGGCTGAGCGGCGAGGTGCTGGAAGGGGCGGTGCGGTCCGTGGCCGCCAAGCCGGAGAAGTGGATCTCTGTGATGCTGACCAGCGAATACGGGCTGGCGCCGGCCGAGCCCAACCCGGTGGCGGCGGCGCTGACCACTTTTGCCGCCTTTATGGCCGCGGGCATCGTGCCGCTCTTGCCCTTCATGCTGGGGCTGCCCGATCCGTTCCTGACGGCGGCGATTGCCACCGGGGCGGTGTTTTTCGGCATCGGCGCCAGCAAGAGCGTCTGGTCGCTGGCGCCCTGGTGGAAATCCGGGCTGGAAACGCTGGCCATCGGCTCCTGCGCTGCCGCCGTGGCCTATCTGGCGGGCAGCCTGTTCCGGGTTTGAGCCGGATCAAGGGGGGCGGGGCGGTTTGGCCATAAGCTGATGACCGGAGGGACGCATATGTTTTCAAATGCCATCAAAATCGCCACCCTGCAGGGGTTTGACATCAGGATTGATCCGAGCTGGGCGCTGATTGCCGCGCTGATCACCTGGAGCCTGTCGTCGCAGTATTTTCCGATGGTGTATCCCGGTGCCGGCGGCAGCGTCTATCTGACCCTGGCGCTGCTGGCGATGCTGGGGTTTTTCGGCTCGCTGATCCTGCACGAGATGTCCCATTCGGTGGTGGCCCGCCGCTTCGGGGTTGAGATCAAGGGGATCACCCTGTTCATCTTCGGCGGCGTTGCCGAGCTGGGATCGGAGCCGAAGACCGCCGCCAGCGAGTTCTGGATTGCCATTGCCGGCCCGCTGATGAGCTTTGCGCTGGCCTTTGGCTTCTGGCTGCTGGCGCAGATGGGCGGGTGGCTTGCGCCGGGGATGGCGCTGAACCCTGTGCTGGACTACCTGGCGCTGATCAACCTGGTGCTGGCGGTGTTCAATCTGCTGCCGGCCTTTCCGCTGGATGGCGGGCGGATCTTCCGCGCCTTTCTGTGGAGCCGCAGCCGCGACCTGCTGCAGGCGACCGCCACCGCCACGAAGATCAGCAGCTATTTTGCCTATGCGCTGATCCTCTTTGGTGTCATCGGGCTGTTTTCCGGCAATCCGGTCGCGTCGCTGTGGCAGGTGCTGATCGGGGTGTTTGTGCTAGCGGCGGCCAAGGGCACCTATGCCCGCCAGCTGCAGGAGGCTGCGTTCAAGGGCAAGACGGTTGCCGCTCTGATGACACGTCATGTGATTTCGGTGCAGCCGGAGGTCAGCCTGCAATACCTTGCGGATGACGTGATGCTAAGCGGCCGCAAAAGCTTTGTGCCGGTGGTGCTGGGCGACGTGCTGCTGGGCTATGCAGATACCAGCCTGCTGGCGCAGACCCCGCGCGCGGACTGGGCGGAAACCCATGTCGGCGACGTCTATGTTCCGGCGGATGCGGACAATACGGTCGGCCCTGAAATGCCGGCTGCGGAGCTGATGGCAAAGATCTCCTCCACCGGGCGGCGCAAATTCCTGGTGGCAGAGGAGCGCCAGCTGCTGGGGGTGGTCACCTTGTCTGACCTGACGGGCTATCTGGCGGTGCTGCAGGAGATCCGGCTGCCAGACCGCAAGGCAGAATAAGGCGGCGGCGTCAGCGGCTTTGCTCAGTCGGCTGTTCAGGCTGGCGCTGCGCAGAGCCTCCCAGGAAGGCAAACCAGTAGGCCAGGGCGACCCCGCCCGCGCCGCCTGCGATGTTGCCGAGGGTGACCCAGAACAGATTGGCGGCTGCCGCAGAAAGCGGAATGTCCGCTCCCGCTGCCCACGCCTGCGGGAAGAAATACATGTTGGCAATCGAGTGTTCGAGCCCCAACAGCACAAAGGCGGTGATCGGCCAGAGGATGGCCAGCACCTTGCCGGCGGCGGTGCGGGCGGCGAAGGACAGCCAGACGGCGAGGCAGACCAGGGCGTTGCACAGCGCGCCGCGCACAAAGGCCTCAAGCGGGCCAAGGCCGGCCTTGGCCTCTGCGATCCCGGCGGCGGTTGCGCCCATCGGGCCGTCCAGCAGCCCGGTAAAGGCAAATGCGGCGGCCAGTCCGGCGGCGCCTGCCAGATTGCCGGCATAGACCACGCCCCAGCTGCGCAGCAGCAGGCGCAGCGGAATCTTGCGGTCCACCGCGGCGATCACCATCAGCACATTGCCGGTGAACAGCTCTGCCCCGGCGATCACCACCAGGATCAGGCCGAGCGAGAACACCGCCCCGCCCAGCACCCGGACCGGCCCTGTGACGGGGGATGCACCGGTCAGGGTCATGGTATAGGCCGCCGCGCCAAAACCGATGAAAGCGCCCGCCAGCATCGCCAGCACGAACATCTGCGGCAGCGGCAGCCGGGCCTTGGCGGTTCCGGCGGTCTCTGCCAGGTTTGCGATTTCAGCAGGCTTGTAGGCATCAAACGGGGCCTGGCTGGTCATAGGGCGGCTCCTGAGGTCATGGGCTAGGGGGCAGCGGGCGTCAGTGGGCAAACAGGACCGGCAGGTCCGTCTGCTCGATCATCGTGCGGGTGGTGCCGCCGAATACTGCCTCGCGCAGGCGGGAATGGCCATAGGCGCCCATCACCACCAGCCCGGCCCCGGCCTCGCGCGCGCGCTGCTGAATGCCGTGGCCGACATCCTGCCCG
Organism: Leisingera sp. ANG-M7; assembly: GCF_000813965.1. Classification (GTDB taxonomy): domain Bacteria; phylum Pseudomonadota; class Alphaproteobacteria; order Rhodobacterales; family Rhodobacteraceae; genus Leisingera. The sequence goes on along the minus strand of NZ_JWLI01000032.1, from coordinate 50,063 downwards.
CCGCCGGGGAACTGCGACACGGTCACCTTGCAGCCCTGGTGGCTGAGCCAGGCGGCGGCATCGGTGCCCGGATCCTCATCGCCGCGCTGATCGGAGGTGCTGGTTTCAAAGCAGCCGATCACGACCTCGTCAGCGTGGCGCAGATAGGGCAGGGCTGCATGGGCGGCGCGGGAGGCGGCAAGGCTGCTGTCCCAGGCGAGGAAGACGCGGCTGAAGCTGGCAAAAGGCGAGCCATTCACGATGACCGGAACCGGCGACTGGAACAGCAAGCCGTGCAGAGCGTCGCGGAAGACGTCGTCGCGGGTTCTGAGGTCATCGGCAAATTGCGCAAAATCGCAGGTCTTGGCCCGCTGGGCGCATAGCTGCCGGATGTCGGCGCCGGCGCACACCGCATAGTGCACATCGCCGGAACAGATGTTGCGCGTGAGGAGATCGTTCACCTCTGCAGCGCGGGTTTCTGCCGCCTGACGTGCGTCCCGCAAATGATCAACCCAGTCCGCAGGCATTGCAGCCGCGCCGAACCCCGTCGCACTGTAAACGAAATATGGCCTGGCGGGCAGGCTGTCCAAAAGCAGGCAGGCGAGATAGGCGTCCTGGGCTTGCGCCGCCTCGGCGGCGGCGGCGATGGCTTCATTGCTGGTGTCAGGGGCGAGCACGAAGAGAGAGGTTTGGCGTTGCATGGCGGGCCTCCGGCAGCTGGTTCGCGGCAGGCGGGCATGCACACCGCGTTCACCATTAGAGCAGTTTTGCAGGCGGTTGCCATGATCCGGATCAATCCGCTGCCGCGGGGGCGGCTAACCTGTGTCAAGGCGGGCCGCTGCGAACCGGCATAGACTCGGGCTGCATCAGAGGAGGAATGCGATGTACAAGCATATTCTGGTTCCGATTGCCCCGGATCACGGTGCCAATACGGCCCGGTCGCTGGAGGCTGCCCGCCTGCTGGCCGACAGTGATGCCAGGATCACCGCGCTGACCGTGGCCGACGAGATCCCCGGCTATGTGGTTCAGCAGCTGCCCAAGGGTCTGCTGGAAAACACCCTCGCCGAGATGCTGGCAGAGCTGAAGGCGGATCTGGGCGGGGTTACGGACGTTGAGACGGACTTGGTCACCGGCCATGCCGGGCGCACGATCACCGATTACGCTGACGCGCATGGCGCCGACTGCATCGTCATCGCCTCGCACCGGCCGGGTCTGCAGGATTACTTCCTGGGCTCGACCGCGGCGCGGGTGGTGCGCCATGCCAAATGCACCGTGGTTGTGATACGTTAGCCGTCCTGCGCCACTGAGCGGCGGAACAGCACCAGGCTGGTCGCCAGCAGGGCCGCGCCCAGCAGCGCCATCCACAGGAATTCTGGCCAGACGGTCTGGAACCCCGCACCCTTGAAGACGATGGCCTGGCTGGCGGCCATGTAGTGGCGCGAGGGCAGGAGGGTGGTGGCGGCCTGCAGCCAGGCGGGCTGGCTTTCCACCGGGGTTTCGCCGCCCGACAGCATCAGCATCGGCAGGATGGTCAGCATCACCAGCAGCGCAAACTGCGCCATCGAGCGCGCGATGGTTGCCAGGAACACTCCCAGCGCGGTTGCGGTGAACAGGAACAGCGCGGTACCGCATAGGAACAGCACCGAGGACCCCGCGATGGTGATGTCCAGCACCCCCTGCATGACAAAACCCAGCGAAAGCGCCGCCGCAGCCAGCACCACCGCGGCGTTGGCCCAGATCTTGGCAACCGCAATGTCGAAGGGTGACAGCGGCATCGCCAAAAGATGCTCGATGGTGCCGTGCTCGCGCTCGCGGATCATCGCGGCGCCGGTGAGGATGGTGGTCAGCCACATGATCTGGCCGATCAGCGCGTTGATGCCTGCAAAGCGCACAGTGTCGCGGTTCGGGTTGAAGGCGCTGCGGATGATGATGTCCAGCGGCTGTGGCTGGGCCAGATCGGCGCCGATGGCAAAGCGGCGGATCTCGGTGCTGAGGATGCTGGTGATGTAGCTGGCGCCGATGCCCGCCTGTTCCATTGCGGTGGCGTCGATCAGCACCTGGATTTCCGGCCCCCGGCCTGCGCGCAGGTCTTTTTCGAACCCGGGCGGTACAGCGACGACGAACAGAAAATCGCCCGCATCCATCCGGGCGGCACCGGTGCCCGGTTCGATCTGCACCACCGGCTGGAACTCGGGCGGGAAGAAGGCGGCGGCCAGGGTGCGGGACAGGGGGGAGTTGTCCTCATCCGCAAAGGCGATCGAGGCGTTGTTGACCGAGGTGGCGACCCCGGTCGCCTCCATCACCGGCGCCAGGGTGAAAGACCAGGCCAGGAGCACCATCATCACCCAGTCGCGGCGCAGGCTCATCATTTCCTTGAGGCCAAGCCAGAATATGCAGGAGAGCCGCCGCATCTATTTCTCCTGCGCGCGCAGCACCAGCGCGGCCAGCAGGGTGAGGGCCGGCCCGAAGCAGGCCAGCGCCAGGATGTCGGGCAGCAGCGCCTCCCAGCCCAGCCCCTTGGTGAAGGCGCCGACGTTCAGATGCAGGAAATAAGACGACGGCCACAGCGCGCCGATGGTCTGGGCGCCATCCTCCAGTGTCGAGACCGGCTGCAGCAGGCCGGAGAACTGGATTGTCGGCACCACCGAGGCGATGGTGGTTGCAAAGGTCGCCGCCACCTGGCTGGAGGTCATGGTGGCGATCAGCAGCCCGTAGGACGTGGCGGCCCAGACATAGAGCAACCCGCCAAGGGCCAGCGGCAGCGGGTCGCCCTTGAGCGGCACCCCGAAGACCGCGATGGTCATTGCCGTCAGCAGCAGGAAGTTCAGATAGGCGATTGCGATATAGGGGATCTGCTTGCCGATCAGGAACTCCAGCCGGGTGGTCGGGGTGACGTAGAAGTTGGTGACCGAGCCCAGCTCCTTTTCCCGCGCGACGCTGACTGCCATCAGCACCGCAGGCAGCATGATCAGCAAGATTGCGGGCATTGCAGGCGCCATCGCGGCGATGCTTTCAAAGCTCTGATTGTAGCGGAACCGCGGCTCTATGCGGGCGATTTCGGGCTGGCGGGTGCCGCGGGCGGCGGCCTGTGCGGTCAGGAATGTCTGATGCAGACCGGCGGCGTAGCCCTCCACCGTTTCGCCCTTGAAGGGGATCGCGCCATCGACAATCGCCAGCACCTCTGCCGGTTCACCGGTGCGCAGCTTGCGGCCGAAATCCGGGGGCAACTCAATCACCAGCGAAACCTCGCCCGAGACCAGCCGGCTGCGGCCCTCGGCAGCGCTGGACAGGGGCGGGGTGAGGCGGAAGTAGCGTGAGCCGGAAATCTCCGCCAGATAGGCGCGGCTTTCGGGGCTTTGCGACAGGTCGAGGGCGGCATAGTCCAGCTCATCAATGTCCAGCGAAATGCCGAAGCAGAATACCAGCATCAGGATCACGGAGCCAAGGAAGGCAAAGGCAAGCCGCACCCGGTCGCGCAGGACCTCGACCGTTTCGCGCCGGGCATAGGCCAGGGCGCGGCTGAGGCCGCCCGCCGCGCTGCCCCTCGCCCGAATGGCGGTTTCCGGTGCGGAGACCGGGGCAGGGGGGTCGGCGGCCTGGAGGATGGCGACAAAGGCCTGTTCCAGCGTGTCCGCGGATTGCGATGCCATCAGCGCCTTGGGCGTGCCTTCTGCCAGAACCTTGCCCGCGTGCATGAAGGAGACCCGGTCGCAGCGTTCGGCCTCGCTCATGAAATGGGTGGAGACAAAGATCGTGACGCCTTCGTTGCGCGACAGCTCAATCAGCAGCGCCCAGAACATGTCCCGGGCCTCCGGGTCGACGCCGGAGGTCGGTTCGTCCAGGATCAGCACCCGCGGGCGGTGGATCACCGCAACCGCCAGCGACAGCCGCTGCTTGATGCCAAGCGGCAGGGCGGCAGCCAGGGAGGCGCTGTGCGCCGAGAGGCCGAAGCGCCGGGTCAGTTCGGCGACCCGGGCCGCGCGGTCTTTGATCCCGAAAATGCGGGCGTGCAGCTGCAGGTTCTGCTCTACGGTCAGTTCGCCATAGAGCGAAAACGCCTGACTCATATAGCCGATCTCGCGGCGCAGGGCGCGGTTCTTGGCGTCCACCGGCCGGCCGAACAGCTGCGCCTCGCCGGAACTGATGGGCAAGAGGCCGGTCAGCATTTTCATGGTGGTCGACTTGCCGCAGCCGTTGGAGCCTAGAAAGCCGAAGATTTCGCCGCGGGCAATGCTGAAATCGACGTGGTCAACCGCAGTGAAATCGCCAAAGCGGCGGGTCAGGCCGCGGGCGGTGATGACCGGTTCGCCGCTGTGCGCAGCCGCGGGCTGGAGCTGAACCGGCGGCGGTTTCCCTTGCGCGCGCAGCTGCTGGTAGGCTGTCTCGAGGTCTTCAGCCCCGCCCCGCAAGTCTTCCGGCGGGCCCTGGTACAGCACCCGGCCCGCATCCATGGCGACGATCCGGTCGAAGCTCTGCGCCTCCTCCATATAAGCAGTTGAGACCAGCACGGTGAGGCCGGGGCTTTGCTCCCGGATGGCGCCGATCAGCGCCCAGAACTGGCGGCGCGAGAGCGGGTCAACGCCGGTGGTCGGTTCATCCAGCACCAGCAGCTTGGGGTCGTGGATCAGGGCGCAGCACAGCCCCAGCTTCTGCTTCATGCCGCCCGACAGCCTGCCCATCAGCCGGTCTTCAAAAGGCGCCAGCCCGGTTGCAGTGAGGAGGGATGCGATGCGGGCCTCGCGCTCTGCCGCGCCCTGGCCGAACAGCCGCGAGAAGAACTCCAGGTTTTCGCGCACGGACAGTTCGGGATAGAGGTTGCGGCCCAGCCCCTGCGGCATGAAGGCAATAGCAGAGCAGATGCGGCGCCGATGGGCGGCGTTGCCGATCGGGCCGCCAAGCACATCTATCGACCCGGCCTGCAGTTGCTTGGCGCCGGTGATCAGGCCCAGAAGGGTCGACTTGCCTACCCCGTCCGGGCCGATGAGCCCCACCAGCCGGCCCGGGAGCAGGTCCAAGGAGATCCCATCCAGTGCCACATGCTTGCGGTAGCGGTGGCTGATCTCCGCGATGCGTATCCCAGGACTGTCAGCCCGGGAAGTCATTCGAACAGCTCAGGCGGGATGCGCCGCTCCAGCGCTTCGGGCCATTCCTTGGCGGTGTCGAGCCGGATCACGGCGATGCCGCGCAGGCCGGTTTTCACATGTTCGATCCGCGCCGCCACCAGATCCTGCGGGATGCGGACGCGGACGCGGAACACCAGCTGCTCGCGCTCGCTAAGGGTTTCCACCTGCTTGGGCGTGAACTGGGCCTCTGGCGAGACAAAAGTGACGGCGGCGGGAATGGCGTAATCGGGCAGGGCGTCCAGCACGATGCGGGCCTCGGCGCCGATCGGCAGAAGACCGGCCTCGCGGGCGGGAAGGAACACCTCCATGTAGATGTTTTCAAGGCTCAGGAGCGTCAGGATCGGGCCGCCGGCGCCGACCACCTCACCCTGTTCCGCCAGCCGGTACAGGACCCGGCCCGGCACCGGTGCGGTGAGGGTGCTGTCCTCGATCTGCGCGGCGATCCGGCGCACTTCGGCCTCAGCTGCCGCGATGCGGGCCTCTGCGGTGGCGACCCGCGCCTTGGCCGCGCCCAGAACCGCCTCGGCGACCTGGTGGGCGGTTTCGCGTTCCTCAAACACGGTTTCTGAAATGTTGTGCCCGGCCAGCAGGGCGGTGGCGCGGTCCAGCTCATGTTCTGCGCGGCGGTGCTCGCTCTGGCGCTGGACAACCAGCGCTTCCGCCTCGGCCTTGGTCTGGCGCGCCAGGGCAGCCTCGGCTTTGGCCCGGTCATGCGCCGCCGACAGCTCATCGGTGTCCATTTCCACCAGGATGCTGTCGGCTGACACCAGGCTGCCCTCGGCGGCCAGCACCTTGGCCACCCGGCCCGCCCGTGCGGGGGCGATCTCAACCTGCTCGGCCTCGATCCGGCCGTTGCCCTGGACGAAACCCTCGGGCAGGTCCGCGCCGTTGTCCGCGACAAACAGATAGGCAGCGGCGGCCGCCAGCAGAACAGCCGCAGCGGCCAGCAGCGCACCGGCGGTTTTGGTCATGGCAAGGCCTCCCGTCCTGTTGCGGCACCTGCGGAGCCTAGTCCGGTTCTGCACGGTCCGCCTTGCTCTGAGTCAACTCTGCGCTGCCCGATTGCCGCTATCATCACATCATCTGCGGCGGGCACCGGGTTCGGGCCGCGCGGGGAAGAGGATCCGGAGCAAAGGAGAACGGCGATGCTGATACGGCTGGCAGTAACACTTGCGATGGCAGCAGGCCCGGTCTGGGCGCAGGAATCCGGTGCCGGTGAGGGGCGGGACCTGTTCCTGTACTTCTGCGCCGAATGCCACGGCAAGGACGCAGCAAGCCAGGGGCCGATGGCGGAAATGATGGCGCTGCAACCGCCGGATCTTACCCAACTGGCGGCGCGCAACAACGGCGCATTCCCGGTTGAGGCGGTAGCCAAGCAGATAGACGGCCGCAAGCCGGTTGCCGCCCATGGCGACATGCCCGTGTTCGGCCCGTCGCTGGACGAGGACCAGTATGTGGCCTTGGCCCTGCCGAACGGCCAGCCGATGATGGTTTCGCAGGCCCTGGGCAGCCTGATCACCTATCTGCAATCGGTGCAGCAAGACGGGACCGGGAGCGAGTAGCACCGCATCCCGTGCGGGTGGCCGGCGCAGCACACCGCTGACGCTCAAAACCCGCCCGGAACTCCCGTGAAAAGTTAAAAAAGTCTGAATATTTTACGCAAAGACAAGTTGTCGGCCACGGTCTGCCGCAATTTTGCCTTTGATGGCTGATTGTTCGTTAACCAGAAAATAAAGAAGGCAGCTTTGACCGCGAATTCATTCGTTGCTCGCACAGACCGACAAGGAAATTACCACTATGGATGAGACACCCGACTGCCAGCCGGCTGGCTTTGGTCGTTTTCCCTTTTTGCGTAACGGCCATGACAGCCTGGGCGGGCTTGCAGGCGAGATTGTGGAGCTGAAGGACCTGCTGCTGGACATTCAGGCGCTGGAAGCCAAGGGCAGCCGCAGCCAGATCGCCCGGCAGCTGAAGGAACTGGACGAGTTCAAGCCCAGCGTCACGATGATCGGGCAGATCAAATCCGGCAAGACCTCTCTGGTCAATGCGATGGTGGCCCGGCCCGGGCTGCTGCCTGCCGATGTGAACCCCTGGACCTCGGTTGTCACCTCGCTGCATCTGAATGCGCCGCGCAAGGATGGCGACCCGGTAGCCTCCTTCCAGTTCTTCAACGGCGATGAATGGGACCATCTGGTTTCCAACGGCGGCCGGATCGGCGAACTGTCGATGCGGACGGGCGCTGATGAGGAGCTGCAGAAGATCCAGGCGCAGATTGCGGAAATGCGCGAGAAAACCCGCAAGCGGCTGGGGCGGCGGTTTGAGCTGCTGCTGGGCCAGAAGCATGATTACCGGCATCTGGATGACGACCTGATGCAGCGCTATGTCTGCCTGGGCGATGATTTCGAGATGGCGGGCAGCAGCGACCAGCAGGGCCGGTTTGCTGATATCACCAAATCCGCCGACCTGTTCCTGCCGCTGCCCTCGCTGCCGGTGCCGCTGTGCCTGCGCGACACGCCCGGCGTCAACGACACCTTCCTGATGCGCGAGCAGATCACCATTAAGTCGCTGCGCAACAGCCGCCTGTGCGTGGTGGTGCTGTCCGCGTCGCAGGCGCTGAGCTCAGTCGATATGGGGCTGATCCGGATGATCTCCAACGTGCGGTCGGAAGGGATCGTGATCTTCGTCAACCGGATTGATGAGCTGTCGGACCCCGAGACCCAGATCCCCGATATCCGCGACAGCATCCTGGCGACACTGGAGAAGATGAACGGGCCGGAAAATCCCAGGATCGTCTTTGGCAGCGCGTTGTGGGCCAATGCGGCGCTGGCGCCGGACACCCATCCGCTGGGCGAGGACAGCGCTGCCGTGCTGCGGCAGTACGCCGGGCCGGAGGCAGGCGCAGACGGGCAGGATGTGCTGAGCGACCCGGCGCTGATGTGGCAGCTGTCCGGCGTGCCGGAACTGTTTGAAACCATCGGCGCGCGGATAGCCGAAGGCGCCGGTGCGCGGCTGCTGTCCGAGGTGCGCCAGCGCGCCGCCAACCAGGTGTCCAGCATGAAGGCGGCCTCAACCGTGGCGTCGATGCGGATCGACGGCAACCGGATTTCGGTGATAGAGCCCGCCGCGCTGAGCCAGCTGCTGCGGCGGCTGGAAACCGTGAGCATGGCGCAGATGGACACCGCGCTGGATCAGGTGTTCACCACCTTCTCCTCGCGGGTGGACCAGGCGCATAACAAGTTCCTGGAACGGGCGGTGGCTTCCCTGCTGCAGCATCTGGAGAACTACGGCGAGAACGAAACCTGGCAGTATGCGCCGGACGGGCTGCGGATCCTGCTGCGCTCCAGCTACCAGGTGATGCGCAAGAATCTGATGGCGGCCTGCACACAGGTCTACAGCGATGCGGCCTCGGCGATCCATGACACCTATCAGCAGGCGGTCTCTATTCAGGTCAGCGATTTCCGCATTGCGCCCGCAGCGGTGCCCGAGGTGCCGCCGCCGGTGGCGATCGGCGCCACCATCGCGCTGGACCTGCAGACCTCCTGGTGGAAGGGCTGGTGGCAGCGCCGCCGCGGATACCGCGCCTATGCCAGCGGCTATTACGACCTGATCAAGGCGGAGACGGCACCGATCATCCATGAGCTGAAGGAACAGCAGGCGGCGGAGATCCGGCAGGACGCCCGCGAGCGGCTGATGGCGTTCTTCACCGAGCAGCGGGAGCTGCTGATGGACGTGGCCGAGAAGACGCGGATCAGCATGAATGACTTGAATAACCTGTTCGGCATCAGCGCCCAGCAGGAGCGGGCGGAGCTGCTGGAGCTACTGCTCAAGGAACTGGCATCAGAGGACGCGGAGCCGGTCGCAGAACCGGCCCGGGCAGCACGTAAAGGAGCGGCGGCATGACGAACCCGCAGCCATTGGACCGCAAACCCCGTGTCGCCATCATGGGCGAGTTCAGCGCGGGCAAAAGCACCCTGTCGAACCTGCTCTTGGGGCGGCGCATCCTGCCGGAGAAGGTGACGGCAACCCGGCTGCCGCCGGTCTGGATCACCGAAGGAGAGGCACCGCCCGAGCGCAAGGCGCTGGACGGCAGTCTGCATCCGGTCTCGCTGGAGGCGCTGGAAGCAGTGCCGCTGGAAGAGACGCTTTTTGTGCAGATCAGCTGCGAGGCGCAGGTGCTGGAGGAATGCGACCTGATCGACTTTCCCGGCATCTCCGACCCCAACATGCCGCCCGAGGTCTGGGAACGGATGCTGGAAGAGGTGGACTGCGTTCTGTGGTGCACCCATGCGACCCAGGCCTGGCGGCAGTCGGAGGCGGCGGCCTGGGGGCTGGTGCCGGAGATGGTGCGCCAGCGCAGCCTGCTGCTGATCACCCGGTTCGACAAGCTGACGACGCCGCTGGACAAGCTGCGGGTGCAGACAAGGGTTGCACGGGAGACCGAAGGCCAGTTTGTCGGCGTCTGCCCGATCTCGCTGACCCAGGCGCTGGATGCAGAACCTGAGAGCACGGCATGGGAGACCTCGGGCGCCCAAGGATTTGCTGCGGCGCTGGAGGCCATTGTGACGGCTGCCCGCGACGGCAGCACGCCTGCGGTGCAGGAGCCTGTCCCGGCCGCGGCTGCGGCCGGGCCGGCGGAGCACTCTGCTGCGGCGGAGCCGGCAGCAGCATCCCAAGGCACGCCCCAAGCGGACAGCCCGCAGGAGGTGCAGCCCGGCCGCGTCATGCCGCGCCGGGTGCGCCCGCAAGGCGCCAAGCGTACCCCGCGCCCGGATGCGGATCTGGCAGCCCTGCGCAGGGAATTGCTGGAGAGCTAAAAAAAAAAGAGGCTTGTAATCCCGGGCCCGTTGCGGTTGTGAATTGACCTGCGGGCCGGGCGGAACCGGCCCATCAGGCAAGGGCGCATTATGACGGTATCGGAAGAACTGGACAGTTTGCACGCTCAGTTTCCCGCCTGCGGGACGGTGGCCTATGCGGATCTGGCCGCGGGCATGGTGCTGGTGGCCAACAGCCATTCACCGCTGGACCGTCATGCGCTGGATGCCCTCTGTGCCCAGGCCGGCTGCCTGCTGGGTGAAAACAGCGCGCCGCCTCTCGGGTCCGGCGCGCCTGCCTTTGCGCTGGCGCGGGAGCCGGGCAGGGTGATGCTGGCCTTCAAATCGCCCCTTCAACCAACTGATGCCCTGTTGTGCCTTGCGGCGCCGGATCTGGATCTGGGCGCGTTTCAGGCCGCCGCCCGGGACTGCCTGGACCGGATCACCGCGGATGGCTGACGGACCGGCGCACCACGACCTTCGAACGGGAATTTCAAAGTGACTCACGACGACGCAATTGCCGGCAACCTGGCGGCCCTCGGTGCCCGGCAGACCGTGTTCCGGGATGGCAAACGGGTTCTGTCCAATGGGCTGTTCCCGCCGCCGCTGCCCGCCCTGCTGCAGGAAATCGGCACCACGGTGCTGCAGCGGCAGCTGACCTTCCGCTCCCGGGAGAGCGCGCTGTCCTTTGTGGTGTCAGAACGGCGGCTGATGGCGCTGGTTTCAGCCAGCAGCGATCTGGAAGAGGTGCAGCATCTGGCCGGCGACGGCCTGTCCCATGACCAGCCGGATGTGCTGGAAGCGGTTGCCGCGGCCATGGTGCGGCTGGCGCAGGCCGAGGAACCGCTGACGGTTGAGACCGCCTTTGCCGCGCCCGGCGGCAGCCCTGCCGGGCTGGGACTGCCGGCGGCGATGCTGGAAGAGGTGATGGAGCTCGACCCGGGCGAGCAGGAACGGCCGATGGAATTTTTCATCGAGGCCGCCGCCGGTATGTATTCGGCCTGCCTGCTGCACGCCGGCGGCGCCTGGCTGGGCGGCGGCGAGGATGCAGCTGTGCTGACTGCGCTGCAGAAGATTGCCGATGCGCAGTGGGACCGGTTTCAGGCATCTTATGCCAAACATGCGGCGCTGACAGAAACGCCGCGGCTGATTTCGCTGGGTCCGGTTCTGGACGGCGGCAGCTGTGTGTCGGTTGTCTGGGCGGATGGCGAATGCGCCCTGTTCGCCCATGGCGAGGCAGATCTGGCCGGGCTGCACGGCATCTGGCAGCGGGTTTTCACCCTGTAGGGTGAAAACCCGTGCTGTTCTTCCGCAGCTTGGCCGCCTTCAGGCGGCGAGCTGCGCCTGCATGTCGCGTTTCAGCTGAAGCAGAATGCTGGTGGCGTCAAACAGCGACGTGCCGTCCTGTTCCACCTGGATCAGCTGAATGAGGTCTTCCGCTTCCGACACCGCGCCGCGGATCTCTGCCAGCGCGTTGCCGCCGTTGCCGCCAAACTCCTCGAAATGACTGTCCAGCCACTGCACCGACTTCAGAGCGGTGCGGATCAGCTGGCTGCTGCTGCCGGTGCCGGTGCCGTCCTGCAGCGCCTGGCCCATGCTGCGCCCCTGCGCGGACAGGTAGTCCAGCGCCTGATCATAGGCCTGCCGGGCCTCCGGGCTGAGCGCCGCGTCCTGCGGTGCTGCGGATTCTGCGGCCGCAACAGGCGCCTGTGCCACGGGGGCAGAGCGGTCCTGTACAGGAGTTTCCGGCGCAAGCGGAGCGTCCGGCTCTGCCAGGGGGGCCACCGGAGGGGGCGGTGCCGCGGTGTCCTCTGCCGGAGCGGCGGCTGCGGGAGCGTATTTCGCAAGCAGCACACCAGCCTGATCCAGCGCTGCCTGACGCCGCAGCTTCACCTCATGCATGATGGCCGAGATCAGCGCCTGCCCGCCGGAACGGCGCAGCCGGTCGCGGTCCACCGTGCCATCGGGCGCCCGTGCGGCCTGCGCCTCCAGCGCGGCCAGCGGCAGGATGCCGTTGAACTGTTCGGAGGCCGCGTCCTGAATGCCCGCCAGCGCGGGGGTCAGCCGGTCCTGGGCCGCCAGCTCATCCGCCTTGGTCACCAGAAGGAAAGCGCCGTCCTTCATCTGTTCCGGCGCGCGCGCCCAGGCGGCCTGCTCAGCGGCGGTGAAGTCCTGGGTGCACCACAGGGCAATGCCGGTCCGCTGGGCAGCCCAGGGCACTGCGCGTTCCAGCGCAGCGGCATCCGGAGCAGAAATCTCCAGGAGGCTGATCTGGTTCAGGGCGGGCAGGGGCAGCTGCGCTTCGGCAAAGACCGCACCCCGGGCCGCCAGCGCGCCGGTGTCGAAACCGGGCAGGCTGAAGCCGCTGCCATCCGCCAGCACGCCGCTGCAAGCCGCTGTTCCGCCGCCGCTGACCTGCAGGGTGGGCAGGGAGACGCCCGCCGGGATCACCTGGCTGCCCAGCAGCAGGTTGGCGACGCTGGACTTGCCCGAACCGGCCAGGCCGAACAGGGTGACGGCCACCGGTTTCTCCAACTGCTCCAGCAGCGTTCCGGTGCCGGCCTGCAGGCGGGCGGGGATCCGGCCCTGTGCCAGTGCGTGCCGCAGCGATGCGGCAGCGGCGGCGGTTTCCGCTTGGGTCATTCCTAGCGCCCTTTCCCGGCCAGCCGGACCACTTTGGCATCCTGCTCCGGCAGGGACGGTCCGTCATAGGAGTTGCTGTTCATGGCCACCACGCGGGTTGCGCTGGCCGATTGGTCGCCCACCAGGTCAACCGGCTTGCGGCGCATCTTGCGGGTCACCGGCTTGTTGTGGTTGAGCTTGATCACCGCAAAGGAAATGTTGTCCTGATCCGGGTCCGCCAAGTCATCCAGCGCCGCCAGCAGCCGTTCGACGATTTCCGCGCTCTTGCGGCGGCGGTACTTGTGCAGGATCTTCTCGATTCGCGCGTCCTCGAGGAACTGCAGCCCGTCGCTGGAGACAACCACCAGGTCGCCGACCTCCAGCCGGAACGGGGCCTTGGGGCAGTCGGTGCGCGTCACCCGGTCGCCCAGGATCACAGAGGTCAGGCAGTTGCGGTCGGGATGGTCGCGGCCGGCCTCGGCGTCCAGCAGGCCCGCCTTGACCATCATGTCGATCTGCGGCGCCATCGAGTGGTCCTCGTTCAGCTGCTGCAGCTTGCCGCCGCGCATCAGATAGAGCGGCGAGTCGCCGATCGACAGCCAGTACAGGCGGTCCTCGATCATCACCACCGATACCAGGGTCGCACCCATGCCGCGGACGCTGGGATTGTCCTGGACATATTCCTGCACGCAGGTGTTGGCCTCTGCCGCGGCGTGGGTCAAGTGATAGGGGATCTGCTTTTCGTATTCGGCGAAGTTGACGCTTTCGAACTTCAGCTTGCTGAAGGCCTCGGTCACCACCATCTTGGAGGCGACATCGCCGGCCGCGTGGCCGCCCATGCCGTCCGCCAGGATGGCCATGCCGATGTCGGTGCCGGCCGGGAAGTCGGTGATGATGGCGTCTTCCTGGTAGTCGCGCGCTCCTTGGCAGATGGCGGCGGCAACGTCAAAGCGCGGTTCAGGCGATTTCCACATGTTCCGCCTCCTGCCCGCCAGCGCTGGTCCAGTTGAAGTCTTTGCCGCAGAGCGCCATGAAACGCAGCGTTGTTTCGCCCAGGCGGATCAGGTCGCCGCTTTTCAGAACCTCGTTGCTGATCACCGGCTGGCCGTTCAGGCGCACGATGTTGCTCTTGCCGCCGTGGCCCAGATAGAATTGCGAGCTTTCGGGATCAAAGACGATGGCAGCATGGTTGCTGCGGGAGATCGCGGTGTCGCCGAAATCCAGCGCAACCGCCTGATCCTCGCCGCGGCCGATGGCCGACATGCCGGCCTTGAGCGTGAAGCTCTCGCCATAGCCCGGGCCGTCGGCGACCACGATCCAGCCCACCGGGAACTTGGTGTCGCGGGCCGGAGCGGCGGCGCCGGTGCTGTCGAACAGGTTGACGACATCGCCGTCGGAGGTGTCAAAGCCCAGGAGGCGGGTCTTGGCGCGGCGCTTGCGGGCCGGGGCGGCGCTGACATGCGCGGTCAGGTCGGGCAGCTCGCCACCGGGCTGGGGCATCTGCGCCGCGCCAGCGGGCGGGGCAGCCGGGGCGGCGGCGGCAGGGTCCAGGTCCCAGATGCCGGCTGCCGGATCCGCGGCGGCGGGCGCGGCTGCTTCCGGCTGGCTGTCTGCAGCCTGGCTTGCCTGCGGGTCCAGATCCAGTTCCACGGAGCGGGTGTGCTGGGCGACGGCCTTCAGCACTTCCTGCTGCATCGTCTCATCCGCGACCTGCATCCGCTCCATCGGGGCGGGCTCAGAAAGCGGGTCCTGCCGTCCGATAAGTTTTCCGAAAAATCCCATGTCGTCTGCCTTTTTTGTTTTACAGGCGTCCGTGCAGTCACGGCAGGCGCCCGGTTTACCCTATGTGCGGAGAGCCGCCCGTTCGCGGCCCTTGCGGCCTGCCATGCCCCCGCACCGGGGGCATGGCTGTTGCCCGGATCAGCTGCCGATCTTGTTGAATTCGGCCAGGCTGTCGGCGATGATCGCGTACCATTCGCCGCTTTCGCGCATCTCGTTAAGGCCCTTGTTCAGGAGGGTCAGATAGACACGGCCGCGCGGGTTGGTCTTATGCGTCACGAAGTGGATCGCCTGCAGCTGCGACAGGTTGGAGTTCAGCTGCACCTTGCCTTCGGCTTCCGCCACTTCGCGGACTGCGGCATCGCCTGCTTCGAGGTCCAGCAGCGCCATGTCGGCCTCGCCGCTCACCAGCTTGCGGATGCATTCAACCGCAGAGGACGGATGCACCAGGGAGATCACCGGCTCCACCAGGCCTTCGCCGGAAAGCTCAGCCAGGGACCAGCCTTCCGGGCGGCAAATCTTGGCGCCGGCGTAATCCGCATAATCCTTGATGTTGGCATAGGGGTTGTCGGCCATGGTCCAGTGGGCGGATACCGATTCATAGATCGGCAGCGAGAAGTTCAGCTGGGTGCAGCGGTACTTGGTGTCCGCGTCGGTGTTTTCGAGGTTGGAGCAATCTGCCGGCTTGTACCAGGCGATCGACACGTCGAAGGCGCCAAGCGGCAGCAGCGTGTCGAAATGGGCCTTCCAGTCGTCCACGAAGCTGAGGTTGTATTCACGGTCGTTGCCGCCGCGGTTCAGCGCGGTGGTGGCCAGGCGCACCAGCATGCCGCCGCCCTTGAGGCTTTCGCCGGTGAAGGGTTCCCAGCCATTGCCGGACACCATCTTGATCGGCGGCTCGTAGATGCTGGACTTGGCCCGTTTGGCCTGTTTTTCCTCTTCCTGCGCGATGATCTCGGTGACGTCGCTGTCGGCGGTCAGGCGGCCGTCTTCACAGGGGATCTGCAGAACGGTGCCGGCCTCCAGGCTGTTGGGGTTGGCAATCGCGTTGCGGTTGGCGTTGAAGATCATCTGATAGTCAAAGGAGCCATATGCTGCCTGGGCGATGGAGCCGAGGCTGTCGCCATCCTGCACGGTGTAAGGGGCACAGGCCTCCTGCGCGGCTGCCGAGGTGGAGATGAACAGGGCGGCGGAAACGGTGGTTGCGCTGTATTGAACCAGGGATTTGATCATCGACATGAGAGTTAGTTCCTTTTCAATGGGGCACCGCCGTTGCGCAGGGGGCTGCAGGCAGTGGGTCATGGTTTGTGTTGGGGGGAGGTCAGTTGGTGAGGGTTCTGATTTCGCGTTGCAGAGCTTTGGAGACGATGGCGTACCATTCGCCGGAGACGGACATTTCTTTCAGCCCGCTGTTGAGCAGATCCAGGGTCTCCTGGGCCCGGGGGTGATCCTTGTGAACGATGGCGTGCAGGGATTTCACCTCGCCGAGGTTCGGGTTTTCCTTGATCTGGCCGGCCAGGCCCATGGTGGCGAGCGTGTCGCTGGCAACCAGGGTATCCAGGGCGACCACATCGACAGCGCCGGCGGCCAGAGCGGTAAAGCACTCCGCGATCTGGACCGGGCGGTAGAAATTCACGGTTTGCTCCGTGAGGCCCGCGGTATCCAGATGGGCCATGGAATAGCCTTCGGGGCGGCAGATCCGGGTGCCCATCAACTCGCCATAGTCAAAGGCGGCGGCATAGGGGCTGCCGGTGGCGGCAAAGAAGCCGTCGACAACTTCATAGAAGGGATCGGAGAACCGGTAGTTGTCGCAGCGGAACTTGTCGCCGGCGGACAACAGGCCATAGTCGCCGCAATTGGGTTTCAGCCAGGGGAAAGAGCCTTCGAACGCCATTGCAGGCAGCAGGGTTTCCAGATGCGATTCCCAGTCGTTGACAAAGGTGACCGAGATCTCGGTCTGCGGTGCGGCGCGCAGGGCGGCGGTTTCGATCAGCTGGGTGAACATGCCGCGGCCGGGCAGGTCCTCGCCGGTGAAGGGCGGGAAATCATTGCCGGTGATCAGAACCATCGGCTCCGGGGTTGCAGGTGCAGCCGGGGTCTCTGCGGGCACGGCGTCTGCCGCTGCGGTTTCAGTTGCCGGCGCCTCTGCGGCAGCGGTTTCTGCGGCGGATGCCTCCTGAACGTCCGCCGCCGGGGCTTCAGCTTCCTGAGCTGCGGCCGCCTCAGCCGGCAGGCTGCCGTCAGCGCAGGGCAGGACCAGCTGCATGCCGATTTCAATGATGTTCGGGTTACGGCCGATGACAGCGCGGTTGGCGTTGTAGATCACCCGGAATTTGGAGTGGCCGTAGGCCTTCTCGGTGATTTCCCGCAGGTTGTCGCCGGACTGGACCTCATAAACCTGGCAGGCTTCCTGGGCCTGGGCAGACTGACCGGCAGCCGCGATGGCGATCAGGGATGCACCCATAAATTTAGCAGTATTGCGCATTAAATCTGTCCTTCGTGGGTCAGAGAGGCAAAGCTCTCCCGGGAACGGCCGCCGGTGGGGCTGACCGCCTGATGCTTGTGATTGGGTGAAAGGCTGGCGGGGGTTAGCTGTTTCCCGCCAGTTCCAGGCTGGCTGAGGCCGCAGCCCCGTCGCGCAGAATGTCGAAGGTTGCAGTGGCTGCGTCCTTGTCCTGCAGCGCTTGCATGATCTCAGCCAGCGACTCCGCGCCGGTCAGAGTGGTGCCGGTTGCGGTTTCACGCAGCAGCACGTCGCCGGGCTGCAGATCCGCGGCTCCCTGGGCAGCCTGCTGGCTGACAGAGGTAACCCAAGCGCCATCCTGCATCCGGGCTTCGAACTGCAGGCCGCTGTTCAGACCGGTCCGGCGCACCACCGGAACCGCCAGCAGACCCATTTCGAACCGCTTGCTTTCGGCATCCTTGTAGCGGATGGAGGCGCGGGTGTAGCCGTCCGGGTCGATCTGCATCGCAGTCAGCAGCTGCGACGCGAACGGCGAGTCTGCCGTCAGCGGCTGATTGTTGACGGTCAGGATTTCCACACCCGGTGCAATCCAGCTGCCGGCCTTGCTGAGGTCGGTGTTTTCCCCGGTTCCGGTAATGGACACCACCTGCGCCTTGCGGACGGTCCGTTCTTCGTACTCGAAGGGGATCGAGACATCCCACAGCGCATAGCTGACCTCATGGCCCGCAAAGGGCGCGAGTGCCGCCGCCGGTTCCGGCTGCGCAGGCTCGGCAACTGCCGCAACGTCGCTGGCTTCTTCAGAAACTTCAGCGGGGACCGGCTCTGCCGCCTGCGGTGCAGGTTCAGCGGGTGCTGCAGCTTCTGTTTCTGCAGCGGCAACGCTGTCTGCCACGGCTGTGGCACTGGCAGCTTCCGTGTCCGCAAACGGGACCGGGTCAGCAGCTGCCGGGGCCGGATCCGCAACTGCCGCGGTTACAACCGCTGCTGCTGGCTGCTCCGCCGCTGCATCCGCCTGGGTGTTGCCATAGTAGATGTAGCCAGCAGCGCCCAGACCGGCCAGAACCGCCAGAACGGAGACCGCCGGCAGGCGGCTGCGCTTCTTTTCCTCATGGGCCGGGGCTGCGGTGCTGTTGGCCGGCTGCGGCGCAGCTGCCGCGGGTTTCTTGCCGTCCAGCATTGCCAGCCATTCCTCAGCCGATTGCAGGCGCATGGAGGGCTTGGTGTTCATCGCCTTGTCGATGGCCTCCAGGAAGCCTTCGGGATAACCATCCACGGCACCGGCCAGGGGCTGATAAGGGTCGGGGCGCTGTTCGGCGATGGCGACCAGGCGGGCCTGGCCATTGACCGGCGCCTCGCCCCGGATCACATGATAGAGGGAGGCTGCCAGCGCATAGAGATCGCTCCAGGGGCCCTGTTCGCTGCCGGCAATGTAGAATTCCTGCGGTGAGTAGCCGTCCTTGACCACCCGCAGCGCGGAATGCTTGCGGCCGTCCTCGCTGGTGTCTTCGCGGGCGGCGCCGAAATCGATCAGCACCGGCTCGCCCTCTGCGGTCAGCAGGATGTTGTCGGGGGAAATGTCGCGGTGCAGCAGGTTGGCGTCATGCACATACCCGATGGCGCCCAGCAGCTTGCGGGTCATGCCAGTGATCTGCTCCGGGGTCAGAACGGTTTTCTGATCATCCAGGATGTCCTGCAGGTCGCGGCCGTCGACATAGTCGATCGCCATATAGGCGGTGTCGTTGTCCTCGAACACCTGATGCACGCCGACGATGTTGGGGTGCTTCAGCTTGGACAGGCTCTGAGCTTCACGGATGAAGTGGCGGATGATCGACTTCAGCTCGCTCTGATGCGCCCGGGACCGGGCGCTGACCAGCGCGTTGGTCCGGCGGCAGAAGGCATCGGCAAAGCATTCCTTGATCACCACCGTCCGGTCGAGGCTGTCCTTGGCAAGATAGGTGATGCCAAAGCCGCCGTTGTTCAGAAAGCGTGTGATGGTGTACTGGCCATGGAGCAGAGTCGTGCCCGGCTGCAGATCGTCCTGTTGATCCGCGTCAACTGAAGTCTCAACAAGCGAATTGAGTGCCATTTTGTTGCTCCCGTCTCAATGTTGTCTGGCCGCTGCGTCTGCTGCTGCCCGCTTCTTGCGTTAATTCTTTGTTAAGCTGATCTGTTGAGAAACCGGCAACAATAAGGCGCAAAGAGGGAATATTGGCGAAGCGGGTTTTTCCAGGCTTTTCAACCGGGCCGGGAAACATGATCGCTGCTGAGATCGCTGGATTTTCGCGCTTTTTCTCAATGCTTTATGCAGGAAAGCGGCCGCCTGGACGTGGTCTGGCTGAACAATGGGCTTGAACCGCCATTTGACGGCAGTACGCTTGGACAGATGCGGTTTCCGGCCGGAATCGGGCTGTTTTGCCCCCGGAATCGGCCCGCCGGCGAAGTTAAAAGCCGCGGCTTGGTTAACGCAATCGCAACAATATGCAGCAGACAAGCGGATCGCTCAGTGGGCTTATGTCTGCGTCCGGATCAGGCCAGCTTCCTCCGCAGACCGGTGCTGGCCGCAGCTGGCGCCAAATCCCGGTACTGCTGGGCGCCGGCAGATGAGACCGCACAGACGGATGCCGGTTACAGAAATTAACATAAACTACCTTACGCGCTAACTGACTGCACGCGGGGCGCACTCCCGTGCTCGGCAAGCCTTGAGTATTAAAGCCAGCCAGGATCTCATCGTCCGCGGCAGTTCTTCCGGCTCATCACTTTGGCTCTCAGGAAAGCGGGCGAAAGCCGCAGCGGTGAATTCGGCCAGGGCAAAACAGCAAACAACCTCTGATCTGCGGCAGGCATGGGTCAGATACTGGAAAAACGGTGGCGGCAGCGCCTATGCCAGAGCGCACAGGCAGGCGCAAAGCTCTTCGACGGCTGCAGGAATGCGGTCTTCATGGGTGCAGCCGAACCCGAGCAGCAACCCGTTCAAGTCCCGCCGCTGCATACAGTAATAGGACAGCGCGTAGGCAGACAGTCCGCGCGAATCCAAACTGCTCAGCACATCCAGGTCGCGGGTGCCCGGCGGCAGATCGGCAATCACCCGCAGGCCGCTGGTATTCTGGCGCAGCGACACATGCGGGCTGGCGATACGGTCAAAGCTGCTGATCATCGCCCTGCGGCGGCGCACATAGGCGCTGTGCATGCGGCGCATGTGGGTGCTCAGGTGGCCCTCGCTGATGAACTCCGCCAGCACTGCCTGCAGCCAGGTATTGGGGCCGCGGTCGGTGATCGCGCTCAGCGCCATCAGCGGCCGGGCCAGCGCCGGGGGCGCAATGATGAACCCCAGCCGCAGCGACGGGAACAGCGCGTTATTAAAGCTCGAGACATAGATCGTGCGGCCCTGATGGTCGTCGCAATAGATCGCCGGATCGGGCCGCCCGCCGAACATGAACTCGTTGTCCAGGTCATCCTCAATCAGCCAGGCATCCCTGCGCCGGGCCCAGTCCATCCACTCCAGCCGCTGCGCAATCGGCATCACCGCACCCAGCGGGTACTGGCAGGAGGGGGTCAGATAGGCCAGCCGCGCGCCATCGGTCTGCGGGCCGTCCTGCGGAACCGCGGCGCCGGTTTCGTTGACCCGGACCGGCACGACGGTTCCCCCCTGGGCCTGAAAGCTCAGCCGCACCACCGGGCTGGAGGGGTCCTCCATCAGCACCCTGCCGCCGGGGTCGAGCAGCAGCGCGGCAATCAGGTTCAAGGACTGCTGCGAGCCATTGGTTACAATCACCTGACCGGGGCTGCATTTCAAGCCGCGCCGGTTCAGCACATGGTCGCAGATCGCCGCGCGCAGCGGCGCATAACCGCCGGGCTGGCCATAGGCCATCATGGTGCTGTCCAGCCGGTTGCGGATGCGGTTTTCGATGCGGCCCCAGATCTTGTGCGGGAACAGGTCGATGGCCGGAACGTTAGCAAGGAACGGGCGCACCCGGACCGGATCGAAATAGGTCGGATCCAGCCCCTCCGCAGCCGCCCTGCCGCGCTGCGACAGCCTGGGCGGCTGCGGCGCTTCCGCGGCGATGCCAGTGCCGGGATGCAAGCCGGGAAATTCCGGGTTCACGAAAGTGCCGGACCCGGTGCGGCTTTGCAGGTAGCCTTCACTGGCCAATTGCTCGAATGCGGCAACCAGGGTGCTGCGGGCAATCCCGTGATGCTCTTTCAGCCAGCGGGTCGACGGCAGCTTCTGTCCGGGTTTGATGCCGCCGTCCCGGATCATCCGCCGCAGCTGCTGGACCAGCTGCAGATACAGCGGCGTGGCCGATGTGCGGTCCAGCTGCAAAAATGGCAGCGGGGCAAAATGCTTGGTCTGCTCCGGCACCGGCATCTCCAAAATGGTTTGCATCATTTAATCAAAATGGACGTAGCGGGCAAAACCATTTTCTGCCACCACATCCTGGCCTGCCTTGACAGGGGGTGAACAGAAACAGGCTGTATTGCCCTGTCCGGGCCGTGGTGCAGCCAGCAGGGAAACAACATGTCCGACATCATCAGCCACTACGTGGAGCGGGCGGTCAAAGGCTTCATGACCCGCCGCGAATTCATCGGCCGCCTCGGCGCGCTCGGGGTTGCCGCCGCCAGCGCCAACAGCCTGCTGGCCTCCGCCGCCAGGGCGGAAGGCCCGAAAAAGGGCGGGCTGATCCGGTCCGGCCTGCAGGGCGGGGCCAGCACCGACAGCCTGGACCCGGCACTGGCAGCCAGTTCGGTCGCCAACAACGTGCTGACCGCCTATGGCGATCTGCTGGTCGAAGTCAGCCCGCAGGGCGAAATCGTGCCGCGCCTGGCGGAAACGGTTGAGGCCAGCGCCGACGCCAAGACCTGGACCTTCAAGATCCGCCAAGGGGTGGAGTTCCACAACGGCAAGACGCTGACACCGGAAGACGTGCTGAAAACCATGCAGCGCCATTCCAGCGAGGACAGCCAGTCCGGCGCCCTGGGCATCATGCGCGGCATCGAGTCGATGAAGGCGGACGGCGGTTACTTCAGTGTCACCCTGGACACACCGAATGCAGACCTGCCCTATCTGATGGCGGATTATCACCTGGTGGTGCAGCCTGACGGCGGCATGGACGCGCCCGCTGCGGGCATCGGCACAGGCCCCTACACGGTTGAGGTCAATGAACCCGGCGCCCGCCATGCCTTCAAGAAATTCGCGAACTACTGGGATGCGGACCGCGGCCACGCTGAGGAGATCGAGATCCTGGTGCTGAACGACGACACCGCCCGCACCGCCGCGCTGCAAAGCGGCCAGGTGCATTTCATCAACCGGGTATCGCCCAAGATCGCCGGCCTGCTGGGCCGCGCACCCGGCCTGCGGATCGAGAGCATTTCGGGCCGCGGCCATTACTGCTTCCTCATGCATTGCGACACCGCGCCCTTTGCCAGCAACGACCTGCGGATGGCGCTGAAACTGGCGGTGGACCGGCAGGAGATGGTCGACAAGGTGCTGCGCGGCTATGGCAGCGTGGGCAACGACATGCCGATCAACGCCGCCTACCCGCTGTTCTCCGGCGATATCGAGCAGCGCAACTATGACCCGGATCAGGCCCGCCACTACTATCAGAAGTCCGGCCATGACGGTCCGGTTGTCCTGAAAGTGTCCGACAACGCCTTCCCCGGCGCGGTGGATGCCGCGGCGCTGTTCCAGCAGAGCGCGGCCAAGGCAGGCATCCCGCTGCAGATCGAACGTGTGCCCAGCGACGGCTACTGGTCCGAGGTCTGGAACAAGGAACCCTTCTGCGCCTCCTACTGGGGCGGTCGCCCGGTGCAGGACCAGATGTTCTCCACCGCCTACAAATCCGACGCCGACTGGAACGACACCCGGTTCAAACGCGAGGATTTCGACGCGCTTCTGCTGCAGGCCAAGGGAGAGCTCGACACCGCCAAGCGTACCGCGCTCTACCGCGAAATGGGCCTCATGGTGCGCGACGAGGGCGGCGCCATCATCCCGATGTTCAACGACTTCATCGACGGCGTCAGCGAGCAGATCGGCGGCTGGGAGAACGATCCGGGCGGCGGCATGATGTATGACGGCGCGCTGGTGAAAACCTGGCTGCTATGAGCTGATGTCCCGAAGACTGCGGCGGGCGCCCTTGGGCTGCCCGCCGGTTTTTGAACGCTGCGGTCAAAGCCGCTGACCGGCCAGCCCCGGACACAGATCCCCGTCACCGAAAGGGATGCAGGGAAAAACGCATCTGAACTCGCCCTATTCCGCCGCCTGCCGGAACGGGTGCCGTGCCAGCAGGTCCGCAATGTCAGGGCGGCAGGAGCCGCAATTTGTGCCCGCCTGCAACGCTGCGCCGACCTCCTCAACGCTCACCAGCCCGCCGCTTTCGATGGCGTGCACAATCGTATTGGCTCCGACGCTGAAACACGCGCAGACCACCGGGCCGGGGTCGGGCCGGCCCGCTGCGGCAAAGCCAGTCAGGACGTCCGGCGCGTAGCTGCCCGGCAGCCCTGCCAGGTAATCCCGGCGGACCGCCACCGGCTCAGGCGCGGTGAACAGGGCAGCCATGACCTTGCCCTCCTGAAACAAGGCGAGCCGGGCAATACCCTTGCCGCGGTCCGTCATCACCTGCACATCTGCCTCCGGCAGCGCGAACAGATCCCGCGCAACCGCCTCCAGGTCCGCAAGCGGGGCCAGCCCGGCCAGTTCCGCCCGGTATCCGGTGCCGGTGCGTGCCGCAGCCCAGTACTCCGCCCGGGGGCGCATCGGCTGCGAAGAAACCGCAAAGCCGTACCAGGCGGGCTGCCAGCGTTCCGCCGCAACAACGGCAGCCTTGCTTTCGGGCTGGCCCGAAACCGGATCAACCGCCGCTGCGGCAAGGGTATCTATGCGCGCAGAAGGCGCGGTTTCGCCGGTCCAGTGGATCGGCACAAACAGGTCGCCGGGCTGCACGTCCGCAGTGATCCGGGCCCGCAGGATGGCCTGCCCGTGCGGGCTGCTGAGGCGCAGCAGGTCCGCAGGCTGCACGCCCAGCCGCCGGGCGTCCTCCGGGTGGATATCGGCAAAGGGTTCCGCCAGGTGGCCCGACAGGCGCGGCGCTTTGCCGGTGCGGGTCATCGTGTGCCACTGGTCCCGGATGCGGCCGGTGTTCAGGCGGAACGGATACTGGCCGTCTGGCACGGCCGCTGGGGGCCGGTGCCGGACCGCCAGCATGCGCGCCTTGCCGTCCGGGTGAAAGAACCGCCCGTCCGCAAAGAACCGCCCGCCCTGGCGGGTCCGGCTGACCGGCCAGCGCACCGGGGCCAGTTCTTCGTAGTCAGGCGCAGACAGGCCGCTAAGACCGGAGATATCGAAGTCCAGCCCGAAACTGCCCGCCAGCCCGGACAAGGCCGCATGCTCGCGGAAAATCTGCGCAGGAGACTGGTAATCAAACGCCGCGCCCCAGCCCATACGCCGGGCCGCATCGGCCAGAATGTCCCAGTCCGGGCGGGCCTCTCCCGGCGCCGGCAGGGCGGCGCGCTGACGGCTGATGGTGCGGTCCGAGTTGGTGACGGTGCCGTCCTTTTCCGCCCAGGCGGCGGCGGGCAGCAGCACATCCGCCAGCCGCGCGGTATCGGTTGCGGCAGTGATGTCGCTGACCACGGTGAACTCGCAGGCCTTGATGGCGGCCGATACAGCATCGGCCTCTGGCATGGTCACAGCAGGGTTGGTGTGGATGATCCACAGCGCCTTGAGCCGCCCGTCACCCGCGGCGCGGAACAGGTCGACCGCCTTCAGGCCTGCCCGCTCCGGCATTGCAGGCGCCCCCCAGAACGCCTGCACCGCGGCCCGGTGGCGGCTGTTTTCCAGATCCATGTGGCAGGCTAGCATATTGGCCAGCCCGCCGACCTCGCGCCCGCCCATGGCATTGGGCTGGCCGGTCACCGAAAACGGCCCGCAGCCAGGTTTACCGATCCGGCCGGCGGCCAGATGGCAGTTGAGGATCGCATTCACCTTGTCCGCGCCGGATGTGGACTGGTTCACCCCCTGGCTGAAGACCGTCACCACCTTTTCGGTGCGCATCCACAAATTGCAGAAGGCTGTCATTTCGCGGTCAGACAGCCCGGTCACAGAAGCATCCTCCGCGGCGGCGGCGTCCAACGCCTCACCCAGCCCGTTCACATGCTGCAGGTATTCCGCATCCAGCGCACCACCTTCGTGAAGCGCCGCCAGCAGCCGGTTAAACAGTGCCACATCGCTACCTGCCCGCAGTTTCAGATGCATGTCCGCCTGATCGCAGCTGGCGGTGCGGCGCGGGTCGATCACCACCAGTTTGGTGCCGCGCGCCTTCCGCGCCGCCAGGATGCGCTGATGCAGCACCGGGTGGCACCAGGCCAGGTTGGAGCCTACCAGCACGATCAGATCCGCCGCCTCCAGATCCTCATAGGTGCCGGGCACCGTGTCGGTGCCAAAGGCGCGTTTGTGCCCCGCCACGGTAGACGCCATGCACAGGCGCGAGTTGGTGTCGATATTGGCGGAGCCGAGAAAGCCCTTCATCAGCTTGTTGGCGACGTAATAATCCTCGGTCAGCATCTGGCCCGACAGGTAAAAGCCGACGCTGTCCGGGCCGTGCTGTTCCACCGTCTGCCGGAACCTGGCGGCCACCAGATCCAGGGCGCTGTCCCAATCGGTTTCCTTCCCGTTCACCCGCGGCGCCAGCAGGCGGCCCTCCAGCCCCAGCGTCTCCCCCAGCGCCAGCCCCTTGGAGCAGAGGCGGCCGCGGTTGGCCGGGTGCTCAGGGTCACCGCGCACCGCCAGCCCGCCTGCGCCGTCCGGACGCAGCAGCACGCCGCAGCCGGTGCCGCAATAGGGGCAGGTGGACCGGACCTCCTGGCAAGCCGTTCCCGCCATCACGCCGCGCTCCGCTTGCCCACGGCGGCACCGTCGATCAGCAGGCGGCCGGCCTCCACGCGCAGCGGATAGGTGCCGATCCGGCCCTCATCCGCCCCCTGCGCCGCACCGGTGTTCAGATCGAACACCCAGTTGTGCAGCGGGCAGGTGACGCTCTGGCCATGCACGATCCCTTCCGACAGCGGCCCGCCCTTGTGCGGGCAGCGGTCGTCGGCGGCAAAGACCTCTGCCGCGCCGGTGCGGAACAGCGCAACGCAACCCGCCGGGGTTTTCACCACCCGCGCGCCATGCAGCGGGATATCGTCGATATGGCCGATGTCGATCCAGTTCATTCCGCAGCCTCCAGTGTGAGATTGGCAAGCGGCGCATATTGCGCCCGCGTGGTGCTGTCCTGCGTGTGCTCCGCCCAGGGGTCCTTGCGGTAGACGGACTGCGACAGCTGAAACCGGGCCGCCAGCGCCCTGCGGTTCTCGGCGTCGTCCACGATCTGCGCCTTGACCCAGTCGAGCCCCACCCGGTCCAGCCATTTGTAGATCCGGTCCAGATACCGGGCGTTTTCGCGGTAGATCTGGGTCATGGCCGAGATCACCTCGATCGCCTCCTCCCCGGTTGCCACCCTACACAGCAGCTCGGTGCCCTTGATTTCCATTCCGGCAGCGCCGCCGACGTGGATTTCATAGCCGCTGTCGACGCAAATCACGCCGATGTCCTTGCAGGTGGCCTCAGCGCAGTTGCGCGGGCAGCCGGAGACCGCGAGCTTCAGCTTGTGCGGCGTCCAGGAGCCCCACAGGTGCTTTTCCAGCTTGATGCCCAGCCCGGTGGAGTCCTGGGTGCCGAACCGGCAATGGTCGGTGCCGACACAAGTCTTCACCGTGCGCAACCCCTTGGAATAGGCATGGCCGGAAACCAGTCCGGCGCGGTTCAGGTCGGACCAGATCGCGGGCAGGTCCTCGCCCCTGACGCCCAGCAAGTCGATACGCTGGCCGCCGGTCACCTTGACCGTCGGAACCGCGAATTTGTCGGCAGCATCGGCAATCGCGCGCAGCTCATCCGGCGTAGTGATACCGCCCCACATCCGGGGCACCACCGAGAAGGTGCCGTCCTTCTGGATGTTGGCGTGCTTGCGTTCATTCACGAAACGGCTTTGCGGATCGTCGCGGTATTCCAGCGGCCAGTCTGCCAGAAGGTAATAGTTCACCGCCGGGCGGCAGACATGGCAGCCGTTGGGGGTGGTCCAACCCAGCTCCTGCCAGACCGCGGCCTGGCTTTTCAGCTCCTGCGACTTGATCAGGCGGCGGACATCCTCGTGGGTGTGATGGGTGCAGCCGCAGACGGGTTGGGCCTGAGGCGCCGCATAGCCATGCCCCAGCGTCACCGCCAGCAGCTGATCCACCAGCCCGGTGCAGGTGCCGCAGGAGGCGCTGGCTTTGGTCGTGGCGCGGATCGCGCCAAGGTCTGTTGCGCCGCCTTCGATGGCGCGGGTGATCTGTCCCTTGCAGACGCCGTTGCAGCCGCAGATCTCCGCCTCAGGCGGCAAGGCTGCAACGGCTGACAGAGGGTCCGCGGAAGCGCCCCCCTGAAAGGCCGGGCCGAAGATCAGCGTCCCGCGCATCTCCTCGATATCCGCGCCGTCCTTGATCAGCCCGAAGAACCAGCTGCCGTCAGCAGTGTCGCCATACATCACCGCGCCAACCAGCCGGCCGTCCTCGATCACCAGCCGCTTGTAGATGCCGCGGGCAGGATCGCGGAAGACGATATCCTCGCGGGTCTCGCCCTCGGCAAAATCCCCGGCGCTGAACAGATCGCAGCCGGTGACCTTGAGCTTGGTCGCCAGCTCCTTGACCGCAAAGGCGTTGGGCTGATCCAGCAGGCTGTCCGCCAGCACCCTAGCCTGATCGTAGAGCGGCGCCACGAGGCCGAACAGATGGCCATCGAACTCCACGCATTCGCCGACCGCGTAGATGTCCGGGTCGGAGGTCTGCATCTGCGCGTTCACCTCGATACCGCGCGCCACATCCAGATGCGCGTCAGTGGCCAGCCGGGTCTCCGGGCGGATGCCCACCGCCATCACCACCAGATCCGCGCCCAGCGTCTCGCCGCTTTCCAGCAGTACCGCTTGCGCCCGGTCCTCGCCCAGGATCGCCTTGGTTGAGGCCTGGGTTTTCACGGTGATGCCGCGCGCCTCCAAATCCTTGCGCAACAGATACCCCGCCGCCTCATCGAGCTGGCGCTCCATCAGGTGGCCCGTCAGGTGCAGCACGGTCACGTCCATGCCGCGCTCCTTGAGCCCGGCAGCAGCCTCCAGCCCGAGGAGGCCGCCGCCGATCACCACCGCCTTGCCGCCCTTGGCGGCAGCATCGATCATCGCGTTGGTGTCGTCCAGGTCGCGGTAAGAGACCACCCCCAGCAGGTCGTGCCCCGGCACCGGGATGATAAAGGGGGCGGAGCCGGTGGCAATCACCAGCTTGTCATAAGGCACATGGCCGTTTTCGCCCTCGACCACCTTCATCCCGCGGTCGATCTTCACCACATGCTCTCCGAACCGGCAGGTGATGCCGTGCTCTGCGTACCAGTCGTCCGAATGGGTGACGATCTCCTCATAGGTCTTCTCGCCCGACAGCACCGGGCTCAGCATGATACGGTTGTAATTGCCGCGCGGTTCGGCGTTGAACAGGGTGATGTCATAGGCGCCGGGATCGGCATCGAGCAGGTGCTCGATCACCCGGCCAGAGGCCATACCGGCCCCGATGATGACGAGTTTCTGGGTCATGGTCTCACTCCGCTGCAATCTTGTCTGCGGCTGGTTTGGGGGCAGGTTTCGCCCCGTGCTCATATTCCTCCAGGAAATCGAGCACCTCCTGCCGGTAGGTGTAGTAATCCGGGTGCTCCAGCAGCGCCTTGCGGGTGCGGGGGCGCGGCAGATTCACTTTCGCGATCTTGCCGATGGTGGCCTGGGGCCCGTTGGTCATCATCACCACCCGGTCGGCAAGCAGGATCGCCTCATCGACATCGTGGGTGACGCAGATCGCGGTCACCTTGGTGCGGCTCCAGACCTCCATCAGCACCTCCTGCAGCTCCCAGCGGGTCAGGCTGTCGAGCATGCCGAAGGGTTCATCCAGCAGCAGCAGCTTGGGCGAGAGCGCAAAGGCGCGGGCGATGCCGACCCGCTGCTGCATGCCGTTCGACATGGCGTTTGCGGGCTTGTCCATCGCATCCGCCAGGCCGACGCGCTCCAGGTAGTATTCCACCACGTCCTGCCGTTCGGCCTGCGTCGCCTTGGGATAGACCTTGTCGACGCCAATGGCGCAGTTCTCCCGCGCCGTCAGCCAGGGAAACAGATTGGGCGACTGGAACACCACCGCGCGCTCCGGGTCGGCACCCTCGACGTGGCGGCGGTCCAGCTTGATTGCACCCTTGGAGATCGGGTTCAGCCCCGCCGCCATGGTCAGCACGGTGGATTTACCACAGCCGGAGTGGCCGATCAGCGAGATGAACTCGCCCTTGCTGATCTTGAGGTTGAAATCTTCGACCACCGTCAGCGGCCCCTTGGGCGTCGGGTAGATCTTGTGCAGCTGGGAAAAATCCAGAAACCGCTCCTCGGTGATCGACTTCGCAGCCTCCGCCACAGCCGCCGGCAGCCCGTGGATCGGTGTCACGTCTGGCAGAGTCTTGGACCCCTCGGCCCGCGCCTTGATGCCAACGTCCATCAGGCAGGAGGTGACCGCCGCCCGCAGGCGCTTGAAGCCTTCGTCCGTGTTCATCGCGGAACGGTCGCGCGGGCGGGGAATGGCAACAGGAAACGCCTCGCCCAGGCTGCCGTCCGGGTTCAGGACGAGGATGCGGTCGGCCAGCAGGATCGCCTCATCCACGTCGTTGGTGATCAGCACGCAGGTTTTCTTGTCCGCCTCCCGGATGGCTTCGATTTCATCCGCCAGATTGGCCCGCGTCAGCGCGTCCAGCGCCGACAGCGGCTCATCCAGCAAGAGCATTTCCGGATCCATCGCCAGCGCCCGCGCCACGTTGACCCGCTGGCGCATCCCTCCTGACAGCTCCGCCGGGCGGCGGTGCGCGGCGTGGCTGAGGCCAACCATTTCCACATAGTGGTCGACCTTTGCCTGCTTCTCCGCCTTGGGCAGACCCGGGAAGATGGTCTCCACTGCAAGCCCGACATTGCCGTTCACCGTCAGCCACGGCATCAGCGAATAATTCTGAAAAACCACACCGCGCTCGGGACCGGGGCCGGTGACCTCCCTGCCCCGGTACGTGACCGCCCCTTGCGACGGCCTTTCCAGCCCGGCCATCAGATTGATCAGCGTCGTCTTGCCGGTGCCGGAAAAGCCCAGCAGCACCAGGAACTCGCCCTCCTGCACCTCCAGATTGATGTTGTTCAGAACCCGGGTGCGGCTGGTACCCTCACCAAAGCTCTTGGAGACATTTTTGAATTCAAGAATGCTCATGGCGGCTCACCGGTTGTTCGTGAAGGTAAACAGCGACTGCAGCGCGTACATCACCCGGTCCAAGAGGAAGCCGATGATTCCGATGGTCAGCACCGCAACGATGATCCGGGCCAGCGACTGGCTGGAGCCGTTCTGGAACTCGTCCCAGACAAACTTGCCGAGGCCCGGGTTCTGCGCCAGCATTTCGGCGGCGATCAGCACCATCCAGCCGACCCCCAGCGACAGCCGCAGCCCGGTGAAGATCAGTGGCAGCGCCGAGGGCAGCACCAGCTTGGTGATCTTGGTCCAGGTGTTCATTTTCAGAACCTTGGAGACATTCACCAGGTCCTTGTCGATGGAGGCCACCCCCAGCGCGGTATTGATCAGCGCAGGCCACAGCGAACACAGCGTGACAGTGATGGCCGAGACCAGGAAGGATTTCGCGAACAGCCCGTCGTTGGTGGCGTAAAGCGCCGAAACCACCATGGTCACGATTGGCAGCCAGGCCAGCGGCGACACCGGCTTGAAGATCTGCACCAGCGGATTGATGGCCGCGTTTGCAGCCGGTGAAAGCCCGGCCAGGATGCCCAGCGGGATCGCCACGGCGGCGGCGATCAGGAACCCGAAAAAGACAGTCAGGATCGAGGTACCGATCTGC
This sequence comes from Leisingera sp. ANG-M7, assembly GCF_000813965.1. Lineage (GTDB taxonomy): Bacteria > Pseudomonadota > Alphaproteobacteria > Rhodobacterales > Rhodobacteraceae > Leisingera. Next base: position 19,316 of record NZ_JWLI01000032.1, on the reverse strand, counting down.
TGGTAATAAGACGGCGCGCCGGTAAAGGGGATGTCCTTGACCCGGTCCGGCTGGCCGCGATCGATGAATCGCTGGTTGCGGGCCTCCACCTTCTCGGAATGGGCGCGCTCCTTGGCGGCCTTGGCCTGCGCATCCTGATGCAGGTTCACCGCTTCGGTCCAGACTGCAGCAGGTCCGGGGATGGCGCCCAGCGAGGTCTGCACCTTGGGCGCCAGCAGGGCCCACAGCATCAGGAACGCGGCAATGGCGATGACGGGAACCGCCAGCAAGCGCCAGATTTCCCTGATCTGCGCCCTGGGATTGTCCCCGGCGGCGGCTTTCAGCACCGGGGTCACCCAGGCCAGTCCAAAGACCTGGAACCAGGCGTCCATCTTGCTGATGCGGGTGAACAGCCGGGCACGGCGGGCCTCCTTTTGCTCACTGGCAGGGCTGAGAGTATCGGGGTCGGCAATCGTCATGGTGTCGTCCTCTGGGAGTTGCGGGGAGGGAGAGGCGCGGCGGTTCCCCTTACCGGGAAACCGTCCCCTGCCCTCCTGTCCGGGGTCAGCCCTGAATGGCGCTGCCAACGACGGTCTGGCCGGACTTCAGTCCGATCGGCAGGCTGTCGATATAGGCGTTGGGTGTTTTGCCATCGAAGGGGATACCATCGATGATGTCCTCTGCGGGCGTCGGGGCCTTGTAGCCGTCACTGTTCCAGGGGAAGTCCCCGGGGCTGGCAAGCCCTTCATCCACCAGCATTTTCGCGGCTTCCAGATAGATCTCCGGCTTGTAGACAGAGCGCGCAACCTCGTCATACCAGCTGTCCGGCTTGGGCTCGGCAATCTGCCCCCAGCGGCGCATCTGCGTCAGGTACCAGACAGCGTCCGAATAAAACGGGTAAGTGGCGTTGTAGCGGAAGAATACGTTGAAATCCGGAACATCGCGTGTGTCGCCCTTCTCGTATTCGAAGGTGCCGGTCATCGAATTGGCGATCACCTCGTAATCGGCACCGACGTATTCGGGCCGCGACAGGATCTCCACCGCTTCGGGGCGGTTGGCGTTTTCGTTTTCATCCAGCCACTGGGCCGCGCGGATCAGCGCCTTGACCAGCGCCAGCGTGGTGTTCGGGTTTTCCTCGGCAAATTCCGCGGTGATGCCGAACACCTTTTCCGGGTTGTTCTTCCACAGCTCGTAATCGGTGATCACCGGCACACCGATGCCCTTGAACACCGCCTGCTGGTTCCACGGCTCACCGACGCAGTAACCGGAGATGGTCCCGGCCTCCAGCGTCGCGGGCATCTGCGGCGGCGGCGTCACCGACAGGAACGCCTCGGCGCCGATCTGCCCGGTCACGTTCTCCGGCGAGTAATAGCCGGGGTTGATGCCACCAGCCGCCAGCCAGTAGCGCAGCTCGTAGTTGTGGGTGGAGACCGGGAACACCATGCCCATGTTGAACGGCTTGCCCTTGGCGTTGAAATCCTCGATCACCGGCTTCAGGTAGGAGGCGGAGATGGGATGCGCGATCTTGCCGTCCGCATCCGTGGGCAGGTTCGGCTTCATCATCTCCCACACTTCGTTCGACAGCGTGATGCCGTTGCCGTTCAGGTCCATCGAAAACGGTGTGACGATATGGGCCTCGGTGCCGTAGCCGATGGTCGCGGCCAGCGGCTGGCCTGCCAGCATATGGGCGCCGTCCAGCGTGCCGCTGATCACCCCATCCAGCAGAACCTTCCAGTTCGCCTGCGCTTCCAGCGTGACAAACAACCCCTCGTCATCGAAAAAACCCTGCTCATAGGCCACAGCCAGGGGTGCCATATCGGTCAGCTTGATAAATCCGAAGGTCAGCACATCCTTTTCCAGTTCCGGGGTGGCGGCCAGGGCCGGTCCGGACAGTGCAGTTGAGGCCGCAAGCGCCATGATGAGTGTCTTCATCGGGTTGGTTCCTTTTTCTAGCTGCGTCCGGCGGCAGGCGCCGGAACAGAAAAAGCCGCTGACACGCACCGCCGGGAGGAGTGGCGGTGGGTCGAGCGGCTTTGCTCAGTGAACCCCGGTCTTCGGGAAAATTCTCAGTCAGGCTCCGTTGCCTGTCTGACCTCAGACTGCCGGAAGAACCGGCCTGCGCCAAAGGTTTCTTTGCTCATGCAGCAAGAAATTCTGCATTGCAGCGTCGCGGCGCAGCACGCTGCCTGTATTTTCATCAGTCCGCGGCCAGGGGATCAAAAACGCGGCCATCGAAAAACCGGTTCTGCAGCAGGCCGGCCGGTTCCGATTCTCCGCCAGCCGTCCGCGGCGCGCCAACCGCCCCCTCCGGTTTCGAGGAGACGCCCGGCAATTCCGCGCCAGTGCCCCGCAGGGCGGCACCGTACAGATCGCTGCGGAAGACGGACCCGGCTGTTTCCAGCGCTGTCCGGCGGTCCAGCCCGGTGCGCCGGGCCAGCTGCCCGGCAATCCACTGCGCCTGGCTGCGCCAGGGAAAACCCGCCGCGCCATCGTGGAAGCCGATGAAACCGGGGGCTTCGCGCTGCAGCCCTTGCGGCGTCACCGTGAACGTCCCCGACAGTGCGCGCTCGATGATTTCTGCCGGCAGATCAAGGTATCGCCGCGCGGACAGGATTTCCGCCGCCAGCCCGCGTGAGGCCGGATCGGCCAGCCAGCGGCCTGCGCGCCACAGCGCACGGATCAGGCGGCTGGACAGGCCGGGTTCTGCGTCCGCCCAGGCACTGCGGACCGCCAGCACCTTCTCCGGCGCAAAGGACCAGATCGCGCGCCCGGGCAGCAGCAGCGCACCGGCCCCCTGCTCCACCGCCATCGACCCCCAGGGCTCGCCAACGCAGAAGGCGTCGATCTCGCCGCTACGGATAGCCTCCACCATCAGCGGCGGCGGTACCGTGCGGATGCTGATGTCCCCGGGCGTGTCCGCCCCCAGCCCCTTCAGCCAATAGGTCAGAAGTTCGGCATGCATGGAAAAGGGAAACGGGACGCCGATCCGCAACTCCGGGCCGACGGCGGCAAACAGCGCCCTGCCGGCGGATACGGCATCATCGAACGAAAACCCATGCCCGGCATAGGCCATCCTGCAGGCCAGGCTGCCGCTGACCCCGATCACCGTGCCGTTGACGGACAGCACCGACAGCACCGACAAAGGCGCGCTGGCGCCGCCCAGGCCTAGCGCCGCCGCAACCGGCACGGGCGCCAGCATCTGGGCCGCGTCCACCTGGCCAAAGGCCAGCATGTCCCGCAGCGACGACCAGGAGGGCGCGCGGCGCAGGTCCAGCGCCAGCTTCTCCTCGGCGGCGAACCCCATTTCCTGCGCCGCAATCAGTGGCGCCGCATCGGTCAGCGGGACATAGCCTGCGGGGATCCGCGTCACGCTCATGCCAGCAGCCCCGCCGCCGTGACCAGCGCCTGCGCCACCTCGGCGACCCGCTTGTTCTGGTCCATCGCAGCCTTGCGCAGCAGCGCATAGGCTTCGTCCTCGCCAATGCCGCGGGCCTTCATCACCATCCCCTTGGCGCGGTCGATGACCTTGCGCTCCTCCAGCGCGCGTTTGGCCTCGGCAAGCTCAGTGCGCATGCGCTGAAACAGCCGGAAACGGGCAATGGCGGCATCCAGAACCGGCTTCAGCCGGGCCGGATGCAACCCGTCAACCACATAGGCCGAAACCCCCGCCTCCACCGCGGCGGCAGACAACCCGTCCTCGCTGCGGCCGGCGAAAATGGCAACCGGACGGTCTTTTGGCCCGGATGCCAGCGTCAGCTCCTCCAGCACATCGCGGGAGGGATCGGCGATATCGATCAGCACCACATCCGGGTCGCGTATCTGTATCTGGCGCGCAAGGCCCGAAGGCTCTGAGATCACCTGGACGTCAAAATCCCCGGCTTCCCGCAGCCCCTCCACGATCATCAAGGCGCGTTCACGGTCGGTTTCGACAACGGCAATGGACAGGGTATCCGGCATGCACTGAACCATGCAGAGCGTTGCGGACGGCTGTAAAGGAAACGGCCGGGGCGTGTCTTCCGGATACCCTGCGAACGCCGGATTTTTAGGCAATCTGCCCGGACATCCGGCATCCGGAAGACACGCCCCGGCGGTGATCCTTGTGCGCTCCAACGCCGGGGCTGCGCCTTAGACGGTTGCCGCAGCAGCAGGAAGCGGCTAAGCAGGCAGCGGCGCAGTTGGAGTTGCGAGGCGAGAGTGAAATCTGTTTCTGGATGCCCCGGTTCCGCCGCCGCAACCCTGGTCAGAAAGCGGTCCTTGTCCTTCATGCTGCTGCGGGTGATCCGCGGCCATCAAAGCGACGATGACATTTCCCTTGGCGCCTTTCTGGAACAGCTCGGCGACCGGTCCTTCGGCTGGGCCATCCTCCTGTCCTGCCTGATCAACCTGCTGCCGCTGCCGCCTGGGGCAACCATTGTCACCGCCCTGCCGCTTCTGTTTTTCTGCGCCCAGATGGGGCTTGGCTTTGCCAATGTCCGGCTGCCGCGCAGGATCGCCCGGATCCGGATTTCCGGCGCGGCCATGCGCCGGATCGTGCTGCGCCTGCGCCCGGTGTCGCGGCGGCTGGAGCGGATTGCCCGCCCGCGCCTCGGAGCGGTGTTCCAGCCGCGGCGGGAGCAGCTGACCGGCGGCCTGCTGTTCCTGGTCTCGCTGGCGCTGTTCATTCCCCTGCCTCTCAGCGGCTGGTTTCCGGCCATCGCCCTGTTCATCACCAGCATCGGGCTGGTGGAGCGGGACGGGGTGATCGTGCTGGCAGGCGCCTGCGCCGGGCTGCTGTCGATTGCCCTGACGGTGTTTGTGGCCGCCTCGCTCCTGATCGGGGCCAACAGCCTGCTGCACTGACCCCCTTCCGCAACACTGCGCCCGCAACGGTTTGCGCGCGCCTCTTGCCAGTTGTCCCGCCTGCATCGGGCACCTATATTGCAGGCACCGGAAATGGAGATTTTATGTCCTGGTAAGGATGGGAGGCAGCAGGCCTCCCGGTGCACAGCAGCCGATTGAACCGCCCGCCTCCCGCCGGAGAGCGGCCCAGCTTCTGTGCACGTGCTTTTTCCTTCCCCATGCGCCCGGGCCCTGCCCGCGGCAACGACATGAAAGACCCCCCAATGACACGGGACTATTCCCAGTTCTTTTCCAGCCCGCTGGACACGCAAAAACCTTCCCTCACCCCGCTGCAGGCCCTGGGCTGGCAGCCGCATTTCGCGCAGCAGGTCAGCACCGAAGAGATGGCCGCCACCCCGCCCGTCCGCATCACCGCGGTGCACCGCAGCTCACTGCACGCCGCAGGCGGCGGGTTTGAAACCACCCTGCCGCCGCGCCCGGATGCAACCGTCGGCGACTGGCTGATGCTGGACCGCGCGCTGCCGCAGAACAGCCGGCTGCTGGAACGCGCCAGCCTGATCCGGCGGCGGGCGCCCGGCACCGGACGGCAGGACCAGCTGATCGCGGCCAACATCGACACCGGTTTTGCCGTCACCTCCTGCAACCAGGATTTCAACACCGCCCGGCTGGAACGCTACCTGGCCCTGATGCTTGAGGCGCAGATCACCCCGGTCATCGTGCTGACCAAGGCGGACCTGACGGATGATCCGCAGGCCTATGTTCAGGCCGCCCGCGCCATCTCGGACAGGGCTGAGGTTGTGGCGCTGGACGCCCGTGGCAGCGGCGTGCAGACCGCGCTGGCGCCCTGGTGCAAACCAGGGCGGACGGTGGCCTTCCTCGGCTCGTCGGGTGTTGGCAAATCGACGCTGGCCAATGCGCTGCTCGGCACAAGCGCCATCGCCACGCAAGAGATCCGCGAGGACGACGCCAAGGGCCGCCACACCACCACGCACCGCGAATTGCACGCGGCACCGAACGGCTGCCTGATCCTCGACACCCCCGGCATGCGGGAATTGCAGCTGACCGGGGCGGCGGACGGCATCAGCAGCCTGTTTGCAAACATCACAGACCACGCCGCGGGCTGCCGCTTCAGCAACTGCCGCCACGACAGCGAACCGGGCTGCGCCGTTCTGCAGGCCGTCGAACAGGGGGAGATCGAACAGGCCCAGCTGGACCGCTGGCGCAAGCTGATGGCCGAGGACGCCTTCAACTCCGCCAGCCTCGCGGAGCGCCGCGCCCGCGGCAAGGCCTTTGGCAAGATGGTCCGCGGCGCCAAGAAAATCAAAGAAAAGCGGAGGTAACGTGATGCAGGCTTCGAAAACCGGCCAGATTGTCTGGCATGACCTGTTCACCCCGGACCGGACCCGCGCGATGGACTTCTACCGGCAGGCCGCAGGCTGGAACTACCAGACCGAACAGGCCGCCGATTTCGCCTGGGGCGGCGGTGAAAAAGCGTTTGTCCTGGCACTGCTGGACGGCGAGGCGGGGGCGGGGTTCGCGGAAACCCCGCCCGGCCTGCCGGACGGCTGGATTCCCTATGCCGAAGTTGCCGATGTCGACGCTGCCGCGGCGCAGGCCGAAGATCTGGGCGGAGACATTCTCCGATCCCCGTTCGAGGTGCCCGGCGTCGGGCGCAACGCGCTGCTGCGCGATCCCTTGGGGGCGCTGCTTGGCATTTCGCTCTCACGCCACAGCTTTCCTGCCCCGGCCCGGCAATTCGGCCCCGAGATCTACCTGTCAAACGGCGCGGGCTTCCCCGCGAAGTTCTACGCCGCGGTCTGCGGCTGGCAGCTGCAGGCCGCACAGGCACAGCCACAGGCGCAGGCGCAGGCAGCAGTGCCCATCCTCGGGCCCTCGAACAGACTTGCCGGCTGGCACCTGACGCACGTCTTGCCGCCGCTTCCCCGCCCCGCCTGGGTGCCGAACATCAAAACCGCCTCTGCCGCCGCCGGGCGTCTGGCCGCCGAAGCACTGGGAGCCCGGTTTGCAGGCGAAGCCGTATTGCCCGGCACGCAGACCCCTTGCTTCCTGCTGCAGACGCCCGGCGGCGCAACTGCCGTGTTCAGCACCGCCCCGGCCCGGGGCGGCCCGGTCAGCACCTCCGGCTGACCCTAGCATCAGGACCCTAGATATGCAGCGCCTGCCCCAGTGCTCTGAGGCAGGCCTCCTGCAGGGCTTCCGACTGGGTCGGATGGGCATGGATCGTCGCGCCGATATCCTCCAGGCAGGCACCCATTTCGATGGCCAGCGCAAACGCGGCAGAGAGTTCCGGCACCCCTGCCCCAACCGCCTGCAGGCCCATCACCGCATGGTCGCTCTGGCGCCAGACAACCCGGAGAAAGCCATCCTCGCGTTCCGCGGTCAGCGCGCGCCCGTTGGCCTGCAGCGGAAACAGCGTGGCAGCAGTGCCCTCGACCTCGCCCGGCAGCGCGCCGCAGGCCACCACCTCCGGGTCGGTGAAACAGACCGCCGGGATGGCCCGCTTGTCCCATTGCACCGCATGGCCCGCGATATGCTCCGCGACCATTTCGCCCTGCGCCATGGCGCGATGGGCCAGCATCGGCTCGCCGGTCACATCCCCGATGGCATAGATGCCGCGCATCGACGACTGGCAATGGCTGTCGGTTTTGACAAACGGCCCGTCCTGGGTCAGCGCCAGCTCCTCGATGCCGATCCCCGCGGTGCGGGGCCGCCGCCCGACGGTCACCAGCACCTTCTCCGCCGCCACGCCGCCCTGACTGGTCTGCAGCCTGCCGTTCTCATAGCTCCGTGCCAGGGTGCCGGTCTTCACCGCCACCCCCAGCGCCTCCAGCCGCGCCGCAACCGGGCGGGTCAGCTCCGCATCATAAAGCGGCAGAATACGCTCCTCCGCCTCGACCACCGTGACCTTGGCGCCCAGCTTGGCAAAGGCGGTGCCCAGCTCCAGCCCGATATAGCCGCCGCCGACCACCGCCAGGCTCTCCGGCACCTGCGTCAGCTCCATCGCTCCGGTCGAGGACAGGATGGGGCCGCCGAACGGCAGATCCGGCAACTCCACCGGGGCAGAGCCTGAGGCGATCACGATATGCTGCGCATGGATCACCTGGCCGTCGCCGTTGCCGTTCACTGAAACCGTCTTGCCATCCAGAAACCGGGCACGGCCCTGCACGAACCGCACGCCCGCCTTCTTCATCAGCGCCGTGACACCGCTGTTCAGGCGCTGCACGATGCCATCCTTCCAGGCCACTGTTTTGGCCAGATCAATCGCAGGCGCGCCGCAGCTGATCCCCAGCGGGCCCTGCGGCGCGCTTGCGATCCGGTGAAATTCCTCCGCCGCATGGATCAGCGCCTTCGACGGGATGCAGCCCACGTTCAGGCAGGTGCCGCCCGCCCTGCCCTCGTCCACCACGATGGTGTCGATGCCCAGCTGGCCCGCGCGGATAGCACAGACATAGCCGCCGGGACCGGCGCCGATGATCAGCAGTTTGCATTTCAGATCAGACATTCAGCCCTCGACAAAAAGCATCGCTGGAGTTTCCAGCAGGGATTTCAGTTTCTGCACAAAGACCGCGGCGTCCCAGCCATCGACCACCCGGTGATCAAAGGAGCAGGACAGGTTCATCATCTTGCGCGGCCGGAACTGCTGACCGTCCCAGACCGGGCGGATCTGCATCTTGTTGACGCCGACGATGGCAACCTCCGGGTAATTCACGATCGGGGTTGTGGCGATGGCGCCCAAGGGCCCCAGCGAGGTGATGGTGATGGTGCCGCCGCTCAGCTCCTCCCGCTTGATCGAGCCGTCGCGGGCGGCCTCCGCCAGCCGCTGGATTTCCGCCGCATTGTCCCACAGGCTGCCCGCCTCGGCGTGGTGCACCACCGGCACCGTCAGCCCCTGCCCTGTCTGGGTGGCAATGCCCGCATGCACGCCGCCGTGGCGGTGGATCACCCCGTCCTCATCGTCAAAGCGGGCGTTCAGCCCGGGCTGCTCGCGCACTGCCTCGACAATAGCGCGCAGCAGGAAGGGCAGCAGGGTCAGTTTGGGGCGGCTGCCCTCGTGCTTCTTGTTCAGCGCCGCCCGCAGATCCTCCAGCGCCCCCATCTCCACCTCCTCGACGATGGTGATATGCGGGATCTGCCGTTTCGCCTGCGCCATCTTCTCGGCGATCTTGCGGCGCATGCCGACCACCCGGATCTCCTCGACCCCGGTGTTGCGGCCGCGGGTGACGCCGCCCTGCTTGATGCCGCCCGAGGCAATCCAGTTGTCCAGGTCCTCATGGCTGATGCGCCCCGCCGGGCCGCTGCCCGGCACCTGCCGCAGGTTCACCCCCTCGGCCCGTGCCCGCGCCCGCACCGAGGGCGCAGCCAGCGGCTTGGCGCCTTCCGGCGGCGGCATCCGGCGCCCCGGTTTCTTTGCCGCAGGCTCCGGCGCCGGCTCTGGCCCTGTTTCTGGCCTTGTTTCTGGCTGTGTCTCTGGCGCTGTCTCAGCAGCCCGCTCAGCTTCTGCCTCCGGTGCGGGGGCGGCGGCATTGCCCGCGCCCTCAACCTCCAGCCGCACCAGAACCCCGCCTACCGGGATCATCGCGCCGATGTCACCGCCCAGCTCCAGCACCGTGCCGTCGGCCGAGGACGGCACCTCCACCGCCGCCTTGTCGGTCATCACCGCGGCCAGGATGTCATCCTCCCGCACCACGTCGCCCGGCTTCACATGCCACTCGATCAGCTCCGCCTCGGCAACGCCCTCGCCCACATCGGGCAGCCGGATTTCAAACACCCCCATGGATCAGTCCTCCATGACTTTCTTCAGCGCCTCGCCCACCCGGCCAGGCCCCGGAAAATACTCCCACTCCTGCGCATGCGGATAGGGCGTGTCCCAGCCCGTCACCCGGATCACCGGCGCCTCCAGGTGGTAAAAGCAATGCTCCTGCACCAGCGCCATCAGCTCCGCCCCGAAACCGGAGGTGCGGGTCGCCTCATGCACGATCACGCAGCGCCCGGTCTTCTGCACCGAACCCACGATGGCCTCCAGGTCCAGCGGCATCAGGCTGCGCAGGTCGATCACCTCGGCGTCCACGCCGGTCTCCTCAGCCGCGGCTTCGGCCACAAACACCATGGTGCCATAGGCCAGCACCGTCACCTCCGCGCCCTCGCGGCGGATGGCCGCCTTGCCCAGCGGCACGATGTCGTCCCCGTCCGGCACCTCACCCAGCGGATGGGACTTCCAGCTTTCCACCGGCTGGTCGTGATGGCCGTCAAATGGCCCGTTATAGAGCCGCTTCGGCTCGAAAAAGATCACCGGATCCGGGTCGGCAATCGACGCCAGCAGCAGCCCCTTGGCGTCGCGCGGATTGGAGGGCATCACCACCTTCAGCCCCGACACATGGGTAAACAGCGCCTCCGGGCTCTGGCTGTGGGTCTGGCCGCCGAAAATGCCGCCGCCGGTGGGCATCCGGATCACCAGCGGGCAGGTGAAATCCGCGTTCGAGCGGTGCCGCAGCCGCGCCGCCTCCGAGACGATCTGGTCATAGGCCGGATAGACGTAATCCGCGAACTGGATCTCGATCACCGGCTTCAGCCCATAGGCCGCCATGCCGATGGCGGTGCCGACAATGCCGGATTCATTGATCGGCGCGTCAAAGCAGCGGGATTTGCCGTATTTTTCCTGCAGCCCCGCGGTGCAGCGGAAGACACCACCGAAAAATCCCACATCCTCGCCGAAAACCACCACCCTTTCGTCCGCCGCCATCGCCGCGTCATGGGCCTCGCGGATGGCTTCGATCATCGTCATCCGCGCCATCTCAGAACCCCGCTTCCTGGCGCTGCCGGATCAGATGCGGCGGCATGGTTTCATAGACGCCTTCGAACATGTCGCGCGGGCTGGGGACCTTGCCGGCGCTCAGCGTGCCGATGGCCTCCGCCTCCTTCTGCGCCGTGCGCACCGTGTCCAGCACCTCTGCCTCGGCCTGGGCGTGGCGCTCCTCGCTCCACTCCCCGATGGCGATCAGGTGCTTTTTCAGCCGCTCCACCGGGTCGCCCAGCGGCCAGGCCGCCGCCTCGCGCCGGGACCGGTAGGCGGACGGGTCGTCGCTGGTGGAATGGCCGCCCGCCCGGTAGGTCACATGTTCGATCAAGGTCGGCCCATGCCCCCGCCGCGCCCGCTCACAGGCCCATTTCGCCACCGCATGCACTGCCAGATAGTCGTTGCCATCCACCCGGACAGAGGCGATGCCGAACCCGTGGCCGCGCGCGGCAAAGGTGCCGACCCCGCCGCGGGCAATGCCCTGAAAGGTCGAGATGGCCCATTGGTTGTTGACGATATTCAGCACCACCGGCGCGGTGTAGGTCGAGGCAAAGACCATCGCCGCATGAAAATCGTTCTCTGCGGTGGAGCCGTCGCCGATCCAGCCAGCCGCGATCCGCGTGTCGCCGGAAATGGCAGAGGCCATCGCCCAGCCCACCGACTGCACGAACTGGGTGCCCAGATTGCCGGAAATCGTGAAAAACCCGTGTTCCTTGGAGGAATACATGATCGGCAGCTGCCGCCCGTGCAGCGGGTCCTCGGCGTTGGAGTAGATCTGGTTCATCATCGTGACCATCGGATAGCCGCTGGCGATCAGCAGCCCGGCCTGCCGGTAGGTCGGGAAATTCATGTCGCCCGGCTCCAGCGCCCGGCTGAAGGCGCAGCTGACCGCCTCCTCGCCCAGATGCTGCATATAGAAACTGGTCTTGCCCTGCCGCTGCGCATTCAGCATCCGCGCATCGAAGGTCCGCAGCAGCAGCATGTGGCGCAGCCCCTCGTGCAGCTCTTCGGTGCTCAGCGCGCCGGCCCAGTCGCCCACCGCCTCGCCGTCCTTGTTCAGCACCCGCACAATGGAAAACGCCATGTCCCGGATCGCATCCGGGTCCACATCCACCGGCGGCCGCGGCACCGCGCCCGCACGCGGAATTTCAAAACCGGAAAAATCCGGCGTATTGCCCGGGCGGCAGCCCGGCTCAGGAACATTCAGCGAAAGCGGTCGGGTGTCACTGGTCATGCTGCACCTTTCTGGCTGTGCAGCCCCGGGACGCCGTCGGGCGGGCTGCTCCGTGCCGGGCGGACGCCGCCGGTCTGTGCCGCTGCCGTCTGCCCTGCCCCGTTTTTTACCACATAGTCCGGTAACCAATGGCTGCCACGGTTGCAGAACCGCGCCGCCGCGGCAACCTTTGCATGACAGAAAACCGCCCGGGCGGCGGCCCAGGCAGCTGGTTTAACGCAACTTTTCGGTTCCGGGAGTGCCGCCGGCCGGTCAGGCGTAATGCTTGTTCCGGGACATCTTGCCGATGCCGGGGTTCATGCTGTTGGTGGGGTCCACCGATTTGTAGAACGCCGCCAGATCCGGCTTGGCCGGGTACAGGTGGCCGACGTTGTGCTCTGCCGGGTATTCGGCCCCGCGTTTGTCCAGCAGAGCCAGCATCGCGTCCTTCAACGCCTTCACGTCTGCACCCTTCTTCACGATGTAATCCTGATGCAGCACATGGCACATGAAATGCCCGTAATAGAGCCTACTAACCAGCTGATCCCCGATCTCCGGCGGCAGTTCCTCGAACCAGTCCTGATCGTTGCGGCGCAGGGCGATATCCAGCGCGATTATGTCCTCCACCTCGGCCCGGTGCACGGCCATGTAGCGCACCGCGGCGCCAGCCGCGGCAAAGCGGTGCAGCCCGGCCATCTTGGCCTCGCGCGGGGTGCATTCGAAGTAGCTGAGACTGCCGTCGCCCGCCATCTCCGCCAGCAGGGCGCGGGCCTCGGCGATGCCGCCATCGCGCATCTTGAGGATCAGGTGATGCGGGTGGGATTGGCGGAACGCCCGCATCCGCCGCGGCAGGATATCCGGCCACAGGCGCGACAGCATCTGCATCACCCGGTCGGTCAGATTGCCCAGGCCGGGAATGCCGGCCAGCCGCGCATCCACTGCGCCTTTCAGCGCAAAGAACATGGGCAGCCGGTCCGTACCCAGCTTGTCGATCATCACCATGGTGTCCTTGCCATAGCGGTCCGACAGGTCAAAGACATCCCGGTGCATGTATTCGGCGCTGACCGGCAGGGTGGCAAACTCCGCCAGAATGCGGCGGCGCAGGACGGTCAGCGCCGCCGTGGTCCGGCTGCCGGCGTAAAACGTCAGCTCTTCACTGTTCCTGGCGTAGGTGTCCAGCCGCACCGCAAACACCGCCAGCTTGCCCGCGCAGCCCGCCGCCTCATAAAGCCGCGACTTGTCGGCATTGAAACGCGCCGGGGTCGGCGCGTCGATGTCGCGGACCCTGCGGGCATAGGAAGTGTCAGAGGCCTTCTTGTTGCCGGTCTCGATATCTTCAGGGCTGTAATCGCCGTTCTGCAGCCGGGTCAGGATCTCCTCCGGGCTGGCGCCCAGGTTGATGCCCAGATGGTTGACCAGCTCCAGCTGGCCGTCCCCGGTGATGCGGGCAAACAGCGACAGCTCGGTATAGGACGGCCCCCGCTCCACCAGAGATCCGCCTGAGTTGTTGCAGACCCCGCCCACAATCGACGCCCCGATGCAGGAGGACCCGATCACCGAATGCGGCTGCCGGTCCAGAGGCGCCAGCAGCTTTTCCAGCGCAAACAGCGTGCTGCCGGGGAAGCTGATGACCTGCCTGCCGCCGTCCAGCAGCTGCAGCTGGTCCATCCGCCGGGTGTTGATCAGCACCACATCGCGGTCATAGCTGCCCTTGGGGGTGGACCCCTCGGTCAGCCCGGTATTGGCCGCCTGCATGATGACGATCTTGTTCGCCGCCACACAGGCCTGCAGCACCTTCCATTGCTCCAGCAGGGTTGCGGGCTGGACCACCGCCAGCGCCTCCCCCTCGCCGGAGCGGAACCCCTTGCGGAACCGCCGTGTGGCGCGGGCGCTGGTCAGCACGTGGCGGCGCCCGCAAATGGATTTCAGCGTCCGGATCAGCTCTGCATCGCTCATGACAGCCGCCCTCCCCTGCTCAGTAAGCCACAGATGGCAGCCAGGTCGCCAGTGCCGGCCACAGGTAGACGAACATCAGCCCGGTCAGCTGCAGCAGCACGAAAGGAATGATGCCCTTGTAGATATGGCCCAGGCGGATTTCCGGCGGGCAGACGCCCTTGAGGTAGAACAGCGCAAAGCCAACCGGTGGCGTCAGGAAGGACGTCTGCAATGTCACCGCCACCAGGATCACGAACCACACCAGGGCCGGCTCATCAATGGCGCCGAAACCAGGAATATCCAGCCCCAGCCCGTTCACGATCGGGCGCATCAGCGGCAGCACGATCAGGGTGATCTCGATCCAGTCCAGTACAAACCCCAAGAGGAACACGATGAACAGGATCATGAAGACGGTGCCCTCAGGCCCGAAACCGGTGCCCTGGATCATCTCCTCGATCAGCGCGTCGCCGCCCAGCTCCCGCAGCACATAGGAAAACACCGTCGCGCCGAGGAAGATCGCAAAGATATAGGCGGTGGTGTTGAAGGTCGCCTTGAGCACATTGACCAGCTTCGCCAGCGTCAGCTTGCGGTAGCCAAGCGCCAGCAGGGTCGCCCCCAATGCGCCCACGCCCGACGCCTCGGTCGGCGTGGTGAGGCCCGCAAAAATAGAGCCTAACACCGCCAGAATAAGCCCCAGCGTCGGCAGCACCGCAATCAGCACGTCCTTGACCGCCGCCCAGTCCGGGCGCTTGGCCCCTGCAGGCACCGGCGCGACGTCGCGTTTGATCAGCGCAATCACGAAGATATAGGTGAGGTACAGCGCACCGATGATCACGCCGGGGAACACCGCGGCCATGAACAGGTCGCCCACACTCAGCGCCATCTGGTCGGCCATGATCACCAGCATGATCGAGGGCGGGATCAGAATGCCCAGCGTGCCGGAGGCCGAGACCACGCCTGCCGCCAGCGCAGGCGAATACTTCTGCTCCATCATCGACGGCAGCGACAAGACACCCAGCAGCACAACAGAGGCACCGATAATGCCGGTAGATGCCGCCAGGATGATGCCGATCATGGTGACGGTGATCGCCAGCCCGCCGCGCACGGTGCCGAACAGGCGCTGCATCGCCCCCATCAGCCGTTCCGCCACGCCGCTTTCATCCAGCATCAGACCCATGAAGATGAACATCGGCAGCGCCACCAGCACCGCGTTCGACATGGTGGCATAGACCCGGTTCACCACCGCCCCCAGGGTCAGATAGTCCAGCCCGGTCAGGGTTTCCTCCAGCCCGGTCCAGTTCATCATTCCGTTGTCGAACAGATAGGCCAGCCCGCAATAGGCCACGCCCACACCGGCCAGCGTCCAGGCCACCGGAAAGCCGGTGAACAACAGCGCAATGAAGGTGAGGAACATGGCGATGACCAGCTTTTCCTCGGTGGTCTCCACCAGGAAGGTCAGCGCGGTGGCCACAATGGCAAAGCCAACCAGCGCCCAGATCACCAGCCGCAGGCTTTTGCCCGCGCGCTCCTCTGCCGGGCCTGTCAGCAGCGCGTGGCCGTCGTGGATCAGCCGCGCCAGCGCCGCTGCCGCCAGCAGCAGAAAACTCAGCGGGATCACCGCCTTCAGCGCCCAGCGGGCCGGCAGGCCGGTGGGGCTGTCGGAACGTTCGCTCACCCGCCAGCTTTCGTAGAAATAATCATAGCCCTGATCGATCATCAGATAGATGAACGGCACCAGCAGGGTCAGGATGCCGATCACCTCGATGATCCGCCGGGCGCGGCGGCTCAGCTGCATATGCAGCACATCCACCCGCACATGGCTGTCGGTGACCAGCGCATAGGAAATGCCGATCATCGTCACCAGCCCATAGAAATGCCACTGGATCTCGTCCAGCTTGGGATAGTTCTGGTTCAGCAAGTAGCGCAGCGCGACCTGCGACACGATGGCCAGCACCAGCAGCAGGTTGGTCCACATCACCAGATTGCCGGTCCCCTTGACCGCGTTGTCGATCCACACCGCCAGCTGCTGCCGGTCCTCGTCGCCATGCTCCAGGATCTCTTCGTAGCGTTCGATCGGGTCGTCCTGCAGGTGCAGATTCTCAGCCATGGTTTCCTCCTCCGGAACGTGGCGTGCGCGGACGTGAATGCGCCCGTGTCAGTCAGGGAAATGACGAAAATCGGGAAAGGCGGGGCGGCGGAAATACTGCCGCCCCAAGGTGCGCAAGCGGATTACTTGCGCGGGAGGAAAGCGTTTTCCTTCCAGACCGCATAGCCTTCGCGGAAGGTCTGCATGTCCAGCAGCACCCGGCCGAAGAACTGGTCGTTGGTGGCCTCTTCCGCGGCAACCTCGTCCCAGGTGGCACGGAACAGCTCCAGCATCTGCGCGTCCCACTGTTTGATGTGGACGCCGTTGTTTTCAACGTTGTCAATCAGTGCCGCGTGCTGGATCGCCTCGCCCTCGGCAAAGCTGTCGGCCATCGACGCCTTGCAGGCGTTCTCGATGATCGCCTTGTGCTGGTCGCTGGCTTCGTTCCAGACGTCCTTGTTGACCAGCAGTTCAAACACGGTGGCCTGCTGGTGCCAGCCGGGGAAGTAGTTGTATTTCACCAGCTTGTGAAAACCGAGGCGGGCGTCGATGGCAGGCATCGAGAATTCGGTCGCGTCAATCGCGCCCTTCTCCAGCGCCGGGAAGATCTCGCCGCCGGGCAGCAGCGATGTGGCCACACCCAGCTTCTGCATCACCTTGCCGCCCAGGCCGAAGAACCGCATCTTCAGGCCGTTCAGATCTTCGGCGCTGTTGATCTCCTTGGCGAACCAGCCGGAGGTCTCCGGCGCGATCACCGCGCAGGGCAGCACCTTCACGTTATAACCCGCTTGGTCGTACATCTCCTGATACAGGGTCATGCCGTTGCCATAGTAGAGCCAGGCCATGTATTCGCCCGCCTCCGGGCCGAACGGCACTGCGGAGAACAGCGGTGCGGCGGGGATCTTGCCAGCCCAATAGCCGGCGGTGGTGTAGCCGGAGTTGATCTTGCCCGAGGACACCGCATCAAGGATCTCGAACGGCGGCACCAGCTTGCCGGGCTCATAGACCTTCATCTTGAGGCTGCCGCCGGACATCAGTTCCAGCTGCTCAGCCACCCGCGGGATCGGCGTGCCGAGGCCCGGCAGCGCGGTCGAAAACGCAATCGGGGTTTTCAGCAGCAGCTTGTCGGCGGCCTGTGCGGCAGGGGCCGTCAGCAGCGATGCGGCCACGGCCAGCGAGGTCAGGGTCTTCTTCATGGGATCTCCTCCGGGTTCAGTCCGGCCGCTCCTCCGGCCGCAATTCCAACCGCTGATGCGGCATGACTGGTAAATATTGTTGACCACACAAATCAGTCAACAACTTTATTTACCACTGAGCAGACTGACCGCGGGAACGTGAAGCGCGCAAAACCGCATGCATTTTTCGCACTTTGAAGACAGGTTCAGAAAAGATTGTTTTCTTTCATGCTATTGTCTCAACCCCGGATATCCGTATTTCTGGGTACCGCGGCTTGCAGTTTTGCGGCGCAGTGGTAAAGTTTCGGAATGACCTCTGGCTTGAGGTTTCCCTGCATCAAAGTGGACGCCATGACCGATATCCGCCCGTTTGACCCAGTTGGACACGAATCGATTGCCGATGCCGTGGTGGAGCAGATTGAGACGATGATCGTCGACGGCATCCTCAAGGAAGGCCGCAAACTGCCCTCCGAGCGGGAGCTGGCAGAGGCCATGGGGGTGTCGCGCCCCAAACTGCGCGAGGCGCTGCAAACGCTGGAAAGCCGCGGCCTGGTCAATGTCCGCCATGGCGAGGGCACCTTCATCGCGCCGCTCACCGGCCGGGCCATGTCCCCTGCCCTTCTGTCCCTCTACACCCGCCACGGCGGCGCCTTCTACGACTACCTGGAATACCGCCGCGAGCAGGAGGCCTTTGCCAGCCGCCTGGCCGCCGCCCGCGCCACGGACTCCGACAAGGCACGGCTGGCCGAGATCATCGCCGATATGCAGAAAGCCTGGGAACAGGACGATCAGGATGTCAGCCAGGAGGCCGACTTCCGCCTGCACACCGCCGTCGTCGATGCCAGCCAGAACACCACGCTGATTCACATGATGGCCTCGGTCTACGATCTGACCCGGCAGGGGGTGTTCTACAACCGGGAATTCCTGCGCACCATGGATGGCACCGGCGCGGATCTGCTGAAGCAGCACAAGGAGATCGCCCAGGCAATCATCGACGGCGACCCGGAACGCGCCGAGGCTGCTGCCCGGCGCCACATGGATTTCGTGGAGGAATCCTTCCGCACCGGCCAGGAGCAGCAAGCCCGCGAAATCCGCGCTGCCAAGCGGCGGCAGCTGACCAGATAGGCCCGCGTCCCGCCCGCACGAGCGTTTCTACCTCAACCGCGCCCGACGCCCTACCCAGTCGGCAAAGCCGCCCTGCCCCAGTATTCTGCTCCCTGCAATTCGGGTAATTGGCCCCGCATTTCAAAGCCCCGTTTTTCCTGGACAGACTGGGATCGCAATCCTCCGCTTCGACCGCTGGTAGCACGCGATGCCAAGTTCCAGCTGAATCGCCATACCGCCAGTTTCGGCCGGTTCCGGATCCCCGCATTTGCCGCCGTAAACCGGCTTGGCTGTTTTCACAGCGGCAAGGACTGGGCAAGGAGTTCACAGCTGTGAACTCTCTAGGCTGCGGCCTTGCGGGCCAGTGCCATGACCATCGGGGCACTGGTGAAGGTTCCCGAATCTGCCTTGGCGCTCAGATGACGGAGATATCCGCTGGGCGAGCGGATATCCTGGAACCGTTCGAGCATGGCAGCGGCCACGGTTGCTGCTTCTGCCGCGCCCATGGTGGCTTTGGCCTCTTCCCAGACGGCCGCGGAAATCCCCATCATCGGGCGTACGGTATCGGCCGCCCGCAGGAGGTCGGGCCAATGGCGGATGGGGCCATCCGCATAGCTCTGGATTTCACCGCAGGCCGAGAGGATCAGGCGCAGGGGGAGGTTTGGGCCGCTGGGGGCAGGGGCCTTTGGTGACTGGGGCAAAGTTTCATGGTTCACGGAACCTTGTTCTGAGGATTTCTCAGCATAGCCGGTATCCTCTTTCGATTCCGTATGCGGCGCGTGCGCTGGCTTAACGGCCTGTTCAGATTCAAAAGAGTCTTTCTTAGAATTCTGATAGTGGTGCTCAATTTGGGCGTCACTGGTGCCCGGTTCCTCTGCAAAAAGGGTCTCTAATTGGCGTTTGGCTTCCTCCAGTGCGGCGGAGAGGGATGCCTGGATGTGAGCCAGGTCCGTCAGCCCGAGCTTGCGGCGCAAGTCGCGGGCGGTGAGATGCGCGAGGTCCTGGAACTGGTCCCAGACGGCAATCTCAGGACGCTCCGCCGCGCCGAGCAGCGCCAGGTTCAACAGGTCGCGGCGCATTAGGCTGACGGTCTCGCGCAGTGCCTTGATGCGGGTTGCCTGGATGCGCTCCTCCTCTGCTGCGTCCGAAAACTCGGCGTAGCGGCGGGCG
>NZ_JWLI01000031.1 GCF_000813965.1 Leisingera sp. ANG-M7 | reverse complement strand
GCGGGCGGCTACCTGTTCGTCAAGACCGAGGCCAAGAAGGCGCGCCAGCTGGGACGGATCCTGATGGGCATCGCCTTCATATTGATTTCGCTCAGGTTTCTGCGCGAGGCGATGGACCCGATCCGCGACAGCGCCTTTCTCCCCGCGGTCGCAGGCTATCTGGCGCGCGACTATATCACCGCCTTTCTCGTGGGCGGTGCGCTGGCCTTTGTGATGCATTCCAGCGTGGCGGCGATCCTGATGTGCGTCACCCTGGTGCAGATCGGCGCCATCCCCTTTGCCGCCGGCCTGTCGCTGGTCCTGGGCGCGAATTTCGGCTCTGCCTTCATTCCGGTCTGGCTCAGCCGCGGCATGGCGCTGAAGGCACGGCGCATTCCCTATGCCAACCTGGCTTTGCGCGGCACCTGGGCGGTGCTCTGCCTGTTCGGCGCCAATCTGGCACTGCGGCAGGGCTGGCTAGGCGATCCGCAGGGCGGCCAGATGCTGGTTAACGCCCATCTCGCCTTCAACGCCTCGCTCCTCTTGCTGGCGCTGCCCGCCTGCACCCCGCTGGGCGGCATCTTTGCACGCGCCTTCCCGGAGCCCGTGCAGGCAGAGGCCGCGCAGCCCGGCCGCCCGGTCAGCGCGCTGGAGCAGGGCAGCTACGCCTCGCCCGCGCAGGCGGTAGCCAACCTCAAGCGGGAGCTGCTGCGGATGGCCGACCAGACCGGCGCCATGTTCCGCCCGGTGCTGGACCTCTACAAGGGCGGCAGCAAGGAGCAGATCAGGGCGGTGCAGCAGATGGACGCGGAGGTGAACGCCTGCCTCTCCGGCATCCGCCGGTATGTGGCGGCAATCCCGGAGGAGGCGTTCGGCAAGGCGGAGCTGAAAGCGGCCCGCAGCCTGATGGAATACGCGATCCGGCTGGAGACCGCGGGCGACGTGGTGGCGCGGCGCCTGACGGTGCTGGCGGGGGAGATGAACAAGAAGGGCCTCAGCTTCTCGCGCGAGGGCTGGCTGGAAATCACCCGCATGCACGAGGCGATCCTGGCCAATCTGCAGCTGGCCTCCAACGTGCTGATCTCCGATGACCTGGAAAGCGCGCGGCTCTTGAGCCTGGAGAAGACCGAGCTGAAGCGGATGGAGCACGACAGCCGCAAACGCCACCTGAAACGTCTGCAGGACGGCGCGCGGGAGAGCTTTGACACCTCCGACATCCACCTGGAAACCCTGCGCGCCCTGCGCGAGTTCAACAGCCACATCGCCGCCGTCGCCACCCCGGTGCTCTACCGCAGCGGACAGCTCCTGGAGACAAGGCTCATCGAAGATATGCCAGAAGGTGA
>NZ_JWLI01000030.1 GCF_000813965.1 Leisingera sp. ANG-M7 | reverse complement strand
GCGATCACCTGCTCCACCGTCACGCTGAGGTTTTGCGCGGTGGTGTTGAAATCCTGGCGCAGCTGTTCGTAATCCTGAGGGAAGGTCTCGGTGATCTGCACCGTCAAATCGCCCTGCGACAGCGCCGACAGCTTACTGCTGAGCGCCGCCACCACCTTGCTGCGCTTCTCGTTCAGCGCATGCTCCGCGTCTTCCAGCTCCTGCTGCCGGATCAGCGCCTGGCGGAACACATCCAGGGTGCGCGCCATTTCACCAATCTCGCTTTTGCTGGCCGTGGCCGGAATTGCACTAGCGGTATCGCCGTCCGCCATCGACTGCATGCGTCCACGCAGGGCGCCGACCGGCCCGGTGACACTTCGGGTGATCAGGGTCGCGCCCGCCATCAGAACCGCCAGGGTGACAAGCAGCCCGGTTACGGTTGTGATAATGTTCTGCTGCACCTTGGCCTCGATATCCGACACATAGGCGCCGGTGCCGATGATCCAGCCCCAGGGTTCATAGACCCGGATGTAGCCCATCTTGGCCTCGATCACGCCGGTGCTTGCGTTGGCGAAGTGGTAAATCAGAGAGCCCTGACCATCCGCCTTGGCGATCTTGAGCATCTCCTGATAGATCCTGACACCGTTTTCATCGGTCAGGCCAGGCTGGCGCGTGCCCACCCACTCCGGCAAAAAGGCGTTTGCGGTGATCACCAAGTCGAAATCAAAGGCATGAAAGTCGCCGGCGGTTCCGAACCTGAACGCCTCCAGCACCGTGCGCCCCATCTCGCGGGCCGCTGCCTCATCCAGCTGGCCGTTCGCAACCTGGAGTTGCAGCGCATCCAACTGGCTGAAGGCCATATCTGTGATTTGATGCAGCTCGCGTTCACGGCTGACGTATTCATCGTTATTTGCGCGAACCAGCAGGAAGACAGTCAGCAGGGCAAACAGGCAAACCGCCATTGCGGCCAGCGCGTAGATCCGCACCGGCAAGCGGTAGAAGAAAGCAGGCATAGTGAAGTGGGTCCTTTGATTCCGGGCCATCTCCTTCTTGAAATAGGCAGCTGGTCCTAACAAAATCCTAGCACCGCAGCACAGCCCCGGCGCGGTCCCGCAAATGCACGCGCCAGTCCGGGCCGCCGCGCAGAAACCGCGGCAACCCGGTAGATGTCAAACCGCACTAGCGCCACACCGCCAAGTGCTAGGCGGCAGGGCTGTAATAGGGGGAGTTCATAGCCCTGCTGGCGGTCTCCGTGACCGCAGCATCAAACACCCGCGTATAGAAGGCGCAGCCCAGTTCTGCCGCGGTTTCCGGGAACATGTTCACTGCAAAATCCAGTGCATGGTCCAGTGTCTGAAAGGCGTCAAACCCGCCCAGTGTCCCGGTCTGCAAGCCGCTCAGCCAGACCTTGTTCTGCAGCCCCGGCAGCATCTTCAGCGCCTTGTTGCGGGCCTGCCAGGGCGCGTCCTCGAAGGGCACCGACAATTGCAGCTCAGTATAGACAAAGGCGCCGGGTGCTGCGGCTGAACCGCCGTATTGCACCGCACCCATACCGCGGCTGGCAGCCTCGGTCGCCTCGGCATCAAACACCCGCGTGTTATGCGCCACGCCGAAGGCCCGCGGCTCCGATGGGAAGTAGCCGATCACGAATTTCTGCGCGTTCTCAATGCTGTCAAAGCCATAGAACCCGCCCAGGGAATTGTTGCCGTGACCTGACAGCCAGGTCTTGTTCAGGAACCCGGGCTGCTGCCGGATCGCCTGGTTGATGTCCTGCCAGGGCGCCTGATCGAACGGCACGGAGATGGCAACTTCGGTGTAGACAAAGGCTTTGGGGGTCATGTATTTTTCCTGAGCTTGGGGAAGGGAGGGCAGCAGCAGCGCGCCCGCAGAGGCGGCCAGCAGCTGGCGGCGGGACAGCCGCGATCGTTCGCGGAAATCCGCGGTCATTGGGGTTTCGGTCATGGTCACTCCTGATTGCTTGCATTTTGCAAGTGCTCAATTGGCTCGCACAAACACTTGCAATTCGCAAGTGAAAAATATACGCAGAGCCCATGACCCAATCTCGCAGTAAGTATGACTCCGGCTGTCCCGTCGCCTATGCGCTGGACATTTTTGGTGACCGGTGGAGCCTCCTGGTCATCCGCGACATGGCAGTGAAAGGCGCCCGGACCTATGGCGAGCTGCTGGCAGGCTGGGAGGGGATCTCCACCAACATCCTGGCGCAGCGGCTGAAGCAGCTGGAGCAAGCTGGTATTGTCACCAAAGAGAAAGACCCGGACAGCGGCCGCAGCTTTGTATATGAGCTGACGCAAAAGGGCCGCGACCTGGCGCCGGTGCTTATCGAAATCGCCCTGTGGAGCGGCCGCTACAACACTGCTCCGGATGCGATGACGGGGTTCCTCGACAAAATCTCAGCAGACCGGCCAGGAACAGAGGCCAGAATGCGCGCAGGCGAGCGCCCCTAAGCTCCTGATTTGCAGCGCTCTTTGACCCGCACCCCCTGGCCCCGGCGGGTCACTCCACATATTTGTGGATTTTGTATCCATTATCCTGTATCTGATTCTCCATAACAACACACCGACAGGAGGATCTCATGTTCAAATCGCTGGCCGCTGCTGCGGCGCTTGCCCTGGTGCCCTTGGCACCTGCCCTTGCGGATACACTGGATGATGTGGTGGACCGCGGCACCCTGCGCTGCGGCGTGGTGCTGGATTTCCCGCCTATCGGCTACCGCGATGCCAACAACGAACCGGCAGGCTTTGACGTGGATTACTGCAACGACCTGGCAGCCGCGCTGGAGGTTAATGCCGAGATCCTGCCGGTCACCTGGGCCGAGCGCCTGCCCGCCATCGTGACGGGCCGCGCAGACGTTGTGTTCGGCGCCACCTCCGACAGCCTCGCACGGGCGCGCACCGTCGGCTTCACCATTCCTTATGCGATCTATTTCGCTCAGGGCGTCGTGAACACTGAAAGCGGCATCGAAAGCTTTGAGGACATCAAGGGCAAGCGGGTGGCCGGCGCCATCGGCACCGTGCCGGAGCAGGAATGGCTGAAGATCGCTGCCGAATGGGGCGAAGAGGGCAACTATCAGGGCTACCAGTCCGAGAACGAGGTGTTCCTGGCGGTGGCGCAGGGCAAGGCGGACATTGGCCTCACCACCAACACCGCGGTGCTGCCGGTGACCCAGCAATATGAAACCCTGGCAGCCGGCCCGCGGATGCCCTGGACCACCGATTACACCTCGGTCGTCGGCAAGCGCGAGGATGTCACCTGGATCAACTTCCTGAACCTGTTTGTGACCCATCAGGTGCGCTCGGGCCGCTATGCGGAACTGTGGGGCAAATACGTCGGCAGCGACGCGCCCGAACTGCGCATCCCCGGCGTGCTGTACTGACCAAACGGTGAAACCCGCCCCTGCCAGCCGCGCTCTCCCGGCGGATGGCAGGGGCTAGGGAGCAAAAGCCCTCATGTTCGACTATAATTTTCACTGGCGGCCGGTGATGAAAAGCCTGCCGGACCTGCTCGAGGCAGCCTCTTTGACGCTGCAGGTGGCGGTTCTGGCGATGGTGCTTGGCATCGTGATCGGCCTCTGCCTGGCGCTGGCGCGGCTGCACCTTCGGGGGCCGGTCTACTGGTTCGCCACCGCCTGGGTGGAGCTGGCCCGCAACACGCCTGCGCTGTTCCAGCTGTTCTTCTTCGGCTTCGGCCTCGGCGCATTCGGGCTGCATCTGTCGCCCTATCTGATTGTGCTGGCGGGGCTGACCTTCAACTGCGCGGGCTATCTGGCCGAAAACTTCCGCGGCGGCTTCAAGGCGGTGCCGGAGACCCAGATCCGCGCTTCCCGCAGCCTTGGCATGACACCCTGGCAGGCCTACAGCCGCGTGGTGATCCCGCAGGTGTTCCGCATCGTCTATCACCCGATCACCAACCAGATGGTCTGGGCGGTGCTGATGTCCTCTCTGGGGATGCTTGTGGGCTTTCGCGAGCTGTCGGGCGAGACCCAGTTCTTTGCCTCCCGCACCTTCCGCATCTTTGAATATTTTGCGGTCACAGCGGTGATCTACTACGCCATCGTCAAGGTGATCCTGCTCAGCTCGCGGCTGATGGCCGCCCGGCTGTTCCGGTACTGAGGGGAAGCGCCATGGAACCGACACTCAAGTTTTTCAGCGGCTTTGCTCCCAATGACCTGTGGTTCATGGGTGAGGCCGCGCTGCGCACGCTGTGGATTTCCGTCCTGTCGATCTCGCTTGGCACGGTGCTGGGCACCCTGTTCGGCTGGATGCTGTACGAGGGCCGCCGCGCCGCCACGCTTACACTGGCGCCGGTGCTGGACGTGTTCCGCTCCGTGCCGCTGATCATCCAGCTAGTGCTGTTTTACAACTTCGCCCCCATCGTGGGGCTGAACCTTGATCCCTTTGCCTCCGGCACCGTGATCCTGACCGTCTATACCGCGGCCCTCGTGGCCAATGTGGCCCGCGGCGGGATTGAGGCGGTGGGCGCCCCGATGCGCCGCGCCGCGCGCAGCCTCGGGCTTAGTTACTGGCAGGACCTGCGCCATGTGGTGCTGCCAATCGGCGGGCGGGCGGTGTTTCCCTCTTGGGTCGGCGTTGCCTTGGGGGTGATGAAAGACAGCGCGCTGGTTTCCGTGCTTGGCTATGTCGAGCTGCTGAAAGCCAGCCAGATCCTGATCACCCGCACCCAGGAGCCGTTCCTGATCCTTGCCCTGGCCGGCGCCTTCTACTTTGCGCTGTCCTATCCGGTCTCCCGCTACGCCACACATCTCGAAAACAGGTGGGCCCAATGATTTCCATCCGCGACCTTCACAAGTATTTCGGCGCTCTGCACGTTCTGAAAGGCATCGACCTGGATGTGCAGAAAGGCGAGGTGCTCTCTGTCATCGGCGCCTCCGGCTCCGGCAAATCGACGCTGCTTTACTGCATCAACGGGCTGGAAGCGATCCAGGACGGGGCAGTCACCGTTGATGGCACCGATGTCCACGCCAAGGGCACCGACATCAACAAGCTGCGCCAGAAGCTGGGCATGGTGTTCCAGCAGTGGAATTCCTTTCCGCATCTGACGGCGCTGGAAAACGTGGCGCTGGCGCCGCGCATCGTCAAAGGCAAATCCAAGGCTGAGGCCCGCGAAATTGCAGCGATGCAGCTGCAGCACGTGGGGCTGGGCGAGAAGCTGGATGTCTACCCCGGCGCCCTGTCCGGCGGCCAGCAGCAGCGGCTGGCAATAGCCCGCGCCCTGGCGATGGAGCCGGAATACATGCTGTTTGACGAGGCGACCTCTGCCCTGGACCCTGAACTGGTGGGCGAAGTCCTGGATACCATGCGCCTGCTCGCCGACGAGGGCATGACGATGATCTGCGTCACCCATGAGATGGGCTTTGCCCGCGATGTTTCCGACCGGGTGGCCTTCTTCCATCAGGGCGTGATGGAGGAGATCGGCCCGCCCGCCCAGATCTTCGGCGACGCCCGGTCCGAACACACCCGCAAATTCCTCGCCAACGTGCGCTGACCCCTTCCCCCGCAGGCTGCCGTGCCTCCCAGCGGCGGCCTGCCCCTAACTGGAGAATTTGGATAATGTCTACAAACGTCTTCACCGGCACCATGCCGGCCCTGATGACCCCCTGCAACCCGGACCGCACGCCGAACTTCGACGCGCTGGTCAAAAAGGGCGAGGAGATGATCGCCGCGGGCATGTCGGCAGTGGTCTACTGCGGCTCGATGGGCGACTGGCCGCTGCTGACCGATGAACAGCGGATGGAGGGCGTGGCCCGCCTCGCCGCTGCCGGGCTGCCGGTTGTGGTCGGCACTGGCGCGATCAACACCAAATCCGCCGTCGATCACGCCCGCCACGCCCAAGAGGTCGGCGCGGCCGGCCTGATGGTGATCCCGCGCGTGTTGTCCCGCGGCACCTCCGTGGCGGCGCAGAAAAACCACTTCAAGGCCATTCTGGACGCGGCGCCGGACGTGCCGGCGATCATCTACAACAGCCCCTACTACGGCTTTGCCACCCGGGCCGATCTGTTCTTTGCCCTGCGCGCGGAGCACAAAAACCTGATCGGTTTCAAGGAGTTCGGCGGCAAGGACGACCTGCGCTATGCGGCGGAGCATATCACCAGCCAGGACGATCAGGTGACCCTGATGGTCGGCGTCGACACCGAGGTCTACCACGGGTTTGTGAACTGCGGCGCCACCGGCTCCATCACCGGCATCGGCTGCGCCCTGCCCAAGGAGGCGCTGCTGCTGGCGCGCTTGTCCAAACTGGCGGCTGAAGGCAGCGCCGAGGCCCGCGTCCGCGCGCAGGAGCTGACCGACGCGATCCACGTGCTGTCCACTTTCGACGAAGGCCCGGACCTGATCCTCTACTACAAGCACCTGCTGGTGCTGAACGGCGAAGAAGACTACCGCCTGCACTTCAACGAGACCGACGAATTGTCGGACGCCCAGCGCAACTATTGCGAACAGCAGTACACGCTGTTCCGCAACTGGTTCGCCGATTGGTCGGCGCAGGGCGGGATCATCGCCGAATGCATGTAGTCGACAGCCACACCGGCGGCGAACCGACGCGCGTGATCCTGGAGGGCGGTCCCGATCTGGGGACCGGCCCGCTGGCAGAGCGCGCGCGGCGGCTGGCAGAGGAGCACATGGGTTTCTGCCACGCCGTGATGCGCGAGCCGCGCGGCCAGCCCGCCATGGTCGGCGCACTGCTGGTGCATCCGACCGATCCAAGCTGTGCAACCGGCGTCATCTATTTTGACGCCGACGCGGTGCTGGGCATGTGCGGCCATGGCACCATCGGGCTGGCGGTGACGCTGGCCCATCTGGGCCTGATCACCCCCGGCAGCCACCGGATCGAGACCCCCGTTGGGGTGGTGACGGTGCTGCTGGAGGACGCCAATACCGTCACCGTCACCAACATCGAAAGCCGCCGCGTCACCGCGGCGGCCAAGGTTAGCCTGCCCGACGGCAGCACCGTGACAGGCGATGTCGCCTACGGCGGCAACTGGTTCTTCATCATCGAGCCCAGCCCGCTGCCCTTGCGGACAGAGAACATCCGCGCCCTCACGGATCACGCCATCGCCATCCGCACTGCGGCCAATGCCCAAGGGATTGGCGGCGAAAAGGGTGAGCTGATCGACCATGTGATCTTTCAAGGCCTCTCCCCCCGCGCGGGCATCCACAGCCGCAACTTCGTGCTGTGCCCGGACGACACCTATGACCGCTCCCCCTGCGGCACCGGCAGCTCTGCCCGGCTGGCCTGCCTGGCGGCATCGGGGCGGCTGCAGCCAGGCGAGGAGATCATCCAGGAAAGCATCATCGGTTCCCCTTACCGCCTGTCCTACCAGCCGGGGCCAACTGGCGGCGTGATCCCCACCCTCACCGGCCGGGCCTTTGTGATGGGCGAAGGCAAGCTGTTCTTCAGCCCCAATGATCCGTTCAAGGGCGGCATCTCAAACAGCACGGAGGCCGCCGCCTGAACATCTTTAACCAAGGCCCGGGACGGAAACCCGGGCCAGCTACCAGCAGAAGAGAGGATACTGTCATGAAATTCACATCCGCAATCGCCGCAGGCTTCAGCCTCGCGTTGGCGTCTGCCGCTTCAGCAGCTGAGGTCGAATGGAAGATGACCGCCGCCGTCGGCGAAGGCTCCTTCCTCTACCAGAACTTCATGGAGCGCTTTGCCGGCAACGTCGAAACCCTGACCCAAGGCCGGGTTGAGATCCAGCCCTTCGGCGCCGGCGTTCTGGTGCCCGCCTTCAAGGCGCATGAGGCGGTGCAGGAAGGTATCGTCGAGGCCGGCCATTCCACCCCGTCCTATCTGGTCAATCAGGACCCGACCAATGCGATCTTCGCCTCCTTCCCCGGCGGCATGTCGCCCGAGGCCACCCTGCAC
The DNA here is from genome assembly GCF_000813965.1 of Leisingera sp. ANG-M7. Classification (GTDB taxonomy): domain Bacteria; phylum Pseudomonadota; class Alphaproteobacteria; order Rhodobacterales; family Rhodobacteraceae; genus Leisingera. The sequence goes on along the minus strand of NZ_JWLI01000030.1, from coordinate 9,859 downwards.
TGGATCTACGAGGGCGGCGGCGAGAAGATGCTGCAGGATTTCCGCCGCGAGGAAATGGAGCTGCACAGCCTGGTCGTCGGTATCGGCACCTCTGAGGTGATGGCCCATTCCAACGTCGAAATCAAAACCGTCGAGGACCTGAAGGGCGTGAAATACCGCACCTCCGGCGCCTTTGCCGCAGTGATGAAGGACGACTTCGGCGGCGTGCCCACTGTGGTGCCCGGCAACGAGATCTACACCCTGCTGCAGCGCAAGGGCGTTGATGCCATCGAATGGTCCACCCCCGGCGCCAACTTCTCAGAAGGTTTCCACGAGGTTGCGCCCTACATGATCATGCCCGGCGTGCACCAGCCGTCCTTCCTGTGGGAGGTTTTCGTCAAGGCTGAGACCTGGGACGCACTGCCCGAAGACCTGCAGGGGCTGATCGAAGCCTCCGCGCGCCTGTCGACCTATGAGGGCTACACCCGCTTTGGCGACGCCGACATCAAGGCGATGGCCGATTACCGCAAGACCAAGGTGCAGATGGTCCAGATGGAGCACGCCGAGTCCGAAAAGCTGCGCGAAGCCGGCCGCAACTGGGCCCGTGCCCGCGCTGCGGAGCTGTCCGAGGGCGGCAATGCCCGCATGCAGGAGATCCTGGACAGCTACCTGGCCTACCAGGCCAGCTGGGCGGAAAACTCCGTCTACCTGGTGCGTGACGCTGCTGAATGACCCTATGCGCGGGCCGGGAACTCCGGCCCGCGCCTCCCTGCCCGGAGGTTTCCATGCATTTCTTCAGAACCGGCGTTGAAGGGCTGTCGGCCCTGCTGGGCGCGGTTGGCAAATTGACCATCCTTGCCATGATTGCGGCCATGCTTTATGAGGTCGCCGCCCGCTACGTCTTTGGCGCTCCGACGCTCTGGGCCTTTGACATTTCCTACATGCTGAACGGCTCCATCGTGTTCCTGGGCGCCGCCTATTCGCTGCGCAAAGAGGCACATGTGCGGATTGACTTCCTGTCGCAGAAATTCCCGCTGCGCGTCCAGCAACTGCTGAATGCCGCGGTCTATGCGCTGCTGATGGCACCGATCATCGGCGCGCTGACCTGGGTCGCCGCCTCCAAGGCGCTGAAGGCGTTCCAGACCGGCGAGGTGGAAACTGTCAGCCCCTGGGCGCCGCTGATGTGGCCGTTTTACTCGGTAATTGCCCTTGGCCTCCTTGCTTTTTGCCTGCAGTTCCTGCTGGAGGCGCTCCTTTACTTACGCGGCGAGAAGACACCGGGGCAAACCCCCGATGATCACCACAACGCGCCGGAGAGCTGATTTATGATCCCCCTTCTGATGTTTGCCGCCCTGTTTGCGCTGGTGTTTGCCGGCATCCCGGTGGCGTTTTCGATGATGATCGTCGCCGTTGCCTTTGGCTATGCGGTCTTTGGCGACATACTGTTCCTGCAGCTTTACGGGCCGCTGTTGCACACCGCCTCGAACTTCGTGCTGGCGGCGATCCCGCTGTTCATCTTCATGGGCGCGGTGCTGGAACGCTCCGGCATTGCCAAGCGGCTGTTTTATGCGCTGCAGATCTGGCTGGGCGGACTGCCCGGCGGGCTGGCGCTGTCGACCATCGCCATGTGCGCGATCTTTGCCGCCGCCTCCGGCGTTGTCGGCGCGGTGGAGATCGTCGTGGGGCTGATGGCCATCCCCGCGATGCGCGCGGCGGGCTACAAGAACGACCTGATTGCCGGCACCATCTGCGCGGGCGGCTCGCTCGGCACCATCATCCCGCCCTCCGTGATCGTGGTTGTCTATGCCTCCATTGCGCAGCTGTCGATCGGCCAGCTGTTTGCCGCCTCGATCCTGCCCGGCGTGCTGATGGTTGTGTTCTTCGTCGGCTATGTGCTCTTGCGCAGCCTGCGCAACCCTGAGGACGCGCCGGTGCTGCCGCCTGAGGGCCGCGCCATGCCGATGGGCCGGAAGCTGAAAATCACCGTCACCGCGCTGGTGCCGCCCTTGCTGCTGATTGCCATGGTGCTGGGCTCGCTGCTGGCAGGGGCCGCCTCTGCAACAGAAGCCGCCGCCGTGGGAGCCGCCGGCACGCTGGTGCTGACACTCCTGTTCCGGGAACTCACCTTCACCATGCTGCGCGAGGCGCTGGGGGTAACCCTGCGCATCACCGCGATGATCATGCTGATCGTGGCGGGCGGCACCATGTTCACCTCGATCTTTGCCGTCAACGGCGGTGGCGAGCTGGTGCGCGATACGGTGGAGGTGATCGGCTATGGCAATGCGGGCCTCATCACCTTCCTGCTCATGGTGGTGTTCTTTGCGGGCTTCGTGCTGGACTGGGTGTCGATCGTGCTGATCTTCGTGCCGATCTTTGCCCCGCTGGTGCGCAGCGCGGGCATTGATCCCGTCTGGTTTGCGATGCTGGTGCTGGTGGTGATCCAGACCTCTTATCTGACGCCGCCGATGGCGCCCTCAATCTTTTACCTGCGCTCCATCGCGCCCAAGGACATGACCTATGGCCATATGTACCGCGGGGTGCTGCCTTTTGTTGCCGCACAGGGCCTGGTGCTGGTGGCGCTCCTCTTGGTGCCAGAGCTGGCCACCTGGCTGCCTTCCCTGCTGGTCGGACTGTGATAGGACCTGACATGACCGCAAAAGACACAAACGACATCCTCGTCATCGGCGCCGGCATCATCGGCCTCAGCGCTGCGCTGGAACTGCAGAAACAGGGCCGCCGCGTGCGTATTCTCGACCGCACCGGCGTCGCGGCTGAGGCTTCGGCGGCCAGCGCCGGCGCTTTTGCCTTTACTGACATTGTGCCGCTGGCCACCCCCGGTATCATGCGCAAGGCCCCCAAATGGCTACTGGACCCGCTGGGGCCGCTGTCGGTGCCGCCCGCATACGCGCTGCAGATCGCGCCCTGGATGCTGCGGTTCTGGCGCGCCAGCTGGCGCAGCCGCTACCAGGCGGCACTGCAGGCGCAGGTGCAGCTGATGGCGCATTCCCGCGCCGCGCTGGAGCGTCAGATCACGGATGTGGACGGCGAGCCGCTGATGCAGCGCGAAGGGCAGATGCAGCTTTACGAGGGAGAGAGCGCCTTCCGTGCCGCCCTGCCCGGCTGGCAGCTGCGGCGCGAACATGGCATCCGTTTCGACCTGCTGCGCAGCCCGCAGGCAATTGCCGAAGTTCAGCCCGGCCTCGCCCCCCGCTTCACCCACGCGGCTTTCACGCCCGACTGGATGAACACGGTGAACCCCAACAGTTGGGCCGAACATCTGGGGCAGACCTTCGTGGCGCGTGGCGGCAGCATTGACACCGCCGAAGTGACCGCCCTGCGCAGCGAAGGCGGGCAGACCGTGGCCCAAACCAAGGACGGCCCGGTCTCCGCCAGCCAAATCGTTGTCGCCTGCGGGGCCTGGTCGCACCAGCTGGCCAGTACCTTGGGCGAAAACATCCCGCTAGAGACCGAGCGCGGCTACAACACCACCCTGCCGCCTGGTGCCTTCGGCCTGCAAACCCACCTCACCTTTCCGGCGCATGGCTTTGTCATCACCAAGATCAGCGGCGGCGTGCGGGTGGGCGGCGCGGTGGAACTGGGCGGTCTGAAACTGCCGCCCAACTACCGCCGCGCGGACATCCTGCTGGACAAAGCCAAGCACTTCCTGCCGGGTCTCGACACCTCCGGCGGCACCCAATGGATGGGCTTCCGCCCGTCGATGCCCGACAGCCTGCCGGTGATCAGCCGCTCCGCCCGCGCCCCCGGCGTGATCTATGCTTTCGGCCACGGCCATCTGGGCCTGACCCAGGCCGCTGGCACCGCCGAACTGGTTGCCTCTCTCGCCGCAAACACCCCCGCCGCGCTGCCGATGCAGCCCTACGCCGCCACCAGGTTCTGACCCGCAGCTGAAAGGAGCCGCGCCATGAAAATCACCCAGCTCACCGTCTACCAGGTCGATCTGCCGCTGAAGGAAGGCCGCTACAGCTGGTCGAACGGCAATTATGTCGATGTCTTCGACAGCACCGTGCTGGAAATCACCACCGATGAGGGGCTGACCGGCTATGCCGAATGCTGTCCGCTGGGCTCCGCCTACCTGCCCTCCTTCGCCCGCGGCGTGCGCGCCGGGCTGGCGGAACTGGCACCGCATCTGATCGGGCAGGACCCGCTGAACCTGGGCCGGATCAACCGCACCATGGACGCCGCCCTGCGCGGCCACCCCTATGCCAAAGCACCAGTCGACATCGCCTGCTGGGACCTTCTGGGCAAAGCCACCGGCCAGCCGGTTTGCACTCTGCTGGGCGGCGCCGCGCAGGAGGATGTGGTGCTCTACCGCGCCATCAGCCAGGAGGACCCGGACACCATGGCCCGCAAGATCGAGGGCTATGCCGCCGAGGGCTACACCAAGTTCCAGCTCAAGGTCGGCGGCGAGGCCAACGACGATATCGACCGCATTCACGCGACCCGCGCGGTGCTGAAAAAATCCGACCTGCTGGTGGCCGATGCCAACACCGGCTGGACCCGGCACGAGGCCGCGCGGGTGGTTGGCGCCATCGCGGGCCTCGACGTCTATGTGGAGCAGCCCTGCCTCACCTATGAGGAAAGCGTCTCAATCCGCCGCCGCACTGCGCTGCCCTTTGTGATGGATGAGGTGATCGACACCCCCAACACGCTGGTGCGCGGCATTGCCGAGGATGCGATGGACGTGATCAACCTCAAGATCTCCAAGGTCGGCGGCCTGAGCAAGGCACGGCTGATGCGCGATCTGTGCGTAGCGCATGGGATCCCGATGACCATCGAAGACACCTGGGGCGGCGACATCACCACCGCCGCCATCGCCCATCTGGCCCGCTCCACCCCGGCGGAGTTCACCTTCTCCGCCACAGACTTCAACAGCTATGGCACCGTTGACATTGCCCGCGGCGCGCCCAAGCGTGTGAACGGGCGGATGACCGCCCCCGATGAACCCGGCCTGGGGATCACCCCGATTTTCGAGGCCCTGGGCGACCCGGTTGCCCGCTATTCCTGAGGAGGCCTGCGGATGCGCAGCAGCAAGACCATCCATGTGATCTCCGCCCATGCAGAGGGCGAGGTGGGCGACGTGATCGTCGGCGGCGTCGCACCGCCGCCGGGCGAAACCCTATGGGAGCAGCGCGCCTTCATCGACCGTGATCAGACCCTGCGGAACTTTGTCCTGAATGAGCCCCGCGGCGGCGTGTTCCGCCATGTGAACCTCTTGGTGCCGCCCAAGCACCCGGAGGCCGACATGGGCTTCATCATCATGGAGCCGGAATACACCCCGCCGATGTCCGGCTCCAACTCGATCTGCGTCTCCACCGTGCTCTTGGACGGGGGCATCCTGCCGATGCAGGAACCGGAAACCCACCTGTTGCTGGAGGCACCCGGAGGGCTGGTGCGGGTGCGCGCCGAGTGCCGGAACGGCAAGGCAGAGCGGATCTTCGTGCAGAACGTGCCCAGCTTCGCCGGTGAGATCGGCGCGGCGCTGGATGTGCCGGGTATCGGCACGCTGACCGTCGACACCGCCTATGGCGGCGACAGTTTCGTGGTGGTGCAGGCCGCCGATCTGGGCGTGGAGATCACAGAGGCAAACGCCAAGCAGATCGCCCAGCTGGGCACCCGCATCCTAGAGGCCGCCAACGCGCAGCTCGGCTTCACCCACCCGGAGAACACGGACTGGAACCACATCTCCTTCTGCGCCTTCTGCGGCCCGCTGGAACAGACGGAAACCGGTCTCCGCAGCCGGTCAGCAGTGGCGATCCAGCCGGGCAAGGTCGACCGTTCCCCTACCGGCACCGCGGTCTCTGCCCGCATGGCGCTGATGCTGGCCAAGGGGCAGATGGAACTGGGGCAGACCTTTGAGGCCGTATCGATCATCGGCTCGTGTTTCACCGGGCGCATCGTGGAACAGACCACGGTGGGCACCCGTCCGGCCATCGTCCCCGAACTCAGCGGCCGCGGCTGGGTCACCGGCATTCACCAGCACATGCTGGACCCGGACGACCCCTGGCCCGGCGGCTACCGTCTCAGCGACACCTGGGGCACCTGACAGGTCCGGCTTTTGGATACAATATGCCAATACCGGATCCAGCCCGCCCGCGCGGCCAGCTGGACCGGGCCGGCTGCTTGTACAGACAGGGAAAACCCACTAGCGTATCCAAAATACGAACAGCAGACCCGACGAGGCCCCCATGGCAGGCAAACGCGCCGTTACCCGCAGTTCCCTCCCGGAAGTGATTGCCAACGACCTGCGCGAGCGTATCCTCAGCGGTGAGCTGGCAGAGGGCGAAACCATCCGGCAGGAGGCGCTGGCAGAGGAATACGCCGTCTCCCGCATGCCGATCCGCGAGGCGCTGAAGCGGCTGGACGCCGAAGGGCTGGTGCAATTCACCAACAACCGCGGCGCCTCTGTCACCAAGCATTCCCTGCGTGAAATCGCCGAGATCTTCGACCTGCGCATCCTGCTGGAGGTGGACCTGTTCCGCCGCGCGATCCCGGCAATGACCACCGAGGATTTCACCCGCTGCACCCAGATCCTCGACGACATGGACGCCTCATACGATGCCAATGACGTGGCCAAATGGGGCGCGCTCAACCACAAATACCACTCGGCCCTCTATGCCGCTGCGGACCGCAAGCTGACCAATGAGGTGCTGCAGGGCATCAGCCTGCATTGCGACCGCTTCATCCGGATGCACCTCAGCGTGATGAAACAGCGCGAACCGGCCAAGAAGGAACACCACGACCTCTTGGACCTGGCCCAGGCCCGCGATGTGGAGGGCGCCTGCGCCGCGCTGACCCTTCATATCTCCCGCACCAAGGATGCGCTGCTGTCGCTGGTCGCCGAACACCGCGCCATTGCCGACAGCTGAACCGCCCTTTCCCGGCTCCTGACACCTGACCTGCGCGGTTTTCTCCGGGTGGCATCTTGCGCAATCCGTATTTTGTATCCATTATCCTGTATCAAGACTCACCTGCTGCCCGGCAGCTCTAGACAGAGGCCCGCCCATGTTCACACCGCACGGAAACCACTTGATCGCAGGCGCCTGGGTGCCCGGCGGCACCCACTTCCCCTCCGCCCCCGCTACCGGCCCCAGCCATGACTTCTCTATTGGCCGCGTCAGCGACGTGAATGCCGCGGTGGAGGCGGCAGAAGACGCCTTTGCCAGCTACGGCAGCACCAGCCGGGCAGAGCGCGCCGCCTTCCTCCACGCCATCGCGGATGAGATCGAGGCCCGCGCCGAGGCCATCACCGCCATCGGCACCCAGGAAACCGGCCTGCCGGAGGCCCGCCTGCAGGGCGAACGCGGCCGCACCACCGGCCAGCTGCGCACCTTCGCAGAACATATTCTCCAGGGCGATTACCTCGACCGCCGCCATGACGCCGCGCTGCCGGACCGCGCCCCCCTGCCCCGACCTGAGCTGCGGATGATGCAGCGCCCGCTGGGGCCGGTCGCGGTCTTCGGCGCCTCCAACTTCCCGCTCGCCTTCTCCACTGCCGGCGGCGACACCGCCGCAGCACTGGCCGCAGGCTGCCCGGTGGTGGTCAAGGGCCACAGCGCCCACCCCGGCACCGGCGAGATCGTCGCCGAAGCCGTCCTTGCCGCCATCACCAAATGCGGGATCCACCCCGGCGTCTTCAGCCTGATCCAGGGCGGCAACCGCGCGGTCGGCGCGGCGCTGGTGCAGCACCCGCTGATCAAGGCGGTGGGCTTCACCGGCTCGCTTGCCGGCGGGCGCGCCCTGTTCGACCTTTGCGCCGCCCGGCCAGAGCCGATCCCCTTCTTTGGCGAGCTGGGGTCCGTGAACCCGATGTTCATCCTCGCCGCCGCCCTCACCAGCCGCGGCGCGGAAATCGCCACCGGCTGGGCCGCCTCGCTGACCATGGGCGCGGGCCAGTTCTGCACCAATCCCGGCATCGCCGTGCTGCGCGCAGGTGCCGAGGCGGAGCGTTTCATCGACACCGCCACCGCCGCCCTGTCAGCGGTCGCCCCCCAGACCATGCTGACCGAGGGCATCGCCAGCGCCTACCAGGACGGCCAGCGCCGCGTCGCCGCCACCGCGGGCGTGCGCGAGCTGCTGACCACCAGCTGCGACACCCGCACCGCCGCGCCCTACCTCTATGTCACAGAAGCCCGCACCTGGCTGGATAACGAGATTCTGGCCGAGGAGGTCTTTGGCCCGCTGGGTCTGGTGATCACCGCTGAGAGCGACGCCGAGATGCTGGAGATCGCCCGCGCGCTGCAGGGCCAGCTGACCTGCACCCTGCATCTGGACGAGGGGGACACCGCCCAGGGCCAGACCCTGCTGCCGGTGCTGGAGCGCAAGGCCGGCCGGGTGCTGGCCAACGGCTTCCCCACCGGGGTTGAGGTTTCCGACACCATGGTCCACGGCGGCCCCTACCCGGCCTCCACCAATTTCGGCGCGACGTCGGTGGGCACCCTGTCCATCCGCCGCTTCCTGCGCCCGGTGTGCTACCAGAACATCCCCGAAGCATTGCTGCCGGAGGACCTGCGGGAGGGGTGAGAGGGCTGCGCTGAGGCGGTGGCTGTCCAGACAAATGCGAGGCCCCGGAGGTGATCCGGGGCCTAGTTGATGGGAAACGTTGAGTAGAAACGAAGGTACGCCCTAAGACTACCCCCTAGTGCATCCGCTTTTCGAAATCAGCGGCCCCAAACACCCACTCCGAAGCTGCTTGGAGATCTTGATCGGCAACATTCAAGGAATTTCGTATATAATAGTAGGCTCTTAGAAAAACGACATCGGCCAACGTCGCTTCTGCATAGTTGAGATCCAGGTTTAATGCGCTCGGTACTTCGCCACTAAAAGGATACAACCCGGCCACTAGAAGTAGCTGCTTTGAAAGACAGGCTTCCAACTCCTCATAGGGAGTGAAGATATACGCCCGCCCCTCGGTTTCTCTTCTGTTGAGCGAAACCGCACAGTTGGTGCCTGCAAACAGCTGAGCAATGGAAGCTTCGCTGGAATGACCCGGTGCCTGATCCGAGCGTCCGCTTGAATACTGCCGGATCACCTGCTGGTCCGCTATCTCACGTGCCTTCCTTAGAAGAAATTCGCCATCGCCAACGAAAACAACCAAATTCGCTTTTTCTCGCTGCCTTTCGGGAGCAGCTTTTAGCCCACCTTCACTGAAAACGTCATACACTTCCTCCCCGCTCTTAAAGAAAAAGAACGGGGTTTTAGCTTCCTCAGTCACAACGAAGTGATAAGTTAGAATTGCTTCTGGCCAATAGAACGGCGCGAATTGGCAGTTTTGGCACCCAAGAACCGTTTTCACGAAGTCTTTTGCCAGCGCCTCATCATTAAGGAGAGGCGAGTAATCAACCGGCTCGCCCCGTGACATCCTAAACCCATTCCGGATGTTGCCTGAAGCGTCGATTGAGAAGCGCTTGTAGCCATAGCTCTCCACTCGCTCCTTGGAAAACACATCCGAATGAATATTGATCAGGGCCTCTTCGTTTGTTTCCTGAGCCACTACTTGCCCCGCAGTAAGAAGAAACAGGGAAAAAGCTATGGCAGGGAATCCATGCATCCACATCACGCGCATTCTCTCAGTGCAAAGCTATTTCGAAGGAGTAACTCCTATCGGTTTCAAGCGCCAGCGCCGTCCCGCGGGGTGGCACTCGCAACGTTCGCGTTTGGCAATTTATCCCGGCCACATCCGTACAAGCTCACCGACACACAGAATATCAGCCAAAGCGCCGCCCCATGGGGGCGGGACGGCGCTGGCGCGGCGGCCTGCGGCCTTGATTCCGCGCCGGGGTCCAGGCTCCGCTGCAGCTCCATAGGGGCGGTTTGCCTGGGCACTCATTCCCCGAACACCCCCGTTGCGCCCCCACCGTAC
>NZ_JWLI01000003.1 GCF_000813965.1 Leisingera sp. ANG-M7 | reverse complement strand
AAATGACACTCCCGCCGGATCGCCTCCGGCGGGTGTTTTCGTCCTAGTGGATGGCGGGGGGCTAAGCGGAGACGGGCACCATGGTGCCTTGCAGGAGGGCGACCAGCTTTTCCTCTTGGCCTGTCACCGCGTGGACCTCTGCCGTGACGATCACCAGCCTGCGGCCCGGTTTGATGACCTTGCCGGTGGCGCGCAGACAATCTCCGGCGCCCGGGGCCAGCAGGTTGATCTTCATTTCCGCCGTCATCACTTCGCTGCTCTCAGGCATCATCGTGAGCGCCGCATAGCCTGCTGCCGTGTCGCCGATGGCAAAGCTGAGCGCCGCATGGGCCACACCGTGCTGCTGGCGGCTGCCGGGCAGGATCGGGGCGGTGATCACCACTTCACCCGGTGCAACGCTTTCGATTTCAGCGCCCAGGGTCTGCATCATGCTTTGTTTGGCGAAACTGCTGCGGATGCGGTCGTCCATCACATCTGTCCTTCTGCTGCTGAGTGCCAGCATAGAGGCGGCACAGCCGCCATGGGCCTGTGACGCTGCGCCACTTAGCGGGGCATTGGCACCACCAGCGCCTGCGCACCGGTCAAGATCGCCAGCGCATCTGCCGCCATCAGCGCGGTGAGCGCGGGATCGGTGCTGCGCAGGCCGCCGGTATAGGTGCCGAAGGCCGGCAGGATCAGCCGCGACCGGTCCAGCAGGAAGCAGGGGCGGGAGGTGCTGCGCACACGTGCCTTGGGGTGGTAGTGGCCGGAGACCTCTGCCGTCGCCAAGGGATCGGCGATGTGGCGGAAGGTGAGGGGGGCAAGATGCAGCTCTGCCATCTGTTCACCGCTCAGGTCCGCAGGCGCCGGATCGTGGTTGCCGGTGATCCAGATCCAGCGGCGGTTGTGTATCAGGGCGGCCAGCTGGGATTGCTCCGCATCCGGCAGAGCCCGCGAGGCGGCGTCATCGTCGAAACTGTCGCCGAGGCAAACCACCGTGTCCGGCTGCAGGTTGGCTATCAGCTCAGCGAGGCGGGCGAGCGTGTCCCGCGTCTCATAAGGCGGCAGGGCGCTGCCGCCGCGCCGGGCAAGGCGTTCGGATTTTCCCAAATGAAGGTCGGAGACGCAGAGCAGGCGGTGCTCTGCCCACCACAGCGCGCCGCTGCCAAGCGCAGTGAGGCGGGCGCCAGCGAGGGTGAAGTCATATCCGGTCATGGCTTGGGTTTATCTGTCACGGAGGCGCAGGCAAGGGTTATCACTGCAGCTTGTCCAGCCCGGATTGCCGCATCAGAGCCGCGGCCTCCTGCTGCAGCAGTTTCTCCTCCGCCGCGCCCTTGACCGGGACCTTTCCAACCTCCAGCAGCAAAGGCGCCGCGAGGGGAGAGATCCGCTCCAGCCGCCTGAGCGTGATGCGGCCGCGGGTCCGCTCCAGCATCTCCTCGATGCGGCCGAAGTCCACCAGCCCGCGCAAGGCCTCCTCGCGGGTGATGTCCATCAGCAGGTGTTCAGGATCGTACTTGCGCAGCGTGTCATAAAGGATGTCAGAGGAGAACGTCGCCTGCCGCCCGTTCTTGCGCGCGCCCGGCGTGTTGCGTTCAATGAGGCCCGCGATGGTGGCCGCACCGCGGAAGGAGCGCTTCATCACCGCATTGCCGGCCAGCCATCCCTCCAGCCCGTCGCGCAAAGCCTCCGGTTCGAACAGCGGGGCAGGGTCTGCGACCTCTTGCAGGCCCCAGATCAGGGTGGCGTAGTCGGTGGCGACAAAGCCGAGGGGATCAAGCCCCAGTTCCTCCATCCGCTTGGTCAGCAGCAGGCCCAGGGTCTGCTGGGCATTGCGCCCGGCAAAGCCGTAGACGCAGATGTGCTCGCGGCTGTCGTGCGGGAAGCTTTCGATCAGCAGCCGCCCGGCGCGCGGCAGTTCGGAAACCTCGCGCTGCAGGTCCAGCCACTCTGCCGTGTGCCGGGGTAGGGCGGGCCAGCTGTCCTGCTTGAACATCGCCAGAATGCGGGCGCTGAGCTGGGTGGACGTGGCGAATTTGGTGCCGGAAAACACCGCGATCTTGGGCTTCCTCCCCGGGTTGCGGCTGACCTCGACGGTCATTTCACGCAGGCCCTCGTAGCGCACGGTCTGGCCGCCGATCAGGAAGGTGTCGCCGGGGGTGAGGGTGGCGGCAAAGGCCTCCTCCACCTCGCCCAAGGGCTTGCCGCCGCGGCTGCGCTTCAGGCGGACCTTGATCAGGTCGGCGTCCTGGATGGTGCCGAGGTTCATGCGGATGCGCTGCGCCGCGCGCGGGTCGCGCAGCTGCCACTTGCCGTCCGGGCGCTGCAGCAGGCGCTGCCACTGATCGTAAGCCTTCAATGCGTAGCCGCCGGTGGCGCAGAAGGTAAGGCAAGCGTCAAACGCGGCGCGGCTCAGACCGGCATAGGCGCCGGCTTGGGTCATCTCCGCATAGAGTTCATCCGCATCAAACGGGCCGGCGCAGGCGGCGATCAGGATGTGCTGGCAGAGGACGTCACGGGGACCGGGCCCGCGCGGCGCGCCATCCAGATCACTTTCGCGCACCGCTTCCAGTGCGGCCCGGCATTCGACCACCTCGAACCGGTTTGCGGGGACCAGCAGGGCCTTGGACGGCGCGTTATAGCGGTGGTTGGCGCGGCCGATGCGCTGGACCAGGCGTTTCACGTTCTTGGGCGCCCCGATCTGGATCACAAGGTCCACGTCGCCCCAGTCGATGCCGAGGTCCAGCGAGCCGGTGCAGACGATGGCGCGCAGCTCTCCCCGGACCATCGCCGCCTCCACCCGCTCGCGCTGAACCCGGTCAAGCGAGCCGTGGTGGATGCCGATCGGCAGCGCGTCCTCATTGGCGAGCCAGAGGTTGTGAAAGAAGATCTCGGCCTGGGCACGGGTGTTGTGGAAGATCAGCGTGGTCTTGTGCGCCTTGATCTGCGCCATCACCGCCGGGATCGCATAGGCCGCGCCGCCGCCGGCCCAGGGCGGGGCTTCCTCGGTTTGCAGCATCCGGATGTCCGGCGCGGGACCGGGATCGGCCAGCACGATATCGCAGGGGTCCGGATGGCGGGCGAGGTAGCTGGCGATGGCCTGCGGGTCATCCACCGTGGCCGAAAGACCCACCCGGCGCAGGTCCGGACACAGCGTCTGCAGCCGCGCCAGCGCCAGAATCAGCTGGTCGCCGCGCTTGCTTTCGGCCAGCGCATGGATCTCATCCACCACCACCCGCCGGAGGCCTTTGAAGGTACGGGCAGCGTCCTCGTAAGAGGTGAGCAGCGCCAGACTCTCCGGTGTAGTCAGCAGGATATGCGGCGGGTCGGCCCGCTGGCGCTTCTTGCGGGATGCAGGCGTGTCGCCGGTGCGGTCATCAATGCGGATCGGCAGGCCGATCTCCTCAACCGGCGTGCGCAGGTTGCGCTTGATATCCGCGGCCAGCGCCTTGAGCGGTGAGATATAAAGCGTGTGCAGCCCGTCGTGGGTTCCATCGGCCAGTTCCGCCAGTGTTGGCAGGAAGCCCGCCATGGTCTTGCCGCCGCCGGTCGGGGCGATCAGCAGAGTGCAGGGCGCCGCGGCCCGCGCCAGCATGGCGTGCTGATGCGGGTGGATGGTCCAGCCGCGGGCGGCGAACCAGTCTTCGATCGCTTCGGGCAGGGCAGGGGCGGTTTCACTCATCCTGTGGAATCTGGGTGGCTTTGCACCTCATTGCAACGTCATTTGCTGTCATAAACGGTCCGCGCCTGCAGCACCTGCTGATGCCGCCCGGCGGCCCAGATGGTCAGGGATTTCATATGCTCCAGCAGCTCCTTCCCCAAGGGCGTCAGCGCATAGGAAACGGCCACCGGCGGGCCGGGATCGACGCTGCGGGTGATATAGCCGTCACGCTCCAGCTTGCGCAGGTTCTCGGTCAGCACCCGCTGGGTCACGTCGCCGATGGTGCGCCGCAGCGCGCCGAACCGCAGCGCGCCGTCCTCCAGCACCAGCACGATCAGCATCTGCCATTTGCCTGTCACCTGCGACAGGACCTGCCGGATCGGGCAGTCCCCGGCTTGTTCTTTGGAGAGGGCGGTTACTGGAAGCATACCTGGTTCCTAAATAGTGCGTAATTGATATCTGGTGCGGAAAGAATACCACATTGGGATGTCACGACAATGCGATTCGAAAGGACATCCGATGAGTGCCAAGGACCTCGTTCTGAATGCCGTAGCGGCGATCTTCACTTCATTCGATCCGGAGGCGGCAGAGCAGCTGCTGGCGCCGGGCTATATCCAGCATAACCCGATGGTGCCGACCGGGGCTGCCCCCATTATCGGGTTCATCCCGGCGCTGAAGGAAAGCGGCGTCACGATGGAGATCCACCGGGTGATTGCCGAGGGCGACATGGTGGTACTGCACAGCACATTCGGCAATGCCCAGGCTTTTGGCGGGGAGACGCTGGTGGCCTTTGACGTGTTCCGGGTCGAAGACGGCAAGGTGGCCGAGCATTGGGACAACCTGCAGCCGCCCGCCGCGCCGAACGCCTCGGGCCGCACATTGACCGACGGCACGGTGGAGATCACCGACCTGGACAAGACGGCAGAGAACAAGGCGCTGGTACAGGGCTTTGTCACTGATGTTCTGCACGGCAAGGCGCCGGAGAAGATCACCAGCTACGTCTCGACTGAGACCTATCTGCAGCATAACCCGAACATCGGCGACGGTCTGGAGGCCCTTGGCGGAATGATCCAGCATCTGGCTGAGACCGGCCAGGCGCTGGCCTATACCAGCACGCCGATTGTGGTGGCCGAGGGGAACTTTGTCTTTGCCGCCTCAGAGGGCAGCCTGGGGGAAACACCGATGGCGTTCTTTGATCTGTTCCGGGTCGAGGACGGCAAGATCGTCGAGCATTGGGATACCGTCAGCCCGATCCCGGCAGAGATGGCGCACGACAACGGCAAGTTCTGACTGTTGTCAGCGAGAAGGGCGGGATTGATCCCGCCCTTTTTTGCATCACTTCACGATGTGCTCGTCCTTGACGAACATGTTCGCCCAGGCCCGGTCGATCAGCTCCGGCGACATCTGGTAGGGGATGCCCTCAAACTCGCAGATGGAGATCATCTGGTCGATCAGGAACACCGGCTGGTAGTTGGCGTAGATGTTGTTGATCGTCGGGTATTTCTTCTTCAGGAGGTGCACCAGCGCGGCCTCGTCCAGCGGCATGCCCTTCTTGCGCGCCACCATGGCAAAGATCTTGAGGAAGTTCTCCTGGTTCGGCCCGTCGATCTTGATCTTGAAGAAGATCCGGCGCAGGGCGGCCTGGTCAAAGATCTCATTCGGGTGGAAGTTGGTGGAGAAGATCACCAGCGTGTCAAAAGGCACCTCGAATTTCTCACCCGATTGCAGCGCCAGGATGTCCTTGCTTTCTTCCAGCGGAACAATCCAGCGGTTGACCAGCGACTGCGGCGGCTCTGCCTGACGGCCAAGGTCGTCAACGATGAAAATGCCGCCGGTGGACTTCAGCTGCAGCGGCGCCTGATAGGTGCGCGCTGTGGGGTTGTAGACCAGGTCCAGCATGTTCAGCGACAGCTCGCCGCCGGTGATCACGGTGGGGCGTTCGCACATCACGTAACGCTCGTCAAAGCGGCGGCGGCGGCGCAGCGCGTTGGGGTCTTCCTGCTCCTGCTCGACCGCGGTGTGAACGATCGGGTCATAGACGGTGATCACCTGGCCCGCGTATTCGATGGCGCGCGGCACATAGACATGATCCCCCAGCGCGTCGCGGATACCGTTGGAGATCGAGGACTTACCGTTGCCTGGCGGGCCGTACATCAGGATCGAGCGGCCGGCGCTGACTGCGGGGCCGAGGTGGTCCAGCAGGCTGTCCGGAAGCACCAGATGGCCCATCGCATTGGTCAGCTGGTCCCGGGTCACCTGGATGTTGCGGATCGATTGGCGCTTCACCTGCTCGCGGTAGACCGCCAGCGGCACCGGCATGGCGCCGAAATATTCCGACTGGCTCAGTGCATCCTGGGCGCGTGACTTGCCTGCATCGGTCAGCTGGTAACCCATCTCGTTGCCGCTGTTGGCATTGAGCGTGCCGGTGGCCTCCAGCAGGCGCTGCTCGCGGGCCATGTCCACCAGCTCCTGGGTGACAGAGGACGGCAGGCAGATCGCCTCGGCGATCTCGGTCACATTTTCCACGTTCTTGCGGAAGATGGTCTTGAGCAGGATATCCCGCATCATCACCACCGGCAGCTGCATCTGTTCCAGCCCCTTGGGGGCGGGCGGGGCCACAACGGCGAGGTTTTGCATGTTCATGGCGGTGCCTGTTCCTGATATCCGTATCCGGCCCCGCAGACGGGGGCTTCTGGAAACAGACTATTCAGGACTGTGGCAACAGCGGGGCAGAGCTGCAGCATTTCCGCGAAAGCGCCGTGAAAACCGCCAAAGGCCTAACCTCCGGCTGGCACCGCTGGCGCGCGGCGCCTGATGGCATCAGCTGCCGAATTGCGCGGCCAGGCCCAGGTAAATGGCAAGCGTTGCCCCCAGGCACAGGCCCATCGGGAAGCTCTTGCCGGTGTCCCAGCTTTGCCATTGCGGCGCCAGCTGCCGCAGGCGGGTGTATTTGGCAATCCGGTGCGCGGTGAAGCCGGCCAGCAGGGTGGCGGCGAAAACCACCATCAGGAACCGCAGATCGCCAAGCGCAACGAACGGCGCCGCGGCGCCTGCAAACTTAGCGTCGCCGGCGCCGACAGCGCCGGCGGCGTAAAACAGGAAGCCCAGGCCGATGCCGACAGGCAAGTGCAGAAGATGCCAGCCGTAGTCAGCCCAGCTGGGCATGACCAGCGCCCCGATCACCACATAGATCACGGCCAGCAGGTCAACGGCCCAGTTGGGAATGCGCATGCCGCGCAGGTCAGTCAGCGCCACCGTGTAGCACAGCGGCAGCACAAACGGCAGAAACCACAGGGCGGCATGGGCCGGGAACTGCATGGCTCAGCCGTTTTCCAGCGCCGCCAGGGAGCGCGCGGCCTCTTCAAAGTGCTGCGGGTGGGTGGCAATCGCTTCGCGCAGCAGATTTTCGCCAACCTTGACGTCGCCCTGCTTGATCGCGGACAGCGCCAGCGTGTGCAGCAGCAGAGCGCGCTCGGTCTGCTTCAGCGGGATGACCGGCAAGCTGTAGTTGCGCTGTGCGCCGCGGGCCAGAACAAGGTTGTTCTTGGCGGTGAACAGGCTCTGGTCCTGACGGATCGCGTCGCCGAACAGGCGCTCAGCACCGGTGAAATCGCCGCGGGTCAGCTTGGAATAACCCCAGTTGTTCATGATCTTGGCGGGTGTGGTGGTCAGCCCGACCGCAATTTCATAGAAGCTGTCGGCGCGCTTCCAGTCCTTGTTGGCGTCGGCGACAACAGCTTCCAGCCGGTAGCGCTCATAGGTCTCATAGGTCGGCGGCACCTTGTCCAGTTCCGCCTTGGCCTCATCCCATGCACCGCTGCGCACCAGGGCGCCGGCCAGATGGACGCGGTCCTCGCTGGTGGTATCCTTCATCGACACAACCTGCTTCCAGGCAACGGCGGCTTCGGTGTTGCGCTTGGCGCGGGTCAGCGAATGCGCCAGGCCGCGGTGCAGTTCGATCCGGTCCGGGCTGTTCCTGATGGTGCGCTGGAAATGGGCCACCGCTTCATTCGGATCGGCCACGTTCAGCATCACATCGTTGAGATTGCTTTCGTCGATGACGTTCACTTCCTGCAAGGCGCGTTCGACGGATTCATCGGCTTTTTCCGCGCAGGCCGACAGGACCAGCGCCCCTGCCAGAGAAGCGGATAGAATAATCTGCTGGCGCATTGGTGCGTCCTTTTTACTGCTCTGCCTCTGTTATGGTGTCTGGCGAATCAGGTAGCTGCCGCCACCCTGCCGCACCAATTTGTAGTCTTCTTTTTGCGGAGCAGTATGCGCAGGATTTTCAAGTTTTGCGAGTGCCAGGCGTAAATTATCGCGGATTGCGTCACTTTCGCCATTGTCGAGCGCGTAGGCGCGATGGAACACCTGCACTGCTTCGGCCGTCTTGCCGCGTTCCATCAGCGTGACACCCAGATTGTTCATCGGTTCCGGCCACTCCGGATCGGCGGCCACGGCCTGGCGCAGCAGGTCTTCGGCCTGTCCCAGGCGCCGCAGGCCCAGCTGGGCGCTGCCCATGCCGGACAGCACTTCCGGTGTCAGCCCATGATCCAGCGCCGCCCGGGTGAAGGCCTCAAGCGCCAGGTTGTACTCTCCCGCGGCCATCAGCCGGTTGCCGACCAGCAGCGCGTCGGCTTCCTCGCCGCGCAGGTCCGCGCCCGGTGCCCAGGGGCTGTCCTTGTCTTGTCTCAAACCGCCCGGCGCACATGAAGCCGCCAGCGCAACAGCGCTGGCGGCGGTGAGGGCCAAGAGCAGCCGGGCAGCGGGTGCCCGTTCTGTCAAATTCATTATTGGGGTCCCAGATTGCCCAGATTTGCGATGTTCTGCGCCGAGGGGCCGACCAGGATGATCAGCAGCGGCGGAACTGTCAGCCCCATTGTGGCAAGTGTCATCTTCACAGGCAACTTGTTTGCCGCCTCTTCCGCCCGCATGACCCTTTTGTCACGCATTTCACCTGCATACACCCGCAGCGCGTCAGCGATCGAAGTGCCGAAGCTGGAGGATTGGATCATCACCGTCACAAAGGAGGAGACATCCATCACGCCGCAGCGGGTGCCGAAATCGCGCAGCACTTTGTCCTTGTCCTTGCCCGCCTTCATTTCATGGGCGACCACCTGGAACTCCTCCGACAGCTCCGGGTAGGAGCTGCGCAGTTCCGAGGCAACCCTGACGATGGCCTGATCCAGCGACTGCCCGGCCTCGACGCAGACCAGCATCATGTCCAGCGCATCCGGGAATGCGTCCGTGATCGCCTCCTTGCGGGCCGCGATGCGGCGGGTGATCCAGTAACGGGGCAGGAAATAGCACGCAGCCGCTGGCGCAAGAATGCGGATGGCCATCTGCTGGCCGTCAAACTCCACATCCGCCTTCAGAACATAGACAAAGAACAACCCGCCCATCAGGCCGACAAGCCCAAGGGCAAACTGGGCAAAGTGGAACAGCCGCACAGAGTCCTTGGAGATATAGCCCGCCTGACGCAGCCGCAGCTCCATCGCGGACAGCTCGTCAGCATTCTGCGGCTCCAGGAAATTGGCGAACTTCTGCAGCTGTTCATTGCGCCCGGTCTGCCGCAGCCGCTGCTTCTGCGGCGATTGCCGGGTTTCCGGTTTGATGTTCTTCTGCAGCTTCTTCAGCGGGTCTTCGGGCTGGTTCATGAGCAGAGGAATGGCCAGCAGGATCATGAACAAACCTGCAATGCCAAGCGCCAGAAGCGGGCCGAACGGGCCGAACTGCGCTGTGAGGAAGCCTTCAATACCGGTCAGGAAATCCACGGTCCGCTCCTTAGACTTTGATGTTGGTCAGAATGCGCATGACGATCAGGTTGGCGGTCAGCATTGCGCCCACGACGAAACATGCAGGGATGAACCAGGGGTGGTCCGTGACGTTGTCATAGTAGTTGGGGTCCTTGACCAGGATCCCGATCAGGCACAGCAGCGGGAAGCCCGACAGGAACTTGCCGGACCATTGCGCCTCGGCGGTGATCGCCTTCACGCGGCGGAACAGGCGGAAGCGGGCGCGGATCACCTTGGCAAGACCTGCCAGGACTTCGGCCAGGTTGCCGCCTGACTGCTGCTGGATGGTCACAGCCACCGCCAGGAAGCGCATGTCCTGCATGTCCAGGCGCTCTGCCATCTCCTTGAGCGCCTCGCCGACGTCGCGGCCATAGGCGCATTCATCGGAAATAACGCCGAATTCGGTGGCCAGCGGGTCCTCGACCTCATTGGAGACGATCTGAATGGCTGATGTGAACGGGTGGCCGACGCGCAAGGAGCGCACCATCAGTTCCACCGCATCGGGCAGCTGTTCCTCGATCAGAGCCATGCGCTTGGCGGCCTTCTTGTTGACCCAGAAGAACACCGCGCCCACGCCGATGATCACAGCGCCGAGAATGCGGACCGGCAGCGGCGCCGCAGTACCGATACTGAGACCGACAAACGCCAGCCCGGCCAAACCGGCCATGATCACGATCAGCTGCTTTGGAGAAAAGGCGATGGCCGCCTTCTGCGCCCGTTCGGACAGCAGGGAATACAGCGGGATCGACTGCGATTTGGCGTGCTGGCCCATCTCCTTGCGCAGCTGCTCCAGCACCTGCTCGCGGTTGTTGCCCTTCTCCATCATCTCCAGCCGGCGGTTGACCTTGCTGTTCAGACTGATGGATTTGCCAAAGACAAACAGATACAGGCCTTCGACCAGCGCCAGAATCCCAAAGAAGATCGCGCCGTAGATAAGCGGTTCGGCACTCAGTTCCATCAGCGCGGCTCCATCGTGGTGGGTTCATAGATCGACGGCGGCAGGTCGTAGCCCCACAGGCGGAACCGCTCCGAGAAGTGGCTGCGCACGCCGGTCGCGGTGAAGTGGCCGATGATCTTGTTGTCCGGGGTCAGGCCGACGCGCTGGAACCGGAAGATTTCCTGCATCGAGATCACGTCGCCCTCCATGCCGGTGATTTCGGTGATCGAGGTCATCCGGCGCGAACCGTCCTGCAGGCGCGAGGCCTGCACAATCAGGTTCACAGCCGAGGCGATCTGGCTGCGCACCGCCTTGATCGGCATTTCGATGCCAGCCATGGCGATCATGTTTTCCAGACGCGAGATGCCGTCACGGGCAGAGTTGGCGTGGATCGTGGTCATTGAGCCGTCGTGGCCGGTGTTCATGGCCTGCAGCATGTCGATCACTTCCTCGCCGCGGGTCTCGCCGACGATGATGCGGTCGGGGCGCATCCGCAGCGCGTTCTTCAGACAGTCGCGCGGGGAAACCTCGCCTTTGCCTTCCACGTTGGGCGGGCGGCTCTCCATCCGGCCCACATGGGTCTGCTGCAGCTGAAGTTCCGCTGTATCCTCGATGGTCAGGATACGCTCGGCGTTGTCGATAAAAGACGACAGTGCGTTCAGTGTGGTGGTCTTACCGGATCCGGTACCGCCGGAAACGATGACGTTTAGGCGGGTGGAGACAGCGGCCTGCAGATAGGCCGCCATTTCCTCGGTGAAGGCACCGAATTGCACCAGGTCATCGATGCCCAGCTTGTCCTTTTTGAACTTCCGGATCGACACCAGCGACCCGTCCACTGCAATCGGCGGCACCATGGCGTTGAAACGCGAGCCATCGGCCAGGCGGGCGTCCACATAGGGGTTGCTCTCATCGACGCGACGGCCCACGGCGGACACGATCTTGTCGATGATCCGCATCAGGTGCTTCTCATCCTTGAACCCGATGTCGCTGAGTTCCAGCTTACCGCTGCGCTCGACAAAGATCTGATGCGGGCCGTTTACCAGAATATCGCTGACCGTCTCGTCCTGCAGCAGGGTTTCCAGCGGGCCAAGCCCGGTCACCTCGTCATAGAGTTCCTTGTTCAGCGTCTGCCGGTCCTCGCGGTTCAGCACGATGCTCTTTTCGGCCAGGATCTCTGTCGAGATGTTGGAGATCTCCGACCGCAGCTCGGCCTCGCCCGCGCGCTCCAGCGCCGCCAGGTTCAGGTTCTCCAGAAGCTCCCGGTGCAGCTGGATCTTGATCTCGTTCAGCCGCTCCTTGCGTTTGCGCTCCTTGTCCATCGGGGCGGCTTCCGCCGCCTTGCGCTGGACCGGGCGCCGCAGGCTGACTGCTGGCTTGCCGTTTGCACCCGCAGCCGGCTCCGGCGCCGGCGCCGGTGCAGCAGGTTTCGCGGCCTGTTTCTTGTACTTGGAAAACATCAACTCACCCCCAATTCAAGCCGTTCAGGCGGCTTCTGCTTCACTGCGGCCCAGCTCGTGCAGCGAGGCTGCAAGCTTGGCAATTTCCTTGCGCAACGGGTTCTTCGCGGCAGAGACGGCCAGCGGCAGCCCGTGGTCGCAGCTCTGCAGGATCTGCTTGCCGCCGTCAGGCAGCTGCAGGTCGATCGAGATCCCCAGGGATTCGGCCATCCGCTTGACCCGGCTCTTGCCGGTCAGATCGGTGAACTTGGGCGCCCGGTTCAGCGCAAAACGCAGCTTCTCGAACGGCAGGTCTTCGGCCTGCAGCGCCCGCTTCAGACGCAGCGCGTTCTGGGCCGAGCGCATATCCAGCTCGATCAGCGCGAAATAGACATGCGCCAGGTTCAGCACCGTTTCGGTCCACTGCACCAGCGTGTGCGGCATATCGATGACGACGAAATCGAAATGTCTGCGGGCCAGGGTGATGACACGGGTAATGTCCTCAGGCGACAGCAGGTCGAGCGGCACCATTTCGGCCGGCGCTGTCAGGACCTGCAGCTTCTCCTGAAAGGGGATCAGGGCCTGGCCGAACAGATCCTCGTCCATGCTCTCCGATTCGCTCAGCATTTCCATCACAGCGTCGCGGCGCGGCAGGTCCAAATATGTTGCGGCCGAGCCCGCCTGCAAATCGAGGTCCAGCAGGCAGACGGTCGGCTCTTCATGCTCGCTGAGCGCCGCAAGCTCCCAGGCCAGGTTGACAGCCATGGTGGTGGAGCCGGTGCCTCCGGCCAGCCCGTGGCAGACGATCACCGCGCCTTCGCGCTGGCTGCCGGACTGCAGCGGATGCTGGTTCTGCGTCGCTGCAGGAGCCGGAGCCGGTGCCTGCAGCCGTTCGATGGCCGCCTGCAGCTCCTGTTCCGGCAGAGGGTAGGGGACAAATTCGTCAGCACCCTGGCGCAGCAGCGTGTGCAGCGCGGCCGGGGTCACGTCTTCGGCAATCAGGATGACCTTGATGCCGCGCGCCTTGGCTTGGGTGATGATCTCTCCCATCAGCGGCAGGTCGCCCTCGTCGGCGCTGTCGATGGCCAGAGCAATGAATTGCAGCGGTTCTGCTTCCGCCTGGCCAAAGAAGGCCAGCGCCTCGGTAAAGCCCAGATCGCCCCAGGCCTCACCCAGAGCGGCTTCCATGTCTTCAATCAGGAGGTCGAAATTCTGCACGTCGCGGCTGACAGTGCAGGCAACAATCGCAGGTGTTTCTGTTTGCGGCATACCGCTGCTCATCGCCATCATCCTTGTTCACTTGGGTGGACCGGGCTTTGGGCACAGTCCGCCTCTTGGAAACAATGTCGGCGGCAATCTAGGCGATATTGGGGCCAAAAATCCCCAAATATGGGGAATTGTTACTACTTCGTAACCGACGGGCGGCTGGAGGCGGGGCATATCAATCCCGCATCTTTGGCGCGTGAACCGCTGCAAGGCAGCGTCTTTGACCCCTTGGATTTGACCGGTATTCCCCTGAGCTGCGCTTTGGCCGCTTGAATTGGTGCCACTGTTCCAGCGGCCCTTGCCTGGTCAGGAACAAAGTCAGGCAAACCAGCGGTGCAAAAAAGAAAGGGCCCTGATCCCAGGGCCCGTCTTATTAACCTTCGTCGATGGTGGTGATGGTCAGCGAGGTCGGAGGTATCGCGCTCTCGATATACTCGCGGTAAATGACCTTGGCGTATTTGCCGTCCAGCAGGGTCGGGTGCCGCTTCAGGAAGCCGCTCACCTCGGTCACGGTGCGGCGGTTGCGGCGCTCGCGGTCCGGCGTCGGAATCAGCGGCTGCGTCTCGCCGAAGGAGACCACCGCCTCAAGCCGGTTGCGGCTGATGCCGCGCGATACCAGGTAGTTGACCGCTGCACGCGCCCGGCGCAGGCCGAGGGATTTGTTGTAGGCGTTGCTGCCTACTGCATCCGTGTGGCCGAACACGCGGAACCGGACCTCGGGGAACTGCTTGATCCAATGCGCCTGCCGGTCCAGCACAGCACGGGCTTCTTGATCCAGGCGTGCGCTGTCGAAGTCAAAGTTGATGGTATTGGGCACTTCCTTGGCGAAGCGGCCGGCCAGTTGAATGGCATAGCTGCGGTCGCCCTTCATGACAGCCGCGTTGGTTGCCGCCGCGTCGCCGAAATGCCTTTGTTGCTGTGCGCTGAAACCTGTGGCGTCAGTGCAGGCTGCGACACTCAGCATCAGGCCGGCCCAGGCGATTTTTTTGATCATCCGCTCAATTCCCTCTGCTTAGTCCAGCACGTAGCCGTAGGAGCCGTTGAAATCCTGACGCGCAACTTCGGCAGCAGCGCCTTTTGCATTGCGCTCCGTTTTGCCGAACAGGAACAGCTCCCCTTCGCTGGGCGCTTTCACGCGGTCGGTCGGCAGCACCAGCGCCTCGCCGCGGGTCGGTGTGACCAGATGCGCACTGACAATGATAACCAGTTCCGATTGCGAATGCTGGAAATCGGAGCTGCGGAACAGGGCGCCGAGGATCGGCACGTCGCCCAGCCAAGGCACCTGTGCATTGTTGTCGAGGAAGTTGTCTTCGATCAGGCCGGCAATGGCAAAGCTCTCGCCATCCCGCAGCTCGACAGTGGTCGATGCTTCACGGCGGGTGAAGGCGCTGACAGTCAGGTTGTTGAGAGTGAAGCCGTTGCTCGGGTCCAGAGCTGACACCGCAGCCACCAGCTCAAGGTTGATCAGATCGCCATCGACAACACGGGGAATGAAGCTGAGCTCGATGCCGAAGGGCTTGTATTCAATGCTGATTTCCCCTTCGTTCCCGGTGGTGGGGACAGGGTATTCGCCGCCGGCCAAGAAGTTCGCTTCCTGCCCGGACAGGGCAGACAGATTCGGTTCGGCCAGGGTGCGGACCAGCCCTTTGCGCTCCAGCGCTTCCAGCAGCAGGCGCACGCGGGCATTGCCAACACCGAAATCAAACAGGAACGCGCCCTGGATATTGTCCTGAGGGGTGATCGTTGCAGAGTTAAGGCCGTTGTCGGCAGACAGCATGGTACCGGTCTCAAGTGCCTTATTGCTTGAACCGGCCGCCAGAGACGCGCTGAGCGATTTGGTCACCGACCGCTGCATCTCGGCGAATCGGACTTCCAGCATGACCTGCTGAATGCCGCCAACCGACATCAGGTTGCTGACACGCTCGGGCGCATAGCGCTCCGCCAGGTCCAGCGCCCGCTGCAGGCGGGCAGAGCTGGACACCACGCCCGACAGCACGATGCCGTCGTTTGCGGTGCGCACTTCGATTTTCTCGTTCGGAAGGATCTGGCGCAGGCGCTCCTTGAATTCGGTCACGTCCGCAGCCACCCGCACTTCCACGTTGGTGATCAGCTGGCCGGACCCGTCAAGCAGCGTCAATGTGGTCAGACCCGGGGATTTGCCCAGAACATAAATAGTGCGGTCGGACAGGGACGAGATGTCCGCGATGCCCGGATTCGCGATGCTGAGTTCCGCAAAGGGGGTTTCGCTTTCAACCACCACGGCGCGGTTCATGGGCACGTCCAGCGTCGCCGCCGTGCCTTTTTTCACCACCCGCAAGGATTGTGCCGATGCCCCATCCGCACCCGGTATGCCAATAAACGATAGACCCAAAAGGGCCGCCGCAACGAACCTACGAATTTTCATGTGACCTGCCTTTCCGATCACGCCTCATTGTTCGGGTCTTTATGCCCGCTCTTTCCGGCACTGTGGGACAGTTCCCGAATTATTGCAAGAATCAATGGCTTCGGGGCCGTTCTTAAGCAGCGCGGCATGTGGGGCCTAAGCAACAGACAGTTCAGCCGCGCTCCGGGAGGAGGCGCGGCTGAAGCTGTTAATGCACTGTAATGGAACAGAAAGCTTAGTTGGTGCAGGGGATCGGGATGGCCACAACTTCGGCGCCGCGGCGGGTGCGGATGGTGCAGACTTGTTCCCGTTCGACCTCCTGCGGCGCTTCGATCGCACCAAGGCCCAGAAGCTTGCGCTGGTCCACTTCGATGACTGAGGCAATGCTGTCATCGCCTGCACCCACCAGCGCCAGGGTCAGTTTGCCGGTGCTCTGCGCTTGGGCCAGAGCGGCAACTTGTTCCGGCCGCGCTGCAACTGTGACGGTACGGGCAATGACGGCACCATCGATATCGTTGCTGGCCTTCTGGTCCACCGCGATCAGTTCCACATTGGTCTCGATCAGGCGGGTGAAGTCACCCTGGGTGGCGCCGGCCTGGCGCACCTGGCCGCTCCAGTAGATATCGACCTTGTCACCGGGGCGCAGGAAGCCGGACACACCAGAGGACACATCCACACGGATCGCAAAGGCACGCATGCCGCGTTCCAGCCGCGAAGTGATGCCCGCGTCTTCCCCGGGCAGGGTGACCTTGCTGGCCATGATGGCCTCGTTCTTCTCCATGGTGCGCAGAATCACGCGGGGGGCTTCATCCGAACCCGGCGGGAACAGCGCTTCAAGGCTGGTGAACACGCCTTCCGGCAGGCTTTCCTTGGGCCATCGCACCTGGCGGACGCTTTCCTTGGTCAGGCGGTGGCCGTACTTCAAAGTATCCGTCGCAACAAAGATGTCGACGGTGGGGATGTTCTCAACCCGGGACGCGCGTTCCTGCGCAAGCGCGTTCTGATATGCGCTGACATACTTCTTCGTCATCATCACGGCGCCGCCGGCCAGGGCAACGCCAACAATCAGTACCAGTACAAAAATACCGCGCATAACTGTTCCTTTCGTGTGGTCTTCAACCCGCCGGGCAGGGGGCGTCAGCGCCGGAATGCCGTATTGTTACAGGGGCAGTTGCACCTGGGTGCAGGCGCAATGCGCAATCAGGCGGATATGGCCTGACTTATTGGAAGACCGAGGCTTGCAACTCGCCAATCGTTTCGGCAGCGTTATTCACATAGGTCTTGGTGCTGGTGCTGACTTGCTCAACGCCCGCCCCGATCGACACAAATGCGATGCCTGCAATCGACGCAATAACTGCAGTCAGAACAACCCAGTCAACGGTCACCGCTCCGTGTTCCTCAGAGCGGAATTTGGCAAAAAGAGAAAACATGGGTTCCACCTTCTTTCTGCTTTTCTTGGGAAAAGAGGCCGCGCATCTTCGCAATGCGCGGCCCCTCAGCTTAAGAAATTGCCGTTTGCGGCCACTGCTTACGGAGTGGTGGTGCCGGTGTCGAAGGTGGTCGGCACTTCGCCGTCAACCGCGGTCAGGAAGTCGCCGGTCGAGCCTGCGATGGTTTCGATGCCGCCACCGATCGAGGAGTAGGCAACGCCGGCCAGGGCTGCAACAGCTGCGGTCAGAACGACCCAGTCAACAGTCACGGCGCCGTCTTCGTCTTTGCGGAAGTTTTTGATGAACTTGATCATAGTTTGGTCCCTCCAAAGGATCTCAGAATTTGGTCCATCCCGCCGTCGCTCTGGAACCTGCTCTCTCACCAGCTTTGGTTCCTGTCCGGCTTGGATGAGTACATATAGCCAGTGCAGCGTGGCAGGATTTGGGCTGAAAGCCGTAAAACGCTGCCCAATTTTAACTTTTCAACAAGATCTTGCGTAACCTGTTGTTTTTGTGGGGTTAAAAAATCATTACCAGCGGGACTCCCGTGGTATTTTCGCGCCAGTCAGGGGTAAATATGGCGATTACGCCAGATTCCCGGGCGGAAAAGCTGGTATTCGCCCGCCGGTTTTCCGAGTCTCGGGCGATAAAAACCAACGGCAGGCAGAGCAATGTCCGTGCGAAACGCAATATTGTCGGCGGCCCTGTGCGTCTTGCCCTTGGCGGCAGCGGGGCAGGAGGCGCCCAAACCCTTTCCCGCGTTCGAAGCAAAGCGGGTCAAGCCGCCTGCACCGGGATCCGGCAAGCGCATCACCGTGCAGATCGAGCCCGCGCCAGAGCCGGAGGCGGACATCGCAAGCCCGGCAGCCCCTGCCGCCGGAGAGCCCGCACCGCCGCCGCCTGCCGGGCGCTACACCTGGTTCTGGGACAAGGTTGCGCCGGGGCTGGAGGGGGCCGGGCCGGGGCGGCTGGACGATGCCATGCAGGCGTTGAAGGGCGCCAAGGGGCTGGCGGCCCCCCGGCTGCAGCTGATGCAGGACATCGTTCAGGAGCGCGGTGTGCAGATTCTGACCGAAAGCGCCGGCACCCAGGTGTCGCCGGCCCTGGTCCTTGCGGTGATTGCCGTCGAATCCGCCGGCAAACCCGATGCGGTCAGCTCTGCCGGGGCGCAGGGGCTGATGCAGCTGATGCCGGACACCGCCGCGCGGTTCGGGGTCAGCGACGCGCTGGAGGCCAAGCAGAACATTTCCGGCGGCGTCCGCTATCTCGACTGGCTGATGAAGGAGTTCGGGGGCGACCCGATGCTGGTTCTGGCAGGCTACAACGCGGGCGAGGGCGCGGTGCGGAGCCACAAAGGCGTGCCGCCCTATGCCGAGACGCGCGACTATGTGCCCAAGGTGCTGGCCGCCTATCAGGTCGCGCGCGGTCTGTGCACGACCCCGCAAATGTTCCTGTCCGACGGCTGTGTGTTCCGGATGCAGAACTGAGGCCGCGATGCGCCGGGCGGCGCTACGCGCTATGTTCCGGACGGGATGGTGTTCTTTCGCAGGGTGTTGCGCACCCACCGTACGCCCCCTTCACGCAATCCTCATGCCCCTCTGCCACACTCCCAAAAGATCGCGATCCCCCGCCATGGCTCCGCGCATGGGCCATGATACGAGGCGCAGGCATCTTTGGGCTGCCTGCGCGACACCCGGAGACCGGCCCTGATAAAAAGGGGGTCGTCCAGGATATCCTGTCCGAGCAGGCCCCCGGCGGGGTCTGTCCACCTCCACCCGGCGGCGCCGCCCCCTTAACTGGGACACAGCGCGAAACGGCACGAACCGAACAGAACAACAAAGACCTGCAAAACAAAAACCGCCCGGGCAGATGCGCCCCGGCGGCTTGAAGGCCTGCGGCTGAGGCAGGCGTTTGGCTATATCCGCGGCGGCAGCGCCGCGTCAGTCCACGATGGTGGCTTCGGTGGCTGCACGCAGTTCGTCTTCGCTGACGCCCTCGGCGCATTCCACGATTTTCAGCCCGCCCTCAACAACGTCCAGAACGCCCAGGTTGGTGATGATCCGGTCGACCACGCCCCGGCCTGTCAGCGGCAGGGTGCATTCCTTCAGCACCTTGCTGTCACCATGTTTGTTGGCGTGGTCCATCACCACCACCACGCGGCCGACGCCTGCCACCAGGTCCATGGCGCCGCCCATGCCCTTCACGAGCTTGCCGGGGATCATCCAGTTCGCCAGGTCGCCGTTCTCGGCCACTTCCATCGCGCCCAGGATCGCCATCGCGATCTTGCCGCCGCGGATCATCGCAAACGACTGCGCCGAGTCGAAATAGGCGGTCTGCGGCAGTTCCGTGATGGTCTGCTTGCCGGCGTTGATCAGGTCGGCATCCTCTTCGCCCTCATAGGGGAAGGGGCCCATGCCCAGCATGCCGTTCTCCGACTGCAGGGTCACTTCCACACCTTCGGGGATGTAGTTGGAGACCAGCGTCGGAATGCCGATGCCGAGGTTCACATACCAGCCGTCCTGCAGCTCCTGCGCGGCGCGTGCCGCCATCTGATTGCGGTCCCAAGGCATTATGCTTGCTCCTTCTTCTGACGGACGGTGCGCTGTTCGATGCGTTTTTCGTGGTCACCCTTGATGATGCGGTGCACGTAGATGCCGGGCAGGTGGATCGAGTCCGGATCGAGCGAGCCGGTGGGCACGATTTCCTCGACCTCAACCACGCAGACCTTGCCGCAGGTCGCGGCCGGCGCGTTGAAGTTGCGCGCGGTCTTGCGGAACACCAGGTTGCCGGTCTCATCCGCCTTCCAGGCCTTGACGATGGCGAGGTCGGCAAAGATGCCTTCCTCCATGATATAATCCTCCATGGCGCCGTCCGGGCCGGTGGGGAACTGCTTTTCCATCTTGCCTTCGGCAATCACGGTGCCAACGCCGGTCTTGGTGAAAAAGCCGGGGATGCCCGCGCCGCCGGCGCGCATGCGCTCGGCTAGGGTGCCTTGCGGGTTGAACTCCAGTTCCAGCTCGCCGCTCAGGTACTGGCGCATGAATTCGGCGTTTTCCCCCACGTAGGAGGAGATCATCTTCTTCACTTGCCGGGTCTGCAGCAGGATGCCGATGCCGAAATCGTCAACGCCCGCGTTGTTGGAGGCAAAGGTCAGGTCCTTGGTGCCCGCGTCCTTGATCGCCTGCAGCAGCAGCTCGGGAATGCCGCAGAGGCCAAAGCCGCCCGCGGCGATGAACATGCCGTCGTGAAGCAGCCCGTCGAGCGCTTCAGCGGCGCTGGAATATACCTTTTTCATGGAGATCTCCCATTATGCCGGTTGCAGGGAGTTCTGGCGCTCAGCCGGTGCAGAGTCAATGAATACGGAGACGGCTGCGTATTTCTACGGAGCCGCTTTGACGGCCCGCCAGTTCCGGCAGACCGTCAAGGCCGGAAGTCATACAGGCAGGGCGTCTTCGGCGTATTGTGCCGCGAATTCCGCGCTGGGCGGGATCGGGGTGATCACGTCGATCAGCACACCGTTCGGGTCTGCCGTGATGAAGTGGCGCTGCCCGAAGTCTTCGTCGGTGAGCGGCTTCAGCACCGGCAGGCCTGCGCCGGTCAGCCGGGTGTATTCGGCTGCGGCATCCTCCACCTCGAAGTTCAGGATGACGCCGGCACTGTTGCCGCGCCCGGCCTCTGGGACCGTGGGGTGCGTGCCATCCAGGATGGCCAGGTTCACCGACGGGTCGGTGCGGGACTGCAGATGCACGTACCAGTCTGCCTCGAAAGCCGGGCGGAAGCCAAAATGGGTTTGGTAAAACGCGGCGGTGCCCGCAACATCGTTTGTTTGCAGCACCGGATAGTATTGAGTGACTTTCATCTTGCACCTCATTATAAAAACATACAGTCTGTATGCATGTGGAAATAAACATACAGGCTGCATGTATGCAAGAGAGAAATACTCCCGTCCCAAACACCGCGCGCCGCGCCGCCATGCGTGAGCGGCTGATCGCTGCCGCCCGCAAACTGTTTTCGGAAAAGGGCTACGCCGAGACATCAACGCCGGAAATCGTCAAGGCCGCGGAGGTCACGCGCGGCGCGCTTTACCATCACTTCGATGGCAAGGAGGCGCTGTTCCGTGCTGTTGCCGAGGCCGAGGCCCAAGCGGTTACCAAGGCAATCGAGGCCGCGGCCAAGGTGCCGGGCGGGGAGGGGCTGGAGGCGGGCAGCCGGGCGTTCTTTGCCGCAATGGCGAAGCCGGGCCGCGCCCGCATACTGCTGGTGGACGGGCCCGCTGTGCTGGGAGCCGCTGCGATGGACGAAATTGATGCCGGCGGCGGGCGCAGTGCGCTGCGCGCGGGGCTGGCGTCTGCGGGCACGGGCCTGAAAGAAGGTGAGCTTGATGCGCTGGCGGCGGTGATGTCAGCGGCCTTCGACAGGGCAGCGCTTGCCATTGCCGAAGGTGCTGAGTCCGCGCCTTATGAGGCGGCGATGGCGGCATTGATGCGTGCCGCCATCGTACCGGTGACTTAGGTCGAGGCTTTTTTGGCGGCAGGTTTCTTCTTGGCGGCGGGCTTCTTCGCCGCTGCCTTTTTCTTGCCGCCCTTGGAGGACTTCTCGGCAATCAGCTGCACCGCCATCTCCATGGTCACGTCCTTGGGCTCCACGTCCTTGGGCAGGGTGGCGTTCACCTTCTCCCATTTGACGTAAGGCCCGTAACGCCCGTCCAGGATGTTGACGGCACCGCCGCTTTCGGGGTGCTCGCCCAGCTCCTTCAGCGGCTTGGCGGCAGCCCGTCCGCGTCCGCGGCCCGGGTTGGCGCGCTTCTCCGCCAGCATCTCCACCGCCCGGTTCATGCCGATCTCAAAGACGTCCAGCGTCTCCTTGAGGTTCACGTAAACCGGCTTTTCCTCGTCGGGCAGTTGGTGCGCGATGTACGGCCCGAAGCGGCCCAGGTTGGACTGGATCGCACCGCCGTCCGGGTGCTGGCCGATCTCGCGCGGCAGGGTCAGCAGGGTCAGCGCCTGTTCCAGGGTGATCTCATTCGGGCCCCAGCCGGGCAGGAAATCCTTGCCCTGTTTGGGCAGCGAGGAGCGCGGCGGCTTCTTGTTCTCGGGCGTCGCCTCGCCGCGCTGAACGTAGGGGCCGAAGCGGCCGGATTTCAGGTGGATCTCGTCGCCGTCGTCCTCGCCCAGAATACGCTCATAGCCCTCGGCACCTTCACCGGAGATCGGCCGGGTGTAGTTGCATTCCGGGTAATTGCCGCAACCGACAAAGCCGCCGGTGCGCGAGGTCTTGAGGTGCAGCTGGCCTGCGCCGCACTTCGGGCAGGTGCGCGGGTCGGTGCCATCTTCACGCGGCGGATAGAGCTGCGGTGCCAGCGCATCATCCAGCACATCCAGCACCTCGGTGATGCGCAACTCGGAGGTTTCAGCAATGGCTGCCGAGAAATCCCGCCAGAACTTGCCCAGAAGCTCTTTATAGTCGCCGTCGCCCGCGCTCACGTCGTCCAGTTCTTCTTCCAGATTGGCGGTGAACTCGTAACCGACGTATTTGCGGAAGAAGTTCAGCAGGAAGATGGTAACGATCCGGCCCTTGTCCTCGGGGAACAGGCGGTTCTTTTCCTTGCGGACGTATTCGCGGTCCTGGATCGTGGTGATCACGGACGCATAGGTCGAGGGGCGGCCGATGCCCAGCTCTTCCATCCGCTTGACCAGCGTCGCTTCGGTATAGCGCGGCGGCGGCTGGGTGTGGTGTTGCAGCGCCAGCACGGCACCGTCCTCAGAGAGGACAGAGGCGTCCTTGCCTGCCTTCTCTGCCTGCGCTGCCAAGGAGGATGCGAATTTCAGCGCCTCGCCCTGCATGATCTGCGGCAGGCGCTTGTCGTCCTCATCCGCCACATCGTCGCGGCCTTCCTCATAAACCCGCATGAAGCCGTCAAACAGCACCACCTGGCCGGTGGCGCGCAGCACGACTTGGCTGTCGGCAGAGCCGATATCGACTGTGGTGCGCTCCAGCCGGGCGCCTTCCATCTGGCAGGACAGGGTCCGTTTCCAGATCAGGTCATAAAGCTTGCGCTGGTCGTCGTCGCTGACCTTCAGGCTGGCGGCATCGCGGCTCATGTCGGTGGGGCGGATACATTCGTGCGCTTCCTGCGCGTTCTTCGCCTTGTTCTTGTAGATCCGCGGGCTGTTGGGAACGTATTCTGAGCCATAGCGCTTCTCGATCTCGGCGCGGGCTTCCTGCACAGCCTCGGGCGCCATGTCGATACCGTCGGTCCGCATATAGGTGATGAGGCCCGCCTCATACAAACGCTGGGCCGCGTTCATGGTCTGGCGCGCGCCCATGCCGAACTTGCGGCTGGCTTCCTGCTGCAGGGTCGAGGTCATGAAGGGGGCAGAGGGATTGCGGGCCGCGGGCTTGGCCTCGACCGACAGCACCGACAGCTTGCGCGAGGCCACGGCTTGCACTGCCAGTTCGGCAGAGGTGGAATTCTTCAGGCTGTATTTGTCGAGTTTTTCGCCGCCCATGACGGTCAGGCGCGCCTCGAACTCCTGGCCGCGGGGGGTGGCCATCTGGGCGCGCACGGACCAGTACTCCTGCGGATTGAACGCCTCGATTTCCATCTCGCGCTCGACGATCAGGCGCAGGCAGACGGATTGCACCCGGCCCGCCGAGCGCGCACCCGGCAGTTTGCGCCACAAGACCGGCGACAGGTTGAAGCCCACGAGGTAATCCAGCGCGCGGCGTGCCAGATAGGCCTCCACCAGCGGCATATCGACCTGGCGCGGGTTCTGCATCGCCTCGGTCACCGCTTCCTTGGTGATCGCGTTGAAGGTCACGCGGCTGACGGCGGTGTCCTTCTTGATCGAGCGCCGCTTGGTCAGCGCCTCCTGCAGGTGCCAGCTGATTGCCTCTCCCTCGCGGTCGGGGTCGGTGGCGAGAATCAGCGCATTGTCCTCTTTCAGCGCGTCGGCAATGGCCTTCACATGCTTGCGGGAATCGTTGGCGACCTCCCATGTCATGCCGAAATCATTGTCGGTGTCGACCGATCCGTCCTTGGCCGGCAGGTCGCGCACATGCCCGTAAGACGCCAGAACCGTATAGTCGGGGCCAAGATATTTATTGATTGTTTTTGCTTTGGCCGGGGATTCGACAACTACTACTGGCATAAATTCTGATACCTCTTCGGACCGGTTTGCCGGGTTCTATGGCGGGGCAGGATGTGGGGCGCAAGGGGAGAATGTCAATCCGGGCTCAATGGACGCGGCGCAATTGCTGCCATTGCGGTCCTGTTGCGGCGGGTTCCTGCGGGGGGTGATGTTGGCGTCAGTGGCGCCGTCAGGGGGGATCAATCCTTGTCCTCAGGATAGGCACGGGACAGCAGGCCGCCGGGATCGCGGCAGATCGCGCCTTCCAGCTCAAGGTCGGTTAGGGCCGGAGCCACGTCCTGCGGCGGCAGGGACAGGTCGCGGATCAGCTGTGTTTCAGAGGTGGGGGAGGGGCCGAGGCTGCCGAGGATCTGCTGGTGCAGGGCGTGGGTCTCAGCCAGGCTGCGGCGCTGCGGGGGCTGCGGCGGCAGGGCGGCCAGCGCCTGCTGCAGATCCTGCGGGGCGGCGGCCTGCGCTGCGGGCAGCTCCTGCGGCGGCAGGGCCTCCAACACATCCTGGGCGTCGCGCACCAGCGTGGCGCCGTCGCGGATCAGCCGGTTGCAGCCTGAGCTGCGCGCATCAAACGGGTGGCCGGGCACCGCCAGCACCTCGCGGCCATAGTCCAGCGCGTCCCTTGCGGTGATCAGGCTACCGGATTTGGCGGCGGCCTCCACCACCACCAGGGCGCGGGACAGGGCGGCGATGATCCGGTTGCGTTTGGGGAAATCGCGGGCCTGCGGCGTAAGGCCCATGGGCTGTTCCGACAGCCGCAGCCCGGTCTCAGTTATGTCAGCCGCCAGTTTGGCGTTTTCCGCCGGGTAGATCACGTCCGCTCCGCCCGCCAGCACCGCGATAGTGCCGGTTTTCAACGCCGCCTGATGGGCCGCGGTGTCGATGCCGCGGGCCATGCCGGAAACCACGATATATCCGGCCTCGCCCAGGGAATGGGCCAGAGACCGCGCCATGCGCACCCCCAGCGAGGAAGCATTACGCGCGCCCACCATCGAGATCATCGGGCGGTCCAGCACCGACAGGTCGCCGATAGCCCACAAGAGGGGCGGCGCATCTTTCAGGCCCTTGAGAAGGGCGGGATATTCGGGGTCTGAAAAGCACAAAAGCCGCGCTTTGGCGGCTTTTGCGGTCTTGAGTTCTTTGTCCACCGCCTTGGCAGGGCATGTTTCATACCCTTTGATGCCTGCGGAGCGTGCCACTTCGGGCAGCGCATCCAGCGCGTTCTGCGCCGAACCATATTCTGCGAGCAGCCGGTGAAAGGTCACCGGGCCGACCCGTTTGGAGCGCAAAAGGCGAAGCCATGAATACCGGTTATCTTCCGTGGTGGGTGGGAGTGGGGGGTGAGTGGAAGAAAGTGTTTCTTCGGTCATCCGCAGCTCCGCCTGTTTGCAGGACAAGAATTAACCTTGAGGGGGTTAACAGGTGGTGAACACCTGGCAATTTTTTGGTAATGCCCCGAAAATTTTTGCTAAGTTGCGAAAACTGAAGAAGAAATTCACATTCAAGCAAAGGTTGTGCGGCTGTGTTTGCCGTGTTTGAGCCCGGCTGGCTGTGCAGCCGGGCCCTGGATTTTGCGGCAAGTATATGGTTTCGCCGGGAATTTACGCAGCAGACCCGCCGACTGTCAGCCCGCCCATCAGCACAGACGGCTGGCCGACGCCGACCGGTACCCATTGCCCGGCCTTGCCGCAGTTGCCCATGCCAGGGTCCAGCGCCATGTCGTTGCCGAGGCCGCGGATCTGCTTGAGCGCGGTGGCGCCGTCGCCGATCAGTGTGGCGCCCTTAACCGGTTCACCAACTTTGCCGTCCTTCACGCGGTAGGCCTCGGTGCAGGAAAACACGAACTTGCCATTGGTGATATCGACCTGGCCGCCACCGAAGCCCACCGCCCAGATGCCGTCCTTGATGCCCGCCACCAGGTCGCCGGGATCGGCCTCGCCGCCCAGCATGTAGGTGTTGGTCATCCGCGGCATCGGCGCATGGGCATAGCTTTGCCGCCGCCCGTTGCCGGTGGGGGAGACCCCCATCAGCCGCGCGTTCTGGCGGTCCTGCATGAAGCCGACCAGAACCCCGTCCTCGATCAGCGTGGTTTTCTGGCTGGGGGTGCCCTCGTCATCCACGGTGATGGAACCGCGCCGGTCCGGGATGGTGCCGTCATCCAGCACCGTGACGCCCTTGGCAGCGATCTGCTGGCCCATCAAACCGGCAAAGGCCGAGGACCCCTTGCGGTTGAAATCGCCCTCCAGCCCGTGGCCGATCGCCTCGTGCAGCAGGATGCCTGGCCAGCCGGGGCCAAGCACCACATCCATCTCGCCAGCGGGGGCCGGGACCGCATCAAGGTTAACCAAGGCGATGCGCAGCGCCTCCTGCACTTGGGCCTGCCAGTTCTTGGGATCGACCAGCCCGTCAAGGCCCAGCCGCCCGCCGCCGCCGGCGGAGCCGCTCTCGCGGCGGCCGTCCTTTTCGACGATGACGGAGACATTCAGGCGCGCCATCGGGCGGGTGTCGCGTACCCGCACCCCGTCGGCGCGCAGGATTTCCACCTCCTGCAGGGAGGCAGCCAGTGACGCGGAGACCTGCACCACGCGTTGATCCAGATCACGTGCATAGGCATCAATTTCGCGCAGTGTCTCCACCTTGACCGGGAACGGCATGGCGCTGATCGGGTCGGCGTCGGTGTAAAGCTTCTTGTTGGTGGCCAGCGGCGCGTCCGAGTAGGTGCCGCCGCCCCCGCCGACTGCCAGCTTGGCGGTTTCCGCCGCCCGCCGCAGCGAGGCGATGGAGACGTCTGTGGAATGGGCATATCCCGCCACATCACCGTTCACGGCCCGCAAACCAAAGCCTTCGGAGGCATCGTAGCTGGCGCTGCGCAGGCGCCCGTCGTCAAAGGACAGCGCCTCCGACTTGCGGCGTTCGGCAAAGATCTCGCCGTCCTCCGCACCGTTCAGCGCATCGCGCAGGGTGGCCAGCGCCTCATCCTCCGGAAGCGCGGTTTCGAAGGGACGGAAGGATGGGTTTTCCATGGCACGGTCCTCAGATTTTTTTGATCTAAATCAAGAAAGCGACGGTTTGACGCTTGGCTGCCTCTTTATCTGTACGCCCGAATATGGTTTTAAGCTGCATCAAAGACAACGGGGCAGGTGCGTTTTGCGGAATCATTGATTCCCGGGCATTTCGTGCTGCCGCAGGAACAATACGATCAACCGATCAGGACAGAACATGAAAAACGCTTTGATGCTTTCGGGCCTTTTCGCCGGCCTTTCGAGCCTTCCAGCAATGGCGCAAGAAGGCCTGAAAACCATTGGTAAGCCGGTGGACGGCGGCCTGAACTTCCAGCCGGCGGCGACGTCGCTGATGGAAGGGATCCACAAGCTGGACTGGATGATCCTGGTGATCATCACCGTAATCTGCGTGTTCGTGGCCGGCCTGCTGCTGTGGGCTATCCTGCGGTTCAACAAGCGTGCCAACCCGACCCCGGCGAAATTCACCCACCATACCCCGATCGAAATCGCCTGGACCGTGATTCCGATCCTGGTGCTGGTGTTCATCGGCTCCTTCTCGCTGCCGCAGCTGTTTGCCCAGCAGGAAATCCCCGAGGGCGACATCAACATCAAGGTGACCGGCTACCAGTGGTACTGGGGCTATGAGTATTCCGACCACGAGTTCGGCTTTGAGAGCTTCATGCTGGCAAAGGAAGACCTGGCTGCAAACGGCTATGCCGAGGACGAGTACCTGCTGGCCACCGACACTGCCGTCGTGGTGCCGTCGGGCAAGACCATCGTGATGAACGTGACCGGCGCCGACGTGATCCATTCCTGGACCATCCCGGCCTTCGGCGTGAAGCAGGACGCGGTTCCCGGCCGTCTGGCACAGCTGTGGTTCAAGGTCGAAGAGGGCAAGGAAGGCATCTACTTCGGCCAGTGCTCCGAGCTGTGCGGCAAGGACCACGCCTATATGCCGATCACCGTCAAAGTGGTGACCCAAGCCGAATATGACGCCTGGCTGGAAGGCGCCAAGGAAGAATACGCGGGCATCCCGCAGGCCTATCAGGTCGCTTCCAACTGATCCCCTGGCTGCAGGGTGCCCGAGGGGGCGCCCGTGCCGCACAGTGACAAGACCTGGGTGCGCAAGCTTGCGCACCCGTTGCCGCCAAAGGACCCAAGATGAGCGACGCAAGCATCAACGCAAGCCGGGCATATGAGGACGAGGCCAGCTTTGGCGATTATTTCGCCCTGCTGAAGCCCCGCGTCATGTCGCTGGTGGTGTTCACCGCTCTGGTCGGTCTGCTGGCCGCGCCGGTTTCCGTGCATCCCGTTGTCGGCTTCTGCGCGATCCTGTTCATTGCCATCGGCGGCGGTGCCTCCGGCGCGCTGAACATGTGGTGGGACGCCGACATCGACAAGGTGATGAAGCGCACCAAGTCGCGCCCGATCCCGGCCGGCAAGGTTGAGGCCGGCGAGGCGCTGGCGTTCGGCCTGGCGCTGTCGGGCCTGTCGGTGATTATGCTGGCGCTGGCCGCCAACGTCTTTGCCGGCGCGTTCCTGGCCTTCACCATTTTCTTTTATGTGGTGGTTTACACCATGTGGCTGAAGCGGGCGACGCCGCAGAACATCGTCATCGGCGGGGCCGCTGGGGCCTTCCCGCCGGTCATTGGCTGGATCGCGGCCACCGGCACCATGTCGGTGGAACCCTGGCTGATGTTCCTGCTGACGTTCATGTGGACGCCGCCGCATTTCTGGGCGCTGGCGCTGTTCATGCGCTCTGACTATGACGACGCGGGCGTGCCGATGCTGACCGTGACCCACGGCCGCCGCGCCACCCGCATCCACATTCTGGCCTATACCGTGCTGCTGGCCGTGCTGGCCGTTGGCACTGCGTTCTCCGGCATTGGCGGCCCGATCTATCTGGCCGTGGCCGTTGTGCTGAACGCGCTGTTCCTGCACGGCGCCTGGAAGATCACCCGCCGCGACGAGGATGATTCCGAGGCCGACAATTTCAAGGTGGAGCGCAGCTTCTTCAAGCTGTCGCTGCTCTATCTGTTCCTGCATTTCGGCGCCATCCTGGCCGAGGCCCTGCTGAAGCCCTATGGCTTGGGAGGCTGGTAAGATGGCGCTGCGCAAGGAACATGAGATCCACAAGCGCCGGTCCGGCCTGAACAAGGGCGTCGGCATTCTGCTGGCGGCCTTTGTGGTGCTGATCATGGCGCTGACCATGGTCAAGGTGACCTCTGCCAGCTTCAAGTTTCCCGATGCACAGTCTTCTGGTGAACAGGGGGAGCAGAACTGATGGCGCTGCAAGGCCCCCAAAAGACTGTTGTTCAGCTGGTCGG
This sequence comes from Leisingera sp. ANG-M7, assembly GCF_000813965.1. Taxonomy (GTDB): domain Bacteria; phylum Pseudomonadota; class Alphaproteobacteria; order Rhodobacterales; family Rhodobacteraceae; genus Leisingera. The sequence continues at coordinate 11,125 of NZ_JWLI01000003.1, read as the reverse complement.
CGTGGTCGTCCTGATGGGCGGGCTGTCCTGGGCGTCGGTGCCGTTTTATGACTGGTTCTGCCGCGTCACCGGCTTTGGCGGGGTCACCGGCGTGGCCAGCGCGGGGTCGGATACGGTTCTGGACCAGACCATCAAGGTGCGCTTTGACGGCTCCAAGGAACGCGGCATGCCGTGGGAGTTCAAGCCGATGCAGCGCGAGATGGAGATCCGTCTCGGTGAAACCGGCCTGGCCTTTTACGAGGCCTACAACCCGACCGACCGGCCCGTGGCAGGGCAGGCGTCCTATAATGTGGCGCCTTATCAGGCCGGCGGGTTCTTTTCGAAAATCGACTGCTTCTGCTTTACCGAGCAGGTGCTTCAGCCGGGGGAGCGGGTGCAGATGCCCGTGACCTTCTATGTCGACCCGGAAATCATTGACGACCGGGACGCGAAATACGTGCATACGATCACGCTGTCGTACACGTTCCATGAAATCGATCTGCCCGAGGGCGTCGCCGCTCTCGACACCGGGGATAACACCGGGGCAGGAACAACCACGAACTAGGCCGCTAGGTGAGGGACACTTAAATGGCGCACGCTAAAAATCACGATTATCATATTCTGCCGCCGTCGATCTGGCCGCTGGCCACTGCCCTGGGCACCTTTGTCATGCTGGTTGGCGCAGTGTTCTGGATGAAGGACATCACCGCCTGGGCCTTCTGGATCGGCTTTGTTGCGGTCCTTTACTGCTCTTATGCCTGGTGGGCGGAAGTTGTCGCCGAGAGCAAGGTCGGCGACCACACGCCGGTTGTCCGCATCGGCCTGCGTTATGGCTTCATCCTGTTTGTGATGTCCGAGGTGATGTTCTTTTTCGCCTGGTTCTGGTCGTTCTTCAAACACGCCATGTACCCGATGGAGACCTACATCGGCACCGAATATGTGAAGCCGGAGATCTATGCCGTCGACCCGTTCCACCTGCCGCTGATCAACACACTGATCCTGCTGCTGTCCGGCTGTGCCGTGACCTGGGCGCACCACGCCCTGGTGCACAACAACGACCGCAAGGCGCTGATCCAGGGCCTGGCCATCGGTATCGCCTTCGGCATCGCCTTCACCGCGCTGCAGGGCTATGAATACGCCCACCTGCTGCACGAAGGCTGGCAGTTCGGCGGTGATGAGTTCTACTCGAACTTCTTCATGGCAACCGGCTTCCACGGCTTCCACGTGATCATCGGCACCATCTTCCTGACCGTCTGCCTGATCCGCGCGATGAAGGGCGATTTCACACCCGAGCAGCACGTCGGTTTCGAAGCCGCCGCCTGGTACTGGCACTTCGTGGACGTTGTCTGGCTGTTCCTGTTCTTCGCCGTCTACATCTGGGGCACCTCTGGTTTGTAACGGTTACATGTTTGCGGTTGATTATCCGCAGGCATGAGGCCACACACGGGGCGCGCAAGGGACACCTTGCGCGCCCTGAACTTTGAAGCGGAGCAGCGATGATGCAGCGTGCCATCTTCCTGTTGATCATCGGCGGCGCAGGTCTGGCCATTCTGATCGGCCTTGGTACCTGGCAGCTGCAGCGCAAGGCCTGGAAAGAAGACCTGCTTCAGACGATTGAGGCCAGTATCGCGGCTGCACCGGCGGCCTTGCCGCAGGTCCCGGTGAAGGAGCAAGACCGCTACCGGGCTGTTACCGTCGAGGGTGAAATCGAAGGCAATGCGCTGCATGTGTTCTGGGTCACCAGAGATGCCGAGACGGGGTACAGGGTCATTGCCCCTTTCGTGACCACCGATGGGCGGCGTGTCCTGTTGGACCGGGGCTTCATCCCTGCCGCTGAAAAGGCCGCATCCCTCACCATCGGGCAGGCCACGGTCACCGGCAATCTTCTCTGGCCGGATGAGGGCGACTGGACGACCCCTGCGCCGGAAGCGGACACCAATATCCTCTATGCCAGGGACGTTGCCTATATGGCAGAGCGCCTGAATACCGAACCCGTTTTGATTGTCGCCCGCAGCGCAGCGCCTGAGGCCGCGGTCACGCCGCACGCTGTGACAACTGCGGGCATCCCCAACAACCACTTGCAATATGCGATCACCTGGTTTTCGCTGGCCCTGATCTGGGGTGCGATGACCGTCTACTTCCTGCGGCGCAGCCGCCCCTGAACCCGAAAGAGCTGAAGGCGATGAAATATATCTCGACCCGGGGCCAAGCGCCCGAGCTGACCTTTGAAGACGCGATGCTGACCGGCCTCGCCCGCGACGGTGGCCTCTATGTGCCGTCTGAGATCCCGCAGATGTCCCACGGCGACATCGCCGCACTGGCGGGCCTGTCCTACGAGGAAACCGCCTTCCGCGTCATGCGCCCGTTCATCGGCGATTGCTTCACCGATGAGGAATTCCGCGCCATCATCAACCGCGCCTATGAGGGCTTCGGCCATGCCGCCCGTGCGCCGCTGAAGCAGCTGGCGCCGAACCATTTCCTGCTGGAGCTGTTCCACGGGCCCACGCTGGCGTTCAAGGATTTCGCGATGCAGCTGATCGGCCAGCTGTTCCAGGCAGCACTGGAACGCCGCGGCGACCGGGTGACCATTGCGGGCGCCACCTCCGGCGACACCGGCTCGGCGGCTATGGAAGCCTTCCGCGGCCTCAGCAATGTGGATGTGTTCATCCTGTACCCGCATGGCCGCGTGTCCGAGGTGCAGCGCCGCCAGATGACCACCCCGCAGGACGCCAATGTGCACGCGCTGGCGGTTGATGGCGATTTCGACGACTGCCAGGCGCGCGTCAAGGACATGTTCAACGACTTCGGCTTCCGCGACGGGGTAAAGCTGGCGGGGGTCAATTCGATCAACATCGCGCGGGTGCTGGCGCAGGTGGTTTATTACTTCTCCGCTGCCGTGAGCCTTGGCGCACCGCAGCGCAAGGTGAGCTTTACCGTGCCGACCGGCAATTTCGGCGACATCTTTGCGGGCTTCATCGCCAAGCAGATGGGCCTGCCGATCGACCAGCTGGTGGTTGCCACCAACCAGAACGATATCCTGCACCGCTGCCTGTCGGGGCAGGGGTACTACAAGGGGGAAACCCAGCCCTCGATCTCGCCGTCGATGGACATTCAGGTGTCCTCGAACTTTGAACGCGCGCTGTTCTATGCCTATGGCAAGGAAAGCAAAGCCATCGCCCAGCTGATGGATGAGCTGAAGAACGGCGGCTTTGACGTGTCGCAAGGCGCGATGCAGGCGCTGGCGGAGAACTACGTCTCCGGCCGCACCTCCGAGGAGGAAACCCTGGCGACCATCAAATCCGAGCTGGCGGCCTCTGGCGAGCTGCTGTGCCCGCATGGTGCGGTTGGCGTGAAGGTCGCAAATGAGCATCGCAGCGCAGACGTGCCGATGATCACGCTGGCCACCGCGCATCCGGCGAAATTCCCGGCCGCCGTGGAAGAGGCCAGCGGCATTCATCCGCCCTTGCCTGCGCGCATGGCAGACCTGTATGAGAGGCCGGAACGGGTCACCCGGATCGCCAATGATCTGGCTGCCCTTGAGGATCACATCAGAAAGAACATCGCGAATTGACAGTTCAGCAGCACACACTCGCCAACGGGTTCCGTATCGTCTCCGAGCATATGCCGGGCCTGGAATCCGCGGCGGTCGGGATCTGGGTGAGCGCCGGCGGCCGCCACGAGCGGCTGGAGCAGAACGGCATTGCCCATTTCCTGGAGCACATGGCCTTTAAGGGCACCAAGCGGCGCTCGGCCCTGCAGATCGCCGAGGAGATCGAGGATGTGGGCGGCTATATCAACGCCTACACCTCGCGCGAGGTGACGGCCTATTACGCCCGGGTGCTGAAGGACGATGTGCCGCTGGCGGTGGATGTGATCGGGGATATCCTGCTCAATCCGGTGTTCGACCAGCGCGAGATCGAGGTTGAGCGCGGGGTGATCCTGCAGGAGATCGGCCAGTCGCTGGACACGCCGGACGACGTGATCTTTGACTGGCTGCAGGAGGAAAGCTACCGCGGGCAGCCGCTGGGGCGGACCATTCTGGGGCCTGCGGAGCGGGTGCGCAGCTTCAGCCGCGAGGATCTGCAGGGCTTTGTCGGCGAGCACTACGGCCCCGGCCAGATGATCCTGGCAGCAGCGGGCGGCGTCGATCACGACGCGCTGGTCAAACTGGCGGAGCAGCTGTTCGGCCATATGGAGGCCAAGCCGGAGTTCACCGCGGAAGGCGCGCAGTTCACCGGCGGCGAGGCGCGGCAGGTTAAGGATCTGGAGCAGGCGCATTTCGCGCTGGCTTTCGAGGGCCCCGGCTACCGCGACCAATCGATGTACACCGCGCAGATCTATGCCAGTGCGCTTGGCGGCGGCATGTCTTCGCGGCTGTTTCAGGAGGTGCGCGAGAAGCGCGGCCTCTGTTACACGATTTTTTCGCAAGCGGGCTCTTATGCCGATACCGGCTCGATGACCGTCTATGCGGGCACCTCCGGTGAGCAGCTGGAAGAACTGGCAGGCATCACTATCGACGAGATGAAGCGCGCCGCGGATGACATGAGCGATGCCGAGGTCGAGCGCGCCCGCGCCCAGATGAAGGCCGGGATGCTGATGGGGCTGGAAAGCCCCTCGAACCGCGCCGAGCGGCTGGCGCGTCTGATGCAGATCTGGGGTAAGGTGCCGTCGCTGGAACGCACGGTGGAGCGGATCAATGCCGTCACCACCAAGGACGTGCGCGCGCTGGCAGAGACCATGGCGGTGACGGCGCCTGCGGCGCTGGCTTTGTACGGCCCGGTCGCTGATGCCCCGGCGCTGGAGCGGCTGCAGGAGAGGCGCGCCGCCTGATGCTGCTCAACCGCCGCAAGGTCCGTATCGAAACCGAGCGCCTGACCCTCAGGCCGCCGGTGCATGCGGATTTTCACGGCTGGGCGGCGCTCAGGCTGCAGAGCCAGCCCTATCTGACGCCGTGGGAACCCAGCTGGGCGGCGGACCACCTCAGCCGCAAGAGCTTTACCAACCGGGTTTACTGGGCGCGGCGGTCGGTTTCCGGCGGCACCGCGCTGCCGCTGTTCCTGATCCGGCGCGAGGATCAGGTTCTGGTGGGGGCGATCACGCTGGACAACATCCGCCGCGGCCCGGCGCAGGCGGGCACGCTGGGGTACTGGACCGGGCTGCCGTTTGCGCGCCAGGGTTACATGCGCGAGGCCATCGGCGCAGTGGTGCATCATGCCTTCACCAAGCTGGACCTGAGCCGGATTGAGGCGGCCTGCCTGCCGGAAAACCAGGCGTCGCGCGGATTGCTGGAGAAATCCGGCTTCAAATACGAGGGCGTTGCCCAATCCTATCTGCAGATCAATGGCCGCTGGCGCACCCATGTGCTTTACGCCTCGCTGCGCCACGACCGCCGCGGCAAGACGCTGGCCGGGCAGGCCTAGGGGCAGGACCCGAGGGCGGTCATTCTCTCAACCGGATGCTCCCGTCCGTCGCTGGCGCATCAGAAGATACGCCGCTCCCGTTGGGCCGGGCGCCGCCCCTGCGGTGCGGCGTCCTTGGCTGGCGGTGCCGCGCCCTGCGCCAGCAGGGCGCCATGCCCAACTGCGGGGCGGAATTTTCAATTCTGCCTCAGCAGGCGGGAGAGCTTGCGGGCAAATTTTCCGGGATCAGGGCTGACAATGCCGGTTTGCGCCCTAGAACCTGCCTCATGCGCGCGTTTGCCTCTCTCCTGTGTTTCATTCTGTGTTCCGCGGCCCTTCAGGCGCAGGAGCGGCGGCAGAGCCATTGCATCGCGCTGGCCCGGTCCGTGCCAGGAATGGAGTACCTGCAGCAGGCCAGCTGGCAGGACCCGGTGGCCGGGGACAGCGTGCAGATCCGCTACATCGCCCATGCCTCTTTCCTGCTGCGCACCGCGGGCGGGCTGAATGTAGTCACCGATTTCACCGGCTTCACCGGCGCTGCGCCGATGATCCCGGATGTGGTCACCATGAACCACGCCCATGAGACCCATTGGACCGCCCATCCCGACCCCGCGATCCCGCATGTGCTGCAAGGCTGGGGGCCGTTCGGTGCCGGCATTGAGCATCATCTGGACCTGGGTGAGATGCTGATCCGCAATGTGCCCACTGACATCCGCAACATGTTCGGCGGGGTGGAGGTGCGCGGCAATTCGATCTTTGTCTTTGAGGCTGCGGGCCTCTGCATTGGCCACCTCGGCCACCTGCACCACGTGCCGACACCAGAGCAATATGCGGCGCTGGGGCGGCTCGATGTGGTGATGGCGGCGGTGGATGGCGGCATCACCCTGCCGCTGGATCAGATGCTGGAGGTGCTGGGGCGGCTGCGGTCGTCGGTGATCATTCCGATGCACTGGTTCAGCGACACTTCGCTGGAGCGTTTCCTGGCCCGGATCGGCCCGGAATTCGATGTGGTGGATGAGGGCAACAGCGCGCTGTCGGTGTCCCTGCGCAGCTTGCCCAGCCGCCCAACCATCCATGTGCTGCGGCCCAAGTACCTGCTGGACGGGGAGTGAGCCGCCTTGCCAGCCGCGGGGCCTTGCGGCATGGATAGGGCATGACGCTGAACCCTGCCGATCCCGCTTTTGCTGCCCGTCTTTCATCCCTGCTGCCCGAGGGCGTTTTGCGGGATGCCGAACCGCGGTATCTGGAAGAGCCGCGCGGCCGGTATCAGGGGCAGGCGGCGCTGCTGGCGCTGCCGCGCAGCGTGGAGGAGGTGTCCATCCTGGTCCGCGAAGCCAATGCCGCCCGGGTGCCGGTAGTGCCTTATGGCGGCGGCACCGGGCTGGTCGGCGGCCAAGTGATGGCGGAGGAACCGGCGCCGCTGGTGATCTCGCTGGAGCGAATGGCGGCGGTCCGGGCGGTGCACGCCCGGGAGAATGTGCTGATCGCGGAAGGCGGGGCCATTCTGGCGGACGTGCAGGCGGCGGCGCAGGAAGCCGGGCGCCTGTTCCCGCTGTCGCTGGCGGCGGAAGGTTCTGCCCGGATTGGCGGCAACCTTGCGACCAATGCGGGCGGCGTCAACGTACTGCGCTACGGCAATGCCCGCGATCTCTGCCTGGGGTTGGAGGCGGTGCTGCCCACGGGCGAGATCTGGCACGGGCTGTCGCGGCTCAGGAAAGACAACACCGGCTATGACCTCCGGAACCTCTTGATCGGGGCGGAGGGCACATTGGGGGTGATCACCGCTGCTGCCTTGAAACTGTCGCCGGTCCCGGCGTCGCAGGGCACCGCGGTCTTTACCGTGACGGACCCGCAGGCGGCCATTGATCTGCTGGCCCTGGCCCGGGATCACGCGGGTGAGGGCGTCAGCGCCTTTGAACTGATCCACCGTCAGGGGCTGGATTTTCTGGCGGAGACGCTGCCGCAGGTCCGCCAGCCCTTTACAGAAGCGCCGGAGTGGTGCGTGCTGATCGAGCTGGGCCTGCCGCGCGGCCTGGAGGCGGAGGACACTCTGGCCGCGCTGTTTGAAGCCGCCGAGGCGGCAGGGCTTGCCAGCGACGGGGTGATTGCCCAGTCGGACAGCCAGCGGCAAGCGCTGTGGGCCGTACGGGAGCATATCCCGCTGGCCAACAAGGCCATCGGATCAGTGTCCAGCCATGACATTTCGGTGCCCATTTCGGAAATCCCCGCCTTCATCGAACAGGGCAGGGCGGTGGTGGCCCGGCTCGGCGACTTCCGCGTCAACTGCTTTGGCCACCTGGGCGACGGCAACCTGCATTACAACGTGTTCCCAGCCAAGGGCCGCAAGCGGGAGGGCTATGACCATTTGCGCGGAGCGGTCAAAGAAGCGGTGCATGACCTGGTGCAGGCCTTCGGCGGCTCCTTCAGTGCCGAGCACGGGGTGGGGCGGATGAAAACCGGCGATCTGGAACGCTATGGCGACCCGGCCAAGCTGGCGGCGATGCGCGCCATCAAACAGGCGCTGGACCCCAATGGCATCATGAATCCGGGAGCGGTGCTGCGCGCGGAGTGAGGCGTGCCGTGAGCGGCGTCCTCCCGCACCCGCGGCTGCCCGGCTGCGCCGGACGGCTTTGGGCCCGGCGCCGCGCATCCGTGCGGCGCGCCCCTTCCGGCCCAAGGGCCTGAACGGGCCATGCCCAACGGGAACAGCCTTTCCCTGGAAAGGCGCCTGACCGGCGGGAGCCTTTCGGCCATGCACAGGCGGTATTTAGGGTTGTTCAGAGGCCCTCGAACTCGCAGAGCACATGCACGTCCATGCCCATGTCCTCCAGCAGCTTGCGGCCGCCCAGTTCCGGCAGATCGACGATGAAGGCGCAGGAGATGATCTCGCCGCCCAGCCGCTCGATCAGCTTGATGCCCGCGCCCGCGGTGCCGCCGGTGGCCAGGAGGTCATCCACGACCAGGATCTTCTCGCCCGGCTGGATCGCATCGTCGTGGATCTCTACAATCGCCTCGCCGTATTCCAGCTTGTAGTCCTGGCTGATCGTCGTGCCGGGCAGCTTGCCTTTCTTGCGGATCGGCACAAAGCCGGTGCCCAGCTGGTGCGCGATGGCACCGCCGAGAATGAAACCGCGCGCCTCAAGCCCCACAACCTTGTCGATCCGTTCGCCGGCGTAGGGGTGCAGCATCTGGTCGATGGTCATGCGGAACCCGCGCGGATCGGCAAACAGCGTGGTCACATCGCGGAACATGATCCCTTCGTGCGGGAAGTCGACGATGGTGCGGATGTAATCCTTGACGGCTTGTTTCTTGGGCATCGGCGCGGCTCCCTCGGGCTGTATCGTTGGTTCGGTCCGGCAGAGGGCCGGGCCAGCAGCGGTTTGGACGATCCAGGGCCCTGTTGCAAGGGAAAGCAGGTGGCAGCCCCCGGGGCAGTCCTTATTACTGGGTCTGATTACCGGGCCCGGTCTGTGCTCCAGCGCATCAGTGCCTCCAGGGGGCCGCGTCTGGCAAAGAGGTTCCAGAACCAAACCGCCACCATCGACAGGGCGCAGAACCCCATAGAGTAGCCGAAGATCTGCGCGGGGCTGAGCGCGCCGTCCAGCTGCCCCATCGCCTCCAGCGTGCCCATGCCAAGGAGGATATGCGCCGCATAAAGGCTGAGCGCCTGCCGGCCGGGCGCGGCCAGCCATTCCGCCAGTCCGGCCTTGTCGAGCATCGGGGTGAGGGCCAGCACCAGCCCGGTAACCGCAAGCGCGCTGCCGGAAGCGGCGATAATATAGAAGGGGCCGGGCGGGATGGCGCTGGTGCCGAACAGCTCTGCCAGCTCCGGGTCCTGCACAAGCATCGCGGGAACGGTTGCCAGCGCAGCTGCGGCGCCTCCCCACATGACCAGATGCGCCTGGACCCGGCGGCTCGAGAGCTCCAGCCGGCCGGCCCACATGCCGAGGAACAGGAAGGCGGCCCAGGGAAACACCGGGTGCCAGCCGTTGAAGAAGGAATGGCGCAGAAAGCCCTCGAGCGTCCAGAAGTTTGCATACTCAAGGGTTTCCCAGGTCCAATGCGCCTCGTAATCCAAGGCCAGCAGGCTAATGAGCCCGATCAGCAGGGTGCCCGCCGCGGCCAGCAGGAGCGCCCGGCTGGAGGCGGTCAGGAAGGGCATCGCCACCAGGAAGTAAAGCGCGTAGAAATGCAGGATGTCGGCCTCAAAAATCGTGAGGTTCAACAGCCCGACCACAAATAGGAACAGTGCCCGTCGGAAGACTGTTGTGCGGTCCGGGCGGCCCAGCGACAGCCCGATGCCTGCCAGCACCACAAACAGCGCCGCTGCGCGTCCCTCCAAAGCGTTGGTGAGCAGGGATGCGGTGTCCGTGCCCGGCGTCACCCCTGCTGCAATGCGGAAGTTCACCAGCACCATGCCGCAAAAGGCCAGGAAGCGGGCGATGTCCAATCCGTGCAAACGCATGAAAACCCCGTGAAATCAGGAATGTGAAAAGAGCTTGTTTCATTAGGATAAAGGGACTGCCGGCGGCAAAGAAAAGGGGCGGCCTGAAAAGGCCGCCCCCTGTGTTAGTGAATGCAAGGACTGCCAGTCAGCCCAGAACCCGGCCCGCCACGGCGTCCAGCCTGGCCAGCAGTGCCGGATTGCGTTTCTCCGGCGCGGTCATGATGGCGTATTCCAGCGCCTTGTCGCAGCCATGCGGGCAGTCCTGCCGGTCCTTGCCCAAGAGGCCGGGCAGGCGGCGCACCAGTGCCCGGGCGTTGGCGGAATTTCCCTGCAAAGTGGCAATGATATCAGTGATTTCCACTGCGCCATGCTCCGGGTGCCAGCTGTCGTAATCGGTGACCATGGCCACGGAGGCGTAGCACAGTTCCGCCTCGCGGGCGAGCTTGGCTTCGGGCATGTTGGTCATGCCGATAACGTCGCAGCCCCATTGCTCGCGGTACAGTTTGGACTCGGCCATTGAGGAGAACTGCGGCCCCTCCATACACAGATAGGTGCCGCCGCGGTGGACCTTGACGCCAGCCTCCCGCGCCGCTGTTTCTGCCGCGTCCGAAAGGCGTTCGCAGGTCGGGTGCGCGACGCTCACATGGGCGACGCAGCCGGTGCCAAAGAAGCTTTTTTCACGTGCGAAAGTGCGGTCAATGAACTGATCCACAACAACAAAATCGCCCGGTGCCATCTCCTCTCGGAAGGAGCCGCAGGCGGAGACGGAGAACACATCGGTGACCCCCAGCCGCTTCAGCGCGTCGATATTGGCGCGGTAGGGGACCTCGGTCGGGGAATGCACATGGCCGCGGCCGTGGCGGGGCAGGAAGGCCATTCTGACGCCGTCCAGCGTGCCGGTCAGGATCTGGTCCGAGGGCGCGCCCCAGGGCGTTTCAACCGTGGTCCACTGGGCGCCTTCCAGTCCGTCGATTTCATAAATGCCGGAGCCGCCGATCACGGCGATCATGGTTTTCCGGGTCATGTCCTGCCCTCCTGTTGCTGCTGGTTTCGGATATGCGCAAGCGGGGCGGAATTTTGCAAGAGCGGGGTGATCAACAGGGGGTGACATGCGTGCACTCCTTGTGCACCCCCTGTGCAGCGGATGGGTGCCGAAGCGGGAGCCTGCGGCGCGAGTATTTGGGGAAAAGGTGAAGGCGCGGGCGGGCTATTCGTTGCGGAGGATCGTGGTGAGCGCGGCGGCGAAGCCTCAGGAACCGGAAAGAAGACCCCGCCGGGGGGCGGGGTCTTCTTTCCGGTT
>NZ_JWLI01000029.1 GCF_000813965.1 Leisingera sp. ANG-M7 | reverse complement strand
CGAAGATATGCCAGAAGGTGAAGGGGGTGACCCCCCAGCTTCCGGGCTCTTGCCAAAAGACTGATCAGGATATGACGCTTTCCGTTATTGCCATCATCTTGTCAGCAGCCTTGCTGCACGCGCTGTGGAACGCCATTGTGAAGACGGCGGCCGACCGGACCACCACGCTTGGGCTGGTGGCCTTTGGCCAGGTTGTTCCGGGGGCTGTCATGATCGCGGTGCTGCCAATGCCGTCGGTGGAGAGCTTTCCCTACATTCTGGCGTCAACGGTCATTCATTTCGGCTACTACTACATGCTGGGCCGAGCCTATCAGCATGGCGACCTGAGCGTTGTCTACCCGATTGCCCGCGGCATCGTTCCGGCATTGGTTGCGCTCTGGGCGATGGCTTTTGCAGGTGAAGTGCTGCCGCTGCAGGCCTGGGCCGGAATTGCAGTGATCGGCTGCGGCATTCAGCTCAGCAGCTGGAAGGCACTGCGGTCCGGAGTCGGGCGGGCGGCGCTTGGTTTTGCCGCAGGCACCGGATTTTGCATTTCGATTTATTCCGTGGTTGATGGCATCGGGGTGCGCCTGTCAGGGCATACCCTGAGCTATTGGGCCTGGGGGGCCTTTCTGCACATTTTCATTGCCGGGTTTGTTGCTGCCCGCAGGAGACAGACCTTGGCACATCTGCCCGGAAAGACCTGGGTGCTGGGGATTGCCGGCGGGCTGGTGTCGATGATTGCATACGGGCTGGTACTCTATGCCAAGAACTTTGCCCCGCTCGGAGCCGTTTCTGCGCTTCGCGAGACCTCGGTGATCTTCGCGGCACTGATCGGCTTTGTCTTCCTGAAGGAAGGCTATTGGATGCGGCGGCTGGGATCGGCAGTTCTGATGGCTGCCGGTGTCGGCCTGATCGGGACAGCCGTTTAAACCCGCATCCGGACGGGCAATGGAACGCCTCCGTCAGGCGCTGGCCCGGGGTTCTTGTTGCAGTGCGATCTCTTCGGCAATTGCAGCCAGTGTGTGCAGAAGCACGGCCTTTTTCACAGGCTTGGCCAGGAAATGATCCATTCCGGCCTCCAGGCAGGCCTGTTCATCGCTGGCGAATGCGTTGGCGGTCAGGGCCACGATGACCGGCTGCGGAATGGGCAGGCTACGGATTTCCCGGGTGGCGCCGAGACCATCGAGAACTGGCATGGACATATCCATCAGAATGATATCCGGCCGCAGTTCCCTGCACATATCCACGGCAGCGCGTCCGTTGGTGGCTTCGGCGAGCTCCACCGGCTGGTTGCGCAGATACTTGCGGATAAGCAGGCGGTTTGTCTGATTGTCCTCCGCCAGAAGCACCCTGCAAGGCGCAAGCTGCGGAGGGGTGCCCAAGGAGAGCGGCGCAGCTTCGCTCGCGGCGTCACCAGCCGGTTGCAGCTGAAGTTCAAGCCGGAAACAGGACCCTAGGCCAGGCTCCGATGTGACCGAAATGCCTCCGCCCATCCGCTTTGCCAGCATGCTGGAGATGGTCAGGCCCAGTCCGGTTCCGCCGAACGCCTTGGTTGTCGCGGCATCTGCCTGTGTGAAACGGTCGAAAATATGGCGTGCTTGGTCCTCGGAAATACCGATCCCGCTGTCCTCGACTTCGGCGATAAGGTGGTAAGGGTTGCCTTGCGCATGCGACACCCGAACGGATATTCTGCCTTCCGTTGTGAATTTCACCGCATTGCCGATCAGGTTGACCAGGATCTGGCGCAAGCGCCCGTCATCACCGTGCATCCGCTCCGGCAACCCGTCCGCATAGCTGATTTCCAGTGGCAAGCCCTTGCCCTGCGCTTTCGGGCGGAAGAGATTTGCGGCACTGCTGACACATTCTCGCAGATTGAAGTCCTCACCCGCGACCGAAAGCTTTCCCGCCTCCAGGCGTGACAGGTCGAGGATGTCGTTGATGATCTTCAGCAGGGCCTGGGCCGAGCTGCGGATAGTCTCGACGTTTTGCAGTTCGTCAGGCGGCAGCTCCGCTTCTGCCAAGAGGTCGGCCATACCAATGATGCCATTCATCGGTGTGCGGATCTCATGGCTCATGTTGGCAAGAAACTCCGACTTGGCGCGGTCGGCTTGTTCCGCCGCAAGTTTTGCCTCTGCCAGTTCGCGTTCCCGCTGCTTGCTGTGGGTGATGTCCCGCTCAATGCCGATGATCAGATCCACGGATCCATCCGCACATGTCACCGGCACAATGTTGGTGTCGAACCAGACCTCGTCGCCTGATTTCGTGTAATTGAGAACCTCGTTGTGGTAGCGGATGCCAAGATCCTTGTGGCGGTTCATCTCCTGAATAACCTTGGTGTCGGTGTTTGGCCCGTCCAGTAGTTCAGACGGGGTCCGGCCGATGGCGTCAGTTGCGAGATAGCCTGTTGCCCGCGTGAAGGCGTCGTTGACCCAAAGAATCCGGCGCTCCGCATCTGTCAGTATGATGCTGTCAGAAGCGTGTTTGGCAACCAGTGACAAACGGTGCAATTCCGCCTGCTGCTTTTGCAGTTCCGCATGCGCCTGCTCCAGGGCCTGCTTGCCCAGTTTCAACTCACGGTTGCGTTCAGACAGGGTCTGGTTGGCGCGGATCAGTTCCTCGCGCAGGCTCACATCTTCGGAGACATTCCAGTTGACGCCGATCAGCAGTTTTCGGCCACGCGCATCGGTGAACGGGCTGGCCAATGCCCGGATGTGCTTGACTGTACGGTTGTCAAGAACGATGCGGAAATCGGAGGCAAAGCTAGTGTGGTTCTCTTCCGCATTTTTCAGGGCATCCAGTACCCTGCTGCGGTCGTCTGGATGCAGTGTTTCGGCCCAGGCCTCTGCACTTGGCGGCCCCAGTTCCTCAGGCACGCCGTAAAGCTTGTGCATCCGGCTGTCCCAGCTTACCCGCTGGGCAGCGGGGTCATATTCCCAGATGCCAACCCGGGAGGTCTTAACCGCAATTTTCAGCCGGTGCGATAACGCTTCCAACTCAGCTTCCCGATGGCGCAGCTTGCCGATCACCGCTTGCCGGGCATCGGACAGCCTGCCTGCCAGAAATGTGGGAAACACGATCAGAGTGCCTGCTACCATAAGCGCGAACCGGAGCTGCCACAGGTTTCCGGGGCTATTCTGCCAGCCATCTTGCGGACGGGCAGCCAGCTGCCAGGACCCGGCTGGCAGGATAATGTCCAGAAGCACCGGGCTGTCCGCGAATATGCCGCCCGCACCAAAAAACTGCTGCCCGGCAGCTCCTGTTCCGTCCCGGCCTGTCAGAGCAAGATCCAGTGTGCCGCCGTGATGCAGGCCCGTAACCGCATAAAGGGTATCTGTCTCGACAACCGCTGAGAGAATGCCCCAGAATTTTCGCTGTTCACCGGTGCCGGTGAAAATCGGCAGGCGGTAAATGAATCCGGTACCGCCCTGCACAAGATTAACAGGGCCAGCCAAAACCATTTCGCCGCTGTCGCGTACCCGGTGTGCGGCAGCGCGCTGTGCCTCATTCTTGTTGTAATCCAGCCCGAGGGCCGCTTCGTTGCCCTTCATGGGGTGAACCAGGGTAACAACAAGTCCGGGAGCCGCCGCAATATGGCGGATGGCGGTCTCTCCTTCCAAAACCTGGGCCGCAATCCGGCTGAACCGTTCCTGGCTCATGTCCGGCTCTGTCGCCAGCATTGCTGCGAGGCCGCGCAGGCGCTGGTAGTCGCCGTTCAGCTGGCCCTCAAGGCGGGATTTGATCATCCCCGCAGCCTGCTGCGTGTCGGCGCGCTGGGATTGGTAGTGGATCGTGGCGTTCTGTCTTTCGGCATAAAGTCCCGCAGCACATACGACAGCCAGCGCAAGCAGGGCAGGAAGGTAGGTCCTGTTGCCGAAGGCGCGCAGCCAGTGAGCGGGGAGATTTGACAGGGCCATTCAGCCACCTTTGCTTTTTCAGAAACACCGTTGGCAGTAGCGGCCTGAAATTGTGCCCGGCGTTCGGTTTTGCTCTATATTCCTTTTAAAGTCTGAAAATCCGGTTTCCACAATACGGTTGCTTGCGGCTGCTGCGCAGTGTGGCACAAGCAGCAGCCGTTGCAGAAGTTTGAACCGGCGGGATCAGAAGTCCTGCCATTTTGCCAAGGCGGCTGATCCGTCCGAAACAGGCATTGCGGCCGGCGCTTCGGGGATCTCATCCCAGCCGGATCCATGTGCTGACGGAAACTCCGGACGGGAGGCCTCGCGCGAGGTGGCCATTTCCAGCCCAACATCGAATTGCGCCACCAGACCAGCCAGGTTAGAGGCGTCGCCATTCAGCAATTGACCTGCCGCGGTCATCTGCTCGACCATGGCAGCATTTTGCTGTGTAACCTGATCCAGCTGCATCACCCCGGTGTTGATTTCGCCGATGCCGGTCGACTGTTCTGCCGCACCTGTAGCTATGTCCGAGACTAGGCCGGAGATGTGGGAGACTTGCGACACGATGCTGTGCAGCGCCGCGCCGGCCTTGCCGACCAGTTCCACGCCCCTTTCGACCTGTTCGCCTGAGTTTGAAATCAGCGTTTTGATTTCCATAGCCGCATCCGACGAACGCTGGGCAAGTGCCCGGACTTCGGAGGCGACGACGGCAAAGCCGCGTCCCGCTTCGCCTGCCCGGGCAGCTTCGACCCCTGCGTTCAAGGCCAGCAGATTGGTTTGGAAGGCGATGTCGTCGATCACGCCGATGATCTGCGAGATATGGCGGGAGGACTCCTCGATGCCATTCATTGCGGTGACGGCGTTCTGAACAACCTCACCGCTGACCATTGCCTCGTCCCGGGCTTCATTCATGGAAGCTTCGACTTTGCGTGCGCCCTCCGCGGCAGCCTTGACGCTGGCGGTCATCTGATCCAAGGCCGCTGCTGTCTGTTCCAGGGTCGCTGCCTGGCTTTCGGTGCGCTGCGACAGATCGTCGGAGGCCTGGCTGATTTCCGATGTGCCGTTACGGATGCTGGTGGTGGCCTCCACCACTTCGCGCACGGTTGCGTTCAGTGTGTTGACCGTCTGGTTGAAGTCGAGGCGCAGACCCTTGTAAGCCTCGGGGAAGGGGGCATCAATCGTAGTTGAAAAATCCCCCTTTGCCAGATGGGTCAGTCCGGTGCGCAACTCATTCACCACGAGATCCTGCTCTCGCTGGGCTTCCGCCCGCTCCTCTTCAGCGAGCTGGGCATTCTGCAGATCGGTTTTGAAACCTTCGAGGATGCCGGCGATGTTGCCGAATTCGTCGCCGGTGCCCAGGCCGGCCACTGGATGGCCGTAGTCCTTGGCTGCAATGTGTTCCACGCTGTCAGACAGGCCTGACACCTTGCGCGCAATACCGCGGGCCGCGATCCAGGACAGCAATGCTACCGCCAGGGCAACGCCTACGGCTTGCAGCATGGAGGCATTGACCAGGCTTTTCTCCGCCGCTAGGGCCTCGGCGCTGTCGACCTCGAGCACAATGCCCCAGGTGCGGTCGTCCAGCCCGACGCTCGCGGCCATCGCCTCAACCGGCTGGCCGGCGAGGCCGGGGGTTCCGGAGAAGCTGCTTTCCCCGCCGCTGAGCGCTGCGGTAATCTGCTGCAGTTCCGGCAGCTTGGTCAGAATCTGGTGGCCACCCTCGCGTTCCGATGCGGTCAGGGCAATGCCGTCGCCTCGCACCAGATATGCCTGCCCGGATTCGCCGAGAAGCGCCGAATGGGACAGGATGCCGGCGATGCCGTGCACCGGCACGCGTAGCACCAGGGCCCCCATGATCGCATCTTTTTTGTAGATGGGGGAGGAGATAAACATCGCGGCCGCCCCGCCGTCCGGCTCATATCCGGACATTTCCGACAGGAACACATTGCCCTGCTCCATTTCCAGGGCGTTGCGGTAGGCTTGGCCCAGCCCGCTGTCCTTGTACGGCCCATCCAGGTAGTTCAGGGCAAAGTCTTCGTTTTTGTGGACCGAGTAGACCATGTTGCCCTGCACATCCAAAAGGTAGGCATCCAGGAACCCCTGCTCTTCGAGGAATGTCACGAAGCCGGTGTGGTTCATCTTGTGGCGGATGGACCATGCCGACTTGTCTTTCGCGTCCAGCAGTTTGTAGCGTTCGCCCGCCGGGTTCGGGTTGCCTTCGCCATAGGCCGCGCGCAGATAGCTGCCGGGAGTGTCGCCAAGCGAGTAGAACCCGTTGGAAAAGTCGCGCAGCGCTGTTTCAACCGCTTTGCTGGCCACCAGCGTTCTGGTTTGGGACCGCAATCCGGCAACCCAGTTTTCCAGTGCTTCCTTGCGCTCTTCCAAAAGCGTTGCATAGGCCGCCTCACGGTTGGTCTTCAGCGCCTGCCCGGCCTCCCAGGCGAAGAAGAAGCCTGAGGCAAGCGTCAGAAGGATTGTCGGCGCGGCAATGGAGAGCGGCAGTTTGCGGCCCAGCCGCATGTTGTTCCAGAATTTAAACAGTCGAGTCATTACGGCGAAGTTCCCATCAACATTTCAGTCTGCCGGACTGCCTGAAAGCGGTCTGTGGCGGTCCAGCAGTGAGGTGCCGGACGTCAAAACACTCAGAGGGATTCATTTCAGGGCCGTTAATTTGCGTCTTGTTCCCGCGAAATTGGGCTTTTGGACGGTGTGGAGCGGCGAAAATACCGTTCCACTTTTAGCAGATTGCCTTCCGGGCAATGCGAATCACTCAGCTCAGAAGGGTGAAGCGGGCCCGGTGATCCGTTTTGACCGAGCCGCGTGCCCCAGCAGGCATTCCGCCCCCTTTGCCGGAGCCTTGGCGGAATTTTCAATGCGCCTGCCGGATTTACGATTCATTACCGGGATGCGTGTATTCAGGGGCGCAAAAGCGGCTGTTTCGCCGGGAACACTTGGCCCTTTGTGTGTTCAGGCACCTGTGGCCAGAGATTGAGATTTACTTATGCCCAAACCAGACTGGCTTGCTGACCTTCTTGCGACGCTGAAAGGCACCGGTGGAAAAGATAAAATTGCGGGTAGCACCAGCGACGACGTTATCGAAGCGGGCGGGGGTGCCGATACCGTTGCCGGGGAAGAGGGCAATGACGTCATTGATGGCGGCGCAGGCGATGATGTCATCTATGGCGACATGGGGGACGGCTTCGATCAAGGTGCGGATGCCAGCCCGATCGAACTGAAGATCGGCAACATCCAGAGCATCTCGCATGACGGCTCGACAGGGGCTGCGGGCAACTATGCTGTCTTCAGCGATGTTGCGACATTGGAGGATGGCACCTCGATCTGGGGCAAGCTGGTCCTTGTCGAGAAATCGAACGCGAATATGTCGGTGGAGTTCGGTTATACCGACGGTGCGGAGATCCTGCTGGATGGTGATCAGGCGGGTGACCAGGCGACGTTCCGGCTGGAGTTCTTTGACCCGGCAACAGGCGAGCCGGTCTATCTGAACTCCACTGCGACCTTCAACGATATCGATGACAACAGCGGTTATGGAGATGCCGAAGCAGTCATTATTGACGGCAACAGTTTCACCTCCTTTGGCGTTTCCTCGGATTCCAACCTTACCACTTCGACTGACGGCAATCTGGTTACAGCCACTGGGACGCAGTACAATTCATACACCGATCAGGAGGCCTGGTTCTCTGCCGGGTTCGAGGACCGTTCATCGATTGAATTCACTCTCCAGACCCGAGACGGTCTGGCGGGATTTACTCTGTCCGGCGATGTCATCGACGATCCGGTTGTCACCCCTATTGAACAAGGCGCCGACACGGTTCTGGGCGGTGACGGCAATGACATTGTTTACGGACAGGGCGGCGATGACTCGCTGCTGGGTGAAGAGGGCGACGACAGCCTGGACGGCGGTGACGGCGATGATGTCCTGGATGGCGGAGAGGGGGCGGATACGCTGATCGGCGGAGCCGGGGGCGATACGCTCTCCGGCGGAGATGGCAATGATTATATCGACGGCGGCGAAGGCAACGACTTCCTGTCAACCGGGCTGGGTAACGACACGCTGGTCGGCGGTGAGGGTGACGATACCCTGCAAAACTCGGCTGGTGACGACAGCCTGGTTGGCGGTACCGGCAACGACAGCATAATTGCGACCGATGGCAATGACACGCTGGAAGGCGGCGATGGCAACGACACGTTGTATGGCGGCAATGACAATGATGTGATGGCAGGTGGCGCCGATGCGGACCTGATGTACGGCGAGGCCGGCAACGACAGCATGGACGGCGGCGACGGCAACGATGTGATGGACGGCGGGTCCGGGGCGGATACCCTGATCGGCGGTCTCGGTGCGGATACCATCTCCGGTGGCGATGGTGACGACTACATCGAAGGCGGTGATGGCGACGACAGCTTGACCACCGGTCTGGGCAACGACACGCTGATCGGCGGTGCCGGCAATGACACGCTCAGAAACTCGGCCGGCGACGACAGCCTCGTCGGCGGGACCGGCGATGACAGCATCGTGGCAACGGATGGCAATGACACGCTGGAAGGCGGCGACGGCGCCGACACCATGTACGGCGGCAATGATGACGACCTGCTGGTTGGCGGCAGCGGGGCGGACTTGATGCATGGTGAGGCCGACGCTGATACCTTCGAAATGTCAGACGGGTTTGGCAATGACACCCTGACCGGCGGCGAGGCCGGGAATGACTATGACACTGTCGACATGTCCGGTGTTACCACAGGGGTCACCGTCACCTACACAGGAGATGAGGCCGGCACCATTACCGACGGTACCGACACGATCACCTTCTCAGAGATTGAGGCGCTGAACCTGACGGATCAGGCGGATCTGGTTGACGCTTCCGCCGACAGCGCCGGCACTGTGATTGATGCGGGTGCTGGTGATGACACCGTGACTTTCGGGGCCGGTGACGACTCGATCACCAGTGGCATTGGTTATGATGAACTGATCCTGAGCAGTGGCGGCGGCACTGATACGATCACCGACTTCAGCATCTCTGATGACGACCTCGACGGCTTCTATAATGACCAGCTGGACGTCTCTGACCTGACGGGCGGCACCGGACCGGCCGGTGCCGTGCGGGCCTGGGACGTTTCTGTCAGCGATGACGGACTCGGCAACGCCCTTCTTACCTTCCCGAGCGGTGAAAAGCTTGTTTTGCAGGGGGTAACCCCGGCGCAGATGACGACTGCGCAGCAGATGTATTCCGCCGGCATCCCCTGCTTTACACCTGATGTCTTGATTGCGACGCAGCGCGGTTCGGTTCCGGCCGGGCAGATCCGGGTCGGTGATATGCTGCAGACCGCCGACAATGGCTACCAGCAGGTGATCTGGACCGGAAGCCGGACCCTGAGTCCGGCAGATCTGGCCCGGCGTCCGCATCTGAGACCCTACCGACTGCGTCCTGGCGGGCTGCTGTGTCCGGAGCGGCCGATGCTGCTGTCCCCGCAGCACCGGTTGCTGATTGGCCGCAAGGCTTTGGGCAGGGACAGGCAATTTGACGAGAGCTTCCTGTCAGCCAAGCTTCTGGCAGAGCTCGACACTAGCTGCGTCCAGTTGCCCGGTGAAAGCGGACCGGTCACCTATGTGCATTTGATGACTGAGCAGCACGAAGTGATCTTTGCCGAAGGCATTGCAACGGAAACCTTCTGGCCGGGGCCTGAGGCTGTCCGTGGGTTGCACACCGACGGCAGGCGTGAGCTGTTTGAGCTGTTTCCCGGTCTGACCTCTGCTATCGGCCTTTCCGGCCCAACCGCGAGGAGACAGGTGTGCAAGGCATATGGCGGGCTTGCACGCTATGCCATGAGGCGGTGCGATTTGCAGAACCTGCCCGTGTTTTGAGCGGTTTCAGAGGATCTGGAACCCGGAAGCTGCCAATTGGTGGCTGACAGGCCTTTTCGCAAGCAAGATTTTCAGTCCCGCCAGCTGAACAGATGGCGCATTGATACTGTTCTCGCCTGCCAGCTCTGCTGTGTGATCGTGCAGGGTATTGAAGTTTCGGCGATTTGAGCGGATATGTTGCGGAGTATTTGAATTGGATTTTCGGAATTGAGCCGGACCTGCCGCAGGTGGCGCATGGGTGCCTTGCATCGAGGCCGGGCGGTGCGCTGAAGGCGCCGGCATTCTGATCCGCACCATTTTGCCTGTTTGGGCAGCAGATTTTGGAGTTGTTCATTGGATCATTCAGTCAGCCAATCCTTGTTTTCAGACCCTATTGATCAGCAGTCTTCTGACAAGTTACGGGACATGGAAATTGCGGTGCAGCGGACGCATGAGGGGCTTGTCCGTTGGCAGGTGGAATGTTTCGAACAGTTGAGCGGCGTCTCGCTGTCAGGTGCTGAAGTCACCTTGCTGTTATTGATCGCAGAAGGCGGCCGCGCTATCTCGATCAAAGAAATGGCAAGGATCACCAATCGCGTGGATATTCCTAATATCCAGTATTCCTTGCGCAAACTTGCCTCAACGGGGCTGACCCAGAAGCAGGGCGCGGGCCGCTCCGGTGTGTCCTACAGTCTCACCGAGAAGGGCAGCCGGACTGCCGCGGAGATGCGCGCCGCTCGCGAAAACCTCCTCGCAGGAGCGTTTACTGATCCTGCGGGTATGATGGTGCAGCTGCAAGGCGCCTTGGCGGTTCTGGAGGAGCTGACTGCGCTTTATGGATCCGCGGAGGCTTCTGCCGGCCCTGCATGCCGGGGTTGAGCGGCTAACTGTTCCATTGTGCCTGGCGGCAAGACGGGCTTAAGGTTCCTTTATGATCGAACTCAAGGACCTGACGCTGCTGACTGCGCTGGCACGGCACAAGCATTTCGCCAAGGCCGCTGCCGACTGCGGCATGTCTCAGCCTGCGTTCTCCATGCGGATCAGGAACCTGGAAGAGCGGCTGGGCCTTTCAATTGTGCGCCGGGCAAACCGTTTTCAGGGCCTCACCGAAGAAGGCATGATGATTGTGCGCCGTGCACGCTCGATTCTGGACGACGCCAAAGCGCTGGAGCAGGAGATTGCCGCAACCCGTGGTGAAGTGAGCGGCACGCTGGTGCTGGGCGTGGTGCCGACTGCCACGGCTTGGGCGGCGCAGCTGGTGGATCAGGTGCATCAGTCCTATCCGCGGATTCTGGCGCAGGTGGAGGTCACCACCTCGCTGGCTATCCAACAGCGGCTTTATGATGGTACAATCGATGCCGGGATTACCTATGCCGACAGCATGGGCCGCGAACTGGTGACCGTGCAACCGCTCTATGAGGAAAGCTATGTGCTGCTGGCGCCGGAAGGTATGGTGGCCGGACGTGGCGAAACGATCAGCTGGGCAGAGGCAGCGGACCTGCCGTTGAGTCTGCTGGATCAGCAAATGCAGAACCGGCGGATTCTGGACCGGATCTTTGCTGACCTGGGGCTGAAGCCTGAGATCGTCTCCGAATCCAACGGCTTCATGGCATCGATGGTGCTGGCGCGCGAAGGATCGGCGGCAACTATCCTGCCGCGGGCGCTGATGCAGGCGCTGGGCGACCTGGGCGGGACCCGGGTTCTGGCGCTGGTGGAGCCGGAGCAGGCACGCCCGATCTGCATTGCGACTCTGGACCGGACTCCGGAACTCACAACTGTGCGCGCTTTGAAAGAGGTAGTTGCGACGTTTGTGGACGATAGGATGCCGCAAATGGCGTCATAAGATATTCTGATCGTGCAATCCAATTTCCAGATTTGACGATATTCATTCTTGATGGCATTGGCTGAATGAAAGACGTGCTGACTGGAGGATCCCATGGCACCATTGGATGATAGCAAGGGCGTATGGAAGTCCGGCAAAGGCAAAGGGCGCAAGACGCCCAAAGGCCGCCAGGTCGACGACATCGCGCTGAGCGAGGTTCAGGAACTGCTGGGGGACCGCCCGCGCAACCGTGACCTCTTGATTGAGTTCCTGCACCTGATTCAGGACAAATACGGCTGCCTCAGCGCCGCGCATATCCGGGCGCTGGCCGAGGAAATGCGCACCGGCCAGGCAGAGATCTATGAGGTCGCCACCTTCTACGCCCATTTTGATGTGGTGAAGGAAGGCGAGACACCGCCGCCCGCGCTGACCATTCGGGTCTGCGATTCGCTGTCCTGCGAACTGGCGGGTGCCCAGCAGCTGCAAAAGGCGCTGGAAGACGGTCTGGACGCTTCCCAGGTTCGCGTGCTGCGCGCGCCCTGCATGGGCCGCTGCGATACCGCGCCGGTGTTGGAGATCGGCCACAACCACATCGACCACGCGACCGTGGAGAAAGTGGAAGCGGCGATTGCGGCTGACGACACCCATGCACACGTGCCTGAGTATGAAACCTTCGCAGCCTACGAGGCCGACGGCGGATATGCCACGCTGAAAGACCTGCGTGGGGGTGGCGACTGGGAAGCGGTTCAGGCGAAAGTCAAAGAAGCCGGCCTGCGTGGCCTGGGCGGCGCTGGCTTCCCCTCCGGCACCAAATGGGGCTTTGTGCGTGCCAACGAAGGTCCGCGCTACCTTGCCGTGAACGGTGACGAAGGCGAGCCGGGCACCTTCAAGGACCGCTACTACCTGGAGCGCACCCCGCATGTCTTCCTGGAAGGTATGCTGATGGCCGCTTGGGCTGTGGAAGCCGAGAAAGCCTTCATCTACATGCGCGACGAGTACCCAGCAGTGCTGGAGATCCTCGCGACCGAGATCAAGGCGCTGGAGAGCGCTGGCATCGTCGAACCTGGCTACATCGACCTGCGCCGCGGGGCAGGGGCCTATATCTGCGGTGAAGAAAGCGCGATGATCGAGTCGATCGAAGGCAAGCGCGGCGAGCCGCGCCACCGTCCGCCGTTTGTGGCGCAAGTGGGTGTCTTCGGGCGTCCGACCCTCGTTCACAACGTGGAAACCCTGTATTGGGTCTGCAAGATCAACCGCGAAGGCCCGGAATGCCTGAACTCGGTTGAAAAGAACGGCCGCAAGGGCCTGCGCAGCTACTCGGTCTCGGGCCGTGTGAAGAACCCGGGCGTGCATCTTCTGCCTGCCGGTTCCACCATCACCGATATTATCGAGGCCTGCGGCGGTATGCTGGATGGCCACGCCTTCAAGGCTTACCAGCCGGGCGGCCCCTCCTCGGGCCTGCTGCCTGCGTCGATGAATGACGTTCCGCTCGACTTCGACACGCTGCAGCCGCATGGCACCTTCATCGGTTCCGCTGCCGTGGTGGTCCTGTCCGATCAGGACTCCGCCCGCGATGCGGCGCTTAACATGCTGCGCTTCTTCGAAGACGAAAGCTGCGGCCAGTGTACGCCCTGCCGGGTGGGCTGCGAGAAAGCCGTCAAGCTGATGAGCGAGAAAAAGTGGGATCAGGGCCTGCTGGAAGAGCTGAGCACCGCAATGGTCGATGCGTCGATCTGCGGCCTAGGCCAGGCTGCGCCGAACCCGATCCGCCTGACCATGAAACATTTTCCGGATGAGGTCTGAGCCATGAGCGATAAAGTCACATTCACACTCGATGGCGAACAGGTCACGGCGGACAAGGGCCTGACCATCTGGGAAGTCGCCAACGGCCGCGGGCTGAAAATCCCGCACCTGTGCCACAAGCCGCAGCCTGGCTACCGCCCGGACGGCAACTGCCGCGCCTGCATGGTGGAAATCGAAGGCGAGCGCACGCTGGCGGCCTCCTGTATCCGCGAACCCGCCGAGGGCATGGTTGTCACCACCAACAACGCGCGCGCCGAAAACGCCCGCAAGATGGTGATGGAACTGCTGGTGGCCGACCAGCCCAAGCAGGAAGAGGCGCACGACAAATCCTCCCACATGTGGGACATGGCAGAGCTGAACGGCGTGACTGAGAGCCGTTTCCCGAAGCTGGAAGAGGGCCGTATTCCGCTGCTCGATGACAGCCACGTCGCCATGAAGGTGAACCTGGACGCCTGTATCTCCTGCGGTCTGTGCGTGCGCGCATGCCGTGAAGTTCAGGTGAATGATGTGATCGGAATGGCGGGCCGCGGCCACGACGCCTATCCGACTTTCGACATCGCGGACCCGATGGGCCAGTCCACTTGTGTTGCCTGCGGTGAATGCGTGCAGGCCTGCCCGACCGGTGCGCTGATGCCCGCCACCGTGCTGGATGACAACCAGGTTGGCGACAGCAAGGACTATGATTCCGAGACCGAAAGCGTCTGCCCGTTCTGCGGCGTCGGCTGCAAGGTTTCGCTGAAGGTCAAGGACGGCAAGGTCAAGCATGTCGAGGGTATCAACGGCCCTGCCAACGAAGGCCGCCTGTGTGTGAAGGGCCGCTTTGGCTTTGACTACATCCACCACCCGCACCGCCTGACCAAGCCGCTGATCCGCCGCGACGACGCGCCTGCAAAAGGCCTGAACGTCGATCCGGGCAACCTGTCGACCCATTTCCGTGAAGCATCCTGGGAAGAGGCGATGGATCTGGCCGCCAAGGGCCTGATCAACTTGCGCGATGAAGATCCGAAGTCGGTTGCGGGCTTCGGCTCGGCGAAATGCACCAACGAAGAGGCCTATCTCTTCCAGAAGTTCATCCGCCAGGGTTTCAAACACAACAACGTCGACCATTGCACCCGTCTGTGCCACGCCTCCTCGGTTGCGGCGCTGATCGAAAACGTGGGTTCCGGCGCTGTGACCGCGACCTTCAACGAGATCGAAAACGCTGATGTGGCGATCGTCATTGGCTCCAACCCGATCGAGAACCACCCGGTGGCTGCGACCTACTTCAAGCAGTTCACCAAGCGCGGCGGCAAGCTGATCGTCATGGATCCGCGAGGCGTCGGCCTGCGCCGGTTTGCCACCGAAATGGTGCAGTTCCGCCCGGGTGCCGATGTTTCGATGCTGAACGCGATCATGAGCGTGATTGTCGAGGAAGGCCTGTACGATCAGGAATACATCGACAAATACACCGAGAATTGGGAAGCAGAGAAACAGCATCTGGCACAATTCACACCAGAGAAGATGTCGGAAATCTGCGGCGTCTCCCCTGAGCAACTGCGCAGTGTTGCGCGCATCTTTGCGGGCGGCAAGGCAGGCCTGATTTTCTGGGGCATGGGTGTTTCCCAGCACATTCACGGCACCGACAACTCGCGCTGCCTGATCTCGCTGGCGCTGATGACCGGCAATGTGGGCAAGCCGGGCGCCGGTCTGCACCCGCTGCGTGGCCAGAACAACGTGCAGGGCGCGTCCGACGCGGGCCTGATCCCGATGTTCCTGCCGGACTATCAGACCGTGACCTCGGATGATGTCCGCAAAAGCTTCACGGATGTCTGGGGCGGCGGCGACTTCTCGAACGAGAAGGGCCTCACCGTGACCGAGATCGTGGATCAGGCCTATGCCGGCAACATCAAGGGCATGTACATCCAGGGTGAGAACCCGGCGATGTCCGACCCGGATGCCGACCACGCGCGTGATGCCTTTGCCAAGCTGGAGCTGATGATTGTCCAGGACATCTTCCTGACCGAGACCGCGAACTACGCCGACATCATCCTGCCGGCCTCGGCGCTCTATGAGAAGAACGGCACCGTGTCCAACACCAACCGTCAGGTGCAGCGTGTGCGCCCCGCCGTTCCGCCTCCGGGTGACGCGCGCGAGGACTGGCAGGTTACTGTCGAACTGGCGCAGCGCATCGGCCTGCCCTGGGACTACAAGGATGTCAGCGAAGTCTTTGCCGAGATGAAGCTGAACATGAAGTCCCTCAACAACATCACTTGGGAGCGTTTGGAGACCGAGACCATCACCTATCCGTCGCTGCATGAGACCGACCCCGGTCAGGCGATTGTGTTCGGTGACGGCTTCCCGCGTCCTGAGGGGCGCGCGCGCTTTACCCCCGCGTCCGTGATCCCGCCGGATGAGGCACCGGATGCGGACTACCCGATGATCATGACCACCGGCCGGCAGTTGGAGCACTGGCACACCGGGTCGATGACCCGCCGGTCCAAGGTGCTGGATGCGGTGGAGCCGGAGGCGAACTGCTCGCTCAACCCGCGGACCCTGAAACTGATGGGAATCGAGCCGGGTGAGATGATCCGTCTGTCGACGCGGCGCGGCTCGATCGAGATCATGGCGCGGGCGGACCGGGCAATCGCGGAGGACATGGTGTTTGTGCCTTTCGCCTATGTTGAGGCAGCGGCCAACATCCTGACCAACCCGGCGCTGGACCCCTACGGCAAGATCCCCGAGTTCAAGTTCTCGGCGGTGAAAGTTGAGAAGATCGAAGGCCAGATCGCAGCCGAGTGAACCGGCAGATCAGGTTGAAGAAACAGGGCGGGTGCGGAACCAAAGGTTCCGCACCCGTTTCTTCTGGTGGCGCCAGGCTGACGCCTGGCGCGGCAGCGCCTTGCGGGTTCGGGGAGCGGGGACGCAAATGGTTCCAAGGTGATTCGCTTCGCGCCTTGCCCGAAGCGACCCGCGCCGCGCCTTTCATAGACAGTACAGCGCCCTGTCCCTATTGGTGCCGGGACAGGAACCGGTCAAGCTCCCGCTGTTCAGGGCGGGTGCCGGTGAACACTTTGATCCAGCCGGGCATCAGCGAAATCCGGTACTCCGTGCTTTCGTGAACCTGCATCGAGATATAGCCGATCTGGGTGTAGATCATCGCCCTGGCCCGGATCAGCGCATCGGCCTGCGGATAGCCAAAACGCACGAACATATCTGTCATTGCCTGTTCACGGCGGGCATCTGCAAGGTCCAGCCTTTGCTGCAGACCGCTGTCATTGCGGGCCCAGTTTCTGATGGCCAGGTCCAGCCTTGCGTCAAACAGTTCTGAGTCTATCCAGCAGTCGAACAGGTTGAACATCGCTTCGGCAATGTTTTCGGCGTAGGCCTCGGTGCGAGCCACAAGATTTCCAGTGTTCCTTTCCTCCCACCGGCGCACCATCGCTTCCAGCAGTTGCTCTCGGTCCTTGAAGTGCCAATAGAAACTGGTGCGTGACACGCCAAGGCGCTTGGCCAATGGCATCACTTTCACGGCTTCCACACCGCTTTCGGTCAGCGCCTCATAAGCGGCTGCCAGCCAGTCTTCTTCGCTCAGCCGCGGGCGGGAAATGTCCTGTGTTTCCATGCGCCAGCCATAGCAGTGGCGTGGCGCGCGCGCAACTTTTCTTGACAGGTGTGAAAATTTTATCGACATATATGTCAAGAGAAGCGTGAGACTCGCCGCCAATCCGAGACACCGTGCCAGGAGACCCCAATGTCCAAGGATCCGCTGCTGCAGCCCTATCAGCTGAAGCACCTGACGCTCCGCAACCGGATCATGACTACCAGTCACGAGCCCGCCTATCCGGAGGATGGCATGCCCAAGGCGCGTTACGCCGCCTATCACGCGGAACGGGCCAAGGCGGGAGTGGCGCTGACAATGACTGCGGGATCCGCTGCGGTCAGCCGGGACAGCCCGCCGGTGTTCAACAATATCCTCGCCTACAAAGACGAGGTGGTGCCCTGGATCCGAAACCTGACCGACCAGGTGCATGAGCACGGCGCGGCGGTGATGATCCAGCTGACGCACCTGGGTCGCCGCACCGGCTGGAACAAGGGTGACTGGCTGCCCTCGGTCAGTTCCTCGCGCCACCGCGAGCCCGCCCACCGGTCCTTTCCGAAACTGGCAGAGGACTGGGACATCGCCCGCATCATCTCTGACTTCGCCGACGCGGCGGAGCGGATGAAGGAGGGCGGCATGGACGGGATTGAACTGCAGGTCTACGGCCACCTTCTGGATCAATTCTGGTCGCCGCTGACCAATGACCTGGACGGGCCTTACGGCGGGCAGACGCTGGACAGCCGGATGAAATTCCCGATGGATGTGCTGCAGGCGGTGCGGGACCGTGTGGGTAGCGATTTCATCGTCGGCCTGCGCTACACAGCGGATGAGGCGGAAAAGGGCGGGATCACCCCGGAAGAAGGGCTCGAGATATCCAAACGCCTGGCGGGTAGCGGAATGGTGGACTTCCTCAACGTGATCCGCGGCCGCATCCACACCGACCCGGCGATGACCGATGTGATCCCGGTGCAGGGCATGAAGTCAGCTCCGCATCTGGACTTTGCGGGTGAGGTGAAGAAGGCGACGGGCATGCCGACGTTCCACGCCGCCCGGATCCCGGATGTGGCAACGGCCCGCCATGCGGTTGCCAGCGGTCTCTTGGACATGGTGGGGATGACACGCGCCCATATGGCCGACCCGCACATTGTGAAGAAGATCATGGAAGGACGGGAGGACGATATCCGCCCCTGCGTCGGTGCCACTTATTGCCTGGACCGGATCTATCAGGCGGGGGAGGCGCTGTGCATCCACAATGCCGCGACGGGGCGCGAGCTTTCGATGCCGCACCAAATCACCCCGGCAGAAACCCGCAAAAAAGTCGTAATTGTCGGCGCGGGGCCGGGCGGTCTGGAGGCCGCGCGCGTGGCGGCCGAACGCGGTCATAATGTGACCGTGTTTGAAGCCGCTGCAGAGCCGGGCGGCCAAATCCGCCTGACCGCGCAGAACCCGCGCCGGGCGGAGATGATCGGCATCATAGACTGGCGCATGGCGCAATGCGCCGTCCGGGATGTGGCGTTCCGCTTCAACACTTGGGCCGAGGCAGAAGACGTGAGTGCGCTTGACCCTGACGTTGTGATTGTGGCGACTGGCGGAATGCCCTGCATGATGCTGCACGAAACCGATGCTGATCTGCCCCATGCGGTGTCCAGCTGGGACATCATTTCCGGTGACGTGAAACCTGCCGGGCATGTTCTGGTCTACGACGAAAGCGGCGATCACCCAGGGCTGATGGCCGCTGAAGCTGCGGCCAATGCGGGCGCAAAAGTGGAGGTGATGACGCCCGACCGGACCTTTGCCCCTGACATTATGGGCATGAACCTGGTGCCTTACATGCGGGCGCTGCAGGACAAGGATGTGATGTTCACTGTCGCGCGCCGCCTGCAAGGGCTTGCCCGCAGCGGCAACAGGCTGACGGCATCTATCGGCACGGACTACAGCGGCCACACCTATCAGGTGGGGTATGATCAGGTGGTCCTGAACTACGGCACCCTGCCGCTTGACGACCTCTACTTCGCGCTCAAGGATGCATCGGTCAACCGGGGCGAGCTGGATCAGAGCGCCCTGATCAGCGGCCGCCCCCAATCAATCCGCATAAATTCTGAAGGCCGATTCCAGCTGTTCCGCATCGGCGATGCGGTTTCTGCACGCAACACTCACGCGGCGATCTATGATGCGCTGCGGCTGATGAAGGATATTTGATATGCGATTGGGCTTCGTGGGATGTGGAACCATCGCCGCTGCTGTTGTGCGCGGCTTGGCGGGGAAAGGGCACGAAATCATTGTGTCGGCACGCAGCGCCTGCCACTCCTCGGCGCTTGCTGAGGCGTTTGACGACGTGACCGTGGCTGGCAACCAGGGTGTGGTGGATGCCAGCGATGTGATTTTCCTCGGCTTGATGGCTGAAACCGCAGAGGCAATCCTGAAGGAACTGGTCTTTCGGGAAGGCCAGCAGGTGGTCTCCTTCATGGCGGGTGCGGAACTGGACCAGTTTGCGGATTGGGTGGCTCCGGCCAGGGCTGCAGCAGTCATGATGCCGTTTCCCGGCATCGCGCAGGGCGGCTCTCCAGTGATGGCGCTTGGGGATACGGTGCTGCTTTGCCGGATATTCGAGCCGGAAAACCGGGTCTTTGCGCTGCGCGACGGCAAGGAACTGACGGCCTATCTGGCAGCCCAGGCGGTTCTCTCGCCTGCCGCGCGCCTTGTGGGCGACGCCGCGGACTGGCTTGGGCAGCGGGTATCAGACCCCGGACAAGGGGAGGCCTTTCTGCGGATGCTGGTGTCCACCAGCCTGAAGGCGTCTGGCTGCGCGGACCTGATCGAAGCGCTGAATACGCCGGGCGGGTATAATCAGCGGCTGCGGTTGCACATGGAAGAAGCTGGCATGCGTATTGCGCTTGCGGAGGGTTTGGGTGAACTCGAAAGTTAACCTCCTTGTTCGTACGTTCTGAGGCCCCCGCATTTTTCGGCGCCTTCTTGCACTTGGTGCTTTGCCCCGGCGTTTCGCCTCTCTGTTCGGGCTGCTCTGATAGGAAAGAGGCCTCTTTGAGAAACCGGTTGGGGGATTCTGTTCGATTCCTGGCGTTTTGTTCTGTGGGTAAGTTGTGTGAGTCTGTGGGTAAGTCGGGCGGAGTGCTGATTTGTGGGTTCTGGGTTGGGATTGCGGTGTTTGCGGTTGCGGCAATCTGGTCAGTGTTGCTGACTTTGTTGTGCTGTAAGTTGTTGATATTGTTTGATTTGTGATTTTTCTTTTTGGAAAGTTCTGTTTTTTGCGTTTTTTGGGTTGCGGGTGTTCGGGGGTATCCGTAAAAGCCCCCTCACCGGCGGCGCTGAGGCGCAGCTGAGACACACCGGACGGGACGCGGCGACGCGGAAACGGACGGGAAACGGACCGGAGA
>NZ_JWLI01000028.1 GCF_000813965.1 Leisingera sp. ANG-M7 | reverse complement strand
GCCCCCAGGCACAGCCCGAAGCCGACACCCTGCCCGGCACCGCGCCTGACCCTCAGCACACCCCCGCCTCCACTCCCGACGCCCCCCGCATCAAGGCCGCACTGGCGTTCCAGGGCGGTTCCGGCGACATCGATCCGGTCTCCCTCGCGGCCTTCCAAAGCTTCATGCAGCCCGGCGATGCCGTGGCCGGGGGCGACCCGCTGCGCGATGGCGTCTCCGGCATCCTCGCCGCCGTGCCCTGTTCCCGCCTGCAGGTCGCCTTTGTCCCCGAAACCGCCACTCTCCAGGTCCGCGGCCACCTGCCCGAGGACGGGCTGCGCAGCCCGGTCCTCGCCGCGCTTCAGGCCCAGATGGGCGGTGACATCACCGTCTCCGACGAGATGCGCCTGCTGCCGCGCCCGCAATGCGGCGCGCTGGCGGGCATCTCAAACGTCGGCCTGCCGCAAAGCACCGACCAGATCACCAACCCGCTCTTGGTCGGCAGCGACGCCCACTCCCGCGTGCTGGACTATTCCGGTGGTGAGCGGCTGTTCTTCGACCTCACCGCACCGGACTACCCGGCCTATGTCTACGTGGATTACTTCGACGCCGGCGGCGCGGTGCTGCACCTCTCTCCAAACGAGCTGGTGCCACTGGCAGAAGCGGCCCCCAAAACCGCCCTGCGCGTCGGCGCCAAGGAGGCCGGAGACCCCGGCCTGCAGATCACCGTCGCGCCGCCCTACGGCCAGGAAATCGCCGTCGCCTTCGCGGCCTCGCATCCGCTCTACGACGGCACCCGCCCGCTCAGCGAACCCGCGGAACCCTACCTGGACTTCCTGCGCGCCCAGGTCACCGCCGCCCGCGCTGAACATGCGGATTTTAAAGGCGAATGGGTCTATTTCCTGATCACCACCCACGCCCCGTAACGGGTGGCTTGCAAAGGCGGAGCTCCCGCGCCCGCAGGCCCGCGGCTGACGCCGCCAGGCCTTGGCTGCCTTGGGCCCGGCGCTGCGCTCACGCGCAACGCTCCGCCCGCCGTTGTCCGGGTCAAGGGCTGCGCCAGCAGCCGCGCGGCACGCGCGGTCCACCCTTGAGGCGGTCAAGGGCGGATGATCATGGAACAGGCGCCTTAAGGGCAAACCTGCCCTTAAGCGCTTCTCAGCAAATGAAAACCCGCCTTTCACCCGCTAGCACGCTGTTCATTGAAACGCCGCCGCGCTGTGCGCAGCACAGCGCCACGCCCAACCGGAAGGGTGCATTTTCAAATGCACTGGAACGGGCGGGAGCCCTCCCCTGCCGCGCTTGAACGAAGCCCGGAAACCTACTTGCAGCCGCCCGCGGCCCAGCTTTTCAGCACTTGTTTCAGCGCGCCGCCAAAGGGGTGCTGCTTGCCCAGAGACCGCTGCATATTGAGGCTCAGGTAGGTGTTGCCTTGCGTGCACAGACGTTCCCGTGTCCACTGATGGCAGCTGCTGCAGGACTGCTCCTTCCAATAGCTCTCCGGCAGGCCCTCGATGGGCGGGAACAGCGGCGCCCGCGCCACCGCCTCAGCCAGCGTCAGCCCGGAAATCTCCGGGACGCCGACATCCAAGGGGCTGGCATAGGTCACCGGCCCGGCTTCGCCGACCGGCTCCGGGGCCTGTTCCGCGACCGGCTCCGGCGCTGCAGCCGGCGCCTCGCCGCCGGCCGCCGGATCCTGTCCGGAACCTGCCGCCAGCGCTGCAACCTCCGCCGCGGCCATTTCCGCAAACTGCCCCTCCGGGTAAGCCATCAGATAGGCCTCATAAGCGGCCTTGCTGCCATCCCCCTGGGCCGCCTGGAACATCGCTGTCTCCGCGTCCTGAACCGGGGCTGGAGCCGGCTCCGCCGCCGCCGCAGGCTGGCCGGCCTGCAGTTCCTCCTGCACCAGTTCCGCCAGCAGCGCCCGCGCTTCACCGGCATATTTGCCATCACCATAACCGCGCAGGTACAGCATGATCTGCATCGCATCGCGCGACGCCTTGATCGAGGCCCAGATCTGCGCTTCTTCAAGTTCCGCCGCGGTCATCGCCGCTTCCGGGGCCGCGGCTGCAAACATGAAATCGCTCACCAGCGAGGACGTGTCCCAGGGCGTCTGCTTGCCGCCGCTCTGCTCCAGAACCGCCCTTCGCACCTGTTTGAAAACCTGTTCGACCGGCGCCCCGGGCACCGTGATTTCACGCGCCAGCGCCTCGGTGAAGGGGCTGTTCTCCCCCTCCCCGTCCAACGCTACATCACCGGGCGCCGTGGCATAGGCCAGGAAAGTGCCGGTTGGCGCCTTCATCTCCGCCAAGCCGCTTTCATTCAGGTCGGCCACTGTTTCAAACGGATTGTTGCGGCAGGCGTCCAGGATCACGATGTTGGTGCGGTTGCGGGCCGACGCCATCTGCCGCAGAACCGACTGCGCCTCGATCGCCATCAGATCCAGATCAGCGGCATCCGACAGCGCCACGTCCACCGGCAAGAGGTAGTTGCTGCCAAAGCTCTGCACCCCGTGGCCGGCATAGTAGAAAAGCCCCGTGGCATCCTCCCCGGCGTTGCGCAGCTTGCGGCCGAACTGGGCAATCGCCCGTTTCATCTCGATCTGCTTGGCGTCTGCCGCCAGGGTCACGTCAAAGCCCAGCCCCTCCAGCGCCCCGGCGATCAGCCGGGCATCGCGCACCGGATTGTCCAGCGCCGAAACCGCCCCGTAGCTAGAGTTGCCGATCACAAGCGCCAGCCGCTCCTCTGCCGAAGCCCAGCTTCCCCAGAGGGACGCCGCAGCCGCCAGCAGGACCATCCGGACCCGGATCATCAAAACATGCACGTGTCTGCTCCACTTCTCGCCTCAGCACCTGCACTGCCGGGCATCTGCATCATTCTTAAAGGTATTTGGTTACCAAACTATCGCGTCCCTTGCACCCGGCAGCAAGACTGCTGTTAGTCTGGGCGCATCGCTTCCTGCCCGGCCCTGATGCCGGGATGTCCCTTTTCAGCAACCCGGATGACTGCCGCATGTTTCGCATAACACTCTCAATAATAACACTTTTCTTTCTTTCTCTCCGCCCTGCCCTAGCCGCCGGCCCGTTTGAAGGCGGCTGGCAGCTGACACCCGAATCTTCTGCAATCCGATTCATATCGATCAAAAAGGGCAGCATTGCGGAATCCAGCCGCTTTGCCGCATTCTCCGGCAATATCTCCGAGGCGGGTGAGGCCAAGATCCACATCGCGCTCGACTCCGTGGACACCTCCATCGACCTGCGCAACGTGCGGATGCGGTTCCTGTTCTTTGAAACCTTCACCTACCCCGAAGCGGTGGTCGCGGCGCGGATCAGCCCGGATCAGATCACCGATCTGGCTGCCGTGCAGCGCAAGCAGATCGACCTGCCTGTCACCCTGTCCCTGCATGGGGTCACCGCAGACCTGACGGTCCCTGTCGCGGTAACACTGCTGGACAACACCCGCGTCGCCGTGGCCACCGTGCAGCCGATCATCCTCAAGCTGGAGGATTTCAACCTGAACCCCGGCCGCGAAAAGCTGGAGGAAGCCGCCGGCGTCACCATTACCCCCGTCGGCCTTGTCAGCATGGACCTGATGTTTGAGCGCGGCGGCACGGGCGGCGCATCTGTCCCCGCGGGGACAGTCACCGCCGACGCCTCCGCAGCGCTGGAGGCCAGCGGCGATTTCAGCCGCGAGGCCTGCACCGGCCGGTTCGAGATCCTGTCGCAGGGCCGCAGCGTGAACTTCGCCCCTTCCACCGCCCGGCTAGATACCAACTCCCGCGACTTCCTCAACAGCCTGTCGGACATCATCCGCCGCTGCCCCGGCATGGTGGTTGAAGTCGGCGGCCACACCGACAGCCAGGGCAAGGCTGCCTGGAACATGACGCTGAGCGAGAAGCGCGCCGCGGCAGTGAACCAGTATCTGCAGCAGAAAGGCATCCCTGCCGAGCGGCTGGTCGCGGTCGGCTATGGCGAGACCACACCCCTGGTGTCCAACGACACCGCGCAGAACCGGGCCAAGAACCGGCGGATCGAGTTCAAAGTCTTGAACTGATCAGCTCCTGAACCTGTTGTCCCCGCGGGGACAGCAAGAAAAATGATCGGGGATCCGGGTGCAAATCCGGGTCCTTTTCTTTCGGCTCCGCAGCACCGGCGCCCCCTGCCTTCCGCTTTGTCCCCGCGGGGACAACCGTAAAAACAGGCACAAACACCTGCGTTAGAGACAGAAAAGGCCCGGCAATACAGCCGGGCCTCTGCAGACTTCAAACTCTGTCCCCGCGGGGACAGATGCCTCAGGCATCGTCCTCCAAGGCGGCAAAGAAGGCGGCAATGGCCCCTTCCAGCTTGTGCCGGTCGATCTCCGAGAAGTCGCGCTCCATCGCCATTTCGATCTTGCCGTCGCGGGCTTGGCAGCGGACTGTCCCCGCGGGGACAGTGCAGCGCAGGGTGGTCTTCGCAACGCCGGGGCGCGGTGCAGCAGCGGCCCGCGGCGCGGATTTGCGCTTGCCCTCGAGAAAGCCGCGCAGCACGGTCAGCTCCGCCTCTTCTGTTTCGGCGCGCGCCTGCGTCAGCGCCTCCCGCAGCTCCGGGACGCTGGCGGCGTCAGCCTCCAGACGTTTCCGCAGCTCAAGCCCCAGCGCGCGCGGGATCGCCTCCGGGAACTTCAGCAGATCACCCACCGCGCCCAGCAGCTGGGCGAAATGGCGGATATAGATCTTCTTCTGACGGCCCGCAGAGGCGTAAAGATCGCTGACCGCATCCTCCAGCGACTTCGCCCCGGTGCCCTCGTCCTGCGTATAGCTCAGCGCCAGCTGGGCCATTTCGGCGAATGAAATGTCGCGGCGCACCAGGTTTTCGTCCACCATCCGGCGGTAAAGGCTCTGCAGCGAGTCGCCCTTGGCCACCAGTCCCGCGGGGATATGCTCATAGACCTCATCCCCGGTTTCCCGCAGCAGCTCCACATAGGCGCGCAGGCGGCGGTAGCCCTGGATCAGCTCATAGGTGCCGTCGTCGTTTTCCTCGACCCGGATCGGGTTCGACAGGCCGATAGATTTGATCGAAGCCTTCAGTTCATCCAGGTCCGGATCACGCCCCTCGCGCCGGTCGCGGATCAGCTTGGCGGCGCCAATCCGGCCAATCGGGATCCGGTCGACCACCAGGCCCAGCTTCTTCAGGCGCACGAACTCATGCGCCAGCCGGTCGTTTTCATCGCGGATTTTCTGCTCTGCCTCCGCCCGGCTGCGCAACGCATCAGCGTTCTCGGAGATTGCGGTGGCCATCGGCCCGCGGCGCGATTCGGACGGCTTGCGCATCCGCTGGTCCGGCTTCTGGACAGCAGTCTCTGCGGGGCGCGCTTTTACTTCAGAGAGGTCGTTTGGTTCAGTCGGGAAGTCGATGTCGAAGACTCTGCGTTTGCTCATGCCTCATCCTCCAGTTTTTCCCAGGCTTCCAGCGCGTAGGCCTTGAACTCGTCATAGGCCTGATCAAACGACGCCCGCGCACGGCGCCAGGTTTCGCGTGTCATATCCCGGTAATCGATTTCGTAGATGGAACTCAGGAAGCGGCCCGATTGTTCGACTGCGCGGGTCATCTCGATCGGGTGCTCAGTCATTCTACCCTCAAAAACCTTCATAAATGCCGAACGCATCGCACGGTGCAAATCGTTACCGCTTTCGTAACGGGTTAGAAGGAAGCGGACGTCCTGGAAAACCTTGGGCAAGGCAAATGTCCCCGCGGGGACAACGCCGTTAAAGGCGGACAAATCCTCCAGCGCCTCTGACAGCTGGCCGATGAAGGAGGTGGTGGAGTCATATTCCCAGTAACCGGGGCCGGAGGGGATATAGAGCATGTCGGCGGCAAACACCGCGTTCATCGACTGGTAGCCGATGGCGGGCGGGCAGTCGAAGATCATCAGGTCGTAGTCTTCGGACGGCAGCTGGTCGAGGTAGCGGGAGACAGCGGCGAAGAAGGACCATTCCGGGTTCAGGTGCCGGTACTGGGCGGAGGCGAATTCCACAAAGGCCGCATTGGCGCAGGAGGGGATGATATCGATGGTCGGCCAGCTGGTGGGCTTGACGAAATCGCTGACCCGCAGGTCCTGCAGACCCATGCCGGTGATCGCCTCGGGCAGCTGGCGCTGGGGCAGGGCGGTGCCGGACTCGGCGCCCCGCGAGGCGGCGTTCATCCGCTCGGTCTCGCGCACCAGGTCGCGGGCCATGATGCCCCAGACGGTATAGTCCTCGGTCACGTCGCTGAGGCCCATGGAGTGGGAGAGCGTCGCCTGGGGGTCGAAGTCGACACACAGCACCCGGTAGCCGTCCAGCGCGGCGGCATGGGCGAAATGCAGGGCAACGGTGGATTTGCCGGCGCCGCCCTTGAAGTTGGAGATCGCCACCCGCAGCGCCCGTTTGCCTGCGGGGCGTTTAGGCAGCAGGGACTGGCGGTTGATCTTGATGCGGCGGCGCAGCTCGTTGATCTCCTCCAGCGAATACCAGCGCTGTCGGCCGTCCTCCTCCACATGGCCCTGGGGCAGGGAGGGGTCGGTGGCCAGGCGTCCCCGCAGGGTCGACTGGTTGACGCGGAAGATCAGCTCCGCCACTTCCCAGGAGGAGAACCGGCGCAGGGTCTTTTCCATTTCGGGGGAGAAGGTCTGCTGGCGGATCCAGCTCTGCATCTTCAGGGATTGGGCCTGCATCTTGGACAGGTCTTCGTGCGTAAACATCGCTGCTCCTTAGCCTCACACGTTTTTCTTTATGGCCGCGCCTGATTGTTCAGGACGCTAATTCAGCCTCAATATCCATTTACGCCGAATTTGCAAAAAACGCAAAAGCTAATATGGTCTGGAAGAGCGTCCTGTCCCCGCGGGGACACATCTGCAGAAGGCCCAGCAATTTATGGGCCGGAGCGATTCGGAGGGCACCCGCCAAACGATTCGTTTCATTGGGTTTTTCTGGTGTTTAGAGACCAGATTTAGGGGGACACCCTGAAGGCGGACACAGCAGATTGGGGGACATTTCGGCGCGAATAGGGGACATCCAAGGTGTCACCCAATACCATGGATACCAATTTTTCTTTCGAAAAAGGGATTGGGTTTGAATTGAATTCCCGCCAGCGCTTGACAGAATCGGAATTCCGGACGCAAATCAGGTACAACAAACAAATAGCGTTGAGTTCAGGGCAAACCGGCCAACGCATTTCCCGGAAAAATGCCCGGGAGCACATGAGGCAGCATATCCCGGCCCAGGAGGGCAGGGGAGGGAGAAACGGGGGCAGAAATGCTTGCCAAACGGCCTGCGGGGCGAAACGCCTCAGCATTGAAGTATGACATCCTCACGGCGATGGGGGCTTATGCGCTTGGCCAGGGCAAGGGCGCGCAGAAGCTGGTTCTGCGTTTCATGACATTGATGACCGCACGCTACAACTGGCAACGGGATGAGCTGGCCGTGGGGCAGCGCGAGATCGCCCGGCTGTGGGACGTGGACGAACGCACGGTGAAGCGCGAGATGGCCAAGCTGCGCGGCATGGGCTGGCTGGTGGTAAAGCGGCAGGGCGCCCGCGGGCGGGTGACGGAATACGGCATCGATCTGGAGCGGCTGCTGGCAGACACGCAGGAGCGCTGGGGCGCGGTGGGGCCGGACTTTGCGCACCGGATGCAGGGCGCGGATGAGCCTGCGCCGAATGTTGTGCCCTTGCGCTCCGGCGCGGTACCGCCTGCTCCGGATGTTTCGGACGGCAGCGAATGGAGCCTGGCCAAGGCGGTGCTGCATGCGGAAGACCCGGCCAACTATGCCTCCTGGCTGCAGGGGCTGGAGCGCGCGGGCAGGGCAGGGGGCAGGCTGGTGCTGAAGGCGCCGAGCCGGTTCCATGCGAACTACGTGATGTCCCATCTGATGCCGCGGCTGCTGGCGGCCTGCCGGGATGTGGACAGCGACGTCTCCGCGATTGTTGTGGAGGCGTGAGGCCGAAACCGCACGCCTGCGGTTGAACCCCTTGGGGCCAAGGCATTATGTGGGCGGGCAGGGGGCCTGGCGTGACAGGCCCCGCGGAACAAGGAGCAGCCGGACATGAGCGGCGCGCAAGACAAAATCTGTGTCATTGGCCTGGGCTATGTCGGGCTGCCGCTGGCGGCGGCCTTCGGGCAGCACCGGGAGGTCGTGGGGTTCGACATTGATCCCTCGCGCATTGCCGGATTGCGCAAGGGCGAGGACCGCACCCGCGAGCTGGAGCCTGAGGAACTGGCCGCTGCGGAGTTTCTGCGCTTCACTTCGGACCCGGCAGAGATTGCGGATTGCTCCATCTATATCGTCACCGTGCCGACGCCGGTGGATGCCAGCCACCGCCCGGACTTGAGCCCGCTGCTGGCGGCCTCTACCATTGTGGGCAGTGTGCTGAAACCCGGTGATCTGGTGATCTATGAATCCACCGTCTATCCCGGTGCCACCGAAGAAGACTGCGTGCCGGTGCTGGAGGCGCGGTCAGGGCTGACATTCAACGTTGATTTCTTTGCCGGCTACAGCCCGGAGCGGATCAACCCCGGCGACAAGCAGCGGCGGCTGAAGGATGTGGTGAAGGTGACCTCCGGCTCCACGCCCGAAGTGGCGGAGCGGGTGGATGCGCTGTACCGCGAGGTGGTTGCGGCGGGCACACACAAGGCCGCAAGCATCCGGGTGGCAGAGGCCGCCAAGGTGATCGAGAACAGCCAGCGGGATATCAATATCGCGCTGGTGAATGAGCTGGCCAAGATCTTCAACAAGATGGATATCGACACCCAGGCCGTGCTGGAAGCGGCTGGCACCAAATGGAATTTCCTGCCGTTCCGCCCGGGATTGGTGGGCGGGCACTGCATCGGGGTGGACCCCTATTACTTGACGCATAAGGCGGAGCAGCTGGGCTATCATCCCGAGATCCTGCTGGCGGGCCGCCGTCTGAACGACGGCATGGGCGCCTATGTTGCCGGTGAAATGGTCAAGGCGATGCTGAAGCGCGGCCTGCCGGTGGCGGGTGCGCGGGTCTTGGTGATGGGGCTGACATTCAAGGAGAACTGCCCGGACCTGCGCAACACGCGGGTGATTGATGTAGTGCGCGAGCTGCAGCAGTACGGCGCGCAGGTGGATGTGTTTGATCCCCATGCGGATCCGGCGGAGGCGCAGGAGGAATACGGCATTCCGCTGGTGTCCGGGCCGGGGCAGGGGGCCTATGCCGGGGTCGTGCTGGCAGTGGCGCATTCCGAGTTCCGGGAGATGGGCGCAGCAGCGATCCGCGCCTTGGGGTCCGAGGGCGCGCTGGTCTATGACCTGAAATATGTTCTGGCGCCGGACGAGGCGGATTTGCGGCTCTAACCGGGGAAATCTCCCGCTCAGCCTCGAATTGCTGTATCCTTGCCCCTGCCGGTGAGGAGGTTAGTCATGACCGATGTTCTGGAAGGCCGCTGTTTGTGCGGTGCGGTGAAAATCCGTGTTGAGGACGCGCATGATCCGCGCCCCGGGGCCTGCCACTGCCGCATGTGCCAGCGCTGGAGCGGCGGGCTGTTTCTGTGTTTCGAGGCCGATGCGGAGGCGGTGACCGTGGAGGGACCGGTGGCGCGCTATCAATCCTCTGCCTTTGCCGAGCGGGCGTTTTGCAGCACTTGCGGTTCGCATCTGTGGATGCGGGACGTGGATGAGGACGGCGGCCCCTATGACCTGATGCCGGGGCTGTTTGATGAAGCGCTGGCCTGGCCGCTGAGGTCCGAGATCTATGCCGACCGGGCGATGGCATCGGTGCGGCTGGGAGGGGATCACAAGCGGGCCACCCGGGACCAGTGGGAGGCGCAGAACCCGTTTATTGATGGCGATGTCTGAGGAGCGGGGGGCGCCTCAGCGGTCTGTGCGGGCCAGTGCCAGGCCGAGGCCGGAAGTGATGAACAGCGCGCCGGTCAGCCGGTGGCGCAGGCGGCCGAGCCTCAGGATCGCGGGCCGGGCCGATTGTGCAGAGGCCGCCCAGAGCATGTCACCTGCAAAAATCACCGCCAGATAGATCGCCGCTGCGGTGAGCAGGGCTGCTGATCCGGCGCCAGGAGCGATGAACTGCGGCAGGAAGGCTGCGTTGAACAGCAGGGTTTTCGGATTGATCAGGGCCAGCAGCAGGCCTTGCCAGAAGATGGTGCGGCGCGGCTTGCGGCTGGCCTTGGCCTCTTCCATGCCGGCAACGCCCTGCCGCCAGGAGTGCACGCCGAGATAGAGCAGACAGGCGACACCGGCCCATTTCAGCCACAGGAAGGCGGAGGCGGCGAATTCCAGCACCGCGGCAAGCCCCAGAACCACGGCAGCCAGCTGCAGGGCCACGCCTGCGGTGGTGCCAAGCACGGTCAGTGCGCCAAGGCGGAAGCCGCGGGCCAGCGTATTGGCGATGATCAGTGCCACATTCGGCCCCGGAACCGCCACCAGAAGCGCTGTTGCGCCGGCCAGCGCCAGTGCCATCGTCAATTCCATGGGATTACCCTCCGCCTGTTGTGCAGGCATAAGACGCGGGCAGACCACCGCTGGCAACTGTTTTTCGGCTTGATGCTCGGGGCCTACCGTCCGATGCGCGGCAGTTTCGGGCCGCTCCAATAGGCGCCGCTGTCCTGGCGCAGGGCGTCATAGGCCTCGATCCGGCGCCGGGCGTCTTCGCCGCCGGCCTCGATCAGATGGCTGAGCAGGCATTCCAGCACGGCCATGGCGCCGCCGATAGCGCCGAAGGGATGCAGGGAGTTAGCGGCCACTGCCAGCACATGGTCAGTGCGGATGCCGGGGGCGATCACCTCGCTGTCGGAGATCAGGATCACCGTTGCGCCGCGCTCGCCCGCCAGCCGCAGCGCCTGGATGGTACCGGCGGAGTAGGGGGCGAAGGTGACGGCGATCAGGCAATCCTCGGGGCCAATGTCCAAGAGGTCGTCGAGTGCTGCGCCCATGTGGCGGGGGATGAGGTCCAGTGACGGCAGGGCCATGCGGCCGACATAGTGGAAGTAATAGGCCAGCGCATAAGATGAACGGGTGGCGGTGACATAGCTGCGGCGGGCCGTCAGCAGCGTGTCCACGATGGCCTGGGTGCGCTCAGCCGTCATCAGCCGCAGGGAGCGGGAGGTGATGTTCAATTGGTTTCGCGCGGCGGCGGCCTGCAGCTTGCCTGCGGGGCCTTCGTCCTGCATCCGGTCCAGCCAGTCCTGGCCGAGGTCGGCCTCATGCGTGGTGGTGAGGGCAGCGCGGAAGGGGGCGCGGAAGGCCTCAAACGTGTCATAGCCCAGGTGTTGGGCGAGGCGGACAAAGCCGTTGGCGCTGATGCCGGTCCTTTCTGCTGAGGTGCGGACGGTGTCGAGACCGAAGTCGCCGGGGTTGTCGATCACGTATTTCGCCGCCGCTTTCAGTTTCGGCGGCAGGTCGTCCATGCGGTCCTTCAGATGCTGGATCAGCCGGGCGGTTTTCCGGGGGTCAAGATGCGGGTCCATGCGCCATATCAGAGCAGATGTGCGGAAAATGGCAAGGCCGGAACGGGCGTTATTCCGAAAGGAACGCCATCAGGTCCTGGCGGGCGTGCAGGATGCGGATGATTTCCGGGCGGCCCTGCTCCAGCCGGTAGATCACAAGATGCGCGCCGGTGGGGTGGATGCGGACAGGAGGCGTGAATTCCGGTCGTTCGCGGGCCATTCCGGGAAAGTCTGCAAGCAAGTCGAACAGCGCAAACAGGCTGCCGGCATAGGCGTCTGCCTGCGCTTCCCCCCAGGTTTCCAGGCCATAGCGCCAGATCGCAGCAAGGTCGTCGCGGGCGGCGGGGCGGATCCGCCAGCGCGGCTCAGCCATTGCGGCGCATGGCGGCCTTGAAGCTTTCGGCTGTTAGCGGTTCCGCCGGACCGCTGGCGAGACCTGCGTCGATGGCCGATTGCAATTCGGCAATCGCAGCGGAGCGGGCCTGATCGCGGCGGATCAGGTCGCGGACATAGTCGCTGGAATTGGCATAGGTGCCGTCGCGGGCCTGTTCCTCGACCCAAGTTTTCATCTGCTCCGGCAGGGAGACGTTCATGGTGGCCATGGGCGGGCTCCTTTCGCTGGGACAGGATATGGCAATCTTTGCCATGTTTGCAAGGGGAGGGGACTGGCGGGCGGAATCGCCCACCCTACGTAAAAAGCCCGCAACCAGTTGGCGCGGGCTTTTCTCTTTTCCTGTCTGGCCGGGTTAGGCGGAGACCACCTTGAGGCCCTTTTGCTCCAGCGGCTGGATGGTGCCGTCTTCGCTGACGGTTACCTGCTCGCCATGCTCAAGGCTGTCGAGGCCCTTGCAGGCGACCAGCATCAGAACGTCCTTTTCGCGGGCGACGATGGCCATGTGGCTAAGCCAGCCGCCGACCTCGGACAGCACGGCGCCGGAGCGCTGCACCCACGGCAGCCAGGCCGGGTTGACCATGCGGCAGACCAGGATGTCGCCGTCCTGGAAGTCTGCGAAGGCTGCGGGATCGATGCAGCTGTCGTCCTCCATCCAGAACACCCGGGCGGTGGCGCTGCCGCTGCCCGCGACGCAGGTGCCGCCCATGGTACCGTCGCCCGCCTGGGCTTGGGCGCCGAGCGACAGCAGTTCGCAATCGCGCAGGGTGAGGGTGACGTCTGTGGGGGCGGATTTCTTGCGCAGGGCTTCTTTTTCTGCGCGGGCCTCTGCCAGTTCGCGGAGAGGCGCCGGGTTGGACCAGTTGCTGTCCAGAACTTCGGTGAAGGTCAGGCTGAATACCAGATCCTCCAGCCCGCTTACCTGACCCAGGGCCAGGAGGGCGCGGCGCAGTTCGGCGACGACGCGCAGCGCCTCGTGCTTGGCCTGTTCCTTGAGGTCCTGATAGGCGATGGCGATGCCTATGGTATCGTCCAGCTCATCCGGCAGGTTAGCCGGGACCGGCACTGCGCCGATCGGCTCCACCGTGCTGTCGAGCAAGGAATTCAGCAGCGCCGGAGCCTCGGCGTAGCGAGGCGAGGACAGCTCGTAGTCGAAGATCGACCGGTGGCCCATCAGCTTCATGGCACGCGCCTGGGCATCCTTGCCGGTGCAGGAGGCGAGCAGGCTGGAGGGCGCGTTGGGCAGCTCTGCGTGCATCAGATGCGCGCGCAGGGCCGGGTCGCCGGCCGCC
The DNA here is from genome assembly GCF_000813965.1 of Leisingera sp. ANG-M7. Lineage (GTDB taxonomy): Bacteria > Pseudomonadota > Alphaproteobacteria > Rhodobacterales > Rhodobacteraceae > Leisingera. The sequence continues at coordinate 47,562 of NZ_JWLI01000028.1, read as the reverse complement.
GCCGAACCTGCCTCGCCCATGGTGAAGCCTGCCAGGATGTTGATCTTCTCGGCTTCCAGGTAGACCACTTGGATGAACATGCCCTTGAGGGTGGAGATCGCCTCAAGCAGTTTGTCCTGGGGCAGGGCGGTGTAATCCACGGCCTGCCAGATCGCCAGCTTGTTGCGCAGTTCCGGCATCACTTCGCTGCGGAAGCGGGCGATCATCGGATGCGCCTGCTTGCGCAGCTGCTTGGCCTTGGCGGCGGTGAGTTTCAGGGTCATGTCCTGCTTCAGCGCCACATCGACATATGTCTTGCCGAACAGGTTCACCAGATGGCCGTCGCGCCCCTCGGGCAGGCCATAAGGCACGCTGAGGGCACGGCAGGCCAGGTCAACGCTGCCGCCCGGCGCCCACATCTCGCTCATCAGCGAGAAGGAGAGCGGGGTGGGGCGGGGCAGGACCTCTGACATTTCGTCCTGTTCCAGGATGGCCTGATCCGGGTCAGCGCCGGCGTAGCGGTCCAGCAGGCCGCGCCATTCGGCGAGACGAGTCTGCTCCTGTTCGGTCCCCAAGGACAGCGTGGTGATGTCACGGCTTTGCACGATCTGGAACTCGCCGTTTGCATAGGCCCATTCGACGTCCTGCGGGCAGCCGAAGGTCTCCTCGATCTGTTTGCCAAGCGCCAGGAGCGGCGCCATGTCCAGGGTCTGGTCCTGATCGGCATCCGCCGGCAGGCCGGTGTAGCGGCCAAAGCGCAAGCTGGTCGGGGTGACGCGGCCGGACACCAGATCCTCGCCGCAGCCCTCGACCCATTCGATCATCGCCATGCCGGGCGCCATCGGGTCCTGGGTGAAGAGGACGCCTGCGTATTCCGCCTGCACCATCTCCTGCACCACGATGTTGCCCTGATCGGTGCTGTCGCCCTCGCCGGAGTAGCTGGCGGCGCGTTCAGACGAGAAGCTGGTCACAACTTCGTCCAGTGCGGCGCGCATGGTGTCTGCGGTCACGTCGAGCACCGATTCAAAGACACCGGCAAAGCTTTGGTCGTGGCCGTCCTCATTGCTGGCGGAGGAGCGCACGGCGACCGGTTTGCCGCCAGCCAGGGCAAAGACCTTGGCTGCAAAGGCGTCTTTCTTGGCCTCGGACATTTCGCGGTAGCCGTGGATTGCATCAGAGCGCACGATCACGCCGCCCGGTACCGGCAGGCCGGCATTGCGCAGGATCGACAGGCGCAGGGCCTTGTTGCCGGCGTGCTCCAGCTCCTCGGTGTAGCCCATCGGGATCACGCCGCGCGGCAGCTTGGCAAGGCGGCGCTTGTGGGCGCGCAAGGCAAAGGCTTCGCCCAGTTTGCGGTGCATGCCGGTGACATAGGCGCGCTGCACCAGCAAGAGCGTCAGGCTGAAGCTGAGATAGGCATTGGCGGCGCCCGACAGGCTGAACACCATGGCAAAGAGCGCGGGCATGCCCAGCACCATCCACAGGGTTTTCTGGCGCGGGGTCTTGGCTACGGCCCAGAGCAGGTAGACGGCGGCGAGCGCGCAGAACAGCACCGGCATGATGTACAGCGGATCGGGCAAGCCGAGGTCGGCCATCCACAGGAACGGGGTCTGCAGGCTGGCGCTGGCCTCCTGCGCGGCAGAGACGCCCAGCATCATCACCGGCAGGAACAAGAGCGCGGTGAGGTTCTTCATCGGCGTCAGCCCCTTGTCGGCGTAGAACGCCTGCACCGCGCGTGCCTTGCGCACCGGGTCATGGGCCAGTTTCGCCTTCAGCGCCTTCATCTCCTCCGCGGTTTCATTGGTGATGATCTGGTCGCGTTCGGATTTCAGCGCCACCGGCAGCACCAGGATGCGGGTCGCGATGGACAGCGCCAGGAGGCCCAGCAGGATATGGCTGCGCTCATGCACCCACAGAAGGGCGGCTGCCAGCGCCGAGATCGCCTTGTCCCAGAGGCCGGTCTGCTGGTCGGCCAGCCATTCCTGCACATGCGGTTTCGGCTTGGGCGCGACGAAATATTCCCACGGCAGGGTGTAGCGGCCGCGGAAGTCGATGCCCTGCTGCGACAGTTCCAGCCCAAGCACCTGGCTCATGAAGCAGCTGCGGCGGTCATAGCAGGCGGCGATGGTGGGTTTGGCGGGGTCCAGCTGTGCAATGCGGTCCATCAGGTCCGCGGTGGTCATCTTGCGGATCGGGATGTTGATGGCGCCGGGCAGGTGGCCGGTTTCAAAGTCGCCGGGATAGCGGGTGTCGACGATCTGCAGGTCCTCGGTGGTCAGCAGCTGCTCAAAATCGGCAGTGCTGAGCAGCACATCCTTGCCCGGGTATTCCGGGATCGCGCGCAGGTCGGAGAGGGATTGCACGTCCTTGTCGGAGAACTCGCGGCCCTCGACGATCCACTTCTCGATGCCGCCGGCAATAAAGCTGCAGTCGATGCCCATCGCCGCCAGCTTGGCGCAGGTTTCAGACGAGCGGTTGCCGTTGTGGCAGAACAGAACAACCTTCTGGCCGGGCTGGACCGGCTGGCTCTCAACGAAATCCGGGAAGCGGATATGGGTGGCGCCGGGCAGGGTGCCCATGGCGTTTTCGCCGGTTTCGCGGATGTCGTAGAACAGGGTCGAGCCGTCCCCCAGCGCCGCGGCGGCGTCTGCCGTGCTCATCGCCAGCGGATGGTCCTCTTGCTTGGAGAAGCTGGTTTCCTTGAGCGAAGCGTCCTTGATAGTGGTGCCGTCAAACTGCGCTGGCCGCGTCAATGTGGCCTGCAGTCTTGCTAGCTCAGCCTGCTCATGCGAGGTATATTGCCAATAGTTGCCTGCAGCCAGAGCAAGGGCTGCCAGAACGAGGACAGAGATCAGCTTGACCGGGTAGCGCCGCGGTGAGGCGCCCGGTTTGGGAGTAAAACCCAGTTTCGCCGCAATGACAGCGCCTAAACCGGAAATCATGGCAATTCCCACGGCGAGAACCTGGGACAGCGAAGAGACCGAGCCGATCACCAGTTCCGGCGAGGGAATGGCAAAGGCCGCAACCGGAAGCGCGGATAAAAGCGATGCCAGCACAAAGGTTTGTGCTGAGCGGCGGACGGACCGTTTGGTCCTGGAGGGAATAGAGGTCTGCTTCACGGTGGTTCCTGTCGGGCCAGCTGAGTCTGTTCTTCTGAAATTATGGCGAATTTGCCTAAAAGATTACGAAAACCTTACTGAAGGGTTAATATAGAGGCCGAAGAATAAAAGAACCGCAAAATTTTTCCGAGAATTGCAGGTGCGTTAACATTGTATTCTTATCTTTCTGCCATGTAACCAAGGTGCGCGGCCTCCCTGCCGTGCCAGCCGATGTCAGTCAGGAGGCTAGACTCGTGAAACTGTTAAAGTGGACCATTGGTATCATTGCAATTTTCGGGACGGGGCTGAGGCGTGCCGTCCCTGGCGCGATTCTGACGGCTTGGCTTGCGGCATTTCTGCCCGGTGTTTCCATGGCCGGGACGGATTTGATTTTCGGCACGTATGCGGCGGATAAACCAACCGCAACGGTCAAAAAATACCAGCCTTTCCTGTCTTTCCTGGCCAAGCGGATGAGCGAGGAGCTGGGAGAACCGGTCACGATCCGGCTGAAGATCGCCAAGGAATACGAGGAAGGCATCCGCCAGCTGGCCAGCGGCGAGGTGGACTTCTCAAGGTTCGGCCCGGCATCTTATGTGCATGTGATGAAGGAAAACCCGGACGTCCGGATCATCGCAATGGAATCGCAGAACGGCCAGAAGCGGTTCAAGGGCGTCATCGTGGTTCACAGCGACAGCACGGTGCAGTCGGTCGAAGAACTGGCCGGCCTCAGTTTCGCTTTTGGCGACGAGCTGTCGACCATCGGCCGCTACTTGGCTCAGGAATATCTGCTGGACGCCGGCATCAGCAGCGGCGATCTGCTGGAATTTGCCTATCTCGGCCGCCATGACCTGGTGGGCGAGGCCGTAGGCGCGGGCAAGTACACAGCGGGTGCCTTGAAGGAAAGCACATACAAGAAGCTGGCGGCCAAAGGGGTTCCGATCCGGGTTCTGGCGTCTTTTGACAATGTGACCAAGCCCTGGCTGGCGTCGCCGGAGATGCCGGCCGACGTGCTGGAAGCGATGCGCAACGTGATGCTGTCCTCGGAAAACGAGGAGATCGTGCGCCGGATTTCGAAGAACGGCTTCCTGCTGGGTGACGATCAGGATTATGACATTATCCGCCGGGCGATGGAGCGCAGCCTGGCCTTTTAGAGCACCGCGTTGATTGAATGAAACGGACAAGCATCCTTTTCCAGATCGTGCTGTCGCTGCTGCTGGCGGCTTCGGCGGTCGGCTTTGTGGTCGGCGATCTGGCGCAGCGCCAGGAGGCGCAAAGGCTGGAAGAACAGCTGGCGGAGCAGGCGGACCTCACCGTCTCGCTGCTGAGCGGCCTTATGCTGGAATCGATCATTGTCGAGGATGTGCCGGTTCTGGAAACCGGCCTGATCGAAGCCGTCACCCGCAAACCGCAGATCGTTTCCATTCAGATCCGCAGCCCGGCAGGCAAGCTGCTGGCCTCCGCTGAAGCTGCCGGTGCGCCACCGGACGGCGGCCGGGTCATGTATGAGCGCCCGATCGAGCTGGAAGGCGCGGTTTTCGGCACAATGGTTGTCGAGTGGTCGACCCAGGAAGGTGAGGCGCTGGTGGCCTCGTCGGTGCGCCAGATCATCCTTTGGACAGTGGTGCCGGTACTGGTTCTGTCCTTCCTGGTGCTGCTGCTGGTGCATGGCCTGGCCCTGCGGCCGCTGCAGATGATCCACAAGCGGATGTCGGATGCGATTTCCGGCCTGCGCAGCCCGGCTGACAAACTGCCGTGGTATGCGTCGCGCGAGTTCCGGGCACTGGATTTCTCGGTCGGGGTGCTGGAGGAAACCTTTGCCGAACGCGACGAAAGAGAGTTCGCGCTGGAGCAGGCCCGCGAGTCCGCGGATATTGCCAACCGTGCGAAGTCGGAATTTCTCGCCAATATGAGCCATGAGATCCGCACGCCGATGAACGGAGTCATCGGCATGGCGGAACTGCTGCAGGAAACTGAGCTGAACGAAGACCAGCAAATGTATGCAGAGACCATTGCCAAGTCCGGCTCCGCGCTTCTGACAATCATCAACGATATCCTGAACTTCTCCAAGATCGAGGCTGGCAAGGTCGAATTCAGTATCGAGTCCTTCAATCTGCAGACTGCGGTTGAAGACGTGGTCACCCTGCTGTCGCCAAAGGCGGCGGAGAAAGGGGTCGAGATCACCATGCGCTATGATCCGGCCTTGCCCGAAGTCTTTGAGGGAGACGCCGGCCGGATCCGGCAGGTGATTACCAATGTGGCGGGCAATGCCGTCAAGTTCACCAGCGAGGGGTATGTCTACATCGAGGTGACCGGGCAGCTGCAGGACACGGGCTGCCACATGCTGCAAGTGCAGGTGCGCGATACCGGCATTGGCATCGAGCCGGCCCGTGTCGGCAAGATCTTCCGGGCCTTCGAACAGGCTGACAACGCCGCCACCCGGAACTTTGAGGGCACCGGTTTGGGGCTGGCGATCTCCTCTCAGCTGCTTGCGCTGATGGGCGGGGCGGTGGAGGTGGATTCTGAGCCTGGCAAAGGCTCAGTGTTTACAATCCGCGTGCCGCTGCGGGCTGGCAGCCGGGCGGAAGCGGCCCCGGCGGGAAGCCCACAGAATCTTGCCGGGCTGCAGGGCTTGCTGGTGGACGATCTGGAGCTGAACCGGGTGATCCTGTCGGAACGGCTGAGTGCCTGGGGAATGTCCTGCACTCTGGCGGCATCTGCGCATGAGGGGCTGGAAATCCTGGCCGATGCGCAGCTGGACGGGCGCCGGTTCGACTTGGTCATTCTTGACTACCAGATGCCGGCCATGGACGGGCGCGCCCTTGCGGCGAGGATCCGGTCGATGCCGGGCTTTGAGGGAGTGCCGCTGATCATTCTGTCGTCCGTTGAGCACGCGCTGAGCCGTGCCGACTGCGAAGCAATCGGCGCCTGCGAGTTCGCGCTGAAACCAGTGCGGTCGGTGCAGCTGCGGCAGGTGCTTGAGCGGGTTCTGAGCCTGCCGGCCGCCCGCAGTGCGGACCCCGGGCCCGGCCGCAAAGCCGGGCCGGGTCAGCCGGAACGCCGCCTGAAGCTGCTGCTTGCCGAGGACAACCGCACCAATCAGCTGGTGGTGACCAAGATGCTGAAAGATGCTCCGCTGGACATCACAATTGCCAAGAACGGTCTTGAGGCGGTTGCGCAGTTCCGTTCCGAACGGCCTGATATCGTTCTGATGGACATGATGATGCCGGAGATGGACGGGCTCGAAGCCACCGCCCAGATGCGCCGGATCGAGGCCGCGGGCGGGGGCAGGAAATGCCCGATCGTGGCACTGACTGCAAATGCGCTGCAGGCGCATCGCGAAAAATGCCTGCAGGCCGGCATGGACGATTTCCTGAGCAAGCCAATCAACAAGAAAGCCCTGACCGACGCGATCGGCAAATGGACCGGCACCCCGGACCTGCAGCGCACCGGCAGCTGAACCGCGCTGCTGCAGGCAGGCGGAAGGTTTGCAGGAAGCCTGCGGCAGGGCGGATGCCGGGTCGTTCGGGGGGCAGGGCCTAGCTGCGGCGGCGCTGCAACAGCAGTCCGGCCAGGCTGGAGGCGGCGAACAGCCCGGCAGCGAGGCAGACGATGCTGGGGCCTGCGGGCGTGTCCAGCACAAACGCTAGCTGCAGTCCGCCGGTGGCCGCCAGCATCCCCAGCAGACCGGCAATAACCGCCATGCGTTCAGGTGTCGCTGCAAAGGGGCGGGCGGCGGCGGCCGGGATCAGCAGCATAGCGGCAATCAGCAGCACGCCGACCACTTTGATCGCCACTGCCACTACCAGCGCTAGCGCAATCGTCAGCACCATCTGCTCGCGCCGGGGATCAATACCGGCGGCATGGGCCAGGTCCGGGTTCAGGGTGGCGGTCAGCAGCGCTGACCAGCGCCACCACAGAAGCGCCAGTACCAGCACCGCGCCGCCCCAGATCACCGCGAGGTCGGCCCGGCCCACCGCGAGGATGTCCCCGAAGAGGTAGGCCATCAGGTCGATCCGCACCCCTTGCAGGAAGGAGACCGCGACCAGGCCGAAGGCAAGCGAGGAGTGCGCCAGCACACCCAGCAGCGTGTCCATCGCGTAGCCGCGCCCTGCGAGTGCCGACACCGTGGTAGCCATTGCCAAGGCGGTCGCCAGAACCCCGGCAAAGACCGACACATCAAAGCTGAGCGCCAGCGCCACGCCGAGGATCGAGGCATGCGCGGTGGCATCGCCGAAATAGGCCATCCGGCGCCAGACCACAAAACAGCCCAAGGGCGCGGCGGCCAGCGCTACGCCGATGCCCGCCAGCGCGGCACGGATCAGGAAGTCGTCAAGCAGCGTCATTCGGCGGCCTCATGCGGGTACCCTTTCCCGTGCCCATGGCCGTGCTCGTGGGCGCAGCCGTGGTCGTGGCTGTGGTTGTGTTCATGCCGGTAGAGCGCCAGCGCGCCCTGGGTGCCGGTGCCAAACAGCGCCCGGTATTCCGGGGCGGAGGCGACATGCTCCGGCGCGCCTTCGCAGCAGACATGGCCGTTGAGGCAGATCACCCGGTCGGAGGCCGCCATCACCACATGCAATTCGTGGCTGACCATCAGCACCGCGCAGCCAAGGTCCTGGCGGACCTTCTCGATGCGCTGGTAAAAGGCCGCCGAGCCGGGCTGGTCCAGACCTTGGGTGGCCTCATCAAGGATCAGCAGCTGCGGATTGCACAGCAAGGCGCGGGCCAGCAGCACCCGCTGGAACTGGCCGCCGGACAGGCCGGACATCTGCCGCGCTGCCAGATTTCCGGCGCCGGCCTGCTCCAATGCCTCCGCGGCACGGGTGTCAGATACCCGATCCGGCAGGCTTAGGAAGCGCCGCACGGTCAGCGGCAGGGTGGGGTCGATGTGCAGCTTTTGCGGCACATAGCCGATGCGCAGCCCTGGCGCGCGCCGGATAGTGCCGCGCGCAGGCTTCTGCGCCCCGATCACGCTGCGCAAGAGAGTGGACTTGCCGGAGCCGTTGGGGCCGACCACGGTGACGATCTCGCCGGCAGCAATCGACAGGCTGACGCCGGACAGCACCGTGTTGCCGCCATGCGCCACCGTGAGGCCGTCGAGGGAGATCAGGCTGCTCATGCGGCGGGTTTCTCCTGGCATTTCGGACATAGGCCCTCGGCCTCGATCACCGCGCGCTCGATCACAAAACCGGCGTCGCGGGCGGCCTCGCCAAGCTGGCCCTGTGTGGGTTCGCGCTGCGCTTCGGCAACTGCGTCGCAGGCGCGGCAGATCAGGAAGACCGGCGCGTGGCTTTCGCCCGGATGGGTGCAGGCGATGAAAGCATTGAGACGCTCGATCTTATGCGCAAAGCCGTTTTTCACCAGGAAATCCAAGGCCCTGTAGGCAACCGGCGGCTGCGAGCCGAGCCCCTCTTCGCGCAGCCGGTCGAGGATTTCATAAGCCCCCAGCGCGCGGTGCTCCTGCAGGAGTATTTCCAGCACCCGGCGCCGGACCGGGGTGAATTGCAGGCCTTCGGCCCGGCACTGGGCATCCACGGCGGCGATCCCGTCCTGGATGCAGCTGCTGTGGTCGTGTGGGGCAAAGCCGATGGAGTCCATGAACGGTGTCCTTTAGCGCGGCGGCGGATTTGCCTCTTGATATGTTATGTTATGACGTTTATCAAGTCGCGTGATGTTATAAGATTACATGGGGCGCAACATGCGGAAATCTGGCGTTTTGAGGAGCGGTGCGGCAGCGGTGGCTTTGCTGGCGGGGGCGGGCGCTGCCTGGGCAGATGTGCCGCGTGCGGCGGCGGATATTGCGCCGGTGCATGGGCTGGTGGCGCGGGTGATGCAGGGGCTGGGTGAGCCTGCTCTGGTGGTTCCGCCCGGGGCCTCGCCGCATGGCTATGCGATGCGCCCGTCGGAAGCGCGGGCACTGGATCAGGCGGATGTTGTGTTCTGGCTGGGCGAGGCGCTGACCCCCTGGCTGGAAGGCCCGCTGGAGGAACTGGCCGGTGATGCGCACCGGGTGGAACTGCTGGAGGCCACGGGCACCACGGTTCTGCCATTCCGCGAGGGCGCCCGGTTCGAAGCGCATGCCCATGATGAGGAGCATGATGATCACGCGGGCCATGACGGTCACGGTGATCATGACGGTCACGGCCATGACGCGCACACGGAAGGCCATGACGGTCATGCGGATCACGAAGGTCATAATCACGAGGAACATGCCGACGGGCACGGCGATCACGATGATCATGCCTCGCATGAAGGGCACGGCCACGAGTCACATGGAGAGGCGGGCCACGAAGACCACGCCGAGGGGCACCACCATGAGGGTGCCGACCCGCATGCCTGGCTTCTGCCGGCCAATGCACAACTGTGGCTGGATGTGATCGCAGAGGAGCTGGCGGAGCATGACCCGGACAATGCGGCGGCCTACAGGGCCAATGCCGAGGCGGGCAAGCAGGAAATCGCGGAGACCGTGGCAAGCGTTTCGGCCACGCTGGAGCCGTTCCGGGCCAAGCCGTTCATTGTGTTCCACGATGCCTATCAGTATTTCGAGCAGGGCTTTGGCCTCAGTGCGGCCGGGGCGATCTCGCTGAGCGATGCGGTGAAACCCAGCCCGGCGCGGATTGCCGAAGTGCGCGAGGTGGTGGCGGAGCTGGAGGTGGCCTGCGTGTTCTCGGAGCCGCAGTTCAATCCGGGTCTGGTTGCCACAGTTCTGGACGGCACCGGGGCAGGCACCGCGGTGCTGGATCCGCTGGGGGCAGGGCTGGAGCCGGGACCGCAGTTCTATCCGGCGCTGTTGCAGGACATCGGCGCGGCGATTGCCGGCTGCGAGTAACAGGGAGGCGGGCTTTGGGTCCGCCTTTTCTTTCATCTATTGCTGATGAGGTGAGTGAGCGTGGCGCCGGTCTCGTAATAGGCGCTGCGCAGGCCTGCGAATGGCAGGCTGTGGTCCGGGGCGGGCGGCACTGGCAGGCAGGCGCTGTCCCCGCTCAGCAGCGCCTCGGCCATGGCAGTCCCGAACAGTGTGCCGGGGCCGATACCGCGGCCGGAGTAGCCGAAACAGGCATAGCCGCCCTGCAGGTCCAGGATCTTGGGCAGGTGTTCGGTGGTCATGGCGATGCGGCCGTGCCAGTGGCTGTGCAGTTTCACATCCTTCAGCTCAGGATAGAGCGCTGCCAGCTTGCGCGGCAGCCAGCTGCGGTGCAGGGCGCTGCCGAAATGGTTGAGCGCGCCCATGCCGCCGATCACCAGCCGCCCGGCCTGATCCAGCCGCCACGACGACATCACCAGCGCGGTGTCCCAGCAGCCTTCCTTCATTGGCAGGATCTTGTCCAGCAGCGGGCCGGGCAGCGGATCGGTGGCCGCCTGGAAGTAATGCACCGGAATGACCTGCGGTGCGGTGTAGCCGGAGATCTCGCGGGCATAGGCGTTTGTGGCCATGATCAGGTGTTTGGCGCGGAGGCTGCCCTTGGGCGTTGCCACATGCCAGGCGGAGCCCTCACGGCTGATGGTTGTGGCGGGGGAATGGGCGTGCAGCTGGGCGCCCGCCGCGGCGGCGGCGCGGGCAAGGCCGCGGACATAGGCCAGCGGCTGGATGGTGCCCGCGCGCGGGTCGAACAGCGCGCCGTGCACGGCCTCGGATCCGGTGCGCTGGATGGCGTCTTCGCGGGAGAGAAGTTTTACTGGAGCGCCAATGGCGGTGAGCTGGCCGTGGCGGCGCCGCAGGTCGTTCATCCCGCCAGGCGCATGGGCGCAGTGCAGGGTGCCGCCGCGCTCCGGCTCGCATTGGATGTCGTGTTTTTCGATCAGAGCGAACACCATGTCCGGCGCGCCTGCCAGCAGCTCTGACAGGCGGCTGCCGGTCTCAGTGCCCAGTGCGGCGTTGATGTCTTCGGGCGGCAGCCAGAGGCCGGCGTTTGCCAGCCCCACGTTGCGCCCCGAACCGCCGCTGCCGATGTCCCCGGCCTCGATCAGGCGGACCGAGGCGCCCAGTTCCGCAGCCTTCAGTGCCGCCGCGCAGCCGGTATAGCCGCCGCCGATCACCACCAGATCGGCCGTTGCCTCCCCGGTGAGGTCCGGGAAGGCGGGGGTTTCCTGGCAGGTTTGGTGCCAGAGGCAGGACGCCAGATCAGATGTCAAACTTGATCCCCTGAGCAAGCGGCAGCGCGCGTGAGTAGTTCACGGTGTTGGTCTGCCGGCGCATGTACCCTTTCCAGGCGTCGGAGCCGCTTTCGCGTCCGCCGCCCGTCTCCTTCTCGCCCCCGAAAGCGCCGCCGATTTCAGCGCCGGAGGGGCCGATGTTCACATTGGCAATACCGCAGTCGGAGCCCGCTGCCGAGAGGAAATATTCGGTTTCGCGCACGTCGGTGGAGAAGATGCAGGAGGAGAGGCCCTGGGGCACTTCGTTCTGCATTTCAATGGCTTGGTCGAGATCCGTGTATTTCACCACATAGAGGATCGGGGCGAAGGTTTCGGTGTGCATGATGGCGGTCTGACCGGGCATCTCGGCGATGGCCGGATGCACATAGGCGGCGTTGGCAAAGCTGTCCGCCAGCGCCCGGGTTCCGCCGTGCACGGTGCCGCCTTCTGCCTGCGCACGCTCCAGCGCGCTGGTCATTGCGTCCAGCGCTGCGCCGTCGATCAGCGGGCCGACCAGGGTGCCATCGGCCAGCGGGTCGCCGATGGGCAGGCCCTCATACGCCTTGATCAGGCGGGGGATCAGCGCGTCATAGATGTCCGCGTGCACGATCAGGCGGCGGAGCGACGTACAGCGCTGGCCGGCGGTGCCGACGGCAGAGAAGACGATGGCGCGCAGGGCCATTTCCAGATCGGCGGAGGGCGCCACGATCATCGCGTTGTTGCCGCCCAGTTCCAGAATGGTGCGGCCCAGGCGTTTGGACATATCGCCCGCAACCGCCTTGCCCATCGGCACGGAGCCGGTGGCGGAGATGATGGCAACGTCCCTGGAGGCGGTCAGCGCCTCGCCCAGGTCCCGCTCGCCGATCAGCACCTGAATGAGGCCCTCGGGCGCGTCCCCGCCAAAGGCGGCCATCGCGCGCTCGCAGATTTTCTGCACGGCGAGGGCGGTGAGCGGGGTTTTCTCCGACGGTTTCCAGATCACCGGATCGCCGCAGACCAGTGCCAGCGCCGCGTTCCAGCACCAGGGAGCGACGGGGAAGTTGAAGGCAGTGATGATCCCGCAGGTGCCCATCGGGTGCCAGCTCTCGCGCATCGCGTGGCCGGGACGTTCGGAGGCGATGGTGAGGCCGTAGAGCTGGCGCGAGAGACCCACCGCAAAGTCGCAGATGTCGATCATCTCCTGCACTTCGCCCAGCCCCTCCTGATAGATCTTGCCGCATTCCAGGGTTACGAGGCGGCCCAGGTTTTCCTTTTCGCGGCGCAATTCGTCGCCCAGCAGCCGCACCAGCTCGCCGCGGCGGGGGGCGGGGACCAGGCGCCAGGATTTGAAGGCATCCTTGGCGGCGGCGATCTGCGCTTCGGCCTCGGCCGTGCTGTGGGTTTTCAGGCGGGCGATTTCGCTGCCGTCCACCGGCGTGGTGACGGTCAGGCTGCCGCCGTTCAGCTCGGCTTGGGTCAGGCCGGCAGCGGCGAGGATGTCGGAATGGGGCATATCAGCGTCCTTTCGGTGCGAGGGCAGGGCATGAGGAAAACTTTAGGGTGATCTCCCGGAATGTCCCGCCGGGCATAGGTCTGATATAGAAATTGCACCTTGCGAGCCGGATTGCTAATGAAAGTAAATCCTGCACCCATGAGTTATCATCATATGATTGCGCCGCGCCGTTTCCTGCCCTCAATCCCGTCGCTGCTGGCGCTGGAGGCGGTTGACCGGCTCGGCAGCGCCTCGGCGGCGGCGGAGGACCTGTCGCTGACGCAAAGCGCCATCAGCCGCCAGCTGAAGCAGCTGGAGGAGCAGATGGGGGTGGACCTGATCGCCCGCGACCAGATGCGGATGCAGCTGACGCCGGCGGGCACCGGCTTTGCCAAGGAGGCGCGCGCAATCCTGACGCGGCTGGCGCAGGCCTCCGTCAAGCTGCGCGCCAATCCCGACGGCGGCAGTTTCACCCTGTCAATCCTGCCGTCCTTTGGCCTGCATTGGCTGGCGCCGCGGCTGAAGGATTTTGCCGCGTCGCATCCCGGCATCACGGTGAACCTGCACACCCACAACTTGCCGTTCAGCTTTGACACCGGCTCTGCGCAGGCGGCGATCCACTATGGCACCCGTGACTGGCCGGGGGTGGAGTATCTGCCCCTGATGCCGAAACATGTGCTGCCAGTCTGCGCGCCGGGGCTGATGGAGGGGCCGGTTTCCAGCCCGGCGGCACTGCTGGACTATCCGCTTTTGCATCTGGAAACCCATCCCGATTGCTGGGAGCAGTGGTTTCATTTGCATGATGTGCCGGCGGCCAAGCTTCGGGGGATGCTGTTTGACCAGTCGTCGGCGATGACGCAGGGTGCGGTGCATGGGCTGGGGGTGGCCTTGCTGCCGGACTTCCTGGCGGAGAATGAGATTGCGCAAGGGCGGCTGGCGCTGGCGATGGAGGGCGCGGCGGTGAGCCTGGGCGAGTATTTCCTGGTCTGGCCTGCGGATCAGGCGGAGGAGTATCCGCTGATCAAGTTCCGCGAATGGCTGCTGTCGCAGCTAGAGGAGAAGTAACATGCGCCTGCCGAGCCTGACACATCTGCGCTGTTTCGAAAGCGCTGCGCGGCACCAGAGCTTCACCGCTGCGGGGGAGGAGCTGGGTCTGACCCAAAGCGCTGTCAGCAAGAAGGTGAAGGAACTGGAGGCGGACCTTGGCTTCGACCTGTTCCAGCGGGCCGGGCGCGGCGTGGTTCTGACGCCGGCAGGGCAGGGGCTGGCGGCCGATCTGGAGCTGGATCTGGCCGGGCTTCGCGCGACCCTGCAAAAGGCCGCCGCCGCCGGGGCCGGGCGCTCGGCCCTGCGGATTGCGGTGCTGCCGGCATTCGCCAACCTCTGGCTGATCCCGCGGCTGCCGGATTTTTTTGCCCGCCATCCGGATGTGGAGCTGAGCTTCTCCACCCGGCTGGAGCCGTTTGACTTTGCCCGCGAGAACTTTGACTTGGCGGTGCATTACGGGCTGGATAACTGGCCCGGCACCCATATGGCGCCGCTGTTTGGCGAGGAAATGGTGCCGGTCTGCGCGCCCGGATTCTTTGCCGCGCATCAGCTGGAGCAGGCGGGCAATCTGGCGCAGGCGCCGCTGTTGCACCTGGAAAGCCGCGCGGGCTCCTGGGCGGAGTGGTTCGAGCGGGCAGGGCTGGCGGGCGCACCGCGGCAGGACGGGCGCTATTTCGATCAGCACTCGATGGTGATTGCGGCGGCTGCGGCGGGACTGGGGGCGGCGATTGTGCCTTACGACATGGTGGCGCGGGAGATTACGGGCGGCGATCTGATGCGGGTCCCAGGGCCGGCGCTGGAGTCGCGCAAGCGCTATTACCTGGTGCGTCCGCACGGGGTTGTGCCGGAGGCGGTGCAGAAACTGGAAGCCTGGATGCGCAAGCAGTTGCGGAGCAGGCCGGAGTGAGATCATCCACCTGGCCGATAGGCCGGGTATGACGAACAGGAATGGATGCCGTCGAAACCGGCTGGTATTTCAAGAGCGGCTTTCGTTTCAATCTGGCTGTGCCATAACCAGCAGGGAGCCTTCGCCATGGCCCAGTTCCGCCGCGCCGCCCGTCTTGACCCGATCGGGGTCTCTGAAATCCTGACCATCGGTGCCAAGGCGGCGGAGATGAAGCGCCAGGGCGCGCCGGTGATCATCCTGGGCGCCGGGGAGCCGGACTTCGACACACCGGAGCACATCAAGGAAGCCGCCGCCGCCGCGATGCGGGCGGGGGAGACGAAATACACACCGCTCGGCGGCACGCTGGATCTGCGGCAGGCGATCCAGGCCAAGTTCAAGCGCGACAATGGTCTGGACTATGCGCTGGACGAGATCATCGCCGGCACCGGCGCCAAGGAAATCCTGTTCGATGCCTTCATGGCCAGCCTCAACCCCGGCGATGAGGTGATCGTGCCGACGCCGTATTGGACGTCTTATTCCGATATCATCCGCATTGCCGGCGGCGAGCCGGTGCTGGTGCCTTGCGGGGACGGCACCGGCTTCCGGCTGACGGTGGAGAAGCTGGAGGCGGCGATCACGCCGCGCACCCGCTGGCTGCTGCTGAATTCGCCGTCGAACCCGGCGGGGGCCGGCTACAGTGCCAGCGATTACCAGCCGCTGATGGAAGTGTTGCTGCGATACCCGGACATCTGGCTGATGGGTGATGACATGTATGAGCACATCACCTATGGCGGCTTTGAGTTTGCCACACCTGCGCAGGTGGAGCCGCGGCTGAAGGACCGGGTGCTGACGGTGAACGGCGTCTCCAAGGCCTATGCGATGACCGGCTGGCGGCTGGGTTATGCGGGCGGGCCGAAGGCGCTGATTGATGCAATGAAGGTGGTGCAGTCGCAATCGACCTCGCATCCGTCTTCGGTGTCGCAGGCGGCGGCAGTGGCGGCTTTGAACGGACCGCAGGAGGTGCTGGCGGAGCGGCGGGCGAGCTTTCAGGCGCGGCGCGATCTGGTGGTGGAGGCGCTGAACGGGATGGAGGGGATCAGCTGCCCGGTGCCGGAAGGGGCGTTCTACACATTCGCCAATTGCGCGGGCGTGCTGGGAAAGCGCACGCCGGAGAGCACAGTGCTGGAGACGGACGCGGATTTCTGCGCCCACCTATTGGACCAGCACCATGTGGCGGTGGTGCCGGGCCGCGCCTTCGGCATCTCGCCCTATTTCCGGATTTCCTATGCGACGTCCGAGGCGGAACTGCGCGAGGCGCTGAGCCGGATCACGAAAGCCGTGGCGGCGCTGGTTTAAACTTCGGCCAGTGCAGGCTGGCGGGCGCGGGCGTTGGCCCAGGCCCGCACCAGCTGCCGCTGAACCGAGGCCACCGCCAGCCCCAGGGCGATGCCGCCCAGGATGCCGAGGGTGTTGACCAGCGCGCTGCGGCCCTCCAGCCCGATCATTGGCATCAGGATCTCCGGCACGAGCCGGTGCAGCAGGTAGATCGGGAAGGCCGCCTGCGCCAGCCGCATGACTGCGCGGGAAACCGGGCGCGGAAGCGGCATCCGCTGGACAAAGATCAGCCCGGCGATCAGCGCCAAGAGCCACATGTATTTGATCCAGCCGCCGTACCAGTTGCCGCCGAGGTAGGCGGCTGCGGGCATGATCACGCAGGCGGCACCCAGCAGCACCAGCTGCTGGCGCAGCCCCCCGGCGGCGGTGATGCACCAGCCGATGGCGAACAGGTAAAGGACCCAAGGCACCGTGAACTGCGCGCGCCCGCCAATGTTCCAGACCTCCGGCGCAATCAGGCGGATAGCCACGGCAAACCCGAGCAGGCACAGGCCCGCACGATAGGCGCCCTGGTGTGCCAGCCAGCGCCGCACCGGCGGCAGCGCAAAGGGCAGGGCGATCAGCAGGGTGATCTGCCAATAGGCCTCCACGAACCAGTAGAGATAGGGCAGCATCAGATGGGTTTCCGGCGTGGTCAGGGCAAAATTCCCGGCCAGGAAGACAGAGACCCAGGGCACCTGCTCCCACGCCACGGCATAACCTGCCAGAACCAGGTAATAGGGGATCAGTACCGCGGCCACGGGTTTGAAAAAGCTGCGCATGTCACCCGCGCTCAGCGCCTCCCAGCGGTAGCCGGCAACGCTCATCCCCATCAGGATCACCATTGCGGCGGCGCCGCCGTAGGTGGGCCAATGGGTCTGATGGGCGATGACCACGGCGAGGATTGCAATCACCCGCGCGACCAGGTCAAACGGCAGGCTGCTTCCGCGGGCCGGGGCGGTGGTCTCCAGCTCCTTGATGGGCATGGTTTCCCAGCCGGCCGGGGCGCCGCCCAGTGCTTCGTCCAGCGCCAGCGACAGCTCCACATGGCGCAGGGAATCGCCGCCGAGCGATGCGAAACTGTCATTGCGGCCCACGGTTTGCGGCGCAAAGGCGGCCTGATAGGCGGCCAGCACGCCCTTGGTGCGCGCAGGCTTGGCGGATTGCGCCTTGAGCGCCGGATAGTCGATTTTGCCATTGGCGCGGCGCGGCAGGGATTTGCGCGCGACCACGGTGAAATGCTGCTGGCCGACGCCCGTCAGCCTGGCAGCCAGCGCGGCGATGCCGTCCTCCGGCCCGCTGATGGCGATGGAGATGCGGGTGTCATCACCCCAGACCGCGGCCTCATGCCCCTGGGCAGCCAGTGCGCGTTCGATGGCGTCATGGCCGATGCGCAGGCCCGCAATCTTGGACATGCGCGACAGCCGTCCGGTGATATGGTACAGCCCATCGGCATCGCGCCGGGCCAGGTCGCCGGTAGCCAGTTCGCTGAGCTCTGCACCCTTGGCCAGATCGGCGCTGCCCTCGGCATAGCCCATCATCACATTCGGGCCTTTGTAGACCAGCTCACCCTCGCCTTCGGGCGCGGTGATGTCGTTGCCGCCCGCATCGCGCAGCAGCAGCTGGCCGCCGGGGATGGCGCGGCCTGCGGCGCCGGGGTGCTCCAAAGCCTGTTCTGGCGGCAGGTAGCTGATCCGTGCGGTGGCCTCGGTCTGGCCGTACATGACGAAGAACCGCCCGGCCCGGGCCTGCATCCGTGCGACCCAGCTGCGGACCTGTTCTGCCTCCATCGCGCCGCCCGCTACGGTCAGGGTCTTGATGGTCTCCGGCAGCGCATGGGACAGGCCCGCGCTGTCCAGCAGCCGGAAGTGATGCGGCACACCGGCTAGGCTGGTGGCGCCGGAGGCCTCAAGCGCAGCGGCGAAACCGGGTTCCAGCACTGAGCCGGGCGCGAGCCAGAGGCTGGCGCCGGCGGCCAGATGCGAGTGCAGCACCGACAGGCCGTAGGAATAGTGCAGCGGCAGGATCAGCGCAGCGCGGTCCTGGGGCTGGATCTCCAGGTATTCCGCGATGGCACTGGCGTTGCTGCCCACGGCATTGGCGGACAGGCGCACACCGCGCCCGTGGCCGGTGCTGCCGGAGGTTTGCAGCAGCAGGGCAAGGTCCGGGTGGATGCCGGCCGGCTCATGCGCATGGTCCAGCAGCTGCCAGGTGCCGCCGATGCAGCGGAAGCTGGCGGCAGGGCGGAAACGGTCTGTCAGGCTTTCGGCGGTGGCCTCATCCCCGGCGGGCAGCGGCATCACGGCATGGCCTGCGGCCAGCGCGCCGAGATAGGCGGTGATGGCTTGCGGATCGCCTGCCGTCTCAACCGCAATCAGCCGCCGGTCCTGCGGCAGCTGGCGGGAAAACTGTTCCGCGGCATCTGCCAAAGCGGCATAGGTCAGCTGGGTTCCATCTGCCGCAATCAGGCAGGGACGGGCGCCGAACGCGCGCAATTTGGCCAGGTCGTAAAACATCCGCAACTCCTTCGAGCGCGGCGGGTATTATAATTTACTAATTTTGTCAATTATTCCTGGGCGGCTTGTTGCCGTCTTTTTACACGTGCGTCAGAGCGGCATGAAAAATGATTGTAATCTTGATTATGGTAATAAACTGGAGGGGTGCCGCGGGCGCTGGCCCGCGGCGGCAAGGTCAGGATTTCATCGGCTGGCCGGCCACATAGGTCTGCGCGATGGAGCGGTCGTCGCCCAGGGTCTGCAGGATGAACAGCTCTTCGGACAGGGTTTCCGCCCGCTGCATCCGCAGGTCCATCGCGTGGGTGGCGCGGGAATCGAGCACGACGATGTCGGCCTCGGTGCCTGCCTCCAGCGTGCCAATCTTGTCCTCCAGCCCCAGCGCCACGGCGTTGCCGCGGGTGATCCAGTGGAAAGCGCGCAAGGGGTGCAGTTTCTGGTTCTGCAATTGCAGAACCTTGTAGCCCTCGTTCAGGGTCTGCAGCATCGAATAGCTGGTGCCGGCGCCGATGTCGGTGGCAATGGCATTGGTGATGCCGCGCTCGCGCAGGCCTGCGTCGTCGAACAATCCGCTGCCAAGGAACAGGTTCGAGGTCGGGCAGAACACCGGCTTGGCCTGGGTTTCAGCCAGGGCATCAATCTCGCGCGGCTGCAGGTGGATCGAGTGGCCCAGCAGCATCTTTTCCGTCAGCAGCCCGTAGGACTGGTAGACGTCCAGATAATCGCGCGCCTGCGGGTAAAGCTCGGCAGTAAAGGCGATCTCGTCGTGGTTTTCCGACAGGTGGGTCTGCACGTAGCAGTCCGGGTGCTCCTGCACCAAGGCACCCGCCATCTCCATCTGGTCGGGGGTGGAGGTGATGGCAAAGCGCGGGGTGATGGCATAAAGCCCCCGGCCCTTGCCGTGGTATTTCGCGATCAGCTCCTTGGTGTCATCATAGCCGCTGACCGGCGTATCCAGCAGGCCCTCCGGCGCGTTGCGGTCCATCAGCACCTTGCCGCCGATCATCCGCATGTTGCGGCGGGCGGCCTCGGTGAAATAGGCCTCGGCGGAGGTTTTGTGGACCGAGCAATAGGCCACCGCGGTGGTGGTGCCATGGCTGGTCAAGAGGTCAAAGAAATGCCCGGCCATCCCGGCACTGTGGCCGGCATCGGCAAAGCGGACCTCCTCCGGGAAGGTGTAGTTGTTCAGCCACTCCAAGAGCTGCGAGCCCCAGGAAGCGATCACCTGCACCTGCGGGAAATGCAGGTGGGTGTCGATGAAGCCGGCCATCAGAATGTTGGGGCGGTGGTCGATCACCTCGGCGCCTGCGGCCTGCGGAGCGAGCGCGTCATAGCTGCCCTTGGCCACGATCATGCCGTCCGCGACCAGCAGTGCGCCGTCCTCGATGAACTCATAGGCGCTGGTGTCCTGGGGGTCTTGCGGCTCGGCGGTGAAGGAAAGCACCCGGCCGCGCAGCAGCGTCTGTTTCGATGTCATATCTGTGTTGTCCTTGGTTCGCAGGCAGGGAGCGCGCAGCCCCCTGCCCATTGTCATTTGGGATTATTCGCCTGCCGGCAGGTGCGGCACATGCGGCTTCACACCGTCATCCTCGGCTTCCTCGTGCTCATCCGCCTTGTGGAAGATCGGGTAGATGAACAGGAAGGCCGCGGCGATCAGGTAGCCCATGGCGACACCACTGAACTCCGGCCAATGCAGGCTGGCAGAGTGGATCACGCCGACCAGCGACATCACCGCCGCCGCCAGGGCAAAGCCGCCCGCGTTGCGGAAGTCACCGTCGATCACGCTGGCCACGATGGCGCCCCAGATCAGGCCGGTCAGGATCGCACCCTGGCTGAGCGCCAGATGGCCTTCGTAGTGCGCGCCCTGCTGCAGCAGCGCTGCGGTCAGTTCCGGATCGCCGAGCTGGGCCATGCCGGTGGCACCCAGTGCGCCCAATGCGCCGGCCAGTGCGCCCCATTTGATCACCAGGAAGGCCGAGACATGCGGCATCATTGCAATCGTCACCGCAGCGATATGGTCGGTCTTGACCGAATGCGCGGTATTGGTCACCAGGCTGAGCGCCACGAACACCAGCACCGGCGCGGCCGCGGCCACGGGGATCAGGTTGTTGAGGAACGCCAGGAGGCCAAAGAAGGCGGCAAAGGGGATCACGATGCCGACGCCGATGATGTAGCCGGAGCGCGCGCCCATCCGCTTGTACGCCGGGTGGCCGATATAGGCGGTGGTCGGGAACGGCGAGCCGAAGACCGCACCGATCATGGTGCCGACGCCGTCGGTCACCTGGCACAGGCCGACCGGATAGTGGTCGCCCGCCGCTTCGGCGCTTTCGACGTTGTTCATGGTTTCGATGAAGTTGTAGATCTGCACCGGCACCAGGACCAGGAACAGCTCCGGGTTGGCGAACAGATGCTGGATGCCGGCAATCAGGTCACCGAAGTACGGGACCGGCAGGTAGATGCCCACGCCATCCAGAGACACCGAGGCCTCACCCATGCCAAGCGCCACGACTGTGCCGACGATCAGCGCCAGAAGGCCTGCCGGGATGTTGAACGGCAGCCGGTGGCGGCCCACCAGACCCCACAGGATGATGATCATCGAGGCAAAGCCGATGAACGGGTTTTCGAAAATCGTTGCCAGCGGCACGGTGCCGATGAACACCAGCGCAATGCCGCAGAGCGTGCCGAGCATACCGGCGCGCGGGGTCACCCGCTTGAGCCAGGGGCCGACGATGGCGCCAAGGCCCGCAACGATGCCGCCCATGAAACCCGCGCCGATACCCACTTGCCACGCCAGCATGGCGTCATTGGTGGACCAGTAGATCGGCCCGATCACGCCGAACAGATAGACGAACATCACGGGCGTCGAGATGCCATAGGGCAGCGCGGTCACGTCGCGGCCCTCTTTCTCGGCGGTGTGTTTGGCCAGCCAGGTGTAGACCGCGATACCGGCCAGGATCGCCACTGCGGCGCCGGGCACGATGCGGCCGAACACGATGTCGGCAGGCATGTTGAAGACAAACTGACAGATGCCCGAAAGCACGATCAGGTTGATCAGGTTGTCTGTGAACAGCGCCCAGAATGCACTGAAGTCATTCCGCGCGAACAGTTTGTACGTGTAGCTCCGCCCGGTCATGGCGGCCTCCTCCTGTCAAGAGGACGCAGTCTTAACGGCTGTTTGCTCCAGCCGTATCTCCCTCTGCGTCCGGTTGCTTACCCGCCTGGGGCAGGTCAGTGCTCCGTGATGGAGCGGACGCGGCAGTTTCAGAGGTCAGATCAGCGATCACTTCCGCCGCCACGAAGGCTGCGATGACGCTGGGCCGCTTGTCGCGGCTACCGCTTGCCCCGATGGGGCAGATGAGACGGCCGGTTCCCAGACCGTCGCAATGGTCCCGGCACCAGCGGCGGAACTTCTCCCGCTTGGTGGCCGATCCGATCAGGCCGACATAGCCCGCATCGCCGCGCTGCAGGGCAGCGGAGGCAAGCAGGAAGTCGAGCGCGTGATCATGGGTGAGAACGATGAAGGCGCTGCCCGCCGGGGCGGTGGCGATGTCGATCTCAGGAATAGCGCTTTGGCGGATTTCCACATCCGCGTGACACAGGGCCAGCTCTTCGGCGCGCTGGTCGATCAGGATGCAGCGTACGGGCATATGCTGGAACAGATCCGCCAGGGCCCGGCCCACATGGCCCGCGCCCATCACATAGACATGCGGCAGCGCCTGCTCCTCGGCCTGCTGTGCGGCAATGGCATCGTCGCGGTCGGTCTGGCGCATCTGCGCCAGCGACATTTCCACCCGTCCGCCGCAGCACTGGCCGATCTCCGGCCCCAGCGGCACATCCAGCGTGTCGCTGATTACACCCTGCTTCAGCATCCGCCGGGCGTGGTCGATTGCAATATATTCCAGCTGGCCGCCGCCAATGGTCCCCCACAGGCCTTCTGCCGCCACAAACATGCAGGTGCCGGCCTCGCGCGGGGAGGACCCGCGGACGCGGGTCAGCGCGACTTGCACTACATGTTTGCGGCTGGCCAGAAAGTCTTGGAGGGAGGGGCGGCGGGTCATGGCTCAGCCCTGCCCTTTGAGGGTTTCGATCGCCATCAGCACGCGCTCCGGTGTGGCCGGTGCATCCAGTCGCGGGCAGACCTTGTAGTCCGCGGTGCTGGCAACAGCCATCGACAGCGCCTCGAACACCGAGATGCCCAGCATGAACGGCGGCTCGCCTACGGCTTTGGACCGCTTGATGGTGCGCTTCTTGTTCACTGACCATTCGGCCAGCTGCGTGTTGAAGATGCGCGGCCGGTCGGAGGCCAGCGGGATCTTGTAGGTCGAGGGCGCATGGGTGCGCAGGCGGCCCTCGCCGTCCCACCACAGCTCCTCGGTGGTGAGCCAGCCCATGCCCTGGATGAAGGCGCCCTCCACCTGGCCCTTGTCCAGCACCGGGTTCAGCGAGCGGCCCACGTCATGCAGGATGTCGGTGCGCTCCACCCGGTATTCGCCGGTCAGCGTGTCGACCGACACCTCGGAGCAGGACGCGCCATAGGCGTAGTAGAAGAACGGCTGCCCCTTGCCCGCCGCGCGGTCCCAGTGGATTTCCGGGGTTTTGTAGAACCCCGCCGCCGACAGGTGGACGCGGGCCATATAGGCCTCTTTCACCAGCGTATCAAAAGGGATCTCCTCGCTGCCGACGCGCACGCGGTTGGGCAGGAATTCGACCTCCGCCTCGGATACGCCATGCTTTTCGGCCGCGAACTTGGTCAGCCGGGCAATGATCTGCTCCGCCGCATCCAGCGCCGCCATGCCATTGAGGTCCGACCCCGAAGAGGCCGCGGTGGCGGAGGTGTTCGGCACCTTCTCGGTGGTGGTCTTGGTTATCTTGATGCGCTCGAAATCGACCTGGAAGGCATCGGCCACAACCTGCGCCACCTTGGTGTTGAGGCCCTGCCCCATCTCGGTGCCGCCGTGGTTCAGGTGGATCGAGCCGTCATTGTAGACATGGATCAGCGAACCCGCCTGATTGTACCAGGTTGCGGTGAAGGAAATGCCGAATTTCACCGGTGTCAGGGCAATGCCCTTCTTGATGATCTTCGATTCCTTGTTGAAAGCGATGATCTCTTCCCGGCGCTTGCGGTATTCGGCGTTCTCTTCCAGCTCCCCGATCAGCCGGTCGAGGATATTGTCCTCCACCTTCTGATGGTAGGGCGTCAGGTCGCGGCCTTCCTCGCCATAGAAGTTGGCCTTGCGCACATCCAGCGGGTCCTTGCCGAGGGCATAGGCGATCTCTTCGATCATCCGCTCCGCCGCGACCACACCCTGCGGGCCGCCAAAGCCGCGGAAGGCGGTGTTCGAAACCGTGTTGGTCTTCATCGGCCGGCTTTTCAGCAGCACGTTCGGGTAGAAATAGGCGTTATCCGCATGGAACAGCGCGCGGTCAGTCACTGGCCCTGACAAGTCAGAGGAATAGCCGCAGCGCGCGGCAAAGCCGCCCTCGACCGCCTGGATGCGGCCGGCGTCATCAAAGGCCACGTCATAGTCGATCACGAAGTCATGGCGTTTGCCGGTGGCGGTCATGTCCTGATCGCGGTCCGGGCGGATTTTCACCGGGCGGTTATGCTTCTTCGCGGCAATTGCAGCCACCGCACAGAACAGGTTCATCTGGCTTTCCTTGCCGCCAAAGCCGCCGCCCATGCGGCGCACGTTGACGGTGACCGCGTTGTTTGCCACGCCCAGAACATGCGCCACCATATGCTGCGCCTCGCTGGGGTGCTGGGTGGAGCAATGCACGGTCACATCTTCATCTTCGCCGGGGATGGCAAAGGCGATATGGCCCTCCAGATACATATGGTCCTGGCCGCCGACGGTCATCTGCGCTTGGATGCGGTGGGGGGCGTCCTTGCGGCCCGCCTCCACATCGCCGCGCTCCAGCTTCAGCGGGTCGGTGATCATCGGATAGCCGGCCTCCTGCGCCTGAACCGGGTCCAAGGCGTGCGGCAGCACCTCGTAATCCACCTGCGCCAGCTCAGCCGCACGGCGGGCGGCATCGCGGGTTTCGGCGATGACCGCGAACATCGGCTGGCCGTGGAATTCGACTTTCTCCGTCGGGAACACCGGCTCGTCATGCTTGCCGGTGGGGCTGATGTCGTTGACGCCGGGGATGTCATCGGCGGTCAGCACATCAACCACGCCTGGCGCGGCGCGCACTGCCGACAAATCAATGCCCTTGATATTGGCGTGGGCGACGGTGGAGACACCCAAGTAAGCGTGCAGCGTGCCATAGGGCTCGGCGATATCGTCGGTGTATTCGGCGCGGCCGGTCACATGCTTGATGGCGCTGTCGTGCTGGCGGTCATGGTGCACGGCGCCGCTGATGGTCTGATGGTCTTTCATCTCAAATCCTCCTCAGGCGACGGCCAGCCGGACGGCACCGGCGGTTCCCGCATCATGTTCCAGGTAGAAGCGGCGCAGCAGGTTGCTGGCCGTCAGCGCGCGGTACTCCGCAGAGGCGCGCCAGTCGCTGAGCGGGGTGAAGTCCTGCTTCACCGCTTCGGCTGCGGCGTCAAACGCCGCCTCGCCCCAGGGCTGGCCCACCAGTGCGGCCTCCGCACCGGCAGCGCGCTTGGGCGTCGCCGCCATGCCGCCGAATGCGATCCGGGCAGAGGTGATCACGCCGTCCTTCACAGTGACGCTGACCCCGGCGGCAACCGAGGAGATATCCTCGTCCCGGCGCTTGGAGATCTTGTAGGCGGCGTCGATCTGCCCTGCCACCGGGCGCGGAATACGGATCGAGGCCACGAAATCGCCCGGCTCGCGGTCCTGCTTGCCGTAGTCGATAAAGAACTCTTCCAGCGGCAGCGTGCGCGAACCGCCCTTCTTCTGCAGCGTCACCTCGGCACCCAGCGAGATCAGCACCGGCGGGGTGTCCCCGATGGGGGAGCCATTGGCGATATTGCCGCCGACGGTGCCCATGTTGCGCACCTGCCAGCCGGCAATGCGGTCCCAGTAGGCGCCCAGATGCGGGAAGGCATCGCGGATTGCCGCTTCGCTCTCGGTATAGGTGACGCCGGCACCGATGGTCAGCGCGTCATCGGTCAGCTCAACCGCCTTCAGCTCCTCCAGGTGGGCAACAAACACCACCGGCGAGATCGGCTTCATGAACTTGGTGACCCACAGGCCCACATCGGTGGAGCCTGCGACGATGGTCGCCTTGGGGTTCTCGGCCAGCACCTCTGCCAGATCCGCCGTATTCAGCGGCAGGATGGCGCGGTCGTCCTCGGGGCCGGTTACGACGCGGGCCGCGGGCTGGATCGCCTTCAGCCTGGCGGTCAGCGCGTCGCGTTCGGTGGTCAGGTAATCATTGGCCGGGGTGCCGTACTGGTTCACCGCAAGCGCCGCCTTCACGATCGGCTCATAGCCGGTGCAGCGGCAGAGGTTGCCCTGAACGGCGGTTTCCACCTCAGCCTCGGTGGGCTGCGGATTTTCCATCCACAGCGCATAGAGCGACATCACGAAACCCGGGGTGCAGAAGCCGCACTGGCTGCCGTGGTATTCGACCATCGCCTGCTGCACCGGGTGCAGACGGCCGTTCGGGCCGGACAGGTGTTCAACCGTCACCACATGGCAGCCGTTGAGCGACGCCAGGAAGCGGATGCAGGCGTTCACCGCCTCATAACGCAGGGCGCCATTCTGCAGACGCCCCACCAGCACGGTGCAGGCGCCGCAGTCGCCCTCGGCGCAGCCTTCCTTGGTGCCGGTCAGGCGCTGTTCCAGGCGCAGGAAATCCAGCAGGGTGGTGGTCGCCTTCACGTCCTCCAGCACAATGTCCTTGCCGTTCAGAAGAAAGCGTATGCCGGTTTGATGTGCCATGGGGCCTCCCGAGTGTCTCTTGGGCCGAGCTGGCCCGCTTAAGTCATTTTTACCTTGTCTGACTGCCACGGTTAACGGCTGCAATCGCGAAAGGCTTTCAACACGCTGTTGAAAATGGTTACGGTAATAGGTGCCGGAACCGGTGCTTCTCTGCCTGCCTTACTGACTGGCAGGCGGGGAACGCGCCCCGTAAAGGTCTGTGAAACATGTCTTATCTGGAATCCCTACGGGTCTTTACCCGAGTCGTCGAACTAGGCAGCATCACCTCTGGCGGGCGGGATCTGCGGCTGACGCCGGCGGTGGCCAGCAAAAGGATCAAGGAACTTGAAAAGCATCTTGGGGTGCGTCTCTTCAACCGTACCACGAGATCGCTGACCCCGACAGAGGTCGGGCAGCTGTTTTATGCAGAAGCCAAGAAGGTTCTCGAATCGATTGAAGACGCCGAGGCGGTGGTTTCGCAGTTCTCCGCTGCGCCGCGCGGGGTGATCCGGGTGACTGCGCCGCTGGGTGTAGGCCGCCGCATCATCGCGCCGCTGGTGCCCGGTTTTGTCGAGGACTATCCGGCCACCGAAATCCGCATGCGGATGTCGGACCGCAAGGTCGATATCCTGGCGGACGGGCTGGATGTGGCGTTCTTTATCGGCACCCCGCATGATTCCACCCTGAAGATGCGCAAGATCGCAGATTGCACCCGGGTGCTCTGCGCCGCACCGGAGTATCTGGAGCGCCACGGAACCCCGCAGCTGCCGGAGGATCTGCTGAGCGGCCACAACTGCCTGCTGCTGCGCTATCCGCGTTCACCTGAGTATTACTGGACGCTGACCACACCGGAGGGCCCGCGCAAGCTGGAGGTCTCAGGCAAATACGACGCCGATGACAGCGACGTGCTGACCAATTGGGCGCTGGACGGGCGCGGCATCGTCAACAAGCCGCGGTTTGACGTCGCCGCGCATCTGCAGAGCGGCGCGCTGGTGGAGGTGCTGCCGGACACGCCGCCTGAGGCGACCATCTTCGGCTGCCTCTACCCCCACCGGAAACTGCAGGATCCCAAGATCCGCCTGTTTGTGGATTATGCAGTGAAACACGGCCTCGCCGCCTTCCGGCGCAGCGAAGCGGGGAACTGAAGCCGGCAATAAAGACGGGCACCGCTGGCCCGCCTTTTCAGTTTCCAGGGTTCTCGCCTTAGCAGCGGTGCGGATTTTCCTGGCAGTAGATCAGGTTTGCCGCGGCCCCGACAGCGGCACCCGTCACCAGGTTGCCGTCCAGAACGGCGGCACCGGCAGCGCCGGCGCCCGCTCCATAGACCAGCCGCTCGCCGGTGGTGTCCCCGCAGGCGGCCAAAGCGGCGCAGAGTGCAAGTCCGATGGCGATGGTTTTCCTGTGCATCGTGTTTCCTCCTTCAACGTCCAAACCCCCGCAGTTTCGCCGCGGTCCCAAACGGCCAGCCCCCGGCTTGTGCTGCTGGGGGAAGGGTGCCCGAAAGGGATTGGCGCTGTGGCTGAACAGACGAAAGCCCCGGAGATCCGGCGCATTTGGGCGCACCCTTGTATAGGGATAACGCACGGCTGCGGTGAAAGGTTCCCGGATTTTTGGTGCCTTGGGGGTGCCTTGGGGGTGTACAGGGGGTGCACGCCCGGTGCCGGACGAAAAACGGCCCCGCCACGGGGGGCGGAGCCAATCGGTTTGAAAGTGTCTGACAGCGTCAGTTTGCGGCCAGCGTCAGCGGCAGATCCTTGGAGGCGCTGCCGTACCAGCGTCGGATCAGGGCGCGCTCCTCGTCCTCCATGAAGGTGACGTTGGCAGGCGG
Source organism: Leisingera sp. ANG-M7 (assembly GCF_000813965.1). Lineage (GTDB taxonomy): Bacteria > Pseudomonadota > Alphaproteobacteria > Rhodobacterales > Rhodobacteraceae > Leisingera. Next base: position 19,401 of record NZ_JWLI01000028.1, on the reverse strand, counting down.
CATCGCGTGGGTGGCACCGGCCTGGAGGTAGATGTCACGCGCGTATTTCGCCACATCCGCGGGGGTCTCCAGCAGCACGTTCTTGGGCGCGCGGCGGATGCCGTCAAAGTAGGGTTCCCGCGAATGGCACATGGCGCAGCGGCCCGGCACCACATTCATCACGTCCTCAAAATGCTGATTACTGGCAAAGACTTGCTCGGATTTGGTCAGCTCCCGCGCCTCGGATTCTTCATAGGTGTCCTGCTGCAGCGGTGCCTGGCTCAGGATCATGATGCCGATGAACAGGATGGCGGTCACAGGCCAGGTCCAGGTCGGGTTGCTGGTGCCTGCGTGGTTGCTGTTGAAGTAATGGCGGATGGTCACGCCCATCAAGAACACCAGCGCCGCGATCAGCCAGTTGTACTCGGTGGCAAAGGCCAGCGGGTAATGGTTCGACAGCATCAGGAACACAACGGGCAGAGTCAGGTAGTTGTTGTGGGTCGAGCGCAGCTTGGCGATTTTGCCGTATTTGGCATCCGGCGTGCGGCCTTCCTGCAGGTCCTTCACCACGATGCGCTGGTTCGGCATGATGATGAAAAAGACGTTTGCCGTCATGATGGTAGCCGTAAAGGCACCCAGGTGCAGCATCACCGCGCGGCCGGTGAAGATCTGGTTGTAGCCCCAGCCCATGGCGACCAGCAGCACAAACAGCAGCAACATCAGGAAGGTCGGCTTTTCCCCCAGCGGCGATTTGCACAGGAAGTCATAGACCAGCCAGCCGATGCTGAGCGACGCGCCGGAAATGAGGATGCCCTGCCACAGGGCCAGGTCGGCCTTGGTCGAGTCGATCAGGTAAAGCTCTCCGCCCGCCCAGTAGACGATCATCAAGAGGCCCGCGCCCGACAGCCAGGTGGCGTAGCTTTCCCATTTGAACCAGATCAGATGGTCCGGCATGTTCTCCGGCGCCACCAGGTATTTCTGGATGTGGTAAAAACCGCCGCCGTGGACCTGCCATTCCTCACCATGCGCGCCGACCGGCAGATGCGGAACCTTCCGCAGGCCAAGGTCCAGCGCGACGAAGTAGAAGGACGATCCGATCCAGGCAATGGCGGTGATGACATGAAGCCAGCGGACCGCAAAGCCCAGCCAGTCCCACATGATCACGAGCTCTTCCATTGTTCTCTCCTCATAAGCTTTGATGCGAGACTAGAGCATGGTGTTATTTTCATGTATTGGGTAAAAAACCCAAGCTGTTTCAAAATAACACAAAGAATACGCGAATGGCCTATCTCGACAATATCCGCACCTTTGTCCGCGTCTATGAACTTGGCAACATGTCCGCCGCTGCGCGCGACATGCGGATCTCGGCCGCGGTGGCGTCGTCGCGGATTTCACAGCTGGAGGATCACCTGAACGTGCGGCTGTTCCAGCGCACCACGCGGCTGCTTAATCCGACTGAACAGGGCAACCTGTTCTACCACGGCGCGGTCAAGATCCTGGAAGCGGTGGATGAGGCCGAGGCGGATATCAGCAGCGTCACCCAAACACCGCGCGGCACTCTCTATGTAGCGGCGCCGCTGGGGCTGGGGCAGCGGCTGATTGCGCCGGCCGTGCCGAAGTTCAAGGAAGCTTATCCGCTGATCTCGATCCGGCTGCGGCTGTCGGACCGCAAGCTGGATCTGGCGGCAGAAGGGCTGGATGCTGCGTTTTTCCTGGGCGTGCCGGAGGATTCAAACCTGCGCATCCGCAAGATCGCTGACTGCCCGCGGGTGCTGTGCGCGGCGCCGGAGTATATCAGGCAGCGCGGCCAGCCGAAGACCAGCGACGAGTTGAAGACCGAGGCGCATGACTGCCTGAACCTGCGCTATCCCGGCGCGCCGGAGTTCCAATGGCCGCTGCGCAGCCAGGACGGGGTGAAACGGGTAACGGTCACCGGGCCGTTTGAATCGGATCACGGAGATGTGCTGACCAGTTGGGCGCTGGACGGGCATGGAATCATCCTGAAACCGGTGTTCGAGATTTCGGAACATCTGGCCTCCGGCAGGCTGGTACCGGTGCTGGCGGAAGAGCCGCCGATCCCGATCCAGATGGCCTGCCTGTACGTCCATCGCCGCCATCAGGATCCCAAGGTGCGGCTGTTCATGGATTTCATGGTGGATCACATCCAGGCATCGCTCCCCTCAGAATGAAAAAGCCCGCCCCAGTTGCCTGGGACGGGAACCGCTGGCAGATGCCAAGCGGGAGGAGAGGTATCTTGGGGTGTGCGGTTCAGCTGCCGCGGTAGGTGGAGTAGCCGTAGGGCGACAGCAAGAGCGGCACGTGATAATGGCTGTCTGCCTCGCTCATGCCAAAGCGCAGCGGCACTTCGTCGAGGAACAGCGGGTCGGCGCCGGCCTGGCCGGTGGCGCGCAGATAGCCGCCCGCGTGGAACACCAGCTCATAGGTGCCGATGGCGAACTCGCCTGCCGGCAGGATCTGCTCATCGGTGCGCCCGTCGTCGTTGGTGGTCAGGCTGCGCAGAAGGATGCGCTCTTTGCCTTCGATCCGGTAAAGGTCGATCTTCAGCCCTTCCGCCGGGCAGCCGCGTGCGGTGTCCAGCACATGGGTGGTCAGAAATCCGGCCATTTCAGCCTCCTGTCAAATCTGTTTCCTTAGGTATGCTTGGTTCAGCCCGCCCCATACAGCGGCAAGAGTCAAAAAGTTCTTTCAAAAATTTACTGAAAGCCTGCCCGGATTATTCTGTTCTATAAGGAACAAAAGACAGGAGACCTGACGTGACGCGCTATCCCCGTGACTTGCGCGGATACGGTGCTGCCGCACCCGACCCGCAGTGGCCCAATGGGGCCAAAGCCGCCGTGCAATTTGTTCTGAACTACGAAGAAGGCGGCGAGAACTGCATCCTGCACGGGGATGCGGCCTCGGAAGCGTTCTTGTCCGACATTCCTGGTGCCGCGCAATGGCCCGGCCAGCGCCATTGGAATATGGAGTCGATCTATGAATACGGATCGCGCGCCGGCTTCTGGCGGCTGCACCGGCTGTTCACCGGCGCGGGTATTCCGCTGACCATTTACGGCGTTGCCACCGCCCTGGCCCGCAGCCCTGAACAGGTGCAGGCGATGAAGGATGCGGACTGGGAGATCGCCAGCCACGGCCTGAAGTGGGTCGAGCACAAGGATATGGCCGAAGAGGAGGAGCGCGCCGCGATTGCAGAAGCCGTGCGTTTGCATGCTGAGGTCACCGGCACCCGCCCGCGCGGCTGGTACACCGGGCGCTGCAGTGCCAACACGGTGCGCCTGGTGGCCGAGGAAGGCGGATTTGATTACATCTCCGACACCTATGACGACGACCTGCCCTATTGGCTGGAAAGTGGCGGCCGCGATCAGCTGATCATCCCCTACACGCTGGAAGCCAACGACATGCGGTTTTCCAACTCGCCTGGCTGGATCACAGGCGAGCATTTCTTCCAGTATCTGAAGGATGCCTTTGACGTGATCTATGCCGAGGGCGAGGCAGGCGCGCCGAAGATGATGACCATCGGTCTGCACTGCCGCCTGGTGGGCCGACCGGGCAAGATTGCCGGCCTCAAGCGCTTCATTGAGTACATCCAGGGGTTTGAGGGCGTCTGGTGCCCGCGCCGCATCGACATTGCCGCGCATTGGGCGGAAACCCATCCGCCGGTGAAACGCGAACGCCCCAGCCAAATGGAGCGTGAGGCGTTCGTGTCCAAATTCGGCTCCATCTTCGAACATTCGCCCTGGATTGCGGACCGCGCCTTTGATCTGGAGCTGGGACCGGCGCATGACTGCGCGGCGGGCGTCCACAACGCGCTGTGCCGGATTTTCCGCACCTCTAGCGAGGACGAGCGCCTGGGCGTTCTGACCGCGCACCCGGATCTGGCCGGCAAGCTGGCAGCCGCGGGCCGTCTGACAGCCGAAAGCACCTCGGAACAGTCCAGTGCCGGCCTTGATATGCTGACTGATGAGGAGCGCGAGACCTTCACCCGGCTCAACTCTGAGTATGTGGAGAAGCACGGCTTCCCCTTCATCATCGCGGTGCGCGACCACAACAAGGTGTCGATCATGGAAGCGTTCCACCGCCGTATCCACAATGACCGGGCGACCGAGTTCGATGAGGCCTGCCGCCAGGTTGAGCGCATTGCCCAGTTCCGCCTGCAGGACCTGCTGCCGTGAGCGGCCTGCTGACCGCAAGGCCGCTGACTGCAGCGGCTTTTGCGCCCTATGGCGACGTGATCGAGGTTGCGGGCGCGCCGGACAAGATCATCAATCAGGGGATGTGCGGGCGTCACCACGACCGCGCGGCTCTGGATTTCGGACCGGACGGACGGGCCGGTATCAGCCTGTTCGACGCCAAGGCCCGCCATCTGCCGCACAAGGTGGACATGGTGGAACGCCACCCGGAGGGCAGCCAGGCTTTTGTGCCAGTGAGCGGCGTGCCGATGCTGGTAGTGGTGGCGGATGACGAGGGCGGTGCGCCGGTCAATCTGCAGGCGTTTATCAGCCAGCCGGGCCAGTCCATCAACCTGCACCGGGGCACCTGGCACGGGGTGCTCGCCCCCCTTGGCGCGCCCGGCCAGTACATCGTTGTCGACCGGATCGGCACCTCTCCCAACCTCGAAGAACACTGGTTCAAGGAGCCTTTTACCGTGGTCGCAGACTGACCGCACATCTCGAAGCCGCCAACAAAAACAAGAAGCGGCAAGATCCCCATGACCAACAGGAGATATTCATGGCTGACACTTCCATCGGGACGCCAGCGCAGCTGCGCGACCCCAACTATACCCCGCCCCTGCACAAGGCGGTGCCGCTGGGCATCCAGCATGTGCTGGCGATGTTCGTTTCCAACGTCACCCCCGCCATAATCGTGGCCGGCGCTGCCGGTTTCGGGTTCGGCTCCAACTCGCCGGACTTTCCGGAGCTGCTCTATCTGATCCAGATGTCGATGCTGTTTGCCGGTATCGCCACCCTTCTGCAGACGATCACGCTTGGCCCGGTTGGCGCGGCGCTGCCGATTGTGCAGGGCACCTCCTTTGCCTTCCTGCCGATCATGATCCCGCTGGTTGCGGGCAAGGGTGTGGACGGGCTGGCCGCCTTGTTCACCGGCGTCATTGTCGGCGGTATTTTCCATGGGCTGCTCGGCACTGTGATTGGCAAGATCCGATTTGCGCTGCCGCCGCTGGTCACAGGCTTGGTGGTGACAATGATCGGTTTGGCGCTGGTCAAGGTTGGCATCCAGTACGCCGCGGGTGGTGTGCCCGCCATTGGCACGGCGGAATACGGCTCGCTCTTGAACTGGTCGGCGGCATTGGTGGTGATCTTTGTTACCCTCGGCCTCAAGTTCTTTACCAAGGGAATGCTGTCGGTCTCTGCCGTTCTGCTGGGGCTGATCGTGGGCTATGTCTATGCGCTGATGACGGGCATGCTGACGTATGAAGCCGTGTCCGGCTCCTGGGAGCGGGCCGCAGCCTTTGCCCTGCCGCAGCCGTTCAAATACGGGGTGGAGTTCTCTGCCGCGGCCATCATAGGCTTCTGTCTGATGAGCTTTGTCTCGGCTGTGGAAACCGTCGGTGACGTTTCCGGCGTGACCAAGGGCGGCGCGGGCCGCGAAGCCACTGAGGAGGAGATCGCTGGCGCGACCTATGCCGATGGTGTGGGCACCGCGATTGCAGGGTTCTTTGGCGCTTTCCCAAACACCTCCTTTAGCCAGAACGTCGGCCTGATCGCGATGACAGGGGTGATGAGCCGCCACGTGGTGACCTGCGGAGCTATCTTCCTGATCGTCTGCGGGCTGGTCCCCAAGGTGGGCGCGGTGATCCGCACGGTGCCGATCGAGGTGCTGGGCGGCGGCGTGATCGTGATGTTCGGGATGGTGGTTGCGGCGGGCGTTTCGATGCTGTCGGACGTGGACTGGAACCGCCGCAACATGGTGATCTTTGCGATCTCCCTGTCGATCGGCCTGGGCCTGCAGCTGGAGCCGGGTGCGCTGCAGCACATGCCCGATACCGCGCGCATCCTGCTGACCAGCGGCCTGCTGCCGGCCGCGCTGATTGCCATCGTTCTGAACCTGGTGCTGCCGCAGGACCTGGCGGATGAAGCCACTGAGGAAGTCTCTGGCGGGATGAGCGGCAATGGCCGCGGGTCGCTGCCGCATGAGGATCACGCCTGAAGCAGGCACAAGCGATGAAGTAACAAGAGGAGCCGGCCCGTTTGGGCCGGTTCTTTTCGTTTCAGCCGGCCAGCCCGTGCAGCACTGCAAGCCCCGGCAGCCAGCCGGTGAAGATCCCGCACAGGAGCGTTGCGGCGGCGGTCAGCCGGGGGCTGCCGCGCCGCAGCGCGAGGTTCAGGAAATACAGGAACCACAATCCGGACCAGGCGGCCCAGCAACCCGCCAGCCAGACGTCGAACAGCCCGTCCGCCTGCATCAGCACCTGCAGCACCATGGGCGCGGCGGTCAGCGCCACAAAACCGCTGAACCATCCCAGCCCCTCGCCGCTGGAGGCGAAGATGCGGTTGTAGGCCACCCACAGGTAGGTGGTGCCGAACAAGAGCGTCATGCCTGCATCCAGCAGGTCCGCCGGCTGCTGCGCCGCCAGCGCGATCAGCAGGACGGTGGCAAAGAACACCAGCGCTGCAACCGCATTGATCAGGATGATCTCTCGGTCCTGGATCCGGCCCATCTGCCAGACGCCGTTCAGGCACAGCACCACGCCAACCACCAGCAGGCTCAATCCCAGAAACATGTTTTTAGTCCCTCAAAGAAAAACAGGAGAGAGGTACACCTCTCTCCTGCCGGTCCGCTATGCGGATATTTGCAGAATGTGTTTCTGGCTGGGCTTAGAAATCGACCTCAATGGCGATGCCCTTTTCTACGGCCACCTCAACGACCGAAGCCGCGACGGCCAGATCCTGCAGGCCGACGCCGGTGCCGTCAAACAGGGTAATCTGGTCGTCAGAGGTGCGGCCCGGGTTGGTGCCGTTGATCACCGCGCCGATCTGGGCAACATCAGACTCCTGGATCAGGCCCTGCGCCACGGCGTGCTGCGCCTCGCCGATGGAGATGGATTGCGCCACCTCGTCGGTGAACACAGATGACTTGACCAGCAGTTCGGCTTCGACCTCCTGCTTGCCCTTGGTATCAGTGCCCATGCAGGCGATGTGGGTACCAGGGCTGACGTGATCTGCCATCAGCGAGGGCGCGAAGGCCGAGGTGATGGAGATGATCACATCCGCTTCCCGCATTCCTTCCAGCTCGACCGCTTCAAACGGCACACCGGCCTCAGCCGCGACTTTCTCGATGTTGGGCAGCATTTCCGGGTGGTAGTTCCAGCCGATGACCTTCTCGAACTGGCGCTGCTCCAGGGCGGCGCGCAGTTGGAAGGTGGCCTGGTGGCCGGCGCCGATCATGCCGATCACCTTGGCGTCCTGGCGGGCCAGATGCTTGATCGACACTGAGGATGCCGCTGCGGTGCGCAGCGCGGTCAGGAGGTTGCCGCCCACCATCGCCTTCACCTTGCCAGTGTCGGGATCGAACAGGAAAACGGTGGACTGGTGATTGATCAGCCCGCGCTTTTCCAGGTTGTTCGGCCAATAGCCCCCGGCCTTGAGGCCCAGGGTGAGGCCTGCGCGGTCAAAGCCGCCCTTGAAGCCGTAAAGAGCGTCCTCGTGGCCGATTGCCTCACGCACGACGGGGAAGTTGTAGGCATCTCCCGAAGCCATGGCGGCAAAGACCTTCTCGACCGCATCGAACGAGGCTTCGCGGGTCACAAGATCCGCAATCGCCTTTTCCGGAACGATATACATGTCTGTTTCTCCTCAACAAAAAAAGCCGGCGGAGGGCGGCATGCGCACCTCCGCCAGTTCGGGGATCGTTTGCTTAGTAGGCTTTGCCGCGGGCCGAGACGGGCCAGACGGTTTCGACCTTGCCGTTGCGGACACCGACGTACCAGTCATGCACGTTGGCGGTCGGGTCGCAGTGGCCCGGGACCAGGCGCAGCTTGTCGCCCACTTTCAGCGCGCCGTTCGGGTCGGAGACCACACCGTGCTCATCCGAGCATTTGATGTATTCCACGTCGTCGCGGCCGAAGATGAAGGGCAGGCCGCTGTCGACCGACTGCGCCTTGAGGCCTGCGTCCACGATGGCCTTGTCGGCCTTGGCGTGGCTCATCACCTGAGTGTAGAGGAAGAAGGCATTCTCCCACTCGCCCTGATCGATCCGGTTGCCGTCCTTGTCCAGGATGCGGCCGTAATCCGCGTCCATGAAGGCGTAGGAGCCGCACTGCAGCTCGTTGTACACGCCGGAGTTCGATTCGAAGTAGTAGGAGCCGGTGCCGCCGCCGGAGACCAGTTCGCAGGCGATGCCTTCGGCCTTCAGGCCCTCAACTGCATCAGCAACCTGGGCGATGGCGATGTCCAGCTTGGCCTTGCGGTCCTCGTAGCTGTCCATGTGCTGCATCGCACCCTGATAGGCCTGGATGCCGGAGAACTTGAGGTTCTCAGCCGCGTTCACCGCCTTGGCGATCTCAACCACGGCTTCGGTGGTGGTCACGCCGCAGCGGCCTGCGCCGCAGTCGATCTCGACAAACACTTCCAGCTCGGTGCCGTGTTTCTGCGCTGCTGCTGACAGGTCCGCCACGTTGTCCAGATCGTCAACGCAGACGATGGTGCGGGCGCCCAGCTTGGGCAGGCGGGCCAGACGGTCGATTTTTTGCGGGTCGCGCACCTGGTTGGAGACCAGCACGTCCTTGATGCCGCCGCGGGCAAAGACCTCGGCCTCGGACACCTTCTGGCAGCAGACGCCAACGGCGCCGCCAAGGCGTTCCTGCAGCTTGGCCACGTCCACTGACTTGTGCATCTTTCCGTGCACCCGGTGGCGCATGCCATGCGCCTTGGCATAGTCGCCCATCTTCTTGATGTTGCGCTCCAGCGCGTCCAGGTCGAGGACCAGCGCCGGGGTCTGGATGTCAGCCTCGTCCATGCCCGGGATTGCCGGGACGTCATAGCCGACTTCAAGTTCTTCGAATTTGGTCTGTGCGTTCATGTTTCTATTCCCCAGTTTAGCTGTTCATCCAGGGCAGCTTGTCGAGGTCGACATTGCCGCCGGTGACGATCAGGCCCACGCGTTTGCCCGCGAAGGCGTCTTTGTTTTTCAGAATGGTGGCGAGCGGCACCGCGCTTGACGGCTCCATCACGATGCGCAGGTGCTTCCAGATCAGTTTCATCGCATAGATGATTTCGGCATCGGATGCCGTGTAGATCTCGCTGACGTGGTTGCTGACGAAATGCCAGGTCAGGTCCTTGAGCGGCACCAGCAGTCCGTCGGCGATGGTCTTGGGCGCATCATCGGCGATGATGTAACCCGCCTTGAAGCTGCGGTAGGCGTCATCGGCCTGCTCCGGCTCTGCCGCGATCACCTGGGTTTCCGGTGCCAGCGTCGACAGCGTCAGGCAGGTGCCCGAGATCATGCCGCCGCCGCCGATCGGGGCCACAACCATGTCGAGACCGTCGGTCTGCTCCACAAACTCCTTGGCACAGGTGCCCTGCCCCGCAATCACGCGCGGGTCGTTGTAAGGATGCACGAAGTCGCCACCGGTCTCGGCCTGCACCTTGGCAAAGGTCTCCTCGCGCGAGCTGGTCGAGGGCTCACATTCGGTGATCCGCCCGCCGTACCGGCGCACGGTGTCCTTCTTGGCCTGCGGTGCGGTGCGCGGCATGACCACGTTGCACGGGATGCCGCGCAGCATTGCCGCATAAGACAGGCAGGAGGCATGGTTGCCCGAGGAATGCGTGGCGACGCCCTTGGCGGCCTGCGCCTCATCCAGCCCGAACACCGCGTTGGTGGCGCCGCGCACCTTGAAGGCGCCCGGCTCCTGGAAGTTCTCGCATTTGAAGAACAGCTCTGCTCCTGTCAGCTCATTCAGGTAGGCAGAGGTGCGCACCGGCGTGCGGCGGATGTGGGGCTGGATGCGCTCATGCGCAGCCAGCATGTCCTCATAGGTCGGGATATACATCGCGGTATCCTTCATCAGGCGGCGGCCTTGGTGCTGGAGGCGGTGTTGCCGCGGTAGTAATCCTGCGCAGCAGCAACGCCGGAACCCAGCTGGATGTTGAGGCCCAGGTCGGCCATGACCATTTCTGCGGTGGCAATGCCCGAGAGCGCCATCACATCGGTCAGGCTGCCCAGGTGGCCAATGCGGAACACCTTGCCCGCGACCTCACCCAGGCCGGTGCCAAAGGCGACGCCGTATTTCTCGGCCGCCAGGCTCACGAACTTGTTGGCGTCAAATCCGTCCGGGGTGCGGATGGCGCTGACGCTGTCGGAGTAGACGTCCGGCGACACGGCACACAGTTCCAGCCCCCAGGCATGGACCGCGGCGCGGACGCCCTCGGCAATCCGGTGGTGGCGGGCAAAGACGTTCTCCAGCCCTTCGTCCAGCAGCATACCACAAGCCATGTTCAGACCGTTCAGCAGGCCGACGGAGGGCGTGTAGGGATAGGCGCTGTTGGCATAGCCGTTGGCCATATCCTTGATATCAAAGAAGGTGCGCGGCAGGGTCGCGGTTTCGGCAGCTTTCATCGCCTTGGGCGAGAAGCCGACGATGGCGAGGCCCGGCGGCAGCATGAAACCCTTCTGCGAGCCGGTAACGGCAATATCGACACCCCATTCATCCATCCGGAAGTCCATCGAGGCGATCGAGGACACGCCATCAACAAACAGCAGTGCCGGATGGCCGGCTGCGTCCAGCGCGCGGCGGACGGCGGCGATGTCGGATTTCACGCCGGTTGCAGTCTCGTTGTGGGTCGCCAGAACCGCTTTGATCTCATGCGCGGTGTCGGCGGTCAGGATTTCCTCGTAACGGTCCGCTGGTAGGCCTTCCCCCCAGGGAGTTTCAACGATCTGAACGTCCAGCCCGTGGCGCTGGCACATGTCGATCCAGCGGTGGCTGAACATGCCGTTGCGGGCGGCCAGAATCTTGTCGCCTGCGTTCAGCGTGTTGGTGATCGCGGTTTCCCAGCCGCCGGTGCCGGTCGACGGAAAGACAAAAATCTCGGCGCTCTCGCTTTTCAGAACCTTCTTCACCCCGGCCAGTGCCGGGTGCAGGATCTGGCCGAACAGCGGCGAGCGGTGGTCCAGCGTCGGCATGTCCACTGCCTTGCGCAGTGCTTCGGGCATATTGGTCGGACCGGGGATGAAAACCGGATTTTGAAAGCTCATGTCGTGCCCTCCTGTGGCGATTTCCCTCACTGTAAGGGGAAGCCGTCCACAGGGGAATTTTTTTGAAAAAAGCTTTCAAAAACTGTGAAAATGGAGAATTACACCTTAATTACAAAGGCTTTAGTTTTTTCACTGTACAGAAGTGATTTTCAGTTTTATCCATAAGCAGCTGCTTGAATTGCCAAGAAAGACCTGAAAATGTCCCAGCCGCCGCGCCGCAAAGGCCGCCCCAAGAGCTTTGATTCCGCCAGCCAGCCGACTACCATCCAGTCGCTTGACCGGGCGCTGGACGTGCTCGATGCGCTGGCCGGGGCCAGCGGCATGACGCTGACAGAGCTTTCTTCCGCGCTCGATCAGTCGGCAGCCACCATGTACCGGGTATTGTCCACTCTGGAGGCGCGCCAGATCGTCGAGATGGAGCCGCAGAGCCAGACCTGGCACATCGGCGCTATGGCGTTCCGGCTCGGCTCCGCCTTCCTGCGCCGCTCCAGCGTCATTGAACGCGCCCGGCCGGTGATGCGGGAGCTGATGGAGGCAACCGGCGAGACCTCCAACCTCGGCATCGAACGCGGCGGCGACGTGATGTTCGTGAGCCAAGTGGAAACGCACGAGTCGATCCGGGCCTTCTTCCCGCCAGGCACCACCTCTCCCATGCACGCCTCTGGCATCGGCAAGGCGCTGCTCAGCTGTTTCGGGGAGGACCAGTTGGCCCGTTTCCTGCGCGGGCGCTCGCTGGAGCGGTTCACGGAAAAAACCCTGACCTCTGCGGATGCCCTACGCGAAGATTTGGTGCAGATCCGCAGCCGCGGCTGGTCATTCGACGACGAGGAAAAGGCGCAGGGCATGCGCTGTGTTGCGGCCCCTGTCTTTGGCATGCAGGGCGAGGTGCTGGCGGGGATCTCCATCTCCGGCCCCACTGCACGGATGCCCGACGGCGGCATCGACGGTATCGGCGCCCTGGTCAAGGACGCCGCGCAGAAACTGTCGCAAGGGATGGGGGCGCCAGCAGTCTGACGCCCCCTGCTCCTAGAGCTGTATTTTCTCTGCAGCGCGGTGCGGAGTGCCTTGACCGGTGTCCAGGAACGCCTTCAGGCTGGAAACGAAGAAATGGTCCCAGCCGGCCTCGCAGATGCCGTAACAGAGCAGGCTAGGTCTGAGGCCCTCATGCTCAAACCGGATGCGGCAGCCCTGCGGATCCGGGAAGATCCGCCAGATCGCGCGGGTGCCGAGCCATTCAGTCTGGATCCCGTTGGGCTGTCCCTCGTGCAGATGCAGCGCCTCGACGCATTCCAGCTCGACAAGTTCGCCGGGAACAAGGCGCTTGGCCTCAAAGGTCCAGAAGGAGCGCCCCGGCGGGAAGGTGAATCTGGCGCGGTCGCCGGGCTGCAGAATGGGATTATCCGGCACCGTCCACCAATCTCCGAACCCTTGGGTTAGGGCGTGAAAAGCCTGTCCCGGTGTGGCGGCGGCGGAAATGCTGCGTTTGTAATTCCGCGAGGCAGGGCTGCTGGTCCGCTCGTTCCAGTGCGGCGGCAGGGTTTTGGCCATACCCGGCAGCGCGCTCATCCGTTCCTTCCAGTCCGCCAGACGGGGGTAGTGATCCGGCGGAAAGCCGAACCCGAGCCTTTCCATCACCTCGTGGCGCGTTTCGACTGCTCTTTGGATCAGCCGGATTTCCGGAAACGCCACCGCGTCTGCGGCGCTCGGCGTATCCCCGGCCAGATACGGCCTGCCGTCCAGCAACCCTTCCAGCCAGCGGCACTCCCTGTGCAGGGCCTCTGCCGCGGTCTTCAGCGCTGCTTCTTCGGGGCTGCCGGGGACCGGAGCGATGCGCTGCACCAGGACCGGCGCAAGCACCGCATGACAGGCATCGCGCAGATAGCTGCTTGCTTCCATCGTGATCTGCCAGATTTCTGCGGCTTCATCGGGGGAAGATCCAAATATCGGACGCTCCGGATAGGCCCGGTCGAGCCAGGCAAGTGCTGCGATGGAATCCCGGATAACGCAGCCGCCTTCCTCCAGCACTGGGACCGTGCCGCGCGGGTTGAGCGACAGGAAGGGTTCCCTTTTGTGCTCTCCGTCCGACGCCGACAGCACGTTCTGATCCCAGCTCAGCCCCTTGAGGGCCAGGCCCGCGAGAACACGCCAGGCCCGGGGTGCGCCGCTGATTGTGTGAATAGTGAGTGTCATGTTGTGCCTCCTTCAGGTGTCTCTGAGGAGGATAGTGTCTGTTAATTGATTGAAAAGTAGGCAGAATTTTCTTACTTAGTCAGGGAAACGATACTATTGCCCGGCTGCTTCCAACAACAAGTTCCGGCTGAATGGCATCCTCAACTCTGATTTTCTGCGAAACTCCTCGAAATCATGTTAGTATCATTTTCGTACCATGGAGGATTTTAAATGAATGCCGAGCCGCCGAAAAATTTCCAGACGACGCAATCTGGCGGGGCATTTGGCAAGCGCTGTCCGATGCCGGACATCGCTCAGCTCATTGGCGGCAAATGGAAGCTGATTATTCTTCAGGTGCTGATTTTTCAGGGAACCAAACGGTTTGGCGAGCTGAAGCGGGAAGTTGAAGGCATCACCCAGACTATGCTCACCAGCCAGCTGAGGGCGCTGGAGAAAGACGGCCTTGTAAGCAGGGAGATTTTTCCCGAGGTTCCGCCAAGGGTGGAATACACGGCAACCGCCAAGGCGCTGGCCCTGACGGACATGTTCCATGCAATGCATGCATGGTGGGTTCTTCAGAATAATGAACAGGCCAGCTGACATGCGAGTCAGCTGGCCTGAAGATCAGCAGCCTGCATCCGGGAGCGGCAGGCAACCTCCTGCCCCTCAGCGCAGCGGCGCCAGCGGCATGTGACGGTTCACGTCCTTGTACAGCAGATAGCGGAATTTTCCCGGACCACCCGCATAGCAGGCCTGCGGGCAGAAGGCGCGCAGCCACATGTAATCGCCTGCCTCGACCTCAACCCAATCCTGGTTCAGCCGGTAGACCGCCTTGCCCTCTAGTACATAAAGCCCGTGCTCCATCACATGGGTTTCGGCAAAGGGGATCACCGCGCCGGGTTCAAAGGTGACGATGGTGACATGCATGTCGTGGCGCAGGTCATTCGGGTCCACGAAACGGGTGGTCGCCCATTTGCCCTCGGTTTCCGGCATCGGGGTCGGATCAATGTGTTTGTCGCTGGTGACAAAGGCCTCCGGCGCGTCCAAGCCCGCAACCTGCTGATAGGCCTTGCGGATCCAGTGGAAGCGCACCGGCGCATCGCTGTTGTTGCGCAGGGTCCAATTGGCCTGCGGCGGCAGAAAGGCATAACCGCCCTCTTCCATTTGGTGCGCGGTGCCGTCGATGGTCAGGGTCATGGACCCTTGGACCACGAACAGCACTGCTTCAGTGCCCGCTTCGGTTTCCGGTTGGTCGCTGCCGCCGCCGGGCTGCACCTCGGCGATATACTGCGAAAAGGTTTCGGCAAAGCCGGACAGGGGTCGCGACAGCACCCAGAAACGCGCCTTGTCCCAGAACGGCAAAAGGCTCGCCACGATGTCGCTCATCGTGCCCTTGGGGATTACCGCATAGGCTTCGGTGAACATGGCGCGGTCGGTCAGCAGCTGGGTCTGAGGCGGCAGCCCGCCTTCCGGTGCGTAGTAGGATCGATTGGTCATGGGCTGCCTTTCCTGCTGAAGTGCTGCCCCATTGATACCCGCCTGCCCGGCGCAACCGAACTTATTTCCGTATCAAGAATACCTGAAGGATTATCTTGGTAATTTTGAAGGCTGGCTGTACCGGCTCACTTGCCGCTGCCGATATCCTCCGGCGCGATGGAGACGGTTTTGACCACGGCATGGCATTCCGCACCAGGTTCCAGTCCCAACGCTTGGGCTGATCGGCGGGTGACCCGAGCCAGAACCCGCCCCGCCGGCGTGGTCAGCGAGACCATCGCGCCCGGACCTCCGCCAGTGCGGACATTTTCCACCGTCGCCGGCAGGATATTGAGCGCCGACAGCCCTTCGGGACGGCGGCGCGACAGGATTACTTCATGGGCCGAGATCCTGACCCGGACCATGCTGCCGGGCGCCTTGGCGACTTGCGGCAGGAATAGAGGCACGCCACCTGCATCCAGTTCTGTAAGCCCGTCGCTGTGGTGCCTTGCCACCCGGGCCTGCAGCAACGCACCTGCGGCACGGACGCCGGCTGGCATGACCGCGGGATCACCCAGAACCTCTGCGGCTGTTCCTTGCCGCTGCACCCTGCCGTCCTGCAGCACAACCACGGTGGTTGCCAGCCGGGCAACCTCGGCGGCGGAGTGGCTGACGTAGAGCATTGGGATGCCGATCTCGTCCCTCAGCTTCTCGAAATAAGGCAGGATTTCCGCTTTGCGGGCCTCATCCAGGGCCGATAGCGGTTCATCCGCCAGGATCATCCGCGGTGCGGCCAGCAGCGCCCGGCCGATGGCGACCCGCTGCTTCTCGCCGCCGGACAACCGGCCGGGACGGCGCTGCAACAGCGGGCCGATGCCCAGGAGGTCCACCACCCGCTCCAGGCTTTCGCGCTTGGCATCCCGCGGCGCAAACCATTGCCCGAACAGCAGATTCTGCCGCACCGTCAGATGCGGAAACAGCCGCCCCTCCTGAAACACATAGCCCATGCGGCGCTTGTGCGGCGGCAGCCATTGACCCCGCCTGGTGTCGCACAGCACCTCGCCCTCCAGCGCCACCCGGCCCTGATCGGGCCGGAGCAGCCCGGCCACTGCCTGGATCACCGTCGTTTTGCCGGTGCCGGAGCGGCCGAACAGCACGGTGACCCCTGGCGGGGCCTCAAACTGCACATCCAGCCCGAACCCCGGCAGCGCGTGTTGCAGCGACACTGTCAGCATTAGCGCCCCCCTGCCCGGTCAGCCGCCCGCCGCGCCAGCAGTTCCGAAAGCAGCAGAGCAGTCAGGGCGATAGCAATCGACACCAGGGTCAGCCGTAGCGCCGCGGTCTCGCCGCCCGGCACCTGCAGGAACGTATAGATCGCCGAGGGCAGCGTCTGGGTCTGCCCAGGAATGCTGGAGACAAAGGTGATGGTGGCGCCGAACTCACCCATTGCCTTGGCAAAACCGAGCACCGCGCCGGCGATCAGCCCGGGCAGGATCATCGGCAGAGTGATGGTGGCAAAACACATCAGGCGGGATGCGCCAAGGGTTGCTGCGGCCTGCTCCAGCTTGGGATCCACCGCCTCAACCGACAGGCGGATGGCCCGCACCATCAGCGGAAAGGCCATGATGGCGGCGGCCAGCGCAGCCCCTGTCCAGCGGAAGGCAAAGACAATGCCGATCTGCTGCAATGCGCCGCCCACCGGACCCTTGGTGCCGAACACCATCAGCAGCAGATAGCCGGTAACCACCGGCGGCAGGATCAGCGGCAGGTGCACCAGGCTGTTCACGACCTGCTTGCCGGGAAACTGCCAGCGCGCCAGCGCGTAGGCCACAAAAACCGCCAGCGGCAGGGCCGCCAGAGTTGCCCAGATCGAAACCCGCAGCGACAGCATCACCGCCTGCCACTCTTCGGGTCCCAGCCATGCGGTTTCAATGCTCACTGCTCCGGCACTCCAAACCCGTGCCGGAGGAAAATCTCTCTGGCTGCCGGGCTTTGCAAGTAATCCAAAAACGCCTTGGCCTCGGCCATTTTGCCATCCGCGACCGCTGCAGCAGGATAGAGAATTGGCGGGTGGCTGTCTTCCGGAAAGACAGCAATGACCGCGACGCCGGCTTCTGCACGGGCATCGGTTGCGTAAACCACTCCCATCGGCACCTCACCGGAAGCAGCCAGCGCAAGCGCCGCGCGCACATTGGCGGTTTGTGCTACTTTGGAGGCAACATCCGGCCACAGCCCCAGCGCCGTCAGCGCCGCCTTGCCGTAAATGCCCGCAGGCACCGCATCCACCAGTGCCATGGCCAGGCGGCCTTCGCCCAGCAGCCGCGCCAAGTCCGCGGTTTCAAGGTCCAGCGGCTGCACGTTGCGCCCGTGCGCGATCAGAACCAGCCTGTTCTCCAGCAAGTCCAGGCGTGAGGCTTCATCGATCAGGCCCTCTTGCTGCAGGACATCCATCCAGCCGGGATTGGCTGAAATGAACACATCTGCTGGTGCGCCCAGCTGGATCTGCCGGGCCAGCGCAGGCGAGCCTGCATAAGAGAGCGTCACATCCCGGCCGGTACCCGCTTGGTAGGAAGCCGCGGCTTCATCCAATGCGGTTTTGGTGCTGGCGGCGGCAAAAACGGTGATCCCGGCTTGCAGCTGACCGGCCACGCCCAGGACCAGGGCCCCGGCAGCAACAAGGCTCCGCCGGAATACCGGCGAAGCCAATGAATTCAGGAATGAAGCCAGGTTTGCGCTCATGTCCCTTAAGGGACTACCTCTGCCGGCCGGAACGGGCAAACGGAAATTCTTGCCCCGGCTCAGCAGCTATGCAGCCCGGATGAGGGCCGAGGCTGCTGGTCAGAAAAGATCGACAACGCCAGCGCCTGCACCAGCGGCCGCAGGAGCGGGTGCGGGTGCGGGACGCGCGGCGGCGCGGAGCTCCATTTCGCCGAGCTTGCGGTCGTCCTTCACGTGGGTCTGCTGGGCCGCACCGGAACAGGCATGAAAACGCACCCGGCGCGCCGAGGTGCCACCAACGCTGGAAGAGATCACTGGAATGCCCTCATCACGCAGGAAGCGCTGTACAAAATCGGCATTTGAAGCACCAATGTCCGACAGGTTGGCTGACATCTTCGCACCGCCGAACACTTTGGACTTGAGATTGGAGCGGATCGCGCCCTTCTTGAGAACCCCGTTGATCAGCAGCTCCATAGCATGGATGCCATAGCGGGCATTGGCTGCCCCGCCCTGACGGGCGTTGGCCAGCAGGAAATGATTCATCCCGCCCACACCATTTTCCGGATCATAAATGCAGGCAGCAATGCACGAACCAAGGACCGTGGAGAACATGATCTTAGGATCTGTGCTCACCCGGTATTCCCCTTGCAGAACCGTAACGGATTTCGAATTGGCGAAAACAGTAGTCAAAGTCAGGTCCTTCCTGCGGTTCGATCAGACCTTGCTGGCCTGTAGTAGTGTATTGGCCATCCGGGTCAGAGGCACCTGCTGCTGGGCAGCCCCCATTTCCCAGGCCACCCGGGGCATGCCGTAGACCACTGAGGATTTCTCATCCTGGGCAAAGGTCTTGGCGCCGGCCTTGCGCAGTTCCAGAAGCCCCCTGGCCCCGTCCTGGCCCATGCCGGTCAGAATAGTGGCAACAACGTCCTTCCCATATGGCACGGCAGAGGTGAACAGAGCGTCAACAGAAGGTGTGTGGCCGGAAATATCCGGGCCTTCCTTCATCCGCAGACGCAGGGGCTTGCGGCTGGTCAGTCCCATGTGACGGCGCTGGCCGGCAGCGATGTAAACGTGGCCCGGCTCCAGAGTGATGCCGTCCTCGGCCGCACGCACGCGGGCCGGGCAGATGCGGTCCAGCAACGATACCAGGCCGGAGCCGAAGTTCTTGCCGGTGTGCTGCACGATCAGGGTTGGCGGACAGTCGAATGGAAAGCCGACCAGCACATTGCGCAGCGCTTCCACGCCGCCGGTCGAGGACCCGATCAGGATCAGCTTCTTGACATTTCCAGCTGTGGCGGAAGGGCGTGCAGCCGAAGCACTTGCTGCGGCACGGGCACTGCGGCGCGGCGCATTCAGCATCATGTCCAGATACTGGGCAAACTGGCTTGGGTGGTCGGATTTCGTAAGTTCGAAAATGCCCGCGCCGACATCCAGAAGCGGCGAGGATTTTCGGGCCGGTGTGGCGCCCTGGGTATCCATCACGGAAACCCAGCGGGTATCCATGGCGGAGAACAGCGCCATCATCATCTCAAATTCGGGCAGTTTGGTGAAACCGTCCTCGACAAAGGCAAAAACCGGCNNAAACCGGCTGTGCAGCCTCTGCCTGATTGTAGGCCATCATCAGATTGTTGGCCAACAGCACTTTCATGCCGGGGTAGGCGGACTCCATGTAACCCTGCAACGTGCGGGCAAAATTCCGGTCCGTGGTGATGATTAATAAGTTTCGCGAAGACAATGGGTTCCCCAGTCAGTTTGCAGTGCCGTCAGGATTGCAGGCACAGGTTGCCATAGTCTGAAGGCGCCGCGTTTTTCTGTGCGGCGCCTCCGGTGAGT
>NZ_JWLI01000027.1 GCF_000813965.1 Leisingera sp. ANG-M7 | reverse complement strand
GCGCCGTCGACGGCGATTGGCAACAACAACAACGATGTGCCCTTCGTGCAGCAACTGGTTGACAGCATCACGGTGAAGGACGGCCGCGGCCAGTCGCGCCAGACCCGGTTCACTTACGTGAACAACGCCTATGACTACGAGAACCGCCGCCCGCTGGGGTACAAGACGGTGACCGCCTATCTGCCTGCGATCACAGGTGAGAGCGAAGGGCCGCAGGTGGTGACTACTTATCTGAACGGCCATATCGGCGAACGCGGCCGGATCAAGTCGCAGACCCGGATCCATGAGGGCACCACGTATAGCCAAATGATCAACGACTGGAGCGACGTGAATGCGAGTGCCAAAGGGCCTTACCGGGTGACCCGGACCTCGACCCGGACCAGAACCCGTCATGGCTCCAAGCTGATCGAGACCATGAAGGGCTACGAATGGACGGATTACGGTCAGGTGAGGTATGTCACGGATTATGGCTTCACCAGTAACGGGGGTGATCTGGATGCCGCGGACAATGTCCTTACCCGGTATACTTATCAGGTGAACCTGCCTGAGTATCTGGTCTCCTTTCCTGTGCAGAAAAAGGTGATGAAAGGGACAGTTGACACGAGTGACCGGTCGAAATGGCTGACGGTGACCCAGTATGTGTATGAGGGCAGTTCCTTGGTCTGGGTGCCCACGGCGAGCCCCAATGTTGTGCGGGTCGTGGAGTGGAATGGAGCGCCGGGCAGCGGCGGAGCAGGCTTTGAAACGCGGGAGCGCTTTGAATATGATCCCCATGGCAATTTGACCAAGAGTATTGACGCCCGCGGCAATGCCTCCGTCTTCGCCTATGATACGATCCGGCATCTGTTCCGGGTGCGGGAGACCAATGCCAAGGGGCATGTGACCGCGACGGTCTGGGAGCACCGCTGCCAGCAGCCCTGGACCGTGACGGATCCGAACGGGCTGGTGACAACCTACACCTATGACAAGCAGTGCCGGGAGGATTATGCCGCGCTGCCGGGCGGTAATTACGTGGATACGAACTATGTCAATACTGGCAATCCTGCGGGGCAGTTCGTCGCCAAAGTCACCCCGTCACCTGCAGGTGTCGCAGGCAGCCTGGCACAAAGGACACGGGAGTTTTACGACGGGCTGGGGCAGGTCTACAGGACTGTTGTGACCGGCACGACGTCGGCTGACGCCGATATGATTGCCACGGTGCGCGGCTTTGACGCGCGCGGCAACTTGGCTTGGGAAACCATCCCGCTGATCTGGGGCGACGCGGGGAATTCATCCATCATACCATCGTCATCCAAGACCCATTACCGCTATGATCCGCTGGACCGGATAACGCAGAAGATCCATCCGGATGGTGCCAAGGCCACCACTCAGTACGAGGCGCATGTCTGGGAGGGCAGCGGCGACTTTTACCCCAGGGTGCATCAGCGCAACGAGGATTGCCCGGACAGCGGCTTTGCCCCGAACTGCATCGATGTACGGCATATTTATGATGCGCGCGGCAACCGGGTGCGGATGGCAATGACGGATCACGAGAGCACCGATGTCGGCGCGTCTGGGATTTACCGGGCAACAATCTACAGCTACGACCTGCTGAACCGCCTGACCGGCGTGACGGATCCGGGCGGCGCTGCCTGGACCTACACCTATGATGTGCGCGGCAACCGGCTGACCTCGGATGATCCGGGGCTTGGTTATTGGACCATGGAGTATGATGCCAATAACAACCTGACCCGCCAGGTGGATGCCAAGGGGCAGGTGATTGCTTTCACCTATGACAAGCTGAACCGGGTAACCCGGAAGGATGTGACCTGGACAGAAGATGGCACATCCAGGACGGACACCACCGAAACCCGCTATGACCAACCGCTGACCTGGCTCGGCGGCGGGCATAACCTTGGCTTTGTGACCGAGCGCAGCAATGCGGATCACAAGATCAACTACACCTACAACAACCTCGGCCTTGTGGCGGTTGAGCGGCATCGAGATCTGGCTAATTCGGTCAACTACAAGGTGGAGAATACGTACCACGCCAGCGGTGCGCTGCTGTCACAGCAGCTTCCCAAGGACGGCACGGGCAGCGTGGCGGCGCCAGGCTTCAGCTATGATGCCGCCGGACGGGTGACCGGTTTTGGCAGTTACATCACCAATGTCACCTACAACCTGCGCGGCCAGCCGACCTGGACGGACTTCTCCAGCGGCGTGCGCGAGGAGGTGCAGTACAACAACCAGCGCGGCTGGATCAACAAGATCCAGGTGCATGCCAGTGCCGCAAGCGGTGACACCTACCGGGGCCGGCGGCATTACACCCGCAGCTCTTCCGGCCGCGTGACCCGGCAATGGAGCGGGCGAGAGCCGGACCGCTTCAACTACTGCTACGACTATGCCGGCCGTCTGCTGGTGGCCGCCGACCTGAACAAAGCGGGCCTGAGTTGCGAGACCATTGGCAGCTGGACCGGGACTGAACCGCGCGACCAGTTCTTCAGCTACCGCCCAGACGGGTCGATGAAATCCAACAGCTTCATCGGCAGCTACAATTACTCCGGCACACCGGTGGCGCATGCGCCCAAGAGCGCAGACGGCGAAAACTTCACCTATGACGCCAACGGCAACATGCTGGCGGGCTTCGACGGCAAGGTGATGAGCTATGATGGTGAGAACCGGCCGCTGACGGTCTCCAAGGACGGCAACACCACCACCTACATCTATGGCGCCGATGGTGCCCGGTTCAAGCGAGTGGAGCAGGTGGACGGTGAAACCACCACCTCGCTCTATGCCGGCGGGGTGGAGGTTGTGAACCCCGGCGCTGCAGATGAGGAAGTGCGCTGGTACCCGCACCCCAACGTCCGGATGGATTACGCAGGCGGCGCACTGGAAGAGGTGAAATTCCTGCACCGCGACCAGCTCGACAGCGTCTTTGTGATCACCGGCACGGACGGGGAGCGCGATGCCCAGCGGGACTTCACGCCGTTCGGGGATGAGACCGAAACGGTGCTGGAGCCGGAGATGGCGGGCTATCCGGAGAAGGAGGACTACGGCTTCATCGGCGAGCGCGAGGATGAGGCGGCGGGACTGATGTATCTGAACGCCCGCTACTACGACCCGGAGCTGGCCTCCTTCATCCCGGCTGATGCGCTGGCGGAAGCGG
>NZ_JWLI01000026.1:34646-34935 GCF_000813965.1 Leisingera sp. ANG-M7 | reverse complement strand
CCCCTGCCCGCGGCAGCCCCCCGGCGGCGCCGTTTTGCCACCCTGCGCACGGTGGCGGCGCTGGTGCTGCGCGAGATGTCGACCCGCTACGGGCGCACCCCGGGCGGCTATGTCTGGGCGGTGCTGGAGCCGCTGGCGGCGATTCTGTTCCTCGCCGTGGGGTTTTCGCTGGTGATCCACACCCCGTCGCTGGGCACCAGCTTCCTGCTGTTCTATGCCACCGGCTACCTGCCCTTCAACCTGTACCAGTCGCTGTCGCTCACCGTGTCCCGGGCGATCAGCTTCTCGC
>NZ_JWLI01000026.1:0-34598 GCF_000813965.1 Leisingera sp. ANG-M7 | reverse complement strand
CCCCCGCTGCTGCGGTTCCCCGCCGTTACCTGGGCCGATGCGGTGATCGCCCGCTTCCTGCTGAACAGCCTGACCGGCGTGCTGGTCATCATCCTGCTGCTCAGCGGCATCCTGGCCGTCATCGACAGCCGGGCGGTGCTGGACCTGCCGAAGATGGCCGTGGCCTCGGGACTGGCGATGGCGCTGGGGCTGGGGGTGGGCATGCTCAACTGCGTGCTGATGGGGCTCTATCCCTTGTGGGAGATGGTCTGGTCGATCATCACCCGGCCGCTGTTCCTCGCCTCCGGCATCTTCTTTCTCTACGATGACATGCCGCAGCTGGCGCAGGACATCCTGTGGTACAACCCGCTGATCCATATCGCCGGGCTGATGCGCGCAGGCGTCTACCCCACCTATACGCCTGCTTACGTGAACGTGCCCTTCGTGCTGCTCACCAGCATGGTGCTGCTGGCGCTGGGGATGGTGCTGATGGGCCGGTTCCACCGGGTGATCCTGAACCGCTGAGCCTGCCGCTCAGCCGCCGTCCCGCCCCGCCGCCAGCGCCATCACCTGGGCATGGCTGCGGCGGGTGTCGCGGCGCAGCCCGTCGCGCACCGCATGGCGCCAGAGCCGCAGGTAGGCCGCCCTGTCCGCCGCCCCGTAGCGCCCGGCCGTCAGCCGCCATTTCACCGCCACCAGCAGGAACAGCGGCCAGAACAGAATGCCCCCTGCCGCCGCCCGGTACATCATCAGCCCGTTGCGGTAGGCGTAATAGACCTTCCACAGCGGCGAAAACACCCGCTGGCGGTCGTTGTGGAAAGTGGAGCAGTCATGCTCAAATGGCAGGCCGGGATCGAACAGGATCTTCTCGCCGCGCCGCCTGAGCCCCAGCGTGTAGATCACGTCATCGCCATAGAGGAACAGGCCCGGGTCCGGATAGCCCGCCGCCGCCACCATCCGGCGCGGCAGAAACAGCCCGACAAAGGAGGTGAGGTCGATCGGCCGCGGCGCCGCCGCCTCATAGTCGCTGTAGGGGATGTGATAGCCGTCGCGCGCCTTCAGCAGGGTGCGCAGGAACACGCCGGGGTTCCAGAACGGGTTGACCGAGGGCCGGTTCATCTCGCAGATGCGGCCGTCCGGGAAATAGACCGCCGCCGCCAGCGCGGTGTCCAGCGGCCGCGGCGCCGCATGGAAGGCGGCCAGGGTGCCGGGCGCAGGCCGGGCATCATCATCCATCACCACCAGCCAGTCCGGCGCGTGGGCTTCCATTGCCCGGCGCATGCCCATCTCGAAGCCGCCGGCGCCGCCGCGGTTTTCGGCACTGCTGCAGACATCCAGCCTGGGGTCGTCCTGCGCCGCCAGCCATTCCGCGGTGCCGTCGGAGGAGGCATTGTCGGCCACCACCACCGCCGCCAGCTCCTGCGCCGGGCTCTCCAAGAGCCGCGCCAGCGTCGCCTGGAGCTTCCTGAGCCGGTTGTGGGTCACCACCACTGCCACCAGCCGCCCGGCCGCCGCCGGGCCTGCGGCCGGATTGGCGGCCCGATTGGCGGCCTGTGCCGGGCTCTCCGCCGGGGTTGCGCTGCTCAGTGCGTCTGCTGCCGTCAAAGGGGGGCTCCCTGCCTGTGAGATGAATCTGCTGCCGGTTCCGGCCCGAAAACTCATAATTCCCCGATACTGTCAAATCCTTTACCGCCCCGGCAGCGGCCCCCTGCCATCGCAAAAACCGGCGGCCGCTTAGGTCCGCTTCGGACCAAATGTTTCGCGCGCGAAACATTTGGTCCGAAGCGGACCTATTTATCAGACCCTGTTCAAGGCAGGTGCCAGGCCGAAGTCAGACCTGTTTCCAGCCGCCGCGGGTCTGGCACCGGGCCGGCAAAAAACCGGTTCCCGCCCTGTCCGGCGCCGTATATCCTTCTAATCTCAGAACAAGGCGGCCGCAAAACCGCCGCCAAAGGGGATTGGGGAAAGGGCATTCCATGCGCATTGCGATGATTGGCACCGGCTATGTCGGACTGGTGTCCGGCGTCTGCTTTTCGGATTTCGGCCATGATGTGGTCTGCGTCGACAAGGACGAAGGCAAGATCGCGCGGCTGAACCAGGGCGAGGTGCCGATCTACGAGCCGGGCCTGGACCAGCTGATGGAAAAGAACGTGAAGGCGGGGCGGCTCAGCTTCACCGCCGATCTGGCGGCTGCGGTCGACGGGGCCGAGGCGGTGTTCATCGCGGTCGGCACCCCGACCCGGCGCGGCGACGGACATGCGGATCTGACCTATGTGATGGCGGCAGCCGAGGAGATCGCCGGAGCGCTGACGGGCTATGCGGTGGTGGTGACCAAATCCACCGTCCCGGTGGGCACCAACCGGCAGGTGAAACAGGTGATCGCCAAGGCCAATCCCAAGGCGGACTTCGACGTCGCCTCCAACCCCGAATTCCTGCGCGAAGGCGCCGCGATCGAGGATTTCATGAAACCCGACCGGGTGGTGGTCGGCGTCCAGAACGAGCGCGCGGCAGAGGTGATGGCGGAGATCTACAGACCCCTCTACCTGCGCGACTTCCCGATCCTGACCACCGACCTGGAATCGGCCGAGCTGATCAAATACGCGGCCAATGCGTTCCTCGCCGCCAAGATCACCTTCATCAATGAAATCGCCGGCCTCTGCGAGCGGGTGGGGGCGGACGTCAAGGAAGTCTCCCGCGGCATCGGATTTGACGGCCGCATCGGCAACAAGTTCCTGCATGCGGGGCCCGGCTATGGCGGGTCCTGCTTTCCCAAGGATACCGCGGCGCTGGCGCGGATCGGCCAGGACCACGCCTTCCCCCTGCGGATCACCGAGACCGTGATGCGGGTCAATGACGAGGTGAAGCACCGGATGGTCGAGAAGCTGCGCGATGCCTGCGATGGCACCTTTAATGGCAAGACCATCGCGGTGCTCGGCGTCACCTTCAAACCCAATACCGACGACATGCGCGAGGCACCGAGCCTGACCATCGTGCCCGCCCTGGTGGGCGGCGGCGCCAAGGTCCGGGTGGTGGACCCGCAGGGCAGGGCGGAAGGCGAGGCCCTGCTGCCCGGGGTCAAATGGGAGGACGATCCCTACAAGGCGGCGCAGAACGCCGACCTGGTGGTGCTGCTCACGGAATGGAACGAATTCCGGGCGCTGGATCTGAAGAAGCTGGCGCGCAAGATGGAGGTGCCGCGGATGGCGGACCTGCGCAATATCTACTCGCCCAAATCCGCCAAACGGGCCGGGTTCGAGACCTATGTGGCGGTGGGTCGTGGCCAGATGAACGGCGCCGCCAAATAGGTCCGGTTCGGACCAAATGTTTCGCGCGCGAAACATTTGGTCAACCATACTGACCTAGTATCAAGCTCTAACAAGGCAAAAAACAGGGCGCGGAAACCGCGCCCTTTGCTGTTCTATCAGAGCCTGATCAGAGCTTTTTCAGCCAGGCTTCCAACTCCTTGACCAGGGCGGCGCTGACGGCCTCGCCGCTGATCTCGATCTTCTGCTCGCTGGGGGTATAGGCCAGCCGCACGCCGCGGCGGGGGGCGGGCAGGATGATCCGCTCACCCGGCATGGCGGCGTCCCAATCGCCGGCGCCGCGCACCCGCGGGGCGCTGACCAGTGGCGGCACCGGGGGTTGGGAGTGTTCCGCATCCCGGCCAGCATTCCGCTCCTTCGCCTGCGCCGCCAGTTGTTCCAGGGTCGGCGGGGCAGGGGGCATATCAGGCTCTAACTTGGGTGATGCCTTCACCTCTGCCTCTGTCAGGCGGGTCAGCACCGCCAGCTCTGCCTCCGGGGAGGAGCGGTCCGCGGCCTGCAGCGCGGCGGTGGCGCGGTCCGCAAACCCCTCATCCGCCTCGATCTCCCGCACCAATGCCAGGCCCAGCTTCTCGCTGATCGCGGTGGGATAGAACAGCACCGCATCCAAGGCTTCCACCAGGGTGACAAAGCTGCCGATCTTGGAGCGCTTGGCTCGGGTCGCATTGCCGAACAGTGCCTGCAGCGCGTATTTGCGGCGGGTAAAGACGCCCTCCTTACAGGCGCGCACCGCGATCCGGGCACGCTCGTAATGCGACAGGTTCACCCGGATCTCGTTTTCCTCGACCATCGCCACATAAGCGCCTTCGGCGCTGCCGGGGGCGATCACCAGCGCCTTCAGCGTGGCGAATTGCGGATCTGATGTTTCTTCATAGAGCCGCTTGAGCGCGGTCAGGCGGCGCCAGCCGGAGATGAGGCCATGGGTGCGCCCGCCAAAGGTATCCTCCAGCGGCACCACTTCCGCCGGGGTCTGCTGGCCGCGGGCGCGGATCGAGTCCATGAGCGATTGCAGCTCTTCCTCGTCCTGCTCGATACGGTCGCGCACCAGATAGTTCTCGTCGATTGCCGCCAGCGGCAGTTCCTCGACCATCAGCCCCTTGGCGCGGGCGTTTTCCAGCACGCCGCTGAGTTCTTGCAGCGCCGCCTGGGCAGAGGCGTCGGACGCCACCTGGGCAATCGGCGCGGCCCCCACGCTGGAGGGGGTGCCAAGCGCCGGTTTGCCGGCAGGCGCCGCTGACAGGTAATCACTTTGCGCCGGGGAGAGCCGTTTGCGTTTTGCCATGATCCTCGTGCCTCTTTCCGGTTGGGGTGCTCACTCTACCCAAAATCTCTTGTTAGGGCCTTAGCCCGCCGCGCGCTGTTCGGCCTCATCCTGCAACACCTCGCGCCGCCAGACGCCGATCAGCAGCTTCTTGAAGGCAGCATAGGTCTCGTCAAAGGTCTCGCGGCCGCGGGCATAGGTCTCGCGGTTGAAGTCGCGGTAGTCGGCCTCGTAGATGCCGCTCACCTGCTCCCCCGCTTGACCGATCAGCGCGGTGAAATCCTGTTTATGAGGGCTGAGCACCCGGCCCATGTAGGCCTGCATGAGTGCGGCCAGCTCGCCCTGCTGGGCGCCGTCGTAGCGGGTGATGACGGCGCGCACCGCGTCCCATTCGAAACTGATGCCGGGCCGGCCGAGGGCGCGGGCGGCCAGGTTCTCGCCCTCCTCGATGCTGGCAAAGGTCGAATGCAGCATGTCAAAGAAGCGCCCCGTCGAGTCGAACTCCAGGAACGACGCGCCCATCGGCACCAGCAGGATGTCAGCCGCCGACAGCCCGTTGATGGTCAGGTAGCCAAGGGCCGGGGGCGTGTCGATGAAGATCACGTCGTACTGGTCCAAGACCCCGTCGGCCTCCAGCCGCTCCGTCAGCGCATCCCACAGCTTCCAGCTGCGCGCCGCCATCCGCCAGACCGGGATCTGGAATTCCGCCCAGTAGAGGTTCAGCTGGGCGCCGATCAGGTCGATGTTGGGCCAGTGGGTATCCTGGATCACGTCCTGTGCGGTCATCTCCATCGCCGCATCCAGCGCCTCGTCCAGCGGCTGCGGGGCGTCGCCGCGGTCGAGCCGGCGCTGGTTCTCCAGGCGCAAGTGCTCACCGTAGTGGCGCGCGAGCAGCGGGAAGGCGGTCTGCCATTCATCCTCCACCTTGCCGCCGAAGATCGAGGTCATGGAGCCCTGGCTGTCCAGATCAATCACCAGCACCCTGTAGCCGTCGAGCGCGGCGGACATCGCCAGATGGGCGGCAGTGGAGGTCTTGCCGACGCCGCCCTTGAAGTTCGCCACGGCGACCATCTTGGCGGGCAGGCCTTGGGGGCGGTAGGGGGTGTAGTCCTTGGCCTTGGATCCTTGCGCGGCAAAGAAGGCGCGCAGGCGCAGAACCTCATCCAGGGTGAACCACTTGGCGCCGCCTTCGGTCTCGGAGCGGCCCTGGGGCAGATCGGGGTTGGCCTTCAGCACCCGGCGGAAATGGGCCTGGGCGACCGGGATCAGGTAGCGGGTGATCTCCCAGGTGGAGAACAGGCGCAGCTCCTTGCGGCCTTCCTCGTTCATGCCGCGGCTGGCGAGGTCAGCGCGCCCTTGCGCGCAGGCGCTTGCGATCTCGGCAAAGCCCGCGGTGCTGGTGGGGTTGTCCAGCTCCGCCAATGCGGCGTCCGGGTCGATGCTGAAATAGGGAGGGAGGCTTGCGTTCGCCTTGTGGATATCTCTGGCCATGAGAGTGCTGCCTGCTGTCGATGGGCCTTCTTGGCCCCGTCCTGTGAAGTACTGCTGTTATAACTCTGCAGCCCTGATGTGCTGCCTTTTTGCCAGAATACCCAAAAACACGGCACATGGAAGAAAAATGCGCATCCCTTTTGGTTTTTCTAAGCAAATCCGGCGGTTGCGGCAGGGGAAAGCGGGGGTGTCCGGGCAGGTGCAAAAAAATCTGCCCAGTTAAATATGGGTTATTTATTAGTTACAGGGGCGGGACGAGTCGCGCAAAGCCCTTTTTTCATGGGTGATCGGGGCAGATTCCGGGAGAGGGATGACTCTGAAACCCCGTTGAAATGACTCCGAACCCCCGATCCAACGATTCCGAACCCCCGTTGCGGCAGGGTGTGGATAACCCTAGGGTGAGTGTAATCAAAACCACGATAAAACGAGTCGCGGACCGGGGCAGAAGATTCCGGCAGACGGCTGAGCAGACGGCGGACAGGCAGATGGCAGCAGAGCTGACGGCGGGGGGACTCCCTCCGGAAGGGCAGGGGGATTTCTTCCTCTGCGATATCTTCGGGGCGATCCCCAAGAACGACCTGGCGTCGATGGAGCATCCGCTGTTCTCGCTTGGCACACGGCCGGACCGGCGGATCCTGAACTACCAGCACAACGGCGCCGAGATCACCGTGACGCCCTCCGTGAAGGGGCTGGCGACGATCCACGACAAGGACATCCTGATCTTCTGCATCAGCCAGCTGATGGCGGCGCTGAATGCCGGCCGCCAGGTCAGCCGGGTGCTGCACCTGAAGGCGCATGACCTGCTGGTGGCCTGCAACCGGGAAACCTCCGGCGATGCCTACCGGCGCTTGCGCGAGGCGTTTGAGCGGCTGGCGGGCACCCGCATCACCACCAATATCGTCACCGGCGGCCAGGAGGTGACCACCGGCTTCGGCCTCATTGAGAAATGGGAGATCGTGCGCAAGGCGCCGGCCGGCAAGAAAGGCGCGGGCAAGATGGTCAGCGTGGCGGTGACGCTTTCGGACTGGCTGTACCGGGCGGTGCTGTCGAAATCGGTGCTGACACTCAGCCGCGATTACTTCCGCCTGAGGAAACCGCTGGAGCGGCGGATTTACGAGCTGGCGCGCAAGCATTGCGGGCGGCAGAACAGCTGGCAGGTCTCGGTGGAGACCTTGCTGAAGAAATCCGGCTCGGCGTCACCGCGCCGGGTGTTCCGCAAGATGATCCGCGACATGATCGACGCGCAGCCCTTGCCCGATTACGCGCTGGAAGAGCTGGAGGGTGATATCATCCGCTTCAGCCAGAAGACGGCGGTGACCGAGGCGGTGCTGAATGCGCCGCAGCTGAAGCCGCAGACGCTGGAGGAGGCACGCGTACTGATCCCGGGCGCTGATGCCTATGCGCTGGAGGCGGAATGGCGCGCCATGTGGGTCCGCTCCGGCGCGCCGCGGCTGCGTGCTCCGGATGCGGCCTTCCTGGGCTGGGTCCGCAAACGCGCCGCGGAATAGGCGGCGGGTGGCCCCCCCTGGCCCCCCTTGGGCCTCCGGGTTTTCATCTTTCCATAAATACTCAGTTTGCCCGGGGCCGCAGGCCGCCGCCTTTGCCTGGAAAGCGGGCCTTTCCCCTCCCTGGAAAGGTCAGCATGATTGACCAAATGTTTCGCGCGCGAAACATTTGGTCCGGACCGGACCTGTTTTGCAGAAGTGTTTGCGGGCGGTCTACCGCTCCCGTCAATTAACAGGCCCGCGCCCGGCCTTGCGGCGGGTGCGGGCCTGGCAGGCAGCCGGCCCTTCCCCCCTGGGCTGCTGCCTTGTCTCAGCCGTGCCCCGGCGGGGTCTTTGCGGCGGCTTCCCTCAGCCGCTGCCCTCCTTGAGGGCGCCGGACATGCTTTGCAGCACCGGGCTGATCAGATAATCGGCCAGGGTCTGGCGGCCGGTCTCGATCATTGCCTGGGCCGGCATGCCGGGCAGCGCCCTGACATTGGGCAGGGCGGCAAGTTCGGCCTCATCGATGCGGATATGGACCGGGTAATAGGCCTGGCCGCTGGCCGCGTCGGTGGTGCTGCCGGCCGCGATCATCACCACCTCGCCCCGGACCGGCGGGGTGGAGCGGAAGCTGTAGGCGGTCAGCTGCACCCGCGCCTCGCTGCCCATCGCAACCTCGTCGATATCGGCCACGGCAACCTTGGTTTCCACCAGCAGGCCGGCTTCTGCGGGCATCAGCTCCAGGATGGTCTGGCCCGGTTCCACCACCTGGCCCAGGGTGTTGATCGCCAGCCCGACCACCCGGCCGTCCTGCGGCGCATGGATGGTCAGCCGCTCCGCCACGTCGCCAATGGCATCCAGCCGCTGACGCAGGTCCAGGGTCTGTTCCTGCACCGACTGGCTTTCGGCGGCGATCCGGGCGGCCCGGTCGCGCCCGGCCTGCAGCTGCCGTTCCTTCATCTCGCCGATCCGCTCCAGCACGTTGCCGCGGTCGCTTTCCAGCGCGCCGAGGGTGCCCAGCAGGCCGCTCTGCTGCATCTGCCGCTGGCTGATGCGGGTTTTCGGCACCAGCCCCTTTTCAAACAGCCCGGCCAGATCCGCCAGTTCGGTCTGCACCAGCGCCAGCTGGTCTTCGGTGGCCCGGATCCGGGCATCGCGGCCTTCAAGCTGATCCTCCAGCTGGCTGACGCGGGTGCGGATGATTTCCATCTGGCCCTCGTAAAGCGCCCGGTTGGAGGTGAGCAGATCCTGCTGCACCGCCACCAGCTGCGCCAGGTCCGGCGCCCGGGCGGTGAGCGCCTGCAGCTCCGCTCCCGGCTGCAGCATGCCGCTGTCCGCCAGTTCGGCCTGCAGCCGGGCCTGCTGCGCCAGCAGGCTGGCCAGCTGGCCGTTCAGGATCGCCAGCTGCGCCTGCACCCGGCGGCCGTCGAGCCGGGCAATCACCTCGCCGGCGCGGATCCGCTGGCCCTCAGCCACGTTCAGCTCGCGCAGGATGCCGCCCTCCAGATGCTGCACCGCCAGCCGGTCGCCGGCCACGTTGAACTCGCCGGGCGCCACCACTGCGCTGGTCAGCTCGGCCTGGGTGGCCCAGAACACCAGGCCGCCGAACAGGCCGAAGCCGCAGACCGCCATCCACAGCACCAGCTGGCGCACCCGGGTCGGCGGGTGTTTGGGCAGCGGCACATCCGGGCCGGCAAGGGCCGGCATCTGGTCGCGGAAGCCGCCCGGAGCCGCGTTCTGCACTGCTGTGCGGGCGGTCTCTGCGGCGCTGCGGGTCTCATTGTCCAGCAGGTTCATGCGCTTGCTCCCCGTGTGTCTGTGCCCCGTGTCTCCGGTCCCAGTGCGTCCGGCCCCTGTGTGTCTGCTCCCTGGCCCGGGCCGCCCTGGCTGTTGCGATGGCGGAAGGGAGCAATCTTAGGGTCGTCGGAATGCGCCTGCGGCCGGGCCAGCGGCTGCGCCGCCGCCTCAATCACATGGCGGGCCTCGCCGAAGCGCGCGATGCGGCCCTCCTGCAAGAGCGCCGCATGGCTGACCCGGCGCAGCAGGCTGAGCCGGTGGGTCACCGCCACCACGGTGGCGCCGCGGGCGCAGGCGGCTTCGATGGCGGTGGCCAGCGCCTCTTCGCCCTCGGGATCGAGATTGGCGTTGGGCTCATCCAGGATGATCAGCTTGCGGCCGCCGAAGAAGGCGCGCGCCAGGCCGATGCGCTGGCGCTGGCCCGCGGACAGGAACTCGCCGCGCGGGCCCACTTCGGCGTTGTAGCCGCCGGGCAGCGCCAGGATCATTTCATGCACCTGGGCCAGCTTGGCGGCGGCGACCACGTCGGAGGGCCGCGCGCCGGGGTCCATCAGGGCGATGTTTTCCGCCACCGTGCCCTGGAACAGCTCGACCCGCTGCGGCAGGAAGCCGACATACTGGCCGATCTGCGCCGGATCCCAGTCGCTGAGCGCGGCATCGTCGATGCGGATATGGCCGCGCACCAGCGGCTGCAGCCCGGCCAGCGCATGGGCCAATGTGGTCTTGCCCGCCCCCGAGGGGCCGATCAGCCCCAGCGACTGGCCCGGCTTCAGGTCAAAGGAGATGTCCAGCAGGAGCGGGTCCGGGCGGTCCGGCAGCACCACGGTGGCGCCTTCCACCGAGATCCGGCCTTCCGGCTCGGGCAGCTCCAGCCGCTCCGGCGCGTCGTCGAGATGGGCCAGGAACCGGTTGAGCCGCCCCTGCGCGCCGCGCGCGTTCAGAAAGGCGCGCCAGCCGGCAATCGACTGTTCCACCGGCGCCGCGGCGCGGCCCAGCAGGATCGAGGCGGCAATCATCAGCCCCGGGGTCAGCTCATTGTTGATCACCAGCACCACGCCGACGGCCAGCACCGCGATCTGCAGCCCCATGCGCACGGCCTTGGCCAGCGAGGTGATCAGCGCCACCCGGTCGGTGGCCAGGGTGTTGAACAGCAGCGCCGAAAACGCCTTGAGCTGCCAGCGCGCGATCAGCGGCCCGGTCTTGCCCATGGCGTGGATGAGGCCTG
The DNA here is from genome assembly GCF_000813965.1 of Leisingera sp. ANG-M7. Classification (GTDB taxonomy): domain Bacteria; phylum Pseudomonadota; class Alphaproteobacteria; order Rhodobacterales; family Rhodobacteraceae; genus Leisingera. The sequence continues at coordinate 24,038 of NZ_JWLI01000026.1, read as the reverse complement.
CGTTCTGCATCATTTCCGCCACCGCGGCATTGGTTTCGGCGGCCTGTTCGGTGGCTGCCGCCATCGGTTCGCGGGCGGCCATTTCATTGAACAGCGCCAGGGCGAACAAGAGCGTGATGCCCGCCAGCGCCACCAGGCCGAGGACCGGGCTGAACAGGAAGATCAGCGCCAGGAAGATCACCGACCAGGGCGCGTCCAGCAGGGCCAGGAACAGCGGGCTGGTGACAAAGCCGCGCAGATCCTGGATGTCGCGGATGGGCTCTGCGCGGGCCAGCGCCGGCGGCACCCGGCCGCCGATCATGCCGCCCAGCACGGCGGGGCTGAGCCGCGCCTCGAGCCGGGATCCGAGCCGCGCCACCAGGCGCTGGCGGATCATGTCGAAGAGAAAGAAGAACACCAGCGCGATGCAGGCGCCGGTGGTCAGGGCTATCAGGGTTGGAATGCTGCCCGAGGCCATGACCCGGGCAAACAATTGCAGCATGTAGAGCGGCGCTGTCAGGACTAAGAGGTTCACAAAGATGCTTGCTGTGAAGATGGCGGCAAGCACGCCCCGTTGACCGTCAAAAACCCGTCTTACCTTCATTGTCGTAGCCCCCCGGCTGCACGCGTTGAAGTTATGAATTCTGGAGAACAGCGCCCTGGTCCAAGGATGCAATCCTTGGCCGGGGACCAAATCGCTGTCCTGAACCAGGGCTGGACGGGCCCGGGGTTGCCCCCGGGCCCGCCGTTCCTATGGCTCAGACAGTGTGACCCCAGATGTTGTCGAAGCTGTCGTCAAAGCCGGTGTCGGATGTCAGCACGCGGATCGCCTCGTAGGAGCCCGCATCGCCGGTGGTCACGGCGTTGATGCCGACGCCGCCGATCGGGATGGCGTCCTGGCCCAGCGAGGTGTACGGCGCCTCGCGGCCGGTCAGGCCGAGCAGGTCGACGCTGTAGCCGCCCACCGAGATATTGGTGTCGGTGCCGTTGTCGGTGACCGTTGCGCCGCCGCCGTCCAGCGCTGCGAAGGCATCCTGCGCCGAGGTGCCGAGGCCTGCGCCGGTATTGGTGATGCGGAACAGCATGACATCATGGTCCTGATCGATGTCGAAGTCATGGACGGTGTCGGACCCGTCTGTCGACGAGAAGCTGACGCCGTTCCAGGTCAGATCGGCAATGAAGACATCCTTGCCGTTTTCACCATAGAGGTCATCGTCGCCTTCGCCGCCTTTCAGGAAGTCGTTGCCGTTGCCGCCGTTGAGCGTGTCGTCGCCGGCCCCGCCATCCAGGAAGTCGCCATGGGCGCCGCCGTGCAGGAAGTCGTTGTCGGCTTCGCCGTAGAGGCAGTCACGGCCGGCATCGCCGTACAGGCGGTCGTCGCCTTCGCCGCCTTCCAGCACGTCCCATCCGCGGCCGCCGAACAGCGTGTCATCGCCGCCTTCGCCGTCGAGGAAGTCGTTGCCGTCATGGCCGCACAGGGTGTCCTTGCCGGTGCCGCCCAGGACCACATCATGGCCGAATCCGCCGTTCATGTAGTCGTTGCCGGAGCCGCCTTCCATGTAGTCGTCGCCGCGGTTGCCGAACATGTCGTCGTCGCCGCTGTTGCCGAACAGGGTGTCCTTGTCGTTGCCGCCATGCATGGTGTCATCGCCGGAACCGCCGTAGAGCAGGTCCTGCCCGTCATCGCCGAACAGGCAGTCGTCGCCGTTTTCGCCGAACAGGGTGTCATTGCCAAGGTTGCCATAGAGGTGGTCATTGCCTTCGCCGCCGAAGCCCAGGTCATGGCCGCGGCCGCCGACGATCACGTCATTGCCGCCTTCGCCGAACATGGTGTCGTCGCCGGAGCCGCCGCGGATGCGGTCGTTGCCTTCCAGCCCCTCATCGATGGGCTCGTAGCAATCCGGGCAGTCGACCGGCTTCAGGCCGCTCTCCTGGGCCGCATGCAGCTGGACTTCGGGTTCCCCGTCGTCGTCGTCGCAGCAGCTCCAGTCGATCTCGTATTTGCCGGCCCGGGCGTGGTCGCCGAAGATCAGGTCGCCCTGGGCGCCGCCTTCCAGCACGTCATTGCCGGAGCCGCCGCGCATGGTGTCGCGCCCGGCGCCGCCATTGACGTCATCGCGGCCCTCGCCGCCGTCCATCAGGTCGTTGCCGCGGCCGCCCTGCATCAGGTCGTCGTCGGCTTCACCGAACATGGTGTCGTTGCCGCCCTGGCCGTCCATGGTGTCGTCGCCGTCACCGCCCAGCATGCAGTCGTCGCCGTCGACCTGCTCGTCCTTGTTGCCGGTGCCGCTGTCGGCGCCGAAGTCCAGGTCGTCATTCTGCGACTGGCGCTCGTCGCCGAACATCTCGTCATCGCCGGAGCCGCCGATCACCAGGTCGTCGCCGAGGCCGCCGGCCATCCGGTCGTTGCCGCCCTGGCCGTTCATCCGGTCGTCGCCGTCGCGGCCGTACATGGTGTCATGGCCGTCGGCTTCGGTTTCGCCGGACTGGCCCATGTCGCCCCACATCCAGTCATCGCCGCCTTCGCCGTCCATGCAGTCGTCGCCGAGCTCGCCATAGAGGTAGTCGCCGGCATCGCCTGCGGGATTGTCGCCGCCGGTGTCGCCGAAGATCTGGTCGTCGCCGGAGCCGCCGAACACGGTATCCTGATCCTCGCCGCCCAGCACGGTGTCATTGCCGGTCTCGCCGTCGATGTAGTCGCAGCCTTCCTCGCCGTCGATCCAGTCGTCGCCGTCGTCGCGCGGATCCAGCGGATCGCCGAGGCCGTCGGTGTCGCCGCCGAACAGATAGTCGTTGCCGGAGCCGCCGTAGATCTCGTCGTGGCCGTCCTGGCCTTCGATGTAATCCTGGCCTTCCTCGCCATCGAGCCGGTTGTTGCGCTCGTTGCCGTAGATCGCGTCATCGCCGGCGCCCGCGCGGGCGTTGTCGCCGGCATCGTGGTCGTTCAGGTCGATCACATTGCCGTCGGTGCCGCCCAGTTCGGTGGTGGCGTCATTATAGTCAGGATCGAATTTGTCATCGCTGTAGCGGATGTCGCAGGTCGGATCACAGACCTCCCAGTCGGGGTTACGGTCTTCAATACCCATGGTACATTTCCTCCTCGTTAACGGTGCGGGGCTGGGCAGCAAGCGGCTGCCCGGGTCCGTGCCCCTGCCAGAGCCGCGGTTCCGGTCCGGAAAGCGGCTGGCGTGAAAAAGGCGCCGTGGTGCCTTCTAGGGGTATTGCAGCGCATCCGCGCTGCCGCCGATGCCCCCAAATGGGGACAAAAACCGGTCTTCTAGCCGCCGGCCCCCAGCCAGGCTGCCAGGCTGTCCGCCAGCGTCTGCGCTGCGGCCTGCAGCGGCGCGTGCGCCCAGGCGCCGGCCGCCAGTGCGGCGGCCAGTGCGGCACCCGCCGCCAGCCCCCCGAGCCAGCGCCGCCGCGGCTTCGGGGCGGCCTGAGCCAGCGCCTCGGCCAGGGCTGCCCTCAGGACCGGTTCGAACTCGATCCGGAGCGCGCCTTCCATCCGGTTCACCGCCGCCTCCAGCTGATCGATGCGGGTGGTCAGCGCGGCACGGTCGGCCGCGGCCTTCTGCGCCGCCTGTGCGCCCAGCCCCTCGTTGAGGGTGGCGAACAGCGCGACGATGCGCTTGTGCAGCTCCACCAGGTCGGCCTGGGCCGCCAGCGGCACCTCGCCTTCGCGCAGCACATCGGCGATCTGCGCCAGCACCGCGGCGCTCAGCCGCGGCGGCTGCACCGGCGCGGTCCCGGCGTCTGCGGCTGCCGACTGCGGCGGCCCGCCCGCCGGATCCTGTTCCGGGCGCTTCTGCGCGCCCGAGCGGGCGGTCTGGGCCGCGGCGGCGGCAGGGGCGGGTGGGCCCTGGAAGGGCGCATCGAGCGTCAGCTTGTTCATGACGCCCTCCCCAGCGAGGCCTGCCAGGTCAGCCGCTGCGCCATCTCGGCGCGGCCGGCCGATTGCAGCTTGGCCAGCACCCGCTTGGCATAGGTGTTGAAGGTCTGCTCCTTGAGGCCGGCGATATGCGCCGCCTCGCGGTTGGACAGGCCGAGCTGGATCAGCGCCGCCACCCGGGCCTCGGCCGGCGACAGGCCCATCTTCTGGGCCAGCATCTCGATGCGGCGGCGGTCGGGCTGGCGCGGCAGGATCGCCACCACCAGCGGCCGGTCGGCGCCGCCGCAGCGGTAGCGGGTCAGCGAGACCGGCAGCCGCATGCCGCTCTTGCGGTCCTCCAGGAACAGGATCAGCTCGCGCGCGGGCTGGCCGGAGGCGGATGCGCCGCCGCGGCGCGCGCGGGCGCACTCGGCCACTGCCGCGTAAAAGCCTGCGGTCTCGCCGGGGCGGGCGCAGCAGAGGCGGCCGGAGCGGTCGCTCAGCAGGTCGCCGCCATCGAGCATGTCGCGCCCGGATTCATTGCAATGCAGCAGCTCACCGTCGGCGTTGAGCACCAGAACCGCGCTGTCGGTCTTCTTGGAGACGGTCCACAGAAGCGCGCTGGTCACCGCGGCCTGGGTTTCGCCGGCCAGCTCGCGCAAGGCATCCTCGCGCAGCACCGGCCAGATCGCCTGCAGGATGTCGCCGCAATGGCTGTCATGGGGGCCGCCGCCGAGCTGCAGCGCGATCAGATCCTCGCTGCCGTCCTCGAAGGCGCAGGAAAACAGCGCCCAGCCGCGCCCGGCAGCCAGATCCCGGGCCAGGTCCGGATGCTGCGGCAGCCGGGCCGCCAGCGCCTGCGCCGCGGCACCGCCCGGGCGCCGCCGCTGCAATGTTCCGGCCGCGCCCGGATGCAGCTGGCGCCGCAGCGCCGCCGCCGCGGGGCCGGAACCGGCGGCCCCCAGGGCTGCATCGCTGGTCAGCACCGGCGCCTTGCGGTGCCCCGGCTGCACCAGCGCCAATTGTGTCAGAGAAGAGATTTGCCTTTGCAGAGCCTTAGAAAACAATAACCTGTCCGTTCGGGAAACGGACTCACCCAACATAACCATGTTGCCCCCCGGCATGACATAATGAATGTCTTGAGGGTAGCACGCCGGCTGCAGGGTCAAACCGGGCAGAGGGGGTACGCCAAAGGCAGGGCCGGGCAGGCGGCGGCGGGCAAAATACCACCATGGGGGTAGCCGGAGAGGGCGGACAGGGCGAATCGTTGAAACCACAGGTTGTTTCGATGCCAAGATGAAATCTCTTAAAATTGTAGAAACCGAATTGGAAACATAGCGTTTCCGCTTTGGATACACTGCCAAGGGCGTAGCAGAGCCCGGGCGGATCGCATGAAAAAACAGCCGGATAGAGGCCGCCGCCCGGGCCCGTGCACCGGCGGGCGGGCAAAAAGCACTGCTCCGGGAGGGGAAGTTCCTTAACAATAAAGGGTAGATTCGCTACGGTTTATCCACAGCAATGCGCATCAGACGTGTTTGAAGGCCTGTGCGCGCGGCCTGGCCCGGGATGTTTTCCCGGGCGTGTTCTGTATTTATCACGATCCGGAAACGGCGGCGCGGGGGCGCTGCCGGGGCCCAGGCGGCAGCAAGCAGGCGGTATGTGTTCCGGGGGGCGGCAGCGTATTGCCAGTCCGGCGGTCTGCGGGGGCAGGCCCGCCAAAAAAGCACGCTCCAAGGGACGGGCCGGGTCAGCGATCCGGCATGTTACGAGTAAAGGAGTTTTTATGCCTGTTCACGTTGTGGGGGAAAGCAGGCTTCTCAGGGACATGTTTCTGACCATCTGTGAAGCAAACGACTATGAGACCGGGCGCTGTTGCGGCGCCCTGGCGGAATTGCCGCCGCTGACCGCACAGGACATGGTGCTCTGCTACAGCCATGCCGGCGGCACCGAGCTGCAGGAGGAGCTGCAGGCCTTCCGCATCCGCAACGGCGCGGTGCCGCTGATCCTGATCACCGGCGACGGCTGCCCGGTCTCCGCCCAGAGGCAGCTCAGCCGGTATGCCGAGGCGGTGATCCCGGAGCGCAAATCGGCCGGCGCGCTGATCGCGGCGCTGCAGGTGGTGCAGGACGGCTACCGCATCGTGCTGTCCGGGGCGCCGGAGACGCTGAGCGGAGCGGAACCGGAGCGGCCGGCAGGGGCGGCGGCGCAGGGGATGGAAGCCTCCGCCCGGCCGCAGCCGCGGCACGGGCTGTCGGACCGCGAGCAGCTGATCCTGGCCAAGCTCACGGAGGGCGCCACCAACAAGAGCATCGCCAACGAGCTGGGCATCTGCGAGGCGACGGTGAAAGTGCATCTGCGCACCTGCTTCCGCAAGATCGGCGCCAAGAACCGCACCCAGGCCGCGCTCTGGGCCTCCGAGCAGCTGCCGCCGCAGATGCAGCGCCACTGACTGCGCGAAGCCCGGGGACGGGCACAGGAGCAGGCACAGGAACAGGCGCCCCGGCCCGGACAGGGCCGCAGGCGCTGCTTGCCGGATGCGGGCGGGGCCGGGGCCCGCCGCATCCGGCCGGTGGGCAAAATTTTTGAAATCTTCTGCCGAGGCTTTTCTGAAAAGCCTCGGGCGCCGCTGCGGGGCGTTTGTTTTGCTGAGAAGCGCTTGAGCGGCAGATCTGCCTCTCAAGGCGCCCTGCCTATTTTGGGAACGGGCGGAAACGGCCTGAACAGAGCCTGTTCTGCCGCGCCTCCGGCTAGACCTTGATCCTCCGAGCCTCCGGCTACAGTTTTAGTCTCCGTGCCTCCGGCACGAGCGCATTGATCTGCGCGATATGCTCCGGCAGGCAGCGGGTCAGGAAGTCGTATTTCTCCACCACATGAGCGCGGGCTGCCGGGCCGATACGGGCGTAGCCGGCGGGATTGGCCAGCACATCCGCCACCTGATCGGCCAGCGCCTCCGGGCTGAAGAAATCAACTAGCAGCCCGGTCTCGCCATGGGTGATCGCCTCGCGCACCGGCTCGACATCCGCCGCCACCACCGTGGCCTGCATCGCCATCGATTCCAGCAAGGACCAGCTGAGCACGAAGGGCATCGTCAGATAGATGTGGCAGCGGCTGATCTGGATGATCCGGCAGAGGTCGTCATACGGCACCTTGCCGAGGAAATGCACCCGGCTCCAGTCGACGCTGCTGCCCAGCTCATCCTCCATCTCGCCGCGCAACCCGCCGGGGTGCTTGCTCTCGGCGCCATAGGAGGTCTCGCTGCCGCCGATCATCAGGATGCGGGCATTGGGGCGGGCCGCCTGGATCCGGGGCAGGGCGCGCATCATGATGTGGAAGCCGCGGGCGCGCTCCATGTTGCGGGCAATATAGGTGACCACCTCGTCGTCGCGGGTGAGCGGCGTGCCGAGCCGCCCGAGGCTGACCGAGGCTGCGGGATCGGGTTTCAGCCTGTCGGTGCGGATGCCGTCATGGCAGAGATACATGCGGTCGCGGAAACTGGCCGGAAACCGGTCGCGCTGCCAGGCGGTGGGCACATGGCCGAGGTCGACCTGCTCGATGCTGGCGTAAGGAACAGAGTTGCGCGCCTCGGCAAAGAAATAGGCCTGGTCGTTGGCGGGGTTTTCCGGATCAAAGCCGACCAGCCCGCCGGTGGTGCGGTAGAAATACTCGAAGAAGCCGATGACCGGCACATCGGGGTAGGGGTCCTTCATGAACAAAAGCTCGCCCCAGCCGGTGTGGCCGATGATGATGTCGGGGGTGAAGCCCTGCGCCTTCAGCTCGCGCGCCGCCAGCGCTGCGCCAAGGCCGGACCCGGCCGCCGCCTCCCAGTCCCTGGAGAGGCCGAAGGCATCCTTGGCGGGGGTGCGGAAGGGCTTGTAGGACACGGTTCTGATGCCCGGCAGCTGCAGGCCCTGGCGCTGGGTCAGAAAGACAATTTCATGGCCGCCTTGCGCTGCCAGCCAGGGGGCCAGCTCGCGGTACTGGCCCGGCATGTTCTGATGCACAAACAAAATCTTCATGGGGTATGCTTGCCGGGGCGGGGCAGGGGATGCAAGCGCGGGCGCGCGGCGGGCGGAGTTCTGCCCCGGCTGTTGCCCTGCCGCCAGCGCGGGGCTAGGAGTGGGCGCAGATTTGGATGCGGTGATGCGAGGACGGAATGCAGGTTGAGGACACAGGTCTGCCGGGGCTGAAGGTGCTGACCCCGGCGCGGTTCGGGGATGCGCGGGGGTTCTTCAGCGAAAGCTGGAACAAGCGGCGGATGCAGGAGGCCGGGATCGATCTGGATTTCGTGCAGGACAACCATTCGGTCTCGGCGGAGACCGGCACCCTGCGCGGGTTGCATTTCCAGTCGCCGCCCCATGCCCAGGACAAGCTGGTGCGCTGCGGCCAGGGCGCGCTGTTTGATGTGGCGGTGGATATCCGCAAGGGCTCACCGGCTTACGGCCAGTGGTTCGGCATCGAACTCAGTGCGGAAAACGGCAAGCAGCTCCTGGTGCCCAAGGGCTTCCTGCACGGGTTTATCACAAGGGCGCCCGGTACCGAGGTGGTCTATAAATGCACCGATTATTATGCGCCGGACTGCGACGGCGCGGTGGCCTGGGACAGCTGCGGCATTGACTGGGGGTTTGACGGCAGCCCGGTGCTCAGCGGAAAAGACGCCGCGGCGCCGGCCCTCGCGGATTTCGACAGCCCCTTTGTCTGGGAAGGATAAGATATGAAGCTTCTTGTGACCGGCGGCGCCGGCTTTATCGGATCGGCAGTGGTGCGGCTGGCCATCGCCCGCGGCCATCAGGTGGTGAACCTCGATGCGCTCACCTATGCCGCCTGCCTGGACAATGTGGCGGCAGCGGCTGAAAGCCCGGACTATGCCTTCGAGCAATGCGACATCCGCGACCGCGCCGCATTAGACACTGTTTTTGAGCGCCACAAGCCGGATGCGGTGATGCATCTGGCGGCCGAAAGCCATGTGGACCGCTCGATCGACGGGCCGGGCGATTTCATCGAGACCAATATCACCGGCACCTTCAACATGCTGGAGGCGGCGCGCAAATACTGGACCCAGGCGGGCAAGCCGGACACCTTCCGCTTCCACCATATCTCAACGGACGAGGTTTACGGCAGCCTGCCCGCCGACCCGTCGGTGCAGTTCACGGAAGACACATCCTACGATCCGCGCTCGCCCTATTCCGCCAGCAAGGCCGCCAGCGACCATCTGGTGCGCGCCTGGGCCGAGACCTACGGGCTGCCGGTGGTCCTGACCAACTGCTCCAACAACTACGGGCCCTATCACTTCCCCGAAAAGCTCATTCCGGTGGTGATCCTGAATGCGCTGGCGGGCAAGGAACTGCCGATCTACGGCGACGGTTCCAACGTGCGCGACTGGCTCTATGTCGAAGACCACGCCGATGCCCTCCTCCTGGTGGTGCAGCAGGGCGCGTTGGGCCGCTCCTACAATATCGGCGGCGAGAACGAACGGTCGAACCTGGAGCTGGTGAACACGCTGTGTGAAATCCTGGACCAGAAGCGCCCGCGCGCGGACGGCAAGTCCTACAAGGACCAGATCACCTTTGTCACCGACCGCCCGGGCCATGATGCGCGCTATGCCATTGACCCCACCCGCATCCGCGAAGAGCTGGGCTGGCGCCCCTCGGTGACGGTTGAGGAAGGGCTGGAGAAAACCGTGCAGTGGTATCTGGACAACGAGCCCTGGTGGCGCGCCCTGCAGGACCGCGACGGCGTCGGCCAGCGGCTGGGCACCGGAAAGTGAGCCGTCCGGGCCGGCGCACCCCTCTGTTGCGGAAAGGAACCCCAGTATGAGCATTCTGGTATTCGGCAAGACCGGCCAGCTGGCCCGCGAACTGGCGGCGGATGAAACCGTCACCTGCCTGGGCCGCGATCAGGCGGATCTGAGCAACCCGGCAGCCTGTGCTGCCGCGATCCGGCAGGCGGCGCCTGAGGCCGTGATCAATGCCGCCGCCTATACGGCTGTGGACAAGGCCGAGAGCGAAGAGGCGCTGGCCGGCGTGATCAACGGCGCAGCCCCCGGCGCGATGGCAGCGGCCTGCGCGGAACTGGGCATTCCTTTTGTCACCGTCTCCACCGACTACGTCTTTGACGGCAGCGGCGATGCGCCCTGGCAGCCGGGGGATGCCACTGCGCCGGTGAACGCCTATGGCCGCTCCAAGCTGGCAGGCGAGGAGCTGGTGCGCGCCGCGGGCGGGGTTCATGCGGTCTTGCGCACCTCCTGGGTGGTGTCGGCGCATGGCAACAACTTTGTCAAAACCATGCTGCGGCTGGGGAAAGAGCGGGAGCGGCTGACCATCGTTGCCGACCAGATCGGGGCGCCGACGCCGGCAAGGGATATTGCCGCGGCCTGCCTTGCGATGGTGCAGCAGCTGATGGCGGATCCGGGCAAATCCGGCATCTATCATTTTGCAGGCCAGCCGCAGACCAGCTGGGCGGATTTCGCGCGCGAGATCTTTGCCCGGGCGGATGTGGCGTGCGCGGTGGAGGACATCCCCACCTCCGCCTATCCGACGCCGGCGGCGCGGCCCCTGAACTCACGGCTCGATTGCGCCGCATTAGACACTGTTTTTGGTATCCCGCAGCCGGACTGGCGGCTGGGGGTGAATGATATTCTGAAGGAATTGGGAGAATTGGCATGACCGCAAGAAAAGGCATCATCCTGGCTGGCGGCTCCGGCACCCGGCTCTATCCGATCACCATGGCGGTCAGCAAACAGTTGCTGCCGCTCTATGACAAGCCGATGATCTACTACCCGCTGTCTGTTCTGATGCTGGCGGGCATCCGCGAGATCTGCGTGATCACCACGCCGCAGGATCAGGAGCAGTTCATCCGTCTCCTGGGCGACGGCAGCCAGTGGGGGGTGGAGCTGACCTATGTGGTGCAGCCCTCGCCCGACGGGCTCGCCCAGGCGTTCATCCTGGCGGAAGACTTCCTGGCAGGCGCCCCTTCGGCGCTGGTGCTGGGCGACAATATCTTCTTTGGCCACGGGCTGCCGGACCTCTTGGCGGCGGCAGACAGCCATGCGGCGGGCGGCACCGTCTTCGGCTATCACGTCGCCGATCCGGAACGTTATGGCGTGGTGGATTTCGACGCGGACGGCAAGGCCCGCGAGATCATCGAGAAGCCGCCGGTGCCGCCCTCGAACTACGCGGTGACGGGGCTTTATTTCCTGGATGGCAGCGCGCCGGAGCGGGCGCGGGCGGTGCAGCCCTCGCCCCGCGGCGAGCTGGAGATCACCGATCTGCTGCAGAGCTACCTGAACGAAGGGAGCTTGCGGGTCGAGACCATGGGCCGCGGCTATGCCTGGCTGGACACCGGCACCCATGGCTCGCTGCTGGATGCGGGCAACTTCGTGCGCACGCTGGAAAAACGCCAGGGGCTGCAGACCGGCTGCCTGGAGGAAATCGCCTATGAGCAGGGCTGGATCGATACCGCGGCACTGGAGGCGCGGGCCGAGCTGTTCAAGAAGAACAGCTATGGCGCCTATCTGAAGGGGCTGCTGAAGTAAGCCCGCCTGAGTGAGCCTGCCGGACAGGCAGGCTTGGAAGACCTGCCGGGAAGGCCTTGAAGGCGCAGCCGCCCTTCAAGGCCTTTTCTTTTGTTCAGGCTGTCCGCGTCAGGGATGAGCGGGCCGGGATCCTGGCGGGCCCCTATTCGATCACCCCGGCGCGGCTGAAGACGCCGAAGAAATTGCCGAAGATGTTGGAGATCGTCAGCACGTCGTTGACCGGCGATTCCGTGGCCATCACCAGGTCGCCCGGGTTGATCTGGAACTGCCGTGCCGAGAACAGCCCGTCGGCGGAGGTCAGATCAAGCGAGAACACCACCCGCTGCTGCCGCGGTCCGCGCACGCCGGGCGCAACGGCCGACGCGGGGTAGTCGCGCAGCACCAGCAGCCCCTTGGGATCGGCCTTGCCGTCCTGGAAGCCGCCCGCCACCGACATCGCGTCCATCGCCGACATCTCGTCCTTGGTGAAAATATGCAGGTCTTCCTTGCCGGTGGCGCCGAAGGAGAGGAAATAGCGTTCGTCCTCTTCGACAAACACCCGGTCGCCGCCGCGCAGGAGGGTGTCGAGATGCGGGTCGTTCAGCAGGCTGTCGACCGAGGTGCCATAGATGCTCTGGCCGCGCACCAGCCGGATCTGCGGGTTGTTCAGACTGGCGCTGATGCCGCCGCCCGCTGAAATCAGCCCCATCACCGTATAGTTGCGGTCGGGCATCGGATAGGTGCCGGGCTGGGCAACGCCGGAGACCAGATCCACCGAATTGCCGCGCCCCTCGGCCATCGCCAGCTGCACCTGGGCCGACGGCACCACCGGCTCCAGCGCCTCCTGCAGCTTGCGGCGCGCCAGATCCGGGGTCAGCCCGTTGACGTTCACATCGCCCACATAGGGCATGAAAATGGAGCCGTTGGCGGCCACTTTCATGTCCTGAAGCTGCACCATCTTCTGGTCGAGCGAGGTCAGGAGCGAGTTGTCGTTGCTGTCCCAGATGCTGAGGGACAGGAGGTCGCCGGGCTGGATGATCTGGGTGCGGGCGCCCTGGCGGGCGTGCAGCCAGCTCAGATGCTCCTGCTTGCCGGTCGGCGGCCAGGCGGCCACCGTCGGCAGCAGCGCCCGGTTCACCTTGTAGAGCGCGAAATTGGCATCCGCCTCGCCTGATTCCTTCAGGATCTCCTCGCTGGCGGGGGCGCCGCCGGGCAGGCGGGAACAGGCTGCGGGCAGAAGGCAAAGGCCGGCAGCGGCCAGCCAGGGAAGGAATTTCAGCATAAGATGCCTGTTCTTGACGTGCTCGCCCCGCCCGGATTCATGCCGGGGGAACCGCTTTGATTTTTGTCTGCCCAAAGGATACTGGGCTGGGCAAGAGGGTTCAACAGAAACGGGCAGCAGCAATGGCGAAACCCGCGGTATTGGTTCTGGGTGCAACAGGGCGCATCGGGCGGCTGCTGCAGCTGTGCCCGCCTGCAGGCCTGGATCTGCGCCTGCAGACGCGCCGGGAACCGTCCCGGAACGGCACCGGCAACATGGCTGGAGACTGGCACATCTTCGATCCGCTGGCGGAGCCTGCCGCGCTGGCCCGCGCCGCTGCCGGCGCCGGTGCGATTCTCTGCCTGGCCGGGCCTGTGCCCGGGCGCGGGGCGGGGGGGATGGCGGACCATATCCATCTGGGCGAAGCGGCAGTGCGGGCCGGAGCAAGCGCAGGCTGCCGGGTGCTGCTGGCCTCCTCGGCGGCGGTTTACGGCGCTGCCTCCGGACTGCTGGAGGAGGACGCAGCCCTGCAGCCCGCCAGCGCCTATGGCGAAGCCAAGGCGGAAATGGAGGCGCGCGCCGCGGCTCTGGGGGCAGACCTGAGGGTGCCGGTCTGCGCCTTGCGGGTCGGCAATATCGCGGGTTTTGACGCAGCCCTGGGCGGCTGGCGCCCGGGCTTCAGCCTGGATGTGTTTGCCGGCGGCGCCACGCCGCGGCGCAGTTATTGCGGCGTGCAGAGCCTGGCGCAGGTGCTGGGCGCGCTGCTGCAAGCACCCGCGCTGCCGCCTGCACTGAATGTGGCGCAGCCCGGCACCGTGGAGATGGGGGCGCTCCTGCAGGCCGCGGGCCTGGGGTTTTCCGCCCGGCCCGCACCGCCCGCGGCGATCCCGGAGGTGGCGCTGGATGTCTCCCGCCTGCAGGCGCTGCTGCCCGCAAAGCTGGCGGCGGCGGATCCCGGCGCCATGGCCGCGGAGTGGGCCGCATTAGAGCCGTATTTCACCAAGGAGCAGAGCCGCTGATGACCTGGCGCAAACGGATTTTCGACCTTTTCTTTGCCAGCTTGCTGATCGTGGTGCTGGGGCCGGTGCTGCTGCTCCTGATGGGCTGGCTGTTGTGGAAGGAAGGAAGGCCGCTGTTCTATGTGGCAGAGCGGATGAAGGGGGTGGACCAGCCGTTCCGCCTCTGGAAACTCAGGACGATGACGGTGGTGGCGCGCGATTCCGGCGTCTCCGGCGGCGACAAGTCGGCCCGCATCACCCGGACCGGCGCCTGGCTGCGGGCGAAACGCCTGGATGAGTTCCCGCAGCTGTGGAACATCCTGAGGGGCGATATCTCCTTTGTCGGGCCGCGCCCGCCCCTGCGCCAGTATACCGAGGCGCATCCGGAGCTTTATGCCCGGGTGCTGAAATCGCGCCCCGGCGTCACCGGGCTGGCCTCGATCACCTATCACAAGCATGAGGCGGCGCTGCTGGCCCGCTGCCGCAGCACCGCGGAAACCGATGCCGTCTACTCCCGGCTCTGCGTGCCGGCCAAAGCGCGGCTGGACCTGATCTACCAGCGTCATCAGAACATGTGCTTTGACTTCGACATCGTGTTCCAGACCATTGGCAATATCTTCCGCAAGGGGTAGGCGGGCGCCCGCTGTGTCGCGTATAGATTGCAGACAGTACGGCCGGGCAGGCCGGACCCGGCGGCCCGGCCTGTCCGGCGGGTTTCCGCCGCAGGCCGTTTTGCGGGGCAGGAGAATCCGGCTATGATTGAAACTGTGTTTTATCGGCCGCGCACCGGGTTTCAGCGTATCGGAGCCGTGTTTGATTTACCTTTTTCTGCTATCCGGCAGCCAGGGGCTGCGCGCGGGCGGCAGCGGACAATAACAGGGCAAGAAATGCAGGCATCCGAGGGCAGGCAGGCATGTACAATCTGATCAGCGCGCTGTCGCGCAAACAGAAATCCTGCGTCTTCCTGGCGGTGGATCTGGCACTCTTGCCGCTGGCGCTGCTGTTCACCCTGGCGGTGCAGCCGCTGCCGGAGCCGGCGCTGGCCGTGCTGGCGCAGCTGATGCCGCTGCTGCCTTATGTGATTGCGGCCGCCGCCGTGCTGGCACTGTGGCTGGGGCTGCCGCATGTGCAGCTCAACGCCTACGAGCGCTATGCCGCGGCGCAAAGCGCCCTGCTGGCAGGCGGCAGCGCGCTGGCGCTGGCCGCGCTCACGGCCGTCTTCGGGCCGGGGCTGGGCCCGGGCACCCATGTGGTGTTTGCGATCTGCTATTTCCTGTCGATGGCCGCGGCCCGCACCGCGATGCTGCAGCTGGTGCTGATGATCTACCGCCGCGCCAAGCCGCGCTGCCGGGTGCTGATCTACGGCGCCGGCACCACCGGCACCCAGCTGGCGCAGGCGCTGAAGGCGCATGACGGCATCGACCCGGTCGCCTTTGCCGATGACAATTCCTCGCTGCAGGGGCTGACGCTGGTCGGGCTGCCGGTGTTCGCGCCCGCCCGCATCGCCGATGTCGTGGAAAGCCGCCAGATCCGCCGGGTGCTCCTGGCGATGCCCTCGCAAAGCCAGCCGCGCCAGGCGCAGATCACCCGGCGGCTGCAGAAACTGGGGCTGGAGGTGCAGGCGCTGCCCTCCTTTGCCCAGCTCATTGGCGAGGAGGCGCTGGTCGACAAGCTGACGCCGGTGGCGCCGCAGGCCTTCCTGGGCCGGGCCGCGCGCGATGTGCCGCTGAAGGAAGCGGCGGGCTCCTACCAGGGCAAATCGGTGCTGGTCTCCGGCGCCGGCGGCTCGATCGGTTCGGAGCTGTGCCGCCAGGTGCTGGCCTGCCGCCCGTCGAAACTGGTGCTGTTCGAGCTCAGCGAGCTGGCACTCTATACCGTGCATCAGGAGCTGGGGCCTCTGGCCGAGGACGCGGGCATCGCGCTGGTGCCGGTCCTGGGTTCGGTCACCGATCCGCGCCAGGTGCGGATGGTGCTCAATACCCATGCGGTGCAGGTGGTGCTGCATGCGGCGGCTTATAAACATGTGCCGCTGGTCGAGGCGAACCCGCTGCCGGGGCTGGCCAACAACGTCTTCGGCACCCAGACCCTGGCCCGTGCCGCGGCCCGGGCAGGGGTGGAGCGGTTCATCCTGATTTCCTCCGACAAGGCGGTCAATCCGGCCAATGTGATGGGCGCGTCCAAGCGGATGGCGGAACTGATCGTGCAGGATCTGGCCACCCGTTTCGGCGGCGGCACAGTGTTCACCATGGTGCGCTTTGGCAATGTGCTGGGGTCAAGCGGCTCTGTGGTGCCCTTGTTCCAGGAGCAGATCAGCCGCGGCGGTCCGGTCACGGTGACCGATCCCAATGTAAAGCGCTACTTCATGACCATCAGCGAGGCGGTGCAGCTGGTGCTGCAGGCGGGCGACATGGCCCGGGGCGGCGAGGTCTTCGTGCTGGATATGGGGGCGCCGGTGCCGATCCTGCAGCTGGCCCGCCAGGTGATCGAAAGCGCAGGCCACAGCGTGCGCGACGCGGAGAACCCTGAAGGCGATATCGGGATCGAGATCATCGGGCTGCGCCCCGGCGAGAAGATGGAGGAGGAGCTGACTTTAAGCGAAGAGCTGATCCATACCCGCCATCAGAAGATCTTCTGCGCCCGCGAGACCGTGCTGTCGGAAATCGAGGTGGCGGGCTTTTTGCGCAGCCTGCGCCAGGCGGTGGCCGCGGGCGACGAGGCGGCGGCGCTGCAGGTGGTGGCGCATTGGGTCGAGGGGTTCCCGCCGCGCCCGGATGCGGCCGGCCAGGGGCTCTGAGGCAGGCCGGGGCCGGGCATCCTGCCCGGGCTGCGGCCCGGACTGCGGCCTGGGGGCTGCACCGCCGGCAAAAGCGCAAACCCCGGCACCGCAGCGATTGATCCGGCCCGGCCTTCCATGCTCTAAGCGGGGCAGCAGATAACAAGGCCGGGGCTGCAGCACCCGGCAGCAGGCAGTTCCGAGAAGGCAGGTTTCCCCGTGACCCCGATCAAGACCCTTGTGCGCAGGACCGTTCCGGCAATGCTGCTGTGCCTGGCCGCCGCCCCGGGCCAGGCAGAACAGCCGCAGACGGCCCCGGAAACCGGGCCGGGATCCGCCGCCGCGGCGCCGCAGCTGAAGCCGCTGCCGCCCGCCAGCCTCAATTTCTACGGCTCCCCCGGCCTCATCGACCTGCCAAGCGCGGAGATGCTGCCGGACGGCCAGTATGCGGTCACCTATTCCTGGTTTGCCGGCATCTCCCGCTACAACATGACCTTCCAGGCGCTGCCCTGGCTGTCGGCCAGCTTCCGCTACAACGGCATCCAGGACCTGAACCTGTTCGGCTTCAGCACCTATTACGACCGCGGCTTCGACGTGCGCGCCCGGCTCTGGCGCGAGCGGCGCTGGCTGCCCGAAGTCACCATGGGGCTGCAGGATTTCGCCGGCACCGGGATCTATGCGGCAGAGTATTTCGTCGCCACCAAACGGTTCGAGGGCCAGGCTCTGGGCTGGGGCAGGGGGCCCGGGCGGCTGAAGCTCACCGGCGGCTTCGGCTGGGGGCGGCTCGGCAGCAACGGCGGCATCGCCACCACCGGCGGCGCCCGCCCCAGATTCGTCGGCGGCGACACCGGCGGCGAGCTGGCCACCGACCAGTGGTTCCGCGGCACGGTGTCCCCCTTTGCGGGCTTCGAATGGCAGCCGGACGAGCGCTGGAGCTTCAAGGCGGAATATTCCACCGATGCCTATGTGACCGAAACCCGCGAGTCGGATGTGTTCGAGCACAAGTCGGCCGCCAACTTCGGGGTCGAATACCAGCACTCGGAGCGGCTGCGCCTGGGCGCCTATTACCTTTACGGCTCAGAGTTTGGTTTCACCGCCCAGATCCAGCTCAATCCCAAGCACCCGCCGACACCGATGGCGGTGCCCGCACCGCATCCGGTTGTGCCGCGCAGCCACTGGGCCACCGAACAGGCGCACTGGAGCCGGGACTGGGCCGCCAGCGAGGCCAAGCAGCGCCAGATCCGCGGCCTGGCGGCAGAGGCGCTGAAGGCGGACGGGCTGGTGCTGGAGGCAATCACCCTTGAGGGCACCCGGGCCGAGCTGCGCTACCGCAACCCGCGCTACCGCTCGGCAGGGCAGGCGGCCGGCCGTGCCGCCCGCGCCCTGGCGCAGACGCTGCCGCCCTCGGTGGAGACCTTCCGCCTGGTGCCGGTGCACCGCGGCACCGGCCTCGCGGCGGTCGAGATCCGCCGCTCCGACCTGGAGGCGCTGGAGTTCGACCCCGATGCCCCGGACGCGCTGTTTGCCGCAACCGGGGTCAGCGAGGCCGGGCCGCTGCCGCCGGATGCGCTGTTCTCCGCAGAGCTGTACCCGGCTTTCGCCACCTCGGTCAGCCCCTATACCCGGCCGGCCTATTTCGACCCCGACCAGCCGTTCCGGCTGGATGCCGGCGTCGATTTCGCCGCCTCCTATTCGCCCGCGCCCGGCTGGCGCATCGCCGGCGCCATCCGCCAGCGGCTGGGCGGCAATGTGAAGAACGGCCGCGCCTCCGACTCGGTGCTGCCGCATGTGCGCACCGACCAGGTGGAATATGCCCAGTTCGGGACCACCCTGGAAAACCTCTATGTCAGCCGCCTGTGGAAACCGGGCCGCAATCTCTATGCCCGCGCCAGCGCCGGCCTGTTCGAGAGCATGTACGGCGGCATTTCCGGCGAGGTGCTGTGGAAGCCGGTGAACAGCCGCCTCGGCCTCGGCATGGACCTGAACTATGTGGTGCAGCGCGATTTCGACCAGCGGTTCTCCTTCCGCGATTACCGGGTGCTGACCGGCCATGCCTCGGCCTATTACGAGCTGGACCGCGGCTATCAGCTGCAGGTGGATGCGGGCCGCTACCTGGCCGGCGACTACGGCGGCACCTTCAGCCTGAACCGGGAGTTCGACAACGGCTTCCTGGTCGGCGCCTTTTTCACCCTCACCAATGTTTCTGCCGAGGAGTTCGGAGAGGGCTCCTTTGACAAGGGCTTCCGCTTCCGCATTCCGGTGGACTGGCTCCTGGGCAAGCCGTCGCGCTCCAGCTTCGGCCTGACCATCCGCCCGACCCAGCGCGACGGCGGCCAGAAGGTGGTGGTGCCGGACCGGCTCTATGATCCGGTGCGCGCGGCCCACCGCCGCAGCCTGGAAGAACAGCGCGCGAGGTTCTGGGAATGACACTGATCCGATTGACCGCCGCGCTGGCCGCAGCCCTGCTGCTGCTGGCGTCCTGCGCCCGCGGCCCCGAGGAGAAACCGGGCGAACTGGAAGTGCTGCAGGCGGTGGGCGAACAGATCAGCCGCCGCCGCAAGCCGGCACCGCCCGCCGCGGCGCTGACCCGGGCGCTGCTGGACCAGCAGCCGCAGAATTACATCGAGGTCGCCATCGAGAATCGCGATGCCAAGGCCTATCTGACCCGCACCCTGGAGCGCCGCGACAGCCATCCCGGCACCATCGAGGTCTGGCGCACCCAGGACAATGTCGCGCTCGCCTTCCGGCAGGGCATGGTGATTGCCACCCGCGGCCTCGGCGGCGGCCTGCTGTCGGCTGAGGTGCCGGCCGCAGAGGGCGTTGGCGGCCCGGCCCGCGGCGGCGCCCGGCGCTACACTTTGCGCGCCGACGGCAACGGCCAGAGGGTGGTGAACATGGCCTGCAGGCTGCACGACCTGGGCCCGGAGACGGTGGAGATTGTCGAAATCACCCGTTCTGTCCGCCATCTGCAGGAGTATTGCGAGGGCGCCGGCGGGGTGGTGGTCAACGATTACTGGGTTGATTCGCGCCCGGGCCGCGCCCTGGTCTGGCAGTCGCGGCAATGGGCCGGCGCAGAGACCGGATATGTGCGGATCCGCCACCTGCAGCGCTGAGGCCGTTTCGAATCTTCTGCCCGCCTCTCGCGGCTTTGCCGCAACGGGCGGAGAAAATCGGCCGTGCAAACCGGATTTCAACTGTTTTGCAGCTATTCCATGCGTTGAAATGAAAACCAGCCTCCCCTAAGGTCGCCTCAACGCGTCTTTCACAGTTCTCCAAAGGAGTTTGACATGAAGAATCTTCTGACTGCCCTGACCCTGGCCGCACTGGCCTCCGCAACTGCCGTTTCGGCTCAGCAAGTCGCACCCGCCCCGGCGGCAGGTGCAGGTGCTGGCAGCGGTGCTGGTGCAGGTGCCGCTGCAGGCGCAGGCGCAGGCGCAGGCGCTGGTGCAGGTGCCGGCTTTGCCGTGGGCGGCCTGAGCGCTGCTGCCGTGGGCGGTATCGTGGCCGCTGCCGTTGTGGTCGGCGTGGTTGCCAATGACGACGATACCACTGGCACCACCGGCACCACCAACTGATGCCGGGCGCGCCCCAGGGGCGCAGCCAAGACTTCTGGAAACGGGCCCGTGAGGGCCCGTTTTTTCATGCGGCTTTATGGGCCTCAGGCCGGCCGTCTCAGCGGAACAGCCGGTCCCCGTCTCCTCTGCCGGGCAGGAACCGGAAGCTGGCGGGTCAAGAGACGCGTCCGTCTTGCAGGGATCCGGCCCCTTCACAGCGCCAGCCTTGCCAGCCCGCTGCCGCCCAGGTCCAGCTCCCACAGGCGGAAGCCCTCCAGGGTGCCGTTCAGCGTATGGCCCAGGGCAAGGCCCTGCCCGGCAAGGTCCGGCAGGCCGCTGGCGGCGGCGGGTGCCGTCATCTCCCGGTTTGCGGCCCCCTGGATTTCCGCCGCGCTGCAGCGGCCGGCATGGGAGAACGGCACATCCGTCCCCGGTGCCCTGCCCGGGGCTGCGGCCCGAGCCAGGGATTGGGCGCCGCCGGTTTTCTGAACAAAGGCCATGCGCCCGGTATCCGCTCCGCTTGTGGACAGCTCAGAGCGGATGCAGTTGCTGCCGTCCGCCTGCCAGGCAAAGGGAACTACCGTGGCGCCGGCATCCTGGTCGGCATAGGACATATGCCCCTGAACCGCCACGGTGACCGCCTCCGGCATCACCGCCGGCAGCACCGGCGCGCGGATCTCCAGCGTTTCTGCGGAGCGGGTGACGGGGGTGCCGCCGGTGGGAATGCAGGAGGAGGGCGTGGCGCCGGCTTCGGCCTGGATCATGTCGATGTCGAGAAAGGCGCCTGCGGAGATCTCCTTGCCGCCGCTGATGTCACTGAACAGCCCCGCATAGAGGGCATCTGAAACAAGCGGGGTGACCACCGCCCAGATCCGCGCAAGGCCCGGGCCAAGCGGGTCGATGCCGCAGTCCTCCCATACCCCGTTGATCTGGCTGGTCAGCGCGTGCAGGTCGAAGCCGACCCCGACGCCGCTGTTGCCGAACCCCCAGAACCCGGCAAACCGGTGGCCGTCTGTCCGCACGATTGCGGACACAGTCATCCGGGTGCCGACGGATCCGACACCTGTCTGCAGCAGGCCGCAGTCGCCGGTGCCGGCGCCGGAGGCGGTCATCCGGGTCATGGTGGCCGGTCCTCTTGGCCCGCCGGATGCTGCCGGCGCGAGGGACACCTGCAGCTTTGACCAGGCCCCGTTTCCAAAATCGCTGTTGTGCAGCACCCGGTTTGTCCGGGCTTCGCTTTCGATCACCAGCCCGGCGGGCCGGCCGTTTGCATAGGCGTTCCGGCGCGGCAGCCAGACCGGTGCTGCGCCGGTTGGCACATATTTCCCGAACCCTGCCCCCAGCGCATTGTCCGGGTTGTCCGCCATGCCGCCCAGATCCGAGCGGTACAGCCAGAACCGGGTGACCGGGCCGCTGACCGTCACGGCGAGGCTGCCGGCGGCGGCCGTCAGCGTCACCGGCGCGTCTTCGGCGGCGGTTCCGGACCCGGCCCCGCTCAGCTGCACCGACCCGGTGCCCGCCATTGCCAGTGTATAGGCGGCGCCTGCGGTGACCGTGACGCTCTGGCTGGCCGGCGCTTCACTGTTCAGCAGCAGGTTATGGGTGTTCCAGACCAGGTGCCCGGCGGCATCGGCAAAGCAGCACAGGCCGCCGCCATAGGCCAGCATTTCGCCGAAGCTCCTGCGGGCGCCGGCCAGGAAGTAGCGGTCGCGGCGGAAATCCAGATCGATCAGCGCGCCGGGCGGAAACGGCCGCCGCTGGACGGTTGCGCCGGTTGCCGGCAGGCCGGCCCCCAGCATCAATACCACCCCGCGACGGCGGCTGTGGTGCCGGTTGCCTCGATCCCGGCGGCCGAGAAGGGCAGGATTTCCCCGGCCGTGACCGGATAGACGATGACGGTTCCTGCCGCATCGCGGACGGCCAGGTCCCCGCCTGCGACAACCCGCAGAACGCGCGGGCGCACCGGCAGGTCGGTGCCATCCTGGGGGGTGATGGCGAACTGGGTTTCTGCCGGGCTTTCCAGCCCGCGGCGATGGCTTGCGAACGGATCGGTTTGAGGCATGTGTGTACTCCAGAAATTGCAGACGTGATGAACCCTGCGTCCCGAATCCTCCGATGGCTGTATGGTGGCCCGCCCGGGTTAAAGCCGGCAAAACCGGGCGTGCGCCGGACGGGCGTCTGCCGCAACACCTTGCCGGGGCTGCGGCGGCACCGGTACGGTCTGGAACTCTGCCTGCCATCTGGTACTATGCGGAAAAGAAGCGGAGCGGGCAGGCAGGCGGTGGCGCGGCTTGGGAACAAGGACCTCTGACAGAAAGATGCGCTGTTCTTGACATGAGCAATCCTGAAGCGAATTTACAGCCGGGCTGGATGTCTAAGCCGGTCACCGTGCGGCTTTTCATTCTCCTTGCCGTGGTCATGGCCGAGGCCGCGGTCCTGCGCCTTCTCACCTTTGAAACCAATCAGTTCGATTGCAGGAATGTGTCTGCATATGCGCTCTGCCGGAGCATGCGCACGCTGCCTCTGTGCGTTCTCTTTATGGGCGTTGCCGTTGTTCTGATGAGCCTTGCCCGCCCCCGGCTCTGGCAAAGCTATATGCGGCTGGCAGAGACGGCTGCGGGCTGGCGGCTTGTTCCGGCCGCCATGCATCTGTTGGGGGCGGCGCTGGTGCTGGCGCCGCTTGTCTGGTTCCCGCTGCCGGACCTGGAGGCGCAGTTTATCCGGGTGGTGCCGGTGTTCTTGTCCGGGGCGGTGCTTGCCTTTTTCGGCACGGCGCTCTGGCTGTTGCCACTGCGCGCCTGGAAGCAATGGTTCTCCGGCAATGGCGCCTTCCTGCCGCTTGTCGCCGCGGGCTTTTTCCTTCTCCCGCTTGTGGTGGAGGTCATTGGCCTGTTCTGGGGGGAAAACCGGGTCCTGACCTGGCTGACATTCCAGGGGGTGAGCTTTGCCTTTGACGTGATAGGGCTGGAAAGCTTCAACGTGCCCAGTGAGCTTCTCATTGGCCTGGAGGGGTTCACGGTCTATGTCGCGGCTGGCTGTTCCGGCGCAGAGGGGATGGCCCTGGTGACGGTTTTCATGGGGCTTTATGCGCTGGTGGCCCGCCAGACGCTGCGCATGGCGCCGTATTGGATGGTGCTGTTTCCCGTTGCGGTCGCTTTGAGCTGGGTTTTGAACATCGTGCGGATTTCTGTTCTGATCTGGCTGGGCGCCAATGTTTCGCCGCAGCTGGCGGTGGACGGGTTTCATTCCTATGCCGGCTGGCTGGCGTTTTCGGTTCTGGCACTTGGCATCCTGATTGCCGCCCATAACATGCCGCTGTTCCGCGAGGCGGCGGCGGCCGGCGGGGAAGGCCCGGGAACGTCCTGGGCGGCGGATCCGCTGTTTGCCAAATTCGTGCCCTTCATCCTGTTCATGATGAGCGGCACGCTCACCCCGCTGTTCTGGGAAACCCCTGCCGATGGCTACCCGCTGCGGGTGGCCTTCATGCTGCTGGGGCTGGGGCTGTTCTGGCCTGCGCTGAAGACTTTCCGCTGGCAGGCGGGCCCGGCTGACTGGCTCACCGGATGCGCGGTGGCGGCGCTGTGGCTCTGGACCGCCCCGGAGACCGCCGCTGCCGCTGCCGGGGCGCCGGATCCGTTCTGGATCCTCTGCCGCCTGCTGGGCACGGTGCTCTTGGTGCCGGTGATCGAGGAGCTGTTCTTCCGCGCCTATGTGCTGGAGCGCATCGCAGGCAGCCCCGGCGCGGCGCCCTGGCGGGCCCTGGCGGGGCTGGCGGTGAGCAGCCTGCTGTTTGCCGCGCTGCATGACCGCTGGCTGGCCGGTGCCCTGGCGGGGCTGGCGTTCGGGCTGCTGTATCTGCGGACCCGCCATCCTGGCGGGGCGGTTCAGGCGCATATGCTGGCCAATGCGCTGATTGCGGCCGCGGCCCTTGCTTCTGGTGATTTCGGGCTGATCTGACCGGGCTTTCGCGGGCTGCGCCTGCGGCGGCAGGCTGCGTTAAGATCCCTTAAAATTTTCCTAACATGCGGGCTAAAGTGTTGATAATGTACTAACTTTTGCCACATCCGCACCCCAGCGCGCACGCAGGGGGTGTCT
>NZ_JWLI01000025.1 GCF_000813965.1 Leisingera sp. ANG-M7 | reverse complement strand
CGGGCGCGGAGCTGACCACCAGCGGCATAGCCGGGACGGTGGATAATGGCGGCACGGTGAGCGTCACCGGCGGCAGCGTCGCCGAACTGACCAACAGCGGCAATGCCACGGTCACGGGTGGCACGGTGGCGGACCTGGAAAACGGCGCCACCGGCGATCTGGCGATTGCCAGCGGCGGCGAAGTAACGGCCCTGAGCAACGCAGGCACCGTCACGAACGCAGGCATCGTCGGCACGCTGGACCAGACCGGCGGCAGCTTCAGCAACAGCGGGACAGTCACCGGCGCGGCGTCGATCTCGGGCGGCACCGTGACCAACAGCGGGTCGATGGACGGGGCGGTGACCCTGTCGGGCGGCAGGCTGGTTGCCGAAGGCGGCAGCTTTGGCGGCGGTGTCACGGTGGAAGGTGGCAACAGCGCCACCTTTGAAATCGCTGCGGACACCGAGGTAGACGGGAATGTCGTGAACAACGGCACAATCGCCTCCAGCGGCAGCGATACAGTGACCTTGAGTGTTGCGGGCGGCAACAGCTTCACCAATACTGGCACCCTGAATGGCAGCGCCGCGGATCTGCATATCGCTGCAGATGACATCGTTCTGAGCAGCAGTTCCGTGGTGACGGACGGCGTGACGCTGACCGGGAATGTGACCAACCATGGCGATCTCTCGCTCAACACCGATCTGACCGGCGATTTGCGTGCGGAGAGCGGATCCACCGCGGAGATCTCCGGCGATGTGAATGCGGGCGGCCATTCTGTATCGGTTAACGGCGGCAGTCTGGAAGTGGCAGGCGGTGCGGCGCTGGAAAATGTCGGCGCGTTGAGCAACAGCGGTTCTGTCTCTGTCGGGGACGGGGGGTCGCTGGAGGCGGAGACGATCAGCAACGCAAGCGGGGCGTCTCTGACCCTGGGGGCGGGGGCGTCGCTGACCGGCACCGGCAACACGCTGACCAACAGCGGCAGTATCACCGTCGGCGATGGCGGCAGCGTGGAAGACGCCGGCGCGATCAGCAACACCGCCAGCGGCAGCATCACCTTCACCGGCTCCGGCGTGCTGAACGCCGACAGCGACAACAGTGGCGAGGGGCTGACCAACGCAGGCGCGATCTCGACCCAGGACGGCGGCAGCGACACGCTGACCCTGGGCGACGGCAGCGGCGACAGCTTCACCAATACCGCGGGCGGCAGCCTCAGCATCGGCGCGGGCGACCGGCTGGAGGGCAGCGGCACGGTGCTGACCAACAGCGGCGCGGCGGGCACGGCCGCCACCCTCACGGTGGGGGATGGCGCGAGCCTGTCAGTGGCGCAGCTGGACAACGGCGCCTACGGGGAAATCACCAACGCGGGCACCATCAGCACCAGCCACGGCACGCTCGGCAATGCGGCGGACGGGGTGCTGGAGAACACCGCCAGCGGCACGATTTCCGACAATGTGGAGACCTCGGGCAGCTTTACCAATGCCGGTATCGTAAGCGGCACAACTTCCGTTCTGGCTGGGACGGCCAGCAGCTCCGGCACGCTGAGCGGCGATGTGACGGTTGCGGCGGGCGCGGAGCTGACCACCAACGGCATAGCCGGGACGGTGGATAATGGCGGCACGGTCAGCGTCACCGGCGGTAGCGTTTCAGAGCTGGCCAACAGCGGCACCGCCACGGTGAGCGGCGGGGCGGTTGCAGACCTTGAGAACAGCGCCGGCGGCGATCTGACGATTGCCAGCGGCGGTTCGGTGACAACGCTGAGCAACGCGGGCATCGCCTCGAACGCGGGCACCGCGGGCGCGCTGGACCAGACTGGCGGCAACTTCACCAACAGCGGCACGGTCAGCGGCGCGGCGTCAATCTCGGGCGGCACCGTGACCAACAGCGGGTCGATGGACGGGGCGGTGACCCTGTCAGGCGGTTCGCTGGACAGTTCCGGCACGCTGAGCGGGGATGTGACGGTTGCGGCGGGCGCGGATCTGACCACCAGCGGCAGTGCCGGGACGGTGGACAACGGCAGCACGGTCAATGTCACCGGCGGCAGCGTTGCAGAGCTGGCCAACAGCGGCACCGCCACGGTGAGCGGCGGGGCGGTTGCAGACCTTGAGAACAGCGCCGGCGGCGGTCTGACGATTGCCAGCGGCGGCTCGGTGACAGCATTGAGCAACGCGGGCACGGCCTCGAACGCGGGCACCGTGGGCACGCTGGACCAGACCGGTGGCAGCTTCACCAACAGCGGCACGGTCAGCGGGGCTGTGGCCTTGTCCAACAGCTCCATGGATAACAGCGGGACGCTTTCAGGTCAGGTCAATGTTTCGGCAAGTGCTGTGCTCACTACAAGCGGTACAGCCGGTGTGGTTCAAAACAACGGCTCCGTGGCAGTGACAGGCGGGACTGCAGCAGAAATTAGCAATACCGGCAGCAGCAGCCTCACGGTTGCCAGCGGTGCTGCAGTGACGGAGGTTAACAACTCTGGAACCAGCACTGTAAGTAATGCAGGCGCTATTGGCACTCTGATTCAATCCGGGGGAGGGATTACGAATAGCGGCACGGTTGATACGCTGACTCAGTCCGGCGGGAGCATCAGCAACAGCGGCACGGTAACCGGTACAGTCATCGCAACAGGCGGAACTCTGGACAACTCGGGCACCATCAGTGGTCCGCTCACATCGTCGGGAGGCACCCTGACCAATACTGGTGTCATGTCAGGCAATGTACTTATCGGCGGGGCTGCGTCGCTGACTACCAGCGGTACCGCCGGGCAGGTTCAAAATTCAGGTGTTGTGGATGTCACTGGCGGTACAGTTTCAAGCCTGACCAACACCGATACGGCTTCGGTTACCGGCGGCACGGTGGCGGACCTTGAGAATTCCGCCTTTGGCACCCTGACGGTTGGCAGCGGCGGTACGGTGACAGCGCTGAGCACCGCTGGCACGGTGTCGAACGCTGGCAGCATAGGAGCGTTGGACCAGACTGGCGGCAGCTTCACCAACACCGGCACGGTCAGCGGCGCTGCGTCAATCTCTGGCGGCACCGTGACCAACAGCGGGTCGATGGACGGGGCGGTGACCCTGTCGGGCGGTTCGCTGGACAGCTCCGGCACACTGAACGGCGATGTGACGGTTGCGGCAGGTGCGGATCTGACCACCAGCGGCAGTGCCGGGACAGTGGACAACGGCGGTACTATGAGCGTAACCGGCGGCAGCGTTTCTGGCCTGACAAACAGCGGTAGCGCCACGGTGAACGGCGGCACTGTGACGGACCTGCAGAACAGCTCCGGCGGCGGTCTGACCGTCTCCAGCGGCGGCACGGTGGCAGAATTGAGCAACGCGGGCACCGTCTCGAATGCAGGCACCGTAGGTATACTGAACCAGACGGGCGGCAGCTTCACCAACAGCGGGGCAATCAGCGGCGCTGCGTCAATCTCTGGCGGTACCGTGATCAATGACGGCACCATTGGGGGCAACGTGGCCATTTCCGGCGGTACGCTGACGAACAACAGCACCATAAATGGCGGCATCTCCAATTCCGGCACCTTGGTTTCCACAGGGATGATTGCGGGAGACCTGAGGAATAGCGGCAGCGCTGCAGCTGACCTGTCTGGCACGCTGGACGGCAGCCTGACCGTTCAGGGCAGTGCAGTGGTCACTGTCTCAGGTGACCTGACGGGGGTGGAGAGCTTCTCCAATTCCGGCAATGGCGCGCTGACCTTTACAGGCGGAAGCACTACCGTGGCGAGTGGCGGGACGGCGGCAAACGGCGGCCGGGTAGAGATGACCGGGGCCACGCTCACCGGATCAGGGGGAACGTTTTTCGAGAACTCGGCAAACGGCAGTTTGACGGTCGGCAGCAGCGCCCGGCTGGAAATGGGGCTGGAAAACTCCGGCACTGCCGGCATCGCGGCAGGCGGCAATGTGACCGGAGATGTGATCAACAGTTCCGGTGCAACTCTGGATCTGGACGGAACTGTCACCGGTGATGTCACCAACGACGGCACCGCAACGCTGGCGGGCGATGTTTCGGGGTCTTTGAGCAACCGCGGGACCCTGACAGTGGATGGCACGTCGGAAGTTGCGGGAACGCTGTCCAGCAGCGGGAGAATGATCATTGAAGGCAACTTGTCATTTGGTGCGCTCGAAGTCAGCGGAGGCAGCTCCGCACAAGCAGTCAGTATGAATGTCAGCGGCGCTTCGTTGCAGGTGTCCGGCAGCGGTGTACTGGCATCTGGCACACTGACCAACACATCCTCGCTGGGCCTGTCAGATGGCGCCACGGTCCATGCGGCGGTGGTGAACAGCGGGACAATCATCGCCGATGGCACCGTCACCGGCGCCGGGCAGCTGACCCATCAGGCGGGGGCGGTCATCGACCTTGCTGACGGGGCGGGGGACGATGTGTTCAGAGTCTCGGGGGACGCCGTGCTGAACGGTACGATCGAAATGGATGCGGTGTTCGAAGACGGCGCAATTCAAACCGATGTTGTCGAAGTTTCCGGCAACCTGTCCGGCGAAGCCACCTTCAACTTCAGCAACACAGAGGATCTGACCAACCGTTTGACCGGCAGTGTCGATGTTCTGACCTACGGCAGTGGCGGGTTGCAAGGCGTCACGGTCAGCGGCTTGCCCAATACCGGAGCAGCTGTTTATGCCCTGGTCGATAACAGCAGTGCCGGCGCCTACCAGCTGCAAGGTGCGGCCAATCCCGCGGTCGGCGGGCTTGCAACCGGCCTTGCGCTGACGCAATCGCTGATGGGCAGTGTGGTCAACCGCCCGACAAGCCCCTTTGTGACAGGCCTTGCCGTCCCGGGCGAAGACGTTTGCGGGCTCGGGACCTGGAGCCGCGCCACAGGCGGTCAGGCAACCGCCACCGGGACATCAGAAACGGCACTTGGCAGCTATAGCAGCGAGCTGTCAGCGGATTACTACGGGTTTCAGATCGGCGCGGATTATTCCTGCTTCAACGGCTATTTCAACGGGTGGGATCTGAGTTTTGGCGGCATCGCGGGCTATAACGGCGGCACCACGACGCAGCCGGTCTACTATTTCGATGCCAATACCGGACTGCTGAACCCGAATGTGCGTACCAGCACCAACCGCAGCAGTTTTTCCCAGCGGTACGGCAGCGCTTACATGGCGGCTTCCCGCAGTTTGGGCGACAGCGGCCGGGTGCTGTTTGCAGATGTGCAGATCAGGGCGGATCGAACCGCGTTCGACCTTGAAAATACGGTGAATGCGGCAGCTTTGGATACGGTGCGGATACTGTCCGGGGACGCGACCCTTACGGCGGAGGATCTGAGCTTTGGTGTTCAGGATCAGTCATATGACAGCCGCGGCCTGACCATCGGCGCCTCAGCGGGGCTTTCGATTCCCTTGAACGAAGCCAAGGACTTGCGCATCGTGCCCTCGCTGGGGTTCTCGTTTTCCAATATCGAGACCGATACGCTGTATTTTGACAACGGCGAGCTGGAGATTGAGGACATCGAGAGCCGGGTGGGCTTTGCGGGCCTGACCCTGTCCAAGAGCAAGATCGGTCTGTCCGGCACGTCCGCGCTCAACTATTTCGCCACGGCAACGGTTTACCACGACTTCGGATCCGACGTGGAGTCGCAGTTTTTCCTCTATGACCCGGATACCGGCGAACGTGCCGGAACCGCGCTGAGCAGTACGAGCAGCAATCTTGGCACCTATGGCGAACTCAGCCTTGGCCTGAACTACACCAAGATTCTGCAGCCCGGCAGCGCACTGCCGGGGCGTCAGCTGGACGCATCGTTCCGTGCCGACACCAGGTTCAGTGACAGGCTCGACAGCTGGGGGCTCACCGCGCAGATCCGCCTGCAGTTTTAGGACGCACTACCAGGCCGTGTTGACGATCCGTTCGCAAGCCTTAAAAGTTGCGTCATTCTTACCGGGGGCCAGCGGCCCGTTTGATATGGAAGCGATTGAATACACATGTCGAATTTCAGCAAAGTGGCCTGGAAAGAAGGCCTGTTCCTTCAACCGCACCATCTGCAGCAGGCCGACCGCTACCAGGAATACCAGCTGCGTGAACGCACTGCCAACATCACTCCCTACCCCTGGGGCGTGAGCGAGCTGCGGTTCGACCGGGATCTGGCGCAGCAAGGCAAGATCGGCCTGCGGGCGGTTGCAGGCATTATGCCCGACGGTATGGCCTTTGATGCGCCGGGATCGGCGCCGCTGCCGGTGCCCGTGGAGGTGCCGGAGGATGAGGCCCAGGGGCTGGATGTCTGGCTGACATTGCCGGATGCCAGCGTCAGCGGGCAGGATGTGTCGCCCGCGGCCGCCAATGCGGCAACACGTTTCGTCCTGAATGCCGAAACCGTGGTCAACAACGCGTCGGCCGGCCGCTCTGAGCATATCGTCGAAATCGCCCAGCCGCGGCTGGAATTGGTGCTGCGCAAGACGCCGCGCCCCGGATACCAGAACATCCGGCTGGCGCGCATTATCGATATGCGCGACGGCATCGTGACCCTGGACGACAGCGTGCCGCCGGTGGCGCTGGTGATGCGGGTGCATCCCGCCTATGAGGGCTATCTGAGCCGCGTCATCGGCTGGATTGAGGCCAAGCTGGAAACGCTGGCGCGCTATGCTTCCGACCCGTCCTCGGGCGGGGGGATGCAGGCCACGGATTACCTCATGCTGATGGTGCTGAACCGCGAGCTGCCGGTTCTGCAGCACATGCAGGGGCTCGCCAATCTGCATCCCGAGAGGCTCTATGAAAAACTGCTGGCGCTGGCAGGCGAGCTGTCAACCTTTGACCAGGGCGCGCGCCGGACCCGCACATACGAGCGTTACAGCCATCAGGACAGCAAGGATAGCTTCACCGCCTTGGTGCAGGACATCCAGCAGCTGCTGGCCCGGGACGTGGGCCGCGCGGTGCGCCTGCCGCTGAACGAGGTCCGCGCCAATTCCTATGCGGCGCTGGTCAACGACCGCAACCTGTTTGCCCAGGCGACCTTTGTTATCGAGGTGTCCTCGAGCCTGCCCCTGACCCAGGTGCAACAGCAGTTCCCGCAGCTGTGCAAGGCCGGGCCCTCCACCAGCATGAAGCAGATTGTCAGCAACAACCTGCCCGGCATCGGCCTGGTGCATCTGCCCAACCCGCCGCGGCAAATCCGGGTGGTGTCGACCAATGTCTATTTCCTGCTCGACAAGTCCTCGGACCTGTGGCGGGAGTTCTCAACCGCCCCGGCGGGGGGGCTGCACTTTGCGGGCAACTGGCCGGACCTGAAGCTTGAGCTTTGGGCGGTGCCGGAGGGCGGCTGATGGCGGAGGATGACGACAAGACCGTTTTCGGGCAGCCGATCCCGCCGGTGCCCGGGCCGGCGCCAGCGCGCCCGCCGGCTGCTCCTCCAGCAGGAAATACGGTGTTCGGACAGCCGCTGCCGCCTGCCGGCGGCGGGCCGGGCCGTATTGCTCCGGTGCAGTCCCCGGCACAGGATACCTGGCTTGGCGGAGCGCTGCCGCCGCAGCCCGAACCACCGCAAATGCAGCCGCATTACCGGCCCGCAACGGGCCAGCAGCCGGCCGGCGCCGGGATTTTCCCCGATATCGTGCAGCCGGGCCAGGCGGCCCGGCCACAGGCGCAACCGCGGATCGCGCTGGCTGATGCGCTGAAGGCACAGGGCAGCGGCGCTGCGCAATCCTCCAATCCGCTGATTGCGGCTGCGGCAGACCTTCTGGTGCTGCTTGGCCGGCTGCGCACCGGGCTGGTGGACATGCAGGCTGCCCCGCTGATCGACCATGTGGTCCGGGAAATCGACGCTTTCGAGAAAAAGGCGCATGCTGCAAATGCTGCGCCGCAGGACGTTCTCGATGCCAAATACGCGCTGTCCGCCACAGCGGACGACATCGTCCAGAATCTGCCCGGCACCGACCGCGGCATGTGGCAGGAATATTCCATGGCGGCACGGTTCTTCGGCGACCGCTCCTCCGGGGTGGGTTTCTTTCAGAAAGTGGACGAGGCGATGCGGGCGCCCGGCCAGCGCTTTCACCTGCTGGAGCTGATGCTGACCTGCCTGTCGCTGGGCTTTGAGGGCCAGTACCGCACCATGCCCAACGGCACGGTGGAATGCGCCCGCATCCGCACAGCCATCTACGAAACCCTGCGCCGGGTGCAGCCGCGCCCGGATGACGATATCTCGCCGCGCTGGAGCGCGGTGCCGCTTGGCACCCGCCGCAATCAGGGCAAACTGCCGCTGTGGGTGGCGCTCAGCGTGTCCGCCGTGATGGTGATGGCGCTGTTTGCAACACTTTCGACGCTGCTCACCCGGCAAAGCGCCGAAGTGCGTGACGGTATCCTGGCGCTGCACCAGGGCCAGCCCGGCATCGTCATCGAACGCACGCAGCCGGTTGTCCGCCCGTATGAACCGCCCACCAGCACGCAGATGCAGCGGTTGACCGGCGCGCTGGAGGGCGAGCTGGAAACCGGCCAGATCGAACTCGACCAAACCAATGACTGGGTGCTCATCCGTGTCGGCCGGGCGCTGCGCTTCACCTCAGGCTCCGCGGATCTGAGCAGCGATATCAGCATGCTGATCGGCGCCACCGCCGCGGCCTTGGACGGGGAAACCGGCCCGGTGCGGGTGGTAGGTCATACCGACAGCGTGCCGCCGTCGGGGCGCGGGCGCTACAAAACCAATGAGCAGCTTTCACTGGCCCGGGCGGAAACTGTCGCAACTGTTCTGGGCGCGGCACTGGCCGACGCCAGCCGGATTTCGGCCGAGGGCAAGGGCGCAGTCGACCCGATCGCTGACAACAGCAGCCGTGACGGCAGGGCGCGCAACCGCCGCGTCGAAATCATGATTCCGAGAGAAAACTAGAATGTTCCGGTTCCTTTCCTTTCTCAGCCTGCCAGTCCAGCTGCTGCGCAAGCCCTGGATGCGCATTCCGCTGATCGTGACCGGCATCCTTGCCTTGTTTGCTGCCATCTGGTTCGGGTTCCCGATGACCGGCCTGACCCTGTTTGCTGCGGTCTGGTTCCGCGCCGCGGTGATTGGCGTAATTCTGTTTGCGCTGGCGCTGTACTACGGGCTGCGCTGGCGGCGGCGCCGGAAACGCGCGCAGGATCTGGAGGACAGCTTGCTGCAGGAACCTGCGGGCGATGCCGCGGTTCTGAGCGAACGCCTGCAGGAGGCGATGGCGAAACTGAAGAAGGCGGGCGGCAGGAACTACCTGTATGATCTGCCCTGGTATGTGATTATCGGTCCGCCCGCGGCGGGCAAGACCACAGCCTTGTCCAATGCCGGGATCGAATTCCCGGGCCAGGACATTCTGCCGGACAAGGCGCAGGGGTTCGGCGGCACCCGCAACTGCGATTTCTGGTTCGCCGAGGACGCGGTGCTGATTGACACCGCCGGCCGCTACACCATGCACGACAGTGATGCGGCGGCGGACAAAGCTAGCTGGGATGCCTTCCTGGGCCTGCTCAAGAAGGGGCGCCCCGACCAGCCGGTGAACGGCGTCATTCTGGCCTTTTCGGTCGAGGACATGATGTCTGCCTCCCCCGCCTCGATTGCTGACCATGCCGCTACGGTGCGGACGCGGCTGGGAGAGATCCACGAAACCCTCAGGATCGACTTCCCGGTTTACGTGCTGTTCACCAAGGCAGACCTGATTTCGGGTTTCCGCGAATATTTTGCCAGCTTCAGCCAAAGCCGCCGTAAATCCGTCTGGGGGGTGACGTTCCAGACCAAGGACCGGAGCGTGGAAACCTACAAACAGGCAGGTGCGGAGATTGACCAGCTGATCAGCCGTCTGTCTGACGAGGTGATCGACCGGATGAACGAGGAACCCGACGGCGCCAGCCGCATCGCGATATTCGGCTTGCCGGGGCAGATGGCAATGCTGCGGGAAAACATCTGCGAATTCCTGCGTGTCGTGTTCGAACCCACCCGCTACAAGACCAGCGCGCTGCTGCGCGGCTTCTACTTCACTTCCGGCACCCAGGAAGGCACACCGGTCGATCAGGTGCTGGGTGAGATGTCCCGCAACAGCGGCGATGCGGGCCTGTTTCAGCCTGCCTTCATGTCGGGCAAGGGCAAGTCATATTTCCTGCATGATCTGATGAAGAAGGTGATCTTTGAAGAACGCGGTTGGGTCGGCTTCGACCGTGCTGCCATGCGCCGGACGGCGCTTCTTCGCAGCACGGCCTTTGCCGCCATTCTGCTGGGCACGGCAGGCTCAATGGGTGCTTTCGGCTACAGCTACTGGCAGAACGCCACACTGACCCGCAATGCGGAACATGACGCGGTGGCGTTTTTCGATGCGGCCCGAAATGAACTGTCCCGCACCGTGATTGACGGCACCGACCCCTCGCCGGTGATGCCGCATCTGCAGGACCTGCGCGACATGACAACAGGGTACGGCGACCCTGAACAGCCGGGGTTCTGGCAGGGGCTTGGCCTGTCGCGCCATGCGGAACTGTCTGGGGCGACGCACCGGGCCTATTCTGATGGGCTGGAACGCATGCTGCGGCCGCGCCTGGTGCTGCATCTGGAAAACGCCATCCCGCAGCTCATCGCCGATGAAAACACCGCCGAAGTCTACCGTGCGCTCAAGGTTTATCTTCTTCTTGGCGGGACGGGGCAGGGCAATGCCGCTGACAATGACGCTGCTGTCACCAGCTATTTTGAGCAACTGTGGCGAAGCCAGTTCAACGCAGCGGGCCAGATTGACGAGCGTCAGCAGCTGCTGGCGCATCTGGAGGCGTTGCTGGATCTGGACGGGGACCGCAAACCGGTGATCGGCATCGACCCGGAGATCGTGCGGCAGGCGCGCGAGGCAATCGTCAACCTGCCGCTGGCTGAACAGGCCTATGCCCTGATCAAGGAGCGTGCGGCAACCTCCGGCATCCGTGACTTCGGCCTGGCTGAGCGGCTGTCCGGCCAGGTGGCCCAGGTGCTGGAAACCACGAACGGCACGCCGCTCCAGTCGGTTGGCGTGCCGGCGCTCTACACCTTTGAAGGGTACTGGGGCTATTTCCTGGAAGAGCTGACCACGGCCCGCACCCGCCTGCGCGAAGACCAATGGGTTCTGGGCGAGGCAGCCGGGCGGGTCGGCTATGAAACCCAACTTGCCGGGCTCGAGGCAGAGCTGCACCGGGTTTACCGGCTGGAATTCAGCGCCGCCTGGAAGGCAATGTTCGCGCAGATCGGACTGGCGCGGATGTCGGCGGATGCACCGCAGTACGCAGCCCTGGCTGCGGCGTCGTCTCAGGTCGCCTCGCCGCTGCTGGAACTGGTGGAGGCGGTCGAGGAAGAAACCCGTCTGTCCCGCTTCTATGATCAGCTCGACACGCTGGATCCGGCGGCAGTCGCGGCCTCGGGCGGCGATCTGGGCGCCAACATGGGCGATGCGGTGTTCAAGCGCATCTACAGCAAATCCGGCGTCTTCCAGAAAGTGGCACTGGACAGCTTCAAGGCTCGCGCCAAGGTGCAGACCCAGGCAGGCGCGGCTGGCCAGGCTCATGGCGAGGACTTGCAGCGGCGGCAGGTGGAACGCATCTCAGATGACTTTGCGCAATGGCACAGCCTGCTGAACGGGAAGCCGGGGCAGCGCCCGATTGATCTAGTTCTCGCCGTGCTTGGCGACCTGCGCGAGAACCGGCGGCAAGCGGCAGTTGCACCGACCCCTGCAGACGAAGCGATGCTGAGTCAGTCACTGTCGGCACTAACAATGAACAACACGGCATTGCCTGCCCCTCTGGCGCAACTTCTGAATGAGGCTGAAAGCGAATTCCGTGCCGAGGCCCAGGACGCGGCGATGACACAGCTGAACCGGGCGCTGAACGACGAGGTGACTCAGTTCTGCCGGGATTTCATTGCACCGCTCTACCCCTTTGGCGGCGGCCGGCATGTCTCGCCTGCGGTGTTCGGCCAGTTCTTCGGACCCGGCGGCCGGATGGACAGGTTTTACACGTCCTATCTGCAGCCGCATGTGGTCCGCTCGCCGGATGGGCTGAAGCCCGCACCGGGCAGCGCAACCGGGCAGCGGCTGTCGCCCGAGGTTCTGCGCCAGTTCAGCAATGCCCAGGCCATTCAGCTGGCCTTCTTTGCCTCCGGCGCGCCGGAGCCGGAGGTGGGGATGTCCATTGTGCATGCGGACTCCTCTCCGTCGGTGGAGCTGGCGGTGCTGTCGGTCAACGGCACCTCCGTCCGCACCCAGCCCGGCAGCACCCCGGCGGCGCTGTCCTGGCCGGGGCAGGCCTCCGGTGTTTCGGTGGAGCTGTTCCCGCAGAAACGGCAGCGGCAGTCGGCGCTCAGCTTCACCGACGGGCGCTGGGATATCGTCACCTTCCTGCGTCAGGGCCGCGCCAAGGCCAGGGGCAATGTGGTGGACGTGCGCCATGAAATCGGCGGCCGTTCGATCAGCTACCGGATTGAGTTCGACAGCACCACAGTGCCGTTCCTGATGCCGGAACTGGCGGATTTCTCCTGTCCGGTCACTTTGGAGTAACTGTATGGAAGCGGACATCGGCCTGTTAGGCAAACATCCCGGATACGGTGATTTTCTCCGTGCCAATGTGGCACCCCAAGTGGCGGAGCAGCTGGAAGCCTGGCTGGACAGCTGCCTGCCGGAGATCCGCGACCAGCGGGGGCAGGACTGGCCGGCTTTCTGGGAGCAGGCGCAGGATCTGAGGTTCTGGATCGGGCGTGCCGTGCTGGGGCGCAGCCTGATGGGGGTGCTGCGCTGTTCGCGCGACCGTGCCGGGCGGCGATACCCTTTGTTTCTGGTTGCCCAGGGGGCCGCGGTGCCTGCACCGCTGCAAGACACGGACCAATCCGCCTATGAGGCGCTGGCCGCGCATTTCTCGGTCATGCAACCGGGCCAGGGCGGGGCGGCATTACTGGATGGTCTGCATCTGCAGCTGCCTGCCGAAGATGACGCTGCCACGCAGACGGGCGGCACGCTGTGGGCGCATCAGCCAAACGGCGATCTGTTGAAGCTGCTCCAGGCGGCCAGCGCAGCCGACGCTGAACGCGCTCTGCTGACCCGCAGCTACTGGTGGGCGCCTGCCAGCGGCGCCAAGGCCGCCATCTGGCTTGGTTGCAGCGGCATGCCCGCGGCACCGGCCCTTCACTGGCTGCTGGCCGGCACCCCGGGCAGCACAAAGGATGCGGACGGTGACAGCTGAGTTCTGCCCTGAATTTGAGACCGGGTCGGCCACGGATGTAGGGTGCCGCCGCGATGTGAACGAAGACGCCCTGTTGGTGCGCCCTGACTGGGGGCTGTGGGCAGTGGCGGATGGCATGGGCGGCCATGAGGCAGGCGACTTTGCCAGCTCCGCCATTGTCCGGCAGCTGGATACCATCGGTCATGCCGCCTCTGGCGAGGATCTGACGTCCCGGCTGATGGACCGGCTGCTCCAGGCCAACCGGCTGATCCGGGCGCGCGGGGCGGAACTGGGCGGCAGCACAGTCGGCTCCACAGTGGTCACTCTGCTTGTGCATGGTTGCCGCTTTACCTGCATCTGGTCGGGGGACAGCCGCGCCTACCTTCTGCGCAACGGTCAGATGGTACAGCAAAGCCGCGACCATACCGAGGCAAACGCCCTGCTCGCCGCGGGCACGATAACACCGGAAGAGGCCGAAAACTGGCCGCGCAAGAATGTCATTACGCGGGCTGTCGGAACCGGCAGTGAACCGCAGTGCGACCAGGTCAGCGGCAGGATTGAGCCGGGCGATGTTTTTTGTCTGTGCTCAGATGGGCTGACTGAACATATGCAGGACCGCGAAATTGCTGACTGCCTAGCATCCTTGCCACCGCAACAGGCCTGTGATGCGCTGATCCGAGAAACACGGAAACGCGGTGCCAGGGATAATGTAACGGTCGTTGCGGTCCGTTGCTCTGCTGCTGCAGGCGGCACCGGCTGGCCAGCCGGCGACATTCTGGACGACTTGGCATGACCAGGTCAGCCCCTCAAAGTCCTCAGGCTGACACATCCGCTGCTGCCGATGCTGACGACCGGACGCAGGTTATCAGTGAGGTGCAGGCGCTGAGCATGCCGCACAAGCCTGCTGTGTCTAAGGAACGTCCGCAGACGACATCTGAGAGCGAATTGCCCGTCCGTGCAAGTGCCGTGCCCGGTCCGCTGGTCTGCCCGGCAACCGCCGCCGCGGCTGCTTCCGGGCTCATGCCCGGCACCGTGATCAACAACAACTACCGCATTCAGGCGGTGCTGCAATCCGGCGGCATGGGCGAAGTGTACCGGGGCATAGAGATCGGTACCGAAGATCCAGTGGCGATCAAGGCAATCCGGCCGGAGCTGATCAGCGATGTGCAGGCAGGCGACATGTTCCGGCGCGAGGCCCGCACTCTGCGGCTGCTGACTGACGATGCCATCGTCCGCTACTACAATTACGTCCACGACCGTGATCTGGACCGTTACTTTTTAGTGATGGAATTCATTGGTGGCATCCCGTTGTCGGACTACCTGCGCCAGTTCGGACCTCTGCCCGGCGAAACTGCCAAGATCCTGCTGCAGCGCCTAGCCAGAGGGCTGGCCAAGGCGCATAGCAAGGGCGTTGTGCATCGGGACCTGTCTCCGGATAACGTGATGCTGCCCGATGGCATCGTGAGCGAGGCACGCCTGATCGACTTTGGCATCGCCAGAGCGCAGACCATTCCGGAGGGGGCCGCCGCGGGGAAGTTCGCGGGGAAGTTCAAATACGTTGCACCTGAGCAACTGGGCCACTTTGGCGGCAGCACCAGCCCGGCAACCGATATCTACGGGCTGGCACTGCTGACTGCAGCTGCGCTGCTCGGCAAGCCGCTGGAAATGGGCAGCTCAATCTCCGAAGCGGTCGAGGCCCGCCGTGAGGTGCCGGATTTGTCCGGGCTGCCGGAAGAGTTCCAGCCACTGCTGGCGCGGATGCTGCAGCCCGATCCGGCCAAGCGGCCCGCAACGATGCAGGATGTTTTGCAGCTGTCTGACGGTTTGGACGCACCTGCAGCGGCTTCTGAAAGGGGCGCCACCGGCATTCTGCATCCGGTGCCAGGGGTGCAAGTCTCTGCGGCCGGGTTGGCTCTGCCGCCGCGGGCAGTCATACCGGATTTGCAGGGTCCCGCATCTGCCGGCTCCTCCAGCCGTCCCCTGCCGCTCACCCACGCAGGGTTGGTGCCGACAAACACCAAGGGACGCAAGAGCGCCGTGTTCGGAGCTATCCTGCTGTGTGCCTTTGCGGGTGCATCCGGTTGGTATGCCTGGGGAACAGGCCTGCTGCAGTCCGGGCTTGCCTCTCAAGCCTTCGGTGACCGGCAGCCCGCGGCACAGCCGCCCACCCCGGACATCCCGCTGCCTTCCGCTGATACCCGCGAAGGGTTTCTTGCAACCTTCGACGCAGGCGGCTGCAGCTTTGCCACCCGGCTTGCCGCCGGCCCCAGCGCCGGGATGGTGGAAACCTATTCGGCGGACGGCCGCGGTTTTGACGCTTTGCCTGCAGCTTATGAGGATCGCTTTGGCTCCCGTTCCGCGCTGCTGCAACGCGCAATCACCCCGGAACAATGCGCGGCGGCCGAACTGGCCCGTGCCCTCCAGGGCCGCCAGCCAGACCCGGTGCAGTTGACGCTTTCAGGCGATCAGGCTGTCAGCGGCGAAGCTCTGTCAGCCGCAGTCCGGGTACCCTCAGGCCAATCGGTCTGGGTGGTTCTGATCAGCGACCAGGGCAAAGTCTACAACCTCTCCAGCCGGCTGGCCCCAGGCCACGGCGCGAACCAACACCTGGAATTCGCCTTGGCCATGGCGCCAGAAGCCAAAACAGCTCCGCAACTCGTTCTGGCAGTTGCAAGCGACACGCCCGTGGTACGCGCCGCCACCGCGTCGGACGGCAAAAATGCCGCGGAACTGCTGCCGCAGGTGCTGGCAGAAATCCGGTCGGCCAGCGGCCAGGCCAGTGCAGCCCTTTCCTATGTTCTGCTGACGGCCCCTGATGCCGCCTCTCACGCAGAACGGGGTTCCCTGGCTCCTCCCTTGGGAGATTGAACCTTAAAATTTGAGCTCGAAACCACGTTAGCAGGGAGATCCGGTTCCGACGAATGAGACAGCCGGTGACCGCTCGAAGGCACAAACGCAACGTTCGTGGGTGACGTAGTGCAAGCCCCAATGCAAACGAGAAATGCCGGGGCCGGCCTTGTGGCGGCAGAAGCCCGGCAAGCTTTGGTATGTTGTTCGCGAGGGCTTCGCGGATGAAGCCTGAAGGAGAACACTTAGGTCGTGTCCTGGTTGAACACGGGTTTGTGGTGCGGGCTGTCCGTGGCGATCTGAAACTCCATAGCGCCTCGTGAGCAATGAACGATGCCGGGAATAAGCCCGGTCCGCTGCACTGCAGTGCCATCGCAAATATCAACGAACAGGTAGTATCCGTCGGCGTATTTCTTCTTTGCTTAGTCTATCGGCATGACGGCAACCATGCTGTTTGCTTCAGTCATCGTGTCCTTAAAGCCTTTGACAAAATTCCGGGCCATGATCGTCTCTTTAATTGTTGATCTTTGGCCGACCTGTGCATTTTCCGACTGATATCTTCTCGCACCCCGTTGCTTTCTGAACCCTCAAAAGTGTGTTCATCCATACGGTTAGAGAAATGTCATAGAAACATATTGACAAAACCGGATTATTAGTTATTTCATGTCTCATGACTATTTCAAGCTCTAACGCACGCGCTCTTGCCGCCCTCGGACACGACGCCCGCCTGGCCATCTTCCGTCTGCTTGTCAAAGCCGGGGAGGACGGGCTTCGGGTCGGCGACATCGCAGACCATCTGGGCCTGGCGGCCTCTACCCTTGCGCATCACCTTTCGACGCTGGTCGATGCAAGCCTGGTGGTGCAGGAAAAGCGCGGGCGCGAAGTGTTCAACCGGGTCGACTATCCCGTCATGCTGTCTGTCGTGAACTTTCTGACGTCGGAATGCTGCGCGGGTGTGGCCCTGACGGCAAAGGAGGAGACCGCTTGAGACGCAGGCGGCCTTTTCTTGGATCAAAAGAAACTACAAAACTGGTGGTTTAGAAATGATTGGCACAACTGAAAACACATCAAGGCCCGGCGCTGCCGTCAGGCAGTTCGCCAAGGACCAGCGGGTCTGGGCAGCGTCCGCGGCCATCCTGCTGCTGCTTACCCTGTTCGACCCGGCGCAATCCGCAGACAGCGCGGCCTTCGCCGGTGCGGCGCTGGCCCATACAGCGCCGTACCTGCTCTTTTCCATTGCCGTCGCAGCCTGGGCCGGGGCAACCGGAGCGGACAACCTGGTGGCAAAGGCCTTTACCGGTTCACCGCTCCTGATGATCGCCCTTGGTGCACTGGCTGGCGGGCTGTCACCGTTCTGCTCCTGCGGAGTGATCCCGCTGATTGCGGCGCTTCTGTCGATGGGTGTGCCGCTGTCTGCCGTCATGGCCTTCTGGCTGGCGTCGCCGATCATGGACCCCTCGATGTTTTTCCTGACCGCCGGCGTTCTGGGTGCCGAATTTGCCGTGGCCAAGACCCTTGCAGCCGTTGGCCTGGGTCTGTTCGGCGGCCTCACAGTCCATCTGCTGAGCCACGGCGGCGCTCTGCAAGACCCGCTGCGCGAAGGTGTCGGCAACGGTGGGTGCGGCGGCTCGAAAATGCGTGCGCCCAAGCCGGTGGTCTGGAAATTCTGGCACGAGGCGGAGCGCCGGGCAAAATTCGCCGCGACCGCCTGGACCACAACCCTGTTCCTGGCCAAATGGCTGCTGCTGGCCTTCATTCTGGAAAGCCTGATGCTGGCCTGGGTTCCCGCGGAGACCGTGACCTCCACGCTGGGCGGTGAAGGCCTGCTGCCGATTGTCACCGCAACGCTGGTCGGCGTGCCTGCCTATCTGAATGGCTATGCGGCGCTGCCGCTGGTCGGTGGTCTGATCGAACAGGGCATGGCACCCGGAGCTGGCCTTGCCTTCCTGGTAGCCGGCGGCGTCACCTCGATCCCTGCTGCCATGGCCGTTTGGGCCCTGGCAAAACCCAAGGTCTTTGCCCTCTACCTCGGCCTGTCGCTCTCCGGCGCCTTTGCCGTGGGCCTGCTCTACCAGTTCTGGAACGCAGTCTGATCTACTACGGCCCGGGCGCAACCTCCGTCCGGGCCAGGCCACGCGCATCATTCGTAAAGCCCGCCGCAAGGCTGCAAAGAAGGAGGAAACTCATGACACGCAACACAGGTTTTCTGGCGAGGCGCGACTTTCTGAAAACAGGCGCCACATTTCTGACCGCCGGCGCCGCGGCTGCTCCGGCGGCCCTCGCGGCAGGTGCCGCACAGGCCAGGGAATTCCCGGACAACATGCTGTATCCAGGCGCCGAAGATGAAGCCTACGGCAGCCCGTCTCAACACGAGTCCGGTGTTGTCCGGAAGATCTTTCCACAGCACGGGCAGTCAACGCTGACCGCGTCTTTCTCGCCCCTTCATGTGCAAAAAGGGATTATCACCCCTTCAGGCTTGCATTTCGGCGCTCACCATTCAGGTGTGCCGGATGTCGATCCGGAAACCCATGAACTCATCATCCACGGAATGACCGAACGCGCGCTGAAATTCAAAGCCAGCAATCTTTTGCGATATCCGATGACGGGCGGGATCAATTTCCTGGAATGCGGCGGCAATACTGCGCCCAATGGCTATCACTCGGAGCCGCAGCAGATGCCGCTGCAATACCTTTACGGCCTGCTTTCCGGCTCCGAGTGGATTGGTGTCCCGGTTAAGCTGCTGCTGCAAGAGGCCGGCATTGACCCAAAGGCCAAATGGGTCATTGCCGTTGGCGCGGATGCGGGCGGGCTGGCGCGCAGCATCCCGCTGGCGAAGCTGATGGATGATGCGATTATTGCGCTCTATCAGAACGGCGAGCGGCTGCGCCCGGCTCAGGGCTACCC
Organism: Leisingera sp. ANG-M7; assembly: GCF_000813965.1. Lineage (GTDB taxonomy): Bacteria > Pseudomonadota > Alphaproteobacteria > Rhodobacterales > Rhodobacteraceae > Leisingera. The sequence continues at coordinate 103,891 of NZ_JWLI01000025.1, read as the reverse complement.
GATGCGCCTGTTCCTGCCTGGCTGGGAAGGTAACACCAGCGTCAAGTGGCTGCACCGGCTGGAAGTCTCCGACCGCCCGGCTTACCCCCGCGAGGAAAGCCGCCACTACAGCGAAACCCTTGCCGACGGTTCGATCGAAGGGTTCAGCATGTACATGCGGACCAAGTCAGTCATCACCTCTCCGGCAGTGGGGCAGACGCTGCACGACACGGGTTATTACCAGGTGACTGGCCTCGCCTGGTCCGGCTATGGCCGGATCAGCAAGGTTGAGGTTTCCGACAATGGCGGCAAGACTTGGGTGCCTGCGGAGCTGGAAGGCCCGGTGCTCAGCAAAGCGCTGACCCGCTTCACCCTGCCGTGGCGCTGGAACGGCTATCCCGCGCGTTTGCAAAGCCGGGCAACAGATGAATGGGGCAACACCCAGCCCACCCATCAGGAATGGAAGAGCCGCTACCTTGAGGGAAGCCGTAACCATTACAACGCCATTCAGGCCTGGCAAGTCGACGGACAGGGAGCCATCGCCAATGTCTTCTAATCACGCACTGGCGTGGGCTGCCGCACTTGTCCTGCTGACGGCAGATGTTGCCGCAGCACAAGACACGCCCGCCCTTGGAATCAAGGTTCCGGCAGAGGAACTCGCAAACTTCTACACCACCGTCTTTCCCGACGGCGAAGGCCTGCCGCCCGGCGGCGGAACGGTCCAGGACGGCAGAGTGGTCTATGAGGAGCAATGTGCCGCCTGCCACGGTGAAAAGGGCGAGGGGGATATGAGCAAGTACATTCCTATCCTTGCCAGTGAGGGCAAGCCGGAGCACGGCTTCCTCTGGTCCACCGGGCATTCCTGGCCCTACGCGACCTCAATTTTCGACTACGTTCGCGTAGCCATGCCACCGTTCAACCCGAAAGAGCTGAGCGACAAGGAGACCTATGCGGTCACTGCCTACATCCTGCATCTGAACGGCTTTTTGCCAGAGGATGGCAGCGTGAGCCAGGAGACCCTGCCGAGGGTGAAAATGCCCGCGCAGGACTACTTTGGCAGCCTTTGGGAAAAAGAGGAAAGCCAGCGCTGAGACCTGGCTGAGAGAGGCTGGATTGCGGCCTGCCGCGATCCAGCCGGGCAAACCGGGTTTGCCCTTGCCCGGAGCAGAAACCGCTGTTTCCGCCCCCCCATCATGCGGGAGCCGATTCGCTCCGGGTCTTTTCAACACCATCAATCGGGATACATACGTCATGCTCGACGGAAAAACCGCCCTTGTCACCGGCGGCTCCAGCGGAATTGGTCTTGCCGCCGCGAAAATGCTGCAAGAGAACGGCGCCCGCGTCGCTATCACGGGACGGGACACCTATAAACTGGAAGCCGCTTGCGCCGCACTTGGCGGCGATGCAATTGCCATTCAGGCTGACATCAGCCAGGCGCATGATCTGGAGCGCATGCAGGCGGCACTTGCAGATCAGTTCGGCAAAGTTGATATCCTCTTTGCCAATGCAGGCGCCGCATTCAATTCGCCGCTCGGCAAGACAGATGAGGCGATGTACTACCGGCTGACGGATGTGAATGTGAAAGGCACCTTCTTTACTGTCCAATCCGTGCTGCCCCTGACGCCGGAAGGCGGCTCGATCATCCTGAACACCTCCTGGCTCAACCAAATCGGCACTCCAGGCAAGGCGTTGCTGTCGGCCTCCAAGGCGGCGGTGCGTTCCTTTGCGCGGGTCATGTCAGCGGAGCTGCTGGACCGCAAAATCCGCGTGAACTGCGTCAGCCCCGGTACCATCGTGACGCCGATTCACCGCGGAAAGAATGAGACGGATGACCATTTCCGGGCCTACGTAGAACGGATCGGCACGCAGGTGCCTGCGGGCCGGATGGGCCAGCCGGAAGAGGTTGCTTCCGCGGGCCTGTTTCTGGCCAGCGACGCCTCAAGTTACATGCTGGGTGCCGAGATTGTGGTGGATGGCGGCCGCGCGGAACTTTAAAGCCCAAATGAGCCTCGCCAGGGCCGAAGCCTTTCCGGTTCCGGTTCTGGTCTCATGTTCAGGTATTCACAGCCGGTCATCAAGCTCGTTTGACTGTAAACTCTGATCTTGTTGCCGCATTTCAGGCACTGTCCAGCCGGCGGGTTCCGCGATCATTGGGGGCAGTCTCTCTGTTCTCACACCATTCAGCGTCAAGCCGTTGCAGCAATCATAACAGCTGCGCCTGAAGGGCCGCGCCACTCACTTAGGCAGTTACCGGAGGCTGAAGGCCGAGCTACCTGCGTGGAAAGGTCGCTGCGTCCCGCACGGGCGGATCGTAAGACTCTAAGGCCGAAGGGGCCGGGAGATTGCAAACGTGTTTTTCGGATCTCCCAGCCCAAGTTGACTGCTGGCTATGAAAGTAAGGGGGCAGTCTCAGCAGCAGCTGTCCGGTTTGGGCGTGCAGGCAGCCGGGGCGCAATCAGATGCGCCAGAGCTGTCGATCACCGCTTTGAACTGCTTGAATGCGGCTTCGATATCGGCCCGGGGGGCTGCGATGTTCACCCGTATAAACCGGGTGGCCTCCTGATCAAACCATGTGCCAGGTGTGGCACCAAATCCGGACTCGCTGAGTTTTGCCTTCAAGGCGTCGCCCTCAAGGCCTGTTGCCGAACAGTCGAGCCAAACCTGATACGTGCCTTCAACCGGTGACATCTTGATTGCAGGAAGTTCCTCTTTCAAGAAACCATCGATCCAGTTCACAGTGCCTTCCAGATATGCGATCAGTTCGTCCACCCAGGCATCGCCTTCTTCATAGGCCGCAACGGTTGCTGCCAAGGTAAAGGCGTTGCTGTGCGTCAGATACATTGAGTCGGCGGTTTTCTTGAAGCGCTCCAGAATACCCGCGTTCTCTGTATAGACGTAACCATTCGAGATGCTGTGCAGGCCGAAAGTCTTGGCCGGAGAGCCGATCACCGCCACGTGGTTCGCTGCGTCAACAGCCATCAGGCTGGTGAATTTGTGGCCGCTGTAGATGATGTCTGCGTGGATCTCGTCGCTGATGATGGTCACACCGTGTTTGGCGGCCAGCGCTGCCAGCCTGGTAAGCTCATCTTCGCGCCAGACGCGGCCAACCGGGTTATGCGGGTTGCACAGGATCATCGCTTTGACGTCAGGCGCGCTCAGTTTCTCCTCGAGATCGCCAAAGTCCATCTCGTAAACGCCGTCTGTGTTGCGTAGCGGGCTTTTGACGGCCTGGCGTCCGGCTCCGCTGATCACCTTGCCAAACTGGTGGTAGGCCGGCATCTGCATCACCACGCTGTCGCCCGCTTCAGTCAGTTCGCGGATCAGCATCGACACGGCAGTGAGCACACCGGTCACCTGCTCGAAGTTTTCGGGGTTCAGCGTCAGACCGTGGCGGCGCTCATACCAGCCGGAGATCGCAGCAAACACGCCTTTGGCATTGAACTCATAGCAAAACTGCCCGCGGTTTGCGATCCGCAGCATGGCGTTCTTGATCGGGTCTGCGATAGCGAAATCCATATCGGCAACCCACAAGGGGGCCATCTCTTCGTTGCCGAAAACCATTTTCAGGAAATTCGGGTTGTGGCGCACAAAGTTGTCGCCAGTCTTTTCGGGAGCGGTGTCAAAGATGCTCATGGAAGTTCTCCTTCAGGCCGGGGCCTTGTTAGTGGCTGAGTTGCGGTTGGAGATGAAAACAGCGGGCATAGCGCAGGCTTCTTGTGGGAGGTTGCGCGCATCTGCTTGGCAACCTGCCCGGCGGAAAACGCATCCCCGGGTGCGGTATCGGGTAACTGTCTCATGTATAGCAGAGCGATGCATCGACCATCAAAGTCAAAGGCCAAAAGAGTACAGCTGAGACTAAGCTTCAGCCTTGCCCGCACAATCGTTCAGGGCCTGTGTGATTTTCATCCATTCTCCGAGCCCGACTTTGAAGGCTTCACGGCCCTTGTCTGTGACCGTGTAAATCTTGCGTTCCCGGCCGGAGACGGTCTCCGTTTCATAGGTGACGTAACCGCCCTCAGTAAACTGCTTCAGAACCGGATAGATTGTGCCTTCCTTCGGGGCGCAGCACCCCTTTGTTCTGTTGATGACTTCTTTGGCGATGTCATAGCCATGCAAGTCGCGGTCGCACAGAACGCAGAGAATGAAGAACTTAGACAAGCTCATCCTGATGGTGCTGTTCCAGTAGCCGGGGCTAAGGAGGTCCGGAGATTTGCTATTGATGCTCATGCTGTTGCACTATACATCGATGTTCGATACGTCAAGCACATTCAGTGCTCGACACGAGCGGAAAAAGCACACCGGCAGCCAGCCTGACCACCTGCAGCGGCGGACCCTGAAAGGAATGATCCATGGCGGAAGCCATCCTGTACCTTCTGAAATCAGACTTTAACGATCCGGAATATGGCGATATGCTATTCTACTGCCCGGCTTGCCTGAAAGTTGAAGGTCTTCTGAGCATGTTTCCGAAAATCCGTCAGGAGCTTGACGTGCGCTATGTGGATTTCGCCCACCCGCGCGGGGACTTGCCCGGCTACACCGGCGGTCGCCAGGGGTGCCCGCATATTGTCCTGCCGGACGGGGATGACACGCATTCAGCTGACCTCAGCGAAGCGGGTGTGGGAGATGTGCGCAGGATCGAGAAAGATGAAGACATTTTTTCCTACCTGATCAACCGTTTCGGCGTTTCGCATCCGCATCCCTGATCACTGCGGGCAGGGCATAACGCTGCCCTGCTGTCAGCCCGGCACACTGGGCTTCAGATGGGCCGTGGGCTTTTCAGGTTCCAGCAGCAGGTCCCGGTGAAACAGTGTTCCCTCCAAACAGAGTGTCCGGCAAGCCAATCACACCGGACAGCCGCTGTCATCGCACCTGCCGGAAACTTCGGTCCTGGGCGAGGTGGTAGTTGAGGCAGCCCTGCCTGCAAGCAGATAGCCAATCTCTGCCCCTAGCTGCAGTTCTGAAACCTGGCCGAAATGATGCGCCGCAATCCGGCCGGCCTGATCCAGAAGGATAAGGCTGGGCGTCCCGCGCATCCCGAAGGCGGACATGGTTTCCGGCAGCGGGCCAGCCCCCTGCGTGTCGACCGCCACAGGGAACGTGATGCGGTACTCATGCAAAAAGGCCTTCAGCGATACAGGTGTCATGGCGTCATGGTGCTCGAAAACAGTGTGCAGACCGATCACCGCAACTTTATCGCTCGGAAAGTGCCGCTGTACCTTCTGCGCCAGTGGAATGCCATGCATGACACACCCGGGGCACAGCATCTGGAAGGCCTCGATCAGCACGGCCTTCCCTTTCAAATCTGAAAGCCTGAGGTCTTCATTAGTGTTGAACCATTCGGATACCTGCAATTCTGGCGCTTGCATTTGCTTTCTCCTCAATGAGGGGCAGCCGCTTTGCTTGCGGCGGCTGCCCGGTGCGGATTATTGAAGCGTGCCGGGCAGGCTCAGGTCGCCTGAGGCTACATCGAAGACATTGGTGACACAGAGCAGCGGGGCATGAATGTTTGCATTCACCCGCAAGGCGGATGTGACACCGTCATAGGCAACGCCATCCAGCTGAACATCGCTGGCAAATCCGGCGTTCACCTTGATTTCGGGCCCGTCAAACAGCGGTGTGAAGCCCGGGCTGTCCAGGAATACCGGGAACCCCGGCCATGTCGCGGGCAGACTGGGCGAGGTTCCTTCGGGAATGTCGCGCACGGACAGCGCACCCGGGCCGCAGGCTTCTGACGGAGTCAGCACGACCCAATGGCTGTGCCATTCGACACCGTCATTGGCCGTGTCGCCGTCGCCGTTCTCATCATAAAGCGGTGTATCGTCGAAATCCGGGTGGCTGGTTGCGGCCAGCGCAAGAATTCCGGTGCCGCCCTCGAACCCCACTGCAGAAGGGTCCAAAGAGGTCGGCCACACATAAGACCAGACATCCGAACCGCCAACTGTCCCGCCCGCATCCGGGACCGAAGCGCCTGCGGTGCCGGCAGTGGTCATGTGGAAGGTCACGGTATTGCCATCGCGATGCGCATGCGCGGCCAGAATGTCAAAATCCGCCGCCGTTCCAGGATCGGCAGGTGACATGACGGCCCCCTCCTGATGCAGGGCGTGGTCTCCGCCGGCGAGGGCGGTAGAGGCTCCGAAGGCAGCAGCGGCAAACACTGCAAAGGAAAGTTTCATGATCGTCTCCTGTTATTTGATAGCGACTCGCTACTAAATGGAAGAGCGGATTGCAACTTTAATTTCGACTCGCTATTGATTGCCTATGAAAACCGATCACGGCATCCGCATCCTCATCAACCGTCTTGCCAGGATAGATTCCGCGAGCGGCTGGATCGGGGACCTGAATCCGACTCAAAAGGCCGCGCTCGAGTATCTGTCTGAAGCCAATCAGTTTTCCCGGTCCCCGTCACATGTGGCGGAGTATCTCGGAACAACGCGCGGCACGATGTCCCAGACCCTGAAAGCTCTGGTGCGCAAGGGGTATGCCACCGAGCGGCGGCAAGAATCCGACCAGCGGTCAATATCCTATGCGCTCACTGAGGCAGGTCTTGCAGCAGTGGAGCAGGCGAACCCGATCGCCAAGGCCATCGGCAGCTTGCCGCCGGATGTTCGGCACAGTCTGGAAGATGGCCTGATGCAAAGCCTGAAACTGGCCTTGGCCGCCAACGGAGGCCACTCATTCGGCCGTTGCCGGACCTGCGCTTATCATGATGCCGGCTCAGAACACGGGCTCTGCACCTTGCTGGGGTTGGCTTTGGCGGCCGGGGAAAAACACAAGATTTGCATTGAGCACAAAGAGGCCTGAATGACACATCCTGACCTGTCGGCTGAAATCGGCGGCATTTTCTTTGGCGCTGTCCGGAACCGCTGGGACGGGAAAGCGCCTTCGGCCATTCAAAAGCACCAAGTGTCCGGCCGCCAGGTCGTTACGCTGACCGGGTTTTCAGGCGATGCGCAGGCGGACCTGACGGTGCATGGCGGCGAAGAAAAGGCGGTTCATCACTATGCCTTCGATCACTATGCCGCCTGGCAGAGCGAGGGGATTATGGCTGCTGGCACAGAAGCGGCAGCCTTTGGCGAGAACATCAGCACAACCGGCCTGACCGAAGAAAATCTCTGCATCGGCGATATCCTCAGGCTGGGGTCTGCGACGGTGCAGATCAGCCAGGGCCGCCAGCCGTGCTGGAAACTGGGGCTGCATACAGGCAACGCAAAGATGCCCTACCTGTTTCAGAAATCGGGCCGCACTGGGTGGTACTACCGCGTTCTGGAAGAAGGGGATGCCGCTGCAGGCGACCGGATTACGCTGGTCGAAAGGCGCAATCCGGACTGGAGCGTTTTGCGGGTCACCCGAGCCCGCCTGACCCGCAGGATTTCCCGGGATGATGCGGAAGTTCTGTCGCAAATGGCGGATATGGCATCAGGGTGGCGGCAGGCGTTCGGGCGGATTGCAGAAGGCGATCAGGATGAGGACACCCGCGAAAGGCTGGGAGCATAGTCATCGCGCACAAGTCTCCACGAGGGGGCAGCCTGAATTCATCTTGGGACACCGCCGCGGAATGCACTGACGGATATTGGTCGGCAGAGACCAGTGGTGGCAGGTAGAGGCTGCAAAACAGGCAGCGAGCACAAAGAGATACTCGTCGAAAAAAGATGAGGATCGACAACTGAAACCACAAGACACAGAAGGCAGTCTTTGTACTCATCAGCAACAGGCTGCACCACGTCCTGACACGACTGCAGGATCAGCCTCAGCCCTTCCAATCCATGGACAAGGCAACTCTGCACTCTTGCCGGGATACTTACGCTACCCGGATGCTGAACTGAGGCATAAGTCTGGTGGAGGTCTACCATCTTCTCGGACACGCCACTTAGACCCAGACTCAAAAGTACGCCAAAGGGGTGTTGCGGACAGGACGAGGGAGATCATGAATGACCGCTGAAATCTCTGCGGCCTCAAATTCGGCCCCTGTATGGGCCTGCTATACACACTCCAAGTTGAGTGAAACCGCTTATCAACAGATTTTAAAGGAGAAAATGGCGATCCCTGAAGGACTCGAACCCTCAACCTGCTGATTAGAAGTCAGCTGCTCTATCCAGTTGAGCTAAGGGACCGCTTGGCGCCAGTTATGACAGGCTGCGGCCAGGGGTCAAGCCGCGGCGCGCAGATCCAGATGCATAAAGACCGACCACGGATCCTCGGCGTAATCGGCGAACGGCGGGCAGGGGACAAAGCCGAAGGATTCATAGAGCCGGCGCGACGGCAGGAAATCTTCAGTGGATCCGGTCTCCAGGTAGATCGCGACAGCCTGACCACGGCGGGCAAGGTCCAGCAGGAAGCCCAGCAAGGCGCGGCCTGCGCCGCTGCCGCGGGCCTCTGCCAGGGTGTGCATCGACTTCAGCTCGCGGCTGCCATCGCCCAAGTCCTTGAGAGCGCCCATTGCCAGCGCCTGCCCGTTCCGGCGCAGCAGGAAGAACTGCACCTCCGGCCCCTCCAAGCCGCTGATGTCCATGGCGTGGCAGCTTTCCTCCGGTGATTGTGCCGCCATCTGCGCCAGGTGGCGGCGGATCAGGGACGTGGCCTCGGGGTCCGAAGGGCGGGCGGCGGCGATTTCAAAGGCTGTGGCGGTCATTGTCCGGATCCATTCGGGCTGGCTGCCCCAAGATATTGCCCGGCCTGCAGCGGATAGCAATCGGGCAAGTGTTCTGCGGCACCCCCTGGCAGAAGATGTGCCCGTTTTTTGGGCAACCGCAAAGGGTCAGCCGTAAATGCCCGCCCAGGCCGCGGCTTGGGCGCGGGCCGCTTCCGGCGGCAGGGCCAGCAGCAGCAGGGCGCCGCCGTCGGAGGCGGCGAGGACGTGCAGCTGCGGCGAGACCGGCAGCAGCAGGCAGTCCGGTTTCGGCACCGGCATCCGGGCCGAGGCGGGGCGGGCCGCCCTGGAGGCCAACGTCTGGCGCACCGCATCCAGCCGGGTGAGCAGCGCTTCCGGCCCGTCGCCTCGTATCTGGCCGCCGCCTTGAGGGCAATGCAGCCAGGCTGCGGCCTGTGGCAGCGCCCGGGCGCGGAAATGGTCAAGGCGGCCGCCGCTTGCCGCCGCGAGGGCGGCGGCAAGGGTTCCCACAGAGCAGGTGCCGGTGCCCTGCGGTGCAGGGCAGGGGCGGCGGCGGAAGCTGAAATCCCCGCTCTTGCTGGCCGCTTTCAACTGTCGCAAGCGGGTGGCAAAGATCTGGGCTGCGGTCTCCGGGTCTTCCGCGACGGAGGAGGGGTCCGCGCTGTCCGGAAGGCTGAGGCCCGCAATCCGGCGCTGCGCCACGGTGAGGGTCGCGGCGGCACGGCCTTTGATGCACAGGGTGATTTCGCGCGGCAGCACGGTCTCGCGGATTTCCCGCAGCACTGCGGCGGTCAGGCTGTCACCGGTGCTGGATGCCGCAGCGCGGGCGGGCTGAGCCAACCGGACCAGCGCCTGGTGCAGGCCGGAGGTGGCGCCGGGACTGGTTTGCCGGGTCTGCTGCGCGGGTTTTGCCATCACGTCCCCCCGATTTGACAGGCCAGCATCTGCCGGGCCGGCGCGGCCAGCCGGGCGGCGGCATCCGCATCGTCGCAGACACAGAGCACTGCATCGCCGGAGCCATCAGAGCCGCGCACGAACAGCCGCGCTTCGCCAGGGGCAAGCAGGATCACATCGTCCGCAGGCGCCGCTGCCACACCGCCGGCCTGAACCGCCGCATCCAGCGCCAGGAAGCCGCGGCGGGCCTGCTGGCAGAGATCGTCGAGGTATTCCTGCGGGTGGCCGCTGCCGCTGCTGCTGCGCAGCACGATGCTGGCGCCAAGATCGCCAAAGGCAGCCAGGCGGCAGCCGGGCTCAAACTCGCGCAAGGCGTCGAGCTGAAGAGCCAGGGTCATGGGCAGCCCCCGCAGCGGGGCATGTGTTTACAAAGCGCGTGTGCTGGCAGCATAGCGGGCTCAGTCTCCGTCAGAAGGGGTTTCGGGGCGTTGGCTGCGGCGGGACGGGGCCGAGACCCGGCGCGGCATCACACGGGGACCGCCACTTGCACCGGCGGCAGCAACCTGCAGCTGCGGATCTGGCTGCGGGCCGCTGTCGCGGATTCCGCCGATGTCCAGCACATCTGCCCGCAACTGCTGCTCGGGCTGCAGCGCTTGGGCGGCGGCGGCAGACTGAGCCAGTGGGCGGGGACGGTCCGGCTGGGACCAGTTCAAGAGCAGGTCGACCAGATATTCTATGAACCCGTCAGCGCCGCTGGTCTTCCAGGCCTCCATGTCCTCGCCTGCGGCCAGCGCCTGGCTGAGCGACAGCGGAAACACCGCATTGAAACCATCGCCGGTTTCCTTCTGCACCCGGCGCAGCACCCGGTCGCGGTCACGCGGGGTCTTGAGCTTGTCGAAATGGGTGATCAGCAGGGTGCTGGGAGCGTCGAGCCGGGCGGAGATTTCCTCCCATGCGGCGGCCTCCGACTGGCGCCAAGCTTGGGTGGCATGGGTGCACCAGATCACGCTGTCCACCTCTGGCAGCAGGTTCTGCCAGACGCCGGCCGGCATGTTGGGATCGGAGATCCCCGGCATGTCGATCAGGTCGCAGAGCTCCAACGCCTCGGCTGGCAGCGTCAGGCGAATCAGTGCTGTGGTTTCCAGCGGCACATCGTCCAAGTCCTCCAGCCGCACCGGGGTCTCGCTGCCGTCGGTGCCGGTCAGGCAGGCGCCCTCGGCCCCGTGAGAGATCCAGACCGGAGGCAGGCGGGTGGCGGTAACGCGGGTGGGCAGCGGCTGCTGGCCCACCAGCAGGTTGGTGAGAGTGCTCTTGCCGGCGCTGAATTCACCCATCAGCGCCAGCCGCGGCTTGCGGGCCGGGGCGGCCGCCGGAGGGAGGGCGGCAGAGGCCGGGGCGTGCTGAGCAGTTTGATAGGTCATGCTGTGAAACTCCTGAGTGTTTCCAATGCAGTGGCGGTTTCAGTCTGACGGCGGTTGGCCTCGTCCCCGGCGAACAGGGCCTGCATGTCTCCACCGCCGCGGCGGCAGGCGGAAATCTCCAGCAGAATGTCGCGCTGATCGTCAAAGAATCCTTGCAGACGGGCGAGGATGGCGGAGCGGGCCTCTGCAGTCTGCACCGTCTTCAGCTGGGTCATGAAATCCTCTGTCTCGCCTGCGATCAGCTTGCGGAACTGTTTGGCAAAAGCCTTGTAGCCGCGGGTTCGGCGCCACCAGGAGGCCCACCAGCTGTCGTTGAAATCCAGCGCAATGGACTGTGCCAGCGCCACCGGCGAAGCGGGCTGCGGCACCTCGGGCACGGCCAGTTGGATGCCCTCAACTGCCGGGCCGAAGCCGTCATAAAGCAGCTCTGCCACGTCCCTGACCGCGGCCTCGTACCGGCCTTGCGCGGCGGATTGCATGCGGCTGGTCATCACCGAATAGGCAGAGCGCAACAGCATCCGCAGACCCGCCGGATCGTATTCCCAGTGGCAGTCCTCGCCCCATTTCTCCAGATGGTCGATCAGCGCATGGGTGGCGCGGTCGGTGAAGGTGGCATGGGCACGGTCGGCGCGCTCGCGGAAGGAATCGAGCACCTGGCCGGCCTCTGCCTCCATCGCTTCCATATGGGTCTGGCAGATGTCCTCGAAGGCGGTGCGCACATCGTGCATGTTGGCGCCGCCGCTGCTGCCTTCGCCCTGCACCATGACCGCATTGGCGGCCTGCTGGCCGGTGGCGGCGGTGGTGGCGGTGGCGGCAATGCGCTGCAACAGCGGTGTGCCAAGGTCGGCGACGATCCGTTCGGACACGGCACGGTTCAGAGCCGGGAGGCCCGAGAGCTCCCACACCATATTCTGCGGCGTTGCTTTGGCGTGGGAGGCGTTGACCGAGGCCTCTGCCCAATTCAGGAGCGCGGCGGAGCTGGTCGGATCCATGTCCTCCATCCCGCCAGTCAGCACCTTGTTGGCCCAATAGGCACTGCCAAAGATGATTTCCGCCTCCTGCGGCCCGTGGTGGGTCTCCAGGGTCTGGCGGATGCTGGCTTCGATCTCGGCGATCTGGTTTGCAGGGTCGGCCAGCTCGTCGATGCGGTTGACGAAAATCACCACCTCACGCGATTTGAGGTTGGAGATCATCCGGATCAGCCCCATGTCGACCGAGGTCAGCGCCTGGCCCGCTGACAGCACCACCACGCAGATGCGGCTGTCGCGGATCGCCTGAATGGTGATCTGCTCACGCATCATGAAGGTGTCGTTGACACCCGGCGTATCGCGCAGGCAGAGACGGTGCGGCACCGAGCGGCAATTGAGGTAGAGGTCGGCAGCGCGGGTGATATCGGCAAAGCGGCCCTGCTCGTCGACCTCGCCCAGGTCCGCGTCATCGAAATCATCGCCGAGGCAGATGTAGCGTTCGATCAGGTTCTTGTCGAAGTAGCCGTAATCGTGCTTCTGCCCCATCAGGAGTTCGAACTTGCGGCCCAGCCGCTGGCGGGAGCGTTCGCGCATCTCCTCGATCTGGGTCCGGATCTTCTGCAGCTCGCTGTCAGCACCGGCGCGGCCCGCCATTTCACCGATGCGGCCGCCTTTGGTAGTCAGCCGGTCCCATTCCTCTTCGGTCATAAACTGGAAACAGGCCTTGTTCTCGGTGCGGGTCTCGCCCGGTTCCAGATGCAAGGAGGTGACAACCGAGGTCCAGGGGTTGACGTCCGAAGGCAGCAGATCGGCCCAGCCTGCCATCGCATTGACCAGCGAGGTTTTGCCGGATTTCACCTGCCCCAGCAGGGTGACACTGGGTTCAAATGTGCCAAGCTCGTCCTGCAGGCGGGTGAGGCTGCGCTGCACCCGCTCGCCGGAGACACCATGCAGGGTGGCCAGCGCACCGTCGAGCCGCCGCGCCTTGCGGGCGAAATCCGCCAGCGGTTCCAGCCCGGCGCCGAGGTTTGTGGGGCGGGCGGAGGCGCGGATGTCGGTGGCGCTCTCGATCTGGTTTTCCATGTTCATGGCGGGGCCTGTTTTTGTGTCCTGCTTCGGAGTTTTGGTCTGCTGCCCGGCACGCGGGTCTTGGGGTTTTACGCCCCTATCCGGGCGGCTCTACCATCAGTTCCTTCTTCAGCTGGATCAGCAGGGTCACCGCATCCACGGCGGCGTCCTCATCCTGTTCCAGCTGGCACAGCATCAGCATCTCCTCACCGTCTTGCGCGGCCTCGCGGGCGGCCTCCACCGCGGCGCTGGCGGGCATCGCATCAAGCGATTGCGACAGGTTGCGGATCATCTCCATGCATTGCGCCAGGACCGGGGCGGCCTGCGGGCCGCCGGCGGCTTCGGCCTCGGCCAGCATCGCCTCGGCACCGGATTGCAGCTGGTCCAGCGCGGCTCCCAGGCTGGCAGCTTGCGGGGCGGCGGCAATCGCCGGCACAGGGGGTGTTGCAGAAGCAGGGGCCGGAACGTCGGGGGCGGCCTCAGCCGGCAGGCTGCCTCCGAACTGGCGGATCAGCAGTTCGGCCTGATCAACGTCAGAGGCTCGGCCCAGATCGACCTGGCGCTGCACGTCCCCGGCCAGCTGCTTGCCGCCGCTGGACTGCCACAGCCCATCCTGCGGCGCCTCAGCGGTGCGGGCGGTCAGCCCCTGGATTGCTGCCACCGGGTAGACGCCGAGAAACTCCTCAGCGGCGATGGGTTCCAGCGTCTCGATCAGCCCGGGCAGGGTGCCGCGCATAACTTGGCGGTCGGCCATGGTCAGGACCAGGAAACTGTGATCCTTGGTGCTGTCGGGTACCTCGGCCCAGAGCGCCCGTTCATCTGCGGCGAACTCCTGGCTGCACCACAGGATGATGTCGGCGCTGCCTGCGGCCTGCTGCAGCATCTCCTGCTGCGTTGCCAGCGGTCCTGTCAGTGGCAACTCGCGGTAGCTGTGCCAGCGCAGGCGCGGGTCGGGCAGGATCTGGCGCACCCGGCGGGCGTCCTGCGGCAGCTCCATCTGCGCCAGCAGTCCGGGGATTTGCAGACGCTCGCCCGCGGCGGTCTCGACCTCCGCCATTTCCTGCGCACCATGGCAGACATCAACCAGAAGGCCACCGCCGTTGCGGCCAATCACAACCCGGCCCAGCAGCATGTCGATGAGGGCGGATTTGCCGCTGCCGGGGGTGCCTGCAACCGCCACCTGCACCGGCTGACGAAGGCGCTGCAGCAGCTGGCTGCCCCATCCGGAAACCTCGGACGGCAGACGCCCGGCGCTGAGGGTCTGTTCCAGCTGGCCTGCCAGCGGGCTTATGTCTCTTTGAGGAAGGCTCACGCGGATGCATCCGTCTTGCTGCGGCCCGCATCCGGCGCGTCTCGCCAGGAGGATGCGGCCATGAAGGTAACAACCCGTCGGCCGGCACGCTGGCGGGCGGCGGCGGGTTCGAGCGGCTGTTGCTCCGGCGCAGCCGGCACGGCGGCTTCTGCTGCGGCAGGGCGAGGCGCCTGCGGGTCGAACGGCTTGATCACGCAGAAGGCAGCGTTGTCCTGCTCCGGCGCGTCCAGCGCCTCCAGCCGCCGCATCAGCGCTGCACCGATGCGGGCGCTGGGGCTGTGGCATTCGGCGGCCAGCACGGCGGCAATCTCCTCCTCTTCCAGGAACAGAAGCCCGTCGCTTGCGGCCAACACGATATCGCCATGCTGCAACCGCACAGGTGCGCTGCGGCAATCGACCAGCGGGATATCCGCACCGGTCAGCACTGAGGTCACGCAGTGGCGGTCCGGGTGGGCGGCGGCCTCTGCCGGATCCATGCGGCCGCGGGCGACCAGCTTCTCCAGCTCCGCCGCCATCGAATGGTCGGCGTTGAGGCGGATCAGCGCGCCGTCGCGGAACAAGTACAGCGGCGAGTCGCCGACCGAAATCCAATAAAGCCGGTCGCGGAACAGCACCGGCGCCAGCAGGGTAGCACCCATGCCCCGTTCCTGCACCTGGGGCTGGTGGCTGGCATATTCGCCAAGGCAGGCGTTGGCGCCATCAACCGCACCGTGCAGCACTTCGCCGATGGCGGGCTCCAGCAAGTCCGGCTCACCAGTGCGCAGCTTCAGTTCTGCAAACACCTCTGTCACCACGATTTTGGCCGCGACATCGCCAGCCGCGTGGCCGCCCATCCCATCGGCCAGCACAGCAAAGCCGGCACCGGCGCCAGCCATGAAATCGGCGGCGACGGCATCCTCCTGACGCTCGCGGCGGCCTTGACTGATGGCCGTCGCAGCGTCGTACTCAAGTTCAGCGGAATGCAGCATGGGCGCTTTCGTCCTGATGCGGCTGGTCCCAGCCGAAAGAGGCACCGCAGAGCGGCACGAACCGCAGGGTGGTTTCGCCGATGCGGATCTCGTCACCCGCAGCCAGTTCCTCGGTGCTGAGCACCGGGCGGCCGTTGCGGCGTACCAGGTTCGCCTTGCCACCGTGGCCGATGTAAAACGCCTTCTGCTCAGCGTCATAAGCGACGGCCGCATGGTTGTCGCGCGAGATGCTGTTGTCGCCAAAGTCGAGACGTATGGTCTGATCCTCGCCCCGGCCGATCACCGTGACGCCGCTGAACAGGGTAAAGGCGGCACCGCGGCCCGGCCCTTGCACCACTGCTAGCCAGCCAACCGGGAACTGGGTGTAGCCGGGCCCGGCTGCCTCCGTGCCGCGCGAGAACGGATCGCTGCCGGGCGCCTGCGCCGGGCTGAAGCCAAGCAGACGGGTCTTTACCCGGCCTGCGCGGCTGGCGCCGCGGCCCATCGAGGGCGCAGGCACGTCAATGGGTGCCACGGTGGCGGCCTCCTCCTGCTGCGGCTGGGGCGCCTGGGCAGCCATTTGCGCCGCCGGAGCGGGCTGGGCCTCAGCCTGCCGGACCGGTTCGGGCCAGGGATCAGACCGCAAATCTTCACGAAGATCCGCATGGTTATCAGGCTGTGGTTCCGGCTGCGCGTCAGCCTCCAGCTCCATTTGTGCTGCAGCGGCAGGCTTGCGGTGGAACACCCGGTAGCTGCCGGGTTGATCCGCGGCGGCCTCCGGTTGCTGCAGGCGGCCGAAATCAGGCTCTTGCGCCAGCACTTCCGGCGCATCCTCATCTTCTTCGGCTGCATAGTCTTCAGCAGCAATTGCCTCCGGCTCTGCATCCTCTGCCGCAAAGGGGTCCTCGGCTTCCGCATACTCCGGGGCTGCCGCAACGTGTTCCGGCTCTGCGAGGGTCTCTTGTGTCTGTTCCCGGGCAAAGAAAGCGGCGATGGCATCCTCTTCCGGCGCTTCGCTGCCGAGGCTGTCGAGGCAGGCTTCCGCGCTGTCTTCTTCTTCCGGCTCATCTTCCTCCAGGAAATCCTCCGGCAGAATATAGCCGTCCTCAGCGGCCTCCGGTTCCGGGTCCAGATTGAAGCCGAGGTCCAGGTTGAGCGGCGGCGCGGAAGGTTCTGCTTCCTGCTGTTGCGCGAGGCTGTCGAACGGGTCCCGTGCCGGCGGCTGCACCGGTTCGGCAGCGGGGACAGCAGCAGCTTCTGCCCGCACCCGTTCCCGTTTTTCGCCGATGATATCCTTGATGAACTTCATTGCGGTTTCCTTCAGTTCTTAACGGTTGCCGGGGTGCCGTTCTGGAACCCGAAAATCTTGCGCAGGCGGCCTGCGAATGTTGGTTTGTCTGCACTTGCGATGCTGCTTGCCGCGGCCGCGGGGAGCTGTCCGGCGGCGGGGGCTTTTCTGCTGCGCCTGTTGCGGGAGTCCTCTTCCGCCAGCCAGGCTTCCAGGTCGCTGACCGGCTCACCGAACAGGTTGACCATCTGGCGGGGTTCCTGCGGTGCCGGTCCGGGTGCAGTCTCCGCCCGGACAATGCGCGGCTGGCCCGGGGTCAGGCTGGAATTGGTCGAGGCGACCAGATCGGCGATGGTTGCGTCCAGTTCACCGTTATCAAAGGATTCAAGTGCTGCCTCTGTCGCTGCGGTGGCAGGCACCAGCTCTTCGGCCTCATACTCCGCCAGCATCTCTGCCCAGGCTCGGGCTGACTGAAACCGTTCAGCGGGCGGCACCGACATTGCCTGATCAACAGTGGCCAGAAGCGCAGGGTCCGCCGCCCAGGGCCCGCCCAGCAACGGCCGGCAAGGATCCGGGTTGCCGGCCATCACCGCGTTCAGCCGCTGCTGGCTGCCCGGAGGCGGTGCGCCGGTGATCAGATAATAAAAGGTGGCACCAAGCGCGTATATGTCACAGGCCGGGCGCTGCGGCAGGTCGGGCTTATACAGCTCATGCGCCGAGTAACCGTCCTTGACCGCCAACAGCATCGGCAGCGCGGTGTCGTCCTTGGGGGTGCTGCCAGCCGCAGCACCGAAGTCGATCAGGGTCAGGATGCCGTCCTGGCCCAGCAGCAGATTGTCGGGCGAGATGTCGCGGTGCAGGATGCCAATCCCGTGCAGGCAGCCAAGCGCCTCCAGCGCCTGCGTCAGAATCTGCCGCAGCACCGGTGCGGTCAGCCGCTCAGGCTGTTCCTCGCGCACGGTCAGCAGGTCAAGACCGTCAATGAACTCCATCGCGATGTAGGCGGTCTGGTTTTCCTTGAAAACCTGATGCACGCCAACGATGCCGGGGTGCTCGGCGCGGGCCAGCAGATGTGCCTCACGCAAGAAGGCACGCAGCACGTTGCGGCAGGACTTGCCGTGCTCCGGCGTCGCCGGTTCCACCTCCGGGCCGTTGCGGCGGCACAGCCCCGCGGGAAAGCATTCCTTGATCACCACCCGCCGCTCCAGGCTGTCGCGCGCCAGATAAGTGATGCCGAAGCCCCCGCTGATCAGCGGGCGCTCAATCTGGTACTGGCCCTGAAGCAGCTTGAAGCCGCATGGCAGTTCGCAGGTCTGCGCCGGATCGGCGGAAGATGGGTCGTGCGGCACGGCGTCTGTTCCTCCTGGCTGCTCGGTCCCGGGCCGGAAGGGCGCGGGCGGACCTTTAAGCTGCCGGCGGAATGGGGAATGTTCACGGCCCCATTCGGGCAATTGCGGCAAAGCCGCCGTATTTCCGCCATAATCCTTGCCAAAGGGCAGCAAACATTGGGTTAACGGCAGGCCGGAGAGTTGCCTTGAAGTTAGTTAAACTGGGGCGCTATTCCGTTTGCGGGGCCGGTACCGCCAGGCCGGGGAGGGCTGTGCATTCCCGCTGCGCAAAGGTAGGATTGACGCATGACAATCTGGTATCCCGATCCCGAGACCCTCACGCCGCCGCTGCATGCCAGCCTGGCGCAGGCCCTGGCCAGGGCGATCTCCGACGGCCGCCTGGCAACGGGTGCACAGCTGCCGACCCACCGGCGGATGGCTCAGGAGCTGGGTCTCAGCGTGCATACGGTCAGCAAGGCCTATGACAGCCTGCGGCGGCAGCGGCTGATTGACGGCCAGGTCGGGCGCGGCAGTTTCGTGACAGGCGCAGAGGCAGGCGGCAGCCCGCCTTACCGGCTGCAACCGGAGACTGGCGGCGGCTACGACCTGTCGATCTCGCGGCCGCTGTTCGCACCGCTGCACGCGGAGCGGTTTCAGCAGGCGCTTCGGCAGCTGCCGGAAGGGCTGGACCCTGCCTGCTACCTGTCGACCCGGCCCAATGCGGGTCATCAGGCGCACCGTAAGGCGGGTGCTGAATGGCTCAGGATCTGCGGGTTGGAGGCACCGGTGGAACGCATTCTGGTGACCAACGGAGTCAGCCACGGGCTGTCGGCGGCACTGACCGCGCTGGCCCGCCCCGGAGACACGGTGGTGGCGGAGAAGATCACCCATCACCTGCTGATCCCCGCCTGTGCCAGCCTGGGCCTGACGCTGGGTGGGCTGGAGACGGACGGCGATGGAATGCTGCCGGATGCGCTGGAGGAGTACTGCCGCAGGAACAGTCCCAAGCTCTTGTTTCTGCTGCCATCCCTGGCCAATGCGACCGCCGGGATGATGCCCTTGGAGCGCCGCCAGGCACTGGCGGATGTGGCCCGGCGGCATGATCTGCTGATCATCGAAAACGACGCTTTGGGTCCGGTCGCCGCAGACCGCCCAACCCCGGTTGCGGCGCTGGCGCCGGAGCGCACGGTCTATCTGACCAGTTTCACCAAATGCACCCTGCCGGGGCTGCGGGCGGGCTATCTGGCGGCGCCGGAGCATCTGCTGCCGGCCCTCACCGGGCGTATCGTGGTGTTCAGCTGGATGGCAACGCCGCTGATGGGTGAGCTGGCCAGCCGCTGGGTGCAGGACGGCACCGCGCTGGAACTGGCTCGCTGGCAGCGCCGGGCGCTGGCGGAGCGCCACGCCATCGCCGCCGAGGTGCTGCAGGGCTGGCACTGGCAGGGCCACCCGGCAGCGCTGCACCTGTGGCTGCCGCTGGAAAACGGTTGGACCAGTGAAGGCTTTGCCGCCTACGCCCGGCAGTTGCAGGTCTCAGTGGCGCCGGACACCCCGTTCCTGGCACCGCGGGTGCCGCCGCAGAACGCGGTGCGGATCTCGCTTGGCAGCGTGCAGGATCCGGCCCGCTTCCGGCAGGCGCTGGAACTGCTGGCCGGAATGCTGCGCCAGCCGCCGGAAGGGGCCGCTTCGCTGGCCTTCTGATTGTCGCGTGACAATAAAAAAATTGACTCGCAGGACAAGTCGTCACAAGGCTGGCCAGAAGGCCCCGGGCCAGTGCCGGAACCGGTGGGTCTGGTGCAGGCAGCCGAGGGAATCACCGCCCGCCCTGCTGCTGCGGCAGTAACCGGTGCGCCTTTGCCCGCTGAGCAACCAGGAGCCGCGAAATGGCACAGCCGACGCTGTATTTCACCCGCACCGAATACCAGGCGCGTCTGGACAAGACCCGGGCCGAAATGGCCCGCCGCAGGCTTGACCTGCTGATCGTCACCGATCCCTCGAACATGAACTGGCTTACCGGCTATGACGGCTGGTCCTTCTATGTGCATCAATGCGTGGTGCTGACGCTGGAGGGCGAACCGCTGTGGTATGGCCGTAGCCAGGACGCCAACGGCGCGCTGCGCACCTGTTTCATGGATCCGGCCAATATCATCGGCTACCCGGACCATTACGTGCAGTCCACCGAACGCCACCCGATGGATTACCTGTCGGCGCAACTGCGGGACCGCGGGCTGGACGGCGGCGTGATCGGCGTCGAGATGGACAATTACTATTTCACAGCCGCCGCCTATGCGTCGCTGCAAAAGCATCTGCCCAACGCGCGCTTTGCCGATGCCAACGCGCTGGTGAACTGGCAGCGGGCGGTGAAGTCCGAGGCGGAACTCGCCTATATGCGGCAGGCGGGGCAGATCGTCGGACGGATGCATCAGCGGATTTTCGACAAGGTCGAACCGGGAATGCGCAAATGCGACCTGGTGGCGGATATCTATGACGCGGGCCTGCGTTATGACGCCGATCTGGGCTTTGGCGGCGACTACCCCGCGATTGTGCCGCTGCTGCCCTCCGGTTCCGACGCCGCCGCGCCGCATCTTACCTGGGACGACCTGCCGATGAAATCCGGCGCGGGCACGTTTTTTGAAATCGCGGGCGTTGTGCACCGCTACCACTGCCCGCTGTCGCGCACCGTGTTCCTGGGCAAGCCAACGCAGACCTTTCTGGACGCGGAAAAGGCAGTGCTCGAGGGCATGGAGGCAGGGCTGGAGAGGGCCAGGGCCGGCAACACCTGCGAGGATATCGCCAAAGCGTTTTTCAAGGTGCTGAAAAAAAACGGCATCGAAAAGGACAACCGCACCGGTTATCCGATCGGGGTCAGCTACCCGCCGGACTGGGGCGAGCGCACCATGTCGCTGCGCCCGGGCGATACCACGGTGCTGCAGGAGAACATGACCTTCCATTTCATGACCGGCCTTTGGATGGAGGATTGGGGGTTTGAAATCACCGAAAGCATCCGCATCGGCGAGAGCGGGCCGGAATGCCTGTCCAATGTGCCGCGCAAGATGCTGGTAAAGGACTGATCCATGAAGGCAAACCCAATCTCTCCCACCATCCCGCTGGATCAGGACGGGGTGCATCACGGCTTTCTGAAACTGCCCTACAGCCGGGATGACAGCGCATGGGGGTCGGTGATGATCCCGCTGACGGTGATCAAAAACGGCGAGGGGCCGACCGCGCTGCTGACCGGCGCCAACCACGGCGATGAATACGAAGGCCCGATTGCGCTGCAGGAACTGGCCGCAACCACCAAGGCTGAGGATGTGACCGGCCGGCTGATCATCGTGCCTGCCTTCAACTACCCGGCCTACCGGGCTGGCACCCGCACCTCGCCCATCGACAAGGGCAATATGAACCGCGCGTTTCCGGGCCGCCCTGATGGCACTGTGACTGAAAAGATAGCCGATTACTTCCAGCGCACCCTGCTGCCGCTGGCGGATCTGGCGGTGGATTTCCACTCCGGCGGCAAGACGCTGGACTTCGTGCCCTTCGCCGCCGCCCATATCCTGGAGGACAAGGCCACGCAGGAGGCGTGTTTTGCCGCGATGAGGGCATTCAATGCGCCTTGTTCGGTCGAGCTTTTGGAGATCGACAGCGCAGGCATGTATGACACCGCGGTCGAGCAGATGGGCAAGGTGCTGGTCACCACGGAATTGGGCGGCGGCGGGTCTTCGACA
Organism: Leisingera sp. ANG-M7; assembly: GCF_000813965.1. Lineage (GTDB taxonomy): Bacteria > Pseudomonadota > Alphaproteobacteria > Rhodobacterales > Rhodobacteraceae > Leisingera. The sequence continues at coordinate 82,353 of NZ_JWLI01000025.1, read as the reverse complement.
GCGCGCAGCAATGCCATTGCCAAGAAGGGGCTGCGCAATGTGCTGATCCATGCAGGCATCCTGAAAGGCAAAATGCAGATGGATGACACCATCAGCCTGACCATGCCGGACGACGACTGCTTCCTGTTCAGCGAAGGTGGCGGGCTGTTTGAGATCATGGCAGATCTGGGCGCACCGGTGGCCAAGGGCGACCTGCTGGCGCGGGTCTGGCCGCTGGACCGCACCGGCCAGCCGCCGGTGGAATACCGCGCCCTCCGTGCAGGGCTGGTGATCAGCCGCCACTTCCCCGGCCTGATCAAATCCGGTGACTGCGTGGCGGTGATTGGAGTGATCGGCAGCTGAACAAAAACTGGAAATAAACGGATGGGCCGTGTAGGCCTGTCTTACCCTGGCAATAAAGGCATTGCGCGCTGCTGCTGAGGGTCGGGTGGAGATGCCCGCCTATCCCGCGCAACACCTGCGCAGGATCCGCGCAGCCTTCCTCCCGAAAATCAACCGGCGGCGCGCCGCCTTATTTGTGAGGATAACCGATGCTGAAGAACGACCAGCTTGACCACTGGGACCGCGAAAACTTCTTCCACCCTTCAACCCATCTTGCCCAGCACGCCCGCGGTGAAAGCCCGAACCGGGTCATAAAAACCGCCTCCGGCGTCTTTATCGAGGACCGGGACGGCAACAAGCTGCTGGATGCCTTTGCCGGGCTTTACTGCGTGAACGTGGGCTATGGCCGCCAGGAGATCGCCGAAGCCATTGCGGATCAGGCGCGGGAGCTGGCCTATTACCATTCCTATGTGGGCCATGGCACCGAGACTTCGATCACCCTGGCCAAGATGATTCTGGACCGGGCGCCCAAGAACATGTCCAAGGTCTACTTCGGCCTCGGCGGCTCTGACGCCAATGAGACCAACGTCAAGCTGATCTGGTATTACAACAACATTCTGGGCCGCCCGGAAAAGAAGAAGATCATCTCCCGCTGGCGCGGCTATCACGGCTCCGGCCTCGTCACCGGCTCGCTGACGGGCCTTGAGCTGTTCCACAAGAAGTTCGACCTGCCGGTGGAGCAGGTGATCCACACCGAGGCGCCGTATTACTACCGCCGCGACAATCTGGAGCAAAGCGAAGAACAGTTCGTGGCCCATTGCGCCGCCGAACTGGAAGCGTTGATCGAGCGCGAGGGCGCGGACACCATTGCGGCTTTCATCGGCGAGCCGGTTTTGGGCACCGGCGGCATTGTGCCGCCGCCCGCGGGCTACTGGCAGGCCATTCAGGCGGTGCTGAAGAAGCATGACATCCTGCTGGTGGCGGATGAAGTCGTGACCGGTTTCGGACGGCTTGGCACCATGTTCGGCTCTGACCATTACGGGATCGAGGCGGATATCATCGCCATCGCCAAGGGTCTGACGTCAGCTTATGCACCGCTGTCCGGCTCCATCGTTTCAGACAAGGTCTGGAAGGTGCTGGAGCAGGGCACCGACGAGAATGGCCCAATCGGCCATGGCTGGACCTATTCGGCGCATCCGATCGGGGCAGCGGCAGGGGTGGCGAATCTCAAGCTGATCGACGCACTGAACCTCGTCAGCAACGCAGGCGAAACCGGCGCCTATTTGAACGCTGCGATGACAGAGGCGCTGGCGGGCCATGCCAATGTTGGCGAAGTTCGCGGCGAGGGGATGCTCTGTGCGGTGGAATTTGTGAAGGACAAGGACAGCCGCACCTTCTTTGACGCCGCGGACAAGATCGGGCCGCAGATCTCAGCCAAGCTGCTGGAGCAGGACAAGGTGATCGCCCGCGCCATGCCGCAGGGCGACATCCTGGGTTTTGCACCGCCGTTCTGCCTGACCCGCGCCGAGGCCGATCAGGTGGTCGCCGCCACCCTGCGCGCAGTGAAGGCGGTGCTGGGCTAGCGTCAGTTCCGGCAAATTTCGAGGACGGCGCGCAATCCCCGCCTGCCGTCCTCGAAGTACAGCCGCCCGCCGTGCTGTTCCGCCACCGTGGCAACGATGGTCAGCCCCAGGCCAAAGCCGTCGATGGCCCGCGTGTTGCCGCCGCGCTGGAACGGAGCAATCACTTCGGTGATCTTCGCCGCAGTCATGCCGGACCCTTCGTCCTCCACCGTGATGATCGCGTGATCGGCCGTGGCGCTGAGGCCAATGGCGGCGCGGCGTCCGTATTTCAGCGCGTTGTCGATCAGATTTGTCACGGCCCGCTGCAGTGATACCGGGCGGGCCACGACCAGCATCGGCTGGCCCTCCGGCACCGCGCTGTGCCCCGGCGCCGAGGTGAAGACGGACCGCCCGCCCGACGCCACCTGCGGTTCCGGCGGCAGCAGCTCCACCGGCTTGCCGGTGTCCTGATAATCGGCGGCCAGCGCCTCCACCAGGGAACTGAGCGACAGGCGGCGCGGGGTTTCGGCGCTCATCTCGGCGCGGGTGTAGGTCAGCACGCTCTCGATCATCCCGGTCATGGCGTCCAGATCTGCCTCGAACTTCTGCCGCAGTTCAGTGTCCTGGATCAGCGCCGCGCGCAGCCGCAGCCGGGTCGCGGGGGTGCCAAGGTCATGGCTGACGCCGGACAGCACCGCCGCACGGCTGGCAAGCTGTTCCCGCTCGGTCTCCAGATAGCTGTTCACCGCCGTCACGATTTCCTGCAGCTCGCCGGGGCCTTGCAGCGCATAAGCATCCGGCCCGCCCAGTCGGCGGCGGTGACGCAGGGCGCGGGCGAAGCGGTCGAAATGGGCCGAGGTGTCCATTACCAGCGTCGCCAGCACCGCCAGGGCCAGCAGCGACAAGAGAACCGTCGGCAGGCGCAAGTCGCGCGGCGTGGCGGAACAGCCCCAGACAGCAGTGCCGTCGACCCGCTGCCAGGGGCCATAGCCCGCGCGCGCGAAGACCACCGGCTCGCTGCAATAGGTGGCCAGCAGCCGGGTTACCGCCCCCAGTTTCTCTGCCGCGGTGGCGCCGCCTGCGGGCGGCAGTTCCGCCACCGGATACCGCAGGGCGGGGGAGGCGATAACCAGCGCCAGAACCTCCCCCGACAGGGGATCGGGGCCGCTGTCCAGGATCGAGACATTGGTGAACAGGGAGGGCTTCGCGATCCCCTGCAGCCGCAGATAATCACCCGCCGCCAGAAACGCGGCCTGTTCCGGCCCCACGAGCGTGACCGTCACCCCCGCAGGCGGCGGCGCGGCGCGGCGCAGGGTGGCGTCCAATGTAATGCCGGAAATGGCCGCGCGGGTCAGATGCGCCTGCCAGCTGGCACCCGAATGGAACCAGCCCCAGGCACCGCCCAGCCCGGCGGCAAAGGCCAGCGGCAGCAGGATCAGCCCCCGGGTTCTGAGCCGCAGCGCCACCTGCCTCAATCCCCGCCGGTCTCGACATCCACCGACAGGACATAGCCGGTGCCGCGCTCGGTGCGCAGCAGCGCTGGCGCCTTGGGGGTGTCTTCGATCTTTGAGCGCAGCCGGCCCACCAGCACGTCGATGGCGCGGCCTGAACCCTCCTCTGTTCCGCCGTCGCCGGTCACATCCAGCGCCGCGGCGATCTCTTCACGCGTCAGCGGAATATGCGGGTTTGCCAGAAACACCTTGAGCAAGCCGGTCTCGCGCCGCGACAGCGCCACCTGCACGCCTGCGGGAGAGATCACTTCGTCCCGCTTGGCGTCATAGGTCCAGCCGGCAAACCGGAAGGTTGCGACGCTGCGCCGGTAGATCAGCGACGACGACCGCCGTGCCCGCTGCAGCACGGCGCGGACTCGGGCCAGCAGCAGATCGGGGTTGAACGGCTTGGCGATGTAGTCATCCGCGCCGGATTCATACCCCGCCATCCGCTGGTGATCGGCGGACAGCGCCGACACCAGAATGATCGGAACATCCTGCTCGGCACGCAGCCGGGTGCAGATCTCCACCCCGTTTTCATCGCCCAGCATCACATCGAGCAGGATCAGGTCGATCCGGCCCGCGCCGATCTGCTCGCGGATCTCCGCCTCGCTGCCGCAGGGCAGGGCGATAAAGCCGTTCTGGCGCAGGTACTGGGTCAGCATCATGCGCGTCTCAACGTCGTCATCCACCACCAGAAGCCGCGGAATCGCCATCTGTTGCTCTCCTCCCCGAAACCGCCCCTTGCGGCTGTCCCGCCTGTTTGTTTGTAACATCATGCAACAAAATCAATTGCTGCGTAACAACAGGTAACAGGCGGACGGAAAAACTGCTGCTGCAGGCGTCCGGACCATTGCCGGGCAATTGAAATGAAGCACCGGGACCGGGCAAGCTGATTGGCGAAGGCTGCGGGGAGCAGCCGTCACACAAGGGAGGAATGAGCGATGAAATACACCGCTTTTGCGGCCGTATCGGCCGTGGCACTGGCCTGTGCGGCACCGGCAGCGGCCGGACCGGAGGCCGAAGTTCTGCACTGGTGGACGTCCGGCGGCGAGGCCAAGTCCGCCGCGGTGCTGCAACAGGAATTCGCTGACAACGGCGGCACCTGGACCGACATGCCGGTGGCCGGCGGCGGCGGCGATGCGGCGATGACCGCGCTGCGCGCCCGGGTGCTCTCCGGCAACGCGCCCACCGCAGTGCAGCTGAAAGGCCCCGCCATCCAGGAATGGTACGAGGAAGGCGTGCTGGCCGATATCTCCTCTGTCGCGGAGGCCGAGGGCTGGGGGGACGTGCTGCCCGGCTCGATCGCCGAACATATGAAATGCGAGGGCAAATGGTGCGCGGCGCCGGTGAACGTGCACCGGGTCGACTGGATCTGGGCCAATGCCGCGCTCTTGGAGGCCAACGGCATCGAAATGCCCCAGACCTGGGAAGACTTCAACGCTGCCGCCGACAAGCTGATGGCCGCGGGCATCACCCCGCTGGCGCATGGCGGCCAGGCCTGGCAGGACGCCACCGTCTTTGAAGCCGTGGCGCTTGGGATCCTGGGCCCGGAAGACTTCCGCAAGGCCTTTGTCGACCTGGATATGGACACGCTGAAGTCGGACAAGATGGCGGCGGTCTTCGACCAGATGCGCAAGATGCGCGGCTATGTGGACGCCAACTTCCCGGGCCGCGACTGGAACCTGGCCACCTCGATGGTAATGAACGGCGAGGCGGCGTTCCAGATCATGGGCGACTGGGCCAAGGGCGAGTTCCTGGCCGCGGGCAAGGAGCCGGGCAAGGACTTCCTCTGCGCCTCGGTGCCTGGCGACGGGTTCCTTTATAACGTTGACAGCTTTGCCATGTTCGAGGTGGACGGCGAAGACAAGCAGGCCGGGCAGGACCTTTTGGCCAAGCTGATCGTCGGGCCGAAATTCCAGGAGGTTTTCAACCTCAACAAGGGATCGATCCCGGCACGGGTGGACGTGAAACTGGATGCGTTTGACACCTGCGCGCATCTGTCGGCCAAGGACATGGGCGACAGTGCCGAGGGCGGCTCTCTGCTGCCCAGCTATGCCCACGGCATGGCCCTGCGCGGCGCGCAGGCCGGCGCCATCACCGACGTGGTAACCGCGCATTTCAACTCCGAAATGTCCTCGGCTGAGGCCGTGCAGATGCTGGCTGACGCTGTCGCTAACTCGCTCTGATCTCCCCCAGGCCTCGCGTCCTCCGGGATGCGGGGCCACCTATTCAAGGGCCGTTACCATGACTGAATGGCTTGAACGTCATATTCCGAAGATGGTGCTGGCACCGTCCTTCGCCGCGGTGCTGGTGTTTGTCTACGGCTTCATCGCCTGGACCGCCTGGGTCTCGCTGACCCGCTCCCGCCTGCTGCCGAAATACGAAATCGAAGGGCTGATCCAGTACGAGCGCCTGTTCAACGCGCCGCGCTGGGATACCGCGATGTCGAACCTGTTTGTGTTCGGCACGCTGTTCATCCTGATCTCCATGGTCCTCGGCCTGATGCTGGCTATCCTGCTGGACCAGAAGATCCGCACCGAGGGCGTCTTGCGCACCATCTACCTCTACCCGATGGCGCTGTCGCTGATCGTGACCGGCACCGCCTGGAAGTGGATCATGAACCCCGGCCTCGGCCTGGAGGCGATGGTCCGCGGCTGGGGGTTCGACAGCTTCACCTTCGACTGGGTGATCAACCCGGACAAGGCGATCTATGCGGTGGTCATCGCAGGTGTCTGGCAGGCGTCAGGTTTCGTGATGGCACTGTTCCTGGCGGGACTGCGCGGGGTCGATGGCGAGATCATCAAGGCCGCGCAGGTCGACGGCATCCCGGCTTGGCGGATCTATACCGCGATCATCATCCCTTCGATGGCGCCGATCTTCCTCTCCGCCTTCATCGTGCTGGCGCATCTGGCGATCAAGAGCTTCGACCTGGTGATTGCCCTTACCGGCGGCGGTCCCGGCTATGCCACCGATCTGCCCGCCACCTATATGTACACGATGGCCTTTTCCCGCGGCGACATCGGCCAGGCGGCCAGTTCCGCCATGGTGATGATGGGCGTGGTGTTCGCGATCATCGTTCCGTATCTCTACTCTGAGCTGAGGGCCAAACATGACTGATGTGACGCTTGCCCCCGCCGCCGCAGCCAGCCGCCGCAACTGGAGCCATTTCGCCCTGCGCTGGACGCTGTTCACCCTCCTGGGCCTGTTTGCCCTGTTCTACCTGATGCCGCTCTTTGTGATGATCACCACCTCGCTCAAAAGCCTGGAGGAAATCCGCACCGGCAGCCTGATCGCCTTCCCGCGCGAAGTGACGTTCGACGCCTGGCGCACCGCTTGGTCGGAGGCCTGCACCGGCATCCAATGCGAGGGCCTGCGCCCGTTCTTCTGGAACTCCGTCGTGATCGCGGTGCCTGCGGTGGCGATCTCCACCATGCTGGGCGCGGCCAATGGCTATGTGATCGCGCAATGGCGGTTCCGCGGCGCCAACCTGATCTTCTCGCTGATGCTGTTCGGCTGCTTCATCCCGTTTCAGGTGGTTCTGCTGCCGATGGCACGGATGCTGGGTCTGATGGGGCTGGCGGGCAGCATTCCGGGGCTGATCTTTGTCCATGTGATCTACGGCATCGGCTTCACAACGCTGTTCTTCCGCAACTTCTATGTCACCATCCCGCAGGATCTGGTGAAGGCGGCCAAGGTGGACGGCGCAGGCTTCTTCCGGATCTTCTGGTCGATCTTCCTGCCGCTATCGCTGCCGATCATCGTGGTGACCGTGATCTGGCAGTTCACCCAGATCTGGAACGACTTCCTGTTCGGCGTCTCCTTCAGCCAGGCGGGCACCCAGCCGGTGACCGTGGCGCTCAACAACATCGTCAATTCGACCACCGGCGTGAAGGAATACAACGTCGACATGGCCGCCGCGATCATCGCCGCGTTGCCGACACTTCTGGTCTATGCCGTCGCCGGCAAATACTTCATCCGCGGCCTGACCGCTGGCTCTGTGAAAGGGTAAACTCATGGCTCCCATTCTGGACATCACCAACCTGCGCAAAAACTACGGCGCAACCGAGATCCTGAAGGACATCAACGTCAGCATCGAGCCGGGCGACTTCCTGGTGCTGGTCGGCCCCTCCGGCTGCGGCAAGTCCACGCTGCTGAATTGCATCGCCGGATTAGAGCCGATCTCCGGCGGGCAGATCGAAATCGGCGGCCGCGACATGACCCATGTCAGCCCCAAGGACCGCGACATTGCCATGGTGTTCCAATCCTATGCGCTCTACCCGACGATGACAGTTGCCAGGAACATCACCTTCGGCATGAAGGTGCGCGGCGCCGATGCCGCCACTCAGGACCGCAAGCTGCAAGAAGTGGCAGCACAGCTGCAGATCGAGGCGTTGCTGGACCGCCGCCCTGGCCAGCTGTCGGGCGGCCAGCGCCAGCGGGTGGCAATGGGCCGGGCGCTGGTGCGCGACCCCAAGCTGTTCCTGTTCGACGAGCCGCTGTCGAACCTCGACGCCAAGCTGCGGGTCGAGATGCGCACCGAGATCAAGAAGCTGCACCACAACCTCGGCGCCACCATGGTCTATGTCACCCACGACCAGATCGAGGCGATGACGCTGGCAACCAAGATCGTGGTGATGAAGGGCGGGGTGGTGCAGCAGATCGGCACGCCGGCCGAGATCTACAACAAGCCCGCCAACCTGTTTGTGGCCGATTTCATGGGCAGCCCGGCGATGAACCTGATCCCGGCCCGGGCTGAGGGCAACGGCGAGGGCACACGGATCGAGATGGACTGCGGCGGCAGCGCCCCGATCGTGCTGAAGGACAGCCGCGCCACCGGCCTGCCGCAGGACGTGATCCTGGGCGTGCGCCCCGAGGACATTGCCGAGGCAGGCTTCCGCGCAGGCGAAGGCGTGCAGGAGGCCGCCTGTCTGATCGACATGGTGGAGCCCGCAGGTGCGGACACTTATGTGGTCTCCAACCTCGGCGGTAAACAGGTAACCGCGCGGCTGCATGCGGAGACGCGGGCGCAGCCGGGGCAGATGCTGGATCTGGCATTTGACCTGTCCAAGGTCTCCTACTTCTCGCCCGCAACCGGCGAGCGGCTGAATTGACCGGGCTGCGGCTGGCCGCCGATGTGGGCGGCACCAATACAAGACTGGGGCTGGCGAGAGACGGCGTGCTGCTGGCGGACACGGTGCAAAGCTTCCGCAACGACGCTTTTGGTAGCTTTGCCGAGGTGATGAACCTCTACCTGCAAACCGCCGCCCCCGGCGGCGTGGCAGAGGTCGCCATTGCCATCGCCGGACCGGTCACCGGCACCACCGCGCGGCTCACCAACCGGGACTGGCATTTCGACGCCGCGGCCCTGTCGCGGCATCTGAATGGCGCGCAGGTGCATCTGCTGAACGACCTCGCAGCACTGGGGCAGGCCTGTCCGCAACTGGGCGCTGAGTGCCTCGATACGGTGACCGCGCCATCGGATGCTCCGGGCAAAGACGGCCAGCGGCTGGTGGTGGGCATCGGCACCGGCTTCAACCTGTCGCCGGTGCTGCACGCCGGCGGCCAGGTGCAATGCCTGAACGTGGAATACGGCCATGTCAGCCTGCCGCTGGACGTGGCCCAGCACCTGCGCGGCCATGTGCCGGAGGCAGAGGCATTTGCCACGGTCGAACATCTGTTCTCCGGCCGCGGCCATGCAGCGGTGCGCGCGTATTTCCCCGAAGGCGGCGCCGGCACACCGGACTTCCAAGCCTTCTATGCACACTTGCTGGCGCTGCTGGCCCGCAACCTGATGCTGGCTTTCCTGCCCGCGCAGGGCATGTATTTCGCAGGTGCCGTGGCCCGCAGCATTCTCTCATCCCCGGCGCGGGCTGTCTTTGCAGAGCACTTCCGCCAGCCCTTCGCACTCGACGCCCGCATCGCCGCCCCGGTGCATGTCATCCTGGATGATGCCGCTGCACTGAAAGGCTGCGCGGCCCTGCGCCTGCCGGTATGATGGGTTGGCACCTCAAATTCAACATAACCATTATTACAATCCGCAACCTTACCGGTGGTACTGCGCAAACACCTGACCCTCCAGCCGCGTGATTGCCACCGGCGTCTGGTACAGCGCGGTCAGGCGCTCCGCAGTAGCAGCCTCTGCCACCGGACCCTGAAAGGCCACCTGCCCGTCCCGCAGCGCCACCACGTGATCGGACCAGCTGATCGCATAATTCAGATCATGCACCACGATCACGATCCCCTTGCCCTGCGCCTCTGCCAGATGCCGCAGCTGCGCCATCAGGTTGCGGGCGTGATTGAGGTCGAGGTTATTGAGCGGCTCGTCCAGCAGCAGCCAGTCGGTGTCCTGGGCATAGGCCATGGCGATAAAGGCCCGCTGCCGCTGGCCGCCGGACAGCTCATCCAGGAACCGGGTCTGCAGGCCGCCCAGATCAAACAGCGCCACCGCCCCGTCAATGGCAGCATGATCAGCAGGCCTCAGCCGCCCCGCGCTGTGCGGCCAGCGGCCAAAGCCGATCAGGTCGCGCACCCGGACCCGGCTGGCAACGCTCAGATGCTGCGCCACCACTGCCATCTTGCGCGCCAGCTGCGCCGGTGCTGCCTGCACTAGATCCATCCCATCCATGCGGATGCTGCCGCCCGCGGCGGTCAGCTGCCGGGCGATCAGATTCAGCAGCGTTGATTTGCCCGCGCCATTGGGACCGATCAGCGCCGTCACCCGCCCCGGCGGGATTTCAGCACTCACGTTTTGCAGGATGGGGTTTCCCGCGGCGCCGTAGCTGAGATTTGAGACTTGGATCACCGGATTTTTCCTCTCACCAGCAGGACAAGGAACAACAGACCGCCGCAGAACTCGATGACAACGGCCAGGGTGGATTGCAGATGCAGCAGCCGCTCGAACACCGTTTGCCCGGCCACAAGGATCAGCGCGCCTATCAAGGCGGCGGCGGGCAACAGCAGCGCGTGGCGGTGGCTCTGCATCAGGCTGTGGGCAAGGCTGGTGACCAGCAGGCCAAGGAAGGCCAGCGGCCCCACCAGCGCGGTCGCAACCGAAACCAGCGCCGCAATCAGGCACAGCACCCGCAGCTGCAGCCCGTCATAACCCACGCCAAGGCTGCGCGCCGGGGTGCGCCCCAGCGCGGCCACATCCAGGACACGGTGATTGCGTACCAGCCACAGGGCAGCCAGCGCCATCAGCGCCAGCCCCGCCATCAGCGCGGAGCGGTCGATGCCGCTGAACTGGGCAAACATCCGCGCCTCAACCATGGTGAACTCCGAAGGCTCCATCAGCCGCTGCAAAAAGGCGGTGAGGGTGCGGAACATCACCCCCAGCACCACGCCCGCCAGCACCATCAGCTGGATATCGTGGCGGGTGCGGCTAAGGAGGCTGGTGAACAGCACCAGCGCCGCTCCCAGCATCACCGCGGTTTCCAGCGCAAAGCCCGACAGGCCGCTTATCCGGCTGGCGCCCGCAGCGCCCAGCCCTGCCACCAGCCCGGTCTGCAGCAGCAGAAACAGCGCATCAAACCCCATGATCGAGGGCGTCAGGATACGGTTCTGGCTGATGGTCTGGAACAGGACCGTTGCCACGCCTGCTGAGGCGCCGACCGCCAGCAAGGCCGTCAGTTTGACCAGCCGCAGCTCCAGAATGTAGGCGGCTGGCCCGCGCAAGCCCCAGAACAGGAACAGCGCCGCCGTCGCCGCCAACAAGCAGCCCAGAACAATCAGCCGCCGGTCAGCCATTGGCCCGCCGCCCCAGCAGAAGGTACAGGAAAACAGCAGCACCAAAGATGCCAAAGACAGTGCCTGCCGGGATCTCATAGGGATACCGCAGCACACGCCCCAGGATATCGCAGACCAGCAGCAGCCCTGCCCCTGCAGCGGCCACAACCGGCAGGCTTTCGCGCAGGTTGTCGCCCATCAGGCGCGACACCAGATTGGGCACCACCAAGCCGATAAAGGGCAGCATCCCCACTGTCACAATCACCAGAGATGACACCAGCGACACGGTGACAATGCCAAACCCCAGCACCTGCCCGTAACGCAGGCCCAGGTTCAGGCTGACATCGCGCCCCAGCCCCGCAATGGTGAACTGATCGGCGGCAAAATAGGCCAGCAGCGCCAGCCCGCCCGCCAGCCACAGCAGCTCATACCGGCCCGCAAGGATGCCCGAGAACTCGCCGCTCATCCACACACCAAGGTACTGCAGCAGCCCGCCCTCGATGGCGATGAAGGTGGCCACCGCCATCAGAAGCCCGCCATAGACCAGCCCGGACAGGGGGATCAGCAGCACCTGATGCGGCGGGATGCGCCGCGCCAGCAGCATGAAGACACCGGTGCCCGCCAGCGCCGCCCCGGCGGCCGCCAGCATCTTGACCAGAATGGGCGCGCCGGGGGCCAGGAGCGTCACCGCAAGAAGGCCAAGCATCGCTGCCTCGCCGGTGCCGGTGGTGCCCGGCTCGACAAACTTGTTGCGCACCAGCAGTTGCATGATCACCCCGGCCACAGCCATCGCCGCACCGGTCAGCAGCACCGCGGCGGTGCGCGGGATGCGGCTGACCGCCAGCACCTGCAGCGCCTGCGGATCGCTCAGCAGCGTGCCCAGCGGCAGCGGCCCGGCCCCCACCAGCAGGCTGACCGCGGCCAGCGGCACCAGCAATCCCGCCGCCAGCAGCAGCCAGCGGCGCGGCGCAGGCGTATTGGGGGCGGCCAGATCAGCCACCGGCTTTGACGCCCTGCGAAAACCCGGCTTTGATTTCCTCCAATGTCGCGTTCATCGACTGGATGCCGCCGCCCGCCACATAGATATTGGCGGCGTTCAGATAAATCACCTGCCCCGCGGCCCAGGCCTTGGTGCCCGCCACCAGCGCGTTGTCCAGCGTCACTGCTGCCGCCTGATTGCCCTGCCCCAGCGCCACTGCCCGGTCCACCACGATCAGCCAGTCGGGATCTGCGGCGGCAATGAACTCGAACGAAATGGCCTCGCCATGGGTCTGCGCATCCAGATCCGGCACCGCCTCCGGCAGCTCCAGCGCCTGATGCAGCCAGCCGAACCGCGACTGCGCCCCGTAGGCCGACACCCGCGGCCCGTTGGTCATCACGATCAGCGCATCGCCACGCCCGGCCACTGCCGCCCTGGCCTCTGACAGCTTGGCGTTGAACGCCGCTTCCAGCTCTGCCGCCCGGTCTTCGCGCCCGGTCAGCTGTCCATAGCTGCGCAGCCGCGCCAGTGCCTGCTCTGCCAGATCGGTGTCCCAGATCGTCATGTCGATGGCCGGCGCAATCTCCGCCAGCGGCTCAACTTGGGTGGAAGACCGCCCGCCCGCCACGATCAGGTCCGGCGCCAGCATGGCAATCGCCTCGAAATCCGGCTCAAACAGCGTGCCGGCAGACTCGGCATGCTCCTTCAGATCATCCAGATAGCTCACGAACATCTCGGCAGGCAGGCCCACGGGCTGAACCCCGAGCGCGCCCAGCGTGTCCGCCGCAGCCACATCCAGAACCACGATTCTTTCAGGAGTTTCAGGCAGCTCGACCCTGCCGCGTGCGGTCTCCACCGCCAGTCCTTGCGCCGATGCCGCACCCGCCAGGGCGAAAAAAACCGGCGCGGCCAGTTGCAAAACCTTCCAATGTGCCATTTCCTGTCCTCGAATGAGATGGAATTCGGCTGGCTGACGAAGGCTTGCTGAAAATCAAGGGGGGCTTACCGGCACATGCGGCAAAAGTCCAGACGCGCCATTTCGCTGCCCCGGCGGCAGCCAGCGCATGCGCCCGCCCGGCGAAGGCGCGCAAATCACCGCCCTGCCTGCAGAAAACCTCTTGATGCAGCGGACCCCCGATTGTAAGGAGGCGGCCACCGCACGGTCCTGCACCTGATAAGGCTTCGACCCGAACCGTCAGCTTTGCACCTCCCAGCTCCCTCGAACTCTGGACAGAAAGGCCCCGCGATGCCGCACCGGCTCCCCCTCTCCGAATTCCCTAAACGCCCGGCACAGGCGCAAAGCCGATGAGCAGCGGCGAAACCTTCGAAGGCCTTTATGGCCTTGATGCCTGGGGCGGCGGCATGCTGGAGGTCACCCCGGACGGTGCCGTGGCGCTGCGGCTGCCGCAGGACCCGGACGCCAAGCCGACCCCGCTGCCGGAAGTGATCGCAGCGATTGAAGCGCGCGGCATTTCCGCCCCGGTGGTGCTGCGGGTGCACCAGTTCCTAGAACAATCGTTGAACCAGCTGCACGACGCCTTCAACGGCGCGATTGAGGCTGCGGGCTACAAGGGCCAGTACCGCGGCGTGTTCCCGATCAAGGTGAACCAGCAGGCCGAGGTGATCGGCCATCTGATGGCTGCGGGCCAGAAATTCAACTACGGGCTGGAGGCCGGCTCCAAGCCGGAGCTGATGATTGCCTTGTCGCAGCCCCTGCCCGAAGACGCGCTCTTGATCTGCAACGGATCGAAGGATGAGGCCTTCATCCGGCTGGCGATCCTGTCGCGCAAGCTGGGCCACAACACCGTCATCGTCATTGAGACGCTGGATGAATTCGACATCATCCGCCGGGTGGCAGAAGATCTGGACATCCGCCCGCTCCTGGGGGTGCGGGTCAAGCTGACCGAGCGCGTCACCGGCAAATGGCAGGAAAGCTCCGGCGACCGTTCCACCTTCGGGCTTGGCGCCCATGATCTTGTGACCCTGATGGACCGCCTGCGCGACAGCGGCTTTCTGGATTGCCTGGTGCTGCAGCACAGCCACCTGGGCAGCCAGGTGCCCAACATCTTCGACATCCGCCGCGCCGCGGATGAGGCCTGCCGCTTCTTTGTGGAACTGACCCGCATGGGCGCGCCGCTCACGCATATGGACCTCGGCGGCGGCCTGGGCGTCGACTACACCGGCGCCCGCCGTCCCGACGACAACTCGGTCAACTACACCGTCAACGAATACTGCACCAACATCGTTGAAACCATCCGCTACGCGCTGGATGAGGCGGGCCTGCCCCACCCCGCCATCGTCACCGAAAGCGGCCGCTTCGTTGTCGCGCATTCCTCGATCTTCATCTTCGAGGTGCTGGGCGCCACGCTCTATGACGCGCCGCAAAAGCCGGAGGTGCAGCCCGACGACCACCACCTGGTCTCCGACCTGATGGCGGTAGAGGCCTACATCGGCGCACCGCGCTTCCAGGAGGCGCTGAACGACGCGATCTATTACCGCGATGAACTGCGGGCGCTGTTCCGCCGCGGCCAGATCGGGCTGGCGCAGCTGTCGCGCGCCGAGCAGGCGTTCCTCTATCTGGCGGGTCTCTTCAAGGCCGCCGCCCGCGGCGACGAAAGCCTCACGGAGGCCGCCAGCGCCCTTGGCGCCTTCACCGACCACTATCAGGGCAATTTCTCGCTGTTCCAGTCGCTGCCGGACGTCTGGGCGATCGACCAGCTGCACCCGATGATGCCGCTGCAGCGCCTGAACGAGATGCCGTCGCGCAACGCGATGATCACCGACATCACCTGCGACAGCGACGGCAAGCTGGATCACTTCATCCTGGCCGACGGCACCTCCAACGCGCTGCCGGTCCACGACCTGCGCGAGGATGAGCACTACCTGATCGGCGTGTTCTTTGTTGGCGCCTATCAGGAAACCCTCGGCGACTTGCACAACCTGTTTGGCGATGCCAACGTGGTCACCATCTCTCTGGACGGCCAGGGCGGCTTTGATATCGAGCACGAGACCGAGGCCGATACCATCGCCGAGGTGCTGTCCTATGTCGAATACGACCCGCGCCAGTGCCTGGAGACCTTCCGCAAGCGGGTGGAACGCGCCGTGAAATCCGGCAAGGTCAACGCCGCGGAGCGACGCCAGATGATTGCCGCCTACAAGGACAGCCTTGCGGGCAGCACTTATTTCGACTGAAGCCGCCCCCCGGCTGACCACCCAGGGGCACATCGGAACACCGGGGCCCCGGCCCCATCTGCAAAGGAAAATACACATGGAAAAGGTTCTGGTTGTTGGCGCCGGCGGCGTCGGATCCGTATCGGTCACCAAGATGGCCATGCACCCGGAGATCTTTAAGGAGATCACCCTGGCCAGCCGCACGGTCTCCAAATGCGAAGAGATCGCCGCCAACGTCAAGGAACGCACCGGCGTCACCATCCGCACCGCGCAGCTGGACGCAATGAACGTCGCCGACACCGTGGCGCTGATCAAGGAAACCGGCGCTGAGCTGCTGGTGAACCTCGCCCTGCCCTATCAGGATCTGGTGCTGATGGACGCCTGCCTCGAGGCCGGCATTCACTATCTCGACACCGCCAACTATGAGCCCGAAGACGAGGCCAAGTTCGAATACAAATGGCAGTGGGCCTATCAGGAGCGTTTCAAGGAAGCGGGCCTGACTGCGATCCTGGGCGCCGGTTTCGACCCGGGCGTCACCTCGATCATGGCCACCTGGGTGCGCAAGCACAAGCTGGAGGGCATCCGCCTGATCGACGTGCTGGACTGCAACGGCGGCGACAACGGCAAACCGTTTGCCACCAACTTCAACCCGGAAATCAACATCCGCGAAGTTACCGCCCCGGCCCGCCACTGGGAAGGCGGCGCCTGGGTCGAAAGCCCGGCGATGACCCATAAGTACGAATTCGACTTCCCCGCCGTGGGCAAGAAAAACATGTACCTGATGTATCACGAGGAACTGGAGTCTCTGTCGACCCACTTCCCCGAGATCGAGCGCGCCCGCTTCTGGATGACCTTCGGCGATGCCTACATCAACCACGTCACCGTGCTGCAGAACGTCGGCATGACCGGCATCGAGCCGGTGATGCACAACGGCCAGGAAATCATCCCGCTGCAGTTCCTGAAAACCGTGCTGCCGGACCCCTCCGAACTGGGTGAGCTGACCAAAGGCAAGACCTGTATCGGCGACATCATCACCGGCCCGGCCAAGGACGGCGGCGCAGAGAAGACCTATTACATCTACAACATCTGCGACCACGAGGAATGCTATGCCGAGGTCGGCAGCCAGGCGGTGGCCTATACCACCGGCGTGCCGGCGATGATCGGCGCGGCGATGGTGATGAACGGCACTTGGCGCGAGCCGGGCGTGTGGAACACCGAACAGCTGGACCCGGATGCCTTCATGGACATGCTGAACACCGACGGCCTGCCCTGGCAGGTGGTCGAACTGGAAGGCCACCCGGAGTTCTAAGCGCTCCAAGACACCGGCTGCGGGCATCCACTGCCCGCGGCCAGACATTTCGGGCTGGTTTCTTCAGAAGCCGGCCCTTTCCGTTCCCGCCGCAACGAAAGACCCCGCCATGGACATCAAAGCACTCTCCACCGAAAGCTTTGCCCGTTTCGACCTGCACCGTGTGCCCTCCCCCTGTTTCGTGGTGGATGAGGTCGCGGTGGAGCGTAACCTGACGATCCTGAAACAGGTGGCGGATGCCTCCGGTGCCAATGTCTTGCTGGCGCTCAAGGCGTTCTCGATGTTTGCCGTTGCCCCGCTGGTACGGCGCTACCTGTCCGGCACCTGCGCCTCCGGACTTTACGAGGCGCGGCTGGCGCGCGAGGAATTCGGCGGCGAGGTCACCACCTATTCCGCGGGCTTCAAGGCCGAGGACCTGCCGGAAATCATCCGCCTGTCGGATCACCTGATCTTCAACTCCCCCGCCCAGCACCGCCGCTTCGCCCCCCTGATCGCAGAGGCCCGCGCGAAGGGTGAGACCATCTCCATCGGCCTGCGCGTGAACCCCGAGCATTCCGAAGGCTGGAACGAGAAATACGACCCCACCGCCCCCTGCTCGCGCCTCGGCACGCCGGTGTCGCAGCTGAGCGATCAGGACTGGGAAGGCGTCGAGGGCCTGCATATGCACACGCTCTGCGAACAGCTGTTCGAACCGCTGCAGCGCACCTTCGCTGCACTGGAAGAGAAGATGGGCGCCCGCCTCAAGCAGCTCAAATGGATCAACCTCGGCGGCGGCCACCACATCACCATGCCGGACTATAACCGCGACGGGCTGATCGCCCTGATCCGCCACATCCGCGAAACCTACGATGTCGAGGTCTTTATCGAACCGGGCGAGGCGGTGGCGCTGCATTCCGGTATTCTGGTGGGCGAGATTCTGGACGTCGCCGAAAACGCCATGCCGCTGGCTATCACAGATATCTCCGCCACATGCCACATGCCCGACGTGATCGAGGCCCCCTACCGCCCCGACCTCCTGGGCGAAGTCTCAGACGTGCCGCCGCACCGGCTGGGCGGGCCGTCCTGCCTCGCGGGCGATGTGATCGGCGACTACGCGTTTGCGACGCCGCCGCAGCCCGGCGACCGCATCGCCTTCCTTGACCAGTCGCATTACTCGATGGTCAAAACCAACACTTTCAACGGCGTTCCCCTGCCCGCGATTGCGCTGTGGAACTCCGAAACGGACGCGCTGAAACTCCTGCGCACCCCCTCCTATGATGATTTCAAGGACCGCCTGTCATGACCTACTTTCTCGAAGGCGAACTGAGCGACGCCGAACGCGACCCCGCCACCGCGCGCTTCCGGGTGATCCCGGTGCCGCTGGAACGCACCGTCTCCTACGGCGGCGGAACCGAAGGCGGGCCTGAGGCCATTCTTGAAGCCAGCGTCGAGCTGGAACGCCTCTACCGCGACGCAGAACCCTGCTCCGCAGGCATCGTGACCGAGGACGCCATCGACTGCACCGGCCCGCTGCCCCAGGTGATGGAGCGCATCGCCGCCCGCACCGAGGCCGCGGTGGCCGCAGGCGCGGTGCCGGTGACGCTGGGCGGCGAACACGCGCTCAGCTACGGCGCGGTGCGCGGCGTGGCCCGCGCGCTGGGGCGCCCCGTGGGCATCGTCCAGATCGACGCCCACGCCGACCTGCGCAAGGCCTATCAGGACGAACGCCACTCCCACGCCTCGGTGATGCAGCTGCTGGCCGAGGAAGACGGGATCCGCATCGCCCAGTACGGCGTCCGCGCCATGAGCCAGGAAGAGGTCGACCGCCGCGCCGCCTGCCAGGTGATCTCCATCGACGCAGAGGAGCTGGTCACCGGCAACATCCAGTCGGTTACCTTGCCCGAAAATTTTCCGCAGGACGTCTATGTCTCCTTTGACGTGGACGGTCTGGACCCGGCGATCCTGCCTGCCACCGGCACGCCCGTCCCTGGCGGCCTTGGATATTATCAGGCGCTCAACATCGTGCGCTCAGCGCTGGCGGGCCGCAATCTGGCCGGCTGCGACGTGGTGGAACTGGCCCCGACTGAGGACAGCCGGGTGTCGGAATTCACCACCGCCCAGATCACCTATGCGCTGATGTCCTTCGCAGCGGCCAAATAGAGCTTTGGCAGCCGGGGGCATCCGCCTCCGGCCGCCGCGCGTGCGCGGCAAAACTGCAACAGCAAATAACAAACTAATTTACTCAACATTACCCTCTTGCGCCCGGCGCAACACCTCCCTATCAGGCCCAAGCCTTTGAAAAGGCGAGCCAGGATTTAACCCAAGCTAACAGCTCCAAGAACACGGGTTAATCATGGCACGAACTTCCAGCATCCGCCTGTCCGGGCTGCTCTGCAGCACCGCGCTCACACTCATCACCGCCTCCGCCGCGCTGGCCGAGGAAGACGAGGTCCTGTCGCTCGACCCGATCGTGGTCAAACAGCGCGACCCCATCGGCAACGCCGCAGACCGCGCCACCTCGATCTATGTGGCCGACGCCGAGATCGAACGCGCCGCAATGGGCGACCTCAAGGACCTGTTTGCCGGCATCGCCTCGGTCTCCGTCGGCGGCGGCATTCCGATTGCGCAAAAGATCTTCGTCAACGGCGTCGACATGCTGAACCTCGCGGTGCAGGTGGACGGCATCAGCCAGAACAACCGCACCTTCCACCACGTCAGCGCCAACGCCTTCGACCCCGGTCTGATGAAATCGGTACGCGTCGATCCCGGCGTTGCCCCCGCCGACGCCGGCCCGCGCGCGCTGGCCGGCCGGGTGGTGATGGAAACCATCGACGCCGAAGACATCCTGGAAGACGGCGAAACCTTCGGCGGCCAGTCCCGCCTGTCCTATTCCAGCAACGGCAACACCGCCCAGGGGTCGCTGACCCTGGCGGGCCGCAGCGGCGGTTTCGAAATCCTCGGCTACGCCAAACGCGCCACCGGCAGCAACTACGAGGACGGCGGCGGCGTTGAGATCTCCGGCTCCGCCGCCAACCTGACCGCGGGCCTGCTGAAGTTTGCCTATGAAGGCGACCAGGGCGACCGGATCGAGCTGTCCTTCCAGGAGGCGCAGGACAACGAGCTTCGCAACATCCGGCCCAACTTCGGCCCCAGCAGCGGCGCCGACTTTGCCACCTATAACACCAGACGCCGCATCGCCTCGCTGCGCTATGAAAGCGGCAATGAATCCGGCCTCTGGGATCCCTCGGCCACCCTCGGCTTCTCCGAAATCAATGTCGACCGCCCGTCTGATCCGTGGGGCGACTCCACCTCCACCAGTTCGAAGACCTACTCGCTGACGCTGCAGAACGATTTCCACCTGTCGGACAGCAACACGATCACCGCCGGGGTGGACTACCAGATCCGCGAAAGCTCGGTGAACGCAACCTGGACCAACGGCAATACCGGCGAGGAAAGCAAAAACCTCGGCATCTTCGCCCAGGCCCGCCTGGAACCCACCGACCGGCTCAGCGTCTCAGCCGGTCTGCGCTATGACTGGCAGGACTTCACCGGCCAGGACTTCGCCCAGTCCGGCACCGCCTTCACTGACGAAGCCTCCGGCGCAAGCGGCAACCTGTCGGTGGTCTATGACGTGACAGACTCCCTGTCGCTGCGGGCAGGCTATTCAAACGTGTTCGGTGGTTATGACCTTGAAGACAACTTCCTGTTCTTCCGGACCTGGGATTACACGGACATCCGCTCGTCCCGTGCCGAAAACATCGTGGTCGGCGCCGACTGGCAGCGCGGCAACTGGACCCTGGGCGGCGAACTGTTCAAAACCAATATCGACAATGTCCGCAGCGTGTCCCGCCGCGGCGTTGTCTCCGGAAATGATTTCGAAAGCGAAGGCTTCAACATTGCCGCCACCTACGGCTGGAACAGCGGCTTTGCCCGCTTCACCATGAACAACGCCGACGTCTCCTTCAATGGCGAGGCGGCAGAGAGCTTCTTCCTGGTCGATTCCGGCACCCCGGTCGGCAAGGTGCTGGCGTTCGAGGTGCAGCAGGAGATCGCAGCGATGAACCTGCTGGTCGGCGGCAGCGTCGAGGCGGCGCTCTCAAACGACAACGGCGTCTACGAAAGCTACACCCGGAAACAGCCCGGCTATGGCGTGCTGAACCTGTTTGCCGAATACAGCCCGCCATCGCTGGGCAACCTGACCATCCGGGCCGCCATCGACAACGTGTTCGACAAGCAATACGCCGACCGCGCCACTTATGGCACCGAGTACATCTCCTCGGAAGTTGCCACCCTCAACGAACCGGGCCGCAACATCTCGGTCGTTGCAACGCTCAAGTTCTAAGCCTCCGCGGGCTTGCAGTGCCCGGCGGTTCTCCGCCGGGCACTGCAAAACACAGTAAAATAGTCAGAAATTCCTTTCCCCGCCCCGCCGCACAGGCTAAGTACGGGGCGTGAAACCCTTTTCACAGTCGGCGGCCAGCCTTTTGCCCGCGCCGCTTCGCAGCCAGCTATCCCGCTAGTTCCTGTCTAAAACTGACCCGGCCCGACGGCCCGGCTCCGCCGGGGACCGCCTGCGCCGCGGCACGGCTACGGGAAGACCCCATGCACCCTGCCCGCCCCCTAACGGGAGGCCCGCAATGAGCCTCCAGCAGAGCATTGACGCCCCTGCTTGCGCCGCAACGGCCGCGCAGGCCGCCTCGCTTCAGGCGCTCCTCAACACCTATCTGCGCGAAATGGCCCCCGGCAGCGCCGTGCTGGCCGATGACCGCAGCACGGTGGAAATCCCGCTCAGCCATATCCCCGCCCGGCTGCGGGTGCGGATCACCTATTTCTCTGCAACCGGCCCCCACCGCTTCGGCCCGGCGCAAATCCTGTTTGATGGCTCCAGCACCTGGCACTCCGCGCCGCCGGTTCAGGTCCTCACCCTGATCGCGCAGGAGTGTTTCACGCGGCTCAACAGCCGCGATGCGGGCCAGCTGCCGGAATTCCTGCGCGGCCTCTTCAACAGCAACGCCGGGATCGAGCAGAACCTGATCCGCCACGCGGGGACACCGGAACCCGACGGCTTTCTGGCCGCAGAACAAGCGCTCACCTTCGGCCACTGGCTGCACCCGACCCCCAAAAGCCGCGACGGGCTGACCACCTGGCAGCAGGCGGCTTATGCGCCTGAATACGCAGGTGAATTCCGCCTCACCTTCTTTGCCGCGGACCAGAGCCTCGTCACCCTAGGCTCCGCCCATCAGGCCCCCGCGGACATGCTCCGCCAGATCCCCGGCCTCGATGGCGCCTTCCGGCTGCGCCCTGATGAGGTGATGATCCCCGCCCACCCGCTGCAGGCGCAGATGCTGCGGCTGGATCCGCAGGTGCAGGCCCTGCTGGCAACAGGCCGCCTGCGCGACCTGGGCGAGGCCGGCTGCGCGTTCAACGCCACCTCCTCCCTGCGCACACTCTATGCGCCGGGCTGCCGCTGGATGCTGAAATTCTCGGTCCCGGTTCGGCTCACCAATTCCCTCCGCGTGACCAAGCATAACGAGCTGGAAACCGGCGTCTTGATGGCGCGGCTGCTGAAACATCTGGACGCCGACGGCCCCCGTTTCCGCATCCTCAACGACCCGGCCTATCTGACCCTGACCCTGCCCGGCCGCAGCGAAAGCGGCTTTGAGGTGATCTTCCGCGAAAACCCCTTTGCAGGGACTGATGGAACAGGCATCTACAACCTCGCAGCCCTCACCGCCGACCCGCTTCCGGGCCGCACCGCGCTGCTCACACGCCTCATCCAGCAGCTGGCGGCAGACCACGGTGAGACACCGGCAGACACCGCCCGCCTGTGGTTCGAGGCCTACCTGACCTGCATGCTCGACCCGGTGCTGGATCTCTATGACCGCCACGGCATCGCGCTGGAGGCGCATCAGCAGAACAGCCTTCTGGACCTCAGCACCGGCCTGCCGTCGCGCGGCTACTACCGCGACAATCAGGGCTATTTCATCGCCCAGGACGCCCTGCCCCGCCTCAACGCTCTGGAACCCTCGCTGACACAGCAGCCCGCACTGGTCTACCCGCGCGCCCACATCAATGAACGAATGGCCTATTACCTGGTGGTCAACCAGATCTTTGCAGTAATCCGCCGCCTGGGCTGCGACGGGCTGGCGCCGGAGCCTGATCTGCTGCTGCAACTGCGCCGCCGCCTGACTACGGCCGCCAGCCGTCTCAGCGGCGCCGGGGCGGATTTCGCCCGCTACCTGCTGACCGCCCCTGCGCTCAGCGCCAAGGCCAACCTGCTGACCCGCGCCCGCAACGTGGATGAGCTGGAAACCGAAGCGCAGGAGGGGCTGTTTCTGCAGATGCCGAACCCCATTGCCGCGGCACAGCCGCAGCCCGTGCAGGAGCGCACCGATGTCCTTACATGAGACCCTGAGCCGCGCGTCGTCCGCCCCCCGCGTGCTGCGCCAGCTGTGCGAGGCGCTGCTCAGCGAGGGCTGGGCCGCATCGCTGCAACTGAACCGCAGCCAGACCATCCACTGGTCCCTGCGCCAGAACCAGTTCCGCGCCCGCGGCCGCCGCGGTGCCTTTGGCCGCTACCGGCTGCAGGAGGGCAGCATCGAGGTGCAGGGCAGCAACACATGGCGCCCCGCCACCACCGAAGACGTGTTGACTGCGGTGGCGGATCCCTCCCCTGCGCTTGACATCCTGCGCGCCGACCTTCGGCACACTGAGCACCTCAGCGATCTGACCGCGCTGCACATCCCCGCCGCAACCCGGCGGTACCGTTTGGGCATCTCCGCGTTGGAAACCGCCCTGCACGAGGGCCACCCCTATCACCCCTGCTACAAGGCCCGCAGTGGCTTCACCGACGCCGACCACCTCGCCTACGGACCGGAAGGCGGTAAAACCTTCCGCCTGGTCGGCGTGCTGCAGCACCAGTCTCTGGTGGAGCAGGTGCTGCCTTCGTCGGATTTCTGGGAGCACGAACTGGGCACCGCCGAATGGCAGCGCATCGCCGCACTGGCAGAGCAGAACGGCGCGCCTCTGGATAGCTTCCGCCTGCTACCCCTGCATCCCTGGCAGCACGCCAAGCTGCAATCAGACCCGCTTTTCACCAAATGGCGCAACGCAGGCCGGCTCGCAGAGATTGGCCCCATCGGCACCCCCTGCCGCGCCACCCAGTCGATCCGCACCCTGATGAACGCCGCAGACCCCGCCCGCGCGCATGTGAAAACCGCCATGGCGATGCGCAACACCTCGGCCTTGCGCACCCTCGCGCCAGAATCCGTTGCCGTCGCGCCCGCGATCTCCAACTGGCTGGCGCTGGTGCTGGACAGCGACCCGCTGTTCACCAGCCGCTACCCGCTGACCATCCTGCCGGAATACGCCGCCATCACCGCCGGCCGCGGCACCGCGCTCGACGGGCATCTGGCCGCGATCTGGCGGCAAAGCCCCGAAGCGCTTGGCCTGCCCGCGGAACATATGATGCCCGTGAACGGCCTTGCCCTCACAGACCCCGACGGTCGCCCCCTGATTGCCCCCTGGATCGAAACCCACGGCCTCGACGCCTGGCTTGCCCGGCTGATCGAGGTTGCGGTGCTGCCCGTCTGGCACCTGATGGTCGCGCACGGCATCGGGCTGGAGGCGCATGGCCAGAACCTGATCCTGCACCACGAAAACGGCTGGCCAACCGGCCTCATCGCCCGCGATTTCCACGAAAGCCTGGAATACGTGCCGGAGCTGCTCTCGCGCCCGAACCTCTGCCCGGACTTGTCGCAAATAGATGCGGCCTACAAACACGCGCCCTTGGACAAGTTCCACCGCATGTCCGCGTCTGAGGAGCTGCGCTGGCTGGTGATGGACACGCTGTTTGTCTTCAACCTCGCCGACCTCTCCGACCTTCTGCAGCGCCACTACGGGCTGGCAGAGGCCACCTTCTGGCGCCGCGTCCGCAGCCGGCTGGACCGCTACGCGGCTGAGCACGGAATGCAGGACCGGCAGGCGATTTTCGCACCCTTCACCCCGCAAATCCGCGCCGAAAGCCTGATTTCCCACAAGTTAGAGCCTGAAAACCCGCAGCACGGCCACCTGATCGCCAACGCCCTGGCCACCGACAAAGGATAACCGCCATGTTTGTTCTGAACGACACGACTATCGACCCCTCAGACCTAGCCGCGCGGCTGGACCGCGTGCTGATGGATCCCGCCACGCATCGCTACGGCCTGCACATGCAAAACGCCGGCGCCGCGCTCTCGGCGCTTTTGTACCTGCGCGCGCAAGGCGCCGGCGTCTTCCCGGTTCACGCCGGCATCCCGCCTGAAACCGCCCGCGAAATGGCGCAGGCGGCGGGCTGCGACGTGATGCTCAGCGACGGGCTGAAACAGACCACCCTGCCTCAGACGGACACCGCCCCGCGCGGCGGCGTTCTGGTGCAGATGAGCTCCGGCACCACGGGTGCCGCCAAGGTGATCACCCGCACCTGGGACGAAATCGCGGCAGAGGTCGAAAGCTACGCCGCCTTCTTCACCGCCAGTGCGGCGATGACGCCGGTGATCGCCTGCCCCGTCACCCATTCCTACGGGCTGATTGCCGGCGTTTTCGTGGCGCTGCACCGCGGCCATGTGCCGGTGGTGCTCGACAGCCTGAACCCGAAATACATCCTGCGCCGCCTGCGCGAAACCGGTCAGCCGCTGCTTTATACCTCGCCTGCGATGCTGCACACGCTGGCCCGCCTCCTGCCCGAGGGCCAGCGCCTCTACGCGGCCAACACCTCCGGCACCGTGCTGCCAGAGGCCTGGTTCCAGGTGATCCGCGCCCGCACCACCCATCTGTTCCAGCAGTACGGCTGTTCCGAGGCCGGCTGCGTCGCCATCAACCAGGATCTGCAAAACCCCTATGACGTCGGCCAGCCGCTGCCGCATGTGGCCCTGGCCGCCGGATGCAGCAGCAATCCCGAAGCAATCCGCATCACCATCGCCGGGCAGACGATCGACACCGGCGACCTCGGCCACCTCAATGACAGCGGCATGCTGGTCTTCACTGCCCGCGCCGATGACATGATCAACGTCGCAGGCCTCAACGTCTATCCGCAGGACGTGGAAAAAGCCGTCATGGCCCTGCCCGGCGTCAGTGACGCCGTCGCATTCCGCCTGCCCGACCCGCACTCCGGCGCCCGCGCGGGCCTCCTGTATGCCGGCACCGCCAGCGAAGACACCATCCGCCAGGCCTGCCGCGCAGCCCTTGCCGACTACCAGCAGCCTGCGCTGATCCAGCACCTGCCCGCCCTGCCCCGCCAGGCCAACGGCAAAATCAGCCGCCGCGAAATCGCCGCAAAATTCACACCGGAGAGTGCGGACGCATGACCTACGACATGATCCTTGAGGCCATCCGCCAGACCCTCTCCGGCCCGCTCGCCAATCCGCATATGCAGAACTTCTCCGCACAGGCGGTGCTGAACGATGACCTGCACATCGACTCGGTGATCCTCATTAACCTGATGCTGCATCTGGAGACCGACCACGGCATAGAGATGCCCGAACGCGAGCTGTCCAAGAGCGATTTCGCAACCGTCGACGGGCTGATCCGCATGCTGCTGGGCGAGGCCCCTGAAGCCGCCGAAGACACCTCCAACGCCCCCGCCCCCAGCGAAATCACCGTGCATTGCTTCGTCAGCTGCCTCTGCGCCGCGATCCGGCGCCACGCGCATCTGAACTTCCGCCCGTTCTATTTCGGCACCTGGGACAGCAGTTTTGCGGTGACGCCTTCGATGCAGCTCGCCTACCACAGCGAAGAGATCACCCAGGACCATTTCGCGGCTTGGGTCGAACGGCTCTACAACATCCCGGTGCGCGAATGGTACGACCACAGCCGGACCAAGGAACAGAACCTGATCCGCTTCGAACAGCTCCTCTCAACCAAATCCGATGACGAGCAGCTGGTGGTCTTCCTCGACATGTTCCACCTGCCGGAGCGCGAGAACAAGTACAACCAGAACCCCTTCCCGCATTATGTCATCATTGAGCTGACCGATGATCCGGACCTCTGGCACCTCTATGACCCGGACTACCGCTGGCGCGGCGACCTGCCGCGCGAAACCATCCTGAACGCGATGGCGCAACCCACGGTGGCGGGCGGATACATCCTGAACAGCGGCAACGCGCAGGCGCCGCAGCCACAGGATCTGGCCGCCTATTTCACCGAGAACTTCCGCGCAGACGACAACCTGCTGACCTCCGCCTTGCGGCGGATCTTCACCTACCACTGCGACCCCGCCCGCCCGCTGGCGCTGGCCGACCTGGGACGCGCGGTGCGGGAAATGCCGGTGCTCTCCTTGCGCAAATACGCCTATGAGCACGCCTTTGCCTTCTTCTGGCAAGAGCTGGACACACCGTTTGAACCCTTCGACGCCGAATGCGACCGGGTCGAGGCGCTGTGCGAAGGCTTCCGCAGCCTGCACTTTCTGGCCGCCCGCATCGCCCATACCGGCGACCGCGCCATGATCCCCGACCTGTTCGCAGCCCTCGATGCGCTGGACCAGCTCGAATTCACCATCAAAGCGGCGCTGCACGCCCAGTTTGACACCTGGTGCGCCGCCAACCTGCCAGCCCAGAATTGCCGCCCGGCCAGCCCCCAGCCGCAGGAGGTTCCGGCATGAAGATATTCCTATGCACCATTTCTTTCCGCCACCAGCTGATCGGGCTCAAGGACATCGCCTTCTGGGCCCGCGACAACGGGCTTCAGGGGATTGAGCTGTGGGGTGTGCACGCCCGCAGCCAGCCGCCTCTGGCCATTCACAACGCCCAGTGGATGGCCGCGCAGGGCTTGTCGGTGCCGATGATCAGCGACTACCTGCCGCTGCATGACCCGGACCTCTTGCGCAGCCGCACCCTGGCGCTCTGCGCCCAGGCCCGCACCTGGGGCGCCACCAAGATGCGGACCTTTGCGGGCCAGCAGGCCAGCGCCGACGCCACAGCGGAAGAACGCCGCCAGACCATCCGCGCCCTGCGCGAGGCCTGCGTTATCGCCGCGGATCACGGGCTGCGCCTGCTGGTCGAAACCCATCCCGGCACCCTGGCCGACACGCTCTCCGCCACCTGCGATCTGATCGGCGCCACGGACCACGACGCGCTCGCCATCAATTTCGACGCGCTGCACGTCTGGGAGGGCGGCGATGACCCGGTAGAGGCCCGCCGCATCCTCCTGCCCCGCATCGCCCATTACCACCTGAAGAACGTCTCCGCCCGCGACCGTCTGGACGTGTTTGCCCCCGGCAACGTCTACAGCGCCGCAGGCAGCCGCGACGGCATGGTGCCGCTGTTCCAAGGTGCCTATGACTATGGCCCGCTGCTGGCAGAAATGGCCCAGGACCCAGCCTGCGAGGCCTCGCTGGAATGGTTCGGGGATGCGGTTTTCCAGACCCTGAAAAGCGATATTGCCCAGATTCGCACCCGGATCCGGCGGGCGGAGCCCGAAACCGCGGAAGCGGTCTGAAGACGTCGGCCCCCGATCCTGGCACAAGAAACCCGGCACGCAGGCTAACGTGCCGGGTTTTCTGTTTCCGCATCCAGCCTGTGTGAAATCACACCATCTCCGCCACCCGCTCCGCCGTGCCCGCCTGGCGCTGCCACAGCCCGGCATAGACACCCTGCCGCGCCAGCAGTTCGGCGTGGCTGCCGTCCTCGGCAACCTCCCCCTCCTGCAGCACCACGATCCGGTCCATCTGCGCAATCGTCGACAGCCGGTGGGCAATCGCAATCACCGTCTTGCCCTGCATCACATCCAGAAGCGTCTTCTGAATCGCCGCCTCCACCGCACTATCCAGTGCCGAGGTTGCCTCATCCAGGATCAGGACCGGCGCGTTCTTCAGAACCACCCGCGCAATCGCGATCCGCTGCCGCTGGCCGCCCGACAGCGCCACGCCGCGTTCCCCTACATGGGCGTCATAGCCGGTCCGCCCCGCATGGTCGCGCAGCCCCATGATGAACTCATGCGCCTCGGCCCGCTTAGCGGCAGCGATCATCTCCGCCTCCGTGGCACCGGGGTTGCCGTACATGATATTGGCCCGCACCGAGCGGTGAATGAGCGAGGTGTTCTGCGTCACCACCCCGATCCGGCTGCGCAGGCTCTCCTGCGTCACCCCGCGGATGTCCTGCCCGTCGATCAGAATGCGCCCGCCTTCCGGGTCGCGGAACCGCAAGAGCAGGTTGATCAGGGTCGATTTCCCCGCCCCCGACGGCCCGGCAATGCCCACCCGCTGGCCCGCCGGGATATGCAGATCAATGCCGTTCACCCCGCCAGCCGTGTTACCGTAATGGTGCCGAAGATCCTCGATTCGCACCTCGGCACGGGCCACTTCCAGCGGTTTTGCCGCCGGCGCATCCGTCACCTCATGTTCCGCCGACAAGGACCGCAGCCCCTCGCGGATCACCCCCATGTTCTCAAACAGCCGGATCGTCACCCACAGGATCCAGCCGCTCATCCCGTTCAGCCGGATCGTCAGGGCCGACACCGCCGCCACCTCGCCAACGCTGACAGCCCCGCACATCCACAGCCAGATCGCAGGCGCCACCACGATCAGGATCAGCACGCCATTGATGGCGATGCTGCCAAACGCCAGCCGCGTCATCATCCGCAAAAACCGCTGATAGCGCGTCCGCAGCCGCCGCAGCGCCGACAGCGCATAGGCCTGCTCCTGCCCGTCGCGGGCAAACAGCTTCACCGTCTCGATATTGCCATAGGCATCGACAATCCGCCCGGTCGCGGCAGAGCGCGCATCAGACCATTTCTCAGCAGTCGCCGCCACATTCAGCGCGGTATGGCGCACATAAAGCGCATAAAGCCCCACCCAGGCCACCAGCGGCACCGCCAGCCGCCAGTCGATCTGCGTCAGGACCACCACCGCGCCGATCATGTAGGTGACGGCAAATAGCACCGCCTCGAACAGCATATGCACGCTGTCCTGCACCGCAGGCCCCATCTGCATCACCCGGTTGCTCAGCCGCCCGGCAAAATCGTTCTGAAAGAACCCCGCCGACTGCCCCAAGAGATGCCTGTGCGCCTGCCAGCGCACCTGCTCCTGCAGGTTCGATGACAGCGTCTGCTCCAAGAGCAGGTGATTGAGCCCCACCAGCGACGGCCGCACGATCAGCACGCAGAACAGCGCCAGCAGCATCTCCGTCCCATGCGCAGCCCAGAACGCCCCGGCGCCGGTCTCCGCCATCAGGTCCACCACCCGGCCGGAATAGAAAATCAGCCCGCTCTCCATCAGCGCGGTCAGAACGCCGGTGGCAAACATCAGCGGCAGCCATTTGCGGTAGGGCGCCAGCTGCTGCGCCAGATAGGCCCGCAAGGCGGGCCGCGGCGGCGCCTGATGCGCAGGCGCAAAGGGATCGACAAGGTTTTCAAAAGCCCGGAACATTTTGGAGGCCTCTCAAGGATTTTCATGGAACCGCTTGAGATGTGGGTCGCCGTATCCGCCCGCCCGAAGCCCTTAAAACAGAGTCTAACAAGGGCAGGGGCGCGGATCCTGCCTGCACCGCAGCCCGCCCCTTTTAGGGGTCCCTGCCCCGCTTGTCAGCAGCGAAATTCACGCCCCGGCGGCAAAATACACCCCGGGTTTCCGCTTGCGGCAGGCCTGCAGCCCGCTATTGTGCCGCAATCTGAGTAAAACACTAAGGATTACATCATGCTCACCGATCAGGGCCGCTTTGAGACCCCGAACGCCTCCAGATACCTGCAGCAGCTGTGCAAGCATTTTGCGCACAAGGTGCCCGTGGACCACGACGAAACCCGCGGCACTGTCGCGCTGGGAATGGGCCCGGCCACCCTGCAGGCCACAGAAAACACCCTGACCGCAGAGGTCACCGCGCCGGATGCCGCAGACCTGGCAGAGGCCCGCGATATCATCGACCGCCACCTGGCGCGCTTCGCCTTCCGCGAGGCGTTTGAGGCGATGGACTGGCAGTCCGCAACCGCCTGATCCCGAAATCTTGACAAAACGGGTTGGTTTTCCTACCCGTGGCCGCAGGTTTCGCTGCGAAACCTCCCAGCAAGGCATTCCCCGCTCCCTCAGGGGCCGCCCAGCCATTTCCGAGAAACCGGCGCCGCCCCTTGCGGCGCTTCTGGCTGGAGACAGGTCCATGACCCTTCGTTTGCCCGCAGCTGCGGCTGCCCTTCTGCTCATGGCCCCCTTTGCTGCGGCTCAGGAAAGCCCTGCAGCCCCAGTCCCTGCCATTACCGCAGACACGCCCGCCGCCATCAAGACAGCGCCAGCGCCGTCGGCTCCTCTTGCGCCGGCCCCTGTGCCTCCGGCCCCGGTCCTTCCATCAGACGCAGACAGCGCGGTAGCGGACCCTGCAGCCGCCCCTGCCCCGCAGCCTGCGGCTGAAGCGCCCGCCGCCCCGCCCGAACTGGCGCAGATGGCCAATGACGCCTCTGCCAAAGCCCTGAAGTTCCTGCGCGACGGCGGCCCCTCGATCTGGGCCATTGCGGCCCTGTCCGTGATCACTCTGGCGCTGATTCTGTGGAAGATCTGGCGGCTGGCCCTCATCGGAGCCTGGTCCCGCGGCAAGGCCGCCGATGCCGTCGCGGCCTATGAACGCGGCGACCGCGCCGCCGCGCTTGCCATCGTGCAGACCCGCATCGGGGTGCGCTCCAAGGTGGTGGCTGCCGCCCTCGCCGCCAGCGCCAGCCTGCCTGAGGACCGCGCCCGCGAGGAGACCGCGCGCGTCGCCAAGCTGCACCTCGCCAGCGCCGCCACCGGCCTCGGCGCGCTGGAGCTGATTGCCACCATCGCCCCCCTTTTGGGCCTCCTCGGCACCGTTCTCGGCATGATCGCCGCCTTCCAGGCGCTGCAGGCCGCGGGATCCAAGGCCGACCCCGCCCTGCTGGCCGGCGGCATCTGGGAGGCACTTCTGACCACCGCCGCCGGCATGGCCGTGGCGATCCCCGCCTCCGCTGCCCTAACCTGGTTCGAAGCAGTAATCTCCCGCATCCGCCGTGATCTGGAGGACAGCGCCACCCGCATTTTCGTCGCCTCCCAGCCCGATCAGCTGGCGCTGGCCGCCGAGTAGCCTTATGCAGCTCGCCCCCGCCCCGCGCCCCCGGCGCAAACCCAGCCTGACGCCGATGATCGACGTGGTGTTCCTGCTCCTGGTGTTCTTCATGCTGGCCTCACGCTTTGGCATGGATACGGTGCTGCAACTGCCGCTGGCCGGACAGGGCGGCACCTACGACGGTCCGCCGCGCCTGATCGGCGTCGGCCCCGGCAACCTGGATGTGAACGGCGTGCCGGTGGCAGAGGCGAACCTAGCCCAGGCGCTGGCGCCCCTGATGAAATCCCCCGCCGACATGCTGATCCTGCGCGGGCGCGACGGTGCCAGGCTGCAGCGCATCACCGACATCACCGCGCTGCTGCAGCAGGCGGGCCTCAGCAACGTCGTACTGGTGGAATGAGGCAGCGCCCATGGACCTGAGCGATCCCCCGAAACGCCCCCGCGCCGAATCCATCGTGCCGATGATCAACGTGGTGTTCCTGCTGCTGATCTTCTTCCTGATGACCTCGCGCCTGGCGCAGCCCGACCCGTTTGACGTGACCCCGCCCGAGGCCGCCTCCGAGGCCGCGCCAGAGGCCCAGCCGGTGCTTTACATCAGCGCCGAGGGCCGGATGTTTTTCGACGGAGCCGAGGGAGATGCTGCCCTCACCCGCCTCGCCGCTGCCAGCGCGGACAGCCCGCAAATCCAGCTGCGCGCCGACGCACGGCTGGAAGCCAAGGCCCTGGCCCGCATCCTGCGCCAGCTGGCGGAAGCGGGCCTGGCCCGCGCCGAACTGGTGGTGCGCCAGCCATGAAGCGCACCACTGAGTTCACCGTCTTTGCGGGCCTCGCGGGCCTTATCCACATTGCGCTCTTTGCCAGCGCGCCGGAAACGGGCGCGCAATCCAGCGGCGCAGGCGGCGAGGCGCTGGTCTCACTGCAGCCCGCCAGCGCCGAGGTCGCCCGCATGGCCGAGGCTTGGCAGAAACCGCCCGAAGCCCCGCAGATCGAAACACAGAAAGCAGAGCCCCTGCCGCAGGTCCAGGCCCCTGCCTTGCCGCAAATCGACTTGGCCCAGGCGCCGCGCGCCGCGCTGCTGGCCCCGCTTGCCCAGCCCGCTGCGGCCCAGCCGGTGCAGGTCGACACCGCCCCGGCGCCGCCGCCAAAGCCGCGCAAACCAGCGCCAAAGCCGGAACCGCAGGCCAAGCCACAACAGACACCGCCGCCCAAGGCCAATTCCAACCGCAATGCGGCCGGACAGGCCGGACAGCGCGCCGCGGGTGCCGGCGGCGGCGCCGAGGCGGGCCAATCCGGCGGCGCCCGGACCGCCACCGCCGACCCGGGCCGCGAGGCCAAACTGCGCACCGTCTGGGGCAACAAGATCCGCGCCCGCATCGAACGGCGCAAGCGCTACCCCTCCGGTGCCAGAGGCCGGGCTCAGGTGGTACTTCGCCTGACGGTTGCCCGCGACGGCCGGCTGCTGGACCACCGCATCGCCAAATCCTCAGGAATTGCCGCGTTTGATCAGGCCGCGCTGGACGCCGTCGCCCGCGCCGGAAAATTCCCGCCCGCCCCGAAAAAGCTGCAGGCTGTCCAAATCCGCCTCAGCCTGCCCGTCAGCTTCACCAAGTAGCGCCGTCAGCCCTCGTCCAGCCTCACCGTCACCACGCTGTTCATCGAGTTGCTGACGGTGCAGGCGGACTTGACCTGCGCCACGATCTGCCCGGCCAGCGCCGCATCATCCGAAAGCCTGCAAATCACGGTCACCTCTGCCGTTTCCAGCCGCCCCGGCAGTTCCGGCGCTCCAACCCCGGCTACCCGCACCTGAAACGGCGGCAGCTGCAGCTTTTGCCGGCCGGCCGTCCATTCCAGCGACCTCACGATACAGGCGCCAAGCGCGGCCAGCATCGTCTCCACGGGGGAGCCTGCAGGCGGGTACGGGCTACTGTCCGCACCGGCGCTGCTTGCATAGCGCAGCGCAGCGCCGCCATCAAAGATCACGAACACC
This sequence comes from Leisingera sp. ANG-M7, assembly GCF_000813965.1. Taxonomy (GTDB): domain Bacteria; phylum Pseudomonadota; class Alphaproteobacteria; order Rhodobacterales; family Rhodobacteraceae; genus Leisingera. The sequence goes on along the minus strand of NZ_JWLI01000025.1, from coordinate 48,795 downwards.
GGGCCATAGCGCTTGGGTTTGACTTTCAGGGCCACGCTCGCCTCCCTTTCCCTTCTGCACGCCACACCCGATCACCCCCGGAAAACAGGCTCTAAACAGGCAGATCCTCAAAGGCGCCCGGAACCAGCTCCTCCCAGAACGCGGCCATTTCCGCCGCCAGCAGCGCCGCCGCCCAGCCGCGGTTGCGGAATTCCTCACGGTCGATCTCATCTTCCAGGCGGCTCAGGAACAGCCGCTTGTCCGCATCCCTCTGGGTGGGTGAGCGCCCCCCCGCCAGCTCCCGGATCCGCTCCAGCTTCTGCGCCCGCAGGGAGCGCTTCCGCGCCTTGGCCGCATCCTCTGCCGCGGCGGCCCGCGCCGCCTCGGCCTCCGCCGCCTTGCGCGCCTCTGCCGCCGCCATCACCTCCGGCGGGACCTCCCTGACCGCTTCCGCAGGCCCGGACTTATAATCATCACGCAGGGCCGCACTCAGATAGCGCACCGGGCTGTCGACCCCCTTCTGCCCCTTCAGATAACCGACCTTCTCGGCGACATAATCCTCGCCATGCTCGGCAATCCACTGCCGCGCCAGCCGGTCGCTGACGCCCAGGTCCATCAGCTGGCCATAGACAGCCCCCTGACGGACCCCAGCGCCATCGTCGATATCCAGCATTGCCAGCTGCGGGTTCTCCTTGATCCGGAACCGCACCTCCGCCACCTGCCGCCCCATCTTCTTGAACTCCGGCGTCAGCAGGATGTTGGAGGTCTTGTTCACCTCCGCCACCGCCGGCTTGATAATCTTGGCATTGAGATGCTTGAAACTCTCGTAATAGGCGCTGCCATCCACCCCCATCAGGCGGCGGAACAGTGCAATGTCCCACCAGCCGGTCGAACCGGTCCGCACAAAGCGGTAGCAGTTCTCATAAAGCGCCAGCGCATGACCGGAGGTGAACCGCCGCTGGATGTTCAGATTGATCAGGGCAAAGACCTTGGGGTCGTGCAGCTTCTCCGCCAGCGCGGGGCTATAGGCATACTCGCAGACCCCGCCGGACAGCTTAGCATAGGAAAGCAACGAGCTGACTCCCCACTCCTGCCGCCCCTGCTCATCCAGCATGTCCCATTCCGCCACCGTCTCCGCCAGGGACCGCAGCGACTGTTTCAGCGTCTCCATGTCGTTGGAGTTATAGCCCACCATCAGGCACAGCGTCTGTGCGTCGATCTGGTGCTTGGGCTTGGTCACCAACGCGTCATAGGCATTGAGCAACAGCACATTCGACAGCTTGCGCTGCAGCAGTGTCAGCTTGCCGGAGACATGGATGGCGGCCACGTTCTTCTTCACTGAGCCCCGGCGCAGGGGGCCTGTCAGCTTGCTGTGCGGGATGTTGTCAGCGTCCATCGCCCTGCCCTTTTGCGCCCGCTCCGGTCTTTGCGACTCTCCGGGTTCTGCTCTCAGGGGTACTATGGCGGAAAAGGCACCCGCGCTCAATCCTGCTTTGGGCACCCTTTTACGGGAGAGGACCATCCCGCAAACGGGTACCTTTAGGCGGGGCATACGGAATTTCCCGCAAATCAGCCCCCCAAACCCCGCGTTCCGGGCTATTCTGGCCCCCGAAACCGCCCGTTTTGGCCGTCCTGAGTCGCAGGTGCCTGTCCTCCTGCGAATCGGGCCCCTTGTTCCTGCAGACGGGTACCAATGCTCCTGGAAACGGGTTCCTTCGGTACTGGAAACAGGTCCCAAAACATATCTAACTATCTGATTAACATACACTTATTGACCGCAAAGACTCTAAACTGAATCAAAGATTCACAACATTTCAACTTGTTTGTGCCATAGTCAATATTGGGGGAAAGAGTCATATATTCCGCGGGATACGGACGGCAGCGGAAAACAGATGCGCTGCCAGATAATGATTCACCTTCTGCCCAGGATGTGCGACAAAAACCGGGATAACACGCCGAACAGGCGATCTACCCGAGGCAAACGGCACATGGCAAAGAAACCTGACACCCCCCTGCCCCCCTATTTCAACCTGGATCCGGAGGCAGCAGCGGCCAAGCTTGGCGAACTGGTGGACACCGCCAGATTTGCCAAGGCCGCCGCCTTTGCGGGCCGCGGACGCGACGATCTGGCCAAGCGCGGCTACGCCCCCGACGGCCGCAAGCGGCTGCGCAAGTTCTCCACTTGGGAGATCACCCGCTACCTGATCCCGGTCGCGCCCGCCCACCTGCGCCGGGTCCTGAACAAACACCCCGATCTGCCCCAGGGCGAGGGCGCCAGCGGCTCCAAATGGTTCACGCTGGAGGAGGTGCTGAAGCTGCGCGACCATTTCGCCTCCGAAGGTATCGCCACCAAGGAATACCGCCCCTACCGCCCCGAAGGCCTGCCCGCCAAGGTCGTCGCCGTGGCGAACTTCAAGGGCGGCGTCGGCAAGACCTCCACTGCCGCCCATCTGGCGATGTCCGCCGCACTCGACGGCTACAAGGTGCTGGTGGTCGATCTCGACAGCCAGGGCTCCATGACCTCGATCCTCGGCGGCCAGGTGGCCGATGAATGGCAGACCGTTTTCCCCCTTCTTGCCCGCGACTACGCCGAGGCGGTGGAGGCCGAGAACAAGGTCCGCGTAGCCTCTGGATTAGACTCTATTCCGCTGGATGAGACTCTGACCGAGGCCCGGGAGGTTTCGCTGCGAAACGTGGTGCAGAAAACCCACTGGCCCAACATCGACCTCATCGGCGCCCAGCTGAATCTCTACTGGGCGGAGTTTCAGATCCCGGTCTGGCGCATGGGGCTGCGCAATTGGGCGCTGTGGGACGCGCTGACCAACGCGCTGGAGGCGGGTGGCGCGCTCGATGAATATGACATCGTGCTGCTGGATACCCCCCCTGCCCTCGGCTATCTCACGATCAACGCGCTGGCCGCCGCTGACATCCTGATGGTGCCGCTGGGCGCGTCGTTCCTGGAGTTCGATTCGACGGGCCGTTTCTTTGACATGCTCTATTCCACCTTCGCCTCTATCGAGGACGGCGAAAACGCCGGCCGCCGCCGCGCCGGGCTGCCGGAGATGAAGTTCGAATGGGACGTGGTCCGCGCCCTGATCACCCGCTTTGACGCCAGCCAGCAAAGCGACCTGGCCAATGTGATCCAGGCCTATTTCGGCGACATGATGAACGCCTACCGCCAGGACTACACCGCCCTGGTCGGCCAGGCCGGCGAAAGCGTGTCCGGCATCTACGAGGCGGACTACCGCAACTTCAACCGCGAGACCTATGTGCGCGGCCGCGAGGTGTTCGACCGGACCTATGCGGAATTCAAGGAGCTTCTGATCGGCAGCTGGTGGCGCGATCAGCAGATGGAGCAGGCACAACAGACCCAGAAAGAGGACAGAGCAGATGGCACGCCGCAGACAGCTTGAGACCCCCTCGCCCGAGGCGCTGAAGGAAATCGAGGCCGGCATCGACCGCGACCTGGCCCGCGGCCCCGGCGGCCTGCGGCCGCCAATCGCCGATGTGGTGGCCGACGCCGCCCGCCACGCCAGCCCGCTGCCCCAGGCTGACCGCGAGGCGGCGGCGCGGGACAAGGTTGACGCCGAACGGTTGCGCGCCGCCGAGGGCAAGGGCCTGGTGGCGGTGGAACTGCCGCTGGAAGAGATCACCGCCGACGCCCTCAACCGCGACCGCATCGTGCTGGACGAGGACGAAATGCAGGAGCTGATGGCCTCGATCTCCGCCAGCGGATTGCGCCTGCCGATCGAGGTCTTCGAGCCGCTGAACCCGGAGGATGCGGGTAAATACGCGCTGGTGTCCGGCTACCGCCGCTTGACCGCGGTCCGCCGCCTGAATGCCATCAGCGGCGGCGAACGGTTCCAGACCATCCCCGCCTTCATCCGAGAGCCCGGCAGCATCGCCAATGCGCTGGTTTCGATGATCGAGGAGAACGAGATCCGCTCCGGCCTCAGCCAGTATGAGCGCGGCCGGGCGGCTGCCTCGGCGGTGCATGACGGCATCTTCCAGAATGTCGACGACGCGGTGGCGGTGCTGTTCCAGCACGCCTCCCGCGCCAAGCGCTCCAAGATCCGCTCCTTCGCGCTGATCCACGAGGAGCTGGGCGACATGCTGGCCTATGCCACCGGCCTAAATGAGCGCCAGTGCCTGCGCCTGGCCGCAGCCCTGCGAACCGGCACGGCTGAGGTGATGCGCGCAGCGCTGGAGGCGGCAGGCGCGCGCTCCGCGGCAGAGGAATGGGACGCGCTGCTGCAATTTGTGGAACAGGCCGAAGGCGCGCCGCAGGACCCCGCCCGCGGCGGCCGTCCCAAGACCGCGCAGAAGGTCGAGAAGAGCCGCCGCACCCGGCTGGCCAACGGCATCTCCATTGAACGCGAACACGGCCCCAATGGCTATGCCATCCGCTTTCACGGCAACAACGTCACCTCGGACCTGGTCGATGCGGTGATGGAAAACGTCCGCCACCTTTTGGAACAGACCTGAGCGGGCTGGGGCCGCATCAGAGGTTTCGCAGCGAAACCCCGGCTGAAAGGCCGGGGTTTTTCGTTGCCTGGAACACAGGGGAAATGACGCCAGGGAGGGGGACGTTTCGCTGCGAAACATCCGGGCGTCCTTAGGGCAGGGCAGCGGGACCTCCCCAGTGCGGGCACGGAGTTTCAGCCTGTCCGCGCGGATCCATTCGTCATATGTTTCGCAGCGAAACCTTAACCAGTCGCACTGTCCTTGTGCGCGGACCGGCCAGCGGCATGCGCCATTAAACCGGTTTCGAAACGTGCCGCCAGCACTTCGCGTTGCTTAGGTTTCGCTGCGAAACATCCCCGGTTCCTCCGGTTGCCTGCGGGCGTGCCGGCCCTTCCGTTTCAGGCCGCCGAAGGCCACATGTTCCGGGTAACAGGCTGAAAAGGTGTTGATTTGCCGTCTCAGACTTGGGTCAAAGGTCCAGCTCATGCTGCCAGGGCGGATTGGCGCCGGTGCGCGAAACGGTGACGGCGGCAACCGCTGCACCATGGCGTAGGGCGGCCTCTGCGGCCTCTGGCGCCAGGCTCCGGGCCGCCTGTTTGCAGGCTTGCCCGTCCGGCGCAAGCGCCGCCAGGAAGCCTGCGTTGAAGCTGTCGCCGGCGCCCACGGTGTCGCCTGCGCCTGATGCCGCAGCAGGGGCAGGGCGGGCAGGCACCTGCACAATGTCCCCGCCGGGCAGCAGCGCCGCGGCGCCCTTGCTGCCGCGGGTCAGCAGCACCACCGGCGGCCCCATGGCTTGGATCCGGGCCAGCTTTTCCGTGGCGGGTTCCGCGCCCGGCAACAGCCAGCCCAGGTCGTCCTCCGACAGTTTGACGATGTCGCTGACCGTAAGCATCCTGTCCAGGCGGCGGCGGTAGCGGGTCTCGCCGGTAATGAACGCGGGGCGGATGTTGGGATCGAGCATCACCAGCCGTTCTGCGTGGGACTGCAGCGCCAGTGCCTCAAAGGCTTCAGCTGCGGGTTCGCAAGCCAGCGAGATGCCGCCGAAGAACAGCACGGCAGCTTCCGGCCCCGGCTGCGGCAGCTCCTGGGGCGTCAGCATCCGGCCTGCGGTGTTCTCGTCATAGAAGGCATAGCGCGCCTCGCCATGCTCCAGCGTCACGAAGGTCAGCGTCGAGGGGCGGGCGCTGATGACGCAGCCCGCGGTGCTGACATGGCTGGCTTCCAGCGCTTCCTGCAGCGTCTGCCCGAACATGTCCGACGACAGGCCGGCGGCCAGGCCGCAGGGCACGCCGAGGCGGCCAAGCGCGATGGCGGTGTTGAACACCGCGCCGCCGGGGCAGGGGGTAAAGCAGGCGCTGCCATCCGCGGCCGTTGCAGGCAGCATGTCGATCAGTGCTTCGCCGCAGCAGAGGATCATCTGAGCCAGGTCCCGTAGTCCGAGACCAGCAGATGCAGCGGCGGCTCGTCCTCCTCGATCTGCGAAAACCGTCCGATGTCCATTTCGAAGACATTGTCGGTGGTGTCGTCGTTGACGGTGGAGACCTCACCGATCAGCACGTCGCCGCCTTCGCCCCAGAAGGCATGCCAGACGCCGGGCAGCAGGGTGACGCTTTCGCCGGGCGCCAGCGCCAGACGGCCGCCCGGGGGCAGGGTTCGGATCTGTCCGTCGCAGGGCACGGATACTTCGCTGTGGCGGCAGATGCGGCCATCGGGGGCGCTGGCGAACAGCTCCAGCACCAGGGTGGCGCCGCCGCGGTTGATGATGTCCTCAGCCTTCAGGATGTGGCGGTGCATCGGCGACAGCTGGTCCCTGCGGCTGATCAGCAGCTTTTCGGCGTAGAGCATGCCGGAGCCGGCGGCCAGGTCCTCCTTGAGGCCGTTGCGCAGGGTGAACAGGAACAGGCCCAACTCCTCAAATCGGCCCTGGCCGTAGTCGGTGACATCCCAGCCCAGCCCGCGGGCGGCGATCATCGCGTGGTCCCGCACCGCCATTTCGGCGGGCGGCCAGAAGGCGAAGGGCGGCAGGTGCACGTTGAAGGCGCTGAGGAAGGCGGCGCCTTCGCGGATCAGGTCATTGACGGCAGAGCGTTTCATGGCGTGGCCTTTGTCAGCTGGGGCAGGGGCACGGCCAAAGCCGTTCTCTTGCGCCCGCATCAAACACGCTGACGGCCCCATGGCGCAACCCTGAACGGAGGCCGGGGCACTTGGCGAAACTGCTGTCATCAGCGGCCAGGATCAATCCGGGTGCTTTGGGCTGTCAGCCAGCCGATGGCGGCCCGGGTTTGCCGGCGCGCCTGGTTGCCTTTGCGCGCGTCCAGGAAATACCCGTGGGTTGGCGTGATGTCCTCGTTGAACAGGCGCACCACTCTGCCTTCGGCCAGATCCTGGTCAATCAGCGGCAGCCATCCGACAATCACCCCCTGGCCTTCCGCAGCGCCGCGCAGCAGAACATTGGCGTCTTCAAACACCGGCCCGCGCAAGGTGCCCGGAACCCGCACGCCCATGGCCGAGAACCAATCCAGCCAGCCCCAATGGTTCCGCTGATGCAGCAGCGGCAGCTGCAGCAGGTCTGCGGGCGTTTCCACCGGGCCAAAGCGGGTGAGGAAATCCTCTGACGCAATCGCCACCGGGCTGAGTTCAAGCAGTTTGACGGCGCCTTCGGGCATTTCTGACATGCGTTCCCAGCTGATCACGATATCCACGTTTTCGCGGTCCTGCGCGCCGGGCTGATACGTCGGCACCACCTCCAGCCCGGTTCCCGGATGCTGTTCCCAGAAATTGCTGATCCGCGGCATCAGCCAGCGGGCGGTGAAAATGGGGCCGGCAGCAATGCGCACGGTCTTGCGCGTGGTGCGCCGGAGCGCGCGGACCGTATCTTCAAGCATGCCAAAGGCCTGAACCGCCGTTTCTGCCAGCCGCTGCCCGTCTTCCGTCAGCACCACATCGCGCCCGGAGCGTTTGAACAGCTTGGTGCTGAGCTGCTCCTCGAGGCCGCGGATGTGGTGGCTGATCGCGGTGGGGGTCACGGACAGATGCTCCGCCGCGGCGCGGAAGCTGCCGGTTCGAGCGGCGGCTTCGAAGGCGCGCAGGGCGGAGAGCGACGGCAGCATGCGGAATCCATAGATGAGTACAACTCATTAGTTGCTGAGCAATGACCATTTGTAAATGGGAACTTCAAGGGCCACCGTTTTAAAGAAGTTAGCTGGACTCATGAAATGGCGGCATCCGGAAAACGAAGGCGCGGGCGCAAGGAACGGCTCCTTGAAGCGGACGAAGCTGGCAGCGTCAGGCCGGTGTGGCCCGGCGTTGAAGGCGGGCGGCTGAGACCGCTTGCGCCGGAGGAGGTTGCGCTGGTTGAAGAGACCGCGCTGTCGCTTCTGGAAACGCTGGGGCTGAGCCAGGCCATTCCGTCCATGACCGGCAAGGTGTGCGCCGCGGGCGGGCAGCTGACCGAGGGCCGCAGGCTGCTGTTTCCGCGGGCGCTGGTGCACTGGGCCGTGGAGGGCGCGCAGAAGGCATTCACGCTGTGCGGCCAGGAGCCGGAAAACGATCTGCAGATCAGTGGCGCGCGGGTCCATATGTCGACCGGCGGGGCGGCACCGGGGGTGTTTGACCTCGACACCGGGGCCTACCGCGACTCGACGCTGGCGGATCTCTATGACGCGGCGCGGATTGTCGACCGGATGGAGAACATCCATCATTTCAGCCGCTCGGTGGTGGCGCGAGACATCGAGGGCAGCGCGGTGATGGATTTGAACACCGCCTATGCCTGCCTGATGGGCACCTCAAAACATGTCTCAATCTCGATCAGCGCGCCAGAAAACGTGCGGCCAATCGCGGACCTTTGCTATCAAATCGCCGGCGGTGAGGCCGCATTCCGGGCGCGGCCCTTTCTGACTGTGATGGTTTGCCACGTGGTGCCGCCGATGCGCTTTGCCGAGGAGGCCTGCGAGGTGCTGGAGGCCGCGATCAGGGCAGGGTTTCCGGTGCAGCTGATCAGCGCAGGACAGGCCGGGGCGACCAGCCCCGCCACAGTTGCCGGATCGCTGGTGCAGGCGGTTGCCGAAACATTGGCCGGGCTGGTCTTTGCCCGGCTGGTGGACCCGGAGGCCAAGGCGATCTTTGCCCCCAAGCCGCTGGTTGCCGATCTGCGCACTGGGGCGATGTGCGGCGGCGGCGGCGAGCAGGCAATCCTGATGGCCGGCGCGGCGCAGATGGGGCGGCATTTCGGCTTGCCGGTTTCCTCTATCGCGGGGATCACCGATGCCAAATGCCTGGATGCGCAATATGGCGCTGAGAAATCGCTGGCCGTGGCGATGGCCGCCCATGCAGGGTCTAACATTGTGACCCAGGCGGCGGGCATGCAGGCAAGTCTGCTGGGCGTCAGCCATGCGGCCTATGTCAGCGACAACGACCTGCTGGGCAACATCCTGCGGACGATCCGCGGGGTCGAAGCCACGCCGGAAAACATTGCCGCCGATGTGATCGCCCAGGTGTGCCGCGGCGACGGCCACTATCTGGGGCAGCAGCACACGTTTGAGCGTATGAAGTCAGACTACTTCTATCCGCATATCGGCGACCGCCGGTCCCCGCGCGAATGGCAGGAGGCTGGCGCCCGGCCGGTGGGCGAGGCGGCGCGGGACACAGCCCATGAAATTCTGTGGGCGCATTTCCCTCAGCATGTCAGCGATGAGACCGACCGCGCGCTGCGCGCGGCATTTGATATCCGGCTTTCCCGTGAACAGATTGGCAGGCCCGCATGAGCAACAGTGAATTGAGCAGCCGCGCCCGGGCGGCGCTGCCGGGCGGAGTCAGCCACGAGCTGCGCTACCGCGCGCCGCACCCCATCTATATCGAACGCGCCGCAGGTGCTGAGAAATGGGACGCGGAGGGGCGCCGCTACATTGATTTCAAGATGGGATCGGCCAGCCAGATGCTGGGCCACGGCCACCCCGCGGTTGTCGAGGCGCTGCAGCGGCAGGCCGACAAAGCGATTTTCAGCGCCGATTGCCACGCGGCCGAGACCGAATGGGCGGAATGGGTCAACCGGCTGTTTCCCTGCGCCGAGCGCACCCGTTTCACCGCCTCTGGCAGCGAAGCGACGATGCTGGCGATGCGGCTGGGCCGGGCCTGGTCCGGCAGGGACAAGGTGCTGCGGGTCGACGGCCATTACCACGGCTGGCACGACCACGACCTGAAAGGGGCCAAGGCAGGCAGTCTGCAAGCTGCGTCGCTGGGGGTGCCCGATGCGGTCACGGGCCTGGTCGAGGTCTGTGCTGCCGATCCGGGGACGATGCAGGCGGCCCTGCAGGACAGCAGCATCGGCACCGTGATTATTGAGGCGTCCGGGGCCAATTATGGCTCTGTGCCGCTGCCTGTGGACACTTTGCGTGCCCTGCATGATGCAGCCCGGACTGCCGGTGCGGTGCTGATCTTTGACGAGATCATCACCGGCCTGCGCTGGTCGCCCGGCGGGCGGCAGGCGCGCGACGGCATCGTGCCGGACCTGACGACGCTGGCCAAGGTGGTGACCGGCGGCCTGCCGGGCGGTGCCGTCTGCGGCCGGGCGGAGATCATGGAACTGATGAACAACGCCGCCACGCGGGACGGGCTGTCGCCGCCGGTCAGCCACAAGGGGACCTTCAACGGCTCCCCGCTGATTGCCGCGGCGGCCTGCGCTGCGATGCCTCTGCTGGCCACCGGAGAGGTGCAGGCGCAGGCCGATGCCATGGCAGAGCGCCTGCGCGGTGGTCTGAATGCGGGGTTGGCGCGGCACGGCATCACGGGATGCGCCTATGGAGAGAGTTCAACCTGCCATCTGCTGTTTGGCGCAGCAGACCCAGAAGGGCTGAGCCCGGCTGAAATCCGCAGCGTACCGCCTGCCTTGTTGGCCGGCCTGCGCGGCGGCCTGCTGGCGCGCGGCGTGGATCTGATGAGCCATACCTCCTGCGTGACCTCCGCGGCGCATACCCCGGAGCTGATAGACGAGGCGCTGGACGCCTTTGATGCGGTGTTTGCCGCGCTTGTTCATGACGGAGTGCTGCAATGACCCTGCCATCCCGCGCCCGCACTGTGATCGTCGGAGGCGGTGTCATCGGCTGCTCCATCGCCTATCACTTGGCCCGAGAGGGGCGGACCGACATCGTGGTGCTGGAGCGTTCCAAGCTGACCAGCGGCACCACCTGGCACGCGGCGGGGCTGGTGCGCCGGCTGCGGCCCTCGGCAACGCTGACCAGGCTGATCAACTATTCGATAGACCTGTATGGCGCGCTGGAGGTTGAGACCGGTCAGGCGACCGGCTGGATCCAGACCGGGTCGCTGACGCTGGCGACCAATCCGGACCGGCTGACCAATATCAAGCGGCAAGTGTCGCTGGGACGCGCCTTTGGTCTGGAGGCCGAGGTGGTGGATGCCGCCCGCGCCAAGGAGCTGTGGCCGCTGATTGAAACGGGCGATGTGATCGGTGCGGTCTGGTCGCCAGCGGACGGGCGGGTGAACCCCTCGGACGTGGCGCTGGCGCTGTCCAAGGGTGCGCGGGCGCGGGGGGTGCAGATCTTTGAGGATACCGCCGTTACGGGCCTGCAGAAGAAGGGCGGCAGGATCTCCGGTGTTGCGGTAGGTGAGCATCTGATCGAGGCGGAGGAAGTGGTGATCGCTTGCGGCCTCTGGTCCCGCGAGGTTGCGGCGTTGGCGGGGGCGCACATGCCGCTCTACGCCTGCGAGCATTTCTACATCCTGACCAAGCCGTTGCAGGAGGTGCAGGCGCTTGGCAAGGGCGCGCATCTGCCGACATTGAACGATCAGGACGCGTTTCTATACGCCCGTGACGATGTCGAGGGGCTGCTGGTCGGCTGTTTCGAGCCCCACGCCAAAGGCTTGCCTCTGGACCGGCTGCCCAAGGATTTCTCCTTCGACCTCTTGGACGAGGACTGGGACCACTTCATGCCGATGATGGAAAACGCCCTGCACCGCATCCCAGCACTGGAAAAAGCCGAGGTGCGGATGCTGCTCAATGGTCCCGAAAGCTTCACCCTCGACAGCCAGTTCATGCTGGGGGAAAGCCCGGAGGTGCCGGGGCTGTTCCTGATGGGCGGCATGAATTCCACCGGCATCGCGCTGGCGGGCGGGGCAGGGCGCGCGATGGCGGAGTGGATCATTGCGGGCGAGCCAACGATGGAGCTGAACGAGGCCGATATCCGCCGCTTCAGCCCGGAAATGAACGTGCTGGGCGCGCTGGAGGCCCGCATACCGGAGGTGCTGGGCCGCCACTATGACAATCCCTATCCGGGCCGGTGGATGGAGACCGCCCGCGGTCAGCGGCGCACTCCCATTCACGCGGGTCTGGTTGCCGCCGGTGCAAGGTTTGAAAGCCGCGGCGGCTGGGAGCGGGCGGTGCATTTCGGCGGCGAGGCCGCGCATCTGCCGCTGACCTTCGGGGTGCCTGCCTGGCGGGATCAGGTGGGCCGAGAGGTGGAAGCCTGCCGCAACGGCGCCGCCATTCTGGACCAGAGCGCCTTTGGCAAGATTTGGGTGCAGGGGCCGGACGCCTGTGCCTTCCTCAACCATCTCTGCGCAGCGCAGATGGATATCGCTGAGGGCCGCATCGCCTATAGCCAGATCCTGAACCGCAAGGGCGGCATCGAAAGCGATGTCACGGTGCAGCGGCACGGGCCGGAGACCTATCTGCTGATCGCGGGTGCCGGGGAAGTGGTGCGCGACATGAAGCGGATGCGGGAAACCAAGGGGGATTTCTGCGTGGAGTTCACCGATGTGACCAGCGGTTATGCAATCCTTGGCCTGGCGGGCGCGCAGGCTCGCGACGTGCTGAAGGCGACCACCAACAGCCCTGTGCCGGACCTGAAACGCTTTCAGTTTGGCCCTGTCGAGATTGGCCTTGCGCGCGGCTGGGCCGGGCGGCTCAGTTTCACCGGTGAGGAGGGCTATGAGCTTTACATCCCCGCTGACATGGCGATGGCGGCCTATGAGGCGCTAGTGGCAGCGGGCGCAAGCCACGCCGGGCTTTATGCCAGCGGTTCGCTGCGGATCGAAAGCGGCTTCCGGGCCTTTGGCCACGAACTGGGCCCCGGCACCACGCCGCAGGAGGCAGGGCTTGGGGCATTCTGCGCCTTTGGCACCGGGTTCGCGGGCGAGAAGGGCTTGAAGGACCATACCCCGGAGCGCCGGATCGTCTCGATCCTGTTCGACGACCCGGAGGCGGTCCCGATCCATGATGAGCCGGTTTACTACGGCGGCCAAGTTGCGGGCCAGATCACCTCCGCGGCCTGGAGCTACTGCTATGGGCGGTCTGTTGCGCTGGCGATGATTGATGCGCCGCTGGATCAGCTTGCCTGCAACACAGTTGTTTCCGGCTTCGAGGTCGAAATCGCCTGCACCCGCTATGGCGCCAAGGCGTCACTGAAATCCGCCAAAGAGGCGTTTGCCGATGACTGACATCCCCCGCACCACGCAGGCCGCCATCATCGGCGGCGGCATCATGGGCGTGGCTGCCCAGTTCCAGCTGGCAGAGAACGGCTGGACCGACACGATCCTGTTTGAGAAGGCCGAGCTGACCTCCGGCTCCACCTGGCACGCGGCGGGGCAGATCACCCATGCAGTGGGCAGCCGGCTGATGGGATGGATCAATAAGACCTCGATTGAGACCTACAAGAAGGTCGAGCAGGAAACCGGCCAGAGCATCGGCTGGCATGAGGTCGGCGGCTTCCGCATTGCGACCACTGATGACGAGGTTGACTGGATGAAGTCGATCATGGGCGTCGGTAAGCTGCTGGACCTGCCAATGGAGCTGGTTGGCCCCGAGGAGGTCGCCCGCGTGAATCCTTTCTACAGGGTGGATGATTTAAAGGCGGCGGTACAGACCTTTGAGGACGGCCATATCGACCCTTCCTCGGTGACCATGGCATTGGCCGCCGCCACCCGCGCGCGCGGCGCCAGGATAGAGCGCCGCAATCAAGTATTGGGCGCCTCCCGCAAGGGGGATATGTGGCTGTTGCGCACGGAAAAAGGCGACGTTCTGGCCGAACATGTGGTGATTGCAGCAGGGTCTTATGCCAATCAGGTGGGGGAATGGTTCGGGTTGAAAATCCCGTCTGTCAGCTGCCTGCATCATTATCTGGTGACCGACACTGTACCGGAGTTTCTGGACCGTCCTGAACTGCCGGTGATGCGTGACAATGCCTATGGCGGCTATATCCGGCAGGAGCAGAAATCGGGCCTCATTGGCATCTACGAAGGCCACACTTGCCCCACTGTCTGGGAGATGCCGCAGGGCGCGCCCTGGGCTGCGGAGAATGAGCTGTTTGAGGCCGATTATGACTCCATCGGCGATTTTCTGATGGTGGCGTTTGAGAAGATGCCGGTGCTGGCAGACCTCGGCATCAAGCGCGTGGTACGCGGGGCAATCACCCATACGCCGGATGGCGGTATGCTTGTGGGGCCGTCAGGCGCGCCGAATGTCTGGCTGTCCTGCGGCTCCTCCATCGGGCTTGCCTGGGGCGGCGGTGCGGGCAAGGTGCTGGCCGACTGGATGGTGCATGGCGAGACCCAGATCAACACGCGCGGCCTTGATCCGCGCCGCTATGGCAATTTTTCCACTGATCAATTCATTGTTGAGCGCACCAAGGATGAGTTCATGCGCCGCCATGACACCCCGTGCCCCGGTAAGCAGTTCGAGAGCTTGCGGCCGCTGAAGCGTCACCCGTTGTATGACAGGCTGGCCGCCAAGGGTGCGGTTTTCGGTGAGGTCGCTGGCTGGGAGCGGCCCAGGTACTTCGGAAGCTTTGGCGAGGTGGAGCAAATTGGCTGGGGCCATCAGCCTTGGCACGCCAACGCGATGGCGGAGGCCAGGTCAACGCGAACGGCGGCGGGTGTCATCGACCTCTGCGCCTTTGCCCAGTTTGAGATCACCGGTAAGGATGCCGGCGCGTTGCTGGACCGGTTGTCGGCCAACAGGATTCCGGCCCGTGACAGACGGATGAGCCTCAACCACCTGCTGACAGAGAAAGGCCGGTTCGAGACCGAGATCACCATCTGGCGCATCGCTGAGGACCGCTATTTCACGGGCTCCCCCATCGCCCGCGCCAATCCGGACTTTGACTGGATCAAGTCGCATACCCGCGACGGCGAAGACGTGCAAATGATCAACCGCACCCACGACTGGGGCATGCTGGCGCTCTCCGGCCCGGCCTCGCGCCGGATCCTGGCGGAGCTGACGGATGCGAACCTTTCGAACCGGGCGTTCCCCTGGCTGTCGGGGCAGGAGATCACGGTGGCGGGCATCCCCTGCTATGCGCTGCGCGTTTCCTTCGTGGGCGAGCTTGGCTGGGAACTGCACGCGCCGCTGGAGCGTATCGGCGAACTATACGACGCGCTTTTTGAGGCCGGAGAAAAACACGGGTTGGCCGACCTTGGCTCCTATGCCTTCAACGGGATGCGGATGGAGAAGGCCTATCGTGCCTCCGGCGAGCTGACCACCGACGCGGGCCCGCTGGATGTGGGTCTGGAGCGGTTTGTGGTGGCCGAGGGCCGGGAGTTTCTGGGCAAGGAAGCCTTGCTGGGCCGCGCTCCGGGATGGGAGCTGTTTTATGCGGAACTTCATGCGGACGGCGTCGACATCCACGGCGGCGAACCGGTGCTGCTGGATGGTCAACCGGTCGGGCTCACCACCTCCGGCGGCTATGGTTACGCGGTTGGCAAGTCGCTGGGCTGGCTGTTTGTCCGCAAGGGCACGCCGCGTGAAGGGCTGACCGTGCAGATCCTGAACCGGGAATTCGCCGTCACCATCCATGATGAAGCAGTTTTTGACCCGCAGAACCTGCGGCCCCGTTCCGAGGATTGAGACCATGACCACAATCAACACCAAGATCACCGGAGGCGAGGCCGTCTACCGCGTATTGAAGGCCAATGGCATCGACACCGTGTTCGGCCTGCTGGGCGGGTCGATGCTGGAGTTGTACGACGCGATGTATCAGGGCGGGGAGATCGCCTATGTCGGTGCCCGGGATGAGCGCGCGGCGGGCCACATGGCCGATGCCTGGGCGCGGATGACCGGCACGCCCGGAGTGGTGCTGGGGGCGCAGGCGGGGCCGGGGGTCGTCAACATCGTCACCGCCGTGGCCGAGGCGCAGCTGGCCTATTCGCCGCTGGTGGTAATTGCCGGAGCCATCACCCGGGCTGACCATGCCAAGGACACCTTTCAGGAGGTGGATCAGGTGGCGCTGTTTGCGCCGATCTCCAAACGCTCGGTCATGGTCACCGATCCTGCGCGCCTGGCGCCGATGATGGAAGACGCGATCCGGCTCGCCAATTCAGGCCGCCGCGGGCCGGTGGTTCTGCATGTGCCGCGCGACCTGTTTGCAGCAGAAGTTGCGGCCGTTGATCCCAAGCCGGTGAACATCGCCCGCCCGGGGCCTGCGGCGCCGGACGACATCAGCGCCATCGCGGCCATGCTCTCTGCTGCAAAACGCCCGGTGATCTTTGCGGGCGGCGGGTTCAAATGGGGCAGGGGGCGTGCGGCACTGACCGCCCTGGCCGAGACGCTGGAGGTGCCGGTGGTGGCCTCGACCGGCCATGCCGACGTGATGCGCCATGGCCATCCGTGGTTTGCAGGCCAGGCCGGGCCGCGCGGCAACCACGTAGCCAGCCGCCTGACCAGGGAAGCCGATGTGATGGTGGTGCTGGGTGCGCGGCTGGGTTTCAACTCCACCTTTCACAGCAATGATTACGTCGGCGCGGAGACCCGCATCGCCCATGTGGACATAGACGGCTTTGCCGTGGGCCGCTATTTCCCGGCGGAGATCGCGGTGCAGGCCGATGCCCGGCTGACGGCCGAAGCCTTGGCCGCAGCGGCATCGAAACCGGCGGCGGATGAATGGCGCGTTGCCTTCAAGGCGGACATGGCTGACCTTGCCGCTGAACGCAACGAGGAAGCGCGGATCGCCACCCTGCCGATGCACCCGCGCCGGGCGCTGGCAGAGATCCGCGCTGCGCTGCCGGAGAACGCCATCGTTACGCTCGACACCGGCAACACCTGCCTGCAGGCAGCCGACCGGCTGGCGCATTGCGAGCCGATTAGCCTGATCACTCCGCTGGATTTCGGCCTGGTCGGCTTTGGCCTGGCGGCGGCCATCGGCGCGAAGGCCGCGGCACCGGATCGCCCGGTTGTGGCCGTGATGGGCGATGGTGCCGTTGGTTACACGATGATCGAGATCCAGACCGCCATTCAGCACAAGCTGCCGGTGGTGATCGTGGTGCTCGACAACGAGGCCTGGGGCGCCGAGAAAGCCTATCAGCAGGAATTTTACGGCGGCCGCCTGCTGGGCTCGGAGATCGCCTCGCCGCGCTATGACAAATTTGCGGAACTGTGCGGGGGCAGGGGCATCTGGGTGGATGGTCCCGGTGAAATGGGTCCGGCGCTGGAGGCGGCACTGGCCAGCAATGAAACCACAATTATTCAAGGCAAGATTGATCCGGGTGCGCTGATGACGCTGCGCAAGGATCTGTTCAAGGCACCGCAGGAGGACTGAAACCATGACCACCTGGGACACGATCGTCATCGGCGCGGGCAATGCGGCCTTTTGCGCCGCCCACGCCGCGCGGGAAAAGGGGGCAAGCGTGCTGATGCTGGAATGCGCGCCCGAGGCGGAAAACGGCGGCAACTCCCGCTATACCGCAGGCGCCATCCGCTTTGCCTATGACGGGGTGGAGGACATCCGCGCGTTGTGCCCGGACCTGAGTGAAGAGCAGATCGCCATCACTGATTTCGGCACCTACACGCAGGAGCAGTTCTTTGACGACATGTTCCGCGTTACCCGTTTCCGCACAGATCCAGCCTTGTGCGAACGGCTGGTGACCACTTCGCGCGAGACCATGCATTGGATGCGCGGCAAGGGCATCCGCTTCATGCCGATCTACGGGCGGCAGGCGTTCAAGGTCGATGGCCGATTCAAATTCTGGGGCGGGCTAACGCTTGAGGCCTGGGGCGGCGGCCCCGGCCTGGTGGATGCCCACACCAGAATTGCCAAAGAGGCCGGTGTCGAGATCCGCTATGAAACCCGGGCCGTGGAAATTTTGACAGACGGCCACGCCGTCACCGGCGTCAAGGTTCGCCACAGAGGGGAGCTTCAGGATTTGCGCGCGAAATCCGTGGTGATTGCTTCGGGCGGCTTTCAGGCCAGCCCGGAAATGCGCACCCGTTACCTCGGCCCCGGGTGGGAGATGGCCCGGGTGCGCGGCTCCCGCTTCAACACCGGCGAAGGGATCAAGATGGCGATGGCGGCGGGCGCCTCCACCTATGGCAACTGGTCGGGCTGCCACGCGGTCGGCTGGGACTACAACGCGCCGGAGTTCGGCGATCTGGATGTGGGCGACGGCTTTCAGAAGCATTCCTATCCTTGGGGGGTGATGGTGAACGCCACGGGGCACCGGTTTGTCGACGAGGGCGCGGATTTCCGCAACTACACCTATGCCAAATACGGCCGGGTGATCCTGAACCAGCCGGATCAGTTCGCCTGGCAGGTTTTCGATGCCAAGGTCACCCATCTGCTGCGCGACGAATACCGCATCAAGCGGGTGACCAAGGTGACCGCCCCGACGCTGGAGGAGCTTGCGGAAAAGCTGGAGGGAGTCGACCCGCAGGGCTTTCTAGAGGAAATCCGTGCTTACAATGCAGCGGTGGACACCGGCACGCCGTTTGATCCGAACATCAAGGATGGCCGCGGGACACGGGGGCTGGCGGTGCCGAAGTCCAATTGGGCCAACACCATCGACGAAGGCCCGTTCGAAGCCTATCAGGTGGGGTGCGGCATCACCTTCACCTTCGGCGGCCTCCGGATTGACCCGGACAGCGCGCAGGTGCTGGACAATGACCTGGCGCCGATCCCCGGCCTGTTTGCGGCGGGCGAACTGGTCGGCGGGGTGTTCTATTTCAACTATCCTGGCGGGACCGGCCTGATCAGCGGATCCGTCTTCGGCCGGCTGGCGGGGGCGCATGCCTTTGGCGGATAGGCGGCAGCGGTCAAATGCGCGGCAGCCAGAAGTCCGGCCAGATTCCCGAGGCCGCGATGAACTGTTGCGGTTCCTGCCCGGCAAGCACCCCGTCGCGGGTGACTAGGACTGTCTGCCAGCCAGCGGCGGAGGCGCCCAGGATGTCGGTGTGCAGCGTGTCGCCGCACATCACGAAGCGGTCCGGCCTTAGGTCCGCCAGCGTCTGCGCCGCCAGAGCGTAAACTTCGGGGTAGGGTTTGCCGAAGAAGCGTACATCCGTTTGTCCCTGATCCGCCAGCTGGTGGCCGTAGAAGCCGGGTTCCAGCGACAGCCCGCCGCTGCGCGGTGCCACCAGATCTGCGTTGGCGATCACCACCGGGCGGGGTGACTGCTGCAGGCTGGCGCTCAGCATGGCCTGTTTGCCTGCGTTCCAATCTGCGCTCGAAAGGAACAGAAAACCATCGGCGCGATCATACGCGGCGGCGTCGCGGTCCAACCGCAAGGCCGGGGCGGGGATGTCTTCCAGCCTGTCGTCCGGGACTGCGATGACCCCCCACAGGCGGTTGTCCAGCGATTTCAGGGCGGCGTCTCGGCTGGTTATGATTTCGCCGGGTGCAATCTCAATGCCCAGGGCGCGGAACTTCTCCACGGTCTGCGCCTTGCCGTTGCTGGCTGCATTGGACAGGATGCGGATGGCGCAGCCTGCGGTGCGCAGCTGCCGCAACCGCGCTGCCGCGCCGGGGATCGGTTCGGTGCCGACGTTCAGCACGCCAAAGGCATCAAAGACAAAGGCCTCTGCCTGATCCTGCAGTTCCAGCAGCGATGCGATGGCCGTGGTGCCCGGTGTGGTCCGGTTTTCCGGCAGCCGGGCGCGCAGGTCCTCATAGCGGGCAAAGACGCTGTGAACGGTCTGCATTTCAGCGTTCGGCCTCGGGCAGCCAGTGCAGGCCGTGGTGCAGCAGGCGGCGCTGGACCCGGCCCGGGTAGTCTGTGCAGATCGCGTCGGCGCCGAGGCGGATCATGCGATCGATGTCCGCTGGTTCATTCACCGTCCAGACCATGGTCAGAAGGCCCAGATCGCGCGCCAGCGCAAGGGACTCCGGGGTTATGTCCTCGAAATAGGGGCACCAGAACTGGCCGCGGGCATCCGCCACGCGGGCCGGCAGATCAAGCGCCGTGCAGCCGGCCACCGGGTTCACCTCCTTGGAGGAATCCTCCCCGACTTCGCTGTCGTTCTCCGGCAGCTGGGTGAGAAAGGAGGCAGGCATTTCCGGCGCGATGCGCTGGCAGTCCGCCAGCAGATCCCAGTCGAAACTGTGCAGCACGGTGCGCGGTTCCATCCTGGCGGTGCGGACGACATCAACAACCGATTGGACCAGCGATTGCCGCGCGGCCGTGTCGTCCAGCAGGTCCGGGTCGGATTTGATCTCCAGGAACAGGTGGACGTCCTGATGCGCGGGCTGCTGCAGCAGGGCCAGCAGATCTGCAAGACGGGGAATGCGCACACCGCTGAGAAATGCCTGGTCCGGGAAGCGTTGGCCGTAAGCTGTGCTGCCGTCCAGCCCGCCGGCATCATACTGCTGCAGCTCCGCCCAGGTGAGGGCGGAGACCTTGGGTTCCGGGCCCTGCAGCCAATGGCCTGCGGCGTCGCGCACCATGGATCGGGTCAGGCGGTGGTTGTGGGTGATCACCACCACACCGTCGGCTGTGGCGGTGACGTCCAGCTCCAAGAGCTTCACGCCGGCGTTCAGGGCAAACGCGAAGCCTTCCAGGGTGTTTTCCGGCAAGACGCCGCGGGCGCCGCGATGGCCGGCCAGGCGGATCACCCCTGGCGCGCCTGAAAAGGCCGGGATCTGAGGGTAGGGCATCAGACCGCCAATCGTTTGCCGGAGACGGTGTCGAACAGATGGGTCAGCTCCGGCGCCGCAGAGAAGCGGCGGATGCTGCCGATACCGTCATGAGCGTGGCCGGGGACGCTGGCGGTGATGCTGTGTCCGGTGCCGTGCAGGCGGCCGTGAATCAGGGTGCTGGCGCCAAGCTGCTCCAGCATGTCGACCTCTATTGCGAGGGGGCCGTTTTCGTCCTCTTTCAAGTGTTCCGGGCGCAGGCCCAGGGTGGCCGCGCCGGAATGAGCCGCGGCCACGGGCAGCAGGCCGCCGCCGGGGAGCGTGGCGTGGCCGGTGCTGATTTCCACCGGCAGAAAGTTCATCGACGGGCTGCCGATGAACCCGGCCACAAAGACCGAGGCGGGGCGGTCGTACAGCTCAATCGGGGTGCCGAACTGCTCGACATAGCCGCCGTTCAGGACCATCAGCCGGTCGCCCAGCGTCATCGCCTCCACCTGATCGTGGGTCACATAGATCGAGGTGACCCCCAGCCGCTGCTGCAGCTTGCGGATTTCCAGGCGCATCTGCACCCGCAGCTTGGCGTCGAGGTTCGAAAGCGGCTCGTCAAACAGGAACACCTGCGGATCGCGCACGATGGCGCGGCCCATGGCGACCCGCTGGCGCTGGCCGCCGGACAGCTGGCGCGGTTTGCGGTCGAGGTACTGCTTGATCTCCAGGATTTCGGCGGCCTCCTCGACGCGGCGGTTGATCTCGTCCTTCGGGAGTTTGCGGATCTTCAGGCCATAGGCCATGTTCTGGCGCACCGACATATGCGGATAAAGCGCGTAGTTCTGGAACACCATGGCGATATCGCGCGCCGAGGGCTCCAGCTCGTTCACCCGGCGGCCGCCAATCGCGATCTCGCCGGAGGTGACGCTCTCCAGGCCCGCCACCATGCGCAGCAGTGTGGACTTGCCGCAGCCGGAAGGGCCGACGATGACGATGAATTCGCCATCCTTGATGTCGCCTTCGATATGGTGGAGCACCTCGGTCGGCCCGTAGGATTTCACCAGGTCTTTGAGTTGAATATCAGCCATCAGTCAGGCGCCTTACTTATCGGTTTCCGTCAAGCCCTGCACAAAGAGCTTTTGCATTGCGATGACCACGAACACCGGCGGGATCATCGCCAGGAGGGCCGTGGTCATGATGATGTTCCATTGCGGACTCTGCTCGGCCGCTTCCAGCATCTGCTTGATCGACATCACGATGGTGGTCATCGAGGTGTCTGTGGTGATCAGCAATGGCCAGAGGTACTGGTTCCAGCCGAAGATGAAGAGGATCACAAACAGCGCCGCGATATTGGTGCGCGACAAGGGCAGCAGGATGTCGAAGAAGAACCTGAGCGGCCCGGCGCCGTCAATGCGGGCGCTTTCAAGGAGTTCATCCGGCACCGTCAGAAACACCTGGCGGAACATGAAGGTCGCGGTGGCCGAGGCGATCAGCGGGATCGACAGACCCCAGTAGCTGTTCAGCATTCCCAGGTTCGCGACCACCTCAAACGTTGGCAGAATTCGCACTTCGACCGGCAGCATCAGGGTGATGAAGATCATCCAGAAAAAGCCCATGCGGAAAGGGAACTTGAAGTAGACAATGGCAAAGGCCGACAGCAGCGAAATGGCGATCTTGCCGGTTGAAATCATCAACGCCATCGCCAGTGAATTCAGCAGCATCAACCAGACCGGCGCGGATTCCGTGCCGCTGAGGCCGGAGCCGAACAGGGTCTGCTTCATGTTCTCCAGAAAGTACTCGCCGGGCCACAGCGGCAGCGGCGCCTGGTTCATGCGCAGCTCGTCATGGGTGGAGGCGACAAAGGTGATCCACACTGGCAGCGCGATGGCAATAACGCCGAGGATCAGCACCAGATGGGTGAGGAATGCCGTGAGGGGGCGGTGTTCGACCATCAGTATGCCACCTTTCGTTCAACAAAGCGGAACTGGACCACGGTCATGGCGATCACCAGCACCATCAGCACCACCGACTGCGCGGCGGAGCCGCCGAGGTCGAGGCCGACAAAGCCGTCGTTGAACACCTTGTAGACCAGAATGGTGGTAGAGGTGCCGGGGCCGCCCTGGGTCACGGCGTGGATGATGCCGAAGGTCTCAAAGAAGGCGTAGACCATGTTGATGACCAGCAGGAAAAACGTGGTGGGCGAGATCAGCGGGAAGATGATGGTCCAAAACCGCCGTGCCGGGCCTGCACCGTCAATCGCGGCGGCTTCGATCACGGAATTGGGGATCGACTGCATGGCGGCGAGGTAAAACAGGAAGTTATAGGCGACCTGCTTCCAGGCGGCGGCCAGGATCACCAGCGCCATCGCCTGGGTGCCATTGAGGTAGTGGTTCCAGGTAATGCCTGCAAATTCCAGAAAATAGGGAAAGATGCCGAGGGTCGGATTGAACATGAACACCCACAGCGCGCCTGCCAGAACCGGCGCCACCGCATAGGGCCAGATCAGCATGGTGCGGTAGAACATGGCGCCGCGCACCACCCGCTGGGCAAAGCCCGCGAGGATCAGGGCAAAGCCCATCGACAGCGCCGCAACCAGAACCGAGAAGACAGCGGTGCGCTGGAAACTGGCCAGGTAGTGGTGGTCGGTGGCAAGGATCTGAAAATTCTCGAACCAGACAAACTCGGTGCCAAGGCCAAAGGCGTCTTCGATCAGAAAGGACTGATACATGGCCTGGCTGGCCGGCCAGATGAAGAACACCAGCGTAATGAGGATTTGCGGTGCAACCAGCAGGTAAGGCAGCGCCGAGGTTGGGAAATGCACCCGTTTGAGCATGAAAGGCCCCAGTCAGAAAAGTGACCCTGCCGCCCGGGGAAGGGGCGGCAGGGCCGGGTCGTCAGGATGGGTTAGGAGCGGTTGGCGGTGCGCTCGAACTTGCGCAGCAGCTCGTTGCCGCGCTGAACCGCAGCGTCCAATGCTTCCTGCGCGGATTTCTCACCGCCCCACAGCGCTTCCAGCTCCTCGTTGATCACGTCGCGGACCTGAACAAAGTTGCCATAGCGCAGGCCGCGGCTGTTGGCGGTCGGGGTGTTCAGGCTCAGCTGCTTGATGGCCGTGTCGGTGCCCGGATTGCTGTCGTAGAAACCCTGTTCCTTGGACAGTTCGTAGGCCGCAGTGGTGATCGGCACATAGCCGGTTTCCTGATGCCACCACGCCTGCACCTCGGGCGAGGACAGGTAGCTGAGGAACTTGGCTGTGCCCTTGTATTCCGCCTCATCATGGCCTGCGAGAACCCACAGGGTGGCGCCGCCGATGATCGAGTTCTGCGGTGCATCCGCCACCTTGGTGTCGAGCGGCAGCATGGCCTGGCCGAATTCGAACTCTGCCTGCGAGGAGATCGAGCCGTAATAGGCCGAGGAGTTCATCCACATGCCGCATTCGCCATTGGTGAACATCGGCAGGCTGTCGCCGCGGCGGCCGCCATAGACGAACAGGCCGTCCTTGCCCATGGAGGCGACGTCATCCAGACGGGCCGCAACGCTGGCGTTGTTGAAGGTGAGTTCGGTGTCGAAACCGGCAAAGCCGTTTTCCTTGGTGCCGGTGGGCAGGTTGTGCCAGGCCGAGAAGTTCTCGATCATCACCCAGGACTGCCAGCCGAAGGAGACGCCGCATTTCATGCCGTTATCGACCAGCTTTTGCGAAGCGGTTTTGACTTCGTCCCAGGTGGTCGGAACGTCGGCGCCGGCTGCGTCCAGCGCGTCCTTGTTGTACCACAGGACCGGGGTGGAGCTGTTGAAGGGCATCGACAGCAGCTCGCCTTCGGGGGTCTCATAATAGGAAACAACGGCAGGAAGGAAAGCGTCGCCGTCAAACGGTTCGCCGGCATCCTTCATCAGCTGCTCAACAGGGTAGATGGCGCCTTTGGCGGACATCATGGTGGCGGTTCCGACCTCGAAGACCTGCACAATCTGCGGGTGTTCCTTGGCGCGGAAGGCGGCAATCGCCGCGGTCATGGTCTCGGTGTAGTTGCCCTTGTAGACGGGAACCACCTTGTAGTCGTCCTGAGTGGCGTTGAAGTCTTCGGCGATCTTGTTGACGCGTTCGCCATTGGTGCCTCCCATGGCGTGCCACCACTGAATCTCGGTTTCTGCAAATGCGGTGCTGCCAGCAACGGCCAGAACAGCCGAGGCGCAGAGCAAGGATTTAATGGACATGAGCTTCTCTCCCAAAGTTGGCTCTGCGAATACCTTTTGTCCGGGCAAGAAAATAATTCAAGCAAAAGTTTTTTGACAAGATTCATAACATGATGTTATGCGAAGCCGTCATGATTTCATTGAGAAGGCGGCTAACCCCTTGAAATTCAAACTCCGCCAGCTTGAGGCTTTTCAAGCCGTGGCCCGCACTGGCTCTGTCACCCGGGCTGCCGAGACACTGGGGATATCCCAGCCGGCCGCCAGCCGGCTGCTGTCGGATTTCTCGAAATCCGTGGCGGTGGAACTGTTCACCCGCAAGGACGGCGTGCTGATTCCCACGTCTGAAGCGCGGTATCTGCTGTCCGAGGTGGGGCGGGTTTTCGACAGTCTGAACCACCTGGAAGAACTCAACCGGGACTTGAAGGAGCGCACTGCCGGGCACCTGCGCATCGCCTGCCTGCCCGGCTTTGCCACGGCGCTGTTGCCTAAGCTTCTGGCGGGCTTTCTGGAGCACCGCCCCGGCGTTCGGCTGACGCTGGAACCGGACCGGCCGGAGCGCATTCTGGAGTGGATCATCGGCGAGCAGTACGATTGCGGCATCACCGACGGCTTTGCCTCGCACCCGGCAGTGGAAAACATCGACATCCCGATCCGCACTGTGTGCGTGCTGCCCAAGGAAGATCCGCTGGCGGAGCGGGACGTGCTGACGCCGCGGGACCTGCAGAATAGCAAGATCATCCATACCAGGCGCGACAGCCCGTTTTTCCGCAAGCTGCACAAGTCGTTCTTTGAAGAGGGGGTAGAGCTGAACAGCTGGATCGAGGTGCGCCAGTTTTCCACCGCCTGCATCATCATCAATCAGGGGCAGGGGGCGTCGGTTGTCAGCGCCCTGGATGCGGAGCAGTTCCGCGGCCAGGATATCGCAATTGTCCCCTTTCAACCCGAGCTGCACCACAGGCTGTCGATCCTGCGGCCGGTGGCGGGCAGCCGGTCACTGCTGGCGCTGGATTTTCTCGACGCCTTCATTGAGGCGCTGCAGCCGTTCCGTGCCGATCTGGGCTGACGCTTGCCAGGACAGGCTTATCTGATGTCGAAGGCCGTGACGGCCAGGGCGGCAGTCCCGGTCAGATCTCCGGTGAGGCCGGTGAAAACATCCTGGGCCAGTCGCCCGTCACGGCTGCGGATTTGCTGCAGCGGGCGGGTGCTGCCGATGGCAATCAGCATTTGCGCCGTGTCGCGGACCGGGCCGGCCAGTGTCACCGGCACGTCGAAGCGGGTGACATTGCCTGTCTGTGTCAGGAACCGCTGAAGGTCCTGCACCACCCCATTGTTGTCCACTAGCAAAAGCGCAACGTATTTTCCCGCAGTGCCGCGCAGCGCACCGGTGAGACGCCCGCCGCTGGCGACCCTGCCGGAGTCCAGCCGGAGCCCCAGCCGGGTTGCCGGGTAATCGCGGTTGCGGCGGATGTATTCCGCTGCCGGGCATTGGCGCGGATCTAGCAGCGTCCGGGTCTGGCGCAGGGCGCTGTCGTCTTCGCTCAAGACTGACCGGGTGAACTGCCCGAAGGCGGCATCGCGGGCGGCAAGCATTTCCAGGCCGGCGCTGTCCTGGCCGTCCCTGCGGGGCAAGGCCAGCAGGCAGTCCGGCCCGCCGTTTGCGCGGATCCGGGCAATCAGGTCCTTGACCGCAAGGTCCTGCGCGCGGGGCGGCGGCGGGGTCTTTGCTGCGGCTGGCTTTTCCGGGGTGCCGGAGTTTGCGCCGGGCAGGGCCGCCAGCGGCCGGAGGGTGGTGAGGCCTGCATTCACGGTGGCGGTTGACACGGCGGCGCCGCCGGACGCCACCGGGGCAAGGGTTTCCGGCACCAGCGGACCGGTCTCTGTCGGCAGAAGGGGCGAAGCAGCCTCGGCGGCCGGGGCGGGAGCGGCAATGAGCAGGCCGGGATCTTGCTGGACCGGCTGCGCCGCAGAGGCCGGCATTCCGGAAGCTCCATCACCGGCGGGGTCCGCAAGGTCAGAGATATCGTCCGCTGCGTGAGTAAGCTGCGGCGAGAGGCGGTCGCTTTCGGCCCGGGTCTCTGCGCCCGCCATACCATCCTGCAGGGCAAGTCCGGCCAGCGTACCGGAGTCCAGCCGCTGCAGGGTGACACGGATCTGCGGGGCTGCGGTTTGCGGTGCGAAGCGGCCGATGAGAGGCTGCAGGCCGCCAAGGAGAAGCGCGCCCAGTGCCGCATGAACGGCTAGAGAGCTGCAGGCGGCGGCAAGCCAGCCTCTGTTGGCGGGACTGCCATAGGGAAGGGTGCTCATGAGCCGGCCTGACTGTGGCGGGTGACCAGCCGGATGTCCAGATCCGGAAACGGCGGCTGCGCCAGCAGTTGCAGCAGGTCCAGCGCCGAGGCAGTGCTGTCGGTCAGCACATGCAGGACCTGCCCGGCAGGCAGGGTGTCCTGCAAGCTGCCTGCCGTGATCACGTTGCCGTCGAGACGCAAGCTGCCGTTCGGTTCGACCTCCAGAAGCGGGCTGGGAAGATGCCCGGACGGCAATTCCCGGGTTGCAGGCAGCTGAACCTGGGTGTCCGGAGCGGGCACCAGGGACCCGGTGACCAGGAAAAAGAACAGCAGCAGCAGCACGATATTGACGATGGCAAGCGAAGTGCCTGGTGTGCGCAGAGCCTTATGCGGCGGCAGCAGGGATCGCCGGGACAGCATCTTCAGCCGGCTCCTGCACTGAGCTGGACCGATGCAATCCCGGACGTGCGCAGCTGCTCAAGCACGGTGGTCAGGTCCTGCACCCGGGCCGAGGGCTTCACGATGACCACAACGGCTGCCTCAGGGTTGTCATCGCGCAAGCTGTGGGCAAGGCCGGGCAGGGCCTCAAGGGGGAAGTCCTGCCCCTGCACCCGCAGCTTGCCGGCCTCCAGGTTCCACAAGGCCGTGCCGCCAGGGACGGAGGCCTGCGGGGCCTGTTCGGCGGCAGCGGATTGCGCCGGGCCGGGCTGGCGGTCCGCCACCGGGCCGCTGCTGTGCAGGGGCAGAACCGAATAGGGGGTCAGGCTGGAGGACAGCATGAAGAAGATCAGCAGCTGAAACATGATGTCCGCCAAGGGCGTGAGGGCAAATGCCCTGCGCTGCCGGGGCGCGGGGAGGCCAAGCCGGCTGATTTGCATCAGGTCCGGGCCTGCGCGCTTGCCGTCTGGCCGACCCGGCCATGCAGGGCCGCCGAGACCAGAACCTCGATCAGGTTGCGCTCCCGCTCGATCCGGGCGTCCAGCCAATTGGCCAGGAAATAGGCCACCAGGGCGATCGCAAGCCCCGCCGCGGTGGTGGTGAGCGCGGTCCAGATGCCAGCGGCCAGCGCCGCCGGATCCGCGGTGGCCTGCGACTGCGCCAGCACCGAGAAGGCATCGATCATGCCGATCACTGTTCCCAGCAGACCCAGCATCGGCGCCGCCTGCACGGCCAGTTCCAGGGCCCGCATCCGGTCTGACAGGGTGGCGAGTTCGGCAATGGCGGTCTGGCGCCCCAATTCCTCGGCATAGGCCGTTTCGCCGGGGCGGGCCTGGAGGCCGGTAAACACGGCATGCAGAACCCTGGAGAGAACCGACTGGCGCGCGGCAGCCTGCTGCATGGCGGCTTCGGCCTGGCCGGACAGCCAGGTATCGATGATTTTCTCAGCCATGCTGCGTTTGCCCACGCCCAGGCGGGAAAACTGAAGCAGCTTGAAGAAAAAGACGCACAGCACCGTGAAGGACATCAGGAACAGAGCGGCAAAGACTGTCAGCGTGAAGGGATCAAATAAATCGCCCCGGAAACCGGTCATGAAAACACTCCTTGGCTGGCCGCAGGCGGCGCGCCGTTAAATGAAAGGCGGCGGGTGTCAGATGCCGAACTGGATCGGCGTGCGGGAGCTGGCTGCAAGATTGGACATGCACAGCGGGCTTTCGCTGCCGTCGCTGGCGGTGCAGGCCGGAGCGTCGTTGACGACAATCCGCGAAATCGCGCCGCAGGGCGTGCCTGTCAGGTCAAATTGCAGGACCTTGGTTTTGCCTTCCACCAGGGCGCCGAATTCCAGGACCAGCAGGCGGCTGACCACGCCTTCGCCGTCAAACAGGGCGATCTGGTAGGACGCGCGCTCCAAGGCGGTGCCGGACTGGTTCGCGGCAACATAGGTCAGGCGGCAGTCACCCGCTTCGGTCTCGGTGACGGCGTTCAGATCAAGCTGGAACTGATCGGTGTCCTGGGCGGTCAGGGCTGCGGCCTGGGCCAGAAGGGCGGCGGCGGCAAGAGCCCCCGGTTTTAGAGCAGAACAAAAGCGCATTTTTCCTCAACGGGTCTGGTCATCAAATCGCGGCTATATGGGCGCTAAACCGCAGCACAGGTCAACCGGGAAAATTCGATGGAAAAACCCGTTATGGCCGAGTCAGCGGAAGACCCCGATGAAGAACCCGGGGAGTGCGGACTGCGCGTCCCGGCGCTGGAGCTGCGGCGGCAAGGAAACCGCTGCCGGCTGAGCCCCGGCCACGGTGATGGTGCCGGGCTTTTCAGCCTGCGTTTGCTTGTGCACAAGCTGCGGATCCTGAACGGCAGGGCGGAGAGCGGGTGCGGCCGTGTCACGGCGCTGCGGGACTGTGCCGGGGGCCTGCCGCTCCAGAGGTGCAGCGCAGCAGCTGGACGGCGCTGCCGGTTCGCTGGCGGCGGGCTGCACCGCCTGCACGGAAACCGGTTCGGCCAGGGTGCCGGGCAGAGCGGCCGCGGCCTTGGCGTCACGCCGCACAGCTGGTTCAGGCTGCACCGCTGGCGCCAGAGAGGCCAGGCGCCGCTGTCCGGAGGCGGCATCGTGGCTGAGAACCAATGCAACCCCTGCGGCAACTGAAAGACAAACAAGGCCTGCGCCTATCGCGAAATACCGTACCATGGCGGCCACTTTTATGCATGCTGCCGTGCAGCGCCAGCGGATTCTGCCGCTGGCCTCCGGTCGGGGCCAAAAAATGTTGCGTTTATCTCACTTTCGCTGCCGCGCGGATGGGATTACTGTAGGGGAAATAGAAAATTTCCAGCAATCCTATAATGATGCGCCTTTTCCTGCTTACCTGCCTTGCCGTCAGCCTGATCGCCGTGCGCCCGGCCAGGGCGGCGTTCACTGTCTGCAACCAGACCTTGGATGTTGCCAATCTGGCGCTTGGCGTCTCTGAGGGGGATGTTTTTGAAACCCTGGGCTGGTGGGTTGTCGGGCCAAGCCAATGCGCGGACCTTATCAGCCATAAGTTGCGGTCGCGGTATGTCTATGTCTTTGCGAAAGACGTGTTCGGGCGGGTTCTGCTGGAGGGCGCGGCGCCGATGTGCGTGGATGCCGGCCGGTTCCGGATCCGCGGCGAGTCGGACTGCCTGGTCCGGGGCTACACCGGCGCGCGGTTTCATGAAGTGGACACGCAGCAGGCGGACAGCTGGACATTTTTCCTGCGCTCAGGGGCGCAATAGGCGGATATTCTGCTCCAAAGCGCTCTCCCTTTAGGGTATGAAGCCGGTATTGATCTCCGCGTTTAGGTTGAAAGTATTGCAGCCTGTTCCTTATTACTTGGCCCGCCGGGCCGCCCTGGCCCTGATTGCGGCTGCTGGTCTTGGTTGCGGTGCAGCCGCGGCGCAGGACTGGCGCGGGCTGGCGATCGGAGACACCGGCGGCGGTGCGGCACGGGCCTTTGCCGATGCGTATTATGCAGCCGAGGCGATCCGGAGCTGGAGCGGCGCGGCGCCGGTTCTGCTGCGCAATGCAGCGCACAAGGATGCGGCGGAGGCGCTGGACGGGCTGCAGGGAGCCGGGCGGCTGGTGCTGTACTATGCGGGTCCGGTGCAGCCGGATGGCGGCCTGCTTGCGGACGGGCACGGGCTGGAGCTGGCCGCCCGGCTTGAGCCGCTGGCGGCCGCGGGGCTGTCGCATTTGCTGCTGCTGGTCGAGAATTGCGCAGGCAACGCAGGGGAGGCTGCGGCGCTGCCGGATCTGTCTGTCGAAGCTGCAAAGGCGGGGGTCACGCTGACGCTGGCCACCAGTGCCGGGGCGGGCGAGGCCTGCCCCGCGGCGGCCGCTGGCGGCCGGCTGAGTGATGCGATGAAGACGGCAGCCAAGGCGCAGGGCGCTGCCGCCGCAGATGTTTTGCAGGCCTTTGTGCGAAACGGTTCCGGGGAGGTGCTGGCGGGCCTGGGCAGCGCGAAGGCGGTCCCGGCCCGGCGCGCGCAGGCTCCGGCGGCGGATACGGTCCGGCTGATGCCCGCCCGGGCGCCGGCGCCGGCCCGTGCGGTGGCCGCGGTCCGGCCTGTTTCCGTGCCGGCAAACGGCCTGCAGGGGGGCGGTGCGGCCCTGGCACTTCCGGCGCCGCAGTTCGCCGCGCTGCCGCGGGCGGAAGGATTGCCGCAGCCCTCAGTCATCGTCGGCGTGATCGGGGGGGCGGGCGGTGCTGATTTCGCGGCGGCGCAGGACCCGGCGGATCTGCAGGGCAGTGAAATTGCCTATGACAACCTGGCTGCGCGGCAGCGTCTGCGCAGCGGCGATCCGGATTTGTTCGCCAGTCTGGTTGCGGCCGGCGCGTTTGATCCGCCGGCGCCGCTGCTGCCGCAGGCGCTGCAGAGCGAACTTGCTCGCATGGGGTGTTATACCAGCCGGATTGACGGCGATTGGGGGCGCGGCTCGCAGGCTGCGGCACGCCGGTATTTCGAGGCCGCAGGCGGGGGCGGTCCAGCCAGTCTGGAGGCAACGGCAGAGCTGTTCCGCCTGATTATCAGCCGGGATGACGCTGCTTGCACCCGCCCGGTAGCCGCCGCCCCGCGCGCAAACGCAAACAGCGGCGGCAGCCGGCAAACCCAAGCCCGGCGGGCTGCGCCTGCGCAGGCGCCGTCAATCCAGCCGGCCCAGACCATCACGCCCGGGTCTGCCCTGGGCGGTGTGTTCCGCTAGGCAGGCAGGCAGCGATGGGAATTCGGGTTGATCCGGCCTTTAAGAGGGCGAAAGCCCAGGCGGCGGCCAGACGGCGGCGGCGACTGGCGGCCCGGCTGAGCGCGGGCGGCGCGGCGCTGGCGGCTGTGGCTGCGGCGGCATTGTTTTGGGCGCAGAACCGCGGAATTGAGGCGGACGCCAGCCTGACCATGATTCCGCAGAGCGAAGCAGCCGCTGCAGAACCGGTCCGGCAGCAGGCGCAAAACCGGGCGATGCTGAACCTGCGCCGCGCACCGATGCTGCTGCGGCTTAAGGAGGAGGGCCAGGGCGGCAGCCGCCGGACGCTGCCGGGGCCGCCGGGTTTTCTGCCAGAGCGTGCAGGTCCGCCCGGCCCGGTCCGGTTGTCGGTTGTTCAGGATGATTTGTTTGCCGCCGGGCAGCAGCTGATGGTGCATCTGCCGTCGGCGCGCGATGATTTTGCCCTGTTCCAGGCCCATCGGCGGCGGGCGCTGCCTGCGGCGGAAGAGCCGGGGGCGGCCCAGCAGGGCGCAGAGGCTTTGGCCGGGCTTCGGGAGGCCACCAGCGCCGCCGTGGTCAGCGCGGCGCAGGCGCGCGTGTATCTGTTCAGGGAAACGGTGCTGCGCCTGTCTGCGTCCCAGACCCTGACCGGTCTCTTGGAGGATCACGGCTTCACCCGGCAGGAGGCAGAGGAGATCGGCGCGGCGGCGCAGCGGCTGCTGAAGTTTGATGGCGCGCTGGCGCCGGGCAGCCTGGTGGCGGTGCGCTGGCGGCCAAGGCCGTTCGGGCAAGCGGGACGGGAGTTGCTGCAACTGTCCCTGTACGGGCCGCAGCGCTACCTGGCCAGCATGGCGCAAACCGGCCCGGGCCGGTTTCAGGCCGCGGCAGACCCCTGGGCCGCGGAGGATTTGCTTCAGGTGTCGGGCCGCAAGCCCTTGCAGGCGGGCCCGGGCCAGCAGCCGCGGCTGCTGGATGCGCTTTACTCCACGGCCCTGCGCAACGGGCTGGCCACCGATCTGGCCGGCGAGCTGATCGTGATGCTGTCTAGGCGTTTTGATTTGGAGCGCCCGGTTTCCGGTGAGGACCGGCTGACGCTGGTGCTTGCCGCCAACCCCGGCCCGGAAGGGCAGGGGGCCGGCCAGGTTCTGTTTGCCGGTCTCGGCGGCCCGTCGGGGCAGATGCGCTGTTATGTGACCGCACGGACCGGGCCGGACAGCGGTTTTGGCTGTTTCAGCTTTGCCGCGGGCGGCGCCGCCGCGGGCATAGAGGCGGTGGATGCGCTGGTTGGCCGGATTGTGCAGGTGGAAAGCGCCGGGAGGGCCGATGCCAAAAACCCGCTGTCCACGGCCACCGGGCTGGGCCAGTTCATTGAGGGCACCTGGTTGCGGATGATGCGCAGTTACTATCCGGACCTGGCCCAGAGCCTGGCGCGGGCAGAGCTGCTGGCGCTGCGGCTGGACCCGGATCTCAGCCGGGAAATGGTGCGGAACCTGGCACGGGAAAACGAGGAATACCTGCAGGCGCGGGGGCATCAGACCACCGCCGGGCGCCTGTATCTGGCGCATTTTCTGGGGGCCGAGGGGGCGCATCGGGCCCTGTCCAGTGATCCCGCCTTAGGTGTCGGCGACGTCATGGGCGCGGCAGTGGTGGCTGCCAATCCGTTCCTGGAGGGCAAGCGGATCGCGGATCTGCTTGCCTGGGCCGACCGCAAGATGCAGGGGTGGGGCAAGACGGCTGCGGTGCCCGCCGGGGTGCTGGCGTACAAGGCGCAGATTGATGCGGTGCTGAGCGGGCTTTAAGGGGCTCAGCCGCTGCAAGCCAGCGGGCGGGGGGCGGAGAATTCACGCAGGCCGAACAGGCTGAGATCCGGGGTGAAGACATAGCCCGCTGCTGATGCACTGTGCTGAAATACAAGCAAGCCGCCTGCGGGCAGCAAGATGAACAGCGCGGTGATGGCGGCCAGCAGACGGGTGTGCCAGCGGTGGGGCAAGGGGGCGAGCAGCAAGAACAGCGGCAGCACGGAGAGCCCGAGGAACCAGAAGGCGCTGTTGTCGATCACTGCTTTTGCAGCGCAGCCCCGCATGGCGGTGAGGGCTGCGGAAATATCCGACAGCCCCCAGCCTGCCGCCAGCAGGCCGAGCAGGGAAAACCCGCCCAGAATGGTGATAGCCGCGGCCCTGGGCATCAGTGCGGCAGCGCGTTGCGCAGGGCCTGATTGACCAGGTGCCGCTCCCAGGCGTTGATCTGGCGGGCCAGCTTGCGCAGCGGGTTTTCAAAGGAATCCACCGTGTCCTCGATGGCGCGGACCAGGGTTTCCGTCAGGCCGAATTTGCGGTCCACCCGGTCCAGCAGGATCGACATGCCGATGCCGACGGCAATGGCCGCGATGACCGGTCCGGCGGCGATGGTGGTGAGGGTGCCCACGGCCACACCCGCCAGATAGCCGGCGCCCGCCGCGATGGCGAATTTGGTCACATCGGAGGCCACGGTGCCGATCAGCTGTGTGAGCCGCGGATCATTGTCCGCAAACACATGTTCCACCACCCGCAGCGCGGTGAAGGCGACAATGGCGATGCCGGTCATTTTGGCGGCGCCCCTGGCCAGATCCTTGCCGCTGAGCACCAGTTTGGCGACCTTGGGATTGCTGGCGAGATAGCGGGTGCCCTGCAGGGTGGCGCGCTGGCCGGGGTAGCCTTTGATGATGATGTAATCCTTGCCGTTCACATGTTTGATGTAGGCCCGGCCGGTCAACCCGAGGCGGCGCACGATGCTGACGGCACCGGCGCTGTCGATGCCCGCAGTGGCGGCGCTGACCAGATCGACGCCGGTGGCCTGGGCCAGTTCGTCGTTGATCTCGGCCACGTAAAGCAGGGTTTCCTCGATGGTTATCTTGCGGCTGTCAGTGGTGACGGTGCAGCGGCCGGTGGCCAGGGTTTCTGCCATGGGTACTCTCTCAACAAAGGGATTGCGGTTCAAATTCAGGACAAGGTGTATTCAAAGCCGTCCGGGCCGGCTGAAACGCTGACGCGGGCGATTTCCTGACCGGAGCTGAGCGCCTGCAGCAGTTTGCGGCTGAGGTCCGGCAGGATCGAATTGGTGATGACGTTGTCGATCATCCGCCCGCCGCTGTCCGGGTCGTTGCATTGGGCAGTGATATGGTCGAGCACGTCCTGGCCATAGGTCAGAGCGGTGCCGTGGGCGCCCTTGAGCCGCTCGGCCACGGCGGCGAGTTTCAGACGGGTGATGCCGCCCAGCACCGCGCGGCTGAGCGGGAAATAGGGGATCGTCACGATCCGGCCCAAAAGGGCAGGGGGGAAGACCTCAAGCAGGCTGGGTTTCAGGGCGAGGTTCAGCTGTTCGGGATCGGGCTGGCTGTCCGCGTTCCCGGCCATCTCCATGATGACGTCCGTGCCCACGTTGGAGGTGAGCAGGATCAGGGTGTTCTTGAAGTTGATCAGGCGGCCGTTGCCGTCCTCCATCACGCCCTTGTCGAAGACCTGGAAGAACAGCTCATGCACGTCGGGGTGGGCCTTTTCGATCTCGTCCAGCAGCACCACGGAATAGGGTTTTCGGCGCACCGCCTCTGTCAGGCGGCCGCCCTCGCCATAGCCGACATAGCCGGGAGGCGCGCCTTTCAGCAGGGAGACGGTGTGGGCCTCCTGAAACTCGCTCATGTTGATGGTGATGACGTTTTGCTCGCCGCCGTAAAGCTGTTCGGCCAGCGCCAGCGCGGTTTCGGTCTTGCCGGTGCCGGAGGGGCCGCAGAGCATGAAGACGCCGATCGGCTTGTTGGGGTTGGCAAGGCCTGCGCGGCTGATTTCGATCCGTTTGGCGATGGTGCGCAGGCCGTGGTCCTGGCCGATCACCCGTTCACGCAACGTGTCCGGCAGGGTCAGCACCGCTGCCAGCTCATCCTGGACCATGCGGCCCGCCGGGATACCGGTCCAGTCGGAGATCACAGCCGCAACCGCCTGGGCGTCCACATGGGCATAGACCATGCGGTCATCGGGGCTGGTGGCGTCAAGTTTGCCCATGAAGGTGTGCATCTCGCTGCGCAGCGGCTCGCGGGAGGCGTCTTCGCTGCTGTCCGGGTTGGCTGCAGATTGCAGCGAAGCCCGCAGGGCGAGCACCTGATCCACTATCTCTTTTTCGCGCGTGTAGCTGGATTGGATATCTTCCAGGCCGGCTTTGAGTGCGGTGATTTCTGCGCGGATTTCCTCTTCGCGCTCGGGATCAGGTTCGCCCAGGTCGCGGGCGGCGGTCTTGCCCTCCAGCTCGGCCTCCAATGCGCTGATGCGGGCCTTGGTGTCCATGATGCGGGCGGGGACGGCGGATTGGCTGATGGCGACGCGGGCGCAGGCGGTGTCCAGGAGCGAGACTGCCTTGTCCGGCAATTGCCGCGCCGGGATGTAGCGGTGCGACAGGGTGACGGCGCTGACGATGGCCTCGTCCGAGATGCGCACATTGTGGTGCTTTTGCATCGGCTCCAGAATGCCGCGCAGCATGTCGCAGCAGATCTCGACCGAGGGTTCATCCACGTTGACCGGCTGGAAGCGGCGGGTCAGCGCCGGGTCTTTTTCGATGTGCTGGCGGTATTCGCTCCAGGTGGTGGCGGCGATGGTGCGCAGGGTACCGCGTGCGAGCGCCGGTTTCAGCAGGTTGGCGGCGTCGCCGGTGCCGGCCTGGCCGCCTGCGCCGATCAGGGTGTGGGCCTCGTCAATGAACAGGATGATCGGCTCGGGGCTGGACTGTACTTCGTCGATCACCGATTTCAGGCGCTGCTCAAACTCGCCTTTGATCGAGGCGCCGGCCTGCATCGACTGGATGTCGAGTTCAAAAAGGCGGGTGCCCTGCAGCTTGGGCGGCACATCGCCCGAGGCGAGCAGCTGGGCAAAGCCTTCGACCACGGCGGTTTTGCCGACACCGGCCTCGCCGGTCAGGATCGGGTTGTTCTGACGGCGGCGCAGCAGCACGTCGGTCAGCTGGCGGATTTCCTCGTCGCGGCCCTTGACCGGGTCCATTTCTGCGGCGGCAGCGGTCATGTCCTTGGCAAAGCGGTCCAGTGCGGTGCTGCCGCCCTTGGCCGGGCTGCCGCCAGCGGTGTCCTCAGCTGTCGAGAGGTTGGCGCCGTCCATCGGGCGCATGGTCTCCTCTTCGCTGCCGGCCCAGAGCGTGCGGCTGTCCTGGCCCAGCTGTTCGGCGGAGATGCTCTCGAACAGCGGCGAATAGCGCAGCAGCTGGCGGCGCAGGGCGGGGTCGTTCAGGAGCGCGGTCAGCACATGGCCGGTGCGGATCTGCGCTTCGCCGAAGAACAGCGTGGCATAGGTCCAGGCGTGGTTCAGCGCGTCCGACAGGTGGTCGCTGATGCCGGGAGTCTCGGTCACGTTCTTGTCGAGCCGATCCATGGCCGCCGACAGATCCTTGAGCATGCGGCCGCGGTTTAGGTCCAGCTGGCGCAGGGTGACAGAGATGTCGGCGTTCTGGTTGGAGACGGAATGGAACAGCCAGTGGCTGAGATCGACATAGCGGTTGCGGGCGCTGCGGGCCTGGCGCATGCCCTGCAGGAAGGCGTCATAGCCTGCGCGGTTCATCTTGCCCGCGTATTTTTCAATGGTGATTTCAGTCATCTCGGTTTGCCTCAAATACGGGCGGCTGCGGTTTATGCGGCCTGGCTTTCAAATGCGGTTTCTGAAGAGGGGGCGGGGAACAGCGGGTAGCGGCTGACCTGCAGGTGGCCGTCCCGCCGCGGGATGCCTGCGGCAGCGGCTTCTTCTGCGGGGCCGACGCAGGCCAGCCAGCCGACCTGGGTGCTTTGGCCCAGAACAGCGGTGCGGATGTCCGGTTCCGGCATCCAGAGCGCGGTTTCCACATCGACCGACTGGCCGAGGTACCAGAACACAATGCCGCGCAGGCTGGCGTGATCCGGGCCGCCGGGCAGGAAACGCTGGTAGGAGGCCGGTCCGCTGACGGTCACGTGGATGCGGATCTTGGCGCTGAGGGATTGCACATGGCCGCCGAGAAATGCGTTTTCACCCAAGGTGCAGCCCTGTTCGCCCAAAAGGCACAGCGCGTCCTGTTCCAGGTCGAGCCAGCAGGGCACGTGTTCCTCAATGCGGAAGGCGGCGCGGTCTGCAAAATGCAGCTCCAGCATCTGGCGCAGGCGCACCGGGCTTTTGACCCGGCCCGCGGCCAGCGGTGCCAGCTGCAGTTTCGCCATGTCGCTGAGGCCTGCAGTGCCGCGCAGTGCCGGGGTGCCGCAGCCGAGCAGTGACAGGATATAGGCCTGGAACCGGTCACCGTCGTGATGGTCGAACTGGGTGATCGCCTTGGCGTCGGACCAGGCGCGGAAGAACAGCTCCTGAAAGCGGGCAGTGAAGATGTCGCAGAAGGCGACAAAGCTTTCATCACCGGCGGCGAACCAGGATTCCACCTCCTCTGTCCAGTTCAGTGGCAGCGCGCCGAAAGCGCCGAACAGGCCCATGAACTGGGCGCGCAGCCGCGGCGTGCTGCTGGTCAGGTCCACCCGTGCCAGATCGCGGGCCGGAAAGGCCAGCGAGGGGTCCTGGCCCAGATGCACGATGGCATCGCGCAGGCGTCTGTTCTTGCCGATGCGGGGTTTGCCGGATGCGCCGGCACGGCGCTCCAGCTCGCGCAGCAGGGCAAAAAGGCCAGTGCCTGAGGCCGCCTGTTGCTGCTGTTCCCGCCGGGTCAGGGTTTCAGCCGCCTGGGAAACGGGCTGGATTTCGTTCATAGCAGCGCTCCGGTACCGGAGCAGGGGGCAAAGCGCGCAATCTCGCCGCGCTGCTGGCTGACGATAACGGTTTGGGTGAAGCTGTTGACGGCTGTGTATTCCGCGAAGAAACGGTCCAGCACCGCGCCGAGCGGCACGATGCCTGTGCTTTCGAACTCGGTTTCGTCAAAGGTGACGCGCACTTCTATGCCGCGGGCGGTGTAATAGCCGTCCGGCGCGGCGACCGTGCGGGTGACCGGGGTGCAGTCGAGCCGCCGGATGCCGCTGATCTGGGCTTCGCTGACGGTATCCGACAGGTCGGCAAACAGGGACAGCATCTCGCGCAGTGCCGCGGCGGAGCCGTCGCCATCAGGGCTTTGCAGCCCGTGGGTGCCGAGCGACAGGTAGGAAATCAGCCGCCAGTAGGTGTCACCCGCGCCGGCCCGGTGGCTGGCTGC
This sequence comes from Leisingera sp. ANG-M7, assembly GCF_000813965.1. Taxonomy (GTDB): domain Bacteria; phylum Pseudomonadota; class Alphaproteobacteria; order Rhodobacterales; family Rhodobacteraceae; genus Leisingera. The sequence goes on along the minus strand of NZ_JWLI01000025.1, from coordinate 10,198 downwards.
GGTTTCCCTGTCCGCGAGACTGTCGAGCGGCGGCGTGGGTCCGGCCAGGCAGGCCAGCGACACTGACAGGTCGTCGCTCAGCTGGAAGGTATCGGTGCTGCCTGCGATCGGCAGGTATTCGGTCAGATGCCGGTTGGAGCAGAGCAGTTTGACCTGCAGCCGGTTCAGGGTGTCGTGGCCTTCGGGCTGATAGAAGCTGAGGAAGGTCTCGGTGCCGCGGTAGCTGTTGCGCGGCGCGCCGTTGCGCTGCTCGCTCAGTGTCTGACGGCGCGGCTTGCGGCGGGTGGTGTAATAAAGCGTCTGGCGCGGGTCCTTGCCGTCGGGCGGCAGCGCATAGAGCGGATGAACCTCGGTCTTGCCCTTGCGGTCGCTGTAATGGGCCCAGGCCTGGCTGACGTGATGCACCTCGTAGTGGGTGACCGGGCTGGAGTTCGGCACCACCGCATATTCATGCCGCTTGCGGTCGAGATGCAGCTGGCTGGACATTTCTTCGAACAGATTAACTGCCAGGGCGGCGTTCACCGCCAGATGATGCGGTTCCATCGCGGTTGCAAGCCGCTGGCGGGCGGTGCTGAACTCAAAAATGATCTGCAGTTTGCTGCCGCGGACATGGGGCAGCACATCCTGCAGGCCGCTGAGGCGCAGGCCCAGGAACTTCCGCGGGAAAACAAAGAATTCGCGCAGCCGGGCAAAGCCGCCGAACAGGCGTTTCTGATGGGAAAACAGCCGCTCGTCAGGGTCGAATCCGATTTTGTGCAGCTGGCTTGGGGACAGGCGGGCAAAGACTGGATCGCCCTGCGCATTGAGCCAGCGCAGCGAAATGCGGGTGCAGTTGCAGAAGACCTGCTCATAAAGCGCCGCGGCTTGGTCCATCGGGGCGGTGAAATGCAAGGTCAGGCTGTCCATTGCCAGAGTGCGGAAGCTGGCGGCGCCGGCGTCTTCCCCGCCCAGCCGGGTGAGTTCCGCAACCAGCCCGGCCTTGGTGCCGCTGGCGATTTCCTGGCCAAGAGCGCCAATAGGCCCGGCGCTGGCGTGATAGGCGGCCTGGGTAACCGCGACCGGCCAGACAGACAGGGGGGCAGTTAGGGCGAACCGGCAGGAGACCCGCTGCTGGGCATCAAGGAAGCGCGCGTCCATGTAACTGCCGGGCTGGAAATGCAGGCCGTTTTCGATGTCGGGGCTGTCCACGGGAACATGGGCCTGGGCCAGCATGACGCTGGGGGTCGGGGCGAGAGCATCGGGAAAGATCTGCTCTAGCAACTCGCGGGTGAAGGTCTGGTATTCCTCGTCCATCCGGACCTGGACGCGGGCAGACAGAAAGGCGCTGCCTTCCAGAAGGCCCGCCACCGCAGGATCGAGGTTTTCCTCCAAGAGGCCGCCCAGCCGGTCGGCAAGGCCGGGATATTCCGCGGCGAACTCCGCCGCGCGTTCCTTGAGCAGCCCGAGTTCCTGATTGTAGGCGTCGCGCAGGGCCCGTTTCATGCAGTCATCCGCAGTTTGGAAAGCGTCATCTTGCCTGCGCCAAGATCCACCTCGGCATCGAAGTCGAGCGGCACGTCGACGGGATCGCCCATCAGTTCGGCTGACACCACCACAGCCAGATGGTGCTTGCGGCCGTCACCGTCGTGGATCTGCACATCCAGGCTGGCGGGGATGAGACGGGGTTCGAACCGCAGCAGCGACTGGCGCAGGGTCTCGACAACGGCGGGGGTGTTCAGCTCACGCGTGCCCAGGCTGCTGAGATCGCGGAAGCCGTAGTTCACGATGGAACCGGCCACATGCGGCACGTCATCCAGCGGAACAGCGGATTCCAGGTGGGTTGTGTTCAACAGCGCCGCCAGATCGGCCTCGAGGTGGGTGCGCAGCTCGCTTTCGGATACACCGAAGCGGCGCTGCTTGCGCGCCTTTGTCAACTGCGCGGTGCCGTCACCGGCCTTGCCGCGGTTGCGGCGGGCATCATGTTCCAGATGGGCGGCGCGGAAGACCTGCAGCAGAGAGGTCTTGGCCTTTCTGCCGGCTTGCCAAGGGCGCCGGGCGGTATCGGAATTGTCGGCGTCACCCCGCGACATGGCTGCACCTGGAATCTGGAAACATTGCAAGACGCTGGCGGTCGCAAGGGGAGGCGCGCCGCCAGCTGAATTCCCGGGCAAGCCTGTGCCCGGGGATCCTTTGTTTGGGACCGGTCTGGTCCGGGCTTACTTGGCCCACTCGCGGTTTTCCGCGATTTCCCAGCCCGCCTGGCTTTCCGGGCCTGCGGCGCCGGTCTGCTCCTGGAAGGTGTAGGTCACCTGGAAGCGGCGGAAGTTCAGGGTCAGGGTTTCCTGGACCCGGTCCAGGCCGTCCTTGCTGCCGCCGGTCTGGTAGTTGCTGATCAGGACATCCTCGAAATCAATCTTGAGGTAATCCACGGGCGCGGTGCCGCCGGATTTGCGCACCACCAGCTGGCCGGACTTGATGTGCTCGCCCGAGCAGCAGCGCTTGATCAGGTCGTGGGTCGCCTTGTCGACGTATTTGGTGACCTGGATGTCCTGGACATCGACCTTGCCGCCGCCGCCGCCGCCGCCCATGTGGGTGGTGCCGGACTGGGACATCGACCAGCCCCAGGACAGGATGTCGATCCAGTCCTTGTGTTTATCGTCCTGGCATTCGCCAACGATGCCGTTATCAAGTTTCAAAAAACAATCAATCGCCATGAATAACTCCTTGAGGCGTTAAACATCGCTTCCAAATAGCGGAAACGAATTACTTCCCGGAGGGCAGTTTGGAGACCAGGCTCATGCCGATATCCATGCCTTCCAGCTGAAAATGGGGTTTGAGGAAGAACTTGCCCTGGTAGTAGCCCGGGTTCAGCTCGTCCTCGACAACTTCGACCTTGGCGCCAGCCAGCGGTTTCTTGGCCTTTTCCATCTCGCTGGCGCTTTCGGGGTTGCCGGCCACGTATTTGTTCACCCAAGCCTGCAGGTCGCGCTGCAGCTGGGAGACATCGGGGCTCTGGCCTATTTTGTCGCGCACCATCGCCTTGAGGTAATGGCTGAAGCGCGAGACCGCGAAGATATAGGGGATGCGCGACGACATGTTGTCGGAGGCGGTGGCCTGGTCATCCACATAGGTTTTCGGCCGGTACAGGCTCTGGGCGCCGATGAAGACGGCCTTGTCGGTGTGCTGGCGGTGGATCAGCCCGATCAGGCCGGCCTTGCTCAGCTCGCCTTCGCGGCGGTCGGTGATCGACACTTCGGTCGGGCACTTCAGATCCTTGGCGCCGTCGCCGGTGTCGAACACATGGGTCGGCAGGTTGGCCACTTCGCCGCCCGAGGTGACGCCGCGGATGCGGACGGTCCAGCCGTGCTCCTTGAAGGCGCGGTTGATGTTTGCCGCCATCGCGTGGGCGGAGTTCATCCAGGCGTACTGGTTGCCTGCGTGGCCGTCGGTTTCCTCTTCGAAGTTGAACTCCTCAACCACCGAGTTGGAGTTCTGGCTGTAAGGCTCGCGCGACAGCACGCGGGGCAGGGTCAGGGCGACAAAACGCGAGTTTTCGCTGTCGCGCAGGCTGTTCCACTGGGCGTACTCCGGGGTCTCGAAGATCTCCGACAGATCCGGCGGCGCTGCGATTTCATTCCATTCGTCCAGCCCCAGCAGGTTTGGGGAGGCGCCGGAGATGAAGGGCGCGAGCGACGCCTCGGAGATCTTGCCCATCGAGTTCAGCAGGTTCACGTCGGCTGAGGAATGGTCGAAGTGGTAGTCGCCGATCAGGCAGCCGAAGGGTTTGCCGCCGAGGGTGCCGAGATTCTGCTCGTAGACGATGTTGAACAGCGGGGACTTGTCCCATTTGGCGCCGGGGAAGCGGCGCATCATCGCCTGCAGCTCCTTCTTGGAGACGTTCAGCACCTTCACCCGCAGCGAAGCGTCGGTTTCGGCGTTGTTCAGCGTGTAGGCCAGGCCGCGCCAGCTGGCTTCGAACTGCTGGAATTCCTCGTTGTGGAGGATCGCGTTCATCTGGTCGGACAGCTTTTTGTCCAGTTTCGCCAGCATCGCATCGACCGTGTCGATCACGTCATCGGCGACAACCGACTGGTCGTCCAGCGCTTCGCGCACCAGCGCTACCACCGCGTTGTCGACCTCGCGGGCGGCGATGTCGCTGCGCGGCTTGATGGTCTGTTTCAGGATGTCGGAAAACTCCGACAGCTCATCCAGTTCCGCAGGGGCCTCGCCTGCCAGTACCTGTGCTTCGTTATCCATGGTAATCACCGTTCCCGTCTATCGCCCAAGCGGCGTTCAGGCGTCGTCGCCGGTTTCGTCTTGTGCTGCGCGTTCCGCCAGCGCTGCCATCAGCTCAGGATCCTCGAGCAGCTTCCTGAGGTGGTCCTGCGCCTTGGGCTTGGAGGCCATGTAGCGTTGCAGGTTGGCCAGCTGTTCGCGGGCCTCCAGCAGCTTTTTCAGCGCAGGCACCTGGCGGGCGATGGCCGCCGGTTCCAGGTCACCCATGTTTTCGAACTTGAGCTCGATGCCGATCTTGTCGTTGCCGCCGCCGCCCAGCCGGTTTTCCGCCATGAAGGTCATGCCGGGCTGGATCGACGCCATGTAGTCATCCATGGTGTCCTTGGTCACATCGGCAAAGGCGCGCTCCTCGACCGCGTCCTTCTCGACCCCCGGATTGTTGCCCGACAGATCCGACATCACCCCCATGACAAAGGGCAGTTCAATCATCTGCTCGCTGTCGAACGGGTCTTCGTACTGGATCTGCACGCGCGGAGGGCGGTTGCGTTTGATAAAGCTGGAGCCTGAATCTGAGGCCATGAGTGCTACTCCCGTTACGTGCTGATCGAAGGGGCCCGCGCTTTCAGCTGACGCTGGAATGCCAATAACGGGGCGGGGCCTTCGATCGGATCAAATGTCTATTTTGCTACTTCAAGATGTTTTTTCTTGCGGTATAAGTTCTTCAATCAGTGATTGAAAGTCCTTGTCCAGGTAACTTTGCGCCCGCTGCAGCAGGACCGGCACCGGGCTGGACCGTTCCTTGCGGCGGAAAAACTCCTCGACAGAGCGGATTGCCTGGGCCGCCTGGGCCGCGGTTGAGATTCTGGTTTCCGGACCGGGGTCCTGGGGCAGCTCCGGCACCGTGCCGGCGCCTTCGGGCAGAGCGTTGCTCAGCTCCTCGAGCCGTCCGGCACCCAGCAGAAACCCGGTCGGCGCGCCGAAATCCACAACGGCGGTGTCGGCCTGGGCCGGCAGCAAAGCACGCAGCGCCTCCACCAGCGGCTTGCCGATCAGCAGGCGCGCCTGGGTGACCAGCAGCAAGGCTGCGGAAGAGGGCTCGGCCTTGCGGTAGTAGAGTTCACAGGCCTCAAGTGTGCGCCTTGCGTGGAGATGGCTGACGATTGCGCTTGGCGGCGGCGCTTGCTCAGGTGCCGCCAGCACGGGCGGCGGCTGCAGGGCGGGCTTGGCCGGCTCCTCCGCTGCGGTCTCTGTTGGCGGAGCGGGGTCAGCCTCCGCGGCCTTCAGTTCCGGGCGGGCCTCGGCGAGTGTTTGCAGGATCTCGGAGACCACCGCGCGCAGCTGGTCGAAGCTGGGTGCGAACGGCCTTTCCGCGTTGTTCTTGCAGGAAATTTCAATCCGGTTCAGCGCGTTGGAGATGCGGGTGAAATCCTGGTGGCAGGCGCTGACCTTGCTGGCATTGGCAGGCGCGGCAAGGGTGTCCTGAAGCGGTTTGAGCTCCAGATCGGTTTCATGCTGCAGCGGTGCGGCGCTGCCATTGGCGGCGCGGATCTTGCGCAGGGTGACTTCGGTGGTGCCTGCCAGCCCCATGAACATCAGCGGCTGCACCATTGTCGCGGGCTGGTTCAGGTCATTGATCGCATCCCGGCGTTCCGAGCCGCCGTCATCCAATGCGGGATGCGCCTCCGCGGGGTACTGCTCCAGCAGGTCGGCGATGGTCTCGATGGTGCCGGCCAGATCGCTGCGGCGTCCGGCCAGCGCATCCCATTGCGCTTGCAGCACCAGCAGGCGCAGATCCCGGCTGCGCGCCAGAAGCGCATCCAGCGCCTGTTTCTCCGCGCGGTGGTCAACATCCTTGGGGTCGAAAATCCGGTCCGGGGAACGGCTGCCGTCAGGGCGCTCGACACCGGGCTGCATGTAGAAGCCGGGCAGGCGCCCGACCGCGCCGAAATAGTATTCCTCGTACTCCGGGTCAAAGCTGGCGTTCAGGTCCGGCCCGCAGGGGGCACTAACGGACAGGGGCGCGGCAATTGCGCTGCTGTGCATCAATCAATCCTGTCCAAAATCAACCAGAAGTTATTGTCTTGTTTAAATCTGCGCTGAACTTAATCAACTTTAACATGTCGTCAAGGGTGACAGTTCAGTCGAATTTCCCATTTTGCTGCGCGGCCTCGTGATAGGCCTGCGCAAAGGCTTTCAGGAAGACGTCCAGCATCCCGTGTTCGGCTTCCGCTGCTTTCTCGTCCCAGCGGTCCACATAGCTCTCCCACAGTTTTCCGCGGCGGCTGCCACCCAGCAGAGCGGAGCCGCCGGCGGCAGCTTCGATCTCTTCCGGCGCGAGGCCCTGCAAGACGGCTGCAAGCGCTGGCTGCAGGGCTGCAAAGACCGCCTGCTGGTGGCTGCGGAGATCCGCAAGGGCAGCGGCAAGACTCTCCGGTCCCTCCATGAAGCCTTCACGCGGGTTCAGGAACATTGCATCCAGCGCTTCGTTTGCATCCGGCAGGAACTTCAGGGGATTGTTGCCTTGGGCATTGCGCATGGTGCGCTCGCCGCCCTTGGTGAACTGCTTGACGCTGGCCCGGTCCTGCAGCATCCGCATGATTTCTCCGGCCGACCCGCGCAGCGCCTGGCCCATTGAGCGGGCGAGTTGTTCCGGGTCGGCGCTTTGCGCCAGGCCGGGGTCCAGTCCGGCTCCCTCGCAGAAGGCGAGCAGAATGTCTGGACCGGGCGCAGCCGCGGGAGCGGGTGCGGCAGCGGGGGCGCCTGTGGGAACGGGCCGGGGCAGCGGTGCAGGCGCCTCAAGCGGCGGTGCGGGCGCCGGCGACCCTGGGGATGGCATGGGGACTGGCGCGACCGGAGAATAGCCGTCCGGACCAGCTGCTGGACGCCCGGCGGCCTGCGGTGGATGAGCCGGGCCAGATGCGGGCGGCGCAAATTGCAGGAACTGCTGCGCCGCATCGTCGAAGGCCCTGGAGCCGGCAGCCCGGTGCGGCAGCGGATTCACCGGTGCGCCTGCCAGTACCCCCAGATCCCAGGGATCGGCGTCTTCGTCGGCCCGCGATTGCGCAATGGGGGCAGTGGCGCCGGTTTCTACGGCAATCACATAATGGCCGGCGATCAGCCGCTCGCCGCCGCGCAGATGCAGCGGGCCTTGCAGCCTGTGCGGCTGTCCCTGCAGAAATGTGCCGTTGGTCGACACGTCCGTCAGCCAATAGCAGCCATCGCGGTAACTGATGTCAAAATGATGTCCGGAGACGTGCCGGGTTGCGTCGGGCAGCACCCAGTCCATCGACTTGTTGCGCCCGGCACTGGCGCCATGGCCGTCCAGGGTGATCCAGACCGGACCGCCATTTTCCAGCAGGTCGAAGTTTTCCAGTCTCAATGTCAGCGTCATGGCCTGATCTGTATTCGGTGGTTTCAGAAACGCGTGCCGGGCGTTCGGCGGGCTTAGTAGGTGCGGAACAGAGGCGCGGCCAAATCGATGAAACGTGCCAGCCGCACCGGCCGGTCTGACAGGGCGGCCTTGCTCAGGCAGGACAGCACCGCGGAATTCACCGCCCGCGGCGCGCGGTGTTCCGGCACCGGTGCGGGGTCATTCGGCGCGATTGCTCCGCCGGACCAAGCAACCGCCAGCCCAAGAAACACTGCCGGGCTGCGCACCGGAGCGTACAGTGCCGCCCGGGCGGCACGGAAGCGGTTTTCGTCATCCGGATATGTTGTCCAGGTTGCCACCAGTTCCATCATGCGCCGGTCATCCTCGCTTATCAGGTCAGCTGCGAGCCGCATGCATTCGTAGCCCCACCAGACTGCCATTTTGGGCTGCGCGGCAAAGGCAGTGAAGGTCACGGCATCCTCGGGTGTGGTTGAGGCGCGCAGCCGCATGAGAAAGGCGAGCCCGTCCTCCTGCTCCTGGGGCCGGTTCTGGATCAGGCGGCTGAGTTGAGGCATGCTCTGATAAAGGGCGTAAGGCGTGTCGAACCGCAAGGCGGATATAGGCGGCTGCGTCTTCTCACCGTCGTCGCCGCCACTGTATGGCAGCCCTGCCGGGGGTGTCTTTTCGTGGCTGTTCGGGGTCAATTTGTCTGATCATCCGGATGTTTGGGGTTCCCGCCGCGCTTGGGGAGGCGTACGGCAGCGATTTTTGGGGGTGGTGGTTTCAGCCGCCGAAAGACACGTTTCCCGACCCTGTCTCAGCTGCACCGCCGCAATCGATGGCGTCGCCGATCCGGCCTGCAGGTTTGCCATTGATGAACACGCTCCCGGAACCGCCGGACAAGCTGCGCCCATGGGCAGGGGCTGGGCAGACGCCGCAACCATGGTCGGCATAAGCGTCGCCTTGACGCACAGCGCCGAGGCTGTTGACGAAGACGTCTTCCGAGCAGCCCGTGGCCGGGGAGGGCGGGAAATGGCAGCCGTGCCCTGATCCTATGTCACCCTTGCGGGTTGCCGCTGGCATTGCGTTCTCCTGTTGGTTTCGGGCCGACTTTGGGCTATGTAAAACGCCTTTAGATTGCGCCTTTTTTGACCCTGTGCGCTGAAGCAGTTATTCTCCGGCCGCTCTGCTTTTTGAGCCGTCTTTGGAATACATCTTTTATCATAATAGCTTGTGGAGATTCTGCGGGGAGAATAACAACCGTCTCCTGCGTGTGGAAGGGTGAATATTTTGTAAATCTCCCCGCCATGTCCAGTTGACTTCTCGTGCTTAAATTGCATTTTGCGCGCATTTGACAAAGCTATCTGCTTGCGACCCCCGATTGAATTTTTATCTTAAAGCGGTATTCAAACATGCGCATTCTTCTGCTCGGAACCACTGCAATCTACGCAGGGATGATGGCTTGCCCTGCGGTGTCGCAGACCTGGACCAACGGCAATGGAACCGCCAATTGGGGGGAAGCCGGAAACTGGGACGCTGGCACAGTGCCCGATTCCAGCTCTGCGTCGGCTGAAATTTCTGGCGGCAGCGCACCGGAAACCATCCTGCTCAGAAACGGCGACGGCTCCACCACCAGCTACACGGCCAATTCGGTAGACATCCAATCCGAGGCCCAGCTTTCCGGTGGCACCCTGGTGCTGGACGGACCCGATGCCGGCCTGACCTACGGCGGCAGTTTTGCCGGCGATGTGCTGGCTGATGATATGGTGCTGCAACTGGACGGCAGTGCGGAGCTGACACTGGATGCTGATTTCTCCGCAGCGGCCGGCATCAACAGTACTGGCGCGGCAGCGCTCTCCATCAACGCGGCAAGCGGCACCGAAGCGGACTTCTCCGGTTCCCTTGAGGACGGCAGCGGTTTTTTGACGGTGGAAGCCATTGGCGAAGGGGATGTCACGCTTTCAGGCAGCAATACCTACTCCGGCAGCACCACGGTGCAATCCGGCAGCCTGACTGTGACCGGCAGTCTGGCATCGGAAACAGTGAGCGTGGCGTCCGGAGCAAGCCTATCCACCGATGGCGGCGCGCTGGCGGCAGGAACTGAACTCAGCAACGAGGGCGCTGTTTCGCTGGGCGGTGATGAGAGCATCGCCCGCCTTAACGGTGCAGGCACGGTGACGCTCAGCCCCGGCAGTCTGACGCTGACCTCCGGAACCTCCTCGGTTGACGGTGAAATCTCCGGCACTGGCGGACTGGCTGTCGCAGGCGGGGAAGTCACCTTGGCGGCGGAAAACTCTTACACGGGGGCAACGGATGTCCAGTCCGGCAGCCTGACTGTGACCGGCAGCCTGGCCTCGCAATCCGTATCGGTCTCACCGGATGCGCTGGTGACGTTTGACAGTGCAGCCGGGTCCACCGTGGGCGGGCTGACCAATGCGTCAGCAAGCGGCGGTTTGGTTCTGGAAGCCGGATCCGCGGTGACGGTGTCCAGTTCCGCCGGCGGCAGCGGCGCGTTGAGCAACAGTGGCGTAGTCTCTGTCGGGGACGGGGGGTCGCTGGAGGCGGAGACGATCAGCAACGCAAGCGGGGCGTCTCTGACCCTGGGGGCGGGGG
>NZ_JWLI01000024.1 GCF_000813965.1 Leisingera sp. ANG-M7 | reverse complement strand
CGCCTTTGCCGATGTCGATCAGCGTGACCTCGTAGGGCAGGCCCATCTCCTCCAGCGCGATGGAGATTTTCCAGCCATTCGGCGTGGGCCAGTAGAACAGGCGGATGGGGTCCTGCATCGCGTGCCTCCGTCAATGTGCCCGGCCACAGGAGCACGGGGCGCGGGGGCGGGCAAGGGGCGGCGGCGCTCACATCCCTGTGACCGCTGGAAATGCTGCCGCTTGACCGAATCCCGCAAGATGCGTAAAGCCCTGCATCACATCGTGGCGATTTGTTACCGGATTGCGGGCCACGTTAAACAATCCCGCTAAAGAGGTCAGGACGTGAAGGACCCCCTTTCGCTTGGCCGAATGGGGGTTTTTTGTGCGCTATGGGCGCGAGGAGACAGAAGAGATGAGCGACAACTGGAACAAGCGCACCACGCTGGTGCATGGCGGCACCCGCCGCAGCCAGTACAACGAGGTGAGCGAGGCGATTTTCCTGACGCAAGGGTTCGTCTATGAGACCGCCGAGCAGGCCGAGGCGCGGTTCATCGAGACCGGCCCGGACGAGTTCATCTATGCCCGTTACGGCAACCCGACCGTCGACATGTTCGAAAAGCGCATCGCGGCGCTGGAAGGAGCCGAGGACGCCTTTGCCACCGCCTCCGGCATGGCGGCTGTGAACGGCGCGCTGACCTCGCTGGTGAAGGCCGGCGACCACATCGTGTCGGCCAAGGCGCTGTTCGGCTCCTGCAACTATATCCTGGCCGATGTGCTGGGCCGCTTCGGGGTTGAGGTCACCTTCATCGACGGCACCGACCTCGACGCCTGGAAGGCGGCCGTGCGCCCGGACACCAAGGCGGTGTTCTTTGAGAGCATGTCGAACCCGACGCTGGAGGTGATCGACATCGCAGGCGTTGCGGAAATCGCGCATTCGGTTGGCGCCATAGTGGTGGTGGACAACGTGTTCTCCACCCCGGTGTTCTCGAACGCCATCGCGCAGGGCGCCGATGTGGTGATTTATTCAGCGACCAAGCATATCGACGGCCAGGGCCGGGCGCTGGGCGGAGTGGTGCTGGGCACCAAGGACTACATCCGCGGCACGCTGGAACCCTATATGAAGCACACTGGCGGATCGCTCAGCCCGTTCAATGCCTGGGTGATGCTGAAGGGGCTGGAAACCATTTCGCTGCGGGTGAATGCCCAGGCTGAAACCGCCCTGAAGATCGCAGAAGCGCTGACCGGCCATCCGGCGCTGGAGCGCACCATTTACCCGGGGCTGAAGGACCACGCGCAGAACGCGCTGGTGCAGACCCAGCTGGGGGGCAAGGGCGGCACCGTCTTGTCGCTGGACCTGAAGGGCGGCAAGGCGGCGGCGTTCAAGTTCCTGAACGCGATGACCATCCCGGTGATCTCCAACAACCTGGGCGACGCAAAATCCATCGCCACCCATCCGGCGACCACGACCCACCAGCGCTTGACTGACGAGCTGAAGGACGAGCTGGGCATCACCCCGGGCCTGGTGCGCTTCTCGGTCGGGCTGGAAGATGCTGATGACCTGATCGCCGATCTGAGGGCCGCACTGGAGGCCGCGCAGGCCTGAGGCCAGGAAGGGTTTCATCTTTCCTAGTATACTCTCGGGGTGAATTGAGCCGAAGGCTCATGAGGGGGCAGACAGCCCCCTCTCTTTTTGCCGGGTCACATTTCCCAGGGAAAACTGTCGAGCCGCTGCGGGCCGTCCGCAGTAACCAGTACCTGGGTTTCCAGCTTGACCGACTCGGATCCTTTCTCGCCGATCAGGCTTTCGATGCAGATCACCATGTTCTCCTCGAACTGCCCGCCGTGGGCGCCCTCAAAGTCCACATGCAGCGGCACCACCGGCCACTCATCGGCCATGCCCACGCCGTGTGCGGCCAAGGAGTAGCGGTAGGGCTGGTAGGGTTCCGGGATCTGCCAGCTTTTCGCGTTGAACTCGGCAAAGCTGAGGCCAGGCTGCAAGAGCGCCTTATTGTGTTCAATCTGCTCCCGCGCCGCGGCATACAGCCGCTTTTGTGTGTCATTCATCGGGACATAACCGCAGGTCCAGCTGCGCGAGAGGTCGGCGCAATAGCCGTAGGGGCCGATCATGTCGGTGTCAAAGGAGATCATCTCACCCGCGCGGCATTCGCGGGCCGAGCATTCCTTGTACCACGGGTTGGTGTTGGGTCCGCAGGTAAGGAGCTTGGTTTCCAGCCATTCGCCGCCGGAGCGGGCGTTTTCGAAATGCAGATGCGCCCAGAGCTCCTGCTCGGTTACGCTGGGCACCGAGTGTTCGTAGATCCGCGCCATGCCTGCCTCGCAGACGCGGATGGTCCAGCGCATCAGTTCGATTTCATCCGCCGATTTGATGGCACGGGCTGTTTCCGTGATTTGGCCGCCGTCGATGATCTGCAGGCCGTGTTCTGACAGGGCGTGCACGCCCTCGGGCTCCATCCGGTCAACGCAGAGGCGCAGGTTGCCGCCGCCGTATTGCTTGACCAGATCCGAGATCTCCGCTGCCCAGGGCGTCAGCCGGTCCGCGGCCTTGTCGCCTGCGCACATGAACATCCAGCCGATGGCATTCCTGACCTCATCAATGCCGGGCAGGCCGTCGTTCAGATGCTCGCAGCCCTTGAATTCAAACATGATGCCGGGGCCGCCGTTCAGGATCAGCGCATAGCGGATCGGGTTGTGGGCGGTCCAGATTGACATGTTGGAGCAGTCAAACGCGTAGCGGATGTTGACCGGGTCGTAGAGCAGGAGGCCCGCCACGTCCTGGCGGGCCAATTCATCGCGCAGCCGCTGCAGACGATAAGCGCGGGCGCCGTCCAGAACGTCCTGGCCCAAGGGTGACTTCAGGGGTTTGTCTGCACCGTCCGCATTCAGGAAGGTGCGTTTTCGCTCGTCCTTGAAAACGGCCAGCTCGGTCATGATGCACGGCCGTAGAAGCCGATGTTTTCCTCGTCCGAAAACCGCACGCCCGGGTTTTCGTAGAAGGTGAAGACGGCAATCACACGGGTCTTGTCTCCTTTCACCGTGCCGACCCGGTGGGGGGAGTTTTTGCCGCGAAAGATGTTGAGGGTGCCGGGATCAAGGGTGATCGTGCGCATATTGGGGTCTTGGCCCGCCAGCAGCCGTTCGACGCCTTCGTAGTTCGGGTCGTCATCCGTGCGCAGTTCGGGGCTGTAGATGAACTCGCCGCCTTCCTCAGGTGCTTGCAGCAGCATGGTGGTGGTGAACTCGGAGCGGTCGAAATGCCAGTTCAGCGCCTGGCTTGCGCCATAGGACATGATGTTCAGCCGCGCCAGCGGGTCGTCCATGGTGTAGAGCGCGGGCTTGTCCATGGTGGCGGCGAGGAATTGGGCAAAGGGCGGCCAGTCGTACAGGCGCAGGACCGGCGAGTTCGGGAACTGGTCGGCGCACAGGGTGAAGTTCGAGGTCTCAACCTTTTGCAGGGCCGGGTGGTCCGGGGCCAGGCCGTCGACCGCGTCCTTGAAATAGATGTTGTGCCAGCGCTTGTGGTGGAAGCTTTCGGTTTCGAACTTGCCCTTGAGCGCATCGGCGGCCCCCTGGGCCACCTCCGGTTTCATCAGGCCCTCGAGGCTGAACATGCCGTCCGCGGCCAGCTCGGCGCGGCAGCGGCCCACCAGGGCCTGCCATTCCGGGGTGCCGGGGCGGTCGAGCGGGTAACGGTCGAGATCAAGAATATCGCGCATGGGGTGTTCCTTGGGGTCTTTCGGGCTTTTCCCAAGCCTGCGCGCCCGGCGGGGATCTGACCACTATAAAATATCTTGGCGAGCATAAGAATTTCTTGCACTGTGCCATCATGAAGCTGCCGCCCTTGAACGCCCTGCGCGCCTTTGAATGCGCTGCCCGGACCGGGAGTTTCTCAGCTGCCGGGGCAGAGCTGGGCGTGAGTTCCGCGGCGGTGTCGATGCAGGTGAAGAATCTGGAGGAGTGGCTGGGGCTGAAGCTGTTCACCCGCCGTGCCAATCAGGTGCGGCTGACCGATGCCGGGCGGGATTATTATCAGAAGGCGGCGATGTCGCTGGCGGAGATTGCCAGTTTCACCGAGGCGCTGACCGAAGGCGGCACCCGGCGTCCGCTGGTGATTTCGGCCACACCGGCGCTGGCGCAGCTGTGGCTGCCGGAGCGGCTGAAGGCATTTGGGGAGGTGCGGCCGGATGTGCCTCTACGGCTCAGGATTGAGGATGACCGGATTGATTTGGAGGCGGAGGGCATTGATGCGCGGTTGACCTATGGCGGTGAACATCCCGAGCACCGGACACAGCCCCTGTTCACGGACCGGCTGGTGCCGGTTGGCATGGACCCGCATATGGATATCCGGACAGCGCCACTGGTGGAGGTCAGCTGGGGCGAGACCATTTCCTCGGTGCAGGGCTGGCGGCAGTATTTTGTTCAGCATGCAGTAGAACGGCAGGATTTGGCCGCAGCAATCATCGGGCAGTCGGTGCCCTCGGTGGTGGCGCTGGTGCAGGCGGGGCTGGGTATTGCGCTGCTGCCGGAACAGGTCGTGGGCGGGGAAATCCGCGCGGGCAGGCTGCACCGGCTGGATGGGCCGGTGCTGGACATGCCGCGGCCCTATGTGCTGGTTACGGCGCATTACAAGTCGCGCTCGCGCCGCCTGCGGACCCTTGCGGAGGTGCTGGGGGTCCGATAAGGCGCCGGTTCTGCCGCAAATGGCGGATCCGTTTTGAAAATTGCCGCGTAACAGTATATGAGAGTGGCCTGCCGCACCCTATATGGGGCCCGTATCACTGGGGGAAACGCCGATGAACATGCATAACCGCGACGCTGCCGAGGCGCCGGACCGCGAGGCCGCTGCTGCCGCGCTGGATGTGCTGCGGGCCTGGGCCGGCACCGTGACCGAAACCGAGATTGCCGAGCTGGACCCGGCGGTGGCGCGGCTGCTGCCCGGCCGCGAGGTCGGCAACTATCCGGAACTGTCGCGGCAGTACCCCGAGGATTTCAAATCCGACGAAGCCTATCGCGCGACTCTGCCCGATCTGCAGAACGGGCCGACCAGCCTGATCCGCGGCGCCAAGGAGCAGATCCAGCATGTGGGGATTTCGAATTTCCGCCTGCCGATCCGCTTCCACACCCGTGATGATGGCGATCTGACGCTGGAGACCAGCGTGACGGGCACCGTCAGCTTGGATGCGGGCAAGAAGGGCATCAACATGTCCCGGATCATGCGGACCTTCTACAAGCACGCGGAAAGCACTTTCAGCTTTGAAGTGATGGCAAGCGCGCTGGATGACTACCTGAGCGATCTGGACAGCCCGGATGCGCGCATCCAGATGCGGTTCTCCTTCCCGGCCCGGGTCAGCAGCCTGCGTTCCGGCCTCAGCGGCTACCAGTATTACGACTTTGCGCTGGAGCTGGTGGATCATGACGGGGTGCGTGAGAAGATCATGCATCTGGACTATGTCTATTCCTCGACCTGCCCGTGCTCATTGGAACTTTCGGAGCACGCCCGCCATGCGCGCGGCCAGCTGGCGACGCCGCATTCGCAGCGCTCTGTGGCGCGGATTTCGGTGCAGTCGGTGCCCGGCAGCGAGTGCCTGTGGTTTGAGGACCTGATCGAGCTGTGCCGCAAGGCCGTGCCGACCGAGACCCAGGTGATGGTCAAGCGCGAGGACGAGCAGGCCTTTGCGGAACTCAATGCTGCCAACCCGATCTTTGTCGAGGATGCGGCGCGGCTGTTCTGCGAGGCGCTGCAGGCGGATGACCGGATCGGTGATTTCCGGGTGATCGCGAGCCATCAGGAAAGCCTGCACAGCCATGATGCAGTCAGTGTGCTAACCCAAGGACCGCTGTTCAAGGCGATGAGCCTGGACCCGAAACTGTTTTCGACCCTGATCCACCAGGGCTAAAGGGAACCGTCTGCCTGGCTTTCAGGCGGGTTTCCGCTGGGTCAGCCAAAGTGGCCCGAGGTAATTTCTGCATTGCCGCATTTTTTATGCCGCGGTGCAGAAGTTCATGCTAGCGTCAAATCGAATCCCCCCCGGCCGTCCTGCCGGGGGCGAGGGGAGCTTGCGCGCTGGTGTCTGCAACTGAGGGCCCGTTTTCCGCTGCAACAGGCCCGGGTCGCACCCGGCGCCTGCTCCCTGTTTTCTTTGCCCGGACATCGCTGTGCTGTCCCGGAGCAAGTGCTGTGCAGGACTTTAGGAGTAACAAATGACGAGCTTTCACAAGATCCCCGGCCTGACGGTCAAGACGCATGAATGGGCGGGCTATGCAGCCGGGCTGCAAATGAAACTGTGGCGCCAGGCGGCAGAGGCCGCGCTGCAGGCGCCGCTGGCGCAGATGCAGCTGGCACATTCGATGATGGAAGCCCAGCGGCGCCTGCTGCAGGCAGGCGTGCCGGCAATGGCAGGGGATGCTGGTGAGGCACCCAAAGCGGCACCGGAAGCAGAGGCTGCACTGGCGGCCCCGAAAGCGGAGGCCGCACCGGCGGCACCAGAGACGAACGTCGCAACGGCGGCGCCGACCGAAGCAGAGGCCAAAACCAAAAAGCCCGCGGCCCGCAAACCTGTTGCGCGTAAGTCCGGTGGCCGAAAGGCTGCGGTCCGCAAGGCGCCTGCGCGCAAAGCCGCTGCACCCAAGGCGGCGGCTGCCAAGCCGGCAGCGCCTGCAGCGGCCAAGACCGAAGCCGCACCGCAGGCAGCTGCCAAGGCGGTGCCGGTCAAGCCGGAACCTGTGAAGGCAGAGGCGGCCAAACCGGAGTCAAACAAGGAAACTGCAAAGGCGGCTCAGGCGGCGGCGTCCACTGCGGTTAAGCCTGCAAATCAGAGCGGTACCACGGCCGGGGAGAAGGCAGAGGAGAAACCTGCAATGTTCCGCAGTTCCTCTGCCCGCCGCGGCGGGGCTCAGCCTGCGGCAAGCAGCGCAAAGGCCCCGGCAGGTTCTGCCGCTGCGCCCAAGGCCCCTGCGGCAGAACCTGCTGCTGCCAATGCACAAGCGCCGCAAGGCGAGCCGTCCAAGCGTCCGCGCAAGCCCGCCACCCCGCCGCAGATGCCGCAGCGCAACGCTGCGGGCACCGGCGGCAGCGGCGACTGACGCCGCCCACTTGACACCGGCCGCGCAGGGAGCCAACGCTGCGCCGCATGTTGGATCTCCGCCCGGTTGGGTATGTCATCGGCCTGCTGGTCGTTATTCTGGGAGCCATGATGGTGTTCCCGCTGCTGGTCGATCTTTATGATGGCCGGGGCGAGTGGCCCGTTTTCCTGGAGAGCGCCGTGTTCACCGTCCTGGTGGGCGGGCTCTTGTCGCTGAGCTGTGCCAACGGGGTGAAGGAGGGACTGAGCATCCGCCAGACCTTCCTTCTGACCACGCTGGTCTGGGTGGCGCTGCCGCTGTTCGGGGCCGTGCCCTTGATGCTGGGGGCAACCGAGCTGCGGTTTGTCGATGCTTTTTTCGAGGCGATGTCGGGGCTGACCACCACCGGCTCAACCGTCATTTCCGGCCTGGATGATCTGCCGCGCGGGCTGCTGCTGTGGCGCGGCATCCTGCAATGGCTGGGCGGCATTGGCATCATTGTTGTGGCGATGGTGTTCCTGCCCGAGCTGAGGGTTGGGGGGATGCAGATCTTCCGATCCGAAGCCTTTGATACCATGGGGAAAATCCTGCCGCGCGCGCAGGCGATCGCCAAACAGATCTCCTTGATCTATGTGACGCTGACGCTGATGTGCATGATTGTCTACCTGATGCTGGGCTTGGAGGGGTTTGATGCGCTGGTGCATGCGCTGACCACCATGTCCACCGGCGGGTTTTCCAACTACGACGCCTCCTTCGGCACCTTTTCGGGGCCTGCGGAATATGCAGCTTCGGTCTTTATGATCATCGCCGCGCTGCCGTTTGTGCGTTATGTGCAGCTGATCAACGGCCATGCGGAGCCGCTGTTCCGCGACAGCCAGATACGGGTGTTCCTGATCCTCATCCTGCTGCTGGTCATCGTCACCAGCAGCGTGCTGGTCTATGTTTTCCCGCATCACCCCGAACAGGCGTTCCGCGAGGCGCTGTTCAACATCACCTCGATCATCTCGGGCACCGGCTATGCCAGCGTGGACTACATGGGCTGGGGCAGCTTTCTGATCATGGTATTCTTTTTCATCGGGCTGATCGGGGGGTGCGCGGGCTCCACGGCCTGTTCAGTGAAGATCTTCCGTTATCAGCTGCTGTTCTCGGCGATCCGGGTGCAGATTCAACGGATCCGGTCTCCTCATGGAATCTTTGTCCCGCGGTTCGAGGGGCGGGCGGTCAGTGCCGATGTTCTCAGCTCGGTGATCTCCTTCTTCATGTTCTTCGTGGTGACCATCGGCATCGTCGCCTGGATGCTGGCACTGACCGGGCTGGATTTCGTGACCTCGGTCTCCGGCGCGGCGACGGCAGTAGCCAATATCGGGCCAGGGCTGGGGGACATCATCGGGCCTGCGGGCAATTTCTCATCCCTCAACGATCCGGCGAAGTGGATTTTGAGCGTTGCAATGCTGATTGGCCGGCTGGAGCTGATGGCGGTTTACGCGATCCTGACAGTGAGGTTCTGGCGCGCCTGATGAAAGGCGGGCGGATCAACCGCTCAGGGATACAGCCTGATTGGCAGAAATTGCGCAGCTGACGCCTTGTGGCGCTTTGCCGCGCTGGAATCCCTGACAGGACCGCAGCTTCCTTGCCCTGAAGACCCGCACGCCCTTGCCCTTGGGGGGCGGCTCGCATATGAGGCACGGGACCGAAACCCGCAAGCGCAGGGAGACCCGTTCCATATGCCCGTACTTGTGATGAAATTCGGCGGCACGTCTGTCGCCAACCTGGACCGCATCCGCCGCGCCGCCAAACGCGTCGGCGTTGAGGTGGCCAAGGGCTACGACGTGATCGTCATCGTCTCTGCCATGTCCGGCAAGACCAATGAGCTGGTGGGCTGGGTCGACGAGACCTCGCCGCTGTATGACGCGCGCGAATATGATGCCGTGGTGTCCTCCGGCGAGAATGTGACCGCGGGCCTGATGGCTC
This sequence comes from Leisingera sp. ANG-M7, assembly GCF_000813965.1. Lineage (GTDB taxonomy): Bacteria > Pseudomonadota > Alphaproteobacteria > Rhodobacterales > Rhodobacteraceae > Leisingera. The sequence continues at coordinate 34,277 of NZ_JWLI01000024.1, read as the reverse complement.
TGACGCTGCAGGAGATGGATATCCCGGCGCGCAGCTGGCAGGGCTGGCAGGTTCCGCTTAAGACCAGCTCAGCGCACAGCCAGGCGCGGATCGAGGAGATCCCGCCGGAAAACATCAATGCCAAGTTTGCCGAAGGCATGAAGGTGGCGGTTGTTGCCGGTTTCCAGGGCATCAGCCCTGAGGGCCGCATTACCACCCTGGGCCGGGGCGGGTCCGACACCACCGCGGTGGCCTTTGCCGCCGCGTTTGAAGCTGAGCGCTGCGATATTTATACCGATGTGGACGGCGTTTATACCACCGACCCGCGGATCTGCGGCAAGGCGCGCAAGCTGGACAAGATTGCGTTCGAGGAAATGCTGGAGCTGGCCTCGCTGGGGGCCAAGGTGCTGCAAACACGCTCGGTTGAACTGGCAATGCGCTACAATGTGAAACTGCGCGTGCTGTCGAGCTTTGAGGAACAGTCCGACGAGGCCGGAACCCTGGTCTGCGACGAGGAGGAAATCATGGAATCCAATGTTGTAAACGGCGTTGCCTACTCCCGCGATGAGGCCAAGCTGACCGTGCAGTCGGTAGCCGACCGCCCGGGGATCGCAGCGACGATCTTCACCACGTTGTCCGAGGCGGGTGTGAATGTCGACATGATCGTGCAGGACGTCTCGGAAGATGGCCGCACCGACATGACCTTCTCCTGCCCGACCGATCAGGTGGCCCGCGCCGAGAAAGCGCTCCTGGCTATCAAGGAGCAGGGCGAGCTGAATTATGCCGAGCTGCTGGCCGACAAGGATGTCGCAAAGGTGTCGGTGGTGGGCATCGGTATGCGCTCGCAGTCGGGCGTGGCCGCCAAGATGTTCAAGGTGCTGTCGGATGAGGGCATCAACATCAAGGTGATTACCACCTCCGAAATCAAAATCTCTGTTCTGATCGACCGCAAATACATGGAACTGGCCGTGCAGGCGCTGCATGATGCGTTCGAGCTGGAAAAAGCAAGTTAAGCGCTTCTTCTAAAAAGAGTATCACGAGACTCGCAAGGGCGCCGTTCAGGCGCCTTTGTCATGTCTGCCCGGTGGTCGGCGGTGTTTGGCTTACGGCTCAGGCAGGTTGCTTTGATTGTGGGCCATGCTGCAAAAACTCTTGGACTTTTTCCGCCGGGGTGGGACAAGTGGGTGGAGGAGAGAGCGCTGGCGTACTACTCTGGGCGGTGCCCGTTTCCAGAGAGCAATCAGGGCGGCAGTGTGCGGGGAATAAACCTCGGGAGAGGGTGAGAATGGCCGATACGACGGAATCCGAAAGCCGGAAGCTTCTGGTTCGTTTACGCGAGGCGATGGCGGGCGATGACGCCGGCCAGGCGCGGCTCGACAAGATCACCCATCTGATCGCTGACAGCATGGGGACTGAGGTGTGCTCGGTCTATTTGTTCCGCGATGATGAGACGCTGGAGCTGTGCGCGACAGAGGGCCTGAATACAGAATCGGTACACCAGACCCGGATGCGGATCGGCGAGGGGCTGGTGGGCCGTGTTGCCAAATACGGCAAGGTGGTGAACACGCCGGATGCACCCAATGCCAAGGGTTTCCGCTATATGCCGGAAACCGGGGAGGAGCGGTTTTCCTCCTTCTTGGGCGTGCCGGTGCAGCGTCTGGGCGAGATGCTGGGCGTGCTGGTGGTGCAGTCCAGAGAAGCGCGCGAGTTCTCGGCGGATGCGGTTTATGCGCTGGAAGTGGTGGCGATGGTGATCGCCGAGATGACCGAACTAGGTGCCTTTGTCGGCGAGGGCGCGGCGCTGTCGCCGCTGCACCAGCAGGCGGTTCTGATCCATGGGATTTCCGCACAGGAGGGTGCAGCAGAGGGCCATGTCTGGCTGCATGAGCCGCGGGTGATCGTGACCAACCCGATTGCCGATGATCCGCACAAGGAACTGGAGCGGCTGAACGACGCGGTGGAGGAACTGCGGGTCGGCGTTGACAAGATGCTGGAAGTGTCGCGCAATGGCGACAAGGAACAGCTGCAAGTCCTTGAAGCCTATAGGATGTTTGCCAACTCCAAGGGCTGGATGCGGCGGATGGAAGAAGACATTGCCCGGGGCCTCAGCGCCGAGGCGGCAGTGGAAAAGGAGCAGTCCCAGGCCCGGGCCCGGATGAGCCAGGTGCAGGACGCTTACTTGCGCGAACGGCTGAGCGATCTGGACGACCTGTCGAACCGGCTGCTTAGGATTTTGACCGGGCAGGGCGCCAACACCGGGGCGGAGCTGCCGGAAAACCCGATCTTGATTGCCCGCAACATCGGCCCCGGCGACCTGCTGGAATACGGACGTTCTTTGCGCGGGATTGTGCTGGAGGAGGGCTCAGTCGGCTCTCACGCCGCGATTGTTGCGCGGGCGCTGGCAATTCCGCTGGTGGTCAATGCCAAGCGGGTCACCACCGAGGCGCTGAATGGTGACCACATCATGGTGGATGGTGACCAGGGCGTGGTGCATCTGCGTCCGGACGACACCGTTGTCGGCGCCTTCCGCGACAAGATCGCGATGCACACCAAAGCGCAGGAGCGCTATGCCTCGATCCGCGACAAACCTGCGGTGACCACCGACGGGCAGCGCATCAACATGGTGATGAACGCGGGCCTGATGGCGGATCTGCCGTCGCTGGATGGCTCCGGAGCCGAGGGCGTTGGGTTGTTCCGGACCGAGCTGCAGTTCCTGGTGCGCAACCAGATGCCGAAGCGGTCGGAGCTGGTGGCGCTGTACAAACGGGTGCTGGATGCTGCGCACGGCAAGCCTGTGGTGTTCCGCACGCTGGATATCGGCTCTGACAAGGTGCTGCCCTACATGAAGCCCACCGATGAGCCGAATCCGGCGCTGGGCTGGCGGGCAATCCGGGTGGGCCTGGACAAGCCGGGTGTGATGCGGATGCAGCTGCAGGCGCTGCTGCGCTCTGCCGAGGGGCGTCCGCTGTCGATCATGTTCCCTTTTGTCGCCCAGTTCGAGGAATACCGCTCTGCCCGGGCGGAAGTGGAAAAGACCATTGAGCGCGAGCGCATCCTGGGCCATGTGCTGCCTGCTGACCTGAAAATCGGCGCGATGCTGGAAACACCGTCGCTGGCCTATGCGCCGCAGAAGTTCTTTGACGAGGTGGCCTTTATTTCGATCGGCGGCAATGACCTGAAGCAGTTCTTCTTTGCTGCCGACCGCGAGAATGAGCGGGTGCGGCGGCGCTATGACACGCTGAACGTCAGCTTCCTGAGCTTTATCGAGCGGATTGTGGAGCGCTGCGCGATTTCCGGCACGCCGCTGAGCTTCTGCGGTGAGGATGCAGGCCGCCCGGTTGAGGCCGTCTGCCTAGCCGCCATGGGCATCCGCACGCTGTCGATGCGCCCGGCGTCCATCGGGCCGGTGAAGTCGCTGCTGCTGCGGGTGGATCTGGGCGAGCTGCGCAAGATCATCTCGGATGCCCGCCACCGCGGCGATCAGGCGGTGCGCCCGGCCGTTATGGAATACCTGCGGGGGCTGTGACCGGCGCCGGGGCAGCCTGCGCCACCGCTGGTGCAGGCCTGGTTTCTGCATGTACGGACCCGGCGGCCTGGCGCAACGGCCGCAGCGAAGGCGGGTGCGCCGATTTGCTTCAAGCTTAAAACTTTATGCTTGAAGTTTTTCGGGACCTGCTTATCCTGATCTTCAGAGACGTGCGCTGAACGGGAAGGGATGATCATGAAAGTCGTCTGTCTGGGAGGAGGGCCTGCGGGCCTCTACTTTGCCATCTCGATGAAGCTGCGCCAGCCGGAGGCCGAGGTCACGGTGGTCGAACGCAACAGGCCTGATGATACCTTTGGCTGGGGCGTGGTGCTGTCGGATGACGCGCTGGAAAACCTAAGCGCCAACGACCCGAAGAGCGCCGAGGCGATCCGCGAAAGCTTTGTCTATTGGGATGACATCGCGGTCGTGCACAATGGCACCCGCACGGTGTCGGGCGGGCACGGGTTCGCCGGGATCGGGCGCAAGCAGATGCTGCTGTTGCTGCAGGACCGGGCCCGGGAGCTGGGCGTGGACCTGCAGTTCGAAACCGCCGCGAAGCCTGCGTCGGAGTATCAGAAAGACTATGATCTGGTGGTCGGCTGCGACGGGCTGAATTCCAGTGTCCGCAATGAGTTCGCGGAACATTTTAAACCGGAAATCGACGTGCGGCCCTGCAAGTTCATCTGGCTGGGCACGCATCAGAAATTCGATGATGCTTTCACCTTCATCTTCGAGAAGACCAAACACGGCTGGATGTGGATCCACGCCTATCAATTCGATGCGGATACCGCGACGGTGATTGTCGAATGCTCTCCTGAGACCTGGGAAGCCTGGGGCTTTGAGGGGATGAGCAAGGAGGAGATCATCCGCACCTGCGAGGAGATCTTTGCCGATCATCTGGATGGTCATGCGCTGATGTCCAACGCGGCGCATCTGCGCGGGGCGGCGGTGTGGATCAATTTTCCGCGGGTGCTGTGCGAGAAGTGGCATCACGAGAACGTCGTTCTGCTGGGGGATGCCTCTGCCACGGCGCATTTTTCCATCGGGTCGGGGTCGCGGCTGGCGTTTGACAGTGCCATTGCGCTGGCGGAACTGGTCAGCACTGAGCCGACGCTGGAGCGCGCCTTTGAGCGCTATCAGGAGGAGCGCCGGCTGGATGTGCTGCGGCTGCAATCGGCGGCGCGCAACTCGCTGGAGTGGTTCGAGGAGGTTGAGCGCTACCTGGATATGGATCCGGTGCAGTTCAATTACTCGCTGCTGACCCGTTCGCAGCGGATTTCCCATGAGAACCTGCGGCTGCGCGATGCCAAGTGGCTGCAAAGCGCTGAGAAATGGTTTCAGGATAAGGCTGGCGCGCCAACTGACGCGCCGGTGCGGCCGCCGATGTTCGCGCCCTACCGTTTGCGCGGGATGGAGCTGAAGAACCGCATCGTGGTTTCACCCATGGCGCAATACAAGGCGGTGGAGGGCTGCCCAACCGATTGGCATCTGATCCATTACGGCGAGCGCGCCAAGGGCGGGGCTGGACTGGTCTATACCGAGATGACCTGTGTGTCGGCGGAGGGCCGGATCTCGCCGGGCTGCCCGGGGCTTTATGCGCCGGAGCATGAAGCGGCGTGGAAGCGGCTGACGGATTTCGTCCACGGTGAGACCAGCGCGAAGATCTGTTGCCAGATCGGTCACTCAGGCCGCAAGGGTTCTACCCAGCTGGGTTGGGAGGAAATGGACGCGCCGCTGCCCGAGGGGAATTGGGAGACGGTCTCGGCCTCCGCGATCCCTTGGTCGGCAAACAACCCGGCGCCGCGGGAGATCACGCGGGACGAAATGGATCAAATTCACGGCGAATTTGTTGCATCGGCGCAGATGGCGGAGCGCGCGGGGTTTGACATGATCGAACTTCATGCCGCGCATGGCTATCTGATTTCGTCCTTCATCTCGCCAAAATCGAACATTCGGCGCGATGAGTACGGCGGCGCCTTGCAAAACCGTCTGCGCTATCCGCTGGAGGTGTTCCAGGCAATGCGGGCGGTCTGGCCGGAAGGCAAACCGATGTCGGTGAGGATCTCCGCCAATGACTGGGTCGGCGACGCAGGCGTGACGCCGGAGGAGGCCGTTGAGATCGCCAAGGCCTTCACCGCGGCGGGTGCGGATATAATCGATGTCTCAGCCGGGCAGACATCCACGGACGCCCAGCCGGTCTACGGGCGCATGTTCCAGACGCCGTTCTCCGACCGGATTCGTAACGAGGCGGGGATTGCCACCATGGCGGTGGGCAATATCTATGAGGCCGATCATGCGAATTCAATCCTGATGGCGGGGCGGGCCGATCTGGTTTGTGTGGGCCGGCCGCATCTGGCTGATCCCTATTGGACGTTGCACGAGGCCGCACGGATCGGCGACCGCCACGGCGATTGGCCGCTGCCCTATCACGCGGGCCGCGATCAGGCCTGGCGTCTGGCGGACCGCGAGGCGGAGGTGATCCGGGCATGACACGCAAGGTACTGGTCACAGGCGGCGGCACGGGGATTGGCAAGGCGATTGCCCATGCTTTAGCTGCAGACGGCTGCCATGTCACCATCGCCGGACGCCGCTGGGAACCGCTGGAGGCGGCGGCTGAGGGGCTGGGGCTGGAGATCCGCGTGGCGGATGTGACGGATGAGGCGCAGGTGGAGGCGTTGTTCGCCACGCCCTACGATGTGGTTGTTGCCAATGCCGGAACCGGCGTTGCGGCGCGGATCGAGGATGTTGAACTGGAGGATTGGCAGCGGACCCTGACGGTCAACATGACCGGTACTTTCCTGACCTTCCGGGCGGCGCTGCGGGCGGGCATGGAACCGGGCGGGCGGCTGATTGCCATCGCCTCCACCGCATCCCTGCAGGGCGGGGCGCAGATCCCGGCCTATGCGGCTTCCAAACACGGGGTGCTGGGGCTGGTGCGCTCGGTCGCGCAGGACGTCGCCAAACGCGGGATCACCTGCAATGCGATCTGCCCCGGGTTTGTTGACACGGAGATGGCCGAGAGCGCGATCACCGGGCTGATGGCCCGGCATGATATACCGCGCGAGAAGGCGCTGAAGATGGTTGTTGGCGGCAATCCGATACAGCGGCTGATCGCGCCGGAGGAAGTGGCAGCGGCGGCGGTGTTTCTGGCGTCCGAAGGCGCGGCCTCGGTCAATGGGCACGCAATGAGCGTGTCGGGAGGAGAGATTTGAGCACGACATCAAAGGACCGGCTGCGGTTGTGGCTGAAGGTGCTGAAGGCCACCAAGGCGGTGGAGAGCGACGTGCGCGAGAACCTGCGGCGGGAGTTTGCAACCACGCTGCCGAGGTTTGACGTGATGGCGGCGTTGATGCAGCACGAAAAAGGCCTCAAGATGAGTGAGTTGTCGGGGGTTCTGAAAGTCTCCAACGGCAATGTGACCGGCATTGTCGAGCGGCTGGTCGAGGACGGCCACGTGCAGCGGGAGAAGGTCGAGGGCGACCGCCGCGCCAATCTGGTGCGGCTGACGGACGCGGGGCGGATTGAGTTCTCCCGCCAGGCGGAGGCGCATGAGGGCTGGATCAACGCGGCCTTTGACGGGCTGACCGCGGATGAGGCGCAAGGGATTGCCGAAAGCCTGGAAGCAGTGGCGCGGCGGCTGGAACAAGGAGGCAAGCCATGAAGGTGAACCGGGAGCCAAGGCATTTTCTGTGCCGGATCGAGGATGGCATCGCGACCGTGTCGCTGGACCGGCCGGAGAGGAAGAACCCGCTGACTTTTGACAGCTACGCTGAGCTGCGCGACTGGTTCCGCGACCTGCACTATGACGACAGGGTCAAGGCGGTGGTCTTTGCCTCCAATGGCGGTAATTTCTGCTCCGGTGGTGATGTGCATGACATCATCGGGCCACTGACGAAGATGAGCATGAAGGAGCTGCTGGCCTTCACCCGGATGACCGGCGATCTGGTCAAGGCGATGGTGAACTGTGGCAAGCCGGTGATTGCGGCAATTGACGGGATCTGCGTCGGCGCGGGCGCAATCATCGCCATGGCCTCCGACATCCGGATTGCCACGCCGGAGGCCAAGACCGCGTTTCTGTTCACCCGGGTCGGGCTGGCGGGCTGCGACATGGGGGCTTGCGCAATTCTGCCGCGGATCATCGGCCAGGGCCGGGCGGCGGAACTGCTCTATACCGGGCGCTCGATGAGTGCTGAGGAAGGCCATGCCTGGGGGTTCCACAACAAGCTGGTTGCGGCGGATGAATTGGATGCGGAGGCGCAGAGCTGGGCCGCGCGGATAGCGGCGGGGCCGAATTTCGGCCACATGATGACCAAGACCATGCTGGCGCAGGAATGGTCGATGTCGATCGAGCAGGCGATTGAGGCGGAAGCGCAGGCGCAGGCAATCTGCATGCAGACGGCGGATTTCGAGCGCGCCTATCATGCCTTTGTGAGCAAGGAGAAGCCGCTGTTTGAGGGCGGCTGAAGTGTGACACCGGTGGAGCCCGCGCCGGAGGAGGGCGCGGGAGCCCCCCTCGCGGCGGCAAAGCCGCCTGCCGGGCAGCGGGACGGAGTATTTTGGGAAAGATGAAACTGGGAGGGCCGCGCGATGGCGGACAGGACGTTTCTGAACTGGCCGTTTTTCGAGGACCGGCACCGGAAGCTGGCCGAAGAACTGGAAGCGTGGGCCGGGGCGCAGCTGGCGGGCATTGATCACTCCGACACCGATGCCGCCTGCCGGGCGCTGGTCTCAGCCCTGGGCGAGGGCGGCTGGACGCAGCATTCCGGTGCGATGGCAGGCGAGCAGCTGGACGTGCGCACGCTGTGCCTGATCCGCGAAACGCTGGCGCGCCATGACGGGCTGGCGGATTTTGCCTTTGCCATGCAGGGGCTTGGCACCGGGGCGGTCTCGCTGTTTGGCACTGAGGCACAGCAACAGGAGTGGCTGCCGCTGACGCGCGCGGGCAAGGCGATTTCTGCCTTTGCGCTGACCGAGCCGCAGTCAGGGTCGGATGTGGCGAACTCCACCATGACCGCCACGCTGGACGGCGGCAGTTACGTGCTGAACGGCGAGAAGACCTGGATCTCCAACGGCGGCATTGCAGATGTCTACACGCTGTTTGCCCGCACCGGTGAGGCACCGGGGGCCAAGGGGCTGAGCGCCTTTGTGGTGCCCGCGGGCCTGCCGGGGTTCGAGGTTGCTGAGCGGCTGGAAACCATTGCGCCGCATCCGCTGGCGACGCTGCGCTTCACGGATTGCCGGATCCCGAAATCGGCGCTGCTGGGGCAGCCCGGCGCGGGCTTCAAGATTGCGATGTCGGTGCTGGATGTGTTCCGCTCCACCGTGGCGGCTGCCGCCCTGGGCTTTGCCCGCCGGGCGCTGGATGAGTCGCTGGCGCGGGTGACAGCGCGGCAGGTGCAGGGCGCGCCGCTGTTCGATCTGCAGATGGTGCAGGGGCATATCGCCGATATGGCGCTGGATGTGGATGCATCAGCACTGCTGGTCTACCGCGCGGCTTGGGCCAAGGATTCAGGGGCTGCGCGCGTCACCCGCGAGGCGGCGATGGCCAAGCTGTTCTCCACCGATCAGGCGCAACAGGTTATCGACAAGGCGGTGCAGCTGCATGGCGGTGACGGTGTGCGCCGGGGCCAGAAGGTGGAGGAGCTTTACCGTGATATCCGGGCCTTGCGCATTTATGAGGGCGCCTCGGACGTGCAGCGGGTGGTGATCGCGCGTCAGGCGCTCGGCGCCTTTCAGGGAGGGAAGTGAAATGCTGGGACCAACCGCGCACACGGACACATTCGCCCGGGACAACCTGCCGCTGACGGCTCAGTGGCCGGAGTTCCTGCTGGAAGGGTTTCAGTACCCGGAGCACCTGAACGCCGCGGTCGAACTGACCGATGCGATGGTGGAGAAGGGCTTCGGCGACCATACCGCGCTGATCGGCAACGGCCGCTACCGCACCTATAAGGAGCTGGCAGACTGGACCAACCGGCTGGCGCATGTGCTGACAGAGGACCTGGGCGTGAAGCCCGGCAACAGGGTGCTGATCCGTTCTGCCAACAATCCGGCGATGGTGGCCTGCTGGCTGGCAGCGACCAAGGCGGGCGCGGTGGTGGTCAACACCATGCCGCTGCTGCGCAAGGGGGAGCTGGCCAAGATTGTCGACAAGGCGGAGATCTCCCATGCGCTGTGCGACACCAGGCTGAAGGATGAGCTGGTCGCCTGCGCCAAGGAATCGAAATTCCTTAAAACGGTTGTGGGTTTTGACGGCACCTCCAACCATGATGCGGAGCTGGACCGGCTGGCGCTGGAAAAACCGGTTTCCTACGAGGCGGTGAAGACGGGCCGCGATGATGTGGCGCTCTTGGGGTTTACCTCCGGCACCACCGGGTCGCCCAAGGCGACGATGCACTTCCACCGCGATTTGCTGATCATTGCCGATGGCTATGCGCGCGAAGTGCTGGATGTGCAGCCGGAGGATGTGTTTGTCGGCTCACCGCCGCTGGCCTTTACCTTCGGACTGGGCGGGCTGGCGATCTTCCCGCTGCGCTTTGGCGCTGCGGCGACGCTCTTGGAGAATGCCACGCCGCCGAATCTCATCGAGATCATTGAGAAATACAAGGCCACCGTCTGCTTCACAGCCCCGACTGCCTACCGGGTGATGCTGCGGGCGATGGAGGAGGGGGCGGATCTGTCCTCGCTGCGTGCCGCGGTCTCGGCGGGGGAGACTCTGCCCGCGCCGGTCTATCAGGAATGGATGGACAAGACCGGAAAGCCGATGCTGGACGGGATCGGTGCGACGGAGCTCTTGCATATCTTCATCACCAACCGGTTCAGCGATCACCGGCCGGCCTGCACCGGCAAGCCGGTGACCGGCTATCAGGTGAAGGTGCTGGACGGTGATGGCAACGAAGCGCCCCGCGGCGAGGCCGGGCGGCTGGCAGTCAAAGGTCCGACCGGCTGCCGATATCTGGCCGATGAGCGGCAAGGGGAATACGTGCAGGACGGCTGGAACGTCACCGGCGACAGTTTCATCCGGGACGCTGACGGATACCTGCACTTTGCGGCCCGCAACGACGACATGATCGTCTCTTCCGGCTATAATATCGCAGGCCCTGAGGTGGAGGCGGCGCTACTGGCGCATGAGGCAGTGGCCGAATGCGCGGTGATCGGGGTGCCGGATGAGGCACGCGGCGAGATCGTGCAGGCGCATGTGGTGCTGGCCGAAGGGCAAGCGCCGTCAGACGCGCTGACCAAGCTGCTGCAGGATCACGTGAAGGACACCATTGCGCCGTATAAATACCCGCGTTCTGTGGTGTTCACGCAGGCGCTGCCGAAGACCGAGACCGGCAAGATCCAGCGGTTCAAGCTGAAAGCCTGAGGTTTCGGGGGTGGCGGCGGGGCTGCTTTGCCAGCCCCGTGGTCCTATTTGCTGCGAAGTGAAGCCGGGTCCTGCTGCAGGAACCACTCGTAGGTGCCGGCGATCCCGTGTTCGAGGGGGATAGAGGCGGTCCAGCCGAGGCGCGAGAGGCGCGACACATCGGTCAGCTTCTGCATCGTGCCGTCCGGTTTGGAGCGGTCGAAGACGAGGCGGCCCTGAAAACCGGTGATGCGTGCAATCATCTCTGCAAGAGAGCGGATTTCCAATGCCTGGCCAGTGCCGACATTGATATGCGAGAGCATCGGGCTCGTTTCCCGCTGGTAGACGTCCGCGGGCAGGTCCATCACGAACAGTGAGGCCGCGGCCATGTCGTCGACATGCAGAAACTCGCGCTGCGGTGTGCCGCTGCCCCAGATCACCACCTCTTCGCAGCTGTCGCGCACCGCCTCGTGAAAGCGGCGGATCAGCGCGGGCAGCACATGCGAGTTTTCCGGGTGGAAATTGTCGCCGGGGCCGTAAAGGTTGGTCGGCATCACCGACCGGTAATCTGTGCCGTACTGGCGGTTGTAGCTTTCACACAGCTTGATGCCTGCGATTTTGGCGATCGCGTAGGGTTCATTTGTCGGCTCGAGCGGGCCGGACAGAAGCTGATCCTCCCGGATTGGCGGGGTGGCCTCCTTGGGGTAAATGCAGGAAGATCCCAGTTGCAGGAGGCTGTGCACGCCGGCCTTATAGGCGGCGTGGATCACATTGCACTGGATCATCAGGTTTTCGTAGATGAACTGCGCGGGGTAGGTGTTGTTGGCATGAATGCCGCCAACCCTTGCGGCTGCCAGAATGACCCGGTCCGGCCGCTCTGCCTGCATGAAGCGGGACACGGCCTGCTGATCGGTCAGATCCAGTTCGGCTGAGCTGCGGGTGAGCAGCTCCAGCGGTTCGCCGTTGGCCTGGCGTGCGGCGAGCCGGCGCAGGATTGCGCTGCCCACCATGCCACGGTGACCCGCCACAAAGATCTTCATGCGTTCAGTCCTCCAGAGAGACCGGCATCTCGTAGCCGTGCTCCTTGAGCAGCGCATGCCGGCGGGCGGTATGCAAGTCCTCGGCAATCATTTCCGCGCACATCTCCTGCACCGTGATCTCCGGCACCCAGCCGAGATTCTCTTTGGCCTTGCTAGGATCGCCCAGCAGTGTTTCCACCTCTGCCGGGCGGAAGTAGCGCGGGTCGATCCGCATGATCACGTCGCCGGGTTTGAGCGCCGGGGCCTGGTCGCCTTCGATGGCGGCAACGGTGGCGATTTCATCAACTCCGGTGCCGGAAAACTCCAGCATGATTCCCAGTTCGGCGGCCGCCCATTGGATGAACTGGCGCACCGTGTACTGCTGGCCGGTTGCGATGACAAAATCATCGGCGGCCTCCTGCTGCAGCATCATCCACTGCATCCGCACATAGTCGCGCGCATGGCCCCAGTCGCGCAGTGCGTGGATATTACCCATGTAAAGGCACGGCTCCAGCCCTTGCGCGATATTGGCGAGGCCGCGGGTGATCTTGCGGGTGACAAAGGTCTCACCGCGGCGGGGGCTCTCGTGGTTGAACAGGATGCCATTGCAGGCATACATGCCATAGGCCTCGCGGTAGTTCACGGTAATCCAGTAGGAATAGAGCTTGGCCACCGCATAGGGGCTGCGCGGGTAGAACGGTGTGGTCTCGCGCTGCGGGGTTTCCTGCACCAGGCCGTAGAGTTCCGAGGTGGAGGCCTGGTAGAAGCGGGTTGTTTTCTCCAGGCCGAGGAAACGGATCGCCTCCAGGAGGCGCAGGGTGCCGATCCCGTCCACATCCGCGGTATATTCCGGCGCTTCAAAGGACACTGCGACATGCGACTGCGCGCCGAGGTTATAGACCTCGTCCGGTTCAACCTCGCGCATGATGCGGGTTAGGTTGGAGGTGTCGGTCAGATCGCCGTAGTGCAGCTTGAACCGGGCATGATCGGTATGCGGGTCCTGGTAGATGTGGTCGATCCGCTGCGTGTTGAATGACGAGGCGCGGCGCTTGATTCCGTGCACTTCATAGCCTTTTTCCAGCAGCAGTTCCGCCAGATAGGAACCGTCTTGTCCGGTGACGCCTGTGATCAGAGCTTTTTTCATAGCGTGTTCTCCGCCGTGTTCTGTGAGGGGGCCAATAGGGGGCTCGCGTTTGTCAGGCTGAGGCCGACTGCATGTCCTTGGGCCGGGCCACCGACGCAAAGACAGATGCAACCCGGCTGGCGTCAGCGCGGCTCAGATTGTGGTGGTTGGGCAGGTAAATGCCGTATTCATGCACCAGATCCGCGTTGGGCAGGATCTGTTCGCCGTATTCCCGCACCCAGAAGGGATGGCGGGCGATATTGCCGCAGATCAGCGGCCGGCATTCGATCTGATGCGCCTTCAGAGTCTCGAAAACCTCCATCCGGTTCTCGACCAGCGTGCCGTAGGCAAAGGACGACAGAAGCCCGGTATCGCTTGTCTGCTTGTAAAAGCCGGTCAGTGCCTCGGCGTAGCAGTCGAAATTCTGCGCCCGGACGGTGCAGATGCCGTCCAGTTTCTTCAGCTGCATCCGCCCGATGAAGGCCTGCAGGTCAGTGGAGCGCAGATTGAAGCCCGCATGGTAGAAGGTGTAGAAATTGCGGAATTCGTCGATCTTGTGCTGGCTTTTCAGGCGCTCGCGGCGCTGCGGATCCAGGTCCCGGCTCCAGCCATGGGAACGCAGCGACAGCATCACTTGATGCAGCTCCGGGTCGTCGGTAACGACCATGCCGCCTTCGATGGTGGAAATGTGGTGGCCGTAATAGAAGGAGAAACTGCCTGCCGCACCGTGGCAGCCCAGTTTGCGGTCGCCGTAGGTCGACCCCAGCGCCTCGCAGCTGTCTTCGAGCAGCAGGATGCCGTATCGGTCGCAGATCTCCTGGATTTCCTTCATGTGGTTTGCGTGGCCCAGCACATGCACCAGAATGAGCATAGACGGCGCCTCGGTCCGGCAGAGCTCCTCCAGATGGTTGAGGTCGAGGCCCAGGTTGTCCGGGTCGCAATCGCAAAGCCGCACGTCAAAGCCGAGCTGCATCAGCGGTGATACCGTGGTGACCCAGCTCACGGCCGGGGCGATCACCTTGTTATTGCGCAACCGGCCAGCTTCCTTGGCGGCATAGATCATCAGCAGGTTGGCCGAAGACCCGGAATTGACGAACACCGCGTGATTGCAGCCCATCCAGTCCGCGAATTTGCGTTCGAATTCTACTGTCAGCTTGTCCTTGGTCAGCCGGTTTCCGGCCAGCATCCAGTCCGCGGTGGCCTCCAGCTCAGCCTGCGAGATGGTGTCTTCGGCCAGGGTCACCGGTTTGGGGGAATGCATGTTCATGCGCGCGCCTCCCGCACGGCCTGCATGGCCTTCAGTTCTACGTAATAGTGGCGCACCTCGTTATAGGCGGCGGCGATGTTTGCCTTCTTCTGCTGGTCCTTGAAGGCATCGATCGTGATGCTGCCGTCATGGGCGCGGAAGCTGGCCAGCGGCTCCTTGACGAAACCGACCTTGGGGTAGCGCAGCATGGACAGCAGCGACGCGAAGATGTCGGGGCCAACACCGTGGTATTCATGGCCCTGCAGCGGCAGGCGGCCCTGATAGAGCGCGTCGATCAGGATCTGGCGGCGAAAAACCGCTGCACCGGGAGAGATCAGAGAGCCCACGATCTTCTCTTCCGCCAAGCGGTTTTCAAAGATGCCTGTATCGGGCAGCCAGTCGAGGAACTGGGTCATCATTTGGTTGCCGGTTGCATCATCGACCACTTCCGCGCCGGTGAAGGCGAAACCCACATCGCCTTTCAGCAGGCCTGCGCATTTCTCGATGAAGGTCGGATGAATCCAGTCGTCGTCATACTGAAGATGCACATAGTCGCCCGTGGCGTACAGCACTCCTTCCAGCCAGCAGAAATGCGGGCCGAAGTCGCGCTCGCGGCGCACATAGGTGATCCTGTCGCCATAGCCTGCCGCCACCTCCGGCGTGTTGTCGGTGGAGCCGTGATCCACCACGATCACCTCGCAGGGGTGGGTTTGCGCCAGCGCACTGTCGATGGCCTTTGGCAGCATCTCCGCCCGGTTGAAGGTCGGGATAACGATGGAAATCTGTTCAGGCATTACATTCTCCAAGAATTTCGCGGAGGCGCGAGACATCGGCCACCAGATTGTTGCTTTGCCCCAGGGGAGTGATCTTGAGCGGGAACGGTGCCAGCGACTGGGCAAACCCGGCAACCGTCACAGGCTTGCCGGAGGCCACGTTCACCACGCCCTCCGCATCTGACAGTGCCAGCCGCACCAGGTAGCGGGCAGCGTCGCGTGCGGTCAGGAAATCGCGCAGGCCCTCCGCGCCATAGAGTTCAAAGGCGGCCTCAGGGTCGGCCTCTGCAAACCGTTTTTCCAGCGAGGGCCGCAGGTAGCTTCCGGTCTGTTCCGGGTCATGGATCGAAAACAGGCGGCCGATGCAGAGGGACCGGCCCGCGGCCGCGCAGATTTCCAGCGCGGCCTGTTCAGCCATCAGCTTGCTCTGCCCGTAGACGGTGACGGGCGTGGTTTCCGCTGTTTCCGCGATCGGGGCGTCCTGACTGGCGTAGACATGGCTGGATGAGCACAAGAGCATCCGGGCAGGAGAGCCCGCCAGGGCCGACAAGAGGTTCATTGTGCCGCCCGCATTGACCGCGTATGCCCTGGCCGGGTCTGCATTGACCTGCGCAACCGGCACCATTGCGGCAAGATGAATGACCAGGTCCAGCGGACCGGCGGCGGCCACAGCGGCGGCGGTTTCGGGGAGGTTCGTCAGGTCCGCAGTGTTGCGGATTACCTTGGCGCCGGGGGCAAGCTCCGCCAGCGCCCTGAGCGCATGGCGCCCGACAATCCCGCCGCTTCCCGTGATATAAATCTTCGCAGCCATTGTTATTCTGCAGCAACCTGTTGCGCGGGCAGGCCGAAAATCTTGCGGTAGCGGGCTTCAAACTCGGCGCTTGCCTTCTCAATCTTGTTGAGCGGATGCTTCTTGGCTGGGGCCTGGAGCTTGCCATGCCATGAGAAATCGCCGGTCAGCACGGCGTCGGCAAAGGACCGGGTGCTCAACCCGTGCGATTTCAGCAGTTCATTGTCCTTGTGCGGCCGGAACTCGGCCTGCGCGTTCGGATCTGAATAATAGCGCCCGATGATCCTGGGCAGCCGGGTCAGTTTGAGCTGCTTGTCTTTCAGGACTTTCCAGAAGATGGCATCGCCGATCGAAAGGACTGGTTCACCGTTGCTGAAGTAAGTGGGATACCATTTGCCCACCATCTCCAGGTCCCACATGGTTCCGGCGCCATAGGTGCCGCGCTCGCCGGACCCGCTGCCCAGCCGCAATCCTTCACAGGGGCGGGGCGGCCAGTCTGCCACGAATTGCGTATCCGTGTAGCCGGCTACCGGGAAATCCCGGGCAAGGTGCTCCCGGTCGAAGGAAATCAGCCAGTCCCCCCCGATCAGGGCGGACTTGGTCACCATCGCGGTTTCCGCAAGTTCCTGAGCGGCGCCTGTGGCCAGCCGGTCGTCCATGTTGAGGTTCATGACGTACCGGGTGCGGGCCAGTGCAGCCCCTGCGGCCCAGGCTTCGTAGATAGTCAGCGGTTCCGAAAAGGAGTGCCAGGGCGCCTCAAGCCAGTCCGGGGCCTGATCGCCGTTGTCGAAGATGTAGCAGGGTTCAACCGGGATGGATTGTGCTTTCAGGTTCTCCCAATGGGAACGCAGCAATTCCAGCTTGTCTTCCTGTTTGTGCCAGACAGCGCAGAATACGGTCACCAGCGGGCGGGTCTCCTGACCGGAGTCCGGCTGGTTGTGCGATTCAAAGTACATTCGGCGGATTCTCCAGAACCGGGGTGTCGAGGCTTCTCCTCTTTGACTCCCCGGATATCCGGCAAAAAATAATTTTAGGTTAAGTGGAGAAAGACGCGGCGGTAGAGGGCGCCGCCGACGCGAGCGGCGTGGGCCATGCCTCGTTTGCGGCCGGACTGTCCGCAATTCGCGTCATAAAACAGTAGGATATCCAAGAGAAATGTGGAGGCGAGTACCGGAATCGAACCGGTGTACACGGATTTGCAATCCGCTGCGTCACCACTCCGCCAACTCGCCATCCGTGGTGTAAGGCGTGATTAATCACATGCCCGGGGTTGGCGCAAGAGGCCAAATGCCGTTGCTTGAGCCAAAAATTGCTTTTCTTTCCGGAAGGCTGGAATTTCACTCAGCCGCGTTCCGGTCAAGGCTTGCAAGACGGATGGCTGCGGCGATCAGGGCTGGAGCTCCGGACAGGGTGCCTGTCACCGGCAGCACAATGCCGCCGAAGCCTGCGGTCTCCAGGGCTTCGGGGAGATCCTCCTTAACGTGGTCGCCTGCCTGGGCGAAGAACGGCAGGCAGATGGTCTGTGAGGGCAGGGTAGCGGCAGCAGACGCGAGGCGCGGCTCCTGCTCAATGTAGCCCAGTGACACGGTGCAGCCCGGCAGCAGCGGGCCGAGCCGGGCGGCGAAATCCTCTGCGGCTTCTGCGGCGCGGGGACCGCGGGCTGAGCCGTGGGCGGCCAGCAGCAGGTTCACCTCGTTGAGCAGCCAGCCTCTTTTCGATGCCGCCTGCTGCACGGAATGTGCAGCAAGATCCGGCAGGCCGCTGTCCAGCCCGAACGGCGTGGCCAACCGGTAAGCCCGGTCCTGCAGGCGCCCCGGCAGCACCTTGCTGGTGAAATACCCGCGCGACATGAAAAACGGATAGACCACTGCGCTGTCCTCCATCACCTGCTCCAGCCGGCCGGGGGCTGCGAGGGTGGCAGAGCGGACATCCCAGCCCGGAAGATGCGCGGCAACGGCCTTGGCAGTGGCTGCCAGATCCGCCTCTGCCGGACCGGGGGCAGAGGGCTGGCCGTGGGCAGTGAGTACGGCGGTGTGCAGGGTTAGGATCACGGCGGTCTTCCGGTATTGTGCGCGGGCGGCGGGGCGGTTGGATTGTGCTTGTATTTGGGGGGCTTGGCGGGGCTTTCGCAAGGGGCACGATGAAATTTCCGCCACCGCAAAGGCAAACGAAAACAAGGTGGTTGACCTTCCCCGGCGCTTCACCTAAATCAGCAAATGTCCTGAGCGGGTATGGTGAAATGGTATCATAAGAGCCTTCCAAGCTTAAGGTGCGGGTTCGATTCCCGCTACCCGCTCCAGACCTTTCCAGCCCGCCGTATTGATACCCCGTGACGCAGAGCGCATCTGTAATCAGGCGCGTTTTGAAGCTGCTCAGCGCTTGACGCGCCGGGCCTGCGGGGCCATGAACCTTTGGCAATTACGCGGGATTTGAAACCCGCGGGACCAAAGTGCAGAAGGATCCGGAATGGCGCGGAATAATGCGGCCCCGAATGCGGAGCAAGAGCGGGAGAAATCCCGGAAGATCGGCGTGCTGTCGGCCCTGTGGCCGTTCATGCGCCCCTACCGCCTGCTGATGCTGGCCGCGACCTGTGCGCTGGTGCTGACGGCGGCGCTGTCGCTGACGCTGCCCTTGGCGGTGCGCCGGGTGGTGGACAATTTCCGGGTCTCTGATTCCGAGCTCCTGAACCTCTATTTCAGCGGTGCGCTGGTGATCGCGGCGCTGCTGGCGGTGGGCACTGGCGTCCGTTATGCGCTGGTGACGCGGCTGGGCGAACGGGTGGTGGCCGATATCCGTAAGGCGGTGTTCGACCGGGTGATCGGCATGAGCCCGGAATTTTATGAGCGCATCATGACCGGTGAGGTGCTGAGCCGGATCACCACCGACACCACGCTGATTCAGTCGGTGCTGGGCTCATCGGTTTCGATTGCGCTGCGCAATCTGCTGATTTTCCTGGGCGGTATGGTGCTGATGCTGCTGACTTCGGCGAAGCTGACGATGATGGTGCTGCTGATCGTGCCGGCGGTGATTGTGCCGATCCTGGTGCTGGGCCGCCGCCTGCGCGCGATCAGCAAGGAAAACCAGGACTGGATCGCAGCCTCCTCCGGCAACGCGGGAGAGGCGCTGGGGGCGGTGCAGACAGTGCAGGCCTTTACTCATGAAAGTGCCAGCCGAAAGAAGTTTTCCGAGCTGACCGAAACCTCCTATGATGTGTCCCACCGCCGTATCCAGACCCGCGCCTATCTGACTGTGATCGTGATCTTCCTGGTGTTCTCCGGCATCGTGGGCGTTCTGTGGATGGGCGCCAACGACGTGCGTGCGGGTGTTATGTCCGAAGGCACGCTGATCCAGTTCGTGATCTATGCGGTGCTGGTCGCAGGCTCCGTGGCGGCGTTGTCGGAGATCTGGAGCGAGCTGCAGCGCGCGGCCGGGGCAACCGAACGGCTGGTGGAGCTTTTGAACGCCGAAGACATGGTGCTGGACCCAGTTGCGGCGCAGGTGCTGCCGGTACCGGTCAAGGGTGAGATCGCGTTCGACAATGTCACTTTCCGCTACCCCTCGCGTCCCGATGTTTCGGCGCTGGATGAGGTGTCGCTGACGGTGAAACCGGGTGAGACGGTGGCGTTTGTCGGTCCCTCTGGTGCTGGCAAGACAACCATCATCCAGATGCTGCAGCGGTTCTATGACCCCAAACAAGGCGCGGTAAAGCTGGACGGCGTGGCGCTGACGCAATTGCAGCGGGATGAGTTCCGCCGTCATATTGCGCTGGTGCCGCAGGATCCGGTGATCTTTGCCGCCTCGGCGCGCGAGAACATCCGGTTCGGCCGGCCGGAGGCCTCCGATGCCGAGGTTGAGGCTGCTGCCGCAGCGGCTGCGGCGCATGACTTCATTTCGAAGCTGCCGGACGGCTACGACAGCTTTGTTGGCGAGCGCGGCGTGATGCTGTCGGGCGGCCAGAAACAGCGGATCGCCATTGCCCGCGCCATTCTGCGTGATGCTCCGGTGCTGCTGCTGGACGAGGCGACCTCGGCGCTGGATGCGGAAAGCGAACGCCTGGTGCAGGCCGCGGTGGATGAGCTGAGCCAGGGCCGCACCACGCTGATCGTGGCGCACCGGCTGGCAACGGTGAAAAAGGCCGACCGCATCGTGGTGATGGACCAGGGCCGGATTGTCGCCACCGGCACCCATGACGAACTGGTGGGGCAGGGCGGGCTATATGCGCGCCTTGCCAAGCTGCAGTTCACCGAAGGGCTGGCGGCGGAATAATCGCTGCATAGTAAACAGAGTAAGCGCCCCGGAGCCGATCCGGGGCGTTTTTTGTTGAAAACCGCCCAATGCAGGGAAATGGCGCGACGTCACCGCCCAAGCTGCCTTGGCGTGACCCTGCCGCGGCGCTTGCGCAATCGGGCGATTGCAATAATCTGGGCAAAAAACAGAGACACCCTCCGTGCACCGCCTGTACACCCCCTGTACACCGGATGTGCAGCGGAGGAACGGGGAGGAGAATTATGGGTTTTTCCGGAATCGCGGACCGCGATGCGCTGCAGAATGAAATGCCGTATGAGGCGCGGGATCTGCCGGCCACGTTGTACGGGCTGCTGTCGCGCACCGCGGACAAGTTTCCAAACAGCAAGGCGGTCAGCTATCAGATATTCTCTGGCGCCAATGACAAGGCGGAGACGCTGACCTGGAGCACGCTGAAGGATCAGGTGAGCCAGGCGGCAAACATGTTCCGCGCGCTGGGGATCGGCGAAAAGGACGTGGTGGCCTATGTGCTGCCCAACTGTAACGAGACGCTGGTCACCATGCTGGGCGGTGCGGTGGCTGGGATTGTGAACCCGATCAACCCGCTGTTGGAGCCGGAGCAGATCGCCTCCATCCTGCGGGAGACCAAGGCCAAAGTTGTTGTCACCCTGCGGCCCTTCCCGAAAACGGATGTGGCGCAGAAGGTGGCTGAGGCGGTGCGCCACGCGCCGGGCGTGAACACGGTTTTGGAAGTGGACCTGAACCGCTATCTGACGCCGCCGAAGTCCTGGATCGTGCCGCTGATCCGTCCCAAGATGGACGGCCGGCCCAGCCATGCGGACTACCTGAACTTCTCCAAGGAGATGGCGAAACAGCCCAAGACGCTGAATTTTGCCGACAGTGCGGGTGACCGGGTGGCGTGCTATTTCCACACCGGCGGCACTACCGGCATGCCCAAGGTGGCGCAGCACAAGTATTCGGGGCTGGTCTACAACGGCTGGCTGGGCAGCACGCTACTGTTCACCGAAGAAGACAACATCATGTGCCCGCTGCCGCTGTTCCATGTCTTTGCGGTGCATGTGATCATGATGGCGGCGATTGCCTCTGGCGCACATGTGGTGTTCCCGACGCCGCAGGGCTACCGTGGCGAGGGCGTTTTTGACAATTTCTGGAAGCTGATCGAGCGCTGGAAGATCACCTTTATCATCACCGTGCCCACCGCCGTGTCGGCGCTGATGCAGCGGCCGGTGGATGCGGATATATCTTCCGTGAAAACCGCGTTCTCCGGCTCTGCCCCGATGCCGATGGAGCTGTTCAAGCGGTTTGAGAGCGCCTGCGGTGTGGCCATTGTCGAGGGTTACGGCCTGACGGAGGCCACCTGCCTGGTCTCCTGCAACCCGCCGGTCGGCGAGAAGAAGGTGGGGTCGGTGGGCATCCCGTTCCCCTATACGGACGTGCGCATTGTCAAGCAGACCAACGACGGGGCGCTGGAATGCGGGCGCGACGAGGTGGGGGAGATCTGCGTGTCGAACCCGGGTGTCTATGCCGGGAATACCTATACCGAGGCCGACAAGAACGTGGACCTCTATTACCAGGAGAAATACCTGCGCACCGGCGATCTGGGCCGGATCGACGAGGACGGCTACCTGTGGATTACGGGCCGCGCCAAGGACCTGATCATCCGCGGCGGCCATAACATCGATCCGGCGGAGATCGAAGAGGCGCTGCTGGGGCATGATGCGGTGGCCTTTGCCGGGGCGATCGGCCAGCCGGACGCCCATTCAGGTGAGCTTCCCTGCGCCTTTGTGGAACTGGTCGATGGCGCCAGCGTCAGCGAGGCGGAGCTGCTGGAGTACTGCAAGGTGCATGTGCATGAGCGGGCGGCGATCCCCAAGCATCTGACGGTGCTGGACGAGCTGCCGAAAACCGCGGTGGGCAAGGTATTCAAGCCGGATCTGCGCAAGATGGCAATCACCCGCGTCTACAACGGCGCGCTGGAGCAGGCCGGCGTGGCGGCGCGTGTTGTCAGCGTGACCGACGACAAGAAGCGCGGTCTGGTGGCCCAGGTTGCTGCCAACGGCAGTTCCGAGGCGGACATTGATGGCGTGCTCAACAATTTCACCCGTCCGTGGGAGACTGCCGCGGCTGCGTGACCCCGCCGGACAGTGTGGGATAAGGAGCGCCCTTCGGGGCGCTTTTTCTTTCAGGCATTCCATTTGCGGAAAACTGTGCCTAGGCTCTCTGGAGCAGCGGCGTGCAGGGAGGCTCGCAGATGGACTACGAACGGCTGATCGACGAGGAGACCTGGGACTTCATCCAGAAGACCGGGGAGCTTTATCCCGATGACGCCGTTGACATGAGCATCGAGGAGCAGCGCCGCATCTACAATTCGATGGCCCTGGAGTTCCGGGTGCCGCGCCCGGATGTCGTTGCTGTTGAGGAGCTGTCAGCCAACGGTGTGCCGGTGCGGGTCTATACGGCGGGCGATCCGACAAGGACGGTTCTGTTCTGCCATGGCGGCGGCTTTGTCGTCGGGGGCCTGGACAGCCACGATGATGTCTGCGCCGAGATCTGTGCCCAGACCGGCTACCGGGTGGTTGCAGTGGATTACCGGCTGGCGCCGGAGCACAAGCATCCGGCGGCTTTTGAGGATGCCTGGGTGGTGCTGGGCTGGGTCGAGGCTGGATACGGCAAAGGCGTTGTCCTGATGGGCGACAGTGCAGGTGCCAACATTTGTGCCGCGGTGGCGCATCATGCGCGCGGCCGCTGCGAGACGATTCTGGGTCAGGTGCTGATCTATGGCGCGTTCGGCGGTGATGTGAAGCAGGGCTCTTATTTGGAGCACGCGCAGGCGCCGATGCTGACGCGGGAGGACGTGCTGTATTACATGGATATCCGTACCGAAGGGGCGCCGCCGAAGGATGATCCGCTGTTTGCGCCGCTGTCTGACAGCGATTTCTCGGACCTGCCACCGACGGTGCTGGTGACGGCGGATTGCGATCCGGTACGCGATGACTCGCGGGACTACCGTGACCGTATCGTGGCGGCTGGCGGCAACGCGCATTGGATCAACGAGCCAGGGCTGATTCACGGCTATCTGCGGGCCCGCCACAGCGTGGGCCGGGCGCGCGATAGTTTTGAGCGGATTTCGGTCGCGGTTGAGGCGCTGGGCCAGGGGATCTGGCCCTATGACGAATAGCGCCGATTATCCGGCATAATCCTGGCATTGCTCCTGAAACTGGGATGTGTCCAGCCAGCCGCCGCTGGTGACCTGCCAATCGGGGCCGGAAGTGGTCACATAGGTCCAGCTGCCCACCGGGATATGCGAGTAGTTGACGTAATCGCCGGGGTCTATCTGCCCGACCAGCGGCGCATCCGGCCTGTGGCCTGCCCGCAGCCCCATGACCGGCCCCAGCCAGCCCAAGCAGGCGCTTTCAAATTCATCGCGCACCGGCAGATCCCAAAGCTGGTAGCGCAGGAACAGGTCATCCAAGTCCAGATGGGTTTGCTTGTTGTTGACCCGGCAGCCGAAGCGGGCCTCCATCTGCTTCACGTCAGCAACCAGGCGTTCCGACTGAGGCGGCAGGGAGACAGACTTGCCAGTGCAATCCCCGTTGTTGAACACGGCCTGCCCCAAAGGGGAGCCGAAGCAGTAACCAGCCCGGTCGATCACCGCGTTGCGGGTGAACCACAGGTCGTGGCAAGCATCGCTGGCCAGCGCCGGGGCGGCCAGCAGGAAAAACACGGCGGCAAGGGATTTCATGGCAAAGTCCTGACATCTGAAAACGGCGGCTGAATGCCATTCTAGCACACAGCCGCCACTTCTGATTATTTCAGGAACGGCTCTGCCTTCATGGTGTCCGCAATAGGCGCGCCCAGCCGCTTGAGGATGGTGGGCGCCAGCTGGCGCTGGTCGATCACGTCGCCATGATCCGGCCCGTCGGCCTCACCGAAGTAATAGAGCGCGGTTTCCTGCTGCAGCGGGCTGCGGCCGCCATGGTGGCCGCGCTCATCCTGCCCGTGATCGGCGGTGACGATCACCTCATAGCCCAGATCGCGCCAGCGGGTGATGAAGGGGGCCAGCATCTCGTCCATCACGAAACAGGCGTGGTCCATTTCCTGGCAGTCGTGGAAATAGCGGTGGCCCATGCTGTCCAAGGTGCAGGCGTGCAGCATGCCGTAGTCCAGCCCGAAGCGCAGGCAGAGGTTGGTCAGGGTGGCAAACAGATCGACATCCGAAGGGGTCATCTGGTTGTCCTTGCCGTAGCCGGTCATGGTGTGGAAACGGCCGTGGTTGATGGTTTTGCTCTCCGGCTCGTCGTATTCAATGTCGCGCACATAGTCGAAGGGGTGGCGGTTGAAGAACGAGGACCAGTAGCTGTGCGCCACGGCACCGGTGACGCCGCCGGCTTCGCGGACCTGGCTGAATACGTCTTTTTCCTTCAGGCGGAAGACGTTGGCATTGCCGGTGCAGCCATGAACGGCAGGGGCCACGCCGGTGTGGATCGAGGCATAGCAGCTGGCCGAAATTGACGGCAGCACCGCCCGCAGCTTCCAGACGCGTGCGTCGCCGCTGTCGACCCAGCCTTCGAGGTTGCCGAACAGGCGGCGGAAATTGCGCCAGGGCACGCCGTCCAGAATGATGAGCAGGAGTTTGTTGTCCATTCGCCGAATCCCTTTGCCTTGCGATGGCTTCGGGAGGGTATCATTGCGCCCATTTCTTGAATTGCCATTCAAAAAACGGCGGATCGGCCGCAAACTGGCATTTTCGCAGAGGCGTTGCAGAATTGCCGGTCAGCGCCGGCAGGTTCAGGGCGCGGTAACGAGTACATAGCTGCCTGCAAGAAGCAGCAGCACCCCGGCACCTGCGGTGAAGAATCTTGGGTAGGGGAAGGTCTTTTCGGCCAGCACAAAGAGTGCCAGCCCGGCAATCCAATAGAGGTTCATAATACCGCCGGCAAACAGCAGCAGCATCAGCGCCCAGCAGCAGCCAATGCAAAAGGTGCCGTGGTGGGCGCCCATCAGTACAGCACCAGCCAAGCCTGTGCGGTTGTGCGCGGTCAGAAATTGAACCGGCAAACGGCAATGGGAGAGGCAGGCGTGCTTGTAGGGGGTAAACTGATAGGCGCCCGCCGCCAGCAGCAATGCACCGCCAAGGGTGCGGCTGCTGAGCGACATCATGGGGCCGTCGGAGAGGCCCAGTGTTTCCAGCCACCACTGCAAGGCGGTGGCAATACAAGAGAAGAAGGCCCAGGCCAGCAGGTAGCCGCTGAGGAACAGCAGGCTGAGCAGCGGGGCGCTGCCGGCATGGGAACCGGATTTCTTGATCGCGGTAAACAGCAGCAGCACCGGGGCCGCGCTGGGTGTCATCATGGCGATCATCATCACCCACCACATGAGAAAGATCAGCACAGCATAGCCCGCGGTCCAGACCGGTCCGCCGCCCATCGCCATCGGCTCACCGATGGGGCGGGCCATCCGGGTCATCTCAACCGCCGACATATTCATGCCCACGCCAAAGACGGTATATAGACCGCTGAGCAGCACAACGAAGGCCACGGCCCCCAGCACCACCAACTGGTCGTTGCGGGCCAGGCGTTCGGCTGCTCCGGGTATCTGCTGCAAGCGGGCCATTGCGGATCAGGCCGCGCGCTCAACACCCTTGCCGGTCAGGTGCAGCTCGGCGACATGGGCGTGGGTTCCGCTGTTCTTGTCCAGGCTGATGGCGGATCCAGGCGTCCGGGTCGTGCCCTGGCAGACTGATGCTTCGGAATACTCAAAGCCATTGGGCAGCTTGATCTGGACCGAATGCGGCGCCCCTGAAACGATGTGTGCAATCGGTTCGACCTTGGTTTCCCCGATACTGCCAGCCTTGCCATGGCCAATGCCGGTTTCCGCATCAAAACTCAGCGATACCGGGGCGCTGAGGGTTTCGTGCCTGGTTGTGCACATGGCATTGAAGACGAAGAACATGGTTGCAAATTCTTCGGTGTCCTGGCCGGTCATGATCGCCTCAAGCGCGGACTTCTGCTCTGCCGTAGCAACTTCGTCGATGATGATCTGCATCTCACCGTTGCCCTCGTGAATAGGGCCTGGCCATTTGTAGATTGCCGCGGCGCGCAGCCCGTCCAGTTTGGTATCCCCGTAGTGCCCGGTATCAATGCGGAAGGTCAGCATGGCTTCGCAGGTGCCGTCATTGGGCAGCTGCGAAAATTGGCAGGGACACCCGGGGACGCAGTTGCAATTGGCGATTTCGAATCCGTGAATTGCCCAGTCTTTCATGAAGGTTCCTCCCCATTTCCTGCAGTCACAACAATACTGCCCGGTAATTCGGGTTGGCTTGCCTCACCTTAGCCACGCTCAGAGTTTTTATGTTATTTGCAGCGCGTTTCGCTGCGGTCTCCCTGTTTCATTAAACTATCACAAAAGCGTGATGTTTGAAAAAGAAAAAGCCCCCGCTGGCAGTCAGCAGGGGCTTTGCATCCATTCGTGGATTTAATTGCCGGCGCTTTCCATCTTGCGGTGTGCGATCACTTCTTCCAGCCAACCCAGTTTCATCTCGGGAACAGAACTGAGCAGCAGATCGGTGTAATCATCAAACGGCGGGCTCAGCACCTTGGACTTGCCGCCGTAGCGCTGCACCTTGCCCTGGTACATTACCGCGATGTTGTCGGAGATGGCACGCACGGTCGCCAGATCGTGGGTGATGAAGAGATAGGCAACATCTTCGATCTTCTGGAGATCCAGCAGCAGCTTCAGGATGCCGTCCGCCACCAGCGGATCGAGCGCCGAGGTGACCTCGTCGCAGATGATCATCTTGGGCTTGGCCGCCAGCGAGCGGGCGATGCAGACGCGCTGCTTCTGGCCGCCAGACAGCTCCGCCGGGTAGCGGTCCATGAACTTCTCGCCCAGCTCGATCTCGTCCAGCAGTTCGATGATCCGCTTCTTCTTCTCGGCGCCGCGCATGCCGAAGTAGAACTCCAGCGGGCGGCCGATGATGGTGCCGACAGTCTGGCGCGGGTTCATTGCCACGTCTGCCATCTGGTAGATCATCTGAAGCTCGCGCAGATCCTCGCGGGTTCGGCCCTTGAGATCGGGCGAGAGGGTGCGGCCGGCAAATTCGATCTCACCCTCGCGCGGCGGCAGAAGGCCGGTGATCACGCGGGCAAGGGTGGATTTGCCGGATCCGGATTCGCCCACCACAGCCAGTGTCTGACCGGGATACAGATCGACGTTCACGTTGTGCAGCACGTCGAACTGGGTGCCCTTGTAGCGCGCGGTGATGTTGCGCACGCTCAGCACCGGCTCCTCGGTGGGGGCCTTCTCCTCATGCTCGATGGAGCGCACTGAGACGAGCGCCTTGGTGTACTCCTCCTGCGGGTTGTTGATGATCTGGTCAACATTGCCGTATTCGACGGTGTTGCCCATCCGCAGAACCATGATGTCGTCGCTCACCTGTGCCACAACCGCCAGGTCGTGGGTGATGTAGAGCGCGGCAACGCCGGTGTCGCGGATCGCTTCCTTGATCGCCATCAACACGTCGATCTGGGTGGTCACGTCGAGCGCGGTTGTCGGCTCGTCGAACACCACCAGATCCGGCTCCGGGCACAGCGCCAGCGCGGTCATGCAGCGCTGCAGCTGGCCGCCAGACACCTGGTGCGGGTAGCGTTCGCCGATGTTGTCCGGATCCGGCAGGCCCAGTTTGGCAAACAGAACCCGGGCACGGGCCTCGGCGTCCTTGCGGGAGAACTTTTTCTGTTCCACCGCGGCCTCAACCACTTGGTCCATGATCTTCTTGGCCGGGTTGAAGGAGGCCGCCGCTGATTGCGACACATAGGTCACTTCGGCACCGCGCAGTTTGCGGATGTCCTTGTGGCCGCCCTTCAGGATGTCGCGGCCGTTGACCCAGACCTCGCCGCCGGTGATCTTCACGCCGCCGCGGCCATAGGCCATGGAGGCGAGGCCAATGGTCGATTTGCCGGCACCGGATTCACCGATCAGCCCCAGGACCTTGCCCGGCGCGAGGTCAAAGCTGACCCCGTGCACGATCTCGATGTCGCGGGGGCGTTCGCCCGGCGGGTAGATGGTCGCGCCGATTTTCAGGTCGCGGACTTTCAACAGGGTATCGCTCATCCGCGGCCTCCTTTCAGCGATGTGGTCCGGTTCAGTACCCAGTCAGCCACCAGGTTGACCGAGATCGCGAGGGTGGCGATGGCAAAGGCCGGTATCAGGGCTGCAGGAATGCCGTAGACGATGCCTTCCTTGTTTTCCTTCACGATGCCGCCCCAGTCAGCCTCTGGCGGCTGCACGCCCAGGCCCAGGAAGGACAGGGTGGAGACAAACAGGACCGCAAAGATGAAACGCAGGCCCATCTCAGCGATCAGCGGGGACAGCGCGTTGGGCAGGATCTCGCGGAAGATGATCCAGGCGGTTTTTTCGCCGCGCAGGCGGGCTGCCTCGACGTAGTCCATCACCTCGATATCGACCGCAACGGCACGGGCCAGGCGGTAGACGCGGGTGGCGTCCAGAAGGCCCATCACCAGGATCAGCATCGGAATGGTGACCGGCGCAACCGACAGCACCACCAGCGCAAAGATCAGGGTCGGGATCGACATCACCAGATCGACGAAGCGCGACAGGGCCTGGTCGATCCAGCCGCCCATCACTGCGGCAAAGAAGCCAAGGACAGAGCCCAGGGTGAAGGACAGAACCGTCGCGGCGGTGGCGATGAAGATGGTGGTGCGGCCGCCATAGATCATCCGGCTGAGAAGGTCCCGGCCGATGTTGTCGGTGCCCAGCAGGTAGTCTGCGCTGGAGGGCTCCCACACATCGCCGACCACTTCGCCGACGCCATAGGGGGCCAGCAGCGGCGCAAAGATGGCACCAAGGAAGTAGAGGGCAGTGAAGAACAGCCCGATGAGTGCGGAAATGGGGATATTCTTCATTTCGGATGCCTCAGGCGCGGGTTGCTCAGGATGGCGACGATATCGGCAATCATGTTGAGACCGATATAAACGGCGGCAAAGATCAGGCCGCAGGCCTGCACAACAGGCACGTCACGCTTGGACACGTGGTCAACCAGATACTGGCCCATGCCGGGGTAGACAAAGACCACCTCGATCACCACGACGCCAACCACCAGATAGGCGAGGTTCAGCATCACCACGTTCACGATCGGCGCGATCGCGTTGGGGAAAGCATGGCGGTAGATCACCTGAAAGGCGTTGAGGCCCTTGAGTTCTGCGGTTTCGATATAGGCTGACTGCATCACGTTCAGGATTGCCGCGCGGGTCATTCGCATCATGTGTGCCAGAACAACCAGCGTCAGAACGGCAATCGGCAGCGCGATGGCGTTCAGCTTGTCAAAAAGGCCCATGGAGTCGTTGACCATGGCCACGGAGGGGAACCAGCGCAGCTTCACCGCGATGAAGTACATCAGAACGTAACCGATCAGGAACTCGGGGATCGAGATCGAGGCCAGGGTGACTGCAGAGATCATCTTGTCGGGCCAGCGGTCCTTGAAACGGACGGCCAGCAGGCCCAGGAAGATCGCCAGCGGAACCGCAACCACGGCAGCCCAGAAGGCGAGGAACAGGGTATTCCAGAAACGGCTGCTGAGAGCCTGGGCAATGTCCTGGCCGCTGGTCAGCGCGGTGCCAAGGTCGCCCTGCATGGCGCCGAAGAGCCAAGCAAAATAGCGTTGTACGGGAGGATCGTTCACACCCAGCTCAGCCCGCAGGTTGGCCAGTGCCTCCGGTGTTGCCGACTGACCCAGGATCGATTGCGCGACGTCGCCGGGCAGAACGATGGTGCCGGCGAAGATCACCACTGAGATGAGCAGCAAAAGAAGGAGGCTCAGCGCAATGCGCTGAGCCAGGAGTTTTACGATCGGAGACATATTAGGCTTTGACCCACAGCTTGCTGGCCGCATAGCCGTTCATCAGAACCTGGCCCGGGATGCCCTCGACAAAGCCGTCGACCTTGTCGGTGGTCGCTTCGACGAAGTCGTTGAACATTGGGCAGATCAGGCCGCCTTCGTCACGCAGGATGGTCGACATGTCGGCATACATCTGCGTCCGCTTGGCCACGTCAAGTTCGCCGCGCGCTGCCACCAGCATCTGGTCGAACTGCTCGTTGTTGAAACGGGTGTCGTTCCAGTCCGCGGTGGACAGGTAGGCGGTGGTGAACATCTGGTCCTGGGTCGGACGGCCGCCCCAGTAGCTGGTGCAGAACGGCTTGGCGTTCCAGACTTCCGACCAGTAGCCGTCGTTCGGCTCGCGCTTGACGTCCAGCTGTATGCCGGCGCTGGACAGCGATTGCTGGAACAGGGCGGAGGCATCCGGTGCGCCCGGGAAGGAGTTGTCCGAGGTGCGCAGCAGGATGGAACCATCGTGGCCGGATTTCTTCAGGTGGTGCATCGCCTTGTCCGGGTCGAACTGGCGCTGTTCCAGCTCAGTGTACATCGGATAGGAGGCGTTGATCGGGGTGTCGTTGCCGACGGTGCCGTAGCCGTTCAGGATCTTGTCGACCATTTCCTGGCGGTTGATGCCGTACTTCAGCGCCATGCGCACGTCGTTGTTGTCGAACGGTGCGGTGTTGCAGTGCATGATGAACACATAGTGGCCGGCCGCGGAGGTCGAGTGCACGGTGATGTTCGGCGCACGGTCGACCAGTTTCGCGGTGCGCGGGGGCACCCGGTCGATCACGTCCACCTGGCCGGACTGCAGCGCCGCGACGCGGGCGGTGTCGTCATTGATGACGATGATTTCCACGGTATCCGCATTGCCCAGGTCGCCCCAGTAGTTCGGGTTCTTCTCGGCCACGAAGCGCACGCCCATGTCGGAGGACTTCATGATGTAAGGGCCAGTGCCGATGGCGGCTGCCGGATCGTCGTTGCCGCCGTTCGGCTGGATGATCAGGTGGTAGTCGGCCAGCAGGTAGGGCAGGTCGGCGTTCGGGCTGTCCAGTTCGAAGACAACGCTGTCGCCGTCTGCGCGCACGTCCTTGATGCCGCGCATGATGCCCAGGGCGCCGGACTTGGTGTCTTCGCCGCTGTGGCGTTCCATGGTTTTGACCACGTCGTCGGCAGTGACGTTCTGGCCGTTCGAGTAGGTCACGCCGGAGCGCAGCTTGAAGGTCCAGGTCTTGGCGTCGGCAGAGGCCTCATAGCTTTCGGCGAGCTTGCCTTCGATGCCGCCGTCGTCAGCCAGCTCAACCAGGGTTTCACCCCACAGGCGGGTGACCATCAGGCCAACGGTGTTGGTGACCAATGCCGGGTCCAGGCTGTCGGTGGTGGAGCCGCCCTGCAGGCCGAGACGGATGGTGCCGCCTTTCTGCGGGCCGGCCGCCTTGGCGGCGGTGGACAGCAGCAGGTTTGCGGACACAGCGGTAAAGCCCAGTGCGGCGGCCTTGCCCAGGAAGTCACGGCGCGACAGTTTGCCTGCCGCGGCCTGGCTGGCCAGATACTGCATATGACGGTTCATTGAGTTCTCCCGATTGGTTGCGGTGCTGATGGCACCTGTTTTTTGATTGGCGATTTAAGATTTGCGTATTTACCGCTAACTCGCAAGCGTTATTAGCTCTACGCTGGGGAAGGCCTTTGTGCGGGACAGTGCTGGCAGATCTGCAAGTGTCGCCTTTTTTGACCAAGATGCCGTTTTTACGATTTCGGAGCCTTGTGACACAAAAAAACTGCGGGAATGCGACAGGAAATATTCCTGCGGGGATTTTGCGGTTTTTTTGTGAATCTGACCGGCGCGCCCGGCTGGCTGGACCGCCGAGGGACAGAATCGATGCTTTCGGGTCGGAAAACGCCTCTTTCGCTGCCTGAGGGTCTCACACGCTGTCAAAGGCGGGTGCCGGCGCGCAGGCCGTTTGCGGCATGCTTGCGCACCGGTGGGCTGCCCGGTGTCAGGCCTGTTCGGTGTCCATCCAGATGGTCACCGGGCCCTCATTCAGCAGCCTGACTTTCATATCGGCCCCGAACTTTCCTTTTGCAGTTTTCAAACCCAGCGCTGCCAGCTGTTCTGCAAAATATTCATAGAGCCGCTCGCCCTCGGCAGGGGCTGCAGCGGCGGAAAAACCGGGCCGGTTGCCGCGCTTTGTGTCGGCCGCCAGGGTGAACTGGCTGACCACCAGCACGCTGCCGCCGGTATCCAGAACCGAGCGGTTCATCTTGCCTGCCTCGTCCTTGAAGATCCGCATCTTGGAGATCTTGGCGGCCAGATGGTCCGCCTGCGCCTCGCTGTCTCCGGCCATCGCACAAACCAGGACCAGCAGCCCGGGGCCGGTTTCGCCGATGACTTCGCCATCGACCGTGACAGAGGCCTCGCTGACCCGTTGAATAAGTGCGCGCATGTTTGCTCCTGCCTTTGATTTGTTCTGACCAGCAGGCCATTGCCCGATTGTCCGCAACAGCTCTAGCGCCTTTGCCCGGCACAGGCGAGGCCAGGGGAAGAAAACCTCAAGCGAAGGCCCAGCTCTTGCGCCTGATCAAGGCAGTGCAGCGGGGAAGGCGGTACCATGGGGCGCAACAAGAAAGGAGGCTGGACGATGGTTGAAAAAACCGAACATGGCGGTTTCTGGCCGTCGCTTTATGATCCCTTCCGCAGCTTTGGTGCGCGGCTTTCCGACTGGCTCACTCCGGCGACAGAGGCGTCTTCGGGCAAGGAGGCCTATGACATTGCGATGGAGCTTCCGGGAGTTTCGCTGGAGGATGTGGAGCTGACCGTGGACAACGGCGTTCTGACGATCCGCGGCGAGAAGAAGACCCAGTCCGAGAAGACGGGCGACACCTGGTATTTCAGCGAGCGCCAGTATGGCGCGTTCCGGCGGTCCTTCCGTCTGCCGGAGGACGCGGACGGGCAGGGGGCCTCAGCCAGGATGGAGGACGGCGTGCTGCATATTGCGGTTCCGAAGAAGGCGTTGGAACAGCCGGAAACCGCCCGCAGGATCGAAATCAGCAAAGGCTGACAGGGAGGCCGGCCGCGGGTTCCGGCTTAGAATCCGGGGAAAGGAACCGGCCGGTTCAGGAAGGGGGCGGCTGCGCCCCCTTCCGCTTTTTGGGGTGGCTATTGCTGGCTGGCCACAAGGGCGATCCCGGCACCGATCAGCAGTGCCAGCAGGATGGCAAATGCGATCTTCCAAACCGAATAGGGCCGCTCACCCTGCACCCGGCCGGACTGGCCGTTGACCACAAAACGGTAGGTCTTGCCGCGGTACTTGTAGGCGGCGAGCCAGACCGGCAGCAGGATGTGCTTGAAGGTCACATCTGACACTTTGGTGTCGATATGGGCAATCCGCTGGCGGTCGCCGCCGATGTCAAACCGGACATCACGCTCGATCGCCCGGTCCATTTTCTGCCCGGCCTCGGCAAAACCCGCTTCCAGATCCACAGTGTAGGCTTCGGCCCGGAAGCCTGCCAGATACTGCGGCTGGTAGGGTTCCAGCTGCGCCAGGTCCCAGGGTTCCAGACCCTCAGTGTATTTTTTGGGCAGGCTTTTTGAGGCCAGCACCAGCACATCATCGAAAAACCGCTGCACCCGGCCCGAAGCGGGCGTCCAGCGTACCTTGGCGACCTGCCGGGTGCGGGTCTTGCCTTTGTGCTGGAAGGTTTCGGTCACATAGTAAACGGTGCCGCGCTGGCCGGTGTAGCTGCTGCGGGTCTGGGCGTCATAGGTCCAGTAAGGCACATAGATACCCTGCATCCGCCGTCCCTTGCGGGCATATTCCCTGAGGCCGTTCGGGGCAAACCACAGGCCGCCGAGCCAGTCCGTCATCGCCTTGTGCGCGGCGCGTTCCTCCACCGCAAAGGGCAGCACACCCTTGGGCTTAATATGCCGGTTTTCGCCGGTGCCGGTCACCACCGGCGTGGCACAGAACGGGCATTCCCTGGCGTGGGTGTCGGGGTCGAATTCCACCTGCGCGGCACAGTTGGGACAGGTGGAGACCCTGGTCACCTCGATCTCCGCTTCGGGCAATTGCTCGGCCACAGCCGCACGGAAGTCCAGCTCCTGCAGGGCGGAGCCTTTCCAGGGGCCGCTGCGGATGTTTTCTGTGTGGCCGCAATGGCCGCAGGTCAGCGTGCCCTTGGCCGGGTCATAGGTGTAATCCGCGCCGCATTGCTCGCACGGGAAGCGGTGGGTTTCATCGTCGGGGGCAGGCACGGTTTCAGCGGGCGGTGGCGGGGGCATCGTCACGGGGAGGCAACCTGTCGGGCAGTGTCAGTCAGGGAA
>NZ_JWLI01000023.1 GCF_000813965.1 Leisingera sp. ANG-M7 | reverse complement strand
CTGATGCGCTGGCGGAAGCGGCGGGCGAGCCCGCCAACCGCAACGCCGCCCCGGCTGAGGCCCCTGCCCAAGCCACCGCCCAGTAACAGCCCCGCGCCGGGCCGGGGCCTCCCCCGCCCGGCGCAAAGCCCATTGATCCAAAGACTTTCAGGAGAGCCGCCATGCTCCGCACTTTGAAAACCCTGCTGCTCACCGCCTTCCTGGCCGTGTTCGCCACCCAGTCCGCCGCAATGTTCATCCAGCCCGATTGGTTCGACGTGAGAAAGGAAGGGGTGGGAACGAACCGGTACAGCTATTCTCTGAATGACCCGGTTAATAGAAGTGACCCAACGGGGAACCTTGCTCCTGCCGTCGGCATTGTTGCTGGTATTATTGGACTGTTCGGCATGTTTGCCGCAGATGAAGCCAGTGATAGAGCCAACGATGGAAAGCGAAACGGTAATGGAGTAATAAGCGGTGCGTTCAAGGGAAACTACGATCTGGGCAACAGTATTTCCGTTCACAGCGAAGGAAATGATGGAGATACCCCCGGGATTGGGCACAACGGTGGTCCCGCAATGGACGAAGGGGATCCTTCGCAAGGTGACCCAAATAATGAAGATCCTGATGCAGTAACGGCCGCGGCAATTGCTGCTGTCGTAGCAAGTCAACAAACACAGACGAAAACTCCTACGGAACAAGGTATTACGATCAGTGAGGTTGATGGAAATACCGTTTCATTTTCAGTCAATACAGAAAAAGGACCTGTTGACGTAGTTGCCGATATCTCCGTCAAGAACGGGATTCTTAGTCTGTCAAATGCTCATGTCCAAGGTGATGGTCCGAACACAAGTAGCATCGGAGCGTTGAGGTCGGCAGTGAAGTCACTAGGGCGTGCATTTGGCGTTGACCAAGTTTCTTTTAGTGGAGGTACACGTACTTCAGGAGCGAATCCCGGTAGAACGCCAGGCACAGTAAATATCTCGGTGGATTAAAATGAAAAGACAAGTGTCTATAGTCGGTTGGCGCCCTGGCGTTAGAACTATCGACTTAATCAATAAGGTAAAGGATCTGAAGTCTTGTAGGCTTGGGGTTGCTAAAAGAGAGGTTGATTTGCTTCTGGCGAGCGGTGATTTTCAAATAGGTTTCGAAATCGATGCTGATGATTGGGAGGAGGTTGTGCGAGAATTGAACTCAATTGGTGTCGATGTCGAGATTTCGGAAGGTAATTAAGGGTGTTAATAAGGGGTGTGCGGAAATTTTATTCCCATGTTTCTAACTTGTGCCTTTCCTATAAAGGCCTTCATGTGAGCCATGTTAGGGGTTTCTTACGCGCGATGTAGGGGCATTGTTAGATGTACTGCCACCAAAGATTTCTTAGGGATTCTTAGCCTGCAAAAACTCGGAAATCTTGTGCAAGTCTCAAAAAACTGCGTTTTCAGCTTTAGCGGGACAATGGCACCCACCCTAGCACTTCCGCTTCCTCAAAGACATCCCGGTTAACCCGCTGCAGTCGCATGAATTCCGCACTCCGGTCCTCCGGCAAATCTTTCACCTCCGGATACCTAGTATCAAACTCCTCCTCCAAGATCCTTTAGGCCGCCGTCCCCTTCTTCACCAGCGCATAGGCAAACTGCGGAGGGTGTTCCAGCAGCACATCCTCCACCGCCATCGCCTCCCGATACGCCCCGTGCGCCATCAGACCGTCCAGCACAACTGCGGCGATTGACCGCCAACTCGGCTATTCCGAGGTTATTTCCTCTATCAAGATCATCGCCTCCTTGGGCTGGCGGTTGTCCGGCCGCGGTCTCAAATTCCGTGCATTCTCAGCGGCGTAAGACGCAGCAAGTGTTGCCGCGTTCAGCTTCCGCTTGGGCGCCCGGTCCGTGAGCCATGGAGGCACCTCGGCGACCCCGGCTTTAGCTGCGGCCTGGCGGATTGGCATCGATTGGTCCCCTGCCTCCGCCAGTCTGGCGCGAGTTTTAAGCTGCTTGGGCGACAGCAGGGCTTCCGCTGTAGAGGGTGGTGTCCGCCAGATATCCACCAGACCGCCGGGGTCCTGCGCGATGATCTGGTAGCGGGTTTCATTGAATGTGACAGGAAACGGCGTGCTGTTGAGTTTCAGCGGGGTGTCTTCGTCAAAGCGGATCATGGCCTCGCCAACCAACGGGCGGATCAGGTCGCGCAAGCTGTCTTGGTCCAGCACCTCTTGATGGCTGGCCGCCAACCGCTTCAGCATCTTGACCGTGGCCAGCGAACGGGTCTGCAGCGTCACCACCAGCCCCATCAGCAGGATCAGCGACAGCAGGGTTGTGATCAGTACAACGCCGCGTTTAGGGTGCCGGGGTAGCGGGTTGCAGGATGGAAGCACGCCTTGGGTCATGACAGGAGAATTGCAGCCTTGCGCCGGTTTGTCATTCCCCCCTGGGGCGGTTTTCTGCTGCTTTATGCGGTGAGTTTGGCCGTCCTTGCACCTGGCGCCGGCATACCTCTGCAACTGCAGGGCCTTGCCCTGATTCCGCCTTTGGTTTGGCTCAGCCACCGGGACATAAGAGCTTATGAAATCCCCGACTTGGCAACCTTGACCTTCGCCATAATTGGCGCTGCCTTTCTTGTGTGGCAGAATCCGCAGGCATTGCTGCTGCACCTCGCGGCAGGCGCGGTCATTTCCGCCCTGCTGTGGGGAGCGGGCGAGATAATCTACCGCTTGCGCGGGGCAGAGGGGCTTGGCATCGGCGACGCAAAGCTGCTGGGCGCCGCAGTTGTTGTGCTTGGTCCCTGGAAACTGCCCGAACTGCTGCTGCTGTCCTCAGCTGGGGGGATCACAGCGACGCTTGCGGCACGGGTTCGGCGACCGGGCAGGCAGGAAGGGATTCCCTTTGGCCCGTTTATCGCCTATGCGGTATTTGTTCTGATCTATTTCAACCCGCTCTTTTTGTAAGGACGCCCATGGCCCGGACATTGCCGCCCCGCAAACGCACTGCTGGTATCTCACTCTTGGAAATCATGGTTGTGCTGGCGATTATCGCGCTGGTGGTTGGGCTGGCCGCGCCGCGGCTGATGGGCAACTTCGGGCGTGCCAAGTCGATGGTGGCCGAGGCGCGGATGGAAAACGTGAAGGGCGCCCTGCAGCTCTACTATATCGACCTCGGCCGCTACCCGAGTGAGGCAGAGGGGCTGCAGGTGCTGTTTTCTGAACCTTCAGGTTCCGGCAAATGGCGCGGGCCTTATGTGGACAGCCTGGAAGACCTGGACGATCCCTGGGGGCGGCAGCTGCTCTACCGCAGCCCGGGCAAGGAAAAAGCGTTTGAGCTGTTTACCTATGGCCGGGATGGGCACCCGGGCGGCGCGAGCGAGGATGAGGACCTGTTCCTCTGACCTGGTCATTTCGGGATCACATCGGAAAGTGAGATCGACCGGTTCAAGTCGTAGTGCGCCGGTCTGAGTGTCAGTGGGGGAACGGGCTGGCCGCCTTGCTGCTCCCATTCGATTTTGATCAGCACTGGCAGCAAACTGCCGCTTTCCCAACTCGGGTACCACGCAGGGTTGGGTTCATTGTTGTTACGGCCGTAATAAGAAAAAGAGAGATTCTTCGCATTCGGGGAAAGAACCAGGCTGCGGATCATGGGTTCCAATTGTTTGCTGGCGACCCCGGATGCCTTGGCAACGAGTTGTTTCTCTTCCATGTAGAGGGTCACAGTTGTGGGCACTCCACCCCAGAATTGGCCGTCGTGGATCAATGTTTCAAAGGTTACTTCTGACTGGGTTCCGTGAAGTGCAGGAGTGGCCGGGGAAGGCTCGCGTTTTAGAGGCATGCCTTCAGCCCAACGGCGCAAGGTGTCGCGAGCCATGAAGTATTCTGCCTCCGCCGACAAAGGCAGAGTGCGTTCCAACTGGCGCCGGGAAAAACTGAGTGCGTTGGCCAAGAGCACGGCAATCATACCCATGACTGCCAATGCGACAAGGACTTCGAGCTGGGAAATGCCTTTGTGCGGGTTCCGCCTCACTGCCTGCCAGCCTTTCTGGCTACCGTCCTGCTAAGGACAGCGGGACGGGTGTCAGAAAGCCCATGGCGAGTAACAACAACCGAGACCTCGTAGAAGGCAAAATGTTTGTCCAAGGATGACGGCTGCAAGCCGCCCAGTCGTTGCTCAGTGATCTCCCAATCCCAGGTTTGCCTGTAAGTGCCGGATGAAGAGGGCGGTGGCGTTGCCAGGATGTACTGATCCAACATTGATCTCGCGAATTCACTTGCAAGGTAGGTGTTCCTCGCGTCTGCCAATCGCCCGGCTGAGCGAGCCGATACGGTGTAGAGACCAGACAGCACCATTCCGAGGACCGCAAAGGCCAAGACAGTCTCTAGCAAGGTGAAGCCACGCTGCCAATGTCTGGGCAGGGGACTAGAAGGCAATCTCGTTGAT
This sequence comes from Leisingera sp. ANG-M7, assembly GCF_000813965.1. Lineage (GTDB taxonomy): Bacteria > Pseudomonadota > Alphaproteobacteria > Rhodobacterales > Rhodobacteraceae > Leisingera. Next base: position 6,896 of record NZ_JWLI01000023.1, on the reverse strand, counting down.
CTCCAGGATGGCACCCATCAGCGTGTAAATCAAAAAACCGATCCCGGAGCCGATGACCAAAGTAAGGACAGGTGTGAGAAGCCCTAGAAGCCGCTGAGTCTGTCGGTCTGCCTGAGCGGACATTGTTTCGGAAAGTGCTGCAAGAGTCGAAGGCAATCGATTGGTCTCTTCACCGACCCGGAAGAGCTCTTTAAACCCGGCGGGAATATGCGGATCCGCATCAATTGGCCCGGTAGCAGTCAGGCCGCTTTCAACTGCGTCGGCAGCTTCCAGAAATGTCCCGTGAAACCCGCTTGAGGCTCCGAGAGAGGCTGAGGCTTGCCGGAAAGCTTCCGATTGCGGCATCCCTGAGGTCAGCAGAAGTTCTATTGCCTGCGCAAGCTGTGACAGGGTGAAAAGCCGGGTTATGGTACCAAATACTGGCAGCCGGAATTTCATTCGCGCCAACAAGCGCTGGCTTCTTTCGTGTTGAAGCAAAGAGGCTATCGCCAAAACTCCACCAGCCAGAGCGAGAAGTAGCCACATCCAGAACCTGACCAGAAAGTCATTCAGGGCAAGCAGAGCCGACAGTGTGCCGGGTGGTTCTTGCCCCGCCGCCGCAAACAGTGGTTCGAGGTTGGGAGCAAGGTACAGTGTGACAATCAGAAACAGTCCGAGTGAGGCCAGTACCAGAATGAGTGGGTAAATAAGGGCCGAAAGAACTTTCTGACGTACCTGGTTCTGTTTGGACAGGAAGGAGGAAAGGGACCGCAAGAGAGTTGGCAGGGCATTTGATGCCTCGCTGACCTTCAAGAAGGAGACGAAGATTGGTGCGAAGCCCTTGTTTTCCTGTTCAAAGGCAACTGCGAAACTACCTCCTTCCGCCACTTTTTGCCCAATTCGTTCAAATTGCATCCTGACTTCAGTCCTGCCCGCTGAACTGGCGGTAATTCGGATTATTTCAGGCAATGCGAGCCCGGCACTGAACAGAGATGCAAGAAGATCGGCCGTTGCAGCTTGATCCTCGGCAGAAAGCTGGCTGCTGCGAAAACGAATGTCTCGGCGGTACCATGGCACTGCTGTGGGAATATACTCGGCAGAGGAAGGTTCGAGCGCGAAGACAGTTATGCCACGGGATTGCAGATGCTCGAAAGCCAAACTCTCCGTCGCAGCATCAATAGCGCCGGCTTCTTCTCTTCCGGAAGCATCATATCCGCTGTATTGGTAGCTGCCCATCGTCCGGCCTTACTGCAGAAACTCGCCAATCTGGTGCTGTGGTTTTCCAAGCCCCGTCCGGAGGATTGTGTTTGCCCCTGAAAGCTTCGTTCGCCAGTGTTCGGTGATTGTCCGGGCGTCGCTTTCGGTGTTCACAACACGTGGTCTGATCAACACCAGCAACTCTGAACGACGTTTTTTGCTGTCCTTGTTCCTGAAAACATTGCCGAGTACTGGTACATCTCCGAGGCCTGGTACTTTCGTAACAGTTGTCGTGTCACTTTCCTGAACCAGCCCGCCGAGCGCGAGTGTTGTGCCGTCGTTCAGAAGGACATTAGTTGCCACTTTCCGTTGCCGGATAGTTGGTGAGTCAATACCGGATGTGACCGTCTCAGCCACGCTGCTCACTTCCTGAGTGACATCCAGAACCACGCGGCCATTCCTGCTGATCTTGGGTTGAACTTTCAGGATGACGCCTGTGTCCCGGTACTCGATGGTGGTGATTGTCGGAGCGTCCTCGGTTGATGTCGACGTTGAGGACTGTGTGGCAACAGGAACCTGGTCACCGATCTGCAGAATGGCTTCTTCGTTGTCCAATACCATAAGAGTGGGCGAAGAGATGATCTTTACGTCAGTCACGCCAGCAAGAGCATTGATCGCCGCGGCGGCACTGTTGGTTCCAAATACCGCTGAGAAACCGGGAAATCTGCTGGAGGTACTTCCGGAGTCGGAATCCGAGAAAGTAAAGTCGAAGTTGCCAGACTCAAAAAACCAGCGGACCCCCAGTCCAAGCTCATCATTCAAAGTAACTTCCGCAATAGTTGCCTCAAGCATTACCTGCTGGGGGCTGTCGTCGATTTCGTTCAGGAGACTTTGAATTTCGCGGTGTTCGCTACGGGTGGCCCGTACCAGCAGTGCATTACGCGCTTTGTCTGCAGCAACCCTAGAGCCGGAAACAGAACGCGAAGTGTCCTCACCTTCTGCCGGTTTCTCCTGAGAGCTGGAAAGAAGATCATTCAGGATCGGTGCCACATCCACGGCGTCCCGGTTATCAAGTTCGTAGGTTTCGATATAGCGGCTGGCACCACTCGCAGTGCGATCCAGTTCTCTGATCCACTTTTGCGCAACCGGCAAGTATTTGGAGCGGGATGTGATGATCAACACCGAGCCAAGACGCTTGTTCGGAATGAACTCGATGACACCTTCAAGATTTCCGCCAACCTCGTTTTCAAAAATAACTGCGAGCTCATCGACAATAGATTCCGGATCGGCGGAGTTCAGTTCTACAAGCGCAATTGACTTGCCCGACAAGACGTCGACGTCAAACAGGTTGAGCGCGTCCAATGCAGCTTCCAATTGCTTCTTTGTGCCCGTCATCATCAGCAGGTTCCTGCGCTTGTCAGCGACAGTACGCAGGCCTTCGTCGCTCAATGGAGCGAGTAGATTAACCATCTGAGCAGCAGAAATGTGTTTGAGGGGCGCAACGACGATAGAAGCACCACTGCCGACTCCACTTGATGCTAGACGGAAGGTCTTATTGCCGGAGGTGCCGGGAAGCACCTTGATGACATTACCGTCCTGTTCCAGGCGGGCGTCATTAGCGGAGAGGGCGGCCTCGAACAACTCGAGCAAGGCAGTCTTGGGGATTGCACCCGTCGACTGAATTGTGATCCGCCCCTTTAGTTCGTCGGCGACGGTATAGTTCTTCCCAAGTGCCTCACCCAATACTGCTTGTGCGGCGGCTTCAATGCTTGCATTTACTAGGCTGACTTCCACAAGTTTGCCGTCCTTGGGAATGACCACAGCTTGTGAGCGGTTATTGTTCAGGATGCTTGGATTGACGAACTGATCTGTGCCGCGTGACATCGCCCCAGGACGCACGCCGCCGTGAAGTTGAGTGGCTTGGTTTTGGTTGCGGGAGAGAAATGAGCTTCTTGCAACGGAAACATCATCGCCGAAAAGACCAGAGCTGGTCGTGGTGGTTTCAGTGCAGGACGCAAGCGTCAGTGCTGCTAATGCCCATGTGAGTATTCGAAACCGCATATCTATCCCTGAATTTTGTGCGATCTTTACACTCAGCGGCTGAGCTCAACAACATGCTGGATTTCTCCAAGCTGAAGAACGATTGCTGTGCTGGACAATTCGGCAACATGCCAGTCCCCGACTGTATCACCGGCAGAAATCCATGTTTCAATGCCTGTGTCTGGTATCCGGACGAGACCTGCGGTCTTGCCATTGGAGCGCAAAAAGCCATTGAAGATAACCTCAGGTGGCTCTGGATGGGCAACCGGTTCCATTTGAATAGCTTCGATTTCCTCGGCAATTGGCTGGGGGGCTGGCTCATCCTCGTCTGCTTTCGCCGGTGGCCTCCGGGTTTCGGAAAACAATGGCCGGCCCTTTGCTTGCGCAATGCGTTCCGACAGGTCTTCAGCAACAGACAAGGGAAAGGTTACGGCGGGCTGGTCTTGATCCGTTACGTCAGGATCTTGGCTGGTTCCTGGTGCGGTTGTCTCACCAGACAATTGAGGCTGAGGCCAAGGAGCTTGCGATAGAGCCACAGTGATTGTCGCAGCAATCAGGAATAATGGTGGTGGAAGAAAGTTCCTGACCTGTGTCACTTTTCATCCCCCCAGAAAGCCCAGATTGTTGTTTGGAAGTAAACGCCTGTACCCTCGTTTTCAGAGGTGGCTATACTGCGAGGGCGAAGGCGCACGAGCGCTGGAGCTGCTCTTGGTGTCAGGTTCTCGACTGCATTCAGAAACTGGTAGAAATTCTCCAAAGTGCTCTCGCCCTCAAGAGTGACGGCTGCAGTGGATTGCTCAGTTTTCTTCGAGAGTTCAGTTGCCCCAAAAGTCAGGATGGAAAGCTGATGTGACTTGGCCAGTTGGAGCAACGAGTCTTGGAGTGCCAGGCTTGCTTCGCTGCGTGACGCAGCATGCCAAAGTAGTTCCGGAGGGAACGCGACACCATCTTCGGAAGCCTTCAAGCTTCGAACTCTGGTCTCCAAGTCCTCAACGTCCTTGCTGACGGATGCAATCTTGGTGGCCAGTTCCGCTTGGAACTGGTTCACTGGCAAGAACAGCGCGTAGAATACTGCAATGGTCGCGGCTGCGAACAGGGTGGCAACGGCCATAGGCTTCAAGGCTATCATCCGTCAGTTCCTGGGGCCGATTGTGTGTGGATGATGAATTCAAACCTGCTTTTGCGGTTGAAGCTGTCAAAGGAAACCGGTCCGTCAAGCTCAGCCTTGGTTGCCCACGGCAGGTTCCGCAGGCTTGAAAGCAGAGACGGTACATCGTCGCTTGTGAAACCGGATAGCTGAACGCGCCGCTGAAACAGTGATGCTTCCGAAACCCAAGTCGTATCACTTAGTGCGTCGGTTAGATCCAAGAGTAGAGCCAGCCGTCTATGGTCATCTTCGAAAGTCTGGATGTCATTGCTGATCCTCGTGAAGCCTGCATTTTGCTGGTCCAGCCTTTCCCTTAGCCGCAGCGCGTGCTCTGCTAATTGCCTTTGCTCGGTGACGAGCTCCTGTTTTCTGAGCTGCAGAGTACGGGTTTCCCGCAGCTCGATCCAGCTAACCCCAAGCAGTGCTGCAGTTAATAGCGCGGCAGTTGCCGCGCTCCACAACCGCAGTGGGCGGTCAACTTCTTTCCGGTTGTCGAGCAAGGGCTGCGCGTTGAGGGCATCGGCGATGCTAACCATGCGAATGGAGGCGCCCGCTGCTTCCGCCTGACTGGTCAGCTGTGGCAATACGGTATTCTTCAAGATGAAAACCTGGACTAACAGCTCTTTCCCGGACCTGCCCTTAACTTGATGACGCCAGATCAAGTTCCGCCCACCGCCCGGAGAAGATTGACGGACAGCCATACTGACCACCTTCGCGAGGTTTGCCCGAGCCGCAATAGGGACTTTTATTTCCTTGGTCAGAAACAGCGATGACCCCAGCTGAATATCCAGCCGGTCTCCAGGCTCTGCCCTCAGCAACGCGTATTCAAGAAGTACTTTGCGTGACCAGTCTGATCGCCAGCCCGGGAGAAGCATCCATGCTGGAAACAGGCCACGGATGCGGCTCAAGTTTGCCAAGGTCTCTTCTGGGAGCAAACTGCTGATCAATGGCTGAGCTTTCTATCTATGGTTCAGGCGGCTAAAGCTTTCTAAGCTATAAAGTGAAGATCACGTCAATTCCATGAGAGTGTGCATGCCGTCGAATTTCAACTTGAATGACACATTGGCAAACCGGCTCAAGGTAAAGAACATTCTTTCCGAGATGGAGGTGGAGCGTGGCCGCTCCATGGCTGAGAACGGCGGAATTTCTTTAGATCGCGCGCTCCTGCGCCTCGGGTTGCTGGAGGAGAGGCTGTTGCTGCCAGAGCTGGCGGGCGCCCTGAATCTTCCTTTTTCGCTGTCCGAAGACGGCTTTGAGCTGGACGAGGCAATCCTTGAAGAACTGACCCCCGAGTATTGTAACGGGAATGTTCTGGCGCCTGTATACGATGGGCGGGGGGTGAGCCGCATTCTATTGAGCGACCCCGCAAATGCTGGGCTTCGTAGTGAACTAGCCTTCCACCTGGAAAACCGGCCAGAGTTCGCAGTGGCACCAACACGGGTGATACGGCTGCTTCTGTCGTCCGCTGAAGTTGCTGATAAAACCGAGATAGAAACACCTGATGAAGTGCGGCAGGCGGACCGGGAACGGGTCCGGCAAGAAGAAGCTGACGGACCGGTCATCCGCTTTGTTTCCGAGGTTTTCAATGAGGCGGTTGCCTTGGGTGCCTCGGACATTCATTTCGAGTCTCAGGAAGACGGGCTGCGAATCCGTTTCAGAATTCATGGTCTGCTACGCGCGCAGAGCGTCAACCGCAGCCTGAACCCTGGCTCAATCCTCGCACGGGTCAAAGTGATGGCGGCAATGAATGTTTCTGAACGGCGTCTCCCGCAAGATGGCCGGATAACTGCCAACATGGCCGGGCGCAAAGTGGACTTTCGAGTGTCCTCTGTACCGACCAGCTTTGGTGAAAGCATAGTTTGCAGGGTTCTCGACCCGAAAGCGTTGCGTATGGGGTGGGATCAGCTCGGGTTTTCAGCTGAGATTACCAGTCATATTATTAGGGTCATTGAACAGCCCAGCGGGCTTTTCCTGGTGACCGGACCAACGGGGTCCGGTAAAACAACGACCCTTTACACGGCGCTGTCCCACCTCAACACTGATGATCGAAAGATCCTGACGGTTGAGGACCCGGTGGAATACAATCTGTCGGGCATTGAACAGGTTCAGGTGCATGAAGAAATTGGCATGACATTCGCCAAGGCGCTTCGCTCCTTCCTTCGTCAGGATCCGAATGTCATCATGATTGGCGAAATCCGGGATCAGGAGACGGCTGAAATCGCCTGCCGGGCAGCGCTGGTTGGCCGCATGGTTTTGTCTACTTTGCACACAAACTCCCCGCAGGGAGCTGTGACCCGTTTGGTTGACCTTGGGGTGCCAGAGTACATCGTTCGAGATGTGTTGCGGGGTGTTCTGGGGCAGCGGCTTGAGGTTTCAAGTAGCGGCTGGGCACTTCGGGCGGAGTTCTGCAGTTCGTTTTAGCGAGGCTGACGGGCCGCCTTTTGCTTCGCTTGCAGTCCGGCTTCGGGCTCTTCCTCTGGGCGTTCGTCTTTTTCGGGAATTCTTGCGCCCAGCTATTGACTGGGTTGTCTGC